>NZ_FRBR01000049.1 GCF_900142665.1 Roseovarius pacificus
ATGACCCCTGAGCCTATACATTGTCGAATAGTGCGGAAAGTTTTGTGCTGTTCTGCGAGTGATTAGGATTTGGTTTGCGCGGTGCTGACGGTGCTGCCTAATTGTCAGAGACAGATGGCGGATGGGCTTAATTCCGCAGCGACATTTTTCAAGACAGGAGGGAAGCATGAAACTCGGTGTATTCCTGCCGAACGGGCAGAATGGTTATATCATCTCGAAAAACAGCCCGCAGTATATTCCGACGTGGGAGCATATGCTGGAAATCACGCAAGAGGCCGAGCGGGTCGGGCTGGATTTCATTCTTTCCATGATCAAGTATCGCGGTTTTGGCGGTGAAACGGGATATTGGGACTCCTGTTCGGATTCGATTGCGCTGGCCTGCGGTCTGGCTGCGGCGACTGATCAGATCGAACTTTACGCCACGGTGCCGATGCTGGGCGTTCACCCGGCGATCGCGGCGCGAATGATTACGACCTTCAACGACATCTCGAACGGGCGTGCGGGGGTGAACTTCGTGACCGGCTGGAACAAGCCGGAATATTCGCAGATGGGCCTGTGGCCAGGTGAGGATTACCATGCCAACCGCTTTGGTCTGGCTGAAGAATACATGCGCGTCGTCCGCGATCTGTGGCGCGACGGGCGGTCCAATTTCAAGGGCAAGCATTACCATCTGGAGGATTGCGAATGCTTCCCGGTGCCCGGTCGTGAGATTCCTGTGGTATATGCTGGACAGTCACCGAAGGGCATTGAGTTCACTGCGGATTATGCCGAATATAACTTCATGTTCGGCGGCCCTGACAAGCTGCGCAAGGCCAGCTCTGAAGTGCGGGCGGCCTCGGCGAGGGTAGGCCGTGACGTTGGGACGCTGGCGCTCTACACCATTATCGGCGCCGATACCGACGAAGATGCTGCCGCGCGCTGCCAGGAAATCGTTGATGGCGCGGATGAAGAGGCACTGATGAACATCGTCAAAAGCGCGTCGATGGACAATAACCCAGACGGGACCAGCAAGCACTTCCGCGACGGTATGACTGCGCCAGTCGAAGAGGGCAATCTAGTGTTTATGGGCTTCCCGGTGATCCATGGTTCTTGGGAGACGATTGCCCTCAAGATCAAGGATCTGGGTGAGCGCACCGGTGTCAGTGGCATGCTGCTGACCTTCCCTGACTTCGTCGATGGTGTGAAGAAGTTCGGCAAATACTCGCTGCCGATCCTGCGCCCTGAAAAGACAAAAACCTAGGCAGGAATGCGTATCGCCTCAGAAAC
>NZ_FRBR01000017.1 GCF_900142665.1 Roseovarius pacificus
GCTCAGGTGCGAGAAAACCGTCAGTTCATTCGAAGCCTTCGTCAACCTCGCATGTACAATGGCATGGATCGCTTAAATGCAGACGCTGCCTAGGGCTATCACTGCAAAGCACGAGTTCATTGGCATTCTCGAGTTCAACGAGTGACTTGGCAATTGCTTGAGCAAGGCTTCTTTCATCTGCTATCAATTTGCACCTATCCGATACACGACCATAGCAACCCAAGTTCGCACGAGCTAGGCGAGCCTCCCTGTCATTTACAGCAGTATCTTCAAGCTCTGGGAAGATCGCAAGAGCTGCCTTCCAAACATCGTGCAGTATCTGTCAATTTGAGCTGATTGTGTTGAGAAACTCTGCAACCTGAAAATCGCCTCAATCCTGACATCGCTGTAATTGGTGCCGATGGCTCTCATGCGAACTTCGCCCTCGCCCGACCACACCCCGTAATGCCATATCCTTCACCTCGCCTAATCACGGCCTGCACACCGCGTGCCGACACCCCGGTTATGACGCAAACTGATTAACCGGGCGTTACCCCGAGGCGCGCCGGTTTCCGCAACGCCCCAAACACCCCGGTTTGCGCCCCTCATGGACGCAAATTCCCGAACACCCCCCGATTTTCGTACAAAACCCGCGTACACATCGTACAAAACGTACGAAACTCAGACCGGCTTGGCCTCGGGCTTGGGTTTGGGCTTGAGCACCTCCAGCGGGCGGCGCACCGTCTCGCGCAATCCCGGCCCCGACGGGGCCTGCACCCGCTTGGTCGCCTCGACCAGCAGCACGCCCCCCGACACCACCATCGAGAATCGTCCGCCCAGCCGCTCCCACATCCCCGCCGTCCTGCGCCAGAACCGCCCTTCCGAGGGCGGCTGGTACAGGGTCGTCGCATGGCCGATGGGCAGAAAGCTGTGCAATTTCAACTGGTTCTCAAGCTGGCTTTGCGAATAGGGGCGGCCGTATCCGAACGGTGTCTTGTCCGAGCGCGACCACAGCCCGGCCCGGTTCGGCACCATGAACAGCGCCGATCCCCCCGGCCCCAGCACCCGCCAGCATTCCTCCAGCAGCGCACCGGGGTTCTCGCTGGTTTCCAGCCCGTGCATCACCAGCAACTTGTCCACCCGCCCCGTTTCCAGCGGCCAGAGGGTCTCCTCGCACAGCACCGAGACATTCGCCATCCCCTGCGGCCAGCCGATAACCCCTTGAGGTCCCGGCATTAATCCGATCACCCGCCGCGCATCCTGGAGGTAGGGGCGCAGGAAGGGCACCGCGAATCCGAACCCCACCACCGTCTGCCCCTGCGCCTCGGGCCAGAACTGCAACACCTGTTCACGCACCGCCTTCTGCACCGCCCGCCCCAATCGGCTGCGATAATAGAAGTTCCGAAGGTCCTGCACGTCCAGATGCATTGCAGCCAAGCCCATGATCGGTCAGTCTTGGCTTATCATTAACCGGCAATCGGGAAAACACCATGACCCTTGAGATCGAAACCATTCCCTGCCTTTCGGACAATTACGCCTATCTGGCGCATGACCCCGATACCGGCATGACCGCGGCCATTGACGTCCCCGAGGCCGCGCCCATCCTCGCCATGCTGGACGAAAAAGAGTGGCTTCTCAGTCATGTGCTGATCACGCATCATCATGCCGACCATGTGGATGGCCTTCCCGAACTGCTGGAAAACGCGCCCGCCAGGGTGATCGGCGCCGCCGTCGACGCCCACCGCCTGCCCCCCCTCGACATCGCGGTCGAGGACGGAGACACGATCACCATCGGCAACGCCACCGGCCATGTCATGGACGTATCCGGCCACACCGTCGGCCATATCGCCTTTCATTTCCCCGAAAGCGCCGCCGTGTTCACCGCCGACAGCCTGATGGCGCTCGGCTGCGGGCGGGTGTTCGAGGGCACGATGGAGCAGATGTGGAACAGCCTGTCCAAGCTCGCCGCCCTGCCCCCCGAAACCACCGTCTGTTCAGGCCATGAATACACGCAGGCAAACGCAAAATTCGCGCTGACTATTGACCCCGACAATCCTGCGCTTACATCACGTGCAGCCGCGGTGGACGCCGCCCGCGCCAAGGGCCACCCCACCGTTCCCTCGAAACTGTCCGAGGAACTGGCCACCAATCCGTTTCTGCGCGCTGCAGACCCCGCGATTCAGGCCAACCTCGGCATGACCGGCAAGGACCCAGCTGAGGTGTTTGCCGAAATCCGGCGCCGCAAGGACCGGTTCTGATGTCCGATATGCCGCAAATCCCGTCTCGCGCCGCGAAAGTGAACGGATTTGTCCAAAAAAAACTTGAAGCCACGGCCATATCGACCAAACTTTAATACTATGAGGCCACGGTCGGACCGACGCCTCCGACCCAGATCAGAAGGAGCATCCTCGTGCCTTCATTCTCGAACACGCTGGAACAGGCAATCCACGCGGCACTGGCCCTGGCCAATGCCCGCCAGCACGAATTCGCCACGCTCGAACATCTTCTGCTGGCACTGATAGACGAACCCGACGCCGCCCGCGTTCTCAAGGCATGCAGCGTCGACACCGAAGATTTGCGCGGCACCCTGGTCGAGTTCATCGACGAAGACCTCTCCAACCTCGTGACCGACATCGAAGGCTCCGAGGCCGTGCCGACCGCCGCCTTCCAGCGTGTGATCCAGCGCGCGGCGATCCATGTCCAGTCCTCGGGCCGGACCGAAGTCACCGGCGCAAACGTGCTGGTCGCGATTTTCGCCGAGCGCGAATCGAATGCCGCCTATTTCCTTCAGGAACAGGACATGACGCGCTATGACGCGGTGAACTTCATCGCCCATGGCGTGGCCAAAGACCCTGCTTATGGCGAGGCCCGCCCGGTCAGCGGCGCCGAAGAAAACGACACCGATAACTCACACACGCAGTCCGAATCCGACGCGGTCGAAGCCAGTGAATCCGCGCTTGCCAAATATTGTGTCGACCTGAACGAGAAATCGCGCCGCGGTGACGTGGATCCGTTGATCGGGCGCGCCTCCGAGGTCGAGCGTTGCATTCAGGTGCTGTGCCGCCGCCGCAAGAACAATCCGCTCCTGGTCGGCGACCCCGGCGTCGGCAAAACCGCTATCGCCGAAGGCCTGGCGCACAAGATCGTCAAGGGCGACACGCCCGAGGTTCTGGCCAACACCACGATCTACAGCCTCGACATGGGGGCGCTTCTGGCCGGTACACGCTATCGCGGCGATTTCGAAGAGCGGCTCAAGGCCGTTGTGACCGAGCTCGAGGCCCACCCCGACGCGGTGCTGTTCATCGACGAAATCCATACCGTGATCGGCGCGGGCGCCACCTCGGGCGGGGCGATGGATGCCTCGAACCTGCTGAAACCCGCGCTTCAGGGCGGCAAGCTGCGCTGCATGGGCTCGACCACCTACAAGGAATTCCGCCAGCATTTCGAAAAGGACCGCGCGCTGTCGCGCCGGTTCCAGAAAATCGACGTGGTGGAACCCACCACCGACGATACGGTCAAGATCCTCAAGGGCCTCAAACCCTATTTCGAGGAACATCACAGCGTCAAATACACCAATGACGCCATCAGGACCGCCGTCGATCTGTCGGCGCGTTACATCAACGACCGCAAACTGCCCGACAAGGCCATCGACGTGATTGACGAGGCCGGTGCCGCCCAGCATCTGTTGGCCGCCTCCAAACGCCGCAAATCCATCGGCACCAAGGAGATCGAGGCGGTTGTCGCCAAAATGGCCCGCATCCCGCCCAAGAACGTCTCCAAGGACGATGCCGAGGTGCTGAAAGACCTTGAGAAAACGCTCAAGCGTGTCGTGTTCGGACAGGACAAGGCGATCGAAGCGCTGTCGAGCGCGATCAAGCTGTCGCGCGCGGGCCTGCGCGAGCCGGAAAAACCCATCGGCAACTACCTGTTCGCCGGTCCCACCGGCGTGGGCAAGACCGAGGTCGCCAAGCAACTGGCCGATACCCTGGGCGTGGAACTGTTGCGTTTCGACATGTCCGAATACATGGAGAAACACGCCGTTTCGCGCCTGATCGGCGCGCCTCCGGGCTATGTGGGCTTTGATCAGGGCGGTCTGCTGACCGACGGTGTCGATCAGCACCCGCATTGCGTGCTGCTGCTGGACGAGATCGAAAAAGCGCACCCGGATGTCTACAACATCCTGTTGCAGGTGATGGATCACGGCACGCTGACCGATCACAACGGCCGCACCGTGGATTTCCGCAATGTCGTGCTGATCATGACCTCGAACGCGGGCGCCACCGAACAGGCGAAATCCGCCGTGGGCTTTGGCCGCGACCGCCGCGAGGGCGAAGACACCGCCGCGATCGAACGCACCTTTACGCCGGAATTCCGCAACCGTCTGGACGCGGTGATTTCCTTCGGCCCGCTGCCGAAAGAGGTGATCCTGCAAGTGGTCGAGAAGTTCGTGCTTCAACTCGAAGCGCAACTGCTGGATCGCAACGTGACCATCGAACTGACCAAACCCGCCGCCGAATGGCTGGCCGACAAGGGCTATGACGACAAGATGGGCGCTCGCCCCTTGGCCCGCGTCATTCAGGAACACATCAAGAAACCCCTGGCCGAGGAATTGCTGTTCGGCAAACTGGCCAAGGGCGGTTTGGTCAGGGTTGGCGTCAAGGACGGTCAGATCGACCTGCACCTCGCCGGACCGGACCGCCCGCGCCTGTCGGGCAAGAAACCACCCTTGCTGACGGCGGACTGATGCCGGGCCTGCGGGCTGCGTTCTGTACATTCCTGCTTTCGGCGGCCGCCCCCGCGGTCGCCGAAATGCCGCGTTTGTCCCTGCCCATCGACTGTGCGCTTGGCGAAACCTGCTATGTCGAGGATTACGTCGATACCGATCCCGGCTCCGGACAGCGCGACTATGCCTGCGGCTTGAAAAGCCGCGACGGCCATCGCGGCACCGATATCGTCCTGTTGTCCTTCGAGGCGATGGACCAGGGTGTCAGGGTTCTGGCCGCCGCACCGGGTATTGTTGCCGCCACCCGCGATGGTGTCACGGACGTGGCCGTTACGCCGGATAACCGCGCCGGTATCGAGGGCCGCGAATGCGGCAATGCCGTGCGGATCGACCATGGCGATGGCTGGCAGACGCTCTATTGCCACATGAAACAGGGCAGTATCGCGGTTGAAAAGGGCCAGAAGGTGCAGTCGGGCGACATTCTCGGGCTCGTCGGCCTCAGCGGGCTGACGAACGTGCCCCATGTCCATCTGGGCGTGCTGAAGGACGGGCAGATCGTCGATCCGTTCCAGCCGCAGGCCACCGATACATGCGGCATGGCCTCGGGCGGGGGCATGTGGCGCGATGCCCCCGGCTATGACCGCGCGGGCCTGTTCACCGCCGGGTTTTCCACGGCAGTTCCCGGGTTCGACGCCGTGAAATCGGGCGCTGCACGGGTGCGCGAAACCGCACCGGATCAGGCACTGGTCCTCTATGGCCACGCCTTCTATGCCAAACCGGGCGATGTCCTGACCCTCAGCGCCGCTGGCCCCAAGGGTGAGATTTTCCGCCAGGAGATCACACTGGAAAACCCGCAGGCGCAACTGTTCCGGGCCTTCGGGCGCCACGCCCCCGAAGATGGCTGGCCCCAGGGCGATTATCGCGGCTATGTCCGGCTGACGCGCGACGGGCGGGTGATCGCCGTGCGCCACGCCGATATCGCCGTTACTTCCCGGTAAATTTCAACTCGATCCGCCGGTTCTGCGCCCGCGCCTCCGCTGTATCGGCGGGGTTGACCGGCTGGTATTGCCCGAACCCGTTGGCCGACAGCCGCGCGGGCGGCAGCCCAAGCGCGTCGATCATATAACGCACCACCGACAAGGCCCGTGCCTGACTGAGTTCCCAGTTGTCGGCAAAGGCCGCGCCGGGGCGAACCGGCACATCGTCCGTATGCCCATCCACCTGCAAGACCCAGTCGATCTCGGGCGGGATATCGTCGATCACATCGCTCAGAATGTCGGCGACATTGGCGATCTGCCCGCGTCCGGCAGCAGACAATTCCGCCTCGCCCGGCGCAAACAACACCTCCGAGGAAAACACGAACCGGTCGCCTTCGATCCGAATCCCCTGATGCGTGCCCAGAACGTCGCGCAACCGCCCGAAGAATTCCGAACGATAGCGTTCCAGATCCTCTTTCTGCTCTTCCAGCAATTTCGCACGGGCCTCTTCGGCCTCGCGGCGGCGGCGTTCTTCAGCGGCGACACGGGCAAGCGCGGTGTTCAACTCGTTACCGAGCGATTGCAACTGCACGTCCGAGGCCGCCTCACGCGCCCGCGCGTCATCCAGCAATCCCTGCAATTGCGATAACTGCTCTCGCAACGCGGCGACCTGACGGTTCAAAAGTGCCTGCTGCTTCTGCGCTTCGCTGGCGACCTCCTGTTGCTCGGCCAGTTTGTCCCGCGCCTGCGCCAACAGCACAGCGCGCTGTTCGGCTTCGCTCATCCGGTCTTCGGCGCGTGTTTCGGCCTCGGCCCTGGCCGCCAGGGCCGCAGCCAGACGCGCACGCAGATCACCGACATCGCCCATTTCGGCCAGTTGCGCCTCAAGCTCGGCAATCCGCGCCTCGCTCTGCGCCAGATCCTCGCCGGTCTCCTCCCGTGCCAGCAGCGCGGCAGCCAGACGTTCGTCCAGATCCTCTTGCGCGACCTCGGCAGCGGCCAGCAGCGTCAGGGTTTCCTCGGCGCGCTTGCGCTGTTCCTCCAGTGCCAAGGTCATCGAGGTCAGTTCCGCATCGGCATTCTTCAGCTTTTCACGCAACGCTTCGGCGGCGGCGGCCTCGGCCAGACGCGCCTTTTCCTCTTCGCTCAACTCGGTCTCAAGCTGATTGACCTGCCGTGTCAATTCCGCCTGCTCCGCTTCGCTGTCCGCCGCGTCGGCACGCAGAT
Source organism: Roseovarius pacificus (assembly GCF_900142665.1). GTDB lineage: Bacteria > Pseudomonadota > Alphaproteobacteria > Rhodobacterales > Rhodobacteraceae > Roseovarius > Roseovarius pacificus. The sequence goes on from NZ_FRBR01000017.1 coordinate 6,907, forward strand.
CGGCCACCAAAGCCTCGAGCGCCTCGCGTCTGGCGGCGGCCAGACGGGCGGCCTCTTCGCCTGCGCTCACCTCGTCCCGCAGGTTCGACAAGGCCAGTTGCAGCGCCTCCTGCTCCGAGATCAACTCCGCCCGCTCGCTTTCCAGATCGGAAACCTGCCCAAGCGCGCGATCCCGCTCCGACAGCAACCCGGCGACCTGTTCCTCGAAACTTGCGATCCGGCCCTGCGCCGCACCGAGGGCTGCCGCCTGCTCCTCGGTCTGGCTGCGCAGGGTCGCGATCAGAGCCGCCTGTTCTTCCTGCCGGGCGCGGGCATCGCCAAGCGTGACCGTCAACTCACCCACGCGCTCGCTCAACGTCGCATTGCGGTCGCGCTCCAGCCCTAGCGCCTGCGCCAGCGCATCCACCTCCGCCGACAATTCATCCAGTTTGCTGGCCTGCCCGGTGATGGTTTCCCGCAGAGCGAACTGCACGATCATGAAAATGGTCAGCACGAACATCAGAACCAGCAACAGGCCGGTCATCGCATCCACGAATCCCGGCCAGATCGAAGCCTGGAAACGTGCGCCGGTGCGCCGGGACAGCGCCATCGCCTAGCTCTCCTGCCTGTCGTCGGCGTTCGGATGCATGGGCGGTGTCATACCGGGCCGCGTGTCGCGCATCTGGTTGAAAATCCGGGTCAACGCCGCCAGATCGGTGCGCAGTTCGGTCATCGTTTCCTGACGCCCGGCGCTGATCTCCTCGAGAATGCGCAGCATCTGCACGTCGATCGAGCGCAGGCGCATCCGGCTTTCGGCATCCAGACCGGACTCCCCGCCACTCTTGACCTGGTGCTCCTGAATAACGTCGATCAAACGTTCCTGCCCCTCGGCCACCCGTGTCAGGGCCGCGTTCACCGGGTTTGAGCCGCTCATCCGGTGGGTCAGGCGTTCGATGGAATCCGCCAGAACGCCCAGTTTTTCATCCACCATGGCACGGCTGACATCGGATTGGGTCAGCACCGTCTGAAGGCTGTCCATCTGCCCGGCCATGTAATCCAGCACATGTGCCACGGCACCGGCCTCCCCGCTTCCTTCCCCGTCCCCCGAGGAAAAGCCGACCCGCGTGATCGTGGACATCCATTCCTCGAGCTCGCGATAGAACCGGTTCTGCCCGTGACTGGCGAACAATTCCAGCAGGCCCACCACCAAAGACCCGGCCAACCCAAGCAGGGACGAGGCAAAGGCCACGCCCATGCCGCCAAGCTGCGCCTCCAGCCCGGTCATCAGCCGGTTGAACACCTCGACACCGCCTTCGCCCTCTTGCGGGGCAAGGCTCCGGATCGTGTCGACCACCGCCGGAACAGTGGTGGCAAGACCATAGAACGTCCCCAGAAGGCCAAGGAAAATCAGCATGTTGACGATATAACGCGTGATCTCGCGCGCCTCGTCGATCCGCTGCGCCACCGAATCCAGTATCGACCGCGCCGAGGTCGAGGCGATCTGCATCCGCTTGCCGCGCTGGCGCAACAAGGTGGCCAGCGGCGCCAGCAACAGCGGCGCCTTGATCATCTCGTGGCCCGGATACTGGGCGGCAAACCCTTCGATCCAGCGGACCGATCCGATCAGCTGGAACACCTGCCAGAAACAGGCCACCACGCCGATCACGAACACGAACAGGATGAACCCGTTCAGCCACGGATTGGCCTGAAATACCGGCAACACCCGCGGCAGGGCCAGAAAGGCCCCGGCGGCTGTCAGCCCCAGAACGATCAGCATCAGAACGATCTGGCGAACAGGGCGTGAAAACTGCGGCTCGACCTCGCGGTCCGGCTGGTCCATCTGGACGGCTCCCGGCTCTGGTTCTCGTTGCGCCAACCCTACGCGCACACGGCTTTCAAGCCAAGGGCTTATGCGCCGATCGCCCGCACCCGCCGCGTCAGCCACGCCAGATCGCTGTCGATGATGCCCAACTCGTCCAGATGAGCGGCAGTGTTGAACAGATATTCGGTGTTCGGCCCGCGCCCGCCCACGGCCCGCGCGATGATATGCGCCTGCTCTTCCAGGTCCATCCCCCCGCAATACTGCACATGATCCGGGTCGATCACATAGGTCAGCGCCTCGACCTCGCGGCCATCGGCCAGATGGATGGTCAGCCGTTTTTCCAGATAGGCCGACGAAATGAGTTCCCGCTCGCGCAGATAGGCCAGAACCTGATCCTGCTCGTGATCGGCCACCGACAGGCCCACGCCCCGGCACTGCGCGCCCTCGGCAGCATCCAGCGCCAGCACGAGGCCCGGCTCGGCCTCGGTGCCCCGGTGATGGATCGAGCGCATGCAGAAACTGCGGTGATAGCCCGGCAAGGTGGCGATCACCCGATCCTGCACGTCAAAGCCCGGATTCCACACCAGCGATCCATAGCCAAAGACCCACATCGTCATTTTACTGTCCCTCGCGCTTTTGAAGTCTTAAACACCATCGCGAACCGTCATGAAAGGGCGCGCAATGCTGAGATTCCTGATCACCGTGATTCTGCTCGCCGCCGCGGCCTGGGCCGGGTACTGGTTCATCGGCTCGACCGGCGTGCAATCGGGCTTTGCCACGTGGTTCGATCAGCGCCGGGCCGAAGGCTGGGTCGCCGATTACACCGCGCTCGACGTCCAGGGCTTTCCCAACCGGTTCGACACGGTGGTCACCGGCCTCACGCTGGCCGACCCCGACACCGGGCTGGCCTGGGACGCGCCGCAATTCCAGATCAACGCGCTCAGCTACCGGCCCAACCACGTGATCGCCGTCTGGCCCGAGACGCAGCGCCTTGCCACCCCGCTGGCGAAATACGACCTGCAAAGCCAGGACATGCGCGCCAGCCTCGTGCTGGAACCCAACACCAGCCTGACCCTGCAACGCACCACCCTGACCGCCAAGGAACTGGAGATTCACCCGCTGGACGACAGCGGCGACACATCGCTGCAAGCGTTGCGGCTGGCCGCCGATCACGTCCCGATGCAGAATCTCGCCACCTACCGGCTGGGTCTGGCCGCCGATGGGCTGTCCCCCGCGTTGTCCTGGCGCGAAACCGTCGATCCCTCAGGGCGCCTGCCCGAAACCTTCGACGCACTCAACATCGACCTGACCGTCGAATTCGACAAGCCATGGGATCGCACCGCCATCGAAGACGCCCGCCCGCAACCGCGCCGGATCGACATCCGGCTGGCCGAGGCCCGCTGGGGCCGGCTGGAATTGCAAATGGCCGGCGAAATGAGCGTCGATGCCTCGGGCCACCCCGAGGGCGAGGTCATGATCAAGGCCCGCAACTGGCGCGATATCCTCGATCTGGCGGTGAATGCCGGGGCGATGCCGGAAGGCATGGCCGGAACCGTGGCTGACGGACTGGGCCTGATTTCGCAAATGGCGGGCAACCCCAGGACACTGGATATCCCGCTGAACCTGCGTAACGGCAGTGTTTTTCTGGGGCCGGTCCCCATCGGCCCCGCACCGGTGCTGCGCCTGCGATAACCGGGACAAAGGGGGCGTTGCCCCCTCGGCCTGCGGCCTCACCCCCAGAGTATTTCAGGAAAGATGAAGATACGCCTCAGCGGCAATACGGCCCATAGCCGTGTTCGGCCGTATCGAAATGGAAATGGTCCTGATGGTGCGGGTCCGAGTTCGGCCCCAGAACCGTCCCGAACGGCCCGCAGGCTGCGCCGTGCAATTTCCGCAGGATGCGCCCGTGCTTGCCCCGCCCCCAATCCTTCAATACCGAAATTTCCGACCCGTCGGCCAGTTGGATGGCGGCGATGTCGATGGCCTTGCCCTTGGCGTGTTCGGACAGGCGCGCGCCGGAGCGGTGATTGCGCGTCCGGCAGGCGTAATGCGCCGGCACCCGCAGGGCCGTGGCCCCGCCGCCGGTCTTGCCGACCGCCGGAATCATGTCGCGGTCGATCCACCCCTTGAGGGTGCGCGCGGTGTTGCATTCCATGGCCGACGGCTGGCTCAGCGCAATTCCGCCGATCCGGCGCACGCGCACGGCCGCCTGTATTCCGCAGCCCCCCGGCCCCGGCAACTCGCCCACGATTTCGCCCTTGATCGAAGGATCGCCGCAAACCGATCCGCGGCTGGAGACGACCGGCTCTTTCTGGCCGCCACCGGGGATCATGGAACATCCCATGAGGATCAGTGGGATAAGCAGGATCTTGCGCATCTCGTCAGCCTTTTTTTACCCGTCCGAAATCCGGCGCATCGGTATCCTGCCCCGCTTCGATAATCCCGCGCCGGATGGCGCGCGTGCGGGTAAAATACGCGAACAGGTGATCGCCGTCACCGGTGCGGATCGCGCGTTGCAGCGCGAACAGCTCTTCGGTGAAGCGGCCCAGGATTTCCAGCGTGGCCTCCTTGTTGTTCAGGAATACGTCGCGCCACATGGTCGGATCGCTGGCGGCGATCCGGGTGAAATCGCGAAACCCCGCGGCGGAATACTTGATCACCTCGCTGTCGGTCACCCGGCGCAGATCGTCGGCCACGCCCACCATCGTGTAAGCGATGAGGTGGGGCGCGTGGCTGGTCACGGCCAGAACCAGATCGTGATGCTCGGCATCCATCTCATCGGTCTGCGCGCCCATGCCCTGCCACAGGGCCTCGACCCGCGCCACGGCATCGCGATCGCTGCCCTCGACCGGAACGATCAGGCACCAGCGATTGTCGAACAACTCGGCAAAGCCGGCGCGCGGGCCGGAATGCTCGGTGCCCGCCAGCGGGTGGGCGGGCACGAAATGCACCCCCGCGGGCAGGTGCGGGGCAACGGCCTCGATCACCGCCTTCTTGACCGATCCGACATCGCTGACCGTCGCACCGGGCTTGAGGGCCGGGGCGATCTCGGCCGCGACCGCGCCCATCGCGCCCACGGGAACGCACAGCACCACCAGATCGGCGCCTTCGACGGCCTCGGCGGCGCTGTCGCAAACCCGGTCGCACAGGCCGATTTCGCGCGCGGTATCGCGGGTTTCGACCGAGCGGGCATAGCCCGTCACTTCACCGGCCAGCCCCGCGCGCCTGATCGCCCAGAACATGGACGAGGCGATCAGCCCCAGACCGATCAGCGCGACGCGGTCATATACCTGCGCCATCACTCATCCCCCATGAACTGCCCCACCGCATGGGCCACCCGGCGGCAACTGGGCTCATCGCCCACGGTGATGCGCAGGCAATTGGGCAGCTTGTAGCCATGCACCCGGCGCACGATCAGCCCCTCGGATTTCAGGTATTCGTCGCAGGCCTCGGCCTCTTCCCGGCTGGAAAACCGCGCAAGGATGAAATTCGCCATCGACGTGTCCGACGGCACCCCGTGCCCGGCCAGAGCCTCGGCCAGCCAGGCGCGCAGGCGCGTGTTGTCGTTGCGGCACTTCTCGGCCCAGGCGGTATCGCGCACCGCGGCCTCGGCCGTGACAAGGGCGGGCTGCCCGAGGTTGAAGGGGCCGCGAATGCGGTTCAGCACGTCGATCACATGCTGCGGGCCATACCCCCAGCCCACGCGCAACCCGCCAAGCCCGTAGAGCTTGGAGAACGTGCGCGTCATCATCACGTTTTCGCGGCTCTCCACCAGCCGCGCGCCGCCATCGTAGCCTTCGACATATTCGGCATAGGCCCCGTCGATCACCAGCAGGACATGATCGGGCAGGCCATCGGCCAGCCGCGTCAGTTCGCCCTCGCCGATCATCGTGCCGGTGGGATTGTTCGGATTGGCGATGAACACCAGCCGCGTGGCGTCGGTGCAGGCGGCCAGGATGGCATCCACATCCGTGACCCGCTCGCGCTCGCGCACCTCGACCGGGGTCGCGCCATTGGCCAGCGCGCCGATGCGATACATCGCAAAGCCATGCTCGGTGTGGATCACCTCGTTGCCCGGCCCGGCATAGGCCTGACACAGAAAGGCGATGATCTCGTCGCTGCCCGCGCCGCAGATCACCCGCGCGGGATCGAGGCCGTGCACCTCGCCGATCGCCTCGCGCAGCGCGCGGTGATCGGTCGAGGGATACCGGTGCAGGTCGAACCCGGCCTTGCGGAACGCGTCCTTGGCGGCCTCGCTCGGACCGAACGGGTTTTCGTTCGAGCTGAGCTTGACCACGTTCGACACTCCCTCGATATGCGAGGCCCCGCCCTGATACAGGTCGATCTCCAGAATACCCGGTTGTGGCGTGATCTTGGTCATGGCGCATACTCCCCTGCCGGTGTTCTAGCTTTGCCCCCTGGCCTTGGCCAGCTTCAAAAGACACGGCGCAAGGCTGGCGTCCAAACGTGGCAGCTCTGCCACTCCTGCACATCGGCACAAATGAGAAAGGCCGCGCCGGGCATCCCCGTCGCGGCCTTTTTCCAGCGTATGCAGAACGCTTAGTTCTGCGCGTAGAATTCGATGACGAGGTTCGGTTCCATCATCACCGGATAGGGCACGTCGCCCAGGCCGGGGGTCCGCACGAAGGTGGCGGTCATCTTGGAATGGTCGGCCTCGATGTAATCGGGCACGTCACGCTCGGGCAGTTGGGTGGCTTCCAGAAGCGCCGCCATCTGCTTGGAGCGGTCGCGCACTTCGACCACGTCACCCTCTTTCACGCGGTAGGAGGGGATGTTGACCTTCTTGCCGTTCACCCGGACATGGCCGTGGTTCACGAACTGACGCGCGGCAAAGATCGTGGGCACGAACTTGGCACGGTAAACGACGGCGTCCAGACGGCGCTCCAGCAGGCCGATCAGCAATTCACCGGTGTCGCCGCGCAGACGCTCGGCTTCGGCATAGATACGGCGGAACTGTTTTTCCGTCAGATCACCGTAATAGCCCTTCAGCTTCTGCTTGGCGCGCAGTTGCAGGCCAAAGTCGGACATCTTGCCCTTGCGGCGCTGACCGTGCTGGCCGGGGCCGTATTCGCGGCGGTTGACGGGGGATTTCGGACGGCCCCAGATGTTTTCGCCCATCCGGCGGTCGATTTTGTACTTGGCAGACGTGCGTTTGGTCACGGCTGATCTCCTTCGTTCAGGTTTCGAAGGGCGTTGTCCTCTTCCCGGTATTTGCCGGGATGACAGGAATCCCCTTGCGGGGGCCACCAACACCAATGAAGCCGCGCTTATACGCCCCTTCCGGGCAGAGTCAACCGCTCATCGCCCAAACGCCGGAGCCCTGCCGGGTCAGGCCGCCTCATACCGCAAAACCGCGGCTTCCGACGCACTCAGGCTGCGCCGGGCAAAGCCGCCATAGCGCTGCGGTTCGGCCTCCAGCGACGCATCCAGCGCCAGCAGGCGCGCCCGGTCTTCGCCATCCAGCGTCGACAAGGCCGTGCTGGCGGGATGGAAGCTTTCGGTTTCGATCCCGTTGGCCCATAGCACAGCATGCGCGGGCAGCAGCAGGTGAATATAGGTCACCTCGCGCACCGCGACATCCACCGCGATCGTGCCGTTATTGATCAAATCGCGCGCCCGCACCAGAACCTCGGGCGTGTTGAACAAGGCCCTCGCCTCGTCGCCCTTGATCAGCATGCGATGCTCGGGCGAGACCAGCAATTCCTGGTCGGGCCGCTCCACACCCAGGGCCCCGGCCCGGATACGCACCGGCCGCAAATGCGGCATCGCGAACAGGCGCGCGCCGCTCATCCGGCGGCTGCCGATCCACTGCACCTCCTGCGCGCCGTTATCCTTGGTCTGCACCAGATCGCCCTCGCGCAGGTCCTGCACCAGTCGCGGCCCTTGCGGCGTTTCCAGCCGCGTCCCCGGCGTAAAACAGATCACACCGCCGGTTTCCGGCCCGGTCGAGGCAACCTTCTGCGCCGCCTCGAAGGAATGATGCACCACCCACATTTCGGTATCCGAAGGCGGGATATCGTCCACGAACAACAGCAAGGGCGGCGCGCCGCCTCCGACTTCGATCATCGTGACCGTGAAACTGCGCGATCCGTTCGTGACCACGAAACCGCTATCCGTCAGCGGATCGTCCACGTCGATCCCGTTCAGGTTTCGCTGATTTGTACGCGCGGCCCCCACCAACCGCCGCACCAGCCGTGCCGCTCGCTTGCGGCAATTCATATCGCCGTCTGCCCGCTCAAGGCGCAGTACTTCATTTGGGCCATCCACCCGAACAAGATCGCCCCGCCAGGACCATGCGGCCCCGACGCTCAGCGCCTGTACCGGAGCGGAAACCAATCCGTCCACTTCCGTCTGCGACCAGGAGATGACAAACGCGCCTCTAAAGCCCGTTTTCATAGCCTGTATGCCTGCCTTTTATTTTTTTATTAACCAGAGGTTAGCAGACGCGAATCACCCTGGGAAGTCCTGCAAAGACCTTTGTTGCCAAAAAACAGATGGCGTCACCCGCAGCCCACAACCGGCACCTAAACGACATGCGGCCCGTAGGGTGTATCGTTCAGCACTTCGGCCCCGTCCGGCCCCAGCAGAACGGTATTGGAGACAAAGAAATTCCCGCGCCCGGTTTCGGTGAACCATGACATCAGGTGAAACGTCATGCCCTCCTGCATCTCAAGCTCCGAGTCATGCCGCAACCCCGTCACGCGCGGCCCGCCCGTCCATGACGGCGGAAACCCGATCCCCACCAGATACCCGCAATGATGCCGCCGGTACTCCGGCATCCCGGCAGCATCGACCACAGCCTGCCATCCATCGTACACATCGCGCGCCCGCACACCGGGGCGCAGCGCCGCCAGCGTCGCATCGAAGGCCCGCTTGCTGATGTCGGCCATCGCCGCATCTTCGTCGGATATCTGCCCGATGCTCACCAGCCGCCCCATCGGCGCGTTGTAGCGGGCAACGCACCCGGCGACTTCCAGAAACACCGCCCCTTCATGGGTGCCCTCGCCCCAACTGGTATGCTCTTCGGCCATGCGGGCCGCCGGGCGCAGGAACGGGCCGAACCCTGGCGGCGTACCGCCTGCACGGGTCATCGCCGACAGGCATTCGGCGGCAACTTCCGCCTCTTGCGCGCCATCGTGAATGGCCGCAATCGCCGCTTGTGTTCCCGCATCCGCCGCCCTGGCCGCCCGGCGCATGAATCCCTCTTCCTCGGGCGATTTCACCAGCCGCAGGGTATCGACCATGCCGGTGATGTCGCGCCATTCGGCCCCGGCGATCCCCTCTTTCAACGCCTCGCCCATGGCCAGCGACAACCCCGATGACCACGCCTCGTGTCCAACCGCCTTGCCCGCGCAAGACCCGGCCAGATGCCCGATCACCACATCCGCCGCCGTTTCAGAGTCGCTGTGCCCAAGAAAGCGCGCATTGCGCACCATGTTGGCAATCGCCACCTGCTCCATCTGGCGCGTGACCAATACCATATCGCCCTCGCGTGGCACGATCAGAACATGCGGCGCGAAATATCCCCAGTGATCCAGCCCGATCAGGTAAAAGATGTTTTCCGGCGCGCTCAGCAGGATCAGGTCGAGCCCCCGCGCCTCCATCTGCTGTCGGGTCGCGGCCACACGGCGGGCCAGTTCGCCATCGCTGAACGGGTTGGAATGCATCGCGGCGGCCTCCTGCTGGCAACGATCGGGGATAGCCGATGGTCCGCGCCTTTGCCCGCCAGGCCTGTCGCGTTCCCGCCATTTCCCGGTCAGTCCGCGACCTGTCTCATGCTTTCGGGGCGTGACAGCACGTTTGTACGAAACAGGGGTGGGTTTTGTACGAATTTCGCCGCGCGCCCTGTTAACCCGGCGGATTTACCGATCCGATACCGACGCAATACCGACGTGATACCGATGCAATACCGAACACGGTTTTTCATTGTTAACCAATGGGTTGGACCCGATTCGCCGCTCAGAGCGCCCGCATCCAGAATTGCAGCGGATGCTCCGTTTCCTCGGGCTGGTCTGTATCCTTCCAGCGAAACTGCGCGACCGCACCTTTCAGAGGCGCATACCCACGCTTGCGCCAGAACGGGTCAAGCGGTTGATATTGCTCGGGTTTCAAAGGATGATCCGCAGGGCGCACCACCCCGCAAAAGGCCACATACCGCCGCCCCATCTCCCGCGCATGGGCCTCGCGCGCATCGAAAAACGCATGCCCGATCCCCCGACCCCGGTATCCGGGCAGCAAGACACTTTCCGCACAGTAGAAAATGTCTTTCAGATCAATGTCTTGCCCATCAAACGCCGCCGCGAAATCCTCGGCATGATCTTCCATCGGCGTCCCCGTCGAAGCCCCGATCAGACGATCCCCGTCAAACGCCGCCACCAATATGGCGTTTTCGCTTTCGCGATAGATCTGTAGATAGTGTCTCTCATAGGCCTCATCCCCATCATATAGATAGGGCCAGGCCCGAAACACCTCGATCCGCAGCCGCGCCACATCGTCCAGCGCCTCAGCCAGATCCTCGCCCGTCAGCCGCTCGACCCGGATCATCCTTTGACCTGTCGCATCCAGTCAGCCAGGTTATAATAGGTGACGATCCGGGTTATCTTGCCGTTTTTCAACGAAAAAAACGATCCGGCAGGCAAACGGTAGGTTTGCCCGTTCGCCTCGGGCAAGCCTTCGTCGGTTTCCAGATACGTCCCGTTCACCACATATTCCGCCGCCGCGCGCGCCCCACCCTCGGCGTCGAAGATCACCATATCGGTCAGTTCTTCGCGGTAGCAGCGATTCATATGCTCGCAAAAGGCCCGGAAGGCCTCCTTCCCGGTGCGAACCTGCCCCTCGTTCACATGATGCGCCACATCATCGCTCAGGCAGGCCAGCATCGTCGCCACGTCCCCCCTGTTGAAGGCATCGAAATAGGATTTAACCGTTGAATTCATTGCATCTCCTTTGGCTCGCCCCACCTCTCCCTGAGGTGGGAAATGATCTGATCGCGGGTCTGCCGGTAGGCGTCCAACTTGGCCTCCCGTGTCTCACCGAGGCCCGTAGGGTCCATGATCGGCCAATAGATGACATCCAGATGAAACACCCGCGTCAGCTCCAGCGCCCTGCGCTGGCTGGCCGGGCTGAGCGCGACGATCAGGTCGAACGACGACAGGTCATCGCCCCATTGCTCCATCTCGTCGAAACTGCGGGTACGATGCCGGGCCAGTTCCACCCCGACCTCATCGCAGACCGCGATGGAAAATCCGTCGATTTCCATGTCACTTTTGACACCCGCCGACTGGACGTAAACATCTGTTCCATAAAACTTTTTCATGAGACCTTCGGCCATCGGCGAGCGCACTGCATTATGATCGCAGCAAAACAAGACCGATTGGGGAAGCTCACAGGCCACCGCCATCAGCCCCCAAAATGCAGCACGCAGATCAGCGTGAACAGGCGCCGTGCGGTATCGTTGTCGACCTTGGCCTTGCCGTCCAGCCGCTCTTCCAGAATACGCGCGCCTTCGTTGTGAATCCCCCGCCGCGCCATGTCGATGGTCTCGATCTGGGCCGGCGGCATGTTCCTGACCGCGTCGAAATAGCTTTCGCAAATCTGCCAGTAATCCTTGACCACCTGCCGGAACGGCGACAGCGACAGATGAAACTCCGCCGCCGGGTTTTCATCCTCCGTGCGGATATCGAAGACCAGCCGCTTGTCACGGATCGACAGGCCAACACGATAAGGCCCGTCCGGCACCACCCGATCATCGCGTTTTGGCAGGGCAAAGGAATTTTCCTCGATCAGGTCGAACATGGCGACCTTGCGCTCCTGCTCGATCTCGGGGGTTGGCGGGGGCAGGTTGGCGTCGTCCAACTCGATATGGCAGATACGCGACATTTTCATTGCTCGTTCAAATGGTTAAGGCGGGCTGTCACTGACAGGCCATGCGCCTCGAGGCTTTCGGAAGTGGCCAGCGTCTCCGCAACCGGTCCAATCGCGCGCAGCGCGGCCGGTGTCATGCGGGCCATGGTGGTGCGTTTGACGAAATCCATCACGCTCAAACCCGACGAGAAGCGCGCCGAACGCGCCGTCGGCAATACGTGATTGGGCCCGCCGACGTAATCGCCGATAGCCTCCGGCGTCCATGCCCCGAGGAAGATTGCGCCCGCATGGGTGATCTTTTTGGCCAGAGCTTCCGCATCGCTGACGCATAGTTCAAGATGCTCCGGCGCGATCCTGTTCGACAATTCGGCGGCAGTATCCATATCCGGCACCGTGATGATGGCCCCGAAATCGCGCCAACTGGCCCCGGCGATCTTGCGCCGCTCAAGCGTTTGCAAATGCCGGTCGATTGCGGCCTCGACGGCCTTGGCCATGGCCGGATCGTCCGTAATAAGAATGGATTGCGCGCTTTCGTCGTGTTCTGCCTGGCTGAGCATATCAAGCGCGATCCAGTCGGGATTATTGTCCCGGTCCGCAATCACGAGGATTTCCGACGGTCCGGCAATCATGTCGATCCCCACACGCCCGAACACGCGCCGCTTGGCCGCCGCAACAAAGGCATTTCCCGGCCCGGTGATCTTGTCCACCGGCGCGATGGTTTCGGTCCCATAGGCCAGGGCGGCAATCGCCTGCGCACCGCCCACGCGGTAAACCTCATCCACGCCAGAAAGGCGCGCGGCCAGCAAAACCAGCGGATTGGCCTGACCATCAGGGGTCGGCACGGTAATGGCCAGCCGTTCGACACCCGCAACTTTGGCCGGAATCGCATTCATCAGAACCGATGACGGGTACGAGGCCAGCCCCCCCGGCACATAGAGCCCCGCCGCACTGACCGGCGTCCAACGCCACCCCAGTGTCGCGCCAGCCTCGTCGGTCCAACTGACATCCTCGGGCAGTTGGCGTTCGTGATAGGCACGAATGCGATCCGCAGCGATCTGCAAAGCCTCGCGTTCATGCGCAGGAACCTCCGCGATCAGCGCATCGACCTCTTCGCGGGAAAAACGCAGCGTTTCCGGCGTCAACTCCAGCCGGTCGAACCTGGCCGTCAATTCGATCACCGCCGCATCGCCCCGCGCACGAACATCGGCGATGATCGCGGCAACCGCATCGTCCACATCGGCAGACTCTTCGCGTTTCGCCCCCAGAAGGGCGGTAAACTCAGCCTCGAAACCGGCGTCGGTCGCGTTCAGATAGACGGGCATTTCACCTCTCCTTGCAGGGCAACCCCTTAAAACGAACCGTAACGCGGCACAAGCCACGAGCCTTGTGGCAAAGCTCTTTTCGACACGACCTGTCTACGGATAATGCAGAGCGCGAAAGGCGTTGCGCCTTGCGCGACGGGAAAGCCGCCAGGACCATGGCGTGCGGAGGTACCCTGTTCTTGGCCTGATATCCGGGATCGGCCCCGAGATGTACGTCCGGTGGCCGGTGCCTCAATCCCCGTGTTCCGGCCTCTTGCCCGAAGGTGCCCGATACGGGCGCGTCACGTCTTTCAGCGTGACTTCCAGCGCCTCGACCTCAAGGCGCAAGGCCCCGTCACCCGCCAGGGTCAGCAACAGGTATCCCATCCCTTCCTCGCCCGGCTGGAACTCGATGGACAACAGCGACAGGATCGTCCCCTTGTCCGAGCGGTCGATACCCTGGCTGGCAACGCGCAACACGTTGTCGACGGCCAGAACGGATTGCACACGCTCGGGGGCGTGGCGGGACTGCCCTTGGTCCTCCCACCGGAAGCGGTTAAGAAGTAACGCAAAACGCCCCTCACCGGAACGCCACGTCATCTCCGTGATCGGAAAGACTGCATCCTGCGCAAGCGACGAGATCACCTGCAAATCCTCGGGGTCCATCGCCCCGAGGTTTACCGGCGCCTCGCGCCCCTCTTCAAATGTTGCATCGTTCGTCACTGTCCTGACACCCGTTCAATCCGTGCCCCGAGGTTCCCGAGCTTTTCCTCGACCCGCTCATAGCCGCGATCAAGATGATATACGCGGTTCACAATCGTTTCTCCTTCGGCGGCCAGACCGGCCAGGATCAACGATACGCTGGCCCGCAGGTCCGTGGCCATTACCGGCGCGCCCTTCAACCGTTCCACCCCCGTCACCGTGGCCGTTCCGCCATGAACGTCGATCTGCGCCCCCATGCGCATCAGCTCCGGCGCATGCATGAAACGGTTTTCGAAGATTTTCTCTTCGAGAACGCTGACACCTTCGGCGGTACACATCAAGGCCATCATCTGCGCCTGCAAATCGGTCGGGAACCCCGGAAACGGCTCGGTCGTGACGTCCACGGCCTTGATGCGGCCATTGCGACGCGCGACTTTCAGGCCCTTTTCGGTCTCGGAAACCTCGATCCCTGCTTCGTCCAGTTTTTCGCAGAACGCGCCAACAAGGTCGATGCGCCCGCCAAGGCATTCCACCTCGCCACCACAGATTGCCGGCGCCAGCATGTAGGTGCCCAATTCGATCCGGTCCGTCACCACAGGATGAGTCGCCCCGCCCAACCGGTCGACACCCTGAATGGTGATGGTATCTGTCCCGTCACCATCGATCTGCGCGCCCATGCGGCGCAGGCAATCGGCCAGATCGACGATCTCGGGCTCGCGCGCGGCATTTTTCAGCACCGTCGTTCCCTTGGCCAGCGTGGCCGCCATCAGCGCGTTTTCGGTCGCGCCGACCGACACCAGCGGAAAATCGACGATCCCACCCTTCAAGCCACCCGGTGCCTTGGCATGGACATAACCGTCCTTCAGGTCGAGTTCCGCGCCCATGGCCTCGAGCGCGCGCAAGTGCAGATCGACGGGCCGCGCCCCGATGGCGCATCCGCCCGGCAACGAAACGACGGCATGCCCGTCACGCGCCAGCAAAGGCCCGAGCACGAGAATCGAGGCGCGCATCTTGCGCACGATCTCGTAGTCGGCAACGTGACTGCTCAATGCGTGGCTGGACATCGCCAACACCTGACCGTCCTGCAATTGCGACACCTCGGCCCCCAGAGATTGCAGCAGTGCCGACATGGTCTTGATGTCGCTCAATCGTGGCGCATTGGTCAAAGTCAGCGGCTCGTCACTCAGCAATGTGGCCGGCATCAGGGTCAGGCAGGCGTTCTTGGCCCCCGCAATCGGAATCTGGCCATTCAAGGGGCCATTGCCCGTAACGATAATCGAATCCATACTGCTCTAGTCCTTGTCCTCGGAGGGGCTTGCCGAATTATCCGGCTCACGACCGCGCTGCTGCGCCTTACGGCGCGCCAGATTGGCCTTCAAGGCCGCTTTCAGACGGTCCTCGCGGTCTGCGGCGTTTTTGTCGGGCTTTTTGCCGGGCTGTTTTTCTTTCATGGTCCCTTCTCTACAGCAGGTGTAAAAAAGCGTCCAGATTACGCTTGCACCGTCGGACAGAAGCGTCTAATCAGCGCGCCACGATGTGCTGCTGTAGCTCAGTGGTAGAGCGCACCCTTGGTAAGGGTGAGGTCGGGAGTTCAATCCTCCCCAGCAGCACCATTTCCCTTCCCGGCAATTTGACGCTCAACCTCGGAAAGTGGCCCTTTAACCGCTTGCTGCACCGCACTATAAGGACATCCGGTCCCGACTAACGAGTCGCGGGCCTGTACATCTATTCGACGACAGGAATCGAGCGCCAATGCCAATCTTCCAAAATATCCCTGGTCTGTTTTCCTCTGACATGGCGATCGACCTGGGAACCGCGAACACGCTGGTCTACGTGAAGGGGCGAGGCATCATTCTGTCGGAGCCTTCGGTCGTGGCGTATCATGTCAAGGATGGCCAGAAAAAGGTTCTCGCGGTCGGCGAAGACGCCAAGCTGATGCTGGGGCGCACCCCCGGCAGCATCGAGGCGATCCGCCCGATGCGCGAAGGCGTGATCGCCGATTTCGACACCGCCGAGGCCATGATCAAGCACTTCATTCGAAAGGTGCACAAACGCTCGACATTCTCCAAGCCCAAGATCATCGTCTGCGTCCCTCATGGCGCGACTCCGGTGGAAAAACGCGCCATCCGTCAATCGGTATTGTCTGCTGGCGCCCGCCGCGCGGGATTGATCGCCGAGCCCATCGCCGCGGCAATTGGCGCGGGTATGCCGATCACCGATCCGACCGGTTCGATGGTCGTGGATATCGGCGGCGGGACAACCGAAGTGGCCGTTCTGTCCCTGGGCGATATTGTCTATGCCCGTTCGGTCCGGGTGGGCGGCGACCGCATGGACGAAGCGATCATCAGCTACCTGCGCCGGCAGCAAAACCTGCTGGTCGGTGAAGCGACAGCCGAACGCATCAAAACCTCGATTGGCACCGCACGCATGCCCGATGACGGGCGCGGCAGTTCGATGCAGATCCGTGGCCGCGATTTGCTGAACGGGGTCCCGAAGGAAACCGAGATCAGCCAGGCCCAGGTCGCCGAAGCCCTGGCCGAGCCGGTACAGCAGATTTGCGAGGCAGTGATGACCGCGCTCGAAGCCACCCCGCCCGATCTGGCGGCAGACATCGTCGACCGCGGCGTGATGCTGACCGGCGGCGGCGCGTTGCTGGGCGATCTGGACCTCGCCCTGCGTGAACAGACCGGACTGGCCGTTTCGATTGCCGATGACAGCCTGAACTGTGTCGCGCTTGGCACCGGCAAGGCCCTGGAGTTCGAAAAACAGCTGCGCCACGCAATTGACTACGACAGCTGAAACACCCACCCTTTGCTGCAAAGGGGGCGAACTTGGCAAAGGACCGCGCACAGTCTGAAGACTTTACCGGCCCGCTCAAGCGATTGTTGCTGGGCGTTGTCTTTTTGTGCCTGCTTGGGCTGTTTCTGCTCTGGCGCATCGACAGCCCTCGGGTCGAACGCTTCCGCGCGCAGGTGGTGGACCGTGTGGTGCCCAGTTTCGACTGGGCCATGGCGCCCGTCACGGCAACCGTGAACATCCTGCGTGATTTCCAAAGCTATCAACGCATCTATCAGCAAAATCAGGAACTTCGCCGCGAACTACAGCAGATGAAGGCCTGGAAAGAGGCCGCGCTGCAACTGGAGCAGGAAAATGCCCGCCTGCTTGACCTGAACAACGTGCAACTCGATCCGCGCCTGACCTTCGTCACCGGCGTGGTCATGGCCGACAGCGGTTCGCCCTTCCGGCAATCGGTGCTGATCAATGTCGGCAGCCGGGACGGGATCGTCGATGGTTGGGCCGCCATGGACGGGCTGGGGCTGGTCGGGAGGATTTCAGGTGTGGGGAACAACACCGCGCGTGTCGTTCTGCTGACCGACACCTCCAGCCGCATTCCGGTAACGATACAGCCCTCGGGCCAGCGCGCACTGTTGATCGGTGACAATACCGCGGCACCGATCGTTGATTTCATCGAAGCCCCGGAAACCGTTCGACCGGGCGACCGTGTGATGACCTCGGGCGACGGCAATGTTTTTCCAGCGGGTCTTCTGGTCGGGCAACTGGCTCAGGATCCCGGCGGGCGCATGCGGGTACGCCTGTCTGCCGATTACGAACGGCTGGAGTTCCTGCGTGTTCTGCGCAGCTATAGCAACGAAACCATTGATCATCCGGGACGCCTGATCGCCCCAGAGGTTCTGCCTGAAACATCGGGAAGCCCGGCCCCCGAAAACACCATCGGCGAGGCAGGCGATGGCTGAGCGGAAATCCCCCAATCGCTGGAGCATGCGTGTTCTTTATCTGGCGCTGTGCCTGACGCTCGTTTTCTTGCATCTGCTACCGCTCGATACCCTGCCGCGCGGTTGGGCCGGGCCTGATCTGATGCTGGCCCTGACATTCGCCTGGGTGCTGCGCCGTCCCGATTATGTTCCGCCGCTGCTGATCGCTGGCGTTTTCCTTTTAACCGATCTTCTGTTCCAGCGTCCGCCCGGTCTGTGGGCCGCCTTCGTCCTGATCAGTTCGCAAACTCTGCGCAACCGGGAAGCAGGCCTGCGCGACCTGACTTTTGCAATGGAATGGCTGAATGTGGCGACAACGCTGGTTGCCCTGACAATCGGCTATCGGATCGTTCTGACTATCATGCTGGTCGATCAGGTGCCGCTTGGGCTAAGCTTGATGCAACTGGTGGCGACGCTTGTGGTTTATCCTCTGGTCGCCTTCGCTTCGCAGACCGTGCTGCGCGTACGCAAAATCGCACCGGGCGATGTCGATGCACTTGGAGGCCGAACATGAGGCGCCCCCCCCGCGATAACGCCGAAAGCCTTCGCCGGATCACCCGGCGCGCCATGATCCTCGGCGGTGCGCAAGCCGCTTTCGTAGGCGTGTTGGGATTGCGGATGCGGTTCATGCAGGTCGATCAGGCCGACCAGTTCCGCCTGCTGGCCGAAGAAAACCGCATCAAGATTCGCCTGATCCCTCCGGCCCGCGGTCGTATCTTTGACCGAAACGGCGCCGTCGTCGCGGAAAACGTCCCCAGCTATCGCATCACCATGGTTCGGGAAGAGGTCGGCGATATAGACGAGGTCATCAGCCGTCTCGCCAGGCTGGTCGAACTGGACCCCGATGAACTGGAACGCGCCCGCCGCGATCTTGAGGAATTGCGTGGCGACACCCCGGTAACCGTCGCCGACAGGGTCAGTTGGGGCGATATCAGCCGCGTTGCGGTGAATACCCCGGCCCTTCCGGGCATCACCCCCGAAGTCGGCCTGTCCCGCCGCTATCCTCAGGGAACCGATTATGCGCATGTCATCGGCTATGTCGGTCCGGTCAGTGATCGCGATCTCGAACAGATCGACGCCCCCGATCAACTGCTGCTGATCCCCCGGTTTCAGATCGGCAAGATCGGTCTGGAGGCACAGCGCGAAAACCTGTTGCGTGGCAAGGCAGGCAACAAGCGGGTCGAAGTCAACGCCTCGGGCCGCATAATGCGCGAACTGGATCGCCAGGAAGGCCAGGCAGGGTCCGATTTGCAGATCACGATCGACAACGCCCTGCAATCCTATACCCACGCCCGCCTGGCCGAAGAAAGCGCCGCCGCCGTGGTGATCGACTGTGAAACAGGCGATCTGCTGGCCTGCACCTCGTCCCCCAGCTACGATCCCAACCTGTTTGTGCGCGGCATTTCCGTGACCGAGTACAAAGCGCTGCTCGACAACAAATACCGCCCCCTGCCCAATAAGGCGGTGCAGGGTATCTATCCCCCCGGCTCCACTTTCAAGATGGTCACCGCCCTGGCCGCACTGGAAGACGGACAGATCGATCCCGCCGAAACCGTCTATTGCCCCGGCCACCTCGAAGTCAGCGGGCGCCGGTTCCACTGCTGGAAACGCGCCGGTCATGGCAATGTGGACCTGCACCGGTCCTTGCGCGAAAGCTGTGACATCTATTACTACGAACTGGCACTGCGCACCGGCATCGAAAAGATCAGCGCCATGGCCCGGCGGCTGGGGCTGGGTGTCCAGCACGATCTGCCGATGACCTCCGTTGCGGCGGGGCTGGCCCCGACCAAGGACTGGAAGCTGATCAACAAGGGCAATGACTGGGTGATCGGCGACAGCGTCAATGCGGCCATCGGACAGGGTTTCGTCTTATCGTCGCCCCTGCAGCTTGCCGTGATGACGGCACGTCTGGCGACGAACCGCCAGGTTGCCCCGCGCCTGATCAAGTCTATCGACGGTGTCGAACAGCCCACAGGCCACGGCGAAGACCTTGGCCTGAACGAGAACATCCTGCGCGAGGTCCGCAAGGCGATGTTCGCTGTCTCGAACAATCGCCGCGGCACGGCCTATTCCAGCCGTATCATCGAAGATGCCTTTCGCATGGCGGGCAAAACCGGCACCAGTCAGGTCCGCAACATCACCGCTGCCGAACGAGCCCGTGGCGTAACCCGAAATTCCGACCTGCCCTGGGAAAGACGCGATCACGCCCTGTTCGTGAATTTCGCTCCGTTCGATGCGCCCAAGGTGGCCGTTGCCGTAGTCGTCGAACACGGCGGCGGAGGCTCGACAGCCGCCGCGCCGATCGCCCGCGACATCACCTTGCAGGCCCTTTATGGCGAAGACCCGCCGCTGACGGCCTACCCCGCCAAGGACCGGGGCCGCATCAAGACACAACAAGAGCAGTTGCGCCGCGCCCGCCCCTCGCAGGATGGCAGCGGGAGCGATCGGGCATGAGCTATCTTGAGTACACGGTCAAAACGACACCGAGCGGTTTACGAAAGATTCTGTATCTGAACTGGCCGCTCGCCATTTTGCTGACCACTGTGGCAGGCGTCGGGTTTCTGATGCTCTATTCGGTGGCGGGCGGGTCCTTTACGCCCTGGGCCGAGCCGCAGATGAAACGCTATGCGCTCGGCTTTGTCATGATGTTGGCGGTGGCGGTGATCCCGATCTGGTTCTGGCGCAACATGGCCGTGCTGGCCTATGTGATATCGGTGCTTTTGCTGTTGGCGGTCGAGTTCTTCGGAACGGTCGGCATGGGGGCGCAGCGTTGGATCGACCTCGGATTCATGCGGCTGCAACCTTCGGAACTGATGAAGATCACGCTGATCATGATGCTGGCCGCCTACTATGACTGGCTCCCGATGAACCGCGTGTCACGTCCTCTGTGGGTCTTGTTTCCGGTCGGGCTGATCCTGCTGCCGGTGGGGCTGGTATTACGCCAGCCCGATCTCGGCACCTCGATCCTTTTGATTACCGGTGGCGGGGTATTGATGTTTGTCGCCGGTGTTCACTGGGCCTATTTCGCCGCCGTCATCGCGCTTGGAATTTCCCTGGTCACGGCGGTCTTTCAAAGCCGCGGCACGGATTGGCAATTGCTGGCCGACTACCAGTATCGCAGGATCGACACGTTTCTCGATCCGTCCTCCGATCCATTGGGGGCCGGGTATCACATCACCCAGTCCAAGATCGCACTTGGCTCGGGCGGCTGGACGGGGCGCGGGTTCATGCAAGGCACGCAATCGCGGCTGAACTTCCTGCCGGAAAAACATACCGACTTCATCTTTACCACGCTGGCCGAAGAGTTCGGTTTCATCGGTGGTGTCTCCCTGCTCGGTCTGTATACGCTGATCCTCGTGTTCTGCATCGCTACAGCCCTGAACAACCGTGATCGGTTTTCATCGCTCCTGACCCTGGGGATCGCGATCACGTTCTTCCTGTTCTTCGCCGTCAACATGTCGATGGTCATGGGGCTGGCTCCTGTCGTCGGTGTGCCGCTCCCCCTGGTCAGCTACGGCGGGTCAGCCATGCTGGTGCTGATGATCGGCTTTGGATTGATCCAGAGCGCCCATATTCACAAACCGAGGTAAGACCGATGCCCGTCAATGTATTGTTCGCGGCCAGCCCCGACCGATGGACCACCTACGAAACCCCGTTGAAAAGGGCGTTTTCAGAGGCCGCCCTGGATGTGAATCTTGCCACCGACATTGTCCCGGAGCAGGTGGATTACATTGTCTACGCACCAAATAGCGACCTACAGGATTTCACGCCTTACACCCGCACCAAGGCCGTATTGAATCTTTGGGCCGGGGTCGAAGGGATTGTGGACAACCCCACCCTGACTCAGCCACTGGCGCGTATGGTCGACAACGGCCTGACGCGTGGCATGGTCGAATGGGTCACCGGTCACACTCTGCGCCATCATCTGAACACCGACCTGCATGTTCTCAATCAGGACGGGGTGTGGCGCAAAGAGGTGCCGCCATTGGCCTGTGATCGTCCTGTCACCATCCTTGGGCTTGGAACACTGGGGCAAGCCTGCGGCGAGTCATTGGCCAACCTGGGCTTTCCCGTCACCGGCTGGAGCCGCTCGCAAAAAGATGCCCCCGGCATCACCTGCCTGTCAGGCGAGACCGGGTTGCAAAAGGCCCTGTCCACGGCGCAGATCCTGATCCTGCTTTTGCCGCATACGCCCGACACCGAAAACGTGCTGAATGCCGAAACGCTGGCCCAGATGCCCAAGGGGGCGATCATCATCAATCCGGGGCGCGGGCCTTTGATAGACGATGAGGCGTTGCTTAAGGCGTTGGACACGGAACAGATCGGACATGCGACGCTGGACGTGTTTCGCACAGAACCATTGCCAGCCTCTCATCCCTACTGGGCCCATCCCAGGGTCACGGTGACTCCGCATATCGCCTCGGAAACACGGCCCGCTTCGGCATCGCGCGTGATAGCCGAGAATATCCGGCGCGGCGAAGCCGGAAAGCCGTTCCTGCATCTTGTGAACCGCGATCTAGGCTATTGATCGGCGTAATCGCCTGCCAGGGTTCTCCGCTTACTTGAGACGCGGTGGCCGGTTCGGGTCCATCCCCGGATTGGCGCCCGGTACACGGGTGTCCGTTTCCGGTTTCGGCAGATCGAACCGCAACCCGACCCGCGCCAATCGTGCCGCAACCGGATCGGAACCCTGGAAAAATCCCACATCCAGCGCCGCGGCCTCGAGCCCGGAAAAACTCAGCACATCGGACACCGCACGCGCCAAAGCGCCCTCTGCCCCCGGCACCGCATCCACGACTCCCAGCATGTGGCCCCTTGCCCCGCTGTCATAGGTCACGCCCACGAGATATGCCAGATCGGCCAGACCCGCCGCACTGGCCAGCCGCATATCCAACGCCTGAAGCAGGCTGTCGGGCAACCCGGTGGGGGCATGGAAGGCCTGCGCTTTGGCCTCCATCTCGGCGGGATCGCCCGCCAGCGTTTCGGCCATCCAGTTCATCGCCTCGGGCGGCAGCAAGATCGACGACGACGCGACTTGCAGGTTCACCCCCATGCCCAGTGTTTCAGGGGCGAGCATACCCACCACGGCTCGTCCCGACAGCGCGGCATAAGGGGCCTCGCCGCCCGCGAAATCGGCCAGGCGCTCCTCGCGGTCGAAAACCAGAACAAAACCCTGCCCTTCCACCTCGAACACCCTCGGCGTCACGGTTTCACCGCTGGCCTCTTCCTCCAGCAACAGGAACAACTCGGACGCCACCAAGGTCTCGTAAAACCGTAGCCGCGCCTGTGCGTCTTCGGGTGCGGCCTCCATCGCCCTGTGGGCGGCATCCAGAACGGTGGTGTCAGTCATCCAGAACCTCGCGCACTTTGCCACGCAACACCGGCAGAAGATCCGCCTCGAACCACGGGTTGCGCCTCAGCCATGCGGTATTGCGCCACGACGGATGAGGCAAGGGAAAGAGACGCGGCGCATGGTCCCGCCAGCCTTTTACCGTGTCGGTCACGCCGCTTTTCACGCCCATATGATAGCGCTGTGAATACCCGCCAACGATCACCGACAACTGCACATCGCGCAGCTCCTCCATGACCTTGTCATGCCATGTCCGCCCGCAGATTTTCGGCGGTGGCAGATCCGATCCCCTGGCGTCATATCCCGGAAAGCAGAACGCCATGGGCACGACCGCCACGCGTGACATGTCATAAAACTCGTCCACACTCATCCCCAGCCAGTCGCGCAGCCTGTCGCCCGAGGGATCATCGAACGGCCTGCCCGATTTGTGCACCCGCATTCCGGGGGCCTGCCCCGCAATCAGGATACGCGCACCGGGGCGAAACCAGACAACGGGCCGGGGCGCATGGGCCGTTTCGGTCCGGGAAAAGCTTTCGGCACAAAGACGACAGGCTTTGATTTCGCGAACAAGGCCGGACATCGCTCAGGCGATCCTGACGCCCGCGTCCTTCATCCCGTTCATCGCCGCCTCAAGCGAACCGTCAAGGTCGATCGCCTTGCACAGCCCTTCCCGCACCAGCACGTCATAGCCCAGTCTCGCGGCATCGACCGCCGAGAAATTCACGCAGAAATCGGTGGCCAGTCCGACCATCGTCAGTTCGGAAATCCCGCGTTCTTCCAGATAGCCATGCAAGCCCGTGGGTGTCCTGTGATCATTCTCGAAAAACGCCGAGTAACTGTCGATGGAGCGGCGAAACCCCTTGCGCACGATCATGTCGGCCCGGTTGGTATTCAGATCGGGATGAAATGCGGCGCCCATCGTGCCCTGCACGCAATGATCGGGCCACAGAACCTGGGGGCCGTATGGCATCTCGGTCATCTCGAAAGGCGCCATGCCCGGATGCGAGGACGCGAACGAAGAATGCCCTGCCGGGTGCCAATCCTGCGTCAGGATTACCGTCGCGAACTCCTCCATCAGCGCATTGATACCGGGGACGATCTGATTGCCCTCGTCCACCGCAAGGGCGCCGCCGGGGCAGAAATCATTTTGCACGTCGATCACGATAAGGGCTTGGGTCATGTGTCCGGGCCTCCTTGTCCCGTAAGGTGGGCTGTTTCCAGATTGCGTCAACGGCGCCATATTGTCCACTTGCCCAAACGCCCGTGTCCGCTTAAATCCCGCGTCATGTACACGATTGCCGCCCTCTATCATTTCACCCGCTTTGACGACCCCGCCGCTTTGCGCGGACCGCTGTACGATCTGTGCGATGCGCAAGGGATTTCCGGATCGCTGCTGCTGGCGCATGAAGGGATCAACGGCACCATTGCCGGGCCCCGCGCAGGGATCGACGCCGTGCTCGCTCATATCCGTGCCCTGCCTGGCTGTGCCGATCTGGAGTGGAAGGAAAGCATCAGCGACGATCAACCCTTCCGCCGCCTCAAGGTACGCCTGAAGAAAGAGATCGTGACGATGGGCCAGCCCGACGTCGATCCGCTGGCGCGCGTGGGCCATTACGTGGAGCCGCAGGACTGGAACGAGTTGATCCTCAGCCCGGATGTGGCCGTGATCGACACCCGCAACGATTACGAAGTCGCCATCGGCACGTTCGAAGGCGCGGTCGATCCCGAAACGGACTCATTCCGTGACTTTCCCGCCTGGTGGGAGGAAAACCAACACCGCTTTCACAACAAGCGCATCGCGATGTTCTGCACCGGCGGTATCCGATGCGAGAAATCCACCAACTACCTGTTGGGGCAAGGGGTGGACGAGGTCTACCACCTCAAGGGCGGCATCCTGAAATACCTCGAAGAGGTTCCACAGGAAGACAGCACATGGCGCGGCGAATGCTTTGTCTTTGATGGGCGCGTGTCGGTAGGGCACGGCCTGCAGGAAGGCCCGCATGAGCTGTGCTTTGCCTGCCGCCGCCCGATCCTGCCCGAGGACATGAAGCGCCCCGAATACGAACACGGCGTGTCATGCCACCTATGCGCCCACGAAACGACGCCCGAGGACAAGGCCCGTTTCCGCGAACGGCAAAAACAGATTTCCCTGGCCGAAGCGCGTGGCGAGCGGCATATCAAGGTTGTCCACGAAGGCTGAACGCGCCCTATTCAGGCCACTGCCACATTGCGGGGTTTGCGCGGTCGTGTCCGCATCAGGATCATCGCCATGATCGCGATGTTCAGGAAGTTCCAGATGATCCCGTTGATGAACGCCATCTGATAGCTGCCCGTCACATCGAAAATCCAGCCCGACATCCAGCCGCCAAGCGCCATGCCGAGGATGGTCATCATTAGAACGAACCCCACGCGTTGCCCCGCCTCCTGGCTGGGCATGTATTCCCTCACGACCAAGGCATAGCTGGGCACGATCCCGCCCTGCGACAGACCGAAGATCATGCTGACCGTATACAGCGATACCAGCCCGCCCGCCGGCAGGTACAGGAACAGGGCCAGACATTGCAGGCCCGAGCCGATCAGCAATGTCATCACCCCGCCCAACCGATCGGCCACGAACCCGGACATCAGCCGTGAAACCACCCCACCGAGAAGCATCAGCGACAGCATCTGTCCACCGACGGCCGGCCCGTATCCCAGATCGACGCACAGGCTGACGATATGCACCTGTGGCATCGACATGGCCACGCAACATCCAATCCCCGCCGCCCCCAGCAAGAACATCAATACGCGCGGCGAAAACCCCGCAGCCTTTGCCCTGACCCCCGATACCTGATCGGCATGGGCACGCGCTCCAAGCGGCACGCGCCGCCGGAGCAACAACGCCAGCGGCACCACGGTGGCCAGCGTTACAACAGCCAGCACCACATAGACCGCACGCCAGCCCTGTTCGGCCAATACACTTGCCAGAATGATCGGCCAGATTGCACCGGACAGGTAATTGCCGCTGGCCGTGACCGCCACGGCGATCCCCCGGCGTTTCAGAAACCACAGGGACACGTCGGCCATTAGCGGCCCGAAACTGGCCGATGAGCCGAATCCGATCAGCAACTGGAGAACGGACAGCACAAGAACCGAAGGGCTGAGCGCGGCAAGTGCAGTGCTGCCCGAAATAAGCAGAGCCGCCGCGATGAGCGCCGTCGTGATCCCGAGACGGTCCACGATCCGGCCAATCAGCAGATTGCCAACCGCAAACCCCACCATCGTCATCGTATAGGGCAAGGATGCATCGGCGCGCGCAATCCCGAACTCGGCCTGCACTGCGGGCATGATAACGACAATGGCCCACATCCCCACATTGCCGATCGTGGCAATCGTCAGGGAAATAGCCAACCGTACCCAGGCGTATCTGCTGTCGAGAATGTCCGCGTCCGTCATGAGCGCGACGTTAGAGCGGCCTCACAAGATACACCAGCCCCGTTTGCGGCAGGGCTTGGCCTCGATGCGCGCCCGCGCTATGACCGCAATCACCAAACCGGAGCCGGACCATGACGACAACGCCCCGCCCCACCGACATCGCCCGCGATGTCCTGATGATCGAACGTGATGCCCTGGGCATCCTGCACGACCACCTCCCACCGGCCTTTGACGATGTCGTTTCACTGCTGCTCACGGTCCCCGGACGCGTCATCGTATCGGGCATGGGCAAGTCCGGTCATGTCGCCGCCAAGATCGCAGCCACGATGGCCAGCACCGGCACTCCGGCACAATATGTGCACCCCGGCGAGGCCAGCCATGGCGATCTGGGCATGATCACGGCACAGGACGCGGTAATCCTGATTTCCAACTCGGGCGAGACCCGCGAACTGGCCGATATCATCGCCCATACCCGCCGGTTTTCGATTCCCCTGATCGCGATCACCAAGAAATCAGGCAGTACGCTGGCCACGCAAGCCGACCACCTGCTGCAACTGCCAGATGCGCCCGAGGCCTGCGCCATCGGCATGGCGCCCACCACCTCGACGACCTGCACGATGGCGCTTGGCGATGCGCTGGCCGTGGCCCTGATGCGCTTGCGCGGGTTCGAGCGGGAAAACTTCCTGGCCTTCCATCCCGGCGGCACCCTGGGGGCGCAACTGCTCAAGGTTTCCTCGGTCATGCATACCGGCACCGACCTGCCGATCGTGGCCGAAGACACGCCCATGGGCGATACCCTGCTTGAAATGACGGCCAAGGGGTTCGGCGTCGCCGCGCTTGTCGAGGACGGACGCCTGACCGGTGTCATCACCGACGGCGATCTGCGGCGCAATCTTGCAAATTTGATGGATCACAGCGCCGGTCAGGTCGCCACCCGCGGTCCGCGCACCATTTCACCCGACGCCTTGCTGTCCGAGGCACTTGGCGTGATGAACACCAACAAGATCAGCGCGCTTTTCGCCGTTGACGATACGGGACAGTTGCGCGGTCTCGTCCATATCCACGATGCCCTGCGCGCCGGGGTCGCCTGAACCTGCAAAGGCCCATACCCTGTGCGATCAACACGACAGTGGCTTTTGGATTGTAAACTTGATATTCCGCGCTGCAACGCAGCAGAACCCTGGACAACATCATGAGCGCAACCGCCCGTAAAACCGCCCCCCTGCCCGACGATATCCGGGCGATGAAAGGCGGCACGCCGATTGTCAGCCTGACAGCCTATACGACCCCCATGGCAAAAATGATGGACGGCGTCTGCGACTTCGCTCTCGTTGGCGACTCGGTCGGGATGGTGTTGCATGGCATGCCCTCGACCCTTGGCGTGACCATGGAGATGATGATCCTGCACGGGCAGGCGGTGGCCCGTGGGCTGAGCACCACGATGATGGTCATCGACATGCCCTTCGGCAGCTACGAAGAAAGCCCGCAACAGGCCTTTGCCAATGCCGCCCGGCTCATGCGCGAAACCGGCGCGGCAGCGGTCAAGCTGGAAGGCGGGCGGCACATGGCCGAAACCATCGCCTTTCTCGTCGCGCGCGGTGTGCCGGTCATGGCCCATATCGGCCTGACACCGCAGTCGATCAACACGCTTGGCGGCTACAAGGTCCAGGGCCGCGCCGATCAGGCCGACGCGCTGCGCGCCGACGCCCGCGCCATTGCCGAAGCTGGCGCATTCAGCGTGGTTCTGGAAAAAGTCCCTGCCACACTGGCCGACCAGATCACGGATGAGATCGACATTCCCACAATCGGTATCGGCGCCTCGGCGGGCTGCGACGGTCAAATCCTTGTGGTCGACGACATGCTGGGCCTGTTCACCGCCTTCAAACCCAAGTTCGTCAAACGCTACGCCACATTGGGCGAGGACGGCAAAGCCGCGATTTCCGCCTATGCCGACGAGGTTCGCGCCCGCCAGTTCCCCGCTTCCGAACATACCTTTGCAGACAAGGCCTCCGGCAAATGAACACTCCTGCCCCTATCATGCGCACTCTGGCCGAGATGCGCGCCGCAACCCTGCCCTGGATTCGGGCCGGAGAGACCATCGGCGTCGTTCCCACGATGGGCGCGCTGCATGACGGACATTTGTCGCTGGTCGAAGCCGCGAAAAAGACCTGTGACCGGGTGATCGTCACGATTTTCGTGAACCCCAAGCAGTTCAACAATCCCGACGATCTCAAGAACTATCCCCGCACCGAAGTGGACGACGCCCGCAAACTCACCCGTTTCGCCGTCGACAGCCTGTACGTCCCCAACGCCGATCAGATGTATCCCGATCGGTTTTCCACGACGGTTTCGGTCGACGGGCTGACCGATGTGATGGAGGGCGCACACCGCCCCGGTCATTTCGACGGGGTCGCGACGGTTGTGACCAAGCTGTTCCTGCAAAGCGCGGCAACCGATGCGTTTTTCGGCGAAAAGGACTATCAGCAATTGCAGGTGGTGCGCCGCATGGCCGGTGATCTGGACATTCCGATCACCGTACATGGCTGCCCCACGATCCGCGAAATCGACGGGCTGGCCATGTCCTCACGCAATTTGCTGTTGTCGGATCGCGCGCGCGTCACCGCGCCATGCCTGCACGAGGAAATGGAAAAGATCGCCGAGGGCATCGCCGCCGGGCAGTCTTTCGGGGACTTGCAGCGCGCGGCCATCGCGCGGCTGGAAAATGCGGGCTTCACCGAGGTGGATTACCTTGAAATCCGCGCCAATGACGATCTCAGCCTGCTCGATACGCCATCGCGCCCCGCGCGCCTGTTCGCCGCCGCATGGCTGGCCGGAGTCCGGCTGATCGACAATATCGCAATCTGAACGCCCCCGGTTTCATCGCTTCCGAAATACGCAGCTTCCACCGCGCGCCCCAAGCGCCGGATATGAGTCTGTCGGGGACAAGCGAAATCAGGCGCGGCCCTCAGGCAACAGAAGTTCAAGCAAAGCCAGCGCCATGACCTGCGCTGACTGAATCATATCGTCGATCCCGACATATTCGTCCGGCTTGTGCGCCAGATCCAGAATACCCGGCCCGTAGGCGATACAGTTCTTCAACCGACCGATCCGGTCGATATGCTTCTGATCATAGGTGCCGGGGCTGACCACGTAGTCGGCCTCTCGCCCGAACACCTGCCGGACGGCGCGCGCCACGGCCCCGACCACCGGGGCGTCCTTTTCGGTCATCGTGGGCAGGACGCGGTGCAACTCGCGAATATCATAGTCGAAACCGGGCCGCCCGCGCCGCACGGTTTCCAGAACCTCGCGGATTTCGGCCTGAACGTCGGCAATATCTTCTTCGATCAGAAACCGCCGGTCGATCACCATGCGGCAGCGATCCGGCACGCAGGGGCTGGGCAGGCCGGTATAGTCGGCGTCCTGTTCGGCCTCGCCACCATGGATCGAATTGATGTTCAGCGTGGATTGCCGCGCGCCTTCGGGCACAACGGGCATATCCGTGCGTTTCTGGGCAAGCGCCGGGAACAGGCTGTCTTCCATCTCGCGCAGGACAGCCCCCATATGCCGCACCGCGCAATCCCCCAGAAACGGCATAGAGCCATGGGCGATTTCGCCCTTGGTTTCGATCTCGGCCCACCAGACACCGCGATGCCCGAGGCAAATGCGATCCTTGTTCAACGGTTCGGGGATAATGACATGCTGGACCCGTTCCGGCGTGAAATAGCCCCTCCCGGCCAGGTAGGCGACACCGCCAAAGCCGCCGGATTCCTCGTCTGCCGTCCCGCTGATTTCAATCGCGCCGGAATAATCCGGGCAAACCGCAATAAAGGCTTCGGCCGCAACGATACTGGCCGCCAGCCCGCCTTTCATATCGCAGGCCCCACGCCCGTAAACGCGGCCCTCTTTCACCTCGCCGCCAAACGGATCGACCGTCCAGCCATGGCCCACCTCGACCACGTCGATATGGCTGTTGAAATGCACGCACTCGCCCGCGCCCTGCCCTTCTCGGCGTGCAACGATATTCCAGCGCGGGTGTTTGTCGCTGTCCCCGACGGCGCCCCTGGCACGGATCAGTTCGGTATGAAACCCGGCACGTAACAGGCGGCGATCCAGATAATCGCAAATCTCGCGATAGTTCTCACCCGGCGGGTTCAGCGTGGGAATACGGATCAGGTCCTGGGTCAGCGCAACCAGATCGTCGCGCCGCGCAGCAATTTCCGCCGTCAGTCGTTGCTGTAAATCCATGACCCGACTCTGCCCCGAGGTCACTTCCGGTGCCAGAGAAAACTTGCCGTGCCTCCGGTCAGTTCCCGCAGGCGGCCCGGATGGCGCGAATATTTTCACCATAGGGGCCCGGGTCATCGACGCTGCCGCCCTTGAACACCGCCGATCCGGCAACCAGTACATCGGCCCCGGCCTCGACCATCAAGGGGGCGGTTTCGGGGGTGATGCCACCGTCGATCTCGATATGGATGGGCCGATCGCCGATTTTCTCGCGCAGGCGGCGCACCTTGTCGATCTGGCTGTGAATGAATTTCTGTCCGCCAAAGCCGGGGTTCACGGTCATCACGCAAATCAGGTCCACCATATCGAGCAGGTAATCGACATCCTCGATCCCGGTTCCGGGGTTCAGTGCCAGACCGGCCTTGCATCCCGCTCCGCGAATGGCCTGCAAGGTCCGGTGCACATGCGGCCCCGCCTCGAGATGCGCCGTCAGCACATCCGCCCCTGCCTCGGCAAAGGCGTCGATATAAGGATCGACCGGCGCGATCATCAGATGAACGTCCATGACCGTGTTGATATGCTTGCGGATCGCGGCACACATCGGCGGGCCGAATGTCAGATTGGGAACAAAATGCCCGTCCATGACATCCACGTGAACCCAATCGGCCCCCTGCGCCTCGACGGCCTGAATCTCCTGACCGAAATTGGCGAAATCGGCACTCAGAATGGAGGGGGCGATCTTGAGCGATCTGTCGAATGTCATGGCAGCACCTCGTTTTCCCTGCTCTGCTCATGCGGCCTTGGCCCGCCGAGGTCAAGGCCCGCAATGGAATTGAGACCGGCGACCATCCCCGCCACTGCCCCAGTGCATCGCAAGCGTGCCATGTTCGCGCTCCCCGATCTTTCCCCCGGCGAAGATCGCCGTCACGGGAAACGGCCGGTTCTCGAAAGATTTGAATTTTGCCGCGCCTTCTGTCATTTCCGCATGGCCGCTATCGTGCAGGGGGCACGAGACGCGCGGGACAGGAACGCTTCGACTCCTGAATACGGACTGCAACCGGGCGCGGATACGCCCCAATTCGCCCGTCAGGGGCTGGAGATCACCAACCGATGAACGACGACAATTCTCACCTGTTCGAAGCGCCTTCGGCGATAGCGACCCATCTGGGAATCGAGATGACCGGCTGGCGCAAAGGCTGGGCACGGGTCGAGACCGCCAATTCCCCGAATATCCAAAACCGCCAGGGGCTGCCTCATGGTGGCCTGCACGCGACATTGCTGGACACCGCGATGGGCTTTGCCGGATGTTTCACGGGCGATCCGAACCTGCACCAGATGGCGCTGACGCTCTCGATGACCGTGAACTACCTGGGGCAAGCGCAGGGGGAGCGGCTGATTGCGACAGCCCGTGTCACCGGCGGCGGGCGCAAGACATATTTTGCCGAAAGCGAGGTGCGCGACGAAACCGGCGCGCTGCTTGCGACGGCAACCGGGGTTTTCCGTTATCGCGGTGCACCTTATCGCGACACACCCCCGGACTGATCGCTCAGGCCAGAAAGCGGCGCGCGGCCTCTCCGCTCAGGTAACTGATCTGACCGCCTGAAAGGGTGGCGCAGACATTGCAGGTTTCGGCGTCCAGAACGACCAGATCAGCCCGGTTGCCAGCTGTCAACTCGCCCCTGTCCGCCAATCCCAAGACTCGGGCCGGGCCGCTGGAGATCAATCCCCAGGCTCCGGCCAGATCCAGAACGCCGCTGTCCGCCAGTTGCAGCGCGGCACGGCGCAACGAAGGGTAATGATAGTCCGACGCCAAAGCATCGCAATAGCCCATCACCACCAGATCCGTTGCGCTGACATTGCCCTTGTGCGACCCGCCCCGCACCGTGTTGGGCGCGCCCAGCAACACCGCATCGCCCGCGCCATGCGCGGCTTCGGCAGCCTCCAGGGTTTCGGGAAACTCGGCAATCCGCACCCCGCGCGCACGCCAGTTGGCACGATCGTCCGCAGTATGATCGTCATGGCTGCCCAACAGAACCCCACGCGCCGTCAGATCGGCGCAAAGCTCGTCCAGCATGGCAGGCACCTCGTCCATTCCGGCATGCAACGCCTGCATGTATTCCAGATGCTTTTCCGGGTTCCGTCCGATCCGCAGGGCCTGCCCTGTCAGGCGCGGCGGGCGTTTGCCCCTGGCCAGTTCCTCGTGCGGCAGGTGATCGTTGAACACCAGATAGGGAATGCGATGCGCCGCCACCATCTCGGTCACTGCCGGATATTCCCCGGTCATCGAGATTTCGAACCGCAATTGCGGGCGCATGTCGGTCACCAGACGATCACGCACCTGCTCCAGCGTAGCAAAGACACGACCGGCAAATTCCGCCCCGCGCATCCCCCCTTCCCAACTGTAGAACTGTGCCAGAATAGCGGTGGTGATCCCGCTTGCCGCCAGTTCGGCCTCGGTCGCGATCAGGCCCTGATCCAGATCCTTCATCGCACCACGGCGAGGCGCGAGGTGCTTTTCAAAGGCGTCGCCGTGAATATCCACGATACCGGGCATCACCATGAACCCGCTCAGGTCCACATCGCGCGCCTTGCCGCCATCGACGATGCGCCCACCGGCCAGCGCCAGCGGCTGATCGGCCAGGCCATCAGAGGTCAGCACCTGCGCACCGACCAGTCGCAAATCGGGCATCGTCATTGTGATCCTCTCCGAAACAGATCGCCTATTCCCATCTCGTGATCGAACTTGCCGTCGCGCAAAAACGCTTCGGTCTGCGCGATCACCATGGGATTGTTCATCATAAATGTATGCGTGACCGGCAGGGTGATGTGATCGGCCATACCTTCGACGCGTGTCGAAGCGACCGAAACCTTGCCGTCATCCGCCCCCTCGATCAGGGTCGAGAAATACGGGTTGAGCGAGCGTGTGCCCGCGATCACCCCCAGTTCGAAATCCACCGGCGGCAATTGTTCGGGCACGCCGTCCTGCCCGGTCTCAAGCTGCATACTCGCAGGGCCGTTCAGCCACTCGAACAATTCCAGACCGCCCAGTTCGTCTACCAGTTCCGAACCGTGGTTCGGCGTCCCCAGCATGACAACGCGCCCCATTTTCTCGGGGCGATGGTCCTGCAACCAGAACCGCAGCAAAATCCCCCCCATCGAATGCGCGACGAAATGAATACGGGCATCCCCGCAGACCCGCACGGCATAGGGCAGTGTCTCTTCGGCCAGTTGCTGAATGTCCAGCTCGGTCGACGGATAGTCGGAACGAAACGTCGTATACCCCTGCGCCTGCAAGACCTCTTCCATGACGATGAAGGACGCATCGGTACGCGCCAGCCCATGCAGCAAGACAACGCAATCGGCCAGCGCAGCGGGCGCTGACAGGATCACGGCAAGGGTGGCAAGGATCGCTTTCATGCCGCTTGAGATAGGCTTATTTCCCCCGTTGCAACAGCCCCAATATCGCTTGAAAGGGGCGCATGTTCCCATGCCCGATGAGGGGGGCGAACACCCGGTAGCCCACCCAATCTCGCGTTTTGAGATGCTGTGGGCTATGATCCACCGGCAATATCGGTGAAGTAAGACGATGAACAAGGCCTTTACCAAGGAAGAGGACGGCACGACGCCACAGCGCCTGCCCGACCTTCCGATCAGCGAGCACCCCAATCACGTCACTCCGCGAGGATTGGCGCAACTCAAAGCGCGTGCTGACAAACTGGAGGCCGAGATCGCCCGCCTGCGTGCAAATCGCGACTATATGGCTGACAGCTATCCATTGGCCGTGGCCGAACGCGACCTGCGTTATGTCGAGGCCCGGCTGGCTTCGGCCATTCTGGTCGAACCACCCGAAGACCCACCCGGCCATGTCAGTTTTGGCGCCACTGTGACGGTCGTGGATGAGGACGGCATCGAGACATCCTACACCATCGTGGGCGAGGATGAATCCGACCCCAATCAGCATCTGATCGCAGCCTTTTCACCGCTTGCGCGGGCATTGATGGAGGCCCGTGTCGGCGACGTGGTGGAATGGCCCAGGCCCTCGGGGCTTGTCGAACTGGAAGTTCTGGCGATTTCTTTTGAGGGGTGAGGCGCTCAAAGGGCCTCGAAGGGTTTGGGATACACAAGCGTTTCGCGCGGCGCATCGGTTCCCGGACCGGCCAGCAGCGTGTGGTCCAGAGGATAAGGCGACCCAAACCGTGCGGCGCGCCCGGCGCTGAAACCCGCCTTGCCGTAGAATTCGGGCTGGCCCAGCACCACCACATAAGTGCCACTCAGACGCGCCCATTCCGTCAACTGGCCGATCATCCGCTTGCCGTGCCGCATCCCTTGCCAGTCAGGGTGGATCGCCACCGGAGCAAGACACAACCAACCCTTGGGCCGGATGAAACGCGACAGGGCGTAATACCCGATAATCTCGCCCTCACAGGGCAAAACCATCTCGCCCGCCATCGCACCGCATTTGCGCAGGGCCGCAACCAGCCGCGCCTCATCAGCGCCGCCAAAAGCAAGACGCAGCAGGGCCTCGACACCGGCCTCCTCGCCGCGGCGCATTTCTCGGGTGAAACCGGGGGCTTTGGTCATCGCATCCTCGCAAAGAAAAGGAGCCGCCCCGAAAGGCGACCCCGATCCGTTAGCACAGATGTGCGGATGATTACATCATGCCGCCCATGCCGCCCATGTCGGGCATGCCGCCACCGGCAGCACCGTCTTTTTGCGGCTTGTCGGCCACCATCGCTTCGGTGGTGATCAGCAGACCGGCAACCGATGCCGCGTCTTCCAGAGCGGTACGAACCACTTTGGCAGGGTCGATCACGCCGAAGGTGAACATGTCGCCATATTCTTCGGTCTGAGCGTTGTAGCCGAACTTGACGTCGTCGCTTTCGCGGATCTTGCCAGCCACGACCGAGCCGTCGACACCGGCGTTCTCGGCGATCTGGCGCAGCGGAGCTTCCAGAGCCTTGCGCACGATGGCAACACCGTTGTTCTGATCGGCATTGGCGCCTTCGACGCCTTCCAGAACCTTGGCGCCCTGGATCAGGGCCACGCCACCGCCGACAACGATGCCTTCCTGAACGGCCGCGCGGGTCGCGTTCAGCGCGTCATCGACACGGTCCTTGCGCTCTTTCACTTCGACTTCGGTCATGCCGCCAACGCGGATGACGGCCACACCGCCTGCCAGTTTGGCAACGCGTTCCTGCAACTTCTCACGGTCGTAGTCGCTGGTGGTTTCTTCGATCTGGGTGCGGATCTGGCCCACACGCGCCTCGATTTCAGCCTTGTCGCCGGCACCGTCGACGATGGTGGTCTCGTCCTTGGTGATCGACACTTTCTTGGCCGAACCCAGCATGTCCATGGTGACCGATTCCAGCTTCATGCCCAGGTCTTCGCTGATGACCTGACCGCCGGTCAGGATTGCGATGTCCTGCAACATGGCCTTGCGGCGATCGCCGAAGCCCGGAGCCTTGACGGCAGCGATCTTCAGACCACCGCGCAGCTTGTTGACCACCAGCGTGGCCAGGGCTTCGCCTTCCACGTCTTCGGCGATGATCAGCAGAGGCTTCTGCGACTGGATGACCTGCTCGAGCAGCGGAACCATCGGCTGAAGGCTCGACAGTTTCTTCTCGTGCAACAGGATCAGGCAGTCTTCCAGATCGGCAATCATCTTGTCCGAGTTGGTGACGAAATAGGGCGACAGGTACCCACGGTCGAACTGCATGCCTTCGACAACGTCGGTCTCGGTTTCCAGACCCTTGTTTTCCTCGACGGTGATAACGCCGTCATTGCCGACCTTCTGCATCGCGTCCGCGATCTGACGGCCGATTTCGGCTTCGCCGTTGGCCGAAATGGTGCCGACCTGGGCAACTTCGTCCGAGTTTTCGACCGGACGCGCAGCGGCCTTGATCGCTTCGACGACCTTGGCGGTGGCCAGGTCGATACCGCGCTTGAGGTCCATCGGGTTCATGCCCGCGGCCACGGCTTTCATGCCTTCCTTGACGATGGCCTGCGCCAGCACGGTGGCGGTGGTGGTGCCGTCACCGGCTTCGTCATTGGTGCGGCTGGCCACTTCCTTGACCATCTGCGCGCCCATGTTCTCGAACTTGTCTTCC
The DNA here is from genome assembly GCF_900142665.1 of Roseovarius pacificus. Lineage (GTDB taxonomy): Bacteria > Pseudomonadota > Alphaproteobacteria > Rhodobacterales > Rhodobacteraceae > Roseovarius > Roseovarius pacificus. The sequence continues at coordinate 43,464 of NZ_FRBR01000017.1, forward strand.
AGTTCGATTTCCTTGGCGACCGAAACACCGTCCTTGGTGATGCGCGGCGCGCCAAAGGACTTGTCCAGAACCACGTTGCGGCCTTTCGGGCCGAGCGTCACCTTGACCGCATCGGCCAGGATGTTGACGCCGCGCAGCATCTGGTTGCGGGCTTCGGTGTCGAATTTGACGTCTTTAGCAGACATGTGTGTCTCTCCTGACTATCAGTTCAGTAGTGTGCGTTACGGATAAGGCGATCAGGACATTACGCCCAGGATATCGCTTTCCTTCATGATCAGCAGCTCTTCACCATCGAGGGTGATCTCGGTGCCCGACCATTTGCCGAACAGCACGGTGTCACCGGCTTTCACGGCCATCTCGATCAGTTCGCCGCTGTCCTTGCGGCCGCCTTCGCCAACGGCGACGACTTCGCCCTGCTGGGGCTTTTCCTTGGCGCTGTCGGGGATGATCAGGCCGCCTGCGGTTTTCTCTTCGCTTTCAACGCGGCGGACGAGCACGCGGTCATGCAGCGGTTTGAATGCCATGTCTTTGGCTCCTTGGCTCAAAGTTTCTCCCTAAATGGCCCCGTCATGGGGCCGTTAGCACTCCTCGCATTCGAGTGCTAACGGCGCATAGCTAAGGAGGTCCGCGAAAGCTGTCAACAAGTCCGGCAAAATTTTTTGGAACTCCGATTGCAGGCCGGTACACGGCGCTCTAGCCTGTCCGCGTTCCCAGCCGGAGAAGACGATGCTGCGTGTACTGATCATTCTGGTCCTGAGTCTGCACCCCCTTACCGCCTTCGCCCGCTGCGAAGGCACCGACCTGATTGCAGCCATGCCCAAGGCCGAACGCGATGCGCTCGAATCGCAGGCCGCCGCAATGCCGCATTCCGAAGGATTGCTGTGGCAGGCCACCCGTGGCGACACGCGGATCACGCTTTTCGGCACGTACCATTTCCCGCACGATGAAACGCTGCGGCATCTCGAGAACCTGAAACCGATGATCCAGACCGCCGGAGCCGTCTATCTGGAAGTCTCGAACGACGATCAGTCCGCAATGGAACGCGCGCTGGCCGAAGACCCCTCGTTGATGTTCATCACGGAGGGCAAAACCCTGCCAGACCTGCTGGAAGAGGACGAGTGGCAGCGTTTCTCGGACGAAATGCGCGCCCGCACCATCCCGCCGTTCTTTGCGGCCAAGTTCAAACCGGTCTGGGCCGCGATGATGCTGGGCATCGGCCCGTGCGAGGCGCGCAACGGCGCGATGGGCGGTGCGGGGATCGACAAACTGATCGGCGATCATGCCGCCTCTCTTGGCACTCCGTCCCGGTCTCTGGAAGATTTTCGCACCTTGCTGGAGATGCTCGACAGCTTCCCAATGGACGAGCAACTCGACATGATCCGCTTGTTTTTTGCCTGGCCCGGAAATCCCGACGACATGGCGTATACCCTGCGGCAACGTTATCTGAATCAGGAAATCGCCCTGATCTGGAGCTATTCGCGCGCCGTCTCGGTCACGTTCGGCGGCGACACCGCACAAGAAGACTTCGAGCGGTTCGAACGCCTGCTGCTGACCGACCGCAACACCGGCTGGATCGACGTTCTGCTGAATGCGCCCGAAGACGTCCTGTTCGCCGCCGTCGGCGCGGCCCACCTGCCCGGCGAGAACGGTGTTCTGCACCTGTTGGAGAACGAGGGTTTCACGATCGAGCGCCTGCCGTTCTGAAATATCCATCCACCGATCATCCGGCGGTCGGCAAACCCCGGCCGATCCGCGCCGCCGCAGCGCGGCATGGATGGGTGACAAGCACGGATCATGCCCCTATAAGGCGCGCAAATCCGTTCCAAACGTTCAAGGACAGCGACAATGACGCAACTCGTTTTCGGCCATAAATCCCCCGATACCGATTCCACCGGCTCGCCCATTGTCTGGGCCTGGTACCTCAACGAGGTTCAGGGCACCAAGGCAGAGCCCGTTCTGCTGGGCGAACCCAACACCGAAGCCGCCTTCATGCTGGACAAGTGGAACCTGCCCAAACCGCGCATCATCGACGATGTCGAAGCCGATCAGCCCTGCGTGATCGTCGACACCAACAACCCCGCCGAACTGCCCGCATCCATCAACGATGCCGATGTGCGTGCGATCATCGACCATCACAAACTGGTCGGCGGCCTGGAAACCAAAGGCCCCATCGACATCACCGTGCGCCCGCTGGCCTGCACAGCGACAATTCTGGTCGACCTGATGGGCGATGACGCCGCCAAAATGCCCGAAGCTATCAAAGGCGCGGCGCTGACCTGCATCCTGTCCGACACGCTGGAATTCCGCAGCCCCACCACCACCGACCACGACCGTGACGTCGCCACCAAGCTGGCCGCCGATCTGAACGTCAATATCGGCGATTACGCCGCCGAAATGTTTGCCGCCAAATCGGATGTCAGCGCCTTTTCCGACGCCGAATTGCTGCGTATGGATTCCAAGGAATATGCCGTGGGCGACACCAAGTTCCGGGTCAGCGTTCTGGAAACCACCGCGCCCGGCATGGTTCTGGACCGCAAGGCCAGCCTGATGGACAGCATGACCACCGTCGCAGGTGAGGATGGCGTCGATCAGGTTCTGCTGTTCGTGGTCGATATCCTCAACGAGGAAGCCACCCTGCTGGTGCCCAACGATCTGGTGAAAACCGTGGCCGAGAAATCCTTTGGCGCGAAAGTGGACGGCGACAGCGTCGTTCTGCCCGGCGTGATGAGCCGCAAGAAACAGATCATCCCGAACCTGGCCGTCTGAACTCACAAACGGTCTGCAAACAGATCAGCGCCCGCAGTTCCGGCTGCGGGCGTTTTTCATGCGCTCAACGGTCCGTCTTGGGACGAACGACATGAAACGCGCCGTGCATGTAGGTCAGCGGCTTTTCCCCGGCATTGGAAATACCCGTCACCGCACCAATACAGATCAGATGAGTGCTGTGAATATAGCTTTGCTCAAGTCGGCAGGTAAACGCCGTGGCACGCGGCAGGATCGGCCCGAATTCGGTCGGCGTCACCTCGGTTCCATGGAACCTGTCGGGCGTTTCATCGTCGAAAGCCCCGGCAAACCGCTGCGCCAGTTCGATTGCATCCTCGTGCAATACGTTGACCGTAAAAACACCATTGGCGGCAACCGACTTGGCGATGCGGCTGTCGGTCTTGAGGCAAACCAGAACTGTCGGCGGATCAGCCGACAATGAGGTAAACGCGCTTACCGTGGCGCCCATATGCCCGGCCGGTCCATCGCTTGTCACCACGGTCACCGTGGCCGCCACCTGCCGCATGGCGGCCACGAAAGCATCGCGTGCCGCGCTCATGGCATTCCCTTCGCTTTCAACACAGCACTCCTCATCCCGCTCAGTCTCTCCTGTTCGTCAGACATCTGCCCGCTCAACGAGGTCCGGGCGTAAAGCGGAACCGGCATTCTTTCAAGACATAGACGGATTACCACTCTGCCCAAGAAATGAATCTGCAAACGTATGAAAACCTTATCGGCGCCGGGTAGAAAACACGAAGACAATTCCCTGTGGCCAATCCGTTGCCGCGCTGCCATAGCTAGGGAACCACTCCCACAATTCCCATACGAAGAACCATGACCCAGATTATTCAATCGCTTTCCGAGATTTCAGACCGCTATGACGCGCTGTTCGTCGATCTGTGGGGCTGCGTGCACAATGGGGTGCGTGCCCTGCCCGCCGCCGTGACCGCCCTTCAGGCCTACCGTGAGTCCGGGGGCGTGGTGGTTCTGGTCACCAATTCGCCACGCCCGCGTCTTGGGGTGGAAAAGCAACTGGATCATTTCGGCGTGCCGCGCGATTGCTGGGACAGCATCGCCACCTCGGGCGACAGCGCCCGCGCCGCGATGTTCCGTGGCGTGGTCGGTGAAAAGGTCTATTTCATTGGAGAAGATCGCGACGCCAGGTTTTTCGAGCCCATGCAGGTCATCGAAGATCCGGTCGATGTGCGGATCGTACCTCTGGATCAGGCCGAGGGCATCGTCTGCACCGGCCCGTTCGACCCCACGGCCGATCCCGCCGTGTATCGCCCCGATTTCCTGTACGCCAAGCAGAAGGGGCTGAAACTGCTATGTGCCAACCCCGACATCGTCGTCGACAGGGGCGATCACCGTGAATGGTGCGCCGGGGCCCTGGCGCGGCTCTATACCGAAATGGGCGGCGAAAGCCTGTATTTCGGCAAGCCCCATCCGCCGATCTACGATCTGGCCCGCCGCCGTCTGGCCGCAACCGGCCATGACGTGGAGAACGGCGCGATTCTGGCAATCGGAGACGGGATTCACACCGACATCGCTGGCGCCTTGGGGGAGGATATTGATTCCCTGTTCATTTCCGGCGGGCTGGCAGCGACGGAAACCAGAACCTCGCACCAACCCGATGAAAAGGCGCTGATCGCCTTTCTGGAAAACGAGAAAATGCTTCCGACCTATACCATCGGGCAGCTTCGCTAGGTAAAATAGGCCTTGATTTTCTGCGCCCGCAAAGCAATAAAGTTCCAACATTTGACGCAATAGCGTCTCGATTATTACCCACCGACCAACCAGGAGGGTCGAATGTTGGATAACTTGCCGCGCGGAACCATCACCATCGAAGAAATCGAGATGGGCATGACGCGCAGCCTGCGCAAAGTCGTGACGGACGAGGATATCGAAATGTTCGCGCAGGTGTCGACCGACCGAAACCCGGTCCATCTGGATGACGCCTATGCGCAGGATACGATCTTCGAAGGGCGCATCGCACATGGCATGCTGACCGCCGGGCTGGTTTCAGCGGTGATCGGGGAACAGCTTCCGGGGCACGGCACCGTTTATATGGGCCAGACACTCAAGTTCCTCGGGCCGGTCCGCCCCGGCGACACGGTTTTCACCGAAGTCGAGGTCATCGGCATCGACCACGCCAAGCGGCGCGTGCAACTGGATTGCCGTTGCCTTGTAAACGGTAAGAAGGTTCTGATCGGCGAGGCCACCGTTCTGGCCCCCTCGGGCAAATTCGACTGATCGGCACACTCGTACCAGTCCGGTCGCGCACCGACATCATACCGACACGATACCGACGTTATACCGATACGGATTTATGGCTCGATTCGGGCCGGTTCACTCACCCAGGGCGATGCCTTCGCGCCTTGGATCGGCCCCGCCACGCAACACCTCGCCAATGGAAATGGCATGCAGGCCGGAAACCAGAGGCTGCCGCGACACCTCGTACCCCATCTCCGCGAGGTCCGATGCCAAACTAGGCGATACGCGGCCTGCCTCGACATCGAACTCACCGAAGCGATTGACCATATTGGGCAGGCTAACCGCCTGTTGCACATCCATTTTCCAGTCCAGATGCGCGATGATCGCCTTGACCACATAGCCGATGATCCGGCTGCCGCCGGGGCTGCCCACGATCAAAACCGGCTCGCCATCCTTCAAGACAATCGTCGGCGCCATCGAGGAACGCGGCCGCTTGCCCGGCTCTACCCGGTTGGCCACCGGAACGCCGTCTTCATGACTTTGAAAGGAAAAGTCGGTCAGTTCGTTGTTCAACAAGAACCCGCGTACCATCAGACGCGACCCAAAGGCATTTTCAATCGTCGTCGTCATCGACAAAGCATTGCCATACCGATCCACGATGGAGATATGCGAGGTCGAAGGAAACTCGATCGCCGCGTCGTCCGCCAGGTTCAGGCTATGGTCGAATTCGGGCTTTCCGGGCGCCACCTCGGGCAAAACATCGTCACCACGCAACAATTCTGAACGTGTTTTCATATAGTTACGCGACACCAACCCCTGAACCGGCACCGGCACGAAATCACTGTCCGCCATGTATCGGCCCCGGTCCGCAAAAGCCAGACGGCTGGCATCGCCGATCAGTCGCCACGCCTGCGCACTGTCCGCCCCCATAGCCGCCAGGTCATATGGCTCCAGCATCCCCAGAATTTGCCCGACCGTCAGCGCCCCCGATGACGGCGGGCCCATACCGCAGACTTCATACACACGATATGGAACACAAACCGGATCACGTTCCCTGACCCGGTAAATGGCCAGATCGACCTCGCTCATCACGCCGGGATTGCCCGGCGCGGATTGCACCGTCTGAACGATGTCTCTTGCGATATCGCCTGTGTAAAAGGCTTCGGCCCCCTCTTCGGCAAGGCTGCGCAGACTGCGGGCATAAGCCGGATTTTGCAGGCGCGCACCGACTTCGAGCAAACCGTCATCGGGGAAAAAATATGCGCGTGTCGACTCGAAACGCGATAGTTTCAGCGCATCCCCCGCCACCATCAACGCCAGCCTCGGGCTGACCTCAAACCCGTCTTCGGCCAGCCGAATGGCATCATCGAACAATCCGGCCCACTCTGCACGGCCCCACCGGTCATGCGCCGACTGCATCAGCGCGGGCGTGCCCGGCACCCCGACCGACCGGCCACCGACAACCGCGTCATAGAAAGACAGCGGCTGACCTTCGGCATCCTGAAACAGCCTCGGTGTCGCCGCCAGCGGCGCGGTTTCGCGGCCATCCAATGTGGTGATTTCCCCCGTCGCGCCATCGCGCCAGACCAGAAACGCGCCGCCTCCAAGCCCGGAACTCTGCGGCTCGACCAGCCCCAGAACGGCCTGGACCGCCACCATCGCATCCGCGGCCGTCCCGCCGGCTTTCAACACCGTTGCCCCGGCATCGCTGGCCAGTGGATTCGCGGCAACCACCATCCAGTTTTCGGCCACAACCGCACGGCCATCGGCCTTGGCGTCCTGCGCGGCCCTGACTGCCGGAGACACCTGAACGAGCCCCGCACCGGCTCCTTCGGGCGCGACCGTATCAGCCGCCTGCTGCCCCCATACCGGCGCGCCCGCCAACATGAAACACGCGAGAATGTGCAGTAACTTCATCTTTTGCGCCTCCCCTGCCCGACCGGGACACAGGCATCGGGCATGATGCTATAACATCGCCGGGACCACCTGATCGGGCGGACGATGCCCGTCATCGAAAGTCTTGATGTTCAGGATCACCTTTTCGCCCATTTCAAGACGCCCCTCGACCGTCGCCGACCCCATATGAGGCAACAAAACAACGTTGTTGAGTTCACGCAAACGCGGGTTCACATCCGTCCCGTTTTCATAGACATCCAGCCCCGCGCCAGCGATCTCGCCCGCCCGCAACATGCGCGTCAGGGCATTTTCGTCGATCACCTCGCCCCGGCTGGTGTTCACGATCACAGCGTCTGGCTTCATCAGTTTCAGTCGCCGGGCATTCATTAAATGGAAGGTCGAAGGCGTATGCGGGCAATTGATGCTGATCACATCCATCCGCGCCACCATCTGATCCAGGCTCTCCCAATACGTGGCCTCGAGCTCTTCCTCGATCTCCGGGCGCAGACGGCGGCGATTGTGATAGTGGATCTGCATACCGAAGGCCGATGCGCGGCGGGCGACCGCCTGACCGATCCGCCCCAGCCCCAGAATACCCAGCCTGCGCCCCGCCACACGACCGCCCAACAGGGCCGTGGGCGACCATCCCTGCCAGTCCCCCGATTGCATGATCGCAAGCCCCTCGGGGATGCGCCGCGTCACACCGAGAATCAGCGCCATGGCCATATCCGCGGTATCCTCGGCCGCCACACCGGGGGTATTGGAAACCAGGATGCCGTGCTGCCGGGCGGTCTGAACATCGATATGATCGACCCCCGCGCCATAGTTCGCGATCAGCTTCAAGCGATCCCCCGCCTGTGCGATCAGGGTCGAGTCGATCCGGTCGGTCAGGGTGGGCACCAGGATATCGGCCTGCTGGACGGCCTGCGTCAGCTCGGAGCGGCTCATCGGGCTGTCATCCTCGCGCAGAGTAACGTCGAACAATTCCTGCATCCGCCGTTCGACCGCGTCAGGCAAGCGTCGCGTTACGACAACACTCAGGCGTTCAGATGGCATCGGGCCCCTCCTTTCCCTTTCAATCGCTCTTGTCTGATGTCAGAGTGGCGCAGGAAAGCGCGGGGCACAAGAACCCCATCGCATCCGCGGGCAGAAATCGGATACCAGACATGAAATCAGTGCTTTCGCTGCTGAGCGTTCTTCTGCTGTCGGCAGGCGCAATCCTGATCCCTTCGACCTCCGGGGCGCAGGAGCGCGGCCCCGTGACCAATCTTCCCCTGCCCCGGTTCGTTTCGATGAAAGCCAGCGAAGCGAACATTCGTCGCGGCCCCAGCCTGACTCATCGCATCGACTGGGTGTTCAAACGCAAGGACGCACCGCTGGAAATCACTGCGGAACACGGCCATTGGCGCCGCGTGCGCGACCGCGACGGAGCGGGCGGGTGGGTCCACTACTCCCTCCTGTCCGGTGTCCGAACAGTGATTGTGGAGAAAGACATGCTGGACCTTCTGGCGCGCCCGCAACCCGACACCATGGTCATTGCCCGGCTGGAACTCGGAGTCATCGCACGGATTTCATCCTGCCAGCGTGACTGGTGTGAATTATCCGCAGGCGGCTACGAAGGCTGGGCGCCCAAAACGGATATATGGGGCATCCGCGCCGACGAAATCCTCGATTGACGGCTGTTTCAAGAAAGCTGGATTTTTTTCGTTTCGGGCCTTGAACCACCCCGAGGTCCAGAGTAATTAGCGCGTCACCGTTGGGGTGTAGCCAAGTGGTAAGGCAGCGGTTTTTGGTACCGTGTATCGTAGGTTCGAATCCTACCACCCCAGCCAGGTCCTTCCGAATGATCAACCGATGAACCGAGCGGGATACCCCTCGCTCGAAAGTGCCCCGAACAATGCCCCCGCTCCGGGTGTCTCGGGTGACGGGTTCGATCGGCCCGGCGGGGCCTGTCCCACGCGGTCGTCGTCAGAGATAATCCGGATCGGACCCGTAGGCCCAGTGCTCCCAGTCGTCGCGCTTGTTGTCCTGTTGCGAGCCGATCTCCAAGTGTTCGGGGTTGATGCAGCTACGGTTATGGCACCGGTGGCGGACGACGCGGTCGCGTGAGGCGATCTCTTGGTTCAGGACGCAGTAGATGAAGCGATAGGCCTCCCACTGGTGTCCGTTGAAGCGGACCTTCTGGGGCTTCACCGTGTCGGTCACCCGACAGCCATTCTCATCCACCCGCGCAGCCTCAATGAGAGAGAAGGCCCGTCGCCGGGCCTCCTCAAGATGGTTTTCGATTATGTCACGAAACCGTTCCTCGCTGTCGTCTTCGAAGTATTCCAACATTATCTTCTCCTTACGATCATCAGCGGGTCCGGTTCCGGTGATCAGTCAAATGCGAGACGCACGTCTGTGGCCATTCCGAAATGCTCCGCAAGATTCTCTTCGAAGCCGTCGGGACCTTTCAGCTTTCCGCGATCCGCGCAGTAGCCTTTCTCTACCCATATTGCTCTCACGTAATCGCATCCGCCCCATTTGACTTTGTCTTTCCACCAACCAAGTTCGGACATCAGATGTTTGGTGGATGAGATGTTGCCATCCAAGTCCCCCTTCACGATCTTTACGATGTCCTGCTCAGGCAACGCGTGGATACCTCGTTCGGCGAGACATTCGCGCAGCAAAGTCTTTCGCGTCGCTTCGGATGCGCCGTGAACCCGCCTCATCAGCGGTGTGGCATCATCGACGACGTTTAGAGTCCTCGCGTTGAAGCCCGGAGACTGCTTCCGCTCCATAAGCGCCCGGTAAAGGGCGGCGATCTTACGGTCGTCCTGCATGAACTCGTGGAGTCCTCCGACAATCCCGGAGAACTCGAGCGCATTCTGCCCGGATGCGTGGCCGTCATGGTCGACCTCGATCAGGTAGTACCTGCGATCTGCGGCCTCGATCCAGAGTGGCAGGTGGTTGGTCGTAAACAGGAAGCAGCAGAACTGCTTTACCTTTTCGGCGTCTACCCCCTTTCGTTCGGAAACGGTCGCAGTCTCAGTGATGTAAGTCTTCAACGCATTACCTTGGGACGAGCCACCCTTAAGGTTGACTTCCTCCGAGATCACCAGTTTGCTGGTCAGAACCGGCATGTTGAAGCGTCCTGTGAGCTTCTCAACGCTGTTCTGGACCAAGGTGTTCTCCTCGCCGAAGAGCCTCGCCACCAGCTTGCAAAGCGTACTTTTCCCGGAGCCTTTCGTTTCCGAGTAGAGCAGCGGTGCCCAAGCCGGTTTGTCGTCTTCATTCTGCAAGCTCCAGGACAGCCAATCCAGGAACTTTTTGCGCTCCTCGTCGCGGGTGAAGAAGACATCGAGGAAGTGTCCCGCAAGACCGAAATCCGCTTTCACGTCTTTCTCGTCCCGATAGGCAGGCTTTTTCCACGTGTTGACCTCTACGGTCCCGTTTCGCCATACGTACCGGTCGTCATGCCGGGGACGACAGACCATGCCTCCGCTCCAAACCGGAATCGCCTGTTCCCGGTCGAAGTGCTTGGCTTCGAAGGTCCGTCTGAAGACATCCTTCAGGATCGCAGGTTCGCAGTACATTTTGCCATACTCCTCCTTGATCCTGATCAGACAGGCATGCTGGACGTCGTCTTTCGACAGCTTTACGTTCAACCGATCCACGGCGAAGTATTTGCTGTCTTTGCGGACGTACCACGAGCTGATCGCCGTCGAGAGAGCGCTTACCGCCGCCTCGCGATCTTCGTCCGTGGTCTGCCTGTCATCACCTCCAACTTTCTGAGTTGCCGTTTCGTTCTTAATGAGTTTCAATTGTTCAGTCATAGAATTTGGTTCGCCTTATTATTATTGATTATGCCGTCACGAGCACCGCGACGGTGGCTTTGAACCTCCCGCTTCAACCTCTTCTCGCGTTTCCGAAACGCTTTATCAGGAGGTTCGTTGAAGTTTCGGGGAAACCGCCACACCGCTGGTTGGCGGGTCTGCTGCGTACTAGTCGGTGGCCCCTTTCGCCGCAACAAGGAGCGAGACATAGGAGCGCTCCCGGACGTGTTCAAGAGGTCGGCCCCAAAAAAATCCACGCGACCGCGTCGTCCGCCACCGGTGCCATAACCGTAGCTGCATCAACCCCGAACACTTGGAGATCGGCTCGCAACAGGACAACAAGCGCGACGACTGGGAGCACTGGGCCTACGGGTCCGATCCGGACTACCTCTGACGACGACCGCGTGGGACAGGCCCCGCCGGGCCGATCGAACCCGTCACCCGAGACACCCGGAGCGGGGGCATTGTTCGGGGCACTTTCGAGCGAGGGGTATCCCGCTCGGTTCATCGGTTGATCATTCGGAAGGACCTGGCTGGGGTGGTAGGAGACCTTCGAAGCCGAAGATAACCATCCGAAACCGCCGACGACGCTCCCGACCGGGGCATTATCCGGGGGCGGTTTGGTCGGAAAAACAGAAAGGAAGGGTCCCGCAGGTGACCTGACCGGGGACGGCGAAGGCGGCTGTCTCACGCGTTCCCGAAGTAAGCGACGGCTGCAGGGCACGTGCATTTCAGCTTGACGAGTCGAAGTTCCACGGGAGGAGGTCGTCGATCTGGCTTTTGGGATGTCCTGCGGC
>NZ_FRBR01000011.1 GCF_900142665.1 Roseovarius pacificus
TTCACATTCGCCAGATCGACACCGCTCCCGTCCGCCTTAACGCGAACCTTCACGTTGTAGTCAATCACGCGCTTGACAGGTACGAGTACCTTCATTGACATGCTCTCCTTCGATTGTTTCATCCAAACCGTGTTCGGAAATGCAACGGCATATATCCGTCTGGTCACCCCGAAACTGCGCAAATCCCGTGCCAGACAACGTGGCCGCGATGGCTCTGCCGCCCAAGCGATGCTTGCGTTAAGGCCGGTTCACCATCTCAATTTACCAAAAAGACGGCCATTCGCACCAAGCAAACGCCTGCCCGAGACTGGCACCGACTTTGCGTGGCAGAAGCAATGGAACATCTTGGAGAATTGGAAAAGGACGGGCAGATGGGAGCACTTTCAAACGTCAGGGTCATCGAGCTTGCGGGCATGGGGCCAGTACCTTTCTGCGGCATGTTGCTGGGTGACATGGGAGCCGATGTGCTGCGCATCGACCGGCTTGCCCCGACCGGAGACGGGATCGTCATGGCTGCCTCTGCCGATCTGAGGGGGCGCAACAAACGGTCGGCCCGGATCGACCTCAAGCATCCGCGTGGCCGGGATGCGCTGATGTCCCTCGTGAAATCCGCCGACATCCTGCTGGAAGGATACCGGCCCGGCGTTACCGAGCGAATGGGAATCGGTCCCGAGCCCTGCCTCAAGGCGAATCCGGCGCTGGTCTATGGCCGGGCGACAGGCTGGGGCCGCGAGGGCCCGATGGCGATGACCGCAGGCCATGACATCAATTACCTGGCGCTGACCGGCGCATTGGCGATGATCGGGCCGCCGGGCGGTGCGCCGGTTCCGCCGCTGAATCTGGTCGGGGATCTCGGCGGCGGTGCGCTCTATCTTGCCTTCGGAGTGCTTTGCGCCCTCAACTCGGCGCAGGCGACAGGCAAGGGACAGGTCGTCGATTCCGCCATGATCGACGGGATCGCCAGCCTTCTGACCGTGTCGCATGGCCGTCGGCAGTTCGGGCAATACATAGCCGAACGCGGACAGAACATCCTTGATGGTGGCGCGCCATTCTATACCACCTATGCCACAAAGGACAGCAAGTTCGTGGCTGTCGGGGCGATTGAGGCAAGATTTTACAAGGCCCTGATCGAAACACTGGGTTTCGATGCGGAAGACCTGCTACAACGGGACGACCGCCAGAACTGGCCCCGGCTACGAGAGATCTTCGCCGACAGGTTTCGCGAAAAGACCCGTGCGGAGTGGGAAAGCATCTTTGACGGAACCGACGCCTGCGTGTCCCCCGTCCTGGAACTGGAAGAAGCCGGATCTCATCCGCATAATATGGAACGCGGGATGTTGGTGGCGCGCGAAGGGGTCGAGAACCCGGCCCCGGCCCCTCGACTGTCGGGAACGCCGGGCACCCTGTCGCGCCCGCCGGTCGAGGCCGGCCAGCACACCGCCGAAGCACTGGCAGATTGGGGTCTCGACGCCGATTTGATCTCGGAAGGGCTGGAGCTGGGTTTCTTGTCCGACGCATCCTGACCCTCTTCGGGATCAGTGAATATTGCAGAACAGGCGCCATGGATTCCCGTGGCGCCTGTTTTACTTGGTCTGCCAAACGGTTGTCCCAATATGCAGGAACATCAAGGCGTTGCAATTCGATATCCCTCGCAATTCTTGTGCTAAAACGCCTATGGGTAACTTTTACTAACCATTAAGACGATTTATATTACTTTACTTTACCGTCATCGAAGTGCGATCCAATTCCCAGGAAGGAAGTTCCGGCCAATTAACCAGAACGCATCGTCATTGATCCCGGGGGAAGCGACGCCCGGGAAACGATGCCCTGTTGCCGGACGTTGGGAGGACTTGCCAAATGTCGTCACACCAGACGGAGCTACCGCTTGCCGGTGTCAAGGTTGTGGAATTGTCTCATCTCGTCGCCGCCCCACATGCCGCGATGCTAATGGCCGATGAGGGCGCGGAGGTGATCAAGGTCGAGCCACCGCAAGGGGAACTGTCGCGTTCTCGCGAACCCACGCGCAAGCTGGGACCGCATCGGGTGTCCGGCCATTTCGGGGCCTGCAACCGTGGCAAACGCAGCATTGCGCTGGACCTCAAGAACGGCTCCGGTCGCGAAGTGATGCGCAAATTGTTGGCTGAGGCCAACATTTTCATCACGAATGTACGTGCTGACGCCCTAGGGCGGCTGGGGCTTCACCCCGACAGCCTGCATGAGGAATTCCCACATCTGATCGTCGTGATTATCAGCGGCTTCGGATACAAGAACGCGGGCGAGTACGAAGGCCGCGCCGGGCTTGCCATGGTCGGCGAAGCGCTTTCGGGATCGACGGGCCTTGCCCGGGACCATCAGGGGCATCCGGTCTGGTGCGGCTTCGCACTGGGCGATGTGGCCGCCGGCATGACAGCACATTCTGCTACGCTTCTGGCGCTCAGATTGCAGGACAAGACCGGCAAGGGCCGTGTCCTGGATATTACGCTGGCAGAAAGCATGCTGCCGATGGTCGGCTCGCCCATCGTCCGGACCCAGGTGGCCGACGAAAGCGTGAAGGAAGCGGCGGGCCCGAACAACTATAACGGCGTTCCCTATGGCACGTTCAAGGCCAAGGACGGTTTCGTCAATCTCGGCGTCAACAATGACAAATTGTGGCGGCAGTTCTGCGTTGCAATCGGCCAGCCGGAACTGGGCACCGATCCGCGCTATGCGCTTTACCTCGACCGTGCGGCGCGGACCGCCGAGGTAGTGGAACTGACCGAAGCTTTCACCTCGCAACACACGAGGGACGAGCTCACCCGGATATTCGAAGAAGCGGACGTTCCCATCGCCAGCATTCTCAGCATCCCCGAGACTATGGCCAATGATTACTACGCCATGCGGGGCGCTTTCGAGATGGCCGATGACGGGCTGGGGGGCGAGTTGCAATTGCCGATCGACCCGACGCGTCTCACCGATCCGAACGCCCGGAAAGCCCTGCCGCGACTCGATCAGCACCGGCAGGAAATTCTCGAACAATACGGCTTCAACGCGGCGGATCGCGCGCGTCTGGCCGACGCTGGTGCCTTTGGGCAGCAGACGGCCGAAGTCGACTGACAATCCAAGTTCAAAACGGAGAATACCAAAATGATGGACGCACTTGATCCGCCCCTCGAAGGAACACTGAAAGACGTTCTCGAAGCCACCAAGAACGTAACCCGGCAGTTTCCCGAAGAATACTATCGTGAGCTGGACCGCACGGACGGCTACCCCCATGAGTTCATCAAGGTCGCCATGGAGGCCGGGCTCGGTGCCGTGATGGTGCCCGAGGAATACGGCGGCATGGGTCTGGGCGCCCGCGAAGCCTCGGTCGTCGTGGAAGAGATTCACCGCTCGGGCGGGACAGGCTCGATGATCCACGGGCAGCTTTTCATGATGGGTATTCTGGCTCGTCACGGGTCGGAAGACCAGAAGAAGGGCATCCTGCCCAAGGTCGCCGATGGCAGCGTGCGGTTGCAATCGTTTTCGGTCACCGAACCCAATGCCGGTACGGATACCTCAAAAATCCAGACCCGCGCCCGTCGTGGCGGCAAGGGCTGGATCATCAAAGGTCAGAAAGTCTGGACCTCACGGATGGACCACACCGACTATTTCATCGTGTTCGCCCGGACCAGCGAAGCCCCCGAAGGCAAACCGTTCCGCGGTCTGTCCTGCTTCCTCGTGGACAAGCGGGAAGTGGACCCCAAGCAGCTGACCACCCGCAAGATCCCGGCGATGTTCAACCACCACACCTATGAGGTCTGGTACGATAACATGGAAATCCCCGAGGACTCGCTGATCGGCGAGGAAGGCAAGGGATTCTACTACCTGCTGGATGGCCTGAACGCCGAGCGCGTCATGATCGCGGCCGAATGTGTCGGCGACGGCAAGTGGTTCATCGAAAAGGCCGTGAACTACTCCAAGGAGCGTGAAATATTCGGGCGTCCGATTGGCCAGAACCAGGGCGTTCAGTTCCCGATTGCCCGTGGATATGCCAACCTGATGGCCGCCGACGCCCTGCGCTGGAAAGCCGCCGAACAGTTCGACACAGGCGCGGACGCCAGCGCCACCGGCGCCAACGCCAACATGGCCAAGATGCTGGCCTCCGAAGCGGCATGGGACCTTGGCTTCCATTGCCAGCAGACACATGGCGGCTTCGGTCTGGCCGTGGAATACGACATCGAGCGAAAAGTACGGGAAAACCGCGTTTTCCAGATCGCACCGATCTCGACCAACATGGTTCTCAACTATATCGGCCAGCATGTTCTCGGCATGCCCCGGTCGTATTGAGGTCCGCCATGGAAACCGGGCTCTATTTCGAGGAATACACCGAGGACTGGTCCCACGAAAGCAAGGGGCTGAAGATCACCGACGAGATGATTGGCGACTTCGTGGAGCTGTGCCGCTTTACCTCGCCGACCTTCACGGACCGATCCTACGCAGACAAGAACTATTCCGGGCGCATGTCGCCCGGACTCTTCGTCCTTTCCCTTGCCGAAGGGCTGGTAATAGATGCCGGGCTGACCAGACGCCGGGGCATTTTCCTGATGGAACTTCAGCCGAAATTCCTGAAACCCGCCTTCGCGGGCGACACGATCACCAATCGGGTCACGCTCAAGCACAAGCGACTGACCAGCAAGCCGGATCGCGGGGTTGTCGTCACCAGCCATGACGTCGTGAACCAGAAGGGCGAAACCGTCATCACCTATCTCTCGACGCGCATGATCCGCACGCGAAATTTTGTTGAGGCAGGCTGAGACGATGTGCCGGAACGCGCCGATATCACGCAAAACCGCTGATGTCAGGCGCGTTCAAACACCGGTGCGCCATCTGCATCCCGTTTACGGGCTTTGGCAATCAGGGAGCCGCCCACGAGCGACGGGTAAGGAGCACAAGATGAAAGATGTCTTTATCTGCGATTACATCCGCACTCCGATCGGTCGCTTTTCGGGCACGCTGTCGGGGGGTCAGGCGGTCGATCTGGCCGCAATGTGCATCGGCATCGGTCAGGGTATCTCTGTCGCTCTGGAGCGGGTGTGACCCTGACAGCCCACATATCACCGGCCCCGGCCAAACTGCGGATTTGTCCGCAGGGTATCCCGTCAGTTCTCCATCTTCTTGTAGAGGCGGGAGCGCGAGACGCCCAGAAACTCGGCCGCCTTCTTTTTGTTGCCCTTGAAACGCGACAGCGCATCTTCGACAAGACGCCTCTCCAAATCGTCAAGCGCATCCTTCAGTTTCCCACCCGGTACGTTATCGGCAAAGGCGAACTCCGTATCGGAGTCATCCTGCCCCGGTTCCGCCGCATGCGCCTCGAAATCCGTGACGGTCAGGCGGCCCTCGTCCGCGAAAACAAAGGCCCGCTCCAGCACATGACGCAGCTGGCGGATATTTCCGGGCCAGGACCGTTCCATAAGGTATTCGTTCACGTTGTAATCGACCTCGGGCATCGGACGGTTGAGCTGCCCCGCCACTTCGCGCAGGAAATGGTTGGCCAGCAGGGGAATATCCTCGAGCCGTTCTTCCAGCGACGGCAGCGTGAGCACGATCGGACTGATCCGGTAATACAGATCCATCCGAAACTTGCCCTGATCGATGAAGGACTGCAGGTCGCGGTTGGTCGCGCTGCACAGCCGGAAATCCACATGGGTGGGTTTGTCGCCGCCGACGCGCTCGACCATGCGGTCCTGCAATACCCGCAACAGCTTGGACTGCACCTCCAGCGGCATGTCCCCGATTTCGTCGAGAAAGATCGTGCCCTTGTTGGCCAGTTCGAATTTGCCGGGTTTGCCCTTCTTGGCGGCGCCGGTAAAGGAGCCGGATTCATATCCGAAAAGCTCGCTTTCAACCAGAGACTCGGGCAGAGCCGCCGCATTGACAGTCACCAGGCGCGCATCCGAGCGTGGACTGAGCATGTGCAGAGCACGGGCGACCAGCTCCTTACCGGTGCCGCTTTCACCCTGAATGAGGACCGGGATATCCAGCGGTGCGATCTTGCGGATTTGTTCGCGCAGGGACTGGATTGCCGGGCTTTTACCGATGATCGCATCAAGGAATTCCTCTCCTTTCGAGGAGACCTGAGTTTCCTTCTTGAACGCTTCGACCTGCGCTTCCAGCGCATTGATGCGGCGTGCCATGGCCTGAACCTGCTGAGGTCCCTTGAACATGACCCGTCCGATTGCGCCCACGACCTTGTCGTCACGGCGGATCGGATGGCGCGAGACAACGCGCTCGCTGCTGCCCATGCGTTGAATCTGGCCAACCTCGGCGACGCCGGTCTTGACCACGTGATGCAGCCTCGTGTTCTCGATCACTTCACGAACCCTCCGGCCAATCCCTTCGCCGGGGCGCAGCCCGAAGAATTTCTCGTGAACGGGCGAGATATAGGTCAGATGCGCCTTGTCGTTGATGACCGCCATGGCGTCATAGGGATCGGTCAGGACATGGTCGATGATGTCATAGGCGAAATCGACACTCATCACGAAGTTCAGAACGTTCTCGCCCGGCGGAACCGACAGCAGGATAAGATGGCCGTCAGCCACATCAGCGATGTGACCGACATAGCTTTCTTCTGCCAGAAGAACGGGAAACATCCGCTTTTCCCTGGCCTGCTCGATCCATTCGGAATCGCTGACCATGGCCTTGATCCGGGGATCGCTGCCGATTCCGAGCGCCGACAGAATGCGCCCGTCCTCGCCGATCAAAATGGCACCGGTATGAGATTTGAAGGACGAAGACTGCGTCATGACGATCTCTCTTACAAAGATTGTGTCTTTGTTTCCGACATTCGCCGGAATGTCCACCGCTGTGTGAGTGCAATGAGGACGAAATCACAGCGTTCTGTCTCGAATTTCAGACACAGATGCAGCGACGTCAGCCGCACCATCAGCACCGGACCGACATCACCCGCACCCGGAACTTTTCAGAGTACGGCCCCGATGAGGCCGGGCTATGGGGCTTTGCGGCCCTCGGAGAGTGCCCGCAAAGCCCCACGAGTGACTAAAACAGGAGGGGAGACCTGTTATGTTAATTGAACGCAATATCGGACTTCAGCAGCGGCAGAGCCAGCAGATCTCGGCACAAGCGATCCAGTCGCTGAGCATCCTTCAGTACAGTCATTCGGAACTGGCGTCCTATCTCGAAGATCAGGCTGATCGAAATCCGTTGATCGAGGTCACTTTGCCAAGCTTGCCCACGGACACACCCAACGCTCCGGGCAACAATCCCTGCGAGATGCATCACTCAAACGAAAAAATCGCTCCCACCGCGCCCCAACCGCCAATCCAGCGGCAAGGCCGTCAGCACAGCCCCCGCCGCACCGAAGACTGGGTTGACCTTGCCGAAGCTACTTGCAGCGCAAGCGTCACCCTGCGTGAGCATCTGCTTCAACAGGTTGCCCTGAGTTTCCGGGACCCGGCGGAGCGTGCAATCGCGGCGGACGTGGTCGAACATATCGACGAAGACGGATACCTGCGAATGAACCTCGCGGTTTTGTCCGACATCATAGGAGCCGATGAAAGCCAGGTCGAAAACGTTCTCAGAATCGTGCAAGGGTTCGATCCGGCGGGTGTAGGCGCACGTGATCTGGCGGAATGCCTCCGCCTGCAACTCGACGAGCGGGGCATGATGACTTGGGCGATGGACAAGCTGCTCGACAATCTCGACATGCTGGCGCGGTTCGAGATCACCAAACTTTCAAGAACCATTGGCACCAGCCCGGAAGACGTGGTCGGCATGGCCAAGGACATCCGTTCGCTCGATCCGAAACCGGGCCGTCAGTTTGATACCGAGCCAACGCTTCCCGCCCTGCCGGATGTCGTCGTAGATCGCGATACCGACGGAAGCATACATGTTGAACTCAACACCGATCTGTTGCCCCGCGTGCTTGTCGATCGGCAATATTATGCAGAAATCTCGGGGAAGGCCCGCAATGCCGAAGACAAACGGTTTGTTGTGGACTGCATGAGCAACGCGAACTGGCTTGTCAGGAATCTCGACCAACGTGCTCAGACTGTCCTCAAAGTTGCGACCGAGATCGCGAAACGCCAGGAACAGTTTTTGCGACACGGCCCCGAACACCTGCGGCCGCTTGGGCTCAAGGATGTTGCAGAAGCGGTTGGCGTCCATCAATCGACGGTCTGCCGCGCCATCGCACACAGGCATATGCTGACGTCGCATGGAATGTTCGAACTGAAATATTTCTTTTCGAACTCCATCAACGCCACGGCAGGCAGTGAAGAGCAATCCGCCGAAACGGTGCGTCAGAAAATTCGCCAGTTGATCGAGACAGAGACACCCAAGACGGTGATGTCAGACGACACCATCGTTTCGGCCCTGCGCGACGAGGGTATCGAGATCGCCCGGCGCACGGTCGCGAAATACCGCGATATGCTGCGCATCCCATCTTCGGCACAGCGCCGCAGGGAAATGCGGGCCGGGTTGAAACTTTGTTGAGGCCAACGGCCGGCAATTAAACAATTGGCATGAGATTTGCGCCTTCATGTACCGGATTACACGCGCTTTCGCAGGGCGCCGACTTTGCAGGAGAACCACAAATGAGCGATCACTTCCGCTACGCCAACGGCGACTCTCTTGAATACTGGCAAGCAGCAAAGGAAGGGCGGCTGGTGTTCCAGAAATGCCGTGACTGTGGCCATGTCCAGTTTCCGCCGCGCCACCATTGCGAAAGCTGTTGGAAGGCCGAACTCGACTGGACGCAAAGCGCTGGCCGCGGCGAGGTCGAAAGTTTCACCATCGTTCGCCGAGCTCCTCTGCCGGATTTTCGCGACAAGGTGCCCTATGTCGTGGCCGCCATTGCCGTTGAAGAAGGCCCGCGGATGCTGACGAACCTTGTGGGCGACAACGCCCTCGATGTTGCGGTCGGCGATAAGGTGAAGGTCACCTTCCAACCCGACAAGGACGGGGAGATCCTGCCGCAGTTCGAACTGGTCTGATGCACCATCGGTCACGGCCATGATCCACGCGGCTCGCGCCGTGGCCGCCCCAAGATACAAAACAAACACGAGGAAACCGTTATGAACGCACCTGTCCGAGGCAAATACTGGGAAGATTTCGAAGTTGGTGAGGTGATCCACACGCCCAAGCGCACCGTCACCTCGACCGATATCGTGAATTTCGCCTGCCTGACCGGCGATTTCAACGAGGTCCACACCAATTGGGAATACTGCAAGGAAACCCAGTTCGGCGAACCCATCGCCCACGGTCCGCTGGTCTATTCCATCGTCGGCGGGTTGCAATATGCCGCGGGGATCAATGACGGCACATTGATCGCACTGCTGGAAATCAATGGCTGGCGGATGCTTAAACCTGTTTTCCATGGCGACACGATCCATGCGGAACTGACGGTGACGGCCAAGAACGAAACCAGCAAACCCGACAAGGGCGTCGTCGAAATGAAGCGGGAATTCAAGAACCAGAAGGGCGAAACCGTACAGCAAATGGAAGTCAAAATGCTGTATAAACGCCGCCAAGCCTGAGGAACCCCAATGAGCACCACCTTGCAACCGAAGACACCGGCCACCAAAGCACGTCAGGACATCGCCGAGGATTTCGCGCGGATCACTGTCGGCACGCGTTTCGAGGATATCGACGAAGCGTCCCGCGACCGCGCCAAACAAAGCATCATGGATACGATCGGCGTCATGATCGCGGCCAGTTCGCTTACACCCAAGGTCAGGGCCATTACCGATCTGACCCTGGAAATGAGCGGCCGGGAAGAGGCCTCGATCCTCGGGTTCGGCGGCAAGGTTCCGGCGCTCAACGCGGCCTTCGTGAATGGCGCCATGGCGCATTGCCTGGATTTCGACGATCACGCACCCGAGGGCCACCATCCGAGCAGTTCCATCGTACCGGCGACCTTTGCGCTGGCAGAGCGTCGCGGCACCCTGTCCGGCAAAGAGATGATCGCCGCTACCGCCATCGGCCACGACATGTTTCTGCGCATCCGCCGGAACGTGACATGGAAACAGGACTGGCACCTGACGACCATCGTGGGGGTCTTTTCCGCTGCCGCCGCTGCGGCGCGGGTGATGGGGCTGAACCATGCGCAGACGGTCAGCGCCCTTGGCATCGCCGGCAATCAGGCGTCGGGAACGATGGAACTGGCCTATGGCACCGGAAGCGAGCTGCGTGGCATGTATGCGGGGTTCGTATCCAAGCAGGCCACTCTTGCCGCGTTGATGGCCGAACGGGATATCGTCGGGCCGGGCAGCATGCTGGAAGGGCCAGCGGGATTTTTCCAGACCTATCTGGACGGGGTCTATGACCGCAACGGTATACTAGCCGGGCTGGGACAGGACTTCACCGGCCACGCGGTTCAGTTCAAGGCATGGCCCTCTTGCGGGCTGACCCATTCCTATATCCATGCGATGGCCCGGCTGATGGCCGAGCGGAACCTGACGCCGAACGATATCGAAAAGATCGTCGTGCATGTCGGCGATTTTCAGGAACGGCTGTGCACCCCTATCGAGGACCGGCGCGCACCCAAAGTGCCCGTCGATGCCAAGTTCAGCATTCCCTACTGCGTCGCGGTCGCGGCGGTTCGCGGCACGGTCGGGCTGGCCGATTTCACCGAAGACGCCCTGACCAACCCCGAGGTCCTGGCCGTCGCGGAAAAGATCACCGCCCAGCCGGACCCGTCTGGCAACTGGGCGGCCCGCCTGCCCTTCGGGCGGATCACCGTCACCACGAATGACGGTCAGACCTTCGAGCAGATCGGCGATAACGTGCCCGGCGAATCCGAGGCACCGATGGACTGGACCTATATCGAGCAGAAGTTCCGTGAGGCGGTATCCTTCTCGATCAACCCGGTTCCGGCGGATCGAGTCGACCGCGCCGTCGCCCTGATCCGCGACCTCGAAAACGCCGACGACGCAACTGAAATCATGCGCCTGCTTACCTGAAATCCGCAAAGGATCGTCTTATGGATCAGACCACGCGCGACCTTGCTGAACGTGTCGCAGCCATCCGTTTCGAGACCCTGTCGGAAACCGTCATACACGAGACCAAGCGCCGCCTGCTCGACAGCGTCGCTTGTGCTGCCGGGGCCTTTGACTATCCGCTTTCCGCGAGGATGCGTGAATTTGCAGACCGGCAGCGCGCGACGGCCCCGGCGCGTGTCTGGTTCACCGGCGCACCCAGCACCACCGATCTGGCGGGTTTGGCGAATGGCACAATGGTGCGCTATCTCGACCTCAGCGACACGATCCTTAGCAAGGCGGCAGGTCATCCCAGCGATATGATCCCCGCCCTCGTGGCCCTGGCCGAGGCGACGGGAGCGAGTGGTAAAACACTGATTGCCGCCATTGTGGCCGCCTACGAGGTCTATGGCGGGTTGTGTGATGCGGTGGCCTTTCAGAAATCCGCCGTCGATCAATCCACCGGTGCCGCCCTGGGCGCGGCGGCGGGGGCAAGCCGCATCCTGAACCTCGATGCAGAACCAACGGGCCATGCCCTGGCGTTGGCGTTGACTGCGAATGTCAGTCTTTACAACGTGCGACAGGGCGCACTGTCGGACTGGAAGGCGCTGGCAGGCCCGAACGGGGCGCGCAATGGCACCTTCGCCGCAGAACTGGCCGCCACGGGCCTCACCGGGCCGAGCGGGGTTTTCGACGGACCGACCGGGTTCAAGGACATTGTCGGCGCTTTCGAGTTTGCGCAAGCAGGCGGTACGCCGCAGCGATTACTCAATACACATCTGAAGGCCTATCCGGTCTGCTATCATGGCCAGTCCGCTGTCGACGCGGCCATGTCACTGGCCGGCAAGGCAGCCCCCGAAGACATCCGGGCGGTCACGGTCGAAACCTATGACACGGCCTTTCGCATGATGGGAAACGATCCAAGCCGATGGGCGCCCCCCAACCGCGAAACCGCAGATCACAGTATTCCCTTCGTGGTGGGCACTGTCCTGAGCACCGGCAACCTGCGGGCCGACGATTATCGCGCCGAACGCCTTTCGGACAGTGGCCTGCTCGCCTTTCTCAAGAAGATCGAGGTAAAACCGTCCGAGGCGTTCTCGGCGCAATATCCCAAGGAAGCCAGATCAAAAATCACGGTCGAGACAGTGGACGGGGCGGTAATCCATGCCGAAACCATCCAACCCACCGGACATGCCGAGAACCCGATGAGCGACGACGCGCTGATGCGCAAGCTGAATACGCTCTGGCCCGCAAGCCTGGGTGACAACGCCGCACAGGTGGCCGACACGATCTGGCGGCTCGAAGACCTTCAACAAGTCGGGGAACTGGTCGACGTGCTCTGCATCAACGCCTGAACGCAAAGCAGCCGGTCATTCCACCAACCGCCATGCATCGTCTTCATCAGTAACGACACGACCGTCGGACAGCAGCTTTTCCATATGCGCCATAAGGTTCTGTCCGGCGGCCCAGATGGATTTTTCGTGGGTCTGGTGCGGATAAATCCGCTGAACCAGCCCGACGAGATCCTTGGGTCCGCTTGCCAATGCCTCCAGAATGGCGTTTTCGCGCCGGATGCGCAGATCCAGCAATGCCGCGCAATAGGTCTTCGGGCCCTGCATGACTGGCCCATGCGCCGGAAGCAGAACCTGATCGTCCCGCGCTATCGTTTCCCGAAGGCTTTGCATGTAATCCGCCATGTTGCCCTGGGTCGGCGATACGATGCTGCTGGACCATGTCATGATGTGGTCCCCGCTAAAGAAAATCCCGTCGGATGGTCGCATGAAACAGAAATGGTCCCGTGTATGGCCGGGCGTGGCCACGGCTATCAGATCACCGATACGGCCTCCATTCTCTAGCGAGACATCGGCATTGACGGCAGACCCCACAGGCGGCAGGGGTGAGGCATGGATCGGCGCATCCGAGGCCTCACGCAAAGCATTGGCCGCCCCGACATGATCGCCATGCCCATGACTGACCAGGATCGCGCCGATGCGTCCCCCGGTCGCTGCCATGATGGCATCGACATGTGCCGGCAAGTCCGGACCCGGATCAATGACAATCGTTCCGCCTTCGGCTTCGACCAGATAGGTGTTCGTTCCGTGATAGGTCATGATACCCGGATTATCGGCAACGACACGCTGCACGCCTTCGGCGCAGACCTCCACCCGCCCGTATTCAGGAACAGGTTCGGCCATGAACGGGATCGTCCGGCTTGTTTTTCGCGCATGTCTCAAGATAAAGCCTGCTTCTGTTCCTGCCTCGTGATGTCAGCGATCCACCGACAGCTCCCTGACCGTGGCCACGAAGTTCTGCAAAAGCGGATCTTGCGATCCGCGTTGCCAGATCAGCCTGAACTGGCTGTGATAGTTGATGTTCTTCAGTGGCATGACATGGATATCATCAGGATAGATGAGGCTGGGCGAGACCACCACCAGACCTACACCCATCCCGACCGAAATCAGGTTGATCTGCGTGTTGATATTGGAAACCTGCTGCACGATCCGCGGACGAAACGGAAAATAGGCATTGGCCATAGAAGGCCCGACAACAATGAACCCCTCGCGCTCGAAATCCGCGAGATCCAGCCCGTCATTTCCCGCCAATGGGTGGTCTCGAGGCAGGGCAATGCCGATCCCGCCTTCTTCGAGCACCATGGAATTGAGTTCCCCGATCGCATCCGAATGCGGGATCGGCATGGTGCTGTCCGGAGAATCCTGCGCCACATAAACGAAACCGGCGTCGATCTTGCCGGATCGCACCTCTTCCATTTGCGTGGTGCTGGGCGTTTCCGTCAGCGTCAGGTCCGTATCGGGATAACGCACCCCCATCTGCTTGATTGCCTCGCGGAAAAGCGGATGGCGCAGACCGAGCGACCCGTATCCGATGGTCAGCAGGCCCAGCTTGCCCTCGCCTACCCGCTTCGTCATCTGAACCGCCTTGGTAACATCCTCCAGAATGGTGCGCCCGTGTTTCAGAAAGGTCTCGCCCGCCGTGGTCAGCACGACTTTCTGCGCTTCGCGTTCAAACAGCTTGACGCCAAGTTCAGTTTCGAGATCGGCGATGGTCTGCGATACGGCAGGCCGCGTCACCGACAGCACGTCGGCAGCCCGACCGAAATGCAACTGCTCAGCGGCGGCCACGAAATATCTGATATGGCGCAGTTCCATGCGCGGCTCCTCTCATCCCGGAGGGACGCCACCATGCTGCGCCCGGACGAACCGTTGTTGGACCGATCCGTCCGGCACAGCCGCTTGTGACGCGACTCTGAGCACCATCTTGCCTTCTGCGCGCATCGCCTGCAATTCGATCATCGCATCGGCGAATGCGCCAGACGACGGAACCGCCGCGTGTGTGCCAACACGTCAAGTATGCGACCCTGAAAAGATAAGCTCGGCCTTACGCTGCGCCCTCGCGTTGTTTGGCCACATAAGCCCGCCGCGCCGGGTGATAAGCGATATCCCCGGTCGCCGCCTGAATGGCCGCTGACATGTCGTAATGCCGCGCCAGCCCGCCACGGGTCACGCGCTCGATTGGGCCGTCGGGATAACCCAGCCCCATGCAGCAGGTCTTGTCCATGTCTTCGGCGGTGGCAAGCCCTTCGTCAAGGAAGCGCAGCGCGTCATTGTATTTGGGACGAACCAGCCGATCCACGATCCGGCCCGGCTGATCGGCGCAGACGACCACGTCAAATCCCGCCACTTCGAATACCGCTCGCGCTGCGGCCAGCGCCTCGGGCGTGGTATTGGGCTGGCGCACCAGTTCGATCAGGTTCGAGGGCGCATCGTTGCCGTTCCGATAGCGGGCGAAACCCACCGCGTTCGAGCCTTCACGGCCCATGTCCTCGCCCGTATGAACGCCAAGGCATTCGGTGTCGAGCTCAACCAGAACAGCCGTTTTCGAAGTGTCTTCGACATATCCGCCACCCAGATGGATCGTAACATCGCCGTTCGCGACCCCTCTGTCCATACCTTCAGGGAAAGAGCGGCTTTCGTTTGCGCTCACCACGGTGAAACCGGGCGCCTCGCTGGCCTTTTCCGAGGTCAGGCCGGTCAACAGCCCCTGCCCCGATTTGTTGCCGAGCTTGCCCGCCGCAACCATACGGCGGCACAGCGGCGGAACGGCGGCGCGCTTGTCCAGCGTGATCGGATAGAACGCCTCGCCCAAACGCACCTGCGTATCGAGCCCGATCAGGTCAAGCAACGTGCAGGGACCCATTTTATAGCCCAACCCCGACTTGATCGCGATGTCGATATCCTCGGGCGTACAAAGCCCGGCCTCGATCGCGCGGATCACATCGTTGTTGAAGGGCACCAGAAGCGCGTTGAGGATAAAGCCCGGTTTGTCCTGGGTTTCCACAGGGATCTGTTTGCAGGCCTCTGTCCAGGCCCAGGCGGTCTGGAACGTCTCGTCCGAGGTGTTGATGCCGCGCGACATCTCGATCAGCTTCATCACCTGCGCAGGCAGGCAAAAATGCATACCCACGACACGATCGTCCCGGCCCGAGCCGCCTGCAATCTCGGTGATTGACAGCGTCGAGGTGTTGGAGGCAAAGATCGTCTCGTCCTTGCAGATGCCGTTCAGCTTGCCGAACAACTCCTTCTTGACGTCGAGATCCTCGAAAATCGCTTCGATGATCAGGTCGCACTCGGCCAGATCGTTCAGATCGGTGGTATCGGTCATCCGGGCCAGCGTGGCGTCGGCATCGTCCTGGCTCATCCGGCCTTTCTCAACCGATTTGCCAAAAAACTTTTCGGCACTCCCGCGCTGGCGCTTCAGCGCCTCGTCCGACATGTCGAAACACAGGGTTTCGTACCCGCCACGTGCCGCGACGATTGCTATGCCGGCACCCATTGTACCCCCTGCCCCGCAGATGGCGACTTTTCTGATATGCGTCATTTTTGAATAAAACTCCGTCCGATAAGTTGGCGGTGAACCTGGTTGGTTCCTTCCCAGATCTGGGTGATCTTGGCATCGCGCATCAGCCGTTCCGCGCGATAGTCGCGGCAATAGCCATAGCCACCATGGAACTGCACACATTCGGTGGTCATCTTCATCGCCAGGTCAGATGCACGCAGCTTGGCGAGAGAGGCCTCCATGCCGAAATCGGACTCGCCGCTATCGACCAGATCGGCCACGTAATCGAGCCATTTCTCGACCATCAACAGCTCGCCCGCGAGATCGGCCAGCGTGAACTGGTTGCCTTGGAATTCAAGGACCTTCTTGCCGCTCTGCACGCGTTCGTTGCCATAGGCCACCATGTCCTTGAAGGCCGCACGGGCGATCCCAAGCGCATGGGCAGCAACGGACGGGCGCGACCGGTTGAGCGACCCGAGCAGGATTTTCAGCCCGTCACCGGGGTCGCAAAGCAGATTGGCCCGCGGCACGCGCACATTGTCAAAGGCCAGCGCGCAGGTGGACGAACCGTTATGCCCCATCTTCTTTTCTTTCGAGATGACGCTGAACCCTTCGGTACCCTTTTCGAGGATCAGGGCAGAAATCGCTTTCTTCGGGTCTTCGATCTCTGACCACTTGCCGAACACCAGGTAACGGTCGGCCACATCGCCGTTGGAAATGAAAATCTTGTTGCCTTTCAGAACGATATCGTCCCCATCCGGCGTGAAGGACGTTTTCATGCCGGTGGCATCCGATCCGGCGGTGGGTTCGGTGATTGCAAGCGCACCCAACCCGCCCTCGGCAATACATGGGAGCAGCCGCGCACGCTGTTCGTCGTTGCCGTATTCGATCAGCGGCTTCATGCCGTGGTAATTCGTGGCATAGATGATCCCGGTCGAGGCGCAGGCCTCGGAGATGATCGACACGATCTCGAGATAAAGCCGGAAGCGCATCGGCATCCCGCCATATTCTTCGGGAACGAAAACCGCATTCAGACCGAGCGAATTGATCGCCTCGACATTCTTCCAGGGAAATTCGCCGGTAGCGTCGATATGTTCGGCGTTCGGCGCGATGACGTCGTCGGTCATCCGCTGCACCTGATCGAGGATCGCTTGTTCGTCGTCATCCCATTTGCGAGACTGGAGGACGCGTTCATACATATTCATCAGTGATTCATCCCTTGCCCGCCGTCGATGTAGATGGTTTCACCGGTCAGAAAACCGATCTGTTCGCTGAATATGGCGGCTACCAGCCGGGCAACGTCTTCGGGCTGACCCGGTGCACCGGTCGGGATGCGCTGCGCCATCCATGCCTTGACCTTCTCGCGGGCGAGGAAATCACGATTGAGGTCGGTTTCGATATAGCCCGGTGCCACATTCATCACGCGAATGCCATCGCCCGCCCATTCCACCGCCATGCAGCGCGTCATCGCGGCAACCGCCGCCTTGGAGGCGCAATAGGCAAGATTGTCAGGCACGCCCAGCTTGTCGAAGAACGAGCCGATATTGACGATGGTACCGCCGCCATTGGTACACAGATGCGGATAAATCTCGCGGGCCGCCACCATGACGGCAGTGGTATTGAGCGCGATGGTCTTGTCGAAACTCTCCACCGTCAGCCCCGAAATCGGGCCACCGATATGCACGCCTGCATTGTTCACAAGGCCGGTGACTGGCCCGCGCGCGGCGATTTCGGCAAAGGCCGCTTTGACCGCGCCTTCATCGGTCATGTCACAAGCGACCTGATGGCCCACCGGACCGCTGCCAGAGCGCGACAAACACACGATAGAATAGCCACGATTTTCCAACTCGGCAGCAATGGACGCGCCGATCCCCTTGGACGCTCCGGTTACGACGATTTGCCCTTTAGCCATCCTTGAACTCCGGTTTGCGTTTTTCTTCGAAGGCGGCCATGCCCTCTTCGGCATCCTCGGTACGATAGGCGAGCGTCGAAAGATCGGCCTCGACACGCAACCCCTCTGCCAGCGGCAGGTCGGTGGCCCTCTGCACGGCGCGGCGGGCGAATCCCAATGCCGGAAGGCTGTACCGCGTGAAACGTCCGGCAAAGTCCAGCCCGGCCTCCATCAGATCGCCCTCGACCACCGCATTGACCAGACCGATACGTTCGGCTTCGTCGGCCTTGACGTTGCGCCCGGTCATGATGATCTCAAGCGCCCTGCCCTCGCCGACGAGACGCGGCAGGCGTTGGGTTCCGCCATAACCGGGGATCAGCCCCAGTTTGATTTCCGGCAAGCCAAAAATCGCATTGGCCGAGGCCAGCCGGAAGGTACAGGCCATCGCCAGCTCGGCACCGCCGCCAAAGGCATAGCCGTTCACGAGCGCCACGGATGGCACCGGCAGCGTATCCAGTTTGGCAAAGACCGACTGGCCCAGTTCGGCGCCGCGCAACTGGTCCATCAGCGGACGGTTGCGCAATTCCTTGATATCGGCCCCGGCACAAAACGATTTCTCGCCCGCGCCAGTGATCAGCAGGGCGCGCACGCCTTGCATCGCCGCCACCTCGTCAAAGGCGGCCCCGATGCCGCGGATAATGTCGAAACTCAGCGCATTCAGCGCCTCGGGACGGTTCAGGCGCAACACGGCGCAATCGCCGGTCCGTTCCAGTTCTACGGTCATCACGTCTTCTCCTTGTAGCGAACGGCCTCAGGGCAAAGCTCCTGGCGCTGCACCATCTGGGTCAGTTCCCGCTTGAGCACCTTGCCGCTGGCGGTCAAAGGCAAATCCTCGACCGAGATGAACCATTCGGGCATGTCGAATTTGGACAACCCCTCTCGCGCCAGATGCGCCAGGGTTTCCTCGGCGGTCAGATCTCCGATTACCGCAAGGCACACTTTCTCGCCCAGCCGTTCATCAGCGATGCCGAAGGCCGCCGCCTTCTCGACGCGCGGGTGCGTCAGCACACAGGCTTCGATTTGCGAGGGATAGATATTATGACCACCGCGGATGATCAGATCCTTGATCCGGCCCTCGACCCGCAGATTGCCGTGCCGGTCGAACGACCCCAGATCGCCGGACAAAAGATAGCCGTGCTGATTGAACGTTCTCTCGGTCGCCATCTGATTGGCGTAATAGCCCAGCATCATTGCGGCGCCACGCCCGCCGATTTCACCGGACTGCCCGCGCGGCAATTCCCGATCAGGATTTTCGGGGTCCCATATCCGGGTATCGTAAGCCGGACCGCCCCGGCCGCAGGTCTGCATCAGCACTTCGATGGAATCGCCCGGATGGGTGTACTGGTGCGACGAACATTCGGTCATCCCATAGACATTCTGCGGGGCAATCCCCTGATCCAGGAAACCGCGCGCCACGACTTCGGGGATCGGCGCCCCGGCCATATAGAAGGTCTGAACCTGCCCGATCCGCCCTGCCCCCGCCTTTTTCTGCGCGGCCAGGATATCCATGGCATGTGTCGGAACGCCCAGCACATAGGTTGCACCGCTCTCGACGATCCACTCGAAACGATCCATGCCTGCGGGCGCATCGCCGGTAACGAACTGCCCACCGCTGACCAGCCACTGTGCCGCCGCCACCCAGGCGATATGATGCGACAGCGGGCTGAGCGTCAGGATCACGGCCTGTTCGTCCAGCGCCCAGTCATTGACGAGATCGCGGGCATTCGCCAGCAGTGTGTTGCAGGAATGCATGACGCATTTGGGCTTGCCCGTGGTGCCCGAAGTAAAGGCCAGATAGGCCACGCTGTCGGGGTTCGAATGCGCGGCGTAGTCAACCCGTGTGATGTGCTTGGGCAGATCGTCGGCCTTGTAGACCTTTTTCAGAAAAGGCAACTCCGCCAGCATCGCGTCGAAATCCTGACTGTCGCGGTCGGCGCCCCAACCCGGTTCGGTGAGCAAGGCCTTGCTTTGCAATTCGGTCAGCAGATCCACGATCTCGGCACAGGTATAGGTGCGGTGCAGCGACGGGTTGCAGGCAATGCCTTCGCGCGAACAGGCCAGAAAGGCGATGATCGCTTCGGCCTTGTCCGACAACCAGATCGACATGCGGTCACCGGCGACAAGCCCGCGATCGGCCATATTGTCGGCCAGCGCATCGACCCGCGCCTTGAGGCTGCGCCAGTCAAGCATCTGCCTGCCATCCCGCAGCGCCGGAGCATCCGGGCGCTGAGCGGCGTGATCTGCCACCAGGCTATAGAACGTATCCGTCTGCCAGTGACCCGCCTGATAATAAGCCTGGGCCGAACCGGGATCGTGCAGCGTCAGAATCGGTCTCATCGTATCCCCCTCAGCCACCGATCTTCGACGGGTCCGGCTTGCGGCGTTCGCCGAAGCTCGCGTTCAGTTCCTTCTGCTCCTCAGTACCGAGGTACTGGCTAAGCAACAGGTCATGGGTGACGCGCGACAGCCCGCCCACACCACCGTGGCGGGCATTGAATGCCCCCTTGATCGAGGCCAGCGCAAAGGCCCCGCGCTCGGCGATCTCCAGCGCGTATTCCTTTGTCTTTTCTTTCAGTTGGTCATCGGGGGCGACACGATTGATCAGCCCGATGCGCTGTGCCTCGTCCGCCTTGATCTTGGGGTTGGTGTACCAGATGTCCTTGGCACGTTTCTTGCCCACGAGATCCTCGAGATACCAGGTGCCATACCCGGCATCGAACGATCCCATCATCGGGCCGACCTGACGGAACACTGCGCTTTCCTTGGCAATCGTGACGTCGCAAACCATCTGCAAGACGTTGCCGCCACCCACGGCAAA
This sequence comes from Roseovarius pacificus, assembly GCF_900142665.1. Taxonomy (GTDB): domain Bacteria; phylum Pseudomonadota; class Alphaproteobacteria; order Rhodobacterales; family Rhodobacteraceae; genus Roseovarius; species Roseovarius pacificus. The sequence continues at coordinate 20,576 of NZ_FRBR01000011.1, forward strand.
GCCATTCACGCTGGCGATCACCGGCTTCTGGAGCTTGTCGATGGCCTCGTACATTTCCAGCGTTGGCAGAACCCCGGCATAAAGCTTGGTGTCTTCCATCCCGTCCTTGCGGCCACCGATGCAGAAAAACCGATCACCCGCACCTGTCAGAACAACAACGCGCGTCCGGGTTTCACGCCGGATACCCTCGATGCAATCGCGGATCTCGTGGCACATGGTCTCGGTGAACATGTTGCCGTCATCAGGGCGGTTCAGCGTGATGATCCCGATCGGACCGTCTTCTTCGTAGGTGATTTCCTTGAAACTCATTTGCTTCTCCTCCGCCGGATCAGGTCCGAAACCGCCCGGTCCTGTTAATATCTGGTGCCACAACATGGGATCGCGCGCCCTTGGCGCCCCTCCTGGATGCGGCATCATGCGGAGGGGATCCTGTTCTCGTCTGGAAAGCTACGCAATTTGCGTGCCAATTTACATCTCAGCACCAACACGATGGGGCATGTCGCGACATCACGCGACATGCCCCACAAGTGCAACCGGGATAACCGGCCTAGATCGAGATCTCGCGCCCCTCCTGGGCTTTTTCCCATGGCATCGCCACCCGCGCCAGAAAACTGACTGCCATGTTCAACAGAACCGACATGGTGATGATCGCAACAAGCGCCGCAAATACACCTGCCGTGTTGAACTGACTCGATGCGTGTGACAGCAAATAACCAAGGCCACGATTGGCCGCGATCATCTCGCCGACGATTGCGCCGATCATCGCGTAGGGCACCGACAGACGTAAACCGGTAAAGACCCAGACGATGGCGGAGGGCAACACCACCTTGCGCATCACGTCACGCTCGTTCGCGCCCATGAGGCGCATGATGTTGACCAATTCGGGGCTGACGCTGCGCACCCCTGTGTAAGTATTAAGGAACACAAGGAAAAACACGATGGTCGCAGTCAACAGGATCTTCATCTCGATCCCGATCCCGAACCAGATGATGAACAACGGCGCCAGTGCGATCTTGGGAATACTGTAGAAGGCCATAATGAAAGGGTTCAGCAGTTCGGCCAGTTTTTCCGCCCGCCCCAGCACCAGCCCGATCGACATACCCACGAACGCCCCCAGCAGAAAACCCGCGACTGCTTCGAATGCGGTAATTCCCGCATGGAACAGAATCCGGCCATCAAGCAGCCAGTTCCAGAACGTGACCGCGATGTCCGACGGCGAACTGACGAGATATTTTTGAATCAACCGTCCCGAGGCAAGCTCCCAAAACAGCAGGAAAGCGGCCAGAATACCCAGCCTTGCAAGTATCATCTTCATAACTCAGTTCTCCCCTTCTTCGTTCGCCGGCGCCATTTCATCCCAAAGACGGGCGGTCAGTTCGGCGTATTTCTGATTGTGCCTGATGCTGAACAGATCGCGTTCCGCCGGCAGCGGGATATCCAGAACCTCGCTGATCGTGCCGGGACGGCCCGAAAAGACGACACACCGGTCCGCCAGTGAGACAGCCTCATCCAGATCGTGTGTCACGAACAGGACAGTCTTGTTCAGTTGAGCGACAATCCGGCGGATTTCCATCTGCATTCGCAGACGCAGCTGCGCATCCAGCGCTGCAAACGGTTCGTCGAAAAGCAAAGTCTCGGGATCATAGGCCAGCAACCGCGCCAGGGCACAACGCTTGCGCATACCGCCCGACAATTGGTTGGGATAGTTTTCTCCAAAGCCCGCCAAACCGACAAGCTCCAAAAGCTCATCGACCCTGTCCTTGATTTCACCACGCGACATCTTGGCGATTTCCAGTGGAACGGCGATGTTCTTGGCCACCGTCCGCCAGTGCAGCAGGTGGTCGCTTTGGGTCATGTAGCCGACTCTGTGATTGTACGGCTCTACCGGCGTACCGCGATAGGTTACCGACCCTTCCGTCGGGGGAAACAGGCCCGCGGTCATGTTAAGCAACGTAGACTTACCGCATCCCGAGGGACCGACGAGTGTCAGGAATTCGCCCTCATGGACCGACAGTGAAATGTCACGAACGGCCTGCAACTTGCCAAAGGACTTGGAAACGCCTTCGAATACGACCAGTGGCTCGTCAGGCACCGCCCGCGAGCTTTGCCGTCGATCGACAGTTTGACCAACTGTTTCTTGTTGCATCTTCTAAATCTCCTCCAATGTCGACCTCTCTGACGAGAAGTAACGGTTCATCTCAGGCCGAAACCGCAATTGCTGTGCCAAGATCGGAACCCGACGATCTTCACCGCCGGTGTCATCGGCACAAGTCCTTTGATTGTCGCATCTGCGATCCCTGGGCTTCTGTCCTCCGCGAGGCCGGAAAAAACAAAGCCCGGACGCCGGGCTCAAGAAGTACGGAGAACACCTTGTTCAAACAGGATCGTGCTGCTGAACGCCCCTGTTTTCAAAATCAGTATCAATCAATACAGAACCATTTGTCCCAAAAAGAAAGCCCGCCGCGCGGGAGGGACGCGGCGGGCCATGATGAGCCGAAAGCGGTTCTTGTTAGTCTTCGATCCGCTCCACGACTTCCATTGCGTAGGCATTGGTCAGGGCTTCATAGAAATCATCCTGCGAGGGCGGAATGACGATCCAGTTTTCGGGAACGTCAACTTCACCCGAGGTCGCGCTGACCTTGAGCGCGTAACTCCCCGTGGCCGATGAGGAATTGCTCGTCTCGCTATTGTCCGCTCCTCGGGCGGGAAACATGGTGACAGTGCCCTCGAGCTGGTTGAATTCACCCGTATCCGGCAGGGTGGTTTCACCATTGATCGCAACCTTGTTGATCGAGACCACGATGCGCGGCTCCTTGGACTGATCGTCGATCGTCAGTTCCGAGGCGATCGCCTGTCCGATATCTTCTGACAGGGTAGGCCAGAACTCGAGCGCGTTACTGTTCTCAAAAGCGCTCAGGTCAGTTTTGACCTCGACGGCGGACAGGGTTTTTTCCTCGGCGACAAGCGGGGCAGCAACGGCGGCAAGGGCCAGACCTGCGCAAAATGTGGTGCTCAAAAGACGTTTCATGACAGTCTCCTTCTCTGTACTTTGCGGAATCGCCGATTGTGCGTAGTGCCCGGCTCTTCCGCTTGTGAGGCACCAACGCCCGCTGCCGCCTTTGGTTCCCAGCAGGCGCAGACAAAACAGGGAGAAAGACAATTTCTTTGTTTTTTATCAACATAATAGCATATTTTCGATCCAGTCACCCAGTGGGCATTCCCACGCCTGTAGACGTGATATGGCCGTTTGTCCGACACATGCCCGGGAACCAGAGAACGATACGAAGGTTGGCCTGACATGGAGACCGAAACAAAAACAGCGAGCACTCCGCAAAGCGGGGCAAGGGCGGTCGTCGACAAGATCGAAACCACTCTGAGTGCGGATCGGACGCGCCTTGGCGATGTCGTGGATGCAATCGGGCACGCGGGTTACACGCCGCTCCTGATGCTTCCGGCGCTGGCGCTGGTGTCGCCGCTGAGTGGCGTCCCCGGATTCACATCGATCTGTGGGATACTGATTGCTACGGTGTCGGCACAGATGATGCTACGCCGCCCGAAACTATGGCTGCCGGGCTGGATGCGGCGCACAAGCCTGAGCAGCGCGCGGGTGCACAGGATCATACACTGGTTTCGCCTGCCTGCCCGCTGGCTCGACTGTATCACGCGGCAACGTCTGACCGGGTTGGTCACACCACCTTTTTCAATCCTGCCGCAAGGGCTGTGTTTCACGCTCGGGCTGATCATCCCGCTGCTGGAACTTGTACCTTTGACGTCATCCATACTGGGAGCGGTGATTGTGATCCTGGCTGCCGGCATGCTTGCCGGCGACGGTCTGCTGGCTCTCACCGGTATGCTTGTTGCGGCAGCCGCCGTGAGCGGGATCGCCGCCCTGGTCTGATGTCCGCCGACCCCGGCAAGCGGGGTCGGCATGGCGCGTTGTTATTCTTCGGCATCTTCGGCCGCTTCGCTGACAGCCTCACCTGCGTTCTCGATATCCTGCCCCGCGCCCTTGACGGTTTCACATGCCGCTACTGCGGCCAGGGCGATCAGTGACAGAAGGGAAATGCGTTTACGTATCATCTGATACCTCTCCAATCCTGGTTGTGTTCTGTCAACGCAGCGGCCCTGCCAAGGTTCCCGCTTCCCCTCCTGAAATTATGGTCAGGCCATTAGCTCGTCAGCAGTTGTGTCTTCCTCGTCGTCCCGATCGTGCCAGACACGAGGAAAGGTAACATGAAGTTCGTACCGCTCGGGCAAATCGTTCACCTCGAGCGTGCCGTTCAATTGCATGACGAAGGATTCGATCAATCGCGAACCAAGCCCGGAACCGTCAAGTAAACCATCCTGCACATCGCCGGTGGCGCCAGTATCGGCAGGCGCGCGCGAATTCACCACGCTCAGGCAAACCGCATCGCCTTCGATCTTTTTCAGCGCAATATTGATCCAGGCCTCGCCACCCTTGATTACACCACTGTATTTCACAGCGTTCATGCCCGCCTCTGCGGCAAGCAGCGACAGCGGCACAGACTGGTCGGGGTCGATCTCGATCGCGTCGAATTCGGTCGCCATCTTGATCTGATGACCGTTTTCGTCCAGCGTGCCAACAATCACCAATTGCTGAATGATCTCATTCAACAGCTTGTCGGCGCGCACCATCGACAGTTTACGCGCCAGATAAAGATAGCGGTGGATCGTCGAAAGCGCCATTACCCTGTCCTGCACACGACGCAGCAGGCGCTTGGCCTCGTTGCTTCCGGTGGCGCGGATCTGCATATTCATAATGCTGGCAATCAGTTGTAGGTTGTTCTTTACGCGGTGATGAACCTCACGCAGGAGTACGGTTTTTTCCTGCAAATCCTCTTCGCGGCGGCGGTCCTGTTCGGTGAGATTGCGGGTCATGGCGCGAAACGCCTCGGCCACGACTTCCAGTTCTTCGGGCGCATTGTCGAGCCGGGCCTGATCCAGATCGGCACGCCCCGCCGTATACAACCGCATCCACGACCGCAGGCGGCGCACATGGCGGATCACCAGACGATGAACCCCGACATAGGCCACAACGATGGCGATCACCCACATGATGATCGGAAAATACAGCGCGAAGGCCTCTTCATAGCCGGGCAGGACAAGGCTGCGGCTGCGCGGGGCCCAGCTTCCAAGGGCGAAGACGCGGCCATCGACGATGGGCACGACGGCAAAATCGCGCTCCAGCCCTTCGCGATTGCTGCCGCGAAATGTGTGACGTGCGCGCAGGGCCAGTGTTTCAAGGCCGACATTACGGGGCAGAACCGAGCGGCGATCATCCGTGAAATCCTGCGTGGCGATGATTTCGCCACGCGACTGGAACAGCACCAGATCCACGTCCGGGGCACGGCCCGACAACGACGTATTGAGCGCGCTGATCGGCACGGCGATCAGAACCTTTCCCAGAAAAGTACCGTTATCGAAAACCGGCACCATGACATTGACCGAGGCTGCCCCACCCAGAAACGCAAGCGGTTGCATCTGAATTTCGGTCTGTGCACTGCCCAGTTCGGCGCGGATCACGTCCAGATTGCCCAGATCGCGCTGTTCCCCGCGCGATGAGCAGACCAGTTGCAGGTCACGATTCACAAACCCCGCAAACATATAGAGAGGCGACTCTTCGACAATACGCCCCATCACCGCCTCGCAAGCGCGGATATCCGAGCGAAAGGCAGCGACGGTAATGGCCAGCGCCTCGGCCGAACTGACGGCAGAGCCAATTACCTCGCGGCTGGCCGCCACCGCCTGTTGCGTCTGTTCGAGAAGCGCGGTTTCGGAAAGCGCACGGCGCTCTTCCAGCACCTTGAGCGTCTGGTAGACGGATATCAGGCCCAGTGGCAGAATCGCGATGCTGAGCACCAGCACCAGCTGGACGGCAAGGCCGGGTTTAAGTGCACGGCGCGGGGTATCGCTCATGCAGCCGGATTTCCCTGCACCACCGCAAGCGTTGCGGCGTCCGTCATGTCAAGGCTGTCATCCTCATCCAGATGCATCAGTTCGGCCAGCCGCTTGCGCGCGCGGTTGGTACGGCTTTTGATGGTCCCGACAGCACAGCCGCACATCTCGGCGGCGTCCTCGTAGGAAAAGCCTTCGGCGCCGACAAGGATCAACACTTCGCGCTGTTCATCGGTCAGTTGCGCGAAAGCTTCCCGAAAATCGCTCATCACGAGATGGCCGTCATGGGCGGGTTTTTCCGACATCGCACCAGCCATTTCCCCATCGGGGTCCTCGACCTCGCGACGGCGCTTGCGGTAGAGCGAATAGTAGGTGTTTCGCAAAATGGTGAACAGCCAGGCCCGCAGGTTGGTGCCCGTTTGGAAGTGATCGAATTTCCCCCAGGCCTTGACGATCGTGTCCTGCACCAGATCGTCGGCAGCCGCGGAATTGCGCGTCAGGCTCATGGCAAAGGCGCGCATGGCGGGAAGGTGCTCGATCAGCTCTTCTCTGGGGTCGGCGCTATCGGTCACTGGTCGTCATCCTCCGGCGACGTATCGCTGTCCGGTGCGCAGGGCTTTTGTTCCTGCTGGCGCAATTGCTCCAGCAATTTCGTAAACCGCTCGGGGACCGGTTCGCGCGCGGCATCATCGTAGACGCGCCTTAGATTGTCGTCGATCTGCTGATTCAATTTCGAGTTCCTGCTTTGTCGCACCATGCTATTCTGTTCCAACGGTTCAGCCCGGACTGATGCATTTTTTGCACCTCAACCTTGGAACCTAACACGTCGAACGGCGTTTAGTTCCTCACAAAGGAAATTTTTTCGAGGACGGACATGACAGAAACATCCAGCGCGCGCGACCTGTCAGCGGAAATCGCGGAACACCTGCCTTATCTGCGGCGCTATGCGCGCGCTTTGACCGGCAGTCAGCAAAGCGGCGATCATTATGCCGCAGCCACACTCGAAGCCTTGCTTGAGGATCAGGGTGTCTTTCAGACCGGGCTCACGCCAAAGGTGGCGCTGTTCAAGGCGTTCAACCGGATCTGGGTGTCATCAGGATCGCCGGTGCAGGAAACCGGCGGCACCGGCTCACCCGAGGCACGGGCGCAGATGCATCTTGCCGGGCTCACCCATAACACCCGCGAGGCCCTGCTTTTGCATAGCATCGAAGGATTCCCCATCGACGACATCGCCAATATCGTCGGCGTGTCGCCCGCCGAGGCAGGGGAACTGATCGCCATCGCCCGCAAGGAAATGGCGCAATCCATCCGCGGACGCATCATGGTAATCGAGGATGAAGCCATTATCGCCATGGACATCCGCGCAATTGTCGAGGGCATGGGTCACGAGGTGACCGGCGTGGCACGCACCCGCGATGAGGCGGTAAATCTGGCGCGGCGCGTCCCGCCGGACATGATCCTGGCCGATATTCAACTGGCCGACAAATCCTCGGGGATCGACGCGGTGAACCATATCCTGAAGGAAATGGGCGATCTGCCGGTGGTTTTCATCACGGCATTCCCCGAACGATTGCTGACCGGTGAACGGCCCGAACCCGCCTTTCTGATCACCAAGCCCTATACCGAGGAACAGGTGCAATCGGCGGTCAGCCAGGCAATGTTCTTCACCAGTACGGAGACATTGCAAAACTGAGGTGGTTTCCCTGAAGATCTTTTCTCTGAACGCTGAAAAGCCCTGTACGTATAGCAACGTACAGGGCTTTTTTGTCGTCTTTGACGCCTTGTGCATCCACCCCGATCAGGGCATCCGGCCCCGCAGGGCCCTTGCGGCCAATGCGATGACGAAAAGGATCAGGAAGATCACGAAAAGGATCTGCGCGATCCCGGCCGAAGCCGACGCGATACCACCAAATCCGAACACTCCGGCGACAAGTGCTACGATGAAAAAGAGCAGTGCCCAGTAAAGCATTTGTTTTCTCCTTCCGATTTTCAACACTCCGTTTGCGATGGGTATGAAACGGCCTGACCCTCTGTCAGGTTCCATAAAATCCACAATAACGGGTCCGTTCCTGCCGCTGTGGCGAATTTACCACTTCCAGTGGAACCTCTCCGGGTCCCGTGCGTTGACCGAAAAGCGCAACCGAAGGAAAGGACATCGCCATGGCACAAGCCAAAAGCAACTCACCGCAGAACGATATCGAACAACTCTCCGAACAGATTTCGACGCTTCGGGCCGACATCGCGACGATCTCCGAAACGCTTTACGATTTGGGTCGTTCATCGGGAGATGCGGCGATTGACGGTGCGCGGCGCAAGGCGGTCGATCTGCGTGAGGAGGGCGAGCGCCAGCTGCGCGCAGCCCGGCACCACGCCGAGGAGATGGGCCAACAGGCCACCGACGCGGTACGCGCACAACCTGCCGCCGCAGTGGGAATCGCCGTGGGTGTGGGATTCCTGCTGGGTTTCATGACCGGGCGGAAATAACCCATGCCGGGCATGTTGCACGAGGTCGAAGACCGGGCGCGCCGGGCGGCGCGTTCGGCCACATTTACTATGATGGGCATCGTTTTCGGAACAACGGGGCTGGCGCTGTTGTCGGTGGCGCTGTGGCTCATGATCGCTGTCCTTCAGGGCGCAATCGTCGCATGCGCGGCGATTGGCGCGCTCTACCTGATTCTGGGGGTTTGCTTCATGGCCCTGGGGCGGCACCCGGGCGCAGCACACCCGCCCGAGCCTGCGCAACCGAAAGACCCATTCGTTCAGATCGCCGAGGGTTTTGCCACCGGCATGCGCGCGGGTCGCGCCGCACGCAGTACAGACCGCTGAACAGAAACCCGCGACCGGGGAACATTTGAGCGACCGACCGCGTTTGCGTTATATGCAAAGGTCATCTTTACCCGCCGATCCCGTGCTGCGTGGCGCTGCGATCATGGTCATCGTCACGCTCGGTTTCGCCATACTCTGGACAGCAACGGATATTCTCGCGCCGATGGTTCTGGGCCTTGTCACCGGTGTCATCCTGGCACCAATCACCGACATGCTTGAACGTACGGGCCTGCCGCATGGCATGGTGGCGGCACTGGTGGTGGTCTTTGGCGGGCTGATCATCGTCACTCTGATTTTCCTGGCTGAACCTTTGGTATGGCGCATTGCCGAAGAACTACCGCGTATCAAATGGGAATTGCGTGCACTGATCGAGGAATTCCGCGGGCTGTTCCAGAGCCTGAACGAGATGAACCAGGAGGTCAAAGAAGCGCTCGGCTCCAAGCCCGAAGCCGAAGGCAAAAACGCCGATCCCGCCATTCCCAGCATCACCTCGGCCTTATTCCTGGCGCCACTGGTCATCACCCAGATACTGATTTTCACCGGCGTCCTGTTTTTCTTCCTGCTCACGCGCAAAAACATTTACGCATGGCTGTCGAGCTGGATCGGCAGTTCAGCCGATACTGCAATCATCCTGCAACGCTTTACCAATGCCGAGCGTCTGGTCTCACGCTATTTCCTGACGATCTCGGTAATCAATGCCGGCCTGGGCGCGACCCTGGGCGGCGCCATGGCGCTGATCGGCCTGCCCGGCGCTTTTGTCTGGGGCGTGATCGCCGCGCTGGCGAATTTCATTCTCTACATGGGGCCGATGATGGTCACGGCAGGTCTGCTCATCGCGGGGCTGGTCACGTTCAACGGGCTGATGGCGCTGCTGCCTCCGGCGATCTTTCTGGGCTTGAACATGCTCGAAGCGCAATTCGTCACCCCGGCATTTCTGGGCAAGCGCATCTCGGTCAATCCGCTGCTGATCTTCATCTCTCTGGTGGTATGGCTCTGGCTGTGGGGGCCAATCGGCGGAATCATCGCCATCCCGGTTCTGGTCATCGCGATGGTGATGCTCGACATTTTCGAGGACGGCAACGACGAAGCCTGAAACCTCAAGGCCAACACGGCCCGGCAGGATTTCCACAAAACCGGAATATCGGCAAACCGCTCAGACACCCGAGCCATGGCGCGCATGGGTCTGCGCAGGTTCATTTCGCGGACAGGATATATACGCCTGAAAAAAGCCCCCGCCATTTTACAGGCGGGGGCTGGCACCCGAGGGACAGATGGGGTGCAAACGAACCCGAAAGCACTTGGGGAATGCGCGGGTTCGGGACGAGGCAGCGTAGGCAAGTAACGCTGGCGTCACTGGCTCAACACCGCCATGCAGGGATTGTTCCATTTGAATCGCATTTTTTTCACCGCGCCTCATGATCGCGTTTCGATCAGGCCCTGGCCGCGCGCGGACCGGCGATCAGCCAGACGATGAAGCCCAGCAACGGCAGAAGCAGAATGACAAGCACCCACAGCACCTTGCTGCCGGTCGAAGCGCCCGAACCAACCACCGAAACGATGGCCCAGATATCGAGCACAAGAAGAATAAGCCCACCAAGACCACTGATTTCCAACATTATTATTTCCCCTCCTTTTCCGCGCTTTTCATCGGGCCCCGCACAACATCGCACCATAGCGATTTCATGCCCGGACCCGCGTGGGATCAACGCCAGAGGCACCATAAAGGTTCCGCAAATTTTTCCGCTATTTTTTTGCCTGTTGCAGAAACCTTCGCGGCCTCTGCGGGTTGGTACAGCACGACGTCGCAACATCGCGGCGCTGATCGACCAGACATGAAGGAGACTGATCATGAAACGCATTCTTGCTACGACGGCAATTGTCGCGCTCGCCGCGTCTCCGGTTCTTGCTCAAACGCAGAGCACCGAAGAAGACCCGGCAAACCAACCCGCCATTGAAGCGCCTGCAAACGGGACCGATACCGGTACCGGCACAATGGAAGCCCCCGAAACCGGTGGCGACACCACGACCGAGGCTCCCGCGACCGATAGCGGCGACACCACGGTACAAGCCCCGGAAACCGAGAATCCGATGGGCGGCGGGGGTGACCTGGGCGCAGACGAGCGTCAGGCCCTGACTGCCGAGGAACTGGAAGGCTTGGCTGTCCACGACCCGTCAGGTGAGAACGTGGGCGACATTTCCGAGCTTGTCGTCGGAGACAGCGGTGAAATCACTGATGTGGTGATTGACGTCGGCGGCTTCCTCGGCATCGGCGCGAAACCGGTTGCCGTAGCCTTCGAGGAAGTATCGCTGAGCCGCGATGGCGAAACCGGCACGCTGCATGCCTCGACGAACTATTCCGCTGCCGATTTCGAGGCAATGGAGACCTGGGAGGGCTAACCCTTCCGGCGAAAGGAACGAACGGGCCGGGCTCTCACGAGCCCGGTCTTTTTTCATGTCGTTCCCACAGCATACGAAATGCATGATTTTCCAGCCCGCTGCCCCTGTTCAGTTTCTGCCAGCTATCCCGCTTCTATCCTGACGCACCCGATACGCCCGCCGTTGAAGATCGCGCTGCGATCGACGGGACGCAGACATGCCGGCCGCTTTCGGTTTTCTCCACTGCGACGGGCAAGCCGTAGACAGCGCTCAGTGTCTCATCGGTCAGAGCATGATCGGCGGGCCCTTCGGCATGGAACTGGCCGTCCTTCATCAGCATCACCCGCGCGTTGAGCGCAAAGGCCTGATCGGGATCATGCGTGGACAGGATCACGCTTCGCTCCTCTGTTCCGGCGGCCCCCGCAATGGCGGCGATCTGGGCCAGCACCTGCGCCTGATTGCCGAAATCGAGGCTTGCGGTGGGCTCGTCCATGACGATCAACGGCGTCTCCTGCGCCAAGGCACGCGCGATCAGGACAAGCTGCCGCTGCCCGCCGGACAGGCGAGAGTAATCGCGGTCTGCCAGATCGGCGATTCCAAGCCGTTCCATCGCGGCAAAGGCGGCAGCACGGTCGGCGTTGCCGGGCTGACCGAACACACCCAGCCGTGCCGTACGCCCCATCAGCACGACATCGAGCGCCTCGAACGGGAAAGGCGGTGCATGGGCCTGCGGAACATAGGCGATACGCCGCGCGATCTCGGCCCGGCGCAGGGCCGCAATCGGCTGACCGGCAAGAGCCACGGTACCACCCAATGCCGGGATCAACCCAAGCAGGGTGCGGAACAGCGTGGTCTTGCCGCACCCGTTCGGGCCCAGAAGGCACACGATTTCGCCCGCATCCACACCGAGTGACAGCCCCCGCCCCACCCGCCTGGTGCCATAACCGATATCAAGCCCCTGCGCGGTCAGCATCATGACCACCCCCGCCGCCCGCGTGCCAACAGCCAGACGAAAAAGGGCGCCCCGATCACCGCCGTCAAAACCCCCAGCGGAACCTCGATCTGCGCAATGGTCCGCGCCAGCGTATCGACGATCAGAAGGTACCCCGCACCGATCAGGGCCGAGGCGGGCAACAGGCGGCCAAAGCCCGGACCGACGATCATGCGTGCGATATGCGGGATGACAAGACCCACCCACCCCACGACACCGGCAAGCGCGGTCACGCTCGCGGTGATCAGCGTCGCGGCGGCTATCACGAAAAACCGCGTGCGCCCCGCCTCCACGCCCAGAGAGCTTGCCTCTTCGTCGCCCAGCGACAGAACGTTAACGCGCCAGCGCAGCAATGCCAGCGGCAAAAGGCCGATCACCACAAGAGGCAGGGCAGGCAGAAGATCGTCATCGGTGATCGCCGCCAGCGAACCAAGAAACCAGAACGTGATCGCGGGCAGTTGATCATAGGGATCGGCCAGCACCTTGAGCAACGAGGTCATCGCCCCCGCCAATGCGCCGATCACGACGCCGATAAGCACCAGCGTCAGCGTCCGGTCAGTGTTACGCACCAACGACGCGACCAGCATGACCACCCCGACCGCGACCATACCCCCGACAAAGGCGGATACCTGGATCGCGACCACCGGCAGGGCCAGGAAAATACCCACTACGGCGCCCAGCCCGGCCCCGGCGGACACCCCCAGAATATCCGGCGACACCAGCGGATTGCGGAAAAGCGCCTGAAAACTGGCGCCCGCCGCCGCCAGCGATGCCCCGACCAGAAGCGCCGCTCCGATACGTGGCAGGCGGATGTTCCAGACGACGATCCGCGCCTGCTCGTCGCCCTGCCCCGCCAGCACGGCCAGAACCTGCCCCGTGCTCAACTCATAGGGCCCGATCATCACCGCCCCAAAGGCCATGAGCACCAGAAGCAGCGACAACGCGCCCGTCATCGTCAACGCGGGGCGGCGGTTGTTCATCTCGGCGGTTGTCCCTCGGCCCATTCCAGCAGCCTGTCCAGTTCCTCGTCGCTCAGATCGACATGATAGTAACGCTGGTAGAACAGGCGCGCCTCTTCTCGCAGATCGCCATCCCATTTATCGGGATAGAACAGCCCCGCCATCCAGATCAGCCCCATCATCCGGTTGAGCGAGGGCGGACGGTCGATCCAGCCGAAAGGCGCGGTCGGCGACAGATAGACCCGGCCCCGTTGCACCGCGTCTATGCCCTGCCAGAGCGGATCGCCCGACACCCTGGCAAAGAAATTCCGGTCCCAGGTAACGATCGTGTCGGGGTCGGCGACGATCACCTGCTCCATGGAGGCCCGGATCAGGCCCCTGGTGCGCCCGCCATCGTCGGCAACGTTGCGCCCGCCCGCGCGTTCGATGATCTCGGTATTGATCGAGCCTTTCATCCCGGTTTCAAGCCCGTCCGGCCCGCGGGCAAGATAGACGCGCGGTCGCTTGTCTTCTGGCGTGTCGGCAATCGTGGCTTCAAGGCGGTCAAAGATGTCCTCGACATCCGACGCCAGAAGTTCACCCCGCTCCGGAACCCCCAGAGCCTCTCCCACAAGGCGCAGGGCCTCCGGCGTGTTCTCGAACCGGCCGTCGATCAGAAGATAGGGAATACCGGTTTGCTGCTGCACCCGGTCGGCAAGATCGACATAGGTGTCGCGCACCGACCCGAAGTCGATAATCAGGTCCGGTGCGATTTCCAGCACTCGTTCCAGATTGGCATCGCCCCCGCGCCCGGTCAGGCGTCCGGTTTCCGGCAGGTCACGGTAGGGTGCGGCGATATAATCCCGCTCTTCCGGCCTCAATGCGCGGGGCCAACCGGTCAGCACCTCAGGTTTCATCACATAGACCAACACCGAGGCGGGTGGTCCGGCGGCAAAGACCGTCGATACGTCCTCCGGCACCTCGACAACGCGTCCGGCACTGTCCGTCACGGTCCGGGCACTTACCGGCGCGGCCAGAAAGGCGAGGATCAGGAACAGGATGCGCATCGTCGACTCCTCCGGGCTTGTAGCGGGTTTTAGTTCGAACCATGCCCGCTTCTATCCGGGCAAGGCGCGCAAAACCCTGCACATCGCAACCGGATACGTCATACCACAGCAATGCGTGATCGCCACATTGCGCAAACCCGTCACCGAAAGAAAGTGATTTCAGGCGATCAAACGCGCCGCCCTGACGGCGATGTCGTCCAACCCCTCGCCACCTTGGGCCACGTAGTCACGCAACTGGCTGCGCATCCGCGGGTCCCAGAAATCCTGCAAATGGGTCGCAACCTTCTCGGCCTGATCGTCGCCCGGCTGTGTCTTGAAGAACGTGGCGATCTGGTTGGCCATGTGAACCATTTTCTCAGGCGACATCGGATACCTCGGATATGACGCGTTGGGGATGGGAATAGATGTCGAACCCGCCCTGACGGGCGAAAGCGACCAGAGTGATACCTGCGGCCTCGGCAAGGCGCAGGGCGTGAGAGGTCGGCGCAGATACCGCGATCAGGGCAGCGCAGCCCGCCATGGCGCATTTCTGCACCAGTTCCACGGACAGGCGGCTGGTCATAACGAACGCGCCGCCGGCGGGGTCGATGCCCTGCCGGGCCAGCGCGCCGATCAGTTTGTCCAGCGCATTGTGGCGGCCCACATCCTCGCGCAGGGTGACAATGCCCTGTCCCGGAACAAGAAACCCGGCGGCATGGGTGGCGCGGGTGCGCTCGTGCAGAACCTGCAAACTGCGCAGGTCATCCGTGGCCCGCACAACTTGCGCCGGGTGCAGCTTCAGCCCATCGTCCGATATCACTGGCAACGCGCGATTGGCCTGTTCCAGGCTGTCGAGTCCGCACAGGCCACAGCCCACCGGCCCCGCCATGAAACGGCGGCGTGCCGAAAGCGCCTCCTGCCGGTCGTCGCGCAACCAAAACCGCGCTTCGATACCGCTGTCATGGCTGACCTCTTCGAACTCCAACACCTGATCGAGCGATGTGACAATCCCCTCGGTCAGCGCAAAGCCATAGGCGAAATCGGCGATGTCGCCGGGGCTCGCCATCATGACCGCATGTGTCGTTCCGTTATACACCAGCGCCACCGGCACTTCCTCGGGCAAGGTGCGGCTGATGGGCGCCCGCCCGTCGCGATGGACGGACAGGCCCGACATGCTGCGGCTCAGAGGGAACCCCATGACGCCGCTCACTCTGCCGCCGGCAGGATGCGCCGCGACCGTTCAGCTTGTGCGGCATATTCCTCCTGCCAGTCGGTCGGGCCGTTCGAGGGGCTGATCTGCACCGCCGTCACCTTGTATTCCGGGCAGTTCGTCGCCCAGTCGGAATAATCCGTGGTGATGACATTGGCCTGTGTGTCCGGGTGATGGAATGTGGTGTAAACCACGCCGGGGCTGACCCTGTCGGTCAGGCGCGCGCGCAGGGTCGTCTCGCCGGAGCGGCTGGCCAGCTTGACCCAATCCCCCTCCTTCACCCCACGGGTTTCGGCATCGTGGGGGTGGATCTCCAGAAGATCCTGCTCGTGCCACACGACATTGTCGGTGCGCCGGGTCTGCGCCCCGACATTGTACTGGCTCAGAATGCGCCCGGTGGTCAGCAGCAGCGGAAAACGCGGTCCGGTTTTTTCATCCGTCGCCACGTATTCGGTCACGATGAAACGTCCCTTGCCGCGCACGAAACCGTCGACATGCATGAGCGGCGTGCCCTCGGGATGTTCTTCGTTGCAGGGCCATTGCACACTGCCCTGTTCTTCCAGAAGCGCATAATCGACACCAGCGAACGAAGGTGTGGTCGCGGCGATCTCATCCATGATTTGCGACGGATGAGTATAATGCCAGCCCGCGCCCATTGCATTGGCCAGCAGTTGCGTCACCTCCCAGTCGGCATAGCCGTTGAGCGGTTTCATCACCTCGCGCACACGATTGATGCGGCGTTCGGCATTGGTGAAGGTGCCGTCCTTCTCGAGGAAGGTCGAACCGGGCAGGAAGACATGCGCATAATTGGCCGTTTCGTTCAGGAACAGGTCATGCACGATAACGCATTCCATCGCGGCAAGGCCCGCCGCCACATGCCTGGTGTCGGGATCGGATTGCAGGATATCCTCGCCCTGACAATAGAGCCCCTTGAAGGTTCCGTCGACGGCGGCATCCAACATGTTGGGAATGCGCAGGCCCGGCTCCGGGTCGATCTCGGTGCCCCAGATCGCCTCGAACATCTCGCGCACGTCGGCGTTCTTCACATGGCGGTACCCCGGCAATTCATGCGGAAAGCTGCCCATATCGCAGGAGCCCTGCACGTTGTTCTGCCCCCGCAGCGGGTTCACCCCCACGCCGGGGCGACCCATGTTGCCGGTCAGCATGGCAAGGTTGGCGATGCCCATCACCGTGGTCGATCCCTGGCTGTGCTCGGTCACGCCCAGACCGTAATAGATCGCCCCGTTCCCGCCGGTCGCAAAAAGCCGCGCCGCCGCCCGCAGGTCCTGCGGGTCCACCCCGGTCAGAAGCGCGACCGCCTCGGGGCTGTGGCGTGGATCAGAAACGAAGGCGGCGTAGTCCTGGAACTCGTCCCAATCGCAACGCGTGCGGATGAACTCCTCATCCATAAGGCCTTCGGTGACGATCACATGCGCCAGCGCCGTCACCACGGCCACATTGGTGCCGGGCCGCAGCGGCAGGTGATGGGCGGCCTCCACATGCGCCGATTTGACAAGGTCGATCCTGCGCGGGTCGATCACGATCAGCTTTGCCCCCGCGCGCAGCCGCTTTTTCAGCCGGCTGGCGAAAACCGGGTGACCGTCGGTCGGGTTCGCCCCGATGACGATGACCACGTCGGTCTGCTCGACCGAGTCGAAATCCTGTGTCCCGGCGGATGTTCCGAAAGCCTGACCAAGACCATACCCCGTGGGCGAATGGCAGACCCGCGCGCAGGTATCAGTGTTGTTATTGCCGAAAACCGAACGCGTCAGCTTCTGCACCAGAAAGGTTTCCTCGTTCGTGCAGCGGCTGGAGGTAATGACCCCGATGGACCTGCGCCCGTATTGCTCCTGAAGTCCACGCAGTTTCTGCGCGGCAAAGGTCAGCGCCTCGTCCCAGCTTACCTCGCGCCACGGCTCATCGACCCGGTCGCGGATCATCGGGTTGAGGATACGGTCCTTGTGATTGGCATAGCCATAGGCAAACCGGCCCTTGACGCAGGAATGGCCCCGGTTCGCCTTGCCGTGCTTGTACGGCACCATCCGAACCAGGTCGTCGCCCTGCAACTCGGCCTTGAAGGAACAGCCCACGCCGCAATACGCGCAGGTGGTAACCACCGAACGGTCGGGCGTGCCCATCTCGATCACCGATTTTTCCTGCAACGTCGCCGTCGGGCAAGCCTGCACGCAGGCCCCGCAACTCACGCAATCGGACGACAGGAAATCGTCCGTCGCCGTGCCCGCGCTCACGCGGCTGTCGAAACCGCGCCCCTCGATCGTCAGCGCAAAGGTGCCCTGCACTTCCTCGCAGGCGCGCACACAGCGGTTGCACACGATGCATTTGCTGGGATCGTAGGTGAAATAGGGGTTTGAAGTATCCTTCGGCATCCATTCCGGATTGGCCACTCCGCTGGTATCGCGGGCCTCGAAATGGTTGGCCAGTCCGCCATTCTGCGGCGCCTCGTAACGCACATCGCGCAGACCCACGGCGCCCGCCATGTCCTGCAATTCGCAATCTCCATTGGCCGCGCAGGTCAGACAATCGAGAGGATGATCCGAGATATAAAGCTCCATCACCCCCTTGCGGAGTTTGCGCACCTTGTCGGATTGGGTCCGCACCGCCATACCGGGGGCCACCGGCGTGGTGCAGGAGGCGGGCGTACCGCGCCGCCCCTCGATCTCGACCACGCATAACCGGCAGGAGCCGAACGCCTCGAGGCTGTCGGTCGCGCACAGTTTGGGCACCGAAATGCCCGCCTCGGCGGCGGCCCGCATGACAGAGGTGCCCTCGGGCACCGTCACCTCGAACCCGTCGATGGTCAGCGTCACAGGGGCACCCGTCTTTGCGGGCGTGCCCATGTCACGGTCGTCGGGGATGATGAAATCCTTCATTCTGCGGCCTCCTTCGTGGTCGCGAAATCGTCGGGGAAATGGGTCACCGCGGACATCACCGGCAGCGGCGTGAACCCGCCAAGCGCGCAAAGCGATCCCTCTTTCATGGTCTCGCAAAGATCGGCCAGAAGCGGCATGGCGTCGGCATCTCCCGCGGCGATGCGATCAATGGTTTCCACACCACGCACCGCGCCGATGCGGCAGGGCGTACACTTGCCACAGCTTTCGACGGCGCAGAACTCCATGGCGAAACGCGCCATGCCCAGCATGTCGGCACTGTCGTCGAAGACAACCAGGCCCGCATGGCCCAGAAGGCCGCCTTCGGCGTCAAGCTCTTCATATCCCAGCCGGGCATCGAAACCGGACACCGGCAGATAAGCGCCCAGCGGTCCGCCCACCTGAACGGCCTTGACCGGACGGCCCGAGGCGGTACCGCCGGCCAGATCGTTCACCACCTCCCCCAGCGAGATACCAAAGGCGGTCTCGAACAGCCCGCCACGCGCCACGTTTCCTGCAATCTGAAGCGTCACGGTCCCGCGTGACCGGCCCAGCCCGAAATCGGCATAGTGCTGCGCGCCCTTCTGGAAAATCACCGGCACGGTGGCCAGGCTGATCACGTTGTTCACCACGGTCGGCCTGCCCAGGAACCCCTCGAGCGCGGGCAGCGGGGGTTTGGCCCGGACCACACCGCGCTTGCCCTCCAGCGAATTCAAAAGCGAGGTTTCCTCGCCGCAGACATAGGCTCCGGCCCCTTCGCGGATCTCCATGTCGAAGGCCCGGCCGGACCTCAGAACATCCGCCCCCAGCAGCCCCGCAGCGCGGGCGATCCGCACCGCCTCGCGCATCACGCGAATGGCATCCGGATATTCCGAGCGCAAATAGACATAGCCCCGTGTCGCGCCCACACCCAACCCGGCAATCGCCATGCCCTCGATCAGCGTAAAGGGATCGCCCTCCATGATCATACGGTCGGCAAAGGTGCCGCTGTCGCCCTCGTCGGCGTTGCAGACGATGTATTTCTGTGCCGCCTGCGCCTCCAGCACGGTCTTCCATTTGATGCCGGTCGGAAAACCCGCACCGCCACGCCCCCGCAAGCCCGAGTCGGTGACTTCGCGCACGATCTCATCCCCGGTCATGTCCAGGGCCCGGCGCAGTCCCTCAAGCCCCCCGTTCGCCTCGTAATCGGCAAGGTCGAGCGGGTCGATGACCCCGCATCGCGCAAAGGTCAGCCGCGTCTGCCGCGCGAAGAATGGAATTTCCTCGACCGGGCCAAGACCTTCGAACGTGCCATCCAGCAAGGCGGGCACGTCCTGCGGCGTCACCGGGCCATAGCCCATACGCACCCCGTCCCGTTCCATCTCGACCAGCGGTTCCAGCCAGATCATGCCGCGCGTGCCGGTGCGAACGATCTCGGGATTCAGGCCGCGCGCCTCCGCCTCGGCGGCAAACCTTTCGGCAACCGCATCGGCGCCAAGCGCCTTGGCTGCGCTGTCGCTTGGAATATAAACCTTCATGCACCCGCCTCCTTCAGAAGCGCGTCCATTCGCGCACCGTCCACCCGGCCCACGACCCTGTCGTCAACCATCGCCGCCGGTCCGCAGGCACACAGCCCGAGACAATACACCGGCTCGACCGTCACCGCGCCATTGACCGTGGTGCCATGCCAATCGAGGCCGAGTTTCTTCAGTGTCTCTTCGGCCAACACATCGCCGCCCATCGCCTGACAGGCTTCGGCACGGCAAATCTTCACCACATGCCGCCCCGCCGGGGCCTCACGGAAATCGTGATAAAAGCTGATAACGCCGTGCAGTTCAGCCCTGGTGATGTTGAGCGCGTCGGCAATCAGCGGAATGGCGGCCCCGGGGATATGGCCGAAAGCCTTTTGAACTGCATGCAGGATCGGCAAGAGCGGTCCCTCAAGCCCGACATGGTCGTCGATCAGGGCGCGGAGGTCTTCATCTGTGGGCGCTGGCGCGTATGAGTGCATTGGCTGGCCTCTTGAGTGTATCGGCCAGAAACAACCATTTCTTGTATTGCGAAATCAATATCGTTATTCCGTCGGTCGATAGAGAATATCTATCAGTTGACAGCTGACAACCGCTTGGCCTCACGCAAAAGCGCCCCCAAAACAGGCGTGTGAGGGTCCCGATACGGGGCAACAAGCCCCACGGTATGGGCGCTCTCCGCACCGGAAAGAGGAACGAGTTTCAATCGCTTGCCCGCCGCCAGAAAATTGGCCATGTCCTCGGGCAGGATCGTCAGCCAGTCCCCCGCCTCCACATTCGCCATCACGACAACCGTAGAGTTCGATTCGATCCGGGCCTCGGGCATGACCCCTGCCGCGGCGAAATTCTTGTTGATGATACGCCGGTTCTGCATATCCGGCGTCAGCAGACAGAGCTTCTGCCCGACCAGTTCGTCCCATCCGACCGTGCTGCGCCCCGCAAACGGAGACCCTTCGGCGCAAACAAGCATGTAACGTTCCTCATAAAGCGGCTCGGTGCTCACGCGTCCCATCGGTTCGTTGTCGAGATATGAAATCCCCGCATCCACATCGAGATTGTCCAGCATCGACAGAATCTCCACCGAAGTCCGCGACAGGATGGTGAAACGCACATTCGGATGAGCATCGCTGAACCGGCTCGACAGCTTCGCCGCCCATGTCAGAGCGGTGGGAATGACGGCAATCCGCAACTGGCCGGACAGGCCATGCCGCTTGAATCGCATCTCCTCCCGAAGCTGCCGCGTATCGCCGACGATCTTGCGCGCCCAGATCAGCGCGGTTTGCCCCTCGGGCGTCAGCCCCCCGAAGCGCGAACCGCGAAAGATCAGCTGAACACCCAGTTGCTCCTCGAGATGCTTGATCCCGGTCGAAAGCGTCGGCTGCGTAATTCCAAGACTGGTCGCGGCGCGGCCGAAATGGCCCTCCTTGGCGACGGCGATGAACATTTCCAGCTTGTCGATCATGGTTTTTCAGCCGCCTTGAAATCGGGAAAGCCCGGTTCGCTCGCCATTGCCCGCTGGCCGATCCGGGATCGGTAAAACGCCGCGCTCCGCCCAATCTTCGTTCAGATTTGAAGCGAAAACAACAGGATCAGCGTAGGCCATGCCGCTCGAGAAAATCCAGGATGGCAGGCGCGATTTCTTTAGCGACAGTCGGATCGAGATGTAAATGATGGTCTCCGGGAAACTCCATCATTTCGTAATCCCCGATCAAATCCGCTCCAAGACGGATCAGATCAAGGGCTTTGGGCCGCTTGCTCTTGATCCCGTCCCTGGCCCAGATATTGAGCACGGGACACCGGATCGACCTCAACACAGCCTCGACATCCCCTTGCGTCAGCTTGACGGCGGAACTTGCGAACAGGCGCGCATCGCCCCGCATGTGAAATCCGTCTGGCCCCTCTTCCAGCGCGCGATCCGCAAGGGCCTCGGAAACCTGCCGGGAATTGCCCTGCGCGCACCGGCGCTCAACGTAATCCGCCCTGGTTTCAAACGTCCTGCGGGCACGGGTCTTTTGCTTGTGGGTATCCTCGATGAAGGCGCGCAAGGTGGCCACGACGGCTTCCTCCGTCGGCTCCGGCACCAGAGAGTCCAGCGCAACGAATGCACGGACCTTTTCGGGCTGCGCCGCCGCGAACAGGGCCGAGATGTTGGCCCCTCGGGAATGACCGACCAGCACGCAGTCCGTCCATCCGAGCTGAACCAGAATCCCGGCAATCTGCGGGAGATCGTCCCAGATATTATAGGTCGCATGGGGCGACCGGTGGGAACTCAGCCCCTGGCCGCTCAGATCGAGCGCGACAACGTGGCAACCGGTGAGCAACGGAGCCAGTTCCCGAAAACTGTCGGCATGGTCCATCCAGCCATGCAGCATCAGAACCGGAGTGCCGTCCATCGGACCCCATGCCAGTCCCGAAAGGCAAAGACCGTCCACCTCCCACCGGCAAACCCGCGGGTCCGTTCCGACATTCTCTATCATTCGCGCGCCTCACCGTTCAATTCGCCCCGAATTGAGCACGATACACTTCATTCTGCAATTCGCAGCAACCGGGGAGCGACTGTTTTGCCCCAGAGGAACGGTGCCTGACCAAACCGGCAGCCGCCGATCAACGGTAAATTCCCGCAATATGTTCGATTACCGCCTATCCACCGCAGTGTCCGGACCTGTGTGTGGTGTCGCCTGCGCGGGCAATCAGGATGGTGGGCTTTTCGATGCGTCCCGTTTATTTCATGAATTCGCGAAACCGTCTCAGGGCCAGCCAGAACAGGACCGATCCGATAACAACGAGGGCAAACAATTGCGGCCAGACCGTTTCAAGCCCCGCCCCCCTGAACAGAACCCCCTGAGACAAGGTGATAAAATGCGTGTTCGGGGCGGCGAGCATGATGGTTTGAATGAAATCCGGCATCGATTCACGTGGGGTCATCCCCCCCGAAAGCACCTGTAACGGAAGCAGTACCAGCATCATCAGCAGAGCGAATTGCGGCATGCTTCCGGCGACGGTCGCCATGAAGATGCCAAGCGCGGTCATGGCGAACACCATCAGCACCACGCCGATGAGAAACAGCGGCACAGACCCCTGCACCGGCACCTCAAGAAGGCCCTGCACCACCACGATCAGCGCAAAGGAGGACCCCAGCAGAACCACCAGCCCCATGGACCAGATCTTGGACAACACGATCTCGGCCGCGGTCACCGGCATCACCAGCAGGTGCTCGACGGTGCCATGCTCTTTTTCACGGATCAACGCGGCGCCGGTCAGCACCAGCGACAGCATCGTGATTGACTCGATCACACTGTTGATCGCACCGAACCATGCCGGGTCCAGCGATGGATTGTACCGCGCCCTGAGCGCCAGCCCGACAGGCAGCGCGGTTTCCGCGCGGTGACCCGCGACATACTCTGACACCTCGCCGGAAACGATCTGCTGGATGTACCCACTGCCGGTAAATGCCTGACTCATCCGCGTTGCATCGACGTTCAGCTGAATGGCAGGGGTTCTGCCCGCCAGCACGTCGCGTTCGAAATCCGGCGGTATGTTCAGCGCGAAAGTATCGAGACCCGCATCCATGCGGTTGTCCATCTCGTTCGTGGTGATCATCCGCGGCTCAAGAAACCACGGCGGGTAGAAGGCCAATGCGATGCGCGATGAAAGATGCGACTGGTCTTCGTCCACGATGGCGATCGCAGCCTTGTTCAAGGCCTCTGGCATGGCGGTCGAAGACGTATAGATCGACAGGCTGAACGAATACACGATCAGTGCAAGCATGATCCAGTCACGCCACAATCCGCGCAGTTCCTTTACTCCGAGGTTCCAGACGTTCTTGAGGTTCATATCCCTACCTCGCCTGTTTCTTCAGGAAAACCGTGGCCAACCCGAGGATGACGGGAACCGAGGCCCCTATGGCCAGTATCGATTCGACCTGCTCCGCAAAACCGAACGCCTTGGAAAAGGCGCCACGGGCGGACGTCACGAACCAGGAGGTCGGGTAAATCTCGCCCAGCACCCGGCCAAACCCCTGCAATGACGAAACCGGGTCGATCAGGCCTGAATACTGCACCGCCGGAATCATCGTCAGCATGACCGTCGCGAACAGCGCGGCCACCTGGCTCGTGATGAAGACCGAAACCAAAAGACCAAGACCCGTTGTCGCGATGACATAGACCAGCGACGACAATATGAAACCCGCCAGGCTGCCAGAGAATGGCACGCCGAAAAAAGTGACTGCCATTCCCATCATCAGCGCAAAGTTCAGCATCGCAAGTGCGATATAGGGCAGTTGCTTGCCAAGCAGGAATTCAAGGCGCGTCACCGGCGTGACATAGAAATTGATGATTGATCCCAGTTCTTTTTCGCGGGCGACCGACAGCGTGGTCAGAATGGCCGGGATCATCAACAACAGCAGCGGAATGACCGCCGGGACCATGGCAACGATGCTTCGCACATCCGGGTTGTACCGGAACCGGGTCAGCAGCTCGAAATTTCCGGCAAGGGCCGCATCGCCGTATAGTTCGCGTGTCTTGCGTGCGATCCAGTCCGCATGCATGCCCTGGATATAGCCCTGCACCGTATTGGCACGGGTGGGATTCGCGCCGTCGAACCAGGCTCCGACCTCGATATCCCGGCCACGCGCGATATCCGCGGCGAAACCGGGGGGAATCTCGATAGCGAGCCCGAGTTCGGACGAGCGCATCCGCGCATCCATATCCGCATATCCTGACAGAGGAGGACGTTCGTTGAAATAACGCGAGCCCGCTATATCCAGAATATATTCGCGGCTTGTCGCGGTCTGATCACGATCGAGTACGGCAAACGTCAGATCCTCGACATCCATATTGATGCCAAGACCGATGACGATCATCAACAGCAGGCTACCGATCAGCGCCATGGACAGTCGGATAGGATCGCGCCGCAGCTGCAAGCTTTCCAAGAGCGAATAACTCAGCAACCGGCGCGGGCTGAATGCGCTTGCCGTCTTGTGCGGTTCCGGCACGGGCTTTGCCACGGCGGATACCGTGGCTTCGGGCGCCGTCGCTTCCTGGCCGATGGCGTCTTCCAGATAGGCGATAAACGCGCCTTCCAGTGTCTCGCTGTTTTTCGATTTCGTAATCGCCTCGGCCGTATCGCTGATCAGCACCTTGCCGGCGTGCATCAGGCTGATACGGTCGCACCATTCGGCTTCGTTCATGAAATGGGTCGAAACGAAGATCGTCACTTCGTCCCGGCGCGAAAGGTCCATCAGGATACGCCAGAAATCGTTGCGCGCCACCGGATCGACCCCCGAGGTCGGCTCGTCGAGGATCAGAATCTCGGGCCCGTGGATCATCGCAACCGCCAGCGACAACCGCTGACGAATGCCGATGGGCAGCGCGTCAGGCAAATTGCGTACCACCTCGCCCAGATCGAAGCGTTCGATCATCTCTTCGACACGGGCAGGAATTCTTGCTTCCTCCATGTCGAAAAGACGCGCGTGAAGTTCCAGGTTCTGCCGAACCGTCAGTTCGGAATACAACGAGAATGCCTGAGACATGAAGCCCACGCGATGACGCGTTTCCATGTCACGCGCGTCAACCTCGTGTCCGAAAAGCCTGGCGCGGCCTTCGGTGGGCTCCAGAAGGCCGGTGAGCATTTTCATCGTCGTTGTCTTGCCGCAGCCGTTCGAACCGAGGAAACCGAATATCTCGCCCTTCGGAATCCGAAAGCTGACCTTGTCGACCGCAACAAAATCTCCGAAGCGCTTCGTCAGCCCCTCGGCCTCGATGGCGAACTCTGTAGCCACCGCACTGCGCGGAGGTATCTTCACCGCGAGATCGTCCCCCCGTTGTTCGGCGGGAAGCAGCGCAATGAAAGCATCGTCGAGCGTCTCGGCCCCGGTACGGGCCAGCAGCTCCTCGGGCGTGCCCGTCGCCAGAACCTGCCCGGCGTTCATCGCCACCAGCCAGTCGAATCGCGCGGCCTCTTCCATGTATGCGGTGGCGGTGATCACGCTCATCCCCGGTCGGTCGGCGCGGATACGGTCGATCAGGTCCCAGAACTGACCACGCGACAGCGGATCGACCCCCGTGGTCGGTTCATCGAGGATCAGAAGGTCGGGATCGTGGATCAGCGCACAACAGAGACCGAGCTTCTGCTTCATGCCCCCCGAAAGCTTGGCCGCCGGACGGTCACGGAACGGCGACATGCCGGTGGCCGCCAGAAGATCGGCAATGCGCCTTTCGCGCTCGGCCCTGCCATGGCCGAAGAGGCGACCGAAGAAATCGAGGTTTTCACCGACCGAAAGCGTGGAATACAGGTTCTTGCCCAACCCCTGCGGCATATAGGCGATACGCGGGCAGACCTGGCTGCGATGACCGGCATTGCGCATATCGCCGTCCAGCACCCGCACCGCACCGTCCTGAATTTTCCGCGCACCGGCCAGCAGCGACAGGAAACTCGACTTCCCTACGCCGTCCGGCCCGATCAGCCCGACCATGCACCCGGCGGGGATCGCCAGCGAAACGTTGTCGAGCGCCGTCACCTTGCCATAGCGAAGCGTCAGCTCCGACACCTCTGCGACCGGCCGGGCCGACTCGTCCGTCATTTCACGATATTATCGAGAAAGGCAGGCCATTCGGCCTGCGGATCAAGCCGGACATAGGCCATGCCCGGCAACCCGGTTTTCACGTACTCGATATACCGGGCCAGCAGATCGGGGTCGATCCGGGCGCGGACGCGGAACATCAGCTTTTCACGTTCATCCGCGGTTTCCACCGTTTTCGGCGTGAACTGCGCCACGTCCGCGACATATGATACCGTCGCCGGGATCACGTAGTCTGGCGCGGCGTCCATCACCAGCCGTACTTCGGACCCGACCTGAACGCGGCCCACCTGAGATGTCGGAAGGAAGATCGTCATATAGACATCCCCCAGATCGACCAGATTCAGGATGCGCCCGCCCGAGGCGACGATCTCGCCTTCTTGTGCGACAAGATACTGGACACGCCCGTCGCGTGGCGATTTCAGCGTGGCGTCATCGATGGATGCGGTGATCACGTCGATCGAAGCCTTCGCCGCCTCGACAGCAGCCTCGGCATCCACGACCTGCGCCTGCGCAGAGGTGACACCCGCCAGCGCTGCGGCATGCGACGCTTCGGCCGAGGCCAGCCCCGCCTTTGCCTGCCGGTCACTGGCGAGATCGTCATCAAGGGTCTGTTGAGAAACGGTATTCGATTCGACCAGCCGCTCGGACCGGGCCAGCCGCTGCGCGGCGGCTCTCGCGACGGCTTGTGCCTGATCGATAGCCGCGACGGCGGCGCGTTCCTGCGCCTTGGCCTGCGCCACAAGTGATTGAGCGGTCTGCACCCCGATTTCGGCACGGCGCAGTTGCGCCTCGGCCTGACGTTTCTGGGCGTTCAACTGAACCACATCCATTTGCACGAGAACATCGCCCGTCTTCACGAAATCGCCCTCGGCGGCGGTGATGTCAGCGATACGCCCGCCGGTAAGCGCGGCGATATCTATCTCGGTCGCCTCAATCCGTCCGTTGCCCGAGGCCAACCCCTCTGGCAGATCGGGAGCCTGAGCGCTGCTCCAGGTGAAGTAACCGGCGGCTACAACGATCAACGACAGAACCGACAGCAGCAGTCTCATGTTCATATTTTGCATGGCATTTTTCTTGCACAGTACCGACCGACAGCTTGTGACTGCACAAGCATGATCATTGCATCCCACCTCCGATACAGGGAGTCAACAACTGAGAGTTGCGGCAACGCCGCATGAGTGGAAATGCCTGATATTCAGCCACTGCGTCGGCACGTGGCGGACCGGAGGAGCAACAATCGGACCGATGGCGATATCTTAGGCAAGGGATCGCCCGGGAGACCCCCGAACACGAAAGGCTTGATCGAAAGCAATGACAGCCCATCTTTCCCATGTCAGCATGGTTACGCGTGGGCCCTTACCATATCCCTGCGCCCGCACCATCCGAAATACCGGCGCCCTGCCCGGAATAGCGCCGATAAGGGTAAAGAAAGGCAAGCAATGTCCGACACGCCGCTCAAGAGCGACCAGAATACGCTGCCAGTGCCCATGGCTCCGGCGGCGCTCACCGAGACCCCCTCTCCCTCCGCCCGCGACGGGTTCCACGAAACGATCGACCGCACCCTTGCCTCGGTCCAGGCGCGGATGACCATGGGCGTCTCGCCCTATGCCGCCGCTTCTGCATGGCAGGATTGGGCCCTGGCCCTGAGCCGTGCGCCGGGGCGGCAAACCGAACTGGCCGAACGTTTCTGGGACAACCAGTGGCAGGCATTCAAAGGGGCATGGGATGCCGACGCGGGATTTAAACCCGCACCCGGCGACCACCGTTTCGACGACGAGGGCTGGACCGCGCCGCTGGCGCGGGTTTTCAAGCAAAACTTTCTTGCCGCCGACGACTGGTGGGCCGCCGCCACCCAGCCTCAGCGCGGCATGTACCAGCGCAACGCCGAACGGGTTTCCTTTATGGCCCGCCAGACGCTCGACGCCATGTCGCCGTCCAACATGCTCTGGTTCAATCCCGAGGTCCAGCGCCGCACGATGGAAACCGGCGGGCAAAACCTTGTGAATGGCGTGATGAATCTTGCCAACGACTGGCTCAGCGAATGCAACATGCAGTGCGAGGAATCCTCCGGGGATTTCGTGCCGGGCCGTGACGTGGCCTGCACGCCGGGCAAGGTGGTGTTTCGCAACCATATCCTTGAACTGATTCAGTACGCACCGGCCACCGAAGCCGTTCAGGCGGAACCGATCCTGATCGTACCCGCCTGGATCATGAAGTATTATATTCTCGACCTCAGCCCCGAAAACTCGCTGATCCGCTATCTCGTTGGACAGGGATTCACGGTATTCTGCATCTCGTGGCTGAACCCCGGCGCAGAGGAACGCGAGCTGTCGCTCGACGATTATCGCCGCGACGGGGTGCTTGCGGCGCTGGATGCGGTAGAGCGGATCTGCCCGGACGAGAAAATCCATGCCTGCGGTTATTGCCTTGGCGGGACGATCCTGAGCATCGCGGCGGCGGCCATGGCCCGCGACGGGGACGATCGTTTTGCCTCCATCACGCTGCTGGCGGCACAGACCGATTTTTCCGAGGCAGGCGAACTGATGTTGTTCATCGACGACGCCCAGATCGCCTATCTCGAGGATCTGATGTGGGCCCAGGGCTATCTCGACCAACGGCAAATGGCGGGGACGTTCCGTGTGCTGCGCGCACGCGATCTGGTGTGGTCGCGCCTTATCCGCCGGTATTTCATGGGCGAGGAGGAACAGGAATTCGACATCGGCGCATGGAGCAAGGACGCCACCCGTATGCCCTACCGGATGCATTCGCAATACCTGCGGTCGCTGTTTCTGGAAAACCGCCTGACAGCCGGGCGGTTCGCCGTCGAGGGCCGTGTGATCGCACTCAAGGACATCTCGGCGCCACTCTTCGTACTGGCCACCGAAGAGGATCACATCGCGCCGTGGCGTTCGGTTTACAAAACGGCGCTGTTTACCGACGACGACCTGACATTCGCACTGGTCAGCGGCGGCCACAATGGCGGCATTCTCAGCGCACCGGGCAAGAAACACCGGGAATACCGCCTTGGCCACCGGCCGCCCGGGGCGCAATATGTCGACCCCGACAGCTGGCATACCCGCTACGCGCCAACCTCTGGCTCGTGGTGGCCGGTCTGGACCGACTGGTTGCGCGACAAGGGCAAGGGCGAAGAAACGGCACCGCCCGGCATGGGCGCCCCCGAGGCCGGTTTTTCACCGCTTTGCGAGGCACCGGGCCTCTATGTCCTGCAACACTGAAATCCCGGCTGCACCGCTGTTTCAGGGCGCGCAACAGCCCGCATTCCGGGCTTTCGCCATTCACTCCCTGAAAACCGCGGGCGAGGGGCGCGCCGTGACCGAACGGGTCTTGCGCCAGACCCCGTTTTACACCCTGCGCCGGTTCGACGTGACCGGGCACAACCGGGATACAGCGCCGGTGCTTGTGGTGCCGCCGCTCTCGGGGCATTTTCCGATCGTACTGCGCGACATGGTTCTGAGCCTGTTGGCGGACAGGCCGGTTGCGGTGCTCGACTGGTGCAATGTGCGCCATGTGGCCGTGGGATACGGACAGTTCGGTTTCGACAGCAATATCCGCGCCATCGCCGATGCGATCCTGCAAATCGGCCCACCTGCCCGTGTGATCGCGCTGTGCCAGGGTGGCGTGCCCGCGTTGGCCGCCACTGCGGATCTTGCCGCGCACCTGCCCGGATCGGAACCGGCGGCACTGGTTCTGATCGCCGCGCCGGTCGATCCGATGGCCAATCCGACGCCGGTGGTCGAGACCATCCGGGAACAGCCCCCGCTCTGGTACCGAACTGTCCCGGTATCGCATGTCGGGCGGCCCCATGCGGGGCACCGGCGCATGGTTTATTCTGCCGAAACTCAGCTTGCGGCCCTTCAGCAATATCTGTCCGCCGCCCAGGACGCCGGGTCCGAACTGGCCCGGAAAATGCATGTCGATGACGGGGCCGATCCCCGGCATTTTCCGTTCCGCGATCTTTACACGTCGGTGATGGATCTGGATGCCCTGCATTATGCCGAAAATATCGACCGGGTATTCCTGTCACGGCAAATTGCGCGCGGTACGCTGCACTTCGAGGGACGGTACATTCAGCCGGACGCGATCCATCGCACCACCCTGCTGACGGTTGAAGGCGCTTCTGACGCAATCGCCGCACCGGGACAGACCAGCGCCGCGCACGCACTTTGCCCCCGAGTACCCGACCGGAACCGTCACAGCCTGATCGTCCCCGACTGCGGGCATTTTGCCCTGTTCCACGGAGCGACATGGCGCGATACGGTCTACCCCGCCATCGCAGCCCACATCACGGGTTGACGCCTTCTGGATATTTCATGTGCCGGCACGGTGATGTATCCGTTTTCGGCGGGTCGTCAGTCGTGGCGGCTATGCAGGCCTTCGGCGGGTGGGACGCTGTTGGATTTGCTTTTCACTATGTCCGGACCGTTTCACAATTCGTCCTTTCACCAGATCGGGCTCGTTTCAAAAGAATACCTTCCCCTTAATCCCAATCGTTCATGCAAATTCTCCGCATTCCGGCCGCGGAACGGAAAGCGTGGCCCCTGAAACAGTGGCCAAACGGAATGACGTCGACCCCGATTCAACGACATGAGGCGCAAAAGATTTTCATTTCGACGGGTCATGAGGCAAAAGCCCCGCAAATTTCCTAATCGCAAGTCGATTCCAAATGCATCACAGGCACCTTCATCTATCCGGCTTTCTGCCAGTGCTCCCCCGCCCGGTCGGACGCGAGGTATGGCGTGCTTCGGCCGGGGCCGCCGTTGGCATCGCGCTCTGTGCAGCGTTGGCAATGGCCGTGCCGGACGCCGGGACCTTTCACCTGGCTTTGATCGCTCCGCTCGGTGCATCCGCTGTTCTGGCATTCGCCGTTCCGAACGCCCCGCTCGCACAGCCATGGTCGGCAGTGGCCGGGAATACGCTTTCCGCGCTGATCGCAGTGATCGTCCTGTCCCTCTATTCCGGGCCATGGGCACCGGCCATCGCGGTGAGCCTTGCCATTGCCGCGATGATGCTTGCGCGTGCCTTGCACCCGCCGGGCGGCGCTGTTGCCCTTCTTGCGGCGCTGGACCCGGACCCGGTGATCGAAGCGGGTTTCGTCTTTGCCCTGGCGCCAGTCGGCCTGATGACCGTGCTTCTGATCGGATCGGCCATTCTGTTCAACCGGGTGACGGGCCGTGTCTATCCGTTCCGGCACACGGGCGATGACGAAGAACAGGTTGAAGATGTCAGGCTCGGGCTGTCCGAGGAAGATCTGACCACGCTCCTGCAAACCTACAGGCAATCCTCGAATATCGGTGTGGCCGACCTCGGGCGTCTTCTTGCCGCCGCCGAGAGGGAGGCTGCGAACCACCGGTTCGACAACGTCACATGCGCGGATATCATGACCGCGGACCTCATCATCGTGGCGCCCGATACCGATGTCCGGCAAGCCGCAAAACTGTTCCGACAGCACAGGATCAAGAGCCTTCCGGTTGTCGGCACGGACGGTCGGTTCGGGGGGCTCATCCTGCAAGCGGACATCATCGACGCATTGGTGACATCGAAACTCGATCTGCGGATCGTGGGACGCGCCCCGAAAGTCACGGCGCAAAAGATCGCCCGCCCGGCAGACCGTTCCACGACAACCGACACCCCGGTGGGCCAGATCCTGAACCGCCTTGCAATTCAGGGCACCGAAACGGTGCCGGTCATGGCGGGCGAGCGGCTTGCCGGGATCATCACCCGGTCGGACGTCATGCGCCTGTTGCTGACAGGGGCGCATGAG
Organism: Roseovarius pacificus; assembly: GCF_900142665.1. Lineage (GTDB taxonomy): Bacteria > Pseudomonadota > Alphaproteobacteria > Rhodobacterales > Rhodobacteraceae > Roseovarius > Roseovarius pacificus. Next base: position 52,637 of record NZ_FRBR01000011.1, read on the forward strand.
CGACAGACCGTGTGAGCCCTTTGTTCAACGACCCGTGGCGATATCGCGGGTCCGGGCGCGCACCGGGAAGGTCGATTGCGACAGATGTGTTCCGTCGCGATCCACGATCAGCCGCAAGGCCCGCGCGCCAGCGTAGAACGTGATGCGCCAGCGGCCTTCATCCTCGTCCTGTCCGGCCTCGCAAAGCGATGTGATGTGACCATTTCGGATACGCGTTCTGACGTCATCGGGCGTCAGGTCGAACGCCGAAGCCAGCAGATTGGCATCGACGATGAATTCGTCCCCGTTCCGCTCGATTTTACTCATGATTTGCCCTGCCAATAGCCGTTTGCCGCGGCAACCGTCGCGAAATGCGTGGCAACCACCTGACTGACGGCGATCAGGGCGTCAGGGTCCTCGGCATATTCGGGCCGCAACCTGTCGCGCACCCCGGCATCCGGTTGGGTCAGCTTTACCGCGACCCGCGAGAGTTTGACGGCAAGGTCATAGCCTTCTTCGGGGGTGGCGGTTTTCAGTGTCGGGAGCCAGCTTGTCATCGGTATGTCCTTCCGGTTCAGGTGGGGTATCAGATGAAATGATGTATCGCGGTCATCCCGGTCGGCCGCTCTACGTCACGCGGCAACCCGTTCGGGCAACGCGATATCCGCAAGGGTCGATTGGTTCAGGTCTTCGATAAAGCTGGCCTCGGCATGGCGCAGCCGCACCTTGAGGCGACAGCAGCCCTCAATCGTGCAGTTGTTCCCATCGGGTCTGAAACATTCGACCAGCGCCTGCCCTTGCTCCAGCAGCCGCACCACATCACCAAGCCTTATTTCCCCCGGATCACGGCGCAACCGGGCCCCGCCGCTCACGCCCCGGCGGGTTTCGACGATCCCGCCCTGGGCCAGCCGTTGCATAATTTTCGTCAGATGATTACGCGACAGTTTGAATTCTTCTGCCAGTTCGGCGGTCGAGTACGCCCGGTCGGGCGCACTGGCCATCCGCATCAGCATTCGAAGCCCGTAATCGGTGAAGGAAGTCAGCTGCATGGTATACGATTGCCCTTAATTCGGTATTTACAATACCTATTTAACAGAGATAGGCTTGAATTCAAGTTCAAACGCCGGAGATTCCCGTGCCCGCCATCGACCCTGAAATCGTTTCCGCCCGCCCGCAAGTGACCGCCCGGATCATGGCGCGGACCGGGCTGGACGAGGCCAAGCTGACCGAACTGGTGCACCGCTTCTATGGCAAGGTGCGCGCGGATTCGGCGCTTGGTCCGATCTTCGCGGAGCGGATTTCGGATTGGGGCCCGCATCTGGACCGGATGGTGGCCTTCTGGTCGTCGGTCGCGTTGATGACGGGCCGGTATCACGGGGCCCCTGTACCGGCCCATGTCGGCCTGCCCGTGGACTGGGATCATTTCGACCGCTGGCTGACGCTGTTTCGCGAAACCGCGACCGAAACCTGCCCGCCCGAAGGCGCGGCGCATGTCATCGAACGCGCCGAGCGGATCGCACGCTCGCTGCATATGGCGGTCGAGGATGCGAAACCCCGGACAATTCCATCACTGCTCTGACCCGAGGATACGGACATGACAAAACCACTGCCCCCACAAGACCCGAGTGACCTGACCAATTTCATCGAGACGGAATATCACGCGAAACATCGTGCCCAGCTTCCTGAACTGGCGACCTTGTCGGAAAAGGTCGAAGCGGTCCATGCCGGGCAAACGGACGTTCCCGCCGGATTGGCCGACCTGCTGCACCGGATGATCGGTGATCTGGAAGTTCACATGAAGAAAGAGGAACTGATCCTGTTCCCCGCCATTCGCAATGCGGCGGCGGGGCTGGATGCGCCGATTGCGGCGATGCGCGCGGATCATGACAACCACGAAGCCGAAGTCGGCCAAATCCGGCACCTGACCAACAACCTGACATTGCCGGAAGGCGCCTGTCGAAGCTGGACGCGGCTTTATACCGGGGTCGGTGAATTCCTTGACGACCTCGAAGAGCATATCCGGCTGGAGAACGACGTGCTGTTTCCACAATTCGAAACGCGGGAGACAGGCCATGTCTGATCTACACCTCCCAAAACCCACCAGGGACCTTGTCGACCGGCGTCATGCCCTGGCACCCGATACCGAAGACGCATTCCGCGCGTTCTCGAAAGCGGTGTTCGCCGAAGGGGCACTCGATACACACACCAAGCAACTCATCGCGGTGGCTGTGGCGCATGTGACCCAATGCCCGTGGTGCATCGAAGGCCATGTCAAGGCGGCCAAGCGTGAGGGGGCCTCGGGCGAACAGATCATGGAAGCCATCTGGGTTGCGTCTGAAATGCGCGCCGGGGCGGCTTGGGCCCATGCGCTTAAAGCGGTAGATCTGATCGACGACGCGGGCCAACGGGACAGCTGATGCCGACCCGACCGTCCGTCTCTGACACCCCCGCCGGGCGCATCCGCATCAAGCGGATTTATCGCGCGGCGCGGGTCTCGGACGGCAAGCGGATTCTGGTCGATCGTCTTTGGCCACGCGGCGTGGCGAAGGACCGCGCCCGGCTGTTCGGCTGGTGCAAGGACATCGCGCCGAGCGATACGTTGCGGCACTGGTTTCATGCCAATCCCGATCAGTGGCAGGACTTCGTCACGCGCTACCGGGCGGAACTCGCCACGCGCGAAGATTTGGTGTGCGAGCTTGCCGGATACGCGAAGGGCGATGTCGTCACGCTGCTCTATGCCTCTAAGGACGAAGAACATAACAACGCCATCGTGCTGCGGGACTACCTGCGCCGATGGTTGGAAAGGGAGGGGAAAAATGATGGACCGGCCTAATGACGAGCCTCTGCGAACGCCGCTTTGCGATCTGCTTGGATGCGAGGTGCCCATTCTGCTGGCGGGCATGGGTGGCGTGTCCCGGTGGGAACTGGCGGCGGCGGTGGCCAATGCGGGGGGCTACGGGATGTTGGGGATGGTGCGCGAACCCACCGACCTGATCACACGGGAAGTCACCGCGATGCAGGCGGCAACGGACCGGCCCTTTGCCGTCAACTTGATCCCGGCGGCGACAGAGCCGCAGTTGCTTGAGGCGCAGATCGCCTGTTGCCTCGATCTTGGGGTGACAGCCTTCTGCTTTTTCTGGGATGTGATGCCGGATGTGGTGGCGCGGGTGAAAAACGCGGGATGTCTCGTATTGCATCAGGTCGGGACGGAGGCCGCCGCGCGACTGGCCGAAAAGGCCGGGGCGGATATGATCATCGCACAGGGGATCGAGGCGGGCGGCCATGTGCACGGGCGAAGCCCGGCCTTCGGGCTGGCGGACCGGATACTGGCCGGGACCGACCTGCCGGTCGTCGTCTCGGGCGGGATCGCGACGGGTGAAGGGCTTGCCGCCGCGTTGGCGATCGGCGCCAGCGGCGTACAATGCGGCACCGCCTTTCTGGCGACGGAAGAATCCTTTGCGCATTCCTATCACAAATCCCGCATCGTCGAGGCCAAGGGCGAGGATACGGTGCTGACCGATGTGTTCGTTCTGAACTGGCCGAAGGGCGCTGCGGTGCGGGTGATCGGCAACAGTGTGACCGAAGGACTCAAGGGCAACTATCTTGGCCACGACCCGGACAGCCTGCCGCGCGAGACCATCGCCCATGACGACGATCAGCCCCGCCTGCGCTTCAGCACGGATTCACCCTTGCGCACGACAACCGGCGATCTGGAAGCGATGGCGCTCTATGCCGGTCAAGGCGCGGGAAATATTCCCGATATCGTCCCCGCCGCGACACGGCTTGCCGGAATCGCCTCGCAAGCCAGAAACATACTGGCAAGTACAGTCCGGGAGGGTTCTGGCCCGGCTTCATGAGCGATTTGGCAAAGGCCCCCAGAGGCGCATAGGGAGAGCCTGTGACAAAGCTGGGACTTTAGAAATATGCCGGCAAGACATATTGACTGTCGGCATGATCGAATCCGTCACACGCCAGCGCCAAATGACGAGCATCGCCATGCCAGAGCCATGCGACACCGATTAGATGCCGATCCCGTCGCGCAGGTGGCCTGGGCCGTTTCAGCGCTGCTTTGGATTCCGCAAGCCTGGTTTGCGGCCTCACTGATTGCTGGCTTGCTGCAACAATCGTCAACGCAAGACATGACTACGAAACTCGCCCTGTTCGCGCTTTTGGGCGGTGTGCGCGTCGGTCTGGATCATTTCGCTCAAACGCGGCTCGTCCGGGATGCGCGACGCTCCGTCGCAACGCTTCGGCAAGACCTTCTGAACCGCGAGGCCGGGCGCAGCCCAAGCGATGACGCCCGGCCCGATTCCGGCGCTCTGGCGGCGCTTCTTACCGAAAAACTGGACATGCTGATCCCCGCGCTGACGCGCTACCAACCCGCGATGATGCGGGTTCGGACAGTTCCGCCTGTCATTCTCGTTCTGGCGCTGTGGCACTCATGGGCCGTCGGATTGGTCCTGCTGGTGGCCGGGCCGCTCATTCCGGTGTTTCAGGCATTGGTCGGAATGGCCGCGAAACAGGCCAGCGCGCAGCAACTGGAAGAGGTATCTACCCTGAACACGATGCTTCTGGACCGCTTGCGCGCCCTGCCCGACCTTCGGCTTCTGGGGGCCGTGGGACGCATGACCGAGGATTTCCGGCTTCGGGCAGATGCCCTGCGCGAACGGTCGATGCGTGTTCTGCGTCTGGCCTTCCTGTCATCGACCGTGCTCGAACTGTTTTCCGCCATCGGTGTTGCCATGGTGGCGGTCTATGTAGGCTTTCTCCTGTTGGGGCAAATCGACTTTGGCTACTGGGCCAGCCCACTGAATGCGACCGAAGGTATCTGGCTGCTGATGCTGGCCCCGGCCTTTTTCGAACCCCTGCGCGAACTGGCCGCCGCCTGGCACGACAAGGCCGCCGCCGAGGCGGTCAATGACGAACTGGACGTACTGCAAGCGGGCGAATTTCTGCCCTTGCCCGGCGGCACCGGCAGGGCACCGGCCCTTCAAGGTCCGGCACATATCCGAACCCGCTCGCTTGGCGTGCAACTGGCGGATCACCGGATCGTTTTTCCCGATCTCGATATCCCGCCGGGTGCACGCGTGGCCCTGACCGGCCCCAGCGGGTCGGGCAAAAGCACGCTTCTGGCTTGTCTCGCGGCCCTGCGCACCCCCGATCACGGGACAATCGAGGTTGCCGGTCATGTGCTCGATCCGGCAACAGCCGCCGCATGGCGCGCACGCCTGGGCTGGTTGCCGCAGGATGTCCATTTCCTGAACCGCAGTCTTCTGGGCAACCTGTTGTTGAACGGGCGCAAGGTTGACGACCCCACTCTGCAAAGCGCCCTGCAAAAGGCCCAGGCTGACAGGATCGTGGCGCGGCTGCCGCATGGGCTGCACACCCGGCTTGGCGAAACCGGCGTGGGGGTCTCGGGGGGCGAGGCGCGGCGGCTGCTTATCGCCCGCCTGTGGCTTTCGCAGGCCGACGTGATCCTGGCCGACGAACCGACGGCGGATCTGGACCGTATAACTGCCGACGCGGTGACCGACGCGCTTCTGGACCTGTCGGCATCGGGGCGCACCCTGATCGTGGCGACACATGATGCCGCACTGGCGGACCGGATGGATCGTGTCGTTTCACTCGACGGAGGGGTGGGCTGATGCGCTGGCTCTGGCGGATCTACCGGCTGCTTTGGCGCTCCGACCGGGTGGCGATGCGGCGCGGGCTTGCCCTTTCGGTCGCGGTCCTTGTCGCGGGTGCGGCGCTGTTGGGATTGTCGGGATGGTTCATTACCGCCGCCGCCGGTGCCGGGCTGATCGGAATGGGCGCCGTTTTCGATGTCTTCCGCCCCAGTGCCGGGGTACGGTTCCTTGCGCTTGGAAGGACAGCCGCGCGCTATGGTGAGCGTGTCCTGACGCATGATGCCACGCTGCGCGCCCTGGCCAACCTGCGCGTGCGGCTTCTGGCAGGCATCGCTGCGCGGCCCTGGCGGCAACTGACGCGGATGCGTGGCTCGCAAACGCTGAACCGGATCGTCGCCGATGTCGATGCGCTGGACGGGGTGATGCTGCGCCTTGCGATCCCGTTCCTTGCGGGTGCATCGACCCTCGGGCTTGGGCTCATGGTGCTGGCTTGGCTGGTCGCACCGGTCGTTGCGCTGTGGGTGGTGGCCGTTCTTGGGCTGGGCGGCGCGGCAGGTCTGGGTATGGCGGCGCGGCGTTCACGCCGGGCGGCCCGACGGGCCGAGGCGGCAATGCAGGCCCTGCGAACCCGGAGCATGGACATGATGCGCGCCAAGACCGATCTGGCCATGCTTGGCGTGCTGGATCGCGCACAAGCAGATTTTCACAACGCGGCAAACCGGATGGAAGCGGCCCGCGCCGAGGTGGACCGCGCCGAACACCGCGCCGCGCTGGCCCTTGGCCTGTCGGCGCTTCTGGCTGCCACGGGCGCATTGGGCCTTGGCGCATCGCTGACGCAAAGCGGCACGCTGACCCCGGCACAGGCCGCATTGGGGTTCTTTGCGGCACTTGCCCTTGCCGAGATATTCGGCCCCCTGCGGCGGGGCATGGCGGATCTGGGGCGCATGACAGACGCGGCTCGCCGTGTCGGGCGGCAACTCGACACGGCAACCGTATCGCATGACCCTGCCGATGTCGAAGGTGACGCCTCGCATACCCGATTGAGCTTGCAGGATGTCGGCTGGCAGGACAACAACGCGTGCGCCCCGGTCATATCGGATGTGACACTGGAACTCGGCCCCGGCGACATGGTCGTGCTTACCGGACCAAGCGGGTGCGGGAAAAGCACGATCCTGCATCTTGCCGCCGGGCTCCTGCATCCGACCGAAGGCCATGCGCTACTCGACGGGCGTAACCTTGCCGACTGGAATGAAATGGAACTGCGGGCGCGCACGGGCCTGCTTGCGCAACGCAGTGTCCTGACACGCGGCACGGTGGCAAGCATCCTGCGCGTGGCCAAGCCCGAAGCCAGCGATGAGGAAATGCGCGCGGTTCTCGACGCCGTTGCGCTGTGGCCGGTCCTGGCCCGGCGTGGCGGATTGCAGGCGGAACTGGCCGAAACCGGCACGGGCCTGTCAGGCGGAGAAACGCGCCGACTGGCGCTGGCGCGGGTTCTGATCCGCCGCCCGGCGATCCTGCTGCTGGACGAGCCCACAACCGGTCTCGATCCGGCAACGGCTTGCGCGGTTCTGGATGGGGTACGGACAATTTGCCCCGACAGCGCAATACTCCTCGCCTCGCATAGCCCTGTCGAAACCGAATGGGCGCGCGCGGCTGGAGGATCAATCATATCAATCGGCAAAGGATAGGAATTTCTGAATATTACTTTGACCTGAATCAAAGATTTATTTGCAATACACCTTATTGATCTACTTGTACCCACGCCAGAAGGCGCCCTTCGGGGCCGGAGAGTAGACATTATGGAACTCGACATTGTTGAGCTGTCTCGCCTGCAATTCGCGATGACAGCCATGTATCACTTCCTGTTCGTACCGCTGACACTGGGCCTGTCGATCCTGATCGCCATCATGGAAACGGTCTATGTGATGACGGGCCGCCCTATCTGGCGGCAGATGACCAAGTTCTGGGGCACGCTGTTTGGCATCAATTTCGTGCTGGGGGTCGCGACCGGCATCACCATGGAATTCCAGTTCGGCATGAACTGGAGCTATTACAGCCATTATGTCGGCGATGTGTTCGGCGCACCCCTGGCCATCGAAGGACTGATGGCTTTCTTCCTTGAAGCGACCTTCGTTGGCCTGTGGTTCTTCGGCTGGGACAAACTGTCCAGGGTGGCCCATATGGTGGTCGGCTGGCTGGTGGCCATCGGATCGAACTTCTCGGCGCTTTGGATTCTGATCGCGAACGGCTGGATGCAGAACCCCGTGGGAGCCGAATTCAACCCCATGACCATGCGCATGGAAATGACCAGTTTCTTCGACGTGATGTTCAACGAGGTCGCGCAGGCGAAATTCGTTCACACGGTATCGGCAGGTTATGTCACCGCCTCGGTCTTCGTGCTTGGGGTTTCGGCATGGTACCTGCTCAAGGGGCGGCATATCGAACTGGCCCGCCGGTCGATGACCGTCGCCTCGAGCTTTGGATTAGCCGCCGCGCTGTCGGTTGTCCTGCTGGGCGATGAATCCGGCTACAGCGCCACCCACACGCAGCGCATGAAGCTCGCCGCGATGGAGGGCATGTGGCACACCGAAGAGGCCCCCGCGCCCTTCACCCTTGTCGCCCTGCCCGATCAGGAAGCGCGCGAAAACCACTATGCGATCAAGATTCCCTATGCGATGGGCCTGATCGCCACGCGGTCCCTAAACAAGCCGATTCCCGGTATCAACGATCTGGTGGCCGAGTCCGAAGAGCGCATCCGCTCGGGTCTCATCGCCTATGACGCGCTGATGACTATCCGTGACGCTCGGGAAAACACCGCGCCTGCGGTTCTTGAAACCTTCGAGGAACACGGCGGCGACCTTGGCTATGCGCTACTGCTGAAACGCTATGTCGAAGACCCGCGCGAGGCCACCGAGACGCAGATCGTGCAGGCCGCCAACGATACCGTGCCCACAGTCTGGCCGCTGTTCTGGTCCTTCCGCATCATGGTGGGGCTTGGCTTTGGCTTCATCGGCGTGATGGCCTACTTTTTCGTGCGCTCCAACTTCGGCAGCCGCAGCTATCCGCGTTGGGCGCTGTGGGCGGCAGTCGCAATCATTCCGACCCCGTGGATTGCTGCCGAAATGGGCTGGTTCGTGGCCGAATACGGCCGCCAACCATGGACAGTGGACGGTGTCCTGCCGACGGCGTTGTCCGTCAGCCACCTGTCGGTCACGTCACTGCTGCTGACGCTGGCGGGGTTCATCACCTTCTACACCGTTCTCTTCGTCATCGAGATGGGCCTCATGCTGAAATTCATCGGCAAGGGTCCGGTTCAGGATGTCGAGGAAACCGAGAAATGGCGCATTCGCCACGAACACCGCCTGCGCACCCATGACGGGCGCGATCCATTTGCAAACCCTGCGGAGTAATCGCCATGATCCTGCATGAAATGATCGACTTCGACATCCTGCGCGTCATCTGGTGGGGCCTTCTGGGCGTGTTGCTGATCGGCTTTGCGCTGACCGACGGCTTCGATATGGGCGTCGGCGCTCTGTTACCCTTCATCGCCAAATCGGACGAAGAGCGCCGTCTGGTCATCAACACCATCGGCCCTGTCTGGGAAGGCAATCAGGTGTGGTTCATCCTTGGCGGCGGAGCGATATTTGCCGCGTGGCCACCGCTCTACGCTGTCAGCTTTTCGGGGTTCTACCTTGCCATGTTCATCATTCTGGCCGCCTTGATCCTGCGGCCCGTGGCCTTCAAATATCGCTCCAAACGTGAGGATCACCGTTGGCGCAACTCCTGGGACTGGGCGTTATTCGTCGGCGGTGCGGTTCCGGCGCTGATTTTCGGCGTTGCCGTGGGCAACGTGCTGCAAGGCGTGCCCTTCCGCCTGACGGATGATCTGTTCTCGCTCTACGAAGGGTCGTTCTTTGCTCTGCTCAACCCGTTCGCCCTGCTGGCCGGGGCGGTGTCGCTGACGATGCTCATCGCCCATGGCGCGGCCTGGGTGGCGGTCAAGGCCGAAGGGCCGGTCGTGGACCGCGCACGCCGGTTTGGCACATTCGCCGGGCTTGCCGCGATGGCGGGCTATGCGCTGGCCGGTCTCTGGCTGGCCGTGGGGATCGACGGTTATACCATGACCACTGAGGCCGTGGTAAACGGCCCCTCGAACCCGCTACTAACCGAGGTTGCGCGCGAAGGTTCGTGGCTGGCGGCCTATGCCGCCCGCCCCTGGATCGTGATCGCCCCCGTGATGGGTTTTGCCGGGATGACGCTGGCCTACCTGTCGCTCTGGCGCGGTGGCGAGGTTTCGGCGCTGCTGTTTTCGAAACTGGGGATCACCGGCGTCATTTCCTCGGTCGGGCTGACGATGTTCCCGTTCATCCTGCCCTCGTCGATCGACCCGCGCTCATCGCTGACGGTGTGGGACAGTTCCTCGTCACACCTGACGCTGTTCGTGATGCTGGGCGCCACGGTGATCTTCATGCCACTGATCCTGCTTTACACCGCCTGGGTCTACAAGGTGCTGTGGGGCAAGGTCACCATGGACGAGATCACGGAAAACAAGAACGCCTATTAAGGAAAGGAGCCCTAACCATGTGGTATTTCGCCTGGATTCTCGGCCTTCCGCTGGCCGCGCTGTTTGCCATCCTCAACGCGATATGGTTCGAGGTGCGTGAGGATTCCCGCCTGATGGAGGACACGGATTAACACCTTCCTGGAGCGCGCCCGCCAAACCGTTCCAATCAGGCAGGGCCACATATGACAGCGCATTGTTTCGGCCACATGCACCCTCACTCCGGCTGCCCGCCTCCCGTTTCAAACGTGACGGATTGAAGGATCACTTCCTCTGAACCAGCCGGTGTGCCTGTTGGAAATCCGATCCCGAGGTCCGGCCGCGAGACGGCTCCCACCGCAGAAAGCAGACTCGTCCGGGTGAGATCCCGACCGGCAATCCGGAGAGCATCGTGCAACACCTCACCGATCAACACGGCATGGGCTCGTATCACCTCGATGTCCTCGGCAACTGCAAGGTCGAGCGCCGTTGTCTCGTGGCGTCCGACAACGACCGTCCCGTCGAAACCGTCAAGCGAGTTGAGTAAATCGACGACATGCGCCCCCGGAACATAGATCGCCCGGGGCCTGCCGATATCCTGCCATGTCAGGGTGCCGGGGTTTCCGGACAGGAAGAACGCACATCCGGCATGTCCCTCCAAATCGCGCGAAACCTCCAGAGACGCCCGGTTCTTTGGAACAAGTCGTGCTTGCACGTCCCGAAATTCCGCCTCCGTCGCAGTCAGGAGAGAGAGCTGTCCGCAGCCATCAGTACCCATCTTGTCGATGAGTGACCCAATAACACGTTCCCGCGATGCGTAAAGACTACGGATCAGGGTGTGATCGTCGTCTTCGGACACCGCCGCAAGTGGGAAGAGAACCGGGATACCGGAGCCGGTAAAATGGGAATGGTCAAACCGGCCTGAAGGGACAGGAGACAACACCGCAACGGTCTGACGCCGCGCCTGATCCACGATCGACGGAAGATCACCCACAAGAGGCCGCAGTTCCACCCGCCTGCCATAGAGACCATTGCGCGGAATTTTCGCCGCAATCACAGCGTCGAGGTTTTGAATCAGGCGACGCCCATAGGCTTCGTGACCCGTCGGAACGGGAACGCCGAAAACGATCCTGTCCGGATGGATGCCTGTCTTCTGCTCTGCCGTAAGCACAGAAAGATATGCAACCAACGAGCCCAAGGTTTCATCGTCGAACTCATATCGGGGCATCAGGTGGCTGATCCGCTTGCCCGACGGTGCAACACCGATTGCGAGCAGATCGCTGAACGACCCCCTGTCATAGGCGGGCCTGCCATGTGCAGGTCGGGAAAGATACTCCCACGCTATCGGAGGGGCATCGCCCTCTCCCCCACCGCGTCCGTCGCGGCGGTGGCATGTTCGGCAAGGGAAGCGGGATGCCTCAACCTTGTTGCTGCCTATGGCAGCATGTCCCGGCACTCCGGCCAGACCTTCGAAAACGGCGCGGCCCGGACCCGGAGGATCGGCGACACCCGGAAACGCCCAGAAACTCAGAAAGATGACCGCCCGAAGCAGCGTCATGCCTCGAAACTGTTGAGCATTCGGATGAGTTCATCCGCATCGGGCATCGACAGAGAGCGGAAATAGCGGCCCGATCCGATCTCTCCGACCAGAAACACCGGATCGTGAAACTCGATATCTGCAACATTCGCATCAGCCGCTTTGAGGATTTCGGAAATCACGGCTGGCGAAGAGGTCAGCCAATGCCATTTCTCACTGGCGCCAAACGCCTCGGCCGCCTCCCGCATCTTTCCGGGCGTATCATGGGCGGGATCTATGGTGATCGTCAGGAGGTGCACCGACCTTGTCACCTCATCTCTGCGATCATCGACGAACTGCAAAATCTGGTTGCCAAGGGGGCAGATCGACTCGCATGTCGTATAGCTGAAGTTGATCACGACAAGCGCGTCCCGATCTATATCGCCCCGCAACCGAAATGCGCGGGCGGACGCATCGAGCATTTCGGCATCGGGCAGGTCAATCCGCGCCTCCTGAAAATTCTCGGGGCCGGATTGCCCAAACGTGGTGAACCCGACAACAGCGGCGGCAATGGGCACGGCCACGAGGATGGAAAACAGAATTGTTTTACGAATCATGACGATACCTCGAGTAATACAGCACTTTTGAGATGAAGATTCTCCGGCAGGGCGAGTGGTTGCAGGGCATAGGGCCCGGGATGGGGAAACCGCACGCGCCCCCTCAGCTTGCCATCCGGTGCACGCAGAGCGGTCATCCTGCCGATCCAGGAGGATGACAGGCTGGGCATCAGAAACTCGACGCGATCGACGGCAATCGGATTGCCCGAACTGTCGTGGAAGGCCAGCTCGATCTCGACATCCTTGCCTGCGGGAACATGGCCCTGTCCGGCATCGACACTCAGGGTAACCAGGTTCGCCTGCTGCATGTCCACCGGGCCGCGCACCCTGAAATCGAGACAGGCGGTCATGCCGCCAATGCCTGTCGTCAGGACAAGTTCGTGATCTCCCCCCGGAACAAGAGCAACGGTTTCGAACACGCCAGGGTCAGTTTCGCGAAAACTGCGGTCAATCACCGCGACACGCGACGGGACACCGCCGCGAAGCCGGACGGAATCCATCGGAGGCATCTCTCCAACCGCCTGATCGTCGTGAAGCAGCCACCCCGTTTGGGTTTCGGGCGAGACGGCAAGCACCTGTGGCGATGGCCAGAGAGGAACCAAAAGGCCCTCCGTGCTCCGGGGCTGCGCCGATTTACGGGCGAGGTCGATCTTTCGAATCTGCGCCCCTCGTCCGGGCGAGACCGAGGACAGGTCGATCAGACCGGCAAAACCGCCGTCCAGACTCAGAAGATAGGCCGCATCGTCGGTAAAAGTGACCTCGGCAAGTGTGCTGTCGGTCAATTCGAGCGGCTGAACCACTTCGGCCCGTGCAACGTCAATCACGACGGCGGCAGCGCCGCCGGGGGTGTATGCGATAGCATAGCGGCCATCCGGGCTGGCAACGACACGCCTTGCCTTGAAACCGAGCGGGACGTCGATGGAGTCGCCCGGTGCGTCCGGATAAGCGATCCGTGCCACCCTGCCGGATACAGGAACAGTTATTGCCGAACCGTCCTGAAGAAGCGCGAGATCGCCGAGAGGCTCGAATTGGGGGGCATCGACCACCGCGCGGCCTGTTGCACCATCGAACACCAGAAGCCCGCCCTGATCGGCAAAGGCGGCCAATAATGGACTTTCCGGTTCGCTGGACTTGCGAAATGTAACGGCGCCATCCCCGACACGGCGAAGGGCATCCGGAGCGTCGAAGGGAAATATGTGACCATCGACCCGTCCGACCCAGATACCGCGTTCGTTTCCTCCTGCAACATCGGACAGCGGTGGCTGACGTTCGAAATGCTGTTTCAGAGCGCCCGTCAGCAACGACAATGACGATATTCCCGCCCCTTCGGCATTCACGAACAAAGCCCGAAAACTGCGTACGTCCACCGCCATGGCCAAGGGACTCCCGTCGAGATTGGCGGCCGCGATCATGTTGGAGGATTGCAGGTTCAGCTTGGGGTCAATAACGCCAACACTGGCGTCTTCGTTCAGCGAAACAAGCAGGATACCGTTCAGGTCAACCGACCCGACCGGCGGCTGCGCCGTCACCCGAAACGCCTGAGCCGCCTCTTCACAGCTTGTATTTCCCTGTGCCTTACTGCGGACCCACCCCGCAACAGTCAAGCCGCGTGGCGCTCGTCCGGTCGTGACATCGGTCAGCGAGACACGCAGCCCGACCGCTGTTCCCGCCTCGGGCCTGACAGGGCGGTGCGTTTCGGGATCGAAGAAGTCCAGCTCCGCAGCAAGGCTCGCCCGCGCGTCCTGTGCCCCGGCGATTTCAGGACCGACAGCCAGCGATATGACCGCCACGACCAGCGCAGCAATAAACCTAGTTGCAGGATGTATCATCGGTATCCAGCCTGCCGGAGGGCACGACATCCAACAGGCCCCATGTTCCACCGGAGCGAAGATGCAAAGGCCCGTCGAACCAGAGATAACAGCCTTCGCGCATGACTTCTGTCAGCGATGCGCTCATTGATTTTCCGGGCGCCAGCAAGGCGGAATGCGGGAATCCGAAATCCGGAAACAGATCGTCGTAATCCTGCGCAATGGTCACGAATGCCCGCTGACGCGCCCGCCCACCCGGATGCACGAGATGGATGACGACTTCTTCTCCGGCTTCGGCGCGCAACACCGGCGTTGCCGCATTGGCCTTGAACACACCATCGCTGAAATCAAAGGCGTTCAGGTTGTAATGGCGCTCAATCGTATCGCTGTTACCGTTTCGTCCGCGCAACACCCGCCCGAAGCTGGCGCTGCGATAGTTTACGCCCTGATCGCCAAGATCATAGCTGTCGTCGCAAACCTCGCATTCGGCGACCAGGCTGGGCGTGACCGCCGTGGAACTTCCGGGGGGCAGATAGCCCTTAAAGATGTCCCCGGTATCGCTGTCGCGCAGGTTCAGCCCGTCCTGCCAAAACAACGTGAACTGGCGGATCGGATGCGTCGTTCCGGCAAGGTCCGTTTCAATCCTGCTGATCCAGACGGGTTGCGATTTCATCGGCGCGGCAACGAAATGGCCCGGAGCGATCTCGGTTCTTGTTTGCCCATCCTCCAAAGTCGCGCTCTTGGGCATGATGTTGACCGACCCGAAAAGCCCATGCGCCCCATGTCCGATGATATCGCCCATCGACTTTATGGGAAGTGCGCCATAGGCATAGGGGATGAAATGGACACCATCCAGAATTGCCGCCTGCGCGTCGCCTGTCAGGTCATCGAGAAGCGCCTGCATAGCCCGATGCCGGTCGGCGGGCAGAATGTTACGCATGACCTGAGGTCCGCTGGCGGCAAGCACACCGATATCCACCAGACGGCTACCGACATGGAACACCGCCTCCGATTGTTCGCTGGGGGTGATCTCGCCAAAGGCAACGAACCCCTCGGATTCAGCGGCAAGCCTGATCTGCGTCCATGCGGTATCCGTCGAACCGAAAGCAGAGCCAAACGCCTCGGAAACCTGTTCTATCGGATCGAAATCCAGATCCTTCGGTGCCGATGCCCGACCCGCGTAGAAAGTCAGAAGTTCGATCTGGCTGTTTCGGGGACTGTCAGGCATATCCATGCACTCATCCGCCGCGCCGCCGCCACCCGGCACCGGGCAGATCGACAATGCCGGATCTTCCACAGCCGGTATGCCCGCAAGCGCCCATGAGCCATTGCCACCGAACGGCATGGCGACATTCTGGCGGTGGTTCAGGACAGGCAAAGGAAAGGTCAGCGCCAGCCGCGCCGAGGGGCGCAGATTGACCGTTTCGGTCTGTTCGAACGTCCATGGCTCGTTTCCGTCGCCTTCGGTATGGCTCCAGACCGGTTCAACATTGAGCGGCACGATGGGCGGCATTCGTGCGTCTCCGAGATCGTCCCAAAGCCCGCTCGGATCGCCCTCACCCGTGTCGCGCAGCGCATTCAGGACGGCGAGTTTTACGCAATCGCCCGCATTCACCGAAAGGACGAACGGTTCGGGGCGGTCGTATTTCCGGATTATCGCCTCGCTGATGGTCGAAAGCCTGATACCCTTCCAGCGCTGCGTGTTACCAAGGTCTTCCGGCGTCACGCTTGCGGGATTTTCCGGCGCAAGAAGCTCTCTTGGATCGACGAGCGCCAGAAACAAGCCGTTCCGGTCGTAATAGCGCGGGCCGTATGGGGTGCCCCAGTCTCCCGCCTCCGAAAGGTGGCCGAACACCGTGCTGGCTTCGATTGCGACGACGGCGGCATAGACACGCGGCGCCTCGTTGGCGCAGCCGAATACCTGCGTCGGCGGGAAGGTGGCGAGAGTGGACGCAATCGCTTCGTTCCCATCCGCAAGCAGCAGCCGACGACTGTTTTCAAGCGCCACGATATCCGTTTCCCCGGCGTTCTCGTGGACCCGGAACAAACCCCAGGCGCCGTTCCACAGGGCATCTGACGACCCGAAGTGAAGCAACGTGTCCGACGCGCGGTCCTGAAGCGAGGGAACAGCCTCGAGTCCCGTCGCCTCCTGCCGGAAAACACCCTGAAACTCGAAATGCTCCGAGATACCGACTTCCTGCGCGGGGATGCGCCCGGTTGCGTTGAAACATTCGCCCAGGAAGGTTTCATATGCGTTCCAGTAGTCCCGGTCGCCCGCATTCGCGAACGCTTCCGGCCCCAGACGCAGCCACATGGAATACTGATCCGGTCGCCCCATGCGCGCTGCATCCAGACGGGTGCAGGCATGGGTCAGGGTTCCTGCCGCGGTAATGTCGTCCAGTATCGGACTGCCGGCGGGAAAGGCCTGATCGATATGGCGCGGCCATGTGTACCCTTCCAGCGTGAAGGTGTGCTGCACTTCCTGCGCACCTTGTATCAGGCGGAACTGCACCTTGTCGCCCGACAGGCTTTCAAAGACCGGCGTGGCCGGATCGCCATGCACCGCCGACAGGAAGACATTCGCCATGTCGCCCCGATCTCCCGGGCGCTGTTGTCTGACCGAACAGGTTTCACGCACACCGGTTTCCAAAGAGGCCACCCAGTGATCGAGCTCCTTCAGATCACAATCCTCGCCTTCCATATTACCTTTGCCCACACGCAGGGGTATGGGCTCCCCGCGATAGTTGACGAGGTAGGGATCGTGGTGATCGACCGAAATGCTTTCGGGGCGCTGCGGTGCGACAACGGGTTTGGCGAGCGGCGCGGCAGGATCTGCGTCCGGGTCATAGCCTGCCGCCTTCTGGCGGTAGGCCATCATCTCCTTGCGCAGATCGTCGAACTCCGTTGCGACAATTTCAACGCCGGGGCTGATATCATGCCCCGAGATATCTCCCGGACGTCCATTCGCGATCCATGCCGGAGCCGCGTTTCCGGCGGGTGCGAAAAACCTGGTTGGATCACTCTCGTCTGTCGCGATTGCCGATCCACAGATATCGCGCAGCTTCTCCGGATCGTCCTGATACCTCGCTTCGCAGACCAGCGTCCCCATACCTTTGAACGTATGCCCTGCCGTTCCGTTCAACGCCGCATCGAACTCCGCCGGGTCCAGCCTGTCCCTTGGATCGTAGAGCAACGCAAAATCGGCCACCGCAAGCGCGAACTCTCGATATGTCCGATCCTCGATGCTGCCGGGACCATTCAGAGACCCGGCCACCGCCTGATCAATCAGCGCCTCGTCGAACCTGTCCACTATATCGGGGTCGTGAATCACCTTGCGCGCACCGACATCGCTGTCGTCAGCAAGAACAAGGGCACGGTCGTTCCTCTGGTCGGTGCATCCGCTGGCCGTGCCAATGCTGTTTGCGGGACAGGTCTGCGAACGCTGTGGCTCGATGACCAGCGCAGTGTAGAAACCGTGCTGCTGAATCGAGGACGGACCGAAATGATCGTGGCTGAAAACGGTCTTCAGCGTCCGGTCGGCAAAACTGTCGCCATCTCCATCGGCGCGCGTCGCGCTGAGGATCGGATCGGCAAACCAGCGTTGTACCGTTGTCTGGAAAAGCTTGCGGTTTTCACCCTCCTGCAATGCCTTGCGCCAGATATCCTTGAACTCCTCCGCAACTTGCCACTTGCCGTCTTTTTCAACGCACAATCCCTCTGCCTCGCGCAATTCCAGCGCGGATAGCGGCCGGTTCGGATTGGTCGCCGCACCGCCGTTCTTCGCGGCGCAGATTCGCAACGCGATTTCATCCGGCGCAAATGTACCGTCCTCGTAATTGAACCCGTTGCCCGACCCGTCGGACGAAGTGACATCGAACTTCACAAGGTGAATGTGCTGGCCGATCGTATCGGTTGGGGTCTTCACCTGGAAATCGTCGAGTTCCAGTTCTTTCGGCAACTCATTGGTATGCCGGAATTCGATGCACTCACCTGAAAGCGCGCGGAAGAAGAACGGCTCTTCACTCGCACTGATCACCGGAGAAATCCGGCGCTGACTGGCAATATCCGCATTCTTGTACTTGCCGGAATTGCGGGTGAGTACGTTGATGCGTGCCTGCGGATCGTGCCAGCCCGCACGGTTGGTCACCAGATCGAGCTGTACCGCGGACGCCTCATAGCGCCGATACCCGACGACCGCCGGATCGGCCGTGAAAACACCGGCAATTTCGGTATCCACAAGGAACGGGTCCGCTTCGGTAATCTGTATCGGACCGATGATTTCCTGCTGTGTGCCGTCATCACCGACCGTGTAGAGTTTCGGGCGATCCTTCGGCGTGGCGTCGGGGTGCACGCGTTTGACCCATCCCGTCACCTCCAGCGCAGTCGCTTTCTTGCGGTCCGCCTCCGGGATGATCGTGGTCGAGAGATCAACGTCACCATCGACGAAGAAAACGGTTCTCTGCTGGTGCATGTAGGAATCCACAGCTTCCGTGACGCTGCCGAGCGTATCAGGAGCGCCGCAAGGATCTGCATAAGGGGCACCGGGTTTACCCGGAGCACCATTCACCGAATAGACACCACCCGGCGACGTATACCCACCCAATACCGGATCGTAAGTGCTGGGTGATCCGTCAGCGGCCTTCAGCGTCAGGCCGGAACCGTCATGATGAAACGCCATCGCCGCGCGCTCGAGCGGCGTGCCATCGTAATCGAGCAGGTTCAGGTCCATCGTCTCGATCTTCATCGACATGTCGCCAAGCGCCAACGCCTTGGCGACAATCTGTTCCTGTCGGATTTCGCGGTCCGTTTTCTCGCCGCCATTCAGCGCATCCTCGAACTCCGCCGCCGTTGGGACGGGATCGAGGTCAGGAACCTCGAACGGAAAAATGCGTTTCCCCGCATTCACGACATGCCGGGGAAGACCGCCGTCAAGGAATTCATCGCCCGGTTCCGAGACCGGATTCCGCGCAATATCCATCGGTGGCTGCGGAGGCCGATGGCCGGGCTGTCCGGCAATGTAGAACGGATATCCCGGCATGGCGTCGACGGTGTCCGTATCGGCCGGCGTATCCGGATCGCCATAGGTGGGCAGTACAGGCCAGGGCTGTCCGGGAAGTGGGACCACAGCCGGGATCGGAGTGCCAAGCTGGCGCGCCAAAGGAAGACCATCCGCATCGGATGCAGGAGCGTTCCAGGCGCCGGTCACCGGATCGACCGAGCCAGGACGGCTTAACTCACGGATTTCCTTCTTCATCTCCGCCAGCGACAGGGATGGCTCCCACTGCCCATCGGGAAGCTTGCGGCTTCCGTCTTCCAACGTATCGTGGACGCGCCATAGCTCCCACATGCCTTGGGCGAAATGCGGATAAAGGTGGCAATGAAAGATCGAATCCCCGACCGTACGGTTGCGGTTGCCCGAACCCAGCGTGTCATACCAGCCGGTCTCGCCGTCCTCGCCACGGCGGTAAATCTCCATCCCGCCGCCGTAGATGCGATATGTGAACCCTTGCTGAGGCGCCACCGTCTGCGAGTCGAGATATGCGCCGCGATTGGCGTCGTTGCCGCTGAACCACTGATGTGCATGGAGGTGGAAAACATGAGTTTCTTTCGGACCGGCATGAAAATTCCGAAAGACGACCGGATCGTTCAGATAGGAATGGTGAACGTTCGACGGATCTTCGCTGAATTGCTCCAGCAATGCGGGATCTCCGTTTGCCCATGACGTCAGAAAGAACTCTTCATACAGGCATTCGATGCAATCCGCGGCGGGGCCGATTCCCTTGCGGTTGGCAAGAACCATCGCACCCATACCGCTGGAACCATAGTTGATCGCGAAACCGTCCTTCACCCCGGCAAGCTGACCTTCGGCGAAAAGACCGAGTTCTTCGTAATTTCGGGTCACGAACGTCTTGAGCTCATCGTGGAAGAAAACCGAAAACTCGCGGTAGATAACGCCTGCCCTGTCAGGATCGCCGTCATATTCCGGAGCGCGGTGAACGATCGCGTTCAGATCACTGTGGACGATTTCATACGCATCGCCGTCCAGTTCGCGCAGCATGTTGAGGATCGGAACATCACTCGGCCCCAGAGCCTCATACGGCGCCATGTCTCCGGCGTTCGTCACCGCATCGAGCTGACCATCTTCCAGACGATCAACGCTCCATGCCGCATCGAAGGCCGCTTTCGAAACCTGGCTCCGGTACCATTGGGTATCCGCCGGTTCCGCCACCACGGCACCAAACAGCCCGTGGGTCAACGAACCACCATCGCCCTCGCCCCCCGATGGTGCTGCGGTCGAAGCCAGAAAATAAGGCCCTTCGCGCTGAATGGCATAAAAACACTCGACAGGATCACCCTGAACGACCGGCGCCAGCCCGATACAGCGATCATCAGGGCGCCCATCGGCCTGTTTGTCATGCGGGTTCGCCACTGCGCGCAAACCCTGGATCGCAAAATTCACGCTTCTGGTGCGGGGCCAGTCTCCACCCTCCGGGGCGGACTCCGGCGACTCCGCGGTCTTGCTTGCGTCACAGGTGGCTTCGCCATGATCGACGCGTGCCTTGTCTCCCCAAGTCACCCAATCGCGCAGTTTCGTCAGAAGAGTGTCGGCCCCGTCCGGTTGCTTACGACAGAACGTCTCGGAAATGCCAGGCGCGGCCTCTCTCAGCAGGTTGTCCAACCGGACATGCAACAGATCACCGACATTTGCCCGCAACGTGAGGGGGCGCGGGCGCTTGCAATCCCTGAGCCGGACTTCACCGGGCCTCAGCGGGCTGCCACCGGCCTCGGTTCCCAGCAAAGCGTCGCAAGCATCGGCGGTGTAATGTTCGGGCGCATCGCTCATCGGTGCAACGTCACGCCGCAGCGCAAAGATCATCCCATAAGGATTGAACGAACCGAACCGATTGTAGACCAGGACCTGATCCAGCGCGACGACATCAGCACAAACCGTTCTCTTCAGGCTCAAGTCCGCAACTTGGTCATGAACGGGTTCGCAGTTCATCGCTGTGCTGTCGTCACTCTCGGCGGCGACAGTAAAAGGTGCTGAAACGAAGACAAAGCAGGCGGCAAATGCGCCCTTGAGGAAAATACGGGACATGAAAAATAACCTCGGGCAGTAAATAAGTTACGCGCGAAATACATGCGCACCACAACCAAAGCCTGCCCGATATGTTATGTTTCTACTATAGCGAGCGAATCTATTTACGTCAAAGAGTGTTGTTTCGACGATTCCAGGGAGGGTTGCATGTCTGATCGCCGATTGAATTTCGAAGAGCGCATTCTTCGGAGACTGCCGCGAAGTCCCGCAAACGAAATCATCTCACGCCGACGCCTCCGGGACAGCAGGCTCGACATTGCGCGCATCAACCGGCTAATGGACCGGGTCCGTGCCGGTGAGACGCTTGACGAAACCGAGACGATCACGCTTTTCTCGATCATATCGCCCGAGCTGCGGCCCGCGATCCCGGTGCTGAACGATCTTCCCGAACCGACGGACCATCCCCTGTGGCTGGACCTGAACGAAAGCGCAACCCAGGACATACTGGGAAAGGTCTGCAAGGCGACCGGACGGATCGAGTACAGTTCCGGCGCAGAGTTCAAACCTTACGGAAGCGGCTTTCTCGTCGCGGACGACCTGATCCTGACCAACCGGCATGTTGCGGATGTGTTTTCGATGTCGGTGCGCGGTATCGGGCATTTCCTGAAGTTCGGTTACGATGTGAGGATCAATTTTTGCCGCGAAATCGACCGCTGGGATACCGATCCGACCTGCACCAAAACGATAACCGAGGTGCTGATGCTGCACCCGTGGTTCGATCTCGCGCTCCTGCGGATTCAGGAAAAACCGGACGGCGCAGAGCCGCTGTCCCTGGCTGTCGCGGATGCTGACACAATTCAGGATACACGCGTTGCAGTCGTCGGGTATCCCTCACGAAATCTGGACGAGAACGTCGATATCCAGCGGCAGGTGATCCGGGAATTCGACAGCAAGCATGTTTCGCCGGGCTTCGTGGACGAGGTCGCCGTAAAATCGTTTGACGGCAAGACCGGGCGGGCGATCGGGCACGATAGTTCCACACTTACGGGAAACTCGGGGTCACCGGTTGTCGATCTGCAAACCGGCAATGTCGTCGGCCTGCATTTCAGGGGAAATGCCGATGGCCTGAACTGGGCGGTACCTGCCTCCGATATCGCTTCGGATACCCGCATCATAGATGCCGGGATATCGTTCGATGGCATCGCTGTGGCACAACAAGGCCCATGGGATACCGCCTGGGCCGTCGTTTAACGGCTGGCGGTCATGCGCAGGTGTTTTACCCCGGCAATGGCAGGCCGGTCGCCTGGCCGCCGGATATGCCTCGGGTCGGCTCCGACCCGCTTCAAACCATGTAGACGCCGCCGTTCACGTCCATTGTCGCGCCGCACATATAGCTTGCCGCTCCGGAACACAGGAAAACGATTGGCTTCGCGATTTCTTCGGGTTTCGCCATGCGGCCGATGGGGATCGACGACGCATCTATGTTGGAGGAGTCCACCATGACCGTCGCTGTCGCTCCGGGGGCAACGGCATTGACATTGACACCATGAGGGGCGGCCTTGGCCGCCATCCATTTGGTCATGGAAATGACACCACCCTTGGCCGACACGTAATGCGGACTGGCACGCAACCCGCCCATGCGCCCGGCAACCGACGCCACCAGAACCGCTTTGCCGTGTTTTTGCGCGATCATCCGGGCGATGGCGGGCCGCATGACATTGATCACCCCCTTGAGGTTGATATCGACCACCCGGTCAAAGGTATCGTCCCAGTCCCCATCGTTCCAATCGTCCCAGGGGCAAAAACCGGCATTGGCAACAATGGCATCCAGCCTTGGCTGCGCGCCGATGAACGCCTCGGCTTGCGCGCGGTCGCGGATATCGAATGCCGCCGTTACCACACTGGTGCCAGCGTCGCGCAGTTCGTCGGCCAGATCGTCGCAACCTTCAAGATCGCATAGCGCCAGATCGGCCCCCAGGCCGGAAAGGATACGCGCGGTTTCCGCCCCGATGCCCCCGGCAGCACCGGTGATCAACACGGTCTTTCCTTCGAATGACAGCATGGCGTTACACGGCCTCCTTTCCGGGTTCGGGCAGGGCGCTGTCGCGCAGCATGGCCAACAATTCCTTGGTGATGTCGTCCTCACCGGCCAGCGCCGCACGCTCCAGCACCCGCGAAACGGTCGGCGGCGCCCAAGCCCCGGTGACACGCTTGACCGGCTGATCGAGATAATCGAAAAAGCGCCGCTGAATCTCGTCCACCAGAAACGCCCCGAACGCAGCCCCGCGCGTGGTTTGCTCGATGATCGCGACGCGCCCGGTCTTGCGCACGGACTGCCCGATCAGGTCATAATCAATATCGCGCTGAGACAGGCTGCGCAGGTCGATCACATCTGCGCCGATCCCCAGGCTGGCCACCAGATCCTTGCAGGTCTCGACCATACCGAGCGACGTCAAAAGCGTCAGATCGCGGCCTTCGGCCACGCGCTTGGCCTTGCCGATAGGGATGTAATAATCCAGATTCTCCGGCACCGGACAGCGGCGTTTATGCAGCGCTTGCGGCTCGATGATCAGAACCGGATCGTTGCAGCGCATCGCGGCATTCATCAGACCCACATAATCGAACGCGTTCGACGGCGCGAGGATATGCCAGCCCGGAAACAGCGCGAAAACGCTGGTCGGGTCCATCGAATGCTGCGATCCGTACCCTTCCAGCCCCGGAAGCCGACACCGCAACACCATCGGAACCTGCGCCGTGCCGTTGAACAGATGCCTGATCTTGCCAGCCTGATTGAACAACTGGTCCGCCGCGACAAGAAAGAAATCGCTGTACATCAGCTCGACGATGGGCCGCAGCCCCGACATCGCCGCCCCGACGGCCAGTCCGCAAAATCCGTTCTCGGTGATGGGAGTGTTGACGATCCGGGTATCGAAGAACTCGGACAAGCCGCGCGTCGCACCGACGGTTCCGCCCCCCATATTCGCCACGTCCTCGCCGAACAGAACGATACCGGGGTCGCTTTTCATCGCAGCGCCCATGGCGGCGGGGATCGCCTCGATGAACGTCATCTCGCGCATCTGTTCGGACGAGAAATCCTCTGCCTCCGCCGCGCGAAGCCCCGAGAATTCCGACATGTCCGAGGTCAGGTGATCGTCAACGCCCGCAGGGTCGGGCCAATGCCCGGCGGGGATCGCCATGGCCGATCCCTTGCCCTCGGTACAACTGTCCGCCGCCGCCTGCATCGCCTCCGACACCGCGGCATCGATGGCGTTCAGTTCGTCCTCGCTGACGATACCGTGCGAGATCAGCTTGTCGCAGAGGAATTCCCAAGGGGACCGGGCGCGCCAGGCCTCCTCCTCCTCTTTGGTGCGGTATCCGAACACACTGCCCGGAAAGGGCGATGACTGATGATAATACCGATAGACATCCGCCTGCACGAAGGCTGGGCGGCCCTGTGTGCGAATGTGATCTTCGGCCCACCGCGTGGCCAGCCAGACGGCCAGAGGGTCCATTCCGTCAACATGAACGCTTTCGATACCATGCGCGCAGGGGCGGGTGTTCAGGTTGGTTTCGAAAGTGGATTGTTCAATCGTCGTCGAAACGGCATAGCCGTTGTTTTCGCAGAAAAACAGAACCGGCAGACGATAGAGCGCGGCAAGGTTCATCGCCTCATGCGTTGTGCCCTGATGAACGGCCCCATCTCCGAAGAACGATACCGTGATCCGCTCGCCGCCCTGCTGCTTTTCGGCGAAGGCATGACCGCAGGCTATCGGCAAGCCCCCCGCGACGATGGCGTTCGTACCCATCACTCCCAGATTTTCCCGCCGCAAGTGCATCGAGCCGCCACGCCCACCGGTCCAGCCATCCTTGAGCCCCAGAATTTCGTGCATCATGCGTCGGATTTCTTCGCGCATCTCGTCCCGCAGGACAGGCTCCGCCGATGGATCGTAATTGTCTGTGTAAAGCGCATTCACGATCTTGGCGACGACCTGATGATGCGCCCGATGAGAGCCGTTCATCATCGTGTCGATGGGCAGCGCCGCAAGGCACCCCCCTGCCCCACCTTCCTGCCCCAGACTGGAATGCGCCGGGCCGTGAACCAATCCGCGCTTGTCCAGCGACAGGATCGTTTCCTCGAACCGGCGCGCGGACAGAACCAGCGTGGTAAGCCGCTTGGCGTCTTTCGTCGATAGCTGCGCCCAATCCGAGTCCTCGGTGACAAGGCGGCGCATGCCGGTTTTCATTTCAAGCTGGGTGAACTTCATCCTCGCCTCCTGCCGGTTCGGGTACGCATTCAATAGGCCGTCTGCAAAAGGTTCAGGAATTCCTGCTGCGTGGTGTGGCGCGGGTTCCAGCGGTTATAGTTCAGCGCATGGCAACGCTCTGCGATCTCGGGCAGGGCCGCCTTTTCGACACCGATATCTCTCAGGCGCGACGGCACGCCCAGATCATCGCAAAGGGCCTCGATTGCGCTGATGGCCCGGCGCCCGGCGGTCAACTCGTCACAGCCGCGCACATCCTCGCCCATGGCCTCGGCGACCTGCGCATACCTGCCGGGCGCGGCGATGAAATTGAAGCGCGCGACATGCGGCAGGCAGGCGGCATTCGCCAACCCGTGAGGCACCGGGTAAAGCCCGCCAATCGCCATCGCCATGCAATGCACGTTCCCGGTTCCGGTTGTGCCAAAGGACATGGCCGCCATGGAGGCCCCGCACAGCATATTCAGCGCGGCATCGGCATTTTCCCGGTTCGCGACATAGGGGCGAATGTTCCCCGACAGGACCCGCATGGCCCTGAGGTTCCATGCGTCCGTGAACGGGTTCGCCAGTTTCGACAGGTAGGATTCAAAAGCGTGAACAAAGGCATCGACCCCGGCATGAACCGCAACATGGCCCGGAACCGTCGCCACCACCTTCGGGTCGAGAACGGCATGGGCCGCAGGACCGAACCGGGCATGGCGGATCGCCATTTTCACATTTCGGGAGGTATCGGTGATAACCGCCGCCCCCGACACCTCCGAACCCGTACCCGCCGTCGACGGGATCACGATCAATGGCAGGGGCGCGACATCGAAGGCATCGACCCCTTCGTAATCCGCGATACACCCACCATTGGTGGCGACAATGGCAGCCGCCTTGGCCACATCGATCGCGCTTCCTCCGCCAATGGCGATGACGGCATCGGCCCCTGCGGCGTTCAGCACATCGAGCGCGCCGTCGACATTGATATCCTTGGGTTCGGGATCGACACCCGAGAATTCGCAGAACTCGACACCGGCCCTTGACAGATCGTCAATCAACCGCTTGTACGCCACCCCGCCGACAAGCGCCGGATCGACGACCATCATCACCCGCGACCATCCCGCCCCGGTCACGATCCGCGTCACCGCCGCCAGTGCGCCATGCCCGAAATGCAACCGTGTCGGGCAATGAAAACTGACGATGTCACCTGACAACATGGAAAATCCCTCCCTTGAAACCGGCTCGCTGTCTCGGATTCATGTCAGCCCCCGTCGCGATCTGTGCTACTGCCAATCGGCAGGCCAAGCAGCGCCGAACTCATGGATTTGCCATGCGTATCCAGGGTCAGCGATCCGACCACCCCGCCTGACAACGCATCCTCCAACACGAAATTCAGCGCCCCGAGCGTCGGCACCTCATAGCGCGTGACCCGGCCCTTCACCTTGTCGCGCAAGAACTCCGCCACACGCTCCTGTGTCACTTCACGACAGAGCAAATCGTAATCGTCAGGGTCACGGGCGATGACAGCGATATTCAGGGTGTTCCCCTTGTCGCCGCTTCGGCAATGGGCGATGTCTCGCAGGATCATGTGGGCTGTGCCTCGTAAAAGGTGACATCGGGGTCGACAACACGCTCATCCAGCAAGGCAGAACACAGCGACACCGCTGCACGCACAGATTTCCATGCCCCGCCACCGCCGGCCGGTCCGTTGGTGTAAAGCGCCTCGACCTCCTGTCCGATCATGCTTGCTGCATCCTTGTCGTCGCTCCGGCCAATGGCGCGCAGGCGCACCTCGTTGGGGGCCGCCGCAGCCCCCGGCAAAGGCCCGTGCAACGCATCGACACCGATCAGATCGACCCGGCCTTCGCGCAAACCCAAAGGCTCCAGCCGCTGCCGGATGACCGAGCGCGCCAACTCCGCCCGCGCCACCGCGCCGGGCCCGGCATAGGAAATCTGTCCCTCTCCAATATATCCGTCATGATAGCTGATCGTGGCCTTGACCTTGCCGGTCCGGGGATGCCCGGTTGCGCCGGTCACACGTACATGATCGGGGCCGATCTGTTCGACTGCGACGTTCGAGAAATCCGCGATCACGTCGGGCTGAAGGTATCGGGCCGGATCGAGAATCTCATACAGGATCTGTTCCTTGACGGTGGCGGGCCGGATCGCGCCGCCCGTGCCGGGCAGTTTGGTGATTTCGACACCACCTTCGGCGTCGATCAACCCGATGGGAAACCCCAGATTGGCGAGGTCCGGCACATCGTTGAACCCCGGATCGGCAAAGTACCCGCCGCATATCTGGCCTGCACATTCCAGAAGATGCCCCGCCAGCGTCCCCTTGCCCAGCCGATCCCAGTCATCCATTCGCCATCCGAAACGGTGAATGAGCGGCGCAAGAAACAATGCCGGATCAGCCACACGACCCGTCAGAACGACATCGGCACCGTTTTCCAGTGCCCGAACGACAGGACCCGCGCCGATATAGGCATTGGCCGAAATGACACGCGGTGCGATATCCGCAAAGTTCAGACCGTTGTCGAGATCGGGCAAGGCCGACCGGCAATAGGCCAGCACATCGTCCCCCGTGACAGCCGCAACACACAGCCCTCCGACACCCAGTTCCGTCGCCAGCCTGGCCACATGGCGGGCAGCAGCCAACGGATTGGCCGCGCCCATATTGCTGATGATCCGCGTCCCGTTGGCCTGACAAATTGGCAGAACTGCCCGCATCCGGGCCTCGAGATGCGGATCGAACCCGCCTTCGGAATCTGACAGGCGGTTCAGTTGCGCCTGAGCGATGGTACGCTCGGCTAGGCATTCGAAGATCAGAAAATCCAGCTCTCCCCTTCGTGCCAGATCGACAGCCGGTCCGATCCGATCCCCGGAAAAACCCGCGCCTGCACCTATTCTGATCGCGGTCATTTCAATGCCCCGCCATGCTCGCAGAAATGCCTGGCCGTGATCTGAACCGGGTCACCCTCGCAACTCCTTCAGCAGCCGCGTTGCGGTGCGTTCGTTAATGTCACCGCTGGCCTTCATCGCCTCGGCAATCCGGACAATCTCGTCACCTGTCGCACCGGCCGTAATCGCGATGTTCTGGGCATGCAACGCCATGTGCCCTTTCTGGATGCCATCCGTCGCCAGGGCCCGCAATGCGCCGAAATTCTGCGCCAGCCCGACCGCCGCCACCATGCGCGACAGTTTCTCGGCGCTGTCTGCGCCCATGATCTTCAAGGCAAGCTGCGCAACGGGGTGAATACGTGTGGCCCCGCCCACGATCCCCAGCGACAAGGGAATCTCGATCGACCCCGCCAGATCGCCGTTCGCGGTCTTTTCCCACCGGGTCAGCGGGCTGTACTGCCCGGATTGTGCCGCGAATGCGTGCGCACCGGCCTCGATGGCGCGGGTATCGTTGCCGGTTGCCAGCACGACAGCGGACACACCGTTCATGATACCCTTGTTATGCGTCGCGGCGCGATACGGGTCGATCACGGCGAAATCCGCCGCCTCCAGCATCGTCTCCACCACCTCCGGGCCGCCGATCTCGTCAGCGGGCCACACGGCTTCGGCCCTGACGATGCGCCGGTCGGCAAGGTTGGACAGGATGCGCAACAAGGACCGCCCGCCGACCCAGTCCGCCAGAACCGGGGCCAACCGCTCGGCCATGGTGTTCACGGCATTTGCCCCCATGGCATCGCGCGTATCCACGATCAGATGCACGACCATGACAGTGCCCTTGCGCCCGTTCAGCAGGCGAACATCCACATCCTGAAACCCGCCGCCAAGTTCGACAAGCACCGGGTCGATATCGTCACAGAACGCCCTGATCTCATCGGCTCTGCGCAAAATCTCGAGACGCGCCCGATGCGGATCGGCCACATCCAGAAGCTGTATCTGCGCAATGGTCAGCGACCCCGCATATGAGGTGCGAAACCCGCCGGTCGAACGACAGCGCCGCGCCGTATTGCACACCGCCGCGATGACCGAGCTTTCCTCGGTTGCCATCGGAATCAGCACGTCCTCGCCATCCACGATCATGTTTGTGGCCAGACCAAGGGGCACCGGCATGACACCGATGGCGTTTTCGATCATCCTGTCCACCAGATCGTCAGGCAAGGCGTCCAACCGGTCCAGTGCGCCAGTCGCCCCCTCGCCCTCGTCAATCCAATCCGACAGGATCCCGAGCCGCTTTTCGCGGCTGAGGGTTGCAAACCCGGACAGTCTTGAGGTGCGTTCGCTCATTTGATTTCACCTTCCATTTCAAGGGCAGGCGTTACGCCCGCATCACAAACCCGCCATCCACCGGGATCGCCGTACCGGTCACAAAACGCGAGGCCGCAGTGCTCAGAAACAGGATGGTTCCGGCAATATCCTGCGGGTCCGCCCATCGGCCAACCGGAGTTCTGTCCCGAACGCGCGCATCCAGATCGGGCATGTCCAGCCGCGCCTGCCGGGTCAGCGCCGTGTCCACCCACCCCGGAAGAACACAGTTCGCCCGGATTCCATCTTTGGCCCATGCCGCCGCCAGACTGCGGGTAAGCTGAACGACACCGCCCTTGGCCGCGGCGTAGGGCGCTGTCATATCGTTGGCCAGAACCGACAACATCGACCCGATGGTGACGATCCGCCCATCTCCCGACTGGCAAAGCTGCGGATAAAAGGCCCGCGCCGTCACGAAGGTGCCGCGCAGGTTCGCATCCATGACGGCATCCCAGTCTTCGAGGCTCAGATCCTGCGGCGCGCCCCGCCGGTTGATCCCGGCGGCGCAAACAATCGTATCGACACCGCCCATATGCGCCTTGGCCGTTTCGGCCAGCTTCTCGACGTCGGCCTCATCCGATGCGTCGGCGGCACAGAACCAGACATCCTCCTTGTCCGCGAGATGCCCAAGCGCCGCCTCACCGCGGTCTTTGGAACGCCCCGAGATCGTCACCCGCGCTCCGGCTTCCAGAAAGGCCTGGGCAGCGGACAATCCGATGCCGCTCGTCCCGCCCGTGATCACAACGCACCGTCCCGTCAGATCGAAAAGATCACTCATGCGAACCCCCTCAATTGACGGTCACGCCCGGCAGCCAGAGCACCAGCGCCGGAAACAGAATACACAGCAAAAGCCCCAGAATCTGGATCAGAACAAAAGGAACGATCCCGGCATAGATATCGCGGATACCCAGCTCCGGCGGCGCGATGCCGCGCAGGTAGAACAGGGCATACCCGAAAGGCGGGGTCAGGAAAGACGTCTGAAGGTTCACCGCAACCAGCACGGCAAACCACGTCAGCGTGATAGCGGAGTTCTCGAATCCGAAATCCAGCCCCGCGATGATCGGCGCGAAAAGCGGCAGCACCACATAACTGATCTCGATCCACTCGAGGAAAAATCCCAGAACAAAGATCAGCCCCATGATCAGGAAAAGCGTCTGATAGGGCCCCGATGCAATCGCCATGACCGCGTCTTCGATCATGTAATCGCCGCCAACACGCTTGAAGATCGCGCTGAACACGGTTGCGCCGATGGCCACGGTCAGGATCATGGCCGTTGTCAGCGCTGTCTCCT
This sequence comes from Roseovarius pacificus, assembly GCF_900142665.1. GTDB lineage: Bacteria > Pseudomonadota > Alphaproteobacteria > Rhodobacterales > Rhodobacteraceae > Roseovarius > Roseovarius pacificus. The sequence continues at coordinate 83,555 of NZ_FRBR01000011.1, forward strand.
GAACGCAATCCACAAGGTTTTTCCACGTCAGTTGCCGCATCACCGCCGCCAGGATCGTGGCCCCGAGGGCGCCGATGGCCGCCGCTTCGGTCGGTGTCGCGACACCCGCGACGATGGACCCCAGCACACCGAGGATCAGAAGCACCGGGGCGATCAGGTGCTTGACCAGAACGGCCAGCGCCTCCAGCGTCGAAACCTTTTCCCCGCGTTCGCTCGGAGGTGCGATGGACGGGTCGATATGCGTGGTGATCAGAATATAAAGCGCATAGAGCCCACCGAGGATCAGGCCGGGGATTACCGCCCCCATGAACAAATCCCCGATGGAGATTTGCAGGATATCCCCGACCAGCACCAGCATGATCGAGGGCGGGATAAGAATACCGAGCGTCCCCGCCGAGCAGATCGTCCCGGCTGCCAGCCGCATGGAGTAATTCTGTTTCAGCATGACCGGCAAGGCCATCAGCCCCAGCATGACCACCGAGGCCCCGATGATCCCGGTACTCGCGGCCATCACGACACCGACGATCGTCACCGACAGGGCCAGCCCGCCGGGGCGCTGCGCGAACAGGCGTTCGAGCGCAAGGAGCAGATTCCTGGCGATATTGGACTTTTCCAGCATCAGCCCCATGAAGACGAACAATGGCACCGCCATCATCAGCCAGTTCGTCAGGGTGCCGGTAAAGATCCGCGATGAAATCGTATTGAGAAAGATCAGCGGCACATCACCGATGAACGTGAAAAGTATCCCCACACCGGCCAGCACCAGCGCAACGGGATACCCCGTGAAAATGCCACCGACGAGCATCAGCACCATCGCGATCGGCAAAATGTATTCAGTCATGCTGTCGGTCTCCGCGCGCAAACAATTCGCCAAGATGCATCAGGATTCGCCCGATCCCCGCCAGACCCAGAAAGACAAAGCCAATCGGCAGGATGGCCTTGATCAGATACCTGTCGGTCAACCCGCCGTAATCCGATTGCTCGCCGGTGTTATAGGCAAACTCGACAAAGCCCAGGCTCAGCCAGCCGATGATGATGCAGAACGGCATGAGGAACAGAAGGTCGCAAACCAGATTGACCCCGGCAGTGACACGCGGTGAAAACCGCGCCGACAGCATATCGACCTGAACATGCGCATTGCGCGACAGCGCATAGGACATACCCAGCATCACGATGACCGCCTGAATATGCCACTGCAATTCAGCCAGCCCCGTCAGGGTCAGTTCCGAGCCGAAAAGCAGAATATCCACATCCCATCTGGCGATCTGGCCCCATTTCATCAACGAGCCGACGACAGCCAGTAATACCAGCGCGATCATCGGCAGGAGCAGCCAGGCCGCAAGACGACCGGGCCATGCGCTTGCCTCGACAAGCGCATGACCGACCCGCTCCAAAGTGGAACGCCGGGTCATCTGGCAATCACTCCGAAGGTGCGGGGATTGTCTGCAGGTTCGACCAGATTTCGGCGTTGGCAAGGTAATCCTGAATGGATGCGTATGCCTCGGCAAAAATCTCGTCATTCGCGGCTTGTTCTTCCAGAACCTCGTTCGCAGCAGCCCTCAGAGCTTCAAGAACCTCGTCCGGGAACCGCCTGGTCTCGACACCCTGCGCGCGGAACTCCTCGATGGTAGCGCCTTGCGGAGCGGGCGCGGTCGCAAGCGACCAGGTCACCGTCGCACGGCAAGCCATCATGATCTGGTCCTGGGTCTGCTCGTCAAAGCCGTTCCAGACATCCATGTTCACGATCAGCGAATTCCAGCTCGCGGGCTGATGCCAGCCGGGGAAATAGTAGTATTTCGCGATTTCCGAGAACCCGAGGGCCTTGTCCACAACCGGCAGCGAGAATTCCGTCGCGTCGATACGGCCACGTTCCAGAGCCACGTACAGCTCCCCGCCCGGAATCAACTGCGTTGAAACGCCCAGCTTGTTGAGAACCTGACCGCCCATACCGGAAATCCGCATGCGAAGCCCCTTGAGGTCTTCCACGCTGTTGATTTCCTTGTTGAACCAGCCGCCCGGCTCGGGTGCCGTCACGTGACAGGGCAACAGCTTGATATTCAGCGGATCATAGGCCTTCTGGACGATTTCAAGCCCGCCCCCTTCCCACATCCAGCCAACAAACAGATCGGGGCCGGGGCCGAACGGCATGGAACCTGCCAGCGAGGCCACTGGGATCGTACCGCCCCAGTACCCGACATAGTCCCAGCCCGCCGGGATCGCGCCCGAGCTCACCTGGTTCAACACCTCCAGCGCCGGAACCAGATCGCCCGCGCCATGAACGCGCAGCTTGACCTCGCCGCCGGTCGCGGTTTCGATATTCTGGGCCAGAACCTCGGCACCTTCACCAAGAAACGTCAGATTCTTTGGAAAGGTGCTTGCGACATCCAACGTTTCGGCCTGCGCCGGAACGGTGGCCGCCGCGGTCAGAGCAGCCAGTAAAGTTGCCTTTAATTTCATAATATTCCTCCCTTTATCCCTCCCGGAAAATCCGGGTGCATCGCGATCGTGGATTGCGGGGTTCACTTGACTTCCTCGGCCCTACACTGCAATCTGAGATCGCAGATCAACGATAACCATAGAAAAACAATATGCAAGACGTTTCCGAGACTCGCCTGACCTTCAAGGCTGCCACCCTGAGGCGCGACAGTCTGCAACAGCAGATTTACGATCACCTCCGCAGCGACATCATGACGGGGGTGTTCAGGCCAGGTGAAACACTCTCCAGCCGCAGCCTTGCCACCGAACTCGGCGTCAGCGCCATGCCCGTCCGCGAAGCACTGACACGCCTGACCACCGAAGGCGCATTGGAGCTCACGACCAGCAGAACACTCCGCCTCAGGCTCCTTACCCCCGAGGATTTCGACGAAATCACCGCCATCCGAACCGACCTGGAAGGCATGGCCGCCGAACGGGCCGCCGAACAGATAACCGGCGATTCACTGGCCCGGATCGGCAAGCTGAATGACGACCTGACTGCCGCCGCCAATAGCGGCGATGCCGACAGGTATCTCAAGGCCAACGCCACATATCACGCCGAAATCTACAAGATATCGGGCTGGCCGCTTTTGCTCAGCATGATCGAACGCCTCTGGCTGATCGTCGGCCCGTCGATCCGGACATGCGTACCCGACCGCGACCATATGGCGACATCGCAGGGCTTTCATGATGCGGTCATGACCGCCCTGACCAAAGGTGATGCCAAGGCGGTACGCGCCGCGATTGTCGATGACATCCAGACCGCCGCCCATGACATCCGTGCGTTTCTCGCCTCGGGCCAGAAACATTGAACGAACGCAGTGAAGGACATAACACGATGACAGCTCCGGCCACCCTCACACCGCCCCCCGGGCTGCGCGTCCTTGTGACCGCAGGAGCCGCCGGGATCGGCAAATCCATCGCCGAAGGTTTCGCAGCCGTCGGCGCACGGGTCCATATTTCGGATGTGGACGCCGACGCCGTCAGCGCCACATGCTCGGACAGGATCACCGGCACCGTCGCCGACGCCGCAAACGAAGATGCGACGCGCGACCTGTTCGGCGAGGCCCGTGAAACCCTCGGCGGTCTTGATGTGCTGGTGGCCAATGCCGGCATCGAGGGGCCGACCGGCCCGATCAGCGATATCAGCGCCGGAGACTGGGACAAAACCCTCGATATCAACCTGAGGGGGGCCTACCTTGCCGCGCGCTTCGCCTCCGAAGACCTGATCGCGAGCCGCGGCAGCTTCATCGGCATCGCCTCGGTGGCGGGCCGCCTGCCCTTTGCCTACCGGACACCCTATGCCGCCTCGAAATGGGGTGTGGTGGGGCTCGCGAAAAGCCTCGCCTCCGAACTGGGTCCACAGGGCGTGCGGGCCAATGCCATCCTGCCGGGGATCGTCGAAGGCCCCCGAATCGACCGGGTCATCAATGCCCGCGCCGAACGCCTTGGCCTGTCCTACGAGGAAATGCGCGAACGCAACCTCGAAAAAGTCGCCCTTCGCCGCATGGTCAGCCCGGATGACATCGCGGCGATGTGCCTGTTCCTCAACACCCCCGGTGGCAGCAACATCACCGGACAGGCGCTGAGCGTCTGCGCCGGCGTGGAGACCCTGTGATGAAGCAAGCCACGAAAACCGCCATCATCGGCAGCGGGCTGATCGGCTGTGCCTGGGCCGTCGCCTTTGCGCGGGGGGGCTGCACCGTGGCCCTCTACGATCAGAACACCGCCGCCGCCGGACAGGCAAAGGACACGTTGACCAACCTCGCCTCCGAACTGGAAGAGGCCGACATGCTGAACGGCCAGACTGCCCACGACATCGTGCAGCGCGTCGGCATTGCGAACACCCTGGAAAGCGCCCTGTCCGGGGCAGCCCATGTGCAGGAAAACGTCCCCGAAAAGCTGGACATCAAACAGCAGGTTTTCGCACAGCTCGACGCAACGGCCCCGCCGGATGCCATCCTGGCCAGTTCCACCTCGGCGCTCCTGCCCTCGGCCTTTACCGAACACCTGACCGGGCGCCACCGCTGCCTTGTCGCTCACCCGATCAACCCGCCCAGCCTGATTCCGGCGGTCGAGATCGTGCCGGCCCCCTGGACCGAACCCGAGGCGGTCGAACGCTGCGCCGCGCTGATGGAGCGGATCGGCCAGAAGCCCATTCGGATGACGCGCGAAATCGACGGTTTCATCATGAACCGCCTGCAAGGCGCCCTGCTGCAAGAGGCCTTCCGCCTCGTCGCGGACGGCATCGCATCCCCCAAGGATGTCGATACCGGCCTGCGCGACGGGCTAGCCCCCCGTTGGGCGCTGCTTGGCCCCTTTGAAACGATCGACCTGAACGCCCCCGGCGGCGTCCGCGATTATGTCGCCCGCTATGGCGCAATGTTCGAAACCATTGCCGCCGGACAGCGCGAAACCCGCGACTGGACAGGCGACACGCTTGACCGGATCGAGCAGTCATGCCGCGCAATGCTTCCTCTGGATCGGATTCCCCAGGCCCAGGCCGAGCGCGACAGTCGCCTGGTGGCCCTGATGAAACATCTCGGACAGCGCAAAACAAACACCTGAACAACCCCGGAGGCCCCGATGCCCAAATCCAACCGCAAGGTCATCATCAGCTGTGCCGTCACCGGCGCCATTCACACCCCTTCGATGTCCCCGCACCTGCCGGTCACCCCCGAGCAGATCATCGCCGACAGCCTTGCCGCCGCTGAGGCGGGCGCAACCATCCTGCACTTGCACGCGCGCGACCCTGAAAATGGCCGCCCCACGCAGGACCCCGACGCATTTCGCGCCTTCCTGCCGCAACTGAAACAGGCGACGGGCGCGGTTCTGAACCTGACCACCGGCGGCAGCCCGCACATGAGCGTCGAGGAACGCATGCGCCCCGCCGCCGAACTCAAACCCGAGGTCGCGTCGCTCAACATGGGATCGATGAACTTTGGCCTTTACCCCATGCTGAACCGCTTCAAGAAGTTTCAGCACGACTGGGAATGCCAGCATCTGGAAAACAGCCGCGATCTGGTCTTCAAGAACACATTCGCGGATATCGAACACATCCTGAAAACCGGCAATGCGAACGGCACCCGCTTCGAGTTCGAATGCTACGATACAAGCCACCTCTACAACCTTGCGCATTTCGTTGATCGCGGCCTCGTCAAGGCGCCGTTCCTCGTGCAAACCGTTTTCGGCCTTCTCGGCGGCATCGGCGCCCACCCCGAGGATGTCTCCCACATGAAGCGCACGGCGGATCGCCTGTTCGGCGACGATTACATCTGGTCCGTCCTCGGGGCCGGGCGCAACCAGATGGCCGTGGCCGCACAAGCCGCGGCCCAGGGCGGCAACATTCGCGTGGGGCTCGAGGATTCGCTGTGGATTTCACCGGGCAAGCTGGCGCAAAGCAACGCCGATCAGGTCCGCAAGGCGCGCGAACTTCTCGCGGGTCTCAGCCTCGAGGTCGCAACCCCGGACGAAGCCCGCGACATGCTGGAGCTCAAGGGGGGCGGGAATGTCGCATTCTGACACCGGCCCGGTTGTCGTCACCGGCGGCAGCCGGGGCATTGGCGCCGCGACGGTGCTGGCCCTGACCCGCGCCGGACGGCCCGTCGCCTTCTCCTACGCATCGAACGATCGGGCCGCGCAGGATCTGACCGCTCGTGTCAGTGCCGAAGGTGGCCGCGCGCTCGCCATCAGGGGCGATGTCACCGACATGGCCGCCATCGAAGACCTGTTCAAAGGCTGTGAACGCGAATTCGGTCGCCCGACCGGCGTTTTTGCCAATGCAGGCATCACCGGCCCGGCAGGCCGTTTCGAAACCCTGCCTCCCGAAACGCTCCGCCGGGTTCTGGACGTGAACATTACCGGCGCGGGCATGACCGTGCAGGCCGCGACCCGCGCCATGTCAACCGCGCATGGCGGATCGGGCGGTGCAATCGTCATGATGTCCAGCCGCGCCGCCGCCCTTGGAGGCGGGAACGAATGGATACAATACGCCGCCTCCAAAGGCGCGATCAATTCCATGACGGTCGGCTTCGCCAAGGAACTGGGCGGCGACGGCATCCGCGTCAACGCCGTCGCACCCGGGCTGATCGACACGGAAATCCACGCTGCCGCCGGTCTCGCCGACCGCCTGCAAACCAAGGCAAAAGACGTGCCGCTCGGCCGGATCGGCACCGCCGACGAAGTCGCCGAAGCGGTGAAATGGCTGCTGTCCGATGCGGCCTCCTATGTCAGCGGGGCGATCCTGGACATTTCCGCAGGACGGTAGGCGCAGGTTTCACACGCAGAACATGACGGCGGCAGAACCGAATGAACCTCGGTTCGACCGGCCTGTGCAACGATCCGTCAATTGACACTCATCAAGGCGGGTAGCCACAGGATGATCTGCGGAAAGAAGAACAAGATGGCGATTGTGACGACCTCCATCAATACGAACCACAATGCACCGCGAAAGATTTGCGGTAGCGGAGTAGACCGGTCGATCCCCGCGATGACATAGCAGTTCAGACCCACAGGCGGCGTGATCAGGCCGATTTCGCACATCTTGACCGTCAGGATACCAAACCAGATCGGATCGAACCCCAGTGATCTTACGGTCGGAAACATGATGGGAATCGCGATAACCATCATTGAAAACGCATCGAGAAACATTCCCAGAGGAACGAATACAAGCAGGAACAGGGCCATGACCAGCAAGGGCGGCAGCCCGGATTCGACCACGAGCTGCGCCAGCTGGTTGGGCACCTGCACCAATGTCAGGAAATAGCTGAACACCGCGGCGCCCATCATGGTGAACAAGATCATCACCGTGGTATTCCCGGTCGAGCGAAAGCTCTCCACCAGCTTGCCCCACAATCCTTCGGAATGTCGCAAGCAATACGCCACCAGCATCAGAAAGGCGGCAAATGCACCCAATGCCCCGGCCTCGGTGGGGGTGACGAGCCCCATGTAGATGCCCCCCATCACCACGATGAACAGCACAAGCACCTGCCAGGCGCGTGTTGTTTCGCGCATGGTTTCATTCCAGCCTGCCTTTTGTGTGACGGCACTGCGTGACGCTCCGTTTCGCGCGATCAGGTAGATACCCGCCATGAACATCAAGGTGGTGAGAAGGCCCGGCACAAATCCCGCGATCAGCATCTTACCGGCTGAGGTTTCCGTAAGTGCCGCATAAAATATCAACAGCACGCTTGGAGGGATCAACACGCCCAAGACACCCCCCGCGGCCACTGCGCCCGCCGACAGGGATGGTTCATACCCCGCCTTTTTCATTTCCGGCATGGCCACGGTGCCGACAGTCGCCGCGGTCGCCACCGACGATCCTGACGTTGCGGCAAAACCCGCACTGGTCAAAATGGATGCCATGGCAAGGCCGCCGGGCAAATGACCGACCCATTTGCTGGCAACGCTGAACAGGCGTTTGCCCACCTGAGCATGATGCGCAAACGCCCCCATCAGCAAGAACAGAGGGATGATCACCAGCGTGTAAACCGCTGTTGTGGAATAGGGCAGTGATTTCAACCGTGTCATCAGAAAGCCGAAATCTTCGACCAGCACGATCCCTGCCGCCCCCGACAGCGCAAGCGCGGCAAAGACCGGCACGCCTGCCCCCATCAGGATGAAGATCAGCGCAACAGCGACATAGGGTGCAAGCGTGGGGTCCATCTGCGGGATCCTTCGATGATTGAAACGTAACCGGCCAAACGTCAGGCTTTACGGGGCTCGGCGACCGTCAGGCAGAGCAATGCGTGAATCGCCATTTGCAGTGCTGCCAGCCAGAGGCCTATGGCAACGCCCGCTTTGGTCCACCAGATCGGCATCTGCACATAGCCCCAGCGGAATTCCCAAATCGAGACAGAGTAGATCGCCTCCTGGGTGGCGGGCCATGCGAACATCAGCAAGGCCAGCGCCCCACCCCCCCAAGCCATGGCGTTGGCAAAACGGCCTCCGCCGCCGCGCAAACGGTCAGGCAACAGGGTGACGCGGATATGTGAATCATCGCGCTGTGCCCACATCGCTCCGAAAAAGACCAGCATCACGAGGCTGAGTTCTGACATCTCGAACACGCCCGAAATCGACTGTCCCAGAATGGCCCGCGCAGCGACATCCAGCGTAATGCCAAACATCAGAAACGCCAGAAAGACCATTGCGACCGCACCGAACAGATTGGACACCACGTTCAGCGCCTTGTTGGCTACGTTTATCATCGTCTTGTCCTTTCGTAGTGCGGTCGCATTGCCTCTCCGGCGAAATAGGCCGGGGCCTTATGCCCTCTGGCTGATCTCGTAGGGACGGCGCAGCGTGCCTTCGGGATCGTATTTGGCGATGGCCGCTTCGATCAGCGATTGCATCTCCTCACCATCTATCCCGGCTTCTTTGGCAGTGGTTTCAACCCATTTCTGAACCTGTGCGGGCTGAACCTCGTTCCGCGCCATTTGCTTTTCGGCATCCGAGATGGTCGAAAGCGTCACGCCCTCGGCCTCGGCGGTCTTGACATAGCGGGCCAACACATCCTCGTAGATGCGACTGAATTCACCGCCATAGATATCGGCCACGATTTCATCCGAAACCTTACGGATGTCATCTGGCAGACCATCGTAAAACTGCTTGTTCATGATGGTGGCTGCCGGTGCGTGCGGGCCATCTCCGATATCGTAGAAGTTAGGTGCGATCTCGTGCAGCTTGTAGGCCACGGCGGTCACGAAATCGAACCCGTAAACCCCATCCAGAATGCCACGCTCGAGCGCCTGATACACCTCGGGGGCGGCCATAGGAACGGCGGTGCCGCCCAGGGCTTCGATCACATCGGTCGCAACGCCGTAACCGCGAATGCGCTTGCCTTTCAGATCGTCCAGAGACTCGATCGGCTCCCGCAGAACAAGGGGGGCATAGTTCCAGTTGGTCCAATAAAGAACCTTGGATCGGTGACGCTGTTCCCATTCGGTCCGCAGCGGGTCGAACTGTTCGTAAACGTCGCGGCAAACCTTTTGCAGCGCGTCGGCATTGTTCATGCGGAAATACCATTCCAGCCCCCGCGTGACCGGCAGCTCCGCCTGATAATAGCCCGGCGAAATCAGTGTCACCTCCGAGGTGCCATCGCGCGCCGCTGCCAGATGTTCACCCACCTTGTTCAGCGACCCCGACCAATAGCGCCGGATTTCCACCTCGCCATTGGTGCGCTTTTCCATTTCGTCGAGATAGTAACGATCGATCCAGGACGGCCCGGCAATGTCCGATACATAACTGTCGAACTTGAACGATGTCGCCGCCAGCGCAAGGCTGGGTGCGCTGGCCACGAAAGCAGAGCCTGCGGCAGCTGCACTGGTTTTAAGGAAAGTTCTACGCTTCATTGGTTCCTCCCTGTAAGCGTGTCGTAAAATGATGCGGCTTCAAACGCTCTCGCTGTGGTCCTCCATCAGCGAAAGCCTTTCGCGAAGGCTGGTTTTCAAAACCTTGCCGTAGCTGTTCTTGGGCAGCTCGGACATGAAGATGTAACGCCGGGGTTTCTTGAACGACGCAATCTGGGATTTGCACCAGGCGTCCAGGGAATCTTTGTCAAGCTGACAGTCCTTGCCGACGACGACGAAGGCTATCACCTCTTCTCCCCATTCGGGATGGGGGGCGCCGATCACTGCCGTTTCGAAGATATCTTCGTGATTGAGCAGCACCTCCTCGACCTCTCGCGGATAGATATTCGTTCCACCAGAGATGATCACGTCTTTGGAACGGTCGGTTAGCGTTACGAAACCATCCGTATCCATCGCACCCAGATCACCGGTACGCAGCCAGCCGTCCACAATCGTTTCGGTCGTGGCTTCGGGATTGCGCCAGTAACCGGCCATCACGGTATCGCCACGCACGACGATTTCGCCCACCTGACCGGGTGCGACTTCATTCATGTTGGTATCGACAATGCGAACCTCGACACAGGATTGCGCAAAGCCTACGGATGCCCGCCGGGCATCGGCGCGCGGATGGGTTGTATCGGCCACGATATCACGGGGCATTGCCGTGATGGTCATCGGGCTTTCGCCCTGCCCGTAGATTTGTATGAATTTCGGTCCGAACACATCCAGCGCATGGTTTATGTCGGCCAGATACATCGGCCCGCCACCATAGGTTACCGATTTGATCCCCTCGCCACGCCACCCCGTGGCCTCGGCGTGAACGAGAAGGCGTTTGATCATGGTCGGTGCGGCAAAGAAAACCAGATTGCCAAGGCTCCGGCCCAGGCCCTCGATCTCGGCAGGGTCGAATCCACAGGATGGCGGAATGACATGCGCCGCGCCCGCACGGACGAACTGAAAGTTATACAATCCGGCCCCATGCGACATCGGTGCAGCATAAAGCGCAACGTCTTGCGGCGTGACGGTATCGACATCCAACGCATAGCTGGTAGCCATCATCCGCAAGTTGTCATGCGTGGTCATGACCCCTTTGGGCCGTCCCGTCGTTCCGGATGTATAGAAAAGCCAGGCGGTTTGATCCCCGCGTGTTTCAGCCGGAGGGAAATAGCTGCCAGCCGAACCGTGGCGCGCAACTTCGGACAACTCTTCCGAATGCAGTCCCAGTTCCTGCGCGGGGTGCTTCAGATCGTCGGTGTTGGAATACAGATCGCCCGTTTCGGTAATGACGACATCGGCCTGAGCATTCTCGACGATCCATGCGGCCTCGCGCGGATGCAATTTGTTGTTGACCGGCACGATAACCGCACCGACCCAAAGCACCCCATAGAGAACCTCCAGGTATTCTGGACAGTTCCTGGCAAAAAGGGCGACGCGGTCACCGGGCTTGATGCCGTATTGTTCCATCAGATGCCGACCGATGGCACAGCTTCGGTGTGCGAACTGCGAATATCGCGCATGCAGCTTGTGCCCGAAATACAGGGCCGGCGCGTCGGGGCGCGTCAGCCCCGACTGGTGAAGCCAATTGGCAAGATTCATCGTTCAGGCCCTGTGTGCTTCCAGAATCGAGACGTAGTTGGCAACAGCAGAACCGCCCATGTTGAATACCAGCCCTAGCTGTGCACCGTCTTTCTGCATTTCACCGGCCTGCCCGGTCAGTTGGCGATAGGCCAGCGCATGCATCGACACGCCCGTTGCCCCTACCGGATGTCCCTTGGCCTTCAATCCGCCGGACAGGTTCACCGGCAACGTGCCATCGCGCAGGACCAGCCCATCGTTGATAGCGCGGGCACCTTCGCCCTTTTTGGCAAGCCCCATCGCCTCGTAGGTCAGCAACTCGGCGATGGTGAAACAATCGTGCACCTCGGCAAAATCAATGTCGCCGAGGGCGATGCCCGCCTCTTCGAATGCCATACCAAAGGCTTTTTCGGGTCCCTCGAACATCAGGAAATCCCGTGCTGACATCGGGATAAGATCACTGACCTGTACCGCAGCGCGGAACCGGGCAGCCTTGTCGAAATTATGTGCATTTTCGGCCGTCGTCAGCACAACAGCTGCCGCGCCATCCGTGACCAGCGAACAATCCGTCAGACGCAGTGGCGGTGCGATTGCCGGGTTGCGTTCGGATATTTCATTGCACTGCTCGAAGGTGAAAGGCTTGTGCATCTGTGCCAGCGGGTTGAACATCGCATTGGCATGGTTCTTCTCGGCAATGCGCGCCATGGCCTCCAGCGGGTCGTCGAAACGATCCTGATACGCCCGCGCAGCCACGGCAAACACCTGTGGAAAACTCAACTTCGCTTCTTCAGGATCGTTCTGATAGCCGGCACCGGCCAGGGCTGTGGTGACATCCGCGGTGGACAGATGCGTCATCTTCTCCGCGCCGACCACCAGAACGGTTTTCGACTTTCCCGCTTGTATGCTGTTCATCGCCGCATGAAGGGCCGCCGACCCCGAGGCACAGGCATTTTCCGCACGCATCGCAGGGGTAAAGCGCATTTCGGGATAGGCCTGATGGATCAGGGACGACGCGAAACCGTCACTCACCATGCCTGAATTGAAATGACCTAGAAAAATCGCGTCGATTTCGGCAGGGTTCACCCCGGCCTCTTCCACGGCTTCGCGGGTGGCATTCACGATCAACTGTTCAAGATTGTCTTCGAGACGGCCAAACTTTGTGTGGCCGCTGCCGACGATACAGATCGCCTGTGTCATGCTGTTCTCCTCCGGTCTGGCCATAAGGGTCGCAGCGAAACGATACTTTCGAAATTGGTGGAACTACGTATATTGCTATGTAAAGCTACGTAGTGGATTACGTGATATGTCAAATCTTCTGGATACATCGACTGCCGCCAAGGCCGCTGAACTCGCCTTTCAGGAATCACCTGTCGCGCAGGCCTTGACCCGGTACCGGCAGATCGTGGTCACCAACAACGCGTTGACGCATTTGTTCGAATTTCGGCGCGACGAGCTCGAGGGGCGGTCGGTCAAACGGCTGTATCCGTCACAAGCCGATTTCACCCAGATCGGCGACAAATGCGAATATCACCTGCGAAACAGTCAGGACACGTATTACGAAGACGAGCGTTTCATGCAGACCAGTGCGAAAGAGATTTTCCTGGCCCGTGCGCGTGGTGTCACGCTAACTCCGGACGATCCTTTCCGCCTGATGATCTGGAGCTTTGAGCGCACTGGCCCACGACAATATCGCTCGGTCAGCCTGACACCACGTGAACGCGAGGTGGCGAACCTCATCGTGAACGGGCACACATCACGCGAAATCGGGGCAAAACTGGGCATTTCCCACCGCACGGTCGAGGTTCATCGGGCAAAACTGATGAAAAAATTCCACGTCCACAACACGGCTGAACTGGTTTCGGAAATCATGGTCGCCGTATGATCGTTTCGGCCCCGTCCACTTTGGCGCACGGGGCCAATCTTCGGGCTATGCAGGGAATGCGCTACCCGGCCAAGCCCGTATCGCATCCCCTCCAGGCTTTACTGGTTCGCGTTCCCGTCGCGTGGGTCTGACACGAAACCGTCGGCATTGGGCATCTGAATCGCGGCCATGCTTTGTGCATCCAGCACCGTGTCGGGAGCGTCGCTTGTGATACCGGCGCGGCCAAGGATGTAGGCGCTTATTGCATAAACCTGATCCGCCGTCAGCGAGCCGGGCGTATCCATGGGCATGGCCCGATACACGTAATCGAACAGCGTCGAACTGTAGGGCCAGTAGCTTTCCACCGTTCTGACCGGTGAATCGCTGGCAAGCGATCCGCGCCCGCCGATGAGCCCCGGCGCTCCGAGCTCCGAGATCCCTTCCAGCTCTTCGCCATGACAGGCCGAACAGAAATCCGTATACAGCTCTTCACCCTCGGCATACGTACCGCTGCCTTCGGGCAATCCCCGGCCATCCGGCATCGCGTCGATGTCGATAGCGGCGATTTCCTCTTCGGTGGCCGGGCGGCCAATGCCGAAGACCAGTTGCTCGGGCGCGATATCTTCGATTTCCGTGGCGCTCGATTGCGGCACCGGGGGCGGGGCCATCTCGCCGGTATCCGCAAGGGCTTCAGGCAGGGCTGCCACGGTCCGTTCAGATGCCTGCTCCTGCCCGAAAACAGGCTGCGACAAGGCGGCCAGGGCGGCAACGATAGTGAAATTACGCATGGACATTTGTCACCTCCCCGCTGGCCGCGATGTGCCAGCTTTGGATTGCGTTCAGATGGTAAACGGATTTCGTGCCCCGCACCTCGACCAGCTCCTGGAGCGTCGGCTGAATATAGCCAGTATCATCCACCGCACGGCTCTGAAGAACAGCTTCCTCTCCGGTCCATGTCCAGGGCAAACGAAAGCGCGTGTGGCACATGGGCAGGATCGGGCCTTCAAGCTCGGCCTCATGCCAGGTCTCTCCGCCATCCGCCGAAACCTCGACACTGGAAATCGCACCGCGCCCGGACCACGCCAGCCCCGTGATTTCGTAATACCCCGCCCGCGGCAATTTCATGGCCCCCGAGGGGAACGTGATGACCGACTTGGCGTCCATCTCCAGCGAGAACTGCCTCGCCGATCCATCCGGCATGAGATCCGTGTATTTCGAGGTTTCCTCGCGCGTCATGAAGGGCTTGTCGCTCACTTCGAGACGGCGCAGCCATTTGATATGCGTGTTGCCCTCATAGCCCGGCAGCAGCAGACGCAGCGGATAGCCCTGTTCGGGGCGCAGCGCTTCACCGTTCTGAGCATAGGCCAGAATTGCATCGTCCATCGCCTTGTCGATCGGAACCGAGCGGGTCATGACCGCGGCATCCGCGCCTTCGGCCAGAATCCATGCGGCACCGTCCTGAATGCCGGCCATCTCCAGCACCGTGGACAGGCGCACCCCGGTCCATTCCGAGGTCGAGGTCAGCCCATGCGTGCCCTGAACGGTCTTCAGCGTCGGCTGGACCCATTCCGTCAGGCCATTGCCCGAGCACTCGATGAAATGCATTCGGCTGACCGCGGGCAAGCGCTTGAGATCGTCCATGGTAAAACGTATCGGCTGATCTACCATACCGTGCAAAATCAATGCATGCGTCCGAGGGTCGATCGCAGGAATGCCACCGTGATGACGCTCGAAATGCAGACCCGAAGGCGTGATGATACCGTGACCGGCGGCCAGCGGTGTCATCGACCAACTGGAATCGAGGCTCGCGGTCGGATAGCGCCAGCGCACCTCGTTCTCGAACTGCGAACGCGATCCATAGCCGCCATCGTCCAGGATGATGCGGCCCTGTTCTTTGGTTGAATCGGGCTGAACCGGATATTCTATCGCGCCCGGAGGCGCCTCCGCCCTCGCCCGGCCACCGGATATGGCGGCGCCGCTCAGGGCCAGCCCCCCGGCCAGCAGACCGCGCCGGGTAAGTCCGTTGAACATGCCCTCCTTGCAGTCGCACTCTTCCGTTTCCTCTTCGGACAGGATGCGTCGCTCCAGTTCGACCAGGCTTTCAGCCATGTGCCGTTCGGCCTGCCCGTATCTGGATGGTGGAAAACGCTCGCTTTGTGACATTGTGTCCTCCCTGGTTGGCTGGCTCTCGACTGGCCAGGATTCTCATTATATGGGAAGGCTGCCTTATAACATGGAGCTTGTAAATGGACGATCGCACTCTCTCACTGCTGGAAGGCATCACTCAGCTTGGAGAGTCCGCCACCGCCCGGACGATCGCCGCGGCCTGCCCGATGCCGCAGGCCACCGCATATCGCCGCCTGTCCGAACTGGAAACGCTAGGTGTTGTGGAACGATCGGGCCGTGGCTTTCGGATCGGCGGGCGGCTCTATCGCCTGCTGGCCTCCGGTCTGAACACCGAGACACTCATCTCGACGGTTTCACCCGCCGCCGCCGCGCTTGCAGAGGCCACCGGCGAGGTCTGTTTCGCGGCCCGCCTTGTCGACACACAAGTCGAGATTTTCCTGACGGAAAGCCCACGGGCCGCAACCGGCGTGTCGGTGGTGCCCCCCTTAGGAAACCGCCCCGCGAGTATCTGTTCAGCCGCAAAGGCGATCCTTGCCCATCTGCCGCCGGGATTGCGGTCTGAAATCCTGGCCGCGTCGGCCGAATATTTCCACCAGCTACCGGCGCGACACCCCGAAGATCTGGAGACAGACCTGATCGGCGTACAAGAGACGGGCATTGCCTATTGCATCGGGGACGAAGACCCGGACTGCGCGAGTATCGCGGCTCCGGTGAAACTGTCGGGCGGCTACGGACAGCTTTGCCTCGGCCTGTCCGGCCCGCGCAGCCGCATAACGGAAAAACTGCGTGGCGAACTGGCCAGTGAACTGCGCTATCATGTCGAACGGCTGGAGGCGTCAGGGAAATTGAACTTCTGAAGCACACGGCCATTCGACTCCGGCAGCCCTAGACACAACCTTGCATGGGTCGCCTACACCCTTGAGGCGCTCCGCGAAGGCGCGCAAGATTCCGTCATGCACCGAAGCGACCAACCCCGCCCCGCGTGTCAGGTCGCGCCCTGCAAGGCCGCCTCGATGCCCGCGATGTCGATTTTCTGCATCTCCATCATCGCAGCCTGCGCACGTGCCGAAGCGTCCCGGTCCGGGTGCGACAGCGCCTCCATCAGGACTCTCGGAGTAATCTGCCAGCGATAGCCCCAGCGATCCTTGCACCAGCCGCACATGATGGGCTCTCCGCCATTACCCACGATGGCATCCCAGAGCCGGTCCGTCTCAGCCTGGTCCTCGGTATAGACCTGCAACGAATAGGCATCGTTGGGTTGCACATGCGGACCGGCATTGAGCAGCGCATAAGGCAGGCCGAGAAGGGTCATCTCGACCACCTGAACGGTCCCGGCTGGCGCGCTCGGCGCTCCTTCGGGCACGCGGATCACGTTGTCCACATGGCTGTCCGGGAAGGTGGCGGCATAGAACTCCGCCGCCGCTTCGGCCTCGGTATCGAACCAGAGGAACACAGCAGCCTTTCGTTTCGTCATCGTTTTTCTCCTCTCAAAGGGCAGTCTTGACAGTGCATCGGAGTGTCACGCGGGTATCTGCGGGACCCGTCCGACACCCTGTCAGAACTGCTGCCCGTCAATTCGCCAGACCTTGCACTGATCACAGTTCAGGCACTGTCCTCGAATATCGGGGTAAAGCCGCCCCACATCATGCGCTTGCCATCGAAGGGCATGTCCATGTCCTGCCAGCGCGGGTCGGTCTGCATGCTGGCGCCGCATTTGTCATGCGTTTCCTTGTCCGGCCAGATCATCCACGAAAAGCAGACCGATTCACCGTCCTCCAGGGCCACCGCGCGATTGAAATCGGTGTGTTTGCCTTCGGGAATCTGATCGCCCCAGGTTTCCATGATCTGCAAGGCTCCGTACTCCCTGAAAAGCGGCCAGGCCTTGCGGGCGCTTTCGATATAAGCCTCCTTGTTCCCGTTCGGGACGGGGGTGAGGAATCCGGCAATATAGGTCATGTCGTCTCTCCTTGTATGGCTTGAAGCTCCGCCATCCATGCGTCGAAACCGGGCGGCGGATTACCCGTGAAACCGGCCATTTGCGCGGCCAGTGCTCTCTGAAAGGCGGGCCGTTCGGTGCCCCGCGCGACATAGTCGGCGAGATTGGGGAAGGGTTCGATCAGCCCTTCGCCCTCGATGATCCGAAGAACGCTGACCATCATCAGGTCACCCGCGCTGAAGCGGCCCGTGAACCACTCCGCCGCCCCGAGCCGAGCCGACGCCTCCTGCAACCGTTCTTCGATCCGCGTGTCGATCCCCGGCAAACGCGGCGCCGACCAGGGTTCGGTGGCCTCGAAGATCGTCGCCATGGAGCGATCCATGATTGGCGGCTCCAGCGTGTTCAGCGCAGCGAAAAGCCATTCGAGCGCCCGCGCCCGCCCGGCGGGGTCCTCGGGCATGAGGCCGGGAAACCGTTCGGCGATATGCCAGACGATGGCGCCGCTTTCGAACAGCGTCAGGTCGCCCTCTTCGTAGGTTGGCACCTGCCCGAACGGTTGCAGGGCACGGTGCGCGGCCTCCTTCTGCTGCCCCTGCGGAAGACAGCGAACGGCATAATCCTGACCGACCTCTTCCAGCGCCCAGCGAACACGCAGGTCACGCACCTGCCCCTTGGCGAAATCCGGCACCCAGTCGAAGGCGGTGATCGTGATCGGGGCGTCCGCCTTAACCGGCATGGGACATCTCCGCCGGCCCCTTCTCGACCGCCTCGGCGCTCATCCACATGGGCTCCCAGATATGTCCGTCGGGATCGGCAAAGCTGCGGCCGTACATGAACCCGTGCTCCTGCACCGGACAAGGATCGCCCGCGCCACCCGCAGCCACGGCGGCGTCGGTGATGGCATCCACCGCCTCACGGTCCGCACGGCTGATACACAGCAGCACCTGTGCTTCGGTCGCGGGATCGACCCGGCGCCGGTCGGTGAAGCTCGACCAGAACTCATGGGTCAGCAACATCACCCGTATATTGTCCGATAAGACCATGCTCGCCGCGAGGTGATTGGTAAATCTGGTGTCCTTGGTGAAACCGATCGCCTCGTAGAACGCCATCGAACGCTCGAGGTCTGCCACCGGCAGGTTTATGAAGATCATCTGTGACATCGCGTTTCCTCCTGAGTCGCGTCGTCGATATGGACAGGCTACGAGAATGAGATTATAAAAAGCAACCATGAAGTTACAAAAAGAAACTAAACCGGCAAAAAACCCCCATGGCCGCTGGTACGGCGATGCCTGCGGCACGGCCTTCGGCCTCGAGCTCCTGGGGGAACGCTGGTCACTGCTGATCGTGCGCGAGTTGATGTTGGGGCCGCGACGCTTCAGCGACATTCGCGCAAACCTGCCGGGAATCAGTGCCAAGGTGCTGACCGAACGGCTTGCCGGGCTCGAGGCAAACGGCGTGGTCCTGCGCTCGACCGCGCCCGAACCCGCACCTGCACAGCTCTACGGCCTGACCGAATGGGGCTATGCCGCGGAACCGGTCATTCAGGAACTGGGCCGATGGGCCGCCGCCTCCCCGCTGCACGACCCGACCCTGCCCCTGTCACCGGTTTCCTTCATGCTCTCGTTGCGAACAATGCTTGATGCCGAGGCGGCACGGGGCATGGAGGCAGAGGTCGTCTTTCTCATCGGCACCGCCCGGTTCACGGCCCGGCTGACGAAAGGCACGCTGCCGGTGACACGGGGCGAAACCGAAACGCCCGACCTCCTCTTCAAGGCCCCCGCCGCACCGCCCCTCGCAGCCGTCTTCTACGGCGACGCCCCCTCCGAGACCGTTGGCGTGCAGGTCACCGGCGATCCGGGGCTGGCACAAAAGTTCACCGCCATTTTCAAGCTCCCGGAACCTTACCTTTAAGGCAGGGGCAACACCCGGTCCTTGCCTGACCAGCCAGTCCCGAAGATCCTGTCAGGTTCTCAAACGAAAAACTCCGCAGTTTTGCCATAAGCCTCCGGCGCAGAGGCCCCGAGCGAGTCAGAGTTGACAGGTGTCAACCAACGGCGCTTCGCCGCCGCCGAGTTCGGGCGGGTATCCCTGCAATTTATTCACTGGCTTGTGGCGAATGATTGTCATTGCTGCATTGCCAGATAGTAAGGAAATTACCTAAGTGTTATTGACACATCTTTCCGCTAGATGTTACTTAGGCATATGGCTAAGTTTGATTCGAACCTCGATCTTTGTTTCTCCGCGCTCGGCGATCCGACACGGCGAATGATCCTGCAACGCCTTGCCCGCGGCGCGGCAAGCGTCAGCGAACTGGCGAAGCCACACGACATGGCGCTTCCGTCCTTCATGGGACATCTCAGGAAACTGGAAGACGCCGGGCTGATCACCTCGACAAAGCAGGGCAGAACACGCGTTTGCGAACTGACCCCTGACGCGTTCACGCCCGCCAGGGACTGGTTGAGCGAGCAAAGCGCCGTCTGGGAAGGGCGCCTCGACCGTCTTGATGATTATGTCACCACCCTCATGAAGGAGCGCGAGAAATGAACCTCAACCCTGAAACGGATCTCAGCTTTACGCGGACCCTCAATGCGCCTCGCTCGGTCCTTTGGGAATGCTGGACAACCCCGGAACACATCATGCATTTCTTTATGCCCAAACCCCACAGCCTCGATGCCTGCGAGATCGACCTGCGGGTCGGCGGCAAGTTCAACACGATAATGAACATCGACGGCCAACAGATAGAGAACAAGGGGGTTTACCTCGAAGTCGTCGATGGCAGGCGGCTTGTCTTTACCGACACCTATAGCGAAGGCTGGGCACCGGCACCCGACCCGTTCATGACAGCCATCATCGAGTTCGAGGACGATGGCAATGGCGGCACAACCTACACCGCAATTGCAAGGCATCGCTCGTCCGAGGCACGGCAGACCCACGAGGATATGGGGTTCTTCGGTGGGTGGGGCACCGTCGCCACACAGCTTGAAGATTACGCGCAATCGCTCTCGTAAGGGAGCGCCGCAGAGAATCGCAACGCGAACGTCCCCGAAATGACCCGGCGATGGATCGGCATGCACGCCGCATCAATTGCGCCAAAACTGATTGGCGCCGATGTTGCAGAGAATTCCCTGCGCGAACCGGGCTGGCCGGATGGCTATGCCCTGATGATTGGCTGATCGAACTGACCTGCCTCGCGCTCTACCTGCTGCCCGGGTCGAGCATACTCGGGGCGGTGTTGAAATCAATAAAGTGACGATCCCGCTTGCAGTCACGCCCCGGTATTTTCCACGATCACAGCGATACCTTGCCCGCCGCCGATACACATGGTGACAAGCCCAAACCGCCCTTTGATCCGTTTCAATTCATAGGCCAGCTTGACCAGCAGGATGGCGCCCGACGCGCCGATTGGATGACCCAGAGCGATCGCTCCACCATTTGGATTGGTCTTGTTTTCGGGAAAGCCCAGGTCCTTTGCTATCGCGCAAGCCTGTGCAGCGAAGGCTTCATTGGATTCGATGACATCCATGTCGGCAACGCTCAAACCAGCACGGTTCAAAGCCTGCCGTACCGCAGGAATCGGCCCAAGCCCCATAACAGCGGGCGCAACTCCTCCGTGACCGTAGGACACGATCTTCGCCAGAGGTGTCAGCCCCCGTTCCAACGCGACCGCGCCTTCCATCAGAACGACAGCGGCAGCGCCGTCGTTAATACCCGAGGCATTGCCAGCCGTAACCGAACCTTCACGGTCGAAGACAGGTCTGAGTTTGCGCATATCCTCAAGAGTTGCCTCGGCGCGAACATGTTCGTCGACATAAAATACAGTTTCGGCACGCCCTTTCTTCACAGTTATCGGAAGAATTTGCTCTTGGAAGCGTCCTTCGGCGATAGCATGTGCTGCGCGCCGATGCGACTCCACAGCCAAACGATCCTGAACATCCCTGTCGATGCCGTATTGCTTGGCCACATTCTCGGCCGTAACCCCCATATGTCCGTTCCCAAAAGGATCGGTCAGGGCGCCAACCATCATGTCGGTTGCGCCGGTGTCGCCCATTTTCTGGCCGAACCTCGCCTGTGACATCAGATGCCCGGCCCGGCTCATGCTTTCTGCTCCACCCGCAATGGCAATTTCAGCATTCCCAAGAAGGATGGCTTCCGACGCGGTGACGACTGCCTGCAAACCCGACCCGCAGAGACGGTTCAATGTGAGTGCAGGAGAAGTTTCCGGAATACCCGCGCGGATGGCTGCGACACGTGAAAGATACATATCCTCCGGCGCTGTATGGATCACATTGCCAAAAACCGTCTGACCGACATCTTTCGCATCTGCGCCGGATCGCACGATGGCCTCTCGCGCGACAGTGGCGGCAAGTTCGCAAGGAGTTATGCCCGCCAGTGCCCCACCCAATTCTCCGATGGCCGTGCGAACACCCGACGCGATGACGACTTCTCTGCTACCCATTTTTGGTCCTCTAAATTCACGGCCCCGCTCCTTACGGAGTTTCCTCGGGCGCTCCTGTGTTCAAAGCCACGTGACGATCGCTACCGCGCTTAAATTGCGTGTGCGCGACCTTCGACTATTTCGAGCGCCCGCTCTGCGAACCGCTCTGCAAGTAAACCAACATCAGCGGCATTCTCCGCCGCTGCGCTGCCTGCCCTCGCCCTGTCGGCGATCCCCACAAAGATGACGGCGAAACGAAACAGGGCGAATACCTTATGAAACGGAAGAAGCGGTGCGCTATCGGGTATCCCTTCCATGTACCGTGCAACGAATTCATTCTCATCGGGTATACCAAGCGCCGCCCGGTCGAGACCGAGAATTCCCCCATATTCTTCAGGTTTGGTATGCCAGGGCATAACGCAGAACCCGACATCGGCAAGCGGATGGCCAAGCGTTGAAAGCTCCCAGTCGAGAATAGCCACCACTTGTGGCTTGGTCGGGTGGAACAACATGTTTCCCATTCGGAAATCGCCATGGGCCAGACGCACCATCCCGTCGTCCTCGGGCAGGTTTGCAGGCAGCCAGTCTGCCAATACATCGAGCGCCGGAATCGGCTCGCTGTTGGACTGTCGCCATTGCTTGCTCCAGCGGTTGATCTGACGTTCGAAATAGTTGCCGGGCTTACCATAATCGTCCAGCCCAACCTTTTCGGGGCGGATGGAGTGCATTTTGGCCATCGCGTCAGCCAGCGCCATCCAGATGCCGCGCCGCTCCTCTGTTGGAAGCTCCTCCAACGCGCAATCTTCGAACACTCTGCCTTCGACCCGCTCCATCAGATAAAATGGTGTGCCCAGAAGTGCCGTATCCTGGTGAAGCAACACCGGTTTTGCCACCGGAACACCCGTCGGGTAAAGGGCCGACATGACGCGATATTCACGCTCAATCGCATGAGCGCCCGGCAAAATGGGACCAACAGGTTTTTTACGCAACACAAGCCGACGGTCGCCATGCGTCACGAAGTAAGTAGGGTTGGATTGCCCACCGGAGATTTTTTCGATTTCAAGATGCTCACGCGCGCCAAAGCGGTCGTTGAGAAAACCATGCAGCGCTTCAGGCGCAAAATCGGTGGCGGATTTGCTTATGGCAGTCATGTCGGACTAGCTTCCCTGTTCGCTTGTCTGGTGTCGCAATTCAAACTTCATGATCTTGCCGGTGGCTGTCTTTGGCAGTTCGGCAAAGACGATCTCACGCGGCACCTTGAAATGCGCCAGACGCGCTCTGCAAAAGAGCCGCAACTCCTCGGGTTCGACTGACCAGCCTGACCTGATCTCGATAAAGGCACAGGGGACTTCACCCCATTTCGGATGCGGCTTCGCAACAACTGCGGCCAGCATAACCGCCGGATGAAGGTGCAAAACGTTTTCAACTTCGAGACTCGAAATATTCTCGCCTCCAGAAATAATGATGTCCTTCGCACGATCCTTGATTTCGATCTGCCCGTCGGGATGCATTACAGCCAAATCTCCGGTGTGAAACACCCCATCCCGAAACGCGTCTTCGGTTGCTTGAGAGTCTCCAAGATAGCCAGCCATGAGAGTATTCCCCTGCAACACAATTTCACCAATCGTGTTTCCGTCCAAAGGCACCGCATTCATCGCTTCATCCACCACCCGGATACGGTTGGCCGCAACATGACGGCTCCCCTGACGGGCAAGCAAGTTCGCCCGCTCACTGGTTTCAAGCACTTCCTCGGATTCATCCAGGGTCCGCAGCGAAACCGGACCGTAGCACTCGGTCAGCCCATACAGATGGATAAACCCGAAGCCCATCTCGTCCATCTGAGAGATAAGTGTGCTTGTTGGCGCTGCCCCACCGGTAGCGACCGTCACACGTTTTGCCGGATCTCGCAAACCGCGTGCCTCGTGGTTGAGTAGCATATAGAGAACGACCGGTGCACAGGCCATATGCGTAACACCGGCGCTTTCGATAGTCTGGAATATTTCGGTCGGGTCGACCTGGTCGAGACAGACATGCACGCCACCCGCCGCCGTGACCGCCCAAGTGTGGCACCAGCCGTTGCAATGGAACATGGGCAGAATCCAAAGGTAAACGGTTCGTTCATTGAATCCGAGTGCCAGCATATTACCGAGCGCATTAAGGTAGGCTCCGCGATGATGAAGTACCGCCCCTTTCGGATGACTGGTTGTCCCTGATGTATAGTTGAGTGCGATCGGCTGCCATTCGTCTGTTATCCGGGCGGTCATATCGGCCGCCAGTGCAGGAGCAGCACCAAGGAGCGCAAGCCCAGTCGCCATGTTACGTCCGTCCGGAGCAAGACCGATGCATGGCAAACCGACCTCTTTTGCCGCAGCCTCGGCAACGGGTTTGCACATTGGATCGGCGATCACCAGACGGCTTTTGCAATGGCCGAGGATGTATTCAACAGTTTCCTCATCAAGCCTCGTATTGATCGAATTCAGCGTAGCGCCCAGCATCGGCACCGCGTAATGTGCTGCCAGCATTTCAGGCCGGTTGGAACACATCATCGAAACAACATCGCCCTGACCTACGCCCTGCGCCTCCAGCCAAGCCGCAAACTCCCTTACGATGCCGTTGAATTCTCCGTAGCTCCAGCTTTGATTGCGCCAGATCACTGCTGCCCGATCAGAGTAGCTGGACACAGCTCGCTCGAGAAAATCCAATGGTGTCAGAGGCCTGAAGTTCGCGTCCCGCGGCGCAAGATATGCTTCGTCCCGCATTGCCGGTGCCCCCCTCAGTTTTCAGTTACATCCCAAGACCAGAAACCGCGGCCCTGTGCCTCGACGTTACGGTGCAGAACCATCTTGTGAACCTCATCCGCACCGTCGACCAGCCGGGCCTGCCGGGCATAGCGATAAATCCATTCCAGCGGCGTGTCCTTGGAATACCCTCGCGCCCCGTTGATCTGGATCGCGGTATCGGCGGCTTTGTGCAGCACATTGGCCACATGTACTTTTGCCATCGACACTTCTTTGCGGGCATAGCCGCCACGGTCCAATTCCCATGCTGCCTTCATTACCAGCATCCGGCCAATCTCGATCTGCATAGCCAGATCCCCGAGCATCATTTGAATGCTTTCACGCTTTGAAAGCCGCTCGCCAAAAGCAAAGCGCTCATGCGCATAGGTGCTGGCTATCTCGACACACCGTTTGCTGAGGCCCAACCAGCGCATACAATGGGTCAAGCGCGCCGGCCCAAGGCGGATCTGGGTCATTTTCAGCCCATCGCCCTCGTTCATGAGCAGGTTCTCGGCAGGTATCTCCATGTCCTCATAGACGATCTCGCAATGGCCGCCATGTTCCTCCGGTCCCATAATCGGAATACGTCGGTCGATACGAAAACCAGGCTCGCTCTTGCCGTGCAAAAACGCCGTAAGGCCCTTGCGCGGATCGTCTGACGTGCGCGCCACGAGGATAAAATGATCCGAGTCCTCAGCTCCTGTGATAAACCATTTTCGACCCCGGATAACATACTTGTCACCCTTTCTGGTGGCGGTGGTCAGCATCATGCCCCCGGGGTCCGAGCCGGAACCGGGATGCGGCTCGGTCATGACGAAGGCCGAACGAACCTTGCCCTGCACGATCGGTTGCAACCAACGTTCCTTCTGGTCCTCGGTCGCAACTTTCTCCAGTACCATCATGTTACCGTCATCCGGCGCCGCCGCGTTAAAGACGACGGGCCCGAAAATCGAGCGGTTCATTTCCTCGTAGCAGACCGCCATACCCATCTTGTCAAGGCCCTGTCCGCCGGTCTCTTCCTTCAACTGCAAGCACCACAGACCTTCTGTACGCGCTTTCTCACGAAGGTACTCCAGAACATCGGTCCTGATGTTTTCGTGCGGGTCATAATTCGCGCGGTCTGCTTCAAGCGGTAAAATCTCGTCCTCCACGAACCGTGCAATACGGGCGCGGAAGTCCTCGATGCGGGGGGGAATAGTGAAATCCATATCAGATCCTTAGAGCGATGAAACGAGGTGACCACCATCCGCCACAATCTCTGTTCCGGTCATGAAACGACTGGCGTCAGAAGCTAGCAGGAGAAGCGGGCCGTCAAGATCTTCGGGCTGTCCAAGTCGTCGCTGCGGAACACGACGGATCAAGGCCTGCCCGGCGTCAGACGCAAAAAAGTCCCTGTTCAGGTCCGTTTCGATATAGCCGGGGCATAACGTGTTCACACGAATGCCATGTCGTGCCCATTCCAAAGCGAGCGAACGGCTCAGCTGGACCACACCGGCCTTGGCCGTGGCATAGGCGGCAACGTGGCCCGCAACCCGAAGGCCGAGGATGGAGGCAATGTTGATAATGCTACCCGGTCGCTTTTCATCGACCAGACGCTGCGCCGCCGCCTGTGCCACGGTGAAAACCCCGGTCAGATCGGTGTCGATCACCCGACGCCAGTCTTCGGGCGTTGTCGAAAGCGCGGGGCCCTCATGGGTAACACCGGCATTGTTGACCACAATATCGTAGGCTGGCCCTTCGAAGGCCGCTTCGACGGACGCGGTGTCACCGACATCCAACAGAACATGGCTTGCCCGCCCTCCTGCTGCGGTGATCCCGGCAACCGCTTCGGCCAACGCGTTTTCACGACGCGCGCCCAGAGTCACCATCGCGCCTTCCCGCGCAAGAACCTGTGCAAAATGCAATCCCAGACCACCCGACGCCCCGGTCACGAGTACCCTTTTACCTTCGAGCTGCCTCATGTTCGTACCTCCAGCAATGCATCCGCCGCCGTTGCGCCATCGGTCGTAGTAATCAGCGGATTGATATCAACCGCGAGCACTTCGCCCTCCGAAAGCAATTCAGCAACTCCCCGAGCCGCCTCGAAAACTGCCTGAGCGCAAAGCCCCTTGCCACCGCGCACCCCGTCGAACAGGGGCCCGATCCGCAGCCGTGAGAGCGCCACCGTCACATCCTCCTGCGTGAATGGAGTCAATAGCAGGCGATTATCAGGCATGGCCTCGACAGCGATCCCCCCATCACCAACGATGACAACTGGTCCGAACACCGGATCGAGATGCCCTCCCACTACAAGCTCGCGTCCCGGTGAAAGCATCTCGGCCGCCAGAACGCCTTCGAAAGCGACATCCATTTCCCCGAGCTTCGTTTTGATTTCGGAAAAATGCCGCGCCACCTCCGCAGGGGTCTTCAGCCCCACACGCACGAGGCCATGCTCGGACTTGTGTGGAATCTGGGGTGAATTCGCCTTCAGGACGATCCCACCGGGACATCCGGCAAGGAAATCCTGCGCCTCTTCCGACGTTGCGCATATCCGCCGTCCAGGCACGCGCACCCCTTTTTCCGCCACCCGAGCAAGCGATGCGAACTCGTCCAGAGTCGTCTGGCCAATGCCGACACCAGCCACGGGTGCAACAGATCCTCCCACCGCATCGCGCATCAGAGCCATATGATCAACAAACTGCGCCAATGCCCGTATCGCGCCATCCTCTGTTTCGAAAGTCGGGATTCCTTTGCGCGCAAAGGCCTCGCGCACCAGGCGCTGTGGTGCGGCCAACACCACGGGCTTGCCATAGGTCCGCATAAAATCCGCCGTATCCTGCGCGAAACGTTCGAAATCATAACCCTTGCCGCTGACCGGAATGCCAATCATCAGGATATCCACATTCGGGTCCGCGCCCACCTCCGGAAGCACTTTGCCAAACAGACCGCTGTCGGTCAGCAACGCAGCGGTAATGTCGATCGGGTTCCGGCTTGCTGCGAAATCCGGCAGCACCCCACGAATGACATCCTCCGTCTGCGGTGCGAAACGAGCCAGATTAAGCCCGTAACGTTCGACCGCATCAGCCGAAAGTACGCAGGTTGCCCCGCTGTTGGACACTATTGCGATCCGCTTGCCCGAAGGCTGCCAGCCTTGAAGATAAAGTTCCGCTGCCTGAACCATCGCCTCTGTCCCCTCGGCACGCCAGATCCCGTGGCGTTCCAAAAAGGCGTCGATCACGCGATCTTCGGTTGCAATGGCACCAGTATGCGAGGCGGCGGCACGCTGCCCATCGGGTGAGCGGCCTGATTTCAGCGCGATAATCGGCACTCCGCGCGCCCGTGCTCTCTCTGCGGCAAGCGCCAGATTAGCGGGATCCTGAAGCGTTTCCAGATAGAGAATACAGAGCTTCACCTTCGGATCGAGTACGACTTCGGCCGCCAGTTCGCTAACGCTCACATCGGCATCGTTCCCCGTGGCATGGCAATGGCCAACACCGATACCACGCTGGCGCAGCAGACCATAGGGCACAACACTCATTGCACCGCTCTGGCTGATACAGGCCACCGGCCCGGCCTCGGGGGGTTCCTCGATAAACATGGTCGAAAAACTCAGAATCGCGCCGGTGTGAAAATCGGCTAACCCCTGGCTGTTCGGCCCCACGATCCGCATTCCGCTGGTGGCGGCAATGGTGCGCATCTCCTCTTCGGCCCGGCGACCCTCTTCTCCGGCTTCGCCAAACCCGCTGGCCATGATGACACAACCCTTCACCCCATGTTCAGCACAACGGTGTAGCGTCTCCAGAACACGCTCCTTGGATACCGCAATAATCGCTGCCTGTGGAACTTCGGGAAGCGCGTCGAGATCCGGATAACACGGCAGATCCTGCACGCTCTCACGACCTGGATTGATAGGATAAATCCGGCCGGAATATCCCATCTCTTTCATAAAGCGGATCGGACGGCCGCCAATTTTTTCAGGATTCTGGGAGGCCCCGAAAATCGCAACACTGGACGGGTTGAGAAGAAAGGAAAGGCTCATATTTTCACCATGGGTTCGAAATAGGGAAGATCGTGAACGGGCTGATCCCGCAGGCGCGCCGTATCTCCAGCGCACAAGTTGCTGTCGGCCAACGCCATAACGCGTAGCCCCTCTGCAATGTCGACAAGGGCAATGGCATAGGGCAGACGCGCCTTCCACTCGGAGGTTGGCGCACGATGCATGGTCGTGCAGGCCACGATTCTCCCGATCCCTCCGGCTTCGCGCCACTCCGGCTCCGGTCGCAGACAGGTGACACAGAAATCCCGTGCAAAAATCTGATTTTGCCCACAACCGGAGCAATGCTGATAGGCGATGCGCCCGGCTGCGTAAGCCGCTGCAATATAGTCACCGATTGCTTTCATTCCGTCACCCCCGATCCGTTTCGAGAACCAATCCGACATGGGCCGAAAGCACCCCGCCATCGGCATGAACATAGCCTGTGCGTGCCGGTGAGGGCACTTGCCGCGCCCCCGCGCGCCGCTGCATCTGCCGTGTCACCTCGGCCATATGCGCCATCCCACCGGCAACGCCCGGATGACCATAGCTCAGCAATCCGCCATGTGTGTTGAGCGGCAGCGCGTTACCCTCGTGGGCACCCTGCGCAATTTGACGCCCGGCCTGCCCACGAGGTGCAAAGCCGGTTTCCTCAAGCAAAACTGCAAGTGTAACTGTGAAACTGTCATAAATTCCGAGGATCTCGACATCTCCGCGTTCCACCCCGGCCTCGGCAAAAGCCCGACCTGCGGCATCGGCCGCCCCATAGTTTTTCGAGTCTGTCGCTATTGAGATATGCTGATGGTGATGCGCCTGCCCTGTACCGGAGATCCTCACTGCGCCGTGCTCAGAGGGCTGTACCGAGATCACAAAGGCCGCAGCGCCATCGGAAATTGGACAACAATCAGCCAGCCGTAACGGTGTCGCAATCGGACGAGAGGCAAGCGCCTCGTCAAGGCTAAGCGGCACGGTAATATGAGCGCCTTCCGTGCGCGCTGCCTGGCGACGCATATAGACGGCAATCTCAGCCAGATCCTCTTCGGTCGCTTCAGTCTGGTGAAGGTATTGCCCCGCTAAGAGCGCGTAATAGCCAGGAATCATCGCACCGAACGGCACCTCTTGCCTGGCATGGCCCACCTGCGCCAACGTCTGGATCGCCTGATCGCGACCGCCCACATTGGTCAGTCGGTTCTCACCGGCCACGACGAGAACGTTCTCGCATTGGCCAGATTGAACAAGCAGTTTGGCCAACATGATAAGTGCAGCACCCGTTGCCCCGCCGAGTTGAAGCGCATTGGCATAAGACGGGCGCAAACCGAAATGTTCCGAAAACAGTGTCGCTAACATCAGATGCGGCATCGCAGTGGAATAGCCTGTCACCAGCCCGTCGACCCGATGGCGTTCCAGATCCGCATCGTCCAACGCGTTACACGCCGCACGGCTCATAAGATCAAGCGTGTCTTCTCCCTCACATCGGCCAAAAGCCGTGAGGCCAACACCAGCGACAAATGCGTGTTTCATGGCGCATTCTCCCGTTCTTCAGAGGTCGTCTCGATTGCGTTAAATGCCGGGCGCGATGCAGCGAAACCAATCCCGATAAGGATCAGCACAGCGCCAACAACATCTGTGGAGATACCCGGGATCAGCATCAGCAACGCACCTGCGGCCAGCGGCAAACGCGAGGCAAACGCGATCCTCCGCCACAGCGAACCAACAATCGCGCCGGCAAGAGCAACAACACCGACGATGGCCGTTGCAACAGAAACAAGTATTTCCAACCATCCGCCCTGCAACACGAGCGCCGGGTCGAGGACGAACATGTAGGGTACGATGAAAGCCGGAACCGAAATCGCCAGCGCGGTCCATCCTGTGCGCGCGGGGTCAGCTTGCGCCACACCCCCAGCCGCATATGCCGCTACAGCCACAGGCGGGGTCACATTGCCAAGAATTGCAAAGTAAAAAACGAACAAGTGCGCCGGGATCGGTGCGACTCCAAGCGACACCAGCGCCGGAATAGTCACTCCGGCCTGCACGAGATAGGCCGCCACCGTCGGCAACCCCATCCCGAGAATCAGTGACGACAACATTGTCAAAACGAGCGCCGCCCAAAGCGATTGCCCGGCCAAGTGCAGAATCGCGTTATTAAGCGTGAGTCCGAGCCCCGTTAGGCTCAACACCCCGACGATCATCCCGGACGCGGCACAGGCCACGGCAACCGGACCCATCGCCCGCGCAGCGGCCTCGATGCCTTCTAGAATCCGCCGAGGAAGTTGCACGATCTCACCACGAAACAGCATGTAGGAAGCGGCAACGACAAGCACCGAGACGCTCCCCAAAACACCGGCCCGCATCGGAGAAAAAGCAAACACCGCCGCCGCCACAACGCCGATCGGCACCAGATAGAGCACCCCAGTCCAGAGCCCGCCCTCAATACGCTCACCTGAACGAGTGATCCCCTGACGCACGGCTTCAAAGTGCACGGCACAGAATATCCCAAGATAAAACAGGAAGGCCGGAACCACCGCCGATACCGCGATGTCCTGATAAGGGCGGCCAACGAATTCTGCGATAACAAAAGCCGTTGCCCCCATAACCGGCGGCATCAGTTGTCCTCCGGAAGACGCCGCCGCTTCGACTGCTGCCGCGAAATGCGGACGGTAACCGTTGCGCTTCATCAACGGGATGGTGATAGCACCGGTCGTCACGACATTGGCTACGGCAGAGCCCGAGATCGTACCCATCATTGCGGAGCCAACGATTGCCGCCTTGGCCGGTCCACCGCGTAGACGGCCTGTCATAGCCAGTGCGAGATCAATCAGGAACTTGCCCCCACCGCAGCGATCAAGCAACGCACCGAAGAATACGAAAAGAAAGATATAGGTCGCCGAGACCCCAAGCGGGATGCCAAACACCCCTTCCTTCGTATAATAGAGGTGATCCACGATCCACGAGAGACCGAAGCCGCGATGACCGAACGCCCCCGGCAAAACCTGCCCCAGGGCGACATAGATCAAAAATACAACGATGATCAGGCCAAATGCCCACCCCATCATCAAGATTGCCACGGCCAACAGTCCCGCCATACCGAGCAGCGCCATCACGATAGAAAGCCCGTCGAGAGGCGTGACATATGCCATTCGGTTGGCAAAAAAATCTGCATTCACAAGGTTATAGATTAGCGAAATCGACAACATGACACTCGCCACCGCCATGATTTTATGGCGCAAGTCGCCTGCCTGCCTGTCCCTGCTCAGCACAAAAGCGGTTGTCGCAGCGAGCACCAAAAGCAGATGGGTATTCCGCTGGGTGAAGCTCTCAAAAACGCCGCTGGTGGCCGTCCAGAAGTGAAAGGCTGCGAGCAAGATACTTGCCGCGATGGCAACATGTCTCACGTTCTGTCTCCTTTTCGGAGTAAGCCAGCCACGCGTTCTGACACGCAACCGGCCCACATCTTCGACCGTGTTTACTGCTGACCGAAGTAGGCGGCTGCACCGGGATGGAGCTCTGCCCCGATACCGTTAGCAGCCGTGTCTGGCCCAAAATTATTCAAGGCTGCGTTGACCGCGTGAAGCTTCTCCGCGTTCTCAACAATCGCGCGCGTGATTTTCTCCACCAGATCTGCGTCGAGATCAGCGTTGGCGATCAGAACGTTGTTCATACCGATGGCCGGAACAGGCTCGTCTTGCCCCTTGTAGGTGCCGCCCGGAATTTCAACGCTGACATAGCCACCGTTTTTCTCTTTCAGTTTCGAGATGCTTTCCTCGTCCATCGGGATCAGGCGTACACCACTACCAAGCGCAGCTTCGGTGATTGCCCCCGACGGAACCGAAAGGATTCCGCAGAACACATCGAGATGCCCGTCCTTGAGTTGCATCGAGGCATCGGCATATGACAACCGCTCAACACGGTCCATGTCGTCATAAGACAACCCGTTGAGATCGAGAATGGCGTGCGTCAGAACATCGGTCGCCCCCCCGACGACGCCTGGATTGATCACCTTGCCCGAAAAGTCCGAAATCGTTTGGATATCGCTGTCCGCGGAAACCGCCATTTGATAAGGTGCCGGGTAAAACCCAACGATCCCGCGAATATTGTCCTGCGTGGCCGGGAAAGAATCGCCAACACCTTCAATCGCATCCACATTCGACGTCGAAAGCGAAAGCGCCAGATCGTATTGTCCCGCATTCGTGCCAAGGATATTTGCCACGGTCACGCCATTTACGACGCT
Source organism: Roseovarius pacificus (assembly GCF_900142665.1). Taxonomy (GTDB): domain Bacteria; phylum Pseudomonadota; class Alphaproteobacteria; order Rhodobacterales; family Rhodobacteraceae; genus Roseovarius; species Roseovarius pacificus. The sequence continues at coordinate 116,327 of NZ_FRBR01000011.1, forward strand.
AACGCGAGTGCCGGGTATTTCCTCTTCGATGATTTTGGCCAGCGCCGCGCCCAACGGATACCACGTCCCTCCCGAGGGACCCGAGGCCAGCGTCAGGTTCTGCGCCTGTACGCTGCCTGCAAAACATGTCATGCCAGCCAGCACAAATGCTTTAAGCGTTCTTATCTTCATCATTTCCTCCTCCTTGATGATTGACCGTCATACGGCTTCGCCGTCCCGCCCATCGCTTTCGTGCTGATCAACGAGCCGACCCGACCCGGCTGTTAGTTGCGCTTCAACCATTGCAGCTGCCTCCCGCAAAGCGGAGATAGCCAAATCACGGCGACTACCCGCAAGCCGCTCGGAAATCGCCGCGACAGACAGTGCACCAACAACAACGCCTGACGGATCACGCACGGGAATGCCCATGCCCGTCATGCCCTGAACGACAAAACCGGGAAGGTCTGTGTAGCCATCTGCGCGCGCCTGCTCGACCGCCGCGGCAATGTCCTCGACTTCGACGCGGTACTTCCCAAGCCTCCCGCGCTGCATCTCGATCAGACGGTTCCGCTCCTCTTCTTGCTCCCAAGCCAAGAGTGCCAGGCTGCCCGCCCCTACACCCAACGGCCGCCGACCACCGACATTGAGCGACAACGCTTGAATCGGATAAGAGCCAATGTTTCGGCTAACACAGAGGGAATCGAGCCCATTTGGCACGGAGAGAAAAGCAACGTCCTCAAGCCGTTCAGACAGCATTCCAAGCGCCGGCCGAGCCGCTTGCCGCAACCGTGTCGTCGTCAGCGGCGTACCAAAGCTAGCGCGGAAATCGTCGGAAATCCGATAGCACCGGTTCCTGTCACGATCGACAACTCCAAGGCCGATCAACGTCGAAAGCATACGCGACGTTGATGTTTTATGCATACTGAGCGCTTCTGAAATATCGCGCAACCGCAGCCCCGGCTCAGGTGCGGCACCGATCAAACGCAGCACAGCAACAGCGCGGGTAACGCCCATCATCGCATTGCCGGACGTGTCTCCCACCGTCGATGGAGCAGACGACGGGGTGGCACCGGCCTGACCGCCTGATCCGCCACCTGCTTGGCCAGTTGATCTTTTATCTGTTTCAGTCATCATATTCCCCTCAACGAAACACATTCACCGCAGCATTCAACGCAAAACCATAGTGTTAGAGAACTATCAGAACATTCGTTTCGTTCAGCGCAACATTTTGCACCTCAGCGCAGACGCACCTCAAGCGCGGCAGGAACAGCAATCGGAATATCGAGCACCGCAGCGGCAAGCGTTTTGCCGTAATTGTCCAAACACAAATTTCGTGACACACCGCCGCCCAATGCGCCTTCGCAAACGAAATTCAGAACGCCCAGCCCATCAACTTCGTATCTATGTACGGGCCCGGTAAACGCAGTCCCGAACCGAGCAGCCACGCGCTCGGCGGTTAGTTGCTCTCGAAGAAGTGGATAAAATGCAGGATCATAGGCTATTACAGCAATGTTCGAGGTATTGCCCTTATCTCCCGACCGGGTATGTGCCAACCGGCGAAGCATGACATCCATTGCAGCCTCCTAAACGAATTCAACCCGGCCCGATGCCGCTGTTTTGTCGACCAGCGCCGACCAGATGCCGACCACCTCGCGCACTCGTTCCTGAAACGGTACACGTTTCCCTGTCGACGCAATCCCGGACACAGCCATACCGTCGACCTCACGCCCAACCTTCAACGCTTCAGCGCGATCCAGACAACGCGCGGCGACCCGGACGGCAACCTCATAGGGTTCGCAACCGGGCTCTGGTGAGGCCGCGCCGTGAATCGCATCGACCCCCAAAATGTCTATACGCAAATCCTCGGCCTTAAGCCCCACAATGGCGAAACGTTCCATCAGGATGTGGCGCGCCAACTCGGCTTTCGCGCGCGCACCGGGTCCGGCATAAAAAAACATATCTTCACCGATGAACCCTTCATGCGCCCCAACGGAAACCTTGTAACTTCCCGTCGCAGGCTTGCCTGATATGCCACTTAGACGAACCTGGTCGGGTCCAGTCTCCTCAATCACAGCAGTTGTAAAATCCACGATGACATCAGGCGTGATGTAATTCGCCGGATCGTGCACCTCGTAGAACATCTGTTCAAGAACGGTGCGTCGGTCGAGGAGCCCGCCAGTTCCGGCAATCTTTGTAAACGTCGCGCTTCCATCCGGCTCGACTTCAGCAATCGGAAAACCGAGATTCCACGGCTCAGGAATGTCCTTCACGCCGGGATCGGCGAAATACCCGCCGGTAAGCTGCGCGCCGCATTCCAGCAAATGTCCTATCGCCGCTCCACGGGCGAGGCGCGTAGCATCATTGCGGTCCCAGTCAAAACCATAAATCATCGGCGCAAGAAACAAGGAAGGATCGGCCACTCGCCCGGTAATCACGACATCCGCCCCTGCTTCTAACGCCTCCACAATCGCATCTGCACCAAGATAGACCTCGGCCGAAATCAGGTTTTCTCTAAGTGAGGCCAACGGCGCACCAGTCTCAAGGATAGGGGCTTGCGACCCACACACCGTATCGGTGATGACCGACCCCGTGACCGCGGCAACTTTCCAGTCCCTCCGCCCCAGGGCATCAAGCATCCGGCGAACCGTATGTGCGGCACCCAGTGGATTGATCCAGCCTTGGTTCGAAATGATCCGCGTGCCGTTTTGGATACAATGCGGCAAGACGGCGTTCATCCGATCCTCCAGATAAGTGTCGTAACCAGCAAAACCCTCATCCGAACGCGCCCGGACCTGCGCTGTGGAAATCGTCGCCTCGGCCATGGTTTCAAAGCACAAGTAGTCCAGACGACCTTCGCGCGCGCTCAACTCTGCCGGAGAAATCCTATCGCCCCACCAACCCGAGCCACTGCCAATCCTGATATGCATTTGATCGCTCCCCTCTCGTGACGATCCATCGGTCATCACGGCAGAAATCGTTCCTGGCGATAAATCCCGAACCACTTTCGAAACATGTCCTCGGTATCAATGCATTCGTGAAACCCCGCCTGTCGGATTTTAATCGTGCTCGCGATCACAGGATTGGGCGCCGTCTCTTTGCCCGTAGCCATCTGCCAGTCTGTGTAGCCAAGGCTCTGCCCCACCACCTTGCGAATATCGCGTGGCGCGCGCAGCCCCTGTTCATCGACAATCGCGGCCCAATCCTCAGGGCCCGTTCCATCCAGAAGAGTTTCGAGAAAGAGTGGACGCGCCTCCCCCATCTTCATTTCGAGCGCATCGCATATCGCCGGCCAGACGTTCTGCCAGATGAAGACATCGCCATTGTCGATATTAAAGATTTCGTTGCGGGCCGTTGGCGCTGTTGCAGCCCATGCACACGCCCGTGCGATCAGGTCCGCGTCCACCGCCTGATTGATCCGTTCCGGCCCGCCGGGATAGTGCAGCGGCTCACCCCGCCGACGCTGAAGCGCCGCATACACGCCAATCGCCGAAATCGGGTTCATATTGCTGCCGAAGGCTCCGCCAAACACGATCCGGGGTCGCAAAACTGTAAACGCCCAACCTTGCCCGGCTTGCTTTTCGCGCAAGTAGTCCTCTTGCAACCAATAGAAGTTCTTGTGCTGATGACGCGGCCACTTCTCTTTTGCGGGAATGGGCACTTGCGTTTCGATATGGCTGCCATAGGCTTTTGACCCCTGAAACAACGTAACATGCTCAAGCGGGCTATCCCCAGCCAAGAGCGGCTCCATCACATTGCGCAGCATTCGGTCGTTATTCGTCATTTGCTCCGGGTCGCGCCAACCTTCGATCAAGGCATCGGGCTTTTCGTAAACAGCGGCGTAGAGCACATGAGTGATGTCACTCAGAGCGCCCAGGGCTAAAGCGCAGGCTTGCGTATCGAGCAAATCAAGACTCAAAAACCTGTCATCCCCCTCGGGAACCCGCCGCGCCACCGGCAACACCGACCATCCCTCCGACTCACCAAAATGCCGCAGTGCCGCCTGCCCGATCACGCCGGTTGCGCCAAGGATCAAAATCTTTCTCTTCTCAGTCATTAGATATCCCCCGGATCATTTCATTGTATTTGGCAGCCAGAGCGTAATCTCGGGCCAGACGACAAGCGCGATCACCACGATCAGCACAGCTAGAATGGGTCTGAGCACACCCGCGAAGCAGTCACGCAGAGGGATGCCAGACACTGAAGACACAACGAAAACGTTCATCCCAACCGGCGGTGTAACGATGCCAATCTCAGCCAACAGGATGATCACGATCCCGAACCAAATTGGATCGAGCCCAAGATGCTGCACCACCGGAAGCATCACCGGGACGGTCAAGATCAGGATCGAGATAAGATCCAGAAACAGCCCAAGAAACAGGTAAATGAGTACAATTGCCCCGAGCACCAGCGCGAGCGGCACGTCTGATCCGCCAACCGCCGACGCAAGATTCCGCGCGATGCCCGACATCGTGATGAAATATCCGAAGATCTGTGCGCATACGATGATCAGCCCAATCATGGCTGTGACGGCGCACGTATTTGCAAAGGCCTGTTTCAGCCCATCAAATGTGCAAGTCCGCGTCGCCAGCGCAAAGACAAAGGCAGCAAGCGCGCCAACTGCTGAGGACTCAACTGGCGTCGCAACCCCCGTATAAATGAGCCCTGTCACCGCTCCAAACAGACAGAGAAACGGCATCGCCACGCGGAGAGAAGCCAACCTTTCCTTCCAGCTGTGTTGAACTGCGTTTTCTCGCCGTGGGGTCGTTAGCCAGATCGTCAGCGATAGCACCAGCGTAACGAACAGCCCTGGAACGATCCCCGCAATCAAGAGCGCCGAGATATTTGTGCCACTCAAAAGACCATAGAAAATCAACGCAACACTCGGCGGGATCAACATGGCGATTGTGCCTGCCATCGACACAATGCCGGCGGCCGTGCGCGGCTCTACGCCATCTTCCAACATCGCGGGAATGCTGGTTCGTGCCAGCGTCGCCGCCGCCGCCGTGCTTGACCCTGAAACGGCACCAAACAGCGCCCCGGTTACAACTGTGGAAATGCCAAGTCCGCCTTTCAAACGCCCAGCCCACACCGAGACAGCACGAAATAAGTTGCTTGATATGCCACTCATTCCAATGAACTCCGCCATCAAAATGAACATTGGAATGGTCAAGAGCTCATAGCTCGCCAGTGAGGACTTCGGAGCCGTCGACAGAATTCCGATCAACGAGGGCATTCCTTTGAGAAGGTAAATTCCCACAACCCCAGCCAAGGCGAGGCTCAACGCCACCGGGATACTCAACACGAGCAGGATCAACAGCAATGCGATAGGCAGAACGATATCCATCGTAATCAATCCTCGAGAAAAGCGGCGCGCCAGGCGATAAGAACCAGCCTAACGGAAAGCACCAGAAAGCTGCCGCTGATGATTGCGCCCGTGGGCCATGTCGGCCACCGCACAGATCCAAGCAGCGTCTCACCCGCCTCAAAGCTTGTCATGGCCTCGTCAGCGATCAGCCACCCGATCACGGCGATGAGCGCCGCAGCAACCATCATCAGCGCCGGATAGACACCTCGCATCAAACGCCTGGGAAAGTTGTCAGCGAAGAAATCGACAGACAGATGTGCACCAATCCGCATCCCATGAGAAAAAGCGAGATAATAGGCTGCAGGCATCAGGTAGAGCATGACAAAATCAAAGGACCAGCCTAACGGACTGCTAAACCCATAGCGCAGAAAGACATCTACGGCGGTCAGGACCATGGCGACGGCAATGGCAATTGCACAGATAAAGAAAAGCAGACGTTCGATCACCGTCGTCGCGGTATCAATCTTATTGTAAATCCCGCGAAACAGGCCGCCACCGCCAGGGGATGGCGCGTCGGAAATGGAGTTCATGAATGTGCTCCCGATCTGGTATGATGCCACCGCCCGGAAGAGGCTGCGCGATGGTGGTTGGATGCCAGATCACCCCGGCATCCAGTTTACCGCATGATCCGACTAACGGTTTGCGATTTTGCGGAACTGATCATAGATGTCCTGGCTCGAAACTGGGCGCCCAGCCAGCCCCTCGATCCATTGCTCATGTACCTTTCCGAACCGTTCCTCGGCTTTTGCGATCTCAGCGTCGGGCAGATCCAGCGGTTTAATGCCATGTACAGTTTCCAACCGCTCAAGACTCTCAGCCCAAGTCCGGTTAACAAAGTCGCAATAGTGATCAGTGGCGTATTTCCCGGCTTCGATGAGCGCCGTCTGTTCTGCCTCACTAAACCGGTTCCAGGTGCCTTCGCTGATCGAATAGGTCACAACAAAGCTACCTGTACTGAGATTAGGCGTGACGTTATTCAGCGCTTCCTCAAGTCCCCAGTCCTCGACCAATGGAACCGGCCAAAGCAAACCGTCAAGTGTTCCACGCGACAACGAGGGAAGCGTTTCAGATCCCGTCATCCGAATTGCGTTGGCCCCCAATTCCGTCGCTGTCATCTCCATCGGGCCGCCAGCCGTTCGGATATTCAGCCCTTCAATATCATCAAGCGCCGCAATCGGTGTCTCTGTCGTCAGAATGCTGTAAGGTCCAAGATTTCCGGCAAACAACAGCCGGATGCCGTTCGGTTTGAACTCGGCCTCATAGAGCGCTCCTCCGGGCTGAGCCATTTCATAAACCGCATTAGCCAGAGCACAGGAATCGAGCGGCATGCCCGGAAGCTCTGACACCGTCGTCAGCGGAAATTTGTCCGTGATATAAGCCGGCGATACGTGCGAAACATCTGCAACTCCGGTCTGAAGCAGACGTAGCATCTCGCCGCCTTTGCCAAGCTGTTCAGCCGGAAAATACTCAAAGGTAATTTCCCCATCCGACAGCTCCGTTGCCTTGTCCATAAAGACCTGCGCTGCCTCACGCGTCGTTGAGGCCGCCGGCACCTGCCAGTCGGCAAACGTCAGCGTCGTTTCGGCTGAAACCGCTTGTGCAGACATGCCTAGCGCCAACCCGATTGCAAATTTGTACGTCGTCTTGATCATCTATTTTCCTCCCTTAAGTGACCAAAAAATATATCCGTGCCTGCCGACCCCTTAGACCGTAGCGACAGGCGTGACCGGAGACCCGACAGCCCCCGGCAGCCGCAACGGTGGAGCCGTTAGCAAAAACCTGTGCCGTCCTCTTGCCGCCAACCATTCCGCAAGCGGCGTCAAGTGCCACAATTCACCAAGGTGAATACCCAACCGGAACAAGCAAAGATTGTGCAACGGCAAGATTGAACAGCAGGGATTTGGCAATGACGCCGGATAATCCTCGACAGCGTAATTGTCGCTCGCAATCACCGATATCTGAGAGCGCGTGATCCATTCCTGTAGCTTTGGATCACCACCATCCAAAACTGCGCAACTTGTGTTGATGATTTCGGGATCGGGGTCTTTCTTCATCCCCAAAATGACATCGGCCAGTCCAGTGTGAAGGCATAACATATCGCCGGGCTCCACAACCACACCGTCCCGCGCCATCACGTCCATCAGTGCGTCATAGCCCACAACTGTACGTGCATCACCAAAATGACGACGGAGGTCGATCATCACGCCCCGCCCCTGCACTCCGGTCTCAGCCATATTTTCGATGCCCAAGGCCTTCGCGCCTGACGTGCTGTGCGCTGGAATCGGTCCGGCAATACCACAGTCTTCGGCGCTTTCGGGGCCTACAACATCTTCATTCGCCCGATAGCCGTTATAGTAAACAGGAAGTGGATTACCGTCGTCATTCACATCGAACATCGCTCCGACATGACACAGACCATCCCATTGTGTTGAATATTGTAGATGAAGAACCGCAAGATCATCCGACAGAACATCCTGCGAATCAGCATTTTGACCGGAATAGACGTAGTTCATGTTCACCCCGCCGTGACGCAAACACGGGCGCAGGATCGGCGGATGCCGGTTCTCGTTCATCCTATTTCCACCAGGATAATCGAGCGGTAAGCTGAGGCAAAACGAACGGCCCTCCCGCACTTCCGTTGCCGCTGCAAGAACACGCTGCGACGTCAACAGGTTCAGACGCCCCTTTTGATCGTCCGGCCCAAAATCACCCCAATTTGAGCCTTCGGGCCGCTTCTTCCAACGCATGCTCATCCCAACAGATCCTCCGTTCCGTTGTCGCCGACAAATCCGGCCTCTACCGGGGCGGCCAGACGCTCTGCGACGCTCAACGAGCACCGCTTATGACCGTCGCATAGCGTCGCATTCCGGCTATGTGGCCGCCTCTCTCCTCAGGAACGCAGCCCGCGTCATCCCCGACGCAAGGCCATGCAAATCGACAAGCATCGCCGCAATCAACCGGCAACATCCGGACGAAACGATAAACTTACCTTTTGTTTCGTTCAGCGAAACTTTTTTCGGATAGAACCCACAACATGGGCCATCCTGAAACGCATCAAGGCCCTTTTCGAGACGCAGATATACTCGTTCTACAACCACCGGACACCTGCCATAGCAGCGCTCACGGGCATACACCGTTCCGCGTGGCGAAACCAAAGCACTTGTCTATTGCAGTTCCAGGTTCCGGCGTATGGTCGGAGCCACTGCACGCCGCCCCATTTACGGCGTGCAGTGGCGGGGCGCGGACCGTGTGGCACTTGGCCTCTAAGAGCCGTGATAAAGTAGGGTCGCCCCCGTCTTTCACCTGACCCGAACGGATACCCGAGGGTCGCGCCTCGGAGGACAAGGATGGGAGCGAAAGATGACGGATCATATCATCGGCATGGATATCTCGAAAGACCGGCTGGATGCCTGTAACGCCGTCGCCGAGGCCACCGCATTTCGCCGTTGGAACGAGTGGGCGAAGGCCCCAACATGTCCGGACAATCAATGTAGCTATCGCTCGACATGGACAAGATACCCTGACACCCCCCTTACGACGCCTGACTATAAACCGCGCCAATATCGCTGTAGGCGTCGTAGGCGCTGGCGATTATTCGGGTCAGGGGCTTTCCCTCCTGCCGTATCGACAGGGCGTCATCGTCAAGTGAGACGAACTCATCGAACCGGGCCGCAACCTGCCGGTGGATCGGTTGAAGGCGATCCGCGTCGGGGCCGAACTCGGAGGAAAGCGCCGGGATGTTCAGCGTCAAGTCGCACATCAGCATCTCTATCGCGCGGGCGCGCAGGCGGTCGTCCTCGGACAGGACATGGCCGCGCGATCCGGCCAGCTCACCCGCCGCGATGCGTTGCGCATAGGCGGCCGTGGCGGGCGCGTTCTGGACATAGCCGCCCGGCAGTCGCGAAATCGACGAGGCACCGAGCCCGATCAGCACCGGGCAATCGTCCGCGGTATAGCCCTGAAAGTTGCGCCGGAGCCGACCGGACCGGGCGGCGCGGCACAGTTCGTCATCGCTGCGGGCGAAATGGTCGATCCCGATGGCAGCGAACCCGGCATCGGTAAACAGCTCCGCCGCGGTTTCGGCCAGTCCGTAACGGGCACGTTCGCCAGGCAGGGCCAGTTCGTCGATCAGCTTCTGCCGTTTCGACATCCAGGGCACGTGGGCATAGCCGAACAACGCGATCCGATCCGGGGCGAGGTCCAGAACTTTGTGCACCGTATCGACCAGGCGTGCCTCGGTCTGGTGAGGCAACCCGTAGACCAGATCGGCATTGAGCGAGCGTATCCCCGCATCGCGCAGGTCATTCACACAGGTCCGCGTGACATCGAAGGGCTGAATGCGCCCGATCGAGGCCTGCACAAGCGGGTCGAAATCCTGAATCCCGATCGAGGCCCGGTTCATCCCCTCGTCGGCGAGCGCGGCGATCCTGGCGCGGTCCACCATGGTCGGGTCGATTTCGACCGAGAATTCCCAGTCATCGGTTGGCGGAATGACGGCTTTTACGGCCCCGGCCAGACGGTGAATCATGTCGGGGGGCAAGATCGTCGGCGTGCCCCCGCCCCAGTGCAGGCGCCCCATCCGAACGCCTTGCGGCAGGATGTTACGCATCAGGGCGAGTTCGCTTTCCAATGTTTCCAGGTAGCTTTCCACGGGGCCAAGCGTTTTGGTCCCCTGCGTGCGGCAGGCGCAGAACCAGCAGAGCCGTTCACAAAACGGGATATGAATATAGACCGAAACCGGCTGGGCCGGGTTGAGGCCGGACAGTTGCTCTTGCTGGAACGGGCTGCCCGTCTGCGTGGTGAAGACCGGCGCGGTCGGGTACGAGGTGTAGCGGGGCACCCTGGCATCGAAGAGACCGAGGGATTCGAGGCGTTGCATCTGTTTCATAGATACACATTGCCAGTTCCATCCCGATCCGACTTTGCGATCCCGCAAAGTCATGCGTCATGAGATGGCGCAGACTGCGGATGATGCAGGAGAGACATATGAAGCGCCCCGACATAGACGATCCCGATCTGCCGTTGACCGAGCTTTTCCGTTATTGGCCACGCGCGTCGTTGCCATTCCTCGATCATGGAATGCTGTGTCCGGGATGCCCCATCGCACCGTTCCATACGGTGATCGATGCCTGCGAAGAATACAACCTGGACGAGGCAGCGTTTCGCGCTGAACTTCGCCGCGCTGCCTTGGAGACGCATTGACGATCCGGACCTAGCTATTGCTTTGGCTGAGCACCACAAGCCGGTGGGGGTCCGTCACGACGACGTGTTTCCGGGTCGATTTCACGATCCCTTGCTTTTGCCAGCCCGACAGCAGGCGACTGACCGTGTGCAGTGTCGTTCCGGTCATGTCAGCGATGTTCTCGCGTGTGATAGGGAACGCGATCTCGATACCGTCTTCGGTCTTGCGCCCGCTCTGGTTCGCCATACGCAGAACCGTGGCGGCCACGCGCTGCTCGACCGCCTTGGTGGCCATTTCGGTGAGCGAGGCCTGAATTTCGCCGAGCCGGAGACCGACGGTCTTGTAGCTTTCGGCGGCAAAGCTCGGATAGCTGTCGATGAACGGGCCCCACAGTCTCATGGGCCAGCTCAGGACGATCGACTCGGCGGCGGCAATCGCCGTGGCCGGATAGGTCTCGCGCTGAAGCGCCCGTGCGATGCCGAAAAGCTGACCGGGCGAGATGTGCAGAACGATCACCTGTTCGCCGGTTTCCGTGGCGCGCGACACGCGAACGAACCCGTCGAGCAAAAGAAAGAAATGATCCGCGTCGAACCCTTCACGGAAGATCGCCTTGCCTTCGTCGTACCGGCGCGAGATCGCCTCGTCGAGGATGGCGCGTATCTGTGGCCGCTCCAATTGGCTGAAGGGCGGCAATCCGGTCAAAAGGCTTTCGTCGAGCTTTGCCACGAAACGATCCGAAGTTTGTCAAAGGGCAACGTTCATGAACGTCAGGCATCGCATATCGGGACCGTCAATGACAACCGGATTAACAGGAAAGGAAAATCCGATGTTCAAATATGCGATGGCAACCGCTGCGCTGGCCCTGATGGCGACAACCGCCGCTGCCGAGACATTCGAGGTCGAACTGCTCAACCGCGGTGAAGCCGGGGTGATGGTATTCCAGCCCGACTTTATCGAGGCGCAGCCCGGCGACACGATCCGCTTCGTGCCGACCGACAAAGGCCATAATGTCGAGTCCATCGGCGGCATGCTTCCCGACGGGGTCGAGGCTTTCAAATCCGACTACAACACCGAGTTCGAACTGCAGGTGGATGCCGAAGGCGTATACGGTGTGAAATGCACCCCGCATTACGGGATGGGCATGGTGGCCCTGATCCAGGTCGGAGAGGCCGGCAACCTGGCCGACGCCAAGGACCAGAAACAGCCCGGCAAAGCCGCCAAGCATTTCGACGCACTGTTCGCACAGGTCAAGTAGACCGTTTCACAGGGCGGCGCCCGGAGGTGGCGCCGCCCTTCTTCCATCTGCCTTCCGAAGGAGACCGTGATGACCCGTTCCGCGTATGATGGCCCGGCGCTGTTCTCGTATGGCTTCCGTCCATTCTTTCTTGTCGCGACGGCCTATGCCCTCGGTGTCGTGCCGGTCTGGCTGTTGATCTGGCGCGGCTCGATCCCACTGAACGGACATCTTGCGCCGGTTTCCTGGCACGTACATGAGATGCTGTTCGGTTACGGTGCCGCCGTGGTCGCGGGATTTCTCTTTACCGCCGTGCCAAACTGGACGGGCCGTATGCCGACCCGTGGCTGGCCCTTGATGACACTTCTGGCGCTCTGGATCTTTGGCCGGTTGGCCTGTGCGGGTGTCCTGGGCCTGCCGCCGACCGCCGTCATGGGGGTCGATGTCGCCTTTCTGGCAGCCGTGGCGGCGATGGTTACGAGGGAAATCGTGGCTGGCCGCAACTGGCGGAATCTCAAGGTTCTTGTCCCCGTGACGCTGCTCATGGGCGCAAACGCGATGCATCACGTCGAGGCGATGCAATATGGCACAGCCCCTTACGCGGAACGTGCAGGGATCGCCACGCTGGTCTTTCTGATTACCCTGATCGGCGGGCGGATCACCCCGAGCTTTACGCGCAACTGGCTGGCTAGGACGGGATCACCGGGACGGCCTGCGCCCTTCGGTATATTCGATGCCGTCTCGTTGATCGTGGGGGCGGGCGCTCTGGTACTTTGGACAATCACGCCTCAGACTCAGGTCACGGGCATTGCGCTGGCCGTTGCGGCAGGGCTGCACCTCCTGCGCCTGCTGCGCTGGTTGGGTATTTTCACGCTCGGATCGCCGCTGCTGACCATGCTCCACATCTCCTATGCCTTCATCCCGCTTGGTCTTGCCGCCGCATCGCTGGCCGCTTTCGGGCTCGCGGAACAGGCGACACCGTCGCACCTGCTGGGGATCGGGGCGATCGGAGGCATGACACTTGCCGTGATGATGCGGGCGACGCTCGGCCACACGGGGCGCGAACTGGTCTCGGGCCCAATCCTGAATCTCGCCTTCGTGGCGATTGCCGGCGCGGCGCTGGCCCGGATCGCCGGGTCGTCCGATGTCTTTCCCGGCATCGACGGCATCCACCTTGCCGCCGCGCTGTGGACCCTGGGCTTTGGCATGGCGCTGCGACGGCTTCTGCCGTGGCTCGTTCAGCCACGGGTCCAGCCGCGCCGCCCCTCGCGTGCCCCCGGCCGCGCATGACGCTGCTTGCGGGGTTGGCGAAACATCGTCGGCCCCGGCACGAAAACCGGATCGAAGATTGCTGATCCGCAAAGAAGGCCAGCCGCCTTTTCGTTAGTCTTCCCACAAGAACATCGGAGAACGAAAAGGAGTGTCCTGATGCTTACCCGAAGAGCCGCTCTGCTTGGTGTCGCTGGCGCAGCCGCCTCACCGCTTCTGGCCCGCGCAACCCGCGCCGAAGAGGCGATGACGCCTCTCGCCGTTCCTCTCGACCTGTCCAACCTCAAGCGCATCAGGCGCGAGTTGGTGCGCCCGCCCTTTGCGCACGCGCACGAACAGGTGGCACCCGAAGAGCCGCGGATTGTCGAATTCACCATGACGATTGTCGAACAGGAAATGCAGATCGACAATGACGCCTACGTTCAGGCCATGACCTTCGACGGCTCCATGCCGGGCCCTCTCATGGTGGTGCATGAAGGCGACTATGTGGAACTGACACTGATCAACCCTGCGAGCAACATGATGCCGCACAACATTGATTTCCATTCGGCCACGGGAGCCATGGGCGGTGGCGCGCTGACCCATGTCGCGCCGGGCGAAATGACTGTTCTGCGGTGGAAAGCGACACGCCCCGGAACCTTCGTTTATCACTGTGCGCCGGGCGGCCCGATGATCCCCTGGCATGTGGTCTCGGGCATGAATGGCGCCGTCATGGTGCTGCCGCGCAACGGGCTGAGGGACCATAATGGTAGGAGAGTGTCCTATGATCGCGTCTACTACATCGGAGAACAGGATTTCTACATTCCGCGCGATGATAACGGCGATTACAAGCGATTTGCCGATCTCGGGGAAAGCTACCCTGAAACCGAAACGCTGATGAACGGCTTGATCCCGACGCATGTTGTCTTCAACGGCGCGGTCGGCGCACTGACCGACGAGAAGGCGTTGACCGCCAAGGTGGGCGAGAAGGTTCTTTTCATTCACAGTCAGGCCAACCGCGACTCGCGCCCGCATCTGATAGGCGGACATGGCGACCTCGTCTGGGAAGAGGGCAAGTTCAACAATGCCCCCTTGCGCGATCTCGAAACATGGTTCGTGCGTGGAGGATCGGCGGCGGCGGCAATCTATGAGTTCCTGCAACCCGGTATCTACGCCTACGTGAACCACAACCTGATCGAGGCGGTAAATCTTGGCGCGACGGCGTATATCTCGGTCGAGGGCGAATGGAACAACGATCTGATGGAACAAGTCGTCGCTCCGACTGCGATCACGTCCTGAACGGGGACGCTACCACTCACGACAGAACAGGGCGGTCGCCAAAGTGGCCGCCCTGTTCCAATTCCCCTACTCGATACATTGGTAATAAGTTTTAACCAATTTTGTTGCCGATCGGAAACTCTGGGGTTAGATATCGGGGAAATCAGCATACAAATGTATGCCTGACCAGACCAGCAATGGAGGACTCCGACATGGCGCAACGCATCGAAAAGCACAGCCTTCAGGTGGCCGGGCCACTGGCCCGCTTTATAGATGAGCAAGCGCTGCCGGGCACGGATGTGTCGGCTGATGATTTCTGGTCGGGCTTTGCCGCGCTCGTCGAGGAAATGGCTCCGAAGAACAAGGCCTTCCTTGAGCGGCGTCAGGAATTGCAGGATCAAATCGACGATTGGCACATCCGCCACCGCAATCAGGCGCATGACCACGAGGCCTATAAACAGTTCCTCAGCGATATCGGCTATCTGGTCGGGGAAGGCCCGGATTTCGAGATCGGGACATCGAATGTGGACCCCGAGATCGCGCTTGTGCCGGGGCCGCAACTCGTGGTGCCGATCACCAATGCGCGATATGCGCTCAATGCCGCGAACGCCCGCTGGGGAAGCCTGTATGACTGCCTTTACGGCACCGACGCGATGGGCACGACCCCGCCCAGGGGCGGCTATGACCGGGGCCGGGGCGCGCGCGTGGTGGCCCGCGCGCGGGTGTTCCTGGACGAGGCCTTCCCTCTGGAGGGGACCAGCCATGCCGATGTGCGCCGCTACTACGTCCAGGGCGGGGTGCTTCTGGTAGACGATTGCCCCTTGGCCGAGCCTGAAAAATTCGTGGGCTATCGCGGGAACCCCAAGGCCCCCGATGCCATCCTGCTGCGCAACCACGGCCTGCATGTCGAACTGATCTTCGACCGCGCGCATTTCATCGGCTGCCGCGATCAGGCACTTCTGGCCGATGTGCAGATCGAAAGCGCCGTCTCGGCCATCATGGACTGCGAGGATTCCGTCGCCTGTGTCGATGCCGAGGACAAGGTTCAGGCCTATGCCAACTGGCTGGGCCTGATGCAGGGCAATCTTGAGGCGACGCTCGACAAGGGCGGCAAGACAGTTACCCGCCGCCTGAACGGGGACCGTCACTATACCGCGCCCGATGGCAGCGATCTGACCCTCAAGGGCCGGGCATTGATGTGGGTGCGCAATGTGGGCCACCTGATGACCAACCCCGCCATTCTGGACGCGCAGGGCAATGAAATTCCCGAGGGTCTGATGGATGCCGCGATCACCACGCTGATCGGCATGCACGACCTCAGGCGCGACAGCGGCAATTCGGTGCATGGCTCGATTTATATCGTGAAGCCCAAGATGCACGGCCCCGAGGAAGTGGCTTTTACCGACGAGATTTTCACGCGGGTGGAAGAGTTCCTCGGCCTGCCGCAATACACCGTGAAGATCGGCGTGATGGACGAAGAGCGCCGCACATCCGTCAACCTCAAGGAATGCATCCGCGCCGCCAGGCATCGCGCGGCCTTCATCAACACCGGCTTCCTCGACCGGACGGGCGACGAGATCCACACCAGCATGGAAGCCGGCCCGTTCAGCCGCAAGGATTTCATCAAGCGCAAGGCATGGATCAGCGGTTATGAAAATCAGAATGTCGATATCGGCCTGGAATGCGGGCTTTCGGGCAAGGCGCAGATCGGTAAGGGCATGTGGGCCATGCCCGACATGATGGCCGCCATGCTGGAGCAAAAGATCGAACACCCGAAATCCGGCGCCAACTGCGCCTGGGTCCCCTCGCCCACGGCGGCCACGCTGCATGCGCTGCATTATCACAAGGTCGATGTCTTTGCCGTTCAGGACAGGCTCAGGGCCGGTGGGCGGCGCGCCTTTGTCGACACGCTTCTCGATATTCCCACGGCCAGTTACCGGAAATGGTCGAAAGAGCAGATCGTGAAAGAAGTCGAGAACAACGCCCAGGGCATCCTTGGCTATGTCGTGCGCTGGATCGATCAGGGGGTCGGCTGCTCGAAGGTGCCCGACATCAACGATGTGGGCCTGATGGAAGATCGCGCAACCTGCCGCATCAGTTCTCAGCATATCGCCAACTGGCTGCACCACGGCGTGATCAGCGACAATGAGGTCATGGCCGCAATGCAGAAGATGGCGCAAGTGGTGGATCGGCAGAACGCCGGCGATCCCGGCTATCGGCCCATGGCGCCCGGATTTGACGGTATCGCCTTCCAGGCGGCCTGCGATCTGGTCTTCAAGGGCCGCGAGCAGCCTTCGGGCTATACCGAGCCCGTGTTGCACCGCCGCCGTCTGGAACTCAAAGCCGCGCAGGCGTCATAATTCAACCTGACAGGAGCACATAATGGCAGAACTCTCGCTCAATCGCGCCCGCTCGATCATCCGCAAGGCCCTGGCCAAAGGCCGCGAGGAAGGTTTCAAGCCGCTTTCCGTCGTGGTGCTGGACACTGGCGGCCACGTGAAGGCCTTCGAACGCGAGGACGGTGCCGCTCCGGGCCGCTTCGGCATCGCCCAGGGCAAGGCTTACGGTGCGATCATGCTGGGCATGGCCGGTCGCGCACAGATGGCCCGCGCCGAACAGCAGGCTTATTTCATGGCCGCCGTGAACGGCGTCTACGGCGGGCAGGTCGTGCCCGTGCCGGGTGGGGTTCTCGTGCGCGACCAGCGCGGCAACATCATGGGCGCCGTGGGCGTCACTGGAGACACCTCCGACAACGACGTAATCGCCGCCGTCGCCGGAATCGAGGCCGTGGGTCTGACACCGGAAGAATAGGTCGAAACAACACGTTCTTATGTCGATGCTGATCGATGCACCGCGTAGCGCCGCCCTTGCGTAAGGTAGCGGTCAGTTCATGGGTCGTTAAAAAAGCTGGAACTGGTCCGGCCTTCGTCGCCTGGGGGCCTGAATGTTCCGACACCGCCCTCAAGCCATCAAGCGGCATGATAGCCACCATCCACCGGAACGATTGCACCATGGACATAACCCGCCTCAGCAGACAACAAGAAGGCAACAACATGGGCGATTTCCTTTGTTTCCGCCCACCGGCCCAAGGGGATACGCACGTCGATCTTGCTCTTTCGCGAAATATCGCTGCGCGCTCCCTCCGATATGCGTGTTTTCACCCAGCCGGGCGCCACGGCATTCACCCGCACGCCGCGCGCACCCCAGGAAACCGCCTGTGATCTGGTAAGCGCCGCCACGGCGCCCTTGCTCGCGCCGTATGCCGGGGCAACCGGATTTCCGAACCAGCTCCACATGGAGGCGATATTGACAACAGCACCGCCCGCGCGCTCAAGCGCCGGCAAGGCCGCACGCCCGACCACCAATGCGCCCGTGACATTGACCGACATCACCTTCTCGAACACGTCCGGCGACCATTCCTCATCATATCGGATGATACCTGCGCAAGTCACGAGCCCGTGCAACCGGTCTATGTCCCCCTAAAGCGCTCCGAGAGCCCCTTCATTCGTGACATCCACCTCGGCGAAATCGGCATTATCGGGGAAATTATCGTCCCGTTCGAGCCCGATCGCGAGCACGTGCCAGCCACGTTCGGCCAGAAGTGACGTGACCGCCAGTCCGATACCCGTTCCACCACCGGTCACGACCGCCTTCATCGCCCCCATCATAACGCGTGCGTCCGATCAAGGCTGCGCATGGCGGCGACGAGATGCTCTGCATTCAAAGGGCGCATGTAATTCGAGGCATAGGGTGCCCCGAGCGACACTTCTGCAATTCTCTGAAAATCCTCATCACTGCTCACGTCCTTGTCAGCGAACGATGTGGGAAGTCCCAGCCGGTCGAAAAACCCGATCAATTCGGCTATCTCGGCCTCACTCCCCTGCCCTGCCGCAAGCTGCGTCAGCGTCCCGAGCGCAACCATCTCGCCGTGCAGAAGGCCCGAGAGCTGCGGCATCACCGAAAACCCGCGCACCATGGAATGCGCGACCGAAAGCCCGCCGCTTTCAAAAGCCAGGCCACTAAGCAGGATCGTTGCCTCGACCACGCGTTCGAAAGCCGCATTCGGGGTTGTCGATTTCATCGCGGCTTCGGCATCCGCGATCAGAATGTCCCGTGCGCGTTCGACAATCGCCTTGGTCAACTCCGTCGGTGTGCCCCCAAAGAAATTGGTGCCGCCACCTTCGAGCGCTCCGGCCAATTCATAGGGCTTTGACATGGCATCCCCAATGCCAGCCGCGAGGAAGCGCCTTGGGGCTCCGGCGATAATCTCGGTATCGACCAGCACCATGGCTGGGTTGGTCTTCATGTGACGCACACCTTCGACTGCGTGATCGGGTGTGTAGACGACGGCAATATGACTCGTCGGGCTGTCATTCGATGCAATGGTCGGCACAATGCCCACCGGCAGGTCACACATGATCGCGGCCCCCTTGGCCATGTCGATTGCCTTGCCGCCTCCGATCCCCAGCACGATGCCGGAATCCCCAATCTCCTCGGCCCTCGCCCGGATTTCGGCATCGGTGCACTCACCGCCAAAAGCGAGAAGACGCGCCTCCGGCAACTGCTTTGAAATCCGCTCTCCAAGCAAATCGAACGCGACCGGGTCAACGATCACCGCTGCGGGACCTCTGCTTACGAACGCAACCTCTTCAGCCAACCGGTCAATCGCGCCGGGGCCCTGCACATATCTCTGGGGAGCACCCAGTATTCGCATAGTCATTGGAATTATCCTTTAACAGCACCCGCGGTCAGACCTTGCACGAAGTACCGCGAGAGCAACGTGAACGCGACGAACAACGGCATGGCGATCAGCGTCGAGCCAGCCATGACATCGCCCCAACGCAGATCGAAAGCACCGATCATCGAGGCGAGTCCCAGCGGTACTGTCTTGTTGGCGTCGTACCCGATCATCACGAGCGCAAAGGTGTAATCCGTCTAGGACAGCAGAAAGGAGAAGATTGCCACGGTAACGAGCCCCGGCACGGACAACGGAAGCACCACGCGCAAGAAGGCTCCCAACCGGGTGCATCCGTCAACCATCGCTGCCTCTTCCAACTCGAACGGCATGGTCTTGAAAAACCCCCACAGGAACCAGACACCCAACGGCATGGTGATCGTGAGGTGCGAGATAACCAGCGACATCAGAGTATCGTTGAGGCCTATGGCCGCGAACATCGCATAGAGCGGAATTGCCATCAGCAACGGGGCAAACATATAAGCGTATAGCATTCCCGCGATGATCATCTGCTTGCCCCGGATGCGCTGCCGGGTCACCCCGTAGGCAATCATGATCGACAGGACCATCGTCAGGGCGACAGTACTTAATGCGACAATAAGGCTATTGAGAAACTGTCGCGGATAGTCGGTTTGTGCGAGCAGGCTGTAGTAATACTCCAGCGTCAGGGTGCGCGGAACGAGCGTTGGATTTAGAAGCATCTCCTGCGTCGGCCGCAGCGACGAAACCACCATCCAGTAGATTGGGAAAGCGCTGTACACTGTCAGGATCAGCACGCCGGCATAGAGCGCCACGCGCTTGACCAGGCGCTGTTGCGCAAATGGTCGCTTCATTTGGCGTCCTCCATCGGAAAGATGCGGAAATAGAGAGTCACGGCGACCATCAGCACCAGGAAAGAAAGTGTCGCGACAGCCGCGCCGCTACCGATGTCATAGAGCGAGAAGGCCTCACGATAGGACAACACCGGCAGGTGTTCGGTTGCTCCCAGTGGGCCACCCTTCGTGGTTAGCCAGATCACGTCGAACTTGTTGAACATCCAGACGCCGCGCAACAAGATGATGACTGTCAGGATCGGACGCAACGACGGCAAGGTAACGTGGAAAAACCGGCGCACGGGCCCGGCGCCATCAACCCGTGCTGCCTCGTAGAGCTGCGAAGGAACAGTTTGCAGGCCAGCCAGGAACGTGGTGGTGACGAATGGCGTCCAAAGCCAGACCGAGATCGCAATAACCGAAACCATGGATGCAGTTTCGGTCTCGAACCAGTAAATCGGCGGCAGCCCGAGTTCGTCCATGAGAACGGTCACGATACCGAGGGAGCCATCGACCATCCATTTGAATGTCAGCACGGCAACGACCGTCGGCAACAGGTAGGGCAGGAAAGCCACGCCCCGCAAAACGGCCCGCCCCCGGAACGGCTGGTTGAGCAGCAGCGCGAAACCGATGCCCAGAATGACCTGCAGCATGATCGCAAATCCGGCATAGACGACGCCATTCCAAAGCGCGTTCCAAAATTCTCCGCTGACCAGCAAAGCGCTGTATTTCTGGAAGCCGATCCAGACCGGATCGGATGTAAGCGACGGCATGTCGTAAAAGCTGAGCGACACCGCATAGAGCGCGGGCCCCACGATGAGGATCAGCGTCGTCAGAACACCGACGGTAAGAAACCCGGGTAGCAACCAGCGCGTCATAAGGAAACCTCCCTAAGAGGACAGTACGGTCGCGGGGCACGGTGCGCGCGACGCACACACGCCCCGCGTTGGGTCAGGCGATGAGCTTGCGCATCTTGTCGGCGGCCATGCTCACGGCATCTCCCGAGGCTTCACCGCGCAGGATCTTGTTCTGCAACATCTCCGGCAAGACGAAGGACTCGAAGACCTTGCCCGGCCGCACATCGGGCGCCGGACCTTGCGTATCGATCGACGTGACAGTGATGGATTCGTCTGTCACCAGTTCGCGCATTAGTTCGATCTCGGTTTCGTATTTCTGGATCAACGGATTGTCGCGCCAGCGATCATCCTCATAGAGATCAAGCCGCAAAACGAAAAAGTCCGGCCACCCTTGCGGATGTGGTCGCGCACTTTGGCTGGCCCCGCTCCAGCGCCTTCAACATTCTCTCGACATTGATTGAAAACGGCTATCTCTATGAACCGCAGGCGCGATCGGGGTATTATCCAACGCCGCGATGGCTCCAGATCGCCAATGCCTTCACCGAAGGGGAACCGATTCCTGATCACCTGCTTCAGGCCATGTCGACACTGGCGGCGAAAACAGGCGAAACAGTATGCATCTCGGCCGCCAGCGGAATGTTCGCAGTGTTTCTGGACGTAGTCGAATCCCCGGCGAGTATTCGCTATGCAGCAACACCGGGAAAACGTGTTCCGATCCATGCCACGGCATCCGGTCAGGCGCTGCTATCGCAACTCTCGGAACATGATCTGGGCGTTCTTCTGCGCAAAGTTAACTATGAAAAATATGGCGAGAACACACCGATGAATGCCGACGAGGTCGTTGCTCAGATCGAGGCCGGCCGTCGCCGCGGCTGGTTTCAGTCCGCATCTCATTACTCGCCCGATCTGGGTGGTGTTGCGGTGCCGTTTGTTGAAGGGCATCGCGTCTTTGCCGTGACAGTTGCAGGCCCCTTGTATCGCGTGAGCGACAAAGCAGAGCAGCATGCGATGCTGTTGAATAGCCTTGTCGGAGACAGCTAGGGCACGGAAATTTTCAATAACTCTGGCCCGCCCATAGGGCGGGCCTGCAATCGTTTTTGAGTGCCGGATCAGGACACGTAATCCGCCGCGCTTTCGCCTGCGAGTTTGCCGAAGACCGAGCCCGACATAAGGCCCGTTCCACCCGGATAGTTTTCATAAAACAGACCACCGACAAGCTCCCCGGCGGCGTAGAGTCCGGGGATGGACTGATCGGTCATGTCCTGCACTTCGCCCTTGGTGTTGATTTGGAGACCACCGAAGGTAAAGGTGATGCCGGTCGTGCAGACATAGGCCACGTAAGGCGGCTTGTTGATCGGCAGCGCCCAGTTGCTTTTCGGCGGCTCAATCCCTTGGGTCGCAACACCGTCCAGGATTGCCGGATTGTAGTCTCCACCCTGACAGGCATCGTTGTATTCTTTGACCGTCGCGGCCAGCTTTTCGGGATCGAGATCCAGCTGCTCGGCCAGCCCTTCGATCGTGTCGGACTCGGCTTTGGTGACTTCGCGGATGCGGTATTCGTCACGCAGCTTGTCAACGGTCTGCTGGTCGAAGATCTGGATCGCGGTGCGGTTCGGCTGGGCCATGATTTCCCGGCCGTATTTGGCGTAAGTCAGGTTACGGTAATCCGCGCCCTCGTCGACAAAGCGTTCACAGTCGGTATTGACCATGATGCCCAACGGATAGGAGTGCTTCTGGAAATTGTCGAGAATCCACCGGTCACCATAGGGTGGCGCCGAGATATCCCATTCACAAGCGTGGCAGGACGACCAGTTGCCATAGGGTTTCGCGCCGATCTCAAGCGCCATTTTGATACCTTCGCCCATATTGTGGCGAGTACCGCGCACACGGCAGAGATCCCAGCCAACACCCAGGTAACGCACGCGCATCTCCGGGTTGGATTCAAAGCCACCGCTGGCGATGATCACGGCCTTGGAGGTGATTTCACCATAACCTTCCCTGGTGCGGATTTTGACGCCGGTCACGGTGCGGTCTGCTGACTGGAGCAACCCAATAGCGGCGGTGCCGTAGCGAATCTCGATACCCAGTTTTTCGGCTTCCGCCAATTCAGCTTCAACCAGGCCGGCACCACCGCCGACGGCTTCGATATTCACGCCGCCGTAGAAATGGTGTTTGCCATCCACCAGAAAGGACTGGCGTCCAAACATCGGCACGAAGCGGATATTATGGCTGCGCAACCAACCCATCGTCATACGTGAGCGATCCACCAAGAGGTTGGCCAAGTCTTCGTCACATTGATAGCGCGTCACTTCGCGCATCTGATCCATGAAAAATTCGCGGCTATGCGATGGCAGAACGATCATATCCCGCTCACTGTCGGACAAGTCGGTCAGGATGTCCTTGCTGACATCCTCCAGACCTTCATGGGCAAATCGGAAGCCGCCGGCGGTAAAATAGGAGTTGCCGCCTTTTTCGTCTTCTGGTGCACGTTCCAGGACCAGGGTTTTGGCCCCGTTCTCATGCGCCGACATGGCGGCACAAAGCGCAGCGTTGCCGCATCCCACGACGATCACATCGTATTCACTCATTTCCTTTTCTCCTTCAGTCAGTTGCCGCCCAAAACGGCCTCAAGTTGCACGGCGTTTCATCCCGCGCAGCGGCGGGGTTTCACGCTGAAAATTCGATTTCGCTCAGCCGCCCAGATACGCTCGACGCACGTGTTCGCTGGCCGCCAACTCTGCACCGGTGCCGCTCAGGCTGATTGCCCCGCTTTCGATGACATAAGCACGCTGGCAAAGGCGCAACGCCATGTTGGCATTCTGCTCCACCAGAATGATCGAGATACCCTCCTCGCGGTTGATTTCCTCGATGATCTTGCCAATCTCCTGCACCCGGATCGGCGCAAGACCGAGCGAAGGTTCGTCAAGCAACAACAGCTTGGGCCGGGCCATGAGCGCACGCCCGATGGCCAGCATTTGCTGCTCACCCCCGGACATGGACCCGGCGGCCTGCGTGCGACGCTCCAGCAGACGCGGGAAATAGCCATAAACCCGCTCCATAGTCCTGGAGATTTCGTCCTTGTCGGATTTGAGGTAAGCGCCAAGTTGCAGGTTTTCTTCCACCGACATTTGCGGGAAAACACGACGCCCTTCCGGCGACAATGTAATCCCGAGTCCCACGACCGACGGCGGCGCCAGACCCGAAATCTGTCGGGAGCCAAATATAATCCGGCCGGATTTTGGCGGGGTCAGCCCCATGATGGCCCGTAGTGTCGTGGTCTTGCCCGCCCCGTTGGAGCCGATCAACGCGACGATCTCGGCTTCTCCGACTTCCAGCGATACGTCACGCAAAGCCGCGCGCACACCATAATATACATTGATGTTTTCAACAGTCAGGCTGGTCATGATACCGCCTCCGTGCCCAAATAGGCTTCGATTACTTTGGGATTGTCCCGGATTTCTTCGGGCGTACCGGCGGCGATCAGTTCCCCATGGTCCAGCACGATGATGCGGTCACAGATACCCATCACCAGACGCATGTCATGCTCGACGATCAGCACACTGGCCTGGCCGCTCTCATGAATGCCCCGGATCAGTTTGCCCATATCCATGGATTCCTCGGGGTTCAGGCCAGCCGCCGGTTCATCCATCATGATAAGCTTGGGTTTCGACGCAAGCGCCACCGCGACGCCAAGTCGGCGCTGGTAACCATAGGGTAAGGAATCGGCAAGCTCTCCGTGCACATGATCAATGCCGACCTGCTTCAGGATTTCCAGGCATTCCGCCTTTGTTTCGGCCTGTGCCCGTTGCGACGCCGCAGTGCCCATCAGCGAACCAAGGAAGCTGTCCTTGCTGCGCACGAACGCCCCGCGCACCACGTTTTCAAGCACGGTCGACTGCGGAAAGACGCTCGTCGCCTGATACGTCCGGGCCAGACCCATCTGCACGATATCGCAGGTCCGTTTACCGATGAGATTCTCCCCTTCGAAGGTGATCGACCCGCCGCTCGCCGGACTTGTGCCGCTCACCACGTTGAAGCAGGTGGTCTTACCCGCGCCGTTCGGACCGATAAGCCCCACGACCTCGCCCTCTTCCACGGAAAACGACATGTCCTTGATCGCGTGCAATCCGCCGAACCGTTTGCTCATGTTCTTGACATTGAGAAGCGTGCTCATTTTGCTCCCCCGATCCGCGCGAGTGTACGTGGCAGAGAGATCAAACCACCGGGCATGACCCTCAGCACCACGATCATGATCGCGCCATAGATAATGTGCTGAAGCCCTTCGAAATCGCGCAGGAATTCCGGCAATGGTGTCAGGAAGGCGGCGCCCAGAACAGCGCCCCAGAACAGCGACCGCCCTCCGACGACAAGCATGGTGATATAGGCCACCGAATTGTGAAAGGTGAAGGTATCGGGCGAGATGAAGCGGATGTAATGCGCCATCAGGGCGCCGCCGAGACCGGCGATGCCGGACCCGATGGCGAACGCGATGACCTGATATCGCGCCGTGTCGATGCCGCAGGTTTCCGCCAGATTGATATTCTGTTCGATCGAATTGAACGCCCGTCCAAATGTCGAACGGTTCAATGCCCAGACGAAGACCAAAACCATCAGGAACATCGCGAACGCCAGGTAAAAGAACATCGGACGCGGACCGAAGCTGATACCGAAAAGCGTGACTGCCTTGATTCCGATAAGGCCGTTGGCTCCGTTGGTCATGCCGGCCCAGTTCAGCGCAAGCAGCGTGAACATCTGCCCGAACAAGAAG
Source organism: Roseovarius pacificus (assembly GCF_900142665.1). Taxonomy (GTDB): domain Bacteria; phylum Pseudomonadota; class Alphaproteobacteria; order Rhodobacterales; family Rhodobacteraceae; genus Roseovarius; species Roseovarius pacificus. The sequence continues at coordinate 141,785 of NZ_FRBR01000011.1, forward strand.
GTCACAAGCACAAAGTAGACGCCACGCAGCCGCAGAATCACGGCACCCAGAGCCGCCGCAAGTGCCGCGGTGGCCAGCGTGGACAATACCAGCGACAAAGCGGGCGGAATGTTCAATCTCATCGAAATGATCGCCGAAATATAGGCTCCCAACCCGGCGAATGCGGCATGGCACAACGACAATTGTCCGACCGAATAGATGACCCAAAGGCTCAGGGCGAAGATGCCACTCAGAAGCGTCAGGTTCACGATGTGAACGTAGAAGAGGTTTGGAAGAAGCCCCGGAATAAACGCCGCAACCGCACAGGCAACAGCAATCAGGGCAATGCGAAACCAGACAGAACGGCCGACGTTCTCTGCGTCAGGTGCGTTTTCATTCAGAATAGTCACTTAAGCTTCCTTTTTACCCATAAGGCCGGAGGGGCGGACCAGAAGAATTGCAATGACGAGGCCGAGTTCCAGCATGTCGGCGACAACCGACCCAAGGAAGGTCGCACCATAGCTTTCGATCATGCCGAGAAGCAGCCCACCAAGCAGGGCACCGGGGACCGATCCGAGGCCGCCAAGGATTACAACGATAAAGGCCTTCAGCATCGGTGCGGTGCCCACGAAGGGGGAGACCGAAAAGACAGGTGCCATCAGTGCGCCGGCGACTGCAGCGAGCGCTACGCTCAACCCAAAGGCAAAGGGATATATGCGCCCGACATCTATACCCTGGATCAGGGCCGCTTCCTGGTCTTGCGCAACCGCTCGCATTGCGCGGCCCGTTTTTGATTTCTGCATGAAGAGCCAGAAAATCCCGACCACGAACGCGGCGGCAACGATCACGAAAACGCGCGACCACGAGAAGACCACCGGGCCCATTCGCACCAGGCCCGACACGACCTCGGGCATCGGACGTGGCGAAGCGCCAAAGAACATCAGCGCGCTGTTTTGCAGCACCACCGAAATACCGAGTGTCGCGATCATCCCGGTCAATTCATCGGTGCGGAGCGGCCGGATGAGCACCCATTCGATGATGGCACCGGCAATGCCGACAACGGCGATGGCGATCAGGATCGTCGCGACAAAAGGCAGCTCCCATTGCGCATAGGTGAAAAATGCGATGAACGCGCCAGCCATGTAGAACTCGCCATGGGCAAAGTTCACGATCCGCATGATCCCGAAGACCAACGTGAAGCCGATGGCCATCAGGGCATACATCATGCCGATGACCAACCCGTTTACCCCAGACTGCACCAGGAGAGTCGTAATATCCATTTAAAGTCTTCCTGTGACTGTGTGCAGCGGCGCCCCAGGGGCACCGCTGCATGTCAGTGTCACTCACATGCGTCGACGGTACAGGTGGCAACCACTTCGGGCTTGCCGCCGGTCACCTTGCCAATCGCATACGGCACGAATTGCTGGCGTTTTGTTCCCCAGAAATCCTCACCGATCCAGCTGACCTCGCCAGCCGGGCCCTCGTAGCCGCTGATCTTGGCCATTTCGGCGACGATGGCATCAGCGTCGGAAATCGTGCCAGCCGCTTTCATCGCTTCGAACACCATGTTGATGTTCGAGTAAAACAGCGGGCTGAAGGCATTCATCGTACCACCGTAGGCTTCAATATATCGCGCCTGATAGTCCTGAACGGAATCCAGTCCCCCATCGAATTCCATGTGGACATAAAGCCCCTCGGATGCATCCGGCCCGGCCACGGCCAGAATATCATTCGTGGCGTCACCGCCGGTCCGGACGATATTGCCTTCGAAACCCAACTCGCGCAGCTGACGCACCAGAAGACCGGCGGTCTGCGGCGGGCTGCCGTCCAGCTCGAACGTATCAATGCCCTGTGCAAGAAGGCGGGTCAGGAGCGGAACAAAGTCGACGCGGCCACGTTCGTAGAATTCCACGGCCGATGCATCGGCCCCGGCGGCCTCATAAGCCGAAGAGATGTCATTCGACATCGCCTGACCGGTCTCGTCGTTCGGGAACAGCGAGCCGATCTTTTCCGCACCAAGAGACTTCACCACCCAATTGATTTGCGGCTTTGCGTAAACCTCCGTCGGCAGAACCGCCCGGAAGCTATAGGGGTATTCCGGGGCCGCGGCGACCGGTGTAAAGCCAGCGGTGATTGTAATCTTCTTGTTTTCTGTGGTCGTCGGCACCAACGCGGCCAATGGCGCAGAGCCAAGCGGGCCCACGATGAACGCGGCTTCGTCTTCGAACACCAGACGATTGACTGCGGTAAGCGCATCGTTCGGATTGTAATGGCTGTCGTAGGCCGCGATATCAATCGTGTATGTTTTTCCGCCAACCTCAAGGCCACCAGCGGCGTTGATATCTTCGGCGGCAAATTCGATTGCGGCCTTCATGGCAGAACCCCAGGCGGCAGCACCGCCTGAGAGGGGACCGACAAGACCGACGGTCATGGTATCTGCGGACGCGGCAGACGCCATAGCAAGGGCAGAAGCGCCAAAGGCCAATGCTGAAAGTTTCACGGTATTCCTCCTTATTGGATGTCGCACGCCTCCCAACGTGCGCTGACAGTTTTGTGGCACATGATTCCCGCTCACGTCAACTGTTGACACTTAACAAATGACAGGCTCCATGTTGAAAGTCAACTGTTGACACTAATCGTTTTTAAATCCAAGTTGCCGACACAAAGAAGGAGGAGATTATGGTCGAATATGGTCTGTATATCGGCGGCTCGTGGGTCGCGCCAAAGGCGGGAAAACTGTTCGACGCAGTAAACCCTTTCACTGGTGAATGCTGGGCACGTGTAAGCGAAGCGGATGCAGCCGATGTAGATCATGCCGTGACGGCCGCAACAACCGCGCAAGTGGGCTGGGCCGCAACCAACGGTGCGACTCGCGCCAGGATCCTGAACAATATCGCGGATATCATCACCGAAAACGCCAAAAACATGGCGGTTTTTGAAAGCACCGACAATGGCAAGGTGATCCGTGAAACCGAATCCCAGATGCTCTTTGCCGCTCGTCTGTTTCGCTTCTACGCGGGCTATGCCGACAAGCTTTTCGGCAGCACGATCCCACTCGATAGCCCCTCTGTCCTTGATTACACGACGCGCGAACCCTACGGCGTCGTCGGCCTGATCACCGCCTGGAACTCTCCGATTACGCTTTTGTGCAACAAATTGCCCGCAGCCCTTGCCGCCGGAAATACCGTGATTGTGAAACCTTCCGAGCATGCCTCGGTCTCAACCCTGGAACTGTGCAAACTCTTTGAAAAAGCGGAGCTGCCCGCCGGGGTGGTGAATGTGGTGACAGGCGCGGGCCCGACAGGTGCCGCCATTGTTACCCATCCCGGCATCTCCAAAGTCAGCTTTACCGGCAGTCCCGTCGTCGGACGCAAGATTGCGGCCACCGCCGGTGAACACCTGAAACCCGTGACGCTGGAGCTCGGCGGGAAATCCCCTAACATCATTTTTGACGATGCCGACCCGGAAGCCGCAACCATAGGCGCATTGGCGGGCATATTCGGCGCGACCGGCCAAACCTGCGTCGCGGGATCACGTCTGCTGGTGCAACGCGGCCTCTATGATGAGATCGTATCACGGCTTGCCGCCCGTGCCGAAGAGATCCGCCTGGGCGATCCGCTGGATCATGATTCTGAAATGGGGACGGTAGCCAACAAACCACAGTTCGATCGGATCATCGCCTCCATCGAAGCCGCGAAATCGGCTGGTGCGCGGCTGGTGACGGGCGGCGGAGCAGCCACCGGCGACCACTTGGGCAATGGCCTCTTCGTGCAGCCAACCATCTTTGCTGATGTCGAAAACAGCATGGATATCGCACAGTCCGAAATCTTTGGCCCCGTTCTTTCCATACTGCCCTTCGACACCGAAGAAGAAGCGGTGCAAATTGCCAATGACATTCCTTTCGGCCTCGCTGCCGGAATCTGGACCCGCGACATTTCCCGCGCCATGCGCCTTGTCCCGAAAATGAAATCCGGCGTGGTTTGGGTGAACACGTATCGCGTGGTCGCCGCACAGGCACCTTTCGGCGGAACCAAGGAAAGCGGCTTTGGCCGGGAACGCGGCGAACAAGGCATCATGGAGTTCACCTCCATAAAGAACGTCATGATTGATTATTCGGATCAGGCCCGCGACCCGTTCGCCATCAAGAACTGATCCACTAGAGAAGGAAGACATACATGGAGATCAAAAACGGATGTTTCATGGTGACCGGTGGCATCAGCCTCATCGGTTCGCATGTAACGGAACAGTTGCTCGAAGCCGGTGCAAAAGAGGTCATCCTCTTCGATAACTACTCGCTCGGCTCCACCGATATGATTTCACATATCCTGACCGATGATCGCGTACGCCTGGTGCGCGGCGACATCACCCGGATCAACGAACTTTATGACGCGCTTGACGGCGTTGATGGCATCTTTGCGATCGCCGGTTTTCTCACTCTGCCCTTCGCCGCCAATCCGGCGCTAGGTCTGACGGTGAACGCGCTTGGCCATGTGAACGTGTTAGAAGCGGCGCGGTATCGTGGCGTTAAAAAGGTCATCTTCTCGTCTTCCGTGGCCACCTACGGCGATCCCGAACCGGGCACCATCGACGAAGAACGCCCCTTCCGTTTCCACACAATGACACCTCCCGGAGTGCTGTACGGTAGCACCAAGATTATCGGCGAGCAGCTCGGTCGGCTTTATTCGGACAAATACGGCGTGGAGTCCGTTTCGCTGCGCTACGCGACCGTTTACGGCGAACGTCAGCACTACCGAGGCGTGAACGCGCTTTACATCATCGAAACCTACGACAAGCTGATGGCGGGCGAAGCACCGCAAATTCCGGGCGATGGCAGCGAAGTGCATGACTACGTGCATGTCTCGGATGTGGCCCGCGCCAACCTTGCGGCCATGGAAAGCAACGTGACGGCCGAAGCTATCAACATCGCCTCCGGAACCGCGACCAATCTCAATCGCCTGTTCGAGATCGTGGCCAAGATCGTCGGGTCCGACATCAAGCCCGTCTATAAAGACAAGGAAGGCGCCGTGCGCGTCACGACCTCGGCATCTTTGGATTTCTCCATCGAAAAGGCCGAGCGCATGATGGGCTGGAAACCGCAGGTCGATATCGAAGAGGGTATAGCGCGCCTGATCAAATGGCGTCAGGAACAAGACGACTGACACCGGGGGAAAGACCATGTCCGAATACGAAATCCACGCGATCAAATATGCTTCGATGGACCGCAAGCGGTCCGACAACTTCATTGGCCACGACCCTCATGACGGACCGATGCCGCTCGACTTTTTCGTTTGGGTGGTAAAAGGCGAAGCCGGAACTTTCGTGATCGACACCGGATTTGACGAAGCCACCGCCACCATGCGCAACCGCAAAGTATGGCGCCCGGTGGCGGACGGCCTGAAAGCGGCCGGGGTAGACCCCAACGCCGTCAGCGATGTGGTTATCACTCACATGCATTACGATCACTGCGGGAATCACGAGCTGTTCCCGCAGGCGAAATATCATCTGCAAGAGCGCGAAATGGCATATGCTACAGGCCCCTGCATGTGCCACCATGCCCTGAACCATACCTTTGAACTGAGCGATGTTCAGACCATGGTGAAACGGGTCTTCGAAGGGCGCGTATGTTTCCATGACGGGGTGCGCGAAATCGCTCCGGGCATCACCGTGCACTGGGTCGGTGGCCATTCCCGCGGCCTTCAGGTCGTGCGCGTGCGCACCCGGCGCGGCTGGGTCGTACTGGCCTCTGACGCCTCGCATTATTACGAAAACTTCGAAACGGCCTCGCCCTTCCCCGTCGTGGCCGATGTGGCCGAGATGCTGAACGGCTATGACACGATGTTCGAATTGGCCTCTTCGCGCTCCCATATCGTGCCCGGCCATGACCCGCTGGTACTTCAGCGCTACCCGAATTCCGGCTTTGGCGAGGGGATCGTGCGGCTCGACGCCGACCCTCTGGAATAACCCTGAACACACAGGACTGATCATGACCGAGACAACACGCACCGCGGCGGGGCCCTCCGCAGCGATCGCCGCCTTCGCGGCAAATACCCGTTACGAAGACATTCCTGCCAATGTGCTGGAGCGAGCGCGCATTCACATTCTTGATGGCCTGGGGCTCGCCGTTGCATCGGGAAAATTTCCCTTCGCCGGCCCCGTGCTTGCCGCCGTCGAAGAACTGGGCGAAGGCCCTTGTTCGGTGATCGGCACTACACGCAAGGCCACCCTGCGCGATGCCGCAATGGCAAATGGCGTATTGATTCACGGGCTGGACTACGACGACACGCACCTGCAAGCAATCGTTCATCCAACCTCGGCCGTACTCCCCACCGTTTTGGCAATAGCAGAGCAAAAAGATCTGACGGGCCGCGAAGCCTTGACCGCCTTTTGCATCGGCATGGAAATAGCGATCCGCCTCGGTGCCGCAATCAATGGCGGAATGCACCACACCGGGTTTCACGCCACCGGGGTCATCGCGCACTTCAGCTCGGCGGTGGCCGCCTGCTGCCTTATGGGCGCCACTGAACGCCAGCACATCGACGCTATTGGCATCGCCGGCAGCACCGCGTCGGGTATTCAGGTGTTCCTGGAGGAAGGCGCCTGGACCAAGCGCCTTCACCCCGGATGGGCCGCGGCGGGCGGCATCACCGCAGCCACCCTGGCGCGCCATGGCTTCGTCGGCCCGAACCGCGCCCTGGAGGGTCGCTTTGGCCTGTTCGAGACCCACCTGCACCAATGGAAAAAAGACGTGGTCGGGCATTATCTTACCGATGGGTTCGGTGAGACCTGGATGATGGCCGACACGGCGCTCAAGCCCTACCCCGTCTGCCACTTCATTCACGGGGCCGCCGATGCCGCTCTGGAACTCCACAAGGAAATCGATGGGGCCGCAATCGAAAGCGTTGATGTCTTCCTTGCCAGGGACACGATGAAGATCGTCGCCGAGCCGATCGAGCGCAAACGCCATGCCCGCAACGAATACGAGGCGAAATTCAGCGCCCCCTTCGTCGTGGCCGCGACGCTGCTAAAAGGGCGCTTCGGCCTGCCGGAACTGACGGATGACGCCATCGCGGACCCTGCGGTGCAGGATCTGGCGGCACGTTGCACCTGCCACGAGGACCCCGATAGCCTGTTCCCGGAATATTTCTCGGGCGGAGTGCGGATCAAACTCAAGGATGGGCGCGAGGTGACCCGTCACGTCCCGGTCAACAGCGGGGCGGGCGACCGCAAGATGACACTGGAAGAAACCACAGAAAAATTCCTCCAGAACACCGGAATGATTATCGACGACGCCCACGCCATGTCTATCCGTGAGACGGTTGTCGGACTGGACAACGCAAAGGTTGCAGACCTCATGGCGCGCCTGCGGTTCAACGCCTGAGGCTACTCACTCATCGGCCGAAGCGGCGGCACCTGTTTCCGCCTCAGTCCGCTCCATCGCCATACGTGCATGCTTGCGCGCATTGGAAAGATGGGTTCGCATCGTCTTCTCGGCCGCATCGGGATCCTTCGCCTTCAATGCATCGACAATCGCATGGTGTTCGGCCAGGGCCCGCTTGGCCCGGCCCGCCATGGTCGAGGATTTGTAGCGGTAAATGCGCAAGAGATCATAGAGGTCTTCGGTCAGAAGCGAGATCAGAAACTCGTTCTTCGATGCCTTCACGATACGAAAGTGGAAATCGAAATCGCCGCCCTGTTGGTAATACCCGTTGGGCAGCGATGTCTCTTCATGGGTTTCCAGAAGCTTGCGCAGTTCGTCCACCTCATCCTCCCCGATCTGGGTCGCTGCCAAACGCGCTGCCATACCTTCAAGCGCCTCACGAACGCGCAGGAGTTCTTCCAAACGTGCGGGCGAAAGATCGACAACGCGCACGCCTTTGTTGGCCGTGCGCTCCAACAGGCGCCGCCCCTCCAGCCTGCGAATGGCTTCACGCAAAGGCCCCCTGCTAATTCCATAATCCGCAGCGAGAACTTGTTCGAAAACCCGCTCACCTGGCGCGAGCTCACCGCCAATGATTGCCTCTTCCAGCCGTTCCGCGACCGTGTCGACAAGGGATTTGGCTTGAATCTTATTCTTCATTCCCGACCTCAAATCTTTGGCGCGAACACCCCATAACTCCGCATTCGAATGTAAAGTGTAAACATTTGACAAACAATAGTCTTGAGGAATTTAGTTAGCCCGCCCGGGACGCCACATCCGACCAAACTGCATGGAAGACCAATGTCATCTGCAAACGTCCCTTGTTTGCAAGGGGTTTTTTCGAACGGCATTGATCAAGGCAGCGCGCGATTGTGTATCCTGCCTGCCCAAAAGTCGTCATATCTGGCGTAAGGGCTACAGTTACATATCACTTCGGTGATATCAGCATTGGTGCGCGATGCGCAAACCCGACGGGCGGGTCCGATGACATTGGCGACAGGGCATCCATCCGGTCTCTGCATCGCTCACCCTAAAGAATTAATCTTGGCAGGGCTTTACGGTGCATCCATACCAGAACCGATGCCGTGGACCTTACGAAACGGTCGTCCGATCACCAGTCCGATAAGGCATAGCCCGGTTCCGATGCCCAGCAACACGGAGGATGGGAAGACAACGCAAACAGCCGCAATGCCGAATATCAAAACCGATATCACCCAGCTACCGAGCATTTTGCAGCCGGATAACAGAACGGATACGCAGACCACCAGTATCAGGCCCGAAAGAATTGCCTCACCGATATCAAGCGCTGAGCCGGACCACAGAATACCAGGATGTGTAAGAAACATGAAAGGAACGATATAAGTAACCGCACCAAGCCGCACCGCATTTACCGCGACTTTCCACCAGGACGTATCTGCGATCGAAGCCGCCACAAAGACCGCAACGCAAAGCGGCGGGGTAATGACCGAGATCGTGGCAAAATAGAAGACAAACATATGTGCGGCCAGTGGGGGGATGGATATGGCGATCAGTGCCGGGGCCATCACAGACGCAACCAGCACATAGGCGGCAGTCGTCGGCACACCCATCCCGAGGATTAGGCAGACCACGGCCGCGATAAGCGCCACAAGAAACAGGTTCTCACCACCTGTTTCAACGGTCATGGCCGAAACGGTGATGCCAACTCCGGTCAGATTTAGGAGGCTGACAAGAATTTGTGCACCCGCCAGCATGATGAAAACCACAACAAGGCCGGTGCCCGCATCTTGAAGGCCCTGGAAAAGACTGCGCCCGGTGCGGGCAATGTCTCGATGAGCCCACAGGTCAGCGATAACGAAGGGTATGAGCATACAAATCACCCCGAAAGACGCAGCAAAGCCAACCGACCGGCCATCGGTCAGCATCCACATCAATCCGCCGATCCCCCCGATGATCGGAAACAACCGACCAAAGCTCAGGCTTTGGCGGGCCTGCTGAATGTCTTCCTCAGGCACAAAGCCCAGATTGCGCCTCAGCGCGATCAGGTGAATCGTCAACAGCGCCGCGCCATAGAACATCGCTGCGGGAAGCAAGGCGGCCAAAGCGATGCGCAGATAATCCACACCGACCATTTCCGCCATGATGAATGCCGCCGCGCCAAGAATGGGCGGGGTGATCTGCCCGCCCGTGGACGCAACAGCCTCGACCGCGGCAGCAAGAGGTGCGGGATATCCGATCTTTTTCATCAATGGTATGGTCATTGAACCGGTGGTAGCCACATTGGCAACAGCACTGCCGTTCACGGTCCCGAACGAGGCCGAGGACAGGGTGGCAATCTTGGCCGCGCCGCCAACCCGGCGACCGGCCACGATCACCGCCAGATCCATGAAGGTGGCTCCGGCGCCGGTGCGCAATAGCATGGCGCCGAACAAGACAAAGGCCGCGATCACCGTCGCCGCGATGCCGGTCAACTGTCCCCAGACACCGATGTCAGACAACAAGAGTGTCTCCGTAACGAAATAGAGATCGAAGCCACGGTGGCCCAGACTACCGTCGATCCGGTCCCCGAAGGCCACATAAAGCAGGCCCAGCACCACCAGCAATGGAAACGCAAGACCCACGGTGCGACGGGACAAATCCAGGATTGTCAGTGTCAGGATTGCCATCAATGCTATGTCAGAGAGATCTGCGTAGGGCAAAGTGGTCATTATGCTCTCGGCAGACATGACAACCATGCCGCAGGCTGCCATCGACCCTGCCCAGAGAAGCCCATCCACCAAAAAGCACAGGGGCCCCAATCGGCCGCCAGGACTCAGCGGAAACTTGAGCAGGCCCAGACTGATGACCATGGCAAGCAGGGACGCGCGCTGTACCAGCGCGGGGAACGGTCCGGCAATGGCGGTCCAGACGATAAATGCACCGATAATCAGAGCAAGTGCCTGGGCCGCCGTTGCACGAATGCGGGGAGTAGTCGCAACCAGAGAAGACACCTCTGATTAACTTTCCGGCCGCAGATGGTCAGGAATCTGAAGGCCAATTTCCTCGTAATACCGGATGGCGCCCGGATGCAGGGGTGTCACCGCAAGGTCCATGGTCAACTGAGGAATGTCGCTCCCTTGCAGACCGGCAAAAGCCCCGGCCTGCAGCTGATTATCCTCAACCACAGCCTTGGTCATTTGGTAAGCTTGCTCCTCGTCCAGTTCCGGTCGCGCCATGATACCGGTTGCGTAGGCCCAGGTCCTGTATCCCGGAATACCCTGTCCGGCTTCGTCGTCACCGACCTCGACGACCGAAAGATTGCCGAGATTCTCCTTGATGGTAGCGACCTGGCCGTCATTCAGGCTCAGTACCCGAATCGGCGTCAAAGCCGCGATTGATGTGGTTGAGGAATCAAGTTTACGCCCGGCGCCCGATTTCACATAGCCGACCACGCGGTTGTCCTTGATCTGATCAACCACATCACCGGTCGAGCCGCGCACCCAATCCGCCTCGATCTCCAGGGTTTCAAAGACGGCGTTCGCGGCGGCTTCGGTGCCGCTGCCTGCAATCCCGGGATTGAATTTCGTGCCCACGAGACCCTCAAGGGATGTAATGCCACTGTCTGCGCGAACAATCACGTTCTGGATGGTCGCGCCATAGATCCAGAGCATCTGGCCATTATAGGCCTTGCCCTCGAAATCACCTTCACCGTTCACCACGTCATAGGCGACATTGGTCGTAACAATTCCAAGATCGGCCTGGTTGCGCTGGAGGCGGCGCAGGTTGTCCCGGGCACCGCCCGTCTCGATCACAGTGACATCGACGCCGCTGTTCGCCTTGTGAATGGCTTGGGTCGCTGCAACAGCATAGGCATAATGACTGGATGCAGCCGAGGTCGTTGCCATAGCAAGACGGGCCTCTGCCCATGCACTTCCTGCCAGCGTGGATGCGGTAGCCAGCCCGAGGGCAAAGGCTCGTGTTGCGATTGTTACGCTCATGTCTCTCTCCCTTTATCCCCGATCCGGCCACTGCCTCCCTCCCCGGAGGTTCGATATCGCCAGATCGTATGATCCAAAGACTATACAAAATCTCAATACAGTCAACTGTTGACAGTCAACTATGTGAAATTGCCCCCGATGAAATACAAGACTCCTAGCCGGTGCCGTTACATCCGCGGTCCCGCCGGGATCCCTTCGCCGAAGGTCAATCCTCTGCCACATAATGAACGGTTCCTGAAAAAAGCTTTCTCGCAGTCCGAAACACCGATCCGCTGACTGCGCGGGGGGCCTCGCCAGAAGTGTCGACATCCCCATCCACCAGAATCGTTCCCGAGGGATGTGAAATCGTTATCGGCCCCTTAGTCGTCGTGCAGAACTTATGCGGCAGAGTCCCGGGCGTGCGGCAGGCCAGCGCAAGGCACACGGAGCCGGTGATCGGGACCGCGCGATGTGGACGTTCCATCGAAAGCATCCGCACCATGACAGACACCTTCCCGGCAGGCACGACTTTGCCCGCAAGCGTTGTGCAATCCACCGGTGGGGCGACTATGGCCACCTTGGGGATACTCGGCATCGCGGCCGCGGCGTGGAGATCGGCGGTCATGCCCATGCGTGTCGATCCGATGCAGCGGATGGCCTCCATTGCGGCCATGAACTCCGTGTCGGCCTCGAGCGTTCCAGGGTCTTCGGCCCCGGTCTTGCCCAGATCGGCGGCATCCACGAAGACACATGGATTGGCGGCGTCCACAAGGCTTGCGTGCACGACACGCCCATCCGGAAGCTCGATCCGGTCAACGGCCCGCCCGGTCGGCAGAAGCGCACCGGTCTTGGTCCCTCCAGGGTCCAGAAACGACAAGCGGATCGGCGCTGCCGTCCCCGCGACTCCGTCAATGGCCAAATCTCCCCCTGGCTCAAGCTGCCCTGCACACACCGGAAACCGGCTTTCGATGATCTTGCCGGTATTGGTATTGTGTATCCGCACGGTCGCCTCTCCGTCAGGAGGGCAGGCAATCAGCCCGAGATCGAGCGCGGCCGGTCCGACAGCCGAACTCATGTTGCCGCAGTTGCCACCGTAATCAATCAGTGCATCTCCAACCGAGACCTGCCCGAAGGTATAGTCCAGATCGGCATCGTCACGGCTTGGCGGCGCAAGTATGCAGACCTTGGACAACGAGGAAATACCCCCACCCATCCCGTCAAGCTGACGACCGTAAGGATCGGGCGATCCCATGGCCGAAAGGATGACCTGATCGCGCGCCTGCGGCTCTTCCGGCAAGTCGCATTGCAGAAAGATCAGCGCGTTCGAGGTGCCTCCTCGCATGAAAAGGGCGGGGACTTCTTTCAGTTGCATGTGTTTCGACATTCGCCTTTGTTTCTATGCCCCTTCGTAACGCTGGGACAACGCGTCAAAGATGGGTTTGCCGACGATCCTCTGACGTTCGTCGAAATCAGCCAGCCGATCCGAGACCTCGTACAGGGATCCATGTTCCTTGAGCGACCCCAAGACTTCCTGCACCGCCTTTACCGAAGCCTGAAGCGCGGCGTTGGCGTAAAGTACGAACGCGAAACCGGACTCCTTGAGATAGTCAAGCTCGACCATCGGCGTGCGCCCGCCAACAACGAAGTTGATCAGCTGCGGGGCCGGCAACTGGCTGATCGCCTTGATCTCCTCAAGCGTTTCCGGGGCCTCGACAAAGATGATGTCAGCGCCTTCCTCGATCATGGCGTGCGCACGCTCCATGGCGGCTTCAAACCCGAGAACGGCGCGCGCATCCGTGCGGGCTATGATCTGTAGATTGTCGTCCTGACGGGCATCGAGACAGGCGCGCAGCTTTCCCAGCATTTCGCCCAGAGGAACGACATCCTTGCCCGAGAAATGGCCACACTTCTTCGGAAACACCTGATCTTCCAGTTGCACGGCAGAGGCCCCGGCCCGCTCCAATCGTTGAAACGTGGTATAGGCATTGAGCGCATTGCCAAAGCCGGTGTCCATGTCCACAACCAGAGGAAGCTGGCAGACATCGCTGATCCGGGCCGTTGTCTCGACCAGATCCGAGGCCGTCACCAGCCCGAGATCCGGCATACCCAGATGTGTGTTGGTCAACCCAGCCCCAGTCAGATAAGCGGCATGGAACCCGAGATCTTCAATAATTCGCGCGGTAAGCGCATTCGCAGCACCGGGCAGGAGCGCGGCTGACTCCTCTGCAACGAGCGCCTTCAATGCTTTGCGACGACCTGGCAAGTCATTCAACGACCGGCCCCCATCGAGGGCTCCGAGCTTGTCAGTCATAGTTTGTTCTTTCCTACTTGTCCTGCTTCGATCTAAGAGACATACGGACATTATGTCAACTGTCAACATTCTACTTGATCAAGTTCGAGCCAGGCTTTAGGGCAAGGAACCGTCAAGGAGGTGTATGCCTCATTCCGGAAAAGGAGAAATTACAGAGATGAAGGTACTCGTACCTGTCAAGCGCGTGATTGACTACAACGTGAAGGTTCGCGTTAAGGCGGACGGGAGCGGTGTCGATCTGGCGAATGTGAA
>NZ_FRBR01000020.1 GCF_900142665.1 Roseovarius pacificus
ACTGGCCATGGCGGCTCAATGACCACGCTGCACGCAGAAACCCCGCAACTTGCCGTGCAGCGTCTGGCCATCGCCGCACTCAAGACCGAGATCCCGATGACCTATGCCGACATGATCCAGTACATCGAGAACTCCATCGACGTAATCATCCAGGCCGGTCGCCATGATGGCAAACGCGGGATCACCGAATTCTACCTCCCCGGCAACAATGAGATCGGAGCTTCCCAATGAAAACCTTTGAATACGATATCCTGTCCTTTCCCATGACCCGCAAAACCAGTCTTGCCGACATGCAGGCCAGCCTAAATGTGAAGGGGGCCGAAGGCTGGGAGGTCGTGTCGATCAGCTCCTCGGAATTCGCCAACGTGGGACACACGGTCTTCTTGAAGCGCGAAACCACGGCCATCGGAGCAACGGCATGAAGCAGGCGCGGTGTCTCATTGCCCTGATCGCGATGGCCCTGAGCCTGACGGCCGCGCCCGCCTTCGCCGAGCGCAACCTGGTGCCGACACTTGAGCCCAGTTTCAACGTCTGTCCGGACCGCCCGGCGGAACCTACCTGGATGCAAGAAATCCCCCTGCGCCAGGCCTATCAGCGCGTATTGGTCCAGGACATCTACCGCGCCCAGAACCTTGAGCGGATCGTCGAGACCGGAAGCTGCGCCTGTGAAATCCGCTTCCCAGCTTGGGACGAGGCCGAGGCCACCTTCCGCGATCACCACCCCACCGCCGAACGGTGGGAAATGCTGCAAGCCTCGGATGTCTACAACCGCCGCGCCAACGACGCCCGTCTCGAGGCCAAAGCGATCTGCGAAGCCGCGGGCAACTGGTGAGGCACAACCCCGATGAGCGTCGTCACCTATTTCGTTGAAACCTCACAGGGCTACCTCGATACCGCCGCCGAAACCCAGTTCGGATCTGTCGCGGCGACGGTTGGCACGCTGCTGGTGCTGGGAACAACGCTGGTGGTGATCCTCGTCTTCCTGAACATGATCTACCAGTACAAGGCGATGGACGGGCGCACGGCTTTTTGGCTTGCAGTCAAGATCGGGCTCATCGGGATATTTGCGACCAATTGGGTTCAGTTCAACGCGCTGTCTTCCGCCATCCTTGCCGGGATCGACAGCATCGCCGGCGCACTTGTCGCTTCGGTCGGGGGCGGCAGCCCCGGGCCCTCCGGTACTTTCGCGGAAGAGTTCGATCGGCTGATCTCGGAACTCGGCGATTACCTGAACGCCGCCGGTTCCGAGCTGAACTGGATGGCCGGTGCCATGCTGGACATCGTCGGTGTGCTTCTGCTCTCGATCCTCGGCGGGCTGGCCGCCTTCATCTTGGTAGCCTCTCGGCTGATGATCGCGCTCCTGATCGGGATCGCCCCGGTGATGATTTTCCTGACGCTGTTCGAGGTGACCAAGGACTATTTCGCGCGCTGGCTGTCGGCGCTGATTTCCTTTGCGCTCTACCCCATTGTCGTCGCAGGCGTGTTCGCAACGATCACAGGGGTCTCCTCAGCCCTCATCGGCGAACTAGGCGACCCCGAAGGGGCCTCAAACATCGGTGCGCTCATCCCCTTCTTCATGATGGTGCTCATGGCCAAGGGATTCATCATCGCAACACCCTTCATCGTCCGCGCAATCTCCGGCAACATCATGATGCCCGCCCTCTCCGGCGGTCTCGGTGGCGGCTACAGCTTCACCCGTGCCGCAATGGGCAGCCAGCAGGCCTACAACCGCTACCTGATCGGTGGCGCCAGTGGTGCGGAATACGCAGCCCTCAGGGCTCGGCAGTTTTTTGGGGTACAGCAGATGCCTGTGCGACAAGGCATGGGACAGACGGGTCAGGCAAGCGGCGCAGGATCATCGGGGGTCGGGTCCCAGATGCTGACGCAACTGGCTAGGCTTGGAAGGTTGGGGCGACGGTGACGGGCTAATGAAAACAACCCTCCAAAAACCGCAAAGGTACTGCTGGTGAACTTCTACGGGCGGTTTTCATATCCAAAGCGTTGATTTTAGTAGACCAGGATAGCCGCCAAAAACGACTGTTTGCGACCTGAAGTTTATTAGAATCTTCTACGCCTTCGATAGCCACGCTGGGTGGGTTCTGCGAACTGAACCACTGGTAGCGGCCTCCCTTCACTAATCAACCTAGCGAACTCCACCTTTGGGAAGTCGAAGAGATAACGGCTTCTGCCTTGTGCGGCTGTCAGCAAGCATAGATTTTCGCCGCCAAAGTCAAATCCGACGATCTTGCCCAATGATCCCCATTCTTTGAGAAGCCGTGTTTCCTCGCAATAAACGGTGTAGATATCAACGCCGTCGAACCGTTCCGGATAGTTTTCTGACAACATACGTTCATATTGGATCAGATCAGTTGGGCGGCGGGTTCCATCGATAATCCAAATTACTTGACCGTAGAAATCTGTGCGCTTTCTTACCTCAGCCGACTTGATAGCAGAGTGCTGGAACTCGATCACAAGGCCATAGGGTGTTTTGATATCCGCAATATGAAGCTCGCCAGTTTCATCGCGAGCTGGCACCTCTTGCCAGTCGGTGAGAAACCGGTTCTTCCAGTCGCGATGCCACTCGGTTTCGTTTTCCCACCAATGATCACAATGGCGGCGGCCTTTGTGCGCCCAATGCCAGACCTTCTTGGTCCCGCATCGAGCTAGCATGGCGGCATTGCAGCCTGGGCAGTTGCCCAAGGCACCAGGCGTCGCCTCAACTCGTTGACCATTCAAAAGTGCAAAACGCATTCCGATCACGCCTAGTTCAAATCTGACTTTACGTTCTGGTACAACGTCACCAACTCGGCCATGCCCATGTCTAAGATTGGCTCATACATAAAGGAATTGAGATGTATATTCGCTGGCGTGATTAGATTAACGCGGCGTAGAAGGCCTATTTTTTCGGCTTCATTATTGAACAAGTCTTTGAATTTTTGAAAAATCTTCCCCGTCTGCTTATTCGAAACATCAAATTCTTCCTGCGCAGAACGGATCTTCGCGACCATGTATCGCTCGGCTCGCATTCTGATCGCGATTGACAGAGCGATCTTGTGCTCAAGATTGATGCCATCGGCAACTTTTTCACACTCATCGGCCGTGGCGAAAAGATGCTCAATAATTGGCTGCGTCAGATCAACATCAGGGAAAGTACACCCGCTCAAATGGCGTTCGAATACAGCCTTGTAGTCCTCAATGGTGAGGGCTTCAGTTTCATCTTTGTAGTGGAGCATCCTGGTAAGCTGAAGGTAGTCAGCATTAGGATTCCCATCGGCATCTTTTGGGCCAAGCGTGTACTCGATCAAATTACGTAAGAACGGGATATAGGCAATTAGAACGGACGGTTCCGCCAATCTGCCCTGCCACTTACGAAACGGACTCTGGATATCCGTCCGCTCGAATGGCTCAAACTTGATCCCATCATCAGATCGAAACGCCAGCCGACACTGATGTGCTGGACAGATATCTCTGTTTGAAACTGTTCGAAGGAAATCAAAGTTGTGAGTCAGGACGATGGCAAGGAAATTGGTGTCTTCGACCTTGGTTACATCCTCCAAGAAGTCGATGATCGCGAACTTGTTCTTGTAGTCAAACGAGTCAGAAATGTCGTCAAAGACAAAGAGGGTCTTGGTGCGGTTCTTCCATCGCACGAATACCTCATACATAATATCAAGTATGTACAGCGCGCGGCTTTCACCTGTGCTTAGCGCTCGGAGCAGTTCTTGCTTTTCGGATGAAGCATAACGCCTCTCATCACCTGCATCTTTGATGATAAAAGCAATCGAAGGAGCACTTCCTTTGAGGATCGCATCGGCCTTATTCTCAACGGAAAGTTCAAATGGCAGGTAGAGAAAGCGACGATTGAAATCTGCCACTACAGCATCCCAATCACCTCTGCTGCTGTCCGCGTCTGCGATGATTTCAGCGAGAGCACTTTGACCAGTTCGATACTCGGATACCAGCGCTTTGTACTCATCAAGTGCAGCCCGAAGATATTGCATCCAAAGGTCACGTTTCAGGCCTTTCGGTTCGTTTAGCATAGGCAGAAGGTGTTTATTATCTGTGATATAGTCTCGGAAAGCCTGCAGCTCCTTATTTTTGAGCTTTGAATTGAATGTGTCGAATTTCTTCGCCACCGCCTCATCGTTCAAGACGCGAAGCTTCTCCTCTTCGATGCGCTCGCGAAGAGATTGGTCCGATGAAACCTCTTCCTTCTGATCCGTGTTTTCATCCGCCAAGCTGATGCTATGTCCAGCGTTAAAAAAGTTGTTCGCTTCGAGTTGCTGCTGAACCTGGGCGACATTGTGATACTGAAAATCCCTTCGAAGGATTGGCGATTGTTCGGTTATCTCGTCATACTTTTGCGCAAAGTCCTCGACCGCAGCCGCCACATCTTCGCTGGCAAGGAATTGCTGAACTTTTGGGTCGTACAGGATTCTGTAGTCGGCTTTGCCGAGGTCCGATTGATGAAGTTCGTTGAGCTCGTCCTCAATCGCAGAAAGTGCCTCATAATAGCTGCCGCCGAACACATCCTCGATAATCGGGTCTAAGTTCTCCCGTGATCTCTCTCCAAACCCCGCAGCGTTCCTGAGAGCTTTGTCCAAAGCCTTTTTTGCTTCGCCAATCGACTGATGGATTTTTTCGTACTTCGTTCTGAGTTCGGCGTTCGCAAGAAGAGTGGACACCTGACTTGAAGAGAATTTGTCATCGTAGGATTTAACGACGAAAATTTCCTCTTTCTTAATGGCTTCGCCATTCAGGGTGATCTCACAAGTAGGTTCGCGATCCGGGAAGTGCAGGTCCTTCGGCGAATTGCCTTCCGAAAGGTCCATCATTGTCTTCGCAAACGATGTTTTCATAACACCGTTCGGAGCGTAGATCGCGTAGCCTTTGTGCTTAAACTCCAGCTCTGACTCAAGTTTTCCAATTCCATAACAATATCTTAGATTTATGTTCAGCTTATCGGCCACGACATTCTCCAAATGATCTCTGCGCCCCCAAAGGCCATTGCATTTGGCCCTAGCGGTTCAGAACGTGCAAGGAAACAACCTCTGCTTCCCACCGCTCATGCCTGAATGATCCTTTCAACCAACGTTGGAAGAATTTGAGGAACAAGCTTCGAACTGGCTGCATCCAACTCCAAGAGCGGCTTCGACAGGTACGGATGAAACTTCTCCGACACGAAGTTCCCTGCTCCCGCGAACAGATCGACAGGTTCGCCAGATCGAATATGCGTTAGTGCCGTTTGAAGATCGGGGGTTTCGTCCCCTGCCTCCACCAGCAGAAACCCGTCATGCTGTTCAACCAAGAACCCCTTACTTCTTAGTGCGAGCGCGAGAGTTGACGTCTTCACCGTTCCGACCCGCGTTGCGATGATCGATGTACGTTCGCCAAAACTGTAGATATTCTTGGTCCGGAACCCGAGTTGCTCATAGTGGGCGCGCGCTTCGTCTAGCATCTCTAGCGAAACGGCCTCCATGTAGGGTGGACTGATACCCCGCTCGAGCACACTGAACATTCGGTCTATCACCTTGTCATAAATGTCGCCTGCATCGCCGCCGAAGACTGGAGGCACACCAGCCTTCGCGGGTTTGACGATTATGACCTTTTCACGATCATGAATTTCTTGAACAACCCAACGCCGCCCGGAAAAAATCAACAGCATCCCCGGAGCAAGAACATTGTCGATCGGCAAGGTTCCAAGATCCCGCCCCTCTGCAACCAAACGGAATTCCTCAGGTGTCTGGAACACCGCATAGAAGCTGTAATGCTCGACCAGCTTCTCGCCTGTCGGGCCCAAGAGTAACAGCCCACTTCCGGCCTGTTCGATCAAACCGGTTTCAGGATGGCCAATCGCACGCAACACATCGGCGAACACCTCAGTCGTGACCCTTCGAAAAGGACCCTCGCGGCACAGTACATTGTAGACCACGCTTGCGGACGCACCGCCGCGCTGCGCGATAACCGACAGTATCTGATGAACGAGCGTCGAAAGATGAAGCGCTTGCGGTTTTGGCGGTTCGCACCAGCCTTCCAGCAACAGATCTATCATCGCGATAGACCTGATCAGGCCCAAGCGAAGTCGATCGACGAAACTGCTCTCCGGCGACAATTTGGCTTCGACGGCGTACTGTCGGAGTATAGCAGGTTGTCCTTCACGCCGGCCTGATCGCCCGAGCCGTTGCCGCAACGCTGCTACGCTAAACGGTGCCCCTATTTGAGCCACACAGGTCACATCACCGATGTCGATTCCAAGCTCGAGGGTCGACGTGCAAATCGCAGTCGTCGGCTTCGCAGGATCCTTGAGCCGCCGCTCCACGAAGTCACGGTGATCTCGGGAGAGGCTCGCGTGGTGGGGGTAAAATTCCTGCGGCAGGTGTTCTCGCTCGCAAAGCTCCCGCAACCGATCTGCGTAGATCTCCACCCGCTGGCGCGCTCCGGCGAAGACCAGGTTGTCGCTGCCTCGAAGGTGTTTGAAAAGATGGGCTGCTATGGCATCCGTTGCGGATGGACTGTTTCCATCTTCATCGCCTGAGAGGTAGCCGCGAAGCTGAAGCCTCAATTCAGCCTCGCCGCCATCTGCTTCGATCAGTTGGACAGAGCTTGCTGCGTCAGGGCGAAGATAGGCCTTGGCGAGGTCCATGTCGCCGAGAGTGGCTGACAGACCTATCCGACGGATTGGGCGCTTTGTCGCGAGCTCGAGCCTTGTGAGCAGTGAACGAAGCTGGACACCACGTTCGCTATCTAAAACCGTGTGCAATTCGTCGATCACGACTGCCCGCGTGGCCCCAAACAGGCGAGCGATTTCCAAACCACGACGAATGAAAAGTGCCTCAAGGGACTCTGGGGTTATCAGCAGGATCCCTTTTGGAGATTTCAACGCGCGCGTCTTGATCGATTGCGAGACATCCCCGTGCCAGGGAACAACCGGAAGCTCTGCTTCCTGGCAGATGCCCTCCAGCCGTATGGCCTGATCCGTGATCAAGGCTTTCAGCGGACCGATGTAGAGTAGATCGAAGCCGGTGCCGTCGCACGGCTCGTCAAGCACCTGTGAAATCAACGGCAGGAACGCCGCCTCCGTCTTTCCGCCCGCCGTTGAAGCCGCAACGATCAAATCGGCATTAGTTTCGCAGATCGTCCGGATGGATCGCGCCTGGATGTCGCGAAGTTCGCGCCATCCTTTCTGGCGTATCCATTTCTGCACAGGCCTCGCCAGTCTGTCGAACGCACTGCTCATCGACGTCAGAGCTTGAAGCTGATCAGGTCATCGTCACCGGGGTCTTGGGCACCAGTCGACTCGTCTACCTCGGTCATGTCTTCGCCAAGGTCTTCGGAGACTTCGATCTTTTCGATCAGATCACTCCATTCGACACCGGGGTTTTGCTCGAGCACGGAAAGCAAGTTCACGAATGCGGTCACCGTATTGCGCGGCGTGCGGAAGTAAGCTTCACCGATCCGGTCCGAGCAATGCGCCATGAAGGCCTCGAGCGCGTCGTCCGGCAGAGCAACGGCGTCGTCCTGCATGATCCGCCGGACATTGGCCAGAAGTACGAAAAGGTCTTCAGGGGTCAGGCTGGCGAGCCGGACAACCGGTCCTGAAAGATCGACCAATCCGTCTCGCGCGAAGGTGTTCTCGGCCAAACGTGATTGAAGGGCTTCGTAGCTGTAGAGCCCTCGACGGGTGTTCATCAGAAACTCCGGGGTCCCGCCCATGAGAAATCCGAGGTTCTCGGCACTGCCCTGCAGCACATCATTCAGGATCCGGAGTATCTGTTCGTAGTTTGCATTGCGGGCCTGCGACGATGTGAGCTTGTAGAGGTTCACCATCTCGTCAAGGCCGACCAGCAATCCTTTATATCCGGCCTCGCACACGAATGCCGACATCAGCTTCAGATGGTCATAGACACTGGAGTCGTCGATGATTGTTCGTACGCCAAGTACTTTGCGCGCGTCGGTGCGTGTCGCGAATTCACCGCGCAGCCACCTCAGGGCTGCGGATTTCAACTCGTCGTCACCGGTTTCATGGCCTTCCCAATATCGGCGGATGACTTCCGCGAACTCAAACCCTCCGGTAAGTTCTTCAAAGTGGCCAAGGCGTTCACGAATGACGGTCCCCGTAGGCAAATCCCGTTCTTCAGCATCTCGGTGAGCCTGGCTGACAAACCGTTCCACCACGCTGGCCAATGCCCCGCCATCGGGCTTTGTCCGCGTCGAGAGGTTTCGGGCCATCTCCGCATACAGCCCCCGAGCTTGTCCGCCGGTCGCGTGAATGCGGCGATCCGGCGCCAGATCCGCGAACATCACGACCAGGCCTTTCTCCAAGGCGACGAGGCGGATCAGGTTCATGAAGAACGTCTTGCCCGATCCGTATTCCCCGATGATGAACCTGATTGCCGATCCGCCATCGGATATCCGGTCCATGTCCTTAACGAGCTCTTCAATCTCCCGGACGCGGCCGACCTGAATATGGCGCAAACCTAGCTTGGGCACGACCCCGGCCCGAAGCGCCTGTACGATTGCATCGCGTTCACGTGGTTTCAACTTAGACATCCCTGCCCTCCGCACTCATCTTTTCTTTTACCGCCTCCGCAATCTCCGGGGACATGTCATATCCATCATACTCGTCGAGAAGCGCTTCATCGTAGGTCTCAAAAGCCCATTCATTCACAACTTCCAGTGCCCCGGACGCCATCAAGCCATGCGAGGCGCAGATCGTCTCGAACTCTGTGTCAGACCAATGCTCCCGAGTAACTAGTTCGAGGACAAGGGCGCCGTGTTTCGGGTCAAGCCCCGCCAGCTGGCTTTGGCTGGCGGGCCCAGACGCACCACTTTCTTCCTCTTCGACATCGAAAATCTGACCGAGGACGGACGACACGCGCTCAGTGTCCGAACGGATTGCTGCGATCCGCGACGCGTCGAGTTTGGGTCCGCTGGCTTTTTCAAGATCGGGTATCGCTTCGCCCGGGCGACCCGGTTGCGAGGCACGAACAGCGCGAGGACCATCCGCGACTTCGCCAGCATGCAGATCCGAGTAGGCAAGCGCAGGATCGAGGCCCAAAGCCTTGTAGATTTTCTCGATGCTTGCGACTTCGTCGGAGTGAATAATGCCATCGGCATGTGCTGCACCAACCAGTGCTGCCCGCATAGCGGCCTGGCTGTCTTGGCCCACATCCTTCAATTTGCGCCGCAGAAGCGTCATGTCCGGCGGCACGGCCAAGAACCATTCAAGGTTTGCACGCAGCCTGCGGCGTTCCTGATCGCTGAGGGCCGCGGCGGAAACCTGATCCTCCAGCGCCCTGCGCTCGGGCTCCGCGATGCGACCATCCGCATGGGCGACGAAGGACCCGAGCGCTAGTTCCATAAGAGCGTTTCGATAGCTTTCGGAAACTTCCTCCAGTCTTTCGATGGGTTCACCCAAGCTAAACAGCACAACAGGTTCCTCTGCCTTGGGTGATCGGAGTGCAAACCGAGGGTCAGGTGCGAGACCAAAACCCAGGCGCGCGAGCGCGTCGGCCGCTCCTGTCATCTGCCTTTTCGCGATCTTCTCGTTCGTTTCTCCCTCCAGCCGTCCGATGACCTCCTTGAGCGGCACCAATCCCCCTCGATCGACGACATCGCTTGCCCAGAATTTCAAGCGGTCCATTTCCTCAGATGGGAAGGCTTCCCAAAGTTCAGTGGGCATCAAAGCATGCGCTTCAACGCTTCCGCGACCTTCAGGATTTCGGCCCAGGAAGCGACTGAGCTTGTCGAGATCGTTCATCACCTCATCAGCCAGCTCCTGAGCAATCTCGATCGGTTTGCGCAGGCCGGAAATATCCGGGACAGGCTTGCCATCCAAGGTTGGGTTGGCGGACCCCTGAAACTCGCTGGAAGCGGCCCGATAGGACGCCGTGAGCTTCTTCCTAGGCTTGGTAACTTTTAGTCCGTCCGGAAATCGTTCATCAAATCGCATGCGGAAGAGGGCGATGAACTCGTCACGGCACCGCGTCGCAGGAGTTCTAAGATTGCCTTCGGGATGGCAGATGAACCAACTCAGCAACCAGTCCGCAGTCAGGTGCTCGCCTTTGTCGATCCGAACTCCAATTGCGTATTTGAGTGAGAACGGAAGTTCCCAGCCCTGCTTCTCGAAAATCGGTTCGATAGCGTCGAGGTCGGTTTCGGCAAGCATCGCAATGTCGAGGAACTCACCCAGATAGCGTCTGACCGAGTGGTTGTCAGGGTAAAGTGACTGCAGCCGCCGAACTTCTTGGACGATATCCTTGGCATCTTCGTCGGACTGATCGACGAAGAAGCGACGCTCCAGCCCGTAGAAGTACAGGAACATGTAGCCGGGGTTATAGGAGGCGTCGCTTCGCCCACTTGCCAACCACTCCAAGTAGGTTGCCCGACACTGGGGTGAGATATCCGAGTATCCGGGCCAATACGGCATGCCATCGCCAGCCTTGTCCCTGCCCGAGCGCGCGACCGACAGGGATGGATCGATATAGGCTCGGCATTTGTCACGATACCCGTAGGAGTTCAGCAAGGGAGGCGTGCCAACATAGACCATGCCGCCGATGCTGCGGCCCGCGACGCTAGCTGTTTCGCTAGAAGGGACCCACCCGCTTTTCTTTGTTCGGGACAACCTGCTCGATGCAACTCGCCCAGATTGTTTTCTTTCAGCGGCTGCCGCAAGAGCTGGTGCCGCAGACTTTCCGGCCCGAACGATCTCGGCGTAGTCCTGCTTCGGTGGAGAAAAGGCATGAGTCGCAGCCGATGCCTTGGAAACACTAGCTTCGCGAGTTCGTTCGCGTTCACGCCCGACACGTTTATTATACGCATTTGGAGGCACTACCGGCGCTGAATTCGATTTTGGTGTTTCCGAACTCTTTGCGCCGCCATTTGTAGCGGCAATTTTTCTAGATCGCCGCCTTTCTTGCCACCAAACCAAAACGATGGGCGCTCCCAATGCAAAAAGAACTTGGCTGCCGTCCGACCAAGACTGCAATCCAAGTGTAACAATTACCAAAGCAGCAAAGAAATAAATCGCTAGAAAAAATGTAACTCGAAAAACCTTCCATACAAAACTCATCAATAAAATCTCCAAACTGGCCAGTTCGATCTCTAGAGAACGGCGCCCACATCTCAACCTCTAGGCGATTTTTCTCTGCTCGAACAATCGAATCCCCAGTGGGGGTGCACATTTCAGCAGTTTTCGAAGAGGTCAGGCGTGTTCGTGTCACGAACTCGGCTCAAACCTTCGCCAACATGCAAACATGGGTGCTTTATCCTATACAATCCCTTCGCGCCCTCAAAATGAGCGCTGCCACCATTGGGCATATGGACCGTGACCACGTCTGCACCGCATATGGGGCACTGATGCCGGAAACTGCGCTGGCGCTTTGCCTTCGAAGAAGACTGTAAGACCCAGCTTTCTCGAACGTCGGTAGTGCCACCATTTGGCAAGTGCCGCGAATGAGCTCGCCGTCGAAACCAACGAGGATCCATCAGACCACCCCCCTTTCCTCTATACTACTCCCAGACATCCCTTTTCTGACATAGAAGCCGTTTGGGATCGCCTCCTGGACGAGCGGTACATGCGAAATCAGACCCACGGCACGGTTCTGTCGGACGATGGAGTTGAGGACCTGTAGGACCTGGTCGAGCGTGCCGGACCCATTTTCGGTGTCGAGGCTTCCAAACCCTTCGTCGATGAAAATCGTGTCGAGCCGGACCTTGCCGCTCGCCGCTTCGACCACGTCGGCAAGACCAAGTGCGAGAGCGAGTGCCGCAATGAACGTCTCGCCGCCTGAGAGTGTGCTTGTAGCGCGAGATTTCCCGGTGTGCGCGTCAAACACCTGTGTGCCAAGGCCTCGTTTACCTCGCCCTCCATTCTCCACCTCGCGCTCAAGACTATACTGATAGTTTGTCATTGGGCCGAAGCGTAAGTTTGCCGCTTCCAGAATCTGGTCGAACATCGCGCCTATCGCGAATGTCTCCAAGGTCAATCTTTGCGAGTTCTGCCCGTTCACCAGCGCAGCTAGTCCGCGCAGCGGGCCTGATGCCGCTTCGGCTTCGTCAAGCTTGCGCAGCGTCTCTTCCATCCCCTTTCTAAGCCGATCCAAATGATCGACACGGGTCTGGGCGGCAACGCGTTCTTCGGTCGCCCTGCCGAGTGCCTCAGCATGGATCTGGTGCGTTTCCCGCAGCGCTTCGATGTCAGGCCGGGACATGCCTTCAATCGCAGAGGCAGCATCTGTGACTGCATCAGACGCACTCTTGTGCTCACGCCGGTAGGTCTCGACCGTTTCTCTATCTTCATCGAGAGTTTCGATGGCTGGCTTGAGAGACTGAAACGCCTCTGCTGTGAGGCCAACTCCAGCCAGTCTTGTTCGGAAAACCTCCGCCGCCTTCTGATGGCGCGTCTTGCAGTCCGCGAGCGCCTTGTCCGCGCTTTCGAGATCCTTGACTGCGCCGAGTGCCTTTTCGCGCGCGGAGTTCAGCGCTTTTTCTGCCGCGGTCCGCGCCGCCTGAAGTGACTCCAGCGACCCGGTCACATTCTTAAGTGTGGCCGCGAGCACCGTCACATCGCGCAGGTTCTCCGGCACCTCGGCAAGCTTGCCATCGCGGGCCGCCTTGGCCTCGGTTGCCTTGTTCCGCCGCTCATCAAAGCGATCACGCAACTCATCGCGTTTCCGCTCCAGTTCCTCGACCTGCAATTCCAGTTCGTCAATCCCTGCCTCCGCGGCAAGAATGTCGACGCGGGGCCCAAGAGCTGCGAGTGCGGCGTCCTCACGACCGATCTGCGCCGCGATGACGTCCGCAAGCTCCTCTGACTGCTGCAGGGTGGACAAGCGTTTCTTTCGCTCCTCGAGCGTCGCTTGTACCCCGATCAGTGCTTCGCCGGCTTGCCGCGCTTCGCGATCGGCCGCCAGCCATGCGTCTCGCGTCTCTCGGAACGCCTTGTCCAGGCCAGCACTGCCGATGTCGCCCGTCGCAGGAGCGGGATGCTCGGTCGCGCCGCAGACCGGACATGCCGACCCTGCTTCCAGTTTCGTCGCAAGGTGCAGCGCCTGTGCAGCCGCGAGATTTCTTTCGGCTGTCTCAAGATTATCTCGTGCCTTCTCGGCCCTTCCTGACGCAGCTTTCGACTTCCGAAGCTGTTCTTCGACAGCGGCCTGAGCCGTCGTAACATCCTGCAAGGCGCCCTCGTAGGACTTGGCTGCCAGATGCCGTTGGTCGAGTTCTGCGCGTCGACCCACGATCTCGGCGCGCTTCGTCTCGGTCTCACGCGCGACTTTCAGCTCGGCGTTTTTCGAGATGCGCTTCTCCTGGAGTTTGGTCAGTTGTGCCTTTGCCGCCTGAAAAGTGTTGTCGGCGTTCTGCTGCTCTTTCAGCGCGGTTTCGACTGCCTGATTGCTATCGGCTGCTGCCTCGAGGATTCGACCATATCTCTCCAGTTCGTCGCTTCTCCGGCGCAGGGTTTCGACCTCATCGGCACGGTCTTCCTCGTGCCGGAGCGCCTCTGCCGCCTTTTCTGCTTCTCTGGCAGCAAGCTCGCTGGCCTCGTCAGCCTTTTTGCGCCCGCCCTCGGCTTCACCAACCTCGCGTTCGGCATCCCTCACTCGCTCCTCGACATCGATCAGACCGCGCGCGCGCTCGGCTTGTCGGACCTGCTCGGCAAGCGCCTCGATATCGTCCTTCCGCGCCTCAAGTGCGCGAAGCCGTTCGTTCATCTTTTCGGCCGTCGCGAATTTTTCTTCGATCGCCTCCGCCTGACGCACTGCTTTCTCGGCAGCTTCCGCCGTCGCCTTCCCGGTTTCTTCGTTCGCGCGTAGCTCTGCACATTTCCCGGTTGCGGCTTCGATGCCCGAAATCAGTGCATCGGTGCTTTCGAACCCTTCTGCCATGAGTTGTTTGATGCAGAGTGCACGTTCCTCCCGCACCTGCCGTTCAGCCTCATCGGCTGCGGACTTGAGATCGGCCATGAGCTTTTCGTAAAGCGAGACATCGAAGAGTTCTCGCAGGATTTCGAGACGCTCTTTTGTCTTGGCCGAAAGGAACTTCTCGAAGCGCCCTTGCGGCAGAAGAACGATCTGGCGAAATTGCTCTGAGCCATATCCGAGCATCTCGATGACAGCCGCGTCGACGTCGCGCACCTTCTTCTCGGCCACGATCTTGCCCCGCGCCGCGTCTGTAATGTCGTCTAACGACATACCGGTCGCATCGAACAGGTAAGCTTCGTGTGCGCTCCGCGTCTCGCCTTCACCGCGTGCCTTGGGTCGCATCTGGTCGGGTCGGCGAAGCACAACATATCGCCGCTCACCAATGTCGAACACGAACTCCGCCTCGGTCATTACATCCGGATCGGCGTGATCCGAGCGCAGCGACGGAGCCTCTTGCTCCGCCTTCGCCGCTTCTCCGAAGAGCGCAAAGGTCATCGCGCTGAAGATGGTCGACTTGCCCGACCCTGTCTGTCCGTAGATGCCGAAAAGACCCGCCTCGACGGCATCCCGAAAGTCGATAACCACCCGACCCGGATAGGGACCGAACGCCTGAAGTGTTAACCGAACAGGTCTCATTTCACATCCTCCGTCTCCCGCAGGCGACCGAGTGCCGACGCTACGACCTCCAGTTCCTTCTCTGAGAACCCTTCGTCCCGCACGTGTTCAACGAAGTCGCCAATGACTTCGACAGGGTTCGCGACCGCCAGGGCACGTCCCGTTAAGGACTTTACTTCTGGCGCCTGTTCATCCCGCTCGTAGATAAGTTCACAGGCGTTCGGGAACACGTCGCGGATGCGCTTCATTCCATCGATCACAGGCGCATCATCGGTAAGCACGGCTTTGATAAAATCGTCAGATCGGTCTGCGAGGAGAAGTTCTGCGTGACGTCCCTTCAAGACGCGCACATGGCGAATGGGTGTGAAGGGAATGCTCTCAATCGTGGTTTGCCCGACTGCATCGATCTCGACGAGGCTCATCGACTTCTGGCAGTCAGATTCATCAAACCCGAAAGCTAATGGCGATCCCGAGTACCGGATATGAGGGGCACCAACCGATTGCGGCCTGTGCAGATGGCCAAGAGCCACATAGTGGGCACCCTCGAACACGGCCGAACTGACTGTCTCGATGCCCCCGACCCTGGTGAGAGGTCGTTCACTTTCGCTGCTCGAAGCCCCGGCTACGAAAGCATGCGAAACGACGACCCAACGCGTACCATCGGGAATGTTACGCCGACCGCAAGCCACCTGAGCCGCGAGAACGTCCTCGGGCGTGTGGAGAGCTTCGTCGGAAAAACATTCACGGGCGGCATACTCGTAGGCGAAGGGCAACCCTGTGAACGCCACAGGTCCGTGGGCGTCCGTGAGGACCAGCGGTTTCTCGTCCGCACTGATCGCCCCACGTATTAAAGCGCGTCGTGTGTCTGTCATGATCGCCATAGATGCGATTCGATCACCAGAGTCGTGATTGCCGGCGATCATCACCACAGCCGCGTCAGTCTCCGAGGCAACGCGCGCCAAGAACCCATTGAACTGCCGCACGGCTGACGTCGGCGGGGCAGCCCGGTCAAAAATATCTCCTGCAATTACAAGAACATCAACGTCGCGGGAGGTGATCGCCGAAACGATCTGGTCGAGTATTGCTGCGTGATCGGAATCGAGAGGAATCCCGTTGAACTGACGCCCGAGATGGAGGTCGGCGGTGTGAAGAATCCTCATGGCAATAGTCCGTATATTTTTTAATCGTATAATTTCTAGATGGACATACAGGCGAGAGTCAAGGTAGGGATGCGCACATGAAGCTCGACGACCTCAAACATGCGCAGAGAGAGCGCCTGATCTTTCTGGACCGCTGCCTGACTTGGCGGGGTATGGCAAACCGCAAGGATCTGATCGACCACTTCGGTATTTCGACCGCGCAGGCAGCGCTGGACTTTCGTGTCTATCTCAGTCTAGCGCACAGTACACCGCCGACCTATGATCCGGTGCGAAAGACCTATATTGCTTCGATCGAACACGAGCCTTTAGCACCATCCGGGCTGACCGAAGCCCTCGATATCCTGACGAGCGATGATGAAGATACGCCGCCTTCCGCGTTGCCACGACCGGAACGCAAGGCAGATCGGAGGACTATCGCGCTGCTTCACCAGGCAATCAGGTCGGGGAAAGCCCTCCACGTACGGTACACGTCGATGTCGTCCGGTACCGACGAAGGGCAGTGGATTGCGCCGACCCGCTTCACGTCCGATGGTGAAAGCGTGCACTTGCGTGCCCACAGTTTCAAGCACGGTGAATATCGGAACTACCTCCCGATCCGCATCGATCCTGACAGCTCCTTCGAGGAGAAACCCATAGACAAGCCTCTGCCGGAGGACGTGGATTGGAATACTCGAGCAATCATCTGGCTGCGACCAAAGACAGGACTTTCAGATGAGCAAGCAAAGGTCGTCAGACGTGAATTCGGCTTTGAAGGCGAATGGCTTCGAGTCGAAACCAGAAAAGCGCTGGAATTCTTTTTTGATCGTCGATGGGGGTTGGATACCGTGGGCGCACGGCTTGAGCGCGCGAAAACGGACTACGAACCAATATGATAACTAGATCCCTTCTCGTACGCCGTTCTTGCTCCGCTCCATAGTTGCCTCTAACATATCGAGACCATCGACGGCAGAACGCATCTGCGCCTCATCATCCACGCCCACTGTCTCGCAATTCGCAACCTGGCCCCCAAAATCCATCTCCATCTGTCGTTGTTCCTCGGCGACGACGGCTTGAACGGCGGGCGCGGTCTTCTTTGGGACGACATCGGTTTGCTCTGACGATTGGCCATCCGCAGCCTGGCGTGCGGCCACCACATCGGCTTCGGATCCGCCTGACCCGTCCGGCGGCGGCGTCATCGGCATGGCGCGCATACTCAACGGCAGATTGCCTTGCGGCCCCCCTCCCCCCAGCTCCGGGAACGGCAATTCGCCCGTCTGTGCCGCGTGGATCGCCTTAAACAGCCGATCGTCAAAATACTGGATCCGCTTTGCCCGGACCGGCATTTGGGCATCGATCACCATGACGATCTCGTCGAGCGGCAGGCGGCGCGCCTCATCTTCGGGCAGCAAAGAACTTTCTTCGGTCCGTGTGGACTGGCTGCGTCCTTCGAAGGGGTTCTTGCCGATGGACTGAGACCGCGTGACCACGGTCTTCGTGGTCTTGCCGACAGCCTTGCTCAGCTCCTCGACGGTCTTCTCATCAGAGGGCGTCAGGTAGAGCTTCACCCCCGCGTTGCCCTGTAGGGCGCGGCGGGTGTTTTCGCCATAGATTTCATCAAGAGCGGGGATGGTTTGGGTGACCACGGCCAGATGACCACGATAGGTCCGCAAGGTCTCGATGCTTTCGACCACAATGGGCATTTTTCCTAGGCGATTGAACTCGTCGAGCATGATCATCACGGGCCAGGGCTCGTCGGGGCCGGGGTCTCTTTCCTGCATGGCGGAGAGCAGGTCGGAGAAGAAGAGCCGGATCAGCGGCGCGAGCGGCTTCACCATCAGCGGCTGGACCACGAGGTAGACCGAAAAGGGCTTTCTCCGGATCGTCCGGAAATCAAAGTCCGACACCGCCGTCGCCTCGTCGATCGCCGGGTTCTGCCATTGGTCGAGTCCCGAGGTCATCAGGAGCGAAACGTAGGATGTCAGCGTGTCGTTGTTGGTCGAGGCGAGCCGCGTGAAGATCAGCTTAGCGGCCCTGTTGTCGACCTCATGGCCCCGCGCGAAATACTCCTTCTGCTTGTTCCCTCCCGAGGCGGCGATGCGGTAGATTTCTCCCAAGGTGGGGCGCTTGCGCTGGAAGGCCAAGAGGCCCGCCGCCACAAAGAGATCGATCCCGCCCTTGAGGAGGCCCTGCACCCGGTCGTTGTCGCTCTGCAGGAAGAGCGTCGCCAGAAGCTGCAGTTCCATCTGCTGGCGCGCGGGATCTTTCAGCTCGGAGATGCGCAAGAGCGGGTTGTAGCGATGTGTGCGCTTGCCCTCCCAATCGGTGGGGGCAAAGCGATAGACTTTGTCGCCCTGGGCGGCGCGGTGGCGGGCCGTGGCTTCGAAACACTCGCCCTTCACATCGAGCGTCACGGCGGAGCCCTGCCAGGTCAGCAGGTTCGGAATGACGAAGCCAGTGGTCTTGCCGCGGCCCGTGGGCGCGACGATCAGCGCGTGCGGGAAGACTTTCGAGCAGATGTACTTCGCGCGGGATTTAGGAGAGCCGAGTTTGCCGAGGATGAACCCGGTCCCGGGCGCCCCAAAGAAGCCATTGGCCTTCATCTCGCGCGCAGACTGCCAATGAGTCTGGCCAAAGCGTGTGAGGGCGGACCCTGAGAGGGCGAGGCCCAGCATAAGGCCGGCGGCGGTAAAGCTGCCGATGATCAGGTGAATAAGTTGCGCGTCCTCCGGGCGGCGATCGAGGATCGCCAGATAGTTCTGCGCGATATAGGCAAAGTCGATCTCGGCCCCGAAGCCGAGATCCTGATAGGTCAGCACCGCCGAGGCGATGGTGTAGCCCATGGCCCCGGTCACCAACGTTACCAGAAAGACCCCTGTGGCGATCCGCGCTTTTCCCATGGAGGCGCTCAATGGACCTGGCCCCGCTCGGTCTCGCCATCCACATCGCCAGTGCGGTGTTTTTCATACTCGGCGTCGGCAAGATCATCGACCACCTGGCGCAAGGCCTCAGTATTGGCCGTCGAGGCATCGGATTGAAGATAAACCTTGGCGACATAGAGCCGGTCGAGGCGGTCCTCGAGAACCTTGTCCAGCGCATCGGCATCCCCGGATGTGAGCCGGTCGAGTTGGCGAACGTCCAGCACCCGCGCGATCTCGCCGCGGAAAGCGTCCCGCTCCGCCTCGGTCTCGAAGGGCGCAGACAACTCCCCTGCCCGCTCATGGTCCACGACGCGCGCAATCTCGTCTGCGAGACGGTCGATACGGTCAGTCTGCGGCGCCGTTTCATCTCGGGTTGCTAGACGTTCGTCACGCGTGCCCAACCCGAGCCCCTCGCGCATCTCGGTTTCGCGACGGACCTGATTGATGGCCTCCGTGTCCCGGATATCCACAACGGCGGCATAGGTCGCGCCGAGACCACGGGCGAGGTGGGACGGCATGTCCGGATAGCGCGCGCGCAAGTCATCCGCGACCGCATCTGCGACAGGCGTGCGGAGGTCGCGTCCCTCCATGATCCGGTCGACCTCGCGGGTGATCTCGCTGGCGCGGGCCGCATCGGTGATGGTCTCCCTGTAGGGCTCGGACCGGTCGATCACATCGCCCGGCCGTGCGAGCAGGTCCGGGTGTGCCTCGAGATACGCGCGCTGCTCGGTCTCGATCCGGCGCTCCGCCCGCGAGACAACCTCCCAGACCCGGTCCTCGATCTGCTGCGCGCTCAGGCCGTCTGCGCGCATCTCCTGACGGATTGTCCCTTCCATCTCCCGCACCGCACCCTGGTGATAGTGGAACCGCTCGCTGACCGGTTCTGCTTCCACGACACCATCCCGGCGCAGCACGTTCTCCCGTTCCAGCAGCGTACCGAGTTCGACGTGCACATCGTTGAGAATGTCGCGCGCCTGTTCCAGATCAGCGCGACGTTCGAGGTTCAGGTCACGCGCCTCGGCCACCTTGGAGAGATCATCGGCGATCCATTGATGTTCGAGCGCGGCACTCGAGGCCCTGGTTTCGATCCGGGCGACCACTTCCGCTGTGCTGATCCCGGTGCCGCGCAGGGCGGTGTCTATGCGCGACCGCAAGTCCGTCTCGGCCAGACGGTCCAGCTGACTGGTGTCGATGTTCGGCTCGGAATAGATCCCACCCTCCGAGGGGGCGTCTGATAGCGTGGATGATCGCAAACCGAGAGGCTGCATGTGCTGGACCTGCGTCTGGATCTCGATGAGGCGTTTTTCCAGCACGGGACGTTCCGCGTCGGACTTCTCGGCAATCATGCCCTGCACCCGCGCGAGCTTCTCCGCATAGAGGCTTCTCAGGTCCTCGAAACTTTGATCCTCGGCCATATACACATCTCCTGTTCGGTCCACCTGCCCGCCGCGCGCCAGCACCTCGCCCGCGCGGAAGAGGGCCGCGGCAATATCCTCGCGGGCCTCGCGCGAAGCCTCAGCGGCAAGCGAGTGGTAGATGGTTTTCGTATTGGCGATTTCCGCCAGCGTCCGGGTCAGGTCGGCGCCCACCCGTTCGCGCTCGCGGGGTGCGCGCCCCTCTTCCTTCGCGGCATAAACTTCGCGGGTAGGGGCGGGGTAATGCACAACCCCGCGATCCACCCGGCGCGTCGCTTCCAGCCGCACGCCGTACTTCTCCGCCTCCTCGACCATGGCGAGGCGGAAATCGTCATAGTTGAAGCGGTGGTTGCGCCCGAGGAAAAAGAACTCGCCTTCCTGCGAGCGGCGGTTCAGCACCAGATGCGCATGCGGGTGATCGCGGTCCTCATGCACCGCGATGATGTAATCGAAATGCCCCTCATCAGTCTGGAAGAACCGCTCGGCCACATCCGTCGCGATGTCGCGCACATCCTCGCCGCGCGTGCCGATGGGGAAGGACATGAGCATGTGGGTGGTCTGGCCCAGCTTGGGCTTGAAGCCCGCATCCCACCGCTTGGCAAAGCGCTCGGTCAGGTCCTTGATGTCACCCGCTTCGAGCTTCGCCTTGCCATCGAGGAACCCGCTACTGTCGACGATATGGGTGGACTTGGTGGTGAGGTAATCGAGTTGGTTTGCAAGCTGTGATTTGTTGTGCGTCCCCCCGCCCCGGATCGCCTTGAAGACCGCTGGCCGATGCCCTGTCGCCGCGCGCATGAGCTGTTTGTGCTTGGCGACATGCAGCCCCTGCATCGAGCCCCGGATCCGGCTCCAGCCGTCCCGGAAGACCTCGCCTGTGACAGCGTCAACCGCATCATTCAGCCGCATGGGCAAACTCCCTTAGCGCGGCCGTGGCCTCGAGCTGCATCGCGTCGCGCCGACGCCGCAGGAGCAGATCGATCTCGTCGGCGGAATCGAGGATGAACCGCGCCAACCCGCGCATCTGCGCAAGGCGCAATTCGGAGAACTCGGCACCCGTGCCGACCACGGCTCCCTGCCCCATCCGGTTGGCCTTCGTCATCTGCTTTGCGATCTGCGCGACACCATTGCCAACCTCGTGCAGAGAGGCCCTGTAGCGTGCCATCTCTGCTGCCATCTGCGCGTCCGGAACGAACACCCCACCCGCCACCTGTATGAGCCGCCGCAGCCCCTCGGCCCGGCTCTCGATCCCCGCCTTCGCCAACACCGCGTCGAGCGCCTCAAGCTCCGCAGCGGTGACCTTCACACTGACCGCTGAGACCGGGCTCGCGGCATCCGTCTGGCGCTCTGCATCGGCTTTCAGGACGTAGCGCACGGCCCGCGATGTGACCTCGAAACGCTCAGCCAGCTCAGACGTCGACACACCCTCCGCGGCTTCGCGGACGATTTGCATCTTCTCGATCTCTGTCAGGCGTTTTGTTCGGGACATGCGGAAGAAAGACCCCCTATTTCCTGCCACCTTCCACCAAGGCTGCCCCCACCTTACGATAATACACCTAGCTGTCAATTATATACTTACGTCGCATTCAGGCTCAGGCAGCCTTGGTGTCCGCTTCACGCCGCGGCCCGCAGGGACGCGGCTCTGCCGCCCTCACCACCGGGCAACCCACCTGTCCTTGGGGTCCCGTCCGCCAGCCCCGCCCGACGGCCTGGCCGAACGCCACGTGTTCGGACGGAACCGCGGGCGGGCGCAAACCCCACCGACAGGGCGGACAGGCAGGGTCAAGGAGGGCCAGATTTGGGTCCCCAAATCTCTGCCGCAAAAACCGGGAGGCCCTGGCCGATAGGTTTTTGTGGATGGCCCCCTTGAGGCTGACTGGCCGGTCTGTCGCGACCTGATCATTCCGGGGGGAGTGCGTCCGTTGAACGCGCAGGGACCGGCATCCCTGGAACAGGGACAGGGCCGCCCCAAGATCGTCCCGGGGCGGCCCATCCTCGTCAGAGGATTCAGTCCTGGGGATCTTTCGCGCTCGGTGGGAACATCACCAGCTCCGAGACCGCGACCGGGAAGTCGAGCTTGAGGCTGAAGAACTCCGAGCCGTCCCCGTTGCGGGTGTTGCGGAACATCGCACCCACGCGCTGAAAACGGGTGCGCTCCTGGCCATCGGTATCGGTGAACTTGACGGGGACGGTGGCGACGTAGTGGTTGGTCATTTGGGTTACTCCTTGTTGCGATGGGGATCACCCGGCACGGGGGCAAGAGGCCCGGTCGCAAGCGCAAATGCGGAGGGTCCGCGGCCAGCCGTGGAAGCCGTATTTGTGCTTGCCGAAGCGTGAGCTGAGGGCACGAACGGGCCGACCCCGTGCGATCCACATCCATGAGCAAAAAGGAGTGATCCGGATGATCCTTGCCATCACGCAGTCGCCACCATCCGCGTCCGCGTCTCGCAGATCATGGCCGGGGTGCTGACGGAGCCCGCCCGCGTGGGCGCGATGTTCCGAAACACCACCCTCGGGACGCGCAAGTCTTCAGCCTCAAGTGGGACGTCTCGACCCCTCGCGTCTTGCATCGCTGACGATGTGCGTGAGGTGCGCCCCATCCCCAGCCCGTACCGATTTAGATGGGCCGCACTCAGACGGACCGGGCGGAGCGACGACAGTGCTGGCCGCCGCGAGCTGCCGATCACGCGTGACTGACCGCACGCGCCATGAGACATGACGAAAGGGCCGCGCCAAGCGCGACCCTATCTCTTCAATCTTGCGCAGTATTCTTCGCCGGGTCCGCAACCCGCATGACCGTCAGGCCTTTCGCTTCCGCTTTCTGCCCGAGGTTCAGCGCGACCCCGTTGCCACCGAAGAGAACAACCCCGGTCGCCGCGAACTTGTCGTCCAGCATCTCGTCGTTGCACTTGAACGGCGCCGCCCGCCCATGCGCGGACCAGCGCGGATCGAAACGCGCCTGCGCAACACCCCGTGCGCGAGCCCACCGAGCCGCGATCATCTCCGCCCCGTGCTTGCCACCCTTGTGGCAGAGGAAGATTTCCTGATTGCGGTTCTGCTTGATCCGCTCGCGAACCTTGTCGAGCGTGTTGAAGATCACATCAACATCAGTCCAGTCGGTGGCGCCCGAGACGATCAGGGGCACCCCCTCGACTTTCGACTTCTCCGCGGTTTCACGATCATGCTGCTCGAGGAGCTGCCGGGCCTCGAAGACCGCCCCGGTCTCTTGCGCCCGGACGCTTGCGCGCGAGCCTGCCGCCGGGATGAAGGCGTGACCCGTCTCGATCTCGTAGCATTCCGCCGCCGCCTCGCTCATCACCTCGATGGCGCTGACAATCTCGCGCAGGTGCAGAAAGCGCGCCTGCGCCTCTTCGAGTGCGGTCTCGGCGATCTCCGACCCGTCGTGGGATTTTGCCAGCGCGCCGATCTTGTCCGCAGTGCGGTCGACCTCCTTGCCGAGCGCCACCTTGCGGCGCTGCAGGATCGTGGCGAGCCCATGCGCCAGCGGTTCGATTTCTGCCTCAAGGCCGGTATTGCGCAATTGACCAAGCAGAGCCTCGAAGCTCTCGCGAATGATGCGGTCGGTCAGGACGTGATCCTCCGGGATCGGCAGCTGCGCGTCCTTCTCGGTCAGCCCGAAAAGCTCGATGGTCTCGTAGGTGTTTGCGGTGTCGTAAGCCATGTCTGGTCTCCAGTGTTCGGTTCCAAGGCCACCACGTGAGTGTGGGGGCATGGCCGAATGCCTGGTTTCCGAATCTGCCCGGGTCAGGGACGGCGCAGCCGCCGGCTTGCCGGGCGCAAAAGTTTTCCGAGCGCAGCACCCGACACAGGCCCGCGCTCACGCACGGGACCGCCCCAAGCCATATGTACCGCCCTCGCCGAAAAGTTTTGCGATCCTTGACGCGGGCTGATTTGGGGGCCATCCGGAGGATATGCTTCCACGCTCATGTGTGTGTGTTTAGACGGTAGGTTTGCCCGACCCGAGCAGGCAAACGGCCCGACCGGACGCGGGAGACGGATGAAGCGGCGGGATCGTTTTGGCCTCAGGCCAAAACAGACCAGAGAGCAATCCGGCGGAGCGGCCGGGGAGGGACGTGCTCGCGAGGCGGGCAAACCGGGGGCCTGGGTGCAACGCCGCGGTGAGGCCGCATGGCCGAATGCGCGACGGACCGAAGGGCCGTTCTCCCCTGCGACACGCGAAGCCGAGCTGGGGAGGCCGTGAGGCTGGTTGCTAAGCAGAGGATCAGGAGCTCGCGCTTCCTACTAGAGATCGCACGGCACGACGGAGGTGATGTACTCGAAATCTCGCAGAACCGGCGAACAGCGTTGCCAAAGAAGGCAGGATTGTCGCCAACACGTTAGGCTCGCGAGCTTGAGGTTTTGGGCTTTCATTCAGTCGGGCCTCAACTTTCAATTAGTCGGCAGTTGACTTTCAATTGGTCGGAGGCGTACTTTCAATCGGTCAAAAGGAGTCGCACGGCGATGTACCCAAGATTTGCCAAGGCTAGAGTGGAAGAGGCGCTGTCCGACACCCGCGTGGTCCTCATCTCGGGGCCGCGTCAATCCGGCAAAACGACACTTGCAACCGAAATCGCGTCGGACAAGACACCCTTTCTGACACTGGACGATGCCAACGTATTGCGGTCGGCGATCAATGATCCGGTCGGTTTCGTCCGCGGATTGGACCGCGCAGTAATCGATGAAATCCAACGCGCACCCGACCTTCTACTCGCCATTAAGAACTTGGTCGATGACGACAAGACACCGGGGAGGTTCCTCCTAACAGGTTCGGCCAATCTCATGACCATTCCCAAAGTGGCAGATTCACTTGCTGGCCGAATGGAGGTCGTTCGATTGTTGCCACTCTCGCAAGCAGAAATCCTTGGGACGAAATCAGGGTTCATCGATCGGGCCTTTGCGCGGGAGATGCCGACGGCTGACCACATGATTGTCGG
Organism: Roseovarius pacificus; assembly: GCF_900142665.1. Lineage (GTDB taxonomy): Bacteria > Pseudomonadota > Alphaproteobacteria > Rhodobacterales > Rhodobacteraceae > Roseovarius > Roseovarius pacificus. The sequence goes on from NZ_FRBR01000020.1 coordinate 24,965, forward strand.
TCACGACCTCGTTGAAAACGTCCTCTCCGGAGGGTATCCAGAAGCGCTCGGCCGAGTGCGTTGGGCGCGGAAGCAGGATTGGTATCACGGGTATCTTGATGCGATCGTCCAGCGCGACGTCCGAGACGTGGCCCAGATCGAACAACTTGCCATCATGCCGAAACTGATGTCGGTGCTTGCCGAGCACTCAGGACAGTTGGTCAATTATACTGGCATCGGTGCCAGCATCGACCTCAATCATGTCACCACACAAAAGTATGTAAGTGTTTTCGAGAGCCTCTATCTCGTTCACACCCTGCAGCCCTGGTTCACGAACCGTCTAAAACGCCTGACCAAGTCGCCCAAGCTCCATTTTTTCGATGCGGGCCTCTTGGCAGCAATGCGGGATATTTCGCCAGATGTAGTCCGAAAAGACAAAACGAGCTTTGGCGCGATCCTAGAGACGTTCGTGTTCGGCGAGTTGCGGAAGATCGCGACGTGGAGCGAACAGCGGTGCACATTCTCGCATTTTCGAGACAAGGACAAGAACGAGGTCGACATCGTATTGGAGAACCGACGAGGTGAGGTCGTCGGGATCGAGGTGAAGTCGTCCGCCACCGTTTCGGCAAGTGATTTTTCGGGAATGCGAAAACTAGCGGACGCCTGCGGCAAGAAATTCGTCCAAGGCATGATACTCTACGACCATGACCGGGTCGTGCCGTTCGGCGAAAACATGTTCGCTGCTCCGCTCTCATGCCTATGGGGTCACTCATGAATCTCGTCGAGGAACAATGCGTCGAGGATCTCGCGGACCTTCTCTACAATTTCTTGCCTGGGAGCGGAAACTCACGGACCGCATTCCCATTGGCAGCAGCACAAGTCCAATGCGAGGACTTGTGGACCGGAGGAAGCAAGCGTCCAGCCATTGTTCAAATGTTGTCGTCAACCCTCAGTCAACGGCGACACAAGCTCAGCGCGTTGATGTTGGCGATCGTCCGGCAATCGATGACTTGGCGCAGAGGTAAAGGCGAACCGCTAACCCGCGCGGAAGTAGATGGTTTGAACGCGCTCCTTTTGCGTCTGTCGATAAAGGTGCCCGAGCTAAACGATCCCAAGTTTCTTGAATCACTGGCGGAAGCCCAAACCGAGCCGGAGGCGACTACGGAACCAAAGAAGGCCACGCTTTCGGACGAGTTAGCGCGCACGCTATCGGCGCGTCTGATCAGCCTGTTTGAACACCCTCCTCAGCGACGCGGCTTTGAATATGAGCGCTTTCTAACCGAACTTTTCGCCGCGTATGGTCTGACGCCGCGAGCGCCTTTCAAACTGACAGGCGAGCAGATTGACGGAAGCTTCAAGTTGCACGGCGAAACATACCTCGTGGAAGCCAAATGGCAGGCTCGCCGCACGGGACAATCCGATCTGCTAACCTTTTCGGGAAAGGTCTCAGGCAAGGCGACGTGGGCGCGTGGGCTTTTCATCAGTAATTCGGGCTTCTCTGAAGACGGCCTCAAGGCCTTCGGGACGGGTAGACGCACAAATATAATCTGTGCTGATGGGTTGGATCTGCATCAGGTCGTCCACAACCGCCTCTCTTTGATCGACGTGCTTGACGAAAAGCTGCGACGCGCCGCTGAAACCAACCAAGCATTTGTTCCGGTTCGAGACTTGTTATGACGAGAACCGAGCGAGCAAAGAAGACCAATAGATCGGGCAAGCCTGCCGGTTTACGACTAATCACTCGGCGAGCGACGAGGCGGCAAAGCTGCGCGCAATCGACAATTATTGAAACCTCGAAATCCTACGGAAATGGCTTTCATGATTATTCCAGATAACGAGACCGCCATCGACATGATCTACTCAGAAGCCGTCTCCGCGACGGTCGCGAAGGTGATCAGAGAATCTGGGAACGAACCTCTCACGATCGGTGTCCATGGGGACTGGGGTGCTGGAAAATCGAGCGTGTTGCTCATGCTGGAGGACGCGTTTTCGGAGGACGATCGCACATCCGTCGTCCGGTTCAACGGCTGGCTGTTCCAGGGCCTCGAAGACGCAAAGACCGTCATCATCGAAACGATCGTAGAGCAATTGCTGCGGGATCGAGCGTTCACCACCAAGCTGAAAGACGCATCCAAAAAACTGCTTAAGCGCGTCGATCTTATGAAAGTCGCGTCCAAGGCGGGTGGCCTCGCCCTGACCGGGCTTACCGGTATCCCATCCCCGGACATGCTCGGCGGGCTCATGGATCAGGGGAAGAAGCTCTTGGCCGGTGGCGAAGAGCTGACGGTTGGCGATATGACGGGGTACGTCAAGAATGTCACAGATTGTCTTAACGACCCTGAAGCCGAAACCTTGCCTGCCCATATTCACGCCTTCAGGGTGGAATTCGAGGAACTGCTCGCGGCAGCGGGCATTGATCGCCTAGTCGTTGTTGTTGACGATCTGGACAGATGCCTTCCCGCCACGGCGATCGAGACACTTGAGGCGATACGGCTCTTCCTGTTCGTTCCCGGCGCGTCCTTTGTCATCGCCGCCGACGAGGGAATGATCGAATATGCCGTGAGGTCCCATTTTCCGGACTTGCCGCTATCATCGGGCCCGTCGACCTATGCCCGGAACTACCTCGAAAAGCTTATTCAGGTGCCGTTCCGACTACCGCCACTGGGATACGTCGAGACCAAAATCTATCTCACGCTTCTCGTCGCCGGTAGTTCGCTCGACACCGGTTCGGCCCCCTTCGACACATTGCTTGATCTGGGTCGCGAAGCGCTAAGACGTCCCTGGGACGGGAACGGACTGAGCCGCGGTGTGATCGAAGAGCGTCTCGGTGCGGTCTCGGCGGAGCTGGAGAATGCGCTCATTCTCGCCGATCAACTCGCGCTGCCGCTCGCTGAAGGCGCTCAAGGCAACCCGAGGCAGATCAAGAGATTCTTGAACACGCTCAATCTCCGTCTCGCGATCGCGGACGCGCGCGGGATCAGTGACGACGTGAACCCCGCGGTCCTCGCCAAGCTGATGCTCGCCGAACGTTTCAAGACCGATTTCTTCGAACGCCTCGAGGCCGAGGCCGCCGTCAGCGGTTCCTCCATAACCGTTGCGACACTCGAGCAAACGCTGCGCGAAGATGATGAAGAGCCCGAAAAATCCAAGAAACCGGCCACCGCCAAGGGCCGGGGTCAAACGGAGAGACTCCCGGAGGACGACCTTCTTGCGAGCGAATGGGTCAGACGATGGGCTCTGGTGGCCCCCGCGCTCACGAACGAGGATCTGCGTCCTTATTTGTTCGTGTCCCGAGATCGCAAGGCGCTATTCACCGCAGGATCCAATCTCGCTTTGAAAGAGGACTGGATCGAGAAGCTTTGCGGCAGTACCCTAGGCGCGCGCGCAGCGGCAGTAGAAATCGTCAAGCTCACTCCCGGAGAAATCGAGCAGATCTTTGACGTGGTGGCCGCAAGGATCAGGGCTGCAACAGATCTGAAGAAGCGGCCTGGTGGCATCGAAGGCCTTGCGGAGCTGTGCAAAATATCCGCCAATCTCCAGACCCCTACGGTTCGTCTTCTCGCGGACCTGCCAAGCGGTCAGCTAGGGCCATGGGCAGCCACGGGCTGGGACAATATCTTCACCGGAGCGGAAGCCAAACGAGAGTTTGCCAAACTCAAAGAGGGCTGGGCCAAACTTGATGAGAACAAGCCGCTCCAGCTCGCTGCGGGCGGTGGACGAAATCGCCGTGGGAAGGAAAAAGGGTAATGGGGACTTCGAACTCATACGGTGGACCCGCGTCCGGCCTCGTTCCGGATTGGGTCGACGACGTCGATTCGGGCATGGGCAGTGGCGATGAAGGGTCTGATCAGGCCGGAAGCGATAGTTCTGAGACCGAAAAACCGACCCCTGGTGAGGCCGACGGGCTGAGCGCAGCGCAGACGCCGCCCGACGTGGAAACTCCCGACGGCAATTTCACCTATCCACGCGGCCAATTCACCCGTTTTACAAACGGTGGCGGTAGCAAGTCGCTCGGACGGGCACTGAAAGGCTACGTCAGCGCTGCGGGGGGCGGTGCCGGAGCAGCACGCCGAATGCCTCACTCCACTCGGGTGGCGTCAGGTGTCGCCGGGCTCGCAAGCGCCGTCGCGAACGAAGGTGCCGAGGCGGCGCTCGCCCGATTTGATCTTCAAGACCTTGCGGGTCGGCCGGCCGCGGAGGTCCTCGAAGCCGTCGCGGAGGTAATCTGTCCCGATGGTGGGACGATCGATGAATCGATCGCCCGTGACGCGATGCTCGAAGCGATCGCAGAGGTCGCGGAAGATGATCCAGGCGCATTCGATGAGCTTTCTCGCGACCAACTCGATGAATTCCTGTGTGATGTGATCACCCGGAGCGTGGTTACCAAGGTCCTGAACGAGATCGGCACGAACGCGTTGCACGGATCCGCATCCGACGCCGACTTCCGGGAGGCCGAGCGGATCACACGCGATTTTACGCAGGGACGGGTCAGGGACGCGCTTGGTAACCGGTTCGATGTCGGATCCCAACCGACACAATCCGAAATCGATAGAAGCATTTCCGAGGTTTATGCCAATACTTTCGACATGCTCGGAGCCGTCCTGGAGACCATGCAATGAAACGAAACATCTTCGTTCGTTTGGGGCGCGCCGACATCGTACCTCCAGAGGGTGCAACTGACATCACTATCGATATGGTCGACAATTTTGGGGATCTCGACAGGGGACTGGGTCAGCTGCTGGACCGGCTCTTCAAGCTGGGCGCGACACCGAGCGAGGCCGCAGTCGACCTCATGATCATGGCGACCGCGGTGTACGCCGCCGACACCGGCGTCTCGCGGGAGCGGTACGCCGATGACGGATGGACTCGCATGATCGATCTCAGCGTTCCCGTGGCAAAGCCCGAGCTCTGGCGACGCCAGCACGACCATCTGTCCCGAATGCTGCAATTCTTGACGGGCGATCATTGGAGTTTCACGTTCCGTCACCGGCCGGACGAATTTCAGTCCTTCACGAAGCAGCCCGAAGAGATGGACCTCACAGACTTCACGCAAGTGAGCCTGTTCTCGGGCGGATTGGACAGTCTCATCGGCGCGATCGATCTCCTCGCCTCGGGGCAACGACCGCTCCTGGTCAGCCATTATTGGGACGGTGAGGCGTCCAGCGCGCAGCGCCAGCTGCTCGAGGTATTGAAGGAACGCCATGCGGACGCGTTCGAATCCGTCCGGGCCTATATCGGCTTCCGAAAGTCGGACTTTGCCGAAGCTGGGAGCGACAACAACCAGAGGGCCCGCTCCTTCCTCTTCTACAGCCTCGCAGTGGTTGCGGCCGATGCCGTCGCCTCCACAGACAAGGTGCTCATCCCCGAAAACGGATTAATCGCGCTGAATGTACCCATGGACGCCCATAGGCTCGGATCACTTAGCACACGGACGGCCCATCCGCATTTCATCCGACTAATGTCAGAACTGGTCAAAGTTCTGGGCATCGACGTGACGCTGGAAAACCCCTATCGATTCAAGACGAAGGGAGAGATGGCCAGAGAATGCAAAGATCGCGACCTTCTGGCCGAGTTGGCCCCGGCCTCGATGTCTTGTTCGCACCCTGCACAGGTCCGTTTCGAGAGCGCGCCGCCCCAGCATTGCGGGCGTTGTGTTCCTTGCCTGATCCGTCGCGCATCACTCGCTGCAGGGCTGGATGAAGCGGACACCACCCCGTATTTCCTGGACGACCTGAAGGGAAGTGTTCTGGACTCGAAGTCGGCCGATGGGAAGAATATCAGGTCCTTCATGTTTGCCGCCGAAAATTTGCGACAAAACCCCGGCCGCGCGCGGTTTCTCGTGCAAAAACCTGGCCCTCTTAACCATGACGATCTGGACGCTTACGTGGACGTCTATCGGCGTGGGATGGACGAGGTGTCGGAGATCCTAAAGGGCGTAAGGGCGAAGCATGTGTGATGAGAGCCGACCCGGTCCTGTCGACTTTCATTGTCACCTCGACCTGTATCAGAACATGGAGGCGGAGTATACTCGTTGCGAGGCCGCGCGATGCCTGACTCTGGCAGTGACGACGACACCCAAGGCTTTTGCCCGAAACGCTGAGATGGCCCGTAACAGGCGCTTTGTGCATGCAGCCCTTGGAATGCACCCGCAGCTTGTCGCGCAACGAGCATCGGAGCTTTCTCTGTTCGAAGAACTCGCGCCCTCGACCAGGTATATCGGCGAAGTCGGCCTGGATGCAGGTCGCCGGTTCTATCCTTCATTCGAACGCCAAAAATTGGTGTTCGAACGCGTGATGGCGCTCTGTGCAAGGCTCGGCGAGAAGGTAATCAGCATTCACAGTATTCGAACCGCTAAACAGGTGCTTGATGTCATCGAGAAAACGGGGGCGCATCGCACATGTGTTCCTGTTCTGCACTGGTTCAACGCTTCGGGGGCGGAGATCAGACACGCGTTGGAACTAGGCTGCTATTTTTCGGTCAACGAACAGATGCTGCTGGCTCCACGGGGGCGCAACTTGCTTGAAACGATCCCTATAGAACAACTTCTCACCGAAACGGATGCCCCGTTTCAGTCTGATAAGGCTCCAGGCGACGTGCACGGGGCCATTCGGTTGATTGCCAAAGAGCATAACTTGGACGATTCAGCGGTCGAGGCCAGAATTAGGCGGACGGCCACGGAACTGTTGGCGGAATAGGCTCACATCTCACGACGGTCATGTGTCGGGCTGCCCACAAACATACCGACGAAGAAAAAGGGGAACCGTGTAACCACGGCTCCCCCTTGCTGCTCCGTTGTTCAGGTCTCTTGCAGTAGTCAGGCGACCAGCGACAACCCCGCGCCTGCGTCCTGCGGCTGCTCACCGCTGTCGATGAACGGGATGATAGAGAAGGTCTGACCGCCGCGCTGTTCTTCGTTCTGCACGGCGTTGACACGCAGGTCGCCATCGGGCGTGTTGATCAGCAGCGACAGGTAGTCATTGCCCGTGCGGCTGCTTTTGGCCATCCACGCCGAGCCAACGCGGATCGGCGTGCCCCGGGGCGAGCTGACCTCGATCCGGTAGTCAGGGTGGGTCTCCTCGGTCTTGTAGCTGTTCTCGATCAGCATGAACTCCAGATCGAACATCATGTTGGCGATGTAACCGGTGAAGGCGTTGTCGGCGTCCATGGCGGTCAGCTCGCCCGAGATCGAGCCGGATTTCATCAGACCGTTCGAGACCAACGGGATGATTTCGAATTCGCCGCTCTGGGCCGCGCGCGCCTCTTTCGTTTGCACCGCGTTGACCCGGAACGGGCCCAGGCCGACATCGATCTGCATCGAGATGTAGGGGTTGCCGCTGGTATTGCCGGTTTCGTTCCAGGCCGTGCCGATGCGGACCTTGCGGCCCGACTTGTTGATCGCCGTCACGTCAAAATCCGGGCTGCGTTCGGACATCTTGGCCCGTGCCTCGAGCTGGATGGCGATGTCAAAGCGCGTCGAATGGATCATGCCGGTGTATTCGGCGGCTGTGGTCTCGACGTTGCGGGTGAGGGTTCCTGCGAACATGGGATAGTTCCTTCTTGGATTGGCCGGTGCCTGACGTTCTTGCCAGCGCATCCGGGATTGCTTTCTCGACCCCTCCTGGGATCACAAACCAGAAAGCTTGCTTTCCTTTCAGCCCCGCCCAAGCGTCAGAGCTGCCGTCCGAGTGGGAATGCCCCCGCGCCTCCGGGAGCTACGCCCCTCCCCTGCCCGTCTGGTCTTGATTGGCTGCCCGGATTTTCTGCGGCGTCCTCCGATCGCGCGATGAAGAACTCCGCCTCTTTTCCGTTCAACCGGTGCTCGCCCCGGTCGGTCAGACCGATGCAGCTATCATTAAGCACATAGGTGATGAGGTACTGACCGAGCCGGTCCTTGTGGACAACGTAGCCGGTATTGGCCCAATGCACGGTCTGGCCGGCATCGACGGCGGCCTTGATTTCATCGAGTGTCATGCGAACCTCCTTACGAAGAATGGTGGGGAAACGACGCAGGAAGCCCGGTCGTCCAACCGGGCTTCCATGCACTATTCGTTTGGCAAACGGCCAAGAGCTGTCAGGCACCTTGCATGGCTTGCGTAGCACGCGCCGCCATCCAATCCTTCAGACCAAGAACCGTTCTTCCGGCGGCGACTTCAGATGCCCAGGCGACCCTTGGGTCGCCGCAGGGCTCATCGCCGGAATGCCGGTCGATGTGGCCATTGGCCATCCATGGCTCAGGCTGTATCCGTCGAAGCCAGTCCGCCATGCTCGGGATACGGCCCTGACAGTCTTCGCGCACATGCTGCTCGCCGATCCAGCGCACGGGGATTTCTCGACCAGCGCTATTGGTCAGGGTCAGGCCGAAGACACGTTCGGCCTCAAACAGGCCAAGGGCGTGATGGCGCAAAGCTCGGTGCGTAAAGAGCGCGAGGTGCTCTTTAGAGGCATCGAACCAATCGTGTATGGACTGATAGTCAGACGGCACGCCGCCGAATTTCCGGGCAGAGCTTTCAGCATGATGAAGCGGATGAGCCATCTCAAAGCCCCTCGTCATAGCTGTGCGCGCATTCAACGTAGCGGTCCGCATGATCGAGGATGATGCTGTCGTTGCGCAAGTCCCAGGTCAGCGTTCCATAGCCGCCCTGCCCCCGGTCGATGAGCACCTGCACATCGTCGAGGATGTCGGTGTAGAACTGGCCGGTCAGATCGCGGAATGCCATACGGCGCTGCGCCATCCAGTCGGTGTCGCGAAACGGGTTCATGCCGTCGGCGAAGGCGAAGGAGGGATCGGCCTGTTCGGTGGTGACGATACGGGTGGTCGTGCCATCGATGCCATTGGAGCGCAGATGCACGCCATTGCCGACGATGAGAATCAGGGCGGGCCTGTCCACCGGACCGTTCCAGTTGGGCAGGAAGGTTTTGCAAGCGCGCGCATGGGCGATTTGCGCCGCAACAGCGGTCGCAGAGAACTTGAGAATAGCCATGGGGGTGTCTTTCTGTTCAGTTTGGAAGGGTCGACCCGCGCGGGAAATGCCTCGCGCGGGTCGCGTGATGGCTCAGGCCGCTTGCGCGACCTCGCTGTCAGGCTCCGGGGTGCCCGCAGTGGGTTCCGCCTCATCAAAGGCGAGACCGGCGGTCTGCATCATCGGGGGGCACCAGGCGGCGACAGCAGCCCGCTGCGCGTCCGTGAGCGTGGCGAAAGGCTCGGCGAAGAGCTTGTCGCAGAAGGCGACGATCTCCTTCTTACTCGACGAGGCCAGCGTCACCGCCTCCTGGGCCAGACCCAGTTCCTCGCCGAGGATTTTCAGGAGCCAGGCCTTCTTGAAGCGGTTGAAGAGCGCCGCGTTCGGCGTCCAATGGGCGCGAATATCGGGCATGATCTCGATCTCGAACGCATGCATCAGGCTGTCGCGCTGCCGGTCCCGCGCGAAGCAGGACTGCGTCGTGCTTGCCGTCGCATAGGCGACGAGCTTGGCCTTTTTGCCTGCCTCCAGCGCGCGGAACGCCGTGAACTGATCGGCTGGGGACCGGGTGTCATCGAGCCACGAGAGGTCCAGCGCATCATGCGCCGCCGCCACCTGCTCGAGCGAGGTTGCGTCGATATCGTCCATCTTGGCATGGCTGCGATATTCCTTGCGGGCATCGATCTTGATCGCCTGCGTGACGCTCATGCCGGTGCCCAGGACGTCGCTCACCAGCTTGAAGAGCGTCAGATCAAGCGTGGCCTCGGGATGCAGCGCCATCGCCGCGCCGAGCGCCATCGCTCGCTCGGTTTTGAGGTCTTCAGCCAGCGAGGCCGGGTAGGTGATTTCGCCAGCGTCCGGGGCCTCCTCCCCGGTCGGGCTAGCCGAGGCGCCGCGCGCGCCCTCCTCTTTCACAGTGTCCTCCGGGCGCACGAGGCCCACATGGAGCGACACTTGCCCGTTCGACCAGGATGCGATCACGCCTGCACGGGCGAGGTCCTCGCCGCTATAGGCCTCCTGCAGGTCGCGGGATTCCTCTTCCAGTGCGTCCACGCAGTCGTAGAGAGCGTTGTAGGCGTCGTCATCGAGCTCCTCATCTTCCATCTCGAGCTGCAGTTGCTCAAGCTCGGCGGTGATCTCATCGATGCGCTTCTGGGCGGCCTCGTCGGGCTCGATCGGGCCGGGATAGACGCGGCCATAGTCCGCCATGGTCGCATAATCATAGCGGACCATCGCATCCGCCCAGGCAAAGCCCAGTTTTGCGCGGACCTCTTCGGCAGCGGCCCCGAGCTTCTCGAGCAGGATGGTCTCGACCAGCGCGGCGTCTTCCAGCACCGAATGCTCTTCCAGCAGATCGGCCGCGATCGCTCCGCCGCGGGCCTCATAGTCCTCGCGCACGAAGGCCCCGATATCGTCGCTGACCTGCACGCCGCGGGACTTGAGCGCCTGGCGGACCGTATAGGCCTGCAGGTAGCTGTCTTCCTTGGTGAGCGCCTCGTAGACCTCGCGCTGCACCTCCTGGCTCGGGTGCTGGGCAAAGGCCTTCATCGTTTCGAGCGTGATCACCTTCGCCCGGGCCGCTGCGCGGATGTCGGGGTGGATCAGCCCGTAGCGCAACCGACCTTTCACGGCCGAAACTGTGGTGCCGAATGTCTTGGCGATGGTCTCAGGCGTCTGGCCGTCGACCTCCATCATCCGGGCGAAGGCCTCGAACTCGTCGATGGCATTCATCGGCGCTTGCGTGATGTTCTCGGCGAGCGACAGGGCCGTGGTGACGTCGCAATCCTCGGGCACGATGCGGCACTCGACCTTGGTCTTCGCCGTGAAACCCTTGGCGGCCTTGTCCGCGGCCAGCTCCTTCAGCGCCGCATGGCGGCGGCCACCGGCGAGTACGGCGTATTTGCCGTCGAGCTTCTGCACGAGGAGCGGTTGGAGCAGGCCCAGCACAGCGATGCTGGCCTTCAGATGGGCGATGTTCTCGGGGTCATAGGTTTCCGGGGAATTGCTGCGCACATTGGCGGTATGCGGGACCAGATCGCCGATCGCGACGGTGAGAGGGGCAAAACTTGTGGTCATGGGATATCCTTCCAGGTGGGTGAAGTGTGGTCCGCGCGCCCGCGCGTGACCAATCCCCGGCTTCGGGGATCACAACGACAGAAGACCCGCTTTGCCTTTTTGGGGCAGCGGGCCTTCATCGTCTGAGATGTCAGGGGGAGGCATCCCCTGCCCTTCTACCAATCGCGCGCCAGCATGATGGTCAGCACACGCATGGTGGTGACGGGATTGTCCGGGGTCTCGGCCCCGTAGCGGAAATCGGAATCCGCCTCATAGAGATCGATTTTCCAGAACACGGTTTCGCCCCGGATCTCGACCGCGCCGAAATCGTGCCATCCCTCAGGGTCATTTTCAGGCTCGAAGGTGTCGAACTCACCAGTGGCCTTCACCGCCTCGGCCATGAAGCCATCGCCGGCCTCCATGAGCGAGCGGGTCACATGCATGCGGCCCTGGATGGGCTGCGCGGGCGGCACCCCGAGGCAGGCGAGCTTGCGGAACGCGTCGTTTTGCGCCGCGATCACACTCGGATCCGGACGGTCTGGCTGGGGTTGAACGGTCATGGACATGGGGATCTCCTTTGAGAAGTTGAAACACCCTTCTCAAAGCCCTCTTTCCCTTTTGCCGACACAAATCCCTCATGCGGCCTGAGCGCCCTCCCCTGCCCTGCCCGCCTCCGACCGCGCGATCAGGTAATCACAAGCGCGCTGCGCATCGGCGGCGTGCTTGAAGATTGCATTCTTGTCCGAGCGCAGGACCCGTAGCCAGTTGTAGAGGTAGGCCGCGTTCATCTCGAGCGTATGCGCCGTGAAGCCGAGCGTCTGACCCAGAAACACCGAGGTCAGTTCCGCGACGATCTCCTCGCGCGCATATGACGTGTTGCCAAACTTCGAGAGCCCGAAATCGCGGTTCAGCCGATGCCGGGCTTTCGTGGCATGGGCCAACTCATGGGCCCAGACCCCGTAGAAGTTCCGCGGGTTCTCAAACCGCGTGATGGAGGGCATGAAGACCTTGTCCACGGGTGGCAGGTAGTAGGCTTCCGTTCCCGTGAAGACCGTCGTGATGTCGATGGCCTCGAAAAACGCCTGCATATGCGGGATGGGCTCGGCCGGCGGATGTTCGGGCGCTGGCTCGGGGTCCGGATAGAAGCTCTCTGGCAGGCCCTCGATCTGGCAGGCATTGAAGACGCGGTAGGACTTCTGGAAGCGGAAGACGCGGGCCTCCTCGGGGCGATCATCGCTCTCCTCGTGGTCATCCTCGCCGCCGGCGTCTTTCCGGCTTTGGCCGTAATAAACGACGACAGAGGATTTTTCGCCCTTGCGCACCTTTGCATCCAGGGCATTGGCCTGTGGCAGCGTCATCCAGAAGGGCGAGCTGTGGCCCGCCATCACGGTACGCATCGTCAGCAGGAAGTTGTTGACCCCCTGGTAGGGCTCACCCCCCACGCGCAGGGGGCGCGAGCTGCCGCCTGCCGTCCATGGCTTGCGCCACGGCAGGACGCCGCGCTCGATGATGCGGATGATTTCGTTGGTGATGACCTCGGAGGCATCGAATTTGGGCGTGCGGGATCGTGCCATGGTTGGCGTCCTTTCTTGTGTTGGTGAGAAGATTGGGGGTCAGGTTGACTGACGGGGCCGCGGATCATTGGCGATCTTCGCGCCAAGCTCTTCGACCATGTCGATGTAGGTGGTCAGTGAAACGGACCTACCGGCACCTGAAAGGTCAGGGTCGACCGAACCGCCCCGCGCCACCCGCGGCAGGTTCGCGAAAGCGATGACATCGGTGACGGGTCGGATATCGATGAACGGGGTCCCTCGTGCGACCGCAAGAGCGGCCAAGGGAAATCGTTCGATCGGCGCGAAAGTCGACACTGTGGTCCAGCCGAGATGGAGGAACGTCCCACCCTCCCCGCAGATCACATGCGCGTTTGGCAATAACGCCGCCTGCTTCAGATGGCCGAGATCACGCATGACGGTCTCGCTTTCGAGCCGCTTCGCCAGCCCCATCTGGCCAGTTCGGCGCAGTTCTCTATGCCGCCACCATGAGGCTGCGGTTGCGCGGAGCACGCGCAAGACACCTGATTGCATGGGAATGCCCTTCATCCGGAACGGCAGACCGGAACCCGGCCCGGACCCATCTGAGGGACCCCAAAGGCCCTCATCCGTCAGTCACAAAACCCGAAGGACACTTTAACTTTCCAACCGCCAACTGCACCTAGGCAACTGCCAAGGGTCCGACACCACCGCGGGTCCCAGTGACCTCATGCAGTAAGTGCCGGTTGGGGTCCAAGATCGGCAAGCCATATCGGCAACTCTGGCCCGGCCGCGGCAGTCTTTGGCATATTATCAATAACTTATCTGATATTCTCGATCGGCAACAATACGCGCCCACTGCGACCTTTCAGGCCCAAAAATCCGGATATCCGACGTTCAGAGCAATACAGCGTTACGGATTAGCTTGGGAAACGAAGGCGCAGCACCCCCTGACAACTTGAATTTCAGCGATATTGCCGCTATATAACGTCAGTATCACTGTAGGAATACAAGTCATGCACATTACGAACTTCGCTGAAGCTGGTCAGTTCGAACCGCGCAAGATCGCCGCAGCCTTGCGCACTTCGGCTGAGGAAATCGCATTGACAGTCGGTTTGGGCAAGGACGCGTTACAGAGGCGAGCCCGCATCGGCTCTGACAAGACGCAGCGCCGCTTGCGCGAACTGGTAGAGGTGCTGAACAAAGTCGAACCCCGCTTCGGCTCGGAACTGATGGCCTATGCATGGTACCGGTCAGAGCCCCTGCCCGGCTTTGATGGCCGGACAGCCATGCAGCTGGTGCAGGAAGGCAAAGCGCAGCAAGTTCTGGAATACATCGATGCGGTCGATGCGGGCGTGTTTGCCTGATGCCTCTGAAAGATGGACGTTACACAGGGCCACTCTATCGGGCCCTGAACCCGGTCTATGCGCGTGAACCTCTTTCCGGACGAGGCGCTGAACTCTATGGAGGGCGCCTTAACGCTAAGGGTACCCCTGCCCTCTACACCTCGCTCGATCCCACGACCGCGCTTCGTGAAGCCAACCAGGTCGGCAGCCTGCAACCCACGATCCTGGTGTCCTACACGGCCGACCTTGGGCCTATTTTCGACACGCGCGATCAGGGCGGGCTTGAACGGTATGGCACCTCAACGACGATGCTTGCCGACCCTGCATGGCGCATGAAGATGCTCGATGGCCAACCTGTGCCGACACAGGATTTAGCAAGCGCCCTCATTGCGGATGGGTTTGCAGGGCTTCTGATCCAGAGTTTTGCGAAGGGCGCGTCGTCATCGGACTTCAACATCGTCCTGTGGGCCTGGACTGACAATTTAGGTTCTTTAGAAGTTGTGGATGACGAAGAGCGGCTGTCACGAATGTGAGTTGTGAGACTTGGTGCCGGATCTGTCCAAAACGGTGGACATCGGTCGGTCTGAGAAAACCGGAATGACCAAAAGGATTCGCCCAAGTCGTTTCTTTGGCTCGGTGGTTATGAAGCATCTGGAGAGACCGCTCGAGCATTGCCAAGTTGTTTGCGTTTGCCGAGGCCGGTAGAGGTCCCGCATGCTGATCTCATCATCCATGCCGCGCCTGAAGGGCTATCGATGAGATGCATCGCAAGGGCACCCTGCCCCACATCCGTCGAATTCCTGACTTGGGTCCATAAGAGCTTCTACGACGAGATGCCTGACGAGTTTCGGGTCATCGAACATCCCGACGGCACACAGGAGCCCATTGTTCCGGGACAGGTCAGCGCCAGGACGAAGATCGAGAAGTCGCGATCGCGTCCGCACATCACCGGCTGAACTACATCCACCCTTTCCCGGACGGCAACGGGCGCGTCAGCAGACTGATGTCTCATGCCATGGCCCTCACAGCCGGGATCAGCGCCCATGGCTTTGGTCGGTATCGCGTGGACTGGCCCGCGGGTTGACGGGTCGGGGCGAGTACAAACGGATGATGGATCTGGCCAACAGTCCTCGCCGCGGAGACCGCGAGGAACGGGGGAACCTGTCAGAAGCGGCACTGAAGACGTTCAGTGAATGGTTTCTTAAGGTAACGCTCGACCAGATCACCTTCTCAAAAAGACTGTTCAAGCTCGGCGGATTGGACCAGCGATATCGTCGTCTTGTTGCAGATACCATCGATGACAAACGTGCGCCGGACCTGATCTTGGCGGTTCTTCGGCATTGCGCACTGGACCGAGGCGATGCGCAGATCGTGCTGAAGACGCCTGTTCGGTTGGCGTTTCCATTGGATTATCGAGAACGGCTCTTTCCAAACCTTTTTGGTGATGGTGACCTGCCCGCGTGAGTGGCAATGGAAGCATCCGGTTTGTGGACATGTCCGCGAGCGTACCCTCTGACCATGTTGGATAGAAGTTCACAGCTGTGAACCATCCCGAGCTATCCTAATTTTCTGCCGAGTTCACAGCTGTGAACTCATCATGCAGCATCCCGCCGCATCAAGGCCATGATCATCGGACCACAGGAGAACTCCCCAATTGCCGCCTTTGAAGATAAGGTTCTCAGGTAGCCTCCAGGTGATCGGATATCTGCAAACCGTTCAAGCATTGCAACAATGACAACAGACGCTTCTTCGGGTCCCATATAGCGTTTCGCTTCGTCCCAGGCCGAAGGCGAAATACCCATCATCGGTCTGACCGTGTCAGCCACCCGGACCAGATCGTGCCAATGGCGCACAGGATGCTCGGAATATGCTTTGAATTCCTGACAAGAGGCTAGGACTAGTCCAAGCGGTATGTTTGGCATCAGTTGATCGTCAGTATTTGAGGCTGAGTTAGCCTCATGTTCAGAACACAGAGGGCCATCGGCGACTTCTCGGTCTTCACGTCCAACGCCTCCGCCCCGTGCTTTTTCCAAGCAAGGTTCAAGATCATAAGAGTCTTTATTTGAATTATGATAGTGCTGCTCAAAAACAGCATCATTGGTGCTCATATTTTCTGTTTCATAGCCATCCAGAAGGTTTCGAGCGTGATCTAAGGCCGACCCCAAGGCATCTTCGATGCGCCTAAGGTCTTCCATTTCTAGTTTTCTGCGAAGATCTCGGGCTGTCAGGGCCGCAAGATCAGAAAATTGGTCCCAGACGCCCTGATCTGGACGAAGTGCGCGCCCATACTCCACCAGCCCCGCGAGGTCACGCCGCATGAGGCTGACAGTGGAACGTAGGCGCTTGTAACGCTCCTCTGCGGCCCGCACGGCCTCAGCGGCCTCACAGACCTCCTGGAAGCGTCGAACAAGCGGAGAGAGGTCGAACCCGAACGCAACCTTTTCGTCACCGTAGCGGCGGGCATAGCGCTTCCCATTGGGGCTATCGCGCCGGACGACAAAGCCAGTCTGGACAAGGTTGGAGAGGTGGCGCCGCATCGTCGAGCAGGGCATCCCGTTCAGGCGCTCGCAAATCGCCTTGTTGGACGGATGTACAATCAACTCGCAGTCGTTGCCTCCGAGAATCGTCGCTTGGTGAAAGCTGACCAGTGCCTGAAGCACCGTTAAATCTCGATCTGACAAGCCGAACGCGACTCGAGCGGCAGCGAGCTCCCTCAGAACCTCCCACTTGTTGGTGCCGGCTGGGGGCAGATCTTCTTGAGCTGCTGCCTGGTGCTTCAGAATGGCAGCATCTATCGTTCGCCGAAACGGCGTTACGGGCGTGTAGTCCATTTTATCATTCACGAAGACAAAAATTTCCCGGCCCGCGAATCACTTTGGACTTGCGGAAAATGGCTCCGGACACTACCTTGAAGGTGCTAGAAACAAGTTAGGGTCTCGTAGAGTAGTCGCTTTGCGGGACCTTTTCTTTTGCCTTTTCGTGCCTCCTTCGTTGGTTTCTGCTCTTCCTCAGTCTTCCGACCGCTGCTTCCAACGCTCGTGAAGTTCTTCAATCATGTCATGTACTTGCGTCTCTAACCAATCGGCGAAATCACCGCCCGCCAACTCGATCGATAGGCCCTTGGACGTGCGTTTGACCGTGCCACCGCGCTTGCCGCCGATCGTCAGCGGGACGCTGGAGGGTGGGGCAGGGGAGGGCGACTTGGCCGATTTAATCGCCTTGGTCACAGCCTTTTCTACGGCAAAGAACGCCTGAATGGACGGGTTTTCGGTAGAGGCAACGTCATCCACCACCATGGAGGTCTCGGCATTTTCACGTGCCTCTTTCGCGATCCCGATAAGGTCCTCGCGGTCCAGACCATTCTCGTCGATGGCCCGACCAAGGGATTCCCATCGGGGTCGGCCAATGCCATGGGCGGCGCCAATGGCGCGTACCAGATCTGGCCCGACCATGTCCGCGATCGCGATCGCCATAGATATGGACGATTTCGTGACGGTGAGAATTTCTGCAACCTGAGATTGATTTCCGAAGCCGGACGACACAAGGTCCTTTGCGAAAAGGGCCTTTTCAATAAAGGACAAATCGCGCCGCCCCATGTTTTCCGAAATCTGTGCACGTAGGGCGCTGTTGTCATCCAGGTTGGTGACTAGCGCGCGAACCTTTGTAACCTTATCGGACTGACGGATCGCCTCTAGTCGGCGTCGCCCATAGACCAGAAGGTAGCGATCATCTTCACCCGGCGCACGACGTACGAGGATCGGAACAGTCTGGCCGTTCGCCTCGATCGCATCGCGCAAATCCAGTACATCCGCCGGATCAAGCCGGTCCGCCATGCGCCCGTCTTCGATGCTCGCCGGGTCCAGTTCCCAAACATGATGGGAATCGACCGCGTCGCGAGCGGACCGAAGGGCGCGGTTCGAGGTCATCATCGGAGTCGCAGCACCTGCCTGCGGGGCAGGGGAGGGGGCCCCAGCCGCCGCAAGACTGTCCAGCATTGACATGCGCTTCTTCTTGCCGCTGGTCATGTGCGCCCCCAAGTTTTCTGGATCAGCTCGGCGATCTCGTCATTCAGTGTATTCAGACTCTCAATCGCTCGATCATAGGTGGAACGCGTGAACGCGCTGCGTTCCACCTCATAAAGCGTCTGCTTGGTCAGGCCCGCATCGGAGATGGCTGTAGACTTCAACATGGGCGAATTCAGCACGGCTTCGCCGTACATTGTCCGCAGGAAAGCCACGATGCGGTTCTGCGGAGCATCCTGCGGCTCGTAGCGGGTCAAAACATACCGCATCCAATCATGAGACATGTCGGCGCCGCTCTCAGCGATCACGTCCATGAGGTCGGCTGTCATGCGAAGGAACTGCGACATTGACATCACATCGAGCATTTCCGGGTGGATCGTCACCAAGACACCCGTGGCCGCGGACAGTGCGGACATGGTCAGAAATCCTAGCTGCGGTGGGCAATCAATGACGACCACGTCGTAGTCCTCATCGACCTGGGCCAACGCCTCCTTGACGCGGAAGAAGAAGAGTCCTGCATTGCCCTGCGCCAGCGCGCGCGGGGTATCGTGCTCGAACTCCATCAGTTCGAGGTTTCCGGGGATCAGGTCCAGATTGGGGATGTAGGTCTTGCGGATGACCGACCGGATCGGCTCCGGGTCCTCATAGCGAATAGCATCGTAGAGAGTGCCGCCATCTTCGAGGTCCAATTCCGGCTGAACGCCGTGCAGCGCGGTGAAGGAAGCTTGTGGGTCAAGATCAATGCCCAGCACACGATATCCGCGCAGGGCAAGTCGTTGGGCGAGATGGGCAGAGGTTGTAGTTTTTCCGGACCCGCCCTTGAAATTCATCACGCCGATGACCTGAAGATGATCACCTTTTCGTCTTCCGGGAACGTAATCACCCGGCTTGCGAGCGGTTTTTTCAAGGAGCACACGCAGCGCTTGGATATCCTGCGCCGAGTAAAGACGACGGTTGCCGGCGGTCAGCTCGGGAGAAGGCCCTTTGCCATCTAGGTTGAGCTTGCGAAGGTAGGAGTCGTTGACGCCGAGCAGCGCCGCAGCCTCACCAGAGGTGAATTTGCGCATGGTCTTCTCGGCATCGGGTGGAAACAAGCTCTCACGTTGCGAATGCAACTGGTTGGCCAGCCATTCCGAATGCTGGCGGATCACCGCGTTGAGATCCTCATGAACAAAGGTTTTTTCCATCTGCCCTCTCGCTTCCGAGACATCGCGTCTTTGGCGTGTTCACGGAAATTGACGTTTTTTGCCTCGTTTCCGTGACTATTGGCGCAAGAGTCGGATTCGCGCAAGGTTTTTCCACATCTAGTGGGCGAGTCCTCACCGAACACAAGGCTGTTAGGCTTCCTAATGCATGGTGTAACGCTCCGCATCTCACGAAAGGGGACAGGGCAGAACTCTTTTCGGAGGTCTCCAACATGGCTTTTGAGCACACCAAAGCTTGCCTTTTGGCAGTTTTGGATATACGTTCTTCGATGTTTATCCATGCCTGAGAGGACGAGATGCAAGTTGCCAAATGGGGAAACTCCCTTGCCGTCCGGCTGCCCGCGGATCTTGTGCGGGAACTAGGCCTCAGGGAAGGCGATCAGATCGACCTGATAAAGGACGATGGGACCATTCTTGTCAGGCGCCACCCTCGCGCCGATGAAGTCCTGCAAGGACTGAGACGGTTTCGCGGAAAACTGCCCAAGGACGCGCGTCTGAGCCGCGACGCCGCGCATGAGCGCTGAATTCGCAGACACAAATGTTGTGCTCTACCTGCTCGACGATGGTGCAAAGGCTGAGAGGGCAGAGGAAATTCTGGGGCAGGGACCCCGGGTCAGCGTCCAGGTCCTGAACGAAGCCTTGGTAAATTGCCGACGGAAAGCTGGGCTCAGTTGGGAAGATACCGGAGCTTTTCTCGAGGGCATCAAGTCCTTGTGCTCTGTCGAGGACCTTACGGTTCAAACCCATCAAGTGGGGCGCGCGCTGGCAGAGAAGTACCAGCTATCGGTCTATGACGCGATGATCGTCTCGGCCGCGCTGATCGCTGGATGCACGACGTTGTGGACTGAGGACATGCACGACGGGTTGCTGATCGAAGATCAGTTGCGCGTCGTCAATCCATTTGCCTGACCAGCAACCCAAGTCGCTGCGCCCGTTCCAACAGCATCCTGACGGAGGACGGTTGCCAGCTTGTACGTCCCCGTGGAGTCCGCTCACGCATGGATTCCAACCGGTCGCAGATCGCCTGTAGCGTGATATCCGGGTCCGAACCTTTGATGGCCGCCACGATAGCCGGCAGGCGATCATCGGTTTCGCGGCGTCCGGCGCGGCCGAGCACCTCGGCAGGCAGGAAACCGTCTCTTACATAGGCCTTCACAGCGCGGAGCAGTCGGCTTTGTGTCCAATGGCGATCTGGGGGCAGGGGGCCATTGATAATCCTCAGGACGTCTTCCCATGCCATATCGGGGCGCAAGCGGCGCACGTGGGGCACCCAATCCTGCGCGGTCTCGCTCAAGCGCTCCATGTAGCCGTCCTGTCGCGCAAGCCGCACCTTGCGCAGCGCGGCGGGGTCTTTGGTGCGAAGCCCGGGGTTGCCGCCTACGCGCCCTTTGGCGCGCGCCGAGGCAAGCCCGGCCTTGGTGCGCTCGCGGATTAGGGCGCGTTCGAACTCAGCCGCAGCGCCCAGAACCTGCAACGTGAACTTGCCCTGGGGCGAGGCAGTGTCGATCGGGTCCTGGAGCGAGCGGAAGAACGCCCCCTTGCCCTCCAGTCTTTCGATCACCTCAAGTAGGTGCGACAAAGACCGCGCAAGGCGGTCGATCCGCACGACGACCAGCGTGTCGCCGCGCTGGACACGTTCGAGCACACGTGCAAGCACCGGTCGCGCGCGAGTGCCGCCTGAGGCGTGCTCTTCAAAGATCTCGGCACAGCCCGCCGATTGCAGCGCCTCGGACTGGGGCAGGGGGGTCTGATCCTCTGTGGATACGCGCGCATAGCCTATCAGGGGCATGAAAACGGGCCGTTTGCAATTTAAGGTATCGCTACTAAACGACCGTTTGGTTCCGTTTTGTATGAGCCGTTCTTGCACTTTGGCAAACTTTGTCATACATGCTACTAATAAGGAGATCACCATGGGCACCATGAATATTTCGTTGCCGGACCAAATGAAAAACTGGGTCGAAGAACAGGCAAAAACCGGACGATATGCGAATTCCAGCGACTACGTTCGCGATCTGATCCGGCGCGACCGTGCCCGTCGCGAGGCCATTGCTGAAATTCAGGCTGCTGTCGACGCAGGCCTCTCCGGTGGTCCCGCGACCTCGCTTGATCGCAGCACGTTCAAGTCTCGGATGCACGCCAAATATGCCGGAGAATAACGGTTGGGTCATTCGACCCGCGGCTGAAACCGACTTGTCCGACATCTGGCACTACGGCGCAGACACCTGGGGCATCGAACAGGCAGATCGCTATGCTGATGGCCTGTTTTCGTTATTCGACCTGCTTTCCGACTTTCCAGAAATGGCCCGGGAACGCGACGAGTTCTCACCCCCGGTTCGCATTCATCCCAGTGGCGTGCACCTGGTGATCTACCGAGCGGAGGGGCAGGGGATCGAGATCATTCGCATATTGCATGCTCACCAGAACCTCACGGCCTATCTGCTTGACGACTGATCGTCACAATCCCGCGGCTTTGGTTAGGTTCACCCTGAACCTGTCTCGACGGCGCTGGTAGCGACGGGTCATCTCGGCAGATGCGTGACCTAGCTGCTTCTGGACGTAGCGCTCATCAACTTCCGCTGAACTGGCGAGGCCGGCGCGCAACGAGTGACCGGAGAACAGCGCTAGGCGGTCCTTCTCGGGCAGGTCGGATCGGATGCCGGCATCCAGGACCGTGCGTTTGATCAGGCGGGCCACATGTTTGTCGGAAAGGCGGGCTTCGAGCGCTTTCTTGCCGTCGCGGGAGGTGCGCACGAACACCGGCCCGAAGTCGATCTTCGCGAAATGCAGCCATTGTTCAAGCGCATGGACCGGGCAGGTTTGCTCGGATGACCCGCGCCCAATCTCGACCTCGCGCCAGCCGGTTTTGGCATTCAATGTCAGTATCACACCATTCTCGAGGATTTCGATCCAACCACCACTGTTGGGCGTGTTATCCTTGCCGACATCCAGGCTGACGATCTCGGAGCGTCTGAGGCCGCCAGCGTAGCCAATCAAAAGGATCGCCCGATCTCGCAGCCCGCGCAGGTCATAGGGCAGGGTGGCCACCATCGCCAGGATGTCCTCGGCCAGAATGGCTTCTTTCTGCGCCGGCGGTCGCGCGTGTTTTCGCTTGATCCCCGCCAGCACCGTGGCGATGTGCCGGTTCTTGCGATCGAGGGTGAATCCCCGCTGCGCGTAGTTCCAGGCGAGACCCGAGAGGCGGCGGTCTATGGTGCTGACCGAAAGGGTAGAGGAGGGGCCTGACCCGGACGCAAGATCCGCGAGGTACAGGCCGATCATCTCCGGCGACGGCGGCAGCGGCTCAGCGCCCTTCATCCGGCACCATCGCGCAAAATGCGTCCAGTCCTTGGCATAGGCTTTCAGCGTGTTCTCCGAGGCCGCGGCACGGGCGTAGTCGCGAGCGGTTTCGACCAACCGGTCGAGCGCGCCGGATCCGGCCACAGACGAAGGGAGGCTCAAGGCCTCTCCGTCCTGGCGATCTCTCTCGTTGTCATCGTTGGAAGAAGACACGTTTGCCGCTTCTGAGCTCGATTTCTCGATGTTTTCTGCCATGCCGCTGAGCATATCGTTTTATGTCCGATAAGGCAAACTTATTGGACATAGCTGTGAATTGCAAAGTGCGGCGGTTTGTGCGGAAATATCTGGTAAAAAGCGCCGTGGCGGGGTA
>NZ_FRBR01000003.1 GCF_900142665.1 Roseovarius pacificus
CCGGATCGTTTCCGGGACGCCCCTCACCCCCCGGGATGTTTCGGCAAGAAGAAACCCCGCGACCCGCTGAAAAAACAGGGAGACATGATATGAGCACGAAAGTCATCAAGAACGGCACCGTCTGCACGGCGGATCGGACATGGAAGGCCGATGTCCTGATCGAGGACGAGAAGATCAGGCAGATCGGCGAGGACCTGAAGGGCGATGAGTATATCGACGCCGAGGGCGCCTATGTGATCCCCGGCGGGATCGATCCGCACACCCATCTGGAAATGCCCTTCATGGGCACCACCGCCGCCGAGACCTTCGAGACCGGCACATGGGCCGCCGCCTGCGGGGGCACCACGATGCTGGTGGATTTCTGCCTGCCGGGCGCGGACGGGTCGATCAGGAACGCGATCAACGAGTGGCACCGCAAGTCGGCCCCGCAGATTTGCAGCGATATCGGCTATCACATGGCGATCACCGGCTGGAACGAAACCATCTTCGACGAGATGAAGGACGCCGTCGAGATGGGCGTGAACAGCTTCAAGCATTTCATGGCCTACAAGGGCGCGCTGATGATCGAGGACGACGAGATGTTCGCCAGCTTCAAGCGCTGCAAGGAGTTGGGCGCGCTGCCGATGGTGCATGCCGAGAACGGCGATCTGGTGGCCGACATGCAGGCACAGATGCTGGAACAGGGTATCACCGGCCCCGAGGGCCATGCCTATTCCCGTCCGCCGGAATTCGAGGGCGAGGCGGCCAACCGGGCGATCACCATCGCCGATGCCGCCGGTGTTCCGCTTTATATCGTGCATGTCAGTTGCGAACAGGCGCATGAGGCGATCCGGCGCGCGCGCCAGAAGGGAATGCGGGTATATGGCGAACCGCTGGTGCAGTTCCTGACGCTGGACGAGAGCGAGTATTTCAACACCGACTGGGACCATGCCGCGCGGCGCGTGATGAGCCCGCCCTTCCGCAACAAGGCACATCAGGACAGCCTGTGGGCCGGGTTGCAGGCGGGCAGCCTGCAGGTGGTGGCCACCGATCACGCTGCCTTCAGCACCGAGCAGAAGCGCATGGGCGTCGATGATTTCACCAAGATTCCCAATGGCTCGAACGGGTTGGAGGAACGTCTGGCCGTGCTGTGGACGCGGGGCGTGGAAACCGGGCGACTGACCCCGAACGAGTTTGTTGCCGCCACCTCGACCAATGTCGCGAAGATTCTGAACATCTACCCCAGGAAGGGCGCGATCGTGGAAGGGGCGGATGCCGATATCGTGGTCTGGGACCCGAAGATTTCCAAGACGATCAGCGCGGGCAATCATCATTCGATCCTCGATTACAACGTGTTCGAGGGGTTCGACGTGACCGCGCAGGCACGTTACACGATCAGCCGCGGCGAGGTGATCTGGGCCTGGGGGCAGAACAGCCAGCCACAGCCCGGTCGGGGCCGGTTCGTGCCGCGCCCGGCCTTCCCTTCGGCACATACCGCGCTGAGCAGGTGGAAAGAGCTGACCGCACCCAAGCAGATCAACCGCGACCCGCTGAATATTCCGGCGGGAATCTGACGAAAACCGGCTGCGCCCCCGACCGGGTTGGCGTGGCCCATTGACAAGACCAAGCCAGCACGGCGCAATGGCGCCGATGCAAGCGGGGGACCCAGAGTGACAAGCAATACAGTGATCAGTGCCAGAGATCTGTCGCTGACCTTTGAAACCAACGACGGACCGGTGCACGCGCTGAAGGGCGTGAACCTCGAGATCGAGAAGGGCGATTTCGTCAGCTTCATCGGGCCGTCGGGTTGTGGCAAGACGACGTTCCTGCGCTGCATGGCCGATCTGGAGCACCCCACCGGCGGCACGATCACGGTCAACGGCGTCAGCCCCCAAGAGGCGCGCCGCGCCCGCGCCTATGGCTATGTATTTCAGGCGGCGGGGCTGTACCCGTGGCGCAGCATCGGCGGCAATATCCGCCTGCCGCTGGAGATCATGGGCTATGACAAGGCCGAGCAGGCCCGGCGCGTCAAGGAGGTGCTGAGCCTTGTGGACCTTGCCGGGTTCGAGCAGAAATTCCCGTGGCAATTGTCGGGCGGCATGCAGCAACGCGCCAGCATCGCCCGCGCGCTGGCCTTTGACGCCGAC
Source organism: Roseovarius pacificus (assembly GCF_900142665.1). GTDB lineage: Bacteria > Pseudomonadota > Alphaproteobacteria > Rhodobacterales > Rhodobacteraceae > Roseovarius > Roseovarius pacificus. Next base: position 2,127 of record NZ_FRBR01000003.1, read on the forward strand.
CTGTTGCTGATGGACGAGCCCTTTGGCGCGCTGGACGAGATCGTGCGCGATCACCTGAACGAGCAATTGCTGCACCTCTGGGACAGCACCCACAAGACGATCTGTTTCGTTACCCACTCGATCCCCGAAGCGGTGTATCTGAGTACGAAAATCGTGGTCATGAGCCCGCGGCCCGGACGGATCACCGACGTGATCGAAAGCCCCCTGCCCCGGCAGCGACCGCTGGATATCCGCGACACGCCCGAATTCATAGAGATCGCCCATCGTGTCCGCGATGGGCTGCGCGCGGGGCATGGCGATGAGGTTTGAACGCGCACCGCAACCGGGCCTGACCGCTACAGCGATGGCAGGAGCGGCATGATGCGCAACCTCGTGCCCGTCCTGACCGTTGTCGCCGTCATTTTCGCGATATGGTATGCCGCCGCCATCGTGCTGAATGCGCCCTGGGCCCATAACAAGGCCGAGCGTGCGGGAACCGAACTGACGTTTTCCGAACTGGTCGCCGATACCTGGAGCCAGAACAAGCCCAAACTGCCCGCACCGCATCAGGTGGGGGCCGAGCTGTGGAAGACCACGGGCGAGATGGTGGCCAACGGGCGCGGGTTTTCCAAGCGGTCGCTGATCTATCACAGCTGGATCACCTTCAGCGCCACGGGGCTGGGGTTCGTTCTGGGCACGGCGCTTGGCATCGCGCTGGCCATCGGGATCGTTTATAATCGCACGATGGACATGAGCGTGATGCCCTGGGTGATCGCCAGCCAGACCATTCCGATTCTGGCCATTGCGCCGATGATCATCGTGGTTCTGAACGCGGTGGGGATTTCGGGGCTGCTGCCCAAGGCGATGATCTCGATGTACCTGTCGTTCTTCCCGGTGGTCGTGGGCATGGTGAAGGGGCTGCGCAGTCCGGGGCCGATGCAACTGGACCAGATGCGCACGTGGAACGCGACACCGGCGCAGACCTTCTGGAAACTGCGGTTGCCGTCCTCGATGCCGTATCTGTTCACCTCGCTCAAGATCGGCATGGCGGCCAGTCTTGTCGGCGCGATCGTGGGCGAGTTGCCGACCGGCGCGGTGGCCGGTCTGGGCGCGCGCCTGCTGGCCGGGAGCTATTACGGCCAGACCATCCAGATCTGGAGCGCGCTGATCATGGCCGCAACGCTGGCCGCCGTTCTGGTGGGGCTGATCGGGATGATCCAGCGGATGGTTCTGAAACGGATGGGGATGGCGTGATGAGCTGGCTGGTCTTCGGATTTCTGGCATGGATCGGCGGCTGGTGGCTGAACCATGTCCTGTCGCACAGGCCCAGGACACGGTTCACAGGGCTGGCGGTGCCGGTCATCTTCGGGCTGACCGTGGTGGTGATCTGGGAATCGCTGGTGCGGGGACTTGAGATTTCGCCGGTTCTGCTGCCCCCGCCCACGCAGATTGCCGCCACCTTTGCCGCAAAGACCCACATCCTGTGGGAAGATTTCGTGCAAACCGTCCTCAAGGGCGCGTTGACGGGGTATGTCCTGGGCTGTGGCGCGGCGTTCCTGATGGCGATCGCGGTGGACCGGTTTCCGTTCCTCAAGCGCGGCTTGCTGCCGGTGGGCAATTTCGTGGCCGCGCTGCCGATCATCGGCATGGCGCCCATCCTGGTGATGTGGTTCGGGTTCGACTGGCAATCCAAGGCGGCGGTCGTGGTGGTGATGGTGTTCTTTCCGATGCTGGTGAACACGGTCGAGGGGCTGGCCGATACCGACGCGATGCAGCGCGACCTGATGCGCACCTATGCCGCCGGGTACTGGAAAACGCTGCTCAAGCTGCGCCTGCCCGCCGCGATGCCGTTCATATTCAACGGGCTGAAAATCGCCAGTACGCTGGCGCTGATCGGGGCCATCGTGGCCGAATTCTTCGGCTCGCCGATCAAGGGCATGGGATTTCGCATTTCCACCTCGGTGGGACAACTGGCGCTGGATCTGGTCTGGGCCGAAATCGTCGTGGCGGCGATTGTCGGGTCGGCCTTTTACGGGGGGATCGCCCTGTTGGAGAAGGCGCTGACATTCTGGCATCCATCACAACGGGGCCGGGCATAACAAAAAACATAAAACCCAATGTTCAACACGGGAGAAGCAAGATGAAGACCAAGACTTTGACGACATCGCTGGGGCTGGCCATCGCCGGCCTGTGCGCGGGCATGGCGCAGGCCGCCGATGACCTGACGCTGCAACTGAAATGGGTCACGCAGGCGCAGTTTGCGGGTTATTACGTGGCGCAGGATCAGGGCTTCTACGAAGAAGAAGACCTGAACGTCACGATCAAGCCCGGCGGGCCCGACATTGCGCCGACGCAGGTGATCGCGGGGGGCGGTGCGGATGTGACCGTGGAATGGATGCCCGCCGCCCTGTCGGCGCGGGAAAAGGGCCTGCCGCTGGTCAATATCGCCCAGCCGTTCAAGAAATCCGGCATGATGCTGACCTGCCTGAAAAGCACCGGCGTGCAAACTCCCGAGGATTTTCCGGGCCGCACGCTTGGCGTCTGGTTCTTCGGCAACGAGTTCCCCTTCCTGAGCTGGATGAGCCAGTTGGGCATTCCGACCGAAGGCGGCGAGGATGGCGTGACGGTTCTGAAACAGGGGTTCAATGTCGATCCACTGTTGCAGGGGCAGGCCGATTGCATTTCGACCATGACCTATAACGAGTACTGGCAGGTGATCGACGCGGGCATCACGCCCGAGGAACTGATCACTTTCAAATACGAGGATCAGGGATCGGCAACACTGGAAGACGGGCTGTACGTGCTTGAGGACAAGCTGGACGATCCTGCCGAGGTCGACAAGCTGGCGCGGTTCGTCCGGGCGTCGATGAAGGGCTGGAAATGGGCCGAGGAAAACCCCGAAGAGGCCGCGATGATCGTGCTGGACAATGACGCGACCGGCGCCCAGACCGAAGAGCACCAGATCCGCATGATGAGCGAGGTCGCCAAGCTGACCGCCGGATCGAACGGCGCGCTGGACCCGGCGGATTACGAACGCACGGTCGAGTCGCTGCTGTCGGGCGGATCGGACCCGGTGATCACCAAGCATCCGGGAGACGGCACCTGGACGCATGTGATCAGCGACAAGGCGCTGAACTGAGTTGCAGGCACCCGAAAGGGTAATCTCGCGGGGCGTGCGACAGCACGCCCCGTTTTGCATCGCGCGCCTACCATATTCCCGCCACAATCGCCAGTGTTGCGGATTGCTGCGCCGCACCCCCAACATGTTGAGAAACATGCGCGAAACCCTTGTGAAATAAGCACTTTAACCAAGCCCTCCCTTATGCTACGCTGACAGGTAATCAAAAGCATAAGCCAGCCGAAAAATCGGCGGCGCGAGAGGCAGAGAAGAGTAGTTCCATGAAGGATCGGAGCAGGCAGCCCATCCGCTGGGGTCTGGTGGCGTTGGCCACGTTTTGGATGCTGGTGATTGTCCCACTCAGTGCGGCGGCCGCGCCATATGCGGCGCTTGTGATGGACGCGCGATCCGGCGAAGTCCTTCATTCGCGCAATGCCGATACGCGGCTGCATCCGGCCTCGCTGACCAAGATGATGACGCTTTATATCGTCTTCGAGGCGGTCGAAAACGGCGAGATCAGCCTGGACAGCCCGGTCAAGATTTCCAGCCATGCCGCCAGCGAACCGCCCAGCAAACTGGGCTTGCGGGCGGGCCAGACGATCAAGCTGCGCTATCTGATCCGCGCGGCGGCGGTGAAATCCGCCAACGATGCCGCAACCGCGTTGGGCGAGGCGATCGAAGGCTCGGAAGCCCGGTTTGCACGCCGGATGAACCGCACCGCCAAGGCGCTCGGCATGACGCGCACCACGTTCAAGAACGCCCACGGCCTGACCGAAAGCGGCCACCTGTCCACGGCGCGGGACATGACCATTCTGGGCCGGCATCTGTTTTACGACTATCCCGAATATTACAACCTGTTCTCGCGCATCACCGCGGATGCGGGCGTGCGCAAGGTGTATCACACCAATCGCAAGCTTCTGAGCAGCTATCGCGGTGCGGACGGGATCAAGACCGGGTACACCCGCGCCGCCGGGTTCAACCTTGTCGCCAGTGCCGACCGCAACGGCGAGCGCATCATCGCAACGGTGTTCGGCGGCCGCTCGACAGCGACGCGCAACGCCAGGGTGGCCGAATTGCTGGATATGGGATTCCAACGCGCGCCGCGTCAGGTTGCTCTGCATAAACCGGCCCGCCCGCCCTATATGGGCAAGGTCGACGGCGGTGACGGAACACCTGGCGGATACGGCAAGAAGATACGTCTGGTCGCGGCCGCCGCCGTCAAGCAGAGCCTGCGCCCGCAGGCCCGCCGCGTGGCCGAGGAGCCCGCGCCGGTTGTCGTAGCGGCGAAAGCCGATATCGAACAGGCGATTCTGGCCGCGCAAGAGGCCGATGTCGATGTCGCTGTGGAAACCGCCGCAGTCGAAGCCCCGGCCGAAACCGAGGCCAAGGGCTCAACACGCGCCCCCCTGCCCAAGATCAACCCCGAGCAACGGCCCGAGAATCTGGTTCTGGCGCGGCTGGAAGAGCCCACGGCAGACCCGATACAAGAGGTCGTGACACGCGTGTCCACCTCGGGCGGGCGCAACTGGGGAATCAATGTGGGCCGCTATCCCAGCCAGTATCAGGCGCGCAAGATCCTGCTGAAAACGGCCCTGAACGAGATGACCACGCTGGATGGCAGCCTGCGCAAGGTCGTCAAGCGCCCCACCGGATTCGATGCCAATTTCATGGGGATGACACGCGAAACCGCCGATCTGGCCTGTCGCCGTCTTCAGGCCAAGCAGGTCACCTGTTTCATGATCGAACCCGGTGGCGGGGCGTAACGCCTCCTCCCGCCGGGATCAGTCCGACCGCCCGTAATGTTCGACCATCGCCGCCAGATCGTCTGGCGGCGTATCGCTTTGCACGAAGGCGCAGGCATTGGCGTTGAGCGCAAAGATCGACCCATCCGAGAAGAACGAGGTATTGGTCACGAAGATCACCTGTGTCTCCGGGTGGCGATAGCTGGCAAGGTCCGCGACGGCCAGGGCGCTGCCTTCCTCCAGAATGACGTTCAGGATAATCACGTCGAACCGCTGAGCCGACAGCGCCGCAGCAGCGCCGGACTGGCCGTGTTCCAGCCGAACTTCCATGCCCTGCCGCTCGAGGTGGCGTTGCCACAGGCGGCCAAGTTCAGGCGCGGTTTCGACAATAAGAACCTTCATCTATTCCCTCTGCCGGAGCATGCTGGAAACTGCCGTCCGGTTTAATCCTGTTCAATGTATCCTTAATTTGACTCAAGGATTAATAAAATCTTAACCGTCTTCCGGGCGTGGCGGCAATCGGCCAATGACCGCTTGTCTTGCGCCCCGAATCCCGGTTCAAAGGCGATCAGCGATCAGGAGACCCTCAACATGACCACTTGGATCACGGTATGCGATACCTGCAAAGGGGAAGATTGGGACGCAAGTACCCATGACCGCCCGCATGGTGAGGACATGGCCGAACTGGTGGAACACCACGCACAGGGGCGGAACGTGAAAACGCGGCGCGTGTCCTGCCTGATGGGGTGTACTCATGGCTGCAACGTGGCGATCCAGGCCGAGGGCAAGCTGGCCTATACGCTTGGCCGTTTCAGCCCCGATGCCGAGTCTGCCGCAGCCATCGTGGACTATGCGGAACTGCACGCCGACAGCGACACGGGACAGGTGCCCTACCGGCAATGGCCGCAAGGGGTGAAAGGGCATTTCGTTACCCGCCATCCGCCACTGCCCAAGTCCGGGGATTGAGCCGTGAGTGACGGACGCGATCACGGGGGCGGGCTGGATGACGCGGTTGCGCGCCATGGCGGCACACGCGCTGCGTGGATCGACCTGTCCACCGGCATCAACCCGGTGCCCTATCCCCTCCCCGTATTGCCAGCCGAAGCCTGGACCGCCCTGCCCGACCGCGCCGCGCAACAGGCGCTGGACGATGCCGCGCGGCGGTTCTGGAAGGTGCCGGACGGTGCGGCGGTGCTGGCCGCGCCCGGCGCATCGAGCCTGATCGCCCGCCTTCCGGGGCTGACATCGGCGGGGCGCGTGCATATTCCCGGCCCCACCTATAACGAACATGCCGCAGCCTTTGCCGCGCATGGCTGGGACATGAGCGCCGACAACCCGGATGCGACGGTGATCGTCCACCCCAACAATCCCACGGGCGCATGGCATGACAGGCCGGCACCGGGTGCGTCGCTGACCGTCATCGACGAAAGCTTTGCCGATGTGGCCCCCGACCGTTCGCTTGTTGCCCACACGGCGCGGCCCGGTGTTATCGTGCTGAAGAGTTTCGGCAAGTTCTGGGGGCTGGCCGGGGTGAGGCTGGGCTTTGCCATTGCCGCCCCCGACACGATTGCACGGCTGGCCGGGATGCTGGGGCCGTGGCCGGTATCGGGACCGGCGCTGGAGATCGGGCGCATCGCGCTGAACGATACCGGCTGGGCCGAAGACACCCGCGCACGTCTGGCCGCCGATGCCGCACGTCTGGACTCCCTGATGACGCGGGCGGGCGCCACCGTCGAGGGGGGATGCCCGCTGTTTCGTCTCTATCGCACCGAGGACGCGCAGGGCTGGCAGGACCAGTTGGCGAAACACCGCATCTGGAGCCGCGTCTTTCCCTATTCCCCGGAATGGCTCAGGCTGGGTCTGCCTGCACCGGATCAGTGGGCGCGACTGGAGGCAGCGTTATGACCACGGCAACCGTTCTGATCTGCGCCATGCTGCTGGACGCCCTTCTGGGTGAACCGCGTTGGCTGTGGAACCGGGTGCCGCATCCGGCGGTTCTGATGGGGCGCGCGATTGGCTGGCTGGAAGAGCGGCTGAACACCGGCGCTGCGCGGCGGGCCAAGGGGATCGCTGCAATGGTTCTGCTGGGGTGTGGTGCGGTGCTTGCGGGGCTGATCCTGAGTCTGTTCGGCTGGCCGGTTGCGGTGATCGTGGTCGCCATTTTGCTGGCGCAACGCTCTCTCGTGGATCATGTGCGCGCGGTTGCCGATGGGTTGCGCCTGTCAACCGGTGAGGCGCGCCGCGCCGTGGGCATGATCGTGGGGCGCGATACGCGAGAGATGGACGACGCCGATATTGCCCGCGCCGCGATCGAATCCGCCGCCGAAAACCTGAGCGACGGGGTGATTGCCCCGGCCTTCTGGTTTCTGGTGGCGGGGCTGCCGGGGCTGCTCTTGTACAAGGTCACGAACACGGCGGATTCGATGATCGGCTATCGCAACGAACGCTTTGCGGCCTTCGGATGGGCGGCGGCGCGGCTGGACGATGTGCTGAACGTGATCCCCGCACGCCTGACCGCGGCACTGATCGCGCTCACCCATTGGGGGCTGCGCGAGTGGCGGGCAATCATGGCCGATGCACGCCAGCACCGGTCGCCCAACGCAGGCTGGCCCGAGGCGGCCATGGCCCGCGCCCTGAACGTGGCGCTGTCGGGGCCGCGATCCTATGACGGAACGCTGAAGCATTTCCCGTGGGTACATCGCTTTGGGCACAAGGATATCGGCGCGGGGCAGGTCGAAGCGGCCTGTGCCGCCCTTTGGCGGGCATGGGGGGCGGCATTCGCCAGTGTCGTCGTGCTGGCGCTGATCGGCTGTGCGGTTTAACCCAGCATCAGCCAGAGTGCCGCCCCGGCCAGCGCCAGCCCGAACCCGGCATTGAGCCTGCGCGCCTGATCCTCCCGGCCGAACGCGCGGGCAAGCCGGACACCCGCCGCCGTCCATATGGTGAAAGCCAATAGATTGTTGAGCGTGAACAGCGTGGTGATCCAGATCACCGACATCACCGGCCCGCCCGGTGCGCCCGGCAGGAATTGCGAGAACATCAGCGCGATGATCATGTAAGCCTTGGGGTTGAGAACCAGCAACAACACACCGCCCCCTGCCCCAAGAGGCCGGGCTTCGGGCGTGACCCCGACCCGGCCCGCGCGCAGGAAGCCCCAGGCCAGATAGAGCAGCCACGCCGCACCTGCCCATTGCAGCCCCATCATCAGGCTTGGGAGCCGGCTCAGACCGGTGGCAAACCCATAACCGATGGCCAGTGTCACCAGCCATGTCGCAGCGTGGTACCCGGCGCTGGCCGGGACCGTGCGCAACATGCCGAACCGCGCACCATTGGCGGCAAAGACCATGTTGCCGGGTCCGGGGCTGTAGGCCAGCGGGAACAGGAAAATCAGCAAAGTCAGGGTCCAGTCGATCATGGTGGCCTCGGGCGATGGTATGTGAGAGCGTCAGAGTGCCCACGAAGCGCGGCGCAGGGCGACCCGGATCATGCGCTTTCGGATTGCGGGGCGATCTAATAGGCTGGGTCGTGAATCAATCCGTCACGAAGGTACCCTAATGCGCCCGTTGCCCCTTTTTCTTGCCCTTTGCCTTGCAGGGCCTGCCAGCGCCCAAACCTGTGGCGGCAGTTTCGGTGGATTTGTCGACGCGTTGCGACAAGAGGCCATCGCGCGGGGTCATGCCCCCGACAGCGTGACACGGTTTTTCGCGCCCGTGCGGCACGATCCCGCCGTCATCACGGCCGACCGGAAACAGGGTGTGTTTCAGATGCCCTTCGTCGATTTCGCGCGTCGCCTGATCAGCGCGAACCGCATGCAGAAGGGCCGGCAACTGGCAAAGCAGTACGATGCGACCTTTGAGCGGATCAAACGCGAGTACGGCATCAGCCGCGGTGTGTTACTGGCCTTCTGGGCGTTCGAGACCGATTACGGCGCGGTTCAGGGGGATTTCAACACGCTGAACGCATTGGTCACGCTGTCGCATGATTGCCGTCGCCCCGAATTGTTCCGCCCTCAGATTTTTGCCGCGCTGGAACTGTTCGAAAAGGGCGATTTCAGCCCGGCCAGGACGACCGGGGCATGGGCCGGTGAAATCGGCATGGTGCAGATGCTGCCGCGCGACATTCTGGACAACGGGGTGGATGGCGATGGCGACGGGCATGTGAGCCTTAAAACATCGGCCCCCGATGCGCTGATGTCGGGCGCGAAGATGCTGAGCGAGCTTGGCTGGCGTCCGAACGAACCCTGGCTACAGGAGGTGACCCTGCCGCAAGGGATGGACTGGGCACAAACCGGGCTGCGCACGGTGAAACCGGCCTCGGAGTGGGCGGGGATGGGGGTGCAGGCCCGACACGGGCAGATCGCAGGCGACCTGCCCGCCAGCCTGTTGCTGCCGCAGGGGCGCAACGGCCCGGCCTTTCTGGCCTATCCGAATTTCCGGGTCTATTTCGAATGGAACCAGAGTTTCGTCTACGTCCTGACCGCCGCCTATTTCGCCAACCGTCTGGAGGGTGCACCAGTGTTCAATGCGGGCACTCCCGCGCGAGGGTTGTCGGATACACAGATGAAGGATTTGCAGCGCAAGCTGGCCGCACGGGGCTATGACGTGGGCGAGATCGACGGAATCCTCGGTGCGGGCACCCGCGCCGCCGTGCAGGACGTACAGCAGGAACTCGGGCTGCCCGCCGACGCATGGCCGACACGGGATTTGCTGAACAGGCTTTGAGGGTCGGGCGGATCAGTTTCCTGAGGTCGCCAGCAATTGCTGAGCGCGGTCATGGCCCAGCTTCCAGGCCAGAATCTCGGCCCTGGGGTGCCAGGTGTAGCGATGATCGTCGCGTGTCGGGGACCAGAACAACACACCCCCCTCGCGCCAGGGGTCCAGTACGATCCCATCATACATGGTATCACCACCACGGCTGATGATCACGGTGCTGTGTTCCAGCAGGATCGGGTTCTTGGCGTTGGCGATGGCGCGATGCAGGTCCAGCGTCTGGAAATCCTCTTGTTTCAGGCGGGTTTCCATGTCCTTGGCCCAATGCCAGCACAGACCGCGAGGTTTAATACCCATATTGACCTTGGTGTTATGGATGATTGGCGGATCGGTGATCTGATATTCCAATGCCAGCCGGTGCGTATGTTCATAGGAGATGCGCGCGGCGCGGTGCGCTTCTTTCGGATCGACCTCGGGGCCGAGGGCAAGGATCGCCTGTTCGAGCCGCGCCACATCCCGCGCGGTGCCGGGCGGTGGCGGGCCATCGGGGCGCGGGGTTCCGCAGGCGGCGAGGGCCACGAGGCCAAGAAAAGCAAAAAAGCGCAAGAAAAGCTGCATCGGTGGCATCGTCCTGACCGGGTAAAACTGCGTCATCCCAAAGAGCTATCGGGCGCATCAGCGGATGTCGAGACAGCCCGGCGAGAACCCGCGCGGATGTGATGGGAAGGAAACAGCGGCGTTAACCACGATGCGCGCGGTGTTCTTTACTTTTTGGCAAGGATTACGCATCATGCTGGGCATATCGGAAGTTCTGTCAGTTTTTCCACTGAACAGTTGACCCGGCAGAGATGCGCCTCTGCCGGGTCTTTCCTTGTCAGGGCGTCATCGCCCTATCCAAAGCCGGATGACGGCAATCAGCAGCGTTCCCGCTGCAATCGCAACCATCCATTTTCGGAAGTTCCTTTCGGTCAGTCTGACCACCTCCTTCCGCTGCGAAGGTTCACAGCGGATTGAACATCGGCCCCGGCGCTGAAGGAAAGGTTAAATTGTACGAAAAATTCAGAGTGATCAGGCCACCATCGCCTCGGCCTTCTTGAGATCGACCGACACCAGCTGACTGACGCCCTGTTCGGCCATGGTGACGCCAAACAGGCGGTCCATGCGGCTCATGGTGACGGCATGGTGGGTAATGATCAGGAAGCGGGTTTCGGTGCGGCGGCACATTTCGTCCAGCATATCGCAGAACCGGCCCACATTGGCATCGTCCAGCGGCGCGTCGACCTCGTCAAGCACACAGATCGGCGCGGGATTCGCCAGGAACACCGCAAAGATCAGGGCAAGTGCCGTCAGCGTCTGCTCACCACCCGACAGCAGGGACAGCGTGGCCAGTTTCTTGCCCGGAGGCTGACACATGATTTCAAGCCCGGCATCCAGTGGATCGTCGCTCTCGACCATGACGAGATTGGCCTCGCCGCCGCCGAAGAGATGGGTGAACAGCATGGCGAAGTTGGAATTCACCTGCTCAAATGCGGTCAGCAGGCGTTCGCGCCCCTCGCGGTTCAGGCTGGCGATCCCGTTGCGCAATTCACGGATCGCGCCTTCGAGATCGGCTTTTTCGGTAACCAGCGAGTCGTGCTCTTCCTGTACCTCCCGGGCGTCTTCCTCGGCGCGCAGGTTGACCGCGCCAAGCGCGTCGCGTTGCCGTTTCAGGCGGTTCACGTCGGCCTCGATCGCCTCTGATGCCGGCATCTTTTCGGAATCGGCCTGCAACTGCTCCAGAAGGTTCTCGGGCGTGGTCTCCTGATCGTCCGCGATGCGCTCGGCGGCATAGGCCTGCGCCTCGCGGGCGGCATCGGCGCGGGCTTCGGACCGGGCGCGGGCTTCGCGCGCCTCGGACGCGGTGCGTTCGGCATCGCGCTCGGCAGCCACGGCTTCGCGCGCAGCCCCTTCGCCAGAGGACAGCGCATCGGCGGCCTCGGCCCGGCGGGCCTCGGCCTTGTCGATTTCCGAACTCAACTCGGCGCGCTTGGCTGCGATTTCCTCGGGGGCGGCGTTGGCCTCGGCCAGTTCGTCCTCGGAGGCGGCCTTGCGTTCGGCCAGTTCGGCGCTGCGCTTTTCGGCGGTTTCCAGACGGTGACGCCAGCCGCTGATCTCCTTGGTGACCTCTTGCGCGCGCCGGGTGCGCGCCTCGCCCTCGCGGCGCAATTCGTCATGCCCCGACCGTCGGGCCATCATGGTCATCCGCGCGGCTTCGACCGTCATCTTAACATCTTCGACCTCGGCGCGGGCGGCGTCGAGATCGCCCAGATCCTGCACGCCCTTTTCAGCCTCGGCAAGTTGCTGACGGGCGGCGAGCGCCTCTTCCTCATGGCGGGTGACGGCAAGCCCCATCGATTCCAGCTTGGATTGCGCCAGATTGCGGTCGGCCTCGGCCCGGCTGAGGGCGCGGTTGGCCTGATTGAGATCGGTATCCGCGGCGCGGCGCGCTTCGCGGGCCTGTTTGTCGGCCTCGGCCAGGTCGGCCAGTTTCGCACGCAGGGTTTCATGGGCATGTGACGCCCCCTCGGCCCGCGCCGTGGCATGGGCCAGTTCCTGCTTGAGCTCTTCAAGCCGGTTCAATTGTTGCAGGCGCAACGCGGCAGCCGATGGCGCATCCTCGGCCCAGGCCCTGTATCCGTCCCACCGCCACAGATCGCCCTCGCGGGTGACAAGGCGCTGACCGGGCTTGAGCAAGGGTTGCAGGCGCGGGCCGTCCTCGGCCTCAACCAGACCGATCTGGGACATGCGCCGCGCCAGTACTTCGGGAACCGAAACGTGATTGGTCAGCGCGGTCACGCCTTCGGGCAGGGTTTGTGCGGCCTGATACCCCGGCAGAACCAGCCAGCCTGAAGGGCCGTCCTCGTCCACTTCGGGGGCGCGCAGATCGTCGGCCAGGGCCGCACCAAGCGCCTTTTCAAAGCCCTGCTCGACCTGCAAACGATCAAGGATTTGCCCGCCTTCGGCGGTGTCACGATCCACCAGCCGCGCCAACGCCGTCACCTCGGCGGACAGGGCGTTGACCTCGCCTTCGGCTTCGGAGCGTTCGGCGCGCGCTGTCGTTTCGCGCGCCTGTGTTTCGGCGCGGGCGGCTTCGGCGGCGTTCAGCGTTTCCTCGGCGGCCTCGGCGGCCTTGAGCGCGGCGGTCTCGGCGGTTTGCGCAGCCTCGTAATCCTGTCCGGCGCGCGCCAGCGCATCCCTGGCGGATTGCGCCGCACTGCGGGCGCGCTCGGCCTCAGCCTCGCTTTTATGGAGGGTCTTGCGGCTGTCCTCCAGAAATCGCTGCGCCGATTGATGCCGTGCCGCAAGACGCGCAACATCTTCGGTCAACTGGCTGAGATCGGTTTCGCGATCCTGCAACACCTGTGCCGCCTCGTGCGAGGCCTCGGCAGCAGCGGCCAGCTTGTCGGACTGTCCCTCGCTGGCCTTGGCCAGTTCGCGGGCCTCCCATTCGAGGCGCTCGATGGTTTCGCCCGCATCGCGGTTCAGGCCCGATTCACGGTCGATATCCCGGCCCAGCTGTTCGATCCGGCTGTGCAGGGTTTCGATCCGCGTACGGGCGTTTTGCTCCTGCTCGTTCAGGGTATCGCGCTGGACCTGAAGACGTTGCAGGATAGCGGCGGCAATCGCCTCTTCCTCGCGCAAGGGCGGCAGGGCGTCCTCGGCCCTGGCGCGGGCCTTGGCGGCTTCGCGGGCTGCGGATTCGGCCTGCGCGGCAGCAGTGGTACGATCACGCAGTTCCTCTTCGGCGCGGGCACGGGCAGAATCCGCTTCTTTCCAACGACGATAGAGCAACAGCCCTTCGGCCTGGCGCAACTCTTCACCGATAGCGCGATAGCGGGCGGCCTGCCGGGCCTGCCGGGCCAGTTGCGCCAGTTGCCCGGCCAGTTGTTCGATCACATCATCGACGCGGGTCAGGTTCTGCTCGGCGCCTTTCAGTTTCAGTTCGGCCTCGTGCCGACGCTGATAGAGGCCCGAAATCCCGGCAGCCTCTTCCAGAATGCGGCGGCGGGCCTTGGGCTTGGCGTTGATCAGTTCCGAAATCTGGCCCTGCCGGACCAGCGCGGGCGAATGCGCCCCCGTTGAGGCATCGGCAAAGAGCATCTGCACGTCACGTGCGCGCACGTCCTTGCCATTGACCTTGTAGGCGCTGCCCACGTCACGGGTGATCCGGCGCACGACATCGAGAACGTCGCTGTCGTTGAAGCCCGACGGCGCCAGACGGTCCGAATTGTCGATCTGCAACGCCACCTCGGCAAAGTTGCGCGCCGGACGCGAGGCGGCACCGGCAAAGATCACGTCTTCCATCCCGCCGCCGCGCATCGCGGTGGGGCGGTTTTCCCCCATGACCCAACGCAGTGCTTCCAGCAGGTTCGACTTGCCACAGCCATTCGGCCCCACCACCCCGGTCAGACCGTGCGCGATATGCAGGTCCGTCGGGTCGACGAAGCTTTTGAAGCCGGTCAGTCTGAGCTTGGAGAACTGCAAGGGCACCTCGGGCGTGTGATTCCGTCGTTCTCAAAATGTGACGGGGTGCCGGGGCGTCTGTCAACGGCAAACCCCACGATATGGGTGCGCAGAGGGACTTATCCACAAGATATATGCGAAATTCAGCCATTCCTTGCCTTTCATCGGCCTTGCCCGGACCAGGTTGAAGATACCGGTGCAGGTGTCGCCCCGTCGTCCCCGCCATGGCGCGGACGGGCAGCGGGCCGTCGGAATCGGCCTTGACGGGTTCGAGTCCTCCGGGCAGATTGGTGAGGCAATGGTTCCCATATGAGCGCAAAGCGTTCCGGGAAGAATTGGGAATGACGTGACAGCGGACCCAAACAGGGCGCTTAACCGTCAGCCGCCCCCGCGACTGTAAGCGGAGAGCCACTGCCACAATGCCACTGGGGGTAACACCTTGGGAAGGCGGCAGAACGGCGATGACCCGCAAGCCAGGAGACCAGCCATCGCATGGACCTAACCCGCCGCCTCGGGTGAGAGGCGAAGAAGGAGAAAAGACAATGACCGCACTGGTTCAATCCGCTGCAAAATCTTCGGTTCTGCCGTTCGTGGCCGCCATGGTACTGGGCCTCGGCATCATCACGATCGCCGGGCACGTTCAGGCATCGACGCTGCACGATGCCGCCCATGACGTGCGCCACGCCACCGGCTTTCCCTGCCACTGAACCATGTTTCAGAAAATTCTGACCAGCGCGTTGCTCGCTGGATTCTGCGCGGGGCTGAGTGCGGCCGCGTTGCAGTTGTTTTTTGTGCAGCCGGTTCTGCTTCATGCAGAGCTATATGAAGGGGGCGATCTGATTCATTTCGGCGCCGACGCAGTGAGCGCCCATCCCGAATTGCCGGGGTTCGACCCTGTGCGCGACGGTCTGAGCATTCTGTTCACCACGCTCATCTACGTGGGTTACGCGCTGTTGCTGGTCGCCGCGATGGGGCTTGCAGAGGCACGGGGCGTTGCCATCACGGCACGCACCGGGATTCTCTGGGGGATTGCGGGATTCGTCGCGTTCCACTTTGCACCGGCGATTTCGCTGCCGCCCGAAGTGCCGGGCGTGGCGGCTGCCGATGTGGCGATACGCCAGATCTGGTGGTGGGGCACCGTAGCGGCCACGGCCTGCGCGCTTGCATTGATCGCGTTCGGCAAGGGCTGGCTGATGTGGAGCGTGGCGGCCATCCTGCTGTTGGCGCCGCATGTCATCGGCGCACCGCATCCGGATGAGTTTTCCGGCCCGGTTCCACCGGAGATTGCTGCGCTCTTTGCTGCGCGCGCCCTTGGCATCGGATTTTTCGCCTGGGCGCTTCTTGGATTGTTCGCCGGTTACTTCTGGCAACGCGAAGAACAGGCGTCGGCCTGATCCTCTAACCGGCCCCGGCGGATACCCGTCGGGGCCCCACGAACGAGTTTTCTCATGCCTCGTACCTTTGTCTTCCTGCTGATCGGCCTGTTTTTCGGAACCGGTTTCGGCTTTCTTCTTGCGGCGGGCACCGGGGTGCAGCTCGAAGGTCATCACCATGGTGACGATGTGCACGATCATGCCGCGCACGATCATGGCCAGGGCGATATGAACGGTCACGATCATTCCCGTATGGTCGAAGCGGGCACCCCTGCCCCGACGCTCAGGATCGCCTTGCATCCCGATGGCCCCCAGAGCCGCAACCTGCATATCGACGTGACCGGGTTTACCTTCGATCCCGAAGGCGTCAACGGCCCGCACGTGCCGGGGAAAGGACACGCCCATGTCTATGTGGACGGCGTCAAGGTCGCGCGTGCCTATGGACCTTGGATGCAGCTTCAGGCCTTGCCTGTGGGGCCCCATGACATACGTGTCGCGCTATATACCAACGACCATTCCCAACTGGTCAGCAACGGCGAACCGATCGAGGCCACAGCGCAGGTGGTGATCGAATGATGGCCTATGCCGGCACCCTGCCCACGAGGCAAAATCGCAGGCGCCCCGCATCGCGGGCGTCCTCGATCCAGCCGTCGGCACAATCGGCATACATGGCCGCAAAGGCCAGTGTATCGTCCAGATCAATCGCGGGGTCGATATCGGCAAAAAGATACGTGGCCTTGCCCGGTGCCGTAAAGGCCACCGAGAGGGGCCGTGCGCAGTTCGACATGCAGGCATGGTCCTGCACCTCGAATGCCAGCCCCCGTTGCACCAGCGCAATGCGCAGCCGGGCGGCAAAGCCCTTGCCGTCCACCCCGTCGCATGTTGAACAAACCACAATCCGGTGCATGTGCGCCGTCCTTTCACGGGTGCCCTAGGCCAAGGCCACCCTGCTGACAAGCCCTTCTGAGGAGTTGACCAGATGCCCGCAAAAATACCCGCAACCGTCGTCACCGGATTTCTGGGCGCCGGAAAAACCACGCTGATCCGTCACATGCTGGAAAACGCGAATGGCAAGCGCATCGCGCTGATCATCAACGAATTCGGCGATCTGGGCGTGGATGGCGGCATCCTCAAGGGCTGCGGCATCGAGGGCTGCGCCGAGGACGACGTGATGGAATTGTCCAACGGGTGTATCTGCTGCACCGTGGCCGAGGATTTCATCCCCACCATGCAGAAACTGCTGGAGCGCGAAGACGCCCCCGATCACATCGTGATCGAAACCTCGGGGCTGGCTCTGCCCCAGCCCCTGGTGCGCGCATTCAACTGGCCCGAGATATCCACTCGCGTCACCGTGGACGGGGTGGTCACGGTGGTGGATGGCAAGGCCGTGACCGAAGGCCGGTTTGCCCATGACATCGCCGCGGTGGATGCCCAGCGCGCGCAGGACGAGAACCTCGATCACGAAACACCCCTGTCCGAACTGTTCGCCGATCAGGTGGCCTGCGCAGACATGATCGTGGTGAACAAGGCAGATTTGTTGGGTGAGGACGAGGCCACAACCCTTGTCGCGCAATTGCGCGATGACAGCCGCGATGGCGTGCAGGTGGTCAAATCGACCATGGGCGCGTTGCCGGTCGATGTCTTACTTGGGCAGGGCATCGGTGCCGAAACGGATATGGACGCCCGCCACGAGCTGCATCACCATCATCATGACGATGAGGAGGACGATCACCACCATGATCACGATCACGACGAGTTCGAATCCTTCGTGGTCACCCGCCCCGAGATCAGTGACCCGGCAACCTTTGCCGAACAGGTTGCCGAAGTGATCCGCGCACATGATATCCTGCGCCTGAAAGGGTTTGCCGCCGTCGCGGGCAAGCCGATGCGCCTGACCCTGCAAGCCGTCGGCCCACGCGTCGACAGCTATTTCGACCGCCCGTTCGGCACAGACCCGCGGGAAACCCGGCTGGTGGTCATCGGACAATCGGGGCTGGACCGAACCGCC
The DNA here is from genome assembly GCF_900142665.1 of Roseovarius pacificus. Classification (GTDB taxonomy): domain Bacteria; phylum Pseudomonadota; class Alphaproteobacteria; order Rhodobacterales; family Rhodobacteraceae; genus Roseovarius; species Roseovarius pacificus. The sequence goes on from NZ_FRBR01000003.1 coordinate 19,559, forward strand.
ATCGAACGGGCATTGTCTGCCTGACGGTTACCCTGTGACAGGCAGGGCGTAGAGTGCGCCCTGGCCTTTTTCCGGTGCAAACGCTCAATGGCGCGCCGCCGCCGCATGCGAAAGGCTGACTCCTCGTGCACCTGCTTGCCGCCACTCCGGGACAGATCGACGACGGGCAAGAGCCCGTCGATCCTGGCCAGACCCCGGCGGATGTCGTGTTTGTCTCGGCTGCCGATACGGAACTGGCCGCGCTGTCCGGGGCGCGGGCCGAGATGGAGACACCGCCGACACTGCGGCTGGCCAACCTGACCCATTTACAGCATCCGATGTCGGTCGACCTGCATCTGGACAATTGCGCGACGAAATCCCGACTGGTGATCGCGCGGGTTCTGGGAGGCGTCGGGTACTGGAAATACGGGGCCGAGCAATACGCGGCACGGCTTCACGAGGCAGGCGTGCCGCTGGCGCTATTGCCCGGCGACGACAAACCCGATGCGGAACTGCGCGGCCTGTCCACCGTGGACGACACGGATTACGATGCGCTTTGGGCCTATCTGGTCGAAGGCGGCCCCGAGAATGCCACCAATTTTCTGTCCTACACCCATGCAATGCTGGAGGGTGGCGAAAAGCCCGCCGCTGCCAGCCCTCTGTTGCGTGCCGGGGTCTACTGGCCCGGAGCGGGCGTGGCCGATCTGTCGGCGGCACAGGAGGCATGGACGAATGGCGCGCCAGTCGTACCGTTGGTTTTCTACCGGGCCCTGGTACAAGGCGCGGGACTGAACCCGATCAACCGTCTGGTCAGGTCGCTGCTGCGCGCCGGTCTGAACCCCCTGCCCGTTTTTGTGGCCTCTCTGAAAGACCCGGTTTCGGTCGCAACGCTGGAACATCTTTTTAGCGCCGCGCCGCCTTCGGTTATCCTGAACTGCACGTCTTTTGCAGTGGGCTCCCCCCATGCGGGCGATGACAGCCCCGACAACCCCCTGACCATGCAGGCGACCCAAGGGGCGCCAGTGTTTCAAGTGGTATTGGCCGGCTCTGGCGAAGAGGCCTGGAGCGAGGGGCTGACCGGGCTTTCGGCCCGTGACATCGCGATGAACGTGGCCCTGCCCGAGGTCGATGGCCGGGTGCTCTCCCGCGCGGTCAGCTTCAAGGGCGAGGCGTTTTTCGACGACGCAACCGAGTGCCCCATCGCCACTTACCGTGCACAAGGCGATCGGGTGGAGTTCGTGGCCGAGCTGGCGAAGAACTGGGCCACCCTGCGCGCCACGACCGAGGACAAGCGCAAGGTGGCGTTGGTGCTGGCGAACTATCCCAACAAGGACGGACGGCTGGCCAATGGCGTGGGGCTGGATACGCCTGCGGGCACCGTGCATGTGTTGCGCCTGCTGCAAGAGGTCGGATACCGGGTGACCGACGCCCCCGAAGACAGCGATGCGCTGATGCAGGCGATCATGGCCGGTCCGACCAACTGGCTGACCGATCGCGTTGCGCGGCGGGGTGGCGTGCAGCTGTCGATGGCCGAATACCAGATCGAGTACGGCCAGTTGCCGTGGCTTTTGCGCGAGGCCATGGAAAGCCGGTGGGGTCCGCCCGAAGCGGACCCGTTCTATACCCCCGGCGAGGTGGATTGCGGGCATTTCGCCCTGTCGGTTCTGGAATTCGGCAATGTGGTCGTGGGCATCCAGCCTGCGCGCGGCTACAATATCGACCCGACCGACACCTACCATTCGCCCGATCTGGTCCCGCCGCATAATTACCTGGCCTTCTACATATGGCTGCGCCACCAGTTCCGGGCGCAGGCCATCGTGCATATGGGCAAGCACGGCAATCTCGAGTGGTTGCCGGGCAAGGCATTGGCCCTGTCGAAAGAGTGCTGGCCCGAGGCCGTGCTGGGACCGATGCCGCATATCTATCCGTTCATCGTCAACGATCCGGGCGAGGGCACGCAAGCCAAGCGCCGTGCGCAGGCCGTGATCATCGACCACCTGACCCCGCCCCTGACACGCGCCGAAACCTATGGCCCGCTCAAGGATCTAGAGGCGCTGGTCGATGAATATTACGAGGCGGCAGGCGTCGATCCGCGGCGCATCGACTATCTGCGCCGGGAAATCCTGTCGCTGAGTTCGGCCACGGGGCTGGACAAGGATGTCGGCCTGACCGGCGACGACGACGAAACCGATCTGGCCAAACTGGATGCCTATCTGTGCGAGTTGAAGGAGGCGCAGATTCGCGACGGGCTGCATATATTCGGACAGTCTCCGGAAGGCGAGCAAGAACGGGATCTGGCCATCGCCCTGTTGCGCGTTCCGCGCGGCGAGGGCAAAGGCAGCGAGGCGTCGCTGATCCGGGCCTTGGCAGTGGATTGCGGTGTACCCATCGACCCGCTCGATTGTGACATGGCCGCACCCTATGACGGTCCGCGCAATACGATCCTGAAGGGATTGGACGCCGGTCCTTGGCGCAGCAACGGCGACACGGTCGAACGGCTGGAATTGCTGGCGCGACAGGCGTTCAACTGGAAAGAAGCGCCTGAGCAGTTCCACCAGACGCGCCCGGTGCTGGAAGAGTTGCATAATATGGTTCTTCCGGTCCTGCGCTCATGTGGTCCTGACGAGGGGCGCGGGCTACTGACCGCCCTTGCGGGGCGGTTCGTTTCTCCTGCTCCGTCAGGCGCACCGACACGCGGGCGTCTGGATACACTCCCCACCGGGCGCAATTTCTACAGCGTAGACAGCCGCGCCGTGCCAACGCCAACCGCCTGGGCCCTGGGGTGGAAATCGGCCAATCTGCTGATCGAGAAGCACCTGCAAACGCATGGTGACTGGCCCCGCACGATGTTGTTGACCGCATGGGGCACCGCCAACATGCGCACGGGTGGGGACGATATCGCGCAGGCCATGGCCCTGATGGGGGTGAAACCGAAATGGGACGCCGCCAACCGGCGGGTCACCGGCTTCGAGGTTCTGCCGCAAGGGGTGCTTGGCCGCCCGCGTGTGGACGTCACCCTGCGCATCTCGGGGTTTTTCCGCGATGCCTTTCCCCAGCTTATCACGCTGTTCGACAGCGCCGCGCGCGCGGTGATGAACATGGATGAACCCGAGGATTTGAACCCCGCCGCCAGCCGTGCCCGGACCGAAGGTAACACCACGCGCATCTACGGCGCCAAGCCGGGGGCCTACGGCGCGGGCCTACAGGCAATGATCGACGAACAGTTATGGTCCGACAAGGCCGATCTGGCAGAGGCTTACCTCACATGGGGCAGCTATGCTTATGGCGCACAGGAGGAAGGTCGCGCAGACCGCGAAGGGTTCGAAACCCGTTTGCGCCAGACCGAGGCCATCGTGCAAAATCAGGACAACCGTGAACATGACCTGCTGGATTCGGATGATTATTACCAGTTCGAGGGCGGGGCGGCGGCGGCGGTCAGCACGCTGCAAGGGCAGGACAGGCCGATCTATCACAACGACCATTCCCGCCCGGAACGCCCGGTCATCCGCACATTGGAGGACGAGATCGGGCGCGTGATCCGTTCGCGCGTGGTCAACCCGAAATGGATCGAAGGGATCAAGCGGCACGGCTACAAAGGGGCGTTCGAGATCGCGGCGACGGTGGATTACATGTTCGCGTTCGCCGCAACCACCGGCGCGGTTCGCAGCCATCACTTCGATATGGTCGAGGCGGCGTTTCTCGAGGACGAAGACACACGCGATTTCATCGAAGAGCACAACGCCCCCGCCCTGCGCGAAATCGCACTGCGCCTGCAAGAGGCAATCGAACGGGGCATGTGGATGCCGCGCTCGAACTCGGCGCGCGCGCGGATCGAGGCAGCAGTGAAAGGCCGGAACACGCCATAATCGAGCGGCTCAGAGAAACGGCAAGGAGGCCGACCATGAAACGAAAAGGTCATTGCCTGTGCGGCGCAGTCACGTTTGAGCTGAACGGCAGCCATAACTGGATCGGACATTGCCATTGCGACAGTTGCCGCCGCGCGACAGGCGCCCCTTTGGTCACGTTTGTCGGCCATCCCGACGGCAATTGGCAATGGACCGGAACAGAGCCGAAACACTATGAATCCTCGCCCGGCAATCACCGATATTTCTGCGCGACCTGCGGGAGTTCGGTTGCCTACCGTTCAGACCGCGAGCCGGATGAGATGCATTTCCATGCGGTGCTGCTGGACGATCCCGACACGCTGTCGCCTGACGAAGTCTTTCACGCGGACGAGCGGCTGTCGTGGATTCCCGAGGCGCTGCCGGGGTGTCCTCAGGGATAAGGGCGGCATTCCAACGTACCGTACCCGTCTTTCAGGTCATAGGCATCGCATTCAAGATCCAGCGGGAAAATCTGCCTTGGGGGCGACCCTGCCCCGCAATCCAGACTGGCCACGAAGACCGCCTGATCGCCCCTCAGCCGACTGACAGCGCACCCGCTGACCCGTTCGATCGCAGCCACCGCGCGAGGTGCAACAACAGCGACGCGCGGTGCCCATTCCATATTCAGCCGAATCGCCTGTGCCCGATCACCATCGACACGCACGTCAAAGGTGCTTTGATCGACCGATATACGTATGGGCTCGGCCCCGCGAAACGCGGGGCCGGGCGTGTTGCAACCTGCGACGAGCAGGCAAATCACCAAAAGCACCGAGTAACGCAACATCGCGGCAACATGCGCATAGTCGGTTAACAAATCGTTAGCGCAGCCGAATTCTCCGCGACATTCCACCCCAGATACATAATTTTTCCAGAATGTATTATACATTCCAAATTCACTATGTGAATGCAGGAGCCACCTATGACCCAATATACCACACGACCCGCAGACACTTATTCGCCACTCTACTTTCTCGCATCTCTTGGCGCAGGGGGGCTGGTGGTTACCTTCTTCATGTACCTGATGTTCTGGGTCCCGTACCAAGGCCGCCCCGTACCGGTGTTCGAGGATGTGACCGGCGCCCTGGTCTCGGGCAGCCCGGCCTTGCAGGCCGGCATCGTGATTGCATTGATTGGCATCGCGGCAATGGCCTTTCTGAACGTCAAATTGCTGATCTGGAACTTCGCCGCCTTACGCGCCTTCCAGAAGACCGAAAGCTACGAGGCGCTGCGCCAAAGCAACGGCGAAACCACCCTGTTGGCCGCACCGCTGGCCAGTGCGATGACGATCAATGTGGGCTTCATTGTCGGGCTGGTATTCGTGCCCGGCCTTTGGAGTATCGTGGAATACATGTTCCCTATGGCGCTGCTGGCCTTCCTCGGCCTCGGAATCTGGGCCTTGCGGCTGATCGGCGGCTTTCTGGGCCGCGTGTTGACGCAGGGTGGTGTCTTCGACGTCACCGCTCACAACTCGTTTGCACAGCTTCTGCCCGCGTTCGCCGTCTCGATGGTGGGCGTCGGCCTGGCCGCCCCGTCGGCCATGAGCGGAAACACCGTGACGGTAGGTGTCAGCCTTGTGCTGAGCACCTTTTTCGGGGTCACCGCGATTATCTACACGCTGGTCGCCGCGATCACCGGCTTCAACTCGATGCTGCATCACGGCACCGCGAAAGAGTCAGGACCGACCCTGATGGTCGTAGTTCCTATCGTAACCGTGCTGGGTATCCTGTTCATGCGCCAGAACCATGGTCTGCACGTTGCCTTCGACGCCCACGGAACACCCGGTGAAACACTGGTCTTCCTGTCTCGTCTGCTGGCCATCGAAGTCCTGTTCCTCGCCCTTGGCCTGCTGGTGCTGAAGCGGCAGGGCTATTGGGCCGAGTTCATTTCGGGCCAGAAAGCCTCGGCCGGGTCCTATGCGCTGATCTGTCCCGGCGTCGCCTTTGCGGTCATGATGCACTTTTTCATCAACAAAGGGCTGGTGAGCGCCGGTGTGATCGACAAGTTCGGGCTGGCGTTCTGGGGGCTGACAGGCATCGCGATCATCGCGCAATTCATGATGATCTGGCTGGTTCTGAAACTGAACCGCAAACATTTCAGTCGTGCCGACACCCCGGCCCCCGTCGCCGCGGAATAACTCAACAGACACCACCTGAAGCATTCAGGGCCGTCCCGCACACCGGGCGGCCCTTTTTGCATGCGACACACAAGATCTATAGTCATGGCAGATCATTGGAACCGAAAGAACGCTTTCCGGGACCGGTATGGGGCTGGACGCCTTGCTAACCGCGTTGATTGCGCCTTATGTCTTGGGCCTGTTCCAATGAAAGGAAACGCGCCACATGACCGACGACAGCGACCGCCACGCCACCAAGATGGCCAAGAAAAAGGCCGCCCGAGACAAGATCATGGCCACCAAGACCGACGAAAAGGGCCTGATCATCGTCCACACCGGCAAGGGGAAGGGCAAATCCAGTGCGGCCTTCGGGATGATCTTTCGCTGTATCGCCCATGACATGAAATGCGCCGTGGTGCAGTTCATCAAGGGCGGGATGAGTACGGGTGAGCGTGATCTGATCCTGTCGAAGTTTTCCGATAGCTGCGCGTTCCACACCATGGGCGAGGGCTTTACCTGGGAAACCCAGGACCGCGACCGGGATATCGAAATGGCGCAGGCGGCATGGGAGAAGGCCAAGGAGTTGATCCGCGACGAGACCAACAAGATGGTCCTGCTGGACGAAATCAATATCGCCCTGCGCTACGATTATCTGGATATCGACGAAGTGGTACAATTCCTGGCCGAAGAAAAGCCGCACATGACCCATGTCGTTCTGACCGGGCGCAATGCCAAGGACGAGTTGATCGAGATCGCCGATCTGGTCACCGAGATGGAACTGATCAAGCACCCGTTCCGTTCGGGCGTCAAGGCACAGATCGGGGTGGAATACTGATGCCCAAACATCGCGTCCTGACCGAATTCGGCATGGGAACGTCTCTGCGCCGCCGTGACTATACACAGGCGGCCAGGCGTGCGGTGCAGGACGCGCTGTGGCGCAATTCCATCAACATGGCCGAACTATATGGTTTCGATAAATCGGCAATGATTCTTGATGTGGAGATCGCCGTGCAGCAGCCCGATGCGGTGGATACCAAGGCGGTGGCCGAAGTCTTCCCGTATGGGCAGGTCAGCATTACCGCCACGACGGGTGGTCTGGACATCCCGCGCCCCGAGGGGACGGGCAACCCCACGGTCATCGCCAACGCAGCGATTTCCGTCAGCTTCATGATGGAGCGGATAGATGTCTGAGCGGCGGGTGATCATAGAAATGGGCATGGGCAACGATCTGCACGGGATGGACTATCAAAAGGCCGCCGCACGGGCGATCGAGGATGCGATACGTCACTCTACCCTGCCAATCTTTGAAGCGACCGGGCTGGATCATGCGAAGATGCGGGTTCAGGTCACGGTGGGCGTACAGGCGCCGGACAAACTGAATACCGAAGAATTGGCCAATGGCCTGCCGCGCGGGCTTGCCACGGTCAGCGCGGTCAGGGGCGGACAAGACGTGACCAATCCCGAAACCGGCGAGACACTGGTGATTGCAACGGCGGCAGTCGAAGTTTTCCTGCCCGATCAGACCGGAGTTTGGCGATTGTCGGAAACCTGATCACCGCGCCGCTTGTCGGGCCTGCGTTCCGGTCATACAATTTGACCAGTTGCATCAGGATCGCGCCATGCCGTTTGAACGTGTCACACCGGAAAAATTATCCACTGCCGTCACCCGCCAGATCGAGAAGCTGATCCTGCGGGGCATCCTGCGGCCGGGCGAGCGCCTGCCGTCGGAACGCGAACTGGCGGAACGGTTGGGGGTTTCCCGACCGTCGCTGCGCGAGGCGGTGGCCGATCTGCAAGACAAGGGTCTGCTCGTCACCCGTGCGGGGGCGGGGGTTTTCGTGGCCGATGTTCTGGGCAGCGCCTTTTCGCCTGCCCTGATCCGGTTGTTTGCCGATCATGACGAGGCCGTATTCAACTACATCGCTTTTCGCCGCGATCTGGAAGGGCTGGCGGCTGAACGCGCTGCACGGCTGGCCTCGGACACCGATCTGAAGGTCATTCAGACGGTGTTCGACAAGATGGAAACGGCCCATACCAAACCCAATCCCAAGGACGAGGCACGCCTGGATGCCGAGTTTCACATGGGGATCATCGAGGCCAGCCATAACGTGGTCATGCTGCATATGATGCGCTCGATGTTCGAGCTGTTGCAGCAGGGCGTTTTCTATAACCGTCAGATCATGTTCAAACAGCGCACGACACGCGGAGCCTTGCTGGATCAGCACCGGGCGATCAACACCGCCCTGCAAGCCCGGGATGCCGAAGCGGCCCGCGCGGCTGTCATTGCGCATCTGGATTTCGTCGAACAAGCCCTTGCTGATCAACAAAAGGCCGAACGGCACGAATCCATCGCGAAAAAGCGGCTTGATCACGAAAAAACGCGCTGACGCCGCCTCCGGAATTGCCGCAAAATTCTCGTTGGTGACAACGCTGAAGGGCCAAGGCCCTGCAAAGTAACTTATTTTTGTGCTAAAATTTTACCGTTTGATAAAAATAAAATCCGTGGAATACTGATCGTACATAACCAACATGTGGAGGCCCCCGTGAGTGACACCGCATTGACCCCAGGTATCAGGGCAGGCCGGCTGAATGCCGCCGCCTATGACGAGAACTTCGGTGATCTGCACCCCAGACTGGACGATCACGAGGCACTGGTCGCAGCCGACCGCTGCTATTTCTGCCACGACGCACCCTGCGTGACCGCCTGCCCGACGGATATCGACATCCCGCTTTTCATCCGCCAGATCGCCACGGGCACGCCCGAAGCGGCGGCCAAAACGATTCTGAGCCAGAATATCCTGGGCGGAATGTGTGCCCGCGTATGCCCGACAGAAACCCTGTGCGAAGAGGCCTGCGTGCGCGAAACCGCCGAGGGCAAGCCGGTACTCATTGGTCAGCTTCAACGCTACGCCACCGATGTGTTGATGGATCAGGGCAGTCATCCCTTTGCTCGCGCCGAGGCAACAGGCAAACGGATCGCTGTCGTGGGCGCCGGGCCTGCCGGGCTGTCCTGTGCGCACCGGCTGGCCATGCGCGGCCATGACGTGACCGTGTTCGACGGGCGTGCCAAACCCGGTGGGCTGAACGAATACGGCATCGCCGCCTATAAGTCGGTCGATCATTTTGCCGAACGCGAGGTCGAGTGGCTGTTGCAGATCGGCGGAATTACCGTTGAGACCGGCAAGCGCCTTGGCAACGACCTGACACTGAAGCAACTGCAAGCCGATCATGACGCTGTGTTTCTCGGTATCGGCCTTGGCGGCGTGAATGCGCTTGGCCTCGAAGCCGAGGAGAAGGACGGCATCACGAACGCCGTGGATTTCATCGCCGACCTGCGCCAGGCCAGTGATCTGGCCAAACTGCCCGTGGGGCGTGACGTGGTGGTGATCGGCGGGGGCATGACGGCGGTGGACGCCGCCGTGCAAGCGAAACTACTAGGTGCGCTCAATGTCAGCCTCGTCTACAGGCGCGGCCGCGAGCGGATGAACGCCAGCACGTTCGAGCAGGATCTGGCGGCCTCCAAAGGTGTACGGATCATTACCAACGCACAGCCGATTGCAATACATGGCAATGGCGCGGTGCGCGAGGTCGAGTTCGAATATGCCGACGACGATCTCAAACCCACCGGCCAGACCTTCCGCCTGCCCGCAGATCAGGTGTTCAAGGCCATCGGCCAGACGCTGGACGGCGATGGTTTACCCGACCTCGACGGGCGCAAGATCGCCGTCACCGACACCGGCCGCACCAGTATCGCCGGGGTCTGGGCCGGGGGCGACTGCGCGGCGGGTGGCGACGACCTGACCGTCACCGCCGTGGCCGAAGGGCGCGACGCCGCCGAGGACATCCACGCCAGCCTGATGGGCTGAGCGCAATCATAAAACAGGGAGATCAGCGACATGGCCAATCTCGAATCGAACTTCATCGGCATCAAATCCCCCAATCCCTTCTGGCTGGCTTCTGCCCCGCCGACCGACAAGGAATACAACGTCCGGCGTGCCTTTGACGCCGGATGGGGTGGTGTTGTTTGGAAAACACTGGGCGAAGAAGGCCCGCCCGTCGTCAACGTCAACGGCCCGCGCTATGGCGCGATCTGGGGTGCGGACCGCCGCCTGTTGGGGCTCAACAATATCGAGTTGATCACCGACCGCCCCTTGCAGACCAACCTTGACGAGATGACGCGCGTCAAGCGCGATTACCCCGACCACGCCCTGATCGCCAGCCTGATGGTGCCGGTCAACGAGGACAGCTGGAAAGACATCCTGTCGCGCGTGATCGACACGGGCTGCGACGGGGTGGAACTGAATTTCGGCTGCCCCCACGGGATGAGCGAACGCGGGATGGGCAGCGCCGTGGGGCAGGTGCCCGAATACGTGCAGATGGTCACTGAATGGTGCAAGAAGCACTCCAACCTGCCCGTTATCGTGAAACTGACACCCAATATCTCGGACATCCGCAAACCGGCGCAGGCCGCCAAGGACGGCGGCGCGGATGCGGTCAGCCTGATCAATACGATCAACTCGATCACGACGGTCGATCTGGACCTGTTCGCACCGCAGCCCACCATCGACGGGCAGGGCGCGCATGGCGGCTATTGTGGCCCGGCCGTCAAACCCATTGCGCTGAACATGGTCGCCGAGATCGCCCGCGACCCTGCACTGAAGGGGCTACCCATCTCGGGCATCGGTGGCGTCACCACTTGGCGCGATGCTGCCGAATTCATGGCGCTTGGCGCGGGCAACGTGCAGGTCTGCACCGCCGCCATGACATATGGCTTCAAGATCGTGCAGGAAATGATCTCGGGGCTGTCGCAATATCTGGACGAAAAGGGCTTTGCCTCGGTCGACGATCTGGTGGGTCGCGCCGTGCCCAACGTGGTGAACTGGCAGGATCTGAACCTGAACTACATCACCAAGGCCCGCATTGATCAGGACGCGTGCATCAAATGTGGCCGCTGCTTTGCCGCCTGCGAAGACACCAGCCATCAGGCGATCTCCATGTCGGACGACCGCACCTTTGACGTGATTGACGAAGAATGCGTGGCCTGCAACCTGTGCGTCAATGTCTGCCCGATCGAAGGGTGCATCACGATGGAGCGTCTGCCTGCCGGAGAAATCGACCCGCGCACCGGCAAGCCCGTCAGCGACGATTACGCCAACTGGACGACGCATCCTAACAATCCGATGAAATGCGCCGCTGAATGATCGGGATGGCGGCGGGTCAGTCCTCGCCGCCCTCCAGCCAGGTCAAGATCGAGGCCCGGTCTCCATCCAGATCGGGGGCCGGGCGCCTATCCGGGCGCTCTTCCAGACCGCTCAGCTTGATGGGGCAGCCAGCCGTCGTATAGGCTGGCTGCCCCGCATGATCCAGCACATTCACCACCATGTTACGTGCAAGGATCTGTGGGTCCTGCATGACCTCGGCCACGTTCTGAATCGGCCCCGTCGGCACACCGGCGGCTTCCAGCGTTTCGATCCAGTAGGCCTTGGTGTTGTCCAAAGTGACCGCCTCGATCAGCCGCTTCAGAAGGCGCGCGTTTTCACACCGCGCCGGGTTGGTGGCAAACCGAGGATCGTCGGCCAGTGGCAGGCCGAGCGTGTCGCACAACCGTTCAAACAACACATCATTGCCCGCGGCGATCACGAACAGCCCATCCGACGCATGAAAGGTTTCGAACGGTGTGATCGACGGATGCCGCGCCCCTGTCGGCCCCGGCGGCGTGCCGGTGACCGAGGTAATCGCGACGGCATGTTCCAGAATGGCCAGTTGCCCGTCCAGCATACCGACATCCACCTTACGGCCCAGCCCTGTGCGCTCGCGCTCGTAAAGTGCGGCAAGCACGCCTTGCAGCATGAACATGCCCGCCACAATATCCCCGATGCTGGCCCCCACGCGCACCGGCTCACGATCTTTCTCGCCAGTGATCGACATGACACCGCCACGCGCCTGCACCACCATGTCATAGGCCGGGCGCAACGCGTCGGGGCCGGTATGGCCGAATCCGCTGACCGCGCCATAAATCAGGCCCGGATGCCGGGCATGCAATGTGTCCCAGCCATAGCCCAGTTTCTCCATCGTTCCGGGCCGGTAGTTTTCCAGGATCACATCCGCCCGCGCCAGCAGCCGTTCGAACAGCGCGCGGTCCTGTTCGGCCTTCAAATCCAGGGCGATGGATTGCTTGCCGTGATTCAGCGCCGCGAAATATGCGCTTTTGTCATTTTTGAACGGCGGAAAAGCGCGGGTATCGTCCCCCGCGCCGGGGCGTTCCACCTTGATCACCTTTGCCCCCAGATCGACCATGGTCATCGAGGCGAACGGACCGGCCAGAACATGGGTCAGGTCCAGTACGGTGATGTTATCCAGCGGGGCTGTCATGCGCATTCTCCAAAATTGTCACGGTCCCTGACTACAGCAGCAGCGTAACGACGCCCTGACACGGATCAAGCCATGCCCGACTTGCCAAACGAACACAATCGGTGCAGGTCACGAATGCGGCAACAGAATTGGAATTGCGAACAGGTTCAGCAGGTTTGACGGCAACGGGGCACAATAAATGATCTGGACGATTCTCGGTATACTGGCCGGGCTGACGGGTCTGTGGCTGTGGGTAACGACACGCTACATTGTGCGCGCCACCCAGGGCACGCCGATCCCGCCGCGCCCCGGCACGGCGTTGTTGCTGATCGAAACGCAGGACGCGTTCTGGACCGACCAACATCATGACGCCCCGACACGTATACGGGTCGAGGCCGCCATTTCGCGCGAGGTTGAACTTGCCCGGCATCGCGATCAGCCCGTCATTGCACTCAGGCAGGAATGGGGAGGCATCGCTCCGCGCCTGATCGCACGCTTCACCCGGCCCGATGCACCGTTCAGACATGGACGCAACGTGGCACTGGCGCCCCCGTTTCAGGGCATGGCTGACCATGTCGTCGTCAAGCGGGTGGAAGACGGGTTTGAAACCGGTGAGCTGGATACACTGCTGGAAGTGCTGCGGGTCGGTCGCCTGCGCATCGCCGGCAGGGATGGCACCGAGGCGGTCGCACGCACCGCACAAGCCGCCCTCAATCGCGGCTATGAGGTTGAACTGATCCGCGATGCCATCGCCGCCAGCGACGAACAGGCATTCAGAGCCGTACAAGAGGCGTTGGGCAGTCAGGGCGCACGCATCATCTGATGCCAAACATACCATGCGGCCTTGTCACCGCGCCCCGTAAGATCAACAAGGATCAGCCGCGGCGAATATCCGCGCCAAGCGCTGCCATGAGCGGTTCGAATACCGGGAACGAGGTCGCGATCGGCCCGCCATCGTCCACGCTGACAGGCGACTGCGCTGCAAGCCCCATCACAAGGAACGACATTGCGATCCGGTGGTCGAGGTGGCTGGCGCAGGTGGCCCCACCCGGCACGTTTCCCTGCCCCCGGCCATGCACGATCCACCAATCGGGGCCGTCCTCGACCTCGACGCCATTGGCGCGCAAGCCGGTGGCCATTGCCTCGATACGATCCGATTCCTTGACCCGCAATTCCTTGACGCCGCGCATGACGGTCTGACCCTCGGCGAAGGCCGCAACGACCGACAGAACCGGGTATTCGTCGATCATCGAAGCCGCACGCTCGGGCGGCACCTCGATCCCCTTCATATCGGGCGAGAAGCGCGCGCGCAGATCGGCGACCGGCTCGCCCCCTTCTTCGCGTTCGTTTTCATAACTCAGGTCGGCGCCCATCTCGCGCAGCGTGGTGAACAGGCCCGCGCGCGTGGGGTTCAGCCCGATATTGGGCACCAGAACGTCCGATCCTTCGGTGATCAGCGCTGCGCAAACCGGAAACGCCGCCGAGGACGGATCACGCGGTACGGCAATGCCTTGCGGGATCAGTTCGGGCTGGCCGGTCAGGGTGATGACTCGGCCCTCGTCGGTGTCCTCGGTGGTGATTTCAGCACCGAACCCGGCCAGCATACGTTCGGTATGATCGCGCGTGGCCTCGCGTTCGATCACCACGGTCTGCCCCGGCGCGTTCAAGCCTGCCAGCAGCACGGCGGATTTCACCTGAGCCGAAGGCACCGGCACGGTATAGCGCACCGGCAAAGGATCATGCGCACCGACGATGGTCATCGGCAGCCGCCCGCCGGAACGGCCCACCGCCTGCGCCCCGAACAGCGCCAGCGGATCGGTGACCCGCGCCATCGGGCGTTTGTTCAGGCTGGCATCGCCGGTGAACGTTGCCGCAATCGGCAATGTGGCCATCGCCCCCATGATCAGCCGCACACCCGTGCCGGAATTCCCGCAATCAATCACCTGATCGGGTTCGGCAAATCCTCCGACACCCACACCATGCACCCGCCATGTGCCATCGTCATCGCGCACGACCTCGGCGCCCATGGCCTGCATGGCCTTGGCGGTGTCCAGCACGTCCTGCCCTTCCAGCAACCCCGTGATCACGGTTTCGCCGACCGACAGCGCGCCAAGGATCAGGGATCGATGCGAGATCGACTTGTCGCCGGGAACCTCGGCCGTACCGTTCAGGCCCTTGGAACGGTGAGAGGACATCGGAATGGGGGTGCCGTGGCCGGACATGGGCGCGCCTTTCGTCAATGGATCACGAGCCTGATAGCGCAAGCATCGCGCGGCGTCCATCGGCCATGACGCATGCACCCGGGAGCACACGCAGGCCGCCTTCGACGAAAGTATTTCGGGAACAGCGAAAGGGACGGGCCACGCCGAAAGGCAGCGCCCCGTCCATCGGTTCAGCCTTGTGCAGCCGTCACCAGAAATTCGACTTTGTAGTCGGGCGTGGCCAGCTTTGCCTCGCCGCAGGCGCGCGCCGGTGCGTGACCTTCGGGCACCCAAGCATCCCATACCGCATTCATCTCGGCGAAATCGGCCATATCGGCCAGCCAGATGGTGCATTGCAGGATACGCGTGGCGTCCGATCCGGCTTCGGCCAGCAGCTTTTCCATGTTTTCAATACAGGTCCTAGTCTGCTCCGCCACGCTGTCGCCGGGGTTGCCGACCTGACCTGCCAGATAGACCGTACCGTTATGGGTAACGATCTGGCTCATGCGTTGGCCCACATGGGCACGGGTGATATCGCTCATTTCAAGCTGTCCTTTCGGGTTACTGGAATCGGTCGGGCGACAATGCCCGTATTGTTTCGTCGGCAATCTCTGCGACGCCACCTGTGATCAGGGCCGCCGTCAAACGGGCCAGTGCCGGGGCCGTTTGTACGCCATACCCGCCCTGCCCTGCCAGCCAGAAAAACCCTTCGACTTGCGGGGCGAACCCGACCACCGGCGAGCGGTCAGGCGCGAAACTGCGCAAACCGGCCCAACTGTGCTCTACCCGTGTCACCGGGATCGTCACGGCCTGTTCGAACCGATGAAGGCCCTCCGCCAACACCATATCGTCGACCCAGGCGTCATGCGGCTCGACCGGGTCTTCGTCGGCGGGCGAAACCATCAGTTTCCCGGCATCGGGTTTCGCGTACCAGGATTCCGAGGCCGACACGACCACCGGCCAGCTTTCCACATCATACCCCTCGGGCGCGGGGATAATGGCCGCCGAGCGGCGGAACGGCTGAATACCCACCGGTGAAACGCCCGCCATTCGTGCAACCTGATCCGCCCACGCCCCCGAGGCGTTGACGATCACCGGGGCGGTCAGGGTTTGGTCCCCGACACCGACCTGCCAGGCAGAATGACCTCTGGTGATGGCGTGCACCGGCGCCCCGGTGACAACCTGCCCGCCACGCGCCCTGAAGAGCCGGGCATAGCCCTGCAACATGCGGTCAACGTCGATATTCTGCGCATCGGGTTCAATGGCCGCCGCCGCGAGACGATCACGCCGCAGGATGGGCACCATTTTCACGGCCTCGTCCGGGGCAAGTGGTTCGATCCCGGTCGCCCCTGCGCAATAGCTCTCCAGTTCGTCCTGTTCCTCCTCCGTGGCGATCATCAATTCACCACGCGGCGACAGCAAGGACTGGTCCGATACACCCTCTGGCGCCTCCAGCAACGGCGCGGCAGCGGCATTGAGCGCCCGCAGCGTGGCATTGCCATAGTTGCGAATGAACACCGCCGCCGAGCGACCGGTGGAATGGTATCCAAGCTGCGCCTCACCCTCGATCAACGTGACCCGCGCAAAGGACGCCAGTTCAGCCGCCGCGCTGACACCGGCGATCCCGCCGCCGATCACGATAATATCGGGATGCCGGCTCATGCCGCTTCGAACCCGGTCAGCACCGAGGTCAGGTTTTCGCCCAGTTCGTCACACAAATAGCCGCCCTCCTGCACGAACAGTGTGGGCAACTCAAGCCCGGCAATCGCCGCCCCGATCCGCGCGAAACCGGGGGTGGTGACGGCGAAGCCCTGGAACGGATCGCCCTCAAAGGCATCAAGGCCAAGGGCCACCACCACGACATCGGCCCCGAAGGCCACGATCCGATCCAGCGCGACATCGAGCGATTTCAGATAGGCCGTGTCATCGGTTCCGCGCGGCAGCGGCAGGTTGAGATTATAGCCAAGCCCACGCCCTTCGCCGCGTTCATCGGCATGACCCCAGAAGAACGGATAGAACCGCGTTGGATCGGCATGAAGCGAGACAGTCAGCACGTCGTCCCGATCATAGAAAATGCCTTGCGTGCCGTTTCCGTGATGCACATCCACATCCAGAATGGCAGGCCGCAATCCCTTGGCGCGCAAACGCTCTGCGGCGATCCCGGAATTGTTCAGAAAACAGAACCCACCGGCCATATCGCCATAGGCATGATGTCCCGGCGGGCGCGACAGGGCATAAGCCGCGCGCTCACCAGCCGCCAGCAGATCCGCGCCGGTTATTGCCACTTGCGCCGACCAATAAGCCGCCTCCCATGTACCCTCCCCGATCGGACAGGCAGTATCGGCCTGATGAAACCCCGCCTGCCCCACAGCGGATCGCGGATAATTGTCGGTTCTGTTGGCAGGATGCACATTCGGGATCACCTCGGCCCCGGCATTGGGGATACGTTGCCAGCGTTCATAGATATTTTGCAGGAACACCAGGTATTCCGGGGAATGCAGCGCGGCGATCGGCCCCATACCCGCATCGTCACAGCCCTGCATGGTGCAGCCTGCGGCTTGCGCGCCTGCTGTCAGCTTCTCGATGCGGGCGGGTTGCTCGGGACTTGGCATAACCTTGCCGTTGGCCATGAAGTGTTTGGGGTCATGTCGCCATTGGCGGTCGTCGAAAATCGCTTTCATCCTGCATCCCTCATCAGTTGTCCAAGACCTTCGGCACCCAGTTTCATGACCGAAGCCCCGGTATCCGCTTTGAACCCCAATCGCTCATAAAACCGCCGCGACCGGGGCGAGGTGTGGTAGACGGCCAATGTCAGCCAATTCGCGCCCCAAAGTTGCCCCGCCCGCCGGGCGGCGGACGCCAGCAAGCGAGGCCCCAATCCCATTCCTCGGGCCTCATCCGACACCCAAAGATCGGAAACGTAAAGCCCCGGCGCACCCCGGACCGTCGAAAAAACCGGGCTGAACAAGACCGCACCGCACAATGCCGCCCCTTTGAGCGCGACAATCCCATGCGCCGATGGACAGGCCCCGCGCAACGCCGTGGTCAGGGCATCGTGGCCCGCGATATGGTCATCCCCCAAATCCGCGCTGAGACAGCGCAGGGCCTCGTCCAGAAGAGCCACATCCTCATCGCTTTGAACCGTACGAAAGCAGACCTCGGACATGGGATCAGATCGCCGTCCTGTCGCGGCCTTTCAGGCCCAGCATCGCACGCGCGTCCTCGGGCGAGGCCACCGTGCGCCCCAGATCTTCGACGATACGACGAATCCTGGCGACCTGCTGCGCGTTGCTTTCGGCCAGTTGTCCGCGTGCGATGCTCAGGCTGTCCTCCAGCCCCACACGGACATGCCCGCCCATGGCCGCCGCCATGGTCGTCAGCGGTATCTGATGACGCCCCGCAGCAAGAACCGAGAACATGTAATCGCCGCCAAACAGCTTGTCCGCGATGCGGATCATGTGCGTCAGGTTCTCCGGGTCCGGCCCCATCCCGCCCAAAACGCCAAAGACAAATTGAATGAACAGCGGCGCACGCACCAGTCCGCGGTCCACGAAGTGTTTCAGCATATAGAGATGAGACAAATCATAACACTCGAACTCGAAACGTGCGCCGCGCTCTTCGCCCAGTTCCGTGAGTATGCGGGCGATATCGCGGGGCGTGTTCTTGAACACCAGGTCGTCGGTGCCTTCCAGAAACGGCTTTTCCCAGTCGTTTTTCCAATCGCTGATACGGTCGGCCATAGGGTAGAGCGCAAAGTTCATCGAGCCCATGTTGAGCGAGGCCATTTCCGGTTCGGCCCGTTTAGGCGCGGCCAGTCGCTGATCGAGGGTCATGATCGCGCTCCCGCCCGTGGACAGGTTCAGCACCGCATCGCAGGCCTGATGAATACGCGGCAGGAAGGCCATGAAGTGTTCTTCCGCGGCCGAAGGCTGCCCGGTTTCCGGATCGCGTGCATGCAGATGCAGGATGGAGGCCCCGGCCTCGGCCGCACCAACGGCCTGTTCGGTGATTTGTTCGGCGGTGACCGGCAGATAGGGCGACATCGACGGAGTATGGATCGACCCCGTGACGGCGCAGGTGATTATAATGCCTGACATGGGCTGTCCTTATGCGATCTTGTCCAGTTCGGGCCGGATTTCATCCGTGAACTGTGCCAGCGACGTGTCCAGCATCTCGGTGATCTCGTCGAGATGCGTTTCAGTGACGATCATCGGCGGCGCAATGATGATATGATCACCCTCGACCCCGTTGCGTGTACGGCGCGAATAGACGATCAGCCCTTTGTCATATGCAATGTTCACGAAGCGGTCGAACGCCTTGAGGTGTTTGGGCAAAGGGGCCTTGGTGCCCCTGTCGGCCATGAATTCGAACGCCGTAAGCAGACCCATACCGCGCACATCGCCGATAATGGGATACCGCTGCATCAGCCCGCGCAGGCGCTC
Source organism: Roseovarius pacificus (assembly GCF_900142665.1). Lineage (GTDB taxonomy): Bacteria > Pseudomonadota > Alphaproteobacteria > Rhodobacterales > Rhodobacteraceae > Roseovarius > Roseovarius pacificus. The sequence goes on from NZ_FRBR01000003.1 coordinate 38,529, forward strand.
CATCAGCTTTTTGCCCATGACAGCGGAGTTCCGTGTCAGTCCCTGCCGTTCGATTTCGTCGATCACTGCAACGCCGGCGGCGCAAGCCAACGGATTGCCAGCATAGGTATAACCGTGCAGGAACCCACCCTGATCCAGCACCGCCTCGACCAGTCGCTCATGCGCGGCCATGGCGCCAAGCGGTACGTAACCTGCGGCAAAACCTTTGGACATGACGATGATGTCCGGCTCCAGCTTCCAGTGGTCGCACGCCAGGAACCTGCCGGTGCGCCCTGCTCCGGTCATGACTTCATCGAGGATCAGCAGAACATCATGCTTGCGGCAAATTTCCTGCACCCGCTCCATATATCCCTTGGGGGGCGGCAGCGCCCCTGTCGAAGCCCCGCCAACGGGTTCGACGATAAACGCCAGAACGCTGTCGGGCCCTTCTTCGAGAATCTTCGCTTCCAGCATATCGGCATAGTGATGGCCCGTCGCCTCATCCTCCGGGTCCAGCCCATCGAGATAGGCGCGCGGCGCGGGCACCTTGGGCATAGCCTGCATCATCGGATCGAACGGCTTGGTCAGCGGATCATACGAGGTGATCGCCAGCGCCCCGAGAGTGCAACCATGATAGCTGGGCGCGCGGCTGATGATTTTCCAACGTTTTTCCTGCCCGATGGCCAATGCATACTGACGCGCCAGTTTCATGGCCGATTCCACGGCTTCCGACCCGCCGGAAACGAAAAACACCCTGTTCAATCCCTCGGGACAGATCGCCGCCGTCTTGGCCGCCAGATTCTCCGAGGCTTCGGTTTCGAAATGCAGCCGGTAGCCAAAGGTGGATTTCTCCATCTGGCGGCGCATCGCCTCGAGCACGTTTTCATTCGAGTGCCCGATATTGCAAACCATCGCGCCGCTGGACCCGTCCAGATAACGCTTGCCGTCCACATCCCACATATAGACGCCACGGGCCTGATCCAGCACCGGGCGGCGTTGGCGCCCTTGATAGAACAGGTGGCTTGGTCGTTCAGTCATTTCCTTACCCCGGCAAAGCGGCACAATCCTGCGGCCGCAGATGCAGATTGACCTGATCCCCTTCATTGAAAGGATGGCCGTCGATCATGTTGATGGCCTGCAGTTGCGTGTCCCCCGCCCGCACGAAATAGCGGACGGCCTGCCCCTGATAATCCACCGTTTCCACCGTCGCCGGGACGGATACACCCCCTTCGGGGGCAGCGTCCTGCGACAAGTGCAGTTTTTCAGCCCGGACCACCAGTTTGGCCGGTCCCTGCCCCTCGATACGCGGCGCCTTGTCGGCAGGGATGGCAACCTGCCCGAAGATCGGCGCGTCGACCGTCACCGATCCACCGCCGATGGCGGTGCATTGACTGTCAAAGATGTTGGAGGCCCCAAGAAAATTCGCCACGAATTCACTGGCCGGAGTGTTGTAGACCTCTTCGGGCGCCCCGACCTGTTCGACCCGTCCGGCAGACATCACCACGATCTGATCGGACATCGCCAACGCTTCGGACTGGTCATGGGTCACGAAAACCGTGGTCACGCCGATACGTTCCTGAATGCGCTTGAGTTCGACACGCATGTCTTCGCGCAAGTTGGCATCGAGCGCGGAAAGAGGCTCGTCCAGCAACAGAACATCGGGTTCGATCACGATGGCACGGGCCAGTGCGATACGTTGCTGCTGCCCTCCCGACAATTCCTTGGGATAACGATGCGCCACATGCGGCAGTTGCACCAGTTCCAGAGCGTCCGAGACCCGTTTGGGAATTTCGGAGGCAGGTACATTACGGTATTTCAATCCGAATGCCACATTATCGGCCACCGTCTTGTGCGGGAACAAAGCATAGTTCTGAAACACCAGCCCCAGATTGCGCTTGTGAATGGGCACGTCGTTGACGCGTTTGCCGCCGATCAGGATTTCGCCCTCGGTCGGGTCCAGCAAACCGGCGATCATCCGCAGGTTCGTCGTCTTGCCGCAACCGGACGGCCCCAGAAGCGTGACAAACGCCCCTTCGGGAATTTCCAACGACGAGCGATGCACAGCGGTGAAATTGCCGAAACGCTTGACGATATTGTTCAGGGTGACGGAACTCATCGGCGGTGTCCTCGCTCAGGCGTCATGGGGTCCCGCCCCGGGCATGAACCCGAGGCCTCGCGGTTCGGTCCGAGGCCCCGGCGCAAAGGCCGGGGCGGGGTTTTGATTTCAGGCATCAATAACCCTTCTGAACGCGGCCGAAGGTCTTGGACCACTCCTGCTCGTTGCCGTTCCAGTAGGCCGGATCGGCAAAGGTCAGCCCTTCCAGCGTGCCGGTCGGATCGAACGCGGGCAGGGTCGGAATCTTGTCGCCAAGGTCCACTTTCTGCGGATCGAGGGCGGGCGGATAATTCTGCCCCTCGGCCACCGCGATCGACGTTTCTGGCGCCAGCATGAAGTTCAGCAGCTCTTCGCAGGCCTCCATCGGGCTACCCTTGATCACGAACAGGCATTCCTGCCAGCCCATGCCGTTGGGCGGGTCGATATACCCCATGTCATGGCCCTGATCCTGCAAGGCGTAAATACGGCCCGACCAGCCTTCGGTGACATAAACTTCTTCCTCGGCCAGCAGGCTCATCAGTTCAGCGCCCGACCCCCAATATTTCAGGCTGAGATCGCGATGCGTGCGCACAGCATCCCAGGCTGCGTCGATATCTTCGATGTTGTTCGGGTCCTGACCGGTTTGCAGGGCGGCATACCACAGGCGGGTGCGCCAGTCGCTCCAACCGGCGATCTTGCCCTGGTAGGCCTCGTCGATCAGCAGCTTGGCGCCTTTTTCCCTGGCTTCGTCATCCGAGATATGCTTGCGGTTATAGGCGATCCCGGTGGTGCCATAGTCATAAGGGACGCAGGACAGCTTGCCATCGGTCACGCCGCGGAACACGTCAACCAGTTTGGGAATAACGTATTGCAGATTGGGGATGTTATCCTCGTTCAGAACGGTGGACAGGCCCAGATTGTGATAGCGTGCATAGTCGAATACGCCCGACAGGTGCGCGATATTGTATTCGCCCTCCTGGCTGGCCTTCACGCGGCTCAGGTATTCATCGCCCCCGCCGAACGTGCCGTCGACAACCTCGATCCCTGTCGCCTCGGCGTAGGGGTCGAAGGCATATTCACGAAACGCCTCGGACACGACACCGCCCCAGCCGTCAAAGCGAACCTGCTTGACCCCCTGAGCGTGGGCAAACCTGGCAAAGGGCGTCTGCACCCCATAGGCCAGACCGGCCGCGCCGATCAGCCCTAGGAATGAACGACGATCCAGATCGCCGTTCATATACCGTTCGCGCAGGCGCTCATAGCGGGTTGTATTGTCCATTTTTCTGGTCATGTGTTTCTCCTTGTTGGAATGGTCCTGAATATCCGGGCGGTTCTAGTTGCCGCCCTTGGTTGAAAGTTTGCGGGCAATGGCCAGCCCCAGCAGGGGCAAGCCCACGGTCATCACGATCATCACCGTTCCCAATGCGTTGATCTCGGGGCTGATCGAGTTGCGCAGCATGGCGAAAATCTGCGTCGGCACGGTTTCCACCCCGCCCGGTTTCCAGAACAGCGTGCCGGTAATGTCGTCGAAACTGATGGTGAAGGCGAACAGCGCCCCGGCCAGAACCGCAGGCAGCATCAGCGGCAACGTCACCTGAAAGAACGTCTGTTGCGGGCTTGCGCCAAGGCTCATCGCGGCCTCTTCCACATCCCGCTTGATGCTGACCAGCCGCGCCTGCACCACCAGGATCACGAAAGGCAGCGTGAAAATCACGTGGCCAAGCAGAAGCAGCGTGAAACTCTTGTTGATCTGAAGGAAGTTCAGGAACAACAGCAGCGCCACGGCCAGCACCACCTCGGGCACGAGGATCGGCGCGATCAACAAGGTCGAGATCAGATTTGCCCCTGCCACGCGATACCGTACCAGCGCCAGACTGGCCAGAACCCCCAGGGTTGTCGAAATCAGCGCCGTCAGAAGGCCCAGAACCACCGACGTGCGAAAGGCCCGCAGGATCGCTTCGTTCTGCGCCAGTTCCACGAACCAGCGGAAGGAAAACCCTGTCATCGGAAAACTGCCGAACTGGCTGGCATTGAAGGACAACAGGACCACGACCGCCACCGGCAGGAACATGAACAGATAGACCAGTACGGTCCAGGCGCGAACGATCTGCCACCCCATCAGCCCAAGCCCTTCATCAGTTGCGCCATGCCCAGATAGCGGTTGTAGATCAGCACCAGCGCCCCCAGCACCACCAGCAACATCAGGCTGAGCGCCGAACCGAGCGGCCAGTTGAGCTGTGTGATGATTGCCTCGAACACGAGGTTGGCGAACATCGCATCGGTCGGGCCGCCCAGAACCAGCGGCGTGATATACGTGCCCGCGCCCAGCACGAAACACAGCAGCCCACCAGCGGCCAGACCGGGCAGCGACAAGGGCAGGGTCACCTGCATAAAAGCTTGCCAGCGGGTCGCGCCCAGGGAATTGGCCGCGTCCTCCAGATTGGTGTCGATTCCGTCGAGGCTGACGAAGACGTTCAGCACCATGAAGGGCAGCAGGAAATGCACAAGCCCCAGAATGACCGTGGTTTCGTTATACAGCATCTGGATCGGTTCACTGACGATCCCCAGAGCCATCAGCGCCGAATTGAACGCTCCCGAAACACCCAGGATGTTGATCCAGCTCATCGTGCGGATGATGTAGCTGATCCAGAACGGCAGCATCAGGAGAAGCAGCAAAATCCCCTTGTTGCCCTTCGACCGGGCGATGAAATACGCCGCCGGATACCCCATCACCGCGCAAACCACCGTGGTGATCGCGGCAATCTTGAGCGTATTCAGGAGAATGTCGCGGTAGAACGCATCGGTCAGGGCCTCTTGCCAGTTGTCCAGAAAGAACCCCACCTGATCCGCACCCGTCGCCGTGCGCAGCCAGAAAGAATAGATCATGATAAAAAGCAGCGGCACGAACAACAGCAGCGCCACGGCCGTCAGGGCCGGTGACAGCAAAATCCACGGTTGTCGCGCCTCGCGGGCTTCGACCGACATTTAACTCCCCTTGTCCTCGGCCCGTTATCACCGAGCTTGATTTGACGATGCAAAGCGGGCAATCATTAATCAAATAGATATTCAGAATTGTGACTATTGATGAAATCAATGAATCCCTCGGACAGCGCCGACCGGCTGATGCGCGAACTGGACTGGAACCTGCTGCGCAGCTTCGTCGTACTGGCGCAATCCCGCTCGGTCACCGAAGCGGCACACAAGCTGCGTCTGACACAGCCTTCCGTATCGACGGCCCTTAAACGGTTGGAAGATCGCGTCGGGCGCCGACTGATCGACCGCAAACCGGGGCATTTCGAACTGACCGAGGCAGGGCAGGTGCTTTATCGCGAAGCCATGGACATTCAGGGGTCGATTTTGCGCCTTTCTACCCTGATGCGTGAAATGACCGACGAGGTGACAGGCCATGTGCGCATCGCCCTCGCCTCGCATGTGATCTGCCCGCTTTTCGATCAGGTGCTGGCCGAATTCCATGCCGAGCACCCCCACGCCACCCTGTCGATCGACGTGCTGTCCTCGGCCGAGGCGGTAAACAGCGTCTCGGGCCGGTTTTCGTCGTTCGCCGTCTGCCTTGTGCATCGACGGAACCCGAAACTCGAATACCTGCGCATCTACCGCGAGTTCTTCGGCCTGTTCTGTGGTCCCCCACACCCCCTGTTCGGGCGTGAGGGGCTGGTACGGGCCGATCTGGCTGGACACTCCGCTGTCAGCTTTGAAACCGACAGGCTACAGGATGCACTGAAAGCCGTAACCCTGATGCGCGCCGAAGCCGATATGGGCGAACTGGTTGTCGGTACGTCCAGCCACCTCGAGGAAGTGCGCCGCATGATCATCGCCGGGCTCGGGATCGGCCCCTTGCCCCTGCATATTGCCAAACGCGATGTTCAGGACGGCGTCATGTGGCAACTTCCCCCATACCAGAACGCACCGGCCATCGACGTGCATATCGTGTGGAATCCCAAGGCCAGCCTGAACCGGGCCGAGCAATCCCTGCTAAATCGCCTGCTGGAAACAGTAGAAGCCACACCGATGGAGAACCGCACCTATAGCTGAAGGCAGTCCAACCTAGGTCGCCACCGAAATTCTGGCTCCGATACTCGCCATCCAACCGCGCCCGCCCTCGAGCACGGCAGAATACACCGCGCGACCCGCGGCCTCGCCGATTTCAGTATGCAGCCCTGCATAGGTTTCACTGCCAGGCGGAGCCGCGACGGCCACGCAATCCGTGCCGGTTCCGGTAGCCCGTCCGACCGAAAGCGGCAGGTCCAGATCCATCACCGCAGCGGTGCGCGCCTGTGTGGCGATGCTCATCAATTCCAGAAAAGCGGACTCACTCAGACCACTATTCACTTTCAGCGCCACGTTGATTGTACCCCACTCGACCAAGGGCCGCTCCAGCCGATGCCCGACACGTTCGGCATTCGACAGTCCAACCGTTGCGATAACCTGCGCATGTGCATTGCCCACCACCGCTTCGGACCGCTGATAGCGCCGAATGTCGCAAGAGGTCAGAAACGCCACGGCATCGCACGCCCCCCGCGCCGAAAGGTGCCCCTCCAGCCAGTCGGACACATCCACATCGGGCCGCAGATCGGAATTGTGTACCTCTCGCCAGAGGATGCGCCGCGCGCTCACGCAACCGGGACGGTTGATGGACCAACTCAGCACCCGCATCTCGGCGCCAAGATCGAACTCCAGCCACGGATGATTCAGAATGAGATCGCTCACCGGATTACCTCGAGCGGTTGACAAACCGGCCCCTGCTCCGTGTCCTGATACCACGCGCTGATCCCGAACACCTCGGCCAGTCGCTCGGGCGTCAGCACATGTGCCGGGCAGCCATCGGCGATCAGGCGGCCCTCACTCATCAGGACAAGGCGCGTGCAATGACGCGCAGCAAGCCCCAGATCGTGCAGGGACACCAGCGAGGATTTGCCCTGTTCCGCCAGCCGCGCAAACGTCTGCATGGTCGATATCTGATGCGCCGGATCCAACCCGGCAACCGGCTCATCCGCCATGACAAAAGGCGTATCCTGCGCCAGGGCACGGGCAATCAGAACGCGCGCCTGCTCTCCTCCGGAAAGGCGTGTGGCGGCCCTTTGGCGCATGTCGTCCAACCCCATCCAACGGATCGCCGCATCCACCTGAGAACGGTCATGATCGGTGGGGCTGGCCAGTGCCCCGACATGCGGCGTTCGGCCCAGCATGACCAGCGTTTCAACCGTGACGGGCCATGCGATCTCGCGCTGTTGCGGCATCCATGCGACGGCCATCGCCCGTTCGGCCAGCGGCATCGCAGCAAGCGAACTGTTCCCGACAAACGGGATCAGACCGAGGGCCGCGCGCATCAGCGTCGTCTTGCCCGCCCCGTTCGGACCGATCAACCCGATGAACTCGCCTTTGCCTACGGACAGCGATACGTCACGGATCACGTCGCGCCGACGCAAGGTGACCGACAGGTTGCTTAGCTCCATCACCGTCATATCCGCGTCCCCCGCAGCTTGAGGATCAGATGCAGGAACAACGGTGCGCCGACCAGTGCCGTCAACACACCCAGCTTCAGGTCGCGTTCGGGCAGCACGATGCGCACCGCGATATCGGCGGCCAACAGCATTGCCGCCCCGCCAAGCGCCGATGCCCACAACAGCCGCCCCGGCCTGCCGCCCACCAGGGGCCGCAATACATGCGGCACGACCAGCCCGACAAAACCGATGGCTCCGGCTACCGCCGTTCCCGCCCCGACGATACAGGCGGTGCCGATGACAACCGCAAGCCGCAACCGCCCCATGCTGATCCCCATCGCCTCGGCGGCATCCTCACCCAGGGTCATGGCATCAAGGCCACGGCCAGTTGCAGCCAGCAAACCGCCACCGATCACCATGAACGGCAACGCCAGCCACACATGCGTCATCGAGCGATCTGCCAGCGATCCCATCATCCAGAACACGATCTCGCTGGCGGCAAAGGGATTGGGCGACAGGTTCAACACCAGCGAGGTCAGCGCCCCGGCCATAGCCGATACCGCAATACCCGCCAGTATCAGCGTGAGTGACGTGCCTCGCGGTCCGGCCAACGCCACGACCACCAAAACGCCGCCCAAGGCCCCGGCCAATGCCGCCATTGGCAAGGCCAGCGCAAAGGCCGTGGCCGCCCCGGTCTGAATTGCGATCACCGCCCCCAGAGCGGCAGAGCCCGACACACCGATCAAGCCGGGTTCGGCCAGGGGATTTCGCAAATACCCCTGCATCGCCGCCCCCGACACCCCCAGACCGGCCCCGATCATCACGGCCAACAATGCGCGTGGCAGGCGGATTTCACGCATCACCAGTGCCTGTGGGCTTTCATCCATCGTGAACAGGGCGCTGAGACCTTCCCACACGCCGATCCCCGCCGGTCCGATCAACAAAGAAGCCGCAAACAACACGAACACGAGAAGGACAAGAGGCAGCACCAGTCGCATTACCGATCCGCTCCCGTCATACCACGTCGGGTCCGAGCCAGATCTTCGACGGCTCGTAACACATAGGGTGTCCCGCAAACCCAATCCTGATCGGTCATGGCCGTCATCGTCGAACCGCTCCGAAACGCCCCAAGCACAGGATGATCCAATATCTCCTCCGAGCGCGATCCGCCCGGATAACGGCGCGCGGCAATCACTGTTTCGGGGGCGATCATGGCCAGCATCTCCAGCGGCATCTTCATGCCCGCACGATACCCCGCTTCGTCTGCGGCATTGGCAAACCCGGCGGCCAACAGGATTTGCCCGGCCAGAGTCTGATCCCCCGCCGTATAACCGTTGGCATAATACAACGCTGCACGCGGGCGATCTGACATGTCCTCTTGCAGGGCGGCCAGCCGGACATCGAATTCGGCCACCATGGTTTCGGCGACAGCCGGACGCCCCAGAACCTCGCCCATCTGCACGAGTCTTTCACGTATATCGGCCAAGGTGCGCGCAGGCTGAAACACGGCCACCGGCACGCCAAGGCGTTCCAGCATTGAAACCGTGCTGTGCGGCGTCCACGTTCCGGCAACCACCAGGTCGGGTTGCAAGACATAGATTTCCTCGGCCAGCCCGTGGTTCATTCTGTAGTTCCCGGCCTGACCGGCCATGGCGGATGACCGGGGATCGCTTGCCACATGCGAAACCGACAAAAGCTGACCGGGTGCGGCCAGCATCATCGCCAACTGATCGGTACACAGGTTGATCGACACGACACGACCCGGCGCATCGGCCTGCACCGGTTGCACCGCAGCCACAAAAAGGGCCACGGTGCCTGCCAGTATCCTTTGGATACGCGTCATGCCGATCCTTTTCAGAACTTCGCCGCCACACCGAAATAGACGGTACGCCCCTGTGTGGCATAGCCTTCCAGTTCTTCGTACTTCTCATCCAGAAGATTCGATATCCGCCCCGTCAACTGGACACGGTCATTAATATCATGGGTGAATCCAAGATTGACCACGGTGTAATCATCCAGCTTGATCCGGTCGAAATCATCGCTCGGGACACCGCCTGGCAAGAAGCTCGCCGTTTTGAAGTTCGTATCGTAGAGGCCCGCGACATGGGTTACGTCCAGTCGAAATTGCGTTCTGTCATTGGGCAGGCGATAATCCACCCCAAGCGACAATTCGTGTTCCGGGCGCCGCACCTCGACAGCGGTCATACGCGCCATCACAGGGACGGAAACCGGCTCGTTCGCATCCAGCCATGTATAGCCGAGTGACACACCAAGCCGGTCAGTCACGTCCAGACTGGCCGACACTTCCAGCCCACGCCGATCGCTTTTCCCATCGTTGTTCACCGGGACGGTCTTGCCGATCGCCGGATCGAAGCGCGAGCCGATCTCGTCGGTCAGGGTTTCGTCAAACCAAGTCACGTCGATCACGCCGCGACCGTCCAGAAACTGCTGCTCGATCCCGATATCCCACCCCTCGCTTTGCTCCGGCTTCAGGTTCGGGTTGCCCGCGAAATCCGTGGCAAAACCGAACTGCTCGATCAACGTGGGATTCTGCACCCCGGTACCATAGGACGCATGCAAACGGGTCGTTCCGTTCGCCAACAGGTACGACGCGCCAAGCGAATAGGTGGTGAAGTCGCTGAACTTGTCATTTTCGTCATGCCGCATACCCGCCTGAATAGACAAGCCGTTGGTGAAATCGCCCTGATATTCCAGTGCATACGCCACCTGCTCCTGCTCGCGCTTGACCAACTGTCCGGGCATGAAAACGATACTGGCATCGTTTTCACGATAGGTCAGCCGCTCGAATTCGGCAGCGAAACTCAGCTTGTGATTGGAGGCATCCAGCGTCGCGGCATCCAGCGCAAGCGTAGCCTGATAAGCGATTTTGTTGCGCGTGCCCGTGTTATCCTGATCCTTGATTCCAGCGCCATTGCGGCCCTGCTGGTCGATATGGGAGAAGGAATAGGTCAGCCGGTTCGACAGCCGACCGCCCCAAAGCTGTGCATCGGCGAAAAGCGCGCCATAGGTTTCCTGCGTCTCCGACTGCCCGATCCCGTCTGTCACCAAAGCCGCCCGTGTCGGGGCTGCGTAATTGAAGATGTCGATATCAGTGCGCCGGTCCACATAACGCAAAGTGCCGCCGACCGTCACGGTGTCGGTCAGGTAATACCGTCCGTTCAGGTTGTACGTGACGTTCTGGCCGCCATCGTCGAGACCGCCCGGGTCGCCGGAAATGTCGAACCCGCCATAATCGCGACGCGCGGTCGAAAAACTCAACTCTCCACGCGCGCCCCTGGCTCTCAGAGCCGTCTCGATATTCGTGCTCCCGTCTGATCCCACTTCAAACGCTGCGCGCCCTGTTACCCCCGGTTCGGTCGCACGCTTGGTGGTGATCGAAATCACCCCGCCGATCGCCTCTGATCCATAGAGCGCCGATTGAGCCCCGCGCAGCACCTCGATCCGCTCGATATCGGAGACAACCAGCCCTCCGAAATCGTAATCTCCGGTTTGCTGCGCCGCGACCTCGATCCCGTCGATCAGTACAAGCGTGTGGTTGCTTTCGTGGCCACGCAATCGCACAACCGTCTGCCCTCCCAATGTACCCGTTTGAGAGACCGATACCCCCGGCACGGCGCGCAGCGCTTCGGAGACATGCGCCACCCCGCGCGCCTCGAGGTCTTGGGCGGTGATCACGGTCGCGGCACGCCCATATTTGGACGCGCTCACCGGCGCGAGGCCACCGGATACGATGATCGGGTCGAGGTCGATAACCTCTTGCGCAAACGTCGTTTGTGCCGACAGCGCGGACCCCGTCAGTAGAAATACCAGAAATTTAAGGTGCATGTTTTTTGCCCCTTCCTTGGCCGTACCGGCCCGTTTCGAACGACAGTCGTAAGGAAGAAGACACTCCTCCGCCGACGGTGAAATATCACCAATGACGGAAAATTCCGTTGTCCAGCGCGCGCCCCGCGCCCGGACAGGGTGATCACTTCGGCAGGTCTCCTGACTTGCGGGTCATGGCTTGGCCGGATCGTCTCGCCGTGATGCAGGCCAAGGCAATGACATTGGTCCGGCTTCGCTCGCCGCCTACAGTTGCGGGGGCAGTCGCGGAATTGGCACCGGTAACGGCGCCGCACCGTGTTCCCTTTTCACCGGACGGAAAAAGCCGCCCGGACCGAAGCAAGGCGATATGTAAACCGAATCGAATATACGGGAAAGCCCAAAGGCGGCAGTGTGATGTCTGATTCCGCCGGAAACGGCACCGGCCAGAACGCCATGATCCTTAGCCGGTTTCTTCTTCGAGATGCAGTTTCATATCGATCAGAACCTGCTGAAGCTGCGTGGTTTCGCGCAGCAATCTCTTGGCCTCGTTGACCGTGATGACGCCGTCCTCGATAGATTGCTGGTATTCCGCCATCAACATGGCGAACCGCTGAGACAGGGCGATGACATCGCTGTTCACACCGCCCGATCGCTCGGTGTTCCGGCGCTCCGAGTTGAAATTCAGCCCGATCCCCTGCAATTCTGCCAAAGCACCGGTTACATGCGGATAGGCGGCGGCCTCTTCCAGAGCCGCGACGGCGTCAATCGGCATAAAGCGGTCTGCGTGCTCTTCATGGTCGGAATAATAACGCCCCAAGGTTGCCTTTGACTTGCCGGTCAACTGGCATGCCGGTTCGATTCCCACGTCCTTGACCAGCGCCTCGGTGTGCTTCTTGAGGTAACTTCCAATTGTCGACATACACTCATCCTTACAGGTGCCCGCCTTGGCGGGGAATCCCAAGGGGGTTTTCCCATTTAGCGCTTTATCTCGAAATGTAACTGATAACGCAATCCCGTGGTCGTTCAGGGCCGGGTTCTGAATGCCCCGCAACCCCTTGCGGGGCGGGGGTGGGGTCAGGGTTTTGGCCCGGCCCTTGCCAATTGCGCATCTGTCATCCCCGGAAGGCGACTTCCAACAGGTGTGCACAGGCGGGGCCGGACCCCACCCCACCTTGATCATCCAAAGCCCCTCGCAGCCGAAAATTCCGATCAGGCCCTTTCCAACAGAACAGACCCGACGGAATAACCAGCCCCGAACGAACAGATCAGGCCGTTATCCCCGCTCTCAAGGTCATCGGAGTACCTGGAAAACGCGATGATCGACCCTGCGGACGATGTATTGGCATAGTCCTGAAGAATATTCGGCTGCTCTCCGGGAGCGGGCACACGCCCCAGAACTTTCTTCCCAATGAAATCGTTCATCGACTTGTTGGCCTGATGCAGCCACAGACGCCGCAATTCATCGGGCGCAACATCGTCCTCCTCCAGATGCTGCGCAATATGACGCGATACCAGCGGCAGCACCTCCTTGAACACCTTGCGCCCCTCTTGCATGAACTGCATATCACGCCGGTCCGCCATTCCGTCGGGACGGGTACGGCGCAGGAAGCCATTGTTGTTGCGGATGTTATTGGAAAACTGCGTCGCACAACGGGTCGAGCGGATCACAAAATGCGCACCGTTTGCATCTTCGGCCCGTTCCAGCACCACGGCGGTGCAGACATCGCCGAAAATGAAATGACAATCGCGATCACGCCATTCCAGATGGCCCGAACATATCTCGGGGTTCACCACCAGCGCACGGCGCACCGACCCTGACCGGATCATATCCGCCGCCGCCTGAATGCCGAACGTGGCCGAGGAACAGGCCACGTTCATGTCGAACGCAAAACCGCCTGCACCCAGCAATTGCTGTATCTCGATCGCGATCGCCGGATAGGGGCGCTCGTGGTTCGAGGCGGCGCAGATCACCAGATCGACCTCGCCCGCATCGCATCCGGCCTGATTCAACGCTTTGCCGCATGCATCCAGTGCCATTTCGGCCATGATCGAAGGCTCATCATCGCTGCGCTGACGCAGCAGCGGGTGCATGACTGCGGGGTCCAGAACCCCGGTCTTGTCCATCACATAGCGCTGTTCGATCCCGGATGCCCTGACAATGAACTCGGGCGACGACACTCCCTTGGCCTCGACCTCGCCCGCAGCAATGGCCGCGGCATTCTGGGCGTTGAACGCCTCGGCATAGGCGTTGAAGGTCGCGACCAGTTCTTCATTGGTGATGACCTGGTCGGGCGTGAAAACCCCGGAACCTGTGATCGCAGGCTGAAACATCGGCGGACCTTTCCAAAACGTCCCGCAAGATCAACGCAGCCCTGCCCCCGCGTCAAGTGTGACGACGCGGCAGGGTATCCCCGAACCTGACGACCGCATTGATCAGGGTGGCCTTCAGGATATCAGGTTGGGAGGCGTTTCGCCATTCAGGGCCGCGCTCAGGTTTTCCACCGCCATCAGCCCCATCGCCTCGCGCACTTCCAGCGCTGCCGTTCCCAGATGCGGCAAAAGCACGACATTCTCCAGGGCTCGCAGGGCATCGGGCACCTTCGGCTCATGCTCGTACACGTCCAGCCCTGCCCCTGCGATCTGTCCGCTCCCAAGAGCGGCAATCAACGCGGCCTCATCCACGATATCACCGCGTGCGATGTTGACGAAATGCGCCGTGGGTTTCATCGCGGAAAACAGATCGGCGCCGATCAGGTGATGCGTCTCGACCCCACCCGGCACCGCCACCACCACAATATCCGCCTTGGCGGCCAGATCCTGCATCGTTTCGGCACGGTCGGCGTCAAAACCCAGATCCTTTTCGGAGCGATTGTAATAGATGACGTTCATGCCGAACCCGAAATGACATCGGCGCGCGATGGCCTGACCTATCCGGCCCATACCGATAATGCCCACCGTCTTGCCCGTCACGTGCAGGCCCAGCATCTGCGTCGGATGCCATCCGGCCCAACCACCGGCGCGCACCAGCCTTTCACCCTCTCCGGCGCGGCGCGCACTCATCAGGATCAGCGTCATGGCGATGTCGGCGGTCGCGTCGGTGACCGCGCCCGGCGTGTTGGTCACCATGACCCCGGCGGCCCTGGCGGCAGCCACATCGATATGGTTATAACCCACCCCGAAATTCGCCAGCACCTTGCAGCGTGGACTTTCGGCATCGCGAAACACCTCGGCCGAGAACATATCTCCCAGCGTCGGCAGCACCCCGTCATAGAGCGTCAGGGCGGCGCGCATCTGGCCGATCTTCAGCGGTGCGGTATCGTGGCGCACTTCGACCTCGTCGAACAACGCCCGCGCCCGCGTGAGAACCGCCTCGGGCAGCGGGCGGGTCAGGTAAACACGGCTCAATGCATTCTCTCCCCGTTGGGAATGTTACTGTCAGGCCCCAAAAGCACGATATCGCCATTCGTATCCGACAGGCCCAGAACCAGAACCTCGGACATGAAGGGCCCGATCTGGCGCGGCGGGAAATTGGTCACGGCGATCACCTGCCGCCCCTGCAATTCCTCGGGCGTGTAATGAGCGGTGATCTGGGCACTGGTTTTCTTCTCGCCCAATTCGGGGCCGAAATCGATCCACAGCTTGATCGCTGGCTTGCGCGCCTCGGGGAAGGATTTGGCGCGCACCACGGTTCCCACACGGATATCGACCTTGAGAAAATCCTCGACACCGATCGGATCAGTCATTGCGTAACTCCCTTGAACGGTCGGCGGCGGCCCGGACCGTATCTGTCATCAATGGCGGTAAGCCATTGTCTTCATTCATCAAAACCTCAAGCCCCGCCTGCGTCGTGCCATTGGGGCTGGTGACGTTGACCCGCAACTGCGCGGGCGTTTCATCGGCGGCCTCCGCCAGAGCCCCGGCCCCGGCGACAGTCGCCTTGGCCAGTTGCATCGCCAGATCGGGGGCCAGCCCTTGCGCCTCACCTGCACGGGCCAGACATTCGATCATGTGAAACACATAAGCCGGGCCGGAGCCGGACACGCCGGTCACCGCATCCATCTGGTCCTCGTTATCAAGGCGCACCACCTGCCCCACCGAGCTGAGCAGTTGTTCGGCCATGTCCAGATGCCCGGCCTTTGCATGGTCGTTCCCGATGACGGCGGTGATCCCGCGGCCCACGGCAGCGGGGGTGTTGGGCATCGCGCGGATGATCGGGCTTTGCGCGCCAAGTGCTTGTTCAAAAGAGGAAATCGGCGTTCCCGCAGCGACCGAAACGAACAGGGTTTCGCCGTTTCCCATGGCCGCGATGGCGGGCAGGGCATCGCCCATCATCTGCGGTTTGACGGCGATCAGGACGATGGCAGGGGTTTCGGGCAGGTCGGCATTGATGTGAACGCCACGGGATTGCAGCCAGTCCGACGGGTTGGGGTCGATCACCCAGACCGATCCGGCGGGCAATCCGCCATCGAGCCAGCCTTGCAGCATGGCCGAGCCCATCTTGCCACACCCCAATAAAACAAGGCCTTTGCGGGCCAGGTCCTGCATATCCATGACTAATTCCCTCTTGCCTGTTCGCAAAATTCCCAAGGCAAGAGATACGCGGGGCGCCGGGTCTCTGCAATGGCGCCCTGCGGGGTGGTGGGGTCAGGCGCGGCCGTAGGCTTCGGCAATGGCGGCCTGAATAGCGTTCTTCGGATGCTGGTCGCCCCAGATAACCAATTGAAATGCCGGATAAAATCTCTCGGCATTGGTGACGGCGGCACGGATCAGCGTATCGACCTGTTCGGGGCTGACGGATTGCGCGCCGGTCATCACCAGACCGTAGCGATAAACCATCAGCTTCTGCTCGGCCCAATAGGTGAACGCGCCGGCCCAGCACTGATCGTTCACATCGTTAAGTATATGATATAACGCAGGAATTTTATCCTCTGGCGGCTCCATTTCAAAGGTGCAAACCATGCGCAGGGTTTCGTCATAAGCCGACCAGGCGAGGGTGATGGAGTAGGTGCGCCACTGGCCCTCGACCGCCATGGCGATCTGATCGTCAGCGATCCTGTCGAAATCCCACTCGTGGTGTTCGGCGAGATATTCAACGATATCAATGGGATGAAGGTCTTCTTGCAAGAACTGCTCGGACAATGCCATGGCGCCACCTCGTTTTTTACGTAGCGCCGGGGCTTGGCAGCGCCCCAAGCGCTAGGTGCCTGCTCAACAGACAGGGGAGAATTCCGCCTGTCCTACTAAATATGGTGCGCAGTTTGGAAGCACCTGTAAAGCTATTTGTTGGGGATAACCGCAATAAGTTGTGGATGACTCAAAAAAGGCCGCAAGATCAGGCACCTTTTCTGCCCAACCGCACACGCCCCCTGCCGTTTCGTACAAAACGTACGATGTGTACGCGGGTTTTGTACGAAACCGAGGGGCCTGAAGGGAAGGTGCGTCCATTGTGGACGCAAACCGGACGCCGGGCGGTCCGAAGCAGCCTGCCCGGCCAGTTCGACCGCCTGCCGGACGACACCCCGGCCCGGTCGGGCCGCGCGTTCAATCGCTGTCTTCAGGTCGGTGAAACCCCTGCCCCGGCCATGTTCCCTGGCCGGTCCCCCTGTGGGGTGCAGATCATATTCGAAGCCAGTGAAGGGGTCTTGCCATGCCGGGCTGAAATTCCGGCATGGAAACCGCCCTCCCCGGATCACGCAGGGGGGGCGGGCCGCGCGAGGGGATTACTTCGCGGCGTTTTCCAGCGCTTCGATCCGGGCCTTGAGGGTCTCGTTTTCCTCGCGGGCTTTCTGGGCCATGGCGCGGACGGCGTCGAATTCCTCGCGCGTGACGAAATCACGGTCGGCCAGCCAGCGGTCTATCATGGATTTCATGGCCGTTTCGGCCTCGTTCCGGGCGCCCTGGGCCACGCCCATGGCGTTGGTCATCAGCTGCGAAATGTCGTCGAGCACCTTGTTGCGGGTTTGCATGGGTTTCTCCGGCGTTACGTTCACCCCTATATGAGCCTTCGTATCCGACGGGACAAGGATTGACTTCCCCGCGCAACCAGAGGCACAGAGACGCATATGCAGGCCATGATCCCCTTCCCCGAAATTTCGCCCGAGATTTTCTCGATTACCGTGTTTGGCATGGAGTTCGCGCTGCGCTGGTACGCGCTGGCTTATATCGTGGGCATCCTGATCGGCTGGCGGCTGGTGGTGGCCGCGGTCAAACGGCCGCATCTGTGGCGCGGCGACGCGGCCCCGATGGATGTGCGCGCGGTCGAGGACCTGCTGACATGGGTCATTCTGGGCGTGATCCTGGGCGGGCGGCTGGGATTCGTTCTGTTCTACCGGCCCGCCTATTATCTGGAGAACCCCGCCGAGGCGCTGCAAATCTGGCAGGGGGGCATGTCGTTCCATGGCGGACTGCTGGGTGTGGTGACGGCCTGTATCCTGTTTTCACGGCGGCGCGGCATCCCGTGGCTGTCGGTGGCCGATGTGCTGTGCATGGCCACCCCTGCGGGGCTGTTGCTGGGCCGGATCGCCAATTTCATCAATGCCGAACTGTGGGGCAAGCCCACCGACCTGCCCTGGGGCGTGGTGTTTCCGGGGCACTATGCGCAGGACTGCCCCGGAGTCGAAGGACCGTGCGCGCGCCATCCGTCGCAATTGTACGAGGCCGGGCTGGAAGGGCTGTTGCTGGGCGCGATCCTGCTGTGGCTGGTCTGGCAGCGCGGGGCGCTGAAACGGCCCGGTCTGGTGACCGGCGTGTTCTTTGCGGGCTATGGGCTGTCGCGTTTCGTGGTCGAATTCGCCCGGCAGGCGGATGCGCAGTTCATCACGCCCGACAACCCGATGGGCTGGGTCGTGCAGGCGGGCGGCATGGGCCTGAGCATGGGGCAGCTCCTGTCGCTGCCGATGGTGGTTCTGGGGCTTGGATTTGCCCTGTGGGCGCAACGGACCAGGGCATGAGCGGGCTGCGCGACATCCTGATCGCGCGAATCGTGGCGCAGGGGCCGATGACGCTGGCCGACTACATGGCCGAATGCCTGCTGAACCCCGAGCATGGCTATTACGCCACGCGCGACCCGTTGGGCGCGGGTGGCGATTTTACCACCGCGCCGGAAATCAGCCAGATGTTCGGCGAATTGCTGGGCCTGTCGCTGGCGCAGGCGTGGCTGGATCAGGGCGCGCCCGCGCCCTTCACGCTGGCCGAATGCGGCCCCGGACGGGGCACGCTGATGGCCGATGTGCTGCGCGCCACGCAAGCCGTGCCGGGGTTTCACGATGCGGCGCAGGTACATCTGGTGGAGGCCTCGGCCACATTGCGCGATGTGCAGCGCGACACGTTGCAGCGCGAGGGCGTCGTTTGGGTGGAGACCGTCGAAGACCTGCCCCAACAGCCGCTGGTCCTGCTGGCGAACGAATTTTTCGACGCCCTGCCGGTACGCCAGTTTCAGCGTGACGGCGAGGGCTGGCGCGAGCGCTGCGTCGGGGTGAGGGACGGGGCGCTGACCCTTGGGCTGACCGACCGGCAACAGGCCCCGCAACTGGCGCATCGGCTGGACGACACGCGCGATGGCGATATCGTGGAATCGTGCAGGCCCGCCGCCCATGCGGCACAGGGAATCGGCCAGCGCATCGCTGGCCACGGCGGCGCGGCGCTGATCGTGGATTACGGCGACTGGCGCTCGCTTGGCGATACGGTGCAGGCGGTCCGCGATCACAAGGCGGCCGATCCGCTGGCCGATCCGGGGCTGGCCGACCTGACCGCGCATGTGGATTTCGAGGCGCTGGCACGGGCCGCCGCGCCCGCGGCGCATACGCGCCTGACTGCGCAGGGGGTCTTCCTTGAACGGCTCGGGATCACGCCCCGTGCCCAAAACCTGTCCAGGGGGTTGAGGGGCGCGGCGTTGGAAAGTCATATTGCGGCACATCGGCGCTTGACCCATCCGCAGGAAATGGGGACGCTCTTCAAGGTGCTTGGCCTTTATCCCGAAGGCGCGAGCCCGCCACCGGGATTGGAACCATGACGCTGGAGATCATCACCGCCGACAGCCTTGCCCCCTTGCGGCACGGGTTCTTTACCCGGCGCGGCGGAGCATCGTCGGGGGTGTTCTCGGGGCTGAACTGCGGCCCCGGATCGTCGGACCTGTCCGAGATCGTCAGCATCAATCGCGCGCGCGTGGCCGAAGCACTGGAGGTTTCGCCCGATCATCTGGTGACGGTGCATCAGGTGCATTCCGCCGATGTCGTGACGATAGACGGCCCGCTGAGCGAGCGGCCCCGCGCCGATGCTCTGGTGACGGCCACGCCCGGCGTGGCGCTGGCGGTGCTGACCGCCGATTGCCAGCCGGTTCTGTTTGCCGATCCGCAGGCGGGCGTGATCGGGGCGGCCCATGCGGGCTGGCGCGGGGCGCTGGACGGTGTGCTGGAGGCCACGCTGGACGCGATGGAGGCGCTTGGCGCGGCGCGGGAAAACATCACGGCGGTGATCGGCCCCTCGATCAGCCAGCGCGCCTATGAGGTCGGCCCCGAGTTTCTGGACGATTTCATTGCCGAAGATCCCGCCAACTCCCGGTTCTTCGCCAATGGCGAGGGGGATCGGTATATGTTCGACCTGCCCGCCTACGGGCTGCACCGGCTGCGGCGTGCGGGGGTGGGACAGGCGGAGTGGACCCGGCACTGCACCTATTCCGATCCGGCCCGATTCTTTTCCTACCGCCGCACGACCCACGCCAGGGAGGCGGATTACGGGCGGATGATATCGGCCATCCGGCTGTGAATCGGGCGAAGACGGGGCAAACCCGACCACAAGTTCGCCCCATTTCATGGAAACAATGCCGGATTGCGAACCATGGATGCCCCGTTGGCCGGAGTAATATTCCTTTGAAATCAATACGCTGAACAAATCCGGCCGGTTTTGCCCCTTTTCGGCACAATCATGGCGAAAATGCCGGCCGATTTTCTCGCAACCGTCAAATCATGGCCCGAAACGCAGGACAGTATCTGCCCCAACGGGACGAAACCCGACGAGCAGAGAACAATGAGGACGACCATGAAAAAGCGTTGGATGAAATCGGTGATCGAAACCAGCAAGCAGCAAATGCCGGCCCTGCCCTATCAGCGGGATGTGCGCCGCGCCGCCAGTGCCGCCTCCGTCACCGGGACACGCCGCAAAGTCAGGATCGCCTGACCCGGATCGCCTCGGCGCGGGCCGCCTTCTGTGCGGCCCGATTCGATGGCTTGATGTCCGAATTGTGGCAGAGCGGGCCATCAAACGGGAACAAACCCCGCCTGGCAGAGGTATTGCCCTGCCAGAAGAAACAATTTCCTCGAAAATTTGACAGCGCGGCCCCATGGCGGCGATCTTTGAGTCCATTACAACATGAATGGAAATCTGTCCTTCTGTCGTTGTCGGTGGGGGCCGACGCGGATGTGACGACCAACTGGTGACGTTACATGACAACCCCTCCTTTTGCCGCCCGTATTCCGGCGGCACACGCCCCATCCATGCGCCCTGTTGCCACAGGTCAATCCCGGTCCGAGGCAACCGACACGGTCCGCAAACGGCAGATGCTGCGGAAGTACCGCATCCTGAGCCTGCGCAACGACGGGTCGATTCATGAAACCGAGAATATCGGCCCCGCCACCGCGCCGTTCGAAGCGGCATTTTCCGCCTTTGCGCGTGGCACCCTGATCAAGACGACGACCGGCCCCGTCGCGGTGGAGGATCTGCTGCCGGGCATGAAGATCGTCACCTGCGAACACGGCCCCATGCCGTTGTTGTGGCTCGGGGCGATGACGCTGGTGCCCGACGCCGAAGGAACCGTTCCGCAAAACCGGCGGATCACCCGGATCATGGGCGACGCCCTTGGCATGGGGCGTCCGATGATGGACGTGATGGCCGGCCCCGGCGCGCGGCTTTTGTCCCGGCCCCTGGGCCTGCGCGACAGTTTCGGCGGCGAACAGGTGCTGACCCCGGCGCGCGATCTGGCGGACGGGATGAGCGTGGTCGAGATCACCCCGGCGCATCCGGTCACGGTGTTCCACATCGCGCTGCGGCGGCATTCGACGATCTGCGCGGGCGGTCTGGAATTCGAAAGCTATCACCCCGGCGCAGGGTTCGAGCGCCACATGAGCCAGAACATGCTGTCGCTGTTCCTGTCCTATTTCCCGCATATCCGCGAAGCGCACCAGTTCGGCGCGCTGTCGCATCCGCGCCTGCCCTTCGGGAGCGCCGCGCAAGACATGCAGATGGCCTGAATCCGGTGCCGGACGGCGCGCGCTGTCCGGTCAGGCGGAGTGGCTGAGCCTGTCTTCGAGAACGTCGAAGGGCACGCCGGGCTCGTCCTTGGCCCCGCGGATGACCAGCGAGGTCTTGACGCTGGCGACATTGTCGGCGGCGGTCAGTTCCTCGGTCAGGAACCGCTGAAAGGTGGACAGGTCGGGCGCCACGCATTTCAGGATGAAATCCACCTCGCCGTTGAGCATGTGGCATTCACGGACCAGCGGCCATTCGTTGCAGCGCGCCTCGAAGGCGTTGAGGTCGGATTCGGCCTGGCTCTGCAAGCCGACGCTGGCAAAGACCTGCACCTCGAACCCCAGTTCACGGGCATCGACATCGGCGTGATAGCCCCGGATATAGCCCTGCTCTTCGAGCGTTCGCACCCGGCGCAGGCAGGGCGGTGCGGAGATTCCGACGCGCTTGGCCAGTTCGACATTGGTCATGCGGCCGTCGGCCTGAAGCTCGGCCAGAATCTTGCGGTCGATCTCATCGAGGCGGGTTGCGGGCATGATTCGCTCCAATCGGGGGTTTTGGGAAAGTTATAACAACCCCGCAGGCGCCCGCAATATTATTTCAAAACTCGGCAATATTGTTAAGAAGACATAAACCAAACGGAAAACAATCCCTGCAAAAATGGACAAATTGACCCTTAACGAGGGCAATCGCCGGAAAATTCACAAAAATCCGTTCATCAATGTGATTAAAATCTGGTAACATTGTGTCACTAATGTGGACCCAGTGATTTGTTGGCGTCTGCGCAAGAGACCTGTTTACCAAGTATAAATTGTCCGGTCATGCCGGGCCGGGGTTCACATTAATTTTAAACAGAACGATTTCCTGAACCTAAGGGGGATATTGAAACCATGACCAGAAAAAGAACCAATCTTGTTGTAGCGACGGCAGTTGGCCTGGCAATGAGCGCCGCAAGCGCCAGTGCCGCCATTATCGATCTGGGCTTTGCCCTTGATGAATCCGGCTCGGTGGGAAGTGGAAACTTCACCACGACCAAGAACGCGCTTGCCGCCGCGATCGACAACATTCCGACCGGCGGGGACAATCAGTATCGCATCGCGGTGGTCACCTTCGACAGCAGTGCTTCAACAATCATTACGCCCACTATCGTAACGGCGGCCAACAAAGCATCCCTGCAAACGACGATCCAGGGTATCAGCTACAACGGAGGTGGCACTTCGATCCACGCGGCCGTCAATCGGCTGACCGACCTCTTTACAGGCATGGACGGTGGCCTGGGCGCGACGACACTGTTCAATATCGCGACAGACGGGGCATCGAGCGCATCATCTTTGCAAAGTTCCGTTGAAGCGGCGTCAGATGCCGGGGTCGACGGAATCAGCTATGAGGCGATCGGATCGGGGGCCGCTACGGGCACTCTTTTGTCGGCCTGCTACGCCGGCACCTATACGGCATCGTCCAGCCCCAGCCCGAGCTGTTCTCTTGTGGAGGATGTGAACAATCTGCCGAATGCGACGCAGGAAGGGTTTGTTCTGAAAGTTGGCAGTTTTGCGGGCTTTGCCGACGCCATCGACAAGAAGGTCAGGCAAGTCGTTGACGACACGGGCGGTGGCGACGGCGTGATCCCGCTTCCTGCGGGTCTTCCCCTGCTGCTGTCGGCCCTTGGCCTGGGCGGTCTGGTGGCACGGCGCAAGCGCAAAGCGGCCTGACCCGGTTTGGATCATTGAAACAGAAAACCGCCGCATCATGCGGCGGTTTTTTCATGCGATCATGGCATAAGCCAAGTCAGTTCGCTTCGTCGATGAAGATGAACGATTTCTGTTCGGCCACCCACACCCCTTTCGATGCAGTGATCTGATCCTGAGTCAGGCCATCGTGATTTGCGGGCGCTTTCAACGGTGCCTTGTCCGCATCGGTCCAGACCCACGCCCCGCACGGCAGCGCCAGCCCACAGGCGGCGCGCCCGGCCTCAATAAGCGTTTTCTGCTCCACATCTGACGGATCGCACACAACGATCTGAATGATTTCTCCGGCGTCCTGAACACTGCAATGCGAGGGCATTTCGGGAATGTCTCCCGATGTGTCTTGCGCGGCGCCCGGCCCGGCAACCGCCATCAGGGCGAAAGCGCAAATCGCCTTTGTCAAATTCGTGAACTGCATGGTCAGCCTTTTAATTCCATTAGAAAACTCTTGCCGTCATCCTACCCCCTCCATGTCTGATTGCCAAAGAATTTACGGTCCGGGCTTTTGCCCGCTCAAGCTGCCGTCTATATGGATTGCAATCGAATTGAGGGGAGCTCAGCCATGACCGAAACCCGCCACACCAAATGCCTTATCATCGGCTCCGGCCCCGCCGGATATACCGCAGGCGTTTATGCCAGCCGCGCCATGCTGGAGCCGATCCTCGTGCAGGGGATCGAACCGGGCGGGCAGCTGACCACCACCACCGAGGTCGAGAACTGGCCCGGCGATACCGAGGTGCAGGGCCCCGACCTGATGGTTCGCATGGAGGCCCATGCCAAGGCGATGGGCTGCGAGATCGTCGGCGACATCATCACCGACCTCGACACCGAAAGCCGCCCCTTCGTGGCCAGGGGCGACAGCGGCACCACCTACTCGGCCGATGCGGTGATCCTGGCCACGGGGGCGCGGGCCAAATGGCTGGGGCTGGACAGCGAAGAGGCGTTCAAGGGCTTCGGCGTCAGCGCCTGCGCCACCTGCGACGGGTTCTTTTACCGGGGTCAGGAAATCGTGGTGATCGGCGGCGGCAACACGGCGGTCGAAGAGGCGCTGTTCCTCACGAACTTTGCCAGCAAGGTCACGCTGATCCATCGCCGCGACGAATTGCGCGCCGAGCAGATCCTGCAAAACCGCCTGCTCAGGCATCCCAAGGTGGAAACCCTGTGGTTCCACGAGCTTGAGGAGGTTCTGGGCGAGGACAACCCCAAGGGCGTGACCGGCGTGCGCGTCAGGAACAACCAGACCGGCGAAAGCACCGAGATCCCCTGCAAGGGCGTGTTCATCGCTATCGGCCACGCCCCCGCCAGTGAGTTGGTGAAAGGCAAGGTCGAGATGCATCACGGCGATTACGTCAAGGTCGAGCCCGGTAGCACGCGCACCTCGGTGCCCGGCATCTTTGCCGCCGGCGATCTGACCGACCATGTCTATCGGCAGGCCGTCACCAGCGCCGGGATGGGCTGCATGGCCGCACTGGACGCGGAACGCTTCATCGCCGAACAGGAAAGCTGAGCGCGACGTTATCAAAAAAAACACGGCAATCCGGGCTTTCTTCTTGCCCGAAATATCCCCGCCGGAGGCGGCGCGCGGCCTGCCAAGGACACAACGTCACATAAGGAGCGCTGCCTTGGTCCCCCGAACATGACAACGGCGCGGGATATCCCGCGCCGTTTCCTGTTTCAGCAGATCGTCAGGCGATCAGTTGGGCACCACCTCGCCCGTGGGGCGCGGGGTATCCAGGGTTTCGGTGGGCAGGACAGGATAGGTCACCTGCGGCATCTCTCCGGTCAGCGAGCCGAGGAAGGCCACGATCTTGTCCACCTCATCGTCGTTCAGTTCGGTCCCGAGCTGCGACGTGCCCATGATGGCCACGGCCACCTTGAGATCCCACACCTTGCCGGAGTGGAAATAGGGCGCGGTCTGGTCGATGTTGCGCAGCGGCGCGGCGCGGAACACATAGGAATCGTCCGCTGTTTCCGTCACGGCAAAGCGGCCCCGGTCATCCGGCGGCAGAACGTCGGCACCCGGCTTTTCGATCAGGCCGAAGGGGAAATACCCCGTGCCGCCGATGTTCACGCCGTTATGGCAGGATGCACAGCCGGTATCCATGAAGAGCGCGAGCCCCTCTTTCTGCTCGTCCGTCAGCGCGTTGTCGTCGCCGTTGAGGAAGGCGTCGAACGGGGCGGGCGTGATCAGGGTGGCCTCGTAGGCCTCGATCGCCTTGGCGAAGTTGTCGAAGGTGACCGGATCGTCCTCACCCGGGAAGGAGGCCTTGAACCATTCCTGATACTGCGGCATCGAGTTCAGTGTCGCCACCACGTTGGCCGGTGTGTTGGCCATTTCGACCCCGGCCTGAACCGGGCCTTTGGCCTGTTCGGCCAGGTCGGCGGCGCGGCCGTCCCAGAACTGCGCCTCATTGAACACGGCATTCAGCACCGTGGGCGAGTTGCGCGGACCCTTCTGCCAGCCATGACCGATCGAGGTGGGCATGTTGTCATCCCCGCCCGTCGCCAGGTTGTGGCATGAGTTACAGGAGAACACCCCCGACGCTGACATCCGCGGATCGAAGAACAGGGCCTTGCCCAGATCGATCTTTTGCGGTGTCACGGGGTTGTCCTTGAGCGCCGGAATGGTCGACGGCAGGGCCGCAAACATTTCCAGCGCGTAATCGCGCAACTCCGACGCAGACGCCGAGGACGCAAGCGCCATTGCGGACGCTGTTCCAAGCGCGATTTTCCAAATAGATGTCATTTTAGCCTCCAGACTGGTCAAGCAGGATTCGCACGTTTGTAGTTATTCTAAGTTCAAGGCGCCCGATCGCCATTGATGTGCATCAAATAGCGCATATTGATCGGAGAAAGATTTACAAATCCTTTCGGATTGGGGTGAAAATCTTCCATTTAATACCATATTCGCTGCAAAATGGCCTCAAATTACGAAAAGCCCCAACTCGGCCTTGAAACCACCCGCTTTGCAGGTCTATGGCCAACCGAACCGTCCCGCGCATCTTATGCGTGTATCTGATATCCAACCCTTGAAAGCCGAGAGTACCGATGTCCCAGCAAAATCTGGCTCCGATCCCCGAACTGTATGTCTCTTACGAGTCCGCCCAGAAACTGAAGGTCGAAGCCGCCGACCTGACCAGTTGGGATCTGACCCCGCGTCAGATCTGCGATATGGAATTGTTGATGAACGGGGGCTTCAACCCGCTCAAGGGATTCCTGAGCGAAGAGGATTACAACGGCGTTGTCGAAAACATGCGCCTGGCCGACGGCACGCTGTGGCCGATGCCGATCACACTGGACGTCTCGGAAAATTTTGCCGAGACGCTGGAACTGGGGCAGGATATCGCGCTGCGCGATCAGGAAGGCGTCATTCTGGGCACCATGACGGTGACCGACCGCTGGACGCCCGACAAGTCGCGCGAAGCCGAAAAGGTATTCGGTGCCGACGACTCGGCACACCCGGCCGTGAACTATCTGCACAACACCGCAGGCAAGGTTTATCTGGGTGGGCCGATCACCGGGATTCAACAGCCCGTGCATTACGATTTCCGCGGCAGCCGCGACACGCCGAACGAGCTGCGCGCCTATTTCCGCAAACTGGGCTGGCGCAAGGTGGTGGCGTTCCAGACACGCAACCCGCTGCACCGCGCGCATCAGGAGCTGACCTTCCGCGCCGCGAAAGAGGCCGAAGCCAACCTGCTGATCCATCCGGTCGTAGGCATGACCAAGCCGGGCGATGTCGATCACTTTACCCGCGTGCGCTGTTACGAGGCGGTGCTGGACAAGTACCCCGGTTCGACCACCACGATGAGCCTGCTGAACCTGGCGATGCGCATGGCCGGCCCGCGCGAAGCCGTCTGGCACGGCCTGATCCGCAAGAACCACGGCTGCACCCATTTCATCGTCGGGCGCGACCATGCAGGCCCCGGCAAGAACAGCGCCGGCGAGGATTTCTATGGCCCCTATGACGCGCAGGACCTGTTCCGCGAACATCAGGACGAGATCGGCATCCAGATGGTCGATTTCAAACACATGGTCTATGTGCAGGAACGCGCCCAGTACGAGGCCATGGACGAGATCAAGGACAAGGACGATGTCACGATCCTGAACATCTCGGGCACCGAACTGCGCCGCCGCTTGCAGGAAGGTCTGGAAATCCCCGACTGGTTCTCGTTCCCCGAGGTGGTGGCCGAACTGCGCCGCACAAGGCCGCCGCGCAGCCAGCAGGGCTTTACCGTGTTCTTCACCGGCTTCTCGGGTTCGGGCAAGTCGACCATCGCCAACGCCCTTATGGTCAAGCTGATGGAGATGGGCGGCCGTCCCGTGACGCTTCTGGATGGCGATATCGTGCGGAAGAACCTGAGTTCGGAACTGGGCTTCTCGAAGGAGCACCGCGATCTGAACATCCGCCGCATCGGCTATGTCGCGTCCGAAATCACCAAGAACGGCGGCATCGCAATCTGCGCGCCGATCGCGCCCTATGCAACCACCCGCCGCGCCGTGCGCGAGGATATCGAGCAATACGGCGCCTTCGTCGAAGTGCATGTCGCCACCTCGCTCGAGGAATGCGAACGCCGCGACCGCAAGGGGCTCTACAAGCTGGCGCGCGAGGGCAAGATCAAGGAATTCACCGGGATTTCCGATCCCTATGACGTGCCCCAGAACCCCGAGCTGAGCGTCGAGACGGAGAACGTGGATGTGGACAACTGCGCCCATCAGGTGATCCTGAAGCTGGAGCAGATGGGCCTGATCGCGGGCTGATCAGCGCTCCAGACGGCGGGTATTTCAGCCTGTCGGACGATATGAAACAGAAAACGGGCCGCCCTTGCCGGGGTGGCCCGTTTTCTTTTAAGCGTCGCGGCATGTACGCGATTTCGCTGACCTCGATCCCGTCCCGGTTCGACCGGCTGGTGCCGGTGCTGCGGGCGTTGCTGGCGCAGCGCCCTGCCCCGGTGCGCGTGATCCTGTGCCTGCCACGCCGCTATGCGCGCTTTCCCGGCCCGGTCACGCCCCCGCCCCTGCCGGAAGGGGTGGGCCTGCTGTGGCATGACACCGATCTCGGGCCCGCCACCAAGGCGTTGCCCCCCGCGCGGCGGCTGGCGGGGCAGGTCAAGCGGATGATATGGTGCGATGACGACTGGATCATGGGGCCGGGATGGGCGGCGGCGTTGCTGGATGGGGCCGCAGCGCGCGAGGCCACGACCGGGCAGGGCTATGGGGTGGCAAGGCTGCGGCGGCGGGGATCGGCCCCGACGCCTGCGCATGTCGAGATTGCGCAAGGGTTTGCCGGGGTTTGCGCCGATCCTGCCTGGCTGAGCGGGCCGGACATGGACCCGCCCCCAACGGCGTGGCCGGTGGACGATATATGGCTGTCGGGGCAACTGGCCCGGCAAGGCATCGCGATCCGGGCCGTACCGGCGGCGCGGCAGGCGATGCGGCTGGCCCATGACGATGGTCCGGCGCTTCAGGACAGTGCGATTGGCGGACGGTCACGGCACAGCGCGAATATCGCCTGCCTTGACGAGCTGACCACGCGTTACGGGATATGGCCCGCGCAGGACTGACCTGCCGGGCCGCATCCGCATCGGAGTTTCAGGGATCGTCCCGGCGGATCAGTGGACGGTCACCGGGTCCATGTTGTTCTGGCGCGCCAGCACGAAAGCCAGCCTGCGGTCGCGCACCAGCGCGAGGCGCTCGCCATCCGCCGTGTGCAGCGCATAAAGCGTCTCGCTGCCCATGGCCTGTTCGCGCATGTCCTCGGGAAGGTCCGCCACGTTCACGGGCCGGACATAGACGATGGGGCGGCCCTGATCGGCGCCGAAATCGTATCTTGTTTCCATATCTGTTACCCCTTGTTAATCTTGATCTTCTGCACCACCGGCTCGGGCTGGGCGCGGGTCAGGTCCACATGCAGCAGACCGTTTTCCATGATCGCCTCGCCCACCTCGACACCATCGGCCAGCACGAAAGAGCGCTGGAACTGGCGCGCGGCAATGCCGCGATGCAGGTAGATCCGGTTATCGACGTCATCGCCCTGGCGGCCACGGATCACCAACTGGCGGTCCTCGACCGTGATCGACAGATCGTCTTCGGCAAACCCGGCCACGGCGAGCGTGATTCGATAGGAATTCTCCGAGGTCTGCTCGATATTGAACGGCGGGTAGCCTTCGTTTCCCGATTTGGCGCTGCGTTCCAGCATACGCTCAAGCTGTTCAAACCCCAGCATGTAGGGATGCGACCCCAGCGTCAATTTTGTCATCGACACGTCCTTCATCAAAGCGACAGTCCATGCCGGGCCCCGTTTCGGCAACCCGACAGTGGGAATATGGGGGCCGCCCGTGGCCCGTGCAAGGGCTTTGCCATCGATGCGAAAAGGGCTATTCTGTGTGCCCGACCTCCAGAGAGGAATCACCGAAATGAACGCTTTCGCCGATCTGTCCATGAAATCGGACGATGTGCTGCGCGTGGAACTGGAGGAATTCCGCCGCCAGCACCGTGATCTGGACGAGGCGATTTCGGCCCTGCATGAAAAGGGGTCGGGCGATCCGTTGACCATCAAACGGCTCAAGCAGCGCAAGCTGCGGCTCAAGGACATGATCGCCTATATCGAAGACCGCCTATATCCCGACATCATCGCCTGAGTCTGATTGCGTCGCGGCGCGCGACAGGTATAGTGCGCGCTCCAACGAAAGGGGCCAATGACAGATGGGCAACGTCAAAGTCGGTATCATCATGGGCAGTCAGTCGGACTGGCCGACCATGCGCGAAGCAGCGGCGATCCTCGATGAGCTGGATATACCGTATGAGGCGCGCATCGTCTCGGCGCATCGCACGCCGGACCGGCTGTGGGATTACGGCAAGACGGCGGTGGAGCGCGGATTGCATGTGATCATCGCGGGCGCGGGCGGCGCGGCGCATCTGCCCGGCATGATGGCCTCGAAAACCCGTGTGCCGGTGATCGGCGTGCCGGTGCAGACCAAGGCGCTGTCGGGCGTGGACAGCCTGTATTCCATCGTGCAGATGCCCAAGGGTTTCCCGGTGGCCACCATGGCGATCGGCGCGGCGGGCGCGGCCAATGCCGGGCTGATGGCGGCGGGTATACTGGCCAATGGCGACCCTGCGCTGGCGACGCGGCTGGATGACTGGCGCACCGCCCTGTCGGCCTCGATCCCGGATGAGCCCCAAGATGACTGAACACCTGACCACCGGCGCCACCATCGGTATTCTGGGCGGCGGCCAGCTGGGCCGCATGCTGTCGGTTGCCGCAGCACGGCTCGGCTTCAAGACCTGCGTTTTCGAACCCGGCGCCGATTGCCCCGCCAGCCACGTGGCGCATGAGCACATCCAGGCCGGTTACGACGACGAAGACGCCCTGCGCCGGTTTGCCGGGGCCGTCGATGTGGTGACCTACGAATTCGAGAACATCCCTACCTCGGCGCTGGATCTGCTGGACGGGTTGGGCAAGCCCGTGCGCCCCGGTCGCACGGCCCTGCGCATCAGCCAGGACCGGCTGACCGAGAAGGCGTTTCTGAGCGATCTCGGCCTGAAAACCGCCCCTTTCGCCGCTGTCGACGACGAAGAGGACCTGGCCGAAGCAATTGCCGAAATCGGCCTGCCCGCAATCCTCAAGACGCGGCGTTTCGGGTATGACGGCAAGGGGCAGGCGCGCATCCTGTCGGAGGCCGATGCCGCGCAGGCACTGGCCGACATGGCCGGGCAATCCGCGATACTGGAAGGGTTCGTGGAGTTCAGCCACGAGGTTTCGGTCATCGGCGCGCGCAACATCGCGGGCGACGTGGCCTGTTTCGACCCCGGCGAAAACGTGCACGAGGGCGGCATCCTGCGCACCACTACCGTTCCCGCCCGCCTGACGGCATCGCAACGCACCGACGCGGTGCTGCTGACCGCGCAGATCCTGAACAAGCTGGATTACGTGGGTGCCATGGGGGTCGAACTGTTCGTCACCTCCGCAGGGCTGGTGGTGAACGAGATCGCGCCGCGGGTGCATAATTCGGGCCACTGGACGCAGCAGGGCTGCGCCATCGACCAGTTCGAGCAACACATCCGCGCGGTGGCGGGCTGGCCGCTTGGCGACGGAAGCCGCTATGCCGACGTGGTGATGGAGAACCTGATCGGCGAGGACATGGACCGCGTGCCGGACATCGCCGGGGAAGCCGGCGCGGCGCTGCATCTTTACGGCAAGGCCGAGGTGAAACCGGGCCGCAAGATGGGCCATGTAAACCGTATCAAACGCGGCTGACTGGTCAAGCGAGGGCGAACCCGGTACGCCTGTTTCAGAACCGTCAGCAAAGGATGTGTGAGTGATGAAAGACGACCGCAACAGCCAGTTCCGCGACGCCCATTCCGACCGCAGCACCGCCGAGCAGGTGCCCGACACGCCGCAGACCCGCGCCCCGGCCTACCGGCTGGCCTTTGCCGATTCGGATTTCCTGTGCCGCGACGAATTGCGCCCGGTGCGGCTGCAACTGGAGTTGCTCAAGCCCGAGATGATCCTGAACGAACGCGGCATCGAAAGCACCGTCGTGCTGTTCGGGGGCGCGCGCATTCCCGAGCCGTCGAAGAAGGACAGCGCCCGCACCGAAACGCTGTCGGATCTGTCGCGCTATTATGACGAGGCGCGCGAGTTTTCCCGCATGATCACGGTGAAATCCATGGCGAGCTACGGGCGTGAATACGTCGTGGCCACGGGGGGCGGGCCCGGCGTGATGGAGGCGGGCAATCGCGGCGCGGACGACGCGGGCGGGTCGTCCATCGGGCTGAACATCGTGCTGCCGCACGAACAGGCCCCGAACGAATATGTCACGCCGGGGCTGTGCTTCAACTTCCACTATTTCGGCATCCGCAAGATGCATTTCCTGATGCGCGCCAAGGCAATCTGCGTGTTCCCCGGCGGTTTCGGCACGCTGGACGAGATGTTCGAGGCGCTGACGCTGATTCAGACCGACCGCATGAACAAGGTGCCGTTCCTGCTGTTCGGCGGGGAATTCTGGCGCAAGATCATCAACTGGGAGGCCCTGGCCGATGCCGGAACGATCAGCCCCGAGGATCTGGAGCTGTTCCGCTTCGTCGAGACCGCGCAGGAAGCCGCGCAGATCATCGACGACTGGTATGCCGACGGGGCGGCCTGAACCTGAACCGGGCAATCGCACCGGGCATGGCCCCGAAGGCCCTGCCCGGCCTGTCGATTGCGATACCTCAGAGGGGCGTGGTCCGACCCCGAAGGATCAGGCCACGCGGGACGGCAGGGCACATACCGGCGCACCGCGCAGAAGCGAGGTTACCATCCGGCCTTCGGCCGTGTCCCGAATTGCGTAGCCATAGCCACGCAAACGATGTTTCCACTCACGCTCGGACACGGCAAGGCCACGCTCGCGCAGCACAAGGCTCAACACTTCTGTTTCCATTTCACTCGTATACCGTTTCATCGTTTCCTGCCTTGGAACAGTTTCACACTGATTTCTGGATAGTTACCGATATGGGCGACAATCGTGCCGAAATGTGGCAGGCAAGCGGTTTCATAGCGGCTGTGACGATGCAGGGCTGAACGAGGCATCGTGCCCCTCAATCGTGACGTGTGAAAACGGTGACTCTCGGGGCCCGCGCAGGCGGATTCGGACCGGCCCGCGCTTATCCCTCGTCCCGGTCGACCCGCTCGAGCTGTGCCTGATTTTGCTGGCGGGCACGGGCCGCGGATACGAGCGCCCGGAACAGGCCCTGCTGGCGGCGGGCATAAAACAGATGCTCGGGGTGCCACTGCACGCCGATGGCAAAGGGATCGCGCAGCCGTTCGATGGCCTGGATCATGCCGCCTTCGTCGCGGGCCGCCACGCGCAGGCCACGGCCCAGCCCATCCACCGCCTGACTGTGCAGCGCGTTGATCTTCATCGGCTCCGTCCCCGCCAGATGGGCCAGCCGCGTTTGCGGCGCGATATGCACGGTTTTTCGGGGCAGGATGGTGCGCAAATACCTGCTGTCCCGATAGACGCCATACGCGTCCTGATGCAACGTCCCGCCAAGCGCCACGTTCAGCATCTGGCTGCCCCGGCAAATCCCCAGCATCGGCTTGTTGAGATCGAACGCATCGTGCACCACGCGCCGCTCCAGCGCATCGCGCCCGGAATCCAGCCGTGCCGAGCGCACCAGATGACCGCCATAGAGATCGGGCGAGATATCGTCGCCACCACCGATGATCACGCCGTCCACCGTGGACAGATCGGCATCCGCCCCATCCACCCAGCGCACGGATCGCCCGCCCGCCATCCAGACGTTCAGCGCGATCAGCGGAAAGATGCGCCAGCCAGACCGGCGCGAGGTGGTCACCCCGATCAGCGGTCGTGTCATCCCGGCAGCCCGGTAAAATCCAACCCCGCCGCGCGCAGGATCGTGCCGCAACGCTCGGCCCAACCGCTGCGTATCAGGGTCAGCAATCCGTGATCGTCCAGCCATTCCCGCGACAGGCGTTCGAGAAGCGCCGCATCGGCGGCCACCCGCTCGACCAGCACCCAACGCTGCCATTCCTGCGCGATGGACCAGTCGGGATCGTCGATCAGGCAATCCGGCAGGCGGAAATGAAATGTGGGGCGGGCGGAGGTCTTGTCGGAAATCGCCTGTGCGATCCGCTCGGGCCAGAAATGGGCGAAAATCGGCAGCATATCCAATCCCCGGTTCCGCGTGGGGGTGTGATGCAGGTACAGGACCATCGCTGCGTGCGCGGTGCCGTCCGGGCCAAGACCGATCAGGGCACGCACGAACTCTGTCGGAT
This sequence comes from Roseovarius pacificus, assembly GCF_900142665.1. Lineage (GTDB taxonomy): Bacteria > Pseudomonadota > Alphaproteobacteria > Rhodobacterales > Rhodobacteraceae > Roseovarius > Roseovarius pacificus. The sequence continues at coordinate 72,654 of NZ_FRBR01000003.1, forward strand.
AGGGATCGGTGAACGGCAGCAACCTGCGCGAATCGTCGATCGGGTGGGCCGCGCGCAACCAGTCCTCGATCAGGGCATAGGCCAGCAGCGGGCGCAGGATATCGGCATCACTATCCGATGCGATCTGGACATTCAGGTGAACGCCAAAGCCGAACGCCCATCCCGCCCTGCTGCCCAGCGCGCCCGCCTTGCGCAATACCGCATTCAGACCGTCCAGCCGCACCAGCCCGTCCATATCCAGCGGCTGGGTCACGATTTCCACCGGGACGACCTCGCGCCCGATATCCAGCGCAAGGTCGCGCAGTTTGGTCTTGGTCACCTTGCGCAGAAAGATATCCAGATAGATTTCCAGCGTACCGATACAGGTGTCGTGCACCGTCCAGATATGGCTGTCTTCCTGCACGGCGTGCCCGCCCAGCGTGTCGGCGCACAGGCGCGCGACATGCGCCTCGTCCAGCCCGCCCAGTTCGATCTCGACGCCCACGCGGCGCGGCGCGCCCGTGGCGGTCATCGGCTGGGGAAGCGGGGCAAACCGGATCATGGGGTCACTTGACCATTCCCATCCCGATTGCGCAAGGCCGACCCGGCGTTAGGCTCAGCCCATCCCGGCTTCGGCCTCGATCTGCCTGCGCGATTTGCGTGCCCGTTCGGTGGCCGATTTCAACTGGCCGCAGGCGGCCATGATGTCTTCGCCGCGCGGGGTGCGAATGGGGCTGGCATAGCCCGCCTTGTAGACGATATCGGCGAATTTCTCGATCCGGTCCCAATCGCTGCGCTGATGCGGGGCGCCGGGCCATTCGTTGAACGGGATCAGGTTGATTTTGGCCGGGATGCCCTTGATCAGCTGCACGAGGCGGCGCGCGTCTTCGTCGCTGTCGTTCACGTCCTTGAGCATCACATATTCAAAGGTGATCCGCTCCGAGTTGCTGGCCTTGGGATAGTCGCGCAGGGCCTCCAGCAGCGTGGCAATGTTCCATTTCCTGTTGATCGGCACCAGCTTGTCGCGCACCTCGTCTGTGGTGGCGTGAAAGCTGACCGCCAGCATGCAGCCGATTTCCTCGGCGGTTTTGGCGATTTCGGGCACGACGCCGGAGGTGGAGAGCGTGATGCGGCGGCGGCTGAGGCTGATCCCCTCGCCATCCATGGCGATCTTCATCGCGTCGCGCACGTTGTCGAAGTTATAAAGCGGCTCACCCATGCCCATCAGCACGATGTTCGACAGCAACCGGGGGCCGTTCTCGCCCGTCCCCTGCCCCGGTTCGGGCCATTCGCCCAGATCGTCGCGCGCCATCATCACCTGCCCGACGATTTCCCCGGCGGTCAGGTTGCGCACCAGTTTCTGCGTGCCGGTGTGACAGAAGGAACAGGTCAGGGTGCAACCCACCTGGCTGGAAATGCACAAGGTGCCCCGGTCGGTTTCGGGGATATAGACCACCTCGACCTCATGCCCCCCGGCGATCCGCACAAGGTATTTGCGCGTGCCATCGGCGCTGACCTGCTTGCTGACCATTTCCGGGATTTCGATAACGAAATTCTCGGCCAGTTCGGCGCGATAGGCCTTGGACAGGTTGGTCATGTCGGCAAAGTCGCGCACGCCCCACTGATAGACCCACTGCCAGATCTGATTCACCCGCATCCTAGCCTGCTTTTCCGGCGTGCCGTGCGCGATCAGAACCTCGCGCAACTTGTCACGGGTCAGGCCGACAAGGTTGGTCGGCCCCTCGGGCAGTTTGCGGGGGATGGTCATCACGTCCTGGGTGATCGGGGCGGTGCTATCGGTCATGGGTTTGCGCGGTCCTGTCGTCAGATGGGCCTCCATATAGGATATGTGCGCCGATTCCAAAACATTCCGGCGCTTTTGCAATGCACCGACACGATACCGACGTTTTACCGACGTCATACCGATGCCGGTTCTGGCCGGATCAGCGGGTCAGCTGCGCCACCTGTTCGCGGCAGGGGCAGGTCGTCAGATGATCGTTCACCATCCCCACCGCCTGCATGAAGGCATAGACGATGGTCGGCCCGCAAAATTTGAACCCTCTTTTGCGCAAATCCTTTGAAATTGCCGTGGAAATTTCCGTGTATGCCGGAACCTCGTCCAGCCGGGTCCATTGGTTCTGAACCGGCGTACCACCGACGTAATCCCACAGGTACCGATCAAAGCCCTGTTCCGCCTCGATCTGTTGCCAGACACGGGCATTTCCGATGGTCGCCTCGATCTTTCCACGGTGCCGCACGATCCCCGGATTCGCCAGCAGGCGCTGCACCTCCGGCTCGCCCCATGTGGCGATGACATCGGGATCAAACCCTTGAAATGCCTCACGAAACGCATCGCGCTTGCGCAGGATGGTGATCCAGCTCAGCCCGGCCTGAAACCCGTCGAGAATCAGCTTTTCCCACAGCGCGCGGCTGTCATATTCGGGCACGCCCCATTCGGTATCGTGATACGCCCTGTACAGGTCATCATCCCCGACCCAACCGCATCTTTCCATCGTGCAAACCCTCCCAAACGGCATGACCCGTTCAATTTGTCTCAGATCGACAGCTTAACAGTTCTTTAGCGGCTGCGGCACAGCCTGTGAACTCGATGATCAGGAGGTGCAAATGGGCCACGAACGCGAACCGGCCGACATCCCGGCAGGGCAGGACAGCCCGCTGGCCTATGCCATCACGTCACGGGATCGTTCCGTGATCGCGATGGTGCAACAGGCGGTCGAACATGAACAGGTGATGCTGGCCTTTCAGGCCATCGTGCCCGCGGGCCGTCAATCACGGCCCGCCTTTTACGAGGGACTGATCCGCGTGCTGGACGAAACCGGGCGGATCATCCCCGCCAACGAGTTCATCCATGTCATCGAAACCACCGAAACCGGACGAATCATTGATTGCCTGGCGCTGGAACAAGGGCTGAGGACGCTGGCGGAATACCCAGATCTGCGCCTTGCGCTCAATATGTCGGCACGTTCGGCCGGATACAGGCGCTGGAACGATACGCTTGCGGGATGGCTGCAACGCGATCCGACCATCGGCGAACGGCTGATACTGGAGATCACCGAAAGCTCGGCCATGTTGATTCCCGAAGTCGTGACCGGCTTCATGAACGAGTTGCAACAGGAGGGAATCAGCTTTGCGCTGGATCATTTCGGTGCGGGTTTCACATCGTTCCGCTATTTACGCGATTTCTATTTCGATATCCTCAAAATCGACGGGCAGTTCATTCGGGGCATCGCCGAGAACCCCGACAACCAGATTCTGACGGCGGCGCTGGCCTCGATCGCCGAGCAGTTCGACATGCTGACCGTGGCGGAAAACGTGGAACGCCCCGAGGACGCGGCGTATCTGACAAGCGCCGGAATCGACTGTCTTCAGGGGTACTTCTTTGGCGCACCATCCGTGAGGTTGCCCTGGGTGGATGCCGGGCTGGGCAAGGCCACCGCATGATCTGTGACACACGGTCCGTTGCCGCAGCGCGGCAAGTGCGGTAGAACGATCATGACCGGCGGGGGAAACGAGCCTGCACGACAGCATTGTGCGGCATCGCCTCGGCCACGACGTCATTTGGTGGAGGACACACATGACCAATGTAGTTATCGCATCCGCGGCGCGTACCGCTGTCGGTTCTTTCGGCGGCTCGTTCGCCAATACACCCGCCCACGATCTGGGGGCCGCGGTGCTGGAGGCGCTTGTCGAACGTGCGGGTATCGACAAGGCGGAAGTCTCGGAAACGATTCTCGGTCAGGTGCTGACCGCCGCGCAGGGCCAGAACCCGGCCCGTCAGGCGCATGTGAATGCCGGGCTGCCCATCGAAAGCGCCGCCTGGAGCATCAACCAGGTTTGCGGATCGGGCCTGCGTTCGGTCGCACTGGCCGCGCAGCACATCCAGTTGGGCGATGCCGCCATCGTTTGTGCGGGCGGGCAGGAAAACATGACCCTCAGCCCCCATGCCGCACATCTGCGCGCGGGCCACAAGATGGGCGATGTCAAATATATCGACACGATGATTCGCGATGGCCTGTGGGACGCGTTCAACGGCTATCACATGGGCCAGACCGCCGAGAACGTGGCCGAGCAGTGGCAGATCAGCCGTGAAATGCAGGACGAATTCGCGCTGGCCAGCCAGAACAAGGCCGAAGCCGCGCAGAAGGCCGGCAAGTTCGACGATGAGGTGATTCCCTTTACCATCAAGACCCGCAAGGGCGACATCGTGGCCGACAAGGATGAATATATCCGCCACGGCGCCACCATCGAAAACATGCAGAAGCTGCGCCCGGCCTTCACCAAGGACGGTACTGTGACCGCAGCCAACGCCAGCGGCATCAATGACGGCGCCGCCGGTGCCCTGCTGATGAGCGCCGATGACGCCGCCAAGCGCGGGATCGAGCCGCTCGCCCGCATCGCCAGCTACGCCACCGCCGGGCTGGACCCGTCGATCATGGGTGTCGGCCCGATCAGTGCCAGCCGCAAGGCCCTGGAAAAGGCGGGCTGGAAGCCCGAGGATCTGGACCTGGTGGAAGCCAACGAAGCCTTTGCCGCGCAGGCCTGCGCCGTCAACAAGGACATGGGCTGGAACCCCGAGATCGTGAACGTGAACGGCGGCGCGATCGCCATCGGCCACCCGATCGGCGCCAGCGGCGCGCGCATCCTGAACACGCTGCTGTTCGAAATGAAGCGTCGCGACGCCAAGAAGGGCCTTGCCACGCTGTGCATCGGCGGCGGCATGGGCGTGGCCATGTGCCTTGAGCGCGACTGAGCCATGCGAGCCCGAGAAAACATCATTGAAAGGCGCCCGATGGCGCCTTTCTTTTTGTCGACGGATGCGGTGTACTCTGAAAAATAGCTGCGCTGCGGCAAAATCTTCGCGCAACAATATTGCGCACCGCGTCGATGAATAGTAACAGAGTTACCAACACATACTTAGCCAGATTGGAGGATAACATGGCTCGAACAGCACTCGTCACTGGCGGCTCGCGCGGTATCGGCGCGGCCATTTCGAAGGCGCTCAAAGCCGAAGGTCACAACGTGGCCGCAACCTATGCCGGCAATGATGGGGCCGCCGCCAAGTTCACCGAAGAAACCGGCATCAAGACCTATAAATGGAATGTCGGCAGCTACGAGGAATCCAAGGCCGGCATCGCCAGGGTCGAAGAGGACCTGGGCCCGATCGACATCGTCGTCGCCAACGCAGGCATCACCCGCGACGCCCCCTTCCACAAGATGAGCCCCGAACAGTGGCAAGAGGTGATCGACACCAACCTGACCGGCGTGTTCAACACCATTCACCCGATCTGGCCCGGTATGCGCGAACGCGGCTTTGGCCGGATCGTGGTGATCAGTTCGATCAACGGTCAGAAGGGCCAGTTCGCTCAGGTCAATTATGCCGCCACCAAGGCCGGCGATCTGGGCATCGTCAAGTCGCTGGCACAGGAGGGCGCGGCCAAGGGCATCACGGCAAACGCCGTCTGCCCCGGCTATATCGCCACGGAAATGGTGATGGCGGTGCCGGAAAAGGTACGCGAATCGATCATCGGCATGATTCCCGCCGGTCGCTTGGGCGAACCCGAGGAAATTGCGCGCTGCGTGACGTTCCTGAGCTCGGATGACGCGGGCTTTATCAACGGTTCGACCATCTCGGCCAACGGTGGGCAGTTCTTCGTCTGATCCCTGTTTCGGGTGGCACGATATGAAAAGGGCCGGTCCTGACGACCGGCCCTTTGATTTTTGCGGACCCCTTGCACCGATTGTCGGCAAGGTGTGCCGTAGCAGTGTAGGAACACAGCCGCATATCGTGAGTTTAGATCACGGCTGTGGACCCGGACGGTCATGGCTGTGATCCATGATCGTCCTCATGATTCGATCAATGCGGCGAGTGTTTCGCACGCAATATGTTAAGCCTGCTCGCTCAGCTTTTCGATTTCTTCCTTGAGCCGCAGTTTCTGCTTTTTCAGTTCGGAGATATGCAGATTGTTTGACCCCGGCGCGCGCTGCGCCTCTTCAACCTGTTCCGAGAGGGCCTGATGTTTCTTCTTCAATTCCTCGACATGCGACGTCAAGCTCATGGGCAGTCTCCTCTCTGAATAATGTGAACGTGTCCAGTGCAGCATACTTTTACAATTCTGTCACGCTGCACACGCAACATAGGCTGATTTTTGCATACGGTATTTGAGGTAAATCAGACCGGAAAAGGTAATGCCGCACCATGGCGCAGGATTGCGCCTGTGGCCTTGGTATAGTTTTCGCAATCCCGGTCATGTCTGCTGCCTTCGTGCAGAACCCATCCATCGTGCATGCGAAACGCCGCGCGCCCGCCCTTTCGCCCGCGCAGCAAAATCAACTGTGCCAGCCTGCCCCGGCGGGGTAACAGAGGCAATACCTCAATGCTGCCAAGATGGCGCTGCGCCTCGTGCAGCAGGTCGGGCAAGCGGTCGGGCCGCTGGATAAAGGTGACGTACCCCTTCGGCGCGGCGCGGCGCGCGGCGGCGCGAACCCAGTCGGCCAGCGGGGTAACCTCGCCCAGGGCCCGCTCCCGTCCGGCGTCATTGGCCGCCGTGCTGGCATTCCTGTCGAAATAAGGCGGGTTGGCGATGACATGGGTGAACTGCTTTTGCCGCAAATCGTCCGGCATTTGTGTCAGATCGCCTGTCATAACCTGTAGTTTGATCCGGTTCCCGGCCGCGTTGCGCCGCGCCAGATCGGCATAGGCGGGCTGCAATTCCAGCCCCGTCAGGTGCAGACCGTCGATCCGGCGGCCCAGACATAGCGATGCCACCCCGGCCCCGCAGCCCAGTTCCAGCACCGTGTCGCCCGCACGCGCCGGAACGCTGGCCGCCAGCAACACGGGATCGACACCGGCGCGATACCCCTGGCGCGGCTGCCAGACCTGCAACTGCCCGCCAAGAAAGGCATCACGGGTCAGTTCCGCCTCGGGCCAGGTTCCCGCCTCACTCATTCAGGTCGATTCCATTGTCGGTGAGAACTGTCGACGCGCGCTCGAAATCCGCATCGGCCACCATCAGGCGGCGCGGAAAAATCCCGATCGAGCCTTCGAGGATGCTCATATTTACGTCCATTTCAAAGCAGTCTATACCCTCGCCCTGAAGCAGGGCGCGGGCAAAGGCAATGATTGTCGGATCGTTCGTGCCAAGCAACTGTTTCATGGGGATGACATAAGGGCACCGGCGACGGTTTGTCGACCAGTGTGACGGGAGTGTGATGGGATGGGACTGGACCGCGCCGCAACGAAGCCGCACGAACAACTGGCCCAGCATCTTGCAAATGATCTGGAGTCGGTGAACGCCCTGATCCGGCAGCGCATGGCGTCGCGCCATGCTCCGCGCATCCCCGAGGTCACCGCCCATCTGGTCGAGGCCGGAGGCAAACGCCTGCGGCCCATGCTGACGCTGGCCAGTGCCGATCTGTGCGGCTATGGCGGCGCGTTTCACGTTCATCTGGCCGCCACCGTCGAATTCATCCACACCGCCACGCTGTTGCATGACGACGTGGTGGACGAAAGCCAACAACGCCGGGGGCGGCCCACCGCAAACCTGTTGTGGGACAACAAATCCAGCGTTCTGGTCGGGGATTACCTGTTCGCCCGTGCCTTTCAGTTGATGGTCGAGCCCGGAAACCTGCGGGTGCTGGACATTCTGTCGAACGCCGCCGCCGTGATCGCCGAGGGCGAGGTTCTGCAACTGAGCGCGGCGCGCGACCTGAAAACCGACGAAAACGTATACCTGCAAGTGGTCCGCGGCAAGACGGCGGCCCTGTTTTCCGCCGCCACCGAAGTGGGCGGCGTGATCGCACAAGCCCCCGAAGAGCAGGTCAAAGCCCTGTTCGACTATGGCGATGCCCTCGGGATCGCGTTCCAGATCGTCGATGACCTGCTGGATTATCAGGGGGACAGCAGCGCAACCGGCAAGAACGTGGGCGACGATTTCCGCGAGCGCAAGCTGACCCTGCCGGTGATCAAGGCCATTGCCGCAGCCGATGAGGACGAGCGCGCATTCTGGAAGCGCACCATTGAAAAGGGCGATCAGCGCGACAGCGATCTGGAACATGCGCTCGACTTGCTGAACCGGCACGGCGCGCTTGAGGCGACGCGGCAGGATGCTCTTGGATGGAGTGCCAAGGCCAAAGCGGCCATGCAGGCGCTGCCTGAACATCCGGTACGCCAGATGTTGATCGAGCTTGCCGATTACGTGGTGGCGCGGGTCAGTTAGCGGCGTTCAGCACCGTCGCGACCACCCACCAGGACGGATAGGCCTCTTGCAGGCGCCCTGCGGCGGAAGAGGCCGTTTCGGCATCCCCGTAGAGCCCGAAGCAGGTTCCGCCAGAGCCCGACATCCGGGTCAGCAGGCAACCGGGCGTGACCTTCAGCGTATCGAACACCTGGTTTATAACCGGTTGCGCGGCAATTGCCGGAGCCTCAAGGTCATTGCGCATCCCGGCCAGCCATTCAATCAAAGCGGCGGTTGATGTGAATTCCGGCAGCGGATCTGGCATCGGCGGGTTCGTCCGATCCGCCAAGCCTGCAAACACCTGTTGCGTCATCACCGGCAGGCCCGGATTGACCAGAACGGCGTGCAACTCGGGCAGGCCGGGCAGAGGCGTCACATCTTCCCCGACCCCGCGCATCCGTGCCGTGGATTGCTGCAAGCAAACCGGCACGTCAGCCCCAAGACACAACAGATCGCCGGCGTCGGGCAGCGGTTGCCCGGTCAAACGGGCAAGCGCCGAAACGGTCGCCGCCGCATCGCTTGATCCGCCACCAAGCCCGGCAGCGGCAGGCAGGTGTTTTTCCAGATGGATATCCGCCGCCACGTCCATCAGCCGCGCGGCCTTCATCACCAGATTGCCCCGATCCGTGGGCACCCCAGCCGCCATCGGACCGCCGACTGTCAAACTGGGCTCTTCAGCGCGCGAAACCCCTACAATATCGCCAATCCCCGCGAAAACGACCAATGAGTCGAGCGCGTGATAGCCATCGGCGCGCTGCCCGGTCACGTGCAGCGTCAGGTTCACCTTGGCGGGCGCAAAAACCTCAATCGTTGTCATCGGCCACTTTCAAAGGCGGCGCCCCCTCTTCGGCAAGAACGCGGTCCAAACCGACCTCTATCTTGCGGCGAATGCGGCCCGGCTCGATATCCGGCGAGGGGTTTTCCTTGTTCACGAAGGACAAGGCGCGTTTCCATTGAAATTCGGCCTCGGTTTGACGCCCGACGGCCCACAGGACATCACCCAGATGATCATTGACCACAGGGTCCACCGGCATCAGTTCGGCGGCGCGTTCCATATGGCCGATGGCCTCGTCATAACGACCAAGGCGGTAGAGAACCCAGCCCAGACTATCCACGATATAGCCGCTGTTGGGTTGCGAGGCGACGGCCTGTTCGATCAGCGACAGTGCCTCGTCCAGCTTGATCTGTTTTTCGACCAGTGAATATCCGAGGTAGTTCAGGACCTGCGGTTGTCCGGGATTGAGTTCGAGCGCCTTGCGGAAATCCGCCTCGGCCTCGGGCCAGTTGTCCAGACGTTCGTGGCTGATCGCACGGGCGTAATGCACGAACCATTGCTCGGTTTCGCGTTCCGCATAGAGATCGAGCGCCCGGTCATACGCGGCAACCGCCTCGGCAAACCGTTCCAGTTGCCGGTAAAGATCGGCCAGAGCGACATGAACCGCAGGCAGGTCGCCATGGATTTGCGAAAGCTGGACCAGAACCTCGATGGCCGCATCCGTCTTGTCGGCGCGACGCAGGGTTTCCGCACGTCCCATTTCGGCGGCGTGGAAGGACGGATCGTCGCGCGGAACGCGGCGATAAGTCTCCGCCGCCAATTCCAGACGATCCAGACTTTCGAGCAATTCCGCGGACATGATGATCGCGTCCACGAAGCCTGGGCTCAGATACTCTGCCGCGCGCGAATAGAGCAGCGTGTATTCTCCGCCCGTCTCGGAAATCAGCGCCCGCCCAAGCGAATAGAAAACCTCGGCCAAACCATCCTTTGCGCTGCCGATCCGGGCGAAGGGCACCTGTTCGCCAGCCGCCAGACGATCCCGCAATTGCGCAACCTCCGGGTCGAGATCGCCGCCGAACGCCTCGTCGATCCGGGCAATGGCGTCGTCGTTGCGCTCGAGCTGGCTCAACACTTCGGCCCAGGCCAGAATCCCTCGGCGGGTCTGCTGCAACGGGCCTTCATCCCCATCGGAAAAAATGGCTTCGGCACCTTCGAAATCCCCGACCGAGGCCAGGGCTAGCGCCTTGTGATAGAGGGCAAAACTGCGCAAACCACGCTGATCGGCCACCTCGTCGAACGTCTCGAGCGCGGTGCGCATGTCCCCCTTGCCCAGATAGGACCACGCAGCGATCAGACCATCGGCCAGCGGGCCCATCCCGCGCGCATCTTCGATCCGGGTCAGCAGGGCATCGTAATCTTCCTGCGCGGCGGATTCGGCGATCAGGACCATATGCGAAATCTGGCTTCTCAGATCGTCCGCTTCCATCTTGTGGGCGATCGGGATGGCGCGATCGAACTGACCAAGCGCCATATTGGCCACCACGGCATTTTCAAGGATCGCCGGATTGGAAGGATCTTCGGTCAGGGCCTGGGTGAAATAGCGTGCGGCGGCGGCGAAATCGTAATCATAGCGCGCCTGCCGTGCCGCCAGGTATGATCCGACGGCCTCGTCCGCTACGGCAGGCAGCGGCAGAACCTGAACGAGTGCGGCAAGGAAAAGGGCGGAAAGGGGTTTGGATGTCACGGGGCCTGCCTCTGCTGGTGTGTCGCCGCAAACCTAGTATGCCCGCCCCCCCAAAGCAATGCGGGGCGGCCCAAAGACCGCCCCGCGCGCCGCTTTTCGCGGATCATTTACATATTCGGATAGTTCGGCCCGTCGCCGCCCTGCGGCGTGACCCAGTTGATATTCTGGCTGGGGTCCTTGATGTCGCAGGTCTTGCAGTGGACGCAGTTCTGGAAGTTGATCACGAACTTGGGCTCCTTGCCCTCTTCGCGCACCACTTCGTAAACCCCTGCCGGGCAATAGCGCTGCGCGGGTTCGTCGAACTTGGGCAGGTTCACGTCAATCGGAACACTGGGGTCCTTCAGTTGCAGATGACAGGGCTGGCTTTCCTCGTGGTTGGTCATCGAGAAGCTGACATTGGTCAGCCGGTCGAAGCTCAGCTTGCCGTCGGGTTTGGGATAGGCGATGTCCTTGTGCTTGTCGGCGGGCTCGGTCGCCTCGGCGTCGGTCTTGCCGTGGCCGATGGTGCCCAGCAGGGAAAAGCCAAGCGTATTGGTCCACATGTCGAACCCGCCAAGCGCCAGTGACGCCCCAAGGCCAAACTTCGACCACAGCGGTTTCACGTTGCGCACCTTTTTCAGGTCCTTGCCGATGGCGCCATCGCGCACTTCGGTTTCGTAATCGTTCAACTCGTCGCTGCCCCGACCGGCCTCGAGCGCCATATGTGCGGCCTCGGCCGCCGCCTTGCCCGAAAGCATCGCGTTGTGGTTGCCCTTGATGCGCGGCACGTTGACCATGCCCACCGAACAGCCCAGCAGAGCCACACCCGGCGCAACCATCTTGGGCATCGACTGATACCCGCCTTCGGAAATCGCCCGCGCGCCATAGGCCACGCGCTTGCCGCCTTTCAGAAGTTCGGCCACCATCGGGTGATGCTTGAACCGCTGGAATTCCATGTAGGGATAGAGATGCGGGTTCTTGTAGTTCAGGTGCACCACGAAACCGACATAGACCTGATTGTTTTCGAGGTGATAGATGAACGACCCGCCGCCGGCATTCTTGCCAAGCGGCCAGCCCATCGTGTGGGAGACTTCACCTTCGTTGTGCCTGGCCGGGTCGATTTCCCAGATTTCCTTCATGCCGATGCCGAATTTCTGCGGCTCCTTCCCGGCGCTCAGGTCGTATTTGGCGATCACTTCCTTGGCGAGGCTGCCGCGCACGCCTTCGGACAGGAACACGTATTTGCCAAGCAGTTCCATGCCGGGCTCATAGGCCGGGCCGGGGGTGCCATCAGGGTTCTTGCCGAATTCACCCGCCACGACGCCCTTGATCTCGCCGTTCTCGCCATAGACCAGTTCCGAGCAGGCCATGCCGGGGAAGATTTCAACGCCCAGTGCCTCGGCCTGTTCGGCCATCCAGCGGCAGACATTGCCCATCGACACGATGTAATTGCCGTGGTTGTTCATCAGCGGCGGCATCGGCCAGTTGGGCACGCGAATCTTGCCGCCCTCGCCCAGCAGATAGAAATTGTCCTGCCGCACGGGCGTATTCAGCGGCGCGCCTTTTTCCTTCCAGTCGGGGATCAGCGCATCCAGCCCGCAGGGGTCCAGCACCGCACCCGACAGGATATGCGCGCCGACCTCGCTGCCCTTTTCAAGGACAACCACTTCGCGCGAGGGGTCCAGCTGTTTCAGGCGGATCGCCGCGCTCAGGCCCGCAGGCCCGGCCCCCACGATCACCACATCGTATTCCATCGCTTCGCGCGTCATGTCGGACATGTTGAGCATCCTTTCTCAGGGCGTGGCTATTGCGTAACAAAGTTGCGGATGTGGTTAGCCTGCCCGCGCCGTGAAGGTCAATTGAAACACGACGTTAAACCGGGGCTAAAACGGCAAATTTCCACTTTCCGTGGCCGGATTGCGCGGCATCGCAGCATCCCCTATTGCAATATCGGCCCTGCTCGGGGCAATCTGGCGCGAACCTGAGGAATTCCTGACGGGGCGGCGCGCAACCGGCCCCGCAATAACAGTGGACAGACGTAATGGAAAAGATTCCGATGACCCGCAAGGGCCACGCGGCGCTTGAGGCAGAGCTGAAACACCTCAAATCCGAGGAACGCCCGGCCATCATCCGCGCCATTTCCGAGGCCCGCGAACACGGGGATTTGTCCGAGAACGCCGAGTATCATTCGGCCAAGGAAAAACAGTCGTTCATCGAGGGGCGCATCAAGGAACTGGAAGGCGTGATCAGCCTGGCCGATGTCATCGACCCGGCCAAAATGAGCGGCCCGATCAAGTTCGGCGCGACCGTCACGCTGGTTGACGAGGATACCGACGAAGAGAAGACCTACCAGATCGTCGGCGAGTATGAGGCCGATATCGAAAACGGCCTGCTGAACATAAAATCGCCTATCGCCCGCGCCCTGATCGGCAAGGAAGAGGGCGACAGCGTCGAGGTGCGTACTCCCGGTGGCGAACGGTCCTACGAAGTGCTAAAGGTCGACTATATCTGACAGGTCAGCACACATGCCCGAGCGCAAGGATTCGCCCCCGACACCCCTGGGGATTTATGACCGCCCCGGCAACGAGCGGATCACCGTGATCGAATTGACCGCCCTGATCCTGTCCGCCTTGTGGCTTTTGGGCGCGGCAGTGTTCTTTGTGGTTCTGGACCCGACCAGCAGCGGCGCGGATGCCGGCGGCGCGCTGCGGTTCATCATGGTCATGCTGGCGGTGTTCCTGCCCGTCGGCATGATCTGGGTGGCGGCGACGGCGGCACGTTCTTCACGCGTGATGCGCGAAGAAAGCCAGCGCCTGCAAACCGCCATCGATGCGATGCGCCAGACATATGTCGCACAGGCCCAGAGCCGATCCGGCGCCGATGAGCCCTCGGTCACGCGCAAGCTGGATGAAATCGCGGCGGCCCAGAGAAAAGCGGAAACCGCGCTGGCGATGTTCACCTCGACGCGCGACGCCATCCCGCCGCAACTGCCGGTGCGGGTCGAGCCGGTGCAGGCCGATGACAGCGACGATCAGGTGGTCTTGCCGCTTGGCACCCCGGTCGAGGATCTGAACCCGCCGCTGGAACGGTCGGATTTCGTGCGGGCCATGAATTTCCCCGAAACTGCTGATGACCGGGAAGGGTTTGCCGCGCTGCGCAAGGCGCTGAAGGACCGCAACAGCGCGCAGCTGATTCAGGCGGCGCAGGACGTTCTGACGCTGCTGTCGCATGACGGCATCTACATGGACGACCTGCGCCCCGACATGGCCCGCCCGGAACTGTGGCGCCGCTTTGCCGCGGGGGAACGCGGGCGGGCGATCGCTGCGCTTGGCGGGGTGCGGGACCGGTCTTCGCTGGCCTTGTCGGCGGCGCGGATGAAGCGGGACCCGATCTTTCGGGATGCGGCGCATCACTTTCTGCGATTGTTCGACCGGATGTTCGCGCAGTTCGCGGAGACCGCCAGCGATGCGGAAATCTCGGAACTGTCCGACACCCGCACCGCCCGCGCCTTCATGCTTCTGGGCCGGGTGGCGGGCACTTTCGATTAATAAAATCCATTTACTTTCAATCACTTGACTTCAATCATTGCCCTGACCGTCTTTCCCGGCCATGATGCCGATCTGAGGAGAATGTGACATGCGCAAGTTTCTGGTGGTGTTGGACGATAGCCGCGAATGTCTGAATGCGATGCGCTTTGCGGCGATGCGGGCGGCGCATACGCAGGCGGGGGTCGAGATTCTGGCGGTGATCCCGCCCGAGGAGTTCAATCACTGGATCGGCGTGGGCGACATCATGCGCGAAGAGGCGCGGGAGCGGATCGAGGCGCATTTCGAGGTGTTCGCGAAATGGATGCGCGACAAGCAAGGTGTTGATCCCGAACTGGTCATTCGCGAGGGCGAGGCCGTGTCCGAGATCATCGCGCAGGTGCAGGACGACCCGGCAATCGGCGTGCTGGTGCTGGGCGCGGGGACCGGGAAGAAGGGGCCGGGGCCGCTGGTGACACAGCTTTCGCGCAGTTCGGGGAGCCTGCCGATTCCGATCACCATCGTGCCCGGCGACCTGAGCAAGGAACGGCTGGAAGCCATCACCTGATCCGCCCTGCCGCGTTTCGTACGTTTTGTACGACGTGTACGCGGGTTTTGTACGAAAATCGGGGGGTGTGCGAAAATTTGCATCCATGATGGACGCATCGCCGCGCGGCGCGCGCCCGGTTTCCCTGCTGTTAACCCGCTGCGGGCAGGCTGACCGGGTCATGCCAAAGGAGCGCCGATGTTCATACAGGTCAACAGCCGCAAACTGCGCGAAAACTGGGGCGCCTATCTGGATCACGTCATGGCGACCGGCGACCGCGTGATGATCACCCGCCACGGGCGCGAACAGGTGGCGCTGATCCCGGCGGCAGACCTGCACCGGCTGGAAGAGGTGGAGCACGAGACATCGGGCGAGGCCGACGGATGACGGTGATCACGGGAGAAAGGCGGGGGCCGCAGATCACGGCGCGTTGTCATACGGGCCGATTGACTCGGCGATTGGGGGCCCTGAACCTGCGGTCAAGTTTGCGACACGCATCGTTCACCTGAACGGGTTCAGACAGATTCCGTGAACCCGGCGACTTCGGTTTCAAGGTTGCTCCGCAAGACAAAAACTGCGAAGGGCACTAAGGAAACATTAATCACTCACTTGGAAATCCACATGCGCAATTTGCAACTTCGTTTTCGCCTGGTGAACCAATACATGAGAATGTTTCAGAAGTCCGTCAAGGACGATCCATTGTCAAAGCACGACGCTGAAGCAACTGAATATCTTCGCCAGCTCGATGCCCCGAATGTTCTTGAAATCGGGTCCAGAAATGTTTCGGGAAACATCGACCGAAACAAGTTTCCCAATGCCAGGGAGTATACAGGTTTCGACGTTCTCGAAGGTGAGAACGTGGATATTGTCGGTGATGTTCACGAATTGTCAAATCTGGTTCCAAACGATCATTTCGATATCGTCTATTCGACCTCTGTTTTTGAGCACCTTGTATTCCCATGGAAGGCAGCGCTTGAAATAAACCGTGTTTTGAAGCCGGGCGGGTATGTATTGACCCAAACGCACCCCGCTTGGCCAGAACATGAAATGCCTTGGGATTTTTGGCGTTTCCCTCACCAGGCCTTTTTGTCGCTTTTCAATGAGTACACAGGATTTGAGATCGTTTCCAAGGCCGAAGGCCGCCCAATGAGAGCCTTTTCATGTACGAATGACGGTTCGATGCTCAAGCTATACAGACGCAACCTGAATGGTGGCGTTCAATGCCTGGCGCGAAAAATCGGACCATATCGGGACGATCTGCTCAAATGGGACCTGGTTGCGAGTGATGTGGTAAACAACATTTATCCCCCCAAAAAAACCTAGACGGTCAGCAGGCGGGACAGTCGAACCCCCTGCCCTTACAGCCCCGCTCGCCAAAGTTTAGAATCATTCCAAACCTTGACAGGCAGGGTTGCGGCGCGCATATCCGAAGGGACAGATGAGAAAGGCCGCCCATGTTCATCCAGACCGAATCCACGCCGAACCCCGCGACGCTGAAATTCCTGCCCGGCCAGACCGTGCTCGAAGCCGGGACCGCAGATTTCCCCAGTGCCGAGGGAGCCGGAAAATCGCCGCTCGCGCAGCGGATTTTCGGCGTGCCGGGCGTGACCGGCGTGTTCTTCGGCAATGACTTCGTCACCGTCACCAAGGACGACAGCACCGAGTGGGATCACATGAAGCCCGCCATTCTGGGCGCGATCATGGAGCATTACCAATCCGGCGCGCCGATCATGACGGGCGAGGCCGATGCGGCCTCGGGCCATGCCGAGCATGACGGCGAGGATGCCGAGATCGTCGGCCAGATCAAGGAACTTCTGGACACCCGCGTGCGCCCCGCCGTGGCGCAGGATGGCGGCGACATCACCTTTCACGGCTTCGACAAGGGCGTGGTTTACCTGCACATGCAGGGCGCCTGCGCGGGCTGCCCCTCGTCCACCATCACGCTGAAGATGGGGATCGAGAACCTGTTGCGCCACTACATCCCCGAGGTGACCGAGGTGCGCCCCGTTGGCCTGTGACGCGCCTCTGGTTCTGGGATTCGATACATCGGCCGCGCATTGCGCGGCCGCTTTGCTGTGCGGTGACCGGATTCTGGCTGCCCGCGCCGAGGATATGGGGCGCGGACAGGCCGAACGGCTGATGCCGCTGTTGCAGGAGGTGCTGGCCGAGGGCGGCGCGGCATGGGCCGATCTGGACCGGATCGGCGTGGGCACCGGCCCCGGCAATTTCACCGGCATCCGCATTTCGGTTTCGGCGGCGCGCGGTCTGGCGCTGGCGCTGGAAATCCCGGCACTGGGCGTGTCCGGGTTCGAGGCGATTGCGCGGCTGCATCCCGAGCCGCATCTGCCCGTCATCCCCGGCCCGCGCGGCATGTCTTATGTGCAGGCCGCGGGGGAGGCCCCCCGGCTGGCCCCGCCCGAGGAGATCGCCGCATTCGGCCTGCCGGTGGCGGAACGCCCCGCGCCTGTGGAACTGGCCGAGGCGATTGCTCGGGTGGCGGCGAAACGGGAGGGCGGCCCCGGTGAGGCCCCTGCGCCGCTCTATGTCAAACCCGCCGATGCCGCCCCGTCGCGCGATGCGCCGCCGGTGATCCTGGATGACGCCTGAGGCGCTGGCCGGTCTGCATGGCCGGGCCTTTGCCGGGCAGGGGCGGGCGTGGAGCGCCGGGGAATTCGCCGGGTTGCTGGACAGCCCGCTTGTGTTTGCGGTGGGCGATGCGCGGGGTTTTGCGCTTGGCCGGGTGATCGCGGGCGAGGCCGAGCTGCTGACCATTGCCACCGCTCCCGAGGCCCGCCGTCAGGGCGTGGGGCGCGGCACGCTGGCGCTGTTCGAGGCCGAAGCCGTGGCGCGCGGGGCCGGTACCGTCTTTCTGGAGGTGGCCGAGGACAACACCGCCGCCCGTGGGCTCTATGCGGTGACGGGCTATGAACAGGCCGCACGGCGCGAGGGGTATTATCCGCGCGCCAACGGGTCGGCGGCGGATGCCCTGATCCTGCGCAAGGCGTTGCTCCGGCAGGGCTGAACCTGCGGAGATCACGAAAGATAAGTCCAGATAACAAGAATTGATCAGGCCTGAGCCTGCCGGGCCCGGCAGGCGGCTTGCAAACGGGCGGGAACTGCGGCTAGGAACAGCCATGCAAATCTACCTGCCCATAGCCGAGGTTTCGGTCAATGCCTTCCTCCTGCTGGGGCTCGGGGGGCTGGTGGGCGTGCTTTCGGGCATGTTCGGGGTTGGCGGCGGGTTCCTGATGACGCCCTTGCTGTTCTTCATCGGCGTGTCCCCGGCGGTGGCCGTGGCGACCGGCGCGGCGCAGATCGTCGCCTCCTCGTTCTCGGGGCTGCTGGCGCATTTGCGCAAGAAAACAGTCGATCTGCGCATGGGAACGGTTCTGCTGATCGGCGGGCTGGCCGGTGCGGGTGCAGGCGTTTTCGTGTTCAACTATCTGAAATCGCTGGGCCAGGTCGATCTGCTGGTGACGCTGTGCTATGTCGTGTTCCTTGGTGTGATCGGCGCGATGATGCTGATCGAGAGCCTGCGCGCCATCCGCCGTGCCCGCAAGGGCGGCCCCATCTCCAGGCGCAAGAAACACAACTGGGTGCATGGCCTGCCGATGAAGATGCGGTTTCGCACCAGCGGCCTCTATATCAGCGTGATCCCCCCGCTTCTGGTGGGGCTGGCGGTGGGGGTTCTGGCCGCGATCATGGGTGTGGGCGGCGGTTTCATCATGGTGCCCGCGATGATCTACCTGCTGGGCATGCCCACCAAGGTGGTTGTCGGCACCTCGCTGTTCCAGATCATTTTCGTCACCGCCTTTACCACGCTGCTGCATGCCACGACGAATTTCACCGTCGATATCGCGCTGGCGGTGATGCTGCTGGTGGGGGGCGTGATCGGGGCGCAGTTCGGCACCCAGATCGGGATGCGCATGAAGGCCGAGCAATTGCGCGTCCTGCTGGCGCTGATGGTTCTGACCGTGTGTTCCAAGCTGGCGCTGGATCTGCTGATCGAACCGTCCGAGCTCTATTCCATCACCGCCGCCGGGGGGCTTTGAGATGCTGCGGCTGGCCCTTTTGCTGTGCCTTGTCGCCCTGCCCCTGCGTGCCGAGGATATCGTGCTGGGCCTGTCGAGCGACCGGGTGCGGATCACCGCCACCTTCGAGGGGTCGGAAATTCTGGTGTTCGGGGCGATCAAGCGCGAGGCCCCCATTCCCGAAGAGCCGCTCGATGTGGTCGTCGCCATCGCCGGGCCGTCCAAGCCGCTGGTGGTGCGCCGCAAGGAGCGGGTTCTGGGCATCTGGGCCAATACCGATGCGGTGGGGATCGACTCGGCCCCCAGTTTCTACGCGGTGGCCACGACGGGGCCGATGGAGCAGGTTCTGTCGAATGTCGAGGACCTGCGTCACAAGGTGAGCATCGGGCGCGCGATCCGTTCGGTCGGGGCGCCGGGCAACGTGGCGGATGCGCAGGCCTTCACCGAGGCGCTGATCCGTATCCGCCGGAACAACGGCGCCTATCAGATGCTGGAAGGCGAGGTCGTGCTGGACGAGCAGACCCTGTTCCGCACCGAGATCGGCCTGCCCGCGAACCTGACCGAGGGCGAATACCAGACGCGCATCTTCCTGACGCGTGGCGGCAATGTGATATCGCAGTTCGAAACCGTGATCGACGTGCGCAAGGTGGGGCTGGAGCGCTGGCTGTACACCCTGTCGCGCCAGCAGCCGCTGGCTTATGGCCTGCTGTCGCTGGCCATCGCGATTGCGGCGGGCTGGGGCGCCTCGGCGGCGTTCCGCATGTTGCGGCAAGGCGGCTGACCTCCCGACCGGGGCGGGGTATGCGGCACGCTGTAAGGGTGCGGTGTGTCGTGGGATATCGGGGATCTGTTTGTTGGCTCGTGGCTGACTTTGCAACAAGACGCGTGATCGCCGACCCGCGGGGTGGCGACACAACCTCTGTTCAGCGCATTTTATCTTTGCCAAATCTGGAAAACATCAATGTTGTGCATGAGGTGGGCCAATCGCCGCCCCGTGGGGGCGGGTCGGCGATCGCGCGGCGGCCTGCGGCCTTGACTCCGCGCGAAGGCGATGACCGCAGTTTTCGCACGGCTCTGGCATCGGGAACCTCAAGGCCCGCTCTGCCCCCGCCCAACCGCGCGATTTTCCAGCACGATCCGCGCCAAACTGTCCGCAACCTGCCTTTGCCCTTGCCCTGACGCGCGTACCGGGGCATCCCTAGGCGCGATATGGAACTGGGCCCTTATATCCTGCTGGCCAGCCTCGAAGGGGCGGTCACCGCCGCCGTGCTGGCGCTGACCGCTGTCGGGCTGTCGCTGGTCTTTGGCGTCATGCGGGTGGTGAACATCGCGCATGGGGAATTCTTCATGCTGGGCGCGGTGATCGCGTGGTGGGTGGCCAACAGTATCGGCGGGCCTCCCGCGATGGGCTTTGCCGCCGCCCTGGTGATCGCGCCGCTGGTGGTGGGGACGATTGCCGCCGCTGCCGACATGACGATCCTCAAGCGGCTGGAGTATGACCCCGAGCGCACCATCGTCGCCACCATCGGGCTGCTCTATATCCTGCAACAACTGACCCTGATGACCTATGGCCCCGATGCCCGGCCCGTCGAGGCCCCGTTCAACCAGCGCCTTGCCCTGCCCTGGATCGGGCGCACCGAAACGGGATGGGAGATGTATTACCCCTGGGGGCTGTCCACCACCACCTACAAGCTGGCGGTGATCGGCGCGGCGGCGGCGGTGCTGGGCGGGGTCTGGGCGATGATGGCGCGCACGCGCATCGGGTTGCTGATGCGCGCCACGCAGGCGGATCGCGACATGGCGCTGGCCTTCGGCATCCCGGTGGAAAAGGTCTATGCGCTGGTCTTCGGCATCGGCGCGGGGCTGGCGGCGCTGGCTGCGGTGCTGATCGTGCCGATCCAGCAGGCGCATTACCTGATGGGGGCCGATCCGCTGTTGTTGTCGTTCATCGTCGTGATCATCGGCGGGCTGGGATCGCTGCCCGGCACGGTGGTCGCCGCCATTCTGATCGGGCTGAGCGACGGGATCATCTCGGTGTTCTTCTCGCCCACGCTGGCGAAGATCCTCGCGACGCTTCTGGTCGGGCTGGTGCTGGTGTTCCGGCCCAACGGATTGTTCGGGACACGCGCGCCATGACCCGGCAGACGGCGCGCATCCTTGCCCTGCATGGCGGGCTGCTGGCGGTGCTGTTCGCGGCGCAGTTTGTCCTGCCCGCCTATCATCACGGCAATCTGGCGCGGATCATGGTGCTGGCCAGCTATGCCATCGGCTATAACATCCTGTTCGGCTATACCGGCCTGTTGAGCCTCGGGCATGCCCTGTTCTTTGCCGCGGGCATGTACGCCATGGGGCTTGGCATCCAGTATGGCGGGCTGTCCCCTGCCCCGGCGTTTCTGGCCGGGGTGGTGGCGGGCGCGCTGATATCCGGCGCGCTGGCGCTGTTGGCGCTGCGCACGACCGGCGTGGCCTTCATGATCGTGACGCTGATGTTCGCGCAGGCGGGATACCTGACGATCCTCTATTTCGGGGAGTACACGCGCGGCGACGAGGGGTTCGTGATCCAGACCGCGCAGCGCATGTTGTGGGGGATCAACCTGAGCGATCCGGTGAACCGCTATTTCGCGGCCTTCGGGCTGTTCGCGATCAGCCTGAGCCTGAGCCTGTGGATGGTGCGCGCGCCCTTTGGCCGGGTTCTGGTGGCGATCCGCGAAAACGAGGACCGGGTGCAGATGCTGGGCTATGACACCTATGTGCACAAGCTGGGCGCGATGGTGGTGTCGGGGACGATCTCGGCCGCTGCCGGGGCGGCCTATGGGCTGCTCTTCGGCTATGCGGGGGCGAGTTTTGCCAGTGTGCAATATTCGATCTTCCCGCTGTTATGGGTGTTGCTGGGCGGGGCGGGCACGGTGCTGGGCCCGTTCATCGGCACGCTGTTCATGTTCTACCTGATCGACCTGAGTTCGGGCGTGACCACGGCCTATATGCTGATCGCGGGCGTGGTTCTGGTGGCTCTGACGCTGTTCGCGCCGCAGGGGCTGGCGGGCGAGGTGCGCCGCCGGGTCTGGAGGGGGCTGCCATGAGCGCGCTGTTGTCCACGCGCGCGCTGTCGAAGCATTTCGACGGGCTGGTCGCGGTCTCGGACGTGGACCTCGACCTGACGGTGGGCGAGGTGCGCGCATTGATCGGCCCCAACGGTGCGGGCAAGACGACGCTGGTCGGCATGATCTGCGGGCGGATCGCGCCATCCTCGGGCACGGTGGCTTTTGACGGGCGCGACATCACCGCCCTGCCCGCGCATAAACGGATCGGGCTGGGCATGGCCTATACGTTCCAGATCACCTCGGTTTTCGCGCGGCTGAGCGTGCGCGAGAACGTGGCGCTGGCGGCGCGGCGGCGGCTGGCGGGCGGTCATGTCGACAGTGCCGTGCACGAGGCGCTGGCGCAGGTCGGGCTGGAAGAGCGCGCCGGGGAGGAGGCGGGCAACCTCAGCTACGGGCACCAGCGCCTGCTGGAAATCGCCATGGGGCTGGCGCAGGCCCCGCGCCTGCTGATCCTCGACGAGCCGACACAGGGGCTGTCCGAGGGCGAAATCGCGCGCTTTACCGGGCTGATCGGGGGCTTGCGCGGCCAGACCACCGTTTTGCTGATCGAGCACAACATGCGCGTCGTCTGGGACGTGGCCGACCGGGTGACGGTGCTGAATTTCGGTGAGGTTCTGGCCGAGGGCACGCCACAGGAGATTCACGAAAACCGCGCCGTGCAGGCGGCCTATCTGGGCACGGAGGCGGGCTGATGCTGAGGCTGGAGGCAATCGACGCGGGCTATGGCGGGGGCCGGGTGTTGCAGGGCTTTTCGCTGGACGTGGCGGCGGGCGAGATCGTCTGTTTGCTGGGCCGCAACGGTGCGGGCAAAACCACCTGCATGAAGGCGATCATGGGGCTGTTGCCGCTGATGGCGGGGCGCGTGATGCTGGACGGGCAGGACATCGGCCGCCTGCCCGCCCATGAGGTGCCGAAGGCCGGGATCGGATACGTGCCGCAGGGGCGGCGGCTGTTTGCCGGGCTGAGCGTGGCGCAGAACCTTGAGATCGGGCTGCGCGCGCGCGGCTCGGGGCGGGACACGCTGGAGGAGGTGCTGGACCTGTTCCCGCGCCTGCGCGAGCGCATGGCGCAGCCCGCGCAGACCCTGTCGGGGGGAGAACAACAGATGCTGGCCACCGCCCGCGCCCTGTGCCTGCGGCCCAAGGTGCTGTTGCTGGACGAGCCGACCGAGGGCTTGCAGCCCTCGATGATCGAGGCGATCCGTCAGGTGATCGTGCAGATGCGCGATGCGGGCGTGGCCGTGTTGCTGGTGGAACAGCGCGTCGATGCGGTGCTGTCCGTGGCCGACCGGGTGGCCTTTATCGAAACCGGGCGCAACGGCGAGGTGATGGAGGCCGACGCCCTGCGCGCGGATCACGGCATCGTGGAGCGTTACGTCGGGGTCTGAGCGGTTCGGGGGCGCTGTCTGTTCGGGGCTGAAACGATCTCCCGGATATGAACCGCGATATATAGAGCTCCCATTTTCGACAGCGTTTCTCCATTTTATTGAGGATGGAGCGCCAGCGGCCCACGCCAGGACTGCAAGTGGACAATCGTGGGAGGTGTGGTGAATGGCGGGTGTGAGTCCGAGGACGGCTTTGTGCGCCGGGCATCGCCCGACCGCGGGTGGGCGAGCGCCGGTCTTTCGATGGCGATTTATGGTGAGGTCGCATCCAACGGTAGTTCGGTGGGCTGCCGATGCAGGATCGCCCGCCCGGGGGGCGGTCGGGCGATGCCCGGCGGCGCGCAGGGCGCGCCTTGAGTCCGGGCGAGGCAACATCCACCCCATCCCGCACAGCCGCTGTTCCCGCATCGTGCAGCGAAGGGCAGCACGGGTGGGATGATAAAACTATGTGACAGGTTTCGGGATACTTCCGGCAAGAAGAAAAGCCCGACTTTTTACAGGAAGCTGGTGAAGGGCAGGAAGGTGACCGGGGTGCCGGGGGTGATCTCCAGCGGGCCGTCGGGCAGTTCGATCAGGCCGTCGGCCCAGCTGAGGCCGCTGATGCGCCCGGAGCCTTCGGATTTGAACGCCTCGGCGCGGCCGTCGCGGATGCGCGCGCGCAGGTATTCGCGCCGTCCCGGTTTCTTGGTCTTGGTGAAGGCGGCGGGAAGGGTGAAGCCCTGCGGGCGGTGCCAGCCCGCCCCGGCAAGGCGGGCCATGGCGGGGCGGGCGAAGATCAGCGTACAGACCAGCGCCGCCACCGGGTTGCCGGGCAGGCCGAAGACCGGGGTTCCGGCCCACATCCCCAGGGCCAGCGGGCGGCCCGGTTTGACGGCGATGCGCCATTCGGCCATTGCGCCGGTTTCGTTCAGCAAAGCCGAAACGTGATCCTCGTCGCCCGCGGAGGCGCCGCCGGAGGTCAGGATCAGGTCGGCCTGTTGCGCCCCGCGATCGAACGCCGCGCGCAGGGCCGTGCGGTCGTCGGGAATGCGGCCCAGATCGAGCGTGTCGAACCCGAATTGCCGCGCCAGCGCCAGAAGCATCGGGCGGTTGGCGTCGAATATCTGGCCCGGCGCGGCGGGGGTGCCCGGCTCGACCAGTTCATCGCCGGTCGAGATCACGGCGACGCGCAGGCGGTGATGCACGGGCAGGTCCGACAGGCCGGTGGCCGAGACCAGCGCCAGATCGGCAGGGGTCAGGGTGCGGCCCGTGCTCAGGATCGTGTCGCCCTCCGCCACGTCTTCGCCCGCGTTGCGGGTGTTGGCGCCCGGCCTGATGCCGGAGCGAAAGGCGATTTCGGTCTCCGAGGCGGTCACGTCTTCCTGAAGGATGACGGTATCGACCCCATCGGGCAGCGCCGCGCCGGTCAGCACCCGGATGGCGTGGCCCGGCGGCACGGCCCCGTCGAAGGGCCCCCCGGCGGCGGCGCGCCCCTGCACCAGCGGCAGCACCGGATCGCCCGGCGGCAGCGTAGCATGGGCGAAGCCATAGCCGTCGACCGCCGTGTTGGGCTGCGGCGGGTTGGAGCGGCGCGCGATCACGTCTTCGGCCAGAACGCGGCCCTGCGCCTGCATGAGCGGCAGGACCTCATGGCCCACCACCGGGTGCAGCCGGTCGCGCAACAGCGCCAGCGCGTCGTCCACCGGGGTCCAGTCCACCCCGGCGGGCAGGGCAAAACAATCGTCGCGCAGGGGCGGAGGTTGCAGGCGGTCAGCGCCTGCGGCGCGGTTCGGCGTATCCTCGGGACCAAGGCCCATAATCCAGCCCTCCTCAGGTGCGGTTATGTCCAGCATGGCGCGCAGCGCGGGCCGGGGCAAGCGGGCAAGGCAACGCGGTCGAACCGGGTCACAGCCCGACCTCGGACAGGATGAAATCGGCAATCGCCGCGGTGTCGTTCAGGTCGAACACGGGGCGGTCCAGATCGAGCGGCGTATCGCTGGCCACGGCGCGCACGGTGGGATCGCCGGGCGCGATCAGCGGATTGCCGGTGACGGCGCGGTGGGCCTCGATCTTGGGGTGGCTGTCGCGCTTGTAGCCTTCGATCAGCACCAGATCGACGGGGGCGAGTTTCTGCAACAGCGCGCTCAGCGCCGGTTCGGCATCGTCGCGCAATTCATGCATCAGCGCGAAACGGTTGCGCGAGGCCAGCAACACCTCGGTTGCGCCGGCGACGCGGTGGCGGTGGCTGTCCTTGCCGGGGCGGTCCACGTCAAAGCTGTGATGGGCGTGTTTCACGGTGGATACGCTGACTCCGCGCCCGGTGATCTCGGTCACGAGGCGTTCCATCAGCCCGGTCTTGCCGGCGTTCTTCCAGCCGACGACGCCGTAGACGTTCATGCGCTGTCCTTTCGCATGGCCCGCGCCTGTTGCAGGTCTTCGGGGGTGTTGACGTTGAAGAAAGGGTCGCCGGGATCGTCGAACAGGGCCTCGCGGCCATCGTGTTTTTCGGTCCACAGCACCACCTTGCGCAGCCCGTCGTTCAGCGCGGCGCGCAGATCGTCGCGCAGGGCCACCGGCCAGAGGCCGAAGGTGGGGTGACGAATCAGGCCCGAGCGGCTGAGCGATCTGGTGCGTTCGTTGTCCGGGCGCGGGGTGGCGGCCAGAACCAGCGGGTGGGTCATGTCCTGCGCCACCTCGAGCAGGCGCGCGACCAGATCGCGGGGGAAAAACGGCGTGTCGGCGGCGACGGTGACGATGGTCCCGGCGCCCTGCACGGCGGCCCAGTCGAGCCCGGCGAGGACACCGGCCAGAGGGCCGGGGAAATCGGCGATGCTGTCGGGCAGGACGGGCAGATTGCAGGCGTCAAAGCGCGCCGGGTCGCCATTGGCGTTGAGCGCAAGCCCCGCCACCTGCGGCGCGAGCCGGTCGATCACATGGGACAGGATCGTGCCGTCGCCAAGCGGCAGCAGCCCCTTGTCGCCCCCGCCCATGCGGGTCGCCTGCCCCCCGGCCAGGATCACGCCAAGCGGTCGGCTCATGTCGGGGCGCCCTTGCGGCGGTGTTTGCTGTCCTCGTCGGGGATGCCGGACGGGTCGGCATCGCGCAAGAGACGCTCTTCGCCGGACAGGCAGACGAAACGCCTGCCGCGCATCCGGCCGATCAGGGTCAGGCCCACCTGCCGCGCGATTTCCACGCCCCATGCGGTGAACCCCGAGCGCGAGGCCAGAACGGGGATGCCCATCAGCGCCGTCTTGATCACCATTTCCGAGGTCAGCCGCCCGGTGGTGTAAAGCAGCTTGTCACCCGGCGCGACGCCTTCGGAGAACATCCATCCGGCGATCTTGTCGACGGCGTTGTGGCGGCCCACGTCCTCCATATAGACCAGCGGGCGGTCACCCGCGCACAGCACCGTGCCATGAATCGCCCCGGCCTGAAGATAGAGCGACGGCGTGCGGTTGATGGTGGCGGCCAGCGCGTAGAGGTCCGAGGTTCTGACCTGCGTATCGGGCAGCGTGACCTGCTCCAGCCCCTCCATCATGTCGCCGAACACCGTGCCCACGGCGCAGCCGCTGGTGCGGGTCTTTTTCCTGAGCTTTTCCTCATACGTCGTTTGCCCGTCGGTGCGCACGACGACGGTTTCGAGGTCGTCGTCATACTCCACGCGATGCACGGTTTCATCGGCGCGCAGCATGCCCTGATTGCGCAGGAAGCCGAGCGCCAGGTATTCCGGGTAATCGCCGATGGTCATGGCGGTGACGATTTCCTGCCCATTGAGGAAAATGGTCAGCGGGCGTTCCTCGACCACGGAAATATGCGCGGGGCGGCCCTCGTGATCGACGCCGTCCACCGCGCGGGTCAGGCGCGGGGCGTTCGGATCGGGCGCGATGATGTAGCCGGACAGATCGTCGGTGGTGGCCAATTGCATCTCCTGCGGGTTCGGTCTAGGCCGTTGGCATTGCAACCAATCTAGGACGATGCCGTGCCGACGGAAAGTTCGAAATCCATCTTCTTTCAGGGTGTTCGGGACAGTGCGCCGTTCATTCTGGTGATGGTCCCGTTTTCAACCCTGTTCGGAGTCGTCGCTGCCGAAGCGGGCCTGAACGTGTTCGAAGCGGTGACATTTTCGTTTCTGGTGATCGCGGGCGCGGCGCAGTTCACGGCGATCGAGCTGATGCGCAACGACGCGCCGACTCTGATCGTGCTGATTTCGTCGCTGGCGGTCAATCTGCGGATGGCGATGTATTCGGCCTCTCTGGTGCCTTACCTGGGCAAGGCGACATTGGCGCAGCGCGCTTGGGCGGCCTATTTCATCGTCGATCAGACCTATGCCTGTTCGATCCTGAAATTCGACGCGCGGCGCGAATGGACGGTGAAGCAGCGGCTGATCTATTTCTTCGGCGTCGCCGCGCCGGTCTGTCCGCCGTGGTACCTGTTCACCGGTGTCGGCGCGGTGGTGGGGCAGGCGATTCCCGAAAGTTTCGCGCTGGATTTCGCGATTCCGATCATGTTCCTGGCGCTGATCGGGCCGATGATGCGCACCCGTGCCCATGTGGCGGCGGGGTTCGTTTCGGTGGCGACGGCGCTGATCTTTGCCTTCCTGCCCTATAACCTGGGCCTGCTGGTGGCGGGGCTGTTGGGCATGATGGCCGGGGCGCAGGTGGAACTGATCGACAGCCGCCGGGCAGAAAGGAGCGGATCATGATCGACAAGGGCGAATTGTGGCTGGTGATGATCCTGCTGGGGCTGGGCAGTTTCACGCTGCGCTTTGCCTTTCTCGGGCTGATCGGGGACCGGCCCCTGCCGCCGTGGATTCTGCGGCACCTGCGCTATACGGCGGTGGCGGTTCTGCCGGGGCTGGTGGCCCCGCTGGTGGTCTGGCCCGAGGCGACGGGCGGCGTGCCGGATGCGCCGCGCATGGCGGCGGCGCTGGTCACGATCATCGCGGGCATCGTGACGCGCAACATGCTGCTGGCGATTTTCCTCGGCGCATCCACGCTCTATGGCGGGCTGTACCTGCTGGGGTAGTGACGTGGTCATCAGGCAAGCCGCGCATCGTCGGGCCGCGGGATGGCGATCAAACGGCCATTCTTTGCGGT
The DNA here is from genome assembly GCF_900142665.1 of Roseovarius pacificus. Lineage (GTDB taxonomy): Bacteria > Pseudomonadota > Alphaproteobacteria > Rhodobacterales > Rhodobacteraceae > Roseovarius > Roseovarius pacificus. The sequence continues at coordinate 101,048 of NZ_FRBR01000003.1, forward strand.
TTATGCCTGCCAAATCCGAAAGAGATCAAAGCGGCGCACCATCCTCACCCAATCGCCAGCCCGTGCAGGCGGCCCGGCGATGCGCGGCGCCTTCGGCGCTGTTTCGCGCAAGTGGGAAAAACCTCTGCGGGCACAATCCAGACAACAGCCGGGCATGGTGCCGATGGCTGATATGCGGAACAAAGTGTGACTTCGCTGCACCTGCTCCAAGGTCTGCTTTAACTGGCGCATTTCCATTGAAGACCTACGCCGATCGGCTCACCTCCAGCGCCTCCAGAATGGCCTTGCCAAACGCTTCGTCCGACACGTCTTCCGGCAAGACCGTATCTTCATGGCCGCGAATGCCCTCCCAGTGACCATGTCCGCGATAGCGCGTTGGCTTGATTGCGATTTTGCCGTCCCGCAATTTCAACGAAACATGGCCCGCACCGTTAAACAGCGCTTTCAGCGTCTTGACACCAGCGCGCGCCTTGTCTGCCTCTTCCCACGCTTTGAATTCTTCCTTTGTTGGAAAACGGATGACGTCATCCCACTCTGGATGTTCTGGCGTAATGAACCGGCTGGCCAAGAGGGCGGCCCGCGCGTGACCGCCGATCTCCAGAGCCGTTAGGTCTGGCAACAAATATTGATGGTATCCCTTGGGGTCTGGATACGAGGCCCCATAAACCGCTTGGGAGGCGATTTCCGTAAATTTGCGATAGCCCGTGACATAGGCACTTTTACGCTCTTTGGGAGGCTTGGCGCGTTTTTTCCGCTCAGCCGCCTCTGCGAGAGCTTTCGCTCTTTGTTCTTCGAAAGTAAGCACTTTTCTCATTGGATTTGCCTTACATTTACGTCGATCCCCAAACTCTCAGCGTAGTCTATCGCCCGTTGAATTTGGGTAAACTGTTCCGGGGTGGTGCCGTCGGGCACGGCGAGTTCTAGGCGTTTGAGGGTGATGTCGTCCGCGTTGATTTCGATGCCCTTCTTGTTGTCGTATTCGAAGCTGTCAATTTGGTCGATGTAACGCTTCAAAGCACCATAGAGACGGCTCGGTCGGTCCACATATCCCGGTGCACGCGTGTCTATCGTCTTTGCGCTGGTCGCAATGCCTGCATCGCCGTCCCAGAAGTCGAAGGTCTTGAAGTTGTCAGGTGTACGCTCTCCCAGCCCGCCCAATCGCTCGAGGTGATCTTCCCAAGGTCCGCCCTGTTCCCTGATCGGCCCGCCCCTGAGCCGCGACGAAATCAGGCTCACAATCCGGTTCATCAAGGAGGTATGGTTCGGCAAAACACCGGCAGTTATAGGCTTGTCCGGGATGGCCGGTTTCGGGCGGATTGTCCCAATCAAAGACCTTGTCGTCATGCTCTGCATGTTTGTGGCGCACTTTGTCGTCATCACGGGACCGCCAGATATACTGATCAATTCCAAGGGCGCGTTGCCTGCGTTCATTGATCAGCCCGGAGAATGACGTGATCAGGTTTTCTTCCATCGCACGACGGACGGAGTTGAAGCGACTTGGCCGCTCGCCATGGTCAGCCCAGATCGTTTCCAGCCGTTCCGACCACGCCTGCATCGCAGCGTTTTTGTCGCCGGAAACATCCGCCAAGTCGCCGAAGGAAAGAGGGGCTTCAAATCCGTCGCGCGTGAATCGCAGCAGGAGGTCAACGTTGATCTGATCCGCAAAGTCCAGATTGGTGGCAAACCTCTGCTGCAAAGCGGCAAGGCCGGGGATATCTGCTTTGCGCGATAGCGGGCGCGCGAGCATCCCACGCGTGCCCCTCGACAACACGTAACCGCCGCTCCCACCCGACCTCAGAAATTGAGTAAACTTCGTTTCCATGACCCACGCCGCATCCGAATGAACGGGGGGCATTTTCCGGGAGTCCGGTTAACAAGCTGAAATCACACCGTTCGGTGCCAATTGGATTGATTGGCCATAGCGGCCATTCGTACTTCGCGCAGCAATTGGAAGTATGGGCTCGCGCCCGACCTTCGCCGCGGCTTGCCTGAGCGGGGCACCGTGGGACAAAGCTGCCGTTGGTGACGATCCGGCCAAAGACCGATCTTGTATGTTGGGAGGGCTAAACGCCCAACTCCTCGCGAGATGCAAGAGCCAGCTTTGAAATCAAGTCATCAGGGATGGGCTTCTTCGCCGAAAATGTAACACCAGTCTTAGTCGCTTTAAGTCCAGCAGCAGCGATCTCGTCGGCGTGGGCTGCTATGGCCCCTTTGCTTACATAGAGACCGCATTGATTGCTGAAGGCGGCGTATCCGGCAACAACGTCCTTTCCAAAACCGAACCCAGGCATGTCGTACATGATCACTTCGTCAGCGTCTGGAAGAGCTTCTGCCAATCGGGCACGCAACTGCACAAGAAGATCATGAAATTGCTCCGGCGCTGCTTCGATGTACTCGTCGTGGTTCGCAAACTTTGCCATCGCTCGAATTTCTCCCTGCAATCAATTGGTGCGATGCCCATTATCACAGTTTGTGGCGTCATTTGAAACGGCGGCCTCTTCAGAGCGGTCGTTCGCGCGCCCTGCAGCATCCATCAATCTGGGCTGATTCTGTTGAAAAACTCTGCAACCTGAAAATCGCCTCAAAATTTTGGAACAGCGTTCCCGCATGTCGCCCTTGGGCAAACTGTGTTTGAGCGACGGAGCTTTCGCGGGAGGATGTTCGGCAGATTTGCTACTTCTTCGCAGCACACCGACTTTTTCAACACAATCGGTTTCAAACAGCCCTTCGACTCCATTCAGGCTCTCAATCATCGTTGCAAACCGGAGCATGGGTTCGATACGTGCCCGGTCGCCGCCTCTCCCGGTCCGCATGGCACTGCGCGGCGGCCTCCGGTTTCTGTCTCGTGATCACCGTCATCCGTCGGCCTCGCCCGATGTCTCGGGTTCCACCTCTTCCAGCCGGTGCAGGTCTGCCGCCGGGATCAGCGCCACCTGTTCGCGCCCGTGGCGGGTGATCGTCAGGTGGTCGCCATGACGTGATCCAGATAGGCGCCCCGGTTTTTGCGCAGTTTGCGGCTGTTGACCCGTATGAACATCGGCGCTCCTTTGGCATGACCCGGTCAGCCTGCCCGCAGCGGGTTAACAGCGGGAAAACCGGTCGCGCCGCGCGGCGATGCGTCCACGATGGACGCAAATTTCCGCATACCCCCCGATTTTCGTACAAAACCCGCGTACACGTCGTACAAAACGTACGAAACGCGGGCTGTCTCAGATCGCCGCTTTCAGGCTCTCTTCCAGATAGATTTCGCGCAGTCGTTTCGCGACCGGCCCCGGCGTGCCGTCACCCACGCTTTGCCCGTCGATTTCCACCACCGGCATGACGAAGGCGCTGGCCGAGGTGACGAATGCCTCGTCGGCCTGTTTTGCCTCGTCGACGGTGAAAAACCGTTCTTCCACAGTCATTTGCGCCTCTTTCGCGAACCGCAGAACGGCGGCGCGGGTGATGCCGTGCAGGATATCGTTGCTCAGCTGACGGGTGATGATCTTGCCGCCCTTGACGATATAGGCGTTGTTGCTGGTGCCTTCGGTCACATGCCCGTCCTCGACCAGCCAGGCATCGTCGCACCCCGCCCTCTTGGCCATCATCTTGCCCATCGAGGGATACAGAAGCTGCACTGTCTTGATGTCGCGACGGCCCCAGCGAATGTCGTCTATGCTAATGATTTTCAACCCTTTTTCGGCCTGCGGGCTGTTGGCGAGGCCGGGTTTCGACTGGGTGAACAGCACCACGGTCGGCTCGGTCGTCTCGGGATCGGGAAAGGCGAAATCCCGGTCCCCGTCACTGCCCCGCGTCATCTGGAGATACACCAGACCGTCCTCGATCCCGTTGACCTTCACCAGTTCGCGATGAATCTCCAGCAGATCGTCGAACACTGCGGGCTTCCTGATGTCCAACTCGCTCAGCGAACGTTCGAGCCGCGCCAGATGTCCTTCGAAATCAATGAGTTTGCCGCCCAGAACGCTGGTCACTTCATAGACCCCGTCGGCCATCAGAAAGGCCCGGTCAAAGATCGAAACCGTGGCTTCGGTTTCCGGCAGGTAGGTTCCGTTCACGTAAACAGTGCGCATGGCGTTATCCCCAAAGATCGGCCGTCGGCGGATGCACCCCGGCCTCGTCGAATGTCAAAGCGTTCTCGCGGTCTTCGGCCAATAAAAGCGGGCCGTCAAGGTCTGTCACCATCGCGCCCTGCGCCACCAGCACCGCCGGCGCCATCGCCAGCGAACTGCCCACCATGCAGCCGACCATCACCTTGTAGCCCTGCGCCAGCGCGGCCTCGCGCAGCGCCAGCGCCTCGGTCAGGCCGCCGGTCTTGTCGAGCTTGATGTTGATCACGTCATACTTGCCCTTCAGCCCCGGCAGGCTGTCGCGGTCATGGCAGGCCTCGTCGGCGCAGACGGGCAGAGGGCGCTCGATCCCGCGCAGGGCCTCGTCATCGCCTGCGGGCAGGGGTTGTTCGACAAGGCTGACGCCAAGGCGCACCAGATGCGGGGCCAGATCGGCATAGACATCGGCGCTCCAGCCCTCGTTGGCGTCCACGATGATGCGCGCATCCGGCGCGCCCGCGCGCACGGCTTCGACGCGGGGCATGTCGTCGGGCGTGCCCAGCTTGATCTTGAGCAGCGGACGGTGCGCGTTTCGGGCGGCCTGTTCGCGCATCTTTTCAGGCGTGTCCAGCGACAGGGTATAGGCGGTGATTTCAGGGGTCGGGGCGGGCAGCCCGGCCAGTTCCCACACGCGCTTGCCCGCGCGTTTCGCCTCGATATCCCACAGGGCGCAATCCACAGCGTTGCGCGCGGCCCCGGCGGGCAGCAGCCCCTGCAATTCGGTCCGGTTGAACCGGGCGGGCAGGCTTTCAATCTGGGCGGTCACGCTGTCCAGCGTTTCCTCATACCGGGCATAGGGCACGCATTCGCCCCAGCCGGTCACGTCACCGTCGCTGATCCGCACGGTCAGCACCTGTGCTTCGCTGCGCGAGCCACGGCTGATGGTAAAAACCTGCGCCAGCCGGAACACATCGCGGGCCACTGAAATTTCCACGCTCCCACCCTTCTTCTTGCTCCAAATATCCCCGCCGGAGGCATCCACCGGACGCCTCCGGGTGCTGCGATCAGATCACAGGGCGTCCAGCGCGTCCACCAGCCTGGCCGCGCCAAAGCGGTACGGATCGGTCGCGGGCAGGTCCATGCGCTCTTCGACCTCGGCCAGATAGGCGCGGGCCTCGTCTTCGCTCATGTGCTGGGTGTTCACCGAAACGCCCGCCACCACGCAGGCCGGGTTGGCGATGCGGGCCAGCGGCAGGGCGGTGTCGCGCAGATCTTCGAGCGACGGCAGGGTGTATTCCGGCAGACCGCGCATATGGGCGCGGGTGGGTTCGTGGCACAGAATCAGCGCATCGGGCTGCCCGCCATGGATCAGCGCCATGGTCACGCCGGAAAACGAAACGTGGAACAGGCTGCCCTGACCTTCGATCAGGTCCCAGTGATCCTCGTCGTTGTCGGGGGTCAGCCACTCCACCGACCCGGCCATGAAATCGGCAATCACCGCATCCAGCGGCACGCCGTCGCCGGTGATCAGGATGCCGGTCTGGCCGGTAGCGCGGAAGGTGGCCTTCATCCCGCGCTCGTGCATGTCGCGTTCCATCGCCATGGCGGTGTACATCTTGCCCACCGAACAGTCGGTTCCCACCGGCAGGCAGCGCTTGCCGCGCCGTTTCTTGCCGTCGGCGATGGGGTAATCCACCTCGGGAACGCGCACGTCATGCAGGGCGCGGCCTGTGGCCTCGGCCACGGCGACAAGATCGGGTTCGTCGCGCAGCAGGTTATGTAACCCGGCGGCAAGGTCGAACCCTTCCTCGAGGGCGGTGACCAGAACCTTTTTCCATTCCTTGGAAATCACGCCGCCCCGGTTGGCCACGCCGATCACCAGCGTCTTGGCACCGGCGGCCCTGGCTTCGGCCAGGGTCATGTCGGTCAGGCCCAGATCGGCGCCGCAGCCCTCCAGCCGCAATTGCCCCACGGCGTTTTCGGGGCGCCAGTCGCGGATACCGATGGCCACCTTGGCAGCCAGCATATCGGGGGCATCGCCCAGAAACAGCAGATAAGGGGTCTCGATCATGGCAGCACCTTTCGAAGCGGGGGAATCACGGTTTCAGACGCAGCTTGCGACGTGAACGGCGCTAAATTCTACCGAAATTCCGACTCTTTGCACAAAGAGAGCAATAACTTTCGACTATATCAAGATTATTCCGAAGATTCTCCCGCATCATCCTCCTGACCCTCGGCTACCATGGTCTCGGCGCTCCAATAGGCGGTCTGTGGCTGGCCAAAGCTGCCCACGGTGACGACCTTTCCGGTCTCTTCCGGGCTTTCCCTCTGGACCCGGCGCAGCAACGTGATCAAAAGGGTCAGCCCAAAAAGCAACAGCAGATACAGCATCAACCCCGTCCGCCCCATCAGGTCCATGATCGCCGGACCCGAGAACACCCCGAAAAACAGGCCAAGATTCAGCGAAAACGCCATGGCGCCCCCGGCGGCCACCACCTGAGATCGCCGCAACTGGTCGTTGGCATGGGCAAGACAGACCGAATACACCGGCACACAGGCCGCCGACATGATCGCGAACCGCAGGGTCAGTGCGGCCTCGCCGGATTGCAACAACGAGTAAACCACCACAAGACACCCGATCGCCGACAAGCCGATCAGGGCCCCGCGCCGGTCGAACCGGTCCGCGACATAGGCGGCAGGATACTGCGCGACCGCTCCGGCCAGCGTCAGCGCCACCGAAATCCCCGCCGCCTGGCCACGCGTCATGCCGAGATCCAGCCCGTAAAGCGGCCCCGAGGCAAACAGCGCCCCCATCGTCGCGCCGGACAGGATCGACCCGATCACCGCGATGGGCGAAATCCTGAACAGGCTGCGCATCGGCATACGCTCGGGTACCTCATAGTCCGGCGGGTCACCCGCCGTCAGAAGAAGCGGCACGATCGACAGTGAAATCAGGATCGATACGGTGCCGAACAACACCGTGACCGAGGCCCCCGGCACCCCGATCAGGGCGGTGCCAAAGGCTTGCCCTCCGAACTGCGCAAAGAAGTAAACGGAAAGGACCTGGGCGCGCTGATGGTTCTCGACCTCTCCGTTGAGCCAGCTTTCGGTGATCACGTAAAGCCCCGGAAAACAGAACCCGGCCAGAACCCGCATTGCCGTCCAGGTGTAGGGGTCGTCGGTCAACAGGTGAATGATTGCCGAGATCGAACACAGCGAGGCCAGGGCCGCAAAGGCCCGCACATGGCCCGACCCTTCGATCATTCTGGGCGCGATCACCGTACCGATCAGGGCCCCGGCCGGATACCCGGCCTGCATGATCCCGACCACTGTCGATGAAAACCCAAGCTCCGACCCCCGGATCGTCAACAAGGTCATCATCAGCCCGTTGGCCACCATCAGCATCAGGATGCCGGCGAACAGCGCCCAGTTATCGATCAATGCGCGTTGCATATGTATGGGGTCACACGGACCATCCACAATGGCCCCTCACTTTGCGACAAAAAATGTCGCTTACCTGCGATTGCGCCCATTGCGCGTCGTGAAATAGGTTATCGGGCGCTGATAAGCGCAGGATCGGGCAATATGCTGCGCCGCCGCATCCGGCGCCAATGCTGTACTGACATTATATCGGCCGCTTGCAGGCAGGGTTTATCTCATGGATTCAGCGCATTAGACGTGAAGTATCCTGCGGGCGCATTCCGGTCATGCTGCATTGCATCACAAAACCCGGTTGCAGGTCGACGTGCAATTATATACCGATCAGGCGACCTTTCGTGCAACTTTTGAAAAGAGGCCACGCAAAATGAGTTTCCGCCTGCAACCTCCCGCTCCTGCCCGTCCGAACCGTTGCCAGTTGTTCGGCCCGGCCTCGAATGCCAAACTGTTCGAGAAGATGGCCGGCAGCGCCGCCGACGTCATCAATATCGACCTCGAAGATTCCGTCGCCCCGACGGACAAGGACATGGCCCGCAAACAGGCCATCGAGGCGATCAACACCGTGGACTGGGGCAACAAGTACCTGTCGGTTCGCATCAACGGGCTGGATTCGCCGTTCTGGTATCGCGATGTCGTCGACCTGCTGGAACAGACCGGCGACCGGCTGGATCAGATCATGATCCCCAAGGTCGGGTGCGCCGGGGATATCTATGCGGTCGATGCTCTGGTGACCTCGATCGAGGCCGCCAAGGGTCGCACCAAACCGATCAGCTTCGAGGTGATCATCGAATCCGCCGCTGGTATCGCCCATGTCGAGGAAATCGCCGCCGCCAGCCCGCGCCTGCAAGCCATGAGCCTTGGCGCTGCCGACTTTGCCGCGTCGATGGGCATGGCCACCACCGGCATCGGCGGAACGCAGGAAAACTACTACATGATCCGCGAGGGCGAGAAATACTGGTCCGACCCATGGCACTGGGCGCAGACCGCCATCGTCGCCGCCTGCCGCACCCACGGGTTGCTGCCGGTGGACGGCCCGTTCGGGGATTTCTCGGACGATGACGGCTTCCGCGCGCAGGCGCTGCGTTCGGCCACGCTGGGTATGGTCGGAAAATGGGCGATCCATCCCAAGCAGATCGCATTGGCCAACGAGGTGTTCACCCCATCCGCCGAGGCCGTTCAGGAAGCCCGCGAAATCCTGCAAGCCATGGAAGAGGCCAAGGCGCGCGGCGAAGGTGCGACCACTTACAAGGGCCGTCTGGTCGATATCGCTTCGATCAAGCAGGCCGAGGTGATCGTCAAGCAGGCCGAGATGATCGAAGCCCGCTGACAAACGCCGACATATTGAAATGAAAACCCCGGCAGGTGTTGCTCCTGCCGGGGTTTTTTATTGCATCCGTGGATCGGATCAGGCCGCGTTCGGCAGGATCACGATTTCCACACGGCGGTTCTGGGCCTTGCCCGCTTCGGTCAGGTTGTCCGCGACCGGCTGGTTTTCGCCCCGGCCATAGGTCTGGATGCGGCCATAGGAGACGCCGCCCTCCATCAGCACATCGGCCACCGCATTGGCGCGACGTTCCGACAGGCGCTGGTTATAGGCCGCGTCGCCCGTGTTGTCGGTGTGGCCGACCACCTGAACGGTGGAATCGGGGTAGTCGCGCAGGCTGCTGGCCACGGTCATCAGATCGCCGCGCAGGCCGGGCCGCACGGTCGAGCTGTCCACATCGAACAGGATGTCCTGCGGCATGGTCACGATCAGGCGGTCACCGGTATTGGTGATACGCACCCGGTCGTTGTCCAGCTGCTGGCGCAGTTCCGCCTCTTGTTTGTCCAGCATGTTGCCGTACGCCGCGCCGCCAGCCGCGCCAAGCGCGCCGCCGATCAGGGCGCCCTTGCCCCTGTCATCGCTGACGATGGCCCCCAGGCCGGCCCCCAGAACGCCGCCCAACAGCGCGCCCTGTTTGGTTTTCTGATTTGGGTCGGTGGTGCCGACCGCGCCGGGATCGGTGCAGGCCGCGGCCGTCAGCAGCGATGCGCCGGCCAGAAAGAGAACGGAATGTTTCGCTCGGATCATGAGTTCGCCTCGTGTTTATACCTTCCCCTCAATGCAAGGGATTGGGCGCAGGTTATTCAATAACGAACGGCAGCCCAAGATAAATCACGGGGGAAATCGGCGAATTTCCGCGCATATCCGCGCGCGCTCAGGCTTCGGTCCGGGCGCTTTCCCAGGCCAGGATCGCACGTTTGACGGGCAGGCCCCAGTGATAGCCCCCCAGGCCCCCGGATTTGCGCAGCGCACGGTGGCAGGGGATCAGGAAACTGACCGGGTTGCGCCCCACCGCAGTGCCCACGGCGCGCACGGCGTTCGGGTTGCCGATGGCGCGGGCGATATCGGAATAGGTGGTCACATGGCCGGTGGGGATGCGCAACAGCGCCTCCCATACCTTGATCTGGAAGGGCGCGCCGATCATGTGCAGCGCGGCCTGCCCCTTGCCCGCAAAGGCCGCATCCACCCATGGGGCGATGGCGTCGGGGTTTTCGGTGAAATCCGCCTCGGGCCAGCGGCCTGTCATGTCCTCCCATGCCGCGTCGCGCCCGCATTCCCCGGCGAAGGCCAGCCCGCACAGCCCCTTGTCGGTGCCCATGGCCAGAACCTCGCCGAAGGGGCTGTCGAACCAGCCATAGCGGATGGTCAGGCCCGCGCCACGCTGGGCATAGGCGCCGGGGCTCATCGCCTCCCATCGCAGGAACAGATCGTGCAGGCGGCCCGTGCCCGACAGGCCCGTGGCGTCGGCGGCCTCCAGCAGCGTATGCCGCTCGGTCAGCAGCGCCTTGGCGTGATCCAGCGTCAGGTATTGCTGATACCGCTTGGGCGACACCCCCACCCAGGACGAAAACAGCCGCTGGAAATGCGCCGGGCTCATCTGCATTTCGCGAGCAAGTTCCTCGAGCGTCAGGGGGGCATCGGCACCGTCGATCAGGTCGAGCGCGCGGCGCATGACGTTGTAGTGGTAACTCTGCTCAAACGTGTCGGTCATGGGGTTTCCTTGCGGGTTTCCCCAATAATAGGGTCGCCGCGATTTCCTTGCGACCCGAATATTGCGCATTGCGGGGTTTCGGGGCATACGGTCGGGCATGGCCAAGCAGCTTGACTATCATACGATCCGCGAGATTTTCACCCGCTTTCACGCGGCCGAGCCCGAACCCAAGGGCGAGTTGGAACATGTCAACGCCTATACGCTTGTCGTGGCGGTGGCGCTGTCGGCACAGGCGACGGATGCGGGCGTGAACCGCGCCACGCGCGCCCTGTTCAAAATTGCGGACACCCCGCAAAAGATGCTGGACCTGGGCGAAGAGGGACTGATCGAACATATCAAGACCATCGGCCTTTATCGCAACAAGGCAAAGAACGTCATCAAGCTGTCGAAAATCCTGGTCGAGGAGTACGGCGGCGAAGTGCCCAATTCGCGCGCCGCGCTGCAATCGCTGCCCGGTGTGGGCCGCAAGACCGCCAACGTCGTGCTGAACATGTGGTGGCATTACCCCGCGCAGGCGGTCGATACCCATATCTTTCGCGTCGGCAACCGCACCGGCATCTGCCCCGGCAAGAATGTCGATGCCGTGGAACGCGCGATCGAAGACAACGTGCCGGTAGATTTCCAGCAACATGCGCATCACTGGCTGATCCTGCATGGCCGCTATCACTGCAAGGCGCGCAAGCCGATGTGCCCCACCTGCATCATCCGTGACCTGTGCCAATTCGAGGACAAGACCATATGACCAAGTATCAGGCCGTCGGCATCGGCAATGCCGTCGTCGATGTCATCAGCCAGTGCGACGACCGTTTCCTGACCCGCATGGGCATCGACAAGGGCGTGATGCAACTGGTCGAGCAGGAGCGCGGCGAATACCTGTATGAACAGATGGAAACCCCGCGGCAGATGCCCGGCGGGTCGGTCGCCAACACCATTGCAGGGCTGGGGGCGATGGGCCTGAAAACCGGCTTCATCGGGCGGGTGCATGACGATGTGCTGGGCCGGTTCTATGCCGCGGCGATGGGCAAGGACGGCACCGATTTCGTCAACGCGCCCGTACCGAACGGCGAACTGCCGACATCGCGCTCGATGATCTTCGTCTCGCCCGATGGTGAGCGCTCGATGAATACCTATCTGGGCATTTCGGCCGAACTGGGCCCCGAGGACGTGGATGACGAGGTGGCCGGGGCCGCCGAACTCCTGTTTCTGGAGGGGTATCTTTTCGACAAACCCAAGGGCAAAGAGGCGTTTCAGGCCGCCGCGCGGGCCTGCCGGGCCAGGGGCGGCAAGGCGGGAATTTCCCTGTCCGATCCGTTCTGCGTGGACCGCCACCGCGACGATTTCCGCACCCTCGTGCAGGAACTGGATTTCGTTCTGGGCAACGAACACGAATGGCGCTCGCTATATGAAACCGAGGATCTGGGTGCGGCGCTGGAACAGGCGGCGGCGGACAGCGGGCTGGTGGTGTGCACTCGCTCGGGCCATGACGTGGTGATCGTGCAGGGCGACGAAACCGTGACCGTTCCGGTCGATGCGGTGACCCCGCTGGACAGCACCGGCGCGGGCGATCAGTTTGCCGCCGGGTTTCTTTATGGCCTGGCGACCGGGCAGCCGCTGGCGGTGTCGGGGCGGATGGGCTGTATCGCCGCCGCCGAGGTGATCGGCCATTACGGCGCCCGCCCCGAGGCCGATGTCAAGGCGATGTTCGCGGCTGAAGGGCTGATCTGAACCTCCAACCACCGCACGAGCGGCATCGGTCGGATTCGGGTATTTTCACCAAGAAAAAACCAAAAAGGTGCGCCCCGCCCCTGTCGGGGGTAAAGGGCGCACCGTGAAAGCGTGCCTTGCTTACTGGCGTCGTTCGGACCTCTGCCGATGCAAACCGGACAAGCGCGGCGGCTTTTCCTTGGGCGGTCATCGGCTCCCCAGCCTGTACCGCACCTCCACTCTAGTCACAGCAGGGTTAACAAAGCGTAAGCTGCTTTTTCTTGGTGAAAATACCCCGGGGGAGGCGTTGAAAGCCGCAGGGTTTCAACGTCGGGGGCAGCGCCCCCGCTTCCCGGCCCGCAACGGGTCACTCGCCCAGTTTGGCATGCACCTCGTCAAGGTCGATTTCGCCTGTCGGCATCTTGTTCGACGGGTCCTCGAAGTCGTATTTGAACAGGTTGAAATCGCGGTGATAGATTTCATAGACCAGATGCATCGACAGGTCGTCGAAATAGTCTTCGACCGGATGTGCGCGCTTGGGGCCGTGGCCCTCGGATTCGTTGAACCGCGGAATGGCGTCCAGATCGACCTTGTGGGGCGTGTCGGTCGCGTTCAGCACCTCTTGCATGCCGTCGTTGAACTGTTCGGTCCAGAAAATCCTGTCATAAGTGCCGCCATTGGCAATGAAGGTGGAAACATGCCCTGACATGGCCGACCAGTGAATGTCGGGCTCCATCGGGCGGCGCCAGCGGATCGTGTCGCGGGCGAACAGCAGGAACCGGCGGAAGCTCTGGATCTGGTCGAACTCCTGCTTGCCGTCGTCGCCGCCCACTTCGATCCCGTATTTCTGGATCAGCAGCGGCACCAGCTTGCCGCGATAGCGTTTTCCGTTGCGCTGGATGCCGCAGATCTTGTCGAAGAAGCTGGACAGGATGCGGGTATAGGGATTGCGCACGCAGGTGAACGCGTAGGAGCTGTGCGTCCTGACGTTGTCCCGGATCAGGGGCTGGCTTTCGTCGCGGGCCCATTTGTGCAGCCCGTCCTGGGCGTCGTGAATGTCGCCGTCGAAGAACTTGCCATGATCCGAATAATACATGATCTGACCGATGGTCGAACAGGCGCATTTGGGCACGACCCTGTAGACCATGCTTTCACTTTCGGTCATCCATGTTCCGGGAAATCCCATGCCCGCCGCCTCCGCCTGATTTGCCACGTAAATTCCGGGCAAATGGTTACTAACCTGCTAAAAAAAGCAAAGAAACCCTGTTTATTCAATCCGTATTGATGTCTATCACTGTAGGCAGTGTTGGCAACCTTCAGTGTATTGTTTTCCAGATGGCGAAAATCGCGTTCATATTGCTGTGTCACAAGGATCCGGACGCGATCATAGGTCAGGCGAACATGCTGACAGCCGCGGGCGATTGCATGGCGATTCATTTCGACGCCCGCGCACGGCCCGAACATTACCGCAAAATCCGCGAGGCGCTGGCCGACAATCCCAACGTCACCTTTGCCAGGAAGCGCATCAAATGCGGCTGGGGCGAGTGGTCTCTGGTGCAGGCCACGCTTTACGCGGTCGAGGCCGCGGTCGAGGAATTTCCACACGCCACCCATTTCTACATGCTGTCCGGCGATTGCGCGGCGATCAAATCGGCGGCCTATGCGCATGAATTCCTCGATGCCAACGATGTCGATTTCATCGAAAGCTTCGATTATTTCGAAAGCGACTGGATCAAGACCGGCATGAAGGAAGAGCGGCTGATCTATCGCCATTTCTTCAACGAGCGCACGCAATCCAAACGGTTCTACGCCAGTTTCGAATTGCAGAAACGGCTGGGCCTGACCCGCGAAATTCCCGCCGACATCCAGGTCCAGATCGGCAGCCAGTGGTGGTGCCTGCGCCGCCGCACCATCGAATGGATTCTGGACTTCACCCGCAAGCGGCGCGATGTCATGCGGTTTTTCCGCACCACATGGATTCCCGACGAGACATTCTTTCAGACCCTTGTGCGCCATGTCGTGCCCGACGAAGAAATCCGCACCCGGACCCTGACATTCCTGATGTTCACCGATTACGGGATGCCGGTGACGTTTTATAACGATCACTACGACCTGCTGCTCAGTCAGGATTTCCTGTTCGCCCGCAAGATCAGCCCCGAGGCCACGGAACTCAAGACACGGCTGGGCGCGCTATATGCCGACGACAAGGCCGAATTCAAGATATCGAACGAAGGGCGCAGCCTGTTCAGCTTCCTGACCGGGCGAGGCCGGATCGGGCGGCGTTTCGCCAGCCGGTTCTGGGAAACCGAAAGCACCCTTGGCCGGGATCGCGAACTGATGATCGTGGTGTGCAAGAAATGGCATGTCGCCAAGCGCCTGCTCGACAAGCTGCGCCATGTCGTGAACGTGCCCGCCATCGAATACCTGTTCAACGAGGAAGACACCGCATTGCCCGATCTGGGTGGCATTCAGGCCACGCTGGGCAAGCGGACGCGCCACCGCCGGGCGCTGATGCGGATGCTGTTCGATTATTACGATACGGATCGCCTGATCGTGTGTATCGACCCGGCCAGTCTGGATTTGTTGCATGATTTCAACGGTGATCGTTCGACCACGAAGATCCTCGAAATCCAGTGCCAGTTTTCCGACGATTACCTTGCCGGTCACGCGATGCGTGTCGGGCTGGCCGGGGAACAGACCCCGCCCGAAACGCTGGAACGGCTGCTGCCGACCATCCGGGGCGACATCAATTTCGAAAGCGACCGCATTCGCGACGCCGAGTTCGAGAATCACATGATCCTGCGCGAAGGTGACGATGTCGAACAACATGCCGGGCTGATCGCGCGGTTTCTTGATGTCGGGCCGGAGAAAGCGCTAGAGGTGGCGCAAACCGATCACCTGTTTGCCGATTGAGGAGCAGCGCCCATGTCCTATGCCTATGACGACCAGAATATCTTTGCCAAGATCCTGCGCGGCGAGATTCCGAACGATACCGTTCTGGAAACCGAACACAGCCTTGCCTTCAACGATATTCAGCCACAGGCGCCGGTGCATGTGCTGGTGATCCCGAAAGGGCCTTACGTCTGCTATGACCATTTCGCGCAGGAGGCCAGCGATGCCGAAATCGCCGACTATACCCGCGCCATCGGCGAGGTGTGCAGGCTCATGGGGGTCGAACAGGGCGGATTCCGCATGATCTCGAACGCGGGTGAACACGGTGTGCAGGAGGTGCCCCACCTGCATGTCCATATCCTGGGTGGGCGTCCTCTGGGCCGAATGCTGGAAAAGGCCTGACAGGCCGGTCTGACGGCCCCTGTTGTCAGGGGCCGCTTGTCATCAGGGTTTCAGGCAGCCAGCGCGGCGCGTGTTTTTCCGATGCTCAGCGCGGCACGCGCGGCTTCGCGCCCCTTTTCGATGAAATGCGCCCGGAAGATCGCGTCGTGATGCGCGGTTTCCTGATACTGATGCGGGGTCAGGGAAACCGACAGGACAGGCACGCCGCTGTCCAGCCCGGCGCGCATCAGCCCGTCCACTACGGCCTGCGCCACGAAATCGTGGCGGTAAATCCCGCCATCCACCACAAAGGCCGCTGCGGCCACCGCGCCGTAACGTCCGGTCATGGCCAGATCGCGCGCCAGAAGCGGCATTTCGAACGCACCGGGTACGTCGAACACATCGACCTGTTCGCGTGGGATCAACTCGCAAAACCCATCCAGGGCGCGATCCACGATATCGGCGTGCCAGTTGGCTTTGACAAAGGCATAGCGGGTGTGTGTCATGTGGGGCTCCTTTCCTGATCGACACGTCTCACCCAAGGCGCAGTACGACAGGAAAGACGGGAACCCCCGCCTGGCCCGGCGTTCTCTTCCATCCGGACTATGACCGTCGGCCCTGGAGTCTCACCAGATCTGCTGACCCCCGGCCATGGGGCCGGAGCGCTCGCGGGCTCGGGGCGCGATTGGCCCCATACCGCCGGTGGGGAATTCCGCCCCGCCCTGAGAACAGTGCCGATCATTGGCGATCCCCGCACGACTGGCAACCCGGAAAACGCATACGCCCGCATCGTTTCCGACACGGGCGCAGCGGGGAAGTGTCAGGGGGCGGCATCTGCGCACCCCTGACTGGTGGTTCGGGTTAGCCGTCAGCGGGCAGTACGCCGGCTTCTTGAGCTGCGGTGATCTCCTCCTCACTCAGAGCGCCGTCGGCGTCTGTGTCAACGCTCGAAAACACATCCGCGCCTGCCTCGGGATAGGCAGCCTGGAATTCCGACATCGATACCATGCCGTCGCCATCGGTGTCCGCAGATTGAGCGAGGGCAAAACCCGGCACGATCAGAGCGGTGGCGAAAGTGGCGGCAGTGATCTTCTTGAACATTGGAAACATCCTTTTCCGGTTCGTGTTGACGAGGGTCGTTGTGCCCTCTGAGGCAGAAGGTGGGGGCTAAGTGTCCCGATGTCTGTATGTGACGATCAACCCGTCGAAAATCTGCGGAAACAGGCTGAAATCGCGGGTTTGGCTCGGCGCTTGGTTGCCGCTGGTCCGGGGCCCCATGGAACCAGCGGGATTTCGCGCTCCGAGAAGCGTCATTTTGGCAATGACTCGCAAAAGGCAACCGTTTCAAACGATGCCGCGTGCGGCTCGCGGGGATTACAACAGCCCGTTTGCCGGTTTGATCGTGCCGGTTTCGATTCCCCGCCAGTTGGTGATTGGCGCGTTCATGAATCTGCGGGTTGCCGGATGATCGGCGTCCAACACGCCCAACCGCACCAGAAGCGCTGCGATGGTGCATTCCGCCGCGCGGGTGGCGCCGTCTTCGATCTTCACGGCGAGTCCCAGCCTGCGACCGGGAATAATGGCGATGAAAAACGCCTCGGCCCCGGTTTTCAGGGCGACGGGTTCCTTGCAGGCGCGCATCAGTTCCGTACAGGCGCGTTTTTCCCCGGCCACCAGTTCGGGATGGGCGACCATCGCCTGCCACAGCCGCACCGCCGCCGTTTCCCGCGCGTTGCGCCCCTCGCGCGCGGCGGCGAATGAGGCCATGGCGCGGGCCATGCCGTGCATCGACGTGGCGAAGTTCGGGGCCGAACAACCGTCGATCCCGAAACAGGGGCTGGTTTCGCCTGTCATTTCCTCGAACGCCTCGAGACATGCCCGCTGCATCGGATGGGTCGGCTCCACATATTCGGGACCCCATCCCATGTGCTGCGTCAGCGTCAGGAAGCCCGCATGTTTGCCGGAGCAGTTGTTATGCACCTGGCAGGGTTTCTCATCCGCCCTGATCAGCGCATGGCGCGCGGCCTTGTCCTTGGGCATATGCGCACCGCAGCGGAAATCGCCGTCTTGCAGGTTCAGATCACCGAGCCACGCGCGCACCCGGTCGGTATGGATCGCCGCCCCGTTATGCGAGGCACAGGCCAGCGCCAGGTGCTCGCTGTTCAATCCACGGGCATCGGCGGCCCCGGTTTCCACCAGCGGCAGCGCCTGAATCATCTTGGCCGAACTGCGCGGAAGCACCGTGGCCTTCGGATCGCCCCAGGCCTCGACAATCGCTCCGGTATCGTCGCAAATCACCGCATGACCGCGATGAAGGCTTTCGGCCATCGGTCCGCGCCAGATTTCAGTCAGGGGAACAGCGTTGGTCATATGGCCTCCGGTTGGCGGGTCTGTGCGGTTTTCCGCCAATTGCGTCTTTCATGTCTCGCCTGTTTCAGGCTAATATTGCTATGTCGAGTACGAAATGGCGGCGCAATATACAACTCCCGCGAACGGAGGCGCGCAGCCAGCTGGATTGAGGCTAAGGACAGCTTGGAGGCTGGACATATGGTATCACGAATTGCACGCGGGTGTGCTGGCGCTCTTCTGGCTCTGGTGGCCACCGGCGCATGGGCGCAGGAAGAAAGCACCAATCAGGTCGCCGCAGAAACCGCCTGGAGCGTTTTCGAAGACAAGGACCCGCGCGAATGCTGGGCGGTGTCCTCGCCCACGGAAACGGTGAACATGAAGGACGGGCGCGTCGTGGCCGTGCGGCGCGGGGACATCCTTCTGATGACGTTCTTCCGTCCCGATGCGGGCGTCACGGGGCAGGTGGCCTTTACCGGCGGCTACCCGTTCGCAGGCGGATCGACCGTCAACGTCAATATCAGCGGAACCGAGTTCGAACTCTTTACCGATGGCGAATGGGCGTGGCCCGCCAATGCATCGGACGATGCCAAGATCATCGCCGCCATGAAGCGGGGCGCCGACGCGGTGCTGACCGCGCGCTCGTCACGCGGGACGACCACCAAGGACACGTTCTCGCTTCTGGGCTATACTGCCGCGCTGGATGAGGCCGAAAAGCGCTGTCAGTGACACGGCTTTCTTCTGTTCGGAAATGTTCCGGGAAATTTGAGGGGCAGAGCCCCTCATTCCGCGTGACCTGACTGCGCTTGCGCAGGCATTTGGTCTCCCCGGATTACTCGCGCGGGGCCGCCGCGCGGCGCAGGCGGTCATTGATCGCAAGGCCCAGCCCGGCTTGCGGAATCGGCGATACGGCGATGCCTTCGGCTCCTGTCGCATCCAGGGCATGCAGGTGGTGAAACAGGTTGGCCGCCGCCTCGCGCAGATCGCCCGCCGGTGACAGGTTCAGATCGCACTCCACCGCGCCGAACCCCAGAAGAACCTCGCTTTCGCGGGCTTCGGTGGCCTCCAGTCGCACCCGCGCCCCCGGCGCGTAATGCGATGTCATCTGTCCGGGCGCTGTCAGCGGATCGTTCGCGCCGCGCCGCGCCACCGGCCCGCCAAGCGCCGCTTCGATGGCCTCCACCGGCAATCCGCCGGGGCGCAGCAGGGTGGGACCCTCCGCCAGCCCCAGAATGGTAGATTCCACCCCGACCCCACAGGCCCCGCCATCCAGAATCGCCGCAATGCGCCCGTCCAGCCCGGCAGCCACATGCGCCGCCGTCGTCGGGCTGATCCGCCCTGACGGATTGGCCGATGGCCCCGCCAGAGGCCCGCCGAATGCGCGCAGCAGCGCCCGCGCCACGGGATGCGCGGGCACCCGGATCGCCAGTGTCGGCAGGTCAGCCGTCACCAGCGGCGACAGGCCCGCATCGGGGCGCAGCGGCAACACCAAAGTCAGCGGTCCGGGCCAGAACGCGCTGGCCAGCCGGTCCGCCGCATCGGACCATTCCACATAGCGCCGCGCGGTTTCGGGGCTGTCCACATGCACGATCAGCGGGTTGAACCGCGGCCTGCCCTTGGCCTCGAAAATCCCGGCCACCGCCATGTCGTTGCGCGCATCGCCCCCCAGCCCGTAAACCGTTTCCGTCGGAAACGCGACCAGCCCGCCCTCGCGCAGAAGCTGCGCGGCACGGGCATACCCTTCCGTATCGGCGACAAGATGTTCTGTTGCTTCGGGCATAAATGGCTCTGACGCGGCGTTTCGGTTGCTGGTGGGCGATCTTTGACTAGTCTGTGGATCGAACGAAAGGCATATAGGGGCGCGGCGGCATTGCCAAGCCGTGCCCGGCAAAGTGACAGATCAGGAGCAATCAGATGCCATATCGCGCCCCGGTAGAAGATTACCAGTTCATCTTCGATCATGTTGTCGGATTGGCTCAGGTCACCGCCACCGACCGGTTTTCCGAAACCACGCCCGACCTGACCTCGGCCATCCTGAGCGAAGCGGGCCGCATGTGCGAAGAGGTTCTGCACCCGCTGCAACGCAACGGCGATCTGCACCCGGCGCATCTGGAAAACGGGGTCGTGCGCACCTCGCCCGGTTTTGCCGAAGGCTACCGCGCCATCGCCGAGGGCGGCTGGGTCTCGATCGGGGCCGACCCGGCGCATGGCGGCATGGGCCTGCCCATGACCCTGACCACCGCCGTCAACGAAATGATGAGCGCCGCCTGCCTGTCGCTGCAACTCAACCCACTGATGACTCAGGGCCAGATCGAGGCGCTGGAACACCATGCCAGCGACGCGATCAAGGATATCTACCTGCCCAGGCTCGTCAGCGGCGAATGGTGCGGCACCATGAACCTGACCGAGGCGCAGGCCGGCTCCGACGTGGGCGCATTGCGCAGCAAGGCCAACCCCAACGGCGACGGCACCTATGCGATCACCGGGCAGAAGATCTTCATCAGCTGGGGCGACAACGATTTTGCCGAAAACGTTTGTCACCTCGTGCTGGCCCGCCTGCCCGACGGCAAGCCCGGCACCAAGGGAATCAGCCTGTTTATCGTCCCGAAATACATCCCTGACGAAAACGGCGCTCCGGGCCGGGCCAACGATCTGTCGGTCGTCAGCCTCGAACACAAGATGGGTCTGCATGGCAGCCCGACCTGCGTGATGCAGTATGACGGCGCCACCGGCTGGCTGGTGGGCGAGGAACATGACGGCATGCGCGCCATGTTTACCATGATGAACAACGCCCGCCTCGGTGTGGGCGGGCAGGGGATCGGTGCCGCCGAAGGCGCGCTGCAACATGCGCTTGCCTACGCGCAGGAGCGCAAACAGGGCCGCAGCCCGGTTGAGAACGGCACCGGCACCATCATCGACCACGCCGATGTGCGCCGCATGCTGACCACGATGAAGGCCGAAACCTATGCCGCGCGCTCCATCGCGCTGGCCTGCGCCGTGGCCATCGACATGCAAACCGCCACCGGCGCGGCGGACTGGGCCGCGCGCGCCGCGTTCCTTACACCGATCGCCAAGGCCTTCGGCACCGATACCGGCATTGCCGTGTCCGATCTGGGCGTGCAGGTGCATGGCGGCATGGGCTATATCGAGGAAACCGGCGCTGCCCAGTACCTGCGCGACGTGCGCGTGACCGCGATCTACGAGGGCACCAACGGCATTCAGGCGATGGATTTCACCGCGCGCAAGCTGATGGACGGGGGCGAGGCCGCCCACGCCCTGATCGACGAGATCGAGGCACAGGCCGAAGGCGCTCGCGCCAAGCTGCCTGAACTGGCCGAACCGGTCTGGCAGGCCTCCGAAACCCTGCGCGAGGGGCTCGACTGGATGCTGGGGCAATCCGACCTGACTCAGCGCTTTGCCGGGGCAGTGCCATTCCTGCGCGCCTTTGCGCGGGTTCTGGGCGGGCATTATCACCTGGCCGCGGCCATCGCCGAAGGCGGCGACGGCCCGCGCACCCGTCTGGCGCGGTTCTATATCACCCGGCTCCTGCCCGAACACGAGGGGCTTCTGGCCCATGCCACCGCCGGGGCCGACGATCTCTATGCGCTCTCGCCCGAGGATCTGTCGGCCTGATGGACGGCGCAGGCGGGATATTGCGCTACCCGTGGGAGGCCCCGCCCGATCACGGCGCGGCGGTCGAGGTGGCAGAGGGCGTGCTGTGGATTCGCCTGCCGCTGCCGATGGTGCTGGATCATGTGAATGTCTACGCGCTGGATGACGGCGACAGCTGGACCGTTGTCGATACCGGCATCCACTCGCAACATGCGGTCGCGCTGTGGGAACGGGTGCTGACCGGCCCCTTGCAGGGCAAACCGGTGGGCCGGGTGATCCTGACTCACCATCATCCCGATCATATCGGCATGGCGGGCTGGCTGATGGAGCGTTTCGATGCCGAACTGATCACCACCCGCACCGCATGGCTGCTGGCGCGCATGCTGATCCTCGATGTCGAGGAACGCCCCACCCGGCAGACGCTCGAATTCTGGCTGAGCGCGGGCATGGACCCCGAGGTTTACGAGGCCCGCAAAACCGAGCGTCCCTATAATTTCGCCGATACCTCCTGTCCGATCCCGGTGGGTTACAGCCGCGTTCAGCAGGGCGACACGATCCGCGCGGGCGGGCGGATGTGGGACGTGCATATCGGCAACGGTCACGCCCCCGAACACCTGACGCTCTGGAGTCGTGACGACAATCTCGTGATCGCGGGCGATCAGATCCTCGCCTCGATCAGCCCCAATCTCGGCGTCTATCCCACCGAGCCCGAGGCCGATCCGGTGGCCGAATGGCTCGAGGCCTGCTCGCGCCTGGCCGGGCTGGCGCATGAGGGCCACCTCGTTTTGCCGGGCCACAGGCTGCCCTTCACCGGCCTGCCGGTGCGGATGCGGCAACTGATCGAGAATCACCACGGCGCGCTGGACCGCCTGCGCGCGTTTCTGGACCGCCCGAAAACCGCCACCGAATGCTTTCCGGCCCTGTTCAAACGGAAAATTGATGGCGACTCCTACGGATTGGCTCTTGTCGAAGCGGTCGCGCATCTCAATCATCTGCATCAGGCGGGCGAAATATCCCGCACCCGCCGCACGGATGGCGCGTGGCTGTGGCAGTCGAAGGGATAAATGACCATGGATGATGAAATCGCCACCTCCGCCGAGGCGCACGAGGCCGACGCCCTGCCGCGCCGCCACGAGGTTCACGCCAACCCGGATACGCGCGATTGCAATGAGGTGCCCGAGGAGTTGCGCCGCAAACCCGTCGATCAGAAAAGCCCCGCCGAATGGGCCTATGAGCGACTGATTCTCTACATCAGGAATTTCGAGGAAACGCTCGATAACGAACACGAGGTCGCGATGGGCTTTACCGGCGGCGATGCGGGCGTGCTGCGGATCGAGGGGATGGGTTTTTTCGACCCCGATATCGTGACCTTCTATGGCGCCGACGCGACCGGCGCGAAAACCCAGCTGGTGCAGCATGTCAGCCAGCTCAGCGTCCTGTTGCGCGCCCTGCCCAAACAAACCGAACAGGAGCCCCCGCGCCGCATTGGTTTCCGGCTGGTGCAGGACCTCGAACAAGGCTGATCGAAAGCCCGCGCCGGGGCGCAGCTAAGAGGGTGACAGCCCCCCGGATATGCGCTATCCAATCCCGGACTTTTCAGGATGACGCCGAGCGCGCGAACACGAGGAAACGGACAACATGGCTGACCACAAGCATGGCGAAATGAATATCGACGTTCAGGAAAAAACCTTTAACGGCTTTGTCAAAGCCGTGACATGGTCGTCTGTTGTCATCCTTTTCGTTCTGGTCTTCATCGCGCTGGTGAACGGCTGAACGAACTTCGGTTCGTCCATCTTGGACTAAAGGGGTGCAGGCATGCGTGGTTGGGTTCTGGCGCTGTGCGCTGTCGTTTCTCTGGCCGGGTGCACCGGCCAATCCGTCTGGGCCCCGGACGACGCGGTGCAACGCGCCGCCTATCGCCATGACGGGCCCACGCGCCTGACGCTCTACACCATGATCAACAACAGGACGGGCGCGGGCGCGCATTCCTCGCTGATGATCAACGGCTCGCAGCGGGTGATCTTCGATCCCGCCGGGTCTTTCAAACACGAAACCCTGCCCGAGCGAAACGACGTGGTCTATGGCATCACGCCTCCGGTCGAGGATGTCTATACCCGCTACCACGCGCGCGAGAGCTATCACGTTCAGGTGCAGAAACTGGACGTGTCGCCGCAAACGGCGGAACGGGTGATGCAACTGGCGCAATCCTATGGCGCGGTGCCCCCGGCGCAATGCGCGCGGTCGACCTCGACGATCCTGTCGCAGGTGTTCCCGCAGAACGTCTCGGCCACGTGGTCGCCGGTCAAGCTGGCCGAACAGTTCGCCACATTGCCTAACGTGAGCGAACAGCACCTGCGCGAATATGACAGCGACGACAATTCCAAAGTCCTCGAGGAATGGGACCCGACCCGCTACGCGCAAAACCGCAAGGCCGCCGCCGAACAGGACACCGCCGTCGCCAAACAGGCGACCGACGGCTGATCCTGTCCCGGTCCCCCGTTTTCTGAAATCACGAACGCTTGCGGATCGTCAGCGTTCCGGTTTGCGCTTGATCCACCCCCATGGCGCGGTGAAACGTGACATATGGATTTCAGTTTTACCGGGGATGGAACGCCAGCAGCTCACGCCGGGACTGCAAGTGGAGAAGCCTGCGCGGTGTGGTAAATGGCGGTTGTGAGCCTGTTCTGTTGAAAAACTTGGGTTTTTTTGAGTGTTGAGTGCTGATTCACTTTCCGCGAGGCAAGCGGAGGTGCGTGGCAATGATGGGACCACAGCAGGAAGCGCAGGGCGCGTTGTTCTACGAGTTCTCGGTCGAGGGCCACGGCAGGATCACGTGCTTCGGGCGATAGATCGGTTCGTCGACCTGTCTGGCATCCGACGGCACCTGGCCCCTTTCTACAGTTCGACCGGCAGGCCGTCGGTTGATCCGGCATTGATGATCCGGATGCTCCTGGTCTGTTAAGCTAGAAGGTTGGGCTGGCATCAGCGGAATATGTGTCTCGAAAGAGGAACTGCTTGATGAATTGGGGGGACCACCACTGCCAGGGCCCGGCAGTCAAGAACTCTGTAAGTACCTACGGATCAACTGCATGACGACCCCATGGCTGGTTTCAAACGGGATTGGTGAGCCATCGGGTCGCCCTGAACGGCGTGTCGCATGGCTTTCTGACAGCCGCTGCAAAACCGAGGTCGCTTTGCATCCGGGCAGGAAGCGACCGTTCACTGCGACGGGGATCGTTGGGTTTATATGAGGTGCCTTTCGGCTGTCTGTGCAATTGGCGCGCTTGAAGCATGCGCTGCTCCACGGGTCGTCGGCATGAAACACGCGGCCAGTTTCCGTGACACACCCATACCGCCTCAGTTGGCACCGGGGCAATGAATGCCAGGCACATCGCCCCGGTGGCCGCACAGTCGCTCAGGCGGCGGTCAGGACACCGCGTTCGATCTGAAGCGTTTCGTCGGCGATTTCATCGAGCAGCTTGGGAGAGGATTCGGTGACAAGCAGCGCGATGTCCGGGCGGTGTTCGCGCAGTTTCGACAGCGTGCGCGCATATTCCAAAGCCAGCGCTGGGGCGAGGCCCTGAAACGGTTCGTCCAGGAACAAAACCTTGTCGGCGACCATCAGCGCCCGCCCAAGCGCCACCATCTTGCCTTGCCCCCCGGAAACGCCGCCGCCGGGCCGCTGGCGCAGCTTCCGAAGCTCGGGCAGAAGCTCGTAAACTTCTTCAAGTCTCCTTTTGCGTTCGCCTGCGGACATATTCAGCGCCAGCGCCGGCAGCAGGATGTTATCCTCGATGGAGAACTCCCCGATAAGCCGGCGGTCCTCGGGCGAATAGCCGATCCCGAGTTCCGCACGCGCATGGCTGGGCAGGTCATGAACCGGCTTGCCATCCAGATAGATCGAGCCCTTCTGACGCAGTAACAGACCCATGATTGCACGCAGGGTCGTCGTCTTGCCCGCCCCGTTGCGCCCGATCAATACGGTGCAGACTCCCGCCCGCAGGCTGAACCCCAACTCTCGCAGAACCTGCACGCCCGCGATCTCGACCGAAAGTTCCTTGACTTCAAGCATTACAGTGCCCCCACCACACTTTTCAGGACGCGCGGGTCTTTCATGACCGTGTCCGGGCGACCCTCGGCCATGACCTGGCCGGAATCCCAGACCACGACGCGGTCGGCATATTTTTCCACGATTTCCATGTCGTGTTCGACAAAGAGCGCGGTGATATTCTGCGCTCGCATCGCCTTCATAAGGGTATCCATGAGCGGAAAACGCTCAAGCGCGGAAACCCCGCTGGTCGGTTCGTCGAGCAAAAGAAGCCTGGGGCGCAGGGCCATTGCCACGGTCACATCCGCAAGCTTCCTGAGCCCCTCGGGCAACGTACCGGCAATCGTCTTGGCGTGCTCTTCGAGGCCCAGCAATTCGAGAAGTTCCATGGCCTCCTCGACATAGGCGGGGCGATTGAGCGGGGTCAGCGCCTCCCAGATGTTGCGATGCGCGGCAAGGGCCAGCATCACGTTCTCGATGACCGTATGATCAGTAAAGAGTTGCGGAATCTGGAAGGCCCGCGCGATCCCTTTGCGCGCGATCAGGCGCGGGGCCATGGCCGTGATTTTGCGATCTTCCAGCCAGACCGTGCCGGAACTCGGCCGCAGATATCCGGTGCAAAGATTGAGAAACGTCGTCTTGCCCGACCCGTTCGGCCCGATGATGGCCACGAACTCGCCCTCATGAATGGTGAGGTTGACACCATCCGCCGCCTTAACGCCCCCGAAGCTCACTTCGAGACCTTCTGCTTTCAGCAATGGTTTCATCACAGTTTCGGCTCCCCTTGGTGGTCCTTGATGCCGGACAGCTTTTCGACAAGCCCAAAGAGGCCACGCGGCAGGAAGAAGATCACGACAAGCAGGGTGATCCCGACGATCATGTTCCAGGCCTCGGCAAAGTATCCGACCGCCGCCGTGTGAACGACCTCGAGAAAGATCGAGCCCAGCAAAGGCCCTGCAATCCCGGCGATCCCGCCCAGAACGGCGGTCAGAACGAAGTGGCCGCTTTCCGTCCAGAAGGCGTATTCCGGCAGGACGTGCCCGATCGACGTGGCGGCGATGGCCCCGCCCAGACCGGCAAGCGCAGCGGAAATGCCATATCCGACAAGAAGCGCCGACCATGCCGATACGCCAAGGTATTCAAGGCGAACCTCATTGGTGTGCACCGCCGACAACGCATGGCCGAGCGGGCTGTGTAGATACCGATGGACGAAGACCCCGACCACGACCACCAGCACCAAGGCGAGGTAATAGAGCAGGTTGTCGAAGGCAGCCTTGTCGAGCACTGCGCCGAATACTGTCGGGACAGGAACGCCGATCCCGTCAGTACCGCCGGTGATGCCATAAAACTTGGACACCAGCGAATAGGCGACCATCGAAACGGCCAGATTGAGCATCGCGAAAAAGATCGCCCGGTAGCGGACGAGGAACATGCCGACGATCAGACCGACGACCGTGGCCAGGACAGTCGAAAGCAGAAGGATCAGCAAGATATCGGTCACCCCCAGCCGCGTGGCGAGGAAAGCCGCGCCATAGGCGCCAGCGGCGAAGAACATCGCGTGTCCCAGGGAAATCAGGCCGGCCCGCAGAAGCAGCGCGACACCGAGCGCCGCGAACCCCTTGGCCATCGCAATGGTCAGAACGAACTGGATGGACGGGAACACCAGCGGCGCAAGCACCATGGCGACGAGACCGGTGGCGAGAATGATGTGAAATCTGGTCATCAGATCCTCCGCGTCGCGCCGCTGCCGAACAGCCCGTAGGGCCGCACGATCAAAACGACGAGCATGACAAGATAGGGCGCAACCGCATCGAGCGCGGGCGCGAAATAGATCGCCAGCACCTTGGCCATGGCGACGATGATCGACGCAAGCGCAGCACCTTCGACCTGCCCGAGTCCGCCGACGGCTGCCACGGCGAAGGCAAGTACCATCGTTTCCGCCCCGAGACCGGGCGACACTCCCGATGTCGGCGTCGCAAGGGCACCGCCCAGCGCCGCCAGGAAGACACCGATGGTAAACGCGATCACGAACATCTTGCCCGTGTCGATCCCCATCGCCTGCGACACCTCGCGGTCGGCAACGACCGCCGCAAGCAGCTTGCCGGTGCGCGAATAAGCGATGAACACCTTGAGGGCGATCAGCACGACAATGGCGAGCGCGATCAGCAGAAGCTGGTAGTTGAGGTACACAATCCCGCCGATCTGGCTGATCCCCAGCAGCGACATCGGCGTGTCCTGGTAGACGGACTGCACGCCAAACACCATGCGCTGTAGGTCTTCGAGAATGAGAAACAAGCCGAATGTCACCAGAACCTGCACGGCTTCGCTTTTGTCATAGGTCCAGCGCACAAGCGTTTTCTCGATCAACGGACCGAACAGCAGCGCCACGAAGGCCGCAGAGAGAAGCAGCGCCGGGAAGGTGAGCCATTCGGGCAGGCCTGCGGCGACGATCCACAAGCCGACGCTGGCCGCCACATAGGCACCGATGGAATACAAGCTCCCGTGGGCGACATTCAGGATGCGCAGGACGCTGAACACCAGGGTCAGCCCGACCGCCACGAAAAAGATGAGCGCGGCATTGGCAAGGGCGTCGACTAGCAGGGGGATTATTGTTTGTAGCATTCTTTTTACCTCAACTCGGGTAAATTCTGGCCGCAGGCGCAGACCCCGCAGCCTGCGCCACGGGGCCCGCTTCCATAAGTCGGCTTACTTGTAGCTGCCGGGGTCCGGCAGTTCATCGAAGATCGACGGGGACAGCGTGCCGATCCAGCCAAGCGGATCTTCCCCGAGCGGCGGCAGCAATGCCGCCCCGTCATAGCGCACCATGTTGCCCAGCACCGGATAGTCGATACCTTCGACCATCGTTGTCGTTCCGACGATCTGATCCACGATGCCGTCGTTATCCTCGCGGAAGCTCATTTCACCGGTCAGCGTTTCGATGCTGAGACCTTCCAGCGCGCCCGCCACCTGTTCATGCGTGGGCCAGGTGCCCCCGGTGGTTTCCAGCGCCTTTTCATAGGCGGCCTTCATGACGAGAAACGCATTGGCCATCTTCACCGCCGGAAAGACCGGGTCTTCTCCGAATTTCGCGTTATAGGTTGCGGCGAATTCACCGGCTTGCCCGATTTGTTCCGCATCCGGCGATCGCCACCAACCGTCACCAAGGACACCGACTATGACGCCTTCGGGCAGGTTGGATCGCTGAAGCACGGTTTCACCAAGCGCCAGAACCGTCTTGCTCTGGGCGAAAATCCCGCGTGGTTGCGCCTGACGGATGAAGTTCTCGAGGTCGCCACCCCAGAGGTTCGAAAAGATCACGTCGGGGCGGGCCGCCGCCAGGCGCGAAATCTCGGTTTGATAGCTCGACGATCCCAGCTTGGGAAACAGTTCCGCCACCACTTCGGTTTCCGGCTTCACCGCCTTGAGCGTCGCCTTGACGATCTCGGCAGCGTCATGGCCGAAGGAATAATCCGGGTTGATGATCGCCACACGCTTCACATCCGGGTTTTCATCGAGGAAATACAGCGTATAGGCCATGAACTCGGCAATGGTGTTGCCGTTCGGGCGATAGAAATAGTCGTGGCTTTCCTTGAAAAGCTGGTGCGTGTCGCAGTTCCAGCCCACCGTCGGCATCTGCAACTGGTCCGCAATCGGCGCAAGCGCCAGACAATTGCCGGAGGACAGCGCCGCGATCATGAAATCCGCCTCACCCTCGGCCAGACGCCGATATTCCGAGATCACGCCTTCCGCCCCTTGTGCTTCGTCCACGAAAGTGGCCGAGACCGGCACGCCGCCGATTCCGCCATCGGCATTGATCTGTTCGATCATGATCTCTGCGCCTTGCCGACCGGGCATGCCATAAGCGGCGGCAGGCCCCGACAGGAAGGTGAAGACGCCGATATCGAGACTTTCCGGCTTGTCCTGCGCCATCGCGGATGTCGCCAGCGTTGTCAGAGCGGTGGCCGCAACGGCCAGGGCTTTCAGTCTGAAGTGTTGCATTTGGGTTCCCTGTTCTGCTTTTCGTCTTTGGTTTCGCCGCGCTTTCTTCGAGGAGCCGACTGGATCAGCCCGGCGAGCTCCAAATAAAAACGCTTGTGATATATCACATAATGATTGTAAAACTGATCCTGTCAAGACGGATTCCGAACCGACCGGGTCAAAGCGCCCAAAATCGAGCCCGGCGTCCGAAAATCCATCAACCTGCAAAGGAAAAGGAACTCTCCATGACGATTTCTTTGAATATCGTTTCCAACGGTGCCGAGGCTTCGCTGACCCTTGATGCGAATCAACTGGTCATCGCCGGATGGGCCGGGCGCGACAAAGCCGCGATGGAACATCACATCCGTGAACTCGAAGAGCTCGGGGTTCCTCGCCCCAAGGAAACGCCGACATTCTACCGTGTTGCGTCAAGCCGCCTGACAACCGATCCGGCGATCCAGGCATCGGGCGATGCATCGAGCGGCGAGGTCGAACCCGTGATCGTTGCCAGCGGCGGCAAGCTTTTTGTCGGCATCGGCTCGGACCATACCGACCGTCAGCTCGAAACCCATGGCGTGGCCTTCTCGAAACAGATTTGCGACAAACCGGTTTCGACCACTCTTTGGCCTTACGAAGAAGTGGTCGATCACTGGGACCAGCTGATCATGCGCAGCTACATCGTTGAAGACGGCAAATCCGTGCTTTATCAGGAAGGCACGCTTGACGGTCTGCTGCACCCCGAAGACACCATGGCCAGGCTGACCGGCGAAACCCCGCTCGAAGATGGCACCGTTCTGTTCTGCGGCACGGTTCCGGCGCTCGGGGGAATTCGCCCGGCCCCGCGTTTCATGGCGGAATTGGTGGACCCTGTCCTTTCCCGCAAGATATCGCTACGCTATGATATCGAAGTCCTCCCCGTTGCCGGTTGAGCAGCCCAATTGTTGAATGAATTTCGGTAGACACGATGAACGACATGCACGCTGCCAAAGCCGAGCGGACGAAACGCGTCTCTCTGAAATCACAGGCCTATGAAACCCTGAAACGACGCATTCTCAATTGCGAGCTGAAACCCGGCGCGGCCGTCACGGTGGCCGACCTCGCAGTCGATCTCGGCATGGGCCGGATGCCGGTTCTTCAGGCTGTCGAGCGGCTCACGCTCGATGGCCTGGTCGAGGTCATGCCGCGCAAGGGCGTCGTGGTTTCGCCGGTCTCCCTGGACGATCTCGTCGAAATCAACGAGGTTCGCCTGCTGAACGAGGTGCAGGCCGCCCGCTGGGCCGCCGAGCGGGCGACCAAGACCCAGATTCAGGCGCTGCGCACAAACCTTACACGAATGAAAGAGGCCCTCTCGGCGCGGGACGTGGCGGACATGATCGCACTCGACAGTGAATTCCACGCGCTCATCAGCGAAGCCGCCGGGAACTCGATCCTCGCGGAACTGCTTGCCAACCTGCACGACCGGTCACAGCGCTTCTGGACATTGTCGCTCAAAGTGCCCGGCCACAACGATCTGGTGTGCGAGCAACACGCGGTGATCATCGACGCCATCGCGACAGGCGACCCCGACAAGGCCGAAACCGCGATCCGCGACCATATCAATGCGTTCCAGTCGAACATCGTAGACGAGGTGCTGCGCCGCTGATCAACGGCGCAACGCCTTTTCCACACTCCGGGCCATCGCGAACAGGCGGCGATCCTCCATCGTTTCGCCCATCAGCATGAATCCGATGGGCAGACCGTCGACCGGCAGCGGCAAGGATATCGCACATCGGTCAAGGATGTTGGCGACAGTCGTATTGCGCAGGGCAAGCAGGTTGGCCGCACCGAATGCGTCGTCATCCTCCATTTCGGCAAATGTCGGCGCTTCCATGGCCACCGTGGGCATCAGCAGCGCATCGAACGGCTCGGTCGCCAGATCGGCGCGGGCAATCATCTTGCGCCGCGCTTCGATCAGGTCGTCATACTCTCCGGGCCGCTGCGTTTCGCCTTTCCGGATGCGGGCACTGACGCGCGGATCGTACTCCGCCTCGTTTTGCGCCAGCATCTCCTTGTGAACCGCCCAGGCCTCTGCCGCGATGATCCCGCCACGGGCATTCAGGCCGGGCAGGTCATCGAGGTCTTCCAGCCTGATCCGTGAAATTTGCGCGCCCGCCTGGCTCAGCGTCCTCAACGCGGTATCGAATGCCGATGCGACCCCCGGCGACAGATCGTCGAGAACGTAATTGTCCAACACGGCCAACCGAAGGTCGGACAGGTCCGGGGCCGTCACGACCGGTCCGCTCTCTCCCGCAAGAATTCCGTCGAACAATTCGCAGCATGTCACTCTGCGCCCGATCGAGCCGATTGAATCGAACGACGCGGACAAGGGGAATGTCCCCTCCATCGGTATGCGCCTTGCCGTCGGCTTGAAGCCCGTCAGGCCGCAAAACGCCGCAGGGATCCGACAAGAGCCGCCCGTATCCGTCCCCAGCCCGACCGCCGCCATACCAGCGGCCACGGACACCGCCGCACCGGACGACGATCCGCCCGGAATACGGCTCCGGTCCACCGGGTTCGCCGGGGTTCCGTAATGCGGGTTCAACCCCAACCCGGAATAGGCGAACTCCGTCATATTGGTATGACCCATGATGACCATGCCCGCCGCGCGCAAGCGCCCGACAACAGCGGCATCCGCCTTGGCCGGCGCAGCGGATGCCAGCACACGCGACCCGGCAATCGTCACCCGTCCGGTAATGTCGAACAGGTTCTTGATCGAAACCGGAATACCGGCAAGTGCAGACGGGGCCGCGCCCCTTGACCGCAACTCATCCTGTAGCTGTGCTTGCGAAAAGCTGCGCTCGGGGTCGATCATGGTAAAGGCGCGCGCGCCCTCGCCCGCGGTGTCGAGGATACGGTCCAGACAGGCCGAGGTCAGGGCGAGGCTCGTGACCTCACCCTCCCCCAGTTTCTTAGACAACTCGGCGACGGGGTCCATCATGCGGTTTCGTCGAAATAATGGATTTCCATCAACACGCATCCGCCCTCGGACTTGAACGGCCCATGATAGGCGCCGGGGGGACGGCAGGCATAGGTGTGCGGATCGTAGGATTCCCCGCCCTCGCCATTCTCATCGTTCCCCACGGTCAGATCGCCCTCGACGAGATAGACCTCTTCCCAGTAGTCATGGACAAACGGGGCGGTGGTGAACACGCCGGGCTCGAAGCGCAAAAGGCGTGTGCGGTTGCCCGTTTTGTTCACCTCGTCCAGTTCACCCGCCAGAATCTTCTGCTGGATGCCTTTCGGGTAACCCGGCGGCGTGTGCCAGCCTTCGGTTCCCATGTCGATGGCATAGAATTCCTTGTGTTCCTTGTTGATCGTCATCTTCTTTACTCCGCAGCGGTGGAAAATTTGGCCAGCTCGTCCTCGAGCCCGTAGCTGTCGAGCATCCTGTCAACCAGACCGGTACACCGGTCCCAGTCGAAGGTGCGGAATGCATGGCCCTTGGTCACAAAGGTCGCGCCCGCATAGAACATCTCGTACTGGCTGTGGCGCGAGGCGAATTCCGATCCGACCGCATCCCATGCCAGCTTGAAGAACTTCACACGGCCTTCCGAGGTTGTCGTCGGTGACTGCTGGGTTTTTCCGATCATCTCACGGACTTCGGGATTGGCGAAATCGGCAATCGACGACGGTAGCATGATCATCCCGCCCCCCGCGAGGTCGCGCAGGGTGGTATTGACCGTTCCATAAAGCTGCTGGGTCAGGACCTGCGCCGCATAGAGCGTATGACCGTCGGGGATGAAGTATTCCCCATGATGTCTGCCCTTCACTTCCATCGCATGCACCAGCGCATCGACCATCGCGCATTGCGAGGCAAGCTGCCCGAGCGTTTCCCGAACCTGAGGGAACCCGATCACGCCATTCGTCTCAGCCGTCTTGCGCGCGATCCCCAGCAGGAAACGCATCTTGACCATGAGCCTGATCTGCGCCTGATAGTTCTGGTAAACATGCGCCGGCGTCGCGTGAAACTGCTTGCTGCACATGGCGGTGTCCTGATTGACGAACACCCGCTCCCAAGGCACTTTCACATCGTCGAAATACAGGACGGCGTCGTTCTCGTCGAAGCGGCTGGCCAGAGGGTTGTCGAATACGCTCTTGGCAGAAGCTTCGTAAGAGGTCCGAGACAGGATCTTGAGCCCCTTGGCGTTCATCGGAATGGTGAACGAGATCGCGTAGGGTTCCTCGCCTTCCTTCAGCGGCTGGATGCAAGTCACGAAGACCTCGTTGGCAAGGATACCCCCGGTCGCCAGCATCTTCGCGCCGCGAATGGTCAGGCCCTCGCTGTCCTGATCGACGACGCCCGCAGTCAGAAACGGGTCCTGCTGCTCGTTCGCCCCTTTTGAGCGGTCCGCCTGCGGGTTGATGATCACATAGGTGAGATAGAGCTCGTTGTCGCGGGCGTAGCGATAGTAATCGGCCAAAGCACCGGCGCGGTCCTTGTCATAGGCCTCGAATGTCTCGAGCCCCATATACATCCCCGCGATGCACGACGCCACATGGTCCGGCGCGCGCCCGAGAAACCCGCCGTGAAGCTCGGTCCAGGCTTCCAGCGCCTTGCGCCGCTCGACCAGATCGGCATGCGATTTCGGCAATTGCCAGATCCTGTTCGCCCGCTCACCGCCGGACCCCTCGATTTCGAAGGTCATGAGGTCGCGGTTTTCCTGGGACGACTGGAAATCATAGAGGTTCGCCACCGACGCGACCGCATTCCTGAATGCCGGATGCTCTGTCGGGTCGTTGACTTCAGCCCCGTCTATGAAAATCTGCCGTCCGTCACGGAGGCTTTGCGTGTGCTGCTTGCCAGTCTTGAGCATAATGAACTCCTGTTGGGTCAGTAGTGAATGGCCAGCGGCCAGTCAGTTTCCATTGGCTCGCCCAGTTTCAGGGTCGCATAGCGGCCCTTTGCAAAGACGAGCGGATACCGGTCGGCGTCTGTACGATGACGCTCGACCCGCGCGATGAAGAGTCGGTGATCCCCGCCGTCGATCACGCGCTCGGCGGCACAGACGAAAACGGCGGAGACCCCGGACAGAAGCGGCGCATCGTATTCGCCGGGGCGGCAATCCACGCCCTCCCACTTGTTGCCGGGTCTCGCGAACCGGTTCGAGAGATCGGTCTGTTCCTGAGACAGAACATGGATCGCGTATCCTTCGGCGCGCTCCCACAGCGGGAGCCCGTTCGCACGCTTGTCGATCGAGAACAGCACCAACGGCGGATCGAGGGATAGCGAATTGAACGAACTCATCGTCATCCCGAGTTTTTCGCCATCGACGCTGCAGGTCACGATGCACACGCCGGTCGGGAACGCACCAAACGCATTTCGCAGCGCCTTCTGATCTTCGACGGATACGGTCATGACATTCCTCCATCCGGCGGCAGGAGATAGTCGGCCATAAGAAGAGCCCGTTCCGCGCTCCCCCTCAAATCCGCCGACAACGCCTGCAACAGTTCGAAATTCCCCGCATCTACGGGCTCGAACAATTG
Organism: Roseovarius pacificus; assembly: GCF_900142665.1. Classification (GTDB taxonomy): domain Bacteria; phylum Pseudomonadota; class Alphaproteobacteria; order Rhodobacterales; family Rhodobacteraceae; genus Roseovarius; species Roseovarius pacificus. The sequence continues at coordinate 136,051 of NZ_FRBR01000003.1, forward strand.
ATCGTTGATCTCGGCCTGCACTTTGGCCAGCGAGGCCAGCAGGGCGATACCACGGTCGGTCACACTCAGCCGCACGCGCCTGCGATCTTCGGGATGGGGCACCTTGTTCAGGATACCCAGCTTGGCAAGCTTGTTGGTCTCTGCCGTCACGAAGGCCGCGGAATGCGCCAGATGTTCGGCAACGGCCCCAACCCCGACCCCGTCCGCCCCCTGAAGCTGCCGGGTGGTGATCAGAATGGTATATTGCGGGCCGGAAAGGCCGATATAGGCGCCGAACCTGCTTCTGATCTGTTCGAGCCGCGCTGAAAAGGCGAGCAGGTTGTGCAACATTTTGCGAAACGCCAGATCGCTGCCATCTTCAAGCAAATCGTCCCGCGTTACAGTCAAAAGGTGTTTTGTCTGCTTTTCCGACATTAGTTCAATTCACAACTCTTGTGATATATTACATAGCATCGTGAAGTAACTTAACTAATATGTCAAAATATTATTTTAACGTGAAAACATTGACTTAAAGAAATATCGCGCTCGGAATGCAGAAAACCGGCCCCGACGCCCAGACGACAATTCCTGCCTGACAGAGCGTTATACCGCGCGCTGCAAAGTTCTGCGTCTGGCATCTCCGGATACGCATGACCCCTCCGATAAGCAGGCAATATCCCGCAAAGAAGGAACCCCGTTCAAATCTGTTCCGTACCGTCCTGTATCGGGCCGGTGTCGTGCAGAACGACAAGACCCGCCTGCCGCATCTGCCCCAGAAGCGCGGACACATCCGCCCCGATGGCATCGGGTGCGACATCGGTAAAGACCTCGCGCAATGTCGCAACGATTTCCCAACCGGTCACCGGGTTTTCAAGCAAGGCCCAGACCCCGGCCCCCACAGGATTGAGGCTGAAGAAATTGCGCCCGTCCATTTGCCACAGAAACGTGTCGGTTCCGATCTGGCGGTCACTGACATCCCCCGCCCGGGCAAAGAGGCCGTCAAGATCGGCCGGCTCTCCTTCCCCGTCCGGGTCTTCAGGGGGAAAAGCCGCACCGATATCCAGATCTGCCGCGGGAATGGCCGGAGCCTCGAACGCGGCCCGGATCAGCGCCACCGCCTCTTCCAGATCCGAATAGACCAGGTGGAAGCAGGTCAGGCCCTCGGCCATTGCGGCAACCCGATCGTAATGCGCCTTGGCCTCGCCCGGATCGGCGATGTTCTGACGGATGAGACAGGCTGCGGCCTTTGCGGGTTCCATTCGGTGAAACCGCGCCGGGCCGCCATCCCGACGCGACAGCACGACCAGCGCCGCCAGCGGCGCGCGCGTGCCATGTGGTGCCTGGGTCGGGATCGAAACATAACCGTAGCGACGGTCATGCACCGTAAGGCTGCGCGAAACGTAATCGCCAAAACCGGGCGCCACCGTATCGGGCAACGGCAGGCGCAGCCGCGGCTGGATTCCAAGCGCGACCGCCTTGCCATCGGTGCCGATGGGCAGGACATCGTCGCAAAACAGCTCGAAATCCGGCTCGATCCCCAGCCGCGCGACCAGCGTGGTCTTGCCCGCCCGATACGTGCCCGTGAACGCGATCAGATGTCCCCCGATCCGCACCGCACCGCAATGCAACCCGAAAATGCCTGGCCGCGCATCCAGATAGGACTGGGTGATATCGGCCACCGCCCCACAGGTCGCTCCGGCCAGACCCAGATCGGTCAACGGGTGCTGCCCCCACCGCGACCGGAAACTGAAACTGCCGTCCTCGTGCTGCCGGATGGTGGTTACAGGCGTTGCGCCCTCCACCGGCCCGTGTACCATAGTTCCCGTCCAGGCGGGCATGACCGTTTCAAGAGTTCTGCACAACATGTCGCTGTCATGCAGTTCGATCACATGTGGCGCATCCGGAAAGGTCAGCGTCGCAACACGTGGCTGAGGGGCGCGCATCGAGCGTGCCCCTCCGTGAGTGATTTCCCGGCCTGTCGGCATCTCAGTATCGGATGCCGAGATCGCGCATCGCGCCGCGCACGGCTTGGCCAAGGCCCCGTCCGCGCCCCGACCGACGACCGCCACCCGATGCACCTGAACCGCCTCGACCGCCGCCCGACCCACCTGAGCCACCGGACCCGCCCGAGCCACCGGCGCCGCTCCCACCGCCGGACCCACCCGAAGCGTGGGCGGCACTGAGGTGCATCATCACCGGCGCGACATAAGCCGCGCCCGTTGCCAAACCAAGCCGCGCCAGCATGCGGCGGCGGGAAATGTTGATATCGTTGTTGTCAGCCATCGGTTTACTCCTTTTCGGTTTCCGTCGGCCACGTCCCGATGCGGCCTTGTAAGGAAAACGAAACCGCGGCAGTTTTAATCCCCGGCAACCGGAAAAAGTTGCGGATCGTCCGCGAAACACTGCCCCGGCGCGGCGACAAGGCCATGCCCGAAAACCGGATCATGCCCGGCATCCCCCAGATCCTTCGCACAGCGGTTCATCTCATCCACGATCTGCTCCAGCGGAACGCCCGGCGCGCGCAGGCGCTGCACCGCCAGCGTGGCGGTCACGAAAGGCGCGGCATAGGAGGTGCCGGATTTCAGGCGCCCCCCGGAAACCGATGCGGCAGCCCAGATACGGACACCGGGCGCGGCAAAGTTGATATAACCGCCCTGGTTGGCTTGCCTGTAAGCGCGCTCGTCCCGGTCGATGGCCGTCACGGCCAAGACCCGCTCGAAGGCGGCGGGATAGACCGGATCGGCCCCCGGCCCCTCGTTCCCGGCAGCGGCCACGACCGCGATGTCCTGTTCCGCCATGCGCTGCACCAGTTGCCCCAGAATCGCGTTGCGCGGGCCGGAAAAGCTCATATTGATGACGTTCACGTCGGCAGCGCCCAGAATGTCCACTGCCGAGGCCAGTGAAAAGACATCCGCCTGTTCGCCGTAATACCCGCGATGGAAGGCTTCGACCGCAACCAGCGTGGCATTGGGCAACAGCCCCGGCACGCGGTAATCCAGACGCCCCACCAGCATGGCCGCAATCGCGGTGCCGTGTTTTCTTCCGGCTTCTGCCCGATCCCCGAGATCGGCCTGATGCACGATCAGGTTCTGACCGGCGAGCGCCGGGTGGTCCTGATTGATACCGGTATCGACCATCCCGATGCGCGGCGCGTATATGCTTGGCCAGCCGGACCAGCCAATCATCTCATGCGCGGCGCAGCCGTCATCGTCGCAAAGAAACTCGTCAGCGGTGTAGATGTGGTTTTCGTCCACTGTCGCACCGGGCAAAAGCGCGACCAGTTGCGCGGTCCCGTCTTCCGGCGACACACCGGGAGGAAGACCCAACCTGTAAAGCGTACCGCCAAGCGTCGTGTTCGCGGCCTCTGCCCGCACGGTGTATCCGGCCTCCCGCACAGGGTCCGCCCCGGTGCCGACCGGCAGGAACAGAATGAGTTCGGGCGGCGGTGGCGGGGTTCGTTGCACCACACGCCGCCGCGTGCGGCGCACTCTTCTTCGCCGCAGAAACCGGCCGCCGCCCCCCGATCCGCCCGAGCCACCGACGCCACCGCTTCCTCCCGAGCCGCCACCGCCCGATCCCCCGCCCGAAGCATGCGCCATCCCCAGATGGGTAAGCGCGGGGGCCGTATAGGCTGTTGCCCCGGCAAGGCCGATCCGTGCCAGGAACTTCCTGCGCGTCAGGTCGGGGCCATCATCGTTTTGGTCGCTCATCGCCAATGATCCTGTGTTGCGGGCCGGAGCGCGTGCAAACGCATATTGTCTACATATAACGCACCGGCATCACGATTATTCCCGGCGAACGATATTTTTCTGCGATTTTGCGGAATAATTCCATCCGGCCCACGTTATACCCTCTGCAAGCCGCCTGAACGCGGCCCATTTGGCAGGACACCACCCGTGACCGACCCGGTGAGACAACAGATCGTCGACATGCTCCCGCGTTTGCGGGCATTTGCGCGATCCCTGGCCCCAAGCTGGGATCAGGCGGACGATCTCGTTCAGCAAACCGTCGAAAAGGGCCTCGGAAACCTGAGCAGGTTCACGCCCGGCACCCGGCTCGACAGTTGGTTGTTTCGGATCATGCGGAACACATGGATCGACACCCACAGGGCAACGCGCCCGGTTGTCGCCATCGACGACACCGATGCACCGTATGCCCTGATTGGCGAGGATGGCAGACAGGTCACCGAGGCCCGGCTGGAACTCGCGCGGGTGCGTACCGCGATGGACCGGCTGCCGCAGGATCAACGCGCGGTTCTGCTTCTGGTCTGCGTCGAGGGATTGCGCTACCGCGAAGTGGCCGAGATGCTGGACGTGCCACTTGGCACCGTGATGAGCCGGCTGGCAAGGGCACGCACCGCCCTGGCCAGCAACCTGGGGATAGCCGCCCCGGACACGCGCCGAAAAGGAGACGCGCGATGACCTCCCGAGAAACCGAACACGTGAGTGACGAAATGCTTATGGCCCTTGCAGACGGCGAACTGGATGACATGCAGGCCAGCGCCCTGCGCGCACGGGTCGAACGCGACGCCGACCTTGCCGCCCGTTACGCGATCTTCTCCGAAACCACCGCGGCGCTGCGGGCCGCCTTCGCACAGGACGAGATTCCCGAGCGGCTGATCGAAGCGGTCAACGCTCCGCACGGACAACACTCACCGGACGAGACTAACGTCGTGCCGTTGCGCCGCCGCATACTCGCCTGGCCGGTGGCGCTCGCGGCGGCCCTGTCAATCGGCATAGGGCTGGGCTGGAGCCTGAAAGGCGGCAACACGCCGGACGCCGCGACCAGCCTGAACGACGTGGCGCAGCTCTTGTCCGATACCCCCACCGGCGCGACATTGGATATCGAGAACATGGGCTCTGCCCGGGTGCTCGGCAGCTTCGAAACCGACCGTGGCCTGTGCAGGGTGATCGTCGTCGAAACCGCCGACACCGTTTCAAACCGCCTCGTCGCCTGCCGGGACACCGCCGGCTGGACCGTTGCACTGAGCATTTCGGCCCCGACAGGCGATGGCTACACTCCGGCCTCCGCCGCCGGAACCGAAATGATCGACCACTATCTCGACTCCATCGGCGCGGGGCCGGCGCTCGACCCACAAACCGAAGCCGATCACCTGCAATAGCTGATTGACGGTACGGGCGAGGGTGGAGGAACCGGCGGACGATGGTGGCCATTCCCCTCGTCTCCCGCCGATCACATGGTGGCGCGGCCTGCAAATGCGTGATCCATCGGAGCCGAATTGAAGGGTCACCATCGTCCGGCGGTATCGACCACCAGAGCAACGTCGTCAGATATGCCCACTCTGTCGAGTGCCCATGCTTCACACGAATGACCAGTCAATTCGCTTGCGGCGTTGTCTTAGCCGAAACCAGGTCGACTCTTTCTGACATCCCTTGTCAGACCATCACATTGCCCAGAATTCGTATACCAAAGCCGGAAACGCCCACGTATTTCTTTTGACTGGACGTGACCAGTCGCATGGATGACACGCCCAACTCCCGCAATATCTGTGCTCCAAGCCCGACCTCGCGCCATGCGTCCTGACGCGCAAGCGCTTGTGCATGATGCTCTTCGTCACCGGCAAAATCGCGCGCGCGGCCATCCTGACCAACCCCTGACGCCCCTTCGCGCAGATAGATGATGACACCACGGCCCTCTTCGACCATCTTGTTGGAGAGACGCGTAAGGAAGTCTTGCTTCTCGAACACATCGGTCAAAACGTTTTCGCGGTGCACCCGAACAAGTACGTCTTCACCATCGCCCAAATCACCATATACAATTGCAAGATGCTGGGTCGGCTCCCACGGCACCTTGAAGAAATGTGCGGTGGCCGGGCCCGCCACGGTATCTATGTCCAGCGTGTCCACCTTCTGAACCAGCACTTCGCTTTCCTGCCGATACCGGATCAGATCGCTCACCGAAACGACCTTGAGCCCATGCTGTTCGGCAAACAGGCTGATCTGCTCGTCGTGCATGACGCTCCCGTTATCGTTGACCAACTCGCAAATCACACCCACCGGCGGCAGCCCGGACATCACGCAAAGATCCACCGCGGCTTCCGTGTGGCCGGAACGGATCAGAACCCCCCCTTCCTTTGCAACCAGCGGAAAGACATGGCCCGGACGTACGAAATCCGACGCACCGGTATTCGCATTGGCGAGGTTACGTACCGCCAGGGTCCGGTCCTCGGCGGAAATACCAGTGGTCGTGCCGTGGCGAAAATCCACACTCACCGTAAAGGCGGTGGAGTGCGGCGCATCGTTATCTCTCACCATCTGCCCCAACTCAAAGCGCTTGGCTTCGCTCGCTGGCATCGGCGTACAGACAATACCGGAAGTATGACGCAGCATGAAGGCCATCTGCTCGGGTCTGCAGAAACATGCTGCCATGACCAGATCACCTTCATTTTCGCGCTCGTTGTCATCGGTCACGATTACCATCTCGCCGGCTTTGATTGCCGCGAGAGACTCCCGCACCCGATCAGCACTTGCATTCCCCGGCATCCTGCTGCCGACCGCCTCAGAACCTGCCACCGAAGCCCTGTTGTCAGTATCGTTGCTCATGCCTGTTCTTCCTTCTGTCTGCGCGGGCATTTGGCAACACCTTCGTCCGTACATCGCTAGCCCGGAGGAATTGTCGCAACCGCCCGTTTTCCCACTCGTCGCCCTCGCGGATTTAAACCTTATTCGCTGGCCTCGAGCTTGGCGTAGCGCTCGACCATCAAGTCGATCACGCTACGCTTGAGTATCTTGCCAGTGGCGCCTCTGGGCAAATCGTCCCATATCTCAATATTTTTCGGGATTTTGAAGTTGGCAATCTTGTTGCGACAGAAGTCTTTCAAAGCATCTCCGGAGCATTCCGCGCCCTCCCGCAGGGTCACGACTGCTTCAATCCTGTCGCCCCAACGGCTGTCGGGCACACCGAAAACGCACACTTCGCTGACAGCCTCGTGATCGGCCAGCACGTTTTCGATTTCGGTAGGATAAACATTATAGCCACCCGACTTCATGCGAAACTTCACGCGATCAGACAGATAGAGATAACCAAAATCGTCGACGCGGCCCAGATCACCGAGGCGCAGGTAATCTCCGACAAAGAGTTCCTTACTTTGTTCCGGATTGTTCCAGTACCCGGGGAAGGCTATGTCGCTGCGGATGACCACCTCGCCCAACTCCCCGGTGGGCACATCCCGATTGTCCTCGTCGATGATACGTACATCCACCCACGAGAGCGGACGCCCGGCAGAAGCGAGGATTTCCGGGCGTTCGTTCAGCCCGGTGATGTGATCGGAGGGCAACAGCATGTGGGACATGCCGAGAATCTCGGTGCAGCCATACATCTGGATGAAGTTACAATTGAAGGTCTGCATCGCCTGCCGGATCGTCGAGGGCGGCAACGGGGCCGCGCCGTAGCCCAGCAGCTTGAGCGACTTCACATCATATTTGTGCAAGTTCGGCTCGTTCAGCAGCGCCGCGAGCATCGTCGGTACCATCATGGTTTCGGTGACGCTGTGCTGCTCGATCAGAGAAAGCGTTTGTTCGGGATTCCAGGGCCCAACGATCACGGTTTTCGCCGCCAGAAAAACATTGCGCAGCATATGCATCATCGGCACACCTGCAGCCGGCATAGTGTGCAACCATACGGAATCGTGTGTCAGCCCTTCGTAGAGCGAGACATAGACGACCGCCTGAAGGAACTTGTCGTGCGGATAGACGGCGCCCTTCGGCAGGCCCGTGGACCCCGAAGTGTAAGCGATCATCGACAGTTCGTGCGGGGTATGCTCCAGTTCTCCGTCACCCATATGTCGCGCGATCAGGTCTTCGTAATCGTGCTTTGCCTTGTGCAACCCGCCGATACCGACAAGAAGCGGTGGATCTGCCATATCGGAGAGCTGGGCGCTGACCAGATCCATCAGATCCTGATACTCACCGCCATAAACCAGGATACGCGGTGTGGAATCCTTGATCAGCGCAGCGATCTCCGCCGCCGCGAGGCGCGTGTTGATGCCCACACGAATACCGCCGACCTTCGCCGCCGCCAGAAAGGTCTCGGGGATCTCGACGGAATCGTGGGTCAACACACCCACCCGGTCACCGGGGATCAACCCCAGTGCACGGTAGGCATGACCCAACGCATCCGTACGTCGATCCAGTTCTTTCCAGGTTACCTTGCGGTCCGTCGCAACATAGGCGTCTTTCTCTGCCCAATGTCGTCCGTTGCGACGAACGAGTTCACCAAATGTCGTCATTTCAATGTCTCCGAAAGTTTCACGCCTTGATCACGGCATCAGCGAACTCTTCGAGAATCGCCATCTCAACTTCCTGCGGAAAATACCCGACATGGTGCCAGACGAAGAACTCCTCGATCCCGTAGGTCTCTCTCAGGCGCCCGATATCGTCCTGCACCTTTTGCTTGCTCCCCCCCCAGATCCGGCCGACCGGCGCGTGATAGGGAGGCGCGTCATACGCAAAGCCCCAAAGTTCGCGAAACGCCTTTTCGAGATCTTCAGATTCCGCCGCATTCCGACCGAGCGTCAGATGCCCGCCCAAGCCCAGGGCATTGTCCGGGTTGAAAACCCTGCCCGCCTTCTCGGTTTCCTTCTGATACTCGTCCAGCATGATCGGAATGAACCGTTCAAACTCGTCGGAAACGAAGGCCACCATCTTCCCTCCTTCACGCGCCCAGAAGCGCACGGTTTCCATACTTTGGCTGAACGGCGCATAAATGGGTGGATGCGGGTCCTGATAGGGCCGTGGTGTGATACCGATTTCAAGCAATTGATTGTTCTCGTCGACCGCTGAGGCCCCGAACTTTTCGGTCGGCTGGAAACGCCATTCAGTGGGGTAAGGCACCTTCCAGAATTCACCCTGCACATTCGTGGTCTTCTTGGTCCAAAGCTCTTTCACAATGCGCCAGTTCTCATAGAAAATGGCGCGGTTGCGCTTGTCGGCTTCCGAACGGTCAGAATCCGTCGACGTGATATTGAGGTGTTGACCGAAAGTGTTGGTCCAGCGCGGCGTGTTCCCGCGCGAGAAACCGGCGAATGTGCGCCCTTTGGTGAACTGGTCGAGCATGGCAAGATCTTCGGCAAGCTTGATCGGATTGACCGCCGTGAGGTTCATACCCAGCTGGCCAACCTTCATCTTCTTGGTGTGCTGCGCGACAAGGAGATCCCACATGATCGGGTTTGTGGTACCTTCGATGCCTTCCACCTGCATGTGGTGTTCGCTCATGCTGAAGCCGTAATACCCAAGATCCTCGGCGAACTTGATCTGTTCGATCATCCGCTCCATCCGATCCTGAAAACGTCCTGTATCGGACCCGGCGAACTGCACATTCTCGTGGCGCCCGATGAAGTACGGGATTGCCATAACTACTACGCGCATTTTTTCACTCCTTACGTTTTAGTTGTCGCCTTGTTCCGCAGATCCAGCCATGGGCGAATTCGGGAATGGGCCCCAAATCTGTTCCGCCACCCATGCCATTTTCAGGCAGCCAAGATCGTCGTATCGCGGGCCGACTATTTGAAGCCCAATAGGCAAACCTCCGCCGGACAGGCCCGCGGGCACCGAAACCGAAGGCTGTTCAGTCAGATTGAAAATGAATGTGTTGGACCAACCCGCAAACATCTCGTCGGGATCATGGCCCGGAAGTTCCGCGTCGAAGGCCGGAATGGCGACCGACGGCAGCAATAGATAATCGCAATCCTGCATCAGTCGCATGGCACGGCTACGCGTTACTATCAGCCGGTCGGCATAGGCATGATAATCTACGGCCGACATCGAGCGCACGGGCGCTGTCCAGTCGTAGATGAACTCTCCGCGTTTTTGGTTCTCTTCGGGCAGCTGTGAAAGCTGGCTCAGGCAACGCAATCGATAGAACTGATCGCCCGCAACGTAATCCTTCGGTCCAAAAGGCGATTTGATCTCAATTAGCTCGGCACCGAGGCGCTTGGCCATCTCACGCGCTCTCGCCTCTACGATAGCCTGAACTTCCGGGTCCGGGTCGGGGCCAAAGCCAATGTCAAGCATCAGGCCAATCTTGCGCACGGCTGGACGCGCCTTGATCGCCTCGGCGTAATCGACAGGATCATACGGCAACGCGGTGAAGTCACGGGCGTCCGGGCGACTGATGATGGTCAGCATGTTCGCCACATCGTCGACGGTGCGAGCCATCGGGCCGGTCACGACAGCAGGGCTGTTCTGGAAGAAAAAGGGCACACGCCCGTAGGAGGGTTTGTGCCCCACAAGCCCACAGAAGGACGCCGGAAGGCGGATGGACCCCACGATATCGGAGCCCACCACCACTGGATGAATGCCGGCGGCCACCGCCGCCGCCGCACCCGAACTGGAGCCACCCGGCGTGCGCGAGGTATCCCAGGGGTTGCGAGTGGGGCCAAAGGCCGTGCTGTAACCCGAGGGCAGAAGACCGAAGTCGCACATCGTGGTACGACCGAGCGATACCGCCCCGGCTTCGCGCAGGCGGGCAACCGCGGGGGCATCGCTGTTTGACGGGCGCGTCAGCCCGTCGAAGGCGGACGAGCCGAAATGACGTGGATGACCGACAGCCTGAAGAGAATCCTTGTCGGAGGTGGGCACACCGTCAAGCTGGCTGAGTGGCGCACCGGCCTGCCAGCGCGTCTCCGACCGACGGGCCGCCTCGAGCGCACCCTCGTGATCGACACTGTAGAAGGCGTTGATCTCCGGGTTCAGACGCTCCAGTCGGCGTAGTGCGCTCTGGACCACGTCGACGGGCGACAGGGTACCGTTGCGATACATGGCGACCATGTCCAATGCGGTCAGCAACTCAAGGCTGTCGGCATCTCGTACTTCAGTCATATCGCTTTTGGCTCCCTGTCGTCTCTTGGGTCAGGCTATCGGCTTCTTTTGTCGTCCGGTTTTGCCTTTATTTCTTTGACGCCCCGATGAAGTCTGGTTCTCGCTTTTCCTTGATGCTGGCGAGGCCCTCCTTCATTTCCGGCCCGACAAAGCCGAGCGCCTCGTAGGCGAGGCCAGTATCGAAAATCGGGCCAGCCATCCGATACCAATTATTGAGGGTGTGCTTTGTCCAGTAGAGGGCGTTGGGTGCGCCCTTGGCAAGCTTCTCAGCCACCTCAATCGATTTCGCCTCGAGCTCGTCATCGGGCACACAAAGCGACACCAGGCCCAGACGCTCTGCCTCTTCGCCGCTCATGGGCTCGCAAAGCATCAGATAGTACTTGGCCTTGGCCATACCGCAGAGCAGAGGCCAGTTGATGACCGCATGATCGCCTGCCGCCACACCGATACGGGTATGGCCGTCGATAATCTTGGCTGAAGCGCCGGCAATCGGGATATCGGCCAGCAGGCCCGCTGCCAGGCCTGCCCCGACAGCCACACCGTTCAGTGCGGAAACGGTCGGTTTACTGCAGTTGATGATGTTATAAACGAGCTCGCGCGCTTCCTTGTTCACTTTGGCCAGCATGTTGTGATCGTTCATCATGGTCTCGACCATCGAGAAATCACCACCGGCAGAGAAAGCCTTGCCCTTGCCGGTCAGGATGACCGCGCCGATGTTTGGATCTTCGTCCACTTCACGCCAGACACGGGCCAGCTCGCTGTGGCCAACCGCATCGAGGCTGTTGCGGGTTTCCGGCTTGTTGATTGTGATCCGGAGCACCCGTTCGCTCGGATAATCGAATTCCAGGTAGGTGTAGTCACTGTAACGTTCGGTCACGAAAATTTCTCCCGTAGTCTCTCAAAGGGGTTAGAAGCGGCGCGCGGCCAGCGGATGATCCTCTTCAAAGAAGATTTCGTCGGCATGGGTGAGCATATCCTGCGCGGTCCAGCCGTCGCCCGGCGGGTTCCACCCTTCCATCTCCATCATTTTCAGTTCACGGACGCCCCGGGCGCCGGACACGCCAAGCGTTTTGCCCGTCTGCTCGCCGGAAAGGTCGCTCACCATATAGAGCACCGCCGGAGCGATCCCCTCTGGCGACAGCGCCTTTTCGGGGGCGGCCTTGTAACGCGGCACATCCTCGGTCATGCGGGTCAGCGCTCCAGGCGCCAGCGTCCAGATACGGATGCCGTACTTGCGGCCTTCGACGGTGAGCACATTGCTCAGCCCCCAAATCCCGCCCTTGGCAGAGCCGTAATTGCTCTGTCCGAAATTACCGATGAGGCCCGAGGTGGAAGATGTGTTCACGATCACACCGCCGCCGTTTTCCTTCATCCAGTTATAAACCGGGAGCGTGGCACAAAACGTACCCTTGAGGTGCACCTTGACGCAGATGTCCCAGTTTTCCTCCGTCATCTTCGCAAAGCTCTTATCGCGCAGGATACCGGCATTGTTGATCAGGATATTGGCCGCGCCGAAGTTCGCGATTGCATCCTCGAAAACGGACTGGCCGCCCTCCATCGTGGAAATGTCGGAACAGTTGGCGACGGCCCGGCCGCCAGCGGCGGTAATCTCATCGACAACCGTCTGCGCCATGGACACGTCCGATGCGGAACCATCGCGCGGACCGCCCAGATCATTGACGACGACGGCGGCACCTTCGCTGGCCAGAAGCCTGGCATATGCCGCACCGAGCCCGCCACCCGCGCCGGTGATGATTGCAACCTTTCCCTCGAGAATTCCCACGTCTTTCTCCTGATAGTCCGAGTTAATTGAGAATCGACAGACCGTTTTTCACGACCGTCGCATCCCGCTCCCTGATCCGCGCCTCGTGCGAGATTCTGCTGCCATCCTTCCAGAGGTCGACCGTCACCGTCTCCCCGGGAAAAACCGGGGAAGAGAACCGAACCGCGTGATGCGCGAAAGCGGTCGGGTCATAGTCGGCATAGGTCTGAAGGATCGCCCGGCAGACAAGCCCGCAAGTGCAGAGCCCATGCAGAATAGGCCGCTCGAAGCCCGCGCGCCGCGCCGCCTCGGGGCTCGCATGCAGCGGATTGCGATCACCGCAAAGCCGGTAGAGCAGCGCCTGATCCGGCCGGGTATCGATATCGACGCTGAGGTCGGGCGCCCGGTCGGGCCGCTGATGCGGCGCCGGAGGCGCTTCGGAAGAGCCCCCGCAACCACCATCGCCCCGCGCGATCCGCGACGAAACAATGGTGGCATAGGGCTCGCGCGCCTCGTCCATCAGCACCGTCTGGTGCCGGATGATGGCACCCTTTTCCTTGCCCTTGTCATAGACGGCCAGCACCGATGAATCCGCCAGCAATTTTGCCGCGGCGGGCATCGGGCGATGAAGGGTGATCTCGCGACCACCGTCAACAACCATCGCGCGGTTCACCCCCATGTCCCCCGGGCCGGAACCATAAGCAGCCACTGTCGCAAAGGTCGGCACCACCTTAAGGCCGCCACCCTCAGATCCGCACTCGCTCACGAACGGAAGCTCGCGCCCATCGAGCGGATCAGAGCCCATGCCTATTGCGAGCGCGTAAAGCATGACCTCACGGTCGGAATAGGCGTATTCCTGCCCTTCGTTCCGCAATGCCATGACCTTATCATAATCCATCAAACCACCCGATTTTCGCTCACTGAATCCGCCCGGAATTTCCGCACCGGATTGGAGCGCCCGCACCGTGAAAACGCCCCATTTGAAGAGATCATATCTTTGTATACACTCGCACGCAAGACAATTCTTGCGGACACGAAAACAATTCACCAAGGTGATCCAACGTCGAAATTTCCCTTAAAAATTAGCTTGACGCTAAAACACACACATTTGTATACATACGTGTGCAGCATAGGTCAGGCGGGCGTTTTTATGCGACCGCCCGGTCCGCTGCACCACCTTATTTCGCCGGATCGCCGGCGCACCCAAGGGCGCGGCATATGCCGGACGACCACAAACATTCCCTGAGTCGCGCGACTCGGCTGAAAGGAAGCGATGATGCCGAATGTGATACGAGAACTCGAGATTTGCGCGCGGGCCTATCTCGACAACCTGTACAAGGGTGATGCGAACGGGCTGGCGGACATGTTTCACCCGAAATCCAGCCTCACCTTCCAGGCCAGAGACAAGATTCGCGTCATCAGTCTGGAGGATTGGCTCGATGCGGTGCGCAACCGCCCTTCCCCCCAGGAGGAAGGTCACCCCCGCCACGATGAAATTCTTTTCATCGACCGGCTCTTTGATTCGGCTGGCATGGTGAAACTGAAATGCGCCGTACCGCCCAATTTCTACGTCGACTACCTCTGCTTCATGAAATCCGAAGGGAAATGGCTGGTCGCCCAAAAATTGTTCAAAACGGACGTCAGAAACTAACGCCCACGTGGCCAACCCGCACCCCGGTCCGCCCCGAGTACCCACCATAGCGGGGCGCAGGGCACGAGACACACACACTGCGGGCCAGCAGTTGAATCAGGAGAAGAATACGTGTCCACTGCAGCGACGATTGAAAGCTCACAGAATGAATCCGGCGATGAAGAAATCCTTCGGCTTCTGAGAGAGGCAGTTTCCGCGTTCTCGGCCTCCGCCGGCGTCGAGCGCACCCGCAGCCTGCGCGGGACACGTCCCGGCCTTGACGAGACAGTCTGGCACCAGATGGCCGAAAACGGCTGGCTCGGTATTCTCATACCGGAAGAATTCGGCGGTCTCGGGCTCGGCTTTGCCGAGATGAGCGTGGTAGCCGAAGAACTGGCCCGGGTGCTCAGCCCCGAGCCAGTCGTAGGCTCCTCGGTCCTGTCGGCAATGCTGCTCCGGCAGGTGACAGAGAGCGAGACCAAGACGCGCCTGCTGGAGGGGATCGCCGGAGGCGAGGCTATCGTCGGCACCGCATTCTCTGAACGCAGTTTCGGAGAGGCCAAGGTGAGCGCCATTGCCTCTGACGCAGGCCACACTCTGAGCGGCACATGCCATAATGTCTTTCCCGCGCTCTGCGCCACCGACTTCATCGTCGCCGCCGATATCGGCGGCGAACGTGCGCTGTTCCATGTCGCAGCCAACGCAACAGGCCTCATCATCGAGGAAACACCGCGCACCGATGGCACCTTCGCCGGAAAGCTTGTCTTCGATGGCACCGAAGCCGGTGCTCCCCTGCTGACCGGCGCCGAAGCCGAAGCCGCCCTGCAATACGCGCAGGATACAGCCACAGTCATCACCTGTTCAGAGCTCTTCGGCATCATGCAGGAGACGCTGGAGCGCACGCTCGATTACATGCGCACCCGCGTTCAGTTCGACAAACCCATCGGCAGTTTCCAGGCGTTGCAGCATCGGGCCGTCGATCTCTGGATCGAAAAAGAGCTCTCCCTCTGCGCCCTCGGCGATGCCCTCAAAACGCTCGATTCGGGCAACCCCACCCCAGCGCAAGTGCGCGTGGCTGCCAGCCGTGCCAAGGCACGGATCGGCACCGCCGCCCATTCCATCGGGCGTGAAGCCATCTCGCTGCACGGTGCCATCGGCGTGACGGACGAGTACGACATCGGCCTCTTCCTGCGCCGATCCGTCGTGCTCAACGCGTGGCTCGGCACGCCCGACCTGCACCGCCGGCGGTATGGGATGCTCCGCAACGAAATCGAGCTGGACAATACCGGCCATATGGACGTGGAGGTACCGGAGGTCTTTCTGCAGGACGAACGTGCCGATATCGACTGGAACCAGTTCAGCGACGAAGAATTCCGCGCCGGCGTCTTCGCCTGGCTCGACAAGGCCTACCCGCAGGAGATGCGCCACACCGGTCGTCGCGGGAGTGCCGAGGAAATGCACGACTGGATGAAGGTGATCGGCAAGAAAGGCTGGATTGCCCCGGCCTGGCCGGTGGAATGGGGCGGTATGGGTCTGTCGCCCGGCAAACAGATTATTTTTATCGAAGAGCGCGAGCGCGTGGGCGTGATGCGCAACCCGGATATGGGCGTGGTAATGTTTGGCCCGATGCTCATGCGCTGGGGCACCGAAGAGCAGAAACAACGCTACTTGCCCAGGATCATCAAGAATGAGGAAATCTGGTGCCAGGGCTATTCCGAGCCCAACGCCGGATCGGACCTCGCCAGCCTGCGCACCTCCGCTGTTCTGGAAGGCGACCATTGGGTCATCAACGGCTCCAAGATCTGGACCTCGTCAGGCCATTGGGCCGATCACATGTTCCTTCTGGCCCGCACCGACAAGACAGTGAAGAAACAAGCCGGAATCAGCTTCTTCATACTCGACATGAACACGCCGGGCGTGAGCGTCCGCCCGATCGAGAACATCGCCGGGCATGAGGAGTTCGCCGAGGTGTTCTTTGAAGACGTGCACATCCCGAAGGATAACATCGTCGGCGAGGTCAACAATGGCTGGACCGTGGCCAAGAGCCTGCTCGGTTTTGAACGGCTCAACTCCGGCAGCCCTCGGACGGCGCGCGCCGCACTCCAGGCCGTGGAAAAGGTAGCGCGGGCGAATGGCGCATGGGAAGATCCGGTCTTTCAGTCGAAATACAACCGCATCCATCTCGACATCGCCGATCTGAGTTCGGCCTACCAGCGCTTCGCCGACATCATCAGCCTCGGGGACACGCCCGGCGCGGAACTGTCGCAACTCAAGATCGTCGTCGCCACAGTTGCACAACAGGCCGGCGAACTGTTGATCGAAACTGCGGGCGAGGCAGGATCTCTCTCGGGCATGCAGGAGTTCGACGGCAACGAGATTGACGTGACCGGCCCGTTCTACGCGCACTTCACATCGAAGATCGCCTCGGGCACCAACGATATCCAACGCAACATCATCGCCAAACGGGTGCTTGAACTGCCATGACACCCGATCCCGCGCGCGCAAAGCTGCCCTCTTTCCCCTCATATCCCCTCGGAGACACAGCATGACCATCATGGACCCAGGCAATTTTGGCCCGAAGGATTTTCGAAACACGCTCGGCCATTTCTGCACCGGTATCGCGGTGATCACCGGCATGGATAACGGCGTGCCCTTCGGCTTCACCTGTCAGTCTGTCGTATCGCTCTCGCTGGAACCGCCGCTTATCGGCTTCTCACCGGCCAAAACAAGCGAAACATGGCCCAGGCTGCGCGACAGCAAGCACTTCTGCGTCAACATCCTGGCCGACGACCAAAGCGATCATTGCCGCCTCTTCTCACGCAAAGCCGAAGACCGCTTCACCGATGTCGGGTTCCATACGACAGCGGCGGGCCTGCCCATCCTCGATGGCGCGCTGGCCTACATCGCCTGCGATATCGAGACCGAACATGAGATAGGCGATCACTACCTCGTGGTGGGCCGTGTGCAGGAACTGGCGGTGTGCCGCCCGGAGGCGAGCCCACTTCTTTTCTTCAAGGGCACCCTGAGCACCGGAACCGCCAACGTCATCTGAGCGCGGCAGCGCCCCTCCAGTAAAGCGTGGACAGCATGGAAACCTATCATCACTTCATCAACGGCAGCTTTCTCGAGCCTGCGAACGGAGAGTGGCTGGACAGCACCGATCCCTATCTTGGCACGCCCTGGGCTCGTATCGCCCGCGGCAATGCCGCAGACGCAGACAAGGCCGTTGCCGCTGCTTCGGCCGCGTTCCATGGCGAATGGGGCGCAATGAGCGCCACCAAACGCGGCAAGGTGATGATGCGGCTTGCCGATCTCGTAAAGGCCAATGCCAAGCGACTGGCCGAGATCGAGGTGCGTGACAACGGCAAGCTCCTTTCCGAAATGACCGGGCAGCTCTTCTACCACCCCGAATGGTGGCGCTATTACGCGGGGCTTGCCGACAAGATCGAAGGCTCCGTTACCCCGATCGACAAGCCCGACATGATGGCCTTCACCCGGCATGAACCACTGGGCGTGGTGGCCGCGCTAACGGCGTGGAATTCGCCACTGCTCTTCATCGCCTGGAAATGCGCCCCGGCACTGGCGGCAGGCTGCACCGTGGTCGTCAAACCCTCTGAATTCGCCTCGGTTTCGACACTCGAATTTGCCAAACTCACCAAGGAAGCGGGTTTTCCCGACGGTGTATTCAACGTCATCACCGGCCTCGGCCCGGAGGCCGGTGCCGCACTGGTGGATCACCCGGATGTGGCCAAGATTTCTTTCACCGGGTCCGACACCACGGGCGCCCATATCTATGCGCAGGCCGCCAAGAGCATGAAGCGGGTCTCGCTCGAACTGGGCGGGAAATCCCCCAACATTGTCTTCGAAGATGCCGACCTGGAACTGGCCGCCGAGGGCGTGATCTCGGGCATTTTTGCCGCCTCGGGGCAGACCTGCATGGCCGGTTCCCGCCTGCTGGTGCAGAACTCCATCCGCGAGGAATTCACCCAAATGGTTATCGAGCGCGCATCAAAGGCCCGCAAGGGTAACCCGATGCTGCCCGAAACCGATATCGGCCCGGTGACCACCCCACCGCAATACCAGAAGGTGCTCGACTATATCGACATCGCCAAAACAGAGGGCGCCACATGCGTTCTGGGCGGCGGACCGGTGGCACCGGGCGAACTGCCGGGCGACCAGTTCGTCGAACCCACGATCTTTACCGATGTGCGGCCCGACATGCGCATTGCCCAAGAAGAGGTTTTCGGCCCGGTGCTTTCCGTGATCGGCTTCGAGGATGAAGACGACGCCATTCGCATCGCCAACGATACGATCTATGGTCTTGCCGCAGGCGTCTGGACCGAAAGCATGGACCGCGCCTTTCGCATGACCTCGGCAATCAAAAGCGGCACGGTCTGGGTGAATGCCTACCGCGTCATCAGTTATATGATGCCGTTCGGCGGCATGAAGCAATCCGGCATCGGTCGCGAAAGCGGCATCGAAGCCATCAAGGAATACCTTGAGACGAAAAGCGTCTGGTTTTCCTATGCGAGAAAGAAATGATCGGTTGCGCGGGAAACCAGCCGACACACCCAACTGACGGAGGCCCCTGTGACGATCAAGGGTAAGGCGTATATCGCTGGTATCTACGAACACCCCACGCGCTATGCGCCGGACAAATCCACCGCGCAACTCCATGCCGAGGTCGCCAAGGGCGCACTGGAAGATGCCGGGCTGCGATCCGAGGACGTAGACGGCTATTTCTGCGGGCGCGACGCTCCAGGCGGTGCCTGGGCGATGGTGGACTATCTCGGCCTGAAGGTACGCCATGTAGACAGCACGGAATCCGGCGGCTGTTCCTACATCATGCACCTGGGCCATGCGGCCGAGGCCATTGCCTCCGGCAAGTGTTCTGTCGCGCTTGTCACGCTGGCAGGCAAACCCCGCACCGGCGATATCGGCACCAAGGCCGTGGGCGCTGAAGAAGATTTCGAAGCCGCTTACGGCGCCACTACTCACAATGCCTATGCGATGTGCGCCATGCGCCACATGCATGATTTCGGCACGACCCCGGAACAGCTTGCCTGGATCAAGGTCGCCGCCTCACACCATGCTCAATACAACCCCAACGCCCGCCTTCAGGATGTCGTCACCGTGGAGGAGGTGCTTGCCTCCCCGATGATCTCCGACCCTCTGCGCAGGATGGATTGCTGCGTGGTGACAGACGGTGGCGGGGCCATCGTGGTGACCTCGAAGGAAATCGCCCAAAGCCTGAATCGGCCGCTCGTGACCCTCACCGGCCACGGCGAAGCGATGAAGGGCCCGCGCGGCGGCAATCGGCTCGATCTGACCTACTCCGCCGGGGCCTGGTCCGGCCCGCGTGCCTTTCAGGAGGCAGGTGTCGTTCCTCAAGACATCAAGTACGCCTCAATCTACGATAGCTTCACCATCACCGTCCTGATGCAACTCGAAGATCTCGGCTTCTGCGAAAAGGGTCAGGGCGGCAAGTTCGTTTCCGACGGCAACCTGATCTCGGGCGTGGGAAAACTGCCCTTCAATACCGATGGCGGCGGGCTGTGCAACAACCATCCCGTCAATCGCGGTGGTATGACCAAGATTATCGAGGCGGTACGCCAACTGCGCGGCGAGGCCCATCCGAAGGTTCAGGTGCCCGACTGCGATCTGGCCCTGGTGCATGGCACGGGCGGCTTGCTCGGCCTGCGGCACGGCGCCTCCACCGCCATTCTGGAGCGCACACAATGACCGAGACCAAGACCTATCCAGCCCCAAAGGAAAACCCCGAAACCACCCCTTTCTGGGAAGCGGCACGCGACCACAAACTGCTCATCAAGCGATGCAATAGCTGCGGCGAAGCGCATTACTTTCCACGCTCGATCTGCCCGTTCTGCTTCTCGGACGATACCGTCTGGGAAGAAAGTGCCGGCACCGGCGAGATATACACCTTCAGCATCATGCGCAAAGCCAAGCCGGGACCCTACGCCGTGGGGTATGTCACACTCGCCGAAGGACCTTCGGTGCTGACCAATTTCGTCGATTGCGACTTCGACGCCCTGCGCATCGGTCAGCCGGTAAAGGTTGTCTTCAAGGAAACGGAAGGGGCGCCGATCCCCTTTTTTACACCGGCCTGAACCCCGCCCCATCGCAGGACCTTCAAAGGCGCACGGAGCTCTCCGTGCGCCTTTTTCCTGAGCCGCATTCGGCCCACGGGACTGGCTCCCTACTTTCGATTGACAGAGTTCGCATGTATAGTATGTTTTTGCATACAAGAGCATGCGAACAGTGATCCATGCATGTTCAAAACACATAAACACAATGTGGAGTGTTACATGACGACGGAAACTTTACCCAAGGGCTACATGGTGAACGGCAATGACCGCCCCTTTCAGGAAATGGCGGACAAGAACGATCCCGATTTCCAGCGTGGTGGCGGCAATCCCGATGATGGCGGTCGCTGGCGGGCTTTGATCACCCCGGACACGATTCCCAATGCAAACATGATCCTCGGCATCTACTCGCTCGATCCGGGCGAAACGCACCTGATGCATTACCACGTCACGGCCGCCGAGTTTTACTATGTGCTCTCCGGCAGCGGCAAGTTCGTGATGGGTGAGGAAGAGTTCCGCGGCGAGCCGGGCAAGCTTTTCTACATGCCCGCCGAGGTCAACCATCTTGTCCATAATGACGGCGACGAACCTCTGACCATGGTCTTCGGCTTCGATTGCGGCGACCTGAAAGACGCCAAAATGGTTTGGGTGGACCCGCCCAAATAAACCTTACCACTCTCGAAATTACTTCTCTGACCCGGCCTGGCAGGCCGGGTCTTTGCTTTGGTCACAGGCCGTTTACAATAGATTCGAGTACGGTTCTGTTTCGCACCTGTCGCAGAAGATAAACCGCCAAGCCCGACTGCTCGGATATCCGGGGCAGGTTATTTCGAGGTGTAGGACATATCCGGGTCAGGGCTCCGCTCTGAGGCATAATACACCAGCGCACCGAACCGGTAGAGCCCATGCACGAACTTACCATAAGGCATGGTCAGGAAAAGGGAGAACACCGTGCCGAGATGAACCGCAAGCATGATAGCCATGGCTGGCGTCTCGCGCAGCACCATCAGCAACAAGCCCGAGAGGCCGGTGGCGAACAGCATCACGATAAAGGCGGCCTCCATCCCGAATTGGGATTTCTCCACCAGTTCCGGGTTGCGCCTGCGTTTTTCACGCATCAGCCCGATCGGTCCGATCAGAAGCCCGATACCACCGGAAATGCCCAGCAACTTGGGCAGACTGGACCAGCCATAAGGCGCGGGCCAATCAAACACATAGTGATAGATCGTAGCCACAGAGGTTGCGGCGAAACACAACATGAAGCCGTAGAAGGTTAGATGGTGATAGAAGCGGCGCTTATCGGTGGGGTATTCATCCTCGTTGAAGCAACCCGCCCCGGCACCGTCGAGATAGCGCAGGCTTCCGGCATCCCTCATGGCCTGCCAGATCGTTTTCCCGTTGCCGGCACTGGTCTCGCCCGCGCCGATATCCTTCCAGAAGTTCCGGAAACCCATCACGAAGGCCAGCAGCGCGAACAGCGAAACACCCCCGAACAGTGCGACCATCACCTTATGGGGCATCAGCCGATAGAAATCACCGCCCGCCCAAAGCACCTTAGGGTCATGCCAGAGCGCGAAGCCCAGGATGAAGAGTGCGATGCTGATCGCCGTCACCACTGCAATAGCCAGACCGTTGCGGTCGAACATGGGCTGGAACATTCTGGGCCAGGCGTAGCTGCGATAGGATTTCGCCCGCACCTGCGCCAGCGTCTTGGGAACGTTGACGTTGAACTCGTGCGGTGGCGAGAACTGGCAGTCCACATGACAGGCACCGCAGTTGTGACAAAGGTTCGCCAGATAGTTCAGATCCCCATCTGCAAAGCTCCGGCGCAGTTCCATTGCCGGAAACACCGCGCACAAGCCCTCGCAATACCGGCACGAATTGCAGATCGTCATCAGGCGATCGGCTTCTTCCAGTTCTTCATTCGCGTGCATGTTTTGCTGCCCTTTCACCTGCGATCCGACCGAATACGCTTCCGATTGTCATACCGATGCCAGCGGCATAGCCCTTGCCCAACACGTTGCCGGCCATGATCTCGCCAGCGGCATAGATGTTCTCCGCCGGCCCACCCGACACCATCTGCACCCGCGCATCGCGATCCACGCGCGTACCCAGATAGGTGAAGGTGATGCCAGGTCGGACCGGAAAGGCGTAATAGGGCGGCTGATCGATGCGCCGCGCCCAATGACTCTTGGGCGGGTCGAGCCCTTCGGTTCTGCAATCGTCCAGTTCAGTGTGACAGAACACACCCGGCTGAACGGCCTCGTTGAATTCGTTCATGGTCGTGCAGAGTGCCTCGACCGGCAAATCGAGCTTACCGGCCAGTTCTTCGATCGTATCCGCCTGTATCGGTGGAAAAAGCGAGGGCATGAACATGTTGATCGACTTGGCGTCGAAAATGATATGGGCGATCTGGTCAGGCTGGGCGGCGACCAGCCGGCCCCAAACGGCATAACGCTTGGGCCAGAAATCCTCGCCCTCGTCATAGAAGCGCTCGGCGTTCTTGTTCACGACAATACCGAACACCACGCAATCGAGCCGGGTAACGATGCCGCCGTCGAATTTCGGCGCACGTGCATCAATTGCGACGGCATGGCATTGCGTCGGGTCGCCGATGGGTTCGGCACCATTGTCAAGCATCATGCGCAGCACATCACCACGATTGTAAGGCGTGCCCCGGATAAGGAAATTCTCGGCGGTTTCGCCCCAGCCTTCCTTCAGCCACTCAATATTGGCCTCGAATCCGCCAGCCGCTGCAACCACTGCATTCGCCTTGATGACGTGCGGTTTGCCATTGACTGAAACGGTCGCAGATTTGAACGCGGTCCCGTCGATTTCAAGCTTGGTGACCGGCGTGTCGTAGAACACCTCGACACCCAAATTTTCAGCGGTTCGATAAAGCGTATTCAGCATCGCCCGACCGCCACCCAAAAAAAAGGAATTGGTGCGCCCGAGGCTCAAGGTGCCGCCGATAGAGGGTTGAAACCGCACGCCCTGCTCCGCAATCCAGCCAAGCATATCCTTTGATCGAGAGATCATGAAACGGGCGAGTTGTTCGTCGGTATTGCCCTCCGTCACCCGATAGAGGTCTTCCCAGAATTCATCTTCGGTATAGGGGCCGGTCAGATGATCGGTAGCCGCGTCATGGGCGCATCGCATATTTCGCGTGTGCCGCGTATTGCCGCCCCGGTAAAACTTTGGCGCTCCTTCTACCACCACCACGTTGGCGCCACCCCGTCGGGCCGCGATGGCCGCACACAGCGCCGCATTTCCACCTCCGATAATCAATACATCCACCGACGCTGGCGGCGCTTTCAATCTACGCATGATTCCCCTTCAAAGCGTTTAGTGCATGCATGTATGTATTTGTATACAAGAGTAGACAACTTGCCAAGACGCGAAGTTGCACTTCGCCGGCTTGCGTTGCGGAAAATATGAAAAATCAACTAAAAGAGGTGTTTGCGCGGTACTCGGAAAGGCGAAAGCGATGTGCCGATGCACGAGGCACAACTGCCGCGCCCTGGCATCAAGCACGCGGTACACCCATCGCGGGCGTGCAGTTTTATATGATGTGTCGCCGACCTCGCGCCATATACGGCACTCAGTCCGGCACCACCGAAAAGCGCGATGACACCAGGACATATGTGCCTGGCCCAGAACCGTCGGCAGCCTCATCAATCACCGGGGATTTCCAGACATCAACAACCAGAGCGTGCATGAGCGATGCTCAGCGCCAATCTCCGAAATGGTCGGCAAGTGCCTCGTCAGGCGCCTCCCGCTGCGACTGAGGCGTCCGTCACCTATTCGTCGAAAATGAGGTGAAGGCGTGCGTTCAGAGAACTTTGCATATGCTGCCGTGCGGCTTTTTCCGCTGCATCCGGATTCCGGTTTTCGATGGCTTTGACGATCGCGGAATGCTCCTGCTTGGCGGTATCCGCCCTGCCCTTCACGGAGAAGGTCGTGTCGGGCAGCAGTGCCAGCGTGTCGTTCAACTCGTCAAGCATCCGCTTCTGATAGCGGTTTCGCGCGGCATCGTAGATCGCATCGTGGAACATCCGGTTGAGACGAGCCCAATCCCCGGAGTCCCCGTCATATTCAAGGAAACGGTTGTGGAAATGTTTGATCGCCGCGATGTCAGAAGCGGTGGCGTTCTCAGCCGCAAAGCGCGCGGCGGCACCTTCGAGGATTTCCCGCATCGCATAAACTTCCATAATCTGGGGGCGCGTCAGCACAGAGACGGACAAGCCGCCACTCGCCAATTCGGCCATGCCCTTCACCTGCATTCGGCTCAGGGCCTCGCGTACAGGCGTCCGGCTTACCCCAAGACTCGCGGCCAGTTCCTCTTCCAGCAGGCGCATTCCCGCCCGCAATTCGCCGGACCGGATCTTCTGCCGCAACGTCTCGTAGACCTGTTCACTCCGCGAAAGTGAATTCCGTACATTCTGGACACTTCTTGCACGCATACGACAAGCACCTCCCAATGGGCTAAATAATGCTTTAAAAGCATACCACCAACATTCGCATACACCAGCATACTTAAGTATTTTCGCCTACTTAAACAGCTTTTCCAAAACTGTGAAGGCTATGCGACGACTTCTTTGACACCTTAATTTGTGACGCTACCGCGTTTCTGATAGAATCGTACATTTAATTGCGAAATGCGCCATTCGACGCAGGCGCGGCACGTACCGGGTTTCCCTCCTTCCTGCACAACGGCCGACCTCCCGCCGATCCGACATCACAAGATTCTCGTCAACCAGAGCACGAGCTCCGGCCAGACGGTAATCAATACCACCACCAGGCACATCAGCAGGAAGAACGGCGCTGCGTAGGCCGCCACCCGGTAGATCGGCTTTCTGCTGATAGATTGCATGACAAACAGATTAAGCCCGACAGGCGGCGTCATCAGTCCCAACTCAATCATGATAATAAGGAATATGCCATACCAGATCGGATCGAACCCGGCTTGCAAGACAATCGGCAGGGTGATCGGCAGGCTCATCACGATGATCGAAATCCCATCAAGGAACAGCCCCAGAAGGATATAAAACAGCGACAACGCGATGATCAGCACATAGGGCGACAGCTCCAACGACTCGATAAACAGCGCGATGTTGCGCGGCACATGCATATAGCCGATAGCCGTGGACAAAAACGCCGCCGACATCAGGATCGCGCACACCATGCACGAGGTTTTAAGCGCGTTGATGATGGTTTGCCGGAATATCTCGAAGGTCATCTGCCGCGTCGTCACCGCAAAGACCATCGCAACGAACACGCCGATGGCCGCAGCCTCCGAGGGTGTTGCCCAGCCGGTATAGATGGACCCAAGCACCACGAAAATGAGCCCGAAAACCGGCGAGACATTTTTGACGATGGCACCGAGGCTGCTCTCATCCGCCTCCTCTGCCTCCTGCGGTGCAAGCGCCGGGGTAATCAGACAGCGCCCGGCGATATACGCCGAGTATGCGAAGGCGATCAGAACGCCCGGAACGATGCCTGCAATGAACAGCTTGGCAATGGAGACTTCAGCCAGCACGCCGTAGATAATAAGCGCGATCGAGGGTGGAATAAGGAGCCCGAGGCTGCCCGAACCGGTCAGCGAGCCAATAGCAAGCCGGTCGGAATACTTGCGGCGGGCAAGTTCGGTCAGCGTGACCTTGCCCACAGTCGCCGTTGTGGCGGTGCTGGAGCCGGTGACCGCCGCAAAGAGTGCCGATCCGATGACGTTCACATGGAGCAACCCTCCGGGCAGGCGCTGAACGATCGGGGCGAGACCCCGGAAAAGCCTGTCGGAAATATCCGTGCGGAACATGATCTCGCCCATCCAAATGAACATAGGCACCGCCGCCAGTTCCCAGGACGTGGCGCTGCGCACGATGATAAGATTCGCGATGGAGCCGATCCGGGCCGGATCGAAATCCATCACCAGAAAGAGAGAGAGGCCCGAGGTGAGGATGAGGGCAAGAAACACCCACAGCCCGCTGGCAAGGCACAGCAGCAGAACAGCAAAAACGATCAGGGTCGATTGAACGGGGTCCAACTCCAGTTACTCCACAGTTGTCGGCGTTTCACCGCTCAGTGTCAGACAGAGGGCACGCAGGAGAAGTTGCAGCGCAAGCAGCGCCGCACCGATGAACACGACCAGGTCGGGAATCCACAGCGGGACTTCGGCCACGCTTTCGCTAACCGCGCCGCGGCCATAATTCTTGGCGACCGTGCCCCAGAAGAAGAGGCAGCCATAGGCCACGAGAAGAAACCCGATTGCGGAAACCACGGCATCAAGCCAGCGGTTTGTCTTTGCGGACAGTCTTTCGGAAATAATCGTCACCCGCACCATTTTGTCGGCCCGCAGCGTGGCAGAAAGCGACAGGAAGGTCATGGACAGGATGGCGAACCCGATAAACTCGTCCAGCACATGGGTGGAGGTCGCGAAAACGGATCTCAGCGCCGTCTCCAGCAGGATATGGCAGACGGAATAGACGAGTATCAGGGCCGCGATCGTAATCGCGGCCCGAGACAACAGGGTTGAGAAGTGATCGGCACGCCTGAAAACTCTCATTGCCCAATGATTGCCGACTTCTTTGATCACTGCGACACCTTCGACATGTAGTCGTCGATGATCGCCTGACCGGTCTCTCCGGCGCTTTCGAGCCATTCGTCGAGAGCGAGCTTGCCGGCATCCTGAAGCTGCGCCTGAAATTCGGGGCCCGAGGGTTGTACGATGGTCACGCCGTGCTCATCCAGATCGGCATAGGTCTGTTCAACCATTTGGGGGATGGCGGCCCAGTTGCGATCCCGCGTTTCGGCCGCAGCTTCCAGGATGGCAGCCTGCTGCTCTTCGGTCAGCCCGTCGAATACGGTCTTGCTCATGTGCACGAGGTTCACCGGAATCGAGTACTGATAAATCTCGCTGTAATGGTCGAAGTAATCCCAGAAACTGGTGGCCGCACCGAGTTCCGCGGATGTCAGAACCGCATCGATCGCACCGGTCGAGATCGAGGGCACCACATCCGCCCAGGAGAGGCGCACCGCCGCCGCACCGAGCGAATTGAAGGCCGTCGTGCCGTTCTTATCGTAGGTTCGGATCTTTACGCCACTTAGCGCTTCGACGGTGTTGAGCGGCGCCTTGCCCCAAAGCCCCGACGGCGGCCAGGGAGAGGCATAGAGCAGAATCTGACCGTTTTCTTCGAACACTTCCTTGAGCGCCGGCTCGGAGGCCCCATAAAGCAATTCCGCCTCGTCGAGCGTCGTGGTCAGGAAGGGCAGCGAAGACACGAGAAAGATCGGGTCGATCCCGCCCAACGCGCCACCGTAGGTGTCCGCGATTTCGAGCGCACCAACGCCTACCGCATCGAAATGGTCCGCCGACTTGTAGCCAAGCGCGCCACCGTAATGCACGACAATCTCGACGGAACCGTCGGTTTTTTCGGCTACGAGATCGGCAAAATACTGGTCGCCTTGCCCGTGAACGCTGTTGGCCGAATATTCGTTCGACAGGTTCAGCGTGACATCGGCCGCATGGGCAGTCAGTGCGAAGGAGCTCATCGCGGCTGCGACGACCCCCGTCAGAATGGTCTTGTACATGTTATTCTCCCTGTTGGTTCTTACGAAAGTCTGCGAACGAATACGCCGCGCCCGAAACGTCAGAGCGAGTTCGACAGAAAGTCCTGCGCGATCGGATTCGACGGTGATGAAAACACCTGCTCAGTGTCGCCTGCTTCGATGATCTTCCCATTACCCATGATCGTCGTCTTGTCGGAGACCTCGCGGGCAAAGCGCACTTCGTGGGTTACGATGATCATGGTCATCCCGCTCTGCGCGAGGTCCTTGATCACGTCGAGCACCTCGTTGGTCAGATATGGGTCGAGCGCCGATGTGGGCTCGTCGAAGAGCATCAGCTTCGGTCGCATCGCCAGCGCACGAGCGATCGCGATGCGCTGCTGCTGACCGCCGGAAAGGTGGCGCGGGTAGGCGTTGGCCTTTTCCGGCAGGCCCACCCGCTTGATCAGTTCGTGGGCGTGCTCGATGGCGTCGGACTTCTTCTCCTTCCGCACACGCACCGGAGCGTCGATGATGTTCTGAAGGACCGACATGTGCGGGAACAGGTTGAAGTTCTGAAACACCATGCCGATATCCGCGCGCTGGCGGCTGAGCCGCTGCTCCGATACCCGCATGTACCCGCCCGAACTTTCTTCGCAGCCGACCGGCACGTCATCGACATAGACAAGACCGCGATCAATGTACTCGATGGCATTGATGCAGCGCAGCAACGTACTCTTGCCCGCGCCCGACGGCCCGAGCAGGCTCACGACCTCTCCGCGCCCGACTTCGAGATTGATGCCTTTGAGCACGTCGTTTCCGCCGAGCTTCTTCCAGACGTTTTCGCAGCGCACCAGCGGCTTGGAGTTTTCCATCTCATGCATAGCAGATGTCGATCCTCCGAGATTTTGAGATAGGTTCATATCAGCCATCCACCTGCTCCTGACGGCGCCAGCCTTTGGAATAGTGCTTCTCGATGAAGTGCTGACCGACGGTGAGGACACTCACCATGATGAGATACCAGACCGCCGCAACGATCAGCATCGGCACCGTTTCGAAGGTG
Source organism: Roseovarius pacificus (assembly GCF_900142665.1). Taxonomy (GTDB): domain Bacteria; phylum Pseudomonadota; class Alphaproteobacteria; order Rhodobacterales; family Rhodobacteraceae; genus Roseovarius; species Roseovarius pacificus. The sequence goes on from NZ_FRBR01000003.1 coordinate 164,969, forward strand.
CGGGCATAGATCAGCTCGATGGAGTGCATCAGTTCGGGCAGGGCCACGATACTGGCAAGCGAGGTATATTTGAGCATCCCGATCACCTGGTTGCCGGTGGGCGGAATGATCGCCTTCATGGCCTGCGGCAGCACCACCACCCAGAACGTTTGCCACGGACGGTGTCCGAGCGCCTTGGAGGCTTCCGTCTGCCCGTCATCCACGGACATGAGGCCGGCGCGGATGATCTCGCCCATGTAAGCGCCTTCCGCAAGGCCAAGGCCCAGAAGGGCTGCCGTGAACGAGGAAATGGCCACGTTGGCGGGGATCTCGATGAATTTCGGCCCATCGAAGGGAATACCGAACTCGATCATCGGGAAGAGCGTGCCAAAGTTATACCAGAACACGAGTTGCACCAGCACCGGCGTCCCCCGAAAAAACCAGACGAAGGAATGCGAACAGAATGCGAGCAACGGATCATTGCTCAAACGCATCACGGCCAGCAACACGCCGATGATGATGCCAAGCACCATCACGAGGATCGTCAAATAGATCGTCTGCACGATACCCGAGAGCACCGAGGGGTGCAGCATGTAGGTACCGACGATATCCCACTGGAAGCCGGGGTTGAAGAGAATCTGGTAGACAATCCATGCGCAGATCACGCTGACGACCGCCACGCCGAACCAACGCAGGACGTTGGTGGGCTTGTGAATTTCCGGAGCGCCTGCCATGTCCATCGTTTGTGCAGCGCCAGTTTGTTTCATACTCACCTTAGTCACCTTTGGGCTTGATTGTTTCAGACGGAGGCCATGAAGGCCCGATCATCCCTTGTGAGGCCACGCATATGGCGGCTACCTGACTTCAATCCCTTTCGTCCTTCGCCATATTTTCATGGAAAGCGGGGACATTGCTCAGGCTGCCGCATGCCTCGATTCAATCGCCAGAAGAGGCTTCGATCTGCTCGAGTGTCAGCCCGCCATCGGCGGAGTCGAACATCCCGAGCGCCTCGTTATAGCTGCCATCCTCGATGGCGCTTTTCAGAGCGAGAGACAGCGCCTCGAAGAGGTCGTCACGCTCCTTGCCGAGCGCAATGCCGTTTATGCTACTATAATCTTCCAGCGTACCGCTCGCGACATCGAGGCCCTCACTTGTCTCGGCGATATAGATGCCCACCGGGCGCGCGGTGACGAAACCGTCGCCACGACCGTTCGTCAGCGCCAGAAGCGTGTCAGCCGTATTCTTGAAGAAGACGAGATTGATCTCGGGATCGCCGGCCGCCACACATTTGTCGGAACGATCTTGCACCACGGATACAAGCGCGCTGCCCTGAGTGATGACGATGGTCCTGCCGCAAAGATTGTTGATGTCGATCTCGGTTTTTCCCTCCGGCACGAGCAGCGAGAATCCGGTGTCGAAATAGGGAAGAAACTGAGCGACCTGTTGTCGCTCGGCAGTGATGCCGAACTGGTTCACCCCCACATCGTAGCGACCATTGGAGACGCCGGGGATGATCGAGGGAAACTTGAGATCCTCGAATTCCGGCTCAAGCCCGAGCTTGGCGGCAAGCAGCTTTACCAACTCGATATCAATACCGGTCTCCTTGCCGCTTTCATCCTTGTAGGCGAAGGGTGGCCAGCTGAAGTTGGTGGCCACCTTCAGTATGCCGGACTCGCGCATTTCGGCTGGCAGCGCCGCGCGCGCCTCCTCCACCACGTCCTGGGCAAAGCCCTGCCCCGCGGCGACCATCAAGCCAAGCGCCCCGGCAACGGTGCCAGCGATCGAGGTTCGTCTTAGACGCGAGAAAAGTTTCATTTTTTGAGTACTCCCGTGTTGTCTGTCGAGTTTGTTTGTTTTTTTGTTATTGGTTTATTCGGTGGCCAGCCGGGTTCAGTCGGCGGGCGCATCTGTCGTAATTGCCGCCTCGCTGCGCGCCCCCGGATGCGCCGGACGCGGCAGCCCGAGATGATCGCGCAGGGTGGTTCCCTCGTATTCCTCACGGAAGAGCCCGCGTTTCTGGAGGATCGGAATGACCTGATCGACGAATTCGTCGAGCGGCGCGGGCAAATAGGCCGTCTTGATCATGAAACCGTCCGCCGCGCCACGCCGGAACCATTCTTCCATGTCATCGGCGATTTCTTCGGGGGTGCCAAACGCCACGCGGTGGCCAGTGGCGACACAGGCCAGGTCGCGCAATTCCCTCAGCGTAAGGTTCTTGCGCCTGGCCATCGAGGTGAGAACCCGCGCATGACCCTGCATCAAGGTCGATTCCGGCAGCTCCGCCACCGGCTCGTCGAGCGAATAGCGCGACATATCTTCGCCAAGCCTGTCCGAAAGGACTTTCATCGCCGCAACCGGATCGACCAGGGTGGACATCTCATTCAGTTTGTTGCGGGCGTCTTCCTGGGTTTCGCCCAGCACGACAGCGAGACCCGGCAGTATCTTGATCGCGTCACGTGGCCGCCCGGCCTTCTCGCAGCGGTCGCGCAGATCTTCGGCAAAGGCTATGGCCTCATCGATGTCCTGTTGACTTGCAAAGACCACCTCGGCGGTGCGCGCCGCAAAGTTCAGCCCGGCCTCCGAGGCGCCGGCCTGGAGTATCACCGGGTAACCCTGTGGCGGGCGCGTGATGTTGAGCGGGCCGCGGACCTTGAAATACGCACCTGTATGGTCGAGCACATGCATCTTCGAAGGCTCGATATACTGGCCGGTCGCCTTGTCGGCTACAACAGCGCCTTCCTCCCATGTATCCCACAGGCCCTTCGCAACACTCAGGTATTCCTCCGCAACGGCATAGCGCTCGGCATGGGGCGGGTGCTTTTCCTTGCTGAAATTCGCGGCGGCCTCAGGCTGGGAACCGGTCACCACATTCCAGCCCGCGCGGCCTTTGCTCATGTGGTCAATCGAGGCCAGCATGCGGGCCACGTTGTAAGGCTCCGAATAGGTCGTCGACACCGTAGCGGCAAGGCCAATATGGGATGTGCTGACAGCCAAAGCGCCGAGCAAGGTCAGTGGTTCCAGATGCAACATGCTGCTGGGGTGAAAGTCCAGCGAGGTGGCCAGACCGTCGGCAAAGAAAACGAAGTCCAGCTTTCCACGCTCGGCGATCTGCGCACAACGCACAACCACATCGAGGTCTTCCCCCCCGTGTTCGGCGTCCGGCATCCGCCACCCCCCGACATGCGTTCCCGCCCATGTCATGAGCGTGCCAATGTGCATTTTCTTTCCGTTTTTCATCGGTAAGGTCCCGGAGTTCAGAGCCGACGTGATCGGCTGAAAGTTATGCTTTGAGCAGTTCGGCGCGGTCTGGGCGAGCGCCGCTCCGCTCAAAGCCTGCGGAGAATGGCGTTAACTGTTGTCGGCCAGGCTCCGCATGGTTTCGAGCCCGATCGCCCCTTCGGAAACGCCATATTTCTCAAGAACTTCAAGATAGCTGCCGTCGTCCACCGCGCTCTCAAGCGCGATCAGCATCGCCTTGTCCAGATCGCTGCCCTTTCGGATCATGAAGCCCACGAGATCCTGGCGGCCTTCGATGCGACCGGAGGAAAGTTCGAGGCCCGGATTCTGCTGCGCAACATAGGTGCCCACTGCACTCGCGGTGATAAAACCATCGCCACGACTGTTCGACAGGGCCAGCATGGTCTCGGCTGCGCTCTGGAACACTTTCATGCCCACTTCGGGGTTGCCCGCATCGGTGCACGCTTTGGACATCTCCTCGATATAGGAGATGTAGTAGCTGCCCTGAGTGATGACCAACGTTTTGCCACACAGGTTGTTGACGTCGATCGAAGCGTTGCCTTCCGGCACGAGCAATCCATATCCACTTTCGAAATATGGGAGGAAATCCAGTGTCTTAAGACGTTCCGGCGTAATGTTGAACTGGTTCATGCCCACATCGAAGCGCGAAGACGATACGCCCGGCATGATCGACGGAAACTTCATGTCGTTGAACTCGACCTCAAGGCCCAGCTTGGCTCCGATCACGCGGATCAGGTCCACCTCGATACCTGTGGGCTCGCCCTCTTCGGACATGTAGTCAAAAGGCGGCCAGTTGAAGTTGGTCGCAACCGAAATGGTACCCCGGTCCAGAATCTCCTGCGAAAGTGCGGCACGCGCTTCTTCGACAACATCCTGAGCGGAAACCGCTGGAGACAGCCCAATCATCGTTACGGTGGCCGCAATCGCCATGACGCCGGTCCGCATGTATTTCTTCATCAGGTGTTTCATATTATCTCCCTTCGTTGATGCTCTTTTTTAAAACGACTACTCTCCGACAGCCGCCTCACGCGTTGCAGCCGCCGGATGCGGCGGTCGAGAAAGCCCAAGGTGCTCCCTCAGCGTGGTTCCCTGATAGTCTTCGCGGAAAAGGCCTCTCTTCTGGAGAACCGGCACGACGTGTTCGACGAACTCCTCGATGGGCTGCGGCACATAACCGAACTTGAGCATGAAGCCGTCCGCCGCGCCGCGCCGGAACCATTCCTCCATGTCGTCGGCTATCTTCTCCGCGGGGCCATAAAGCACGCGGTGGCCGCTCCCCGCCGCTGCGTAATCGAGCAGCTCACCCAGAGTTAATTGCTCGCGCTTTGCGATGGCCTTCAACGCATTTGCATGCCCCTGCATTATCTTCGAAGGAGGCAAATCCGGCACCGGGCCATCCAGCGGATAGACGGACAGATCCTGCCCAAGCCGTTCGGACAGCACTTTCATGGCCGCCGCGCGATCCGTGAAGGACGCGAGTTCCGCCAGTTTCGCCTTTCCTGCATCCTCGGTTTCGGCCCAGTAAACGTTGAGCCCAGGCAGGACCTTTATCGCATTGCGCGGTCGGCCCGCGCGTTCACAGCGATCCTGCAAATCCTTGCGAAATTCAATTGCGTCATCAATGCCCGGCTGATTGACAAAGACGACCTCGGCGGTTCGTGCGGCAAAGTCCAGCCCCGCCTCCGAGCCGCCCGCCTGCATGATGACCGGATATCCTTGCGGCGGCCGGGTGATGTTCAGGGGCCCCTTGATCCTGAAATGCTCGCCAACGTGATCGAGGATATGAAGCTTGTCGGCGTCGATATATTGCCCGGTCTCTTTGTTCTCTACGATCGCTCCGTCTTCCCAGCTATCCCAAAGCCCCTTGATGGCCTCGAGATACTCCCCGGCAATAGCATAGCGTTCCGCCTGATCCGGGTGTGCGTCTTTGCCGAAATTCCATGCCGCTTCCGGCTGTGAGCCGGTCACGACATTCCAACCGGCGCGACCGTTGCTCAGATGGTCCAGCGAAGCCAGCAGACGGGCCACGTTGTAAGGCTCGGAATATGTGGTGGAGACGGTGGACGCCAAGCCAATCCGAGAAGTCAGAACGGACAGGGCGGACAGCAGCGTCAGGGGTTCGAAATGCACCAGGCTGCTCGGATGGAAATCCAGCGTCGTTGCCAGGCCATCGGCCGAAAACACGAAATCGAACTTGCCTCGCTCCGCCGCCTGAACTCCGCGAACGACCACGTCGAGCTTTTCCGCCCCGTGCTCCGCTTCAGGCAAGCGCCAGCCGCCAATATGCTCCCCTCCCCAGCTCAGGTAGAGACCCAAATGCATATGGTTTTCGCGCGCCATCCCTAAGAATCCTTCTCAACCAAAATCGACCCGGAACGGGTCTTGGTATTCAGCGCAACTTTCCGTCACGCCCCAGTTCGGTCACTGGTTACTTCCATCTGCCTCATACCGCTGAGGCTTTGTTGTCTGGCTTCAACGGGTTTTCGCCGACAACTGAATGCGTTTGTATACACAACAATACAAAAAGTTGCTTCTGTCAATTATCATTTTGGAGAAGTGGCGCTGAGCAGGGGCACAACCCTCACCATGTGCTATGAAAATGAACAGGCCAAACCCGAATGAACTCTCGCGGAAACAGGGAGCGTCCCGCGCGCATTACTTCCGATCAAACGACGTGAACCCGCAACGCGCCGCCGCGCCGAATGGCCAGCAACCATTTGAATTACATGGCTTTCAATAGCTTCAGAAAATTCTCAGAACTTTGAACAGAACGTATCCACTCACACTCATAGCGATAGCATAACGCAGGTGGTTGACCCTATCCGACGATCCGGTTCAAGCGCTGGCACATCACCGGAGCGCACCCCTCCGAACCGTCGATTTCCCGCACTGGCTGAGAGCATATCAGCCGATAAAGCGATGCGCTCCGGGCAAGACAAGCAGTTCATCAAGGCGTAGATCACATCGTTTCGGCAAGGCACGCCGTGCCCCATCAGAACGCCAGCCTGCCCAATCTTCCAGACGATTTCCGCCCGCTTCGGCCTTGGGCCGGCGGGCATTCCTGGCCTTCCACATCCTCAACATGGCGGGCCGGTTCAAACGGGACTCACTACAAGGGTAACGACAGGGCTAAAGCCCGCAATATCCCCCTCTGTAAGCGACAAGTGCACGCCCCGACGCACCGATGTTCACACCTGCAACTCGCGCCAGAAAGATGACCGTGTCGCCTTCTTCGATTTCCCTGAGAACACGGCAATCGAAGACCGCTTGCGCGGTATCCAACACCGGTGCTCCGGTGACGAACCCGGAATGAGAAACACCGGCGAATCTCTCTTCCACCGGCCTCTCTCCTCCAAAGCCACGCACAACACCCTCGGCATCATCGGGCATGATGTTCGCAGCAAAGCTGCCAGTGCGGCGGATCGCATCAAGCGCCGAAGTCGATTTGCCAACGGACACCAGTACAGTCGGTGGCGCAGCCGACACATGGGCAAAGGAGAGCCCGAGAAACCCTTCGGGGCCGTTCTCTCCGGCTGTGGTTATGACCGTCGCTCCGATCGGGCGCTCACCGAGCGTTCTCCAGAAAGCCCCCGGATCAATATCCGCCTCTGTTCTTTTAAAACTCATGGCTTACCCTGTCCTTGTTGCGTTTCGTGAAACCCGCCGCCATCGCTCCCGAGCCTTCAAGCGAAACCACGAGAGAGGTTTGACCGGAGAACGCGGTGAAACTGGCGACCTAGAACAAATACCGCATCAGCCACAGCGTGATGCTCGGAAACATCGCCAATATGACCACACGGATCAGGTCACCCGCGATGAACGGCATCACGCCACGATACGTTTGGGTAATCGGCGTGTCTTTGGCCATTGCGTTTATGACAAACAGATTCATGCCGACAGGCGGCGTGATCAGCCCCAACTCCACCACCACCAGTACGAGCACTCCGAACCATATGGCCGTTTCTTCTGGCGTCAGCCCGAAATCGAGGACCGAGACAATCGGGAAAAAGATCGGAACCGTCAGCAGAATCATGGACAGAGAATCCATGACGCAACCGAAGACGATATAAGTCAGAAGGATCAGGGCAAGAACGATCCAGGGGCTCACGTCCTGCTGCGAAACGAACATCGCGGCCTGCTGCGGCATCTGCGAAAGCGCCAGGAAGCTGTTGAACATAGAGGCGCCAAGAATGATGAAGAAGATCATCGCCGTGGCCGCCGCCGTTTCCAGGATAGCCTCGACAAAGCTGCGTCCGGTAAGACCACCATTCAGAAGCGCGAGCACCCCGGTGCCGACAACGCCGACGGCTGCCGCCTCGGTCGGCGTAAAGATACCACCGTAAATACCGCCGACCACTGCGATGAAAATGACGAAAACCGGCCACACGGACACCAGCATCCGCAAGCGTTCGGCATAGGGTTTGCGCTCCCGTCGGATGCCATCCTGGCCAATTGAGTCAGGTCTGACCCTCACATAGATTGCGACCGCAATCATATAGCCCAGCGCCGCCAGAACCCCCGGCACGATCGCTGCAACAAACTGCTTGGCGATGTTCTGTTCCGTCAAAATGGCGTAGATGACAAGGACGACCGAGGGAGGGATCAAAACGCCAAGCGTTCCTCCGGCCGCCAGAACCCCCGTAGCAAGCGATCCCGAATAGCCGTAGCGGCGCAGTTCCGGCAAAGCGACCTGCCCCATGGTCGCGGCGGTCGCCAGCGACGATCCGCAGATGGCGCCAAACCCCGCACTGGCGCCAACCGCCGAAATGGCTATGCCCCCCTTGCGGTGCCCCAGCCACGATTCAGCCGTCTTGAAAAGGGCCTGCGACATCCCCCCCAGTATCGCGAACTGCCCCATCAGCAGAAAAAGCGGAATGATTGAAAAGGAATAGTTGGAAAAGGTCGAATACGTCTCGTGCTTCAGCCGGGCGAGAATTGGGCCTGTGGAGCCCATGATGAAATACGAACCGACGAACCCGCAAATCATCATCGCCAATCCTATCGGGATTCGCAAAAATATCATCGTGATGAGGATTGGAAATGACCAGATGGCCAGTTCGATATTGCTCATTGTATAAGCCCTTGTTCCGGATTCATCGTTTGATCCGGTATCTGAGTTCCTTCAAACGAACCCCGACCATGTAGATCGAGACGACGACCGCGACGACCGCCGTCGCGAAACAGGCCGCATAAGGCCATGCCAAGGGGAATTGCAGCACGAATGTCGTTTCGTGATAGCTGATCTTGTCCTGTAGGCCGAACCACAGCTGCCAGGCGATCAGTATCATCACCAGGGTGATCAGAAGCTCCGAGATCAGGTCGATGACCCGGTTTACGTAATCGGGAAAGAGCGTCGAAATGATATCGACCTTCGCATGGGCGCGATTGATCTGACACCAGGGCAAAAAGGCAAAGATGGCAAAGCCCACCCCGGCCTGGAGCAGTTCGAAATCGCCGGGAATCGGGCCCAACCCGGCCCAGACAAGAGCCCGGCCGGAAATGCTGATAACGATGATCAGCGTCACAACGCTCAAAACCACGCCACCCAATACCGCCAGAGACCGCACGACCCCTGTTACCACACGGCTAACGTTCATCTGTTTACTCCCGGTTTTCACGACCGAACGGTGAACAGGCACAGGCCCGGCAAGCGCGCACAACGCCACGGCAACCTGGCCGACAAAGCGGGTCGCGAATGCAAGCGCCCCACTTTGTCCATGTGCTTCCTGTCGTTCCGTCAGTCCTGGGTATAGCGCTCGATAAGCTCATGCGCCTGATCCACCAGACCCCGACCATCGAGTCCGAGCGCGTCCATTTCTTTGATCCAGTTGTCAACGACCGGCTCCGCAGCCGCAACCCACTGATCTGCCTCTTCGGCACTCAGCGTAATGATGTTGTTGCCTGCATTTACCGCCATTTCCCGACCCGGCGCATCGTAATGCTGCTGCACCCGCCCGAACTCGGCCGAAAGATCCTGACCCGAATTCTCGTCGATGATCTTCTTGAGATCGTCGGGCAGGCTTTCATAGCGGTCCTTGTTCATCGCCAGAACCATCGACGTCGTATAAAGCGCCTTGCCTCCGCCGAATTCCGTATGATTGCGAACAAGTTCCGGAACGCGCAGGCTTGCCGAGGATTCCCAAGGCAGCACCGTCCCGCCGATGACCCCGAGCGACAGCGCCTGGGGCACCTCGGGAATGGGCAGGCCGACGGGAGTGGCGCCGAGTTCGTTAAGCAAGGCGTTCACGATGCGCGTCGGAGCCCTGACCGATACGCCCCGAAGGTCGTCCATCGTCTTTACAGGTTTGCTGGAATGGATAATTCCGGGCCCGTGAACCCAGGTCGCCAGAACGTGCCAGTCCTTGAACTCGGTGTCACGCATATGGTCTTCGAACACATCCCAGAACGCACGGGATGTAGATTCGGCGTCCGTCATCATGAACGGCAGCTCAAACAGTTCAGTTGTCGGGAAACGGCCAGGGGTGCTTCCGGGAACCCCCCAGACGATATCCACCGTCCCGTCCTTCACCTGATCCATCAGCTGCGGCACCGTGCCCCCAAGCGACATGGAAGCGAAGTGCTCGATGCGGATACGACCGTCGGATTGTTGTTCTATTTTTTCGATCCAGGGGTCGATGGCATACCGGGGCACATTCGATTGCGCTGACAGGAACTGATGTAAGCGCAGCGTGACTTCCTGCGCGATGGCAGCGGGAGGCGCGGACACCCATGCAGCGGTGACCAGCGTCGCCATGACCGCCAATGATTTTTTACATAAAGCCTTCATTTTTTTCTCCCATTGGACACTATTCGCGCCAGGCCGAAACACCTTTGTCTGGCTGCTACCGGCAAACGCATGCATCTGCGTGTAATTGTATACACACATTATGTGTATCCAGAACGACCAGGCAATGCAATATCCAAGCATCGTCGGAACAACCCGGACTGAAACAGGCTGAGCCACCCCCAACCCCGCCAGCATGAAGAAGCACGAACCGCCCGGACAGTTCAGAAACCGGCCCTCAAATCACCCGCGTGACGGCGATGATTTACAACCGATCTCCGCTATCGCTGCGCAATGCCGGGGAGTCACTCCGGCACACAGCGCAATTGGTTGTCCTGAAATCGTCCACGCCCGGCGGAATAGCCATATCCCGAAGGTCACCTTGGCTAAGGCTTCTCCGTTGTAACCCGAAACATATCCGGCAGTCTTGAAGCAGGTTCATATGACGGACGTGGACGGTAAAGGTATCCCTCCGCGACCTGACGGCAGACAGCCCCTAAAGGCGACCCATGGTCCGACACGGCGCACTCTCCCTTACCAAAGGCCGCATCTGTCACACAGCTCCAGAAGCACTACAGGGATACAGCACCCGGCCAGGGAAGTTGGCCAATGATTTCAAGGTGGCAGGGGTCACATGGTTCTGCCTCTGGGGCGCAGAAATCTCGTTTGAAAACAGAGCGGCAAAATCTCGGCGCGGAGCCGGGATTGCCTCTTTCGTCAGAAAAGTTTGCCTCTCATGTGTCGCATCACGGTCGCCCGCGCTCGAAGCAGCCCTTCAGGCAGAGCGCGACGAAGGGCTGGAAGGAGGCCAAATTACCGAAATTCTGCGATGCCGCTAATGTCTGCTGTCATGGTGCGTCAGAAACCCTCAACAACTACTTGGGTTTTGAACAGGGTTTTGGACAGCATCAATCGGGGTGGTTTGGACATGCGCCAAAAAGGAGCGTTTGTTGAACGGTTCGCCAAACCGGACATTGATACCCTTGCAGCCAAGGTCTGAAAGGTCCCGCACTGCCGACGCTCGCACCAGCCGTAGCGAAAGGCCGCTTCGGCGTAGGCCGCCCGGTCAGAGGCAATACTTCTGACGAAAAGGGCAGAACTATCTGGTGCTTTTCACAAGGAATTTGGTGGAGCCTAGGGGGATCGAACCCCTGACCTCTTGCATGCCATGCAAGCGCTCTCCCAGCTGAGCTAAGGCCCCGTCACATTGGCCATCCGGCCCTGTGTTCGCCGCTATCTAGGCAAAGCGGCAGGCGGGATCAAGTGGAAAATCCCGCCTTTTCGCAATCAGTTTTCGTTGTCTTCGGTGGACACGTCCGCGATCTCGTCCAGCGAAACGTTGTCGTCGTCGTCATCGTCCAGAACGTCATCGCCCAGATCGACATCGACGTCGTCATCGTCCAGCACTTCGGCATCCGAATCGATATCGGCGCCTTTCATCTTCTTGGTTTCGGCGTCTTCGTCATCGGCGGTGATCGACCGGCTCTTGCCGGTTTCCAACTCGACGATCTCACCCGTGTAGGGGCTGACGATCGGATCCTTGTTCAGGTCGTAGAACCGTTTTCCGGTGGTCGGGCAAACGCGTTTGACGCCCCATTCTTCCTTGGGCATGGGTAATCCCCTCACATCTTTCTGTCTTGTCGACGATCAGCGCCACCTGCCATAACGCGAACAAGGTGTCAAAGCCTTTAAGCAACGCCGTGCGTCGGCGTGATCAGGAGGGCATATGGGCGAACATATCCTGCCGGGCAATCCCCCCGTCGAACTGACCCTGCGCCGGTCGTCGCGCGCACGGCGGATTTCGTTGCGTGTGTCGCGGCTTGACGGGCGGGTGACACTGACCCTCCCACAGGGGGTGCGCAGCGCCGCGGCGCTGGATTTCGCCCGCTCGAAAGAGGACTGGCTGCGCGCCCAGTTGCAGGCGCAGCCGCAAATGACGGCGGTGGCGATGGGGGCGGAAATTCCGGTCGAAGGACGGTTGCGGCGAATCATTCCCGCCACCGGGCGCCGTGTCGTTCTTGCCGAAAATGAGCTGGCGGTGCCCGGCGCGGCCGACGGCGTCGCCATACGCCTTCAGGCATGGCTGAAAACGCTGGCGCGGGATCGCCTTGCGGCGGCCTCGGACCGCTACGCGCAGGCGCTCGGACGGCCCTATGCGCGGATCACCCTGCGCGATACGCGCTCCCGCTGGGGGTCGTGCTCGTCAAACGGGGGGCTGATGTATTCCTGGAGGCTGATCATGGCCGCGCCCGAGGTGCTGGATTATGTCGCCGCACACGAGGTCGCGCATCTGGCCGAGATGAATCACTCGCCCGCCTTCTGGGCGCATGTGGCCCGGCTGTACCCCGGTTACGAGGGGCCGCGCCGCTGGCTGCGCGACCACGGCAGCGATCTGCACCGCTACAGGTTCGAGGACTGAGACGCATTCCCGATTGACGCGGGCGCATTGTGTGATCACAAATGACCCATGTTGCTCAATCCGCGCCCCGATCCGGCCCCGTCGGCCCATGACCGCGTCTATCGCGGGTTGCGCAGCCGTATCATGCACGGCGAACTGCCCCCTGGTCAGGCCCTGACCCTGCGCGGCATCGGCGCCGAGTTCGACGTGTCGATGACCCCCGCGCGCGAGGCCGTGCGCCGCCTTTCCGCCGAGGGCGCGCTGACCGTATCCAGTTCGGGCCGCGTCACCACCCCCGATCTCAGCAACGACCGGATCGAGGAACTGGCCGCCCTGCGCGCATTGCTCGAGGTCGAACTGGCCAGCCGCGCCCTGCCGCGCGCGCATATCGCCCTGATCGAACGGCTGCAAAGCATCAACGCGCGCATCACCGAAGATATCGCCCGGCAGGATGCCGTGGCCTATATCCGCCGCAATCTCGAATTTCACCGCACGCTCTACCTGCGCGCGCAGGCCCCGGCGATGCTGGCCATGGCCGAAACTGTCTGGCTGCAACTGGGGCCGACCATGCGCGCCCTCTACGGGCGCCTGCGCCGCAAGGACCCGCCGCATTACCACCGCCTGATCATCGCCGCGCTCAAGGCCGGGGACGAGCCGGGCCTGCGGCTGGCCGTGCGCTCGGATGTCACGCAGGGCCTGCGGATGCTGGTGGCCTGAGCCATGAACCTTCCCGTCCTGCTTATCGCGCTCGGGGCGCTGTTCCTCGTGGGGCTGGCGGCGGACGCCATCGGCCACCGCACGAAACTGCCCCGCGTGACCGTCCTTCTGGCCTGCGGAATCGCCGTCGGCGGGGCCGGGCTCGATCTGATCCCGGCGGAACTGCAAGCGCTTTACGATGTGTTGTCGGTGGTCGCGCTGACCATGGTGGCCTTCATCCTGGGCAGTTCCCTGACCGGGCAGGTGCTGGTGCGCCACGGGCGGGCGATCCTGTCGGTGTCGGTGCTGATCGTTCTGGTCACCATGGGGCTGGTCGCGGCCGGGCTGTGGCTGTTGGGGGTACCCGCGCCGGTGGCGCTCGTGCTGGGGGCCATCGCCACCGCCACCGATCCCGCCGCCACGCAGGACGCCATCCGCCAAAGCGGCCAGCGCGGGCCCTTCGTCGACCTGATCAAGGGCATCGTGGCCATCGACGACGCCTGGGGCCTGATCGCCTTTTCCCTGGCCGTGGTCTTCGCCCTGGGCCTGAACGGCGCGGCGGACTGGCACCTGCTGGCCGATGCGGGATGGGAGATCGGCGGCGCAGTGCTCATCGGGGCGGTGATCGGACTGCCCGCGGCCTTCCTGACGGGCCGCCTGCAAAAAGGCGAACCCCTCCTGACCGAGGCGCTCGGGCTGGTCTTCCTCACCGCCGGCCTGTCGATCTGGGCCGAGGTGTCCTTCCTGCTGGCGGGGATGACCGTGGGGGCGGTGATCGCCAACACCGCGCCGCATCACGAACGCGCCTTTCACGAGATCGAGCATATCCAGTGGCCCTTCATGATCCTGTTCTTCCTGCTGGCCGGGGCCTCTCTGGACCTGACCCTTCTGGGCCAACTGGGCATGATCGGCGGGGCATATATCGCCCTGCGCATCGGCGCGCGGCTGGCTCGGAGGGGCCCTGGCAGGCGCACCGCCGGCGCATCGGCCTTACTACGGCCTCGCGCTCCTGCCGCAGGCCGGAGTGGCCGTGGGCATGGCGCTGATCGCGGCGCGCGAATTTCCCGACTGGGCGGACCTGATCCTGGGCCTCACCATCGCAACGACGGTCGTGTTCGAACTGATCGGCCCGGTCACCACCCTCTGGGCCATCCGCAAGGTGCAGAACACCCCTCGGCCCTGATCCTGCGTGCGTCAGCCCCTTTCTTCTTGCTGGAAATATCCGGGGGGTGAGGGGCGTGCCGGAAACGATCCGGGGGATCGTTTCCGCCCCGAACGGGCGGAGCCCCGGACAGGCCCATCGGGCGACGGGGGCAGAGCCCCCATATCACGGCGAATAAAGGCTCAGCCGGTCAGCCCCTTTGCCCCCATCTTCAGGAACTTCTCGCGCCGGTCCCGGATCAGGCCCTCGCGGTCCTTGGCATCGAGCTCGCTCAGCATTGCTTCGATGGCCGTGCCCACCGCCCTGATCGCCGTCTCCGGGTCGCGATGCGCGCCGCCAAGCGGTTCGTCGATCACCCGATCCGCCACGCCCAGCTTGATCAGATCCTGCGCGGTCAGGCGCAGCGCCTCGGCGGCCTCGCGCATCTTTTCGGCGTCCTTCCACAGGATCGAGGCGCAGCCCTCGGGGCTGATCACCGAATAGATCGAATGCTCCAGCATCGCCACGCGGTTGGCGCTGGCAAAGGCCACCGCCCCGCCCGAGCCCCCCTCGCCGATGATCACGCTGACCAGCGGCACACCGATCTGAAGGCATTTCTCGGTCGAGCGCGCAATCGCTTCGGACTGGCCGCGCTCTTCGGCGCCCTTACCGGGATAGGCCCCGGCGGTGTCCACCAGCGTGACCACCGGCAGATTGAACTTGTCGGCCAGTTCCATCAGGCGAATGGCCTTGCGATACCCCTCGGGGCGGGCCATGCCGAAATTCCGCTCGATGCGCGATTTGGTGTCGTTGCCCTTTTCATGGCCGATCACCACCACCGGGCGGTCGTTCAGCCGCGCCAGCCCGCCCATCACCGCATGATCGTCGGCAAAGTTCCGGTCGCCGGCCAGCGGCGTGTATTCGGTGAACAGCGCGCGGATATAGTCGCGGCAATGCGGCCGGTCCGGGTGCCGCGCCACCTGGCATTTCCGCCAGGGGGTCAGGGTCTTGTAGAGATCGCGCAGCATGTCGGCGGCCTTGCGATCCAGCGCCCCGGCCTCGTCCTCGACATCCACACCCTCGCCTGCCCGCGCCATCGCGCGCAGTTCTTCCGCCTTGCCTTCGATCTCGGCCAGAGGCTTTTCGAAGTCGAGGTAATTGGTCATCGCAAACTCCAAGATTGACGCAGCGATATATGGCTGCGTGTGCGGCAATTTGCAATCGCCACCCTTTCGGACACGCCAAAAAAGGCAGCCCCGGCCATCGGCACGGGGCTGCAAGTTGGAAGGAAACGCAATTTGCCCGGTCAGTCCCGGTCCATTGCAAGTATCCCGGCAATCTGTTCCTCACCCGGAACCGACCGCCAGAGATTCATAAAATCCGCACGCATCGCCATCCCTTGCACCTCAGGCGCGGCGATGGGTGCGGACAAGTCCTGCATGTCCTGCGCATGACCCGCCCGCGGCAGGGCCACCCCGGCCAGGATCGCGGCCCCCAACAGGGCGGTTTTCACGAGGTTGGACATGATACACCCGCTTCGATCTCTGCCATGCGCAATCTTCGGGGTAATTACATGCCAGATTCGGAATACATTCCTTGACCTAAATCAAGAATCTGCAATTCACATTTCCACCGCCGCCCGCAACGCAAGGTCCGGCGCGCTCAGAACCGGCACCGCCAGATCGCCCAGCAGCGGCGCGGCTCCCGCCATCGACACCTGCGCCAGCACCACGCATCCCAGCCCCGGCACCCGGCGGACGGCCTCGCGGATACCGGCGGCGATGCTGGCGTCGAAAGCCATGCGTTCGCCCGCCTCGAACAGCGGCCAGAACTGCGTCAGGGGCAGCGGGCGCACTTCGGCGTGGCGGGCCTCCTGCTCCAGGGCGCGGTCCAGCAGGGCAAGGCTCACGTCGCGGGTGCTGTCCAGCGCATAGGCCACCAGAATCGGGCCCTCCAAGCGGGCGGCGGCCTGCATCATGGGCCAGTCCACCCGCAAGGCGCCCACCGTCTCGGCCACCGGCCCGATGGTGGTGCAGGTGCACAGAACCGGGCCCTCTGCCTGCCCTGCGGCACTGGCGATTTCGGCGGCCACATCCGCAGGGACACCCCCCTGCGACCGGGCCAGCCACTCGGGCCGTACCATGTGGCGCAGTTCAAGTCCGGGCGCGATCCGGTCACGCAACGCATCGAACGTGGCGCAATGGGTTTGCGCCGTGTGCAAAAGGGTCAGGGCCATGACAGGGCGGCTCCGCGTGGATCAGCTTTGCGCGGGCCATAACACGGGAATCAGCGTCGCCACCAGCAGAGCCGCCATCACCCGGTTGAAAATCCGCAGCCGCGCGGGGCTTTTCAGAAGGCGGCGCATCTGTTGGCCCAGCACCGTCCAGCCGGTCGTGCTGATCACGGAAACGGCCACATAGATGCCCACCACCCACAGCACCGCCGCCAGATCGCGACTCGCGGCGTAAAGCGTGATCGCCGACAGCGCCATGCTCCAGGCCTTGGGGTTCACCCACTGGAACGCCGCCGATTGCAGGAATGTCAGCGGCCGCCCCTCTGCCGCGGCCTCCCTTGGCGGCGCGGCATGGGCGATCTTCCACGCCAGATACAGCAGATACGCCACGCTCAGGGTTTTCAGGATCGCATAGCTGGCTGGCCACAGGTCGAACACCTGCATCACGCCGATGCCGACCAGAAGCACCATCCCCGGAAAGCCAAGACCGACCCCCAGCATATGCGGCACCGTCCGGCGAAACCCGAAATTCGCCCCCGACGCCATCAGCATCAGGTTGTTCGGCCCCGGTGTGATCACCGTGACAAAGGCAAAGGCAACAAGGGCGGTCAGCAAATCAAGTGTCATGACCGCAATCTTATGCGGCGCGGCGCGCATTTGAATTGCGTTGTTTTGCGCCTGGTGATTTTGTATGCAATTATTCACCGCCATGGATAAAATAGACGATCATATATTGCACGAACTTGCGCATGACGGCCGGATCAGCAATCTGGACTTGGCCGAGCGTGTCGGCCTGTCGCCCTCGGCCTGCCTGCGCCGGGTCGCGGCGCTGGAGCGGACGGGCGTGATCGCGGGCTATCGCGCGGTGCTGAACCGCACCGCGCTTGGCGTCGGCTTCACCGCCTATGTCACGGTCGGGCTGAACACGCACACCAAGGCCAGTCAGGAGGCGTTCGAGCGCGCCATGTCCCGCGCCCCCGAGGTGGTGGAATGCCACAACATCACCGGCGCCGTGGAATACCTGCTGCGGGTCGAGGCCGCCGACCTGACCGCCTATAAAAGCTTCCACACCGATGTTCTGGGCACCCTGCCGCAGGTGCATGCGATCACCTCCTACGTGGTGATGGGCTCGCCCAAGGACGAACGCGCCTGAAACGGCGAAAGGGCCGGCAGATACCGGCCCTTTTCCCTGTTTCCGAATGTCCCGGCGGAGGCAGCCCCCCCTACACCCGGCCCTTCCACGGCACCAGCCATGTCTCGGCCTTGCGCATCAGGATGTCGATGCCATAGCCGATGATCCCGATCAGGATGATCCCCATGATCACGATATCGGTGTTCTGGAACCGGCTGGCGACCATGATCATCATGCCCGCGCCCTTTTCGGCGGCCACCAGTTCGGCGGCCACCACCGTGCCCCAGCACACCCCCATCGCGACCCGTGCGCCGGTGAATATCTCGGGCAGGCTGTTGGGCACGATCACATAGCGCATCAACTGCCACTTGCTGGCCCCCAGCGAATAGGCCGCATGCACCTTGGAAATCGCCACGCCCGACACGCCCGCGCGCGCCGAGATCGTCATGATCCACAATGCCGCAAGGAACAGCAGGATGATCTTGCCGCTTTCACCGATCCCCGCCCAGATGATCACCAGCGGAATCAGCGCCAGCGGCGGCACCGGGCGCATGAATTCCACGATCGGATCGAACCAGCCGCGGAACCAGTCGCTCAGCCCCATCGCATAGCCCAGCGGAATACCCACCAGCGCCCCGAAGAAGAAGCCCACGATCACCCGGAACAGCGACCAGTACAGATGCTCCCACAGGGTGAAGTTCTGATAGCCCGCGCTGGCGATTTCGCCCACGCGGGCGACCACGGCCTCGGGTGGGGGCAGCCAGATGGGCTCCATCTGCATCCCCTTGGCCGGGCTGAAGTTCAGCGACCCTTTCGAGGTGATCGCGACCGTGCCATTGGCCACGCTCACCGACCCGCCGGGCGCAACCGGCTGACCGTCGATCGCCACCACTTTGGCGCCGTCCTCGCGCTTCACCTCGTCGTTCTTGTCCATCAGCAACAACGCCGAGCGCCACGCCCCCACCTTGATCGCGTCGTTCTTGGCAAACCCGTCGCCGGGATCGACCTCGGGTTCGGCGGCATCCTCGCCCACGTTGAAGACGCGGGCATACACCGTGGCGTCGTCGCGGCTGCCGTCCGGGGCCTCCAGCGTATAGGTGAACTCGGTATCCCCCACGAAGGGGCCGGGCGCATGAACCGGCACCCATTTGCTGCCGGTGAACGCGCCCCACAGCAGGAAAATCGTGACAACCGAAATGACGCTGGCCCAACGGTCGGGGCGCACCGCGCTTTCGTCCCCGAAGGTCACGGTTTTCAGCGAAGTGAAATCGCGCCGTGCCATTGCCCGATTGACGCCCTTGCGCACGATCAGGAAGGCGGCGACGAAAACGGCGATGTAAATGATCAGAATGGTCATCACGCACTCTCCTCGGCGCGGCCCATGATCTCTTCTTCCATGTCCCAGATCATCGACAGGATTTCCTCGCGCTTTTCGGCGAACTCGGGGTTTTTCTTGACCTCGCGCAGATCCTTGCCCACGCCGTCATCGGCAAAGGGCAGGCGGTATTCCTTGTGAATGCGCCCTGGTCGCGGGGCCATCACCAGCAGGCGCTCACCCAGCAACAGCGCCTCTTCCACCGAATGGGTGATCAGGATGATCGTCTTGCCGGTTTCCTTCCACAGCTTCAGAACCAGCCCCTGCATTTTCTCGCGGGTCAGCGCATCCAGCGCGCCCAGCGGCTCGTCCATCAGGATCACGTCCGGGTCATTGGCCAGACAGCGCGCCAGCGCCACGCGCTGCTGCATCCCGCCGGACAGTTCGTAAACCGCCTTTTCCTTGAAATCCTGCAACCCGACCACCTCCAGCAGGTGATCCACGGTCGGCATGTATACCGATTTCTTCTGCCCCTTCATGCGTGGGCCGAAGCTGACATTGTCGCGCACGCTCATCCATTCGAACAACGCGCCCTGCTGAAAGACCATGCCGCGCTCGGCGTCCGGCCCGGTGACCTGATGATCGTTCAGCATGATCCGCCCCTCGGTCGGGGCCAGAAAGCCCGCCAGGATATTCAGCAGCGTGGTCTTGCCACAACCCGACGGGCCAAGCACGCTCATCAATTCCCCGGTTTGCAACTCCAGCGTGACATCCTTGAGCGCCTGCACATGGCTGCCATTGGGCAGATCGAAACGCATCGAGATATTTTCGATGGATAGAGTCGACATCGCGTCTCCGTTCAAATTTCTGAAAGTGAGCGGCGCGAGCCCGGCACGATATCGCGGGCCCGCGCTCGAACGCCCCGGTTTACATCTCGTTGGCTTGCGCCAGCGGCGCGGCGTTCACATTGCTTTCATAGGTGTCCAGCGCCGCGTCGATGCTGCCGGCTTCGACGAACACGTCCGCCACGCCTTTCATGAACTCCTGCGCGCCGCCGCCCAGCCATTTCTCGGTCAGCTGCTCGCTGGCCGACGGGAACACGAACGTGTCGATGGTGGCCGCCGTGGCCTCGACATCCATGCCGCTGTCCTTGGCGATCACCGGCAGCATCTCGTCTCGGTTGGCCGGATCGGCCCACATGGCGTTGGCATCCGCCGTCACCTTCAGGAACGCGGCCACCACCTCGGGGTTTTCGGCGATGAAATCGGCCGGTCCGCTGGTCACGTCGAACACCAGAATGCCCAGCTCTTCCTTTTCCGCCCCGGTCAGCAGCACGTTGCCATGCTCCAGCGCACGGCGCAGGCTGCCGCCCCAGCCGCAGAACATGTCGACCGCGCCCTGCGCGATCGCCGCCGCGCCCTCGGGCGGGGCCATGTTGACGATATCCATGCTGGCCAGATCGACACCGAAATGATTCATCTGCTTGAGGAAGCCGTAATGCGCCGCCGTGCCCAGCGGCACCGCCACCTTCTTGCCCGCCAGTTCCCCGGCATTGGTCTTGTCGATCTCCAGCGCCTCGGCCACGACGCAGTTGTCGTTGTCGGCATAGGAGACGGCCACGTCCACGGCCTGCAAATCCTGCCCGGCGCTGGTGGCCACCACGAAGGGCGGCACGCCCTGACTGACCGAAAGCTGCACATCGCCGCTGGCCATGGCCGCGCTCATCGCCGTGCCGGTATCGAAGGCCCGCCAGTTCACGGTTATGCCCAGCGCTTCGTCATAGGTGCCCTGCACCTTGGCGTACTGGAACGGCATCGGCCATTCCAGGAAATAGCCCACCGTGATTTCCTGGGCCATCGCGGCAGTGCCGCCGGCCAAAAGGGCGGCGCCCGCCACGGCGGACATGAAACTGGTCCTGAGTGTCATATGGAATAGTCTCCCGTTGATCGTTGTTATTTCCGGCTCGTTCCGGTCCGGCCCCGGTTTTCGCACCATTCGGGGCGGAAAACCTGCGCAAAACCTGTCAAACCCGTGATTTGTGGCCTCATCCGAGCCGAATTTGCGATTCCGATCAATGTTTTTATCGGGCGCGGCCGGGAATTTCGGCTTTTGCGAAAGACCGGTTCGGACAAAATGCACGAAAAACCCGCGCTTTATACGGCCACCGCCGGAACATCCCTGTGCCAGCGCCTCAATCTGGCTTTAAGCAAACCCACAAACTGGATATATCAGCCACAGAGATTTCAAGGCTCTATCGAAGGCAGGAAATTGCGCGGGCCGTGGCCCGCAACCCGGCCTTCGGGCCGGGCCTTAACGGATGGAGCACCCCAATGATGGACGGCAACCTGCAAAACGACATCGAGAAAGTGGTCGAGGCCGACCGCGCCCATGTCTGGCATCACCTGACCCAGCACAAACCCTTCGAAACCGGCGAGCCGCGCATCATCGTCGAAGGCCGCGGCATGCGCGTCTGGGACCAGCACGGCAAGGAGTTCCTCGATGCCGTGTCCGGCGGGGTCTGGACGGTGAACGTGGGCTATGGCCGCGAACGCATCGCCAACGCCGTGCGCGACCAGCTGATCAAGCTGAACTATTTCGCAGGCTCCGCCGGGTCGATCCCCGGCGCGCAGTTCTCGGAAAAACTGATTTCCAGGATGCCGGGCATGAGCCGTGTCTACTATACCAATTCCGGCTCTGAGGCGAACGAGAAAGCCTTCAAGATGGTCCGCCAGATCGCGCACAAGCGCTATGGCGGCAAAAAGCACAAGATCCTCTACCGCGACCGCGATTATCACGGCTCGACCATCGGGGCGATGTCCTGCGGCGGCCAGGATGAGCGCAACGTGCAATACGGCCCCTTCGCGGGCGGGTTCGTGCGGGTGCCGCACTGCATGGAATACCGCGCGCAATGGGACCTGACCGGCGAAGACTACGGCCAGCGCGCCGCCGACGCCATCGAAGAGGTGATCCTCGCCGAAGGCCCCGATACCGTCGGCGCGCTCTGCCTCGAACCGGTCACCGCCGGCGGCGGCGTCATCACCCCGCCCGAGGGCTACTGGCCCCGCGTGCAGGAAATCTGCCGCAAATACGATATCCTGCTGCATATCGACGAGGTCGTCTGCGGCGTGGGCCGCACCGGCACCCACTGGTTCGGCTATCAGCATTACGGGATCGAACCCGATTTCGTGACCATGGCCAAGGGCGTGGCCAGCGGTTATGCCGCCATCGCCTGCTGCGTCACCAACGAGCGTGTGTTCGAGATGTTCAAGGAAGACATGACCGACCCGCTCGATTACTTCCGCGATATCTCGACCTTCGGCGGCTGCACCGCCGGTCCCGCCGCGGCGCTGGAAAACGTGGCCATCATCGAAGAAGAGGGCCTGCTGGAAAACACCACCGTGATGGGCGACTACATGCTCGACCAGCTGCGCGCCCTCCAGGACAAGCACAAGGTCATCGGCGATGTGCGCGGCAAGGGGCTGTTCCTCGGGGCCGAACTGGTGTCGGACCGCACCAGCCGCGAGCCGGTGCCGGAAAAACAGGCGCAGGCCGTGGTGGCCGAATGCAACGCGGCGGGCGTGATCATCGGCGTGACCAACCGCTCGGTGCCGGGGTTCAACAATACCCTGTGCTACTCGCCCGCGCTGATCTCCACCAGGGACGATATCGACCAGATCGTCGCGGCGACGGACACGGCCCTGACCAGGGTGTTCGGCTGACACGCCGCACACCCATCCTTTCCCCTCCTGCCCGGCGCCGTCGCGTGCCGGGCTTTTTTATGCGGCTTTATGCGGTAAACGGATCGTCCGGGTATCCCACCCCGGCCAGGTACAACCCCTGCGGCGGGCAGACCGGGCCACAGGCCGCACGATCCCGCGCCTCAAGCGCATGTTTCACGTCCTCGGGCGCCCAGGCCCCCGCCCCCACGCGCTCCAGCGTGCCGACGAAACTGCGCACCTGGTTGTGCAGGAAGGACCGCGCACGCAGCCGAAACTGCACCTCCGGCCCGCTGACGCCCTCGACCCGTGCAATCTCCAGCGCGTCCAGCGTCTTGACCGGGCTTCGCGCCTGACAGATCGACGACCGGAAGGTGGTGAAATCGTGATTGCCCAGCAGATGCGCCGCCCCCGCGCGCATCGCCTCGATGTCCAGATCCTGCGGCACCTGCCAGACCAGCCCCTTTTCCAGCGTCGCAGGCGCGCGCCGCATCAGCAGCCGGAACAGATACCGCCGCTCCACGGCGGAAAACCGGGCGTGCCAGTCGTCATCGACCCGCGCACAGCCGACAATCGCCACCGGATCGGGCTTCAGATGATAATTCAGCGCCTCCGACAGCCGGTACGGCGCCCATTCCCTCTCCATGTCGCAATGCGCCACCTGCGCCAGCCCGTGCACCCCCGCATCCGTGCGCCCGGCGGCGGCAATGGTGTGCGGCCCCGGCTCCAGCCGGCCCAGCGCCGCCTCGATCGCCCCCTGAACCGAAGGCTGATCGGCCTGCCGTTGCCACCCGGCAAACGGCGCACCGTGATATTCCACTTTCAACGCGTATCTGGGCATGTCCGCCAAATACCCCGCCCCCCGCCGGGGAACAATCCCCCAAACCTCCCCTCTGGCAACCGGGCCGGGCCATGGCTATCTTGGCGGTCATACAGGCAAGGGGGCCGCAGTTGATCATCACCGATATTGCCGATGGCCTGACCCGCAGGGTCGAAAACGTCACCGACACCCTGTCGGAAACCCTGTTCGAGCCGGTGATCCGCCTCGGCGTCACCGGCCTGTCACGCGCGGGCAAGACCGTGTTCATCACCTCGCTGGTCGCCAACCTGATGGACCGGGGCCGCATGCCCGGCCTTCTGGCCGCCTCCGAGGGCCGGATCAGCGCCGCCTTCCTGCAACCCCAACCCGACGATACCGTGCCGCGTTTCGATTATGAAACCCACCTCGCCGCTCTCACCGCGCCCGATCCGCGCTGGCCCGACAGCACGCGCGCCGTGTCGGAACTGCGCCTGTCGCTGCGGGTGCGGCCCAGCGGGTTGCTGGCCGGCCTGTCGGGGCCGCGCACCGTGCATCTGGATATCGTCGATTATCCCGGCGAATGGCTGCTCGATCTCGCCCTGCTCGACAAATCCTATACCGACTGGTCAGCCGAGGTTCTGAGCCGCATCGCGAACCGCCCGCAGGCCGCCGCCTATCTGGAACAGGCGCGATCCACCGATACCGCCGCCCGGCTCGACGAACCCGTGGCGCAATCGCTGGCCAAAGGCTTTACCGCCTGCCTGCATGCCGCCCGCGACGCGGGATTTTACGACTGCACACCGGGGCGCTTCCTGCTGCCGGGCGACATGGCCGGATCGCCCGCACTGACCTTTGCACCCCTCGCCCCGCCCGACAGCCCGCCGCGCAAATCGCTATGGCGGGAAATGGAACGCCGGTTCGAGGCCTACAAGGCGCAGATCGTCAAACCCTTCTTCCGCGATCATTTCGCCCGGATCGACCGCCAGATCGTGCTGGTCGATGCGCTCGGCGCGATCCATGGCGGGCCGCAGGCGGTCGAGGACATGCGCCGCGCCATGGCCGATATCCTGTCGGCCTTCCGTCCGGGGCGCAACGCCTTCCTGAGCCGCCTGCTGATGGGCCGCCGGGTGGAAAAGATCCTGTTCGCCGCCACCAAGGCCGATCACCTGCACCACACCCAACATGCCCGCCTGACCGCGATCATGGCGGCGCTGACCCGCGAGGCGCGCGACCGCGCCGATTTCGCCGGGGCAGAAACCCAGTCGATGACTCTCGCCGCCCTGCGCGCCACGGTCGAGGAAACCGTCCGGCACAACGGCCGGACCCTCGATTGCGTGCGCGGGCGTCTTCTGGAGACCGGCAAACAGGCGGCCTTCTATCCCGGCGACCTGCCCGAAGACCCCGCCCGCCTGCTGACCCCGGCGCGCGACGGGGCCGACAAATGGCTCGATGCCGACTATCAGGTGATGAACTTCGCCCCCGCCCGCCTGACGCTCAGACCCGGCGAGGGACCGCCGCATATCCGGCTGGACCGCGCCGCGCAGTTCCTGATCGGGGACAGGCTATGACCGTGACGCGCGCCCATATCGGCCATGCGCCGCATCTTCTGGCGATCCTCTGGGCCTTCACCCGCCATACGTCATGGCTGCCGCAGGTGCGCTCGCGGCTCACCGACCTCCGGGTCATGCTCAAGGTGATCCGCCGGGGCTGGGTGCAGGTGGTGCATGACGCGCAGGGCCCCGCCGGGTTCATCGCCCGCGACGGGGAGCGTATCCATGCGCTCTATGTCCACCCCCGCGCCCGCGGGCGCGGCGTTGGCCGCCTCTTGCTCGACGACGCCAAAACCTGCGCCGACCGGCTGGACCTGTGGGTGCTTCAGGCCAACGGCCCGGCGCGGGGATTCTATGCGCGCCACGGGTTTGCCGAGGCCACCCGCACCAACGGTGCGGGCAACGATGAAAACCTGCCCGACATTCGCATGGTGTGGCAGGCAACGCACGGGGAACAACCATGACCAGGGGCCCGATCCTGATTGACCTCGAAGACGACGCAGAGGCGCCCACGCCCGATACCGCGCCGCCGGTACCCGACCCCGATACGCCGCCCCGTCCCGAAGGGCGCGCGATGCAAACCGTGGCCACGCTGGCCGCGCGCAAACCCTCGCGGCTGGCGCGGCTGTTCTGGGGGCTGCTGGTGGCGATCCTCGGTGCGGTCATCTCGGTCGCGGCATGGGATTTCGTCAACGGGCTGATCGCCCGCGCGCCGCTTCTGGGCTACGGCGTCACCGGCCTGATCGCCGCCTTCGTGCTGGTGCTTCTGGTCATCGCCCTGCGCGAACTGGCGGCGTTTTCCCGGCTGGCGCGTATCGACCGCCTGCAATCGCGGGCCGAGGCCGCACTGTCCGGCGACAGCCTGATAGAGGCCCGCGCCGTCATGGCCGACCTCACCGCGCTTTATGCAGGGCGCGAGGACACACGCTGGGGCCGCGACCGCCTGTCCGATCTCAGCGCCGATCAGTTCGACGCCGCCTCGCTTCTGGGGCTGGCCGAAACCGAATTGCTGGCCCCCCTCGATCGGGTCGCCACACAGGAAATCGAGGCCGCCGCCCGTCAGGTCGCCACCGTGACCGCCGTGGTGCCGCTGGCGCTGGCCGATGTGGTGGCGGCGCTGACATCGAACCTGCGGATGATCCGCCGCATCGCGGAAATCTACGGCGGGCGCTCCGGCACATTGGGCAGCTGGCGGCTGGCCCGCGCGGTGATGACCCATCTCGTCGCCACCGGGGCCGTGGCCGTGGGCGACGACCTGATCGGCTCGGTCGCGGGCGGCGGGGTGCTGTCGAAAATCTCGCGCCGCTTCGGCGAAGGCGTGGTCAACGGCGCCCTGACCGCCCGCGTCGGCGTCGCCGCGATCGAGGTCTGCCGCCCCCTGCCCTTCACCCGGTCGCGCCGCCCCTCGGTGACCGGGCTGGTCAAACGCGCGTTGACGGGGCTGTTCGGCTCACGCTAGGGCTGCACAACGTATTTTCGTTTCAAGGAATTGGCGTATGGAGATTCTGGGCGTTCTGAGTGCGATCTTCGGTCTTCTGATCGTGATCGGCGTTCCCTACCTGCTGATCTCGCATTCGGGGCTGAAACGCCGGGTCAGGGCGCTCGAACTGCGCGCCGAGGCCCTCTCCGCCGCCCTGAACGCCAACCGGCAGGACACGCCCGACAGCCAAAGCGCCCCACGCCCTGCCGCCCCCGCTCCTGCCAAAGCCGAAGCCCCGGACAACACCCCGGCGGAAATCAGCGCCACTCCTGCCAGTCCCCCCTCCCCAAAACCGACCCCCGATCCCGAGCCGCGCGCCTACGTGTTCCGACAGGACAGGCTGCAAGCGCTCGGTCGCTGGCTCGGCGGCAACTGGCCGCTGGCGCTGGCCGGGCTGTCGCTGGCGTTGGCGGGCGTCTTCATGGTGCAATACGGCGTGGAAAACGGGCTGCTCACGCCTGTCTGGCGCGTCATCGGCGCGCTCACCCTTGGCGCGGCCCTGATCGCCGGGGGCGAGGTGATCCGCCGCCGCCACGGCGACGACACCGATACGCCCACCGGCTTCCTGCCCTCGACCCTCTCCGCCGCCGGGCTGGTCTCGCTCTTCGCGGGCATCCTCGCCGCGCGCGGGCTCTACGGGCTGATCGGCCCGACACCGGCGCTGGCCGGGCTGGTGGCGGTGGCCGCGCTGGCCATCGTGCTGGGCTGGTTCCACGGCCCGCTTCTGGCGGCGGGCGGGATCATCGGCGCCACCGCCGCGCCCTTCCTCGTGGGCGGATCGTCGGATGCGCCGTGGCTGTTCTACTATTACTTCGCCCTGATCGCCGCCGCCGGGCTGGCGGTGGATACGGTCAAGCGTTGGGCCTGGGTCTCGGCGCTGGTGCTGATCGCCACCACGGGGGCGTCATGGCTGATCTTCTCGATGGGCGCGGGCGGGCTGCACTTCCTGATCGGCCTGCTGATCGTCACGGCGCTGACCCTGATCGTCCCGAACCGCAGCCTGACCCCCACACATGACGGCACATCGCTCCTGGGCGCGGCCCTGGGCCGCCACCCGCTGCCGGATTTCCCCACGCGGCTGGCCATCGGCATGATCCCCGCGGCCGCCATCGGCGGCGTCCTCACGATGCAAGAGGCCAATACCCTCACCGGCGTCTGGCAGGCGGTGGCGATGCTGGCGCTGATGCTGGGTGCCGCGCTGATCTGGCTGCGCAACGCCCCGGCGCTGGCCGATCTCACGCTGGCCCCGGCGCTGGCCCTGCTGGCGGGAATCGTCCTGCAAGCCGCCTATCCGTCCGGCCCGCTCCACGCCGCTTTTGCCGCCGCGCCCGAGGCCCCGCCGGAAACGCCCCTGCCGCTGAGCGTTTCGATCCTGCTGGCCATCGCCGCCGCCGGATCGGCACTGGCCTTCTGGCGGATGAAACGCGCCGCTGAGGCCGATACCGGGCCGACCCCGGCCATCCTCTGGGCCATCGGCGCGGCCTGCTTTGCCGCAACGGCCACGCTGCTGCTGGACTTCACATGGCACCCCGCCAGCGTTCTGGGCTCATACGGCTGGGCGCTGCACGCCCTCGCCGTCGCCGCCCTGATGACCCTGCTGGCCGAACGCACCGCCGCCACCCCCGACAAGGCCGAACGCCGCCTGCGCACCGCCCTGTTCGCCGTATCGGCCCTGACCATGATCGCGCTGGCGCTGTTCCTTCTGCTGTCGCAAACCGCGCTGACGCTGGCCTTGTCGGTGATGGTGCTGGGGGTCGCGCTGATCGACCGGCGCTATGACCTGCCGCTTCTGGGCTGGTTCATTCAGCTCGGGGTGATCGTGATCGGCTATCGCCTGATCGTCGATCCCGGCGTGATCCATGGCATCGAAGCGACCTTCCCCGAGGCAATGCTGGCCTATGGCGGCCCGCTCGCCCTGTTGGCCGCAGGCTGGAAGATGCTCGATCACCGCGCGGGCCAGCCCGTGCGCATCGTGGTCGAAAGCGGGATATGGACCCTTTCGGCGGTTTTCGCCTGCGTCCTGCTGTTCCAGATCATGGGCGAGAACGACATGGGCTCGCACTGGGGCATGGGCCTGCTGGCAACCGTCTGGTTCGCCTCGGCGGCCAACCAGCTCTATCGCCTGCGCATGGGCGGACGGCTGTTCAAGGTGGTCCGCCTTGTGCTGGCCGCTCTCTTTGCCCTTGCCGGTCTGGGGGCGGCCGCCCTCCAGGCAACCCTGCTCAACCCGCTGTTCAAGGGGCTGTTCGGATCAGTCGAACGGGTGCAGGGCCCGCCGGTCCTCGACAGCCTTGCCGTGGCCTACCTGCCGCTGGCGGCGGTGTTCGCCGTGGCGGCATGGCGGCTGGACACCCTGCCGCGCCTCATGCGCCGCCTGCTGGCGGTGATCTCGGCGGGATACGCGGCCTGTTACATCGCACTGGAAATCCGCCGCCTCTGGCGTGGGCCGGTCCTGTCGGTGCCCGACGTCACCCAACCCGAGCTTTACAGCTATACCGTGGCCATGATGATCGCCGCGCTCGGGGCCTTGCTGGTGGCGTTCTGGCGGCGCTCCACCCTGCTGCGGCGGGTGGCCATGGCGGGCGTGGCCCTGACCGTGGCCAAGGTGTTCCTGATCGACATGGCCGGGCTCAGCGGTCTGATCCGCGTCGCCTCATTCCTCGGACTGGGGTTGGCGCTGGCCGGTCTGGCGTGGCTCGACAGGATGATGTCGGCGCAATGGGGCGACGCGCCGCGCACGGATGACTCCCCCGGCTAAAGGCCACCCGGGCCCATTCTTGCTTGCGCGATCCCCGTATAAAGGGATCGCGACCGGGCGTGCCGGGGCGAAGCGGCGTTCAGGTCTGTACGGTGACGTATACCGTTGTCACTCCTGCGTCGCTTGTGACGTGCCGCTTTCCGGTGCCGTCGTGACCACACCGCTGGTGTCAGTCGTGGCAGTTCCGCTCTGGCCGCTATTTACATCGTCCGAGCCGCCACCGAGGCTCGCCAGAAGGATGAGCCCGCCAAGCAACGCAACAATGACAAGCAGCGCGGTCAGCGATCCGCTTGTGGATGCCATTCCGCCAGGTTCTCCGGGGGTATAGATATCCCGGGACGGTCTGGGACTCATATGGTCATGTGGGTGGTCATGTGGGATTTGCATGGTTTTCTCCTCTCTCACATTACCCCCTGACTCTAAGTCATATCCGGTTCCCCCGGCAGACCGCGGCTGGCCGCTGGCCGACTCCGGCGAATCTCGGCTTTTTCGGCTTTCCCGCTCCGGCGGAAAGAAGCCATGTCAAATGCCGCGACGGAACTCGGCCAAATTCCGCCCCCGCGAATACGGGAATTGAGACACAAAGCGCCGATCCCATGACATGTCTGGAAATCCTTTGCCTCACGTATCAGCGCCATGGCGCGCGATTTGCGTACATGATGCAGTCACATCCGGGCCAAAGCCCCGAGTTTCGTACAAAACCCGCGTACACATCGTACGTTTCGTACAAAACTCAGCGTAGCTTTGGGATGCCGCCCGGCAGGGTCTCGCGCTCCACGACACCGGCGCGCAGGCTGCGCCCGATCCGATGCGCCAGCGCCGACCACGCAGCGGCCTTTTCCGGCGGCAACTCGACCCGCAGCGTGGCGTCGAACAGATCGAGCCATGTGGAAAACATCCCCGGCTTGACGTTCCCCGCCTTGATATGCGCGGCCATCGGGCTTCCATCGTAACTGCGTTCGTGCAGGATAGAATTTGCCCAGAAATCAACGACTTTCGCCTCATGCGCGGGCCAGTCTTCGACATGCACCGCAAACACCGGCCCCAACCCCGGATGCCGCCGCACCGCCGCATAAAACGCCGCAACGACCCGCTCGATCTCGGGCCGGGTGATGTCGAAACGGGGAGGCAGTGCGTTTGTCATACGCCTGACATGCGCCAGCGGGATCAGGCTTTCAAGTGACACTTGAACCGCAGGGTAGATATATCAATAAATTCAAATTGTTACACCTTTATAAAGGCAGTCGACACCACTTATTTTCGGATCAATCCCGCCTCGGCGGCGGCTTTGTCCATCACCTCTTTGCAAGGCGCATCGGGTTCAAAGGCAGACATGAATGCCAATGAGGTCGTGGCGATCCTGACCTTGAGAAGACTCTCCGGCGTGGACTGATCGTATTCGTCAAGATAGCGCAAAACAGCGGCCGCCATAAGGTCGTTCACCGGATTATTCGAACGCCCCGGAATCTTACGCGCCTCCTCCACAATCTCCATACAGGTCATTGTGTCGTAATCTAGGCTATCCGGTGCGTCCATCAGCCCCCAACGTGGCGCCATCGGATCGAGTTCCAGTGAATTGGCAGCCTTGTCGAATGCCTCCCCTACCGTCACAACGTCGTCAGAGACGGTCTCGCTTGTGACGATCGGGCATGCGTTGATAAATCGTTCCATGAAAGGCGGTGAAATACGCCTGTGCGCCTCGATGTCAAGATCGTTCATCGTGCTCGACACGGCCTCTATCATCGGGCTTTGCCGGATCGTCCGGAGTATGACATCGGCCTCCGCGTCCGGTCCCGTCTGTTCGGCTGTATAAGCTGTTACTTTCTCGCCGAACTCCCGGCAGGTCATGGAAGCGATCTCTTCAGGCAGTGCACCGGCAAAGGCCACTGACCCCTGAATACTCAGACACACGATAAACAGAGCTAATTTCCGCACTTGGAACCCCTCGACACGAACAGATTTCGGTTTTGGGTAGCTGAACCACCGCATAACCTCAATCATTGAGTATGGAAGCTTCGAAATTCCAAGTGGGATCGCCCCTCTGGACGCTGCGCTATCACGGGCTTATAACGCGCCCATGATGTATGCTCACGCCATCATTATTCGAATTACGTGCCCGGCGCTCTGAGTGATACGAGCCGCCGGGACAATGGCGTATGGACTTTTCGCGCCGCCCATACCCCACAAGACGAAATTCCGTTGACAAAGGACGCCCCCGATGTGCGCCGAAACGACTGACACGCCCGACTACAAAGACACCCTGAACCTGCCCAAAACCGACTTCCCCATGCGCGCCGGCCTGCCCAAGCGCGAGCCCGACTGGCTGAATCGTTGGGCGCGGATCGGCATCTACGACCGCCTGCGCGAACGCGCCGAGGGCCGCAAACCCTTCATCCTGCATGACGGCCCGCCCTATGCCAACGGCCACCTGCATATCGGCCACGCATTGAACAAGATCCTCAAGGACATGGTGGTGCGCTCTCAGCAGATGATGGGCCGCGACGCCCGTTATATCCCCGGCTGGGATTGCCACGGCCTGCCCATCGAATGGAAGATCGAGGAACAATACCGCAAGAAGGGCCAGAACAAGGACGAGGTCGATGTCGTCGATTTCCGCCAGGAGTGCCGCAAGTTCGCCGAGGGCTGGATCGACATCCAGCGCGACGAATTCAAACGCCTCGGGATCACCGGCAAGTGGGAAAAACCCTATCTTACCATGGACTTCCGCGCCGAACGCATCATCGCGGGGGAGTTCCAGAAATTCCTGATGACCGGCACACTCTATCAGGGCTCCAAGCCGGTGATGTGGTCGCCCATCGAAAAAACCGCCCTGGCCGAGGCCGAGGTCGAGTATCACGACAAGGAAAGTTTCACCATCTGGGTGAAGTTCCCGGTCCTGACCGAGGGGGACTTGCAGGGGGCCAATATCGTCATCTGGACGACAACCCCCTGGACCATCCCCTCGAACAAGGCCGTCGTCTTCGGCGACAGCTTCGACTATGGCCTTTACGAGATCACGGCCACGCCCGAGGAATGCTGGGCCAGCGTGGGGGATCGTTTCATCCTCGCCGACAAACTGGCCGGCGATGTCATGACCCGCGCGCGGCTGGATGACGGCATGTGGAAACGCGTCCGCTCGGTCAGCGCCGATGAACTGTCAGGCCTGTCCCTCGCCCACCCCCTGGCCGGGGCCGAAGGCAGTAACGGCGAATGGGACGACCCCCGCGATTTCCGCGCCGCCGATTTCGTGACCGACGAGGAAGGCACCGGGTTCGTTCACTGCGCCCCCTCCCACGGGATGGAGGAATTCGAGCTTTACCGCGATCTGGGTATGCTGGAGCAGGTCATCACCTACAACGTGATGGACGATGGCGGCTTCCGCGAGGATCTGCCGTTCTTCGGCGGCACGTATATCCTTGATCGCAAGGGAAAAGAGGGCAACGCCAACAAGGCGGTGATCGACAAGCTGGCCGAGGTCGGCGGCCTTCTGGCGCGCGGCAAGATCAGGCACAGCTATCCGCATAGCTGGCGCTCCAAGGCGCCGGTGATCTACCGCAACACCCCGCAATGGTTCGCCGCCATCGACCGCGAGATCGGGGACGGCAAGGACGAATACGGCAAAACCATCCGCGAACGCGCGCTGAACTCGATCGACCAACTGGTGACATGGACGCCCAAGACCGGGCGCAACCGGCTCTATTCGATGATCGAGGCGCGGCCCGACTGGGTGCTGTCGCGTCAGCGCGCATGGGGCGTGCCGCTCACCTGCTTTACCAGGGTCGGCGCCCTGCCCACCGATCCCGATTACCTGCTGCGCGACGAGGCCGTGAACGCCCGTATCCTCGAAGCCTTCGAAACCGAAGGCGCGGATGCGTGGTACAAACCCGGCGCCAAGGAACGCTTCCTCGGCAACGATTACGACTCGTCGGAGTGGAACAAGGTCGATGACATTCTCGACGTGTGGTTCGATTCCGGGTCGACCCACGCCTTCGTCCTGCGCGACCGCGAGGATGGCTCGGATGACGGGCTGGCCGATCTCTATCTCGAAGGCACCGACCAGCACCGCGGCTGGTTCCATTCCTCGATGCTGCAAGCCTGCGGCACCATCGGGCGCGCGCCCTATCGCGGCGTGCTGACCCACGGGTTCACGCTGGACGAGAAGGGCAACAAGATGTCCAAATCGCTCGGCAATACCGTCGCCCCCGAGGACGTAACCAAACAATACGGCGCCGACATCCTTCGGATGTGGGTGGCGCAGTCGGACTATACCGCCGATCTGCGCATCGGGCCGGAAATCCTGAAAGGCGTGGCCGATGGCTATCGCCGCCTGCGCAACACCATGCGTTTCATGCTGGGCGCACTGGCGCATTTCGAAGAGTCCGACCGCGTCGATCCCTCCGCGATGCCCGAGCTGGAACGCTGGGTTCTGCACCGCCTAGCCGAGTTGGATCACGTCGTGCGCAAAGGCTATAATGCCTATGATTTCCAGGGCGTCGTGCAACAGTTGTTCAACTTCGCCACGGTGGAACTGTCGGCCTTCTATTTCGACATCCGCAAGGACGCGCTCTATTGCGATGGCGATACCCTGCGCCGCCGCGCTGCGCGCACGGTGCTGGATATCCTGTTCCATCGCCTGACCACATGGCTGGCCCCGGTGCTGACCTTCACCATGGAAGAGGTCTGGCTCGAGCGGAATCCGGGCGAGGAGTCGAGCGTGCATCTGGTCGATATCCCCGAAACGCCCGCCGACTGGCTGGACGAACCGCTGGCCGCGAAATGGGCCAAGGTCCGTCAGGCCCGCCGTGCTGTGACTGCGGCACTGGAAATCCAGCGTACCGACAAGGTGATCGGTGCTTCGCTCGAAGCCGCGCCCGTGGTGCATGTGCGCGATCCCGAGATGCTGGAGGCGCTGAAAAGCGTGAATTTCGAGGATATCTGCATCACCTCGGATATCCGCCTCACCGGCGATCCGTTGCCGAACGAGGCCTTCCGCATGCCCGAGGTCGAAGGTGTCGGCGTGGTGTTCGAACGCGCCAGCGGCGACAAGTGCCAACGCTGCTGGAAAATCCTGCCCGATGTAGGGCTGCACAGCCACGCAGGCACCTGCAAACGCTGCAACGAGGCGCTTGGCTGATCACGGCCAGCAGAGAATGTACGGATTGATCCGGGCCGCCTTTGGGCGGCCCTTTTCGTATCCCGCCACCGCAATGTCGTGTTCAGGGTGCCGGTCATACATTTCCTCCCTTGCGCGGCCTGTCTTGACTGCGTTAGCCTTGCATAAATTCCGCAACTTTGCGGATGGAGGGGAAATTTTGCAGGATTTTGGCGAAGCATTCGGGCTTGCCCTGTCGCTTGTCGCGTCAGGCGATGCCGATCTTGTTGAAATCGTTGCACTTTCCCTGCGCGTGAGCCTGTCGGCCACGGGGCTTGCCTGCCTGATCGGCCTGCCCGTCGGGGCACTGGTGGCGATCACCCGGTTTCCGGGGCGCAATGCGGTTCTGATTCTGTTCAATGCGCTGATGGGGTTGCCGCCGGTGGTGGTCGGTCTGCTGGTCTACCTGCATCTGTCGCGTGCCGGGCCGCTTGGCTTCCTTGGGCTGCTCTATACCCCGACGGCCATGATCATCGCGCAGACCATCCTGATCACGCCCATCGTCATGGCCCTGTCGCGGCAGGTGATCGAGGATTTGCACGCCGAATACGCGGATCAGTTCCGTTCGCTCGTTCTCAGCCGCTGGCAACAGGTCTCGGCTCTGATCTGGGACGCGCGGTTTTCCCTGCTGACCGTCGGGCTGGCCGGGTTTGGCCGCGCCGTGGCCGAGGTGGGCGCGGTGATGATCGTCGGCGGCAACATCGACCACCTGACACGGGTAATGACCACAGCCATCGCCCTCGAAACCTCCAAAGGCGATCTGGCGCTGGCACTCGCGCTTGGGCTGGTGCTGATGGTGATCGCGCTTGGTGTGAATGCCCTTGTCCAATCCCTGCGCATGACGGCGGTGCGCCATGCCTATGCGTGATGCCGTGACCGACAACATTGTCGAATTCGACAACCTGCGCCACAACGCCAGCGACTCTACGGATCAGCGTGCACTTGCGCTGCAGGATGTATCGCTGACCGTGGGCGACACGACCCTGATCGAAGACGCTTCATTGTCGCTTTCCGGCAACGGGATCACCATGATCATGGGGCCGAACGGCGCGGGCAAATCAATGCTGCTGAAACTGGCGCATGGCCTGATCGCACCGACGAAAGGTACGGTGACATGGGGCGGCGAACCGCTGAACGATGCCGGTCGCCGCACCCAGGCGATGGTGTTCCAGAAACCCGTACTGCTCCGCCGCTCGGTGGTGGCGAATGTCGATTTCGTGCTCAAGGCACGCGGCATCCGCGACGCCGCCCGGCGCAATGACCTGCTGGATCATGTCGGCCTTCTGGACCATGCCCGCCAACCCGCGCGCCTGCTGTCAGGCGGCGAGCAACAACGGCTGGCACTTGCGCGGGCGCTGGCGTTGAAACCCAAAGTCATGCTGCTGGACGAACCCACCGCCAGCCTCGATCCCGCCTCTGTCCTCAAGATCGAAAGCATCGTGCAGGAGGCACATACGGCTGGCACCAAGATCATTTTCATCACCCACGATCCCGGTCAGGCCGGGCGGCTGGCCGATGACATCGTGTTTGTTCACCGGGGCCGTGTGCATGAACACGGCCCGGCAGACCTGTTCCTGTCCCGCCCCGACACCCAGGAAGCGCGGGACTTTCTTCAAGGACGCATCGTCGTCTGACTTTCATCTGGCAAACAAAGGGAGATACCTGATGACCTTCAATTTGCGGTTCGGTGTGACCACAGCCCTGGCACTGGCATTGTCAGCGGGGCTTGTAAGCGCCCAGGACAAATCCATCATCGTGCAGTCCACGACCTCGACAGCGAACTCGGGGCTTTACGATTACCTGCTGCCGATCTTCGCCGAGCAGACGGGCATTCAGGTGAATGTCGTGGCCGTGGGCACCGGGCAGGCGATCAAGAACGCGCGCAACTGCGACGGTGACGTTCTGCTGGTCCATGCCAAGCCCGCCGAAGAGCAGTTCGTGGCCGATGGCATGGGTGTCGAACGGTTCGACCTGATGTACAACGATTTCGTCATCGTCGGCCCGAATGAAGATCCCGCTGGTGTGGCCGGTATGACCGATGCTCAGGACAGCCTTGAAAAGATCGCCGGCAGCGGTGCCCTGTTTGCCTCGCGCGGGGACGATTCCGGCACCCACAAGAAGGAAATGCTCCTCTGGGCCGATACCGATGTGAACCCGGCTGATGGCTCGGGGGAATGGTATCGCGAGACCGGCTCGGGCATGGGCGCCACGCTGAATGCTGGCGTGGGCATGGATGCCTATGTGATGACCGACCGCGCCACCTGGATCAGTTTTGAGAACAAGGGTGATTTCGAAATCCAGGTCGAAGGCGACGAAGACCTGTTTAACCAGTACGGCGTGATCCTCGTGAACCCCGAGAAATGTGAGAACGTCGACGCCGAGTCCGGTCAGGCCTTTGTCGACTGGCTGATCTCGGACGCGGGCCAGCAGGCGATCGGCGATTATAAGCTGAACGGCCAGCAATTGTTCTTCCCGAACGCCGAGTAACCGGACTTTCGCAAAACAGGGCCGCGCCGGGGCTTGTCGGCGCGGCCAAGCTGAGGGATGATCATGGACAACATGTCCAGTACCGATCATTCCAGCCCCATGCCCCATGACTATCTGACCGTGCGCGAACTGGCCGAGTTGCTGCGCATCAAGGAACGCAAGGTTTACGATCTTGCGGCCTCGGGCGATATTCCGGTATCGCGCGCAACCGGAAAACTTCTGTTTCCCCGGCTTGAAATCGAGGCCTGGATCGCCAGCGCCAGTTCCGGGGGCACCCCCGCCACGTCAGCCCCGCGCCCGGCGATTTGCCTGGGCAGTCACGATCCGCTTTTGGAATGGGCGCTGCGGCAGTCCCGTTGCGGTCTGGCCTCTTTCTTTGACGGCAGCCTCGACGGCCTGGATCGCTTTTGCGCTTCCGAGGGTGTGGCCACAGGCCTGCATATCCATGATCCGGCGAACGATGATTGGAACATCGCGCAGGTCTCGGCCCGCTGCACGGATCAGAACGCCGTGCTGGTTTCGTGGGCGCGCCGCGCGCGCGGATTGGTGATGCGCCCCGATCTGTCCGGCACGGTGAAGGGTGTCGCCGATCTTGACGGGCAGGTGATCGTCCCGCGCCCCATCGAGACCGGAACGCAAACCCTGTTTCAGGAACTGGCCGCCGCCGCAGGGCTTGACTTGGCGAGCCAGAAAATGACCGAAACCGTCCCCAGTGAAACCGATGCGGTGCTGGCCGTGGCCGAGGGGCGGGGGGATGTGACCTTCGGGCTGCAATCCTTGGCCACGCAGCACGGGCTGGCCTTCGTGCCCATCGTCGAAGAGCATTTCGATCTGCTGGTGGATCGCCGTGCATGGTTCGAACCGCCCATGCAAAACCTGATGGCGTTCTGCCGCGGTGACAGTTTCCGCACCCATGCCGGTCAACTGGCGGGCTATGACATCACGGAACTGGGGCAAGTCCGCTGGAACGCCTGAAACGGTCGGCACAAATAGCCCCGGCGCAGCACATGGCCACGCCGGGGCGTTGGTATCAGAACTTCGATTCCAGCTTGATATAGAAGGTCCGGCCCGGCTCGTTCACCTGCGTGACGGCGGTATCGAACAGGTTCGACCGGCTCAGGTGATTGGCATAGGTCTCATCGGTGACGTTGTTCATGCCTGCCAGAAGAACCGTGTTTTCGTGCAACTCATAGCTGCCGAACAGGTCCAGCGTGGTGTATCCGGGCGTCGCGCCGGGATCGCGGAACAGGTCGATCCGGTCCTGATCCGCGGCCCAGTTCACCCGGGCGCCCGCACGCCATCCATCCCGCCCATAAGCGACCGAGACCTGCCCTTGCAGCGGCGGGATCTGCGCCAGCGGTGCGTTGTAGGTTTCATTCTCGCCGTGGGTATAGGTAACGTCACCCCAGATTTCCAAACCGTTGCGCTCCCACCCTGCCGACAGCTCGACACCGGACAGGCGCGCGCTGACATTGCGATAGGTGATGACACCGGGCACCGAGAACTGATCGCGCAGGATGTAATCCTCCACCCAGTCGGCATAAGCCGAGGCATTCAGATACCAGTTGCCCTTGTCGATCTGCACGCCGAGATCAAGCTGGTGGTGCTTTTCCGGGTCAATATCCGGGTTGCCGACCCAGTTCGCACGCGCCATGGCACGTTCGGTCGCATCGGCGGTCCGCACCGAACGCGACAGCCCGGCGAACAGTGTCGTATCGGAGGTCAGGTCGTATTCCAGCCGGATCAGCCCGCCGAAATTGTCCTCGGTCCGGGCGCTGTTGAAGGTCGTGCCGTATTGCGCAAGGTAATAGGTATTCGGCGTGCGCCCCCCGTCCAGCGCCGGCGAAACGATTGCAGCCCCGGCATCGGCGCGCACATGGTCATAGCGCGCACCGAACTTCAGCCGGGCGCGGTCCGACAGGTCGGTTTCGGATTCGAAGTACAGGCCGGTTTGCTCGATGGTCACATCCGGCCACATCAGGAAGCGCATGCGCGTCGGATCGGCCGCATCCAACTGTCGGATCATGCCCGGCATCCCGGCATACATGGCCGCAAAGCGGTTGTTGGACTGATAATCGACCCCCAACTTGGCCTCGGTCGCGCCAAAGCTCAGGTGCGCCTCCAGCTTGCCGCCCGTCGTGTCCGAGCTCGAAGGCGTGCGCATGGCCATCATGCCGACAGGCCGCAACGAGTAGTTGTCCATGACGTGATCGACAGTGCTGACATAAAGATTGCCCTCAATCCGGTTCAGAATCCCGGCGTTTACGTCAACTCCACCGCGCAGGCGGTAGACAAAGGTCTCGTCCATCGGGCTGTCCATGCCCGCACCGGGAAACAGCACATCCTCGGCAAGGCTGTAATCCACGTCGAAGGCCAGATCGAAACGCTCGCCCACATAGCCAAGCGTCAGCCCCGCATTGGTCTGATCGAAGGCGCTGCGCACCGTCCGGCCCGACCCGTCCGTATAATTGCCGGCAGTTGCATGATCGAGACCGCCCTCGATATAGAACCCCTTGCCCAGATCGACCGACAGCGTGCCGCCCAGTTCCGTTCCAGTGCCATTCGTTCCCGTCCCGGCGGACAGAGTGCCTTCGATCCGTTTGCCGCTGTCAAAACCCGGTGCCTCGCGTTCCAGAATGACCGACCCACCCGAACCGCCGGGGCCGTTGGTAACGCTGGAATACCCTTTCTCAACAATGATCGTATCTGCACGATTCAGCGATGCGGTGCTGGTCGGCGGGTCCATCCGGTTGGGACAGGCCCCATAGGTGAACGACCCGGCGTCGATAATGTTGAGCTGGTTCTGTTGCTGGCCGCGGATCACCAGTTCCAGCCCATGACCGCCCATCCGCCCCGAGGTAACACCGGGCACGCTGCGCAGAACCTCCGCCGCATCGGATGCGGGACGCGTACTCATCCCCGAGGTCGGGAGGATACTGGTCATGGGACCGTCTTGTGGTGCACCGCCTTTGACGGTGATGGGGGCCAGTACAAGCGGAGCCTCTTCCTCGGCGTTTGCCGGGTCATGGGGCTGGGCAACAGCCAGCTCTGAAATCGAACACATCAGAAGGGCCGAGACGCTGACGCGCGTCGCGAAAGAATAAAACATCGGGATGATCCTTTGATCGTTTGAATGGTCCGCAGCAAACGTGCCGCGACAGGCCGCCTCCGGCGTTTCTCAACGCCGGTCGGTCATTGTTTTCCTGAGATCAAACGGTCAAAGGCGGGGCGCGGATCGCATAAGGGCGCCCGCAGGCATCGCAAGGAACCTGTGCTGCCTCGGGGAGGACATAGCGCAATGTGTACTGCGAAATGGCAACATTCACATCGGGCTGCGTCGCCCAGGCATCTGACACTGCTACGATACAGAGCGGGCAGTGCCCCTCCATATCCGCGTGGCCGCCGGACTCTTCGGATTGCGAAATCGTGACCGTCTGCGCACCATCGGCACTGCAAATGATCATCTCGATCGCATCGGCCCGCGTACTGCCTGCTGCCGGCAGGAACGCCGTCGCCACCTGCACCGCCAGAAGGGCGGTCAGGAACAGTGATACAGCACCACTGAAACGCGATCTTATACGGCCTGCTCGCTGCATGGCCGTCTTAATCGCGCGAGAAACACTGAATTAGCAAGCTATATATCGTCGCACTCAGGCACTCCATGAACCGACCGGTTGTCGAGACCGCGGATCGCCACTGGACCAAAGATACAGTCGGCCGTCTTACGTTCCGGCGTGGGTGATATTTCCGGCTCACCTGGTGGTAATGTTTCCCCCTTGGCATCACCGCTTTCAGCCGACGTCGAAAAGACCCCCATCGGCCTATTCACGAAAGGCCTTGGCGAAATAATCGCTCAACGGTTTGACCAGATAGGTCATCGGAGTGTGATCGTCGGTGCGAATGAAGGCCTCAACCGGCATGCCGGGGATCAGGGCAGTCCCCTCGGGCAATTTGTCCTGCTCACCTTCGCTCAGAACGATTTCGGCCCGATAATAGGATTGCCGCGTGGCCTCGTCCTGAAACGCGTCGGCAGAAATCTGTGTCACCTTGCCGGTCAGTTCCGGGGTCCGGCGTTGATCCAGTGCCGAGAACCGCAAGACAACCTCCTGCCCGACATAGATCTTGTCGATATGGATCGGCTCGACCTGTGCGTTGATGATCAGTGGCCTGTCCTGCGGCACAATGTAGAGCACCGGATCGGCCGGGCGCAAAACCGAGCGCGGACCAAAGACCTGAAGGCCGTACACCACCCCCGACACCGGGGCCGCAACCTCAAGACGGCTCATGCGTTCGATCAGCGCGCGGCGCTCCTCGCGCAGTTCCAGTTCCCGGTATTGCAGATCACGCAGTCGGGTGATCGCCTCTTCCCGTCGCTGGCTTTGCAATTTGAGAATCTCGATGTCAATCTCGGTGATGCGGCCATTGGCCTGCGCCTTTTGCGCTTCAAGCTCTCCCATGGAGCCGCTCAGGCGGGCCTCCTCGCGCTGCAGGGACAGCACCCGCGCCGACTGTGCCAATCCGCGATCCAACAGCGATTGCTGATTGTTCAGCTCTTTGCGGATCAACCCGAGTTGCCTGTACAGAGAGTTTTGCTGCGCCTCGATCCCGCCGATCTGGTTTTCGATCTGGCCGCGCCGCTTTTGCAACTGATCGACTTCCTGTGCAATGGATTGGGCGCGGGCCTCCATCAGGCGCTGCTGCCCGGCGATCAGGGTTGCAGCATCCCCGTTGGTTTGCACCGCTTCAACCAGCAGCGGATCGAACGTGATTATTTGACTGTCGTCACGTTCGGCCTCAAGCCGGCCGCGCCGCGCCATGATCTCGAACAATTGGTTTTCCGTCACCACCAGCGTCGACCGCAGGTCGGTCGCATCCAGACGCAACAACACATCGCCCACGGCAACCTCATCGCCCTCGCGGACCTGAACGGCCTCGACCACGCCGCCGTCGGGATGCTGGACAACCTGCCGGTTCTGATCCACTTCGATGCGGCCTCCGGCAATGATCGCCCCTGAAATATTAGTCGTGACAGCCCATGTCCCGAACCCGCCGATCAGCAGGACGAGACCTAAAAGCCCGACGATCAAAGGCCGGCGAACAGACCAGGGATCGCGTTTATCCCGATCCGTCATCTCACGCCCCCCTGCGCCGGGGTGCGGGCGATTTCACCGTGGTTCTTTACGACATCGCGCAGGACCGTTTCCTTGGGGCCAAAGGCGCGTACCATACCGTTTTCCAGCATCAACAGCAGATCGCACTCCTGAATCGCCGCCGGACGGTGCGCCATGATCAACACCGATTTGCCTTCTGCCTTGAAACTGCGGATCGCGGTGTTCACCGCCTCGCTGCCTTCGTTGTCGAGATTTGAATTCGGTTCGTCCAGAACCAGCAGAACGGGATCGCCATACATCGCGCGCGCCAACCCGGCCCGTTGCATCTGTCCCCCCGAAAGCTGTCCGCCACTTGCGCTGACCCGCGTATCGTATCCGTTGGGCAGCTTGAGGATCATATCGTGCGCATCGGCCTTTCTGGCGGCGGCGACGACGGCCTCGGCATCCGGAAGGGTGGACAGGCGCGAGATATTCTCGGCAATCGTTCCATCGAAAAGCTGAACCCGTTGGGGCAGGTAACCGACATGCTGACCCAGAACATCAGGGGCGTATTGATCCAGCGTGGCCCCATCGAGCCTGATCTTGCCTCCCGCGGGGCGCCATACCCCGGTCAGCGCCTTGGCCAGGGTCGATTTTCCCGCCCCCGACGGACCGATCACCCCAACGGCCTGCCCCGGCTGCACCGTGAACGTCACCGATTTCAGCGCAGCCTGTTGAAGACCCGGCGGGACCACTGTCACGCCCTGCAACGACAGCACGGCACGTGGCCTGGGCAAGCTTGTCCTGGGGGCATCGGGGCGCAGTTCGGCCAGCAGATGGGCCAGGTTATCCCATCCCTTGATTGCGCGATGGACCATCGCCCACTGACCGATCAGTTGCTCGACCGGGGCAAGCGCCCGGCCCAGCAGGATCGACCCGGCGATCATCGCCCCCGCAGTCAGTTCGCCTTGCAGCACCAGATACGCGCCCAGACCCAGCATCGCGGATTGCAGGAACAGACGGAACGTCTTGGTCGCGCTGGAAAAGCTGCCGCCCAGATCGGCCGAGCGGATTTGTTCGCGCAGCGTCTTGTCTCTCAGCTGCCGCCATCGGGCAAAGGCCGCATCCCGCATGCCCATGGCCTGAACCATCTCGGCCTCGCCATGAATTTGCATCGACATCGCCTCCGATGCGACGCTGGCGCGGTTGGCTTCAGACAGAGGCTGGCGCGTGACCATCTGGTTGATCAAGGTGACAATGATCAGGGTCAGTCCCCCGGCAACCGCAAGTGCCCCCAGCCACGGGTGGAATATCCATATCCCCACAAGAAAAAACGGCGTCCAGGGGATGTCGAACACCGCCATCAGCACCGGAGACGACATCAACCTCTGGATCGCTTCGAGATCGCGCAAGCCTGTCTGGATACCCTCATCCGGCGCAATCGCGGCCTTGCGCATCGCCGCATCGAACACCCGGTGATCCAGCCGCGCCTGGAACCGCGCAGCCACGCGCCCCATGATACGCCCTCGGGAATAATCCAGCACCCCCATCATTCCATAGAGAAACACCACCAGCACCGACAACGCGACCAGGGTTTCGACCGACCGGCTGCCAAGCACGCGGTCATAGACCTGCAGCATGTAAAGCGGGCCCGTCAGCATCAACAGATTTGCGAAAAAACTGAAGACCCCGACAAACCAGTAGAGTGGGCGGCTTTCCCGACGGGCGGCGCGCAGTTCTTCCTGGCCAGCGGCAATCCGAATCTTATTCAACCTCATGACAAAACCCGTGTACCTGATTACCGATTTACAACTTTTGAACACCCGTCAGCGCATATTGGATTTCGCTGAAACGAACCATCGGAGTTTGCCACGTCAGCATCGGCACAATAAGATTTCGCAATCGTTTAAAACTGCCCAATCTGTGGTTTATGTCCTCTTTGAAGGAAATATTCCGGATAACGATCTTCAACCAGATACATCCGGCCCGCGAAATCCGCACGCTCCACTGATCCATCTCTCTGTGGCGCGAATCCTGGTTGTTGCGCCCTCAAACACCACGGGATCTGTTATGTCAGCATATTCCTGAAAAATTAATGATGGATTCCCTGAAAGGGAAGTAAGCGCTCCCTGAACAGCACCTTCTGTTCCCGGCGAAGACCGAGAGACGGTCCGTCACGGCGCGTTCACAAGCCAGTCATAAACCAGTTGCGCCCGCTCCGAAGCGTGAGGGTGAAGCCTGACATAAAAATCCTCGGTCGTTTCCACCCGTTCCGGCAGGAGCGGCACAAGTTCACCTGCGTCGATGAACCTTTTGGTCAATCCGACCCACCCCAGAACGGCCCCCATATCGTCGCGTGCGGCCTGCAAGGCAATCACATAGTTGTTGACGCGGTGGCTGTTTTTCACCGGGCCGGTATATCCCAGTGCGCGAAACCAACCCGGCCAGTCGGTCCACCCGACCACGGCGGATTCGAAATGTATCAGTGACAGTTTCGCCAGGTCTTCGACCCGCTTGATCTCGTGCGCGCAGGCAAAACGCGGACTGCC
Source organism: Roseovarius pacificus (assembly GCF_900142665.1). Classification (GTDB taxonomy): domain Bacteria; phylum Pseudomonadota; class Alphaproteobacteria; order Rhodobacterales; family Rhodobacteraceae; genus Roseovarius; species Roseovarius pacificus. Next base: position 209,486 of record NZ_FRBR01000003.1, read on the forward strand.
CAACGCCATGATCCGATCATGGAACAGGATGTGGCATTTGCCAGCTTCGCGCGACATGTCCCCATAGTGAATGCTCAGGTCACAGTCCGCCGGGGATTGACCGGTATCGTCGACGATCTGAGCAACCGAGACATCGCCGTGCGACTTCCAGAATTGGGCCAGTTTCGGTGTCAGCCAGAGCGAACTGACAGCCGTTGTCACCCCGATCGTGACAGAGGCCCGGTTCGACCTCTGCCTGAGTTGATCCACGGCATCGCTCATGGTTTCGAAACCACGTTGCAGGGCGACCAGCAGATAGGCCCCGGTCTCCGTCAATTCGACACCGCGATGATGGCGGCGAAACAAGGGACAGCGCAGCTCGGTCTCCAGCGCCTTGATCTGGTGGCTGATCGCGGCCGGTGTCACGTTCAACTCTCGGGCAGCGGCCTTGAACCCGACATGCCGCGCCGCCGCCTCGAAGGCGACAAGCGCGCTCATTGCTGGCAGATCATAGGGACGCTTAGACAAAACAACCTCATGTGTAGATTTTCACAAATGCATTAAAAGAAGGAATAAAAACGCACCTAAACACAACATGACTTAGTTCAGCTAATCAAGGATGAAATTTTATGCAATTGCCATGAAACGCATCCACGCCAAAACTGCGGGCTGCTCCTCGTACATCACAAGGATTACACCATGCTTCAGGACGCCCCGCGCAAGCCACGGACAAGCCGCCGCAACCGCTCGCAATCGCCGCGCAGTAACGAACGAGGGCAAAACCTGCATCTGCGTGTGCCGTTCATCACCCGCAAGATACCCACCTATGACCTGCTGGGCGAAGAGGCCCTGCAAAAGATCGAGGCCACCGCCGACCGCATCCTTGCAGAAATCGGGATCGAACTGCGCGAGGACGAAGAGGCGCTTTGGCTCTACCGTGAGGCGGGTGCAAAGGTCACCGAGATATCGGCGCAGGCATGGAACCTGAAATTCGAACCCGGCATGATCCGCGAAATCCTGAAGACCGCGCCGGGGCGTTTCACGCAATACGCCCGCAACCCCGCCAACAATGTCGAGATCGGCGGCGATACGATGGTTTTCGCCCCCTCCTACGGGTCGCCCTTCGTGATGGATATGGATAACGGGCGCCGTTACGGCACCATCGCCGATTTCGAGAACCTCGTGAAACTGGCCCAATCCTCCCCTTGGCTGCATCATTCCGGCGGCACCATCTGCGAGCCCACCGACGTGCCGGTGAACAAGCGCCACCTCGATATGGTCTATGCCCATATGCGCTATTCCGACCGGGCTTTCCTCGGCTCGATCACCGCGCCGGAACGCGCCGCCGACAGTATCGAGATGTGCCGCATCCTGTTCGGCTCCGATTTCGTGAACCGGAATTGCGTCATCATGGGGAATTTCAACACCACCTCACCACTGGTGCTGGACGGGGTGACGACGGCGGGCATCCGCACCTATGCCGAGGCCGGACAGGCCTCGATTCATCTGCCGTTCCTTCTGGGAGGGGCGGTCGCGCCGCTGACGATGGCAGGGGCGGTAGCGCAATGCCTGGCCGAATCCATGGCCTCCTGCGCGCTGACGCAACTGGTGCGCCCCGGAGCACCCGCCGTTCTGGCCGGATTCCTGTCATCCATGTCGCTACGCTCGGGCAGTCCCACCTTCGGCACCCCCGAACCGGCGCTTGGCTCGCTGGTCATGGGCCAACTGGCGCGGCGGCTGGATATGCCCCTGCGCTGCGCAGGGAATTTCAGCACTTCGAAACTGCCCGACGGGCAGGCAATGCAGCAATCCATGATGTCGATGATGTCGGCCATTCAGGGCGGCGCGAATTACATCCTGCATTCGGCGGGGTTTCTCGACGGACTTCTGTCCATGTCCTACGAAAAATTCGTGATGGATTGCGATATGGCCGGCGCATTGCACGCCTACATGGCCGGGATCGAGGTGAACGAGGACACCCTGGGCTTCGAGGCTCTGGCACAGAACGGTCCGGGCGAACACCTGTTCGGCACCGACCACACGCTGCGCCACTATCAGAACGCATACTGGGACAGCGCAATGAACGACGATCAACCGTTCGAAACATGGAGCGAACAGGGCGGCACCGACTATGCGCAGGTGGCAAACCAGCGCTGGAAAGACCTGCTGAACGCCTACGAGGCCCCCGCGATGGACCCGACCCTGGACGACGCCCTGAAGGATTTTGTCACCCGCAAGAAAGCGTCGATGCCGGACGCCTGGTATTGATCTCCGAACGGCACTCAGTCCAGACGCGCATCGCCCGGCGGGGTATACCCATGCCGGGCATGAAACCGCTCCAGCTCACGCTGGGGCGGGGTGTGGCCGGTATAGGTTTTGACGTAGCCGGGTATACGAATCATCCGGGTTTCGAGGTCTTCGCTCACCTGCATCGAGATATAGCCGATCTGCGTCAGGTAAACGGTCCGCGCCCTCACATCCGCTTCGTTCCGCTCATAGCCGAACCGCTCGAACACACCCCGGATCGCCGCCAGACGGGTGTCGTCGGCCCCATGCACGCGGTCGGCCACGGCCTGCGCCCGATGCGCCCAGCCTCGCACTGCCAGATCGAGGCGCGGCTCGAACGGACCGCCCTCCAGAAACACCCCTATAACGTTCAGCACCGCCTCGGTGACGGTTTCGGCATAGGCCTCGGTTGCCGCGACAAGACTGCCGGTATTGCTGTCTTCCCAGCTTGCCAGAAGGGCATCCAGCAGCGCGGCGCGATCCTTGAAAAACCAATAGAAACTGGTGCGCGACAAGTTCAACCGGCTGGCCAGCGGCTGAATCTTCACCGCGTCCAGCCCCGCTTCGATGAACGCCTCGCGCGCCGCCGCAAGCCACACTTCGCGCGATCCGCGCCAGCCACTGGTTTTCTCGGTATTTTCGGTCAGGGGCGTCTTTTCCATACGCTCACACTAGCCCCAAGCCAGGGTCAGGGCAATAAAATCGTCACCTATGAACACAAACTTGACATAAATGAACATTTCGGGAATCCTTGAGTCAGCCAGACGGAGCCATACCCATGTCCAAAGACCCCCTCCTTCAGCCCTACCAGCTCAAGCACCTGACGCTGCGCAACCGGATCATGACCACCGCGCACGAGCCCGCCTATCCCGAAGACGGCATGCCCAAGGATCGCTACATCGCCTATCACGCCGAACGCGCCAGGGCCGGGGTGGCTCTGGCCATGACGGCGGGATCGGCGGCGGTCAGCCGCGACAGCCCGCCGGTGTTCAATAACGTCCTCGCCTACAAGGAGGAAGTCGTGCCATGGATTCGCAAGCTGACGGACGCCTGCCACGATCACGGCTGCGCCGTGATGATCCAGCTCACCCACCTTGGCCGCCGCACCGGCTGGTCCAAGGGTGACTGGCTGCCCTCTGTGTCCTCCTCCAAACACCGTGAACCGGCCCACCGCGCCTTTCCCAAGCTGGCCGAAGACTGGGACATCGAACGCATCATCAGCGATTTCGCAGACGCGACCGAACGGATGAAAGAAGGCGGCATGGACGGGATCGAATTGCAGGTCTATGGCCACCTGCTCGATCAGTTCTGGTCACCGCTGACCAACGATCTCGATGGGCCTTATGGGGGACAGACACTCGACAGCCGCCTGAAGCTGGTCTTCGACGTGCTGCGCGGCATTCGCATGCGCGTGGGCGACGATTTCATCGTCGGCCTGCGCTACACCGCCGACGAGGCCGAGGCCGGGGGCATCACACCCGAGGAAGGCATCGAGATTTCCAAGCGCCTGACCGATAGCGGAATGGTCGATTTCCTCAACGTGGTGCGCGGGCGCATCCACACCGATCCGGCCATGACCGATGTGATCCCCGTGCAGGGGATGAAGAACGCCCCGCATCTCGATTTCGCCGGGGCAGTGAAAAAGGCCACCGGCATGCCGACCTTTCACGCGGCCAAGATCCCCGATGTGGCCACAGCGCGCCACGCGGTCGATGCCGGTCTGCTCGACATGGTGGGCATGACCCGTGCCCATATGGCCGACCCCCACATCGTGCAAAAGATCGTCGAGGGGCGCGAGGACGATATCCGCCCCTGCGTCGGCGCGACCTTCTGCCTTGACCGGATTTATGCCGCGGGTGAGGCGCTGTGCATCCACAACGCCGCCACAGGGCGGGAACTCAGCATGCCGCACAGCATCACCCCGGCAGAGGAAAAGAAGAAAGTCGCCATCATCGGGGCCGGTCCCGCCGGTCTGGAAGCCGCCCGCGTGGCCGCCGAGCGCGGCCATGACGTGACCGTACTGGAGGCACAGCCCGATCCGGGCGGACAGGTGCGCCTGACCGCGCAGAACCCGCGCCGACGCGAGATGATCTCGATCATCGACTGGCGCATGTCCCAATGCGCCGCGCGCGACGTGGCGTTCCATTTCAACACCTGGGCCGAGACCGCGGATGTCACCGCACTCGACCCCGATGTGGTGATCGTGGCCACCGGCGGCTTGCCCAACACCGAACTGTTCGAGACTGGTAAGGATCAGGATCTGGTCGTCACTTCGTGGGATCTGATTTCGGGCGACGTAAAACCGGGGCAAAACGTGCTGATCTATGATGAAAGCGGCGATCACCCTGGCCTGATGGCCGCCGAAGTCGCCGCCAACGCCGGGGCCAGTGTCGAGGTAATGACCCCTGACCGCGTGTTCGCCCCCGACATCATGGCGATGAACCTGACACCCTACATGCGCGCCCTTCAGGACAAGGATGTGACATTCACAGTCACCCGCCGCCTGCTGAACGTCACGCGCGACGGCAACCAGCTCAAGGCGACAATTGGCACGGATTACAGCGATTTCACCTCTGAAAAGACCTATGATCAGATCGTGGTGAATTACGGCACCATGCCGATGGACGAGCTGTATTTCGATCTCAAACCGCTGTCATCCAACCACGGCGCGGTCGATTACGAGGCCCTTGTCGCCGGACAGCCGCAACAGATAATGCGCAATACCGACGGGGATTTTCAGCTGTTTCGCATCGGCGATGCCGTCAGCGCCCGTAACACCCACGCGGCAATCTACGACGCCCTGCGCCTGGTCAAGGACATCTGACATACTCTCCGGTTGCCCCATCGGGCAACCGGCAGGTCAGACGAACGGGCCTTTACTGAACCCTGTCAGGCGTCCTTCATTTTCCAGGTTGGATGGAAGCGCCCGGCAGGGGACAGGGTGAAAATCTCGGCCCCGTCCGCCGTCACGCCGATGGAATGCTCGAACTGCGCCGACAGGGACTTGTCCCGTGTCACCGCTGTCCAGTCATCGGCCAGAACCTTGGTTTCCGGGCGTCCCAGGTTCACCATCGGTTCGATGGTAAAGAACATGCCCTCTTCCAGAACCGGCCCCGTGCCGGCACGACCGTAATGCAGAACGTTCGGCGGCGCATGAAACACGCGCCCCAACCCGTGACCGCAGAAATCGCGCACAACCGACATGCGGTTCGCTTCCACATAGGTCTGGATCGCATGACCGATATCGCCAAAGGTGTTGCCGGGTTTGACCGCCTCGATCCCCTTCATGAGCGAATCATGTGTCACCTGGATCAGACGCTCAGCCTTGCGGCTCAGTTTGCCGGCGACATACATGCGACTGGTATCGCCGAACCAGCCGTCAACGATCACCGTCACGTCGATATTCAGAACGTCGCCATCCTTCAGCTTCTTGTCACCGGGGATGCCGTGACAGACCACATGATTGACGCTGATACAGCTCGCATGCTTGTAGCCCTTGTAGCCAATCGTGGCTGATTTTGCACCTGCGGCATTCACCTTGTCTTCGATAATACGGTCGATCTCGCCAGTGGTCTGGCTGGGGAAAATATGCTCGGCGACCTCGTCGAGAATCCGTGCCGCCAATGTGCCGGCCTTATGCATACCTGCAAAGTCCGCTTCCTCATGGATGCGGATACCGTCCCGGGTTACTCGTCCGTTATGTTTGCTCTTCACGCGCGTCATCCAACCTTTCAGCCTATATGGCCTGTATCTAAGGTTTTTTCCCGGAAAGAGCCAGAGGGGCCACAACATTCGACAACCAGCCGCACAACGAAGTAATCCTTTTATTTTTTGCACATAAAGCTTGAAAAATCACCACTCTGCGCGCCTGCGCACCGTTCTGTGCATTTACACACCACACATTGTGCAAACTGAGCAGACAACCACAGTTGCCAAGACCGGGATTTGCGCATTACCCTGCCGCAACACCGCAAACCGTCTCTCAGACGCACTGCCGATTTCCCTGAAAGGTCTGACATGTTGTCATTTTCCCGGCTACTTCCGGCCATCGCACTTCTGTTTGCAGCCACACTGCAGGGTATGGCACAGCAATCCGACCAGCCCGTTCCTGTCACTGTGGTCACCTTGCAGCCGCAAACCGTAACTCTGACCTCGACGTTACCGGGTCGTGTGGCGGCTTCGGCAGAAGCCGAAGTACGCCCGCAAGTAAACGGAATCATCACCGAACGCCTCTTCGAAGAAGGCGCCCATGTAAAAGCCAACGATCCGCTTTACCGGATCGACGCCGCCAGTTATGAGGCCGCCGTTCAACAGGCCCGCGCCAGCGTGGCACAGGCCGAGGCACAGTTGGGCGCCGCCCGGCGCGAAGCTGCGCGATTAGTCGAATTGCAGGCCCGTAACGTGGCCAGCGAACAGGCACTGGACGAAGCGCAGGCCGCCCGCGATTCGGCGGAAGCGGCACTGGAACTGGCGCACGCCCAACTGAATGCCGCCGAGATCGAGCTGTCGCACACCACGATCCGCGCACGGTTGTCGGGCCGCATCGGTCTGTCGCAAACCAGCCCCGGCGCGCTGGTCACCGCGAGTCAGGCGCAACCTCTGGCCGTGATCCGCGACATTGATCCGGTCCATGTTGATGTAACCCAGTCCGCCGCCGATCTGTTGCGGTGGCGACGCGGCGAAACCGAAGAGAATCTGGCCGGGGCCGATGGTACCGTGCGCCTGACACTGGCCGACGGATCGGAATACAGTGAAACCGGGCGCTTGCAGGCAGCCGAACCCAACGTGAACCCGCAAACCGGGGTAGTGACGCTGCGGATGCAATTCGCCAATCCGAACGCGCTTTTGCTTCCGGGAATGTATGTTCAGGTGAACATGCCGGTCGAAGTGGCCGATAACGTTTTCCTGGTCCCACATGAAGGCGTGGTACGCGACAGGCGGGGACGGCCCGTTGCCTGGGTGGTCAACGCCAATAACGTGATCGAAGAGCGCGCGCTGTCAATCCTTCAGGACCGCGCCTCGGACTGGGTGGTCGATAGCGGACTGGAACCGGGCGACCGCATCGTCGTGGCCGGATTCCAGAAAACCGCGCCGGGGGCCACCGTCGCCCCTGAGGAACGCGCCGCGTCTGACGACGGCGCGGCATCCGAGCAATGATGCGCAGGCACGGGGACGCATAAATCATGGCACGTTTTTTCATCGACCGGCCCGTCTTTGCCTGGGTGATCTCGATCATCATCATGGGGATCGGGGTCCTCGCGATCCGGGTACTGCCCATCGCACAGTATCCGCAGATCGCACCGCCCTCGGTGGCGATCTCGGCCACCTACCCCGGCGCTTCGGCGAATACGGTCGCCAATACCGTCACCCAGGTCATCGAGCAACAGATGACCGGGCTGGACGGGCTGCGTTATTTCTCGTCCAGTTCCAACGCGGCGGGACGGGTCAGCATCACCCTGACGTTTGAAACCGGCACGGATCCCGACATCGCCCAGGTGCAGGTACAGAACAAACTGAGCCAGGCCACACCGCTCCTGCCCGAGATCGTCCAACGTCAGGGCATCACCGTCGAGAAATCCTCGGCCGGGTTCCTGATGGTGGTTGCCCTGATTTCCAGGGATGGCAGCCTCGAACAGGTCGACCTTGCCGACTACATGGAATCCAATCTCGTCGATGAGCTCAGCCGGATTCAGGGCGTGGGCTCCGTAGAGGTGTTCGGCGGGCAATACGCGATGCGTATCTGGCTCGATCCCTCCAAACTGGCCGCTTTCGAACTGACGCCTGCGGATGTGGTGGCGGCCGTTTCAGCGCAAAACGCGCAGATTTCAGCCGGCTCCTTCGGGGCGCGGCCCACGGTGGACGGGCAACAGTTGAATGCCACGATCACCGCGCAATCGCTGCTCAGCACGCCCGAAGATTTCCGCCAGATCGTTCTGCGCGCGGAAACGGACGGCGGCCTCGTGTTGCTGGACGATGTCGCCCGCGTCGAGATTGGGGCGGAAAACTACGCCACCATCGCCCGGTTCAACGGCGCCCCGTCTGCGGGCATGGCCATCAGCCTTGCGTCCGGCGCAAACGCGCTCGACACGGCTGAAGCCGTCAAATCGCAAATGGAGGAATTCTCCCGCTTCTTCCCCGAAGGCGTGGATTACGTCATTCCCTACGACACCACACCGTTTGTCGAGATTTCGATCGAAGAGGTCGTCAAGACCCTGTTCGAGGCAATCGTGCTGGTGTTCCTCGTGATGCTCCTGTTCCTGCAAAACCTGCGGGCGACACTGATCCCCACCCTGGCCGTGCCAGTGGTTCTGCTGGGCACTTTCGGCGTTCTGGCGGTGGCCGGGTTCACGATCAATACCCTGACCATGCTGGCCATGGTGCTGGCCATCGGCCTTCTGGTGGACGACGCCATCGTGGTGGTCGAAAACGTCGAGCGCATCATGGAGGAAGAGGGCCTGCCGCCGCGTGAGGCCACGCATAAATCCATGGGCCAGATCACCGGCGCCCTGATCGGCATCGCGATGGTGCTGTCGGCGGTGTTCGTGCCGATGGCATTTTTCCCCGGTTCGACCGGCGTGATCTACCAGCAGTTCGCGATTACCATCGTGTCGGCCATGGCGCTGTCAGTGGTGGTGGCGATCACGCTGACACCCGCCCTTTGCGCTTCGCTGCTCAAAGCCAAGGGGCACGGCAAGACGCGCGGTCCGTTCGGCTGGTTTAACACCGGTTTCAACAAACTGATCTCGGGCTATACCAACACGGTCGGGTGGACCGTGAAGCGCCCGTTCCGCGTGGCAATGGTTTATCTTGCGATGGCCGCGGTGATGGTCATGCTGTTCATGCGCACACCCACCGGGTTTCTTCCCGAAGAGGACCAGGGCATCCTGTTCACCCTGATCCAGACCCCCACCGGGGCCTCTGCCGAGCGCACGCTGGACGTCGTCAAGCAAATCGAAGATTACTACCTGAATCACGAAACCGAGGTCGTGGACTCGATGTTCGGCGTCGTCGGCTTCAGCTTTGCCGGCAGCGGACAGAACATGGGGATCGCCTTTGTTCAGTTGAAAGACTGGGATGAACGCCCCTCCCCCGAACAAAGCGTTCAGGCGCTGGCTGGCCGGGCCTTCGGGGCGTTCAGCCAGATCCAGGACGCGATGGTGTTCCCCGTCGTCCCGCCTTCGGTGATTGAACTGGGCAACGTGTCGGGTTTCGATTTCTACCTTCAGGCGCGCGGCGGCCAAAGCCACGAAGACATGATCAATGCCCGCAATCAATTGCTGGGGATGGCTGCACAAAGCGAGATCGTCACCTCGGTCCGGCCAAGCGGGCTTGAGGACGCGGCACAGTTCAACCTGGATATCGACTGGCGCAAGGCAGGGGCTATGGGGCTGACACCCACCGATGTGGGGCAATTGCTGCAAATCGCCTGGGCCGGAACCTATGTGAACGATTTCATCGACCAGGGCCGGATCAAGCGTGTCTATGTTCAGGGCGAGGCCGACGCACGCACCGCCCCCACCGATATCGACAAATGGCGGGTGCGCAACGCCAGCGGCGGGCTGGTCCCCTTCTCCAACTTCGCGGAAGGAAATTGGGATTACGGCGCGCAGGGGCTTTATCGCTACAACGGTGTACCCTCGATCCAGATTCAGGGCACACCGGTACCCGGCGTCAGCACGGGCGAGGCCATGGCCGAAATGGAACGGCTGGTCGCACAACTGGGCGATGGCTATAACCTTGCCTGGACCGGCCTGTCGCTGGAAGAGCGCGATTCAGGCAATCAGGCCCCGCTGCTTTACGCCTTGTCGCTGGCTGCGGTGTTCCTGTCCCTCGCTGCCCTTTACGAAAGCTGGTCGATCCCCTTCGCGGTGATGCTGGCCATGCCGATCGGTGTGCTTGGGGCACTCATCGGCGCATGGCTGGGGTCTTTCGAGAACGGCGTGTTTTTCCAGGTCGGCCTGCTGACGGTGATCGGTCTGACAGGCAAGAACGCCATCCTGATCGTCGAGTTCGCCCGTGACCGCTATGAAGGGGGCGAACGCCTGGTCGAGGCCGTGGTCGAAGCCGGGCGTCAGCGTTTTCGCCCGATCATCATGACATCAATGGCCTTCTCTCTGGGCGTGTTGCCACTGGTGCTGAGTTCCGGGGCAGGCTCGGGCGGGCGCAATGCCATCGGCTCGGGTGTCCTGGGGGGCACGTTGTCGGCCACCGTTCTGGGGGTGCTCTTCATCCCCCTGTTCTTCGTGATCGTCGCCCGCCTGTTCCGCAGGGCTGGCGGTAAATAATCCCGAACCGGGGCGCATGACATCAGTGCGCCCCGGACCCCGACACCCCCTCTTATGCGATACCAACGGACCGAACCCCGGATCGCTTTCGCAACCACATCGCAAATGAAAATTGGCGATCCCGCGAGGACTCGAACCCCGAACCTGCTGATTAGAAGTCAGCTGCTCTATCCAGTTGAGCTACGGGACCGCTTGGCCTCGTTTACCGTCGCCCTTTGCCAAGATCAAAGACAAATCGGGGCGGCCGTGTAAAATCGTTTGGCTGACCGCTTGCACCCTTGGCCAAGGGGTGTCTTTCTGCACTCAGGCGCGACTCATCCCGAGGCGCCGGCAGACCCAAGGACGGAGCCACATGAAACACCCTATTCCCCTGATCATTCCCGCAATTCTTGTCGCAAGCCCTGCCGCAGCGCACCTTCCCCCCGGCGAATACGGGTCTTTCATGGCCGGGGTGACGCATCCGCTGTTCGGTCTCGATCATGTTCTGGCGATGATCGCCGTCGGACTTTGGGCTGCCCAGATCGGTGGACGGGCATTGTGGCAGGTCCCTACCGCCTTTGTCGCGGCGATGATTGCGGGCTTCATCCTGGCGCTGGCCGGGCTACCGCTGCCGTTCGTCGAACCGATGATTCTGGCTTCGATCATGGTATTGGGGATGGTGGTGGCGCTGGCGCTGCGCCCGGCCCCGTGGGTGGCAATCACCGCCGTGGCCGTCTTTGCACTGTTTCACGGCCACGCCCATGGCGGCGAACTGGGCAGCGCGCAGGCGATGCAATTCGGTGCAGGCTTCGCGCTTGCCACGGCGGGATTGCACGCTGTCGGCCTGATCGTCGCATTGCTCTTTGCCCGCGCCTTGCGTGCCGGGTCCGGTGCCGTGTTGCGGGCGATGGGCGGCGCGACCACACTGGTCGGCATCTTTCTGGCAATTGGTTAACAAAACCGGTCCGGGGCGCAACGCGCGCCCCGTTTATCCGGCTGTTTGCCGATCCGATACCGACGCAATACCGACGTTTTACCGATATGATGCCGATCGGGGATTTCCCTTGTTAACAAGGTTGGATTCACCGATTCGCATGATCCGCCCTATGCCCCATGCACCGCCCGGCTGTCATCCGGGGCCTGTACGCGGTCATGCTTGCCATAGTCGCGGATCACGCTGACCACCCGCAGGCGGTAATCCTCGAACATCCGCTCGCGCCCGGCCTTCTGGGCCCGCCGGTGCCCCTCCAACTGGCGCCACCGCTCCACCGCGGCCTCATCTTCCCAGAAACTCAGCGACAACAGCTTGCCGGGGTTTGTCAGGCTCTGAAATCGCTCCACACTAATGAACCCCTCGACCTCTTCCACGAGCGACCGCATTTTCGCGGCCATATCCAGATAAGGCTCTTTCTGCCCTTCGGCAGGTTCGACTTCGAAGATAATGGCAATCATGTTGATCCTCCGCTTTCCGCCATCAGCATTCCCGGCATGCCTGCTGAACACAAGCCGGCACATGGCCATCAGACCAGATTGCCAGATGGATAAGTCCAGACTATCGTGACGATATGTCCATCTCGGTCGAAACCTTTTTCCTGAATCCGAACGCCGAAGGCACGCTTCAGGCCCAGATTCAACAGATGATCGCGCAGGGCATTTTATCGGGCCGTTTTCGTAAGGGCGAAAAGCTGCCCAGTTCGCGCAGCCTGGCCCGCCATCTTGGCGTCAGTCGGATCACCGTGACGCTGGCCTATACCGAATTGCAGGCCAGCGACTATCTGGAGGCGCGCGATCGGTCGGGCTATTTCGTCTCTGAAAACGCACCCGAACCACCGCAGTTCGATCCCAGACCCTCAGGCACCGACGTGATCGACTGGAGCCGCGCGCTTGGCCGCCGGTTCACAGGTGGGCATACACCGGAAAAGCCGCAGAACTGGTCCAGCTATCGGTATCCTTTCATTTACGGGCAGGCCGATCCAAGCCTTTTCGATCACGCCAATTGGCGCCACTGCGCCTTGCAAGCCCTTGGGCAAAAGGACTTTCAGGCGCTGACCACAGATTACTACGATCAGGATGATCCCTTACTGATCGAGTTCATTGCACGCCACACCCTGCCCCGTCGCGGGATACTGGCACAACCCGATGAGATCCTTGTCACCATGGGTGCGCAAAACGCGCTGTGGCTGACCGCACAGGTGCTGCTGACCCAACGGCGTACCGCCGCCATCGAAGAGCCCTGCTATCACGCGTTGCGCGATATCCTCATGCAATCGCGTTGTCATCTGGCCCCGGTGGATGTCGACCGCGACGGGCTGCCGCCCGATGCCCTGCCACAACATGCGGACGTAATCTTTACCACGCCAAGCCACCAGTCACCCACCAACGCCACGATGCCGATGGATCGGCGCAAGGTGCTGCTGGACAAGGCGCGCGAGATGGACGCGCTGATCGTCGAGGACGATTACGAGTTCGAAATCTCGTTCCTGCGCGCGCCCCTTCCTGCCCTGAAATCATTGGATACCGATGGGCGTGTCATCTATGTTGGCAGCTTTTCCAAGTCGATCTTTCCGGGGCTTCGTCTGGGGTATCTGGTGGGGTCGCGACAATTCATCCGTGAGTGCCGCGCGTTGCGGGCCAGCGTGCTGCGACATCCGCCGGGCCATATTCAGCGCACGGCGGCCTATTTCCTGTCGCTTGGCCATTATGACAGCCTTGTGCGGCGCATGGGCACGGTTTTTGCACGCCGCCGTCAGACGATGGAGCAGGCCCTTGCGGATCACGGGCTGGGGATTGAAGGGCGCGGCGTTTTTGGAGGGTCGTCCATCTGGATGCGCGCGCCCGATAGCGTCGATACCGCCGAACTGGATCAGCGCCTGCGCGCCCGGTCCGTCCTGATCGAGCCGGGCCTGTCATTTTTCCGAGGTCCCGACGCCCCACGCAACTATTACCGGCTGGCCTATTCCTCGATCCCATCCGAACGGATTTCAGATGGAATCGCCATCCTTGCTGAAGAACTGCATCGCCAAAGCTGACTGGCTATATCATGACTGGCATTCTGGCCCTACTTCCCCATCCCGCCCCCGCCTAATTTGCCCCAACATTTCTCACCCCCAGGAGCCCCCGTGATGAAGATGACCGTTGAAGAAGCCTTCGTGAAAACCCTTCAAATGCATGGGATTGAACATGCCTTCGGGATCATCGGATCGGCCTTCATGCCGATTTCGGATCTGTTTCCGCAGGCCGGGATCACCTTCTGGGATTGCGCCCATGAAGGATCGGGCGGGATGATGGCCGACGGGTACACGCGCGCGACCGGCAAGATGAGCATGATGATCGCCCAGAACGGCCCCGGCATCACCAATTTCGTGACCGCCGTCAAAACCGCTTACTGGAACCATACACCGTTGCTGCTGGTCACACCGCAAGCCGCGAACAAGACCATCGGTCAGGGCGGGTTCCAGGAAGTTGAACAGATGGCCCTCTTCAAGGACATGGTCGCCTATCAGGAGGAGGTTCGCGATCCGTCCCGCGTGGCCGAGGTGCTGAACCGGGTGATACAGAACGCTCACCGGGCCAGCGCACCGGCCCAGATCAACATGCCGCGCGATTACTGGACACAGGTGATTGACATCGACCTGCCCGCGATGGTCGAATTCGAACGTCCCGGTGGCGGCGAGGACGCCCTTCAGAAAGCCGCCGATCTGTTGTCAGACGCCAAGTTCCCTGTAATTCTGAACGGCGCGGGTGTGGTCCTGGCTGGAGCGATCCCCGATAGCATGGCCCTGGCCGAGCGTCTGGATGCGCCGGTTTGCGTGGGCTATCAACACAACGATGCGTTCCCCGGATCGCATCCGCTGTTTGCCGGGCCGCTTGGCTATAACGGCTCGAAAGCAGGGATGGAGCTGATCGCACAGGCCGATGTGGTGCTGTGTCTTGGCACACGCCTGAACCCGTTCTCGACTCTGCCGGGTTATGGGATCGACTATTGGCCCAAGGATGCAGACATCATCCAGGTTGACATCAATCCCGACCGGATCGGCCTGACCAAGAAGGTCAGCGTTGGCATCGTGGGCGACGCGGGCAAGGTGGCACGCTCCATCCTCGGCAACCTGTCGGACAGTGCGGGCGATGCGGGCCGCGACGCGCGCAAGGCGCTGATTGCCAAAACGAAATCGGCCTGGGCCCAGCAACTGTCCAGCATGGATCATGAAGACGACGATCCCGGCACCACCTGGAACGAACGCGCCCGCGCCGACAAGCCCGACTGGATGAGCCCCCGTATGGCGTGGCGCGCGATCCAGAGCGCCCTGCCGCGCGAGGCGATCATCACCTCGGATATCGGCAACAACTGCGCGATCGGCAACGCCTACCCCGCGTTCGAGGCGGGGCGCAAATATCTGGCGCCTGGCCTGTTTGGCCCCTGCGGCTATGGCCTGCCCGCCATTGTCGGTGCCAAGATCGGCTGCCCGGATACACCTGTTGTGGGCTTTGCCGGGGATGGCGCGTTCGGCATTGCCGTGACAGAACTGACGGCCATCGGCCGCAAAGAATGGCCGCCCATCACCATGGTTGTCTTCCGCAACTACCAGTGGGGCGCGGAAAAGCGGAATTCGACCCTGTGGTATGACGACAATTTCGTTGGCACCGAGCTGGACGACAATGTCACCTACGCCGGAATCGCCAAGGCCTGTGGCCTGCAAGGCGTCGTTGCGCGGAACATGGACGAACTGACCGAGGCCCTGAACACCGCGATCACCGACCAGATGCAAAACGGCAGGACGACCCTGATCGAAGCCCTGATCAATCAGGAACTGGGCGAACCGTTCCGCCGCGATGCAATGAAAAAACCCGTCAAGGTCGCAGGCATCGACCCGAACGATATGCGCCCTCAAAAGGTCTGACTCGTGAGTACACCCGGCATTGATGCACCGATACTGGTTGTGAATGCCGGGTCGTCCTCGATCAAGTTTGCCGTTTTCGATGGCAATTTGAATAACCGGCTGGCCGGAATCGCCGATGGGATAGGCGGAGCTGCATCGTTGAAGGTCGGCACCGATAAACAGGACGTCGATCTTCCCGATCATGTCACGGCGCTACAAGCCATTCTTCACGGGTTAGAAGCGTGCGATCTGCCGATATCGGGCTTCAGGATGGCCGCGCACAGGGTTGTCCATGGCGGCAGCGAATTGACGGCACCAGTACGGATCACATCCAAAACACGCTTGGCCATTGCGAACTGCACGCCATTGGCTCCGCTGCACAACCCGCATCATCTGTCAGCCATCGACACGCTGGCCGCCCTGGCCCCGGATCTTGCCCAATATGCCAGTTTCGACACCGGGTTTCACGCAACCATGCCTAAGGTCGAAACCACCTATGCCCTGCCCACCGCAATCACAGCTCGGGGTCTTCGGCGCTATGGGTTTCACGGGATTTCCTATGCCTCTCTGGTACGGCTGATGCCGGAATTGTCGGGCGCGCCATTGCCTGATCGGCTGTTGGCCTTTCACCTTGGCAATGGCGTGTCGGCCTGCGCGATCCGCAAGGGCCACTCAGTCGCCACGACCATGGGCTATTCACCGCTGGAAGGGCTGACCATGGGCACTCGGACCGGCGATATAGACGCGAACGCGGTGTTGCGTCTGGCCCGCGAAGACGGGATCGAAGCCACAGCCACCCTGTTGAACTGGCAAAGCGGCCTGCGGGGATTGTCCGGCGGGACTTCGGACATGCGGGCCCTGTTGGATTGCGAAACACCCGACTGCGGTTTTGCGGTCGAGCATTTTTGCTATCACGCGGTTCGGCACGCCGGAGCACTGATCGCCACGCTGCAAGGCTGTGACGCCATCGCCTTTACCGGTGGGATCGGTGAAAACGCGGCGCCAATTCGCCGGAAAATCATGGAAGGGCTGGCCTGGCTGGGCCTGAAGGTCGATCATTCCGCGAATGAGAACAACAGCACCGCGCTACACACCAGTGAGTCGTCAGTGGCCGCCTGGATCATACCCGCGCAAGAGGAACGGATGATCGCCGCCGATGCCTTGCAACTTATGCAGCAAGAGGGCGCATGATCCTTTTCGCTGTCGCATACGTCCCGGGAAATATCTGCTTTCTGCGCCGCTCAAATCATACCAGCGCCAGCGTGACGGCGGTGGCGGCCACGATGTCATCAACCGTCGTGCCCCGGCTGAGGTCACAAACCGGCTGGCGAAACCCTTGCAGGCAAGGGCCGACAGCCTGCGCACCGGCAAGTTCCTGTGCCAGTTTGTACGCGATATTGCCGGCATCAAGCGACGGAAAGACCAGAACATTGGCATCAACCGCTTCAACACCCTTGAGCCGCGCAATACCCGCGTTCAGCGCGGCATCGGCCTGTACCGGCCCGGCGAACCCCGTCAATTCGGCGGCGGTACGCACACGATCCACGCTTCCACCCGCGCCCGATGTGCCGGTGGAATACGACAAAAGCGCCACGCGGGCATCGCCCAACAAGGCACATCCGGAAACCGCCGAAGCCTGCGCGATACCGGTGAGTTCCTGCGCCGACGGGGCAACTGTCACGGCGCAGTCGGCAAAGATCATCTCTCGGCCATCGGGAAAAACCATCAGGAAAAACGATGACGGCGCGGAGATACCATCGGCCAACCCGATGGCCAGCCCCGCCGCCTCGATTACGCGACGCGTCGGTGCTTCGGCTCCGGCAACCATTACATCCGCCCGTCCCGCCGCCACCATGGCTGCGGCGCGGATCAAGGGTTTGTCGAGCATTCGCCGGGCCAATACCGGTTTGATGCCGCGCGCCTGCACCAGCGTCTCGATCAAATCGTCGTCCACAGGATCGACGGGAACGGGTGTGCAAAGGCACTGCTCGCTCAGCCGGGCACGGGCCTGTGCGATACGTGGTTCCTGCCATTCAGGGAACACCACCCTGCCCGGCCGCATTTTTACCCGCTCAAAAATCGCATCAAGAACCGTCATGCCCTCACCCCCCCATGGCGAGTACAAGAGCCGCAGGCACCTGAACGGGTCAAGCCTTTTGAACACAGTAAGCGCCTCAAACGACCGGGGCGACCTCTGTCCTGATTCAGAAATTCAGGGACAAAGTTTCAAGAATCACAAAGTCTTTAGAAAAATGTCGCAAGGACAGCAATTCTGTCCTACCGTTCGATCCGACAAGCCGGGGGAGGACCGATGAGCCATCGTCAGCCAAAGATCGACACGTCACCAAAGGTGTCGGACGAGGTGCGTAAGACCACTTGCTACATGTGCGCCTGCCGTTGCGGGATCAACGTTCATATGAAGGACGGAAAGGTGGCCTATATCGAGGGCAACCGCGATCACCCGGTGAACCGCGGCGTTCTGTGCGCCAAGGGCAGTGCGGGCATCATGCAACATAACGCCCCGTCGCGACTGCGGGCACCCTTGAAACGGGTCGGGCCACGCGGCTCCGGTGAGTTCGAGGAGATCAGTTGGAACGAAGCATTGCAGATCGCAACCGATTGGCTGGCCCCGATCCGCGCCGAGAACCCCGAGAAGCTGGCCTTTTTCACCGGGCGAGACCAGTCCCAAAGCTTCACCAGCTATTGGGCACAGAATTTCGGCACGCCGAACTATGCCGCGCATGGCGGGTTCTGCTCGGTCAACATGGCGGCGGCGGGTATTTACACGATGGGCGGTGCGTTCTGGGAATTCGGGCAACCGGACTGGGACCATACGAAACTGTTCATGATCTTCGGTGTGGCCGAGGATCATGACAGCAATCCGATCAAGATGGGCATCGGCAAGATCAAGGCACGTGGCGCCAAGGTGATCGGCGTGAACCCAATCCGCTCGGGCTATAACGCGGTGGCCGATGAATGGGTGGGTATCACGCCGGGCACAGACGGGTTGTTCATCCTGTCTCTGGTGCATGAATTGCTGAGATCCGGGAGCATCGACCTGGACTATCTGGCGCGCTACACCAACGCTCCGGTTCTGGTGAACATGGACCCCAAATCACCGGAATATGGGCTGTTGATGCGTGATGCGGATGGCAAGACACTGGTGATCGACCGCAAGACCGGCAAGCTGACTCCGTTCGATCAGCCCGGTGTGCAGCCCGATCTGGCCGCCAGCCACCGCCACGCAGGTGTGACGCACAAGCCGGTCATGCACCTGATCGCGGAACGCTACCTTGATCCGCAATATGCCCCCGAAGCGGTGGCCGAACGCTGCGGCATCACCGCAGACAAAATCCGCATCATCGCTGCGGAACTGGCTCGCGTCGCTTTTGACGAGGAAATCGTTCTGGAGCAGGAATGGACCGACTTCCGTGGCGAAACCCACAAGGTGATGAAGGGCCGCCCGGTCGCCTTTCACGCGATGCGCGGGATTTCCGCACATTCCAACGGCTTCCAAACCTGCCGCGCGCTGCACATGCTGCAAATCCTTCTGGGCTCCGTCGAGGTGCCGGGGGGCTTCCGCTTCAAGCCGCCCTACCCCAAGCCGGTCAGCGCCCATCCCAAGCCACATTGCAAGGTCACGCCCGGAAAACCGCTGGATGGCCCGCATCTGGGGTTCGTGCAGGGGCCAGACGATCTGGCGCTCAAGGACGATGGCAGCCCGGCGCGGATCGACAAGGCGTTCACCTGGGACAATCCGATGTCGGCCCACGGGCTGATGCATATGGTGATCTCGAACGCCCATGCCGGTGACCCCTACAAGATCGACACGCTGTTCATGTACATGGCGAACATGGCGTGGAATTCGACGATGAACACGCGTGGCGTGATCGACATGCTGACCGACACAGATGAGAACGGCGATTACGTGATCCCGCATATCATCTATTCGGATGCGTACAGCTCGGAAATGGTGGCCTATGCCGACCTGATTTTCCCCGACACCACCTATCTGGAGCGACACGACTGCATCAGCCTTCTGGATCGCCCGATTTGCGAGGCCGACGCCGCAGCCGATGCGATCCGCTGGCCCGTAGTAGAGCCTGACCGCGACGTACGCGGCTTCCAGTCAGTCCTGTGCGACCTTGGCGCGCGACTGAACCTGCCGGGGTTCGTGAACGGGGACGGCAACCAGAAATATGCCGATTACGCCGACTATATCACCAACCACGAGCGCAAACCCGGCATTGGCCCTCTGAGCGGCTGGCGCATGGGAGAAGACGGGCTGACCCATGGCCGGGGCGGGCCGAATGCCGCGCAATTGGATCACTACATTGAAAACGGCGGGTTCTGTGTGCAGCATATCCCGGAGGCAGCCAGCTATTACAAACCCTGGAACGTAGCCTATCAGGAATGGGCCGTTGGCCTGGGCATTTTCGACAGCCCGCAACACTACATCTTCGACCTGTATGTCGAACCCCTGCGCCGTTTCCAACTGGCCGCAGAAGGACATGGCGAGCGCCAGCCACCCGATCACTTGCGCGAGAGGATCAGAACCACTCTGGACCCGCTGCCGATCTGGTATCCCCCCTTCGAGGATGAGCGGGTGAATACGGATGATTTCACCGTACATGCCCTGACCCAACGACCGATGGCGATGTATCATAGCTGGGGCAGTCAGAACGTGTGGTTACGGCAAATCCACGGGCATAATCCGCTGTATCTGCCGACGAAACTGTGGGAGGCGAACGGGTTTTCCGACGGCGATTGGGCACGCGTCACCTCGGCCCACGGAGAGATTACCGTGCCGGTGGCGCATATGGCCGCGCTGAACGAAAACACCGTCTGGACATGGAACGCCATCGGCAAGCGCAAGGGAGCATGGGCACTCGACAAAGACGCGCCGGAGACGACCAAGGGCTTTCTGCTCAACCACCTGATCCACGAGTTATTGCCACCGAAAGGCGATGGGCTGCGGTGGGCCAACTCAGATCCCGTAACGGGGCAGGCAGCGTGGTTCGACCTGCGCGTAAAGATCGAGAAAGCCGATGCTCCATCCGAGACCCAACCAAGCTTTGCACCGATCAAATCACCGGTCGGCCATGGCCCCGACCATCTGGAATGGAAGGTGGGCACATGACTCAGCTACCGGAACGGACCGAAAAGAAACTTGGGCTGGTGATTGATCTGGATACCTGCGTTGGCTGTCACGCCTGTGTGGTGTCCTGCAAGGGCTGGAACACCGAGAACTATGGCGCGCCTCTGTCGGATCAATCGCCTTATGGTGCCGATCCGTCAGGCACGTTCCTGAACCGCGTCCACAGCTACGAGGTGCAACCCGATCAGGGTGCGGCGCAGTTGATCCACTTCCCGAAATCTTGCCTGCATTGCGAGGACGCACCCTGTGTCACCGTCTGCCCCACCGGGGCCAGCTACAAGCGCACCGAGGATGGGATCGTTCTGGTGAACGAGACCGACTGTATCGGCTGCGGCCTGTGTGCCTGGGCCTGCCCCTATGGAGCGCGCGAACTGGATGCCGCCGAGGGCGTGATGAAGAAATGCACATTATGCGTGGACCGGATTTATAACGAGAACCTGCCCGAAGAGGATCGCCTGCCCGCCTGCGTGCGCACCTGCCCTGCCGGGGCTCGGCATTTCGGGGACCTGGGCGATCCGGGCAGCGAGGTCAGCCAACTCGTGGCCGAGCGTGGCGGAATGGACCTGATGCCGGAACAGGGAACGAAGCCGGTCAACAAGTACTTGCCGCCACGCCCAAAGGACGAGATGGATCACATACCTGCCACAGCCGGGGAAATTGATGTGCTCGCCCCGCTCCTGAAACCAGTTGCGGAAGAACCGAAAGGCTTTATCGGCTGGCTCGACAAGGCATTGGAGAAACTCTGAAATGCATCCGGCACCGTCCGTTATTATCTTCACTACATTGTCGGGTCTGGGGTTTGGCCTGTTGTTCTGGCTGGGCCTTGGCCTGCCGCCCGTGACAGGCTGGGTGGCGTTTGTCTTTTTCGCCATTGCCTATGCTCTGGCGGTTGGCGGACTTCTGGCTTCGACCTTTCACCTGGGTCATCCCGAACGGGCGCTCAAGGCATTCACCCAATGGCGGACCAGCTGGCTGAGTCGCGAGGCATGGACCAGTGTCGCCGCCCTGATCGCGATGGCACTTTACGGCGCAGGGCTGGTGTTTTTCGGCACGCAATGGTCTGTCCTGGGATGGCTGGGTGCGGCCCTGTCCCTGTTGACGGTTTACTCCACCTCGATGATTTATGGCCAATTGAAAACCGTACCGCGATGGAGAACGCCGCTGACGCCCACACTGTTGCTGGCGATCTCGCTGGCTGGTGGCGCGTTGCTGGCCGGACAAATCACCGCTGCGCTAATCCTGTTGCCAATCGCCGCGGTGTTGCAAGTGCTATGGTGGGTCCGCGGCGACAATGCGTTGCGGGACAGCGGCACAACCATGGAAAGCGCAACCGGCCTGGGGCACATCGGGCGTGTTCGCGCATTCGAACCACCGCACACCGGCACCAACTACCTGCTGCGGGAATTCGTGCATGTGGTAGGCCGCAAGCACGCGATCAAGCTGCGCGTCATTGCGCTTGGGCTTGGCTATGCCCTGCCTGTGCTGCTTCTGCTGTTACCCTTCGGCCATCTGATCGCTGTGCTGGCGATTCTGGCACATCTGGCGGGTATTGCGGCCTCTCGCTGGCTGTTCTTCGCCGAGGCCGAGCATGTCGTGGGCCTTTATTACGGGAAACGCTGAATGCCCTGATGGGAAGGACCGGCGCGCTGTTTACCCCCAGCCATCGGTCCATTCATCAATGGTCGGCTCGATACGGTTCTTGCGGAACCGTTTCCACCGCACCCATATACCCCACGCAAAAGCGGCCAGAACCGTCAGAACAATGATGTTGAACCACGGAATCAACCGGACATCCGGGCCCGCAACCCGTTTGATCGACACCGCATTGGGAAAAATCGACAGAAATTCGTTGCGCCAGCCATAATGCGTTACAGCATACCATTCGGGGGCGTCCTTGCTGGAGATCGCGTCATTGGCATCGGTGTAGAGGTTCGCGGTATCGAACTTGAAATACGGCGGCCAGCCCCAACCCGTATCCTCGTTACGGTAGACCATCGGATCGCCATCGGGCTGCACGGCCTGAATGAACTGCACGTCCCAGCTTTCCAGTTTGGCTTGTGATTCATCGGATGCCGCCCAGAAGATGCGCGTCCAGCCGGTGACGTCCTGCCGTTCTTCGTAGGTGTTCACGATACGGACAATGTCGCGCTGAGGTAATGTGTAGTGCAGGAATCCGGCCACGATCAGCCAGAACAGCGCCCAGAATACCCATTTGACATAAACCATCGCGGCCCATCCTCTTACATGAAGTTCGTCACATAGATGATCGCCGCGACCACGACAACCGGCACGACATAGATCAGCACGATCAGCTTGCGGCGCAAGGAGCGATCATATTGTGCCATACCTTCGGTCAAGTAGGTTTCCTTGTCGCCGGGGCGGCCCGTGGCCTCCCATTCCCGTTCCAGTTTGCGCCGTCGCGTTGCGCGGGACCAGAAAGAAACGACGACATAGATCACCGACAGGATCAGAAAGCCGAAAACCACAAGTCGCAGGAATGCCAGCATGGGGCGCCCTTTTCACGATGCGTACCGTATTCTGCATAAGGTGCTGCGGCGATCAGGGCAATGACCGCCTCGTGTACCAAAAAGGCGGCCCCGGCTGGGGCCGCGCAGATACGCTCAGGGATTACCCCTCATCCGACGACATTGAACCCGGGTCCATAGGGATAGCCTGTGATGTTCTCGTTGCCGTCCTCAGTAATGACGAGAATATCATGTTCCCGATATCCGCCCGCGCCCGGCATACCCTGCGGCAGGGTCAGCATCGGTTCCATGCTGATGACCATTCCAGGTTGCAAAACCGTGTCGATATCTTCGCGCAGTTCCAGCCCGGCCTCTCGGCCATAGTAATGGCTGAGCAAACCGAAAGAATGCCCATAGCCGAAGGTGCGATATTGCAGCAGATCGCGTTCCTCGAAGAACGCGTTGATCGCCTGCGTGACCTCGGCACAGCTGACATTCGGTTTGAGCAGAGACATACCGTATTCATGGGCGGCCACATTCGCCTCCCATATTTTCAGCGAGGCATCATCAACCTCACCCGCAAACATGGTTCTCTCCAGTGCGGTATAATAACCCGAGATCATCGGAAAGGTGTTGAGGCTCAGGATATCCCCGTGCTGCACCTGTCGCGATGTAACCGGGTTATGCGCGCCGTCAGTATTCAACCCCGACTGGAACCAGACCCAGGTATCTCGATATTCGGCATCGGGAAAGGATTTGGCGATTTCCAGTTCCATCGCGTCCCGGCCCGCCATGGCAATGTCGATTTCCCGCGCGCCCACCTTGACCGCATCGCGGATCGCATAGCCACCCACATCGGCCACCCGCGTCCCTTCGCGGATCAGGGCGATTTCGGCCGGAGATTTCCACATCCGCTGCCGCATCGTGGCTGGGGCCAGATCGACCATGGTCAGGGGTATCAGGAAATCTTCCATCTTGTCGCGGCCCTGCAACGTCAGGTGATCGCCCTCGTAGCCGATGACCTTGCCTTCGCCCGTAACCGACCGAATGGCCCGCCAGTAATTGTCGCGCTGCCAGTCGGTATAGGTGATGTTATCGCCATGGCATCGCCGCCAAGGCTGACCCGCGTCGATACCTGCGCTGATCGTTACGCTGTCCGTGTCTGTCACGACCAAGGCGTAGGGGCGACCAAAAGCGCAATACAGGAACCCGCTATAGTAGGCGATGTTATGCATCGAGGTGAAGACAACCGCCTGCGCACCGGCATCTTCCATGATCTCTCGCAGCCATTTCAGACGCGCTTCGTATTCGGCTTCGGCAAATGGCAACACAGCCTGTTCGCCATTGTGAA
The DNA here is from genome assembly GCF_900142665.1 of Roseovarius pacificus. Lineage (GTDB taxonomy): Bacteria > Pseudomonadota > Alphaproteobacteria > Rhodobacterales > Rhodobacteraceae > Roseovarius > Roseovarius pacificus. The sequence continues at coordinate 233,866 of NZ_FRBR01000003.1, forward strand.
AACGGTACATTTCAGGACGTTCAGTCATAACGACCCTCCTATCAAAGAAAGGCCCCGGCGTTCAGGACTTTTGGATTTCGGCTCCCATGAGGCGACGCCATCGCCCCAGCCATCCCTTTCCTTGCCGATCCTGCGCGATCTGGCAAGATGGTTTGCGACACATTCAAGGGATTTCACGCGATGACAGCCCGACCGGGACCAAAAAACCTGATCACAGACGTACCCGGCCTGTTGGTCGGACATGCACAGGATGACATCGTCAAGACAGGTGTAACCGCTCTTGTGGGGGATACCCCCTTTACGGCTGGGATCCACGTGATGGGCGGTGCCCCGGGCACGCGCGAAACCGACCTGCTGGCGCCGGACAAAACGGTCGGGCAAGTGGACGCGCTGGTATTGTCGGGCGGATCGGCCTTTGGCCTGGATGCGGCCTCGGGCGCGGCAGATGCACTGCGTTCTGCGGGACGCGGTTTCGCGGTGGGGGATCAGCGGGTACCCATCGTACCCGGTGCAATCATTTTCGACCTTCTGAATGGCGGGGCGAAGGATTGGCAAACCAACCCTTACAAACGATTGGGCAAGGAAGCCCTCGACGACGCCAGCCCGGATTTCGCCCTTGGCTCTGTTGGTGCGGGAACCGGGGCCACCACCGCCAATCTGAAAGGCGGGCTTGGGTCTGCCTCGATCATGCTACCGTCAGGCCATACGGTGGGGGCATTGGTCGTGGTCAACGCGCTTGGCTCGGCCACGGTTGGCGACAGCCCGCATTTCTGGGCCGCGCCGTTCGAAATCGGGGATGAGTTCGGGGGATTTGGGCCCGCGCAAAGCTATCCGGCTTCACGTATCCCGCAAACCAAGCTGTCGCAACACGCCAACACCACCATCGGCATTGTGGCCACCGACGCCGCACTGACGAAACCGCAATGCACACGTCTGGCGACGGCCGCGCATGACGGGTTCGCCCGTGCCCTTGTACCATCGCACACCCCGATGGATGGCGACCTGATCTTTGCCGCGGCAACGGGGGCCCGACCGCTTGAGGATCAGATAGCCGATACGCTCTATCTTGGTCATGCGGCGGCAACCTGCATGGCCCGCGCCATCGCCCGCGCGGTATATCTGGCCACGCCGGTCGATGGAGATACCTTGCCTTGCTGGACCGAACGCCACGCATGATTTCACTGTTTCGAATATACTCGAACTCTGCACTCGCTTCGGGTGTAGTAGGTTGAGTATTGGGCGAACAACGAAGATCAGTCCACCAAGGCGGCAACCATCGCACTATCGGGGCTGGCCAGCGCGTCGACCACATCGAAATGGTGCCTGCCTTCGGCCACGACATGGCCACAGCCCCAGGCCTCGGCCAACCACCGCGCCTGATCCAGAAATGCGGGGCGCTCATCCGCCCCGACCCAAACGGTGACAGGCACGTCCATGGGACGCATGAGAACCGGGCTCTCGGCCTCGGCGGCGGTCAGATCCAGGCCGAACTGCGCATTCATCGAGGTCTTGAGCATCGGGCGCAGGTCGGCCATGGGCGAGATCGGCACGATACTGCGCAGGCGCGGTGCTACCTCGGGCGGCAACACGCCGGGCACAGCCATTCGCGCCACCAGATGCCCGCCCGCGGAATGGCCACTCAGCGCAACGGGGCCTGCCACCTGTTCGGCAACCACGGTAACAGCGCGGGCAATCTGTAGCGTGATCCCGGCAATCGTCACGTCGGGACACAGATCATAGGACGGCATGGCCACGGCCCATCCCCGCGCCAAGGGACCGGCGGCCAGATGCGACCAGTACGAGTTGTCAAACCGCAACCAATACCCCCCGTGAACAAAGACACACACGCCGTTGGGGACACCTTCGGGAAGAAACAAGTCGAGCTTTTGGCACGGGCTGTCGCCATAAGGGATCGCCAGGCTGGCGCGTCCGACAGTGCTCAGCGTTTCACGAAAGGCGGCGGCCTGTTGCGTCCACCGGGGCGGATACCCCTCGGCCCCCGGAATATGGGCCGCATTCGCATAAGCATCATCCAGTTCCATGGTAACTTCCTGCCTGTTTATCTGGACAAGCGTAGCGCAAGATGCTTTGCCTTTGCGAGACCAATCCGAAACGTCCGAGAAAGGAAAACGCCATGACCAAAACCGATCTGAAATCATTGCTGAAGGACCCCAGCCTTCTGGCCGAGCAATCCTATCTGGCTGGTGAGTGGGTGGATGGCGACAACGGCACCTACGAGGTGACCAACCCCGCACGGGGCGACGTGATCGCCAACGTCGCCGACCTGAGCCGCGCACAGGTAGCCAAGGCCATTGCCGAGGCCGAAGCCGCGCAAAAGGAGTGGGCCAGCTGGACAGGCAAGGAACGCGCCGCCGTGCTGCGCAAGTGGTTCGACCTGATGATGGAAAACCAGGACGATCTGGGCACCATCCTAACCGCCGAGCAAGGCAAACCGCTGGCCGAAGCCAAGGGCGAAATCGCCTATGGCGCCAGTTTCGTTGAGTTTTTCGCCGAAGAGGCCAAGCGCATTTACGGTGAAACCATTCCCGGCCACCAACGGGACAAACGGATCACCGTGATCAAGCAACCCATCGGTGTCGCCGCGTCGATCACGCCGTGGAACTTCCCGAATGCCATGATCACCCGCAAGGCCGCGCCGGCCCTGGCGGCGGGTTGTGCCTTTGTCGGGCGTCCGGCGGCGGAAACGCCGCTGTCAGCCACGGTTCTGGGCGTTCTGGCCGAGCGCGCAGGCATCCCGAAGGGGGTGTTCAGCATCGTGACCTCGTCACGCGCCAGCGAGATCGGCAAGGAATTCTGCGAAAACCCCGTTGTGCGCAAGCTGACCTTCACCGGTTCGACCGAAGTTGGCCGCATCCTGCTGCGTCAGGCCGCCGACAGCGTGATGAAATGCTCGATGGAACTGGGCGGCAACGCGCCTTTCATCGTGTTCGACGACGCCGATCTGGACGCCGCCGTGGAAGGCGCGATCATGTGCAAGTTCCGCAACAACGGCCAGACCTGTGTCTGTGCCAATCGCATCTATGTGCAGGCCGGTGTCTATGACGCCTTCGCCGAAAAGCTGAAGGACGCGGTGAGCAAGCTGAAGATGGGCGACGGTCTGGAGGAAGGTGTTGCACTTGGCCCGCTCATCAACCCGGATGCCATTGAAAAGGTTCAGGAACATGTGGCCGACGCCACCGCCAAGGGGGCCAAGGTGATCCTGGGTGGCGGTGAACCCGTACAGGGGCCGGGGTATTTCCTGCCACCGACCATCGTGACCGGCGCGACGCAGGACATGCAGTTCGCCACCGACGAAACCTTTGGCCCGCTCGCTCCGCTGTTCAAGTTCGAGGATGTGGATGATGTGATCGCCATGGCCAATGACACGATCTTCGGTCTGGCCAGCTATTTCTATGCCAAGGATCTCAGCCGGGTCTACAAGGTGGCCGAGGCACTGGAATACGGGATCGTCGGCGTGAACACCGGGATCATCTCGACCGAGGTCGCACCGTTTGGCGGGGTCAAGCAATCGGGTCTTGGCCGCGAAGGGAGCCATCACGGAATCGATGAATTCCTGGAGATGAAATACATCTGCATGAGCGTCTGAGACCGAATCGGGCGCAAGCCCATGGTTAACAAGGTAAAACCCGGCTCGGTATCGCGTCTGTAACACGTCGGTATCGCGTCGGTATTCCACACAGCCGCGCGTCCCGTTAACAGGGCGCGCGGTTTTTTTATGGGTGACGCGACGGCATATTTCGATTTCACTGACGGGATACCAATATGTGAACCGAACAATCTGGTCCCGGAGGTTATCCATGTTTCGCCTTGCCCTGTCCGCCGCCCTGACCCTGGGCGTGACATCCGCTGCGCTTGCGCAGGAAGATACGCGCCAGATCACCGGGCAGTTGATCTATCTGCAAAAGATCGCCTTGCCGCCGGGAGCCAAGGTAACGGTGTCCGCGCAAGGCGCATTCGGCACCGAGCTGGACCTTGCCCGGTTTGAAACCACCGGGCAGCAGGTGCCGCTACCGTTCGAACTGACCGTGCCCAAGGGCCTGTCGGGTGAGGTCAGCGCGGTCATCCGCATGAAAGATCAACCGTGGTGGATCGTGCAGGACATCCCCTTTGGCGCAGGTAATACCCCCGTCGATCTGGGCGATCTGCGGCTGGAGCGGTTCACGCCGCTGGCCTTTGCGACCCGCTTCGATTGCGACGGAACCGAGGTGCAGTTCGGCGTGGCGGACGACCGCGCCATATTGCGAGTGAGCGGGCAGGATTTTGAGATGGTCCCTGCGATCTCGGCTTCAGGCGCGCGGTATGTCAGCAAAGGGGACGAGAGCACCGAATTCTGGTCCAAGGGCGACATGGCCATGTTGACCGTTGCGGGCGAGGAGATGCCCGAATGCACCCGGATCAGTGACGATGCCGCTGCCTATCGTGCAGGCGGGAACGAACCTGGGTGGTACGTGAGTATCGGCAAGACCGAAATCGACGTGGTGGCGGATTATGGCGAATTGACCCGCAGCGCCCAACGGCCCGACGTGCAGGTGATGCCCGGCGCGTATGTCTTTGACATGCCCGATATCCGCACTCGGCTGACGATTGAAGACCGGATGTGCCACGACGACGCTACCGGCATGCCGCATCCGCATCGCGCCACGCTGGACCTGGACGAGCGCAGCCTGCATGGATGCGGCGGCGACCCGGCCAGCCTGCTGACAGGGCGTGAATGGCGGATCGAAGACGTGGCGGGGCAGGGAATCATCGATGCGTCCAACATCACAATCCTGTTCGACAGAAACGAACGGGTGTCGGGCAGTACCGGCTGCAATCGGTTCATGGGCGGGTATGAGTTGACCGGTGAGGGGCTGAACCTTGGTCAGATGGGAGCCACGATGATGGCCTGCCCCGAAGCGTTGATGAAACAGGAGCAGCGGGTCCTCGACGCGCTGCAACAGGTACGGCGGTTCGATATCGACGACACCGGCGCATTGGTGTTGATCGGCGGGTCAGAGGACGCGCCCCTGCTGACCGGGCGTCGGCCCTGACGGGTCAGGCGGTATTCACGCCGGGTACGGTTTTGGATACCATGGATCACGACAAACAAAAGCCCGGCCAGTTCGACTGGCCGGGCACGTCTCTTTCAGAGAGGCCGAACCGTTAGTTGACGGCCGTACCCTCGACAACGTCTTTCTCGATCACGTCGCCGCTGGCGATTTCGATCCGGCGGGGCTTCAGCGCCTCGGGCACTTCGCGCACAAGGTCGATATGCAGCATGCCGTCGGCATGGCTGGCGCCCGTCACCTTGACGTGATCGGCCAGTTGAAACTTGCGTTCAAAAGCACGGGTGGCGATGCCGCGATGCAGGAAAGTACGGTCGCTGTCGTCCTCGGCCTTGCGGGCCGACACGATCAAAGCACCGTCTTTCACCTCGACCGACAAATCGCTGTCGGCGAAACCGGCAACGGCGATTGAAATCCGATAGGCGTCATCGGCGGTCTTTTCGATATTGTAAGGGGGATAAGTGGGCTGTCCCATGTCGCTGGACAGGACACGGTCCATCATGTCCGCGATCTGGTCGAACCCGACAGTGGCCCGGTACAGGGGCGCGAGATCAAAGTTACGCATTGGTCATCCTCCGTTGAGCGATACCTGATGTATTGCCTTCCCATGGGGACAGGCGGTTGACGCCCGGCCCGCCTGTGCGGCACCGGGACTCTGCAGATTTGGGAAGCGTCGTTCGGGATTTCAAGACCGCTTTGGCGGTCTCAGGGACGGGCGAATTTGGCGCTTTCCGGGCGGCTCGCCCCGGTCGAGAACATGCGCCGCGCGCCGTCTTCGCCCGCACCGCTTTCATAGGCGGCCATCAGGTCTTGCAGCGGGCCTTCCAACTGGGTGCCGAGCGAGACCTTGCGCCCGTCCATCTCCGCCATCGCCGACACCACGGAAACGACACGGGGCACGCCCGCCTCGAACGTGAAAATCGGCGCGCCAGAAGCCCCGAAATCGACCTCGCAGGACATGATCAGCACGCCCTGACGCCGCGTCACGACATCGCACATTTCCTGAAGCGAGGGCGCATCGGCCCGTCCGCGCGCATAGCTGACCACACCGATCTGCTGGCCCTTGCGCGGCTGGTGATCGGTCTTGAACGGGACAACGCGGGTATTCCGCACCGGGTGGTGCAGTTCCAGCAGCGCCAGATCGTTGCGCACGCGCTCGGCGGGTTCCTTACGGTCGAACGCATAGTCGGGATGAATCACCGCGCGGCGTACCCACCGATAGGCCGAAGCGCGGCCATTGCGCCACCCGGCCAGAAATTCGATCTTTTCATAGTCCAGACGCGCGCCGGTCTCGCGATCGAACAGACAATGCGCGGCGGTCAGCACCAGATCGGGGGCGATCAGCGCACCGGTGCAGAATCCGCGACCTGCCAGATCGAGACGGCCCACGGCCTCCCATGCGCGGCCCTCGTCCCCGGTATCCAGACGCTGGAGGCGGCTGTCTTCGGCGGCGGCCATACCGGCCAGGCCCATGACAAATGACAGCAGCAAATATTTCAGCATGGGCCCTCCAACGGTTTTAATGCGGGCTAGCAGGGGTTTAGGGCCAAATTAGGGCGCATTGCGCAGGTTTGGAACTTGCGAACCGGTGTTGTGGCCGGGACGCATCGCAGGAGGTCGGGGTCCGCCTGTGGCCCAATCCAGTAACTCGACAGTATGCACCACGGGCGTGTCCGTTCCCGATCCGATCTGCATCATGCAGCCGATATTGCCCGCCGCGATGACATCGGGGTTTCCGGCCTCCAGCGTGCGCAGCTTGCGCGCCTTGAGCTGGCCTGAAATCTCGGGTTGCATCAGGTTATAGGTACCCGCACTGCCGCAGCACAGATGGCTGTCGGCAGGTTCGACCACGGCAAAGCCCGCGCGTTTCAGCAAGTCCTTGGGATAGGTCTTGATCTGCTGGCCATGCTGAAGCGAACAGGCGGCGTGATACGCCACGGTCAGATCCCTGACCTCGCCCTCGGGAAGGTCGAGCTTCATCAGCACCTCGCTGACATCCATGGCGATGCCCGACACCGCAGCGGCCTGTTTGGCCAGGGCATCGTTGCGGAACATATGGCCATAATCCTTGACCGTCGTGCCGCAACCGCTGGTATTGATCACGATGGCATCCAACCCACCGTTTTGCATCTCGGAATGCCACGCACGTATATTGCGGGCCGCCGCGCGGTGGCTTTCATCCGTCTTGCCCATGTGATGCGTCAGCGCCCCGCAACAGCCCGCGCCACGGGCCACGACCACCTCACAGCCCAGCCGGGTCAGCAGGCGGATCGTGGCGTCGTTGATATCGGTATTGAGTGCCCTTTGCGCGCAGCCGGTCATCAGCGCCACGCGCATCCTGTGTTCTCCGCGCGCCGGGAATGTCTGCGGATCGTCATTGCGGCTGACCGGGGGCACCTGTTTCGGGGCCATGTCCAGCATCACCCTGAGCCGCGGATCGGGCATGAACCGTGCCAGTGGGCGGCCGATTTTGGCCCCCAGCAAGGCCAGCCGGAAACGCCCCGGATAAGGCAGGATTTTAGACAGGGTCCAGCGCAAGGCGCGCTCACCCAACGGGCGCTTGTAGCGCTGTTCGATATACTCACGCGCATGATCGACAAGATGCATGTAATGCACCCCCGACGGGCAGGTCGTCATGCAGGCCAGGCAGGACAGGCAGCGGTCGATATGCCTGACGGTCTTCGCATCGGGCACCCGGTCGTTTTCCAGCATGTCCTTGATCAGGTAGATGCGACCCCGGGGACTGTCCAGTTCGTCACCCAAAACCTGATAGGTCGGACAGGTCGCGGTGCAGAACCCGCAATGCACACAGGCGCGCAAAATCTCGTTCGAGCGTTGGATCGCCGGGTCGGTCAACTGCTCTGGTGTAAACTCGGTCTTCATCTAATCGCTCATCGCTTGTGCCGTATAACGCCCGGACCGGGGCAAGATCGCCGCCACCATCAAGCCGCCACCCCCATCAGGCCGAAGTTGAACAGACCGCGCGGGTCAAACCGTTGGCGCAGGCCGCATTGCAGGGCCTCGATCGTCGGATCGAGCGGATGGAACGCCGCATCGCGCTCGCCCCCACGGATCAGCGTTGCATGCCCGCCGACCCCGGACAGCGCCGCGCGCACATCCCCGGCTGCCGTCCCCTCCGGCACCAGCACCCAGATCAGCCCCCCGGCCCAGTCATACAACGCCCGGGCGCTGGAAATTCCGGCCACCACACCCGCCGCATCCGACGGTTTGACCGACAGCCGCCAGACATCGCCAGAAACCCCATGGAAAGGCTTTACATCCCGGATGCCTTGCCAGGTTTGCCTTGTCCGCGCCGTGTCATGATCAATCTGCACCTCCCCGAACGCGGCCAACAATCTGGCCATCTCGGCAGCCCGATAGGCAACCGAGCGCTCCGTGCCTTCCAGCCGCAACAATGTCAGCGGCACACCCTCCGGCCCGTCAGGCCGGTGCGCTACACCCGTCACCTCGAACGGCGAACCGAGCGCGCGCGCCATGACCCTGATCGCGGTCCCATCGTCCAGTCCGGTCAGCGTGAGCGTGGCCGCCGTGGCGGTATCGGGCAGGACCTTCAGCGCCACTTCGGTCAGCACGCCAAGGGTTCCGTAACTGCCCGCCATCAGCTTGACCAGATCGTAGCCGGTGACATTCTTCATCACCCGTCCGCCATTGCGCACCACCTGCCCGCGCCCGTCGACAAAGCGCACACCCAACAGGAAATCCCGTGCCGCGCCGGCCTGAATCCGCCGTGGCCCCGAGACATTGGCAGCGAACACACCGCCAATGGTCGGCACCCCCTCTGTTCCCAACAAACCACGGTGATCCATCGGCTCAAACGCCAGCCGCTGACCTTCGGCGGCCAACACCTGTTCGATCTCGGCCAGCGGAGTGCCCGCCCCGGCCACCAGCGTCAGCGCGCCGGGTTCGTAAAGCGCGATTCCCGACAGGCCAGAGGTGCTGAGCGGCATGCCCGCCACCGGCCCGCCAATCGGGCGCGTTCCCCCGCCCTGAACATGAAACGGCCCCTCGGCTTCGGCCACGATGGCGGCCAGTTCGGCCTCGGTCTGGGGGATCAGCATTTTCATCTTTCTCAAAATACTCCGGGGGAGTCGCCCACCGGGCGACGGAGGCAGCGCCCCCTATTCGGCGGCGATCCTGTGCGCCTCGCTTGCGGCCAGGGGGAAGACCTTGGCCGGGTTGAGCAACCATTTCGGATCGAACACATCCTTTACCGCCATCTGGATCTCAAGGTCTTCGGGGGCGTATTGATCCGTCATCAGGTCACGTTTTTCGATGCCCACGCCGTGTTCGCCCGTCAGGCAGCCGCCGACTTCGACGCAGAGCTTCAGGATTTCCGCCCCGAGCGCCTCACACCGTTCCAGATCGCCGGGTTTGTTGGCATCGAACAGGATCAACGGGTGCATATTGCCATCGCCCGCGTGGAACACGTTGGCCACATCCAGCCCGAATTCCCCGGACATCTCGCCAATGCGCCGCAGCACATAGGGCAGTTCGGTCACCGGGATCGTCCCATCGAGGCACATGTAATCGTTGATCTGCCCCATCGCCCCGAAGGCCGATTTGCGCCCCAGCCAGATACGCGCGCTTTCCTCTGCCGAGGTGCTCTGGCGCAGTTCGACCGGGTTGTGGCTGTGGGCGATTTCCATAATGGTTTCAAGCTGTTCGTCGATTTCCGCATCCGATCCCTCGACCTCGACGATCAGCAGCGCCTCGCAATCGGGATAGCCTGCCCTGGCAAAGGCCTCGCAGGCGCGGATACAGGGGCGGTCCATGAATTCGATCGCCACGGGCAGGACACCGGCCTTGATGATGTCGGATACGCATTGGCCGGCCACTTCGTTGCTGTCGAATCCCATCAGGACGGGGCGGGCGCCCTCGGGTTTGTGCAGAATGCGCAGGGTGGCTTCGATCACGACGCCGAGTTGCCCTTCGGAACCGCAGACAAGGCCCAGAAGATCGTACCCGGCGGCATCCAGATGCGCGCCGCCAAGTTCGATCACGGTGCCGTCCATCAGCACCATGGTGACCCCCATCAGATTGTTGGTGGTCACCCCGTATTTCAGGCAATGCGCCCCGCCGGAATTCATCGCCACATTGCCCGCTATCGCGCAGGCCAACTGACTGGAGGGGTCGGGTGCGTAGAAGAATCCATCGGCCTCGACCGCGCCGGTCACCGACAGGTTTGTGCGCCCCGATTGCACGCGGATGAAGCGATTTTCGTAATCTGTTTCAAGCACTTGGTTCAGCCGCGCCACCCCGAGGATCACACTGTCTTCGGTCGGCAGGGCCCCACCGGCCAGTGACGTGCCCGAGCCGCGCGGCACCACCGGCACACCCATCTCGTGACAGATGCGCAGCACGTCCGACACCTGTTGCGTCGAGGACGGCAAAACGGCGGCGAGAGGCGGGCATTTGTAGGCGGTCAGGGCGTCGCATTCATAGGCGCGGGTTTCGGCGGGGTCGGAGATCAGGGCATCGGACGGCAAGACGCCGGACAGGCGCGCAAGCAGCTGGGGTTTGCGGGCCAGAATATCCGGGTTGGGGCGTGGCATTTCCATATCTGACCCTCCTATTGGTAACAAAATATAACCAATTTAAGATTCTGGCAAGTCCTTCCCACCGCATCGCCACAGGCCAACAGCCGGCCGGAGTTTCGTACGTTTCGTACAAAGCGTACACGGGTTTTGTACGAAAATCGGGCCGGTTCCGAAACTTTGCGTACGCAATCCGGCTTTTCCGCCCGGCAGTAACCGTTTCGCAACCTTTTCCGCGCAAGGTGACGGCAGGTGTCTCAGGCCGATCATGACCGCGCGAACGGGCCCTCTGTCATCGCGGTCAGCCCCCCGCGACGCGGCCAAAACCGCGAGGCGGGGGGCGGAGATCAATCCGGCTGACGCCGTGACACCCTACAGGCCATTTCGCGGCGGCCCCGCGACGGGTGCCTTGCCTGAAAGTGGAGACTGAATTTTGCGGGTTTGCGACCAGACGACAGCGAAAACGATCAACGCGCCACCGCAAAGGGCGCGCGGTGAGGGGCTTTCGGACAGGATCACCCATGCCAGCACCGGTGCAAGGGGCACTTCGAGCGTGGACAACAGCGCCGTTTCAGCCGAGGGCAGCCGCCTTGCGCCTTCGGACAGCGTGACGGAGGCCACGGCGAACACCAGACCGAACCCCACCAGAATCGGAAGCTCGTCAAGGGCGGTGCCGAAGGGCTGGCCGAACATCGCGGCGACCGGCAGCAACAGCACGGACGACAAGGCGGCGGGCAGTGCCGCGGTGGTGTCGGGATACGCGCGGTACACCACCATCGTTCCGGCCATCATGCATGTCATGACAAGGGCGAGGGCATCGCCGGCAAGACTCGCCCGGCCCAGAGACCCGGATACGATCACCAGAACGCCGATGAAGGCGGTGGCGCTTGCAATGACGACGGTGCGGGTCGGGGCCTCTTTGATCAGAAGCCAGGACAATCCGGCCGCCATGAACGGCGCGGCGGCATAGATCAGGGCGACATTCGCGACGCTGCTGAGCTTGAATGCGGGAATGAACGCGGCGGTCCCGGCAGCCATCAGGACGGCGACGAGACAGGCGGGCCTGCCGAACGCCCGGATTTCCGTGACAAGGCGCCCCCGAACGGCGAGGTAGATCAGCGTGAAGGCGGCAGCGGCCAGTCCGCGCCAGAAGATGATGCCCCAGGCCCCGGTCGCCACGCCGTTGGTGAAGATGCCTGCGGTGCTGAACACGATGGCGGAAACGGTCACGAGGACAACGCCCGCGCTGCGGGCCGGGGATGTTGGTGATGCCGGTCGGGAAAGGGTCATGGCGGGACTCCGGTGTGGTTTGCCGGAGACCGGGATATCCGATCCCTGTTGCCATATATGTGTCAGCAGTGATCTGATAGGCGCACAGGAAACCGACGGGTGCGCCATGAGCAAGAGCGACAGGTTCTTCGAGATCATCCAGCTTCTGAGGCGGGCCAAACGCCCGCTTCTGGCCCGCGAAATGGCTGAGGAACTGGAAGTATCCCGGCGCACGATCTATCGCGACATCGCCACATTGCAGGCCATGCAGACCCCGATCCTTGGCGAGGCCGGAATCGGATACGTGATGCGCAAGGGCTACGATCTGCCGCCAATCAATTTCGACATTGACGAAGCGGACGCCGTCGCCGTGGGGCTGAGCATGGTGGCGCGCACCGGCGATCCGGGGTTGTGGCGGGCGGCGCGGCGCGCCTCGCGCAAGCTGAGCGAAACCTCGCCCGGAACACGGCGGCTCGTGGCGTCGAGCTGGGGCGTCGAGGCCACGCCCGCGATCGATCTATCGGCCCTGCGCCAGTTGATCCGCGACGAGCGCAAGATCAGGCTGACCTACGAGGACGCCAGGGAAGAGCGCACCGCGCGCACCGTCTGGCCGCTGGTTCTGATCTATTATGTCGATACCGCGATGCTGGTCGGGTGGTGCGAATTGCGCCGCGACCTGCGGCATTTCCGGGTGGATCGCATGGTGGATTGCACCCCGCTGGAGGACGGGTTTGCGGGGCTGGGCGCGGCGCTGGTGGCGCGTTGGGAGGACACCCGGAAACAGGAAACCGTTTCGACGAAAGAGCTGTGACCGGAGCGGCGCGCGCCCTGCAACCCGTGGCGCGGGCTATCGCCGCCCTTCGCGCAGCCAGCCGCCGACCGTCAGCGCGGCGATCAGGGCCAGCACGGCCCAGACCGGCAGCAGCGGGGTTTGGGTGACGGACAGGGTTTCGAACGCGTTGCGCGGGGTCAGACCGATCCAGCCGCGCCCCGAGGCGGGGCGGCCCGCGCGCACGTCGCGGATGCGGGGCAGACCGTCCTCGAGCGCCATGGCGCCGCCACCGGTGCGTTCGAGCATGGGGTGCAGGGGTGTGGCGCTGGCGATGGTGTGTTCGAACTCGACCGGGGCGGCGGGGCCAAGGCCGATCACGGCGGTCTGATCGCCGTTTTCCAGCCGGTAGAGCCCGATTTCGGGGCCGTCGAAAAGGGTTTCGAACCTGCCGGGGCTGACCTCGTCCAGATCGCGCTCGACCGTATCGCCCGACGGGGTGGTGATGATCACCGGCCCCACGGTATCGGACAGAGACCGGCGGATGATGCGCATTTTCTGGCCCGTGGCCTCGGCCCAGAGGGCCTCTTCCTCGAGTTCGGGTTCCTTCATCATCCAGTGGGCGAGGCGGCGCAGCAGTTCCAGTTGCGGGCCGCCGCCTTCGTAGCCGCGATTCCACAGCCACGCGTGATCGGAGGCCAGAAGCGCGACACGCCCTTCGCCGACGCGGTCCAGCACCAGAAGCGGGCGGTCGTCCTGCCCGGTCATCACCATGTCGCCCGAGGTTTGTTCGACGTCGATCTGGCGCATCCAGCGGCCCCATTCACCGTCGAATTCGCGTTCGAGCCCGGCCGTCACCGGGTGGCGCTGGCCCAGATCGGTGACGGCGGGGCGGTAACGCTGTTCGATCACGCGGGCGGTGGGGCGCGCGGGCACGATGGACTGGATCGGCGTGCGATAGAGACTGTCGGCGCTGGCGAAATCCGGCCCGGCGGCGAACAGAACCGCGCCGCCCTGTTCGACATAGGCGCGCACGTTGTCGAGATAGAGCGAGGGCAGGATGCCGCGCCGCTTGTAGCGGTCGAAAATGATCAGGTCGAAATCGTCGATCTTTTCGAGGAACAGCTCGCGCGTGGGAAAGGCGATGAGCGACAGTTCCCGCACGGGCACGCCGTCCTGCTTGGCCGGGGGGCGCAGGATGGTGAAATGCACCAGGTCGACCGAACTGTCGGATTTCAGAAGGTTGCGCCATGTGCGCCCGCCGGCGTGCGGCTCGCCGGAAACCAGCAGCACCGACAGGCGGTCACGCACGCCGTTGATCTGCACGAGCGCGGTGTTGTTGCGGTCGGTCAGTTCGCCCGGCGCTTCGGGCGTGGTGAATTGCAGCACGTTGCGCCCGCCATGCGGCAGGGTCAGGGGCAGGTCGATATCGCGGCCCAGGGGGACGTTGAAGCGGCGCGGCTCTTCGCCGTCGATGGAAATGTCGAGCGGCACGGTGGTCACGCCTTCGGGGGCGGCACCGTCATCGGTGACGGTCAGGGTCATGGTGACCTCTTCGCCCAGGATGGCGAAGGCCGGGGCGTTGGTGATGGTCAGGCGGCGGTCCCAGTCGGTCTCGCGGCCGGTGTGCAACAGGTGCAGCGGCGCGGGCAGGTCGGGGGCGCGGTCGGTGTCGTGGATGCGGCCATCGGAGAGCAGGATCGCGCCGGCGATGCGCCCGCGCGGTTCCTCGGCCAGGGCTTCGGCGAGGGCGGTCATGGCCTGTGTGCCGCTATTGTCGGCCCCGTCGGGAATGGGGATGCGCCGGACCTCGGTATTGGGGCGGGCGGTGAGGTGTGCGGCGAGGTCTTCGGCGGCCTGTGAGGTGGTGGCGGCGCGGTCGGCCAGTTGCTGGCTGGCGCTGCGGTCTTCGAGCAGCAGGACGATATCGCTGAGCGGTTCGCGGTTCTCGACCTGATAGACCGGGCCGGACAGCGCGGCGAGGATCGCCAGACCGGCCAGCGCCCGGAGCGGCCAGCCCGACAGCCCGCGCCACAGCGCAAGGGCGATCCCGGCGGCCAGGGCCACGCCGAGCGCCGCGATCAGCGGCCACGGCAGGAGGGGGTCGAACAGCACCGATCCGGTCATTGGCCCAACCTGTCGAGAAGCGCGGGCACGTGCACCTGGTCGGATTTGTAATTGCCGGTCAGCACGTGCATCACGAGGTTCACCCCGAAGCGGAACGCCATTTCACGCTGGCGTTCCCCGGCATAGCCGCGCCCCACGGGAAACAGCGCGTTGCCGCGGTCGTCCATCGCCCAGGCGGCGGCCCAGTCGTTGCCGCCGATGACCACCGGCGTCACGTTGTCGTTGAGGTTGCGGAAGGGCATGCCCTCGACCTGTTCGGCGTCGGGCGGGGCGGCCTCGACCCAGACGGGGCGGCCGGAGTGGCGGCCCGGAAAATCCTGCAACAGGTAGAAGGTGCGCGTCAGGACGTGATCCTCGGGGATGGGTTCGAGCGGCGGGATGTCCAGCGGACGCGCCAGCCGTTGCAGCATCTGCCCGTTGGGCGAGGACGCGCCGAAGCCCGCCACGTTGGCGTCGCGGGTGTCGAACAGGATCATGCCGCCGGTCCGCAGGTAGGCGTTGAGCCTTGCATAGGCCTCGTGCGAGGGGATCGGCTGATCCGGGGTGACGGGCCAGTAGAGCAGCGGGTAAAACGCCAGATTGTCGGTTTCCAGATCGACGCCGATGGGCGCGGCGGGTTCGACGGAGGTGCGGAAAAACAGGGTTTCGCTGAGCCCCGACAGCCCGGCGCGGGCGGTGTCGTCAAGCCGGGGGTCGCCGGTGAGCACATGGGCAAGGACGACTTCGGAAGCGGCGGCGAGTTCCTTGTCGATATCCTGTTGCGCCTGAGCGGTGTCCGGCACGGGCAGGATCAGTGCGGCAAGGATCAGCGCGGCGGCGCGGGCGGGCCAGAGCCGCCCGGACAATGCCAGCGAGGCGATGATATCGCCCATCAAAAGCAGCATCGACAGCGCCAGAAGCCAGCCGCCAAGCGGGGTTTCCGGCGCGCGGGCCAACCCCCTGACGGGCACGCGGGCGGGCCATGTGGCGGGGGCCAGCGTGGTTTCGGCGCGCATCACGTTGAGGGCAAAGCGGCGGTCCGGCCCATCGTAGAGCCCCGGTTGCAGGTCGGGGCCGAGCGCATCGGTTATCAGCCGTTCCCCGGCGATGCCCGGCAGGGTTTCGGCATCGCGCAGCTTGCCGAAGCCGTCGAGCACCTGGGTGGGCTGCCATGTGGTGCCTTGCAGCTCGGCCATGTCGGGCAGAGCCACGGCGGAGGACACGGCGAGGCGTTCGAGCATCTGCACGAACAGGCCCGACAGCGGCAGGGTGGACCATTCGGCATTGGCGGTGACATGGAACAGCACCACCTGCCCCGCCCCGACGCGTTTGCGCGTGACCAGCGGCGTTCCGTCGGTCAGTTGTGCGATCACACGGTCGGCCAGCGTGGGATCGGGTTGCGCCATGACCTGCGCCGAAACGGTGACGTCATCGGGCACAGGCAGGCCCGCGAAGGGGCTGCCATCGTCGAACGGGGCGAGGGTTTTCGGCTCTCCCCAGCTCATCGCGCCGCCGACGGTACGGCCCCCGGCGCGCAGGCGCACCGGCAGGAGCGGCGATTCATCCGAGCGCGACACGTCCGAGGCGGCAAGGCGCGCCCCGGCAAAGCGCAGGAGCAGCCCGCCCTGATCCATCCAGTCCAGAAGCGCGTCCTGTTCGGCGGTGGACAAGGTGGCCACATCGGCCAGAACGATGACATCGGGATTGGCTGGCAGAACATCCATCAGCGCGCCGTCCAGCAGGTTGGCGGAAGGGATGAGCGCCTGTTCGAGGTAATGCAGCGGCGAGAGCAGTTCCAGCCCTTCGCGGTTTTCGCGGCCCGCGATCAGGGCGACCTCGCGCCGCTTGAGGCTGTCGTCGGTCAGGGTGACGGCCCCGGCGGTGTTCTGACCGGTGATTTCGAATCGCGTGAGGCGGGCGCGCAACTCGGCCGGCAGGGACAGGTCGCCGGTGGCGGTGGTGGCATCCGTATCGAAGCGCAGCGGGAGCGTGGCCAGAAGGCGCGGCAGGCCCTGCGGATCGCGGCCATGCGCCTCGACCGTGATGTCGCGCGCCGCGCCCGTGCGGGCGCGCTGTGCGGTCAGCCTGACGGCGTTGTCCTCGATTTCAGCCGGGGCAAGGGCGAGGATCGGGGCCGGGCTTTCGTAGACGGTGACGGGGCCGCGCGTTTCGAGTTCGGCCAGCAGGGCTGCGCGTGTCTCGCGGGCCAGCCCGTCGGACATCCAGCGGGTTTCGAAATCGCCCTCGGGCAGCGCGGCGAGGGCGCGCTCCATCATCGCGGGGGTGGCGGGCCATGCCTGCGGCACCAGCCCCGACAAGCGGCTGCGCCAGTTCTCGGCGGCGCGGAAGGCGGCGGGCTGTGGATCGGTCAGGCGCAGGATGGCGACGGGGCGCGCGTTGCGCCCGGCCTCGGCCAGCATGTCGTCGAGCAGCGCCGATTGCGCGGGCCAGTCGCGGGCGCTGGCCCAACTGGCGTCCAGCACGATCAGGAGCGGGCCGGTCTGCGCCTGTTCGCCCTGAGCGCGCGGATTGAGCACCGGACCGGCCAGCCCGACGATCACGGCGGCCACGGCCAGCATCCGCAGCAGGAGCAGCCACCACGGCGTTCGGTCGGTCACGGTATCGTCGTCCTTGAGCCCCAGAAGGAGCGCCACGCCGGGAAAGCGGCGGCGGATCGGCGCGGGCGGCACGGCGCGCAGCAAGATCCACAGGATCGGCAGCGCGGCCAGCGCCAGCAACAGCCATGGCGCGGTAAAGGCGACGGGCCCCAGCATCAGGCGCGCCCCCCGTCAAAGGCGCGATAGAGCCACAACAGGGCCGATTGCGCGCTGTCCGAGGTGTGGTGCAGCCCGTATTGCCAGCCGGTGGCGAGGCACAGCGTTTGCAGCTCGTCCTTGCGGGCGGCGAGGCGATCCAGATAGCGGGTGCGCAGATCGGACGCCTTGAGCGTTTCATGCGAGAACGTTCCGCCGACGCTTTCGAAAATGGTGCGCCCGCGATAGGGAAAGGCCTCTTCCGCAGGGTCGAGGATATGCAGCAGGACGCCCTGAACACCGCGGTCGGCGGCCTTGGTCAGGGCGGCGCTGACGCCGTCGATCTCGCCCATGAAATCCGACAGGAACAGCGCGCGGCCATGCGGCAGCAACCCGCGCAGATCGGGCGTGCCGTATTCCTCGTCGCCGTCCTGCGTGAGCGCCTCGGCCAGCCGCGCGATCTGGGCGCCGCCGCGACGGGGCGGCAGGGTATGGCCGGTCAGGCCCACACGCTCGCCCGCGCGGTTCAGCAGGATCGCGACCGCCAGCGCCAGCAGGCGGGCGCGGTCGGATTTCTCGGGCAGGTCATCATTGGAGGCAAAGCGCATCGAGGCCGCGTCATCGGCCCAGATCATCACGCTTTGGGCGATCTGCCATTCGCGTTGCCGCACGAACTGCGCGTCGGATTTGCCCGAGCGCCGCCAGTCGATATCGCGCAGCGCATCGCCCGCCATGACCGGGCGGTATTGCCAGAAATCGTCGCCCATCCCCGAACGCCGCCGGCCATGTTCGCCCAGGAGGACGGTACCGGCCAGATGCTCGGCCCGCGCCATGAGCGGGGGCAGAGCGGCTGCCTCGGCCTCGGACCGGGCGCGAAGATGGGCGGATCGGGTCACGCTGCGGCCTCGATCCGGGTGACCTGTGCGACGGTGTCGGCGATCAGGCCGTCGAGGCTTTCGCCCCGTGCCCGCGCGGCGAAGTTCAGCGCCATGCGGTGGACCAGAACCGGCTGCGCCATGGCGGCGACATCGTCGGTATCGGGGGCGAGGCGGCCCTGCAACATGGCGCGGGCGCGAACGGTCAGCATCAGGGCCTGCGCGGCGCGCGGCCCCGGCCCCCAGGCCACGTCCCGGCGCACGGCCTCGGAGGCGCTGTCGTCTTCGGGGCGGCAGGCGCGGACCAGGTCGAGGATGCATTCGACCACCGATTCGCCCACCGGCATCCGGCGCAGCAGGGTTTGGGCGGCGATCAGTTCGGCGGGGGTGAATACCTGATGCGAACTCGCCTCTTCGGCGCCGGTGGTGGCGAGGAGGATGTCACGCTCGGTGTCGCGGTCTGGATAGGGCACGTCGATCTGCACGAGGAAACGGTCGAGCTGAGCCTCGGGCAAGGGATAGGTGCCTTCCTGTTCGATGGGGTTCTGCGTGGCCAGAACGTGGAACGGCGGATCGAGCGGGCGGTCCTGCCCGGCGACGGTGACCTGACGTTCCTGCATGGCCTGCAACAGCGCCGACTGGGTGCGCGGGCTGGCGCGGTTGATTTCGTCGGCCATCAGAAGCTGGCAGAAGATCGGGCCGGGGATGAACTTGAACGTGCGTGTGCCGTCGGCGCCGGTTTCCAGCACCTCGGAGCCGAGGATGTCGGCGGGCATCAGATCGGGGGTGAACTGCACCCGGTTGGCGTTGAGACCCATCACCGTGGACAGGGTTTCGACCAGCCGCGTCTTGCCCAGCCCCGGCAGGCCGATCAGAAGCCCGTGCCCGCCGCTGAGCAGCGCCGAAAGCGAAAGGTCGACCACACGTTCCTGCCCGATGAAGCGGCGGGTGATCGAGGCGCGCGCCTGCGCCAGCTTGTCTTCGAGCGCTTCGATCCCGGCCAGCAGATCGGCGTCATCGGTCATGGCAAAACTCCCTGTCAGGCTATATCGTTCATCTAAGAGTGTATCGCGCACAGATGAAATGGCAAAAGCAATGAGCAAAGACCGGATCACGACCCTGTCAACAGAGAGCCTTGCCGCCTCGGCACGGGCGGCTCAGGGCAAGGGATTGCCGCCGGTGGACCGGTGGAATCCGCCGTTCATGGGCGA
The DNA here is from genome assembly GCF_900142665.1 of Roseovarius pacificus. Taxonomy (GTDB): domain Bacteria; phylum Pseudomonadota; class Alphaproteobacteria; order Rhodobacterales; family Rhodobacteraceae; genus Roseovarius; species Roseovarius pacificus. Next base: position 253,470 of record NZ_FRBR01000003.1, read on the forward strand.
TCTGGACATTCGCATCGCGCGGGACGGAACGTGGTTTCACGAGGGCTCGCCCATCAACCGGCCCGAGCTGGTCCGGCTGTTTTCCACCATCCTCAAGCGCGAGAGCGACAGGTTTTTCCTGGTCACGCCGGTGGAAAAGGTGGGAATCACCGTCGAGGACGCGCCGTTTGTCGCCGTGGATGTCGAGGCCGAGGGCGACGGCCCCGCGCAGGAGCTGATTTTCGAGACCAATGTGGGGGATCGCGTGGTGGCCGGGGCGGAAAACCCGATCCGGGTGGAGCGCGATGGCGAAACCGGCGAACCTTCGCCCTATGTGATGATCCGCGCAGGGCTGGAGGCGCTGATCGACCGCAAGAGTTTCTATCGCCTGATCGAGTTGGGCGCGCGGCGGGACGGCTGGTTCGGGCTGTGGTCGGGCGGCGAATTCTTTCCGGTGATCCCCGAAGACGACTTGCCGGAGACCTGACCGCGATGCCCCGTTTTGCCGCCAACCTGTCGATGCTGTTTCGCGAACTTCCGGTGCTGGAGCGCCCGGCGGCGGCGCGGGATGCGGGGTTTGCGGGGGTGGAGATCCTGTTTCCCTATGACGAGCCGGGGCATCTGATCCGGCAGGCGCTGGACCGGGCGGGCCTGCCTCTGATCCTGATCAACACGCCGCCGCCCAACTGGACGGGGGGCGACAGGGGCTTTGCCGCGATTCCCGGCGGCGAGGAGCGGTTTCGCCACGATTTCCGCCGTGCGCTGCGCTATGCGCAGGTACTGGGGGCGCGGCATATCCATGTGATGGCCGGTGTCGCCGGGGGGCTGGAAGCGCGCGATACCTTCATCCGCAACCTCGCCTGGGCCGCCGCCACCGCGCCCGAACAGCCCTTGACCATCGAGCCGATCAACACCCATGACATGCCGGGCTATTTCCTGGACGATTTCGATCTGGCCGCCGAGGTGCTGGACACCGTGGGCGCGCCCAATCTCGCGCTGCAATTCGACGCCTACCATGCGCATCGCATCACCGGCGACGTGATGGGCACATGGGCCGCGCATGGCCACCGGGCGGCACATGTGCAGGTGGCGGGGTATCCGGGGCGGCACGAACCGGCAGGCGGAGAGATAGATTACCCCGCATTCTTTGCGCGGCTCGATTCGGATGGTTATGCCGGGTTCGTGAGCGGCGAATACGCCCCCGAAGGGCGCACCGGGGACGGGATCGGCTGGATTACCTGACCGCCGGTTTTCCAATCGGCCCGGCGGTCAGGTGTGACATTGGCCTAGTTGCGCACCACGTAGACCGAGCATTCGGCATGGGTGACGACATGGCTGGCGGTGGTGCCCAGCAGGTAATCGGACACTTTGGGGTTGGCCGATTCCATCACGATCACATCGACATTGCGCTCATCGGCCAGTTTGACGATCTGGCGGTGCGTCGCGCCTTTGCGGACGACGGTTTCCACCTCGACCCCTTCGGCGGGATGCGCGGCGATGAATTTCTTCAATTCCTCGGTCCAGTATTTGTCGGAATCGTAGATGTTCAGGTTGCGCTCGATCTCGGGCGCGACGGTGGCGACGATCAGTTTCGCGCCGCGCCGTTGGGCCATTTCAACGGCCTCGGTATAGGCGTTGTATTCGAGTTTTACGTGGCGCAGGTTGACGGGGCAGAGGATCAGTTTGGTTTTGCGGGCCATGGGATACCTTTTGGCGAAGACAGGTGGCAAGAATGCACGCACCTAGCCGATTCGCCAAATTGCCGTGTTGCAGAAACGGCAGGGAATGATCCGGGAACGTCATCAGGGCCGGGGCATAACGGGACTGCAAAAAACGCAGGGCTTGGCCTGTGCAACGCGTCCTTGGGGCAGGGTCGGGAAAGGCGCGACAGGGCTTAGGCCTCGTGCGGTGAGACGTGCATCGCCGGGGGGCGGCACGGCGATGTATGGCGGCCTGCGGCCGCTGTTTCGCGCATGGGGAAGCCCCCCGCCGGCCTTTCGGTCAGTGCGCCTGCGCCCAGTTGGCCCCCTGCCCGGCATCCACGACCATGGGCACGTCCACCTTGACCGCCGGCAGCGCGGCTCCTTCCATCACCTCGCGGGCGGTGTCGATCAGTTTGCGGGTGGCGTCTTCGGCCACTTCGAAGATCAGTTCGTCATGCACCTGCAACAGCATCCTGGCGGGCTGGCCCTGAATGGCGTCGGGCATGCGGATCATGGCGCGGCGGATGATGTCGGCGGCGGTGCCTTGGATGGGCGCGTTGATCGCGGCGCGTCTGGCGAACCCGGCGCGCGGACCCTTGGCCGAAATCTCGGGGGTGTGGATTTTCCGGCCAAAGAGCGTTTGGACGAAACCGTGCTCTTTGGCGAAGCCCACCGTGTCGTCCATGTAGGTCTTGATACCGGGGAAGCGCTCGAAATAGCGGTCGATAAAGCCCTGCGCCTCGGAGCGGGGGATGCGCAGGTTGCGGGCAAGGCCAAAGCCCGAGATACCATAGATTACGCCGAAATTGATCGCCTTGGCCTGACGGCGGATGTCCGGGGTCATCTCGTCCATCGGTACGTCGAACATTTCGCTGGCGGTCATGGCGTGGATGTCCTGACCGTCCCTGAACGCCTGTTTCATCGCCGGAAGGTCAGCCACATGGGCGAGAATGCGCAATTCGATCTGGGAATAGTCGAGGCTGACCAGAACATTGCCCGGCTCGGCGACGAAGGCCTCGCGGATGCGGCGGCCTTCTTCGCTGCGCACGGGGATGTTTTGCAGGTTCGGATCGGTCGAGGCCAGACGCCCGGTATTCGCCCCGGTCTGGACATAGGAGGTGTGCACGCGGCCCGTGTCCGGGTCGATATGATCCTGAAGCGCGTCGGTATAGGTGGATTTCAGCTTCGAGAGCGCGCGCCAGTCCAGCACGCGGGCGGGCAGATCGTGTTCGGTGGCCAGATCCTCGAGCACGTCGGCGCCGGTGGCATAGGCGCCGGTCTTGCCCTTCTTGCCGCCGTCGAGGCCCATTTCGTCGAACAGGATTTCGCCCAGTTGCTTGGGCGATCCGACGTTGAACTTGCGGCCTGCGAGTTCGTGAATTTCCTCTTCGAGTTCGGCCATTTTCTGGGCGAACTTGCCGGACATGCGCGACAGGGTCTCGCGATCCACCTTGATGCCGTTGCGCTCCATCCGGGCGAGGACGGGCGAGAGGGGGCGCTCCAGCGTTTCGTAGACGGTGGTCACTTTCTCGCGGTGCAGTTGCGGCTTGAAGGTCAGCCAGAGGCGCAGGGTGATATCGGCATCTTCGGCGGCGTATTTCACGGCCTCGGCCACCGGCACGCGATCAAAGGTGATGGCCGATTTGCCGCTGCCCAGCAGGGTCTTGATGGGGATCGGCGTGTGGCTGAGATAGCGTTCGGAGAGCGTGTCCATGCCATGCCCGTGAATGCCCGCGTTCAGCGCGTAGGACATCAGCATCGTGTCGTCGAACGGCGCGACGGTGATGTCGTGGCGGGCGAAGATCTTGGCGTCGTATTTCATGTTCTGGCCGATCTTGAGGATCGCGTCATCCTCAAGCACCGGCTTGAGCGCGGCCAGCACATCGTCGAGCGGCAACTGCCCTTCGGCCAGCGCATCGGTGCTGAACAGGTCGTCGGACGCCCCGTCGCGATGCGTGAGCGGGATGTAACAGGCCTGCCCCGGATCGACCGACAGGGAGATGCCCACCAGATCGGCCTGCATTTCGTTGAGCGAGGTGGTTTCGGTGTCCACCGCCACGTACCCACGGGCGCGGATACGGTCGATCCAGGCGTTCAGCGCCTCCATCGTCGAGACGTGTTCGTAAGCGTCGGGGTCAATGGCGGGCCATTCGGGGTCTTCTTCGGCCGGGTCGGCGCCTGCGGGGTTGGTATCGGGGATCACCGGGGCCTCGACGCCCAGGGAGTCGGCAATGCGTTTGGAGAGGGTGCGGAATTCCATCTCGGCCAGGAACGCCAGCAGGGTGTCGGTGTCGGGCTCGCGCAGTTCCAGATCATCGAGCGTGAAATCGAGCGGGGTGTCGCAATCGAGCTGCACCAGTTTCTTGGACAGTTCGATCTGCTCGCGCTTGTCGATCAGGGTCTGGCGGCGCTTGGGCTGTTTGATCTCTTCGGCCCGGTCGAGCAGTTCCTCAAGGCTGCCGAACTCGTTGATCAGCAGCGCGGCGGTCTTGATGCCGATGCCGGGCGCACCCGGCACGTTATCGACGCTGTCGCCCGCGAGAGCCTGCACATCGACCACGCGATCCGGCCCGACGCCGAACTTTTCCTCGACGCCTTCAACGTCGATACGGCGGTTTTTCATGGCATCCAGCATTTCGACGCCGCCGCCGACCAGTTGCATCAGGTCCTTGTCGGATGAGATGATCGTGACGCGCCCACCGGCCTCGCGCGCCTGACAGGACAGGGTGGCGATGATGTCGTCGGCCTCGTACCCTTCCAGTTCCTTGCAGGCGATGTTGAACGCCTCGGTCGCGCGGCGGGTCAGCGGGATTTGCGGGCGCAGGTCTTCGGGCATCGCCTCGCGGTTGGCCTTGTACTGATCGTAAAGATCGTTGCGGAAGGTGTGGCTGCCCTTGTCGAAGATCACGGCGATATGGGTGGGGGCGTCGTCGCTGGTGTTGTTGCCGTCGATGTAGCGCTGCAACATGTTGCAAAAGCCCGAGACCGCCCCGATGGGCAGCCCGTCGGATTTGCGCGTCAGCGGCGGCAGGGCGTGATAGGCCCGGAAGATGAAGGCCGAGCCGTCGATCAGGTGCAGGTGGCACCCCTTGCCGAATGAATTGCCCATGATCGCCCCCGTTTGGATTGTCCTGCGGTCTTGGTATTGCCACGAAGTGGCGCGCGCTTCCAGCGGGTTCCTGCGTATTCGATGTGGTCGCGGGTGTCGCGCGGCGCTACCTTGCCGACAATTTCCGTTACCAGCCACATGGGACCGCATCATGGAAACCGACAGGACCGGCGTTATCCTGAACACTGAAAACTATCGCGCCTGCGTGACCTTTTATGGCGAGGTTCTGGGCCTGCCCCTGCTGTTCGAATTCGATCGCCCAGGCGAGCGACTGACCTGTTTCGACATGGGTGGCGCCTACCTGATGGTGGAACCGGGCGGCACCGCCCGGACCGAGGGGAAAACGCCCGAAACCTGCCCGACAAAGTTTCGTTTCAATGTGCGCGATGTCGAGGCCGCAGCGGCGGAGCTTGTCGCCAGAGGGGTGGAGGTGAGCGTTCGCAAGCACGACTGGGGCATGATGGCCGAGTTTCACGACCCGGACGGCAACCGGTGCGCCCTGAGATCGGAAGGCGATTTTGGCAGCCGGTAACTGATCAACCCGTTACCGGGCAAGGCAAGGTAGCGGCATTCTGTTGCTCGAGCTCGATCAGGGCCTTGAGCTGGCGCTGGCCGATATCTCCCATGAAGGCCGTGCGCCCGACCACCAGAGCGGGCGTGCCGAAGAATCCGAAGCGCGACGCAAGCGCTGCCGTCATGCCGAGTTGCCGGGTCACTGCCAGGTCTTCCATATCGGCGATCAGTTGGTCGGGGTTCGCCCCTTCTTCGCCGGCCACAGCGCGCAGATAGGCATTGTTGGGCAGGAAGGGCGAATCCATCAACCTGTTGTGAAACGCATCGTAGGCCCCTTGTTTCCTTGCGGCCAGCGCGGCGCGGGCGGCCCGCAGCGATGCCGCCCCCAACAGCGGAAGCTCGTGCCAGGTGATCGCCACCGGCGCGCTGTCCTGCAACGCGTGCAGCCGTGGGCTGACCTGACGGCAGATGCTGCACCGATAATCCGAAAAATAAGCGATCGGCAGATCGCCCGTCTGGCGCGGCGCGGAAAAAAGCGCCGCACAGAGCGCTTCGCCGGAAACGATTTGCGGCCGCTCCGACGGGTCGAGCCCGACCAGTGCCGGAACCCCGCGCGATACCGGGCCGCCCTCAAGCTGACGGAACCCCGGCAGGTCGGGATAGGGTTTGAAATCGAAATCGGGGGTGCGCAGCTTGTCGATGAAACGCCACGAGGAAATTCCGAGCCCCGCCATGGCAAGTATCGTGACACCCGTCATCAAGAACGAACGCCGGTCGGGAACAGGGTCCGGTTCAGGCGGCCGAGGCTTCACCTTCGAAGTCCTTATGGATGTATTTGCAATCGCAGTAAGGGCATTCGACATAGCCCGTTTCATGCGATACCGACAGCCAGACGCGCGGATGGCCCAATGCGCCCTCGCCGCCGTCACAGGCAACACGATAGCTGTCAACGATCCGTGTCTCGGGGGCTTTCGTCACCATCTGGCGTTTCCTTTTGCCTGCAATTCCACTAGGTCCGAATATGATTGATCCGACAGGCAGGGGCAAGGGCACCAATGAGTCAGAACGCCATCGAAATCCGGGGCTTGCAGAAAACCTATGCCGCCGGGCGCGGCGCACCGGCGAAACAGGCGCTGAAAGGGGTCGATCTGGAGATTCCCGCCGGATCGGTCTTTGGCCTGCTCGGCCCCAACGGGGCAGGGAAATCGACGCTGATCAACATTCTGGCCGGGCTGGTGGTGAAAACCGCCGGGCAGGTGACGATCTGGGGCTTCGATCAGGATGTGAATCCCCGGCAAAGCCGCGCCTCGATCGGGGTGATGCCGCAGGAGTTGAACCTCGATCCGTTCTTTACCCCGCGCGCCGCGCTCGAGGTGCAGGCGGGGCTGTACGGGGTGCCCAAATCGCAGCGCCGCAGCGACGAGATCCTGCGGCTGGTCGGGCTGGAAGACAAGGCCGAAGCCTATGCGCGCACCCTGTCGGGGGGCATGCGGCGGCGGCTGTTGCTGGCCAAGGCGCTGGTGCATCAGCCCCATGTTCTGGTGCTGGACGAACCGACGGCGGGGGTGGATATCGAACTGCGCCAGATGCTGTGGGAAAACGTGCGTCGCCTCAACCAACAGGGCATGACGGTGATCCTGACCACCCATTATCTGGAAGAGGCCGAAGAGATGTGCGACGAAATCGCGATCATCAATTTCGGCGAAGTGGTGGCGCGCGACAGCACGGCCAACCTGCTGGGGCGGCTGGACAGCAAGACCATGATCATCCACCCCGAAGACGAGGCGGCCACCCTGCCCGAGGCCCCCGGCATCGAGGTGGAAACGCGCCCTGACGGATCGCTGGCGCTGAGCTATCAATCCCGCGAGACGCCCGCCGAAGCGGTGCTGGAGGCGGTGCGCGGCGCGGGCATCCGCATTCGTGACGTGAAAACCGAGCAGGCCGATTTGCAGGACGTGTTCCTTGAACTGACGCGCTCGCGCTAGGACCTGGCCTTGCAACCGGAACAATGCACAGCGCCGCGGCGCTCGGCCTGTGCGGGTCTCCGCGCCACAGCCCTGCCCGCTGTTTGCCACAGAATCACCGCCGATTGGCAGTAATATCCGCCGATTGGGCCTGAACGCTGGCGCAGAACGCCAGCCTCTGACGGGGGCGTTTCGGATTGGTTTGAACGATGAGGAAAAACCATACGGCTGCGCGAAAACACCAAACCCGGCACATTCCGCGGCGCTGTCATCGCTGCCGCGGCTCGGGCAATGCGTCCTGCCAGATCTGCCTGGGCGCCGGTCAGGTCGTGACGGGCCGCGACATTTTCGGAAAGACACAGACGACCGCTTGCCAGGGGTGTTTCGGGCGAAGATTCACCCGCTGTTCGATCTGCAACGGCGAAGGTTTCGTCTAGCGCGATACGGTCATGACAGCCGGGCTTTCGGCTATCGCCTGGCGCGCTCGTTCAGAAGAGTTTCGATGCGATCCAGCCGGGCAAAAACCTCGTCACGGTAGGTATCGGTTTTCTCGGCGTCCTCTTCGTGGTGCGCGTCCTGCATGGAGTTCACGATCAGGCCCACCACAAGGTTCACCACGGCGAAGGTAGTGACCAGGATGAACGGTACAAAGAAAGCCCAGGCGTGGGTATATACCTCCATCACCGGGCGCACGATCCCCATCGACCACGATTCCAGCGTCATGATCTGGAACAGCGAATAGGCCGACAGGCCAAGCGTGCCGAACCAGTCAGGAAAGGCCGCGCCGAACAGCTTGGTCGCCATGACCGAGCCGATATAGAAGATGATCCCCATCAGCAGGAACACCGACCCCATGCCCGGCAGTGCGTTCATCAGCCCTTCGACCACGCGACGCAGCGACGGGGTGACCGACAGCACGCGCAACAGACGCAGGATACGCAGGGCCCGCAGCACGCTGAGGCCCTGTGCGGCGGGGATCAGGGAAATGCCGACGATCACGAAATCGAAGATGTTCCATCCGCTGCGGAAAAACCCGCCGCCACGGGCATAGAGCTTGGCCGCGATCTCGACCACGAAGATGGCGAGGCAGATCGAATCCAGCGTCACGATCAACGGGCCTGCGGCCTGCATCAGCCTGTCGGAGGTTTCCATACCGAGGATCACCGCGTTGAACAGGATGACGCCAAGGATGAAATTCTGCACCGCCTGCCGGTCGATGACCGACGCCACTTTTGCCCGCATTACAAATTGATCCGTGTTTGCCTGTTCGCTCATGCAGCGTGATATGGGGCAGCCCGGCGCGGGCTGCAAGCGGCCGCGCGATCAATCCGGGACGCCTCAGCGGTATACGGCCCGATTGCCGGAAATTCAGGCGACCAGCGCGGTTTCCCATCGGCGCAGGCAACGCCGCGCCGGGCGGGCCAAAGCATTTGACGCGGGTTCGGCCGAACCGGTCAATTCAGGGAACAGGGCGGCGATTTCGGCGCGTTCGGCGGTGCTGAGCGCCTCTTGCGCCAGTGCGCCCAGATACAGGCTTTCGCTCGGGATACCTTCGGCCATGATCACTTCGTGCCGGTCAAAAGCCAGATGCACATAGCACACGCGCCGCCGGGGCACCTGCCGGATGGTATCGCCATTGACCAGATGCACCGCCGCGACCAACACCTGCGGCTGGCCGAAATACATCTCGGCGCGCCAGTCTTCGACCAGCATCCGGTGTTGCGGCGACACCACCAGCTTGCGCCGGTTGCCCAAAGCCCCTGCCGATATTTCCACAGGGGCCATAAGACCGCGCCCCGGCACCGTGCGGTGACCGGCCCAGCGCACCGGCTGAAGCCCGTGATCCAGAGTCCGGACCATATCGCCGGGGCGGATGATTTCGACCGGCAGCGGGCCGGTATCGGTTTCGATCAGCGTTCCGGCGGCGAAGCAGGGAAAGACCGGCGGGTCTGGCGAAAAGGTATCGAACGCCAATTGCTGATCGCGGGGCGGCTCCAGACCGGGGCCGTATTGCATGGTTCCCGAGGTCAGGCCGTTCACATCGAACACGATATTCGCGGGGCTGGTCATGATCTGATGCTCGCCCGAGGACGCACGGCCCTGAAACTGATCGTGCTGCGGATTCAGGCTGGAATAGATCGGCGGCGCGGGCGGATCGCTTGCGGGCCATGCGTAAATATCGACGAATTGCCCGTTCGAGAACAGATTGTCACCCGGATTGACTTGTCGGATCACGACACGAAAGATGTCAGTCGCCGAGCCGAGCGTCTGAACGCCGGTCAGTGTCACTTTCATCCCGTTGTCATTGCCTGTTGTCGAGACGCTGGAAAAGGTCCCCACCTCGTCCCCGGTCACGAAAATTTCGATCTCGGCCACCCTAAAACCCCTTACAACTCATCCCCCAGGATTTGCTGCTGGAATGAACCGGACGATGCCCGAAAACTGATGGCTTATCAAGCGTTTCACTCAGGGCGCGGCAAAGCTGTCGCGAGTGTATCCCTGAAGGTACAAAAGTGCGGTCAGATCGCCGTGGTTCACCCGCACGTCGCACTGTTCGGCAACCGAGGGCTTGGCATGCAGCGCCACGCCGGTGCCCGCCCGGCCCAGCATGCCCAGATCGTTGGCCCCGTCACCCACGGCGATCACGTCGGCCTCGGTGATCCCAAGGCCGGCGCTGATCTCTTCCAGGGCCTCTACCTTGGCGGCACGGCCAAGGATCGGGCGGGTCACGTCACCGGTCAGTTTGCCGCCCTCGATCAACAGGGTGTTGGCGCGGTTTTCGTCAAAGCCCAGATCGGTGGCGACCCTGGCGGTGAAGGCGGTAAAGCCCCCCGACACCAGCACGCAGCGCGCGCCATACGCCTTCATCGTCGACACCAGAGCCTTGCCGCCGGGCATATAGGTGATGCGCTCGGCCAGAACCTGCGCGATCACGGCCTCGTCCAGCCCTTTCAGAAGCGCCACCCGTTCAAGCAACGCGCCTTCGAAATCCAGTTCGCCATTCATCGCGCGCGCGGTGATATCCCGGACATGCTCGCCCACACCCGCGACCTCGGCCAGTTCGTCGATGCATTCCTGTTGAATCATGGTGCTGTCCATGTCGGCCAGCAGCATTTTCTTGCGCCGCCCCTCGGCGGGCTGGATGACCAGATCGACCTTTTGCTGTTGCAGGTCCGCCCAGACCTTCCAGCGGTTCGAGGGAATTTCGGCCAGCGAAAACTCTGCCGCCTCGTCGGGCGACAACCATTGCGCGTCCCCCCCACCCCAGGCGTTGCGCAGGGCATCCACAAGGGCAGGATCCAAAGCACCCTCAGGCGCAATCAGCGTGGCGATGAACATGGGGGCAGGTTTCCGATCATAGTCAAAGAGGTCGCGTTTAATCGCTCGAGCGGCGTTCTAGCGTCATTCCAGCGCGTGCGAAAGTCCCTGACTGAGCCCGTTCCGATCCGCGGGACACCCCTCCCAACGAGGGGCATAGGCATTTTTTATTTTCTCCTTTTATTTCGGATAGTTGGAAGATCATAGTCTTCACCTTGCACCGATTTTGCACCAAAAAGCACGTTGGTGATGCTCGGGTCTTTCATGGCATGGGCGTAGGTACGAAGTACCGTAGTGGCATCTTTCCAGCCGCCCATATCCGCCACCGTCTTCACGTCGATACCCGCTTGCAGCATTGACGTGGCAAAGCCATGCCGACAGCAGTGCGGGGTCAAACGCTCGATCTTCGCGCGCCTGCAAACATTGTTCCACGGCCCCCGAACGCTGCCCCGGCCCGAGTAGCCGAATACCGGATCATCCGGATTTCGGTTGCTGGGAATGTTCGCCAGCGCGACCACGACTTCGGGCGGCAGGTGCGCGATGCGCTTCCACGGTGTCGGTTTGAAAAGGTGCAGTTCTGCCGTTGCTGCGTTCAGATCGACATAGCGCCAGGTCAGACTGCAAGCCTCCCCGACGCGCGCGGCTGTGCCGAACATGAACAGGCAAAGCGCGCCCAGGTGCGGCAGGCCATCCGTATCGGCCTGTGATGCAAAGGCACGCACCCACTCCACCGTGGCCGGTGTCTTCACCTCGGGGTTTTCCGTATAGCGTTTCACCGAAATGCGCTGACACCAACCAAGCCCCGCCGCGTGGTTGATCGCGGCCTGCGTCGGCTTGATCACCTGCCGGTTCCATGTCGGTTCATTCGCATTCGGATAAATCTTCTTCGCCGCCTGCCGGATCAGTTCGGGCGTCACGTCTTCCGCCAGCATATCTTTCCAATACTGCGCCAGCTTGAGAAGGAACCTCTCTGACTTGTCCGCATCCAGATAGGCCGTGAACACCTGCGCCATCGTCAGCCCTGCCCCTGGCCCATCGAAACTACGTTGCCACGCTTTGGCTTCGGTTTCCGCTTTGATACGTTCCGCGATTTTCCGATCAGTCGTTTTTGCAGACTGGTAAAATCGCCTTCCGGCAACAGTTCCTCGGAAGTACCAGACGCCATTGCGCTGGAAGAGTTTGAGGGACATTTCATGGCCTCCTTAAGCTGTTCAACGTGTTCCTGAAACAGGATCGTTTTCTGGCCCAGCTTAGCATAGGCACCCAGGTCGCGGATCGTGCCCCGCAATGTCCGCTCCGACACACCGAAATGGTCTGCCAGATCGGCAGGCGTGGTATATGGAGGGAGCAGGTTAGCCACCGCAACGTCCGATCTCAGTGCGCACCACAGGAATGGCTGCGCCCCGATACGTTGTGATGTATCGGGTCAGTTCGGCTTCTGTGATGGTGGCGCGACGGGAAGACATTGATTAGGCACCTCCCCTGGCAGCCGCCTGGCTCATCACCTCTTGCGGATTGAGTCCGAGCGAAACACAAACCCGGTCAAACACTGCAAGCAAATCCACGACGATGAACGCTTCGCGATCACGCCCCCCGTATGCCACACGAACGAACGGATCGGACCCTGGTTTATAAGTGGTAATTTGGGAATGTTTGCCAGCGACAAACAGCAAGGTGCGACCATAGCTAATATCATAGGGCAACGCCGGAAGGCGTTGCAGTTTGCCCGAGGGCGCAGCATGGGCAACGTGCGCGAAGGACTGAGCGGCATAGAAGGCGACTCCAAGATCGGAAACGCCAGCTTTCACCAGCGCCGCTGCCGTCGCAATCTCCATCACGTTGTGCCAAGAAAAGCGGCGATGCTTACCTTGCGACCCACCGCCTTCAATTTTGTGTCCGATGATCACATCCCGCTTGATCCAGTTTTGAAGGGTAGAGGGTGTAATGCCTGACGCCTGGGCAACCTCACCCGCAGAAAAATATCTTGTATAGATGCTCATATTAGCCTCGCAAAGTTAAAGTGTCGCTTGATCTTTTATACGCATTGCAAAGCAAATGGTCAAGCGACACTTTATGCTCCTTGCCCATTTATTCAGGCAGCACCTACCAGCCTTTCCAGTGCATCGCTTATGCCTATCACTGCACTCCTTTGCTCCATGCTAATCGGTCTGTCAGGTGTAGCGCCCGCGATCTCGAAGGAGACGATCTGCAACGCTGCGACGAGGTTAGCGACGTCGGACAGCTTGTCTTCCAGCTTGCCGTGCTCCTCCATCCAATTTCTCTCAGTCATGCCTCGCCCCTTCCGGAAGACATTTGTAAAGTGCCTCGAAATTCATCATTGCTCTGTCGGCTCGCTCTGCTACCGCGTTGATCACACCACAGGTTGCATTACGCATCTTGGCGTAGTGCGGGTTCTCAATGACCGTACCGCCCATCTCATTGCCAATCAGTTCGAGCATATCCACGAGTTGCCGCATCTCGGCCAGAGAGTGGTCAACTTCTATCAGGTGATCCCTTGTGATCATGCCATGCCCTCCGGTGCGTTCACGTCGTCCAGCGCGATATTGAGACGATAGGCGCGGTCTTGAGCCTTCTCGATAATTACAAACAAATCCTCCCGGTTCGGCTCGGAATGCATGTATAGTGCGGCACTCAATAAGGTTTGAATGATCCCCGCTTCGTCTTGCATTTGCTGGCGGGTCATTTTGATTTTGCGTTCTCTCATGCCGCACCCCCAATCAGGCGCTCAACACGGCAAGCCGCATGGCGCAGATAGCTACGGGCTTGTGCGATGTTGCGGGAGGTCGGGCGCTTCCCCTCAAGTTCATCATCAGCGAGAGCAAGGAAGTCCTCCAGTTCCGCCAGCCATTCAGCAGGCAAACAGTTGCATTCGTCGTCGTGTTTCGGTATATTCACTTCTGATTTCCTTTCAGACTGGATTTCATCAAAGACCGTTCGGGCCTCTATCCCGGCGGTCTTTCTTGTTTCAGGGTGTAGCATCGGATACCTCCTCTTGGTTTGGCTGGTAGGTGGTGCGATCCATCCGCTCACGGACAGCGCGGATTACTTCACTGTTCTGGCTGCTGCCGTTCTTTGCAGCCTGTTCCGCCAGCCACGTCTTCACGTCGAGAGGAAAGCGGACCGGCAGTTGCCTAATTTTGCTCATGTTCACACCTTATTAATATCATATGCATATTAATACGCACTTCATACCATTGCGGTCAAGCAAAAATAATAGCATTTGCATATCACAAAGGGAGTGAACACCATGAGCGCACCAAGTAAGCAACTAGATCAATTTGTTGTCCGCCTTCCCGATGGAATGCGGGACCGGATCAAGGCTGCCGCTGAGAAAAATGGCCGCTCCATGAATTCTGAAATTGTCTCCACACTTGAGGAAAAATATCCTGAGGAAATGTTTACCGCTGAAGATTTCCTTGAGCTTCTAAAACAGATCACCACAGCGAAAAGTCTTGACGATCAAATCGCCAATGAAGAAATGCTAAACCAAACATTGCAGCATTTGAATTTTGACTTCTCAGCTCACATTGTCGATGGGGCAGTTTCTTTCATCCGAAACGGGAAATAGCGATCTATTCTGTCACTACCTTCTTTTTCCATTGGTCATGCCAGCCGCGCAGCGCCCGGGCCTTGCTGTTCGCTTTAGCTTCGGCAAACTGGTCGGAGTTGGCAGCGGCCCACATGGCAGCGGCGCGCTCGGGGTCGTGAACCTCGCGAAGTGATCCGTCCGCACCGACAACTTGTCGGAGCGCGTTAGCATCCACCCACTCACCAAACTCACGATCACCCTATCATCGCATCGAACAGGCCGGGGGTAAGCGCCTGGCCGGACCGTTGCGGCAGCACCTTCACTCCCTCCGGAACGTTCCGGCCACGATAAACCTGATCCACCCAGACTCGATCCATGGCGGCGATACAGGCCACATGGCGTGGCTCAAGCGGCAGGCGCATAAGGCGCGCATAGGCGTCGATCTCGGGATACCCGATGGGGTTCGGCCCCGTTGGCCCGCAGGAGCGCGCACGCGACAGCGCCAGAAACGCATCCCAGATCGGCAGATACTCCGATTGCAGGCGCAGGGAGCTGCCGGCCAGATGATCGCGCAGGGCGGCGCAGAGGGATTTCTCCAGGCGTTTCATACGGCCTCCACCACCGGGATGATGAAGCTGCGCCAACCGCCGCCAGCAATCCCCCAGGCGCGATCATTGGACGCAAGGCGAAAGTTACCCTTGGCATCGGTCAACGTCATCGCGGCAGCTGTCCGGTCTTTGCGCAGAACCGGCCAAATCTCCATGCTACCGGACCCGCTGCAATCCTGAACGACCTTGTGAAGCCGGGCATCCGCACCGATGCCGAGTTGGAAAACATCCCCGCGAAGCAGCGTCCCGTTCAAGGTCACAGATACCGTTTCATCGCCCGCACTGCCGGTCACCGCGCCGGATGTCGCGGTACCCCGTGGAGCCGGTCGGCCCGGATCCCCGAGCAGGAATGTGCCGCGCTGCCCGCGCAGGGCACCAAGCCACCCTTCCCATTCGGCGGCCTCGTCGGCATCCAGCGGCGGCAAGCGCAACTCACCGCGCCACATTTGCGCGCCCCAGTCAATCACTTGCTGTTGAAGCGTGAAGGGTGACCGGTCTACCGCCACCACATCAAACATGCTGATCTGTACGCCTTCAAACCCGGAGGGAGTGGGCAGTTCAAGTGGATAAGATATCGTCATGTCCAGTTTGGCCCTCTTCTGCGTCGTTCATCTTTTATCGCCGCCACGGCAGCGTCCCGGATCGAAGGAGCGGCGCGCATGACTTCCGCCTGCACCGTTTCCTGCAAACCGGGCGACAGGTGAATGTGTTGCTCCACAGTCGGCCCATTCTGAGGGGTCACCACCGTTTGGGAGGTTTGCTGCCTGAGTGCCGCCTGAGCCTGCGGTACGTTCAGGACCGCCCCGTTCTGGCCCGGCACGAATATCTCGCTCCTGGGCGTGCGCTCGTTAACCATGTAGGCCGATCCGGCCAGCACCGGACCACCGGTTGCACGTCCACCGGTCAACAGGCTGCCGATGGCCGCAAATATGCCCCCACCACCGCCTGCGCCGCCGAGGAAGGCAGACCTGACCTGCGCCTCGATGAGTTGCACGACGAGTCGTTTCAGAGCCTCTTCGGCAGACATCGATCCATCAAGAATGCCCAGGAACAGATCGGACATGGCATCCGCACCGGTGGCGGCGTTCTCGGCAACGTCGCTGAGGCGATCCGCAGCATCTCTGGCAGCATTGCCCGCCTGGGCATAGGACTGCGCCAGTGTGTCGATCTCGCTACGCAACTCGGGCGTCAGCTCTTTCCCGGCCTCCTGGGCCTCATAGAGCAGTTCGGCTTTCTTCCTGGCATAATCGACGGCATCGCCGAATTCATATCCAGAGGCGGCAACAGCAGAAAGCGCTACAGCCTCGGCCTCAAGTTGCGCAATCGCAGCCCGTGTTTTCTCGATCTCTTTCCGGAACTGATCGACATCTTCACGCGCACCGCCCCCGCCGCCAGCACGGTCAGCCGTGTTGCCGAAGCTCGCATCCACGCCGGGCAGCCGGGGCCGCAAAGAGGTTGTCGGGGCATACTTGTTCGGGCGAATCGTGACAGCGGGTTTTCGGCCATTCTGAGGACCATAATCGACAAGGTTTGAATCTCCCTCCGGCAGGTTGCCCCGCAATGTCATGGCGTTTCTGGAAGCCGTTGCCAGCGCGTCCGCAATACCGCCGATGGCCCCGATCACGTTTCCGAAGCGCTGCGCATCGACCTCTGACAATTCTCCGATCAGGTCCTGGGCCTCTCCGATAAGATCGGAAACCGCATCCTCGAAATCTTCCGCATTCGCCTCCCCGGTTTGGAACGCGCGCATCTTTCCATCGATCTCCTGCAAGATCGCGGCCAAGTCATGTGCTTGGTCGATATCCGCAACATCCATGAGGCGAATGCCGGTCGGGCCGGTGGCCGCGTTGATCGCTCGGAACAGTTCCTCGTAAGTCTCCTGCAAATCCTCAACGGTGCTCGCGTGCGCTTCCGTGGCTTCATCGGATGCCTTCATGGCGCGATAGTTTTCCTCGCCCATCATGGCTATGGCACGCTCAGCCGATCCGAATATATCGTCAATATCGATGGTCAGGGCTTCCTCGATCCCGCCCGCGACATTGACCACAATGCTTTTGCCGAGATTGGCGACCCGTTGGGTGATCTCGGCAAACTTGCGATCCAGCTCCGCCGCCTTGGCAATGGCCTCGCTATCCATCACGGCCCCAACGTCATGCGCACGCTCACGCATTCGCCTCAGACCATCCGCGCCAAGCGAGAGCAATTCCACGAACCGCTCACCGGCGGTGCCGCCGAATACCTCATCGGCCACGCGGATTTGCCCGGCCCGATCCAGATCCTTCATGCGCCCGATGATGTCGGTAAACAATTCCTCGGGATCTTCGAGACGGCGCTTGAGAGCGGTCGCACCATACCCCAATCGGGCGAACGCCTCGGCAGCCGGCCCTTTCCCGGTAACGACAAATTCGTCAGCGCGAAGCTGCAACTCTTTCAGACCGTCGACCATCTGATCGACTTCGATCCGGTTCTGCTCAGAAACAAACTTCAGTTCTTGGAACGCTGTGACACTGAGACCCGCGCGCTTTGCCTCGCGATCAATCTCGGCCATGCTGCGCACGGCCCGTGTCGCGCCAGTAGTGATCGCTGCCATGCCCGCCGCGACCGCCCCGGCAGCGAAAGCCTTGCCGAATGCACCGATGCGCGAGGATGTCGTTGCAAGCGCCTGGTTGATCCGCGTCGTGGATCGAACCATGTCGCGCTCCATGGCGGTGGTAGACAGGCGGGAGCCACGCCGAAGGTTCTGATATGACTGCGTGCCCCGCCGCTCGGCCTTGAGCATGTTTTTCTCGAAGTCCCGAATACGAGCTTCGAGCGCGACTACCAGCCGTTCGTCATCCATGTTCGCCTCCTATACCGTCCACATATCGTCTGTGAACCATTCTGCATTTGTGGTCAGCGCCCCGTCATCAGCGGCACAGCGAGCCACCGCCATTGCAGATGCTACGGCCCCATCGATCTTGTCCCGTGACTTGCCCTTGTGGAATGTGCGGTTGCCTGCCGGATCGGTGCGCACCTCGATATTCGAGAAGTTCCAGCGCAGCACCGGATGACCCCCATGTCGGAACCTGCGCCCAACAATAGCGCGCTCCAGTTCCTTCACCGCCGGGGCCATTGTTGCCCAACCTTGCCGCATTTCCACCGCAGGGAACCCGTCTTCGAGAAGGTTGTTGAGCATGTTGCGCGCGAGGTGAGGGTCGAAGGCGATTTCCTGCACGTTGAAGCGTGCACAAAGTTCACGCACCTGATCCTCAACCGCACGGAAATCCACCACGTTGCCCTCGGTGGCAGTGATCTGTCCCTCACTGGCCCAGACTGTATACGGCTGGCCTGATAAATCCTCGCGGCCCCGCAGGTTATCTTCAGGGCAGAAGAACCACGGCCAGACCTGAAATCCGTCCTCCCCGTCCCGCCAGCAGGCAACAACCACTGTCAGGTCGCTGTTACTGGACAGATCCACAGCAAGCCAGCATTCGCGTTGCTCGGCCTCCATAGTGTGGAGATCAACAGCACCACTGCCCTCGTCATAGATCGCCATATCGACAAAGGGATCGGTTGCATGATCCAGCCAGATATTGAGGTTCAACTGCCGGAAGGCTTCCCGATCCCCGATCCGCCGCTCACCCTCGCGGGCCAACTGCCGCAAGCCCTCGATATCGGGATAGCCATGACGCAGGCCGGGATTCACGCGGAACCAGATTTCTTCGTCTGTCCAGTCGCACTCGCGTGGAGCCTCGAACAGTACCGGCAGGATGGACGGGTCATCTACCTCGCCCCGTGCCACCTTGCGTGCATCATCGACAATATCCCATGCAATGTTTTCCTGCCCGCGTCCCGCCGTGGTCGCCACGACAAGCAAGCTTCCGGGAGTCTTCACAAGACCGGATCGAAGCACGTCCCAGAGGTCGCGCTTCTTCCACGCATGCAACTCGTCGGCCAAGACGAATTGCGGGGTGCGCCCGTGTTGTGTCCCCGCATCCGCTGAAATGGCCTCGCAAAAGCTGCCGATTTTCGGATAGGTAATGCGGTTTCGGTAATCCAGCATGCGCACATTCGGGGCGATCTTCGGATGACAGGCAAGCAGTCCGCGCAGTTCTTCATAGGCGATACGGGCCTGTTTCCTGTCCGAGGCTGCCGTGATGACCTCGCCGCCGGGAACGCGCTCCGGGCCGACCGTGTGCAGGGCTTCCAGAGCCGCCGCCAGCGAAGTCTTGCGATTGCCCCGAGGGACAAGGATCACCGCCGTCTTGACGATGCGGCTTCCGTCATCGTGGCGCGGGCCATAGATGCGGCGCACGATCCGCTCCTGCCACGGGTCAAGCTGGAAAGCTTTCCCGGATTTCGGGTGCTTGAGCATTCGCAGGAACTTCACGGCGCGGTCGCCAAACCCAAGAGGATCGGGGATTTCAGAGCCGTCATAAATCCAGTGCGGAAATGTGTCAGACGTTGAGCGGATCGGGTTCGTCATCCGAGTCCTCCCTGATTGCGGGACGGGACCGGCTGACCGGCGTCAGGCCGAGTTCGGCGGCAAGCTGGCGGGCCGAGGCCATGGCCTTGTCCTGCACCCGGATCAGCTTCAATTGCATATCGGCATCCAGTTCTGACTGAATCAACGCTTCGGTTTCACGCACCCGCCCAATGCAAATGCAGTAATTCTCAAGCCCACCGAGATCGGCATCAGTGAGAATGCGCCGCTCGGAAAGAATTGGCATGACGCGGTCCCATTCTGAACGCGCATCCTCAGACAGCCATTCGGGCGCATCGAGGCTTTCAAGTGCCTCGGGATCAGTTTGCATTTCAGGTTTTACACCTCGCATCAGGCATCCCCTCCAAACCGAACACAGCGGATTTCAAGGCCCCGATCATTCTCGATGGGGGCCAGCTCACGGATATTGTACGTCTCTCCCTGGTAGGTGACCCGGTGCGCTGTCGTGATGCCGCCTGGATTGCGCACCCGGAACAGCATAACGGTTTCATCAATCGCGCCCTGAGAACGAATGTATTCCTGCGCACTTTGCTGAATCACCTCAGCGCGCAGCCTCTTGAACCGGGTCATGGTTTCCTGCGGTGTTCCATATTCATCGGGTTCCGACGAAACTGCCTGGACATCGATGATATGGCGCATCTTGCCCGACCTCATGACGCACCCCCTGTTACCAGGACATTCACCACCATGACGCCATGCGAGGTTTCGCCGTCCGGATCGCGCAGATAGCGCGCGCTGGACACATGCCAGTCGGCGCAATGGTATCCATCCAGTTCCAGTCGATCAGCCTTTAGCGCAGTCCGCACCGCCCCGCAGATAGCCTTGACCCCGGTGAGGGACGGCTCGCGCTTCCAGATGTGAAGCGTGTGATAAATGCGGGTGCGATCGCGTTGCAGGCTTGTGCCTTCGTCAACCTCCTGGCTTTCGCCCAGGATGATCGACGGATCGGGGGCGGGCCGCTGGTTGCGATCAAGTATAGCGCCAGACGGCACAAGGGCCGTTACCGCTGGTGACGCCGCCAACCGGGCGCGGATCGCTTTCTGGACGGCAAGGTCTTCAGACATCAGCGCGCTTCCCTGATCGACTTCGCAATGGCCCGCTTGATGCGGTTCTCTGCTCGTTTGCGAGCAAGACGAAACCCCGGCCAGAAGAACGGTTGAGCGGCATGGTGCTTGGTCCCGTACTCCTGCAAATGCGGGTATCTCACATCGGTATTGCCGACAGTGATCAGCACCTGGTTCTCTGGCACCACGGTTGCCCCGCCAGGCTGGGAATAGGGCGGGGTGGTTTGGCCGGGTGGCGTCACGTCAACCGAGCCAACCAGATCCCCGCTGTCTTCAGGCGCAAGCGACTCAATCGCATCTGCAACCTCGTACCCGCCCGTCAGGAGCGCGGGCGCGGCAGCGGACTTGCCCGCCGCGATCATCGCCCGCAGGCGGTTCTGAAACGATTTCAGCCCACCATCGTCAGACATCAGAAAGCCCACTCCCGATATTCGTTGACGATTTCCGAAACGCCGAAAGGCACGTCATTGACGGCATTGCCAACGATCGCGGTTTCGCGCTGTTCGTACCACCACGCGGCCAGCTGAAGGACAGCCTCGACAAGTACCGGCGGCACGGGGTCTTGCCCCTCACCGCCGAACGTGGCCTCGATCCTGAACCCAAGAAGCCGCTCGATATGGTTTTGTGCAGCATCAATCTTTCGGCTGAGCAAAAGCGAATCTTCACCCCCCACATCAGACGTAAGGGAAAGCTGTTCCTCAAGTTCATGTAGCGACACGATAGCCATGGATCAGGGCTCTGCCGCGTCAACACGCACCACATTGGAGTTGACCCAAAGCGAGGCGTTCAGCTTCATGACAGTGTTTGCGGTGTCATAAGCTTCATTCGCACTGGCCACTTTCGCGATGAAATAGCGCTCGCTCGGCGTACCACCTGAAGGCGCATCATCGAACACCAGCTTGAACGCATAATCGTCCTTGGTTTTCTCGGCCGCGACAAGCGCCTGCTGCCCCGTATCCTCGTAATTGATGGCGGCGATCACCTCCATCGGCGGGGCATTGCGGGTGCCTTTGAGGCGCTTCGTGCGGTTCTCACCGATCAGGTCCTGGGTGATTTCGTTGGCGCTGTCGCCAAGCGAACCGAGGGAATCGAGGTCTTTGATCTCGACCCAGGTTGCGCTGTCGAAATCAGTCAGCACGAAATCATCCGATTTCATCGCCAGCACGCCGCCGATATAAAGCTTCGCGCCAGCCGTTGCTGTGATAGGCATGGCTAAGTCCTTTCCATGTTGCGGCGCTCTTCACGTTGCTTCGCGCCGGAATGACAGGGGGTGCACAAGGGCTGCCAGTTCTTCCGGTCCCAGAAGACCGATCTATCGCCCTTATGCGGTTTGATGTGATCCACGACAGTCGCCCGCGCACCACAGCGGCGGCAGACCGGGTGTGTTTTCAGGAAAACCCTGCGGGCCTTTTCCCATCCCCGGTCGTAACCGCGAGCACTGCTGTTGGGCCGGGTCTTGTCGAATCTCGCTTTGCGCTCCGCCGCCCTCTTGCGCTCGCACGCGCACCGGGCTCCAGGTGGAACCCGGTGGCCGCAACCGCAAAGGCGAGGACCGCGCGAAGGCATCAGGCCACCGGAGCCTCGGAAGGACGCCCCTTCACGATCACCGCGCCGGCGGCGATCGATGTGCCCCCGTTTTTCGTGATCACGGTGCGAATGTACCGCTTGTTGCCGATGTAGCCTTGCTTCACGACGCTGTCGGCGGCGAGGCTGGCTGGCTGATCGCCAACCAGGTGCTCCGCCGCGACATCGGTGAAATCACCGGTTTCGGTGGTATCACTTTCCTGAAGCTTTGCCGTAAAGTCACCGGATGACACGATCGCGCCTGTGTTGATGACCAGGGCGGCGGCTCCGAACCCCAGAAGGTCAATCGCCGCAGAGGTATTGGTGGCGGAGAGAACCGCAGGCGCCACCGCCTGCACCACTCCGATATTCGCTGCAATGTCACGCATTGGTAGGTCTCCTTATGAAGTGGCCATTTTGAGCTTGCGGAAGCGAGCGGCCTGAAGCACACGCCCACCGACACGGCGGGTTGCGTGGATCCGGGTCAGGCCCTTCGTCGCCAGAAGATACGGGTTCACCAGGATCGACATCGCCAGGCGATCAACGATCCGATAAGCGGAGAAATCACCGTAGAGGATGGGGAACGCGCCGGAGGCGATGTCGGGCATATCCACGGCCTCGATCACGGGGCGACCAAGGATCGTCTCGGGCTGACCGGCCTGGAAGCTCGGCTGCCAGAGAAAGCGACCATCGCCATCCTTGAGAGTGCGCACGATGCCGAGCGAGGTGCCGTTCATCATCCACGCGCCGTTGTTGCGGTACATGGCCGGCAGGTCGTACATCATTTTGACCAGCGCATCGGCTGACAGCGTCGTGGCGTGCCCGTTGAGATATTCGCCGATGCCTGCGTGGGTCATGAGACCTTCCGGCTGACCAGCTCCGGTGCCGTTCACGAAGGCCGCGCCCTCTTTCTTGCCGAAGTCTTCGGCGAGGGCCAAGCGCACTTCGGACTCGGCAGTTCCGCCGCTGTCGGAGAGCAGTTCATTGGAGATGTCGACGTAGGTCATCAGCTTGTGGGCCGGGACTTCGAGCTGGCCAAAGGTGGCAGTCGATTCCTGCGCTTCCTCGGCCTCGCCTTCCCATTGTGCATTCGTGCCAGAGGTGCGCTTGGGGTATTTCACCGAAGGACTGCCGATATTGCGAACACTCGCCACGGAACGGACCGGTGAGAACTCGACCAGGTCACGGATGAACTCGGTCGACATTTCCGGTGGTGCCAGGTAGCCGCCCTGTTCGTCATTCGAGACGGTCAGCGCCTTCACTTCTTCATCGGTCGCGCCGTTCCCCTTACGAAGATACACCGCGAAGGATTTCTTCTCGATTTCGGCCTGCTCGTCGGGATCGTCATCATCGTCGCTCTTGGCGCGGTTGGACTTGGCTTCGAGCTTGTCGAGACGGTCGGAAAACTTCGACGTATCGGCCTTTTCATCGATCTCATCGAGCCGCTTGTTGACGGTCTCTGTCAGATCGGCGATGGCTTGGGTGACGATGTCGTTGGGATCATCGTCGCCGCCATCCTTGAGGGTGAGTGCCGTGCTGCCAAGCAGCTCAGTCTTCTTCAGATGTCGCATTGTCAGTTCCTTCTTGCGAGCTGCGCCGTGGCGCGTTGGAGAGATGCCGCCAGCGTCAGCGCGCGCACGGCAGTCTTGGCGGAGGTAACCTGAGCACCGGGATGCATCGGGATGGTCACAAGGCTGGCTTCGAGAAGTTCCAGCTCGGTGATCGTGCGGCCGCCACGGGAGCGCGGCGTCATTTTCTTCGTACGGAAACCGATGGAGATACCGCGAACGGCTCCGGATCGAACCAGTGCGCGCACCTCGCGGGCCCTGGTCACCTCGTTGACCAGCAAGCGCCCCTTGAGGCGCAACCCGTCCGCTGCATCATCGGCAACATCCCATGTGCCTACAGGGTCATTCTGGTCGTGTCCGAACAGCATCGGCAGCGGCAAGGAGGTGCCGGAGAACGCACCTTTCTGGATCACGTCTCCGATCCGGTCCGCCTGGTCGTACTTCCAGGCAAAGCCCTCGATCGAGCCGTCATCCGAGGCATCAAGTTTGGTTTCGAGATACACACGATCCATGTCACTCGCCCCCCTGGAACGCGGCCCGGTCGGAGGCGAAGCCATCCACCTGCGCCTGCACCCATGCCCCGGCCCGAAGAAAGCGCACCACATTGGCATGCGTGAACGGGACCGGCTCACCGTCCTCGGAGATTTCCCAATCCAGAACGCACCGCGCGAGGCTGTCGATCCGAGCGCGTTCTCGCGCTTCGGCACTCACCCGGCCTTCCGCATCTGCGACCTCGGAGAGATCGTCGGCCAGGCGCAAGCGCGCGCGGTTCTGAACCTCGCTATCCGGCCCTGCCAGCTTGACGCGGATCCCGGTCGGTTTTCCCTTCACTGGATCCACCAGATCAAACCATTGGCCACGGTCCTGGTCGGCACTGAAGGCTCGAATATCGTCAAGCTGCATCGTCATTGCCCTCTTCCTGTGTCGATTCTGCTGTCGCCGAGATGTTCGGGTTTATGAACTCGTTGCCGCCCTCGCGCGGCGGCAGACCGATCCAAGCTCGGCCCTCATTCGGGTTGATGGTGCGACTGGAGATCAGGCTGTTGATCACGGTCGACCTGGTCGACAGGTCAGCGCGGGTCAGGTCATCGCGATCGAAGCGGATCACGTGAGTCTTGCGCTCTTCCTCAGTGAACAAGGCACGGCGCAGCGCCGATTCAGTTGCCCGCAACCACGGCTCCAACGTGTAGCTCAGAAATTCGCGGCCCATCTGTTCGGTGTTCGACCAGGTCGCGCGGTCGTGGTCGAACAGCATCGATGGCGGCACCCGGAAAGCACGGGCGATTTCGAGGATCTGGAACTTGCGATTTTCGAGAAACTGACTGTCGGTCGACGTCAGCTGAAGCGGGGTGAACGTGGCACCGTCATAAAGGATCGCCGTTTTGCCAGTCTCTCCGCTTTCATGGCTCAGTCGCCATGCCTCGCGCGCCTTGGTAACGCTGTCCTGCCCCATGCCTTTCGGGAAGCTGAGGACGCCAGAAGGGCGCGCACCGGAGCCGAAAAGGTTGGCGCCATGCTTTTCCATGACAATCGCCAAACCGATAGCCTCACGTGCCAGGGTGAGGGGTGACTTACCGAACGGGCTGCGGAGGTGGATGATGTCTTTCGATGCAACGCGCCTGTTGCCAACCAGGTAGCTCGGTTCGCCAGTCGCCTGGTCGAACTCGACCGTCACGATGCTGTCGCGGTAACGGATCAACTCGGCGATCCGGCCATCACCTAGGCGGTTCACATATGCCAGCCCGCCCCGATCTGCGCTCAGCGCATCGATCACCAGATCGCGGATGAAGCAGAAACCACCGGTCCAGTCGTTCGCCTCATCGCGCAGGAATGGCAGAACTGGATGATCCGGGAGCGCAACCTCGGTGCCGTCCTCGATCCGCTTCACGCTGACATCAAGGGTGGCGACCGCCTCGGAGATCACGCGCAGCGCTGAGCTCACAGCCGGTACACCAAGCGCACTCGCCGCCGAAACCGTGTACCCGGAAGCCGTTGTCGTGACACCGAATATCTCGAACAGCTCGGAGGTCGGTTCAGCGAGTCCCTTGGCTTCGATGGGAGCGGTTTTTTTGCGAAATGGCCACATGCCTGCGACCATGTCGGCTAAATTGAATGGTGGATAGTTGGCAAATCATTGGTTTTCGTAGGTTTTCATTGGTTTTCGTGACCGTAAAAACCTCATTTGGGCTCTATATCGCGCGTGCCTCCCCGCGCCGGTCCCCAAGGTGGCCCCAAAGTTCGGGACCACCCCCTCGCATCACTCATCGTTCACATCTCGCCCTGTCAGAGCATTGTATGCCTCGACAGCCTTTCGAGTGATTGCCCGAGCCAGTGTCGGGTCCGTGAACTGCGCGCTGATCTTGTCGCCCTTGTTTGTCTTACCCAGCAGACCCCTTGCCGACGCGATGCCGTCCGGGCTTTCGGTGATAATGCAGCCCTTCATAGTAATGCCGACGATGGTCAGGTCATACGATGCCAGGACACGGGTGCCGCTCAGGCTCGGGGCAGCGTCGATGATGTGCATGCTGTTGATAGTGAAATCTGTCATTGGCTACTTCCTTCTCAACCATTCGTGGAGTTCGGACCGGAATGCAAAATAGCTGCCGCCATCCGGGCGATAGATCGGGCAATCCGTGCGGCGGGCCAGTCGGCGCGCTTTGTCTACGCTGACACCGAGAATTGCCGCGATGTTGGCAAGACCCCATATCTTGCCAGGACCCGCCATCATCGCGTCGAAGCGATCAGGCATCAGGGGTGGGTAGTGATTGCTGCTCATGTCATAGCCTTTCTGTTTGATGGATTCCCGGTATCATTCCGGGGCTCGTTCGTGACCGGCAAGTTGCCGGACATCGGCTGCGCGTTCTGTTGGAAGCGTCCGCCGCAGCCCCGACCACCACCCCATGGTGTCCTAGGATGTTCCCTTTCGCGGAACAGGGTGAGGGGCAAAACCGGCCATTTCGTTCCCTCTCGTGGAACAGGCCGTTCCCTTTGGTGGAACAGGCCATCATCGGTTCGTTCCCTTAAACGGAACAACAGTGTTCCCTTTGGCGGAACAGGCTTTTGTTTTTGGGTTGGCGCGCGTTGGGGACAATTTGACCGGGAAGTCATGCCCATCTGACCAATTCATAAACAACTGCTTGCCGGGGCCTTGCTGCCCCGCAGGCACGATCTCGGTCAGTTCATAGGCCGGGGACTTGCCCATGCCCTCAGTGCCCAGACAAGCGCCCTCAGTCTGAATGATGAACCCCTTGGCCTGTAGGTCTTGAAAGGCGCGCATCACGGTCTTGAGGTTGCACCCCATACACTCAGCAGCCTGGCGGGTGGACAGACGCAGCTTGCCGTTATTGTTGAATTTCGCCCCACGCCATTCCAGCTTGATCCACGGGTATAGGGCCTGTGCAGGCATAGACAGCGCCCGCCATGCCGGGGTCTGCATCACGCTGAGGCGCATGGCCGTAACGGCCTCTTTGCGCTTTTCGTCCCGCTTATCGCGTCCCATTACACGGCCCCCATGCTTTCAGGGGCGGGCAACAAACCGCCAATCATGACGCGGTCTTGTTCTTCCGCGTCCAGGTCTTCAACGAATTGCATCCAGTTGATCCGACGCTTGATTGCCTCCTCCAGAATGTCAGCGATCACGTTCGGCGGCAGGGCCTCAAGCTGGCAGGTGCCACCTGTCCATGTCTTCGACCGGCTGTCAGTGGCCTTTGCTGGGGCAGTGGGCAGGTCATTGTCATGCACCTGTTCACTGGTCAGGGCCACACGCTCGAATTCGACACTCACCAGCCCGTGCGGTCTGTCTGCCTCGACAAAGGCCGTCACATCCGCCGCCACGCTATCGAAGATCGAAACCCCGCTGGGGTCATAGTCCCCGAGATGCAGGATAACGGCCTCTTTCTCCATTGCGCAGATGCGATCCGCCAGCCGCTTCTTGGCCGTCAGACTATCGAACCCACCAGAGGAATAGACCGGCACCGAATACCACTCAGCTACTCTATGAAGCTGGGGAAGCATCCCCGCCGCCTCGCACCACACTTCCATGTGAACGTGCTGTGCCGCTAATCTGTTGCGGGTGTAGCCCTCGCCAAGCTGGCGCACATGGCGCAGGAAAGCGTCCCGATCATCGAAATGCCCGAGGCTGTAGGTCGTCACTCCATCGTCGCGGATCGCCTCAAATGGAATCAGCTTGCCGCGCCGTGCATTGGCGAGATGGTGACAGAGCCGCCCATAAGCGGCCTCCGTCTTGTCGTACCCGTGCGCGCCGACCATTCGATAGAAAATCTGACGGCATGTCAGAGGCCAGTATTTGCGGTATTCCTGCAAAACCACCTGTGCCTGTTCCAGCAACTGCCGAGTCTTGGCGTTGGGCTTGTATCCCTCGATATAGCCCCGATTGCGTTTTTTACGGCTTGCCGTAATTTTGCTCATGCCGCGATCCCCCAATGCAGTGCGATTATGGGGTGACGCGCCACCAGAGATGCGGTATCGTCACGGCGAGCAGTTCCGTGAGTGGTTTTGCCAAAGGCCCCGGTTGCGCCCGTCAGCGCGCCGGGGCTTTCTTTTGCCTCATCGCAGGACATACCGGGAACAAACTGCACCGATTTTGCACGTGCAGTCCGCGTCCGTTCCCGTGATGTTCTGTTGCAAGCTGCAAGAATCTGCATGGCAGACCCTTTTGATACTTGCTGTTTTTCTTGGGTTTCTGTAGAGGCGTCCGTGGGACACCCCTCCCCAACGAGGGGCGCTTATCTGGAAGGGTAGCAGAAATGGCTATGCAAAAACCGGCGACGCGGCCGGCCAATCCGCGTTTTTCTTCTGGCCCCTGTGCCAAACCCCCCGTTTTCGAATTGAGCAAACTCGCTGACGCGCCGTTGGGCCGCAGCCACCGTGCTGCCGTGGGCAAGGCCAAGTTGAAGGCCGCCATCGAAGGCACGCGCGAGGTGCTTGGCATCCCCGCCGATTACAAGATCGGGATCGTGCCGGCCTCGGATACCGGGGCGGTCGAAATGGCGATGTGGAACCTCTTGGGCGCGCGCAAGGTCGAGATGCTGGCCTGGGAGAGTTTCGGCGCGGGCTGGGTCACTGACGTGGTCAAGCAACTGAAGCTGGATGCCGAGGTCAAGGAAGCGCCCTATGGGCAAATCGTCGATCTGAACAGCGTCGATACCGATAATGACGTGGTGTTCACCTGGAACGGCACCACCAGCGGTGCGCGTGTACCCAATGGCAACTGGATCAAATCCGACCGCGAAGGTCTGACCATCTGCGACGCTACCAGCGCCGCATTCGCGCAGCGCCTGCCCTGGGACAAACTGGATGTGACCACCTTCAGCTGGCAGAAGGTTCTGGGCGGCGAGGCCGCGCATGGCATGATCATTCTGTCGCCCCGCGCGGTGGAGCGGCTGGAAAGCTACACACCCGCATGGCCCCTGCCCAAGATTTTCCGCCTGACCAAGGGCGGCAAGCTGATCGACGGGATTTTCGACGGCGCGACGATCAACACCCCGTCGATGCTGGCGGTCGAGGATTACCTGCTGGCGCTGGATTGGGCGCGCGAAGTGGGCGGCCTTGAGGGGCTGCGCGAGCGCGCCTATGCCAACCTTGCCGCGGTGCAGACCTTCGTGGCGGAAAACGACTGGATCGCATTCCTCGTGGATCAGCCGGAATATCGCTCGAACACCTCGGTTTGCCTGAAATTCACCGACGAGCGGATCACCGATGGAGCCGCTTTTGCCAAGGCCGTCGTCAAGCGGCTGGATGCCGAGGGGGTGGCCTATGACATCGGCGCCTATCGCGATGCCCCTCCGGGTCTGCGCATCTGGTGCGGCGGCACGGTGGAAACCAGCGACGTCAGCGCGCTGATGCCATGGATCAAATGGGCCTTCGAGGCCGAGATCGCAGAGCTGGCGGAAACCGCCTGAGCGGTGCGCCCGAAGGGCACACCCTACCGGACAATACCGTAGGGTGCGCGGAGACCGCGCACCGACTCTCCAAGACATTTCATTGAAGGACCAGAAACATGGCTCCCAAAGTACTCGTCTCCGACAAGCTGTCGGAAACCGCCGTTCAAATCTTCCGCGACCGTGGCATCGACGTGGATTTCATGCCCGACCTCGGCAAGGACAAGGAAAAACTGGCCGAAATCATCGGCAATTATGATGGCCTTGCCATCCGCTCGGCCACCAAGGTAACGCCGACCATTCTTGAGGCGGCGACCAATCTCAAGGTCGTGGGCCGTGCCGGGATCGGCACCGACAACGTCGACAAAGAAGCCGCGTCGAAAAAGGGTGTGATCGTGATGAACACGCCCTTCGGCAACATGATCACCACCGCCGAACACGCCATCGCGATGATGTTCGCCGTTGCACGCCAGATCCCCGAGGCCTCGGCCTCGACCCATGCGGGCAAGTGGGAGAAATCCAGGTTCATGGGCGTCGAACTGACCGGCAAGACCCTGGGCGTGATCGGCGCGGGCAATATCGGCGGTATCGTCTGTGACCGCGCCCGTGGCCTGAAGATGAAGGTCATCGCCTACGATCCGTTCCTCGGTCAGGAAAAGGCCGACCAGATGGGCGTGGAAAAGGTGGAACTGGATGACTTGCTGGCGCGCGCCGATTTCATCACCCTGCACGTCCCGCTGACCGATCAGACCCGTAATATCCTGAGCCGCGAAAACCTTGAGAAAACCAAGAAGGGCGTGCGCATCATCAACTGCGCCCGTGGCGGTCTGGTGGACGAAGAGGCGCTGGCCGATCTGTTGAAATCGGGCCATGTGGCCGGAGCCGCGTTCGACGTGTTCAGCGTGGAGCCCGCCACCGAAAACCCGCTGTTCAACCTGCCCAACGTGGTCTGCACCCCGCATCTTGGGGCGGCCACAACCGAGGCGCAGGAGAACGTCGCCCTGCAAGTGGCCGAACAGATGTCGGATTACCTGCTGACGGGGGCCGTTTCCAACGCGCTGAACATGCCGTCGGTCACCGCCGAAGAGGCCAAGATCATGGGGCCGTGGATCAAGCTGTCGGATCATCTCGGCAACTTCATCGGCCAGATGACGGACGAGCCGATCAAGGCCATCAACATCCTTTACGACGGTGTGGTGTCCGAAATGAACCTCGAGGCGCTGACCTGTGCCGCGGTGGCCGGGATCATGAAATCGGTCAATCCCGAGGTGAACATGGTTTCGGCCCCCGTGGTCGCCAAGGAACGCGGCGTCAAGATCAGCACTACCAAGCAGGACAAGTCGGGTGCGTTCGAAGGCTATATCAAGCTGACCGTCGTCACCGACAAGCGTGAGCGGTCCATCGGCGGCACGGTGTTCAGCGACGGCAAGCCGCGTTTCATTCAGATCAAAGGCATCAATATCGATGCCGAGATCGGTTCACATATGCTGTACACCACCAATAACGACGAACCCGGTATCATCGGCACGCTTGGTCAGATGATGGGAGAGCATGGCGTGAACATCGCCAACTTCACCCTTGGCCGCTCGGCTGCGGGGGGCGAGGCGATTGCCCTGCTCTATGTCGACGCGCCGGTCGATAGCGATGTCATCCAGAAGCTGGAAGCCACCGGCAAGTTCCAGCAGGTTCGCCCGCTGGAATTCGACGTGGTCTGACAGGACGGTCGGCGGGACGAAAGCGCCCTGCCCTGACTTTGAAAAGCTCGGCTCGGGAAACTCCGGTTTTCCGGGCCGTTTTCTTTTGAACGGATGCAGGCTTTGCGCCATTGTCCGGCCATGACCCGACCGATCTATGCCCTACCCGATATCCACGGCCAGCGTGCCATGCTGGAACATGCCCTTTCGTTGATCGACGCCAATGGCGGTGGCGATGCGCGGGTGGTGTTTCTGGGCGATCTGGTGGATCGCGGGCCAGACAGCCGCGGCGTGATCCAGACCCTGATCGATGGGATCGCCAGCGGGCGCGACTGGATCGTGCTGAAAGGCAACCACGACGATTATGTGCCCCGGTTTCTGGATCAGGGCGATGCCCATGCCAGCGTGAATCACCCCGAGTTGTCTTGGTTCTCCCCGCGTCTTGGCGGGCAGGCCACCATGGCCAGCTATGGCGTGGACACCGACGGGCGCGACGTGGCCGACATTCTGCGGGACGCCCGCGCCGCGATCCCACAAGCCCACCGCGATTTTCTGGCGGGGCTGAAGCTTTGGCATCAGGAAGACGGCTTGCTGTTCGTTCACGCAGGTATTCGCCCTAGTGTATCGCTGACCGATCAGACGGCGAAAGACATGATGTGGATTCGCGAACCGTTTCTCAGCCATCCCGACCCGTTCCCGTGGCTGGTCGTTCACGGTCATACCGCAATCGAAGCGCCCCGCCATTGTGGCAACCGCGTGAACCTCGATGGCGGCGCGGGCTGGGGCCGCCCGCTGCGCCCTGCGGTGTTCGAAGGGGGCAAGTGCTGGTTGTTGAGCGATGAGGGGCGCGTGGTGCTTGCCCCGTGATTTGACGGGACGTTCGGATTGCTTTTGGCCAGCCAGCGCCGCTAAACTTGGCGCAACACTTTCAAACACGGGATGGATCATATGACCGACATCGTCATTCTCGACGGCGCGCGCACGGCTATCGGCACATTCGGCGGGGCCTTGGCGGCGACACCGCCCACGCAACTGGGGGCCACCGTGGCCCGCGCCGCGATGGAGCGTTCGGGCGTCACGCCCGATCGGATCGGCCATGTGGTATTCGGCACGGTGATCAATACCGAACCCAAGGACATGTACCTGAGCCGCGTCGCCGCGATGGAAGCCGGCATCCCCGATACCACCCCCGCAATGAACGTGAACCGCCTGTGTGGATCGGGCGCGCAGGCCATTGTTTCCGCAGCGCAATCCCTGATGCTGGGCGATGCCGAATTTGCCCTGGCCGGGGGCGCGGAAAGCATGAGCCGCTCACCCTTTATCGTGCCGGATCAGCGGTGGGGGGCCAAGATGGGCGATGTTCGGGTGCTGGACATGATGCTGGGCACGCTCAACTGCCCGTTTGGCACAGGCCATATGGGTGTCACCGCCGAAAACATCGCTGGCGAACACGACATCAGCCGCGAGGCACAGGATGCGTTTGCCCTTGAAAGCCAACGCCGCGCAGCGGCGGCCATCGAAGCGGGGCATTTCAGGGATCAGATTGTTCCGGTCGAGGTGAAGGTCAAGCGCGACACGGTCGCCTTCGACACCGACGAACACCCCAAACCGACGACCGCCGAGGGCCTTGCCGCCCTGCGCCCGGCCTTTCAGAAGGACGGCAGCGTCACGGCGGGCAATGCCAGCGGGCTGAACGACGGCGCCGCCGCGATGGTGCTGGCGCGTGCCGATGCGGCCGAGGCTGCGGGGCTGACCCCCAAGGCGCGTATTCTGGGCTATGCCCATGCCGGTGTGCGCCCCGAAGTCATGGGAATCGGCCCGGTGCCCGCAGTTGAAAAGCTGCTGGAGAAAACCGGGTTGTCGGCAGGCGATTTCGACGTGATCGAATCGAACGAGGCCTTTGCCGCACAGGCCCTGGCGGTGAACAAGGCGCTTGGGCTGGACCCGTCCAGAGTGAACCCCAATGGCGGGGCCATCGCGCTTGGCCATCCGGTAGGCGCCACAGGCGCAATCATCACCATCAAAGCGCTCTATGAACTCGAGCGCACTGGCGGCAAGCGCGCGCTCGTGACCATGTGCATCGGCGGCGGGCAAGGTATCGCGCTGGCGCTCGAACGGATCTGATAGCGCGGTCCCGCCCTGACGCCCCGGCCTGTTTAAGGAGTTGTTTACCACAATCGCCGATGGTGACGGCACTCATGGGACAGGGGTGTCGGAGGACGGGGCATGAGCCTTGCCAACAAGCTGGCCGAAGAGCGGCGCGCACGCCTTGCCGCCGAACGGCTGCTGGAACAGAAACAGGCCGAATTGCAGGCCGCGAACCGCAAGCTGGGAAAGCACGCGGCGCGGCTGTCGGATCAGATCGTCGAAACCCGCGCCGAGGTGGAAACCGTCCGCGACGAAAACCGGCGCGTCAAGTCCGACCTGACGGTGGCCAATCAGAAGGTCGAAATCGCGGAGCGCCGCCTGTGGTATTCCATCGAAACCATTCAGGACGGGTTCGCCTTTTTCGATTCCGACAGCCGGATGATCGCCGCCAACAAGGCATGGCTGTCGGTTTTCGACGGGCTGGAGGCTGTTAAACCCGGCATCAGCTATATCGAGATCCTGCAATTCATGACGGAGGAAGGCATCGTCGATATCGGCGAACATCGTCCTGCCGCATGGCGCGAACGGATGCTGGACCGCTGGCAAAGCCCCAACCCGGACCCCGAGGTGATCCGCCTGTGGAACGGGGAGTACATCAAGCTGATCGACCAGCGCGGTCATGACGGCGACATGGTGAACCTGGCGCTGAATATCACCGACACGATCCGCCAGGAAAAAGACCTGAAAGAGGCCCGTCGCAAGGCCGAAGCCGCCAGCCGGGCGAAATCGTCGTTTCTTGCCAATATGAGCCATGAAATCCGCACGCCGATGAACGGCGTGGTGGGTATGGCCGAATTGCTGGCCGACACCGACCTGACCGAGGAACAACGCCTTTATGCCGACACGATCCGCAATTCCGGCGAAGCATTGTTGGTAATCATCAACGACGTGCTGGACTATTCCAAGATCGAAGCCGGAAAGCTGGTGCTGCACAACGAGCCCTTCGATCTGGAACATTCGCTGCACGAACTGGCGATGCTGATGCAGGTCAATGCCCGCGACAAGGGGCTGGAACTGCTGGTGGATTACGACATGTTCCTGCCGACGCGGTTTACCGGCGATCCGGGGCGCATCCGTCAGGTCATGACCAACCTGATAGGCAACGCCGTCAAGTTCACGCAGGAAGGGCATGTCGTGGTGCGGGTGGTGGGCCTGCCCGACAGCGACGATACCACCGCGCGATTGCACATCACGGTCGAGGATACGGGCATCGGTATCCCTGCCGACAAGGTCGGGCATGTGTTCGGCGAGTTCAACCAGGTCGATGACGAGCGCAACCGCAAGTTCGAGGGCACCGGGCTGGGGCTGGCGATCTCGAAGAAGCTGATCGGATTGATGGGCGGGGATATCTGGGTGGAGTCCGAAGAAGGCAAGGGCTCGACCTTCGGTTTCTCGCTGGCCCTGCCCGTGGACATACCGCCGGACCCCGAGTTGTTACGCCTGCCGGACGGGTTGGGGCGAGTTCTGATCGTCGGACCGCACGCATTGAACCGTGAGATTCTGGACAAGCAATTGCGCGCAGCCGGGGTCGAAACCCTGCTTTGCAGAAGCGGAGCCGAGGCGATGGACTGTCTCCCCGGCGATATCGACGTGGTGCTGACGGATCATCACATGCCCGGAATGGACGGGATGGAACTGGCCGAGGCGATGCGCGAGGCGGGCCACCGGATGCCGATTGTCCTGCTTAGTCCCAGCAGCGGCCACGCCAATCAGGAACCGGCACGCCGCCATGTGCAGGCGGTGGTGCAAAAACCGGTATCTCGGCTGGATCTGTTTGCGGCGTTGCAGTCGGTCGGGGGTTTTCTGCAACCTTCTGCTGGCCGGGTGGTGGCATCGCTCGCCCCCCCGCCCGACCGCGCCATGCGGGTATTGGCGGCCGAGGACAACAAGACCAACCGGCTGGTGTTTTCCAAAATGGTCAAGGCGTTGGATATCGAACTGGCGTTCGCCGAGGACGGCGCACAGGCGGTGGAGTTATACCGGTCGTTCAAACCTGATATCGTGTTCATGGATATTTCCATGCCCGGCATGGACGGCAAAGAGGCGACGGGCCACATCCGCACCTTCGAGGATGAAGGCGGCACAGCGGTGCCCATCGTGGCAATGACGGCGCATGCGATGGATGGAGACGAGGACGGAATCCTGAGCGCCGGGTTGGATCACTACCTGACCAAACCATTGCGCAAGGCCGCCATTATCGAACGGATCGTCGCCGCGCAGCCCCAAGGCACGCGCGACCCGATGGGTGGAGATCAGTCCTCGGGCGGGCGGACGAACACCGGTTTGTCCGGCTCGGAGATGTCCGGAACGTAGCGATAACCGCCGGTGTCGAACTCGGTCAGCGCTTCGGGATCGGTCAGGCGGCGCTGAATGATATAGCGCGCCATCGCGCCACGGGCGCGTTTGGCGTAGAAGCTGACGATCTTGGGACCGCCCGGCTTTTCCTCCATGAACACCGGCGTGACGACCCGCAGGTTCAAAGCATTCAGATCGACCGCGCCGAAATATTCCTGACTGGCGCAGTTGACCAGCACTTCGGCCTTGATTGCCTGCGCCTGCTCGTTCAGCGCCCTGGCAATGGTATCGCCCCAGTAATCATACAGGGTCTTGCCTTTGGCGGTTTTCAGGCGGCTACCCATTTCCAGACGATAGGGTTGGATCGCATCAAGGGGCCGCAACAGCCCGTAGAGGCCCGACAGGATGCGGAAATGGTCCTGCGCCCACATCATTTCATCGTCGTCGAGCGAGGCGGCTTCCAGCCCTTGATATGTGTCCCCGGCAAAGGCCAGCGCGGCGGGTTTGTCCTGCATCTCACCGAAATCACTGAACCGGTCGCGGTTCAGCTTGGCCAGGTTTTCACTGATTTTCATCAAGTTTTGCAGGTCGTCCACCGACAGGCCCTGCGCCACCTTGGCCAGCTCATCGGCCTGTGCCTGAAAGGCGGGGCGCGTGGGTTCGAGGCCCTCGACAGGGTCCATGTTCATCTTTTTCGCGGGGGAAACCACAACAAGCATTCCGAAATTCCTATGTTTGGCGTTGCAGAGGATTTAGTCCGCCGTGTGCAGAACGTCCAGAAAGGCGGTGCCGAAACGCTCGGCCCGGCGTTCGCCAAGGATGCGGGTCAACTCACCCAGATCGCGCGGACGCAGCGATGCGACCTTGGCCAGCGCCGAGGCCGGACAACTCAGCGGTTTGTCGATGCCCGCTTCGCCGCGCGCCAGATCGGCCTGCACCTCCAGCAGGCGGTCATACAATGACCCCGCCGCGCGGCCCGCCAGCTTGCGGCGGGTGGGGTGCATTGCCTCGGCCTCGCCGTTGATGACAGACAGGAATTCGTCGCCGTAACGCTCAAGCTTTTTCGCGCCGACGCCGCTGATCCGGGCCATCTCGTCCAGCGAATTGGGACGCTTTTCGGCCATCTCGATCAGGGTCCGGTCATTGAACACCACATAGGCCGGAACCTTGGCGGCCTCGGCCAATGCCCGGCGCTTGGCCTTGAGCGCGGACAGCAGCGGCGCGTCCTCGTCCGCCACCAGTGCCCTGG
Organism: Roseovarius pacificus; assembly: GCF_900142665.1. GTDB lineage: Bacteria > Pseudomonadota > Alphaproteobacteria > Rhodobacterales > Rhodobacteraceae > Roseovarius > Roseovarius pacificus. Next base: position 290,178 of record NZ_FRBR01000003.1, read on the forward strand.
CCGCCGGGCGGCGCGATTTCGACACCAGCGTGTCACGGCGCAGGGTGATGGATTGTTCGTCGCGCAAGATCGGGCGGGCGGCTTCGGTCATGCGCAGGGCGCCGTGGCGGTCGGGATCGGGGCGCACCAGATCATGGCCCATCATCTGCCGGAACACGCCCTGCCATGTGCGCCGCTCGAGGTCACGGCCCACACCGAAGGTGGGCAACTGGTCATGGCCGCGTGCGCACACCTTGTCGGTTTCGTTGCCGATCAGGATGTCGATCAGGTGGCCCGCGCCGAACCGTTCATCGGTGCGCAGGATCGCCGACAGCGCCTTGCGCACCGGCTGCGTCCCATCGAAGGTTTCGGGCGGAGTGTCGCACAGATCGCAATTGCCACAGGGTTCGGCCTGTTCCCCGAAATAGCCCAGCAGGGTCGTGCGACGGCACTCCAGAGCCTCGGCCAATCCGAGCAGTGCATTGAGCCGCCCGTGATCGGCCATGCGCCGCTCGGGCGGGGCCAGCCCCTCGTCGATCTGCGAGCGACGCAGGCGGATATCGTCGGGGCCGAACAGCGTGAGCGTTTCGGCGGGCGCACCATCGCGGCCGGCGCGGCCGATTTCCTGATAATAGGCCTCGATGGATTTGGGCAGATCGGCATGGGCGACCCATCGGATATCGGGTTTATCCACGCCCATGCCGAATGCCACGGTGGCCACCACGATCAGCCCGTCTTCGGAATTGAAACGGCTCTCGACAATGCGCCGGTCCCCGGCCTCCATCCCGCCGTGGTAGTGACAGGCGTTGTGCCCGCCTTCGCACAGGGCGCGCGCAAGGCTTTCGGTCTTGGCCCGGGTGCCGCAATAGACGATGCCGGACTGCCCCTTGCGGGCCGCGGCGAACTCCATGATCTGGCGGCGCGGGCTGTCCTTAGGGGCAAAGGCAAGATGGATATTGGGCCGGTCGAAGCCGCGCAGGAAGCTTTGTGGCGGCTGGCCATCGAACAGCTTCTCGACGATCTCGGCCTGTGTTTCGGCATCGGCGGTGGCGGTAAAGGCCGCCAGCGGCACATTCAAGGCGCGGCGCAACTCCCCGATGCGCAGGTAATCGGGGCGGAAATCATGGCCCCATTGGCTGACGCAATGCGCCTCGTCCACGGCGATCAACGATATACCGATCCGCCGCAGCATCCCCATGGCCGACCCGGCAGCAAGGCGTTCCGGCGCGATATAAAGCAACTTGAGCCGTCCGGCCTCGAGCGCGTCCCAGACAGCGGCGGTTTCCTCATCCGTGTTGCCCGAGGTCAGCGCACCGGCCTCGACCCCGGCTTCGCGCAGGGCGCGAACCTGATCGCGCATCAGGGCAATGAGCGGCGAGATTACCACCGTCACCCCGTCGCGCATCAGCGCCGGAAGCTGGAAGCACAGGGATTTTCCGCCCCCCGTGGGCATGATCGCCAACACGTTTTCACCACGCGAAACCGCGGTCACGATGTCCTCCTGCCCAGGGCGGAAGGCATCGAATCCGAACACATCGCGCAAAAGCGTGGCAGCGCCTGGCATGGAAGTCCTGTGATTTGTTTGTCTGCTCTTGGGCAGAGTCTTTCACAGGCCGAGTCGTGGGGCAATACCCCAGTGCTGCGACTTAGTAGAAGGCGGCGGCGTTGTTCACCAGAACGATGCGGATCACGTAGACACCGATCAGCGCCACCAGCGGCGCAAGGTCAATACCCGACATCGGCGGCAGGATACGGCGGATGGGCTGATAGATCGGTTCGAGAATACGGTTCAGCATGTGCCAGACCTGGGCAACGAACTGCTGGTGCAGGTTGAGAACCTGGAAATTGATCAGCCAGCTCATGATGACGTGGGCGATGATAAAGAACCACAGCACGTCGAGCAGCAGCATTAGGATCTGGAACAGGGATTGCATCGGCGTCGTCCTTTCACCGCGAAACAGCCCAAGACCTAAGCGCGCGACGGCAAAAGCGCAAGTCTGACGCGGGGTTGCGGTTGACGCGGCCCTGCAACCACCCGAAAACCCCACAAAAGGAGAGCGCCCATGTATCCCTTCGTGCGTATGATCTGGCAACTGTTCAAGCACCGCAAGGATTCCCCCCTGCCGGTGACCGGCACGCATGTATCGCACCACATGTGCCTGCCCTGGGATATCGACCTTTGGATGGAATTGAACAACGGTCGCACCCTGACCCTGTTCGATCTGGGGCGCTTCCCGCTGGCACAGCGGGTGGGGCTGATCGGCGCATTGAAGCGCCGGAAATGGGGATTGACGGTGGCGGGCTCCACCGTGCGGTACCGGCGGCGCATCCGGGCCTTCGAAACAATCGAGATGCGCTCGCGCGCGGTCTGCTGGGATGACAAGTTCATCTATATCGAACAGTCGATGTGGAAGGCCTCGGGCGAATGCGCCAACCATATCCTGTTGCGCACAGCCGTGACCGGCAAAGACGGGATCGTACCGCCCAAAGAGGTGATGGCCGAGGTCGGGCAAAACGTGGCGACACCCGATGCCCCCGGCTGGGTGCAGGCATGGGTTGCTGCCGACGCGCAACGCCCGTGGCCCCCGATGCAGGAATAGCTTGCCTCTGGCCATGCGGCCCTGTCATATCGGCCCGCAAACAGGGGTTGAGCATGGCAGGCATATCGCAGCGCAAACGGATCTGGGGCTGGCTTTTCTTCGACTGGGCCAGCCAGCCGTATCACACGCTTCTGGTCACCTTCATTTTCGGGCCGTTCTTTGCCTCGATCGCTGCCGAATACTTCATGAATGCCGGGCTGAGCGAGCAGGCCGCAGACGCCCGCGCGCAAAGCCTGTGGTCGCTCTGCCTGACCGTGACGGGATTGGTGATCGGCCTCGGGGCACCCCTGATGGGCGCACTGGCGGATACGACAGGGCGGCGGTTGCCCTGGATCGTCGGGTTTTCCACGCTTTACGTTCTGGGGGCGGCAGGGCTGTGGTGGACGCAGCCTGACGGGTCCAACATGTGGTGGGCGTTGTTTTCCTTCGGCATCGGGTTTATCGGCGCGGAATATGCGCTGATCTTCATCAACTCGCAGCTTCCCTCGCTCGGCTCCGGGGACAAGGTGGGCGCGCTGTCGGGTTCGGGATTTGCCTTTGGTTATGCGGGCGGGTTGCTGGCGCTGATCGTCATGCTGTTGCTGTTCGTCGAGCAACCCTCGGGCAAGACCCTGATCGGGCTGGACCCGGCGCTTGGCTTTGACCCCGCCAACAAGGAGGGCACCCGGTTTGTCGGACCTTTCACTGCTGTCTGGTATGCGGTGTTCATGATTCCCTATTTCCTGTGGGTCCGCGATCTGGGACCGAAGGCGCAGGGCAAAGGCGTAGGGGACGCGATGCGCCTGCTGACCAGATCGATCAAGGGCTTGCGCCAACGGCTGAGCCTGTCGGCCTATCTGGGATCGTCCATGATGTATCGCGATGCGCTGAACGGCCTGTACGGGTTCGGCGGCACCTATGCGGCACTGGTGCTGAACTGGAACATCGTGTCGATTGGTGTGTTCGGCATTGTCGGGGCCATCTCGGCGGCACTGTTCAGCTGGATCGGCGGGCAGGCCGACAAGGTGTTCGGCCCCAAACCGGTGATCATCGTCGCGATCTGGGCGCTGATCGCGGTCTGCGTTACCGTCGTCGGCATGGACCGGCAGCAGATTTTCGGTATGGCATTGGCCGAAGGGTCGAAACTGCCCGACATCATGTTCTTTGGCTGCGGCGTCCTGATCGGCGGGTTCGGGGGCACGTTGCAGGCGGCCAGCCGATCTCTGATGGTGCGCCATACCGACCCCAGGGCACCGACCGAAAGTTTCGGATTGTACGGGCTGTCCGGGCGGGCAACGGCCTTTATCGCGCCGGCCCTGATCGGCACGGTCACGACGCTGAGCGGGAGCGCGCGGATCGGCGTTTCCCCTGTGATTGTTCTTTTCCTGATCGGCCTTGTGCTGTTACGCTGGGTCAAAGCAGAAGGGGACAGGGAAAAATGGGGCGTTATCTCGGATTGATCGCGTTGGGCCTGATGCTGGCGGGGTGCAATACCGCCTCGCCTCCGCCCGAAACGGGCAATACCCGTCAAGTCGTTTCCACGCAGAACATCCCGGCGTCCATGGTCGGCGTGCAGGCCAAGCAGTTGTTCGGCAAGGCCGGTGGCGGATCGCATCATGGGGCCGAACCCTTTGGCGGATACTCCAAGGGGTGCCTGGCGGGAGGAGCGCAATTGCCCGAAACGGGCCCCACCTGGCAGGCCATGCGGCTGAGCCGGAATCGCAATTGGGGACACCCGGAAGCCATTGACTTCATTCAGAAACTCTCCCGTACCGCCGCCCGGCAACCGGGGTGGAGCGGACTGTATGTCGGGGATATCAGCCAGCCGCGCGGAGGGCCGATGCTGACCGGGCATGCCAGCCATCAGATCGGAATGGATGTCGACATCTGGATGCGGCCTGCGGATCGGCTGAACCTGAGCCGGGCCGAGCGTGAGAGCATCTCGTCGATCTCGATGCGGCGGTCCAAAGGGGCGTTCACGAACGATCAATGGACGCGGGCGCATCACGAGATCATGAAGGCGGCGGCACAGGATCCGCGGACGGCGCGGATCTTCGTGTTTCCGGGAGCCAAGGTGCGGATGTGCAAGGACGAAACCGGCGACCGGGCGTGGCTGCGCAAGATCAGGCCGTGGTACGGGCATCATTACCATTTCCATGTCCGGCTGAAATGTCCTGATAATGCAAGGGGTTGCGTGAACCAGACCCCGCCGCCTCCGGGGGATGGCTGTGCGGATGCGCAGCAGTGGGTCAACAACATCCTGAACCCGCCGCCGCCCGATCCGAGCGCGCCCAAACCCAAGCCGCGGCGCGAGTTGACGATGCATGACCTGCCCCGCCAATGTGTGTCTGTTTTGCAGGCGAACTGACCATATGCTGAGGAAAAAATCGCACCGACCACTGTATTTTGTTTTGACAACGAGAAAATCTGTGGCAGGCTGTGGATAAGTTCAACAAATGAAAGGAGGTGGTCCAGTGTCTATAAAGGGATTGGAGAGAGGTGCCGGAACAGTTCGGAGGGATCGCGCCTAGAGCAGCCTCTGGGACAGAATTTACCCGAATTGGTGCGGCCTAACCGGCCCCACCTCCGCAAACCTTTAGGGGGCCGTTCCGGGATCGGGACGGCCCTTTGAATTTTCGTACGTTTTGTACGAAGTGTACGCGTGTTTTGTACGAAAATCCGGGGGCGCGGGCGACTGTGCGTCCATCCGGGACGCAAAAGCCGGGGAGCGGGCATGAAAATCACCGACCAGATCGAGATCGAGGATTGGGAACTGACCGAGCAGTTCATCCGCGCCTCGGGCCCCGGCGGGCAGAACGTGAACAAGGTCAGCACGGCGGTGGAACTGCGCTTCGAGGCCGGGCGGTCGCCCAATTTACCAAATGCTGTCAAACGGCGGCTAGAACGGATCGCGGGCCGGAGGTGGACCAAGGACGGCGCGGTGGTGATCCAGGTGGAGGAAACGCGATCACAGGCCCGCAACCGCGAGATCGCGCGGGACCGTCTGGCCGAGTTGATCCGCAAGGCCTGCGAGAAACCCAAACGGCGCATCCCGACGCGCCCGACATTGGGATCGAAGAAACGGCGGCTGAAGGCCAAGAAGGTGCGCGGCGAGGTGAAAGCGCTGCGCGGCAAGGTGGACCGGGAGGAGTGAGGGGTGGCCGGGGGCGGTGCGCAGTGAATGCGCACCCTACGGATTGATGAGTGTACCAAGGATTGGTATATATGTGTCTGAAGGAGACAGCCCATGCCGCGCAATACCTCGGTCGTGCTGAGCGATCATTTTAACGATTTCATAACCAGGGCCGTGGAAAGTGGCCGCTACAGTTCGGCCAGTGACGTGGTGCGCGCGGGGTTGCGGATGTTGGAAGCGGAAGAAGAAAAACTGGAACGCCTGCGGGCGGAAGTGCAGAAGGGCATCGACAGTGGATTCATCGAAGACTTCGATTTCGATGAGTTTCTGGCCGAGATGAACGCGAAGCATCGCGCATGAAACGGCTACACCTGTCGCGTGAGGCCCAAGACGACCTGCGCGATATTTGGCTTTATTCTGCGGAGAATTGGGGCCCCCAACAGGCCAACGGCTATGTCGATGCAATCCGCACCGCAATCATGGGGCTTCCAGATGGCAAAACGCCATCGCGAAGCGCCAAAGATGTTTTGCCGGGCTGCCGGTCGCTGACATGTGGCAAGCACATCGTGTTTTTCCGCGAGAATGACGATGCGATAGAAGTGATCCGGGTACTGCATCAGCGGATGGATGCGGGACGGTGGGTTTGAGGGGTTTGCCAACTAGTCAATAGATAATATCCTTCTTAGTTTAATGCGTTAGTTGAAAAACAAAACATGAACATCTAGTATTGCAAAAAACTCCCGAGGTAATATGTCAGATCAAATCTCTGAAATTAATAATACGATCGTAAGCGAACCAAGCCGCATACCTTTTGAGTTGTTCAGCAAAAAGAACAACAAAACGACCAAGCTTATCAATAATGATGATGAAGAATTCTTCATCAAGGGACGGAACAACTGGTATCATTTCGGTCTAGAAGCGCCAGTGTTTGCCACGAACATCGTAGTTGAAGCATTGAACTATGACTACAAAGACTGCGAATTCAGATGGAAAACCCCAAGAAACAATGAATTTCAAACCACAAAGGCGTCCTTTTCCCAAGGAAAGTTTGAATTCTCGATTAATGACCTGATAACGGAATTCGAATTCCGACCTGCTTCTAAGTATTGGGGGCAAACGCCTAGGATTGAAGTCGTCGGAGTGGAAGGTTTCACACTTGACTGGCTTGAAGATGCAAGAGAGGAACTCTCGAATCTTAGAATTGCTAAAGAGCGGGCAATTCATGAAGCTCAAAAAACAATTCAAATTTCTCAACAAAAAGAAGCTTCGATTCAGGAGCAACAACAAAAGCTAACAGAACAACAAAATTCAATCCAAGAAAACAATAATAAAATAGATGCTCTAACCGAACAAATCGCTGAGTTAGAGGGGGCAAAAAATGATCTCCAAGATGCGATAGTAAAAAGGAAGGCGGAACAATCGGAACTTGCTGCTAGAGTTGAAAAACAAGAAGCAACAATTGAACAACGTACTGCAGAACGAGATCGGCTAGGCAAGCAGATCAATGACAAGGCAGCCGAATTAAAATCATTAGAAAATGATATATACCTGTTCCCGAGCGAGCTTAGCGAATTTGCAAAGCGCGGAGGAGAAGATAAGTCTTTTTACTGGAAACTAGCACTTCTACCGTTGCTGGTAATAACTGCAATAGCAGGGCAATTGTTATTAAACGCAGTCAACTTATCCACCGTACTTAATGAAACAAGTAACGCGAGGATATTCTCTATATTCGTAACCAGAATGCCTTATGTGCTAGTTGCTACTGCGGTCGTCGCAGCAATGTTAAAATTAGCATATGCTTTGATCTCTGAGATAATACGTATCGATAAGGAAACTAGGTCTCTAGCCAAGGTAAGCATCGTTGCTACAGACGTTTCTGCAGCGTCAGCCGACAATCTCGAACTCTCCGACGAAGAGATATATCACCTTAGAACGGGTTTGAAGATGGACCTACTTAGAGAGCATTTAAAAACTTATCTGTCAGATGAATTCAGGTACAGTGATTCCGAGCGAGTTAGCTCACGGCTTGCATTCTTGAAAAAACAGCGCCCTAATCACGAAGAGGAAAGTCCGGAACATGGAGCGTAGGTAAGCCCCTAAACCACCACCTCAATCGCCTCCTGCTCCCCCACTCCGAACACCCGTTTATACCGGGCAATCTCGTCCTCCGGGCCCATGGCCTTTCTCGGGTTGTCGGAGAGTTTCACCGTGGGTTTTCCGTTTGCCGCCACCGCCTTGCAGACCAGTGAGAACGGGGCGAGGGCGTCGCCGTCTGTCAGGCCGCGGAAGTCGTTGGTGAGCAGCGTGCCCCAGCCGAAGCTGAGTTTGACGCGGCCGTGGAATTGCTGATGCAGGTCGATGATCTTGTCCTCATCGAGGCCGTCGGAGAAGATGATCAGCTTGTCGCGCGGGTCTTCGCCGCGGTCCTGCCACCAGCGGATCGCGATTTCGGCGCCGGTGGCCGGGTCGCCGGAATCGATGCGGATGCCGGTCCAGCCGGCCAGCCAGTCGGGGGCGTTTTGCAGGAACCCTTCGGTGCCGTAGGTATCGGGCAGGATGATGCGCAGGTTGCCCGAATGCTCTTCGTGCCAGTCGGCCAGCACCTTGTAGGGGGCCTCGGCCAGTTCGGCGTCGGTTTCGGCCAGCGCGGCGTAGACCATGGGCAATTCATGGGCGTTGGTGCCGATGGCCTCAAGGTCGCGGTTCTTGGCGATCAGGCAGTTTGAGGTGCCGACGAATTTCTCGCCCAGACCTTCGCACATGGCGCGCACGCACCAGTCCTGCCACATGAAGGAATGCCGCCGCCGTGTGCCGAAATCGGCGATGCGCAGCCCGTCGAAGGGGCGCAGGCGCTCGACCTTTTCCCACAGTTTCGTCATGGCGCGGGCATAGAGCACCTGAAGTTCGAATTTCTTCATGTCGTGGAGCACCGCGCGCGAGCGCAGTTCCATCAGCACGGCGAGCGCGGGGATTTCCCAGAGCATGACCTCGGGCCATGCGCCCTCGAATGTCAGTTCGTACTGGCCGTCGCGTTTTTCCAGGTGGTAGGGCGGCAGGCGCAGGGTTTCGAACCACTCCATGAATTCGGGGGTGAACATCTGGCGCTTGCCGTAGAAGGTATTGCCGCGCAGCCAGGTGGATTCCCCGCGGGTAAGCGAGAGCGAGCGGATGTGATCGAGCTGTTCGCGCAGCTCGCCTTCGTCGATCAGCTCGGCGAGGCGGATGGATTTGGTGCGGTTGATCAGGCTGAAGGTGACCTGTGTGTCGGGCCTGTTGCGGAAGACCGACTGGCACATCAGCAGCTTGTAGAAATCCGTGTCGATCAGGGAGCGGACGATCGGGTCCATCTTCCAGCGGTGGTTGTAGACGCGGGTTGCGATGTCGACCATGCCGGCCTCCGGGGGAAATTGCGTTCCGGGTGGTTAAAGCAAAGGGGCGGCAGGGTGGCAAGGGCGGCCGTGTCAGGCGAGGATGTGGGTGACGGCCTGCACCACGGTGTCGGCGACGTGGTTGGGGGCCGGAGTTGTGCGGGTTTCGTCGCCCGCGCGGTACTTGCCGGTGCGCACGAGGATCGCCTGCCCCAGCCCGGCGGTCAGCGCCCCGGCGATGTCGGACTCGGCGTCGTCGCCGATCATGACGGCCTCTTCGGGGGCGAGATTCATGCTGGCCAGTGCGGCGTCGAAGAAGGGTTTGGCGGGTTTGCCCAGAATTTCGGGCGGCTGGCGCGAGGCGTATTCCAGCGCGGCGACGAAGGCCCCGGCATCCATCGACAATGCGCCGTCCGCGTCGCGGAAGGTGCGGTTGGCGGCGAGGGCGAGGAAATCCGCGCCGTCCTCAAGCACCCGGAAGGCGGCGTTGAGCGCGTCATAGGTGAAGTGGCGGCCCGCATCGCCCACCACCAGCGCACGGCCCGGACCGAGGGTGTCGGGCAGGTCCGCGAAATCCTCGGCCAGGTCGGGGTGGATCAGCAGGTGGGGTTTCAGGCCGCAGGCGATCAGCAGGTCGCAGGCGGCGCGGGCGGGGGTGAACAGTTCGTCCCCGGTGAGGTCGATGCCGTAGCCGCGGAGTTTTTCCAGCAGCACCCGCCGGGGCGCGCGGGTGGAGTTGGTGAGAAAGCGCAGGGGCAATCCGGCGTCGCGCAGGCGGGCCACCGCCCCGGCTGCGCCGGGCACGGGCCGGTCGGCGTCATAGAGAACGCCAGCGAGATCGAGAAGAACGCCTTTGATCATGCGCTAGAGAATGACAAGCGGGCGGCGCGGGGTCAAATCCGGCAGCCCGGTCAGGCCGCATGCCCCGCAAAGGCATGGCGGCGGGTTTCGTCCGGCGTTTCGCGGTATTTCTGGACGAACCACTTTTTCATCAGCGTGACGTTC
>NZ_FRBR01000048.1 GCF_900142665.1 Roseovarius pacificus
TGAATCGTCCCGGTTTCACCGGAGACCTTTAGCTTCATTTCACGCGACCATATCGAGCACGTCGCGCTGTGCATAGAAGTTCTCTTCAGCCTCTGCTGGCGGGATGTTTCCGATGGGGCCAAGCAGACGTCTGTGGTTGAACCAATCGACCCATCCGAGCGTGGCCATTTCCAGATCTTGCATGTTGCGCCATGGACCTTGGCGGTGGACCAGCTCCGTTTTGTAGAGGCCGTTGATGGTTTCAGCGAGGGCGTTGTCATACGAGTCCCCGACGCTGCCGACCGATGGCTCAATGCCAGCTTCGGCCAAACGCTCAGTGTATCGAATGGACAAATATTGCCCGCCGCGATCCGAGTGATGAACTAATCCGCCCTTCTGGACGGGCCGTCGATCATGCAGGGCCTGTTCAAGAGCATCGAGGACAAAGTCTGTCTTGGCGGACCGTGAGACCCGCCATCCCACGATGCGATCAGCGAATGTGTCGATGACAAAAGCCACATAGACAAAGCCCTGCCATGTCGACACGTAGGTAAAATCGCTGACCCACAACAGGTTTGGCGATGGCGCCCGGAACACGCGGTTTACCTTGTCGCGCGGACAGGGCGCTGACGTGTCAGGGACCGTCGTCTTGACCACCTTTCCACGCACGGCACCACGGATGCCGATCTGTTTCATCAGCCGCTCCACCGTGCAACGCGCCAGATCAAAGCCCTCGCGCTTCAGCTGATGCCATGCCTTACGAACCCCGTAGACCTGGTAATTCTCATCCCAAACCCGTTTGATCTGCGGACGCAGCTCTGTGTCGCGCTGATGCCGCGCCGAAGCTTTGGCCGGATCGGCTTGGCACGCCAGGCGATGATAATATGTCGACGGCGCGATCGGCAGGACTCTACAGATCGACTCGACGCCGTAAACAATGCGCTGATCGTCAATGAAGGCGATCATCGCTTCAGTGGGCGGTCGAGTTCCGCCTGCGCAAAATATGCTGACGCCTTGCGCAGGATCTCATTCGCCTGGCGAAGCTCCCGGTTTTCCCGTTCCAGCGACTTAATGCGATCACGTTCTTCGGTTGTCACTCCGTCGCGCATGCCGCTGTCCTTCTCGGCCTGCTTGACCCATTCGCGCAGGGTCTGGGGAATACAGCCGATCTTCGGTGCAATGGCCGCAATCGCGCCCGCCTGCGTTTCGTATGAGCCTTGATGCTCAAACACCATCCGGACCGCACGTGCGCGGACCTCGGGTGAGTAGCGATTTGCCATTTTGCTTTTTGTCATAACCATCATCCTTACTTAAGTTGATGGTCTCCGACAAACTCGGGGCGATTCA
>NZ_FRBR01000002.1 GCF_900142665.1 Roseovarius pacificus
AACCCATGCCCCTTGACCTCGCAGCCTAAAACACCGACTCTTCATATGCCCGGAGCGCGCCGCCAGGGAATTTCCACAGCATTCGCGACACGACCGCGATACATCAACTGCCGCTCTTGGATTGACTCGCTTGATCGTGGCGAAAGCTATATCTGACATCTTTTCGAGACTGACAGCGACGCTCGCACTGGTTCCCAAAGGTACTGATACTCTGTCTGTCAGGAACGTGTCGCCGGTATTCCACGTGGGGTTCATAATTCAATTCGCTTTGATTCTGCTTTCAAGATGGATAATTGCAGAAGTGGCAGATGTTGTAGACGTCACCGCACTTGTCAGACACAGAAAAGCGCCATAGATAACTTTGAGCCCCCGTCTGGTAGCCACATTTTCTTTCCTTCGAGGGGTACATGCGCTTTCTACTCGTTTTTTACTCATCCGCCACCCATGAATGGCGCATATTGGATACGGCGTCTCTGCCGGTGAGCTGTCTCTCTGGCCTGCCTGGGGTGCTGCAACATGAGCAGGACGTGATGTTGCGCTGGTTGTTGGGGTGCTACGAGGTTCTGGAGCTCACTACGCCGCCTGTGACTGAGGGGGACAGTGACTTTGTCGGCGAGTACGCCGAGGTCTATTCCCTCGCCACCCAAGTCTCGATGGTGCCAACCGACGGAGAATATCGTGGCCCCTGGCTTGAAATATTGCGCGAGACCCAGTCTCCAGCCGCGACACTGAGGCTCCGCAAGGCCTGTGTAGCATGCTCAGACGCTGGTCTTCGGCTGCTCAATTTGCGCGTGAAACGACCCTTTGATGTATCGAATGACGCCTGCCGTGCAACCGCAGCACGATTGACAGATTGGCAGAACCTGAAAGTCGCCCAAGACCGGCGCTTTGCATGCGCGCGGGACAATCCCAAAGCGCTTACCGATTGGACGGATAAGGTCTGACCGCAGTCTGGCTGCATTAGTTCCAGGTCGATTTGCCTGCGACCGTGCCATTCGGGGATGCCTCATAAAGGCGTGGCAAAGCCCGTAGTATCGCGATAGCCTGACGCAGAAAGCTTCCAGCACAAACAGTTTAATGCCGCAAAACCACGCTTTGCTGCCAGAGGCCTAAAGTTTCCTTAATTCGACGGAGGGGAAAATATGGAAGCGTCACAAAGCTGCGTGATTGCGGGCGGCGGCCCGGCGGGCATGATGGCCGGGCTCCTGCTGGCGCGGGCGGGGCTGCGTGTGACGGTGCTGGAAAAGCATCCCGATTTCCTGCGGGATTTTCGCGGCGACACGATTCACCCGGCGACACTTGAACTCATGGCTGAGTTGGACTGGCTGGAAGAGTTTCTGGCCCTGCCGCATCAGAAGGCCCCCGATCTGCATGCCGAGATGGGCGGCAGGCAGGTGACCATCGCAGATTTCTCGCATCTGCCGCTGAGCTGTCGCTACATCGCCTTCATGCCGCAATGGGATTTTCTGAACTTCCTGGCCGGGAAAGGCGAAGAGCTTCCGAATTTCCAGCTGCTGATGGGGCACCGTATTGTCGAGCTTCTGCGCGAAGGGGACCGCATCTGCGGTGTTCATTGGGAAAACGACGCCGGCGACGAGGGCGATATTCATGTGCCACTGGTAATCGGGGCGGACGGGCGGCAATCCGTCGTGCGCGAGCAGGCGGGGCTGGAGGTGGTGGATTTCGGCTCTGCCGTTGACGTCATCTGGTTCAGACTTTCGCGATCACCCGACGATCCGGCGCCTGCCATGAGCCATGCCGGACCGCAACAGGGGCTGGTGCTGATTGATCGGGGCGACTTCTGGCAATGCGGCTATGTGATCCGCAAAGGCGGTTTCGACGATTTGAAGGCCTCGGGTCTGACAGCCTTTCGTGCCGCGCTTGCGGCCCTCGCGCCGCTGCCTGAGAAACGCTTCGAGGAAATTGCCGACTGGGATCAGGTGCATCTGCTCTCGATCCGCATGGATCGGCTCAAACGCTGGTGGGCGCCCGGTGTGCTCTGTATCGGCGATGCGGCCCATGCCATGTCCCCGGTGGGCGGGTTCGGGGTGAACCTAGCCATCCAGGACGCGGTGGCGACTGCGAATATCCTTTCCGGACCATTGCGGGACGGGGTGCTTTCCGAGACCGATCTGGCCCGGGTGCAGGCTCGCCGAATGTTTCCGACCCGCGCCACGCAGCGGCTGCAACGGATGATGCGTCGGAAGCGCAATGACAAAGGTGAGGCCGCGCCGCGCCCGCCGGGGTTCTTGCGGATGATTGCGCGCTTTCCGATCCTCTCACGCCTGATGGGGCGGCTCATCGGGATGGGGTTCCGTCCTGAACATATCTCCAAGGACCTTCTTCATGACCAGAGCTGATCCGGGGCCGCGTTCCGCCCTGTCTGAACTCACGTTTCGCGTTTTTCGGGGCGCTGCTCTCATCGAGGGTGTCACCACCCTGGCGCTGTTTCTCGTGGCGATGCCGATCAAATACGCGCTGGACAATCCGCTCTGGGTACAGGTTGCAGGCCCGATCCACGGTTATGCCTTCCTGGCCTATATCGCGCTGATGATTGCCGCGATCTGGGGGCGTGGCTGGAGCGGATCGGATTGGGCGCGCACCACCGCCGTTTCCTTCGTGCCGTTCGGCACATTCCTGAACGACCCCTTCCTGATGCGCCGTAAGGCCGGGGAGCTCCGCCATGCGACCGGATAGACGCGGCGGGGCAGCCGTCCTGCGGCATATCTTCCTGGCCTTGGGGCTGGGCTTCACAGGATTGGGCTTCCTCGGCGCCTTCCTGCCGGTGCTGCCAACAGTGCCCTTCCTGATCGTTGCGGCTGCCTGCTTCGCCCGCTCTTCGGAGCGCCTGGAAATGTGGCTTCTGTCGCATCGCCGCTTCGGCCCGCTGCTGACAGACTGGCGTGAGTGTGGGGCAATCCCGATGCGAGCGAAATGGATGTCGCTCGGGGGATCGGTCCTAGGGTTCATTCTCTTCGTCCGGGGCAGTCACCCCGGCTGGCCGCTCATGCTTGCCGTGGGCGGGCTGATGGCTTTTGGCGTCGTCTATGTGTTCACGAGGCCGACCGCATAAGGGGCATCAGACGTTGGCGTTCGGCTCGCCATTTTGCCGGTCAGTGCGAGATGTCACCTCGTTTCATGTAGGTCGCGGAAAGGCGCTTTCGATTGGTAGGAACCCCGGAGAACTCAGTTTTGAGCAGCTTGATCACCGTCATTTCGCGCTCGGGGTAGGAGCGCGAGAGCCGCTGTAGCGCTGCTTCCTCGGTTTTTGCAGTCACGAGATGCTGAATTCTCCCGACATGTTCGATGTCGGCTGTGATTGAAAAGATTATTGTGGTCACGATTCTTACACTCTCTTGGGGCCTCTATCTCTTTTACCACTTCGGCACAGGTCTATGCATTCATCCTTTTCGGTGCAGCTCATTTGGCAACATACCAAACTGTTTGCGGAAAGCTGCCGAAAAATGGCTAAGATTGACATAGCCGAGATCCGCCGCGACCATGGTTACTGACGCGCGGCCGACCGAAAGTCGATGGTGCGCTGCGTGCATTCTTTCTCGCTGGAACAGTTTATAGGGGCTCGTGCCGAAGAGTTTTTTGAATCCGCGTGTGAGTGAGGGGGCGCTCAGACCAGCCTCGAACGCAAGTGCCGGAATGCTGGGCGCGGCACTCAAATCCGCTAGAAGCAAATCTCTCGCGCGCAAAAGCTTACGTCTCAAATCGGGGTTAACGCTTTCGACCCGCAAATCTGTCCGACACTCAAGAAATAATCCTACGACCGATAGCGCTTGTGCCTGGTACCAAAGCGGATGGCGTCGCGGTGGTTGGGTCTGATCGTGAAACGCAAGCTCTTGGTTGATCAGATGAATGACAGCGGACAACTCTCCTCCGAGATATCCCCCGCTTGAACCACCATGTTTGGCGAGGTGAATGAGCTCGTTATCGCGATCATCGACCCATTGGCTGAACAGGTCATTGTCGATCATGAGCGTCAGGTTTTCGAGAGATCCCTTTTGCCGGTAAATGCCGCTGCGCCCCGGGCAATATTCTATTGAACCCGTGTTACACCGCACGGGCAGGTGGTCGTCTGGTTTGTCAGTGAAGTTACGCGAGGCAGTGCCCTTGAGATTTGTTGTGAAGCTCAGGCTGACACGGTCGCTGTCGTCTTTCAGCGGCAGTTCCATGCCGCTTTGAAAGCGGCCAGCCCAGTAAAGGAGGTCAACCCCGTCCTGCAGTTTGAGGAAGACGGCTCGACATTGACGACCCTGAGTGGGGTGGAACAGATCGGTGTCACGTAAAGCCTTGGAAACCGGAATGAAACCATCTGCCTCCCTAAATGCATGTCCCATAGCCTGCCCCACTTTGAACTATACCTGATTGATTGAATCAGGATTGAGTTTGATCGAAATCGGGCGGCGCGGCAAGCCGCGATCTGATCTGTTTGGCGTAATCTCACGCTATTGGAGCCCGAAAATTCTCATGCGCTTGCCTACACGACCTATCTCTTGTCCGCATACTTTCGTGATAGTCCTGACGATCAGCAGTACCTCGTTCTTTCCTGCGATGGGCCGCGCACAAGACCAGGAGACGTCCGAGTTTCTTGGGGTTATCCAGCTCGATCCGATTACAATTGAGGGGCAGAACGATCTTATGAGTTCTTCCACTGTGCATGAGCGCGAAGATATCGAACAGGGGCGTTTGCAAAACTTCGAGGATGTTCTGCGGGCAACCCCCGGGGTTGGCGTGAACTCTTCGGGTGGGACGAACCTCTCGACCGTCTACATTCGCGGTGTAGGGTCGATGTATCCCATGAGCCTTGATGACAGTGCGGCAACATTTACATTGGACGGCAGCCCGTTGAGTGCACGGCATATCTCGCTGGGAACGCTCGATGCGGAGCGGATCGAGATCCTGAAGGGGCCACAGGGCACGAAATCTGCTGCTGCAGCTTTGGCTGGGACCGTCAATGTCATCACTGCAAAGCCGAGCCGTGCGTTGGAAGGGTATTTGCGCAGTGAAATGGGTCAAGAGGGGCAGTACCTTCTGGAGGGGGCCGTGGGTGGTCCGTTGTCGGAAAGCCTGAGCGGTCGGGTGGCGCTGCGTTATTCCGGCAGTGAGCATTGGGTGGAAAACAGGCAGACGGGCCAGCCGGTAAGCGATCCGAAGGAGCTTGCGTTTCGTGGCTCGCTTCTTTGGGAGGGGCAACAGGGAACATCGGCTTTGTTGACCTATGAGCATCAGAAGATCGAGGCATTGCCCAATTTGATAATGCTCAAGCCCTATAATCGTTACGGTGAGCTTGATCTAACCCCGAACCTCTATGATCAGGTCGAAAAGTCGCTTGATCGCACAGCACTTCAGGTAACCCATGATTTTGGGGAAAGCCGGATTACCTCTCTCACGTCCTACCTGACAGGAAAAAATACGGAGGTCGCGGCGTATGACCGGATCCTCTATGGCGCACTTTATGGTGCGCCGGGAGAGTTCTGGAATATCGACGAGGCGCAAGAAATGGTCTTCAATCAGGACATTCGATGGGCGTCTTCGGATGGAGCTCCGTTTGAATGGGTTCTCGGCGCCTCTTTTGAACATTTCGATGGTTCTTATGATACACCGCGCAATACATACGGGACGTCCAGCGCGACGTTCCGCGATTTCGAAAGCGAGCGCTATTCGCTTTATGGTAATGTGACCTTTCCCCTCAGCAGCGATGTGAAGCTCAGCGCTGGGTTGCGTCAAACCTGGACCCAGTCCAGTTATAACGGTGCCTATCACGGCGGCGGTTCGGTTGTGTATGAGAACCGCTCGCGCAGTGAAGACTTTCTGACAGGGCAGCTTGGACTGTCATGGGATGTCGCGCCGGAAACCAGGCTCCATGCAAAAATCGCACGCGGTCATGTGCCAGGGGGCTACAATATCTACGCAACCCAGCCGGCCGACAGCGAGCCCTATCGAGGCGCGACGAACGATTCTATTGAAGTTGGTTTCGCGACCGCTTTCGCAGACGGAGCCTTCGAGTTGAGTGGTGCGGTATTCGCCAATCGGGTCGAAGATAATCACTTGCTCAGCTATGACTCGGCAACTTACGTCGTGAGTGCCTTGAATGCTGATACGCGGAGCCGTGGCATAGAGTTACAGGGAACTTGGTATGCAAGCCCCTCGTTTTCGATTGGTGCCGGGCTGAGTTACATTGATGCTGAAATCACCTCCAATGTGCTCGGGATCGGCGACGGGGATGTGCATTCCGGCAACAAGGTGCCGGATGTTGCGCCCTGGACCGCTCATCTCTCGGCGAATTACAGGCAGGCTGTGCCAGCTCTTCTAGGGTTTGCAAATCCTATCCTTGACGCCCGGCTTGATTATAGTTTTGTCGGGAGCCGGCCAGCCGATCCACAGAACCATTTTGATCTTAATCCCTATCATAAGCTCGATTTGCGGCTGGGGCTGACGCAAGGGCAAACTGAGTTTTATGTCGCCGCGGAGAATTTGCTGGATGAGCAGATCGAGCTTTACGGCTACTATGCACCTGGCAGCGGTACAAGTTATGGGGGGATCGCCCGTGGACGCACAGTGACCGTTGGCGTGATGCACAGGTTCTGAACATGGCGGATGATCTGGGGTGCGAAGGCAGCGCCAATGTCTTAGGCATGCGTCAATGGGCTCTTCTCGCAAGCCTCTATTCGACGCAATATCTCGGCCTGAACTTTTTCGTGGTCGCTCTGGTGGCAATCCTCCGGAGCGAGGGAGCCGAGCTCGACACATTGGGGCTGGTCTACATGCTCGGGTTGATCTGGCCGCTCAAACTACTCTGGGCGCCGATGATAGATCGCTTCACGATAGGTCGAGGCGGCCATTTTCGCGGCTGGCTCCTGTTGACGCAGGGACTTTTGGTCTTGCTGTTGCTAGCAATTGGTAGGTTCGATGTGATCGACGATTTTCCGCTTGTCTATGCGCTCTGTCTTGCCGTGGCCTTACTGGCTGCGACTCAGGACATCGCCGTGGACGGACTGGCATGCCGTCTCCTGCCGGAGACCCGTCGTGGTTTGGGGAACGGATTGCAGATCGCTGGTGGTCTAGCGGGCAATATGGTGGGCGGCGGTCTGATTCTGATGCTCTATCCTCAGATCGGTTGGGCAGGCTGTTTGACACTGCTCGCTGCCCTCACAGCCATTTCTGCGGTGCAGCTTATTGGATTCGAGGAGCCCGCCTGGCGGCGATCCGGGGATGCGACGGGTAAGCTCTATCGCAGGATGATGGTGTTCTGGTGGCAGCCAGGGCAGAGGTGCTGGTTGGGGATAATTCTGCTCGTTTCGGCATCAAGCGGAATGGCTTATGCTGTTCTGATGCCGCTTTTGGTAGATCAGGGATGGGGGCCAGCGCGAATCGGCTTAGTGGTGAATGTGCTCGGCTCCATTGCTGGCCTCGTCGCAGCCCTGATCAGTGGATGGCTGATGTACCGTTTCAGTCGTCGCGACGCGCTGGTTCTGGGGGTGGGCTTTCAGATCATCGGGATCACTGTGCTTCTTTTGCCGGCCTGGGGTATGACCCAAGCAGCGGCGATGGGTGCGATTGTATATTTCCTTTGCTATAATCCGGTCTCGGTTGTGATGGCAGCCATGATGATGGACCGCGCCGCGCCGCAAAGCGCTGCCACGGATTTTACCCTGCAGTTTACGTCCGGACAATTCGCCGCGATTGCGGCCATGTCCGCAGGTGCGCCCATGGCCGCTCAGATTGGGTATGGAGGCGTTTTGGGGGTCGCTCTCGGGACCGGATCGATGGCTTTGTTGCTGTCCGTGGGGCTCGGTCGAAGCCGAGCCGCAGGATGAAGCGCTGGCGCGGTTCGGGCTTATGCGTGTTTTCCCGTATCGAGCGGGGGTTTCGACAAGCGCAGCATCTCTGAAGGTGTTTGGCCGAAGCGCCGTCGAAAGAGGGTCGTGAAATGACTCATGCTGTCATACCCAACGATCAGCGCGGCGTCCGTAACGGTGCTGTCGCCTTCAATCAAGAGCTTGCGGGCTTCGCTCAAACGGCGTTCTTGCAAAAACCCATAGACTGCATATCCGGTCTCGGCGCGAAAGCTCCGTTTCAGGCGGTTATGGGAAATGCCTGCCGCTATGGCGAGTTCGGGAACCGTCCAGCTTCGACTCAGATCGCTATCCATCAAGGCGATAACTCTTTGTACAGCTCTTTTGTCGCGCGTGAGTATTGCCGTCGGAGCAGATTGAGCAGCAAGCGCGCGGATCGCTTGGTCGATGATGTCGAGCGATCGGGCTTCCACGGTGAGATCGGCGGTGCCGGACATGCCCGATTGGAACAATGCCTGCGCGTTGGTCATCAGACGTGGCGGCATGGGTAATATGCCGGTCCAGACCGAAGGACTTACAGCAGTCGAATAGGGATGTGCCGAGCCAAGGGCCTCAACGGACTGCGGGCCGCCCAGAGCTCTCCACAAGGGGGGCGAAAGCCTGATGTCGATACCACGAAATCGCGAAGAGGATTTCAGCCGGTCCTGCCCGGATGCGCCTTCAGGCGCGATCATGCAGTAGAAGCCGGGGCGAAACGGGATCGGGCCGTATTGCGCGTCTCCTTCGGTGATCCAGCCGGTGCCGGTGGCTTCGAACAGAATGTTAAGTGCGACACAGGGAGCCGTATGCATGTTAGTATCTGTGTTGGCATTGATCTCCATGTCGAACAAGGAGATCGTCAGCCCCTTGCGCGCGCCGAGGATACGATAACTGCCGCTTTCCGGTTCACCGCTGGGAGATGGTGTCAGCGGCTGCGGCCCCAGAACCGCCACCTCATGCGGTTCTGCATGGGCGAGTTGGCGCGTTTCAATCTGAAAGCCCATTCTAGTGCTCTCCAAAAATAAAAGTCTGATCCCATTATCAGAATACCCGATCACAATAGTCAACTTTTGTATTTCGGTATACGCCCCTGAAAACACAACGAATCCAAGGTCGGTCCAAGGACGTGCAAGTCTCAATATCATCAAGGCGAACTGTTTGGATGCCTGCTTTTGCTCTCGTCGGGCTCTACGCCGCGCAATCCATCACCGGCAGCATGGTCCAAAGTGCCTTGCCCGTGGTTTTACGTGACGCCGGGGTAGCGCTAGACCGGATTGGTTTGTTGTCGTTGTTGTTTTTGCCCTGGGTACTCAAGGTGTTCTGGTCCCCACTGGTTGATCGTTTTTCCACTCCGCGCCGATGGATCTTGATGTGTCAGGGCCTGTTGGCACTGAGCTATGTAATCGGCGCGGCATTCGCGCCTACGACGCAACTTGCGGCGCTGTTGCCAGTGGTCTTCGTGATGGCGCTTTTGGCCGCGACACAGGACATCGCGACCGATGCCGCCGGTGTGCATGCCACCACCCGCCAAACGCGATCTCTTGCCAGTGGCGCGAGCACGGTCGGGGGCTATGCCGGCTTCCTGATCGGCGGTGGCTTGTGGCTCTGGGTCTACGCTCGGGCAGGATGGGAGCTCTCGATGGTCTTTCTAGCGGTTGCCATGCTGTTGCTTACGCTCCCGGTGCGCGCGTTACGGATCGAACGTCCTGAAGGCACGACGAAGCGGCCATCGTTGCGCCACAGCCTCAAGAACCGGACTTTAATACGCGGGGTCGGTTTTCTTCTGCTGTGGCAAAGTGCGGTGCGGCTCGGTGCGGCGATGACCGGCCCCATGCTTGTGGATGCCGGTTTTTCGCTGGACGCGATTGGTTGGTTGCGCGGTGCGGGCGGCATGATCACCGGCCTGATAGCCGCAGTCGCCGGTACGCTTATGTGCCGACGTTTCGGCACCCGTTCCGTGCTGCTGTCGGCGGGGCTCGGTGTGGGGGCTTGTTGCGTAGGGCTTGCAATCTGGGCGGTTGCGCCCGGTGCTCTCTGGGGGCTGGCAACACTTCAGCTTAGCCTGTCTGCGCTGACGGCGATTTCCTTCGTGGCTCTTTATGCCGAGATGATGAACTGGTGTGCGCCGGACCAGGTTGCAACCGATTTTGCACTGTTGCAGAGCCTCGACGCCGGACTCGCTGTAATCATTGGGATTCTGGCCGGACAGATTGCGCAGCACTTGGGTTATGCGCCTGTCTTCGGTGGGGCCGTGGCATTGCTTTTCTGCGCCCTGCCGCTGGTTCGGCGCTGTATGGGCAAGCCTTTGCCCCCTGAAATTTCTTTGAACAATGTGGAGATAGCCGAATGAATCGCAGCCTATTCAATACGATCTGTGTTGCGGCGCTGACCTTCGGCGCAGCGCCTCTGACCGCTCAGGAAACCTCGAACGACGACGTGTTCGAACTCGGAACGATCTATATCGTGGGAGCCAAGCGGCCTCAGGATGCGCTGAGCTTTCCGGGCACCGTCGCGCAAGCCGATGCGTCGGAATTGAGCGGGCGCGGGGTCCAGACGGTGGCGGATCTTGATCGTGTCTTTCCGGGGCTTGCGGTCGATACACGGTCATCCCGGGTCTATTCGAACTTCACCCTCCGTGGCCAGTCCTCGCTGGATTATTACAGCCCGTCGGTGCAGGTCTATGTCGACGGGCTGCCGCAGGATCCGGCGGTTCTTGCGCAGATGTTCCCCGGCGCTCTGGAAAGCGCTGAAGTCCTCTATGGACCGCAAGGTAGCCTCTACGGGCGTGGCGCAGTCGGTGGTGTGATCAATGTGACCACCCTGAAGCCGGGTGAGGGTGATCGCTTCTCCTATTCACTCGGCGGTTCCGAGGAAAGCTATCAGGCGCAACTGCGCGGGGAACTGCAATTGGCGGAGGGTCTCTGGGCCGACTTTTCACTGGCCCGCAACGACGCGGGGGATGACCTTCAGGTTATGGGCACGGGAGAGGATGTGGGCGGCACCGTCGAAGATCGCGCGCAGCTGCGACTGCGTTATGCGCCCGAGGGTAGTCCGCTCGACATCACATTCAGTGCGGCGCGCAACGAAGTGGAGTCCAGCGAGGAACAGTTCGTCATGGGCACGGCGCTGGCGGCCCGACAAGCGGTGCCGTTTCCTTCGAAATATTCGCATGATACCAATAGCTTCGGTCTCACGGTTGATTACGATCTCGGCTGGGCGACATTTTCCTCGCTCACGGGTTACCAGGACCGGTTCCTCGATCGGACGATTTTTGGCTCATACACCCCGGAATGGCAGGAAACCCTGACGCAGGAATTCCGGCTTTCCTCCGCGACAGGTGGACCTGTCGAGTATGTGGCGGGCTTGTTCTATTCGAATTCCGAATTCCGCCGTGAAGCCTACGGTTCGACGACGACGCAGAAGACCGAAAGCTATGCAGCCTTCGGGGATCTGACCTGGCATGCCACGGACCGGCTGGATGTTGTTGCCGGGGCACGCTGGGATTTTGAGACCACCGATGCAACCGCGACTGGCGTAGTCACCATGCGGGGCAGCGATGATTGGAACGCGTTTTCTCCGAAGCTCGGGCTGAGTTATTCAATTACACCGGAGTGGCAGGCGTACGGGATCGTGAGCAGTGGATTTAAGGCGGGCGGGTTTACGCGCACGCTGACCCCTGCGAATATCGCATATACCTATGACCCCGCGACGACTTGGAACGGCGAGGCGGGCCTGAAGTACCGGTCGAACAATGGCACGATCGAAGCCTCCGTCGCAGCCTATTACAGCGTGACGGAAGACTACCAGATGTTCGTGGGTACGGCCCCGGCGCAATACCTTCAAAACGTGGGCGAGGTGACAGCCAAGGGTATTGATGCGACCCTACGGATCAACCAGGGGCCTTGGGGGCTGAGCGGTGGCGCTACGTGGGGAGAGTCGCGTTTTACCGATTATGACAGCAGTGCGACGCCGGGTCTTTCCTATCAGGGGAATGATGTTCCCTATGCGCCGGAGTTTACGGCGCGGCTGGCGGTCGATTACACGCATGAACTGGGGGCAGGGCGTGGCCGTCTGATCCCTCGGTTGGGGCTCAGCTATCAGGGAGATATCTGGTTCGACGAGGCCAACAGTATCGGTCAGGACGGGTATTGGCTGGTTGATGCCGGGCTCGCCTGGGAAATGAGCAACGGTGCTGTTCTGGATCTCTATGCCACGAACCTGACGGACGAGACCTATGCCTCCTATGGCTTTGACGCCAGCAGCTACGGGTTGGGCGATGTGTATCAGCTCGGACGCGGGCGCGAGATCGGTATCCGCTTGACCCAGAGGTTCTGAGCAATGCGTGTCCTCGTTCAGGGTGCCGGGCCGGCAGGGGTGGCGCTCGCCCTTGCTCTCCGAAGGCATGGGATTGTAACGCACCTTGTCGACAGAGCCTCGGCGGATCGGCGCGACGGTTTCGCGGTGGGGCTTCACGGCAGCGGCCACCGCGCGGTGGAACAGTTGGGGCTGCTGCCTGCCTTGCAGGCGCAGGCCGTGCCTCTTGGCGAGGCGCGCTATCTCTATGCCGATGGACGTGAGCACTTTCGCTATGACTATCGCCGGATCGCGTCAGCGATGAACGGGCGAATGCTGATGATTATGCGCGATGCTTTGCAGGACGTGCTGATCGGGACGGCGAAGGACATCGACATCCGCTTCCAGCTCAGTGTGAGTGCGTTGGAGCAGGATGCTGGCGGTGTTTCCGTTGCGCTCAGCGATGGCAGCGAAGAGCGATACGATGCAGTCATCGGCGCGGATGGCTATCGCTCCGGCGTGCGGCGGCTGGTCTTCGGTGATAGCGCCGATTCTGTCCGCAACCTTGGCTATCGGATTGCCGCCTGGCATTGCCGCCCAACCAAACCGCTGAAGGCATCGGTGGTCGGGATGGCGGATGTCGATCGCCACGCCACGCTCTACGCCCTTCCGAACGGCGAGGCGGCCACGCTGTTCTGCTGGCGCGATACGGACGAACAGCGGTTGAACGCTGCGGAACGGCAAAAGCGGATATTTGAGGTGTTCGGCGGCTGGGCCGAACCGGTCGCCAGCGCTTTGGGCGACTGTGCCTATTGGGAAGGCTGTTTTGTCGATACCGTGTCCCAGATCGAAATGCCGTGCTGGTCGAAAGGGCGGGTGGCACTGTTGGGGGATGCGGCTTGGTGCCCGACGTTCCTGTCCGGACAGGGTACCTCGCTGGCGGTGGCCGGGGCTGTGGTGCTGGCAGAAGAGCTCGCCGACCAAGCGCCCCAGATTGCATTTGCATCCTACGAACGCCGACTGCGTCCGGCTGTGACCAGGGTTCAGGCCGGTTCCCGGCGTATTGCTGGACAATATGTGCCAACCAGTGAGCGTTCCATGCGGCTGCAGGGCTGGCTGGCACCGGCGCTGTTTTCCAGGCTGCTGCTTCCCATCGTTGCGCGACGGATGGCACTCGCACAGATCGAATTTGATACATTCGTATAAATTGAAACATAGTGTTGCAAAATAATTTGCGTACCGCTACTGATTGTTTTCGACTCATTCACTCAGTTATTGGGGGCGCCGGATGGCAGTGTCTGAAAACGTCGAGCGGTCGGCTGGAAGCGAAGTGCCAGAGCGGCCTGACTTCTTTGCCAGCCTGAAACTCCTGATGCGGTACGGGGAGGGTGCAAAGCCGCTTCTCGTGTTGTCGGCGTTCCTGGCGACCGGCGCCGTGGTGCTGGAGTTGGTGCCGATCTGGGTCGTCTGGCGATTGGTGATTGCGCTGATTGACGGGACCGCCTCTGCAGGACTCTTCGCGAGCTACGCGCTGATTGCCCTGGCGGCGGTGATCGCGGGGTATCTTCTTATGGGACTGGCCTTGGGGCTGAGCCATGTCGCCGCCTTCCGGCTGATACATGCGTTGCGGCTGGCCATGGCGC
This sequence comes from Roseovarius pacificus, assembly GCF_900142665.1. Taxonomy (GTDB): domain Bacteria; phylum Pseudomonadota; class Alphaproteobacteria; order Rhodobacterales; family Rhodobacteraceae; genus Roseovarius; species Roseovarius pacificus. Next base: position 13,784 of record NZ_FRBR01000002.1, read on the forward strand.
GTCATCTTGCGCGGCTTCCGATGGGCTGGTTCGCGGGGCGGCGGTCCGGCGGTGCGAAAAAGCTGATCGTGGATGAGCCGGAGCGGCTGGAGATCCTCGTTGCGCATGGGCTGCCTGAAGGTGTGTCGGCCATCGGCACTTGGCTGGCTGTGACGATCTGGCTGTTTGCCGTCGACTGGCGCATGGCGCTGGCGGCTATCGTCCTCGCACCCGTGGCGTTCGGCCTGATGCTGTCCGCCATGGGACGCACCTCGCGGATGGTCGGGCAATATCAGGCCGCCGGTGAGCGCATGAATGGCGCGATTGTGGAGTATTTGGCCGGGATGGCGGTCATCAAGATCTTCAACCGCAGCGGCGAAAGCCTTGGTGAGGCCGCTACTGCGGTGCGCGACTACGCGGCGATAGAGACGGAGATGGGGCGCCAGTTCGTGCCGCGCGGAGCGCTGTTCTATACGCTGGTGGTGGCCAACATCTGCGTGATCCTGCCTGTTGGCATGCTGTTGATGCGCAGCGGCACGCTGAATCTGACGGGGCTGGCTTTCTTCGTCATCCTTGGAGCGAATTACAGTCAGCCGCTGCTCAAGCTGTTCAATCTCTTCCACAATATGGCGCATATCTCGATGGCGTCGACGCTGATTGAAGACGTGTTGGGCACCCAGACCCAGACCGATACCGGGAAACGGATCGAACTGCCGAACCGCGAGGTCAAGTTTGAGAACGTGCGCTTTGGGTATGACGCCCATGAGGTGATCCATGACGTCAGTTTCACTGCCGGGGACGGCGCGGTCACGGCACTGGTCGGTCCCTCCGGGTCGGGCAAGAGCACGCTGGCCAGTCTGATCCCGCGGCTACACGACGTATGGGAGGGGCGGATCACCCTAGGCGGCACGGATATCCGTGACATCGGGATCGACCAGTTGATGGAGGAAGTGGCCTTCGTGTTCCAGGACACCTTCCTGTTCAGTGGTACGATTGCCGAGAACCTCCGCCTGGGCAAAGCCGGCGCGACCGAAGCAGAGCTTCATGCCGCTGCCCGCGCCGCACGTGCGCACGCGTTCATTACTGCGCTGCCCGATGGCTATGAGACGAAGCTGGGCGAAGGCGGTGCGGCGCTCTCCGGTGGGGAGCGCCAACGCCTCGCCATTGCCAGGGCCATCCTGAAGAACGCGCCAGTCATCGTGCTGGATGAGGCCACGGCCTTCGCCGACCCCGACAGCGAGGCAGCCATCCAGGAGGCGCTGAGCGAGCTGGCCAGGGACCGCACGCTGATCGTGGTGGCGCATCGGCTGCACACGATCATGGGAGCCGACCGGATCGTTGTGCTGGATCAGGGGCGATTGGCCGAGACCGGGCGGCATGGGGACCTGGTTGCACAGGGCGGGCTCTATGCCCGGCTCTGGGCAGATTACACGGCGGCTCAGGCAATCTCGCTGCGCGGCAATCAGGCAGCGGAGGCAGCCCAATGAGCATGGTGGAAGACAGGGTCGCAGTGCCCGAAAGCCGATCGGATATGGAAAGCCTTAAACGCGCTTGGCATCTGGCCGGACCGCTCAAGGGGCGGGTGGCGCGCGGCGTGCTGTTTCGGTTCCTGCAAAGCATGATGCTGGGCCTGAGCTTTGGTGTGATGGTCTGGGTGGTGACCGGCCTGGCCGAGGGCCGGGCGCTGACCGCGGCCTGGATATGGCAGTCGGCCGGTTTGATGGCGCTGTCGCTTCTCGGGCAGATCCTCTTCGGCTATCTCTCGGTCCGTGCCTCCTGGCTGTCGTCCTACGAGGTGGCCGGGCATCTGCGGCTGCGCATCCTCGAAAAGCTGCGCCACCTGCCGCTCGGGTTTCATCAGACGCGGCACCGGGGCGATACGGTGACGGTTCTGACTTCTGACATGCAGATGCTGGAGAGCTTCTTCTCCGACGGGCTGCCGCGCATCTCGCAGGCGCTTGGTCTGCCGGTGGCGATCTTCCTTGTGCTGCTCACACGGGACTGGGTGGTGGCGCTGGCCACGGCGACCTCGGTCCTCGTGGCGTTGCCGGTGTTCTTCGGCACCTCGCGGCAGCTGTCGAAATTGGGCATCCAGCGGCAGGACATGCAGGCCGAGGCCGGCGCGCGGATGATCGAATTCGTGCAGGGCATGGGGGTGATCCGCGCCTTCAACCAGGTGGCGCAGGGACAGGAGAGCTTTCGCAAGGCGATCGACGATTTCCGGGATATCTCCATCCGCATGGTCGCGCAACTGACGCTGCCCATGGCGCTTTTCGGTATGATCGTCATGCTGGGGGCGCCGCTGGTGATCTGGGTGGTTGGCGGACGTTTCAATACGATGGAGACGGGCACTGCCATCACGGCGCTCCTGCTCCTTTTTTCCATGTATGCGCCGCTGCTGTCGCTTCTGGGCGTGATGGAAGCTGTGCGCATGGCCGATGCCTCGCTGATCCGCATGGATCGCATCCTGTCCGCCCCCGACCTGCCGGAGGTCGCCGATGCCGCGCCATCGGGTTTCGAGGTCAGTTTCGACCGCGTCGGGTTCGGCTATCGCCCGGGCGAGGTGGTGCTACACGACATTTCCTTCACCGTGCCGGAACGTTCCATGACGGCCATCGTCGGGCCGTCCGGTTCTGGCAAGAGCACAATCCTGAACCTGATCCCGCGCTTCTGGGACGCAGGCAGCGGGCGCATCACTATCGGAGGGGCTGATGTGGCGTGGATCGGCGAGGCCGGGCTTTCCAATCTCGTGACTATGGTGTTTCAGGATGTCTATCTGTTCTCGGGCACGATCCGAGACAACATCGCCGTGGGCAAAGCTGGAGCCACCGAGGCAGAGATCGAGGCGGCGGCCCGTGCCGCGCAGGCGCATGACTTCATCTCTCGCCTGCCGCGGGGCTACGACACCCAGGTGGGTGAAGGCGGGGATGCGCTTTCGGGCGGTGAGCGGCAGCGGATTTCTATCGCGCGCGCCATCCTGAAGGATGCCCCCATTGTGCTGATGGATGAGGCGACAGCGGCCATCGACCCGACCAATGAGCGCGCCATCCAGACAGCGCTGGCGCGGCTGGTAGAAGGGCGCACGCTGATCGTGGTGGCGCATAAGCTTTCGACCATCCAGTCCGCCGACCAGATCCTTGTTTTGGACGAGGGCAGGATCGTCGAACAGGGAGAGCACCAGGCGCTGCTGGAGGAGCGGGGTCTTTATGCGCAGCTATGGAGCCATCGCGCGAAGGCGGCGGAGTGGACACTGGACGGCTGACATCTGGCGATGTCTGCGCGATTGCCCTAAAACCAAGCCATGCCAAATTCCAGCGATGCCAGTAAAACTGAATCCCGGCGGCGCGGGCGGGGACGCCCCGCACGCCTATCGCGTGAACAGATTGCCGGGGCGGCGCTTGAAGTCGGGCTTGATAAGGCCACTGTGACAGCCTTGGCTGCACATCTTGGGGTCGATCATTCCTCTCTCTATCGGCATGTCCGAAACCGGGATGCCATTGTAGCTCTGGCTGCGGAGATGGCGATTGCCGAGCTCGATTGGCGCAGCCCAACGGGCGCAGACTGGCGTGTTGAGTTGATTAAGCTGACAGATGCCATCTGGGAGCTTTATCAGCGCCATCCAGGGCTGGCCGAGGCGTTTCGCACAATGGAGATTATGCCGCAATCCGGGATCCGTGCCTTTGCCGAGGCGGTGTCCCGGCTGCAGGCTCATGGCTTCTTGCTGGAGGACGCGGTGCTGGCGATCGACACGCTGGTCGATCTGGTGGGAGATTGTTTCCTCGGCTGGCACGCGCTTGGACAAGCCGATAGGCAACAAGGTACCCGGATGGAGGCCATGGTTGCGCAATGGCGGCGAGAGGCCTGTGCTTTGCCCGATCATGCCGAACAGATCGGCGGCATGATCACGGTGATGCAAGGTGGTGCGCGGCCCTGGTGGGAACGTAAGCGAGATCTGGTACTCGACGGGCTGCAGCAGCGCTATTCGCCAACCACGCGATAGCGCATTGTTTCATGTGAGGGTTATAGTCCTGCCATGGGGTGCCACCAGGCGTGTCGGATCGTGGCTAATTTCAACAAGCGCGAAAGGATATGTTGCGCGGCGTTCGATGACCAATTCGCGGCTATGCTGCCATGCCGGCAGGTCTAGCCCACCGAGCGCCTCATCCAGAAGCACGATATCTGGCCGAACGATAAGCGCGCGAAGCAATGCTATCCGTTGGGCTTGCCCTTTTGATAGGTTGCGAGCTGGGTTGTCGCGAAACGCTTCCATCTCGACACAGCGCAACAGATCCTCAGCCTCTGCTTCGAATCCGGGCGCGACGAAGAGAAGGTTCTCCAAGACCGACAGATTTGCCAGGAGCCGGGGTTCGGAAAAACAATAGCCGATGCGGCACGCGTGAGCGGTGATTTTGCCCGAAGTCGGGGCCTCCAACCCGGCGATCAACCGCATCAGGCTGGTCTTTCCGGCGCCACTTGGTCCGCATAGACGCAGATTTTCTCTAGCTTTGATGCGCAGAGTCACGTTCCGGAAGGTTGGGTTCGGACTACCCGCGTAATGCAAGCTGGCATCTTCGGCAGCGAAGAGAATCATGGGCGTGGCCTTTCACGCAGCAAAAGGCCTAGCCCGGTGTCTGCGAGGCCGATCAGCGCAAGGATCAGGATCACGAGCGCAAAAAGGCGGTCGGTTTGAAGCCAGCTCTGTGCGCGTTGCACCGCCGCTCCGAGACCCTCGGCCCCTGAAAGCAGTTCTGTCAGCAGGGTAACGCGCAGGGCATTAGCCACAGCGATCCGCAAGGCCGGGCCAAGGGCGGTCCATACGGCAGGTAGGGCGATTCGGTGTAACTGTCTCATCAACGGTACGCGGAAGACGCGCGCCATTTCGGCCAGATGCGAGTCGATATTGCCCGTGCCCTCGGCGACGGCGATCTGGAACACTGGTAGCAACAGAACCGCGACGGTGAGGATGACAGTGAGGGGGCCGCCATCGAACCACAGGATGAACAGGATCGCGAGGATCGGGGCGGGCATTCCCATCAGGATCAGTCGTAACGGTGCCGCCAGGGCCGAGATTACGGGCCAGCGCCAGCCTGCCAATCCAAGTGGAGCTCCGAGGGCGAACGCTGATGCGAGCCCCGCTGCTGCCCGACCAAGGCTGGGCAGCAGCGTGTCAGTCCAAAATGAGGGCTCCGTGAGGAGCGTCCAAAGTGCTGCAGCCACGGCCAAAGGGCCCGGCAGAATGGCTGGCAGGCTGTTGCGCGCCGCCAGTGACCAGATCAAGCCAAGACTGGCTAACCCAGTCAGGAAGGCGATGCGCTGCATCACGGCCCGTAGAGCGTGGAGTTGGGAAGGGCACCGCCGATCGCGGCTGGTTCGACCGTAAGGAGTTCACCGTAGAAGCCGGACAGCACAGCCGCATTTTCGGGCATAGGTAGGCTATGCGGTTCGATCCGGGAAAAGCCTTGGGCTGCCTGCCTCATGTTCGGGAAATGCAGATCGAGCAGGGCAGCAGCCGTGCTCGGCTCGGTGGCGAGCTTGGCAAACGCAGCGCCGTAAGCAGCAATAACCTCTGGCCTACCATCGAACGCGCGGTTCACGATCACCACGCCGGCGGGGGGGCAATCGACGAGCGCCGTCGCCCCTCGCCAGAGCGCGCACAGATCGGCGCGCCGGGTTAGGCTAGGGTCCTGCGCCAGCGCCAGCGTTGCCATTGGCTCGGCCAGCAGAGCGGTATCGGCACGCCCGGCTAAGACGAGCTGCATTCCGGCCACAAGGCTGCCTGTATAGAACGGGGTCCAGCTTTCCGGCCCCGGCGCTGCTATTCGGTGCATCAACAGATCGGGCAGATAGCCCTTAAAAGGCAGGGCGAGCGTCGTACCGGAGAGGTCCTCGAGCCGTTCGATCGGCGCGCCGCGGCCGACGATCGACAAACTGCCCTCGGTGATTGTGGTCGAAACGATCTTCAGGTTTAGCCCGTTCGCCGCGAAGATTGCCGCCACGGGTGCCGGGGCGATTGCCATTAGAGGCTCGTCCGCCATGAGCCACTTGCGCAGTTCCTCGGGGGTGGTCCAAGGTCGGAAGGTGAAACTGACCCCATCGACCGGCTGAGTTTCGGCCAGTGCGATCAATGGAGCACTCTCCCAGATCGGAGGACCAGAGAGCGTGATCTCATCACTGAGGGTGCGGACCGGGAGAAGGAGCAAAAACAGGCAGAGAATGCGCATATCAGGCCTCCTTGCGGGCGGCGTCCAATCGGAAGCGACCGAAGGGAGTGGAGAGCCTGTCGGAACTCGGGCGCCGCAGGCCAGCGGCAGTCATAGCCTCGGCGATTTCCCCTTCTGCGAAGGAGACATCGCGCTGGCGCAATCCTGGCATCAATCGGCCGATCACATGTTCAGGTGGGGCCGTGCGATCATCGGTCAGCGCTTCATGAAAGCTGAGCAACACTCCGCCGGGGGCAAGGTGTTCTGCCAACCGGCAAATTAACGCGGGCAGACCTTGATCATGGAAGTAGAGTGTCATCGAACACCAGATGACGTCGAAGCATTTCCCAGGGAGAGCACCATTGTAACTTCCAGGAACCAGGGAAAGAGGCAGATCGGCAGCCTCCTCTGCGATCCTCTCTATCACCGGTGGAAGGTCAAACAGTGTAATGGAGAGATCGGGTCGCAATGCCAGCAGCCTGCGAGCCAACACCGCTGAACCAGGACCGATTTCCAGCAGGTTTTGCGTATCAGGCCACTCCGGCAGACTGGTCAAGCAGGGAATCATCGCATCTGCGGCAACGGAGCGATGAAACGCTGCGAGAGAAAGGTAACTGGCGTCCCAATGCGTATCGTCGAACAGGCGAGTGTTGCCACCATGGGTGGCGCTGGCAATGAGGGTGCCGATATCGTTCAGCCCGGCGTGGCGCATGTCTGCCATAGACCTCAGGGTCGCAACCATGTTTCTCGGGCTGTCCTTGGCAACGAAAGGCAGGATGTCAGGGGCGGTGCGAAACCTGCCGCCGTCGGTCTGCATGAAATCAGCCGCGACCAGTGCCCGAAGCGTCAGCAGAAGCTGTGGCGGAGGCAGATCCATGCGCCGTGCCAGTGCGTCGGGCAGGATAAATGTCTCGCAGAGATCGAAGACGCCGCTGTCCAGAGCCCAGCCAAGCAGGGCCTGTCGGATCGGTCCCTCCAGCGTGTCCAACAGCAACCCCGCGCCTGACCGACGCTCCGAAGGCATATTGTACATTACCAAGTCATCCTCCAATTCAGCCCGACGGTACGGGGACTGCCATCCTCGACCACGGTGCCCCGGATCGTGTTAGCCGCAGTGCTGTAGTATTCTTCGTCAAACAGGTTCTTGGCCCAGAGAGTAAGCTCGCCTCCTCCGAACTGCCGGGTAATCTCGGCATTCACAGTCATGAAGCCTTCTTGCTTCAGGCTGTTTGCCGGGTCGAACCAGTAGCTTCCCGATCCGTGCAAGCTGATCTTTCCACTCCAGATATCTCCGACATGCGAGAGCGCAAGGCCCCAGGTCACATCCGGCGCCATCGGCAGGGCATTCCCTGACCAGTCGACCGCCATCACCGATCCTGTAGATATGTCCGTCGTCGTGGTCTGAAACGAGGTCGCCCGTGCCCTCTGCCAGCCAGCATTGGCGGTGAGTTCCCAGCCCCGGGCCAGGGGTGCGTTGAACTCTGTCTCGATCCCGTAGCTTTTCGCCTCGCCTGCATTCGATATATATTGAGCCGCGCCAGGGATTGTCTCGGTAATCTGCTTATCTTTGACCGTGGTATGGAAGGCGACAAGGCTAAGCGCTGCTCCGCTGGCAAATTCGTGCTTTACCCCGAGTTCCGCATTCCAACTGTATTCAGCGTCATAGCTCAGGCCATCGGCACTGTTGGCGAAAGCATAGTTGTAGCCTGCGGGCATATAGCCACGTGCATAGCTTGCGTGGATCGTGGTCGCATCGCTCACGTCATAGGCGAGCGTGAGCTTGGGGAGCAGAGTGGTCGAGCTGTCGCTGCCTTCATAACGCAGGTTCGCGGTCGGCGAAGAGAACCTCTGCCAGGCCTTTGATGAGACGTAATCGACCCGCAGGCCCGCCCCTATGCGGAACCGGTCTGTGAATGCATATTCAGCGAAACCATAGAGCCCGGCTCCCCATTGGTCGATCTCGGTGTGTCGGTCGGTCGACATGGCGCCGAGATTGAAATCGGCATCGGTGTTCTGCGTGAAAGCGTTGACACCCAACGTCCATTTCAGCGGCCCTTCGCTGTTTGAGGTCAGTCGGATGTCCTGTGAGAGGGCTCGGTCCTCGATATCCATTTCGGTAACGCCGAGAGGCAGTGAAGAACTGTCGAAATCCAGTGCGAATTCCCGGTCGAACGTGGTGAACCCGGTGATCGCAGTCAGGTCGAATCCGTCGAAACTGGTACCATATTCCAGTGCAGTCACACTCATACGGCGGTTTTCCCAGGAAGGGTCTGAATACACGCTTTCATAGCGGTCGGTTGCCAGCGGGCCGGAGACATAGCGAAACTGCTCCTTGTTGAAATCCTGGTCTTCGGCCATCGTAGTTAGCTTGAGGTAGCCACCGTCCTGCAAGTCCCACTCGAGACCCAGAAAGCCTGTCACGCGTCGGTTTTCTCCACCGTCATCCGCCCCTGTGACTGGATTGCTTATCACGCCGGGATCTCGGGCGACTTCCAGCCCGAAGGATAAGGCCGGACCGTTTGTGGCTTGCCCGGACCACAGGATCGACCCGTTGGCTCCGAGAGGCGAGGCCCCGGCATCCGATCCGGAAAGCCCGACGTTTATTTCCCAGCCTTCGCGACTGCCAGGCGCGATCGTCTCGAAGGTCAAGAGCCCGGCTTCGGAATTGCGTCCGAATATGGTGCCCTGCGGCCCTTTGAGCAGCGTGACATTCTCGACACCAAAAAAGTGCGGCAGTTGCATAGTGCCCATTGGTAGCGGAACACCGTTTACCGAATAGCCGACTGGGTCAGACAAGGCGTTGTCGAATGCCGACATGCCACGCACGACCAGGCGCTCTTGTGAATTCGCCCGCTGGAAGATTGTATTGGCCGATTTTTCCGTGACGGCATCAAGATCTGGGGAGATCGATTGCGACATGTCTTCTTCGTCCAGTACCGTTGCTGTCGCTGCGGCTTTGCGGGCGAGCTCTTCCCAGAAATTGGAGAAGATCGTGATCTCGCCAAGATAGATGATGTCATCATCCGCGATAGCGCGTTCCGGTATGAGGCCGGTCGTCGTAAGGGCTGTCGTCATGACGAGCAGCGTCGCACGGGTCTTTGGTGTTCGGGACATCGGGGCCTCCTTTGTTAGAGGTCCGTGCCATGGCCGGCAGCCAAAAACTTGTAACTGACAAAAATACTCTTGAATTTGCGAAAAGAGATTATTGATTTTGTTTTCCGGCACGTCGCCATGCACTTGCTGTGGTTCCGAAACGCTTGCGGAATACGTTAGATAGATGACTGGCATCGGAAAAACCGCAGTCTGCCGCGATTTCGGTAAAACTTCGATCTGTCTGACGAATCAGACGTTCGGCTGCTTCGATTCGCAACCGGCGCAAATGTTCGAAAACGGTTTCCCGTGTACGGGTTCGGAAGAGTTGGTTCAATGTAACACTGCTCAGACCAAACTCATGTTCAATCTCAGTCATTGTGATGGGTTCGGCCAGCCGTTCGCAGAGAAGTGCCGAGATTCTTTCGACCAAAAGGCAAGGATTGCGTGTCTCGGAACCTTGCTGGGGATGGGCCGCAACTTCCTCTAACGCATGACCCAATAGAGCAAGGCATTGTCCCTCCTTGCGCAATATGGCTGCAGGATCGGTTCTCTGGTCGAGCAAAGCAGTGAGCATCGCGCGACCCGGAACTGGCAGATTCAGACGCCGGACCCGCATCGGGCCAGGCAGGTTGTGCCCGAGCATGTTGGCCAGCGCCGGGCTCAATCGGGAGGCGTTCAGGGCGATGACAAGGTTCGAACAGCCTTCACCCTTTTCCACGATCCGTTTCAGTTGCATGCCGCCGGATCGGATCAGCCACGCCTGCCCACCGCTGATCTCATGCGCATGTCCGCGCGGGTCGACCAACAGCATTCGTCCGGAAAAATTGAAGGTTAGGATTACCTGGTCTTCGGGACGCCGTATGTCCCCGCTATGCCGCTGAGCGGACGAAAAATGGCTGTGCGCCAATACCAGTCCCGGTGAGATCCGAAGAACATCGACATGAGTACTACGATGCTGTCCCGGTAGGGTGACTGACGTAGTGCGACCAGCCTCGTAAGGGGTGAAACGATGAGGTTCGATCAACATCATATGACAGCCTAATAGGTACCATAGCGGATCACGGGAAATTGCATGTCCAGCAAAGGTGCAGTTTTTATAGATCGCTGGCTTAGGGCGGGCAGGAACAATCTGGGCGATTTCACGCACTTTGGCAATGATGGTTCGTCTGCGCACCGACAGTTACGATTTTCTGGTCGAATATGGTGACGCGGCCAGATTGGATATCGAGCGGCTTAGCAAGGCTGCGAGTGAGGCCGGGCAAGTTCCGCCGTTTTCCTGTCTTTACACGCCACGCTACTACACCCCTCAGAAACCTGTTGAGCCGTAGGCATCTACGGCTTTCTTAATCGACCCCGATCCAGGGCCGCCAGTTGGAGGCGCCGGTAAGGAACGGGGCCGGCATGGCGAAGGCAGATCAGAGACCAGAGGTGATCCGGAGAGGCGCGCGGATGCTGCGCACCGCGCTCGGGCCGGCGATCGCCGGGTTTCTGGACGATCCCATGACCGTCGAGGTGATGCTCAACCCCGATGGGCGGCTCTGGGTCGACCGACTTTCCGAGGGGCTGGCCGACAGCGGCAAGACGCTGAGCGCAGCCGACGGTGAGCGCATCGTACGACTGGTCGCGCACCATGTTGGCGTTGAAGTTCATGGCCTGTCACCGCGCGTCTCTGCAGAGCTCCCGGAAACAGGCGAGCGCTTCGAGGGGCTGCTGCCTCCCATCGTGGCTGCCCCCGCATTCGCCATTCGCAAGCCCGCTGTCGCTGTGTTCACACTCGAGGACTACGTCGCCGCCGGGATCATGACTCCGCTGCAGGCCGAGGTGCTGCGCCACGCGGTTGCGACCCGTGCCAATATCCTGGTGGCGGGGGGCACCTCGACCGGCAAGACCACGCTGACCAATGCGCTGCTCGCCGAGGTGGCCAAGACCTCCGATCGCGTCGTGATCATTGAGGACACCCGGGAACTGCAATGCGCCGCGCCGAATCTCGTGGCGATGCGCACCAAGGACGGTGTTGCCAGCCTGTCCGATCTGGTGCGGTCCTCGCTGCGTCTGCGCCCCGATCGTATTCCGATCGGTGAGGTGCGTGGCGCCGAGGCACTGGACCTGCTCAAGGCCTGGGGCACCGGCCATCCGGGCGGGATCGGCACCATCCATGCCGGTTCCGGGATTGGCGCGCTGCGCCGTCTCGAGCAGCTCATCCAGGAAGCCGTCGTTACCGTGCCCCGCGCCATGATCGCGGAGACCATCGACCTCGTGGCCGTCCTGTCCGGACGCGGCTCCGCACGTCGTCTGGCCGAACTCGCCCGCGTCAAGGGCCTCGGGCCGGACGGCGACTACCGGATTTCACCTGTCATTTCAGAACCCACCACTCACGAACCAGGAGACCTCGAATGATCCGTCACGCCCTGCGAATTCGCCGCCACATCGCCACCGCGGCCACCGCCACCTATGTCAGCCTGTTCATCGCCCCGGCTGCCCACGCCTCCGGGTCCTCCATGCCTTGGGAAGCGCCTCTGCAATCCATTCTCGACTCCGTCGAGGGGCCGGTGGCCAAGATCGTGGCGGTGATCATCATCATCGTCACCGGTCTGACGCTGGCCTTCGGCGATACCGGCGGCGGGTTCCGGCGGCTGATCCAGATCGTCTTCGGGATTTCCATCGCCTTTGCGGCCTCGTCCTTCTTCCTGAGCTTCTTCAGCTTCGGTGGCGGAGCGCTGATCTGATGGCGGTGGGTTTCGAGGCCCTCGACGCTGTGCCGGGGTTCAGCGTGCCGGTCCACCGCGCGCTGACCGAGCCGATCCTGCTCGGCGGCGCACCGCGCTCGGTTGCCATCCTCAATGGCACGCTCGCCGGTGCGGTCGGCCTCGGGCTTCAGCTCTGGCTGGTCGGGATCCTGATCTGGGCCGTCGGCCACATCGCCGCCGTCTGGGCGGCCAGGCGCGATCCGCTCTTCGTCGAGGTTGCGCGCCGCCATTTGCGCATTCCCGGTCATCTCTCGGTGTGAACTCCCATGATGAATCTCGCAGAATACCGCCGCACCGCCTCGCGCCTCGCCGATTACCTGCCCTGGGTGGCGCTGGTCGGGGAGGGCGTGGTCCTCAACAAGGACGGCTCGTTTCAGAGGACGGCGAAGTTTCGGGGGCCTGATCTCGACAGTGCCGTTGCGGCCGAACTGGTTGCGGTCGCCGGGCGACTGAACAACGCTTTCCGCCGCCTCGGTTCCGGGTGGGCGATCTTCGTGGAAGCACAGCGCTCTGAGGCCGCGACCTATCCGGTAAGCATCTTCCCGGATGCGGCTTCCGCGCTGGTCGATGCCGAGCGCAAGGCCGATTTCGAGGAGGAGGGGAGCCATTTCGTATCCGGCTATTTCCTGACGCTCCTCTGGCTTCCGCCTGCCGAGGACGCGGCACGCTCAGAATCCTGGCTCTACGAGGGCCGCGAAACCTCGGGCGTGAACCCCTGGGAACAGGTGCACGGCTTCATCGACCGTACCGATCGCGTGCTGGCGCTGCTCGACGGTTTCATGCCGGACTGCCACTGGCTCGATGACACGGCTACGCTGACCTACCTGCATTCAACGATTTCGACCAACCGGCATCGCGTGCGCGTGCCCGAGGTGCCGGTCTATCTCGACGCTCTCTTGCCCGACCAGCCGCTGGCCGGTGGGCTGGAGCCGCGCCTGGGCAATCATCATCTCCGCGTCCTGACGATCACCGGCTTTCCCGGCGCCACGACCCCGGGCCTGCTCGACGAGTTGAACCGCCTGGCCTTTCCCTATCGCTGGTCAACCCGGGCCATTCTCATGGACAAGCTGGATGCGACGAAGCTGCTGACCCGGATACGCCGCCAGTGGTTTGCCAAGCGTAAGTCCATCGCTGCGATCCTCAAGGAGGTGATGACCAACGAGCAATCCGCGCTGGTCGATACCGATGCTGCGAACAAGGCCGCTGATGCGGACATGGCCCTGCAGGAACTCGGCGCTGATGTGGCAGGCATGGCCTATGTCACGGCCACGATCACGGTCTGGGACGAGGACGTCCGCCGCGCTGACGAGAAACTGCGGCTGGTCGAGAAGATCGTCCAGTCCCGCGATTTCAGCGTCATGGTCGAGACGGTCAACGCCGTCGATGCCTGGCTCGGAAGTCTGCCCGGCCATGCCTATGCCAATGTCCGCCAGCCACCGATCAGCACATTGAATCTCGCCCATATGATCCCGCTCTCGGCGGTCTGGGCGGGGCCGGAAAAGGATGAGCATTTCGGCGACGCTCCGTTGCTCTACGCCAGGACCGAAGGCTCCACCCCGTTCCGGTTTTCTCTGCATGTCGGGGATGTCGGGCACACCCTGGTCGTCGGCCCGACCGGCGCGGGCAAATCCGTGTTGCTGGCGCTGATGGCGCTTCAGTTCCGGCGGTATCCGCGCAGCCAGGTCTTCGCCTTCGACTTCGGCGGCTCGATCCGCGCCACCGCGCTTTCCATGGGCGGTGACTGGCATGACCTCGGCGGAGAGCTGACCGACGCGGCCGACACCTCCGTATCGCTACAGCCGCTGGCCTGTATCCACGAGACCTCCGAGCGCGCCTGGGCGGCTGACTGGATTGTCGCGATCCTCACGCGCGAGAACATCCAGATCACGCCCGATGTGAAGGAACATATCTGGACGGCACTGACCTCGCTGGCCTCGGCCCCTGTGGGCGAGCGGACCATGACCGGCTTGGCGGTCCTGCTGCAGTCCAACGATCTGAAGCAGGCACTCCGCGCATACTGCGTGGGTGGACCCTATGGCCGGCTGCTCGATGCCGAGACCGAACGGCTGGGATCGGCGGATGTGCAGGCCTTCGAGATCGAGGGGCTGGTGGGAACCGGCGCGGCGCCCGCCGTCCTCTCTTACCTGTTCCACCGGATCGGTGATCGGTTCGACGGACGACCCACGCTGCTCATCATCGACGAGGGCTGGCTGGCGCTCGATGACGATGCATTCGCGGAGCAGCTCCGCGAGTGGCTGAAGACGCTGAGGAAGAAGAACGCCTCGGTGATCTTCGCGACGCAGAGCCTCAGCGACATCGACGGCAGCGCCATCGCGCCTGCGATCATCGAAAGCTGCCCGACGCGACTCCTGCTGCCGAACGAGCGGGCTATCGAGCCTCAAATCATGGCCATCTATCGCCGCTTCGGCCTCAATGACCGGCAGATCGAGATCCTCGCACGTGCTACGCCCAAGCGCGACTACTACTGCCAGTCGCGGCGCGGCAACCGGCTGTTCGAGCTGGGTCTCAGCGACGTTGGGCTCGCGCTCTGCGCGGCTTCCGCCAAATCGGATCAGGCGCTGATCGCCGAGATCTGCGCTGAGCACGGCCGAGACGGGTTCCTCGTCGCCTGGCTGAAAGCACATGGCCTCGATTGGGCCGCCGAGCTGATCCCCGACCTCACCAATCTCGCCATCGACGCAGAGGGGGTTTCTCAGGCCACCGCTGTTGTTGAGGACGCCGACATCGACCTTGAAGAAGAGGAAGTCACACCATGACACGCAAGATTACGTTTCGGTCCGCTGGCACGTCGCTGCTTGCCCTCGCGCTGGCGATGCCCATCGCCATGTCGCCCATCGCAGCGCCGCCCGCGCACGCGTTCTTCGGTATCGGCGGCGGGCCATTCATCGTCTACGACCCGACCAACCATGCCGAGAATCTCCTGACGGCGGCGCGCGCTTTGGAGCAGATCAACAACCAGATCGCACAGCTCCAGAACGAAGCGCAGATGCTGATCAACCAGGCGCGCAATCTCGCCAACCTGCCGTATTCCGCGCTCCAGCAGATCCAGCAGAACGTCAGCCGCACGCAACAACTCCTGGCCCAGGCGCAGAACGTCGCCTTCGATGTGCAGAGCATCGACCAGATGTTCCAGCAGGATTATGGCAACCTTTCTCTGACGGCGACCGACCAGCAAATGATCGCCGAGGCCCGGTCCCGTTGGGAGAACACCGTCGGCGGCCTCCAGGATGCCATGCGCGTGCAGGCAGGTGTCGTCGGCAATATCGATGCCAACCGCGCAGAGATGTCCGCGCTTGTGGGGCAGAGCCAGAATGCGGTCGGTGCTCTGCAGGCCACGCAGGCAGGTAATCAGCTCCTTGCACTGCAATCGCAGCAGCTCTCCGACCTGATCGCGGTGATCTCGGCAAACGGCCGCGCCAACGCGCTGACCGAGGCCGAGCGTGCCACCGCCGCCGAACAGGGCCGCATCCAGCGCGAGCGCTTCCTGACGCCGGGCTCGGGCTACCAGCCCGGCAATGCGCAGATGTTCAACTGAGGCCGGGAGGGGCGACGATGGAGGGGAAGGTGCTGGCCCGGATCGCGGCCATCGCGTTCGTGGCGATCGCGATCACAGCCACGGTGATCGAGATGACACGCGAGGAAGCTCCCGTGCCGGCCAGCACCGCGCCCGCGCTCCAGCCGTCTACCGATCCTCTCCGCGCGACGCTGCGCCGGTGCCAGCAGCTTGGCGAGGCCTCTTCCAGCAATGCCGATTGCCTAGCCGCCTGGGCCGAGAGCCGTGACCGGTTCCTCGGTCGGACGCCTGCACACGAAGCGCCGCAGCGTCCGGGAGATCAGTGAGCCATGGGTGGAACCGGCGTCATCGACAACTTTCTGGGCATCTTCACCAGCTATATCGACAGCGGGTTTGGGCTGCTCGGCGGCGAGGTGGCCTTCATAGCCACCACGCTGATCGTGATCGACGTGACGCTGGCGGCCTTGTTCTGGGCCTGGGGCGCCGATGACGACATCATCGCCCGGCTGGTGAAGAAGACGCTCTTCGTCGGGGTCTTCGCCTATATCATCTCCAACTGGAACAACCTCGCCCGCATCGTCTTCGAGAGCTTCGCGGGCCTCGGTCTGATGGCCTCGGGCACCGGGTTTTCCGCCGCCGATCTTCTGCGCCCCGGCCGCGTGGCCCAGACCGGGCTCGAGGCCGGACGACCGCTGCTCGAGAGCATCTCCGATCTGATGGGCTGGGTCGCGGTCTTCGAGAACCTCGTCCAGATCCTCTGCCTGTTCTTCGCCTGGGCGCTGGTGATCCTCGCCTTCTTCATCCTTGCGGTTCAGCTCTTCGTTACCCTGATCGAGTTCAAGCTCACGACTCTCGCGGGCTTCGTGCTGATCCCCTTCGGCCTCTTCGGCAAGACCGCCTTCATGGCCGAGCGCGTGCTTGGCAACGTCATCTCGTCCGGCATCAAGGTTCTGGTCCTCGCCGTGATCATCGGCATCGGATCGACGCTCTTCGGTCAGTTCACCGCAGGCTTCGGCGGCGTGACGCCGACCATCGATGATGCCATGGCGATTGTTCTGGCTGCCCTGTCTCTGCTGGGCCTTGGTATCTTCGGCCCCGGCATCGCCTCGGGTCTGGTGTCCGGCGGGCCGCAACTCAGCGCGGGGGCGGCCATAGGCACCGGCCTTGCCGTTGGTGGCGCTGCGATCGGGGCCGGAGGGGCGAGCATGCTGGCAGCACGCGGAGCCGGGTCCGCGCTCTCCGGTGGTGCCGCCCTCGCACGCGGCGGCGCCACCGCGGCGGGCGCTGCCTCGAGCGCCTACACGCTCGGCTCGATGGGCGGAGGTGGTCTCTCCGGCGGGTTGGCTGGTGTGGCCCGCGCCGGGGCCGCTGCCGCGGCATCACCACTCAAGAAGGCCTCCTCTCGCGCGGCGGGCGGCATCCAGTCCAGCTACGCCGAGGGCGTCAAGGGCGGTGTTGCGGCGACGGGCGGAACCACCTCGATGGGCACGGTCGGCAGCGCGGCATCCGAGCCTGGCAGCTCCGGCCCGTCCGCCTCCGATGGCCCGCCAGCCTGGGCGAAGCGCATGCGCCATAGCCAGGCCGTGAGCCACGGGGTGCGCGCCGCCGCCCATGCCGTCCGGTCGGGCGACAGCCATGGCTCGGCCTCCTCCGTCAATCTCTCCGAAAGGGATCGCTCATGAACCTCTTCAGGCGTTCCGCCACGCATTATGGCAAGACACCTCAGCCAGAGACGCCCTACCAGAGGGCCGCGCAGGTCTGGGACGAGCGCATCGGTTCCGCCCGCGTTCAGGCCCGCAACTGGCGGTACATGGCTTTCGGTAGCCTGATCCTTGCGGCGGGTTTTGCTGGCGCCCTGGTCTGGCAATCCGCACGCGGCACGGTAGTGCCCTGGGTCGTTCAGGTCGATGCGCTCGGCGAGGCCCAGGCGGTCGCGCCAGCCTCCGCCGATTACGAACCAACCGATCCGCAGATCGCCTTCCATCTCGGCCGCTTCATCGAACAGGTCCGATCGATTCCGGCCGATCCGATCATCGTGCGGCAGAACTGGCTGCGCGCCTATGAGTTCACCACGGATCGAGGCGCGGCCGCTCTCAACGACTTCGCCCGCGCCAACGATCCGTTCGCACGCGTCGGTCGTCAACAGATCGCCGTCGAGGTGTCCTCTGTCATTCGGGCCTCGCCGGGATCTTTCCGCGTCGCCTGGACCGAGCGCCACTACGAGAACGGCCAGCTTTCCACGACCGAGCGCTGGACCGCGATCCTGACCGTCGTGATCCAGACGCCGCGCAGCGCCGAGCGCCTGCGCGCCAATCCCCTCGGTATCTACGTCAATGCGATCTCCTGGTCGCGGGAGATGAGCCAATGACTGAACAGCGTTTCTTTGAGACCAAGTCTCCGATGGTCGGTGCGCCTGCGTTGGTGGCCCTGCTGCTATCCGCATCCATGCTGGCGGGGTGCGCCAGTAACCCGGTACCGGAATTCAGCTACGACGAGTCCGTGCCGCCGCTGCCCAATCCGCCCGCCTCGGCTGCCGAGGAACGCCCTCGGCCCTTGCACACGCCGCCGGTCTGGACAGTGGCGCATGGCGGAGCGGCGGCAGGCACACCGACCGGACGTATTGAAAACGCCAATGCCGCCGCCCGGATCGAACCGCGCCGCGAGGGCTATTACAATGCGATCCAGATCTATCCCTGGTCGGAAGGCGCCCTCTATCAGGTCTATGCCGCGCCGGGTCAGATCACCAACATCGCATTGGAGCCGGGCGAGCGCCTGACCGGCGCGGGCCCGATCGCCGCGGGGGATACCACGCGCTGGATCATCGGCGACACGGAGAGCGGGTCCGGATCCACCGCCCGCGTCCACATCCTCGTCAAACCGACGCGGGACGACATCTCGACCAATCTGGTGATCAGCACTGACAGGCGGGTGTATACGATCGAGCTGCGTGCACGCGAGGCGCTCTACATGCCCTCGGTCGCCTGGGCCTATCCGGCAGCGCCGCGTGGTGGGCAACAGGCCGTGGCAACCGCGCCGACCATCCCGGCACCATCGGCCCGCAATCATCGTTACGGCTTGCAGATTCAGGGTGAGAGTCCGCCCTGGCGCCCGGTTTCCGTCTTCGACGACGGCCGCCGTGTCTATGTCGTCTTCCCGGCTGGCATCGCGCAGGGCGAGATGCCGCCGCTTTTCGTGCTCGGCGCCGACGGAGACCCGCAGATCGTCAACAGCCGCATTCACCGGAACGTGCTGATCGTGGATCGCCTCTTCGGCGCCGCCGAGCTTCGGCTGGGGGCAGGAGGCCGCCAGCAGGTGGTCCGGATCGTGCGCATGGAGGAGCGCGAGGCGAATGCGCAACCTGAGGGGGATGCGCGAAGGGGAGGGGCGTCATGAGTGACACCGATCCTGCAGCTCCGATGCGTCTGCGTCCCGATCCGCCGCGCGTGACCAGGCTGTCGCGCAAGGTTCTGGCCGGTGCCGGAGCTCTCGCGCTGTTCGGCATCGGGGGTGCTATGATCTATGCGCTCCAGACCCGTGAGGCCGGGCCGGGAGGCGGAGAACTCTATTCCATCGACAACCGACCGGCCGCGGACGGCCTGGAAGGGTTGCCCTCCGACTATACCGGACCGGTTCTGGGACCCGCACTGCCCGGTGACCTCGGGCGGCCGATCCTCGACGCGCAGGAGCGGGGAGTGCCCGTGACCCCGCCGCCGATTGTCGGCCCGACCGTCGATCCGGAAGCGGAGCGCCGCAGGGCAGAGGAGGAAACCGCGCGTCTGAGCGGTGTCTTCTTCCAGACGGCATCTGGCAGGGCAACGACGGCCGGGGTCGGCGTGAACCTTCCGGGCCTGGGGGGCTCCGAGCAAACTGAGGGGAACCGGCATACGGCTTTCCTCAACGATCAGGTGGATCGGCAGACCGTCGCATCGGATCGCATTCAGCCGCCAGCCTCGCCGTACATCCTTCAGGCGGGAGCTGTGATTCCGGCCGCGCTCATCACCGGCATTCGCTCCGATCTCCCGGGGCAGATCACCGCGCAGGTCACCGAGAATGTCTATGACAGCCCGACCGGATCACTGCTATTGATCCCACAAGGAACCCGCATCATCGGCCAATACGATGACGGAGTGACGTTCGGCCAACGCCGCGTGCTGTTGGTCTGGAACCGCCTGATCCTTCCCGGTGGCCGATCCATCGTTCTCGAACGTCTGCCAGGCGCGGATGCGAGCGGCTATGCCGGCCTCGAAGATGGCGTGGACTATCACTGGTGGGATCTGATGCGCGCGGCGGGTCTGTCCACGCTGCTCGCGATCGGCGCGGACCTCGCCACCGATGATGAAGACCGTCTGGTCGAGGCGATCCGCGATGGCGCGGTGGATACAATTAACCAGGCCGGCCAGCAGATCGTCGAGCGTCAGTTGCAGGTCGCGCCGACACTGACCATCCGTCCGGGATTCCCGGTCAGGATCATCGTCACCCGCGATCTGGTATTCGAACCCGCAGGAGATTGATCATGTCGAAACTCAAGCTTGGACCTCTGCCCGATGACAAGCCGGTTAAGGTGACTGTGGAATTGCCCGCGTCCGTTCATTGTGATCTGGTCGCCTATGCCGAAATCCTCGCCCGTGATAGCGGCCAGGCCGCCGCCGACCCTTTCCGGCTGATCGTGCCGATGCTGGAGCGGTTCATGGCCACGGATCGCGGGTTTGCGAAGGCGCGGCGTGCGGCTCAAATCCACAGAGGTGCTCACTGATAGCCGCGCTTCTTTCCCCCCCTGCTTTTGTCCTCGCCATGCTCAGAAGACGCCTGAACGCGGGGTTGTCGTTATTCGGCGACCAGATTGCAGAAAATGGAAGGCGCTCGCCCTTGATCGGTCGAAAGACCACTCCCGGATGGGTCGTCACTGTCATTGCCTCGCTGACCACGGTCAAACCTCGCCCAATGGCAACCAATGACAGCAGGTTATCTCGACTTACGGACTGCACATGTATGTCAGGGTGCCAACTGAGCTCTGCCAGCTTCCTCACCAGATGTCATAGATCTCTTGGCCCGGCGCTGTTTCGCTGACCATGAAAGCCTCGCCGCTAAGCTCGCGCCAGTCGACTGCTGTCCGGATGGCTAACTCATGGCGTTCAGGCAGGACAACGAAAACACCTTCCGACCACATCAATGCGCTGTCGCAATCTTGCCAGGTTCGGGTTCCGGTTAGGAAAGCGACGTCGAGTTTGAGCCCGCGAATGGCAGCGACGTGTTCTTCCGGGTTTCCATCGATCAATTCGATCTGCACATGATTTTGCTGCTCCCCGAAGGAGCGCAGCAATTCGGCCAGAAAGCCCGAGGCAATCGATGAATAAATGCCGACTCTTATACGGCCGTTTTCCGATCTGCCAAGTGCCGCCATCGCGTGCAAGCTCTCATCAAGCCCGCGAATTATCTGACGTGCGCGAGGTAGAAATTGTTGCCCGGCGCGGTTTAGGGTCACACCGCTTCGATGACGGTGGAACAAGGATGTTCCGAGGCGATCTTCGAGATCGCAGATGCATCGACTGATTGATGACTGCTGGACACCCATCGTGCTTCCAGCTTTTCGGAAACTTCCATGATCGGCTGCATTAACGAAGCACCGCAGGTGCCGAAACTCAATGTCACGTGCTCTCCTTTTCATCGTGTGTCAACCGCTCGATGCCCCCATAGGTGGGTCTCGCACTCGATCGTGCAGGGTTCTGGTGCCGTGCTTTTGACGAGATCGTTCGTCCATTTTAGCTATGTGAACTGCTAGGAAGTACTTTTGCGGAAGACCAGTCCCGGGCAACTGCCTTAAGTTCCAACCGGACCTGCATCGCTCTCTCCCGATTGGATTTAGCCGTCCAAGACTGGAGAAGTGTAGGTCGTCGTGCCGACGGCACAGTGCCGCCGGCACGCCATTTGGCATCAGGCGTTTTTCACCTCGATGCGCTTGACCTTGGCCTGCGCCTCCGGGGTCTGCGGCAGCTTGATCGTCAGCACGCCGTTCTTGAAGCTGGCATCGGCCTTCTCACCGTCGACTCCCGGCGGTAGCGGGATCGTGCGATAGATCGCGCCATAGCTGCGCTCGGAGAGATAATAGCCCTTCTTCTCCTCCTGCCGCTCGATCTTCTTCTCGCCCTTGATGGTCAGCATGTCGTCGGTCACGGTGACCTCGATGTCCTTCATTTCCATCCCGGGCAGTTCGATCGATACCTCCACGTGATCTTCGGTCTCGACCACGTCGGATTTCGCCTCGCCGCCTCCCCAGGTCCAGTCGAAATCGCCGACGCGGTTCCAGAAGCCTTCAAACACACGGTTCATGTCGCGCTGAAGGGTGGCGATGGGGTTCTGGTCATCACTTTTCGGGTCGGGCGCATGATCCTTCCGCGCCCAAGGGATCAGGTCCTTGATCTGCATGTGAGTTCTCCTTTCTTCTTTTGGGTGCGACATGTCGGGTTTACGAAGCCGTTACCGTGATCTTTTTGGGTTGGGCTTCCGCTGCGCGCGGCAGCGTCAGGGTCAACACACCGTTCGAGACCTGCGCGCCGATCTTGTCGGGGTCGAAGTCGTCGGACATGGTGAAGGCTCGCTCGAAATCGCCCTCGCCGTATTCGGCATAGGCCAATTGCAGCTTCTCGGGCTGCGTGGCATGGACCTTACCTCGGATCGTCAACACGCGCTTTTCGAGCGTGATATCCACGTCTTCGGCGGCGACGCCCGGCATCTCGAGCATCAGCGTCACCCCGTCAGTCGTTTCGACGATGTCGGTCAGCGGCCTGTAGATACGACGGCCGGTGGTGGTTTCCGGTGTCTCGGCCGGGGTCTTGTCGGCAGTATGTGTCACATCGTTGGTCATGGATCGGTCCTCCTCTTACGCAGCCTTGATCTCGATTTTTCGCGGCTTGTCCTCTTCGGGACGGCCGATCACGATGCGCAGCACACCGTTGGTCATCCGCGCCTCGACCTTGTCCTCCGCGGCCACGAACGGCAGCCGAACCGAACGAGCGAACTTGCCAAAGCCGCGTTCGTTGCGGTGCCAGCGGCCGCCTTCCGGAATTTCGGGCGCCTTGCGCTCGCCAGAGAGCGTCAGGACATTTTCCTTCACGGAAATGTCGATGTCGGCCGGGTCAACGCCAGGGAGTTCTGCAGTGATCGCGACTGCCTCGTCGCCCTGCCAGACGTTCACGGCGGGGAAAACGGGCTGGGTCACGCGGCCAGGAGAGGTCCTGTCAAAATCGCGCAGCATCGAGCGCATCAGCGCAAACGGATCGCTGCGACGTGTGTAGGTGGGATAGAGCATGTTTCGCCTCCGTCGTTTCAGTTGACGGCGTGGATTTGTCACCACGCCACTGAACGCCCGCGGAGAACGGACATGCTTCAAGGTTCGCCATTTCGGCGGCGGTCTGGTGCGTTCGCGTCTGCCATGCGTTCCTCTCAGGCGAACGTCAGGCGGTCCGCTGAATCAGCCGAACCTGTCGCGTATCCGTGAAACCCCAACTGGGCGTTCCGCTGCGGATAAAGTGTTGCTTGTTTGCAACTTCAAGGCCTCAGCGCAAAAAAGTACTCATCGATAGACGCCCCAGGGCCCGTAACGCGGCGTGGAGACGCGCACAGCCCGCGGTGCGTTCAGGGGAACGGACGGTGGGACCGGTCGGCGGGGTCCGGAAATTGCACGCAGTCGCCGGACTCGATCGGCGGTGGGCGGGTGCGTGCGCAGGATCGAGGGTTCGGGGATGCGGCGACCGGGCAGGAACATCTCTTCCCAGACCCGCCCGACGCGGCGTTCCAGCTTGAGGAGGGCCGAAGCGAGGCCATCGGGATCGCCGGTCAGCTCGGCGCCGCCCCTGTCGGCATTGTATTCCCGGGCCCGCGACAGCGCGAGCTGAAGAAGGGCCATGATCGTGGGTGAAAAGATCAGGACAAGTGGTACCTGCCAGGGCACATAAGCCGCGCCGGCCAGGATGAGCGGCAGGTTCAGCAGCAGGATGAGTTGCCCAACCCAGGACGCGAGCGACACCGCGCGCGACATCGCGTCGGCCAGACCCATGATCCAGAGATCGCGGTTGGCGATGTGAGCGACCTCGTGCGCCAGGACCCCGGCCAGTTCGCGCTGGTTCATCAATCGCAGAAGACCATCGCTGACGCAGACGGCGCTTTCATCCGGAGAGCCCATAGCGAAGGCGTTCGGTATCTGGCTCGGTACATAGTAGAGTTCCGGTACACGCGGCAGCCCGGCGCGGCGTGCGAGTTCGGCCAGTATCGCCATGCCCTCTGGAAATTCCCGCCCGCTGAGCCTGCGTGCGCCGTAGGCGTTCAGCAACAGGCGTTTCGGGATGCCGGGTGACAGCAGCAATCCCAGCAAGGATCCGATGACGATCGCAATCGCCAAGCCCTGTCCCGCAATCGCCGAAACGATGAACCAGGCAATAACCGCCATACCCGCCAAAAGCAGGATGGATTGAAGCAGGTTCAGGAATTGGTGGCGCGGCGTTGCAGTCATGATCGCAATAAACTTCACTCGCAGCTAACGGGAAGTGGCACACCACGGGATGTAAGAATTTTGGGCATCGTTGCCAGCTTCGATCTTCATGTCGGATCCCTCTTGAACTCGGCTCAAGCAATACCAATCTGGCCGGGTGTGATAAACCAGCAACATCTCTACGGGTTGGCGCCGAGGAGATAAGGGGATGGAAAAGAGAACCGAATTTAATATCTGGTACTGGATCGTCGCATTTTTTGCGGTGATCTTTATTCAGGATCTGATCGCCAGCTACCGCAGCACCGCGCCGATCAGCTATAGCCAATTCGAACAGTATCTAGCCGACGGCGACATCGCTTCGGTTGCGGTCGGGTCCGATACGATCACCGGTACTTTCGAAGCTCCCATCGACGGGCGCTCGGGCTTCGTCACCACGATCGTCGATCCCGCCATTCTTGAACGGCTGGACGACGCGGATGTCGAGATCACCGGCATTCCGCAAAACACCTGGATCGGGGCGCTTCTCTCCTGGGTGGTGCCGGCAGTGGTCTTCTTCGGTCTCTGGATGTTCGTCTTTCGCAAGTTCGCCGAGCGTCAGGGTTTTGGCGGCTTCCTGCAGGTCGGCAAGAGCAAGGCCAAGGTCTACATGGAGAAGGAAACCGGCGTCAGTTTTGCCGATGTGGCCGGGGTCGACGAGGCCAAGGCCGAGCTGGAGGAAGTGGTCGATTTCCTGAAGACGCCCGAGGATTACGGCAAGCTCGGCGCCCGGATCCCGAAAGGCATCCTCCTGGTCGGCCCGCCGGGTACCGGCAAGACGCTTCTGGCGCGGGCCGTGGCGGGCGAGGCGGGCGTGACCTTCTTCTCGATCTCGGGCTCGGAATTCGTCGAGATGTTCGTGGGCGTCGGCGCGGCCCGGGTGCGCGACCTGTTCGAGCAGGCCCGCAAGAACGCACCGGCGATCATCTTCATCGACGAGCTCGACGCGCTCGGCCGCGCCCGCGCCTCCGGTCAGATGGCCGGCGGGCATGACGAGCGCGAACAGACGCTGAACCAGCTTCTCACTGAGCTGGACGGGTTCGACCCGTCGTCGGGGATCGTGCTGCTGGCGGCCACCAACCGGCCGGAAGTCCTCGACCCGGCGTTGCTCAGGGCCGGGCGCTTCGACCGGCAGGTGCTGGTGGACAAGCCCGACAAGAAGGGCCGCATCCAGATCCTCGAGGTACACATGAAGAAGGTGACGCTCGCACCGGACGTGGATGCCGAGAAGGTCGCCGCGCTGACCCCGGGCTTTTCCGGAGCGGACCTGGCAAATCTGGTCAATGAGGGGGCGCTATTGGCAACCCGCCGAAAGGCCGATGCGGTGACCATGGAAGACTTCAACAACGCGGTAGAGCGTATCGTCGCCGGGCTGGAAAAGCGCAATCGTGTTCTGAACGCGCGCGAGCGGGAAATCGTGGCGCATCACGAAATGGGGCATGCGCTGGTCGCGATGGCGCTGCCGGGGGTCGATCCGGTGCACAAGGTCTCGATCATCCCGCGCGGGATCGGTGCGCTCGGCTATACGATCCAGCGCCCGACCGAAGACCGCTTCCTGATGACCCGCGAGGAACTGGAGAACAAGATCGCCGTTCTTCTGGGCGGGCGTGCGGCCGAGAAGGTCATATACGATCACCTTTCGACCGGTGCCGCCGACGACCTGGTGAAGGCAACCGACATCGCCAGGGCCATGGTCGCGCGCTACGGCATGGACCCCGATCTGGGCCATGTCAGCTATGACACCGAGCGGCCCGGCTTCCTTGGCACGGGGGATCAATCCGCCTGGCTCAACCGCCGCCACAGCGAGGCAACGGCCGAGCGGATGGATACCGCTGTCAAGGCGATTATCGACGACATCTTCGCGCGTACAGTCGCGCTTCTCGACGCGAACCGGGCGCTGCTGGAGGAAACGTCCCGCGATCTGCTCGACCGCGAGACGCTGGACGAGCCCGACCTTCGGGCCATCGCAGAAAAGGTCCTCACTCAGGAGGTCGAGGCGGCCTGAATATAGAGACCCAGTCCGGACGTTCCGGCTGGGAGCATGACGGAGGTGAAAAATGGCAAACGGCATCTGTGATATCTGCAAATCCCGACCTGCCAGCTTTCGTGCGCAGGTCTCTGTCAACGGTGAACGCAAGGTGATGGAGCTTTGCGACGAGGACTACCGCAGGATCGCCCGACGGCAGGGGCGTAGCGCATCGCCACTGGAATCGCTTTTCGGAGGGCGCTCGCTCTTCGATGAATTCTTTGGCGAGGCCGGTGGCCTTTTCGATCGGCTTGGCGAAGATCAGGGGCAACCCGTCCCTATACGACAGGCGGGGCGCACCGCCCGGCGCGGCGGCATCAATATCGCTGACCGCCTGAGCGAACAGGCCAACCGGCTTTTGCAGGAGGCGGGCCAGAAGGCGCATGAATTCGGCCGAACCGAGGTTGATACGGAACACCTTCTGCTGGCGCTTACCGGCTCGGATGTTGTCCGCACGGTGCTGGGGCAGGTCAAGATCGACGCCGACGATCTGCGCCGCCAGATCGAGAGCGAAGCGAAGAAGGGCGACGCAACGGGGAAGGACCGTGAGATCGGCGTCAGCCCGCGGGTGAAGGATGCGCTGAACCGCGCCTTCATCGCCTCGAACGAGCTGGGCCATTCCTATGTCGGCCCCGAGCACCTTCTGATCGGTCTCGCCGAAGAGGGCGAGGGCGTGGCGTCGAGCATCTTGAACCGGCTGGGCCTGACGCCGCAGGCGCTACGCCAGCAGGTGACGAAGATCGTCGGTCAGGGGGCCGAGGAAGGCCGCGTTGAAACCCCGTCGAGCACGCCTGATCTGGATGAATACAGCCGCGATTTGACCAAGCTGGCGCGCGAGGGCAGGCTCGACCCGGTGATCGGCCGGGCGCGTGAAATCGAAACGACGATCGAGGTTCTGGCGCGGCGCAAGAAGAACAACCCGGTGCTGATCGGCGAGCCGGGCGTCGGCAAGACCGCGATCATCGAGGGGCTGGCGCAGCGCATCGTCGCGGGCGAAGTGCCTGAGGCGCTGCGCGACAAACGGCTGGTCGAACTCAACATTAACTCGATGGTGGCCGGATCGAAATATCGCGGTGAGTTCGAGGAGCGGGTCCAGAAGATCCTCAAGGAGATCGAGGCCAACAAGGCCGACATGATCCTGTTCATCGACGAGATCCACACCATCGTTGGAGCCGGACAGGGCGGCGGCGAAGGCGGGCTCGACATCGCCAATACGTTCAAGCCGGCGCTGGCCCGCGGCGAGCTGAACCTGATCGGCGCGACCACCCTGAACGAGTACCAGAAATACATCGAGAAGGACGCCGCGCTGGAGCGCCGCTTCCAGCCGGTCTATGTCGATGAGCCGACGGTGGCGCAGACGATCATGATCCTGCGCGGCCTGCGCGACACGCTGGAAAGCCACCACAAGGTGACGATCACCGACGAGGCCATCGTCGCGGCGGCCGAGCTTTCCGACCGCTACGTCACCGGCCGCTTCATGCCCGATAAGGCCATCGACCTGATCGACCAGGCTGCCGCGCGCGTGAAGATCAGCGCTACCGCGCGTCCCGTCGATGTCCAGGAGCTCGAGGCTGAGGTCGCCCAGATCCGGCGCGAGCAGGACTACGCTGCGGGGAGGAAGCAGTTCGACCGTGCTGCTGAACTCAAGAAAGAGCTTGAAGCCAAACAGGTCGAGCTTGACGAGTTGATGGAAACCTGGAAGCGCGACCGGGCCTCTGCGACGGCTGAAGTGCGCGCCGACCACGTGGCGCAGATCGTCTCGAAACTGACCGGCGTGCCGGTGAGCGAGCTGACGACAGAAGAGCGCGAAAAGCTGCTGAGACTCGAGGAAAAGTTGCATGAGCGGGTAATCGGCCAGGAAGAGGCGATTCATGCCGTTGCCGATGCCGTGCGACTGGCGCGCTCCGGGCTGCGCGAGGGCTCCGGCCCGACCGCGACCTTCCTGTTCCTCGGCCCGACCGGCGTCGGCAAGACCGAGCTGGCCAAGACTCTGGCGGAGACGATCTTCGGTGATCAGGATGCGATGATCCGCATCGACATGTCCGAATATGGCGAACGTCACGCGGTCGCGCGGCTGGTTGGCGCCCCGCCGGGCTATGTCGGTTACGACGAGGGCGGCCAGTTGACGGAACGGGTCCGGCGCCGGCCCTATTCTGTCGTGCTGCTCGACGAGATCGAGAAGGCGCATGCGGATGTCTACAACATCCTGCTGCAGGTCTTCGACGATGGCCGCCTGACCGACGGCAAGGGCCGCGTGGTGGATTTCACCAACACCATCATTATCGCCACGTCGAACCTCGGCTCCGATATCATCCAGCGCAACCTTCGCAAGCGCGGAACCAAGGAGTTCGACGAGGCAGGGCAGAAGGCCGAACTGATGGACGTGTTGCGTGCCCATTTCCGGCCCGAGTTCATCAACCGGATCGACGAAATCATCGTCTTCCATTCTCTGAACCAGTCGGAAATCCGGCAGATCGTCGAGTTGCAGCTGGCCCGCGTCGCCCGCACGGCGCTGACCCAGGGGGTCGAGCTCGACTATGACGGAAGCGTTGCGGAGCATTTCGGAGCGGTGGGTTTCCGGCCAGAGTTCGGCGCCCGCGAGTTGCGACGGCTAATCCGGTCGGAACTGGAAACCGAGCTCGCCCGCGAGATGCTTTCCGGTCGGATCGAGGACGGCGACAAGGTGCGCGTCGCCTGGACCGCGGATGATCAGAAGATCACGTTCCAAAAGCTGGAGAGCGCAGCAGAAACCGAGGCCCTCGGCGAGCCCGGCAATGGCGATAGCGAAGAGGCCGAGCCTGCCGCCGAATGACGGCACGTGCACCGGCGACGGTAACGCCGCCGGTGCCGCAATCCGAAGAGAGGTACATCATGATGAAAGGACACAACCGCCCACCGTTTCGACCGAAGATCCCCGGAACTGACCTGACATCTCCAGACCTGCCGACAGCGTTGATCTACAGGCCAGCTCGCTCGTCCCACACCTCCGCTCCAATCAGGCGGCAGCATTGGATACTCGAGTTTGAGCCGGCCCGGGCGCCGGTCATCGAGCCTCTTATGGGCTGGACCGCAACCGAAGATCCCTATCGTCCGATCCGCCTGACATTCCCTGATCTCGACAGCGCCATCGCCTTCGCGGAACGAAACGACTGGCAGTATATCGTGCGCCACGAGCCGGACAAACGTCGATCCGTGCCACCGCGCCGATTCTGGTGGGAGACAGTGCCAACCAGCAAGGGAGCCGATGCTCCTGGCGCCCACCGTATCGAGACCGGCCACCGACCGAGTTCCCGGCACCGGCTTCACCGAGGCATCGACGCGGCCAGCGTTCGTGATCTCTCAGCGGAACTCGCGACGGCTGCAGACCCGGTCTGTGAAGCGAGTGCTGAGTCCTTCCCCGCGTCCGACCCACCGGCGTGGATCGGGGCGACTGTCTATGGAAGCGGGCGACGTTGATGCACGCCGACCAGGGGCTGTTGGAGGCCGCCGCGTTGCTCGCCATGATGGCTTTTTGCCATGTCGCGATCTGCGCACGGCTTGGCATCCCCGCACTGGTCGGTTTCCTGCTGTCCGGCATTGTGATCGGGCCGTCCGGTCTGGGGCTCATCACCGAGGGTGCCACACTGACGGTTATCGGTGAGGTCGGGGTGATCCTGCTTCTCTTTGCGCTTGGTCTGGAATTCTCCCTCGACAAGCTCGTGTCGCTCCGGCGGCTGATCTTCGGACTCGGTCTGGTACAGGTGCTCGTAGTTGGAGGGTTGGTCACCGTAGGGCTCCTCGTCTTTACCGAGATCGCGCCGGCGGCAGCGGTTCTGATCGCTGGCGCGGTCGCGATGTCATCGACCGCGCTATGTCTTAAGGTCCTGGCGGGCGGCGATGCGCTCGGAACGCCTCAGGGACGGGTCGCGATTGCTGTTCTGCTGTTTCAGGATCTGGCGGCCGTCGGCTTTCTGGCGTTTCACGATGTCATCGCCGGGGCAGGAGCCGTGGAAAGCGCGCACGACGTCCTGAAGATGGTCGGGGGCATGGGCGTGCTCGTCGGGGCGCTCTTCATCACCCGGTCAATGCTTCAGCGGCTTGCCGGATGGGTCGCAACCCAGGGCGCGGCTGAACTCGCACAGCTTCTTGCCCTGACCGTTGCCTTGCTCGCGGCCATTATTGCGCAGGTTGCGGGTCTTTCGCCGGCGCTCGGTGCATTCGCTGCCGGCATGATGATCGCCGAGGGCGACGCCCGCCAATTTGTCGAACGGGAAATCAGGCCGTTCCGGGATTTGTTCGTCGGGGTGTTCTTCATCGGTATCGGAACCCAACTCCATATAGGTGCGATTTGGTCGACATGGCCAACGGTGTTGGCATGGCTTTTTGTGCTCATGGTGGTGAAACTCGCGCTTGTTGTTGCTCTGACCCGCATGTTCGGAGAACAGCTCGAGACTGCGCTTCGCGCGGGCGCCATCCTGGCCCATGGCGGCGAATTCAGCTTGATGCTCATCTCTGTCACGACTGCCTCCGGCCTGTTGCAATCCAAGGTCGCCGAGCCTCTGTTCCTCGCGTTGGGGCTGAGCATGCTGATTGGAGCGGTTGTGGTTCGTCGCGCAGCGTAAATGCGACCGACGCACACTCAGCAGTTGTCTGCTTCGCCTAATATTTTTTGCGCGCCGTAGGGGTTGAAACTCCAAAGTCGATTTCTAACTGAACTTTTTGCAGGGGTTCCCTGCTATCTGATATCGCTGTTTTGCGCAGGAGGTTTTGCCGGGCAAGGCCATCTCGCGTTCCGGCACCATGGTCCGGCGGATGGCAGTGATCTTGTATCACGACTGTCCGAATTCGAGATGCCACATCCGGCGGTCATGCCCAAGCGGGGTGATCGTAGACGACCTTCTCGCATCCATTGTTGAGGCTTCGCTCAGAAGAGGAGGTTTTGCCGATGAAGATCGCACAGATCGCACCGCTAGAAGAAAGTTGCCCGCCGCGTCTCTATGGGGGAACAGAAAGGATCGTCTCCTATCTCACCGAGGAACTGGTCAGGCAGGGCCATGAAGTCACGCTGTTCGCCAGCGGCGACAGCCGGACCAAGGCCCACCTGGTCCCGTGCAGCAAGGAAGCCCTCCGGCTCGATCCGAACGTGAAGAACTCGCTGCCGTGGCATGTCGCCATGCTGGAGGAAGTCCGCTTGCGGGCCGATGAATTCGACGTGCTGCATTTTCACATCGACTTCCTGCACTATCCCATGGCGCGGGCATTCGCCGACCGTATGGTGACGACCATGCATGGGAGGCTCGATGGCCCCGATCTCCGGCCCTTCTACGCGACGTTCCCAAACTATCCGCTCGTTTCTATCTCGGACGACCAGCGCCGTCCGCTGCCCTTCGTGAACTGGGCAGGGACCGTCTATCATGGACTTCCCAAGAATCTGCTGTCGTTCACCAAATCTCCGAAGGGGGACTATCTTGCCTTTCTTGGGCGGATTTCGCCGGAGAAACGGCCGGACCGCGCCATCGAGATAGCGGTGCGAGCGGGGTTGCCATTGAAAATTGCTGCTAAGATCGGCGATGCGGATCGCAAGTATTGGGACGAGATCATAGCACCGATGGTCGATGCCCATGACAATGTCGAGTTCATTGGGGAAATTAACGAAGAACAAAAAGCCGAGTTTCTCGGGAACGCGCGGGCGCTGTTGTTCCCTGTCGACTGGCCTGAACCTTTCGGTCTCGTGATGATCGAAGCTATGGCTTGCGGCACGCCGGTGATCGCATGGGCGAATGGCTCCGTGCCGGAGATCGTAGAGCCTGGGCTGACTGGCTATGTAGTGAATTCTCTGGAAGATGCCGCCGCAGCTGTGGGGAAACTGAACCGAATCAGCAGACGAATCGTGCGCGAGACGTTCGAAGAACGCTTCACTGCGGACCGCATGGCGCGCGACTATGTCGAAATCTATCGTGGGTTGCCGGGCGTCGAGGCTGTTACGATGCCGCTCCCGCATATGCTCGGGGGCCAAGGGGCTCAGGTCCTGCATGCAGCGGAATGAGAGCGAAGGAGAATAAGATGACCGAGGCGCTGCATCAAACGGGCTTGCGTGCGTCGCAACTGGTCGCGCCGCCGGCGCAATTCTTCATCCCGGCGGCAGCCTCCTTGCAGGAACGGCGGCCACGAACCCTGAAGCACGGCGATACCTTCGCCGTGTTCGATCACAATGGCGATGTGCTCTCGGGGCCGGGCAGCCCCGAGGGCCTGTTCCATCGCGACACCAGGTATCTCTCGCATTACTATCTGACCATCGGGGGAGAGCGGCCCATGCTGCTCTCGTCCACATTGCGCGACGATAACGCCACGCTGACCTGCGATCTGACGAATCCCGATCTTAATGACGAGACCGGTCGCTGTCTGATTGCGCATGATCGCATCCACATGCGCCGGACGCGGTTTCTCTGGCAAGGCACCTGTTATGAGCGGCTGGCGGTACGCAATTTTGACGAGGTCGCACATGAAGTTACCTTGGAAATCGCCTTTGAGGCCGATTTTGCGGATATTTTTGAGGTCCGTGGCCGGGTACGGGCCCGCCGGGGAACGTCGCTCTTGCCGGAGGTGGATGGCTCGCACGTAATCTTGTCGTACCGGGGGCTCGACCACAATCCACGTAGCACCGCTCTGCGTTTCGATCCTGCGCCTGCGCAGCTTGAGCCGGGGAAAGCCGTCTATCGTCTGAGCCTCGCCCCCGGCGAAACGCGTTCGCTCTTTATCGAGATCGGCTGCGACGCGAATGGGGCCGAGGATCCTCCGTCGCGCCTGTTTTTCCGCTCCTTGCGGGACGCGCGCCGCGCACTCAGACGTTCCTCTTCCCGCGCAGCCACGGTGCAAAGCTCCAACGAGATTTTCAATGAGACCATGCGCCGTTCGGTCTCGGACCTCTACATGCTCATGACCGATACGGAGGAGGGGCCCTATCCCTATGCGGGCGTGCCCTGGTTCAGCACCGTGTTCGGTCGCGATGCTCTGATCACCGCCCGGGAAATGCTCTGGCTCGACCCGGCGGTCGCGCGGGGCGTTTTGCTGCATCTTGCGGCCAACCAGGCGACGGAATTCGATCCGGATACCGATGCCGAGCCAGGCAAGATCCTTCATGAAGCGCGTTATGGCGAAATGGCGGAAACCGGCGAAGTTCCGTTCCGGCGCTATTACGGCAGCGTGGATTCGACACCGCTGTTCGTGATGCTCGCCGGGGCGTATTTCGAGCGCACCGGCAATCGGGAGGTGCTGGAAACACTCTGGCCGCATGTCCGTGCGGCGCTCGATTGGATCGAGACCTATGGCGATCGGGACGGCGACGGTTTCGTGGAATACGAGAGGCGCAGCGACAAGGGGCTCGCCAACCAGGGGTGGAAGGACAGTCATGATGCGGTGTTTCACGCCGATGGGACGCTGGCCAAGGGGCCGATCGCGCTTTGCGAAGTGCAGGGCTACGTCTATGCTGCCCGGCTGGCCGCGGCCGAGATCGCACGGGAACTCGGTCATGACGGGATCGCGCAAGAGCAGGCGCGAAAGGCCTCGGAACTCAAGTCCCGTTTCGACGCGGCGTTCTGGGACGATGAGCTTGGG
The DNA here is from genome assembly GCF_900142665.1 of Roseovarius pacificus. Lineage (GTDB taxonomy): Bacteria > Pseudomonadota > Alphaproteobacteria > Rhodobacterales > Rhodobacteraceae > Roseovarius > Roseovarius pacificus. The sequence continues at coordinate 47,478 of NZ_FRBR01000002.1, forward strand.
ACCTATGTGCTCGCCCTCGATGGTGACAAACGGCCCTGCCGAGTACGCAGTTCGAACGCGGGCCATCTGCTCTGGACGGGAATCGTCCCGGAGGAGCGCGCCGAAACGGTCATTCATGCCCTGATGGGGCCGACGTCTTTCTGCGGATGGGGAGTGCGGACCATTGCCGCGGGTCAGGCACGGTACAATCCGATGAGCTATCACAACGGCTCGGTCTGGCCCCATGACAATGCGCTGATCGGGGCGGGGCTGGCGCGCTACGGGTTCCGTGAACAGGCCGCGCGTATATTCGAGGGCATCTTCTCCGCCGCCACCTATATCGATCTGAGACGGTTGCCGGAGCTGTTCTGCGGTTTTCCGCGCCGCGAGACGCAAGGGCCGACCTTCTACCCGGTGGCCTGTACGCCGCAGGCCTGGGCGGCGGGAGCGCCGTTGTTGCTGCTTCAAGCCTGTCTCGGGCTGCGCTTCGATGCTGAGGCGCGTCAGGTGATCTTCGAGCAACCGATCCTTCCGGGGTTTCTGGGAGAGGTCGTCCTGCGCAATCTGCGCCTTGATGGTGGATCCGTCGATGTGGCTCTACGCAGGTCGGGCACCCACGTGGTTGCCGATGTTCTGCGTCGCGACGGACCGGTTCGGGTTATCGTAACAACCTGAAGGGACGGGCTGGCGCCATCTTCTGCGCCAGCCCGATTTCTGTTACAGCAGATCGTCTTCTTCCTGATCGGCTTCGAGCAATTCTACCAACCGTGCGACCCGGCCCGATGGGAAGGGGCTATGGGCATCGACCTGCGCTTCATCCGCCTCGACCCAGGCCTTGGCACGGGCAAGCTCGGAGGCGTCAGCGCCGGTGCGCAGAATATCAGACAGAAGTGTAGGATCCGTGCCGGGACCCAAGATGCTCTTCACGTCATTCTCGGTCATGATCTCCTCCTTTCGAATGCTACAAGGAAGTGCGTGAAATATAGGATTTCTGTTCGCAGAAAAAAGTTTTGAGCACCCTCTTGAAACCGTAAGGTGCTGTTCCAAATCAATTTGTGCTGATCGCCCAGATGGGGATCGGTGACAAGGCGGGACGCCGTTCCTGCGGTGCTTCCGTCGTCTGTACCCATGTTGCTCAAAGGAGGATATGGCTATGGCAACGAGACTTGATTTTGCACCTCTGTTCCGTTCGAGTATCGGTTTCGACCGTATGCTCGACGCACTTGAGGCCGCCCGTCGGGTGGAAACGCTCGACAACTGGCCGCCCTACGACATCGTCAAGACCGGCGAGGACGACTATCGCATCGACATGGCGGTGGCTGGCTTTGCCGAAGACGATCTGACCCTGACCCAGGACAAGAACATGCTGATCGTGTCGGGCCACAAGGAGACTCCCGATGGTGACGACGGTGCCAGCTATCTCTATCGCGGCATCGCCGGTCGGTCGTTTGAACGTCGGTTCGAACTGGCTGATCACGTCCGGGTCGAAGAGGCCACCTTGTCGAACGGCCTGCTGACTGTCCAGCTGAAGCGCGAGGTCCCCGAGGAACTCAAGCCGCGTCGGATCGAGATCGCGTCTCCTGAGGCGACCGAAGGTCTCGAGACCAGGCAGCTCGAGACGGCTCGTGAGCCGGAACCTGTCGCGGCCTGAAGCACCTCGGGCCCAGGATGGGATGCTCCGGCCGCTTTCTTGGCGGTCGGACGCCGTTCCCGAAATCTGGAGGGTAAGTAGTGAACTTGATCAGTGGAGATTTCACAGCACAATCACATGCCTCACCCATTCCGAGCCTGGCCGGTTCGCGACCCGACTGGGACTCTTCTCTGCCGGACGATGCGGTCGCCCGGATCTGGAAGCCGTCGAAATCGGCGATGACCTCGGGGCGCGCGGGTACGCAGGGCTGGAAGATGAGCTTTCCGCGCCGGACCGGTCCTTGGCTCGAGCCTTTGATGGGCTGGACGGGTGGGGACGACACGATCCAGCAGATAGACCTGAGCTTTCCGACGCTGGAAGCTGCTATTCGCCATGCAAAGCGTCTGGGGGTGGCTTACGAGGTGCATCTGCCGGCAGGCGAAGCCGCGCGCGGTGCCGCCCGGGCACGGGACAGGCAGGCCGGGCTGTGGTCCGATGCCACGCTTTCTCGGCTCGGCCTGTCGGAGATGCGGCAAACCTATCGCGACGCGATGGCCGGCGCCAAACGGCGGGGCGATCCGAAAGGCGGCGATGATGGGCGTCCTCCCATTGAGGTTGCTTCGGACGCCAGCCTGTCGTTGGAGGCTCGCCGTTCTATCCTGATGAACTGGGCCTACACGGAGTATCTTCAGGATGTCGCCAGCACCGAAGGCATGCCGGAAAACCAACGTGAATCGCAGCTTGCCGAGGTTGAACGAGCGCTGTTGGCGCTTGAAGCGGCGGTGGCCGCCGACGGCATGTATCCGTCCGTTGAGGAAGGGAGGGCGGCATGAATCCCTTCGTTGCAATTGATGCCCAGCAGGCGGTGCCCGATCGTTTCGCTCTGGTCCTCGCCGCGAGCGCCCGCAGCCGGGCGCTGAAGGCCGGGGCAGAACCGCGGGTCGAACCTAAACGGCAAGCCACCGAAGAGCTTGCCTTGGAAGAGATCGCGACCGGCGCGATTTCGCAGGAGGAGCTGTTGCCCTTCCTGCCTGCGCCGGCGCCCAAGCGGCTGGCTCGGCCGCATTGAATCCCTGGTGAAGAGAAAGGAGGTAACACCATGAGCAAGACCTGGACTACGAACTATGACAAGCTTGGCGACGGCATCAGCCTTCTCGCGGGCCTCGCCCTCGCTGGGTTGCCCTTCGTCATCACGATGACCGATATTGCCTTCTGGAGCGCCCTGCTGACAGGCGGACTGATCGCAGTGCTTTCCGCAATTGCGCTTTGGCGACCGCATGAAGGGCTTGACTGGGCACGTATGGTTGCGGGGGTCTGGGCTGCGATCAGCCCATGGGCTCTCATAGCCGGCTTCACGCTCAGTATCGCACTCGCCCATGTGGCTCTCGGCGCGCTCGCGCTGGCCTTTCCCGCCTGGCGGCGCTGGAAAAACGACGGCGGCAACTCTGCTCTGACCGCCTGATACGACTGTCGGCCCCACGCGCAGGGCCGACAATTTATGAACTTGGTTCAAGGAGACGCATTGTTCTCCGGTTTCTTATTGATGCGGTTATGGTGTTACAATTGACCCACCGTTGTCTGTTGCTGCGGAATACTGACGAGGTATTGTGGCGTTGCGCAAATCCCTCCGGGGTTTGTCTTTCTCCCGTGTTTGAGAGCGCACATTCCTTGCTCCGGCACTCGGCACAGACAGTATGAAACCATATCCTAGCCTTTGCCGGTGCAAGATCCCGGCTTCGCGCGGGCCATAGGGTCTTGGCTGGAAAATGATCAGGAGAGGCGCGAAATCCCAGGGTAAGGATCCGGGGTCATGACGACGCCGGACCCAACACAGACAGGTGAAGATGAACACCGATCCTTATGAGATACTTGGCGTGCCGAAGGCCGCCACACAGGACGAGATCAAGAAGGCCTATCGCAAGCTGGCGAAAGAGCTGCACCCGGACCTGCATCCCGATGACAAGGCCAAGCAGGAACGGTTCAAGGAGGTGTCGGCGGCCAACGATCTGCTGGGCGATCCCGAGAAGCGCCGGCGTTTCGATGCCGGCGAGATCGACGCCAGCGGACAGGAACGCCCCGAGCGCCAGTATTACCACCACTATGCCGGCCAGGATGCCGGCCGCCGCTACGACCCGGGTCCGGGTTTCGAGGGTGGAATGGATCAGGACGATCTGAACGACATCTTCTCGCAGTTCTTCAGAGCGCGCGCCGCCGGGGCGGGCGGCGGTGGGTTCCGGCACGAGGTCCACGCCCGCGGTTCGGATATGCGTTATCATCTCGAGGTCGATTTCCTCGATGCCGCGCGCGGCGCGAAGCGTCGTGTCACGATGCCCGATGGCAACAATATCGAAATCACGATCCCGCCTGGCGTCAGGGATGGCCAGACGCTTCGGCTGCGCGGCAAGGGCGCTCCGGGGATCGGCGGTGGCGCCGCCGGCGACGCTCTGGTGACCGTTTCGGTGGGGACGCATCCGGTGTTCGCCCGGCTGGATGACGATATCGAGATGGAATTGCCAATCACCTTCGATGAAGCGGTGCTCGGCGCAAAGGTCGATGTGCCGACCGTATCGGGATCCGTCTCGGTCACGATTCCGAAAGGGGCGTCGTCGGGTCGGCGCCTGAGATTGCGCGGCAAGGGCATCAAGGGCCCGAAAGGCAAGCCGGGCGATCAGATCGTGAGGTTGAAGATCGTGCTGCCTAAAAAGATCGACCCAGAGATGGAGGAACTGGCGGAGCGCTGGCGCCGGATGGCCGTGTTCGACCCGCGCGCCGAATTGCGGAGGATGACATGAGACACACGGAAGAGATGGTCCTCACCAAGATCCGGCGCCTGTCCCGGCGGGAACTCCGGCTTTGGGTGCGCCAAGGGTGGGTACGCCCGGCGGTGGGCGAGGCTGGCCCGGTCTTCGACGAACTCGATATCGCGCGCCTGCGCCTTCTTTGCGATTTGCGAAAGGGGATGGCGCTGCCCACGACTGCTATGCCGGTGGTTTTGAACCTCATCGACCAACTCTACCAAACCCGACGCGACCTGCGAACATTGCTCAGGGCGCTGGACGATCAACCCGAAGATGTAAGAAGCACACTAGCGGCACGCCTTCGTCTTAGCGATACCAACGACGCGGCTGAAGACAGCGATTGAAAATGACTGTTGCGGCCGGTTTTGCCAGAAAACGGTAGTCAAAGGCGGCCGTGTTGCGCAAATCCGGCTCTGATCACAGTTCCCCTTTCCCCGGACGAAATTACCCTATGGCCTCTGTGAGAGGTATGCCGAGCGCGGCGTAACCGCCGAGGACTGCAATGCGGATCTGCAGCTCCACAATCAGGTGGTCAAAGTCTAGAGCCATCAGGGATTTGCGAAGCATCTTGGTGCATTTCATCTTGCTCTCAACACAGCTTCAGCGGTGGTAGCCTGAGCTATTACCCATCTCTTGAACAGGACCTGGTGTGAATTAAGCTACTCGTTGCACCTGCTGATCAGGTTGGTTGATAGCATTTCTCTGCCAATAAACCAGCGCCGGAGGCTTGCCGCCGAGGGCGAAGTGGGGCCGCTGGTGGTTGTAGAAGGTCATCCATTTCCGGATGGCCGCCTTTGTCTCCGAACCTGCCTCCCAGGCATGAAGGTAGACGCACTCGTATTTCAGCGTGCCCCACAGCCTCTCGATGAAGATGTTGTCGAGGAACCAGTGCGACGAGGTGGTCGCCAGCGTCAAGGCGATGAACATCATCGGGAAGAGACCTTCCGCATCCAGGCAATAGACGGGATTGCTCAGATCAATGGCCCGGCAAGGGGCCGTTGATTAGGGGCCTTCAACGCCGTTCTTCTTGCGCAGCACCGCGACGAAACCCGGGATTTTCTGCGTGGAGCTTTGCTCATGAATGATCTCGCTGACTTCGCAGATCTCGAAACCGCAGGTTTTGGATAAGTCGGCCAGGTAGGCGCTGCCATGCGCAAAACATTCCGATTTTGCGAGTTCCCGATAGCTCGATGCACCAAAGGCTGTTGGGTCGGAACCGTCGTATGAATAGGTGGTGAAAGCAAATGTTCCTTCCGGCCGAAGGGCCAGCCACACTGCTTCGAGGACGGCGTTCAGGTCTCCGAAATGGATGAGTGCCGCCGCCGAGACGATCAGGTCAAATTGGTCTGGATGCCGGGTCAGGAAAGAAAGCAGATCATCCTCGTTCAGGACGTCATAGATGCCTTTCGCGCGTGCGCGCTCAAGCATGTCCGGTGAGACGTCGACCCCCGTCATGTGCTGGGTCATCGCGCGGAAGCCGGCGCCGGAGAGACCTGTGCCACATCCGGCATCGAGGGCCGAGAGGAAGAGCGGGGAAGCGTGGCGCAGAACGGCATCCAGGACGTGACGATGCGCGAAATAGCCTGGGACCAGATCCCAATTCTTCGCCTTTCGTCGGTAGAGGTCGCGCAGAAAGGCGGGCGATGCTCTAGCTGGAACAGGCGCCTTGCCAATTGATGCAAGAATCAGTTCAGCGCCTTGCTCGTCTCCGGGGGCGAGGCGCAGGTAGCGACGCAATGACAGCGCTGCCGCGTCAAGATCGTTCAGGGCGATTAAAGCGTCTGCCAAAGCGAAATGCGCCCGCGCATCTTCAGGACTGGCAGCGGTGACTTCGGCAAGAAGGTCGGCTGCTGTAGAAAAATCCGCCAGATCCATTGAGGTGACAGCCAAATTGTACATCGCTTCCGCATATCCGGGCCGTGTTTCGATGGCCTTCCTGAAGGCTGCAATTGCGTCTTCAGGCCGCTGCCCCCTTACGCAGAGCTATGCCGAGATTGTTGTAAGCTTCCGGCGAGGGTACCGGTGCATGTACGCACGCGGCCTCGAGGGCCTCGATCGCCGCGGTGATGCTACCATGAGCGAGCAGTGCGACCCCGAGCAGGTGAAACAGGTCCGGGTCGTTAGGGTAGTCCATGAGTGTGCGCACGCAGACGGTTTCCGCCGCTGAGTAGCGTCCTGCGGCATAGGCGCTCAGAGCTTCTGCGGTACGGCAACGCTTGATACTATCCATCGCGCGAGGACCCTTTGGAGGGTATGGTAACTTGTTGGCCCGACATGCCGTCCTGACCGATGGAGTGTTGCGCTGACAGCCAGTCGGACGTGCCCCGGCGGTGCCGTCCGGCGCAGATATGTGCGGCAGTTATGAGCCGCCGGAGCGCCGGATTGCCGTTCGCTCGATTCCAGATTGCATTGAAGGCCACGCTGTTTTTGGGCTCGTTCACCGGGAGATAGGAAAGTTCCCGATCATCCGGTCGCTGCCAGGAAGAGACGGCGAGCGTAATGCCCTGGTTCAGGGCGACCAGATCCAGAAGCATCTCCTGCGTCGCATCGATCCGATCGACTTTGAAGGCGCAATCATCTTCGGCTGCCAGAACGCCGCGAATGAAGGCTTCGACCTCGGGACCTGGCGCGGCGACGGTTACGAGGACCCGTTCGTGCCGCATCGAGGACCAACTGACAGCGGGCACGCCAGACAGTGCATGGGTCTTCGAGGTGACAACGAAAACTTCTTCCTGCCACAGCTGTGCGTAATCGCAGTTCGACGGGATCTCGCAATCGGTCACGAAGGCGATGTCCAGAGAGCCCGCCGCGACGAGCCTGACATGCTCTCTCGTTGCGCCGTCGACTGCGCTAAGCTGCACCTTGGGATGGGCCGTCGCGTATCGCCGGAGAAGGTCCTTGAGGAAGCCGGTGCCCAGCGAGGTCTGAATCCCGATCGTGAGACTTCCGGTCTTTCCTCGACCTGCAAGCCTGGCATGTCGCTGCGCACGTTCGAGCAGTTCGATCGCGGATTTGGCTTCGCGAAGGAAAGCCTGCCCGGCCTCAGTGAACTCGACGCCGCTATGGCGCCTGTCCAGAACTATCGCGCCGAGCTCATCCTCGATGGCGCGGACGGTGCGGCTTAGCGTCGACTGTTGTACCTCCAGAGCTTCGGCGGCAGCGCGCAGGCTCCGAAACTCGGCGATAGCGATCAATTGGTGTAGTTGACGCAGTTCAATCATGAAGCCACCTCCGAACCTGCAGCCGAAACCTGCGTTCGGAAGCGGGGGGCTGGCTGCTTGCTTGCTTCAGCGCCTTCTCATGCAACGCCTGATCATCATGAAAAACCTCTCGCATCATGCGTAGTGAGAATGTCTCACCCGGCGTTGAATTTCCGTCCGAGAGAAGTAGCGACCTTACCGGCTGGCGGCGTTTTTCATCCCCAGGAGAACCGCTGCCAGGATCATGCAGCTGCCTCCGATCCGGTCCAGCCAACGACGGGCCGAACCCTTCAGTCGTTGGGAGAGCCAATGCGCGCCAGCCCCGTATCCGGTCAGGAACGCTCCGTCCATTGCGATGTAGGTGGCCGACAGAATTAGAAACTGCGGCCAGAACGGCTGCGCCGGATCAATGAACTGGGGAAACAGCGCGGCGAAGAAGACCACGGCCTTGGGGTTGGCCGCCGAGGTCACGAAGCCTTGCAGCCAAAGGGCCCGCAGGGAGGCCCGTCGAGAAGCGGAGTGCGATATGGGCTTCATCGATCGCCGAAGCGTACGCAGGCCGATCCACAGGAGATAGAGGGTGCCGGCCCATTTTACGGCGGTCAGGGCCTCGGCGGAGGCTGCGAGGACGGTCGCCAGCCCCAGGCCGGCAGCAAGCATCTGAATCAGGTTCGCTGTCAGATCCCCCGCAGCGGTGAACCAGGCCCGCGGAAGGCCATTGATGGCGCTGTTCGACAGCATCAGCATCTGGCTCGGGCCAGGCGTACTCATCAGGGCGAGCACGGTTGCGACGTAGATCAGCCAGATATCGATAGGCATGGTTTGCTCCGGTATCGCGCGTGGAGTTATCAGCCGAGTAGCGCCTTTCCAAGCGGTTTTACGGGTTCCGAGCGCAGCACCAGAGAGGTCGTGACCGCGCCGAACCGGGCGATGGTGTCGACGATGGTCTCCAGCTGGCCGGGCGTCGGGACGAGGACTTTGAGCAGGAAGCAGTCTTCGCCGGTCAAACGGTGGACCTCGATGACATGCGGCATCTCGGCAAAGGCTTTCAAAGCGGGCTTGATGTGCTCATGCGTGGTTTTCAGCCGAATGATGGCCATCATCCCGAGACCGAGCGCGGCGGCGTCCAGACGCGCTGTATAGCCGGCGAGTATTCCGCGATCCTCAAGTCGCTTCACCCGCTCCGATGTCGCCGGCTGCGAAAGCCCGACACGTCGTCCGATCTCCGATAGCGGGGTGCGGGCGTTTTCCTGAAGCGCCTCAAGAATTGCGATGTCAAGGCGGTCGAGCTCACCGGTCGGCATGTTGCACCACAGATTCCGTTAATTCATCGGAAGTTTGTCACAAACGCCGATGAATTGCCATTCCCGTTTTGCGTTCGGCAAGGGACACTCCAGAAGGGTGAACATCAGGAGAGTCGCATGAGCCGTCGTTTCGTTATGGTGCCGGGCATCGGGGGATCCGGCCCTGAGCATTGGCAGAGCCATTGGGAAACTCTCTATCCGAACACCCTCCGGATAGAGCCAAATTCCTGGGATGAGCCCGACCTCGCGGACTGGTTCGCCGCCCTGGACCGGACGGTCGCAGCGGCACCTTATCCGCCGGTGCTGGTATGCCATTCGCTCGGGTGCCTGCTCTTCGCCCATTGGCGTGCGGCGTCGTGCCGGGCGATCGCCGCGGCATTTCTTGTCGCCGTGCCGGACCCGAGTGGGCCGGCTTTCCCGGCGCAGGCAAAGGCATTCGGAGCGTTACCTGCAACGGGGTTTGGTGAGCGGCCGGTGTTGGCCGTCGCAAGTGAGAACGATCCCTATGATCCAAAGGCGAGTGCGATAGCCTGGGCTGCCAGGCAAGGCGCCTGGCCGCGCCGTCTAGGCCCAAGGGGCCATTTGAACGAGGCGTCGAACCTCGGCGCCTGGCCCGAAGGTCAGGGGCTTCTGGCAGATTTTCTGGACGAGATCGGAGAGTAGCCATGGACGTTGCGACTGCATTGATGAGCTTTTCCATTGCCGCGGCTTTGCTGACGATCACACCGGGGCTCGATACAGCCCTCGTTCTGCGGACGGCGGCGGTCGAGGGGCCGCGCCGGGCGATGCTGGCGGGGGCAGGGGTGGTGACCGGGGTGCTGGCATGGGGATTGATTGCGGCTTTGGGGCTCGGTGCTGTGTTGGCCGTATCGGAACTGGCTTACCGTTGCCTTCAGCTTGCCGGCGCGGCCTACCTGATCTGGCTGGGTATCGGGATGTTGCGGGGGGCGTTGCGTGCGCGAGAGCCGGGCCTGCCGAGGGTCATGGCGCCTTCCGCCCCGAATTGGTTCCTGCGTGGGGTGATGACCAACCTTCTTAACCCCAAGGTCGGTGTCTTCTATATCAGCTTCCTGCCGCAGTTTCTGCCCGTGGGCGTTCCGGTGGTGCCGTTCAGCGTTCTGCTCGCGGGGATACATGCGTCGATGGGGCTGATCTTCTTTGCAGCGCTGACTGCCGCGACAGTGCCGTTTCAGAATGCCCTGAACGGCCCCCGCCTGCCTCGCCTCCTCGACGGGATCACCGGCAGTGTCTTGATCGGGTTCGCCCTGCGACTGCTGACGGAGCGGCGCGTGGGATGACCTCAGCTCTCCATCCGACGCTGCAATTGACCAGGCGTGATCCCGTGGGCGGCCTGAAAGGCGGCGACGAAGCCGCTCGCGGTGGCGTAGCCGGCGGCATGGGCTGCATGCTGCACGCTTTTTCCGGCCATCAAAGGGGCAATGGCGCGTGCCAATCGAAGGTCTCGCATCCAGGTGGCCCAGTTTTGCCCGGTGTCGCGACGGACGAGCCGTTGCAGGCTGCGCCGAGACAGCGCCAGTGCCGCAGCCCAGTGGTCGAGAGAATGGTCGGCCCCATCGAGATGTGCCAGCGCGATACGACGCAGACGCGGGTCGGCAGGCAGGGGCAGTGTGGGCGCGGGGGCGGGGCGCGCAAGCCGGTCCCACAGCACGGCTATCAGCCGGGCGAAGGCGGGCTCTTGCCGGTCGGCGCGGCCGGATCCTGCCAGGGTGCGGAGAAGTTCGGCCTCCAGCGCTTCGAGAGGGAAAGGCGTGGGGGCCTTGGGCAGCGGTGCCGCGGCGGGCCGGGTGTAGAGGTTGACCGATTTCCGCGCGCCCTCGGCCCGGATGCGGTGGCGGTGCGTCGGTGGAACCCAGATCGCCATGCCGGGAGAGAGAAGATGCAGCCGACCTCCTGTCTCGATCGTCACCGGTCGGTCCGGGCACCAGGCGAGCTGTCCGCGCCAATGCGCATGCGCCTCCGGCATGGTGCCGGGTGTGAAGCTCGTGATCCTGCCGATCACGGGACTTCCATCCTCGGCAAATCCTCCAATCTCATCGCGCTGCATGTTGGCACCTCCGGGGTATCATCTGGCACCGGGGCGACACATTTTTCCAGCCCCTCCGTCAGGATCGCGCGGAGGCGGAGCGGAGGACCGGATGGACATGACGACAATGGCGCTGCTCGCGGGCGCGGGGCTGCTCGGAGGGCTGTGCAATGCTATCGCGGGCGGAGGCACGTTTTTTACCTTCCCGGCGCTGCTGGCCGTGGGGCTGCCGCCGGTGACGGCGGGCGCGACCAGCGCAGTGGCGATTTGGCCCGGCCATGCAGCCAGCCTGATTGGCGAAGGCGCAGTCCTGCGGCAGGAACTGATGGCGCGGCCCGGGCGCGTCGCGGTGTTTGCGCTGGCGTCGGCGGCGGGGGCCGGGCTGTTGCTGGTGTCGGGAGATGCGCTGTTCCGGCAGTTGGTCCCTTGGCTGCTGCTCTTCGCGACGCTGCTGTTTGCTGCGGGGCCCTGGCTCAACCGCTGGCTCGCCCGCCACGGGGTGTCGATCGGGCCAGTCAGCGCCGCGTGCGCCGAGGGGGGCGTGGCCCTTTATGGTGGCTACTTTGGGGCAGGGCTGGGGGTGCTGCTGCTGGCGCTGCTGACCGTGACGGGGGACGACGATCTGAAGCGGCTGAACGTGGTCAAGAATGCCTTGGCGACGCCCGCGACCAGTATCGCTGTCCTGATTTTCGCCTTTGGCGGCGCGGTCGCCTGGGGGCCGGCTGCCCTGGTCTTTCTGGGGGCGACGGCAGGTGGTGGCATCGGTGGCCGGCTGGCGCGCCGGGTGAAGCCGCAACTCCTGCGCGCCGCGATCGTGTGCCTCGGCCTGTTGCTGGTCTGGCACTACGCGTGAGCCCGGGTCGAGGCGCGGAACGCCTCGCGCAGGGCCGTGGTGATCGGCCCCACGGGCCATGTGCTGTGCTTGCCGGGGCGGTCGAGCGAGACCACGGGGCGAAGCTCGACAGACGTGCCCGTGACGAAGACCTCGTCAGCTGCATCCAGATCGTCGAGGCTGACGGTTCCTTCATGAACCGACAGGCCAAGGCCACGCGCAAGGTCGAAGACATGGCGCTTGGTCAGGCTGTCAAGAAAGCATGTAGGAAGGGGAGACAGAAGCCTGCCGTTCCGGACGAGGACGATGTTCGTGACCGTGGTTTCGGCGACATGGCCTGCCATATCCAGCATGAGGGCATCGTCATGTCCGCTACGGGCGGCTGCGGCCCGCGACAAGGTTCCGGTCATGTAGAGCCCCGAGCATTTCGAGGCGGTCGGCGCCGTATCGGGCGCGGGGCGCCGCCAATCCGACAGAACCACGCGCAATCCGCCGGTCCCGTCCCCAAGGGCGGTCTCCACTGGCCAGTCCCAGGCCGCGATGGCGGTATGGATCCGGCAACCTTGCGCCGATACGGTGACGCTTTCGCTGCCGCGCCAGGCGATCGGCCGAACATAGGCGTCCTTCAGTCCGCCGGCCCAAAGCACGGCCTCGGCCGCGGCCTGAAGTTCATCGACCAGCCATGGCAGCGTGTAGCCGAGAAGTTCGGCCGAGCGCTGCAGGCGCCGGAAATGCTCCTTGCCCAGAAACAGGCGACCGTCATAGGCGCGGATTCCTTCGAAGACCGCACCGCCGTTGTGCAGAGAGTGCGTCAGAACATGCAGCGTCGCCTCACCGGACGGCAGAAGCGTCCCGTCGAACCAGACGGGGCTCGTCGTATCGACGAGCGGGACCTTCACGGCTTCGGTCAGCATTCGGGATCTCCCAGTTCGCGGATGGTGGGACAATCTTCAGGCCCAGGAGGCGGGCAGGCGAGTGAGCAGTTTTCAGGCGCTGATGAGAAAGCGTCGTTCGCGTGGTGCCGGTTATCGGCGATAGTCGGTTTGTGAGGATCTATGGATAAACAAGTACCCTTTCGGCTGAATGTGCCCCTGAATGCCCTGCGAGCCTTCGAGGCTGCGGCGCGCCATCTCTCGATCAAGGAGGCGGCGCTGGAACTTGGCGTCACGCCATCGGCCGTCAGCCACCAGTTGCGCGGGCTTGAAGATGCGCTCGGCCTGACATTGATGCGACGGGTCGGTCCGGGGCTCGAACTGACCGAGGCCGGAGCGAGACTGGCGCCCGATCTGAGCGAGGGGTTTTCCCGAATCATCGAAGCGGTCAGCGGCCTCAGACAGGATCGCAACGCGGGCCCCTTGCGGCTGTCGATGCTGCCGACTTTCGCGGCCCATTGGTTCTCGCCCCGGCTCACGCGCTACCCGTTCGAGCGTAACGGCTTCGATCTGCTGATATCCACGACACAGGAGGCCGTGGATCTGTCTGCTGGAGTGGCCGATGCGGCGGTGCGGCACGGGCAGGGCCAATGGGATGGGTTGCAGGCGGACCTGCTGTTCGAAGAAACCGTGAGCCTGTTCGGTGCGCCACCCTTGGGCAAGGATGACCCCGACGAAATGCGGGCGCAGATATCGGGCATGCCCCTGTTCCTCTCGCAGTATCGGAAAGAGAACTACGCGCGATGGAACGCGACGTTGCCGGGCGGGCCGATCCGGCCTGCTGCGGTGATGATGGTCGATTCCGCGGGGCTCGCACTGCGCGCGGCCATGGACGGGGCGGGGGTGGCTCTGGCGGGGGTGGAAATCGCTGCCTTCGACGTCGAAGCCGGGCGGTTGACGCAGCTCTTTCCACACTGGGCTCATACGGGCGGAGGCTACTTCCTCGTCTATCCCGAGGCGCTGGCCAGGGACCGTCGCGTGCGCAACCTGAGCCGCTGGATGATCGAGGCCTCGGCCGGGGAAAGGACCCTCGCGCAAAGGCAACTGGAGTCGGGAGCGGATTGAATAAATCGTATTGAAGCGGCTGCGGTCGTAATCCGGCGACTCGAGGAGAACGACCGCATGGCATGGGAAGACCTCTGGCAAGAGAATCTGGACCATTTCGCAGCGCCTGATCGAGCCCGAGCGGACATGCCCGTCATCTGGCAACGCCTCATGGATCAAGCCGCGCCACTTCTCGGTTGGCTGGTTCTCCTACAGGGGCGGGCCGCCGGGCTGGCGCATGTGATCCTTCGCCAGCACAGCTTCAGCACGGCCCAGATCGCGATCCTGGAAGATCTCTGGATCGCGCCTTTCGCGCGCCGTCATGGGCTGGCGGAACGGCTTGTCGAGCGACTGGTTCGGGAGGGGCGCGCGCAGGGCTGGCGCCGCATCGAATGGGAAACCGGCGATGAGAACCTCATTGCGCAGCGGCTCTATGACCGGATTGCCACGCTCGATCCGGTCAAACGCTACCGGATCGACCTAGATTGAGCGGCGTTGGCTCAGCTCGATCCGAAAACTGTCCCAGGGCGCGGGATCGGCGATCGACAGATACAACCGTTTCGCCGTCAGGTTGTCCTGCGGCACCAGCCAGCGCAGATGGGTCCAGCCGCGCGCGGTACCGATCTCGGTTAACTCGCCAATCAGGGCGCGGGCAAGGCCGCTTCCCCGGGCCTCTGGCATGACAAAGAGGTCGTCGAGCTGACCGGCACGGCTTCCTGAGATGATCTCGGGCAAGTCGAAGGCCAGTGCAAAGCCGGCGAGCGCGCCGCCATAATCCGCCCCGAGAAGCAGCAGATCCGGCTCGCTGACGGCGCGCTCGATCAGGGGTGTGGCCTGTTCCGGCGTCATTGCCTCTTCCGATCCACTCATGGCTCTCCGATAGGCCGTCATCAGATCGGCAAGGCGCGGAGCGTCCGCGGCGGACAGGCGGCGGATCGTCCGTACGTTCACCATCCGCCGGTCCTGACCCACTCTGCCATCATCTCCATGCGGTCCCAGCCCCAGAAAGGCTCTTCATCGACGATGAAGAAGGGAGATCCGAAGACGCCCCGTGCCACCGCGTCTTCGCCGATCTTCCGGACCTTTTCTTTCAGGGCAGGGTCGGCGATGCCGGCCAGAAGGGCTCCGGGCTTGAGACCGAACTCCGGGGCGAGCCGCGAGACGGCTTCGGGTGAGGCGGTGTAGAGACTGTCGTTGAAATACAAGGTGAAGACCCTCTTCGCGAAGGCAGCAGCAAGTTCAGGGTGCTGTGTTTCAACCCAGTAGAAGGCGCGCGTCGTCGCCAGGGCGACATGGGGATGATTGGCGGGCAGCTGGAAGGTCAGGCGCTGGTGCCGTGCGATCCGCGCCCAGTCGCGCCGCGCATAGTCGCGTTTCAGCGGCGTCGACGACAGTCCGCGTGCCCCTGTCACCTTGTAAGCGGTGCCCAGCATGTAGGGTCGCCAGAGCACGGTCCGACCCAGGTCTGCCGCGATGGCCTCAATCCGCTGCGCAGCGAAGAAGGCGTAACCGGACGAGAAGTCGAACCAGAACTCGAGGGACCTCATGGCTCTTCGCCGTCCCAGTAATCGACCGCATCCGCGGTCCGGAAGGAACTGGCAACCCGGCGCTTTGCCTTGTCACCTCCGGGCGCAGCGCCCGCGAAGACTGTCAGCTTGCCGCTGTCGGGATAGGCCATCACATCAGGCTCTCGCATGGTGCTGACCGCGACATATCGCAGAGGTTCAGTGCCGGTTGCGATCAGCTGATGGGCCGTTTCGGCGCCACCCGCAGGGCAGACCGCCACCATGCCGGCTGCGACCGGGTACCGGTCGGGGCCGAACCGCAGTTCGCCGGTGCCCGAGAGAATGATGAACATCTCGTCATTGGCGTGATGGGCATGGAAGGGCCAGGCCGCTTTGCCGGGCGGAACCTCCACCAGCCGCGCCCCCAGATGCGTCGCACCGAGTGGGGCGGCGATGGCCGCCATGGCGGCATGAAAGCGGGTGCCATAGCTCTGTGGCGACAGGTCCAGATCGTCGAGCGTGACGACGGGGCTGCGTGGCATGCGATCCTGGGTCATTTCGGTGCCCTCCTGCGAGAAGAGAGCGCCAATCCGACCGGTCCCGCAATTGAATTGGCTTCAGGTGAGCCGTAGCAAAGCTCATTTGGCGTGATTTCCCTTTCAAAGGAAGCTGTTCTCGTATTGTCGGACCTGAGACGAATGTGGACACCAATGCTTTATCGCTGGAGACCTGACGCTCCGCCATCGCGGCCGAACCCTGAAAGGCCCGCCTCGACGATGCCCGCCGAACGCTTCGAGGTGGCGGCCGAAGACGGGTATCCGATCAGGGGCGGGATCTGGCACGCAGACACCGGCCCTGTCGTCGTGCTTCATGCCGCTACGGCGGTTCAGGCGCGCTATTACGCACGGTTCGCATCCTGGTTGTCCGGGCAGGGGGCGACGGTCCTGACCTTCGACTATCGCGGGATTGGTGAGTCCCGCTCCACGCCGGTGAAGGATTTGCAGGCGGGATGGGTCGATTGGGGCGCCCTCGATGCTGAGGCGGTGCTTGCCTATGCTGGCAGGCGCTGGCCGGATCGTGCGCTCTGCGCCGTGGGCCATTCAATCGGCGGCTTCGCCCTGGGTTTGGCGCGCACCTCGGATCGGCTGGACCGGATCGTGACGGTTGGCGCGCAATTCGCGTACTGGCGCGATTACGATCCCAGCCAGCGGGGCGCGATGTATCTGAAATGGCATCTCTTCATGCCAGCCGTGACGCAGCTCTTCGGCTATTTTCCCGGGGCACGGCTTGGATGGCTCGAGGATGTGCCGCGCGGCGTGGTGCGCGACTGGAGCCGGATGGGGCCGCGGTTCGAGACAAGTGTTTGCTCCGCTTTGGACCCAGCAGACCTTGCAGCGCGTCACGGCGCCACCCGGGCGCGGCTCCTGGCCATCGGGTTGACAGATGACCCGTTCTGCACCGAAGCTGCGGGGCAACGATTGCTCGACTACTATTCCGGGGCGGATCGAACCCATCTGCGGATCGCGCCCCCGGATATCGCGGTGCCCGAGATCGGGCATTTCGCATTCTTCCACGCCCGTTTCGAACAGACGCTCTGGCCGCTTGCCGCCGCATGGTTGCTTTCCGGTCGACTGCCCAAGGATGCTCCGGGGCGGATCGTCTTTCCGACAGGCTGAATGCAGGTTTCTTTCCACTAGGATCAAAATGAACGACCGACTTTTCGTCATTACCGGCGGCCCGGGATCGGGCAAGACGACGCTTCTGTCCGCACTGGCGCGGCATGGTCTCGCAACAATGCCCGAAGCCGGACGCGCGATCATTCAGGATCAGACCCGGATCGGCGGGACAGGGTGGCACGGTCAGGACCGGCAACTGTTTGCAGAGCTTATGCTCGGCTGGGAGATGCGCTCCTGGCACGAGGCGCAGGGGACCGACGGTCCGGTGATCTTCGATCGCGGCATTCCCGATGTGATCGGATATCTACAGCTTTACGAGGGCGAGGCGCCCGCACATGTACACGCGGCGGCTGAGCTCTACCGGTATCGCCCGACGGTGTTTCTTGCGCCGCCCTGGCCCGAGATCTTCGGTCAGGATGCGCAGCGCGGGCAGGATTTCGACGAGGCTGTTGCGACGGCAGAGGCAATGGAGCAGGCCTATGCCATGGCGGGATATGACCTGCTGCCGCTGCCTTTGGCCACGGTTGAGGCGCGGGTCGATTTTGTTTTGGAGATTTTGGAGCAGTCCATCTGATCAGGACGCGTCACCCAGATCCAACTCGCCCCGCAGGACGATACAGGCGGCCCCGCCGATGGTGATCCGCAGCCCTTCGGCTGTCGTTTCCCAGCCCGCGTGAACCAGCCCGCGCCGGCCCATCTCGAGCCCTTGCTCCGACAGGTAACCACCCCGAGGTACCGCATCGCGATGCGTGGCGATCCACGCAGCAATGGCACCATTGCCAGACCCACAAACAGGATCCTCGGCCACGCCCTCACCCGGAGCGAAGGTGCGTACACGCAGGCGCGGCGCGGCCCCGGACCCGCTGTCCGCAAAGACCGTGAGCCCTGCCGCGCCGAGCCCATGGCAGATCCGCTCGATCCGACCGAGGTCGGGTCGCAGGCCGGCCAGTGCCTGGACGTCGTGCAGCTCAAGCAACAGCCATGGAACCCCCGTTGAGACGATCTGATGCGGGCTGTCCGCGAGCCTATCGAGCGGAAGGCAGATCGCCTCGGCAAGTTCAGCTTTGGTGACCGGCACATCGCGGAATTGGGGCGTTGCCTGCGTCATCGTGTAAAGGTCGTCTTCGAGGCGGATCGGAACCAGTCCGATGCCGCATTCCTGCGTCAGGCTTTGGGGCGTTCTGCTTTGCTCGCCGCAAAACGCATGGGCGGCGGCGATGGTCGGATGACCGGCGAAGGGCAGTTCGCGCACCGGGGTAAAAATGCGGGCGCGATAGTCCGCATCACCGGTCGGGCGAAGCAGGAACACGGTCTCGGAGAGGTTCATCTCGCGCGCGATGCGTTGCATGATCTCGGTGGACAAGTCGTCGGCGTCGAAGACCACTGCCGCCGGATTGCCCAGCAAGGGTCGGTCCGAAAAGGCATCGATCTGAAGCATGCGTTTCTTCATGGTCGTTAAGTCCTTGCTTTCAGCGCCCGTAGCGCGCTGTCAGTGTCACACTGCCGAGGCTGTGCGCGTGAATCATGTAGCCGGCGAGGGCGGGCATGGCGCTGGCGTCCAACCCCAGGCTCGGCACGTCGATGGCATAGACGGTGAACTCGTAGCGATGAGCGACTGCGCCCTCAGGCGGGCAGGGGCCGCCGTAGCCGGGCTGCCCGAAATCCGTCAGGGACTCGACCAGAGGGGCGGGCAGGTAGCCGGACGCACCCGCGAGCATCGCTCGTGTGTGCGCCGGAATATCCAGAACGATCCAGTGCCACCAACCGCTGCCGGTCAGGGCGTCCGGGTCGTAGACCGTAATCGCGAAGCTCTGTGTTCCCGCGGGCGGGTCATTCCAGACCAGGTGCGGGGATTGGTTGAGCCCCTCGCACCCCATGGTCGAATTCACCAATTCCATGCGGATCGTTTCACCCTCCCGCAAGTCGCGGCTGTCCAGATCGAACGCGTGAGCGACAACGGGAGCGGCGGCGAGCGCCATTGAGAACACAGCAGTACGGCTTAGGTTCATCATCATGAATGTCTCTCCTCGACTTCCATGATTTGACGGTATTCCAATGTGTTAGATGCGGCGATTGAGAAGCTTTCAGGGGCCCGGTAGAAATGGTCACCGAACCTTGTCCAGACCCAGGGCGCGACCTTGATGCAGAGCCATCCACGCCAGAGCGATGGCTTGCAGTCCGGCGATCAGCACGATGAACGTCACATGGGCGGACGAAATGCTCCACCCAAGCCGAACCAAAGCCTCGATGCCTGCGCCGATGCCGCTCTGCATCAAGAAACCGGTGAGGACAGCGCCGAGATTGAGCATGGCGATAGCGCGGCCGGACACTGCGTCGGGTAGCAGCCGGACCAGAAGCGCGTAGGCAAGGATGGGACCCGCGGTGAACAGCCCGTAGCCAGCCCAGAGGATGGTCTGCAGTGACGCGCCTGCACCGGCAATCGCGAACTGACACAGAACAAAGCCAAGCGTCAGGGCGAATGTCAGGTGGAACAGGTGCCGGTCGGTGCGGGCGATCCGATCGGCGAGCAGGCCGAAGCCGAATTGCCCAAAGATGACGGCAAAGGAGAGCGCCATCAGGATACCCGCTGCCGCAGTCGACGGGAGGTCAATCGCGTCGCGCAGCCAGACCCCGGCCCAGAGCCCCTGATAGGCGACCCAGGCTCCCTGACAGAGGGCCGAAGCCGGTGCGATCGTGAGAAAGGCGGGGTGCGTGAGGACACCACGCAGTCCCTTCACCGCCGGTTCCAGCCCCGCAGGGGCGGCTCGTTCCCTCGTCTGGGGCGGAACCACCGCGGCGATGATCAATGCAATGGTGGCAGTGACGCCGGCGAGACCCAGAAAAATTTCGCGCCAGCCGATTTGGCGTAGCAGCCATTCGGTCGGGCTGGTGGCCGCCAGGGAGCCAAGGCCGGCCGCTGCGATCGTGATGGCGTTTACCAGGGGCAGGCGCTCCCTCGGCCACCACAGGGTGTTCGCCTTGTAGGCGCCGGTCCAGCAAGCGGAAAGTCCGAAGCCGATCATGAAACGCGTCAGGACGAGCATGTGGGCTGTTTGTGCCCCGGCGAAGAGCGCGGATGCGACGACAGCCAGGAAGAGCGTAACCACCAGCACGCGTTTCGGCCCGAACTTGTCCAGGGCCTGGCCGACGAACAACTGCGAGCCGGCCAGTGCGCCAAGGAAGGCGGAGGTCATCATGCCCATGGTCGCAGGCTCAAGCTGAAACTCGGCCGTGAGACGAGGCTCCAGAACAGCGTTCACATTTCGAAAGAGTTCGGAGAGCAGGTAGGCGAAGGTGAATGGCAGAGAGACGAAGACAATGCGGCGCAACGGGGACAATTGGGCTGGGTCAGTCATGCGCGTGGCCGGACCAGATGCAGCAGTCGTCCCTCAGGGAGTATACCCGCCCAAGGTCGTCGGTTTGCTCGGCACGATCCTGAATGGAGCCCGTTTCGCCAGATCGGTGAGGATAAGAGACGAAGGACAGAAATGTCAGCAGGATGGCCGTGACCCAAAGAAGTGCAAGTCGTTGAAGACCCGACAGGCCGGGTGTCGGTGTCTCGCCAGAGGCGGCGCTCAAGGATTTTCTTAGATCATTGATGTTCATGGCTTCTGGCTCCGCTCTTTGTCTCAAGTGCTAGCCGGGAGCCGCCTCCACGCCGATTGAGAAGGTCTCAACCGAGCGGGAGATTTTGTCAGGGGTGGGCTGGAGCCAATACATCGGATGGTGCGCTACATCCGTCGGGACGGCCGCATGGTCTTCGACCGGATAGCGGTCGCCGGCCGTATCAGGGGCGGAGACGAGCAGGATGCGCAGGTCTTCGGGCCCGTTGTTCTGTACCAAATGCCCCAGGCCCGGGGGGATTTCCAGGGCCTCTCCCACCTTGGCCAAGAGGATACGACCCGGAACCTTGATCGTCAGTTCCCCGGCAAGGACATAGAAGATCTGGCGGGAGACCCGATGATAATGTGGTGCTTCGGCACCGCCGGGCGGCAGCCGCTCTTCGCGCAGCGAAAGTTCGGGGCGATCGACCAGTCTCCAGCCGTCACAGCCGTTCCCCCAGGGGTAATGGTTCGCGGCCGTCGCGCGCAGGGGGCCAGTCATTCCTCGGACCCGTAATAGGCTTCGCCCAGAAACTGGACGCCCTCGCGAAACCGCATGTGTTCGCAGGCATGCCTGACCCGACCGCCGGCTCGCGACACATAGAATACCGTCACGGATTGCGCCTCTTCGTCTACGGCGGTTCCGCTCAGTTCGAAATGAAGATCGGGCACGCGTGCCAGGGCGTCGGTCCAGTACTGCCGCAGGGCGTCCTTCCCAACGATCTGAGCGTTTCCCGCCACCTGCTTGGCGAGAGGGCTGATGAAGACGGTGTCTTCGGCGAAGGGTGCGAGAACCGTCTCCACGTCATGCGCGTTCCAGGCGGCGATCCAATGCCTGGCATGGGTTTCAAGGTCGGTGCGGGAAAGTCTTGTCATTCTTCCGGTATCCTTCTCCATCCGCTTTAGCGGTCGGGGCTGACTGTCATGCGGCAGCATGGCTGCTCGCAATTGAGGAATTTTCCGGAGGTCCTGAGGATTTCGCGGCGACAATCACAGAGAGGAATTCTCAATATCCGCTGAAGGATCCGAAATTTATGGCTCTGGGCACGGAGTGCATTCTCTGGGGGCAGACACCGGAGGTGACCATGAACCCGCGATTCACGGCAAATCCAACGCAAGAGCGCGACAAAGATGGTCTCGCATCAGGCCCGGCCCGGCTACCTCGCCGCTTTCGGGCCTTTTACCGCTTGAGCGACACGGCGTTGGAAGATCTGGGATTGGATCGTCAAGATCTGCCGATCTTCAATCCTGTTCAGGCCATTCGCCGAGAAGACCTGTTCTAGCGCGAAGCGGGCAGGTCTGGCGTGTCATGCAAGCAGATCAGGGTTTGCATCCCCGTGGCGACATGTTTGCGGCGTTCTCCATCAACGCCCCATACATCGAGCTGGCAGATGGTCAGTGTGCGACCGTTCTTGATCACGCGGCCGACAGCCTCGAGATAATCTCCTTGCGCAGGGCTGATCAGGTTCAGTTTGAACTCGACCGTCAGGACGGAACTGCCTTCGGGGAAGAGGGTGAACCCAGCGTAACCGCCTGCGCTGTCGGCGATGGCCGATGTTCCACCGGCGTGGAAGTAGCCATGCTGCTGCGTGAGTTCTTGGCTGAACGGGAGTCGCAACGTGACAAGCCCCGCGCGCACCTCCGCCATCTCGGCCCCGAGATGCGCCATAAGTCCCTGTCTTGCAAAGCTTTCGCGCGCTCGAATGATGACTTCCTCGGAAATTGGATCGCCGACCTGCATATTTTTCCTCCACATCTTGGCGGGGGAAGTATGCATGAGGCAAAGGTCTCAGCGCGTGAGGAATTCTCAGTCCCAATTGAGTGTTTGGCATTGGAGCAGACCGTTGTGCGGACCTCGAACACCCGCATGGCGGCGTCTCTCCCAAAAGGAGCCCGTCGCGAGCTTTTCCCAATCGGCGCAGATGCTGCATCGACAGCTTCATTACGCGGCTTCCGCGTTCGAGGGCTAGGGCGCAAACCCCGCTCCTAGGGCCCTGACCTGTTGGCCACCGTGCCTGGCCCTAAGCTCAGTCCTGTGCAGCGAGCTTGACGCCCCTGTCCCGGCCGAAATCAACGAGGGCGCGTTGCCTCCCGCAGGAAGCGGGCAAGATTAGAAAATTTCATTATCTCAGCAAGAGACGTCAGTTGTGCGAACAAGGCCGTAGTGCATGTCTGTTGCTATGCAAACTGGCCGTGTCCGTTCCGAACATCTATCCGCCGCTCTGATCCGCCTTCTGGCAGTCGGTGCCGGCGCGGCCGTCGCCAACAGCTATTATAATCAGGCTTTCCCCGGCCATCTGACTGCGGATTTCGGGCTGACGGCTGGCACCGCCGCCATCGTGCCCGTGCTGACGCAGGCGGGCAACGCGCTCGGGGTGCTCTTCCTCGCACCACTCGGGGACCGCCTCGAGCGTAAGTCGCTTATCCTCGTGACCATCGCCTCCCTCGTGGCGGCGCTGATCGGTGCGGCTGTCTCGCCCGGCTTCGTGTGGCTCGCTGTTGCTAGTTTCGCGGTCGGCCTGTTCGCCACGGTCGCCCAGCAGATCGTGCCGCTCGCCGTACATCTGGCTCCTCCCGACAGGCAAGGTCGTGCACTCGGCACGGTAACAGGCGGCATCCTGATCGGTATTCTGCTTGCCCGTGCGGCAAGCGGCATAATCTCGGACCTTTGGGGATGGCCAAACGTGTTCTGGCTGGCGGCGGTCGTGATGAGCATTGTCGGCGCGGCGCTGGCGTGTTGGCTTCCCCGTGCGATGCCGACGACCAACTTGAGTTATCTGCGCCTGCTTGGATCTCTTTGGACGTTGGTACGCAAGTATAGCGTTCTCCGGCGCGTGGTCGTGGTGCAACTCCTGATCTTTGCGGCCTTCATCAGTTTTTGGTCGAACCTCGCGCTTCTGATGGCTGAGCCGCAGTATGAATTCGGAGGAACAGCTGTAGGTCTTCTGGCGCTGGTTGGTGTCGTCGGCGCGCTTGCCGCGCCTATCGCAGGCGGTTTCTCAGACAGGCGCGGGCCTGCCGTGGTAGTGTCGATGGGCGCGGGGCTCGTGGTACTGGCCTTCGTCATTTTCGGGCTCTGGCAAAGGTCCATTATTGGGTTGGTCGCCGGCATTGTGATCATGGATCTCGCTGTGCAATCCGCCCAGGTTGCCAACCAGTCGCGCGTTTATGCACTCGATCCGAACGCGCGCAGCCGGCTTAACACCATATTCATGGCGACCATGCTCGCGGGTGGCGCGGTCGGGGCTGGCATTGGTGGCGCTGCCTACGCCGAGTGGGGCTGGAGCGGCACATGCGCCTTCGGCGTGATCTCGGCTACCTTGGCGATGCTGTTGTCGCGGAAGTCCTAAGACCATTAACAGACCGGCTTACTCACAAGCATAATGCTCTTTCCCGTCGCAAGTCTACGTTGCGAGCCCCATGGGAGGTGCCAAATGGATTGAGACAGAGGTCTTTTGAGGTGAGTGGCCGCTTCGCCAGAATGCGATTCTGGTACTTACTGCTGAGCCGGTCGAACGCCAGCTTTGAAGAATGCAGCGAGCCGGCACCCTGATCTGCGACCAAAAGCTTCCGGCTGGAATCTGCTTTGTTTGAGCGTGCGCTAGCCATCCGGTAGGGTCGCTCATTGATATCTCGCTCTTTCGTCCTACTCACTGCGAGAGCCATTTCAACGCGCTTGAAATGGGTTAGACTGTCATTTTGCGACGCCAGGGACGACTTGGCAGGTCATTCCAAGAAGTAAACCGATCAGGCGACGATGTCCGCGTCACCCGGCCTCAGCCGGACCCAAGCGAAAGCAGCGCGCGACGAAATTCCGGCTCGCTTAGTACCACCTCGCCCGCACCAAGCGCCTCGGCGTGGCTGAGGGCGCGGGCGGCGAGAGTTTGGGCCGTCTCGATGGCGTGGGGCAGGGCAAGGCCCTGCCCGATGCCCGCGACCACCAGCCCGGCAAAGAGATCGCCGGTGCCGGGCAGGGCGATCGGCAGGCGTTCGGTCGGGTGGCGGCTGAGGCCTTCGGGACCCATGAGTACCGTCTCGAGTTGCCCGGGGCCGGTGTCGTCGAGCACGCAGCCGGTTGCGATCAGATGCGCTTCGGGCGCGATGTGCAGCGCCTCGCGCGCGGCCTGAAGATCCGCCAGAGTGCGGATCTGCTGCCCGGTGAGCCAGGCGAGTTCGAAGGGGTTCGGCGTGGCGATGTCGGCCATCGGCAGCAGCCGGTCGCGCAATACAACGGCGATGGCTTCGGGGACATAGAGGCCGGGACCGGTGTCGCCCATCACCGGGTCGCAGATGTACCGCAGGCTCGGGTTCGTGGCCTTCGCCTCGGCCACGAAATCCGCCACCATCTCGGCCACATCGAGCGAGCCGATGTATCCGGTGAGGATGTAATCCGCCCGCTCGGGCAAGCCGCGTTCGCGCGCGCCTTGCAGCAGGTCGGAAAAGAACTCGGGCGGCAGGGCGCGGCCGCGCAGGGTCGGGTAGTCGGGTGTGTTCGAGAAGACCACGGTGGGGATCGCCGCCACCTCGAGGCCTGCCGCCTGCATCGGGAAGAGCGCCGCGGAATTGCCGACATGGCCTAAGACCACCTGGCTCTGGATCGAGATCACGAAAGGGGGGCGTTTCATGCGGTGCCGTCCAGTCTTGCACTCCAGTCCTCGACCCGGCGGCTTTCCAACCGCTGGACCGCGTATTTACGCCAGCCCTCGGCCAGGAAATCGAGCGCGGCGATGCCTTCGAGTTCGACCAGGTTCATCCGGTCCACATAGAGAGCGTGCCAGAGCCTTCGCAAAGTCCAGTCCGGGGCCAGACGGCCGATCAGCTCCAGCCGGTCGCCGGGCGCGACTGTGCCGGTCTGGAGCACCCGGTAATACCATCCAGTGCGTCCCGTCTGCTGCACGCGCCGCGCCATGTCGGGCACGCCGAAGCGGTGGTTGAGCTTCCAGCAGGGCTGGCGCCCCTGCGAGACCTGGATCAGCGCACCGCCCAGCCGGAAGGTGTCGCCGACGGCGACCTCCGCTTCGGTGAGCCCGGCGGTAGAGATGTTCTCGCCGAATCCGCCAGGAGCGGTCAGCGCCGGAAGGTCACCGAGTTCCGCGCGCCAGTCGCTGTAATGATCGAGCGGATAATGATGTACGGCTTTCTTGATGCCGCCATGTACCCGCCGGTCGGCCTGTTCGTCGCCTGCGAACCCCTCGGGGCCGAGCGTCAGCGGGCGGCTGACCGGCGTCTTGTCGATGCCGCTCAGCGTGTCGCTTCCGGGCAGGGGGGCGGCGCGGCCGGTCAGAAGGGTGACGGTACTCATGGCTCCAGCTCCCGCAGCCAGTGTCTGAACATGGCTTGACCGGCGGCGCGCAGCGCGGGGCCATGTACCTTGGCATCTTGGCGGAGGGCCTCGGGGGCAATCCCCGCCTGCGCCAGCTCTGCGCTATGGCCGATCAGCCAGCGCTCGAAATCCGGCAGCATCCCGGCCTCGGGGTGGAATTGCAGGCCGAGAATAGTGCGGCCCCGGGCGAAGCCCTGCGTCTCGCAGGCGGGGGTCGCGGCGAGGCGCTCTGCTCCGACAGGCAGCGCGAAGCCCTCGCCATGCCAGTGCAACACCGGGATGTCCGAGAGGTGGGCAAGCGGGCCGGCCCGGCCAGGCGCTGTTAGGGTCAGGGGCGCGAAGCCGATCTCCTTTTTGGCGATGGGCGCGACACGGGTTCCGAGGGCCGCGGCCATGAGCTGTGCGCCGAGGCAAATGCCGAGGGTTGGACAGTCCGCCGCCAGCCTCATCGCCAGCCAGTCCCGCTCCTCCGTCATACAGGGAAAGGCGGCGCTGTCATTCACGCCGATCGGGCCACCCAGCACCACGACCAGATCCGGTTCCAGCGGGTCGGGCAGTGGCACCACCGCCGCCTCGATGTCTCGGAGCTGGTAGCCGGCGTCCCTCAGAACCGGGGCAAAGGTCCCGAGATCTTCAAAGGCCAGGTGGCGCAGGATCAGGGCGGATTTCATCGTGGAAGCCTCTTGCGTTTTTCGCCTCTGTGGCAAAACACTGGCCTATGCAAAAGTGCCAGTATGAATGATTGAGATAGGCCGGTTTTCGACATGCGCGAACCTCTTGCCCTTGAGATGGAGCCGGGCCACGACGGCCCGCTTTTCCTCGCCATTGCCGAGGCGATCACCCGTGACATCACCCGCGGACGCCTGAAGCCCGGAGCGCGGCTGTCCGGCACGCGGGCGCTGGCGCGCGAGCTGGGGGTCCATCGCAATACGGTGGATGCCGCCTATCAGGAGCTACTGACGCAAGGCTGGTTGCAGGCGGAACCGGCGCGGGGCACCTTCGTGGCGCAGGATCTGCCGCAGGGGATGCTGGTCCGCAGGCCCGCGCCCGCGCCGGTCAATCCAGTGTTACCGCGCGCGGGGCTCG
Source organism: Roseovarius pacificus (assembly GCF_900142665.1). Lineage (GTDB taxonomy): Bacteria > Pseudomonadota > Alphaproteobacteria > Rhodobacterales > Rhodobacteraceae > Roseovarius > Roseovarius pacificus. The sequence continues at coordinate 74,433 of NZ_FRBR01000002.1, forward strand.
CGTTCACCGACGGCGCGCCGGACCCCAAGCTGGTGCCCGACAAGGCGCTGGCCCGGGCCTTTCGCCGGGCGCTGCTGTCGCCGGCCTTCCGCGCCGGGGCGGATTACGGCGATGCGCGCGGCACGTCCTCGCTGCGCGAGGCACTGGCGTCCTATCTCGCCACGGACCGGGGCGTGGTCGCGGACCCGTCGCGGCTGCTGATCGCGCGGGGCAGCCAGATGGCGCTGTTTCTGGCCGTGCGGGCGGCGCTGTCTCCCGGCGAGGCGATCGCGGTGGAGGAGCCGGGCTATCCGCTCGCCTGGGAGGCGTTCCGCGCGGCGGGGGCAAAGGTGCGGGGCGTGCCGGTGGATGGCGGGGGCCTGCGGATCGACGCGTTGGAGGCTGTGCTGGCTCGCGATCCGCGCATCCGGGCGGTCTATGTTACGCCACATCACCAGTATCCGACCACGGTGACGATGGGCGCGGCGCGGCGATTGCAATTGCTGGAGCTGGCGCAGCGCCATGGGGTCACGCTGATCGAGGACGATTACGACCACGAATACCGGTTCGAGGGCCGCCCGGTGCTGCCGCTGGCCGCCCGTGCGCCCGAGGGCCTGCCGCTGATCTACGTGGGCTCGCTGTCGAAGCTGCTCTCACCGGGGATCCGGCTGGGCTATGCGCTGGCGCCAGAGCCGCTGTTGACCCGCATGGCCGAGGCGCGCGCCGCCATCGACCGGCAGGGCGACGCGCCGCTGGAGGCGGCGCTGGCGGAGCTGATCCGCGATGGCGATCTCGGCCGTCACGCCCGCAAGGCGCGGCGGGTCTACCGGGCGCGGCGGGATCTGCTGGCGGGGCTGCTGGGGGAGCATCTGGCCGGGCGGGCGACATTCGATCTGCCCGCCGGGGGCCTTGCGCTGTGGCTGCGTTGCGAGGGGAGGTCGGCCGAGGCCTGGGCCAAAGCCGCGGGGCAGGCGGGTCTGGCGCTGCTGCCGGGTACGCGCTTTGCGCTGGAGGGTCCGGCGCCGCAAGCCTTTCGTCTGGGCTATGCGGCGCTGGACGAGGGGCAGATCGCTCGGGCGGTGGACATCCTCGCCCGAAGCGTTTCGTGCTGACCTTATTCCGCCGCACCCCGGGGCCGGACCTGCGCGGGGGCGATGTGCATGCCGAGCCGGGCCAGCAGATCCTGGTCCTTCCACGTCGCCGGGTTGCCGGTGGTCAGCAACTGGTCGCCCACGAAGATCGAGTTCGCCCCGGCAAGAAAGCACAGCGCCTGCAACTCGTCGCTCATCCCCGTGCGCCCGGCCGACAGCCTCACGACGGATGCCGGCATCAGGATGCGGGCCAGCGCCACGATGCGCACCAGCGCGAAAGGATCGACGGCCTGGGCACGCGCCTGCACCGGCACGCCCTCGATTTCGTTCCAGAGGTTCACCGGCACGCTGTCGGGATGCGCAGGGAGCGTCGCTAGCGTCACCAGCATGGCGATGCGGTCCTCTTCGGCCTCGCCCATGCCCAAGATGCCGCCGCAGCAGACCTTGATACCGCCCTTGCGGACCTGTTCGACCGTATCGAGGCGGTCCTCCATCGTCCGGGTGGTGGCAATCTGGGCGTAGTACTCGGGCGAGGTGTCGATGTTATGGTTGTAGAAATCCAGGCCCGCCGCCTTCAGCCGCGCGACCTGTTCGGGCGACAGCATCCCAAGCGTCATGCAGGTTTCCAGCCCCAGATCCGAGACGCCCCGCACCATGTCGCAAAGCTTGTCCATGTCGCGGTCCTTGGGGCTGCGCCAGGCGGCCCCCATGCAGAACCTTTGCGCGCCCGAGGCCTTGGCGCGCCGCGCGGCGGCCAGAACCTCGTCGGCTCCCATCAGCTTGGTGGCCTTCACCCCGGTCTCGTGATGGGCCGATTGCGAGCAATAGCCGCAATCCTCGGGGCAACCGCCGGTCTTAATGCTGAGCAGGCTCGCGGTTTCGATCGCGTTGGGGTCGAAATGCGCGCGGTGCAGGGTCTGGGCGCGATGCATGAGGTCGGCGAAGGGCAGGGCGTAGATCGCACTGGCCTCCGCCATGGTCCAGTTGGTGCGGATCATTGTGCGCGGGTCCGGAGGCGGGCGATGGCCGCGATGAGGCCCGAGGCCAAAGTCAGCTTGACCAGATCGCCGAGCAGGAAGGGCGTGAGACCCGCGGTCAGCAGTCCCTGCGCCGGGACATAGAGCGCCAGCCAGGCGAGGCCGAGGGCATAGACCACGGCGAGGCCCGCCAGCATCGCCAGGAAGCGCCCGATCAACCCGCGCTCCTGCGCCAGCCAGCCGGTCAGGCCCGCGCCCAGCAGATAGCCCGCCAGATAGCCGCCGGTCGGCCCAACCATATAGGCCAGCCCGATGCCGCGTTCCGGCGTGCCGGAGAAGACCGGCAACCCCAGGGCGCCCGCCGCCAGATAGGCCGCCATTGCCGCAAAGCCGAGCCTCGGCCCGAGCGTGGCGGCGAGGAAGAACACCGCCAGCGTGTGCAGCGTCATCGGCACCGGCCAGAACGGGATCTGGATCTTGGCGCCGAGCGTGATCAGCGCCGCGCTGCCGAGCGCCAGCGCGAGGCTGCGACCGAGCGCGGCGGGACGGGTCAGAGAGGGGGTAAGAAATGCCATGGGTCTGTCCTCCGAAGATAGGCACCGAGTCTATCTATAATTACGAAGGCTTTGCGTGGTGCTGGCAATTAAGTTTATAGATAATTATCCAGGAATCTCGTAAGTCTCTCGTAGGTCGGCATTTTTCACGGCAGTCTTGCGCTTGCCGATCCAGCCGACATGGCGCGCGAGCGTGGCGCAGGCGAGGTCGGTCTGCCCCTTGCGCAGAGCGTCGAGAATGGCGCGGTGGTCGTGATCTGTGCGCGCCTCCCAGTCGCGCCGCCATGCGGCAAAAAGGAACCGGGCGCTGGCTGCCTGCAGGTCGTCGATCGTTCGCAGCAGACGCGGCATCCGGCAGGGGGACAGGATGAGCCGGTGAAAATGGCGGTTTGCTGCCTCCCAGTCACGGACGGTACTGGCACTGTCGCCGTGGCGCGTAACCTCTTCTGCTTCTTGCAGAATAGCGCGTGTCATATTGGGCGCGGCATGGCGCAGGGCGAGGCTTTCGAGGCTGGACCGCATCTCGGCCACTTCGCGCAGTTCGGCCACGTCGAATTCGGTGACCCGAAAGCCGCGCCTTGGTTCGCTCTCGGCCAGGCCTTGGGTTTGCAGCTCGCGGAAGGCCTCTCGGACCGGGACATGGCTGGCGCCGAACTCGGCAGCGATATGGTCCTGCCGGAGCCGCGCGCCGGGCGGAATCTCGCCCGAGATGATACGGTCGGCAAGGACGCGGGCGATGCGGGCAGACTGGGTCTCTTCTGGGGCGTGTTTCATGAATTATAGATAATTCATGCTGCGCCGCCCGTCGACAGTTAAGGTGGGCTTTGCGGCTCATCTGTCATCGTCGCCGTCTTGTAGGACCTGGCAAGCCTCTGCAGGCTCAGGCAGCCCTTGGTTGCAATGTTGGGAATTCGCAATTCGTAAAGATCAGCGGCTCCGACACGTCTTCCCTCTTTCGGAGGTCGGCTGACACATCGGAAGGTCAGGATAGTCCGCCAGCCCCCGAGAACGTGCCAACTTGCTCTGACGTCGATATCTCTCCATGGGATGATCGCCTCGGGATTTATGGCGTTCATGAGGATGCCCTGCGCAGTGAATGTCAGTATCGGGCCTTTTCGTCGTCCGTACTTCCAATGCAGGAGGACGGGCGCAAACCCCAGTGGCACGGCCAATGCCAGAAATACCACCTGAGATGCCCTGCCTTCGAAGCCGGGCTCCTGCATAAGAGACATCGCCACTGCGAGAGCTGGAACGAGGAAGAGCCCGGCCATAAGCCAGAACCCGGCAAGCCGAAAATACGACAGCCAGATCACCAGATCAGGCATCGAATGCGCTTGGTGTGCCTTGTCCACCTTCAGAGCCAGAACATGAGGCACGTTGCCGATGCAAGCGCCGCGAGGGTTCGGTTTGCGCGCCTGAGGCTGGTCGGACTCGAGAGATGGCGCCGCAGGGCGGATCCCATGGCAGACCAGACGGCCATGCATGGGGTGCCGATCAATGCGAAGGCGAAGCAAATGACCAACAGTTGGGGAACAACCGCCTGCTCAGGATGCAGAAATGCCGAGACGGCGGTGATCGCGCCAGCGCATATGCTTTCCAAAGCTTCAGGGCGAGCCAGAGCAGATAGAGCGTCCCAGCCACCTTGAGTGCCAACTGAATACCTGGAATCTGTGCGAAAAGGCTGCTGAGACCGGCGGCCACGAGCAGGATCTGGGAGATCACACCGGTCGGAATGCCAACGATCTGCGGTATGGTGCTCCGGAAGCCAAATACCAGTCCCGCGTTTGCGAGAAGCATGTTGTTTGGTCCCGGGGTGATCGACATGACAAAGGCATAGAGCGCCAGCGCCCCGATCGTCGCAATCTGCATTTTCCGCGTCCTCTGATCCTCCCAACGACACGATGATCGAGCGTTCTGCCAGACAAGGCGATTGAGAAGTTCTCAACGAAGCGTGAGCGTCCAAAAGCAAATATGGGAGCTCTGCTCCCGGCGGCGTGCGGTTGCTCTTGGTTCTCAATGTTGCTACTCGAAGGCCATGACCTGTCTCGCCCCCTCTAATCTCGGGGGCGGCTTCCGCCACAGCGATCTGGAACGCGCCGCCGAGGCGCTCTCGATGCGGCTTCAGCCCCAGGATACCGCCCTGACGACGATGAATGGCCCTGTGATGCAAGGCCGGATGCTGCTGCACGAGGTACAGCCGGGTTTGCACGCGACTGGCTATGACATGAAGTTTGAAGTCGATCTGCCCTTGGTCGAGGAGATCGAGGAGGATGTGATCCTCTGCAGCACACTCGTCTCGGGTGAGAGTGAGCCGATGGTCATCGACGGGCACGAAATCACTTTTTCGACTGGCGGATCACGTCTCATTTTCGTCCCAAAACGCCGCGTCTGCATTGGGTCATGCGTCGCAGGCACTCAGGGAGCCGTCGCGGGTTTCTCACTACGGCGCGCCTGGCTTGATCAGTTTGCGGATGATGATGGCACACTCGACCCTCTCCGCCAGATGTTCGAGGACGGAGTTGGAAGCCGTGTCCTGAGAGAGGGGGGGCCATTGCGTGCTCTCGCCGGGCAGATGCTATCACAGGACTATCTCGGCGCTCTCGGACGCATCAACATTGAGAGTGCAGTGTTGGCGTCGTTGGTGGCAGTGACCGGTGTACTCACAGCCGACATGCGAGTTCCGCCTGGCATGAGCCGACGCCAGTTGCGCCGAGTTGAGGACGCCCGCGATATCCTTGCTGCGAGATTGGCAAATCCGCCGAGTATGGAGGAGCTTTGCCGATGTGTGGGAGTCAACCCCACGACGTTGCGCGCGCAGTTCAAGGCGACGTTTGGCACGACGGTTTTTGGTTGGTTGCGCGATCGCCGGCTCGAAGTCGCTCGAGTGATGCTGGCGGAGGGAGAGCATTCGGTCACAGAGATCGGTTGGCGTGTCGGGTTCTCTAATCCTGGCGCCTTTGCGACGGCTTATCGTCGGCGTTTCGGTTATCCTCCTACTGCCGAACGCAACCGTCCCGCTGGATAGCTGCGCCACGGAGAAGAACTTCTCCGCCGCGCAAAAGTCTGACGAGGAGACATATGGCATATCCGGGCGAAATCGACCCCGGGGACATACCGCCATGAAGATTCGCATTGCTCTTTTGACTTCCGTCTTGATCCTGCCGCCGATTTCCGTCGGTGCTCAAGTACAAGACGATGGAAGCTTCCTTCTGGGCACGATCCATATCCAGGCTCGCAAGCGGGATGAACTAGCCTTCGAGATCCCAGTCGCGGCGACGATACGGGAAGGCGCGGATCTAGAATTTGGGTCATTGGATCCCGGCGTGGATCTGGCGCGCACTACGCCGAATTTCAACTATGTAGACTTTGCCGTTCCCGGAAACTCGTTTGGTTCGGTGCGGGGTATCGGGCCATTGGGAAGCCCTTTAAATTCGCTCGACAATACAATTGGGTTTTCCACGAACGGGGTGCCGACAACCTCATTCGGATTCTCTCCTACACTCTTCGATGTCGAGCAGGCCGAGGTCTTGAGGGGGCCGCAGGGAACACTTTTCGGACGAAACGCACTGGGTGGTGCGGTGAATATCGTTACGAGGCGGGCCGATGGTGTGCCGGAGTTCATCGTCGGAACGGAGGTTGGAGAAGATGGCCTGCGAACGCTCGATCTCGCTGCTGGCGGCTGGGTTGTTCCCGATTTGGTGGCTGGACGTGTGGCGCTCCGTTTCCAGGAGTTTGATGGTGATATTCCGAACGGGGTTGCGGGTGGAAAGGACGGGGACGCAAGTATCGCGGCTGGACGTATCTCACTTGCCTTCGACCCTGATGGACCTTTAAGCGCGGACCTCGTTCTGGGCCGGGATCGCGACAGGCGAAATAATCCAATATATTTGTGGGCAGAACATCCCGACTTTCCCGTTAGCGGATCGGACATGGTGCAGGTCGGCGAGCGCGTGATTGATCATATCAGTTTGAGCGTCCAACGCGAGTTCGAGGGGTTCACCTTTCACTCCGTCACGGGATTTCAGGATATCGCGGTCACAACCATCACCGATGATACGGATTCGTTCCTGTATTCGAGGTATTTATCGGACTACGGAATGCCGATGTCACCAGGTGCATTTTCCGATCCGGATGAAGACTGGGGAATCGTTTATGAAGGCGAGCGTGTCTTCAGTCAGGAATTTCGGCTGAATTCTCCTGAAGGAGCGCCAGTTGAGTGGGTGGCGGGACTGTCCTACTTCCGCTCCCAATACGACATGGATCGAACGCAGCAGAGCAATTACTCCCCGTCTCTGAACGGACATTACGACACCACGATCACCAGTCAGACACTGGCGGTCTTCGGAGACATTTCCGCGCCTGTCAGTGACCGACTGACCTTCTCGGCAGGCCTGCGGGCCGCGCGCGATCGCCAGACCTTCGACACGACCTATGTCTCGAATGGCGCTCCGGGCACGGTGCCAGGGCATCGGCAAAGCGGCAGTTTCGAAGATGACTACGTCACTGGCCGCGTTGCAGTAGACTGGCGCTGGAACGATGAATGGATGAGTTATGCCTCGATTTCCAGGGGGTATGCTTCTGGTGGATTCGAACGTTATTCCTTGAACGCCTATATGGGACTGGACACGCCTCCCTTCCGGCCATCCACTTCTTGGGCTTATGAACTGGGCACGAAAGCCGAGCTTTTGGACGGCCGGCTCAGCCTGTCGGGCGCACTGTTCTACAACAATGTCGCGGACGGACAGCTGACGGCATTCGACGCGGCCACAATGAGCTTCGCGTTCGATAATCAGGATTACCGAAGCTATGGAGCCGAGCTCGAGTTTCGTGCGGAGTTGACGCCTCATGTGGCGCTTCGAGGGGGTGTCGGTTGGACGAGAACGCGCTTGGTCGATGTCCCGAACGGGGTCACCACTGGCGCGATGAATGGCAACAGGGTTCCGAATATGCCCGAGCTTACCGCAAGTCTTGGGCTGGACCTTCGCTATCCTCTGGGCCGAGGTGAGGCAATTGCCTCTCTGGATGTGTCGCATGTCGGAGGACGTATGGCTGACATTGGCAATAGCTGGGAAATCCCTTCGTACACGGTGGCGGATCTCCGAGTCGGTTGGGAACGAGACGGGATGGAACTCTACGCCTTTGCCCGCAATTTGACTGATGAACGGCCTATCTACTTCTCGTCCACGTTCTCGCCAAACGCACATAGCGCAATTGTTGGCCGCGGGCGCGTCCTTGGCCTTGGCGCAACCTGGCGGTGGTGACGAAGTGGAGGACGTATCGGGTGTGTCTCGGCGGCTCTCTACGCCGGAATTGGGCGCGATCTTCTCGCTGAACCTAGTGCAAGGGGTGCCGGCGTACTTCTTCACAGTAGCGCTACCTGTTTTGCTGAGGGATTCAGGAGCTTCACTGGAAGTCATCGGAATGGCCTATGTGGTTTGGCTTCCGTGGGCGTTGAAGTGGTTGTGGGCGCCGATTTTCGACAGCAGGCCCCAAATTCGATATTTAGTGCTTCGGTTCAGTCCCGGATTGTTGGCAGCCGTCTTTCTCTCTTTGATCAGGTTTGCCCCACTCGGAACAACTGCACCGCTATTGCTGCTTGCAGCCTTGGCTGCCTGCGCCGGTGCATCTCTACAAATTGCGCTTGCGGCAGAGGTGATCGGACGCGCCGATGATGGCGGACGGGCGGTAGCCAATACGCTTCAGGTGATCGGTATGACGACAGGAGGTGTTCTGGGCGGTGCCGTACTGTTGTGGCTAGCATCCCGGATCGGCTGGGTCCCTGCGATCCTGTCCGGCTCTGCGCTGATCCTTGTTCTCGGCACGACAGCCTTCCTGATCCGTCCGGTACGGACGTTGCCGGGCCCTCGGATTGCGCCTTGGAGGTCACTGCGAAGCAGTAGGGTGATCGGCCTCGTGCTTCTCGTCGGACTTTCGGCCGCGGCGGATGGTTTTCTGGGTGCGAGGCTTCTCGATTCCGGACATGATGCGGTCGAGGTCGGTTGGTATCTGGGCGCTTTCGCCATGCTGGCCATGCTTCCCGCGGCAACTGGTGCGGGGGCGTTGCTCCGCCGTGTAGGCGCCTTGGCTACGCTGCGGTCGTTGCTCTTGCTGAAGGCTGCGCTACTGGTGATGTTGACGCTGTTCCCGTCTCATCCGTTGGTGAGCATTGCCTTGGCGGTAGTTTGCTTCGCAGCCAGCGCCTCAGTGATGACTGCGACGTGGCAAATCTACATGTCGTCGGTTCAGCCGACCGCTGCAGCGAGCGGCTTCGCCTTGCTGACCTCTCTCGAGGCGATGGTTCTCATGTTTGGCGGTATGGCCGCAGGTCAGGTTGCGGCTCGATCGGGGTATTCCCCGATCTTTTATGCTGCTGCTCTCGCTGCCGTCCTGGGGGCTGCAGTTTCACCCCTCTTGCTGTCTGACAGGGAGGTTGCCCCATGATTGTTGGACTGCTTGCTGGCTATCGTTCCGTTCTGGTGCTTTCCGCCATTTTGTCGATCTTCGGAACGGGCCTCGGGTTGGTACCGTATCTCGCCGCCTGGAGGATTGCAGTGGCGATTCAAGGGGCAGGGATCGACGCCGGAGAACTTGTGTACTGGACGGTGCTCGCGGTGTGTGCGCTGATCACCAAGGCATTGCTGCAGGCTGGGGCGACGACGTTGTCGCATGTGGCAGCCTATCGCATCCTTTATCAACTGCGGCATCGTCTAGTCGAGAAACTGGCACGAGTGCCGCTTGGCGTTTTGTCAGGAACTACCTCCGGCCATCTTCGAAAGATCGTCATGGAGGATGTCGAGCAGATCGAAGAAGGCATTGCTCACGCGATCCCGGACTTGGCCGCAGGACTTTCGGTTCCGATCCTATCTGGGGTTCTTCTCCTTTGGGTGGACTGGCGCATGGGTATCGCAGCAGTGGCCATGTTTCCATTGCTGCTTGGGGTCTATCTTCTCACCTTGCGTGCGACGCGGCCGCATTTGGCTGCCTATGTCGGGGCGATCTCAAACTTGCGTTCTATTTCGGTCCAGTATGTTCGCGGAATCAGGGAGATCCGGATGTTTCTGCACACTGGCACAATTCTCGAGGAGCTCCACGACGCACTGGATCGGATGGCGCGCGTCGGTCAGTCCTTTGCCTTGTCGAGCCTCACGCCAATGGCGATCCTCTATGCCGGCCTTCGGGCTAATGTTCTTGTGTTGATCCCCGTCGGAGCCTTTCTGTACCTGTCGGATGAAATCTCCGTCACTGACCTCACACTCTTTCTGTTATTGGGGTTGGGGATCAACGCGCCACTGCTGAAGGTCGTCTTTTCGGCAGGTAACTTCTTTTGGAAGCTGAAAGGGGCAAGCGCGCAGATCTCCACAATCTTTGAAACCGAGGAGCTTCCTCAGCCCGAGTATCCACAGAGACCCGACGGCTACGACATTAGCTTTCAGGATGTGTCGCTATCTATGGACGGGAACGCCATTTTGTCGCGGGTATCGGTCACGATTCCGGCAGGCACGACCCTTGCTCTCGTCGGGCCGTCCGGTGCGGGCAAGTCGACTTTGGCGCGTTTGTTGATGCGATCTCGTGATCCTGATCTGGGGCGCATCCTGATCGGAGGCTGCGATCTCCGCCAGATGGAAGATCGACATCTCGAAGGTATGGTCAGCGCGGTGCTGCAAGACGCCTGGCTCATGAATGCGACAATCTATGAAAATATCCTTTCCGGGCGCCCCACCGCGTCTCGCAAAGAAGTCGAGGCCGCCGCCCGTGCCGCAAGGGTGACGGAGTTCTCAGCTGATTTGTCCTTTTTTGTTGGCGAGGGGGGACGCAGCCTCTCAGGCGGGCAGCGACAACGTGTGGCTATCGCCCGTGCCATTCTGCGCTCTACACCGATCGTCGTGTTGGATGAAGCGACAGCGGCTTTGGATCCCGACAATGAACAGGCGGTGCGGGAAGCTCTGGCCGAACTGGCGCATGGAAGAACGGTTCTCGTGATCGCGCATCGCCTAGACACCATACGCAATGCCGACCAGATAGCTTTTGTAGAGGCAGGTGAGATCTCCGACCTTGGAAGCCATAGCGACCTTCTGCAGCGGTCCTCCGGTTACCGACGGTTGTGGAAGGAATATGATTCAGTCGAAGGCTGGCATCTTGAAACGGGCGCTGTTCGATCATTGCCTACTGTCGTGCAGAGGCCTGGCCAAGCGTATCAGGAGCCTGGGATCCCTTCGGGAATGGTCGCACGTTTCATGCACCTCGCGGGCCCGGGACGTCGTACACTGATGTCCAAGGCTCTGCCCATGCTCGCGCTTGAAGGGGCCGTGGCCGGAGCGCCAGTGATCGCAGTGTGGTTGGTGCTCGATCGCGTTTTGGCCGGTGATCTTACCCGGCCTTTCGCGGTCGCGGCTTCGGGTTTCGTCGCGCTGTGCATACTCATGTTCGTTTTTGCCAATAGGCTTTCGCACCGGGTGTTGTGGCAGGTCCAAAGCACCGCTGTATCGGCCCTGCAGGCACGCATTGTCCGACAGATGCGTCAGATACCACTGGGTGACGTAATTGCTCGCGATACCGGTTCGCTGGAAGCGCTTATGTCGCAGCATTCTGCAGCGATCAACTTTGTCACACCTCCTGCTCTGGCGATGCGGGCCATGGTCGGTCCGCTTCTCAGCGCGATTGTTCTTTTCTTTCTGGATTGGCGATTGGCCCTCTTGACCTGTGCGATGGTGCCCGCGTTCGGTGTGGTAATGGTGTTCGCTGACAGGGTGAACGCTCGGATGCTGCAGCGACTGGTTGTTTCGAATGAGATGCTCTCTGCTCGCCTGTTGGACTATATTCAGGGCTTGCCAACCTTGCGCAGCCTCGGCCTCTCCCAAGCATATGGCCCTGTGGAGGATGCCCTGGAGACGCACAGACGCATCTCACTGTCCACGGTAACGGCGCTGATGCCGATCGTTACGGCAGGGTGGATATTCCTGGACGCGGGCTTCGTGATCTTGCTCGCCGGCGGTGGCTGGATGGTCCTGCATGAACTCATGGAAGCATCGACGTTCCTGCTCTTTCTCGTGGTAAGTTTGGTGTTCTATGCGCCACTGACTGATGCCTTCGACTTGTCGTCTCAATTGCGCCTCCTGCAAAAATCCATGTCGCGAGTGGGGGAATTTCTTGCGATCGCCCCTCTTCCCGAACCCGAAACGCCAAAGTTACCCGTTTCTCTGGATCTTCGCTTTCAAGACGTTCATTTTTCTTACGGCGATAAGCCGGTCTTGAATGGCATCAATCTCGATTTCCCGGCGGGGAAAATTCACGCGCTTTGCGGTACGTCGGGATCCGGAAAATCGACTATTCTCGACCTGATTGCGCGTTTCTGGGACGTCCAGAAGGGGCATGTCACGATTGGAGGCGTGGACATTCGGGACATTGCGCCAGAATTGCGCAGCGCCATGGTCGCAGTGGTTTTCCAAGACAGCTACCTCTTCGATATGAGCGTCGCGCGAAATCTGCGGTTAGCCAAGGCCGATGCAAGCGATGAAGAATTGTACGCTGCTGCTCAGGCGGCCTGTTGTCATGACTTCATCATGGCGTTGCCGAAGGGATATGAGACCGTCATAGGCGAAGGTGGAGCAAAGCTCTCCGGCGGTGAACGTCAGCGCATTGCTCTTGCGCGCGCCTTCCTGAAGGATGCTCCGATCATTTTGCTGGATGAGGCGGCGGCGTCCATCGATCCCGAGACAGAGAGCCATATGCGTCAAGGGCTAGCCAAACTATGTGCCGGTCGAACCGTGATTATGATCGCACATCGGCCAAGTACGATGCGTCAAGTCGATCAGAGGATAGAGATGAAGGACGTGCTTGGTCGCGACGACCGCTGACTTGATGCGAAGATTGCAAGAGCACCAACGTGATGTTTTCCTAGGCGCACAGTTAGTGCAGGCGATGCTTGGTCCAATAGTTGGCGGGGCAGGTGGGGCCGAAAGGGGCCGCCAGGCTGCAGGCCCTTGCGGACCTGCAGGGAGGTTGTAGCCTAACCCAGCCGTTCCATGAAGATCACGTTGTCCTCGACCGTTTCGCCCTGAACCTCGTCTCTGGTTCCCATGCGCGCGATGGCACAGACGCAAAGCCTCCGCCACTGACGGGGATCGAGCGCGAGCGAAGCCAGCGTCTCCTCAGCGGTGGGAAAAATCGTGTCCTTGATTGCCTTGGATCCCGGCGGGTGCGAAGCGTGTTCAGTGATCAGAAGGTGTCCGCCGGTGGACACCGCGCCTGCCGCCCGGGCCAGCACACGCGCGCGCGGCCAGTCTCGCGGTGATTGCAGGAAGCTGGCCACGACGAGGTCGTACATGCCTTCAGGGAAGGTTTCGGCCAGATCGTGCTCTTCGAACTGGACCGTCCCGGCCAGTCCGGCGCGGCTGGCGCTATCAGCCGCATAGGCGAGCGCCACAGCAGAGACGTCCACCGCCGTCACCTGCCAGCTCTGCCGGGCCAGCCAGAGCGCGTCGTCCCCCCGGCCGCAGCCCAGCTCCAGCGCACGCCCCGGCGCCAGCGGACCGGCGAACTGGGACAGAACGAGGCCGGGCTTGCCAGAGGTTTCGTCGGTCTTTTGGCGGTAGCGGTCGTTCCAGAAGTCTCGTGTGGTCTGGTGCATGGCGATGCTCCTTCAGGCCGCAGCGGTCAGATCGGGATCGAAGATCAGCGAGCGATGCGCGGCGCCGCCTGCCATCACGCCCGCGGCCGCGGCGATCGTGGCATTGGGCATGGGGCTGGCAAGGTCGCCGGCGGCGAAGACGCCGGGCTGGCTGGTCGCCTGCATCGGATCGACGGCCACATAGGGGCCGGTTGGTCCGTCCTTCATGGTGCAGCCTAGCTGTGCAGCCAAATCGCAGGAGGGCGCTGTGTCCGGCGCCAGGAACAGCCCCGCCAGCGCGATCTCTCGCCCGTCATCCAGCCGCACCCCGTCAAGCGCCGGGGCGGTGCCGATCAGCGCCGCGACAGGCGTTTTCTCGACCGTGACGCCCCGGGCGGTCAGCCCCTGCCGCTGTTCCCTAGTCAGCACGAGCGCCCCTTGCGTGAAGAGCGTGGTCGGCCCCCAGTCGGGCAGCAGCATCGCCTGATGCAGCGCCGCCTCGCCGCGCGCCAGAACGCCGACCGGCCCGCCGTTCAGCTCATAGCCGTGGCAATAGGGGCAATGGAGCACTGTGGCTCCCCAGCGTTCGGACAGACCTGGCAGATCGGGCAGGCTGTCGCGCACACCGAAGGCCAGGACCAGCCGCCGCGCGGTGATGTCTCTGCCCTCTGCCAAGGCCACCCGAAATCCGTTCCCCTCGCGCGCAGCCGAGACCGCCGCGCCGTCCCTTAAGGACAGAGTAGGGTAGACCGCGAGTTCGTGTCTGAGCGCGGCGCGGATGTCCTGCGGGGGACGCCCGTCCTGCCCGGGAAACCCGTGCGAGGCTGTGGCAAAGCGGTTACGGGGGGCGCCGGTGTCGAGAACGCAGACGCGTCTGCGGGCGCGGGCAAGCTGCATCGCGGCGGCGAGCCCGGAAAAGCTGCCGCCGATGACGAGAACATCGTGATCCATGGTGGTTCCCCTTAATGTATCACTGAAAGTTACGTGATTTGGCGCGCCATTTCAAGACATGAAACTTTCATTGTTACATGAGTGCTGCTAAGGAGCCTGAAGAGGCAAGGAAAGGAAACCCCATGGCGCGCGATCTTCGTATGTCCCGGATGCTGCACGTCTTGATCCACATGGACCGACATGTCGGGCGTGCCACTTCGGAACAGATCGCGCAGATGATCTCGACCAACGCCGTGGTGGTGCGCAGGATGATGGCGGGGCTGCGCGAGCGGGGAATCGTGTCGTCGGAAAAGGGCCACGGCGGTGGCTGGCAACTCGCTTGCCCGCTGGCCGAGATCAGCTTGCGCGACGTCTACGAGGCGGTCGGGCACCCGCCGCTGTTCAACATCGGGCCGCAGGCGGATCCGTCGCCCTGTCTGGTCGAGCAGGCGGTCGACGCGCGGCTCGATGCGACGCTGGCAGAGGCCGAGACACGGCTGCTGGCGCAATTCGCCGCGATCACGGTGGAGGAGGTCGCGCAGGATTTCGAGCGTCGTTTCGAAGAAAGCGGCCATACGGTGCCGTTCCCTTGGCATGGCGCGACGGGGGAATGATCGGTGGTGGCACTATCTGTGCCGAGATTGCAGCGATGTGAGCCGCCAGAAGTCATTTCCAGATGTGAAGGCTAGGCAACCCTGCTTGCCGCGAGCGCATGGAGACCCTCTGGGCGGATGTGGGTGTAGCGGCGCAGCATTTTCCAGTCCTTGTGCCCGGTGACAAGGGCAACCTGTTCAATGGTGAAACCTGCCTCGAACAGTCGACTGGTCGCTTCGTGGCGCAGATCATGAAAATGCAAATCCTCGATGCCCAAGGTACGGCAGACCCGTCGGAATGCCGTGCCGATTGAGCGTCCGTTGTAAGGGAAGATTCTGCCGCGACTGCCCACCAGCGCACGTTGTTCTTCGATCAACGCGCAGGGGTCGTAACCAGAAACGGACAGCAGCGGGATGCGTTGGTCGTTGCCCGTCTTGCGGCGAGGGTCTTTGCGGTCCCGGATGAGCAGCATTTTGGTTCGAGGGTTGTAGTCTTCCCATCGCGCCCGAGAGATTTCATCTTGTCGCATGGCCGTCGCGATGGCGAAACGAACGACGCGCGCTACGGGGATGAACTGTCGTGGGTTGCTTTCAAGCGCCTTCAGGATCGCGTCGATCTCCTCTTCGCTCGGCCGACGATCCCGTTCGTTGCCTTTGCCCACCAGTCCGAGCCGGGTGAGCGCAATCCGAGCGAGATCGACTCCTTCGGTTGGTGCGATGATGCCGTGAACGGCGGCAGCATGCGAAAGGATCGTCTTGATGTATCCGAGGTCGATGCCAACCGTTACCGGGCCGGCCCCTTCTTTGGCGCGCTGACGACCGAACTCGACGAGCTTTTCCCGGCCGAGCTCGGCGGGTTTCAACGCCCCGAGGCGCAGTGCAAGAAAATCCAGGCTTGCGGCTTTCGACCTGCCGAGCGTTCTCCCGACGTCCGCCAGATCCGCTCTGTGAAGATCAATGAGGTCTCCGAATGTCTTGGCCGCGGCAACGCGAGTGTGTATAGGTTCCCCCCGATCGATCTTGCCCTCAACGGTCCGCGCCCAAAGCTCCGCGTCACCGCGGCGCAGGAAGGATTCACTGATGTAGTGCCCTTTACGTCTGACCTAGACTCGCCAGGAGCCCGAAGGAAGCTTTGATATGGTCGCCATTTCGTGTGCTCTATGTGTGCAGTGCGCGGTCGAAACGTGGCGAAAAGGGGCGTATTGGGTCGTAAATTAGAGTGCACACGCCGCCGCGCAATGAGTTGATACTACTGGAAAAATGACGAAATATCAAGCACATAGACTTGCTATTGCGCCTATGATGGACTGGACCGACAGGCATTGCAGATACCTGCATCGCCTGCTGTCGCGCGATGCGTTGCTGTATACGGAAATGGTGACGGCCCCGGCTCTGGTGCGGGGCGGGGCGTTGCATCTGCTGGAATACACCTCCGAAGAACATCCCGTCGCCCTGCAACTGGGCGGGTCGGACCCCGCGGAACTGGCGCAGGCGGCAAAGCTGGGCGCCGAGGCGGGCTATGACGAGATCAACCTCAATGTCGGCTGCCCCAGCGATCGGGTGCAATCGGGTACGTTCGGTGCGGTCCTGATGAAGAATCCCGGCCTTGTGGCCGAGTGCTGCGCGGCGATGATCGCGGCGCAGCCGGTGGAGGTGACCGTCAAATGCCGGATCGGCGTGGACGATCAGGACGCCGAAGAGGTGCTGCCCGAGTTTCTGGCGCGCATCGTCGCAGCGGGTGTCGAACGCGTCACCATCCACGCGCGCAAGGCATGGCTGCAAGGGCTCAGCCCCAGGGAGAACCGCGATGTGCCGCCGCTCGATTACGATCTGGTGCAGCGGATGAAGGGGCTGTTTCCCAACCTGCATATCAGCGTCAATGGCGGGATTGCGTCGCTGGAACAGGCGCGCGGTTTTCTGGACGCCGGGCTGGACGGGGTGATGATCGGGCGCGCGGCCTATCACCAGCCCGCCGATATCCTTTGCGCCGCCGACCGGGTGATCTTTGGCGCGCAGGGGCCGGACAGCACGCCCGAGGGCGCGGTGCTGGCCATGCTGCCCTATATCGAGGATCACCTCGCGACAGGCGGCAAGCTCCATCAGGTCACGCGGCACATGCTGGGCCTGTTCGCAGGCCGCCCCGGCGCGCGGGCGTGGCGGCGCATCCTGTCCGAAGGCGCCACGCGCCCCGGTGCGGGCCCGGAGCTTGTCGAGCAGGCCCTGGCGCAGATCGCCAATCCGGCGCGGGCCGCAGAGTAGACGCCTACGTTTTCTTCTTGCCCGAAAATATCCTGGGGGAGGCCGCAGGCCGGGGGGCAAAGCCCCCTGTCAAACCCTCAGACCAAGCGCGATGTCTCGACTGCCGCGCGCACGAAATCGGCGAACAGAGGGTGCGGGTCGAAGGGTTTGGATTTCAGTTCGGGGTGGAACTGCACGCCGATGAACCACGGGTGATCGGACCATTCCACGATTTCCGGCAGGCGGCCATCGGGGGACATGCCTGAAAACGTCAGGCCGACCTCTTCCAGTTTTTCGCGGTATTTCACGTCCACCTCGTAGCGGTGGCGGTGGCGTTCGTCGATGGCGGTGGTGCCGTAGACCGCAGCCACGCGGCTGCCCTCTTTCAGCGTGGCGTCATAGGCCCCGAGGCGCATCGTGCCGCCCTTGTCGTCGCTGACCTTGCGCTTGACCTTCTCGTTGCCCTGCACCCATTCCTTTAGGTGGTAAACCACCGGAGTGAAACGCTTTTTGCCGGATTCGTGGTCGAATTCCTCCGAGCCTGCATCGCTCAGCCCGGCGAGGTTGCGTGCCGCCTCGATCACGGCCATCTGCATGCCGAGGCAAATGCCCAGATAGGGGATCTTGCGTTCGCGGGCGAACTGGGCGGCCTTGATCTTGCCCTCGGTGCCGCGTTCGCCGAAGCCGCCGGGCACGAGGATCGCGTGGAACCCTTCCAGATGCGGGGCGGGGTCTTCGGTGTCGAAAATCTCGGCATCCACCCATTCGACATTGACCTTCACCCGGTTGGCCATGCCGCCGTGGGTCAGTGCCTCCTTGATCGACTTGTAGGCGTCTTCGAGCTGCGTGTACTTGCCGACGATGGCGACGTTCACCGTGCCGTCGGTGTTGTGGATGCGGTCAGAGACATCCAGCCATGTGCGCAGGTCGGGTTTGGGGGCGGGCGAAATGCCGAAGGCGTCCAGCACGGCCTGATCCAGCCCTTCGCGGTGATAGGCCAGCGGCGCCTCGTAGATCGAATTCAGGTCATAGGCGGCGACCACGGCCTCTTTGCGGACGTTGCAGAACAGGGCGATTTTCTCGCGTTCCTTTTCCGGGATGGGCTGTTCGGAGCGGCAGACAAGGATGTCGGGCGCGATGCCGATGGATTGCAATTCCTTGACCGAGTGCTGGGTCGGCTTGGTTTTCAACTCGCCGCTGGCGGCAAGGTAGGGCAGCAGCGTCAGGTGCATGAAGATGCATTCGCCGCGCGGGCGGTCATGGCTGAACTGGCGGATCGCCTCGAAAAACGGCAGGCCCTCGATATCGCCCACGGTGCCGCCGATTTCGCACAGCATGAAATCGACCTCGTCGTCGCCGATGCCGATCCAGTCCTTGATCTCGTTGGTGACGTGGGGCACGACCTGAATCGTTTTTCCGAGGTAATCGCCGCGGCGTTCCTTTTCCAGCACGTTGGAATAGATGCGCCCGGAACTGACCGAGTCGGTCATCCGTGCGGGCACCCCTGTGAAGCGTTCGTAATGGCCGAGGTCCAGATCGGTTTCGGCCCCGTCATCGGTGACGAACACCTCGCCATGCTCGAACGGCGACATCGTGCCGGGATCGACGTTGAGATACGGGTCCAGCTTGCGCAGGCGAACGGAAAAGCCGCGCGCCTGCAACAACGCGCCCAGGGCCGCCGAGGCCAGACCCTTGCCCAGAGAAGATACAACGCCGCCAGTGATGAAAATATACCGTGCCATGCGCTGGCATCCCCCGTGATTGCAGGCCTGAAATTCAAGCCGGTGACGAGCCCTGACCGGCCGGATTCGACCGCAGCACCACGGGACTCAATATGTAATGGATTCGTGTGTCCAAGGCAAGCAGACCGCAAGATGCTGTTGCGGCCTGAAAATCTGCCTCAAGTCGTTGTGTTCAGTCGGCGCTCGGGGTCAGCGGGGCGGTATCGTCCGCCGCCGGCGGCAGGAGCGAGTCGCCGTTGTCCGGCGCGGCGGGATCTTCGGCTGCGGGAACCGGCATGTCGGTGAGCCGGTCCAGAACCGACGAATCGGCCGATTGCTGTGCCGCCAGAATGGTCAGCGTCAGTGAGGTGACGATAAAGGCGATCGCCAGCCCCCATGTCACCTTGTTGAGCGCCGTTGCCGCCGAACGGCCCGATATGGCGCCACCGCCGCCACCGCCCATGCCAAGGCCGCCGCCTTCCGAGCGTTGCAGAAGCACCACGCCGATCAGGGCGAGGGCCAGAAGAAGGTGGATGATCAGGACGACGTTTTCCATGTGGGGCCTTTGTCGGATGCGTGTGGCGTCTCGCGCGGTATCTATGCAATTCCGTGCGCGCCCGCAACCCGGCAATGTGGTGCGGGACGAACCGGCATCGAAGGGAAAGACCGAAAAACCGGGCGACGGGTGGAAACGCGGGCGACTCCGGGTCATTGGGCGGGGCTTGTCGTGGGGCATCGGCGGGGGCTTTTCGCGAACGCGCCGTTCTGTCCGGGGCGGGGCGCGAATTTCCGGTTTCACAGGCCGCGCCACCCGGCTATACCGGCGCGGGTTTCAATGTGACCACCATAGCAACCGACCACCAAGAGGATCAGCATGGCAAATGTCGTCGTCGTAGGCGCCCAGTGGGGTGACGAGGGGAAAGGCAAGATCGTTGACTGGCTCAGCGAGCGGGCCGATGTGATCGCGCGGTTTCAGGGCGGCCATAATGCCGGCCATACGCTGGTGATCGACGGTGAGACCTACAAGCTGAACGCGCTGCCTTCGGGCGTTGTGCGTGGCGGCAAGCTCAGCGTGATCGGCAATGGCGTGGTGCTGGACCCCTGGCATCTGGTCAACGAGATCGCCTCGATCCGTGAACAGGGCGTCGATATTTCGCCCGAAACCCTGATGATCGCCGAGAATACGCCGCTGATCCTGCCGATTCACGGTGAGCTGGACCGCGCCCGCGAAGAGGCTGCCAGCAAGGGCACCAAGATTGGGACCACGGGCCGTGGCATCGGCCCGGCCTATGAGGACAAGGTGGGGCGCCGCTCGATCCGGGTGGCGGACCTGTCGGACGATGCAACGCTGGAGGCGCGTGTGGACCGCGCCCTGCAACACCACGATCCGCTGCGGCGCGGCCTGGGAATCGATCCCGTGGACCGCGATGCGCTGATCGCGAAACTGAAAGAGATCGCGCCGCAGATCCTGCCTTATGCCGCGCCGGTCTGGAAGGTGCTGAGCGAAAAGCGCAAATCCGGCCAGCGCATCCTGTTCGAAGGGGCGCAGGGCGCGCTTCTGGATATCGACTTTGGCACCTATCCCTTTGTCACGTCCTCGAACGTGATCGCCGGACAGGCGGCCACGGGCGTCGGGATGGGGCCGGGATCGGTGGATTACGTTCTGGGCATCGTCAAGGCCTATACCACCCGCGTGGGCGAGGGGCCGTTTCCGACCGAACTGGACGACGATGACGGGCTTCGCCTGGGCACGCGCGGGCATGAGTTTGGCACCGTCACGGGCCGCAAGCGCCGCTGCGGCTGGTTCGACGCCGCGCTTGTGCGCCAGACCTGTGCCACCTCGGGCGTGAACGGCATTTCGCTGACCAAGCTCGACGTTCTGGACGGGTTCGAGACGCTGAAAATCTGCGTCGGCTACGAGTTGGACGGCAAGCGGCTGGATTACCTGCCGACCGCCGCCGACCAGCAGGCCCGTTGCGTTCCGGTCTATGAGGAAATGCCGGGCTGGAGCGAGTCGACCGAGGGCGCGCGCAGCTGGGCCGAATTGCCCGCCAACGCCATCAAATACGTGCGCCGGGTGGAAGAGCTGATCGACTGCCCTGTCGCACTTCTGTCCACCTCGCCCGAACGGGACGACACGATTCTCGTCACCGACCCGTTCGCCGACTGACCCGACCCAGCGGAGGCCCCATGGCACTCAGTTACAAGGCGCGGCGACGCTGGTCGCTGATCATCCTGCTGATCGGGCTGCCGCTTTATATTGTGGTGGCGGTGAATGTGGTCGACCTGTTCGACCGCCCGTCGATCTGGATCGAATTCCTTGTCTATGTCGGGCTTGGCATCGTCTGGATCCTGCCGTTCAAATTCGTTTTTCTGGGGGTGGGGCAGGCTGATCCGGACGCGCAACCGGAGGATGATGACCGGCGCGCGGGGCAATAGCCGCCGGTTTTCCGCGCCGGGAGGCCGGATAGCATCCTGCCAAGGCATATCATGCAGGCGTTGAGGCGGGCCGGTGCGCCATCCTGTGCCCGTTATGGTTGCGCCCGTTCGATGCAGCACTTAGTCAGGGTAAAACCGCGTAGAATCGCGGTTGGTACGGTATTGCGAGGGTGTCACGATGAAACGGCTGGTCCTGCATATTGGCACGCACAAGACGGGCACCACCTCGATCCAGTATACGCTGGCCCGATCGGAACGGGCATTGGCCGATCAGGGCGTGATCTACCCCGCGCATTACGCCAATGCCAACAATCCCGGGCACCATTTTCTGGCTCTCGGCACGGGGCGGGAGCGTTACAAGGCACTGACCGAGACCATCGACAAGGCCCCGCAAGGCACCGTGATCCTCAGCACCGAATTGCTGTCCATGGTGCCGGCGGAGCGTGTCATGGATGCGGCATTACCTTGCTAAAACACATGTGCGGAATCCTCTTTCAAACATGGTGGTTACTCCGGGCGCTAGGATAAGGAATATGAAAATGGCGAGATTTTTTTTGCATATCGGGCTTATGAAAACAGGCACAACCGCTCTGCAACGAACCCTTGCACAAAATTACGATGAGCTCATGCGTGATGGGGTACTTTACCCAAAGACCGCAAGATTTGATGATAAACACGTCCAATTGGTTTGGGCTTGTCAACCAGATGATAAGCTCGGTGTTTGGGCCCGGTCGAAGTACGATGGCCGGGGTGTCGATGATGTCGTGAATGACATTAATGATGAGGTAGTGAATTCAGGTTGTAGTAAATGCGTTTTGAGTGCTGAGGATTTTTCACTGCGCCCGCCAGAGTATTATCGTATGCTCGCCGATAAGTTGAATGGCGACATTAATGTGATTGTCTACATCAGAAATCATGCGGACCTGATTGAATCAATGTATAGGCAGTTGCTGAAAGGAAGGGGGATAAGCAAAACTTTTGATGCGTTTTTAAAAGACTCTCTGTCTCAAGGTCGGGCAGGCGGTACTTCTTTGTTTTACAAAGAATTAGTAGATGGCTGGGCGGAAGTCTTCGGCAAGGGCAATATCGTTGTTAGAGAGTATAAGGGGGGGAGAGGGTACAGCACCGTAGATGATTTTATGGATTGTATCGGAGCATCGCCTCTTCCCAACAGGTCACGCGGTTTCGTGGTAAACCCATCTTTGCATGGCCCGTATCTGGAATTTGTCCGGGCGATCAATCAACATCTGTCCGGGGGCGTGCGCTCCAAGATAATGAACGAGGTCATTGCCCTGGTTCGGTCGCATCCATGTGAGCCAAGTCCTTTGCTGACAGAGGATGAAAAATCGAAAATTATGGAAACTTTTGCCCATGACGAGAAAGAGGTTCTTGCCGCTTACCCACGTTCGTTCGATTTTGATGGGTAGTGGCACCTATGGTTGATCAAATTGGGAACGTTGGTCTCAACTTTGCGAATGTAAATGAGTTTCTTAATGACCCTGGAAGGCTTCACGGTTACATTGATGCAATGGCAGAAGGTGCCTTAAATGCCATACGTGTTCCGTTTTATTGGCGGCGGCTGATCGAATATGACTCTGATGCCAAGGCACAGGTTAACAAAGAAATTGTTGAAAGTTATTATACATTTATCGCGACATTACCGGAGCATGTGAAAATCACCGGGGTGGTGATCAACTGTCATCCTGAGGTGGCGCGGATGGCATATCTCGGGCAGCCGGGGTTTGCCGAGCGATATGCCGAATATGTCAGGCTTCTGGTCGAAACCTTCGATTTCATCCACGATATGGAATTGTGGAATGAGCCGAACGCTTCGGATTTCTATATATCGGTCAAGGGAGAGGACGGGTTGCATCGCCCCTGGAACGGGCTGGAGTTCGTGAACATGGTGATCCGCCCCGGTGTCGAGAGTCTGCGGTGCGCGGGATTTGCAGGGCGTATCTGTGGGGTGACATTCGCCGAGAACGGGCTTGTCGGCCATGTGGGTCGAACGCGTCCTGCCTTTGCGAACACGATGCGCGGCTATGCTGATGAATTTGCGGCAGAATTTGCGAACAATCAGGGGCACTGGGGGTTTTATTTCCAGCCGGATTTCGCGCGTGACGTGATGCAGGCGTTGAGATCGCATTACCCGACTGCACAAGATTTGCCGTTCGAGGCATTCGGCATTCACCCCTATCCGTATTTCGGGCCGGCCCCGGATGGGTTTGCCGCCCATAGCTGGCATCTGACGCAGGATTTCCTGTCTCTTCTGGAAGACGCGGGCTATTCCGGGGTGCCGGTCTGGATTACGGAAGTGGGCGCTCGTTCGCTTGATCTGTCGAAGGTATACGATTTCGACGCCATGGCGCAGGCGGATTTCGTGGACGATTTCATGACGCATGCCGCTGGCGAGGCGAGTATCGAAAAGCTTTTCTGGTACAAGTACCGCGACGAGGCGTGGGATCTGAAACGGGAAAAATCTTTTGGCCTGTTCGATCACGAAGGCCGCAAGAAACCGGCCTATTACAGCTTCCGCAGCCGTGCTCTGGATTGTCTGCCGCCGCAAAGCATACGGGTCTTGCAGGACGATTTTGGCTTCGGGGCCGTGATGCAGGCCGGCAGCGTGGACAAATCGTTCTGGAAAATCGAAAAGACCGAGCCTTTTGCCTATGCGATCCCCGCCCATACCGGCACTGCCGAGGGGACTGCATTGCTGGTCTCGCCAGGGCGGGCGGTGGGCAGTGTCCTGCGGCTGGAAACCAGGCACCACCTCGCGGCAGATAAAGCTCAGCGACTGAAGGCGGCTCTGCGATTCCGGCCCAAGGCGACGGACCCGGGAAAGCCGGAAATGACGTTGGGCTTGCAGATCACCAATCTCGCCAATCCCGAAACAGGGCTGTTTCTTTCGGTGCGTATCAACGGTGTTAGCGGTGTCGCGGCGTTTGCGTTCGGGACAACCAGAAACGCGCGGACCCCTGTTGCCGAGGTCGGGTTGGCTGACCTGTCGCAGTTCGCGGAGATAACGCTTGAAACGCGGGAGGGCCGGGTATGGTTATCCTGTGTGGATGGGGATGGTTCGATTTTGACCGAAATCGACCTGTGCGCCGCGACGCAGGTCTTTCTTGGACGTCGTTTGCGCGGTGCAATCGAAGTGTCCCGCACCAAGGGACCCATTCACTTCATCGAATTGTCACGCTTTAGATTGGGACGGGGCTGACCTGGGCTCAGGTATTGCTAGCTTGCCTCGCCCATTTGCGCCCTTGCCCATGGCGCAGGATTTTGGAATAACCGGGGCGTAACAAGGAGTCCGTCCGAATGTCCGCGCGTATTTACAAACCTGCCCGCAGCACCACGCAATCCGGCATGGCCCGGACCAAGCACTGGGTTCTGGAATTCGCCCCTGAAAGCCGCCGTGAGGTCGATCCGCTGATGGGCTGGACCAGTTCGGGCGATACGCAGGCTCAGGTCAGGCTGCGGTTCGACAGCAAGAAGGCGGCGCTGGATTATGCGCAGGAACATGGCATCGACGCCGTGGTTCTGGAGCCGCATCGCCGCAAGGCCAATATCCGCCCCGGCGGTTATGGCGAGAATTTCGCGACCAACCGGCGCGCTGTCTGGACGCACTGATATCCACTGATGTAAATGCGCCACAAGACCGCGCCGCCTGCGTTTTTTTGACACGGATCAAGGCGGTTTTGCGCCGTCTGCACTAGCCCCTTCACCTGCATGAGTGAAGGAGATGGAGTATGAGTAGATCGGCCACCGCCAGGACGCAGGTCACGTCCGCGCAGGGTATCCCCGCCAAACCGGACACCGCGGCCAAGCCCGTTCCGGCCAGTCCCGAAAAAGAAGAGCGCGAGGTCAAGTCGACCGACAAGGTGGCCGAGTACCGGCAGACCTTTGAACAGGGTGAGTATCCTTACACGGAAAAGATGGGGCGCAAGGAATACGAAGCGCAAAAAGCAATGCTTCAGGCCGAATTGCTGAAGGTTCAGCACTGGGCGCAGGAAGCGAATGAGAAATTCGTCCTGATTTTCGAGGGGCGCGACGCCGCGGGCAAGGGCGGTACGATCAAGCGCTTTACCGAACATCTCAACCCGCGTCAGGCGCGTGTCGTGGCGCTGAACAAAC
Organism: Roseovarius pacificus; assembly: GCF_900142665.1. Lineage (GTDB taxonomy): Bacteria > Pseudomonadota > Alphaproteobacteria > Rhodobacterales > Rhodobacteraceae > Roseovarius > Roseovarius pacificus. Next base: position 99,692 of record NZ_FRBR01000002.1, read on the forward strand.
CCACCTGGGAAGAACAGGGGCAGTGGTTTTTTCAGCGCTATATCAGCGAGTTGCCCACGGTGGGTGAGATGGTGTTCTATGACCGGTCGTGGTACAACCGCGCGGGCGTCGAGCGTGTGATGGGCTTTTGCGAGCCGTGGGAGTATCTTGAATTCATGCGCCAGACCCCCGAGTTGGAGCGGATGCTGGTGCGCTCGGGCATTCGGCTTTACAAGTACTGGTTCTCGGTCACGCAGGACGAGCAGAAACGCCGGTTCGACAGCCGTGCCAACGATCCGCTGAAGCAGTGGAAGCTCAGCCCGATCGACAAGCAGAGCCTCGATAAATGGGATGACTACACCGAGGCGAAAGAGGCGATGTTCTTCTATACCGACACCGCCGATGCGCCCTGGACCGTGGTGAAGTCCAACGACAAGAAACGCGCGCGTCTGAACTGCATGATGCATTTCCTCAATTCGCTGGACTACCCCGGCAAGGATCGTTCGGTTATCACCGGTCCAGATCCGCTGATCGTTGCCACCGCGCAGCATGTTCTCCACAGCACCGATCATATTCTGGGCAAGTCCCTGCACCCGGAAGTGCGCAAAACCTGACACGCGGTAAGCCGCGTATTGCCCTGGGCCGGCTTGCCGATGGGGCGGGTCGGCCCTAAACATGCCGCATGACCCGCTGGATCGTCCTTGGCTGTGCTTTGCTGGCTGCGCCCGTAGCGCAGGCGCATCCGCATGTGTTTGTCGAGGTCGGCCTGCGCTTTGTCTCTCAGCCCGATGGCCGCCTGAGCGGTGTCGAAGTGACGTGGAGCTATGACGATTTCTTTTCCCTGCTGGTGCTGGAGGATCGCGGGCTGGACCCTGATGGCGACATGGTGCTGACTGAGGATGAGCGCGCCGCGCTGATGGGGTTCGACCTGACCGACTGGCCAGATGGGTTCGAGGGCGCGCTGTTTCTGTATGACGGCGCGCGCAAGATTGCGCTTGGTCCGCCGACGCCCACCCATATCGGGATGGAGGGCGGGCGGATCGTCAGCCGTCATATCCGCCATTTCGATCCGGTGTCTGCCGACGATCTGGTGGGGCGCCCTTACGATCCGTCCTATTACGCCGCGCTGACGCTGAAAGAGGTCACGGGGCTGAGCGACGGGTGCGCGGTGACCGTCGAGCGCGCCGACAGCAAGGCCGCCGACGCCATCGTGGCCAGGATGGGCAACAGCGCCGACGAGGGCTTTTTCGAGGAGGTGCAGGTGGGGATTCATTATGCCGATGCGTTCGAGGTGACATGCGCGCCCTCCTCCTGATCGGTGCTTTGTCGGTTCTTGCGCTGACTGTCTGGCTCTGGGGTTTTGGCGGCGCAGGCGATGTGATGCGTTGGGCCTCTGAGGGCCAGCGCGAGGTGCAACAGGGCATGGCCGGATACCTGCGTCGCCTGCGCGCCGGGGACTGGGCGGCGTTGAGCGGGCTGTGGGGGCTGTGTTTCGCCTATGGGTTCTTTCATGCGGCGGGACCGGGCCATGGCAAGCTGTTGATCGGCGGCTACGGTCTGGGCGCCGGGGTGCCGCTGATGCGCCTTTCCGGGCTGGCGCTGGCCTCGAGCCTTGCACAGGCGGGTACGGCGGTAGTGCTGGTATATGCCGGTGTGTTTCTGCTGGGGCTGACGCGTCAGGCCATGACCGGCGTGGCCGAGCGGATCATGGAGCCCGCCAGTTATGGCGCGATTGCGCTGGTCGGGCTGTGGCTGGCGTGGCGCGGGCTGCGCCGGTGGCGGCGCGCGGGGCGGGTGCAAATGCAAGGCTGCGGTCATGATCATCCTTCCCACGGACATCACCACGATCATGATCACGAAGGCGATGGCACCTGCGCAAGCTGCGGTCATCGCCACGGCCCCACGGCGGAGGAGGCCGCGCAGGTCCATTCGCTGCGCGAGGCGCTGGCGCTGGTCGCCGCGGTGGCGATCCGGCCCTGCACCGGGGCGCTGTTCCTGCTGATCCTGACGTGGCGCATGGGGCTGGATCTGGCGGGGATCGCCGGGGCCTTCATCATGGGGCTCGGCACGGCCAGCGTGACGGTGGCCGTGGCGGTGGCCTCGGTCACGCTGCGCGCGGGGCTTCTGGCCCGGCTGGCGAATGGGCAGGGGCGTGGTTCGGCCCGTGCCCTGCCGCTGATCGAGATCGTGGCCGGTGTTGTGATTGCCGCGCTCGCGCTGCAATTGCTGCGCGCAGCACTGTAGCGGGCCTTCGTCCTTGCGCTGTGGCGTGCCCGCGCCTAAGGGCAGGGCATGACGACCCGCATAACATATCGCCAGCACGCCCGCGCCATCCTTGGCCTTGGCCTGCCGCTGATCGGCAGCCACGTGGCGCAGTTCGCCATCACGCTGACCGATGCGGTGATGCTGGGCTGGTATTCGGTCGAGGCGCTTGCCGCCGAGGTACTGGGCGGCACCCTGTTCTTCGTGTTGTTCATCATGGGATCGGGCTTTGCCTGGGCGGTGATGCCGATGGTGGCCTCGGCGCAGGCGGCGGGCAATGAGACCCAGATCCGCCGGGTCACGCGTATGGGGGGATGGGCCTCGGTTATGTTCGGGCTGGCCTGCCTGCCGGTGATGGTGTGGTCAACGCCGGTTTTTCTGATGCTCGGACAGGATGCGAACGTGTCGGTCCTGGCGGGGCAATATCTGGCGATCATGGGCTGGGGCATTTTGCCTGCGCTTTTGGTCATGGTGCTGAAATCCTACCTCGCCGCGCTCGAACGGACGCAGGTCGTGCTGTGGGTGACGATGGCCGCTGTCGGGCTGAACATTCTGGTCAACAACGCGCTGATCTTCGGCAACTGGGGCTTTCCCGAACTGGGGGTGCGCGGTGCGGCCATTGCCTCGCTTACGGTCAATATCGCTTCGCTTCTGGCGCTTGCGATCTATGTCGCGCGGGCCACGCCGGAGCATGCGCTGTTCCAGCGTATCTGGCGCGCCGATCCCGAGGCGCTGATCTCGGTCTTTCGTCTGGGCTGGCCGATCGGGATCACCAATCTGGCGGAGGTGGGGTTGTTCGCCGCCTCCTCGGTGATGATGGGCTGGCTGGGGGCGTTGCCGCTGGCGGCGCACGGCATCGCGCTGCAAATCACCTCGGTGATGTTCATGGTTCACATGGGGCTCAGTAACGCGGCGACGGTGCGCGCCGGGCAGGCGCATGGACGGGGGAACGGGCAGGCATTGCGCGACGGAGCGGCGGTGGTTCTGGTCCTGTCCTTTGTTGCGGCGGCGGTGACGGTATGCCTGTTCCTGGCCTTGCCCGAGCCTCTCATGGGCCTGTTCATGAGCCCCGACGATCCCGACCGTCCGGCGGTGATCGGGATCGGGGTGGGGCTGCTGGCGGCGGCGGCGCTGTTTCAGCTGGTCGATGCCGGGCAGGTCATGGCGCTTGGCCTGCTTCGTGGCGTGCAGGACACGCGTGTGCCGATGGTCATCGCCGCGCTCAGTTATTGGGCTATCGGCGTGCCCGCCAGCTATGTGCTGGGGTTTGCGCTCGGACTGGAGGGCATCGGTATCTGGCTGGGTCTTGCCATCGGGCTGGCCTGTGCCGCGGTGTTCATGCTGGCCCGTTTCTGGGGCTGGTCGGCACGCGGCGTGTCGGCGGGGTAAGGGCGGAGCGGCAGCCCTTGATCCGGAGGGTTCTGTCGGGGTTTTCCAGAACACGGGGCGTGCCGGAAGGGCAGTATGTACTTTGGTAAGTACATGAATTTAAAAAATATAATTTTCTTGCAAAAAAGAACTTTCTGCTGAACGATTGTTTCGGGTTCAAATGCGAACCTGAAAATATAATGAGCAAAGAGGCTCTCCGACCGTAGCGATCCAGCTGCGTTGGAGGGCCTTTTTTGTTGCCGTTTCAAATGGCCGCTCAAAAACAACAGAGGAGATAACTAAATGAAACGCCGCGATTTTCTTGGTGGGGTTGGAGCTGTCGGAACGGCTGGCATTCTCTCGACACCGGCACTTCTGACCTCGGCAAGTCGCGCTTTGGCGCAGGGCAACGATATTCCCGTCGGTCTGCTTTTCTCGCTCACCGGCGCGGTGGCCGTGGTGGAAAGCACCTTGCATGACGCTGCCCTCATGGCGATCGAAGAGATCAATGCGGCAGGTGGGATTCATGGCCGGCAGCTACGCCCGATCATCGAAGATCCCGCCTCGGACCCCGCGACCTATGCCGACCGCGCCCGCCGTCTGATGATCCGCGACAAGTGCGTCAGCGTCTTCGGATCGTATACCTCGGCCAGTCGGCAGGCTGTCTTGCCGGTGACGGAACAGCGCAAGAACCTCTATTGGTATCCGACGCTTTATGAGGGGCGCGAGTGTTCCAGGAACGTCATGTATGGCGGCGCCGTGCCGAACCAGCAGCAGGACGAACTGATCCCCTGGGCCATCGAGAATTTCGGTCCGCGGTTCTACATGATCGGGAACAACTATGTGTATCCCAAGGAAGAGAACAACTATTGCAAGACGCTGCTTTCGGAATACGGCGGGGAAGTGGTTCATGAGGAATACGTGCCTCTGGGGCACTCGGATTTCAGTTCCGTAATCAACCGGATCCGCTCTGAACAGCCCGATGTCATCTTTGCCACGGTGGTGGGCGATTCCGACGTGGCGTTTGCGCGCCAGTATCATGCGGCTGAACTCGATCCCGCCAAGATGCCGGTTGTCAGCCTGACGCGCTCGGAAGTCGAGGTAAAAGCGATCGGCGGCGAAGCCGCGGCGGGGCACTTTTCCTCGGCACCATATTTCATGGGGCACGACACTCCGGAAAACGAGAAATTCGTGGAAGCCTACAAGTCCCGCTACGGGGCCGATCAGGTCACGCATTTCGTCAGCGAGGCGGCCTATTTCCAGGTCTACCAGTTCAAGGCGGCGCTCGAGAAACTGGACCCGGCAAACATCACGCCGGAAACCATTCGCGATGCGGCGGTCGGGCTGACACTCAACGCTCCGCAGGGCGAAATTCTGATCGACGAAAACCTTCACACGCATCTTTGGCCAAAAATCGGCCAATGGCAGACCAACGGTCAGGCCGAGGTGCTGGTGGAGTCAACGGAGCGGATCGCGCCCAAGCCCTACGCCGCCTATGACGGCCAGACCTGCACGGGTGAAGGCCTGGTCAAAGCCTGAACATCGCAAGCAATTCCAGACAGGAAACAGTGTCCGGCTCTGAAACATGGGCCGGACCCGTGGGAAAGGCGTTTTCATGGACGTGATAGCTAATCAATTGTTTGCCGGGCTGAGCATGGCGTCGATCATGCTTATGATCGCCCTTGGCCTCGCGATCATCTATGGCGCGATGGGGGTCATCAATCTTGCACATGGCGAGTTCGTCATGCTCGGCGCCTACGCGACATGGGCGCTCCAGACCTATGCGGGCCTTGGTATTCTTCCGGCATTGCCCCTGGTGTTCGTCGCGGTGGGGGCGGTCGGCTGGGTGATTGAAAAGGTGGTCGTTCAGAACCTGTATCACAGGCCACTGGACACGATCCTTGCGACATGGGGTATCGGGATCATTCTGCAACAGGCCGTTCGCCTTGGCGTCGGGGCTGAATCGCGTTTCGTCAAAGGGCCAGAACTGCTTTCCGGGAACACGGAAATCGGCCCCCTGATCATGTCGAATTATCGCTTGTTCGTGATTTTCTTCTCGATTGCCGTTCTCTGGGGAAGCTGGCTTCTGATGACGCGGACCGAGTTTGGTATGAAACTCCGTGCCATTATCCAGAACCGCAGCATTTCGGAATGCTACGGGATCGAGTCAAAGCGCGTCTACTCGATCACCTTTGCCTATGGGGCAGGGCTGGCGGGGATTGCCGGGGCGTTGATTACCCCGCTGTTCAGCACGATCCCGACAATGGGAACGGGTCTGGTCGTGGATGCCTTCCTTGTCGTAATCGTCGGTGGGCTCGGAAGCCTGATCGGTGCGGCGACGGCCTCGGTTCTGATCGGCGAAGCGACGGCGCTGTTCTCGATGATCATGAACGACACCCTGGGCCGCATTGCGGTTCTGGCGGGCATCATTCTCCTGATCCGCTTCCGTCCGCGCGGGCTTTTCCCAACAGAAACACGTCGCTGAGGAAACCAGTATGACTTCCAGATTCCACTACGATCTCGTGGCGCTCGTGATCTTTACGGTCGTGATTGTATTCGGAGTTCCGGCTCTGATGAACTACGACGGTTTCGAACTCAACACGTTCGCGCGATACCTCGCATTGGCGATCGTATCCATGGCTCTGGCGCTGTCATGGGGCACGGCTGGACTGCTCAACCTGGGGCAGGCCGCGACCTTTGGCATGGGGTCATATGCAATGGCCATGCACCTGAAACTGCGTGCAAGCAATGGGCTGCCGGATTTCATGGGATGGAACAACGTTCCGGAACTTCCCTTGATATGGATGCCTTTCGAATCCCTTGCCTTCACGTTGCTGGCCGGATTGCTGATCCCTGCTTTCGTCGGAGGGCTGATCGCGATTTTCATGTTCCGCGCCCGGATTGCCGGTGTTTTCGTGGCAATCATCACGCTGGCTTTTCTGGTGGCGTTCCAGCTTCTGGTCATTGATCAGCAAGGCCTGACCGGAGGGCAGAACGGGCTGACCGGCCTGGCGCAATTGTCGCTTCCGGGCTGGACGGTCGATCCCTACAGCATGGGGTTTTACTACCTCGTTGCAGGGTGCCTGGCCGTTGCGCTTGCCGTTGGTGTTTACCTGACCCACAGCAAATTCGGTCTGGTCCTTCGCGCCATTCGCGAGGATGCCGATCGGACGCGTTTCTTCGGCTACAACGTCGCAACGTATCAGACAGCGGTTTTTTGCATCTCAGCCGCGCTCGCGGGGTGGGCGGGGATGCTTTACACGATGGTGCTGGAATTCGCGTCGCCAACCTACATGGGCGTTTCGTTCAGTCTGGCGATTGTCATCTGGTGCGCTGTCGGCGGGCGGGAGTCGGTCATTGCCGCGGCGTTCGGGGCGATTATCGTCAACATGCTCGAGGGGCGGCTTTCGGACGTATTCGTTGAAGGCTGGCACCTCATGCTGGGCGTGATCTTCGTGCTTGTCGTCATGTTCATGCCGCGCGGCATCTACGGATTGCTGTCCGAACTCGCGGCGAAACTTCGGCGGGCGGGGCGGCAGGGAAATGCCGCCAGCATAGACCCCTCGTCAAAAACTCAACTCGAAACCGGGCAGGAGCAATAACCATGCAGCAACTGCAAGTCACCGATCTGCATGTAGAATTCGGCGGTCTGCGCGCCGTGGACGGGCTCAGCTTTGCCGTGGAAGAAGGAGAGATTCTTTGCCTGCTGGGGCCGAATGGTGCGGGGAAGTCCACGACTTTGGATCTGATCTGCGGCAAGACCCAGCCAACGGGCGGGTCCATACGGCTGAATGGAACCGAAATTTCACAGATGCTGGAGTTTCGCCGTGCCCGTCTTGGTATTGGCCGCAAGTTTCAGGTTCCCTCAGTTTACAGGGATCTGACCGTCGCCGAGAACCTGTCGGTCGCAAGATCGCGGCGACCGGGGCTGTGGAGCGCTTTGACGCGTTTCTCTCTTTCTGACGTGCGGGAGACGGAAGGAATTCTGGAACGGGTCGACCTGAGTTCGAAGCGTGAAGAACTGGCGGGCAACCTGTCACATGGTGAGACGCAATGGCTGGAGATCGCCATGCTGATTGCGCAGGACAGCCGGCTGATCCTGATGGATGAGCCCACCGCCGGCATGACGATTCAGGAAACCGAGAAAACCGCCGAAATTTTCCGATCCCTGAGCGACAGCCACACCCTGATTGTCGTCGAGCACGACATGTCGTTCGTCCGCACCGTCGCCGACCGGATCATCGTGATGAACCGTGGCGCGATGCTTGCAGAGGGTTCGATCGAGGAAATCGAAACCAATGAAGACGTGAAAACAGCGTATCTGGGGCATTGATCATGGAAAATATGCAAGCGAGAGACCTGTATTCCTTTTACGGAAAGAGCCCGGTGATCCTGGGGGTGTCTTTCGATCTGGACCCCGGTGAGTTTCTGGCGGTGCTCGGACGGAACGGCGTCGGGAAAACCACGCTTCTCAAATCCATCATGGGGCTGACGGATCGTTGCGAAGGCGGGCTTGCCTTCGGGAGCCAGGACATACTGGGGTTGTCTACGCCCCAGAGATCGAAGCTCGGGATCGCGTATATCCCGCAAGGCCGTGAAGTCATTCCCCAGTTCACGGTTCGCGAGAATATACTCATGGGCACATTTGCCCGACCGGACGGCAAGCGTGACATACCGGACTACCTGTTCGAGATGTTCCCGATTCTCGACGAGTTCATTTCACGCCGCGGCGGCGATTTGTCCGGCGGTCAGCAGCAACAGCTGGCGATTGCCAGAGCGCTGGCCATGGACCCCAAGATTCTCATCCTCGATGAGCCCACGGAGGGCATTCAGCCCAATATCGTGAAACAGATCGAGGATGCGATTGTCCGGCTCAATCGGGAACGCGGGCTGGGCATCATCCTTGTCGAGCAAAATGTGCCGTTTGCACGAACAGCATCGGACCGCTTTCTGGTGCTGGACAAGGGGCGCGTCGTTCTGAGCGGGAAATCCGAAGACCTCACCGACGACGTTGTCGAAAAACACCTGACATTCTGACCGGTCAGGACAATCCACCATCAAGGACCAACAGGAAAGGACCAGAAAATGAGACATGGTGACATTTCAAGCAGCGACAACACGGTTGGTGTCGCGGTTGTGAACTACAAGATGCCAAGGCTTCATACCAAGGCCGAGGTCATGGAGAACGCAGAAAAGATTGCGGACATGATCATTGGAATGAAGCAGGGCCTGCCCGGCATGGATCTGGTGATCTTCCCGGAATACAGCACGCAGGGTATCATGTACGACCCTGACGAGATGATGGAAACGGCCGCCAGCATTCCCGGCGACGAAACGGAAGTGTTCGCCAGAGCGTGCCGCAAGGCCAATACCTGGGGCGTTTTTTCGCTTACCGGGGAGCGTCACGAAGAGCATCCGAAAAAGACGCCCTACAACACGCTTATCCTGATGAACAACAAGGGTGAGGTCGTGCAGAAATATCGCAAGATCCTGCCTTGGAACCCGATCGAAGGCTGGTATCCCGGCGATCAGACATATGTTGTCGAAGGTCCGAAAGGCCTCAAGGTCAGCCTGATTATCTGCGACGATGGCAACTATCCCGAAATCTGGCGCGATTGCGCGATGAAGGGGGCGGAACTGATCGTTCGCTGCCAGGGATACATGTATCCCGCGAAAGATCAGCAGGTCATCATGGCCAAAGCCATGGCCTGGGCCAACAACAGCTATGTCGCGGTGGCCAACGCTGCGGGTTTCGACGGTGTCTACAGCTATTTCGGACACTCGGCGATCATCGGATTCGACGGGCGTACCCTGGGCGAATGCGGCGAGGAAGAGATGGGTATCCAGTATGCCCAGCTTTCGATCCCGGAAATTCGCGATGCGCGCGCCAACGATCAATCGCAGAACCATCTCTTCAAGCTGCTGCACCGTGGATATACGGGCATTCATGCCTCGGGAGATGGCGACAAGGGCGTGGCGGAATGTCCGTTCGAGTTCTATCGCAACTGGGTCAATGACGCGGAAAAAACGCGCGAGCATGTCGAGTCCTTCACGCGTTCGACGATCGGCGTGGCCTGCTGTCCCGTCGGAGGCTTGCCGACAGGCGCCAAAGAAAAAGAAGCGAAATGATCGTTCATGAGCTATATGGGCGGCCCGGCCGGGCCGCTCATCCTCAGTTCAATTGGTAGGAGCGGACATGCCTTTCCTGACGGACCGGATGCATGACACCCAGAGACAACAAAAGCTCGAAGCCGCCCTGGCGGATGAAAATGCCGGCGCTGTCGGGAGGGCCGATCACAAAGCAGCTTCTGCGCGTGCTCTTGCATCGCGCTTTTCATTCGATCTCGATCTGGTCGAGGCCGAACTGCGCGCGGCGATCATCGGGCAGGACGAGGCGATCGGGCAGGTGTTGGAAATCCTGAAGGTCGTTCGTGCCGATATCGGCGATCCGCGAAAACCTCTGGCATCCGTGCTCTTTTGCGGTCCGACGGGGGTGGGCAAGACGGAAACGGTCCGTACGATTGCACGGGCGATGTATGGCGATGCGGATGCGTTTTGCAGGATTGATATGAACACGCTCTCGCAGGAGCATTATGCCGCCGCGCTTACGGGCGCACCGCCGGGATATGTGGGGTCCAAGGAAGGGACGACCATTCTGGATCAGGAAAAGATCGAAGGAACCCGGAACCTTCCGGGGCTGGTTCTGTTCGACGAACTCGAAAAAGCGAGCAACGAAGTGGTGCTTGCCCTGATGAACGTATTCGACAATGGTATCCTGACCGTAGCTTCGGGGGAGCGCACATATTCCTTCAGAAACAGCCTGATCTTTATGTCATCCAACCTCGGAGCGCGGGAATTGATGGCGCTCGACGACGCGGTCGCATTTACCCCGCGCGCGATCTGGGCGCGGCTGACCAGTGTCTCCAAACCGCGGAGCGAACGCGCGCATGACATCGTCATGCGTTGCCTGCTGGAGCGATTTCCACCGGAACTGGTGAACAGGATCGATCATATCGATACGTTCAACTGGATCGGCAGCGACAAGATGCCAGCGCTTGTCGATGTGGAATTCGAACGTTTGAACAGGCGCCTGAAGAAACATGACCTCTGGCTTGAAATTTCCGACGAGGTTAGAGGTTTTGTTGCGTCGAAAGGCTATGATAAACGCTTTGGCGCACGGGGGCTTCGGCGTGCGATAAGGCGCCACCTGGAGTTTCCTCTGGCCGGGTATCTGCTTGGCGATCACGGAGATTTCTCGCCTCCTGACGGAAGCGCCGTGATCAGGATACAGGCCCAGTACCGAGATGGAATTGTTTCATTTCGACAGTTTTGAAAGGGATTTCTTCGTTGGAAAGTTGGAAAATCGGGCTGCTGTTTTCAGTGACGGGGGTAACGTCGATTATCGAGCGATCGCAACTGAACGGGGCGTTGCTTGCGATCGATCAGATCAATGCGAAAGGCGGCGTGCTCGGTCGTCCATTGGAGCCCGTTCGCTATGATCCGGCCTCGGTCGTCAAACGATACGGGGAACTGGCAGAAAAACTGATCGTCGAAGACAAGATCAGTGTGATTTTCGGCTGCTATATGTCGTCATCGCGCAAAGAAGTGCTGCCCGTTGTCGAACGCCGGAACGCATTGTTTTTCTATCCGACCCTTTACGAAGGCTTCGAGTATTCTCCCAACGTGATCTATGGCGGTGCATGTCCGAACCAGAACAGCGTTCCGCTGGCCAATTTCCTGATGAACACCTATGGGAAACGCGTTTTCTTTGTCGGGTCCGATTACATATATCCGAGGGAATCCAACCGCGTCATGCGCAATGTTCTTCGCCAGGGCGGCGGGGAAGTCACGGGCGAAGTCTATTTCGACCTCGAGGCGGAAGCCGCGGATTTCTCCGGCGTCGTCGACGAGATCATGAAGGTGAAGCCCGATGCAATTTTTTCGACAGTTGTCGGACAAGCCTGTATTGAGTTCTATAAAGCCTATCATCTGGCCGGTGGGGACGGTCGAAAGTGTCCAATTGCCAGCCTGACCACGAATGAAGGGGAGATCGACGCCATAGGTCCTGAAGCTTCGGCCGGGCACATCACCGCCGCACCGTATTTCCGCTCGGTCCATTCACCGGCCAATCGCCGGTTCCTCAAGGCATATGAGGAAAAATTCGGTTCGACAGTGGATGTCACCAGTTGTTGCGAAGCGACCTATAGCCAGGTCCATATGTTTGCTCTTGCGCTTGAAGAGACGGGTGAGATCGATACCGAATGTTTGCGAGAGGCGTTGCTGGGCGCGAGTTTCGACGCCCCTCAGGGGCAAATCAAGATAGACCCCGACAACAATCACACTTATCTGCAATCGCGAATCGCAAAGGTCGATAACAACGGTGAATTCGTCATCGAGGCCAAGGTGCGCCGCGCGATCAAGCCAGACCCTTATCTGGTGTTTCCAGCCATCCATGACTGGAGCTTCCGGACGCTGAAAGTGGCCGGAGGCGGGCGTTAGCATGAGTGATCCGATCCAGGATCTCAGGGATCTTCATGCGCTTGTCGTCCACCCGAGGGACAGAAGCGCCGACGAGCTGATGCAGCAAGTCAACAGGATCGGGTGTAATTTTGACCATATGTGGCCGGTGCCCAAAACGCTGCCGGAGAAGTTCGATCTGGTGTTTGTCGATGTAACGGATCAAAACGCGCAAAGGCTGAAGTCATTTATCGGAAGCAGCCCGAAATCGCCTTCGGTCGTGGCCATTATCGGCTATGAAAACCCTTCGGTTCTCGATCTGATTTTCGAGATCGGGGCGCATTCGGTATTGATGAAACCGGTGCGTGCCGCAGGTGTGTTGAGCAGTATGCTGATGGCGCGCCGGTTCCAGCAGGAGCAGTTACACTTTGAAAAAGACCTCACCAAGCTGCGTGAGAAACTCGATAATGTGCAAAAGGTGAATGACGCCAAGTTCATCCTGATGCGGCATCGCGGAATTACCGAGAGGCAAGCCTACGATCTGATACGCAAGCAGGCGATGGCGAAAAGAGCGACCACGACAGAGATCGCGCAATCAATCATCAATGCCGAGAGTATCCTTAGCAATATGGGGGATACATGACCGGCTGGGGTGCAGGCCGATCTGCCGCTCGGTCGGGGTGCTCCGGGACCGTCTCAGGCGGCGTTCATATCTGGCCGATGACGAAATCCGGCACGATGCCGGACCGGCCTACCGCGGTGTCGGCGTCCATCCCGGCCAGCAGGCCGTGATTCATCACCAGTGCCGTGGCAAACCCCATGTGCCGCCCGCCTAGGACATCGGTGTGCAGCGTATCGCCAACCATCAGCACCCGGGCAGGGGGCGGCAGCGGATCGTGGCGTGCCAGAGCAAGATCGTAGATTTCGCCAAAGGGCTTGCCCAGAAACCGCGGTTCGATCCCCGTGACATCGGCAAGACGGTGCGCGAAATAGCCGGGCTCACGTGACAACCCGCCCTCGCGCGGGGCGACAATATCGGGGTTGCCGACGATCACCGGCCGGGGATTTTTGCACAGCGAATTTTCAAGCATATCCTGGCGCGCATCCGTCCAGCCGTCCGAGCCGACCAGCAGGATGCCTTCGGCTGCGTCATAGGCGGCGGGGTCGTCCGCAAGGACATGCGCGTCGATCCCGTTCAGGTCGTCGGTTCCGTTGACCGCGTTAAGCATCATGCCCCATCTCCGGGGTGGCATGCTGGCGAGATGCGCAAGCAGTGCTTCGCGGCTTGTGACCACCTCGGACGGGCTGAAATCGAAACCGAGACGGGTATAGCGCTGCATCATCCGCGCCTTGGGATACCCTGCGGAGTTCGACACCACCATGACTCGCTTGCCCGCCGCCCGCAGCGCCGCAATCCTTTCGACCGCGCCGTCAATCGGCGTTTCGCCAACGTTCAACACGCCATAGGCGTCGAGCAGGATCAGATCGAACGCCTCCGCGATGTTCTCCAGCGACGACGCAGCTGTCCAGTTCGTGCCGAACGTGGCCCCTGGCAGGCGATGGCGGACCGAGAGATAGGCGTTGAATGCGGTCTCGGCGTCTGTCGTCATCATTCGGTTCAAAGGATGCGCCGCCGCAGGAAGGCCGAGACGATCTCACCCAGTACCACCAGCGCCAGGATCGCCAGAAGAATGGTTGCCGCTTCGGGCCAGTTGAAGGTGTCGATTGCGCCTTGCAGGATGATGCCGATCCCGCCTGCGCCGACGAGGCCCAGCACGGTGGATTCCCGCAGGTTGATATCCCACCGCAGGATCGCGACGGCCCAGAAGGTCGGCATGACCTGCGGAATGATCGCATAGACGATCACCTTGAAACGCGAGGCTCCGGTGGCTTCGAGCGCCTCGACCGGGCGCTTGTCGATTTCCTCGATCGCTTCGCCGAGGAGCTTGCCGATAAAGCCGATGGACCGAAACATGATGGCCAGGATACCGGCAACGACGCCGGGGCCGAAGATGGCGACGAAAAGCAACGCCCAGATGATGGTGTTGACGGAACGCGACGTGACCAGGATCAGCCGCCCGAACCATAGTGTGGCGCGGTTGGGGGTGGTGTTCTGCGCCGCGAGATAAGCCACCGGCAAGGACATCAGAACACCAAGGGCCGTCGCGAAGGTGGCGATGTTGACCGTTTCCATCAGCACGTTCAGGATCGTGCCGAGGTTGGACGGGTCGGGGGGATACATCCGGCCCAGAAGGTCGCCCATCTGTTCCGGTGCATCCCAGACCCATGCCCAGATGACGTCGATCGAACTCAGCGCCCAACCGAGCGCCAGCGCGCTGAAGGCGAATGCGGCGTATCGCTGCATCCGTTGTTTCGGGGTAAAGCGAGACCAGTCCTCACGACCGAATTTTTCGGCGATGGTGCTCATCCGATGCGCTTCCTTATTACGCCGCTGATCCCTTCGGAAATCAGGATCACGCCGACGATGACGATGGTGATGGCCAGCGCGAAATCATAGTCATAGCGCCCGAAGGCATTGGCGAGCGTTGCGCCGATCCCGCCTGCGCCGACGATCCCCACGACAGCCGAAGCGCGCAGGTTGGAATCGAGCTGATAGATCGAAAGGCCGATCTGGCGCGGCATGATCTGGGGGAAGATCGCGTAGAACAATGTCGAGAGGTAAGGTGCTCCGGCGGCGCGCATCGCCTCGACCTGACCGAAATCTATCTCTTCGATCCGCTCGGCCAGCATCTTGGCGACGAAGCCGATGGAGTAGACGATCAGCGTCAGCACCCCTGCGAACGGGCCGAAACCCACCGCCTTGACGAAGATGATCGCAACGATCACCGGGTGAAAGCTGCGGGCGATGATGATGATCGCGCGACCGAGATAGTAGATCGGCAGCGGTGCGATGTTGCGTGCGGCCATGAAGGCAATGGGGATCGACAGCGCCACGCCGCCCGCAGTGGCCAGCAGGGCGATTTTCAGGCTTTCGAGAAACCCGTCGATCAGCAGGCCGCTGCGCTCGAAGCTCGGGGGGAAGGCTCCGCCGAAGATCCGCTTGGCCCGGCCGAGCCCATCGGCGACCCGTTCCCAGTCGACCGGCAGGCTTGTCCCGACCCAGAGGATATAGGAGATCACTCCGAGATAGACCGACCAGCGCACCCAGCGGTTGGCGATGAAGGGCGGTTTGCGCCAGGTGTCGGGTGTGCTGCTCATGACGCTTCTTTCAGGTCTTCGCTGCGGTCGGCATGGGGGCTGCCGGAATAGATCTGGTCCATCGCCTCCTGATCCAGCTTGTCGGGCGTGTCGTCAAAGATGATCCGGCCATAGCGCATGCCGACAATCCGGTCGGTGTAAATCTTGGCCTCGGTGACATTGTGGATGTTGATGAGTACTGGCAGTTTCAACTCACCCGCCAGGTCGCGCAGCAGCCCCATGATCTGCTCGGACGTCTTGGGGTCGAGTGATGCGGTGGGTTCGTCCGCCAGCAATATTTCGGGGTCCTGCATCAGTGCACGAACCACGCCGACGCGCTGACGCTCGCCGCCGGAAAGCTCGTCGGCGCGTTTGTTTGCGTAATGCGCGATGCCGACCCGTTCCATCAGCTCATAAGCGCGACGGATGTCTTTTTTGGGATACCGGCGCATCACCGCCGCCCATGTGGGGATATACCCGAGCCGCCCGGACTGGACGTTTTCCATGACCGTCAGGCGGTCGACCAGATTGAACCCCTGAAATACCATCCCGATTTTGCGCCGTGCCGCGCGAAGTTCGCGACCGCGCAGGCTGGTCAGTTCCGTGCCGTTCAGTTCGATACTGCCCGAGGTGGGTTCCACCAGCCGGTTGATACAGCGCAGAAGGGTCGATTTGCCCGCGCCGGAAGAGCCGATGACGGACACGACGCTTTCGCCCTCGATGGTCAGGTCGAGGCTTTTCAAAACCGGGTTTCCCGTGCCGTATCGTTTGACCAGGTCGGTGATTTTCAACATGTATTGGCTCCTTGAAAGGGGCCGATGCCGTGGCACCGGCCCCTGTCGCACAGGTCTTATTCCGCAGCGAGTCCTTCGGGCGTGTATTCGACGCCGTTCGCCTTCTGGATCTGGCGGATGACCTTCCACTGATCCTTGTAGGTGATCGGAATAAATTTGCTGACGCCCGTGAATTCCTCACCCAGGGCCGTTCCCGCGAAATCGAAGCTGAAGAAGGCTTCTTCGATTTTCTTCTTGAGCTCGGGCGCAAGGTCGTGGGCATAGCCATAAGACGTGGTCGGGAAAGGGTCGCTTTCCCAGACGATGCGAACGTCCGCGGGATCGTAGAGGCCGCGTTCCGCCATCCGGTCGACAACCTCGGACGCCACCGGGGCCGCGTCGTAATCGCCCGCCACGACACCCAGCATCGACTGATCGTGCGAACCCGAATAGGTTACCTCGTAATCCTCGTCCGGCACGATGCCGAGGTCCGGGAACAGCGCCCGCGGCGCGAGGTTGCCGGAATTGGAGGTCGGCGAGGTATGCGCAATGCGCTTGCCGGCCATGTCCGCCACTTCCTTGATGTCGCTGTCGGCCTGCGTGTAGATTTGCAGTTTGTAGCCGAACTGGCCGTCGTCACCACCCATGATCGCAAAGGGCACGGCGCCGGCGAGGTTCACCGCGAAGGGCGTGGGGCCGGTTGAAAAACCTGCGATATGCAGACGGCCCGAGCGCATCGCCTCGACCTCGGCCGAGTTCGACTGTACCGCGAAGAACTGCACGTCCTTGCCGGTCACCTCTTCCAGATGTTCGATGAAGGGGTTCCAGATATCTTCGTAGATCGCCGGATCTTCGACCGGCGTGTAGGCGAACACGAGCGTGTCGGGGTCTTTCAGCGCGCTTGGGTCTTCTGGCGCGTCAGCCACGAGATCGCCGTCGGCGTCCGTATATTGGCTGTCGAGCGCTGCCGTCTCCGTCTCTTGTGCAAAGGCGGACCCCGCCACAAGGGCAAGTGTCGCCAGGAACGTCGTTCCCAATGCCGTCTGTCTGAGCATGGTTTTCTCCTCCCATATATTTTGTCCTGCGCCCGGCTGGCCGGGCTCAGTCATGGGGATGACAGCATTGATATCTGTGATATGCAAGATAAATTCTCTGGAAATTTTGGAAAACCAAAGTATTTTTTGGGAAGAGCCACAACACGACGATATGTCAGGGAGTTTCCCACCGTGACCACACGGCGATACAAGAAGCAGGAACGGCACGAGCAAATCCTGCTGGAGCTGAAGCTCAAGCCGCATGTCAGGGTTGCCGAACTGGCCAAGCAATTCGGTGTGACCACGGAAACGGTGCGGCGCGACATCGAAGACCTTGGACGCGACGGACTTTTGCAGCGCGCGCATGGGGGGGCGTCGGCGCGGCATGCGGGGGCGCATCACGATCTGGATGCGCGGCGGCATCAGCGGGTGGCGGAGCGTGAGCGTCTTGGGCGGTTTGCGGCCTCGCTGGTGGCGGAGGGGAGTTCGATCATGGTCGATGCCGGGGCCACGACGATGGAGTTCGCGCGCTTCCTGGCCTTTGCGGAAACGCGGGTGACGGTGATCACGAACAGCCTTCAGGTGGCGATGATCCTGGGGCAGAGCCCGGCGACGGATGTGCGTCTTGCGCCCGGCGAGTACCTGCCGCGCGAGGCTGCGGTGGTGGGAACGGAAACCTGCGAATACCTGGCCAATTATAACGTAGACGCTTGTTTTATTGGGGCTGCGGGGCTGAGCGAGGTTGGAGTCACCGAGGCGATAGCCGGGTTCGGGGCGGTCAAGCGGGCCATGATGCGCCAGAGCCGGGCGCGCCATTTCCTGATCGACGCCAGCAAGTTCGGGCAGACCCATATGACACGGGTCGCGAGCCTTGACGAGATCGGATCGCTCGTCAGTGACCGGCATCCCACGGCGCCGCTTTCCGGGGTGCTGCGGGAGCGGGGGGTGCGGATGCTGAGCCCCGATATTCAGAAATCCGCGCCTGCCAGAGTGTAGTCCGGCGGGTTTGCGTTTCGTACAAAACGTACGAAGTGTACGCGGGTTTTGTACGAAATTCGGGGCCCACGGGCAAAGCTGCGTACAACATGGACGCAAGCGTCAGGTGTTTTCCAGAATCTCCGGCGGCGCATAGGCTGTCACCTCGGGCAGCGGACCGGTGTGAGCCTCGACGCGCACGAGACAGGAATGCGCGGTGGGGCCCTGCGCCAGCCGCGAGGTTCCGGCGTCGCGTGTCACGGCGTTGGGATTTCCCACACGGCACTGGCCGTCGAGCGGATCGAACCACGCGCCGGTCGCAATCTGGATGACGCCGGGACGGAGCGTTTCGCTGAGACAGAGACCCGCGAGGAAGGCGCCCCGGTCGTTGAAGACGCGAACGATGTCCCCTTCGGACAGATCCCGCGCCGCGGCATCGGTCGGGTGCATGGTCAGGGGCACGCGCCCCCTGATGCGGTCCGACTGACTGACGCTGCCGTGGTCGAGCTGGCTGTGCAGCTTGGTGCGCGGCTGGTTGGAGATCATGTGCAACTCGCCGGGTCGCGCGGACCCGAGCCATTCGACCGGCGCGGTCCAGGCCGCGTGGCCGGGTGCATCGTCATAGCCGAACCCGGCGACGGTTTCGGAAAACAGTTCGATCCGGCCCGACGGGGTGTCGAGCGGGTGGGCCTCGGGATCGGCCCGGAAGGCGGAGAGCAGGACCGGCTCGGTTTCGGGCGGGGGCAGTTCGGCCCAGCCCTTTGACTGGAACTCTTCCCAGCCGGGCAATGCGATGCCCGACGCGGCAACCTGCTGCCGGGTGACATCATAGAGGTGGCGTTGCCAGTCGTCCGGTGTGCGCCCTTCGGTGAAGGCCTCTTCGCAGCCGAGCCGGGCCGCGATGCCGCGAAAGATGTCATGATCGCTTTTGGCCTCGCCGACGGGGGCGATGGCCTGATCCATCACGACCTGATATGTGTCGCGCGGGGTCAGGCCCAGATCGCGGCGTTCCAGCGTCGTGGTGCAGGGCAGGACGATATCGGCGTGTTTGGCGGTGGCGTTCCAGCACCATTCGTTGACGATGAATGTCTCGCACTGGGGCAGGGCGCGGCGGAACCGGTTCAGATCCTGATGGTGGTGGAAGGGATTGCCCCCGGCCCACCAGATCATGCGGATATCGGGATAGGTGCGCCGCTGACCGTTGAAATCATAGGCCCCGCCCGGATTTTCCAGCATGTCGCTGATCCGGGCGACGGGGATGAAATCGGCAACCGGGTTCCGCCCCTGCGGAAAGGCGGCCATGCGCGGCCAGCTCAGGGACGCGCCAATGAAGTTTTCGGCGGAATAGCCGAACCCGATGCCGGTGCCGGGCAATCCGATCTGCCCGAGCATCGCGGCAAGGGAAATGGCGGCCCAATAGGCCATTTCGCCGTGATCCTGCCGGGTCAGGGCCCAGGCGATGGAGATCATCGTCCGCTGCCCCGCCATGCGCCGGGCGAGGGCGCGGATCGTATCGGCGGGCAGATCGCAGAGGTCTGCGGCCCAGTCGGCGGTTTTTGCCTGCCCGTCGGTCTCGCCGGTCAGATAGGCGGCGAAACGGTCGAAGCCGTGGCAGTAGCGATCGAGGAAAGCGCGGTCATGCAGGTTTTCGGCCAGAAGCGTGTGGCACAGGGCCAGCATCAGGGCCGTGTCCGACGAGGGGCGCGGCGCGATCCAGTCCGCGCCGGTTTCCTCCAGAAGGTCGGATTTGAGCGGGGAGACATTGACGAATTGCACGCCGTTGGCGTGTGCCGCGCGCAGCCCGGCCCTTTGGACGTGCCGACCGGTGCCGCCCTGATTGATCTGTCCGTTCTTCAGCGGGACACCGCCAAACGCGACGAACAGTTCGGCGTTCTGCGCGACGGAGGCCCAGCTGGTCGTATCCTGCACCAGCTGGGTGAAATCGCCGATGACATGCGGGACCGTCACCTCGGCGGCGGCATAGCTGTAGCTGTTGACCGAGCGCACGAATCCGCCGTTCAGGTTCAGGAAGCGTTTGAGCTGACCCTGGGCGTGGTGGAACCTGCCCGCGCTGGCCCAGCCATAGGAGCCTGCGAAGATCGCGCCGTTGCCGTGTTGTTCCCGGATGCGGCGCAGCTCCTGCGCGACGATGTCGTTGATCCGGTCCCAAGTGACGGGGATGAATGCGTCCTCGCCGCGCCGTTCGGACGTGGCGCCGGGGCCGTGTTCCAGCCAGCCCTTGCGCACCATGGGCCGGGTGATCCGGGTCGGGCCGTCGAGCACGCCGACGATCCCGTGGCCGATGGGGGACGGGTCCGGATCGTGTTCGAAATCGCGCAGGGCGATCACGCGACCGTCCTGAACATCGACCCGGTAAGTGCCCCAATGGGCGGTGGTGAATATATCGCGATCCCGGTGAGTCACTTTGGTCATTCCTGCTGAACCTGATCGCCAGCCGCTGTGGCGGGACCGATGGGAGAGGGTGCAGGTCAGTTCAGGGCCAGTGGACGGGAAAGTCAAGGCTTTGGCGGCGGGGCATCGCGCCTTGGGCGGAGACGGGGCCGCCGCAGGCGATGTTCAGCAGGCGGGGGCGGATCGACCGGCCCCGGCGTATGCGGCAGGTGTGACGGCGATCCCGGTGCGGGGTTAGCCGAGTTTCGACAGGGCGGCGCGGGCGGCGTTATCGACATGGGCGCGACTGAGGCTTTCGGCGCGGGCGGCATCGCGGTCGAGGATCGCCGCGACGAGGGCGGAAAGTTCCTCGAGCGAGGCTTTGCGCCGCTCGGTGTCGGAGAGCGAAGTGATGCGCAGTTGCGAGACGCGGATATGGATGCTGCGCAGCATGCGGTCGGCGACCTCGTTATCGGCGCCTTCCATGAGCACATCGTAAAAGCGCGACTTGGCGGCGATCATCGCGGGCGGCTGTTTGCGGGTATAGGCGGTCATGACCTCGTCGAAGGCCGACTGAAAGTCCTGCATCAGCGCGTCGCTCGCGTTTTCGCAGAAGAGCCGGCAGATCAGAGCTTCGAGGGAGGCGCGGACATCGAAGATGGCCTTGGCCTCTTTGCCGGTCAGTTCCGAGATGATCAGCCCGCGATTGGGCAGGCTGGTCACGAGGCCTTCGTTTTCGAGTTCGCGCAGGGCTTCGCGCAGCGAGGTGCGCGACACGCCGATGCGGTCGCAGAGGACCCGTTCGACCAGCCGTTCGCCCGGCGCCAGTTCGCCGCGCGCGATGGCGGTTCTCAGGACGTCGGCGACCTGCTTGCGCAGGCTCGGGCCTGCCACGACCTTGAGGTTATCCTTGATGTCCACGTGTCCTCCCTACTCGTTAATGGCCACCGCCCGACAGGGGGCGTGGGGCGTAGGTTTCGTCGATTCTGGCGATCTCGTCCTCCGAGAGGGTGATGTCCATTGCCGCGACCGCCTCGTCCACCTGCGCCTGCGAGGTCGCGCCGAAGATCGGCGCGGTCACGCCGGGGCGCTGCAAGGTCCAGGCGAGGGCGATCTGCGAGGCAGTGGCCCGGCGCTCGGCGGCGATCTCTGCAAGGACCTGCTGCACGGCGAAATCCGCCGCGCGGTAGTAGTGTTTCGTGGTGTAGTCGTCGCTTTTGGTGCGGGGGGTGGCCTGGCCGGGATCGCGCCGGTCGGCGGACAGGAAGCCGCGCCCCATCGGGCTGAAGGGGATGGTGGCCAGCCCCTCGTGCCGGGCGTAGGGGAGCAATTCGCGTTCGCATTCGCGGTGCGCCGGGTTCAGTTCGCACTGCATCGAAAGAAAGGCGGGCAGGTTGCGCCGCCGCGCCGTTTCGCGGCACAGGGTGAAGGCCCAGGCGGGCATGGTGGCCGCGCCCACATAGAGCGCCTTTCCGGCGCGCACGATATCCGCCATTGCGCCGACGAGTTCGTCGATATCGGTATCGGGGTGCCAGATATGGGTCTGGAACAGGTCGACATGGTCCGTTCCCAGCCGCAGCAGGGAATCGTCGATGGCCTTGAACAGGTGCTTGCGCGAAAAGCTGCGGCCGTTGGGGTGCCCGGCCATGGGGTTGCCGGCCTTGGTGGCGATCACCACGCTGTCGCGCGGGTGGTGTTTCAGGACGGTCTGCCCGAGGATGCGTTCGCTTTCGCCGGCGGAATAGAAATCGCAGGTGTCGAAGAAGTTGATCCCGTGTGACAGCGCGCGGTCGATCACCGGTGCGGCCTCGTCGGCCTCGAGAACCCAGTCGCGCCAGCTTTTGGCGCCGAATCCCATGGCCCCGAGACACAGGCGCGACACCTTCAGGTTGCTTTTTCCGAAACTCACGTAATCCAAGGCTGACCCCTTCTGCTTTGCGTTTGGTTCATGCGTCGTCGTTCCGGCTCTTGCGCAGCAGGTCGATGGCGAAGGCTGCGGAGCGTTTGACGTAGTCACGGGTCAGGCGTTCGGCTTTGGCGCCGTCGCGGGCGTGGAAGGCGGCGGAAATCTCGCGCAGCATTCCCATCGTTTCGGCGCGCCGCTCGGATGAGGCCACCCGCGCGGTGATGGTGCGCAGGAAGGTGATGCGGGTGCGCAGCACCGCAGCCATTTGCCGCGTGACCTCGTTCCCGGCGCCTTCCATGATCACGTCCGACACCTCGTCCAGGCGGCGGGCGTGAAGCTGGGCCTGCGCGGGTTGGTTGGTGGCCTCGGCGCGTTCGATGGCCCGGTCCAGGGCTTCCAGGGCCTCCGGACCGGCGCGTTCCGCAAAGAGCCGCGCGGTCGCGGATTCGAGGATCACGCGCGCTTCGTAAATCTGCGCCGCCTCGCTTACCGATACGCGCGTGACAAAGACGCCCTTGCCCGATTCGCGGGTCACGAGCCCTTCGGCCTCGAGCTCGCGCAGGGCTTCGCGGACGCTGGTGCGGCTGACGCCGGTGCGATCGGCGAGGGTGCGTTCGACCAGTTTGTCACCGGGTTTGAAGACCTGATTGAGCAGGGCCTCCCTCAGAACCGCGACAGTTTTTTCGCGCAGCGTTTGCGTGCCGTCTATGGCCCAGTCACCGGTATCGCCCATTGGTTTTGCCCTTCGAATCTTCGCGGTTCGCTTGTGCCGGACATCTGCCTGACAGTCGATAGCATAGTATATTGACAGACGGAGGTCCATCATATTGTATATTGGTATACCATATGACGTAGACGCGGAATCAGGGGGTGAAAACAGGCCATGCGCACGAAGGACGACCTTATACATTATCGGCGCGAGGGCCGTGGTGCGCCTCTGGTTCTGGTGCATGGCGTCGGGGCCAATCTTCGCAGCTGGGATCGCGTGGCGGAGGTGCTGTCGCAGGATTTCGACATCCTGCGCCTCGACCTGCGCGGCCATGGCGATTCGGCGGTGATCGACGGGGAATATTCGATCGACGCCTTCGCGGCGGACGTGATTCGCATGATGGATGAGGCCGGGGTCGAGCGTGCGCATCTTGCCGGGTTTTCGCTGGGAGGGCTGATCGCGCAACGTCTTGCCCATGGCTGGCCCGACCGGTTCGATCGCGTGGTGATCCTTTCGGCCGTTGCCGGGCGCACCGATCAGGAGCGTGAAAAGGTCGTTTCGCGATTGCAGATGATCCGCGAGGGCGGGATCGAGGCGATTACGGGGGCTGCGCAGGATCGCTGGTTCACCGAGGATTTCGCAAAGCGGAATCCCGAGGTGATCGAGCGCCGCATCGCCGAACTCAAGGCCGTGGATCTGCCGTCCTACCTGGAGGCTTACCGGGTCTTCGGGACGACGGAGCTTGTGGATACGCTGCACGAGATCGCGGCGCCGACGCTGGTCATGACGGGCGAATGCGACGTGGGCTCCAACGTGCGCATGGCGGAGACGATGCACCGTCTCATTCCCGGATCGGAACTGCGCATCCTGCCGGGTCTCAAGCACAGCGTTCTTGTCGAGGCGTCGGATCAGCTTGCCGGGTATATCGGCGAATTTCTCAAGCGGGACAGTGAAGGCAATCAGGGGATGGCAAATGGATAGGCAGCTTTATCAACGCGGGCTGGAAAAGCGCAAGGCGACGCTGGGCGCCGAGTATGTGGAAAATTCCCTGAGCAGGGCGAGCGATTTTTCCAGGGAGTTTCAGTCGTTCATCACCGAGTATTGCTGGGGCGCGGCATGGGGCGACGAGACATTGGACCCCAGGACGCGCAGCATCATGAACCTGACGATGATCGCCGCGCTCAACCGCATGCATGAGTGGGAGCTTCATTTCCGCGGGGCGCTGACCAACGGCGTCACGCAGGACGAACTGAAGGCGATCCTGACGCAGATTACCATCTATTGCGGCGTGCCCGTGGGCGTGGAGTGCCATCGGATCGCCAACAGCGTGCTTGCGCAAGAGGGCGGCGCGGACAGGAGGCAGTCATGAGCGAAGTGCGCATCAGAAAGATCGTCGATCACGTCGAGGACACGTTCATCGAGGGTGGCCGCGCGGCAGAAACGCCGCAACGGCAGGCGGCCTGCGCCGCCGTGATCGTCAATCCGTGGAGCGGGCAGGGGTTCGTCGAGGATTTGCAGCCGCAGATCCTGGCCCATGCCAGGGCCCTGTCCGAGGCACTGGTGCCGCGCCTTATCGGGCTGATGGACGGGGCCGCGAATATCGAGGCCTTCGGCAAGGCGGCGGTGGTCGGCACATCGGGCGAGATCGAACATGCCGCCGGGCTGATCCATACGCTGTATTTCGGGAACGCCTTTCGGGTGGCGGCGGAGGGGGATTCATTCCTGCCTTTCACCAATACGCGGGGCGGGGCGGGGATTTCGATCCAGTTGCCGCTGACGCACAAGCTGGAGGCCAAAAAGGGCACCCGCTCGCATTTCCTGACGATGGTTTTCGATATTCCCGACGCTCCGGCCCATGACGAGATCGTGGTCGCGCTGGGCGCGGCGAGCGGTGGCCGTCCGCATCACCGGATCGGCGATCGTTTCAACGACATGAAGCTGATGGGAACGGATCAGGCCGGTCGTCCGCTTGCGGAGGACCGAGCATAACCGCCCGCAAAGGGCCAATAACGGCGAATGCCAGGACAAACCCAACTGGAGGTCTGACATGATTATGAAAAACTTTCTCAGGATAACCGGGGGCGCGATGCTGTCCTGCGGTGTGGCCCTTTCGGCCATGGCGCAGGAGAGCGAGCCGGTTTACGGCGGCACGCTCGATGTCGGTTTCATCAGCGATGTGCGTACCCTCAACCCGCTGCAATCGACGCAATGGACGGAACGCCAGATCCTGTTCCTGATGTTCGACAGGCTGGTCGACTTGAACCCGGATTTCTCGCTGCGGCCCGGCCTGGCCAAAAGCTGGGAGTTCGAGGACGACGGCAAGCGGGTGGTGCTGCATCTGGAAGAGGGCGTGAGTTTCCACGACGGCACGCCGTTCAATGCCGAGGCCGTGAAATGGAACCTCGACACGCGTCTCGATCCCGATGCGGGGTCGTCGCAGCGCAAGCAGCTCGAGGCGGTCATCGAGAGTGTCGAGGTGGTCGACGAGCACACCGTCGCGATCAACATGATCGAACCCTATCCGCCGTTGCTGGCGCTTTTTACCGACCGGGCGGGTCTGATGGCCTCACCGGCGGCGGCCGAGACCTATGGCGAGGATGTCGGGATGCACCCGGTCGGCACCGGGCCCTTCAAGTTCGAGGAATGGACCCGCGGATCGGAGTTGTCGGTGGTCAGGAACGAGGAGTTCTGGCAGGAGGGCATGCCCTATCTCGACCGGGTGGAGTTCAACAACATCGCCTCCAACGTGATCGGCATCCAGCGGATGACGATTGGCGAGATCGACTATATCGGCCACCTGACGCCGCTGGACACCAAGCTTGCGGATGCCAGCCCCGATATCAAGCTGGTCCAGTCCGATGGCGGCCAGTGGTATTCGTTGCAGATGAACTACGGGCAGGAGCCCTATAACAACCACGAGCTTCGCAAGGCGATCGCCTATGGCATCGACCGCGACCGGATCAACGAGATCCTGTGGGAAGGTCAGGGAACGGTCAGCAACGGGTTCACGCCCGAGGGCCTGTGGTGGACCCCGAGCGGCCTGCCGGATTATTCCTACGATCCCGACAGGGCGCGCCAGATCCTGAAGGATGCGGGGCTGGAGGGCACGACGCTGAGCCTTGCGTCGCCGAGTGGCGATGCGCTGCGGCGGTTCAGCGAACTGGTGAAGGAAAGCCTCGACCAGATCGGGCTCAATGTGCAGCTCGCCCCCGTGCCGCAGAGCGAATACTACGCCAAGACGGTTTCGGGCGAGATCAACTTCACCCCGATGCGCTGGACCCAGCGGGCCGATCCGGACGGGTTGATCCAGTACCTGTTCTCGAGCGAGGGCACGGCGAATTCCACCGGCTACAGCAACGAACAGGTGGATGCCTGGATCGACGAGGCGCGCACCACGTCGGATCAGGCGGTGCGTGAAGATCTGTATCAGAAGGTGCAGGTGCAGATCGTCGAGGATCTTCCCTATATCCCGGTCGGTTTCGCCACCGAATTCAGTGCGTTGCGCACTGAAGTTCATGGTTACACGCCGATGCCCGACCTGATCCCGCGCTTTCGGTATTTCTGGCTGAGCGAAGAGTGATGCCGTGATGTCCGGGGCGGTCCGGCCGCCCCGAAGCAGAAGACCTGCCGGCCCGGCGTATCCATACGCGCGGGCCGGCGCAGAACCAATGAAATATGGGGCGGCCATGACCAAGACTTTTCAGATGTTCATCGACGGCGAATATTGCGACGCCTCGGATGGCGGGCGTTTCGACTCGATCAACCCGGCGACCGAGGAGGTCTGGGCAAGCTTCCCCGAAGCGACGAAAGAGGATGTGGACCGGGCCGTACGGGCCGCGCACCGGGCATTCGAGAGCGGCCCGTGGTCCCGGATGAGCGCGCGGGAGCGCGGCAATGTCCTGAAACGCGTGGCGCGCGAACTCGAGGCGGCGGGGCCCGAACTGGCCATCGCCGAAACGACGGATACCGGGAAACTCCTGCGCGAGACCCGCTGGCAGGCGAAGAACCTTGCCGAAATCTACGAATATTATGGCGGGCTGGCCGACAAGGTGGAGGGGCAGTTGCCGCCGACCGGACCGGACGCGCCGCTGGCCATGATCGTGCGGGAGCCTCTGGGGGTCGTGGCCGCCGTGGTTCCGTGGAACTCGCAACTGCAACTGTCCGCGTTCAAGATCGCCCCGGCGCTGGCCGCGGGAAACACGATCGTGGTCAAGCCCTCGGAGGAGGCCTCGGCCGCGGTCACGGCGTTCGCCGAAATCATGCGCAAGGCGGGTGTGCCCGACGGGGTTTTCAACATCGTGACGGGGTCGGCCAACCCGTGCGGGCAGACGTTGACCTCGCATCCCAAGGTGCGGCGTATCAGCTTTACCGGCGGGGTCGAGACCGCGCGCAAGATCATCGCCGCCTCGGCGGAGAATATCGCGATGCTGTCCCTCGAACTGGGCGGCAAATCCCCGGTGGTGGTGTATGACGACGCGGATGTCGACAGCGCCGTGAACGGCATGATGTCGGCGATCTTCGCCGCCAGCGGGCAGAGCTGCGCCGCGGGGTCGCGGCTGCTGTTGCAGGACGGGATTTACGACCGTTTCCTCGAGAAGCTGGTCGCGCGTGCGGGCGAGATCATCATCGGCGACCCGATGGGCGAGGACACCCATATGGGGCCGCTGGCGACCAGGGCCCAGCGCGACCGGATCGAGGACCTTCTGGGCAAGTCGCAGGAGGCGGGGGCGAAAATCCTGACCGGCGGCGGGCGCGGCGGGTTCGACAAGGGCTGGTTCTTCGAGCCGACCATCGTCGAATGCGGCGATCAGGATTTTCCCATCGTGCGCAACGAATTGTTCGGGCCGGTCCTGAGCGTTCTGCGTTTCCGCGAGGAAGACGAGGCGATCCGCATGGCGCGGGATTCCGATTATGCCTTTGCGGGCGGTGTCTTTACCTCGGATTTCGGCAAGGCCTATCGCACGGCCCGCGCGATCCCGGCGGGGCGCTTCTGGATCAATACATATCGTGTGACGTCTTATGCGATGCCGTTCGGGGGCTCGGCCAACAGCGGCTACGGGCGCGAGGGCGGCATAGAGGCGATCCACGACTATACGCAGACCAAGGCCATTTTCGCAGACCTGTCGGGCGAAAAGGTTTCAGACCCCTTCGTGATGCGATGAGCGCCATGAAGCCTGTCGAAACCCGTCCCGCAGCACGGTCAAGGGGGTAGATCACCATGCTGGCAATGATCCTGTCGAGGATTGCGATCATGATTCCGAACGTCATCATCCTGACGTTCCTTCTGTTCGCAGCCGTGACGTCCTTTCTCGGCACGCCCGCCGCAATCATGCTGGGCGAGGATGCCTCGCCCGAGGCGATTGCCGAACTGAACGCCCGGCTGGGGTTCGACGGGCCGCTTCTGACCCGGTACTGGGACTGGATGAGCAGCGCCCTGTCGGGCGATCTGGGACGGTCCTATTCGACGCAGCAAGCGGTGTCCGATATGGTCGCCGCCGCGCTGCCGCTGACACTGGAACTGGCGCTTTGGGCGATTGCCGTGGCGGTCATCGGGACCGCGCTGATCAATTCGATCCCGGTCTTTCGCGGGGTGGTCGAACGGGTTACCGCCGGGATCAGCATCATCGGCATCACCGTTCCGAACTTTTTCCTCGGGCTGCTTCTGATCTATATCTTCTCGGTGCAGTTCAGATGGCTTCCGACGACCGGCTGGGCGCCCTGGTCGGACGGCGTGATCACGCATCTGAGGCATATGATCCTGCCGGTGGCGACGCTGTGCTTTTTCTACTTCAGTTCATTCAGCCTCGTCTTCAAGGCGGAATACAAATCCATCGAGAACAGCCTGTTCATCAAGGCCGCACGGGCCAAGGGCATTTCCGAGGCGCGCATTTCCTACCGGCACATCCTGCCCAATTCGATGATGCCGCTGATCACCTATGCGGGCCTGTCGCTGGGGCAGCTGGTGGGCGGGGCGGTGGTGACCGAGACCGTCTTTTCGATGCCCGGCATGGGGCGGCTTCTGGTCGATGCAATCTCGGCGCGGGATTTTCCGGTGATGCTGGCGGTGGGGATGATCATCATCGTGGGGGTCATGCTGTTGAACCTGTTGGCTGACCTCACTTACGGGCTGGTGAATCCGCTTGTCCGGACGGCGACATAAGGGGAGGTGACGAGATGAAAAAGATGTCATTCCGGCTCGGTCTCGGCCTCACGCTTCTGGTGATGATTTCGCTGATCGCGCTTTTTGCGCCGCTGATCGCGCCGTTCAACCCGACGGAAACCACACGAGACGTGCTGGCCAGCCCGTCCTGGGCGCATCCGTTCGGCACCGATAACCTTGGCCGGGACATCTTTTCGCGGATCGTCTTCGGGACGCGCGTGTCGCTTCAGGTCGGGGCGTCGGCGGCGGTGATCGCGGTGCTGATCGGGGTGCCGGTCGGGCTTGCCGCCGGGTATTTCCGGGGCTGGGTCGATTTTGTGCTGGTGCAGGTGATCGACATTTTCATCGCCCTGCCGGGACTTGTCCTGGCGCTCATCATCACGGCGATGCTGGGGCCGTCGGTCGTCAACCTGGCCTTCACGCTTGGCGTGGTCACGGCACCCACGGTGGCGCGGCTGGTGCGCGGGCAGGTCTTTGTGGTGCGCGAGACGCTGTATGTGGACGCGGCCCGCGCGACCGGGGCGGGGGGCGGCTGGATCATCCGCCATCATATCATGCCCAACACCATGCGCGTGATCTATGCGCAGTTCGCGATCAACGTGTCGCTGGCGATCTTCACCTCGGCGAGCCTCAGTTTCCTCGGTCTCGGCGTGCCGCCGCCAGCGCCGGACTGGGGCGGGATGGTGCGTGACGGCTCCATGTTCCTGCCGATCCGCCCGATGATGAGCCTCGGGCCGGGCGGGGCTGTCGCGCTGACGGTCTTCACATTCTACCTCGTCGGTTCGAGTCTGAACGATGAGGAGTAAGGACAAATCTTTCCAGAGGAGTGGTCCGATGCCGGACGGTATGGAAATCCGGAGGCTGCCAGCCTTTCTCAGAGAACAGCTTGTCGAGTTTGCCGGTGCGGAGGGGGCGGAGCGGGTATGCGCCCTGATGCGCCCGGAGCACGAGGTGATGCGGGTCGATACGCTGAAGTGTTTCAAGGCGTCGCGGATGAGCTTTGCCGATCTGATCGTGCGCAAGATGGCCGGGGAAAACTGGCGCATCGTGTTGCTGTCGAGCGCGTGCGATCACGATGGCGCGGGCAAGTTCGTCTACCGGATCGAGACGCCGGGCCATGCCTTTACCTATATCGCCCGCGCCTATCCCTGGGACGGGATCGAGAAGGTCGGGCGGCGTGCCGACGGCGCAAATCGCGACATGTTCGGGGCGCTGTTCGTGGATGTCGCCAGCGAGGAGCGTATCGCGCAGGAGTTCGATACGTTCGACGTGAAAGAGGAAGGCGGCATGCGGACCGATGCCGATGTGATCGGCTGGACACCGGCGAACCGCAGCAGCCGGCATTTCGATGCGGTGGTGGATGCGCTGGCCGAAGGGCGGCAACCCGATCCGGAGGCCGGCCTTGGCTATCTGATGCGCAATGGCGGGTTTCAGGCCAGCGGGCGCAACGGGTCCATTTCCTATCAGGGGCTGCCCGAGGATCACCCGCTGAACCATCCGTTCTTTGCGGACCTGTTTGCGATCTACCTGGTGCGGGTCTTCTCGCTGGATTTCGCCAATGCGGTCGCCCGGCTGCGCAACCCGGATGCCGCGCAACTGGCGCCCGAAATCGCCCGCGAACTGGGGATCGGCAATTCGTCGGGGCAGGGGATGTGCGTGGCGCTGCAACGCTGGCCGCATTGGGTGGCCACCTGGGTGACGGTGCGCGAACTGGCGCTTGCCTATGCCAAGGCGCAGCCGGTCACGGACGAGGGGCGGGCCAGGATGCGGGCGTCGATTACGCGCGCCGAGGCATTTTACGCCCGGACGGACGAGCAGACCGAAAGCTATGTCATTTCCAACGAGCGGATGCTCAGGGATCTGAAATGCGCGGCGGGCTGGCTGGGCGAGGCGACGTTCGGGACATGGGGCGATTTCGCGGACCGTGCCGCCGCCACGATGAATGGCGAAAGCCAGGAGCAACTGAACAGCCTCCTGATGGATCTCGTGCCCGGATTCTGCGATGCGATCGCGCCCTACCTGCGTATCGGGGCATCGCGGCAGCGGGTGGCGGACCCGGCCATGCCGGTGGGCGATCTGCGGGCGATCCTGCGGCGCAACTACGGCTGGGCGCTGAAGATCGACCGGGGCCATGCCTCGACCCATCAGCATTTCTGGTATCATTCGGTCGATAATGGCGAGCAGCGCCGGGGAGAGCGGATCGTCGACCCGCACGAACATTTCGAATCCTTCATCGACCATGTCGGCCTGATCCAGCGGCTGGCTTCGGTTCTGACCGCGTGGGAGGACGATGCGAAGGCGGGCGATGTCGTGATGGCCTGCCCCGATCTGCATTACGCCGTTTCGCGGGTGCAATATCTGGATGGGCTGCCCTATGCCGAGATCCGCGACAGCATCGCGCATCGCGATTTCCTGCCGTCGAACCTGATCCGGTTTTTCCTGGCTTGCCTTGGCGTGCGCTGCGCGACGCCGCTGAGTATCCGCTATGTCCGGGGCACGTTCTATCAGTTCGATCCGCTTCCGCCGGATTTTGCCGGGCAGGTCGATACAGGGCCCGAAACCGCCGACACAAAACGGGAGATCGCATTGTGAGCACGTCGTCTTTTGTTGCCTATTCCGAACTGACACGCGTCCTGCCGTGGTCGATCCGCGCCCGTGGATACGCTTTCGGGACCGCTGACCGGGCGTCCTTTCTTGTTGCCAATGCGGCGAGCATGGCGCCCGAGGTGCTGGGAGATATCGCCGCGCTTGGGGAGCGTCCTTCGGGGGGCTTGCAGCGGCAGTGGAGCGAGGGGGTGCTGTCGGTGGAGGCCAGTGGCGTGTCCTGGCTGGAGGCCGGGCCCGCCGTGATGGATTATTGCGGCGCCCACGCCAAGGAACATGGCGTGGTGGCGTGTCGGGTGACCGGCGCGAGCGAGGTGTCGCTGCTGCCTGCGGTGTTGCTGACGGGGGCCGATTATGGCCTGTCGGCCGTGGCTGTCCGGGGCGAGGGCCGGGTGATGCGCTGGACGTTGCTTGGCTGGTCGGCGGAGCAGGAGGCGCGGCCAGTGCTGCTGTGTGGCGAGGGGCGCGAGGATCTGGATCGGTGGCTGGCGGGGGCGGTGAAGCCGGGCGAGTTGCCCGAAGCCTTCGACGGAACGCATATCCTTGCCTGGCGCGCGCCGCGGCTGACGATCCCTGCCGGAGAGACCGGGGCGACGGATGCGCAGGCCTGTATCGACATGGCCTTTTCAAAGGGTATCCCCGTGACCCGCGAGGTGCTTGAGGGGCTTTACGAGCTTGAAAAGATCACCTGGGCCCCGACCTCGGAACGGTCGAGGGCGCAGGCCGGATTTCAATCCAGACCGGGAGGTCAATAGAGATGCCTGAACAGTCCCGCGACCCCGTTGTCGATGTGCGCAAGCTGAACATTGCCTTTGGCAAAAGCTCGGTCGTGCATGACGTGGATTTCCGTATCAACGCCGGTGAGACCCTGGCCGTGGTGGGCGAGTCGGGTTCGGGCAAGAGCGTGACCTCGATGGCCATCATGGGGCTGTTGCCCAAGGGCGCGCAGGTCAATGGCTCGATCCGGCTTGGCGGGCAAGAGGTGATCGGCGCTTCGGAACGCACCATGCGCAGCCTGCGCGGCGAAGTCGCGAGCATGATCTTTCAGGAACCGATGATGAGCCTCAATCCGGTGCTGACGGTGGGGGCCCAGGTCAAGGAGATGCTGCGCCAGCACAGCGACCTGTCGGATGCCGAGGCCACACGCGAGGGGATTCGCCTGTTCGACCGGGTTCGCATCCCGGATGCGGCGCGGCGGTTCCGGGACTATCCGCACATGTTTTCGGGCGGGATGCGCCAGCGCATCATGATCGCGATCGCGCTTGCCTGTTCGCCACGGCTGCTGATCGCGGACGAGCCGACCACGGCGCTGGACGTGACCATTCAGGCGCAGATCCTGGACTTGCTCAACGAGGTCCAGCGAGAGAGCGGCACCGCGATCCTTTTCGTGACACACGATATGGGCGTGGTAGCCAACATGGCCGACCGGGTCATGGTGATGCGCTCGGGGTATTCTCTGGAAACCGGCCCGGTCGGGGAAATTTTCGAGCGCCCCGGTCACGATTATACCAAGATGCTGATCGACGCCGTGCCCCGGCTGGGCGAGGCGCGGCATGTGCCGTTGAAACCGTCGGACGCGGCGGCGGGAAAGCCGATCCTGAGTGTGCGCAACCTTGTCACGCGGTTTCCGGTGAAGGGCGGTGCGTTGCGCCGCACCATCGGGCAGGTGCATGCGGTGGAGGGGTTGAACTTCGACCTTTATCCGGGTGAAACGCTGTCTTTCGTGGGAGAGTCCGGGTGCGGGAAATCGACCACGGGCCGCAGCCTGCTTTTCCTGAATCAACCGAATTCCGGCGAGATCGTGTTTGACGGGCGCGAGGTGAAATCCTCGAACCCGTCCGATGTGTCCTATCTGCGCCGCAACATGCAGATGGTGTTTCAGGACCCGTTCAGTTCGCTCGATCCCAAGCAACGCATCGGCGATATCCTGTCGGAGCCTTTGCTGTGTCACGGGCTGGCCAGCAAGGCGGAGGCGCGCGAGAAGGGAGAGCATCTTTTGGAGCGCGTGGGCCTGGAGGCCGGTATGATTTCGCGCCTGCCGCACGAGTTTTCGGGCGGGCAGCGGCAACGGATCTGCATTGCGCGGGCGCTGATGCTGGACCCGAAGGTGGTGATCGCCGACGAGGCCGTTTCGGCGCTTGACGTTTCGGTGAAGGCGCAGGTGGTCGACCTGATGGTGGATCTTCAGGAGGAACTGGGGCTTTCCTATCTCTTCATCAGTCACGACATGGCTATCGTGGAGCGGGTCAGCCACAGGGTTGCGGTCATGTATATGGGCGAGATCGTGGAGATCGGCCCGCGGGATGCGGTTATCGGCAACCCGAAACACGAATATACGCAAAGGCTGATGGCTGCGGTGCCCGATCCCGATCCGACGACGGACCGGAGCCAGTTGATGGGCGCGCCGGTGGTCGAGTTGCCCTCGCCGATCCGGAATCTCGATTACGTGCCACCGGCGCGGCAGTTCCGGCAGGTGGGGACCGATCACCTGGTGGCGGACTAGGCCGTCATCATGGGCGGGGCGATCTGGGACCGCTTTCTGACCGGGCGCGACCGGGAGGTGTTCGGCGGGGCGGGCTATGGCGCGTATGGGGCGCTGCCCGAGCGCCCTGCGCTTATCCTGCTTCATACCGGCATCGAGGCGGAGCGCCGGGCGCTGGCACGGCTGGCGTGCATGGCGCGGCAGGCCGGTATTCCGGTGATCCATGTGCTTGAGGGCCGGGAGGACAAGGAGACCGGCCCGGACCGGCCGCAGGATGTGCTGCCTGAAAGTGCTGCGTCCGATATCGTGCTGAACCGCAGCGCGCCTTCGGCGTTTTTCGAGACCGATCTGATGGGTCATCTCAACCTGCTGCGCGCCGACGGGGTGATCCTGGCGGGGGGCGACACCTCGGATGCGGTGCGGGCGACCGTGGTGGATGCGTTCAGTCTGAACCTGCGCAGTGTCGTGGTGGCCGATGTCTGTTTCGACCGTTGGGAGGCGAGCCATGCGCTGGCGCTTTTCGATCTGGATGCGAAACATTCCAATGTGATGGACAGCGCCGGGGTGCAGGGCTGGCTTGCCCGGCTGCCCGGGGGGCTTTTCGCGCTTCCGCCGGGGGCACAATGATCTGGGAGCGCTACCTGAGCGCGGCGGATGCGGCCCGGCTCCGGCAGACCGGTTTGACGGGGCCCGAGGGGCTGGGGCGTGCGCCCGCCTTGCTGGTTGTCGATGTGTCATGGTCCTTTGCCGGGGACGATCCAGAGGCCGATATCCGCGACAGCATCCGGCGCTGGCCCAACAGTTGCGGGCGCGAGGGGTGGACGGCCATAGGGCGTATCGGGGCGCTGATCGGTGCGGCGCGGCGGCACGGGGTGCCGGTGATCTATTCGACGGGACGCGCCCGTGCGGATGGCTGGGATTGCGCCAACTGGCGCTGGAAGAACGCGCGCACCGGCGAGCCCCCGGATATTGGCGGTTCGGGGCGTGAGGGGAACGGGATCGTCGATGCCGTCAGGCCCGCCGGGGGCGAAATCGTCTTTCGCAAGCGGGGGCCGTCGATGTTTTTCGGCACGGCGGCTGCGACGACGCTGAGGCGGCTGAACCGCGACAGCGTGATCGTTACGGGCACCACCACATCCGGCTGTGTGCGGGCCAGCGCGGTGGATGCCTTCAGTCACGGTTTTCGGGTGGCTGTCGTGTCGGACGGGTGTTTCGACAGGGGAGAGGCCAACCATGCGGTTGCGCTTTTCGATATGGCGATGCGTTATGGAACGGTGATGGAGGCGGCGGATGCCATGGCGCATATGCGCGCGCTGGCTGCCGCGAAGGAAGCAGGAGAACAGGGATGAACGGTGCGGAAAGTCTTGTGAAGACGATGGTGGATTCGGGGGTGGAGGTCTGTTTCGCCAATCCCGGCACGTCCGAGATGCATTTTGTCGCGGCGCTTGACGGGGCCGAGGGCATGCGGTGCGTTCTGTGCCTGTTCGAAGGGGTGGCCGCCGCCGCAGCCGACGGGTATGCGCGCATGACCGGCCGTCCCGCGGCCACGCTGCTGCATCTCGGGCCCGGACTTGCCAATGCGGGGGCCAATCTGCACAACGCCATGCGGGCCGGGGTGCCGGTGCTGAACGTGGTGGGAGACCATGCCACCGATCACCGCCATCTGGATGCACCGCTGGCCAGCGATATCGAGGGGCTTGCGCGGACATGGTCCGGTTGGGTGCGCACCAGCCGCACCGCCGCCAGCGTGGCGTTCGATGCCGCCGAGGCGATAGACGCGGCGCGGAGCGGGATGATATCCACCCTGATCCTGCCTGCGGACACGGCCTGGAACGCGGCGATCGACAGCGCCTGTGCGCGCGGTCCGCAAGCGCCGGTCCGACCGACCGAGGCGCAGATTGCCGCCGTGGCGGAGGTTCTGCGCGAGGGGCGGCCCACGGTCATCCTGCTTGGCAACGGGGCGCTTGCCAGCCGGGCGGCCGTGGAAGAGGCGGACCGGATCGCGCAGGCGACGGGCGCTGTCGTGCTGGCGCGCAACAGTGCCGCGCGGATGGAGGCCGGTGCAGGGCAGGTTCCGGTCGAAGCGCTGCCTTATCCGGTGGACGATGCCGTTGCGCGGCTGTCGGGAACGGCGCATTGCATTCTTGTCGGGGTGGAAGAACCGGTCGCGTTTTTCGCCTATCCGGACAAGCCGCATCGCCTGTTGCCGGACGATGCCCTTCGGCATCAGCTTTGTGCGCCCGGTCAGGACGCTGCGGAGGCATTGTCGCGCCTTGGCCGCGCCGTTGGTGCGCATACGCTTGAGCCCCGCCGGGAGGCCCCGCGCGCTGCGCGACCGCCAGAACAAGGCCCGCTGACGCCCGCAGGCATTGGCGCGGCGCTTGCCAACCGCCTGCCGGAGGGGGCGATCATCTGCGACGAGGCGCTGACCTCGGGCGGTCCGATCTTCGAGGCGCTTGCCGGGGCCGCGCCGCATAGCCGGCTCAAGCTGACCGGCGGGGCGATCGGGATCGGCCTGCCGTTGTCCGTCGGTGCGGCGGTGGCCTGTCCCGAGCGCAAGGTGGTCGTGTTGCAGGCGGATGGATCGGGGATGTACACGCTTCAGGCGCTCTGGACGCAGGCGCGCGAGGGGCTGGACGTGGTATCGGTCATCCTGTCGAACCGCGCCTATGCGATCCTGAAGGGCGAGCTGCGCAACGTGGGCGTGGAAACGCCCGGTGAAAAGGCCATTGGCATGATGTCTTTGCGCGATCCGGATCTGGACTGGTGCGCACTTGCAAACGGAATGGGCGTCGAGGCGGCGCGCGCCGGCACCGTGGCCGAGTTCGACGCGCTGCTTGCCCGTGCGATGGAGCGGCGGGGGCCGTTTCTTATCGAGGCGGATCTGACCTGCGACTGAGCGTCATATCGTCTGAGGGCGTTTCAATCGCCGCTGGACGCGGGTTTCAAAACCCGTCTGGCGAGAGGTGATCCGGTCAACGCTTTGCCTCATCTATGAAGCTGGCGATGGCGCGCTTGTTGTCCTCGTCGATCATCGTTTCGCCATCCGCCACCAGATCGGCCAGCGTCTGGGCGCGCAATGCGTCGCGCCATGCCGATTCAGCTTCGAGCATGCGGGTTTTGATGAAACAATCGGTCTTGTAGGCGCAGGGGTTGCCGGTTTTGCCCGGCCCCCTGCGCCGTATCTCACGGCAGACGAAGGCGGGGCCGCGCCCGTCGATGGCTTCGACGATATCGAGCAATGTGATGCGGTCGGGCGCGCGCGACAGCCGGTATCCGCCACGCGGTCCGGGGAGCGCATCGACGATACCGGCGGCTGCGAGGCTGCGGAGATGTTTGAGCAGATAGGTTTCCGATACGCCATGCAGTTCCGCCAGGCTTCGACCCGGCAGAACATTGCCGTCGGGCAGCGCCGTCAGCACCAGGGCGCAATGGAGGGCGGCTTCGACACCATCGCTTAAACGTCTCATTTTCGATGCGTCTCCTGGGGACGGGTTGCGGCTGGATTAATCGTCGACATAATATATCCATGATTCGCAGGCAACAGCAAAGGAACGCCCCATGCAGCCCCGTATGAATATCCCGAACCTCGCGCCGGACCTTTTCAATTCCGTCATGGGCCTTGATCGCGCGATCAGGGCATCGGAGATTGATCGGGACATTTTGCATCTCGTGAAACTCCGCGCATCGCAGATCAACGGATGCGCCTATTGTGTCGACATTCATGTGAAGGAGTCTCTGACCGATGGGCTCGATGCGCAAAAACTGCATCTTGTCTCGACATGGCGTGAATCGCCGTTCTTCACCGCGCGGGAGCGGGCCGCGCTTGAATGGACCGACAGCGTTACGCTCATTTCCGACACCGGCGTTCCCGATTCAGCGTATGAGGCCGTGCGCGCGGCGTTTTCCGAGGCTGAAATCGCGCAGCTCACCGTTGCGATCGGAGCGATCAACCTGTTGAACCGGATTGCGGTCAGTTCCCGCACGCCGCACCCCGTACCGCAACGGGCGCAGAACGTTGCATAAACATATCGGCAGGG
The DNA here is from genome assembly GCF_900142665.1 of Roseovarius pacificus. Lineage (GTDB taxonomy): Bacteria > Pseudomonadota > Alphaproteobacteria > Rhodobacterales > Rhodobacteraceae > Roseovarius > Roseovarius pacificus. The sequence goes on from NZ_FRBR01000002.1 coordinate 138,030, forward strand.
GCTGCGGAGGCGTGCGTTTCGTGGCGCCTGCTGGCATCATGGGATCGGGCGCGCCCCGCCGGGTGGCACGGCCCTGAACGGAACTGACAGGACAGGATATCTGAATGGAACATGATTACACCTCTCAGGTGGTCTGGACGGGAAACCGTGGCGAGGGTACGTCGGGCTATCGCAGCTATGATCGCACATGGAACATCGCCGTGCCGGGCAAGGCCGTTGTGCCATGTTCGAACGATCCTCTTCTCGGGGGCGATCCGGCAAAGATGAATCCCGAAGACCTTCTTTTGTCGGCGTTGTCGGCCTGTCACATGCTTTGGTATCTGCATTTTGCCTCGGACGCGGGAATTGTGGTGACCGCTTATGAGGATACCCCTGTGGCCACGGGCGACGTCGCTGCCGGAGGCGCGGGGCGCTTTGTGTCGGCAACCCTGCGCCCGCGCATAAAGGTCCTGCCGGGGACGGATATGGAAAAGGCGGCCGCGCTTCACGAGCGTATTCACGATGTCTGTTTCATCGCGCGTTCGGTCAATTTTCCCGTCAGCTACGACCCCGCATTCGAGATCGTGGGCTAGAGAGCGCGGCGTCAACGATGGGGCGGTGCCGCAGGATGCGGCGGAGGCGGTTGGCTCCGGTCGGCGCGGATTATGCGGCTTGTGCCATGCAGCCTATTCCAGCATGTCCATCAGCTCGTAGCCGAACGTCACCGCCCTGACGCCGAGCGAGCGCAGGGGGTAGAAGGGCAGTTTGAGCGGGCGGTCCCGGTGAATGAGGCCGAGTTCGGCGGGGCGGCCCGTCATTGCCCCGGCGATCCGGTGGCCGACATAGCCGGACATGGCGACACCGGCGCCGTTGAATCCGGCGGCATAGCTGACATTGGGCGAGAGGCGGCCCGCCTGGGGCAGGCCATCGAGCGTCAGCGCGACATAGCCCGACCAGCGATATTCGGTGCGCAGGTCGCGCAGTTCCGGGAATGTGTGGTGCAGGGCCTTTTCGAGCCGGCGAAAGGCGGTTGGAGAGTCGACCGCGCCGAGGGCACCCCGGCCCCCAAAGAGAACCCTGCCGTCGACCTTGCGAAACCAGCGCATCATCCGATGGGTTTCGGTATAGCTTCGCTCGGAGGGCAGTATCTGACGGTCAAGCTGGTCGGGCAGTGGTTCGGTGGCGATGATGGCGCTGCGGAACGGGACGAGGCAGCGCGCAACGGTGTCGGATGCGCCGGTGAGCGACGAATAGGCATTGGTCGCCAGCAGCACCTGAGCGGCGCGCACGCGCCCGCCCGGCGTTTCGAGGATCACGCCGGTCGGGTCTTCCCTCAGGGTTTGAACCGGCGTCCGGGTATGCAGCGCAATGCCCTGCTTCGTAACGGCCCCGGCCAGGGCATGGAGATAGCGAAGGGGGTGGATCGTTCCGGCGTCCTCTTGCAGGATGCCGCCGTGGAAGATGGAACTGCCGGTTTCCTCCTGCACTTCGTCGGAACTCAGGATGCGACCGGCGCTGCTTCCGAAGGCGTTTTCCAGCCAGTCGGTTTCCGCCTTGATGCGGGCAAAGGCCTTGTCGGTATGGGCGCATTTGAGCGCGCCGGACTTGCGAAATCCGGTATCGGCCAGGTCGAAGCGGTCCAGTGTCTCTTGCAGGTGCCGGACGCTGGCATGGGCGATGTCATACATGCGCCTTGCGGTTTCGAGACCGTGTTGCCGGGCGAGGTCGGGGTAGCTTCTGCGGAATTTTGCAGAAACCACGCCGCCGTTGCGCCCGCTGCCGCCCGCGCCGAGATCTGCGGCTTCGAGGAGGACCGGGCTCAGCCCCGCCGCGGCCAATGCCAGCGCGGCGTGGAGGCCGGTATACCCGGCCCCCACGATGGCGACATCGCATGTGATGTCCCGGTCAAGCGCCGCCGTCTGCGGTGGCTGGCTGGCGGTATCGCTCCACAGGGAAAGCGCGGCGGGGGGCTGGGGAGGCATGGGGTATTCCTTATGAGGCCTCGACCGCGTCTGCCAGTTGGCCGAGGTTGTGGAAGTGGAAATCCGGGGTGGTTTTCTGCTCGGGGTCCGGGGTGCCGCCATAGCCTTGCTGATCGTGGCGCCGTTCGATCTGTTGATCGGGGCCATGTCGGACAGGCCCGACCGCCGCAAGGTCGTGGGGATCGTCGAACCGGCCTATTGGACATCGGGGCCGACCCTGATGGCCAGGGAGGGCGTGATCTCGTCATGGGACGACATTGCGGGCAAGCCGGTTTGTGGCAAGCAGGGCGTTTTCTACAACAAGATCGCAGAGGTCGAATTCAATGCCAATGTGGTGGCGTTCGGCGGCAATACCGAGGCCAAGGAGGCGCTGCGCTCGGGCAAATGCGTGGCGTGGGTCTATGACGACACCTCGATTGCCGCGGATTTGGCCAGCGGTGACTGGGAGGGCTACGAGATGCCCGTCGAGACGGTGTTCTCCAACCCCTGGGGCGCGGCGGTTCCGCTGGAAGAGAAAGACGGCATCTGGGGCGCGTTCATGTCCGGGATGGCCTACAAGTGGCACGAAGAGGGCACCCTGATCGAACTGGAAGAGAAATGGGGTGTGAAACCCTCGCCCTGGCTGGCGGGAATGCATGAAAAGCTCCAGTATGACGACTCGTACCTGGAGAACTGATCCGGGCGCATACTGAACAGGCTTTCTGAAACTTCCGGGCGGCGTTTGCCATATGCGGACACGCCGCCCGTGCACCCAGGGGACACGCATCTGTGCTGGATCTCATCGCACCCTATTTTGAACGGCTTTACGATACGACCGGGCTGAATTTTTCACCGTTCTACGATTCCTATGACTGGTCGCGCCTGCTGGAGGGCATGTTGGTGTCGGTCAAGCTGATCGCCGCCATTGTCGCCGTGTCGCTGGTGATCGGCGTGATCGGGGCCGGTGCGCAGACCTCGCGATTGCGGCCGGTACGCTGGTGCGTGGCCGCGTATATCGAGATTTTCCGCAACACGCCGCCCATCGTGCAACTCCTGTTTTTCTATTTCGGCCTCGGGGCGATCACGCCGCAGGTCGATATGGGGGGCTGGTACGAGCCGATGATCGGCTCTTTCGGCTGGGCGGTGATCGCCATCGGCATTTTCGGCGGAAGCTACAATGTCGAGATTTTCCGCTCGGGCGTGGAGGCGGTGCCGACGGCAACGACGGAGGCCGCGGAATCGCTCGGGTTTTCCAACTTCAAGATTTTCGTCTACATCACCCTTCCGCTGGCCTTTCGGTTCTGCCTGCCGGCACTGACGAACAATATCGTCAGCCTCGCCAAGACGGCATCGCTTGCCTATGTGATCGCGGTGCCGGAAATCACCTATTCGCTGAGCGGTATCTGGTCGGACAACGTCAACGTGCCCGAAATGATGCTGTTGCTGTTCACCTATTACATCGTGCTGGTGGCGATCATCGCCAAGGCGATGGCGTTGCTGGAGCGCAAGCTCGCACTGCCGGGGTACGGACAATGACGGCATATTCCGTGACACGGCTGACATGGCGCGCCCCGGCGCTGGCGGCGGGGTTGTGCGTGGCCGCAACGGCGGCGGCGATGGCCCAGCAGGGTGGCGAGGCGCGCCCGAGCGCGGTGGCAACACTGGTGATTTGGATGCCCTTCATCCTGGAGGGGTTCGTTCTGAACCTCGTGATGAGCGTGCTGGCGATGGCGATTGCGACGGTGACCGGCGTGATCCTCGGGTTCATGCAGATCAGCCCGAGCCGCATTGTTCGCGTTCCGGCCAAGCTGATCACGCATCTTTTCCGGAATTCGCCCTGGCTGGTGATCCTGTTCGCGATCATGTTCCTGATCCCGTTCCAGATCCGTCTGCCGGGGGGCGATACGGTGATGATCCCCGACTGGGTCAAGGCGACGATCGGTTTCGCCTTGCCGGTGATGGCCAACATCTCAGAAATCCTGCGCGGGGCGGTGGCTTCGATCCCGTCGGGCCAGTGGGAAAGCGCCGAGAGCCTTGCGTTTACCCGGATTCAGACATTGCGTTACGTCATCCTGCCGCAATGTATCCGCCGGATGATGCCGCCCTGGATGAACTGGTATGCGCTGCTGACGCTGATGACGCCGATGGCCGCGATCCTCGGTGTGAACGAGGCGCTGGGCAACACGCAGGCGGCGATGGAGGCCGCAGGCGCGCGCCCCGAGTTGCTGATCCCGTTTTACCTGTTCCTGATGACGATCTTCTTCGTCTTCATTTACCCGATTTCGCTTTATACCCGCCGGCTTGAACGCCGTTTCGCCACCGGGTCCTGAGACAGGAGAGTTTGACGCATGACTCCATCAGAAAACTGGACGCCCGATCAGCCGATTGTCGCCCTCAGGGATGTGCACAAGAGTTTCGGCACCTTCGAGGTTCTCAAGGGCATCGACCTTACCGTGATGAAGGGCGAGGTGGTTTGCATCATCGGGCCGTCCGGGTCAGGGAAATCCACCCTGATCCGCACCATCAACGGGCTGACGCCCGTGACCAGGGGCTCGGTGCAGGTCGAAGGGCAGGAGGTTCATGACGGTAATCTCGACAAGCTGGCGCTGCGCCGCAAGGTCGGGATCGTCTTTCAGCAATACAACCTGTTTCCGCATCGCACCGTTTTGCAGAACGTGATGATGGCGCCCCTTCTGGTGCTTCGTGAAAACAGGAAAGAGGTCGAGGCGCGTGCGCGTGAGTTGCTGGCCAAGGTCCAGTTGCACGGCAAGGAGAATGCCTATCCGGCGGAGTTGTCCGGTGGGCAGCAGCAGCGCGTGGCCATCGCGCGCAGCCTGTGCATGCGGCCCGATGTCATGCTGTTCGACGAGGTGACCGCCGCGCTGGACCCCGAAACCGTGGGCGAGGTGTTGCTGACGATCAAGCAACTGGCGGCGGATGGCATGACCTGCATTCTCGTCACGCATGAAATGGGCTTTGCCCGTGAGATTTCCGACAGGGTGTATTTTACCGACGCGGGCAGGATTTGCGAAAGCGGCCCGCCGGCCAGCCTGTTCGACAACCCCCAGGACCCCAGAACCCAGGAGTTCCTGTCAAAGGTCCTCTAAGGTGCGTGTCCGCTACGTGTGAACCAACGGGGCAGGAAAGCAGCCTGTCGCCCGACAGAAGAGGTGTGCCATGACCCAACAATCGACCGTACGTGCCAGCGATCCGCTTTTGCAGCCGCTGACCATCAAGAAACTCGTGCTGCGCAACCGGATCATGAGCACATCGCATGCCTGCGGCCTGGAAAGGGACGGTTTTCCGCAGGATGCCTACCAGGCCTATCACGAGGAAAAGGCGAAAGGCGGGCTTGCGCTGACCATGTTCGGCGGGTCGTCCAATGTGGATATAGACAGCCCGAGCATCTTTCAGCAGCTCAATGTGGGAACGGATGAGATCATCCCGCATTTCCAGAGGTTCTCGGAGCGTGTTCATGCGCGGGGGGCGGCGCTGATGTGCCAGATCACCCATCTCGGGCGGCGCGGCGACCCTTATGCACAGGACTGGCTGTCGCCGATCGGGCCGTCGCCGATTCGCGAGACCTTGCACCGCGGTATCCCGCGCGAAATGGACGAGCATGACATTGCCCGTGTGGTGCGGGCCTATGGGCAGGCTGCGCGCCGCTGCGAAGAGGGCGGGCTTGACGGGATCGAAACGCTGGCGTCGGGGCATCTGATCGGGCAGTTCCTGTCGCCCAAGACGAACCACAGGACCGACCGTTTCGGTGGGTCGCTGCAAAACCGCATCCGGTTTGCCCTGATGGTGCACGAGGAAATCCGGCGCAATGTCAGCGACGATTTCATCGTCGGCATGCGCTATGTCGTGGATGAGGGGATCGACGGGGAACTGTCGCCCGAAGAGTGTATCGAAGCCGCCCGCATCCTTCAGCAGGAGGGGGCCGTCGATTTTTTCAATGCGCTTTACGGGTCGATGGATACGTCGCGTTCGCTGTCCGAGGAGGTGTTTCCGGGCATGGGCGTTCCCGCTGCCCCATGGGTCGGTGCGGTCGGGCGATTCAAGCGCGAGGTCGATCTGCCGGTGTTCCATGCCGCGAAACTGTCGGACATGGCCTCGGCCCGGTTCGCGGTGTCCGAGGGGCATGTGGACATGGCCGGGCTGACACGCCCGCAGATTGCCGATCCGCATATGGTGTCGAAGCTTCTGGCCGGTGAAGAGCACCGGATTCGCCCCTGTGTCGGGGCCGGGCATTGCCAGTCTCCGCATCGCCCCAAATGCCTGCACAACGCGGCGACGGGGCGCGAGCTGAGCCTTGGGCACAGCATCGCAAAGGCCGGAACGCGCAGGCGCGCGGTGGTTGTCGGGGCCGGGCCGGGGGGGCTTGAGGCGGCGCGCGTTCTGGCCGAACGGGGCCACGATGTTTCGGTGTTCGAAGCCGCGCCGCAGCCGGGGGGGCAGTTGCTCTTGGCGGCCAACGGCTGGCGAAAGGATCTTGTCGGGATCGTCGACTGGCGGTTGGGCGAGCTTGAACGGTTGGGGGTGCCTGTGCAGTGCAATCGCTTCATGGAGCCCGATGACATTACCGCGCTCGACCCCGATCTGGTGATCCTGGCCACCGGGGGCATTCCGCAGACCGAGTTCGGCGACGGGGCCGATCTGGTGCTGTCGGCATGGGATGTGGTGGGCCGTCAGGTCAAGCCGCAGGGCGATGTGCTGATCTGGGACGGGACGGGCCGTCATCCGGCGCTGCTGGCCGCGTTCAGCGCGATGGAACAGGGCGCCGAGGTTCAGCTTGCGACGATCGACACGGGCGTGGCCGAAGATCTGGTTTATCCCGAGGCGACGCGCTGGCAGAAAGACATGGCAAAGGCCGGGTTGAAATCCGATGGGCATTTGCGGCTGATCCGGGTGAACAGGCAGGGGAACCGGCTTGAGGCGACGCTGTTGAACGAACTGACCCATGATCACGAGACGCGGCTGGTCGATCAGGTCGTGGTGGAGATGGGGACGCTGCCGATGGGCGATCTGTTTGACGGCTTGCGGGATGGGTCGGCGAATGACGGCGTGACCGACCTGCATGCGCTCAAGGAGTTGTGCGCGCAGCCGCGCCCGCGTGCCGGGTTCGAGTTGCACCGTATCGGGGATGCGCTGTCATCGCGCAACGTTCATGCGGCGATCTATGACGCCTTGCGGCTGTGTTCCGTGTCCTAAGGTGGGGTACGCAGGGCGGCGTTTGCCATCCGGCGGCTGGCCCCCGGTGTTGCGATTGCAGGTTGGAATCCGTTTGCCAAAGCCTTGGGATTTCGTGGCCGATATCGCCCGTTGGCATGCCCTGTCCGGTTTGCTTGACACTATCTTCGGTGGGGGTAGGCTCTTGCGCCAATGCCTCATGAACAATTGAAATCGGGATAGCAGGACATGAAATACATTGAAACGCCGAACGCTCCGGCGCCGGGGGGACACTATTCACAGGCTGTCGCGGTGAACGGGTTCATCTTTCTGGCCGGGCAACTGCCGATCGCGGGCGACGGTGAAGATGTGCCGAGCGATGCCGGTGGCCAGCTCAGGCTGGTCTTTGCCAATATCGAGGCGATCCTGAAAGCAGCCGGTGCCGGAATTTCGGATATCGTCAACGCGACGATTTTCGTGAAGGACATTTCGCTGTGGCCCGAAATCAATGCGGCATACGCTGAAATTCTGGGGGATCATCGTCCGGCGCGCACGGTTGCGGTTTCTCCTCAGTTGCATTTCGATGCGCTGGTCGAGGTTCAGATCGTTGCGGCGGCCCCGGGTTGAGGTGATGCTTTCGCCCTTCAGATGTTTGCCATCTGTGAAAGATTGCCGAGCGCCCACTTGTTGAAAATCTTGACCTTTTCCAGTTCCAGATACTGAGGGGCCATTACCAGATAATAGCCCAGGGATGAGGTGAGCCGGATGTCGAAGGGTTCAACCAGCCGACCCGATTGCAGGTCGTTCTTGACAACTGCGCTTCGCCCCATGGCGACGCCAAGCCCCTCGATCGCCGCCTGATAGGACGGGTAGAGCAGATCGCAGTTGATTTCGGCGGCGAACCGGTTGTTCGGTATCCCCGCTTTTTCCAGCCACAATGGCCAGTCGTCCCTGAGGATCAGCGGAGAAGCGGTACGGATAATCGTCTGGCGTTGCAAGTCGGACAGCGTTTGCAGTTCCGAGCCGATCAACGGGCTGCATACCGGGAACAATTGCTCGTCAACGATCTTCAGGGCTTCCAGTTCCGGCCAGTCGGTGCGCACACCATATTGTATGGAAACATCGTAATCCTGGACCGAGACGGCTTCTTGTTCATGTGCGACGATCGTTCTCACCCGGAGGCCGATCTCGGGGTGCTGTTGAATGAAGCTGTTGAGATTGGGAAACAAAACCTTTAGCGCGAAGGTGCCGAGGCAGGCGATGGTCAGGATATCTCCGCGCTGACGGTCGATGGCGCGATCGGTGGCGACCTGAATCTCCGTCAGGGCGTTGCGGGCCGATGAAAGGTAATCCCCGCCTGCTTCTGTCAGTGTGATCGTATTGTGCCCGCGCTCCAGAAGCTGGACCCCCAAAAGCTCTTCGAGCTTGCGTATCTGGTGGCTGACGGCGCTTTGCGTCAGGTTGAGTTCCGTGGCCGCGCGCGTAAAGCTTCGGTGCCTTGCCGTCGCCTCGAATGCTCTGAGGATTCTCATCGACGGCATGTGACGTGACATTGGCTGGCTCCTCTTTCCGGGGTGGTGCGAAGACCGGATTCCGCAGCTTCCAGCCGCGCTCATTACGAAACGTAATACCTAGGTGAAAAGGTTTCGTTTGCGTCGTCAAGGGCTTTTCGATCACCAATGATCAGACGCGGGCGAGTGCATATGCCGGGGCCACCAGCCTTTGCTTCGCGACAGGACTATGTCTGGCGAGGGGTTTGGGAGGGCCTATCGTTTCATGAATGCTTCGACGTCACGATCAATCACGGCGAACGACGGAACGCCGATTGTTTTCGAAACGATTGGAAACGGGCCTGACAAGGTTGCGCTTTGTCATTCGCTTGCGATGGATCGCAATTTCTGGATGCCGGTTGCCGAACGGCTGGAGAAAGACGCCACGGTTCTTATCTGGGATGCGCGCGGACACGGCCAGTCGGGCAAACCGGCGGGTCCGTACACGGTTGAATTATTCGCGGATGATCTCGCGGCGATCTTCGAGGCGCTGAACTGGCAAGACGCAATCGTTTGTGGCGCCTCCATGGGCGGCTGCGTGTCACTTGCATTCGCAGACCGGCACGCGAGCAAGCTTCGGGGGCTTGGTCTTTTCGACACGACCGCCTGGTACGGAGCCACCGCCGAAAGCGACTGGGCCGGGCGGGCGCAAAAAGCCCGTACAGAAGGTCTTGCCGCGTTGGTGGATTTTCAGGTGACCCGCTGGTTTACGGACGACTTCCGAGCCGCAAATCCTCACATCGTCGACATGTGCGTAAAAGCGTTTCTTGCCAACGATCCGGGCGCATATTCGGAGACGTGTCTCATGCTTGGGCGTGCCGATGTTCGTTCGGCCTTACCGAACATCGATGTTCCCGTTCAGATTGCCGTCGGCAGAGAGGATTATGCCACGCCACCCGAAATGGCGCGCGCGCTGCACGAAGCCATACCTGCCTCTGAAATGGAAATCATCGAACGTGGCAGGCATCTCACCCCGCTGGAGCATCCGGACCTCATAGCCGGGTATATTCGCAAGATCATCGAGAGAACCCAGTCATGAAATTCACCGGAGACTTCACCGTTCCCGCAGAGCGATCTGCCGTCTTTGCCCGTTTGCGCGATCACGAACTTCTTGCCGACTGCGTGGATGGAGTTCAGGATGTCGAACCTGTCGATGAGCGCAACTATAAGGTCACGTTGCAAACGCGGCTTGCCTATATCAGGATCGGTTTTGCGCTCGATGTGTCGCTGACGGATATCGACGCGCCATCCTCCATGAAAATCAGGGCGACCGGAAAGCCGTTCGGGATGGTGGGCAGGCTGTCCGGTGATGCCACGCTTCACCTGGCCGAAGCGGAGGATTCAACAATCGTCAGTTACGAACTCGACCTCGCTGTCGCGGGTAAGCTCGGTAGCATCGGGCAACCCGTCTTTCGGGCGAAAGCGAAAGAAATGGAGAAGTCTTTCGTAGAGAAATTCAACGCAACTTTTGAAAGTGAGAATGTCGATGCGCGGCTTTGAAATAGTCCGGCCCACGACGATTGAGCGTGCAATAGAATTGCTTGAAAGCGGCGATCCGGGTGTTCGCCCGTTTTCCGGCGGAACGGCGATCATGCAGATGATGAAAACGGGAATGTTCGTGCCGGAGCGGCTGGTAAGCCTGGCCGGGTTGTCGAAGGAGCACTCAGCGATTTCCGTCGACGGTGAGGGGGGCATGAAGATCGGTGCCATGGCGACGCTGTCGACGCTCGAGCGAAACGACCTGGTGCAGACCTGTTTTCCGGTGCTCGCGCGAACGATGAAAAGACTTGCCAATGTGCGTGTGCGCAACGTGGCGACCGTTGGCGGAGCGCTGTCTCATGGCGACCCGCATATGGATTTGCCGCCCGTTCTTGCAGCCCTCGATGCAATCGCGATCCTCCGCGGGCCGTCAGGGAGCCGTGAGGTTCCGGTCGCCGATCTTTATACCGGCTATTATGAGACCGTTCTCGAACCCGGTGAACTCGTTGCGGAAGTCGTCATCCCGCCATCGGATGGAGCGTCAGCGATCTATCGTAAAACGACATCGCGAACGGCAGACGACTGGCCGATGGTGGGCGTGGCCGCATCCCTTCGGCTGTCAGGGTCCCGTATTTCGAGTGCGCGCGTGATCGTTTCGGCGGCCACTGCGAAACTGCAACGGATTACAGCTGCGGAAGATGTGCTGACAGGGCAGGGGCCGAGCCGGGAGGTCTTTGCGGACGCCGCGCGTGTGGCGTCTGCCCATTCCGATGTCATCGACGACGCTCATGGTTCATCCGTCTACAAATCTGCGTTGGTTGAGATCGAGGTCCGGCGTGGGCTTCGGGACGCATTTGAGGGGGAGACAGCCGAATGAATGTCAGGGCGGACACCGCGAACCGTCAGGTGGGCCGGTCGGTGCCCCGACTCGAGGGACCGGAAAAGGTTTCCGGTCGGGCGAGTTACGTTCACAACATGTCTGTGCCGGGCATGTTGTATGCGAAAGTGGTGCGAAGCACGGTTGCGCACGGTCGAATCCTGTCGATCGACGCGTCCGGTGCATTCGAGATCAGCGGTGTGGAGCATGTCTTTACGGGGTCGGATGTCCAGAAAATCGTTCCCGACCCCTATTTTGGACCTGCTTTTCACGACCAGCCGGTGCTTGCCATCGACAAGGTTCATTTCGTAGGCGAACCCGTGGCGGTCGTGCTGGCGCGGGATCCTTATGTCGCGGCGGAAGCGGCCCAGCAAATCTGGGTTGATTACGAAGAACTGCCGGCGGTTTTCGACGAAGTGGAGGCCATGAAGCCCGACGTCGTCGTTCACGATGAACTGAAGCCTGCCGGGACATTTCCCGATCTCAAGCATCTGATCGGACGTCGGAATACCAATATCGCCCTGGACTATCATCTCAAACGCGGCGATCCCGAACGCGCCTTTGCACAGGCCGCGCATGTGTTCGAACATGAATTCCGGTCGCAGCAGGTCATGCATGTGCCGCTCGAACCGATGGTCGCCCTGGCGGTGGTGTCGCACGACACCATGACCATTCATACAGCCTCGCAAAGCCCGTCCTTTGTACGGACGGAAATCGCGCGTCTGCTGGGATGGTCCGAAAACCGCGTCAAGGTGAAGGTGCCCTTCCTGGGGGGCGGCTTTGGCGCCAAGCTTTATATAAAGCTCGAAGCGCTGGTCGCCTGTGCCGCCTTGCTGGCCAGGGCGCCCGTCAAGCTTATGCTGACAATGGAAGAGCAGTTCTATACGATCACCAAACACGCCAGCACCTTCCGGATCAGAAGCGGCGTGAACAGTGAAGGACGGCTGATCGCGCGCCATTGCGAGGTTCTCTGGAACGGGGGGGCGTTCGCCGATATCGGGCCGCGCGTCACGCAGAAGTCAGGCTTCACGGCTCCCGGACCTTACGACATCGACAATGTGTCGATTGATTCCTACGCGCTCTACACCAACAGGCCTCCGGCGGGGGCGTTGCGCGGGTTTGGTATTCCGCAGCTCGTATGGGCCTATGAGAGCCATACCGACATGATCGCACATGAACTTGGCGTCGATCCGCTCGCGTTCCGTCGCAAGAACATTCTGAAAGGCGACCGACCCCAAGCCACCGGCACGTCCATGAAGGATGCCGCTGTCGAAGGGGTTCTGGAGAGGATCGCGGAACGCATGGACTGGTCCGGCAAGGCACATCGTGAGCCAAGTGGCCCCGGCAAGCGGATCGGCCGGGGATTGGCGATCGGGTTCAAGGCGTCCATCGCACCGACGACGTCGGTGGCAATCGTCACGGTCTCCGCCGACGGGAGCACGATCCTGCAACTTTCCACCGTCGATATGGGGCAAGGTTCGAACACCGCCATGGCCCAGATCGTTGCCGATATCGTGGGGGTCGCCACCGAAGATGTGAAAGTTGTCACGCCCGATACCGATGTCACACCCTACGATATGGCAACGCTTGGATCGCGTTCGACTTTTCACATGGGCCACGCGGTGCGACTGGCGGCTGAGGACGTGCGGGCCAAGCTTGCGGACATGGCGAAAAGCGTGGGTGAAAGCCTGGCAACGACAGAGCGCATCGGTGATCTCTTCAAGAAGAAATACGGCATGCAGGCGGGAAACGCGGTTGGTGTCGGGACCTATATTCCCGAATACAAATCGCCCGATCCTGAAACCGGCCAATCCGACAAAATTACGCCGTTCTGGATGATCGGTGGAACGGGTGTCGAACTCGAAGTCGATACGGAGACCGGAAAATACCGCATCCTTAGAATGATAAATGCCGCGGACCTGGGCACGCCGCTAAATCCGAAAATCGTCGAGTCTCAGCTTTCCGGTGCGGCGATGATGCAGCTCGGCTTCACGATGTTCGAGGAAATGCGTTTCGATGGCGGGCAGGTCACAAATGCCTCCCTCGCCGATTACAAAATCCCCGGAATACAGGATGTGCCGCAGACGATGGAGAATGAAATCGTCGAGGCGCATCAGCATAATGGTCCATTCGGTGCCAAAGGAGTTGGCGAAAGCGCGACATTCGGCGTTTCGCCTGCGATCGCCAACGCGCTTTTCGATGCGGCGGGTGTTCGCATCACGAGCTTACCCATCACGCCGGAGGCGGTTTTCCACGCTATACGCGCGCAGGAAGAAGGTGCAGGATGATGGAGAAGGTAAATCTTGACGGCGCAGTCGTGAACCGCATTCGTTTCAAGCTGAACGGGCGCGAAAAGAATCTGGATGTCGCTTCTCATGAGAACCTCGTGGACCTGCTCGTTCGCCTCGACCATTTCAGTGCGCGGGAAAGCTGCGGGCAGGGACTGTGTGGATGCTGTACCGTGCTCGTCGATGAAATCCCGGTCTCGGCGTGTTTGACGCTGGCGCAACTTGTCGATGGCAGTGAGGTCAAAACCGCCGAGGGGCTCGCCCCTCCGGGCGAACTCGACTTTGTGCAGCGGGCCTTTATCGAGGAGGGCGCGTTTCAGTGTGGATTTTGCACGCCGGGTTTCGTCATGATGACGCATGCTCTTCTGAAGGAAACCGTTGATCCCAGTGAAACCGAAATCCGCGAGTACCTGGCCGGTAACCTGTGCCGCTGCGCCGCCTATCCAGAAATTATACGCGCTGTGAAAACCGCCGCGCGCAATCGTCCAGAACGGACAGAGAAACCGTGAAGGCATATACAAGGAGGAAGTACTATGACCATAACACGCAGACAATTCGGAGTTTACACAGGCGCCCTTGGTTTGAGCAGCGGACTGGGGTTCAGTGTTCTCGGCTCCAGATCGGCGCGCGCGCAGGATATCCGTTTCGAGGCATCCAGCGGCATGCCGGTAAAGTCGATCAGCTATGTCGCGCAGGACATCGCCATAGCAAACGGGTACCTTGCTGAGGAGGGGATGGAACTCGAGATCATCAATGCCGGTGGCGGATCGAATCTCAGAGATCTCGTCGGTTCCAGACAGATTGAGTTCGGTGTCGCGGACTCTGCTCATCCGCTGAAGTTGACCAGCCGGAATCGGCCGGCCAAGATTCTGCTCTCGCTGGATAGCCGCTCGCCACTTGTGAGCATAGTCATTCGGCAGGAACTGTATGATCAGGGGATCGACAGCCTGGAGAAGCTGGCCGAGTGGAAGAGGCCCGACGGCAGCGCCCCGAATTTCGGCGTCACGTCGCTCGGAGGCGGGCAGCATACCTATCTCTCCTACCTTGCGGAGAAAAAAGGGATCGAAGACCGGTTTACCTGGCTCGCCGGTGGCGGGGAGTCGACGATCCTTGGAGGATTGTCCACCGGTCAGTTCGATGCCATCGCGTCGATGCCCAACCTCTCCTTCATTTCCAAAGAGCGCAACTGGGGCCAGGTCGTGTTCGATGTGAGCGACGATCAGCAATGGGCCGACGCTTTCGGGGGGGAGGTTCCCTCAACGGTGGGGTTCTGTCTCCAGGAAACGATCGAGGAAAATCCCGAGATGGTACAGGCCTATGTCAATGGCATGTATCGGGCTCTGAAGTGGTTGAACGAATCCTCTGTAGACGAAATCTATGAAGCGGTCGCGCCCCTGTACCTGGGTGATTTCGATGAAGAGACAATCCGCCGCGAGATCGAGTTTCTGGAGCCGATTCACAGTAAAGACGGTGCGGTTCAGAAAGACCAGTTCGCAAATCTAGCACCGATCTTGTTTCGGGAAATGACGGCGATGAGCGAGGTCAGCTACGAGGATGCCGTCGATACTACGTTCCTTGAAAAAGCACGTCAGGAATACGGTGGATGAGCTCCATGTCTCCAAATCCTGCATCGCTGCCGACCTCCGGGCCGGCAGCGAGTAAGCCGACTCGCATAAGCACCCGGAATCTGTCGAAGGTTTTCGGAACCGAGGACAATCAGGTGGTCGCTGTCGAAGATGTGGACCTCGATATCAGGGAGGGGGAGTTCGTTTCCCTTCTGGGGCCGTCAGGATGCGGCAAGAGTACGCTCCTCAACATGATTGCCGGGTTGATCCCGTCCAGTTCGGGAACGATTTCTCTTGATGGTGAAGAACTCGAAGCAGATCATTTCAGCCCCAAGCTCGGGTATATATTCCAGCGTGACACGACGGTCCCCTGGCGGTCAGTGAAGAAGAATATCGGTTTCGGTCTTGAACTGGCGGGTGTCGACAGCAAGACCTACAATCGAAAGGTCCGCGATGCGATTGCCCAGGCGCGGCTTACCGGCTTTGAGAATGCGTTTCCCGCCATGCTTTCGGGGGGCATGCGTCAGCGTGTGTCCTTAATGCGGACGCTTGTCATGGAACCTGAGATACTGCTGATGGACGAGCCTTTCGGAGCGCTCGATGCGCATACCAAGATCGACATGCACCGCTTGTTGCTCGATATCTGGGAACGTCAACATCAAACGGTTGTTTTCGTCACCCACGATCTTGCCGAGGCCCTCACCCTTTCGGATCGGATTATCCTTCTGTCCTCCCGTCCGGGGCGCGTGAAAGAAGTTTTCGAGGTCGGTTTCGAGCGGCCACGAGACGCCGTGACCCTGCGTGAGACCGATGAGTATTCCAGACTTTTCTCGCATATCTGGCATTCTCTGGGCGAGGAAATGAACACAGTAGGTTCGCAATGACAGGCCGCTCTTCAGTTGTTTTCGTCCAGCTCGCAATCATCCTCTTTACCCTTGCCGTGTGGCAATGGGCATATGATCTTCGTCCCTATGCCAAGTGGTTGATCCCTGATTTTCTGGACCCCTATTTCATCTCGAAGCCCTCGGAGATATGGACGCAGTTGTTGCGGCTGTCCTGTCTGACCAGTTTCGACGGCACCTGGATTTTCGGCAAGGAGGACGGCACGCTTGCCTGCCTGGCCGCTGATGACAACAATCTTTTCGCCGCCACGCTGGTTACGCTGAAAAACACGCTTTGGGGCTTTGCGATCGGTGTCAGTTCGGGCTATGTCGTGGGGCTTCTGCTGGGGCGCTCGCCGTTCCTGTCCAGCGTTTTCGAGCCCTTCCTGATCGCCTTCAATTCCATTCCGAGGATCGCTCTGGTTCCGCTCGTCGTGATGATGTTCGGTATCGGCGATACATCTAAGATCGTGACCGCGTGGTTGCTCGTCTTCTTTCTGGTGTTCTTCAACACCTTCGAGGGAGCCCGTCAAGTGGACCGTTCGCTGCTCTCGATGGCGCGCCTGCTACAGGCAAAGGAGTGGCAGGTGACAACCAAAATCATCATACCGTCCACTTTGACCTGGGTTTTCGCGTCTTTGACCCCGTCGATCTCGTTCGCGCTCATTGGCGTCATCGTCGGCGAATTCATCGGCGCGCGCCAGGGTCTGGGGCGGATCATGATGGAAGCGCAGGCCAGAGGCCAATCCTCGGTTATGATGGCAACCGTCATCGTCCTGATGATCATTGGCGTGACCCTTGCGCTGGGAGTGAAGGCGTTGCAGTCGTATCTGTTGCGCTGGCAGGACGAGGCCCGATGAGGTTTGCGTGTATGTCGCTACAGGAAGAGCGGAACGCGTGTGGGTGCGCAGGGTGTTATCGTTGCGAACCCATCGGTCTTTCGCCCGGAACGGCTGCATATGTTGCAACCGCTTTACAGGTATCGCCCGGGCAGGCCGCACTTGGAGCCTAGCATGGAAACGGGTCTGTTTCGGCTTGCGGAACATGGGAAACCAACATGATCGAACCGGACGATGAGATGTTGTCGGAGCTTGCGCCCCATCAGGTGTTGCGGGTCGCGCTTAATCACGGAAACTTCCTGCTTGTCGGCAGGGACGAATACCGGAAACCCGTGGGCATCAGCGTCGAGTTGGCGCGCGATTTGGCGGAGCATGTCGGGCTGTCTTTCGAGTTTATCGAATTCGAGCGTGCGGTGGATGTTGCCTCGTCGGCTATGGACGATGTTTGGGATGTCTGCTTTCTGGCCGTTGATCCGAAACGCTCCGAGACGATCGCGTTTACCAAGCCTTATGTGTGCATTGACGGTTCTTATCTTGCAGGGCCGGGGTGTCTGGCTGAAACCGCGCATGAACTTGTCGCCTCGGGGGCGACGGTCGGTAGCGTTTCCGGGAGCGCATACACGCTGAAGCTTGCGAGGCTGCCGGGGAGCGAGAATGTTCGCCCCCTGGAAAACATGAAAACAGCGGTAGAGTACCTGAGGTCGGGGAGGGTCGATGCGATTGCCGGTATCCGCCAGGCGATGATGCACGAAGCCGAGGCTGTTCCCGGCGCTCGCGTACTTCAACCGCCATTCATGGAAATACGGCAGGCCATGGGAACGCCGCATGGCCGTTCTCTGGCCATATCCGTTGTTTCGGATTTTCTGGCAAACGCGATCGGAAGTGGGCGTGTCGGCGACATTCTCGAACGCCACGGTGTTTCGCGCGACTGCGTTCCGGGGTGACGTGGTGAATGTCGGCGACAGGGGCCGGTTTCGGTCGGCCGTCCTGCCGCGGGTCTGTTGGGGCAGGGGCCGGTGTTTCTAATGAAAATCCCGGCTTGGAAACAGGCGCTTGGCCTGCTCCCTCGGATGCATGGCGCGGGGGGCTGGCAAGGGGCGTGGCGCGGTGTCGGTTTGCGGAGTTGTCTGGCCAATGGTGTTTTCCATCGGGTGGCCGAGATCGGACAGGCGGGGCGAGAGGTCTTCGATCTGCCGGGCGATCAGATGCACGACAATGCCTTCGCGTTGCAGATGGCCCGTTACACGCAACAGCCGCCCGCCCATGACGATCCGGCGGAAGCGTTCATAGGTTTTGGGCCAGACCACCACGTTCGATACGCCTGTCTCGTCCTCCAGTGTCAGGAAAATCACGCCGGATGCCGTGCCGGGGCGCTGACGGGTGATGACGAGGCCGCAGACGCTGACCTGTCCGGGCGGTACGGTTGCCAGCTTGTCGTGCGGCGTCAGGCCGGGGATCGTGGGGCGCAGCAATTCCACCGGGTGCGCCCGCAGGGTCAGGCGCATGGAGACATAATCCTCGACCACCTCTTCGCCCAGATGCATCGGCGGCAGCACCACTAATGGCTCGCGGATGGTTTCGCCGTCAATCGGATCGTTGAACAGGGGCAGGGGGGCCTGCCCCCGGATCGCGCGCACCTGCCAGAGCGCATCGCGCCGGGTCAGCCCCATATCCGCGAAGGCATCCGCCTCGGCCAGCCGTTCCAGAACCGAAGGGGCCACCCCGGCCCGCAGCCAGACGGATTGAGGATCGCGATAGCCATTGCCACGGGCGGCCACGATCCAGCCGGCGTCTTCTTCCTTGAAGCCCTTGATCTGGCGAAAGCCCAGGCGCAGGGCCAGCGCCCCGTCGGCGCGGCGTTCCAGCGTGTTGTCCCAATGGCTGGCGTTCACACAGACGGGGCGCAGCTCGACCTGATGGTCGCGGGCATCGCGCACGATCTGGGCGGGGGCATAGAACCCCATGGGCTGGGAGTTCAGCAAGGCGCAGGCAAAGACCGCGGGATGATGGCATTTCAGCCAGGCCGAGACATAGGCGAGCAGGGCAAAGGCCGCCGCGTGGCTTTCGGGAAAGCCGTAATCGGCAAAGCCTTCGATCTGCCCGAAACAGCGTTCCGCGACCTCCTGGGCGTAGCCGTTGCGGAGCATTCCGGCGATGAACTTGTCCCGATGCTCGCCAATCGTGCCCATGCGCCGGAACGAGGCGAGCGAGCGGCGCAGGTGATCGGCCTCTTCGGCGGTATAACCCGCCCCGACCACGGCGATTTGCAGCGCCTGTTCCTGAAACAGCGGCACACCGAGCGTGCGCCGCGTCACCGCTTCCAGTTCGGGGCCGAACGGTTCTGCCTTTTCCAGCCCTTGCCGTCGTTTGATATAGGGCTGCACCATGCCGCCCTGAATGGGGCCGGGGCGCACGATGGCGACCTCGATCACCAGATCGTAGAATTCGCGCGGTTGCATCCGGGGCAGGAAATTCATCTGCGCCCGGCTTTCGACCTGAAACACGCCGACCGCATCGGCCACGCAAAGCATGTCGTAGGTGGCGGTGTCCTCTTGCGGAACGGAGGCGATGGTGAGGTTTTCGCCCATATGCGTCTGCATCAGATCGAAGGCCTTGCGGATGCAGGACAGCATGCCAAGCCCCAGCACGTCCACCTTGAGGATACCCAGCGTGTCGATGTCGTCCTTGTCCCACTCGATGATGGTGCGATCCTCCATCGCCGCATTCTCGATGGGGGCCAGTTCATCGAGCCGCCCCCTGGTGATGACGAAGCCGCCGACATGCTGCGACAGGTGACGGGGAAAGCCGATGATCTCGCCGATCAGGCGGATGGTCTGGGCAAGGCGGCGGTCGGTCGGGTCGAGGCCGAGTTCTCTGATGCGCTCGGGGTCCGCGCCGCCATTGGACATGCCCCAGATTTGACCGGAGAGTCCTGCCGTCACGTCCTGCGACAGCCCCATGACCTTGCCGACCTCGCGGATGGCGGCACGGCTGCGGAAATGGATCACCGTTGCGCAAAGCCCCGCGCGGTGGCGGCCGTATTTTTCATAAATCCACTGGATGACCTCTTCGCGCCGCTCATGTTCGAAATCCACGTCGATATCGGGCGGCTCACCGCGGTGTTTCGAGATGAAACGTTCGAACACCATGGCGATCTGATCTGGCGATACATCGGTAATGCCCAGCAGATAACAGAGGATCGAATTGGCTGCCGAGCCACGCCCCTGACAGAGAATGCCGCGTGAGCGGGCGAACTGAATGATGTCATGGACGGTCAGGAAATAGGCCGGAAAGCCCAGTTCCGCGATGAGTTTCAATTCCTTTTCCATCAGATCGTGAACCCGTTGAGGCGCGCCATTCGGATAGCGCCGTTTCAGGCCATCCTGTGCCAGTCGCTCCAGCCGTGCTTGCGGGGGTTCGCCCTTGGATATTTCATCCGGGTATTCGTAGCTGAGTTCGCTCAGGCAGAAACTGCACCGGGCGGCGATGTCCAGCGTGCGGCGCAGGGCGGCGGGGTGATTGCGAAACACCCGTCCCATATCGGCGTGACCTTTGAGGCGGCGCTCGGCATTGGGCAGGGCGCGGGTGCCGATCCGATCAATCGTGATATGTTCGCGCATGCAGGTCAGCACATCGGCCAGTTGACGGCGTGAGGCCCGGTGCATGAGCACGTCCCCGACCGCGACCATCGGGGCCGACGTTCCGAGCGCCAGACGGGCGCAGGCGTTCAGATAGGCCTGATCGGACCCGTCATAGCGCGGGGCCGCCCCCAGAAAGACATGGCCGGGGAAATTCCGCTGCATCTGCCGGATATGTGGCGCGGCGGCGTCCAATCCGCCCTGTGGCAGGGCGATCAGGATCATACCGCCGCAGCCATCCTGCAAATCGGCCCGGTCAAGGTGGCAATCGCCTTTGCCCGCCCGCCGCTTGCCCAGGGTCAGCAGGCGGGTCAGCCGCCGATAGGCCGCGCGATCCCGTGGCAGGGCGATCCAGTCCACCGGGCTGTCGCGCAGCACCAGACGGCATCCGACGATCAGTTTCGGCAAGTGCGCCGCATCTGGCCGCTCAATCGGGGTGGCCTGGCCGATTTCCCGGCGTGAACATTGGTCGATCCGGTGTTGCGAGCGGATGCGAACGGCCTTCTCGACACCCCGCCGAAGCTCTGTCAGCGCCCGATAGGCGCGTACCACTCCGGCCAGTGAATTGCGATCCGTAACGGCAATGGCGGACAGGCCGAGTTCGGCGGCGCGAACGATCAGCTCCTCGGGGTGGGACGCCCCGGTGAGGAAGGTGAAATTCGTCGTCACGCAGAGCTCGGCGTAACCGGCTTTTCCCTGGTTCATGAGCAAGTCATCGAAACGGGCGGCCTCGACCTGTCGCTGATCCCGGACGATTTCGATCATGCGAATTCCCCCTGCACGAACCAGCCCGGATTTTGCGGTGTGTAGAACAACCAGAGCCGCCGCCCCTGACGGGTTTCCACATGCCAGTAATCGCGCAATCCGCTGCGCCAGTTTTCATCCGGGAGCCACCATTCCGGGGCGATGCGCTCCGGCCCCGTGGCCCGTGCCGTGGTCAGGGATATGCGCCGCCAGCGAAACCGCTCGGGGGGGCGCGGCCTGGTTCCGGCGATGGGTTCCGGCGGGAACAGGCGCACAGGACGCGGGCGCAGCGCGACCCATGGCCCGCCCGGTTTCGAACAGGCCGCTGCGGCAATGATGAAGCCGCGTTCGGGGATGTGGCTGTCGGCGGGCAGGAAGCGCTGCACGTTCTCCAGACCGATCCGGGTGCCGATGCGGCTGATGAGGTCGTTCAGCCTGTCCGTTCGGCCCGAGGACATATGGCTGATCTGATGCACGGGCAGCGGTTCGACCTGCGTCGCCTCGAGGCGCATCTGGTCGATGCCGTACCCGGCGTCGATCTCGCCCACGCCACGTTCGAACAGCGGCAGGATACGGGCCGCATCCCGCAGCGGGCCTGCAAGGCGCAATTCGACGGTCAGGGCCTCCTGATCGACCCGGCGCAGGGTCAGGCGCAATGCCCGCGCGCCGGTTTCCCGTGCCTTCAGTCTGGCGCAGAGCCGGTCCAGCAGACGGGATGTTCCGGCCATGACATCATCGAACAGGCCAATCGGATCGGGCAGGCTCATCCGTGCCGCGTAATGGGGCGGATCGGCCAGCGGGGCGATCTGTTCCGGCTGGCGGCCAAGGGCCTGATCCAGCCGCAGCAACAGGTCCAGCCCGAAACGGCGGGCCAGCGGGGCACGCGCCGCGCCTTCCAGATCGCCGATCGTGCGCAGGCCAAGACGTTGCAGGGCGATGACCGTCTTGCCGTCCAGCCGCAGCGCGGCGACGGGCAGGCCTGTCAGCGTATCGAGGGGCTGCCCTGTCTCTGCCCGGCCTTCTCCGAAACGGGCCAGTGCCCAGGCCGCTCCGCGCGTATCGCCCAGCCCGATCCGGGCGGTCAGCCCGGCACGGTTCAGCCGTTGGCGCATGTCGGACAGCATCATCGGTTCGCCGCCGAACAGATGCGCCGATCCGGTGATGTCCAGCACCAGCCCATCGTCACCTTCGATGCCGACCCACGGGCAATAGCGCGTGGCCCAGCGGCGCAGCACGTGCAGGAACCGGGCATCGCCGACCGGGTCCGCCGGGCGGCTGTGCAGGGCGGGGCAAAACGCCCGCGCATCGGCGAACGGCATTTCCCGGTGCAGTCCTTGCCGCTCGGCCTCGGGATTCAGGCAATAGAGCCGCTCCGCATTCGCCTGCCTGAGCGTCAGGGCAAAGGGGCCATCAATCGGATGCGCCCGCAGAACCCGGTCGCTCGCCAGCCGGGGAAACCACATCGAGACGATGCGACGTTGCATTCCATCGAACATGCCAAGACCCAAGTGTTCCCGATTTGTTCTTAATAATTTTCCAGCGCATCAGAGTCGAGTCCCCGGCATCGAAAACCGGCGTGCAGTGCCACCGTGTTTCCGCCGCGTTGCTTCCCATGCCTTCGGGAATCAGGCACAGCCCCGTCGTGTTTCCTGCCTTCGCGGCAAGCTGCAACCGCCGCCCCTCGCGCAGGTTGAGCGGGCGGGTGATTTCGAGGGTGACAAGCGGCACCGATCCATCCCTGAGCGCCTCTTCCGCGACGGCCAGAGTTTCCGTCTGGTCCCCGGTCTGGGCCAGAAGCAAGTGCGCCGGATCGAAAAACACGGACAGGCCCACAGGGTTTATCATCTCTCCCAGCCACCTTTCGCGCACCCAGAGTACAGGCCTGGCCCGACTTGCAGCGATAGCCGCAAAACTCACGGCGCCCGGTCCGCATGCTTCGTGAACACGCGCTTTGCGTAGGGGCAGGGGGATGTCGGTAGTCGAGGTCATGTGGAGCATCATAACGAGAGGCGATGCCTCTGCACCACCATGAATGCGCCCGGACCCGTCATAGTCATGATTGACCCTTGTTATGCCGGGCGTCTAAACTTTGGGCAGAACCCGCCATTTCGCATAAAGAGTAGTCTTGGGCTTCGACTTGTGACCATTGGCGCGGCCTTCTATTGGCAGACGCCCGGTTTGCGTTTACCATTTGGTCAAACAATCGAGGCGCGCCTCGTTCAACAGGGGGATCAGTTCCATGAATCAATCACGCAATACCAAGTCGTTCGGCCTGACGCGCCGGCGCTTTCTGGGCACCACCGCCGGCACCGCGCTGCTGGTTGCCGCGGGCATGCCCGGTGCGCTCGAGGCGGCGGAGCCTCTTAAGGTGGCGGGCATCTACACCGTGCCGGTCGAACAGCAATGGGTCAGCCGCATTCACAAGGCGGCGGGCATCGCGCAGGAGCGCGGCGATATCGACTATGTCTTTTCCGAGAATGTATCGAACACCGACTATGCGCGCGTGATGCGTGAATATGCCGAACAGGGCTATCAACTGATCATCGGCGAGGTCTTCGCGGTCGAGCAGGAGGCGCGCGAGGTGGCGGCCGAATATCCCGACATCGCCTTCCTCATGGGCTCCAGTTTCAAGCAGGACGAGGCGCTGCCGAATTTCGCGGTTTTCGACAATTACATTCAGGACGCCTCATACCTGACTGGAATCATTGCAGGTTCGATGACCGAAACCGGCAATATCGGCATGGTCGGTGGGTTCCCGATTCCCGAGGTCAACCGCCTGATGCATGCCTTCATGGCGGGCGCGCGCGAGATGAACCCGGAGATCACCTTCCAGGTCAGTTTTATCGGCAGCTGGTTCGATCCGCCGAAAGCCAAGGAAACCGCCTTTGCGATGATCGAGAACGGTGCCGACATGCTGTATGCCGAGCGTTTCGGCGTGTCCGACGCGGCGAAGGAAAAGGGCGTTCTGGCGATCGGTAACGTGATCGACACGCAGGCCGATTATCCCGAAACGGTCGTCGCCTCGGCCATCTGGCATTTCGAGCCGACCTTGGACAAGGCGATTGCCGAGGTTCGGGCGGGTACGTTCGCGGCGGCGGATTACGGTGTGTATTCCTTCATGAAGGAAGGGGGCTCTTCGCTGGCGCCGCTCGGGACGTTCGAGGGCAAGGTTCCGCAAGAGGCGATGGACCTCGTCAACCAGCGGAGCGAGCAGATCAAATCGGGTGAATTCACCGTCGAGATCAATGACGAAGAACCCAAGTCCTCGTAAATGACGGGCGCAGAGGCCGCGCAGGTCGTCCTGCGCCTTGACTCCATTACCAAGCGGTTTGGCAAGCTGGTCGCGAATGACGCGGTCAGCTTGTCGCTGCGCGAGGGGGAGGTGATCGCCCTTCTGGGTGAAAACGGCGCGGGCAAGACCACGCTGATGAATATTCTTTTCGGCCAGTACACGGCCGATGAGGGGGCGGTCGAAGTGTTCGGGCAAACCCTGCCTCCGGGCAATCCACGCGCTGCGCTGGATGCCGGGGTGGGTATGGTGCACCAGCATTTCACGCTGGCCGACAACATGACCGTTCTGGAAAATATCACGCTCGGGACGCGGTCGCTTTTTTCCCCGCGGCTCGACCGTGCGGCGGCGCGCGACAAGCTGGCGAAGCTGTCTGCCGATTTCGGCCTTCAGGTTCATCCCGACGCCAGGGTGGGCAGCCTGACGGTGGGCGAACGCCAGAGGGTGGAGATCCTCAAGGCGCTCTATCGCGACGCCCGCATCCTGATCCTGGATGAGCCGACCGCCGTATTGACCCCGCAGGAGACCGAGGATCTTTTCGCCACCCTGCGCAAGGCGGTGAAGCTGGGCCTGTCGGTGGTGTTCATCTCGCACAAGCTGCACGAGGTGATGGCGATTTCCGACCGGGTGCTGATCCTGCGGCATGGCAGGCTGGTGGCCGAGCGCCCGATTGCGGAGGTGGACGAGGAAACGCTGGCCGCGCTGATGGTCGGCTCGGAGGTCAGCGCGCCCAGGGTTGCCGCCGGGCAGCCCGGTGCGGCGCTGTTGCGATTGCACGAGGTCACGACGCCGGACCGTGGCAGCGCGCCGGGGCTCAAGCGGGTGTCTCTGTCGCTTCATGGCGGCCAGATCACCGGCCTTGCCGGTGTGTCGGGCAACGGGCAGGGGGAACTGGCCGACCTGATCGGGGGATTGACCGGGCCCGATACCGGGCGGCTGGAACTCGACGGCGCCCATCTGCAAAGCTGGTCCCCGCGCGAGGCGGTGCATGCGGGCATCGCCCGCATTCCCGAGGACCGCCACAAGACCGGCACCATCGCCGAATTCGACCTGATCGAAAACGCGATTCTGGAATCCTATGCGCGGCCCCCCTATAGCCGCTCGGGCTGGATGAACTGGGGACGGGCCGAAGCGTTCACGCGCGAGATTATCGACACTTACGACGTGCGCTGCCCCGGACCGGGCACGCGCATCCGGCTTTTGTCGGGGGGGAACATGCAGAAACTGATCCTCGGCCGCGTGCTCGAGGCGGACCCGCGCATCATCCTTGCCAACCAGCCGGTGCGCGGCCTCGATATCGGCGCGGTGAACTACGTGCATTCGCAACTGTTGGCGGCGCGTGATCGCGGTGCCGCCGTGTTGCTGATTTCCGAAGATCTCGACGAGATCATGGCGCTGTCGGACGTGATCCATGTCATTTCCGAGGGTCGCCTGTCCCCCGGTTTTGCGCGCGGTACGATGACGCCTGCGGAACTGGGCGTGTGGATGGCCGGACAGGGCTTCGAAAAGGAGACGGCTCATGCGTCTTGAACCCGTCGCCAATCCGTCGCTTTTGCGGACCACCGTGCCGCCGGCCATCGCCATCGGTTCGACCGTGGTGATTGCATCGCTTCTGGCGATGGCGGCGGGGGCCAACCCGTTTTCGGTGCTCGGCCTGATCCTCAAGGGTGCGTTCGGATCGAAATTCGCGCTTCTGGAAACGCTCAACCGCGCCACGCCGCTTATCTTTACCGGGTTGTCCGTGGCCGTGGCCTTTCGCGCGCGGCTGTGGAATATCGGGGCCGAGGCGCAGCTTTACGCCGGGGCGCTGATCACCGTGGTTTTGGGCACCGGACTGCTGCAATGGGGCGCTTTCGCGCTTTTGCCGACACTGGTCATCGCCTCGGTTCTGGCGGGGGCGCTGGTGCTGCTGGTGCCTGCGCTTCTGAAGGTGCGTTTCGGCGTGGATGAGGTGGTGACCACGCTCTTGTTCAACTTCATCTTCCTGCTGTTCATTTCGATGCTGCTGGAGGGGCCACTCAAGGACCCGATGGGCATGGGCTGGCCCAAGTCCGAGCGCCTCATTTCGGAGGCCCGCCTGCCGCGTATCGTAGACGGGTTGCGCCTGCATTGGGGGTTTGCGCTGGCGCTGATCGCCGCTGTGGTGGTCTGGGTGATCGAGCGCCGCACGACGCTTGGGTATGAAATGCGGGCTGTGGGGCTCAACCGCGAGGCGGCGGGGTTTGCGGGTATTCCGGTCAATACCGTGCTGATCAAGACGGCGCTCTTGTCGGGCGGTCTGGCCGCGCTGGCCGGGTTTTCCGAGGTGGCGGGGCTGAAGGGGAACCTGACGCTCGATCTCAGCCCCGGCTTTGGCTACACCGGAATCGTCGTGGCGATGCTGGCGCTGCTCAATCCGCTGGCGGTGATCGCGGCGGCGCTTTTCGTGGCCGGGATTTTCGTCGGGGCCGACAGCATGAGCCGGGCGGTTGGCGTGCCGAGCTATCTGGCCGATATCATGCTGGCCACGGCGCTGCTGTTGATGGTGCTGGCGATCCTGCTGACCCGGTTCCGCGTGGTGAGGGAATAGGTGATGGACATCTTCGAAATCCTGCTCTCGGCCAGTTTCTGGACCGCCGCGATCCGCATCGCCAGCCCGCTGATCTTTGCCACTTTGGGCGAGTTGATCTGTGAACGCGCGGGCGTTCTGAACCTTGGGATCGAAGGCATCATGGTCGCCGGGGCCTTTGCGGGCTGGATGGCGGTTTATTCCGGTACGGGGCTTTGGATGGGAGTGGCGGTCGCGATGGCCGTGGGCATGTTGTTCGGGCTGGTGCACAGTTTGCTGACGGTGCCGTTCGGCCTGTCGCAGCATGTGGTGGGACTGGGGGTCACGCTGCTGGCCACGTCGCTGACCTATTACGCTTACCGGCTGGCGCTTCCCGAGGTGACGAGTCCGCCCAAGATCGAGGCCTTTCAGCCCTACGAGGTTCCGTTTCTTTCCGATATTCCGCTGATCGGGCCCGCGCTGTTTGCGCAGACGCCGCTCACCTATCTGGCGTTCATCCTTGTGGGGGTCGTGGGGCTGGTGCTGTATCGCACGCCGCTTGGCCTTGCGCTGCGGGCCGTGGGGGAGAATCCCTCGGCGGTGGCGGCGCAGGGGCTGTCGGTCACCGGCATCCGCATGGGGGCGGTGATCGTGGGCAGCGGGCTGATGGCCGTGGGGGGCGCGTTTCTGACCATGTCGGCTTTTGACAGTTTCTTTTTCGAGATGGTCAACGGGCGCGGCTGGATCTGCATCGCGCTGGTGGTGTTCGGTGCGTGGAAGCCGGGCAAGGCGCTACTGGGCGCTGTTCTGTTCGCCGCGTTCGATGCGCTGCAAATCCGGGTGCAGCAGATGCCGCTTGGCGCCGACATTCCCTATCAGGTTTTCCTGATGATGCCCTATTTCCTGTCCATTCTCGCGCTCATCGTCATGTCGCGCCGGGCCGAGGTGCCGGCCGCGCTGATGGTGCCGTTCAACAAGGGGGAACGCTGATGTTTGATCTGATCGTCAAGGGAGGCACGCTGCCCGACGGGCGGGTGGCCGATATCGGGATCGAGGGCGATACCATTTCGGCGGTCGAAGACCTGTCCGGCGCAGAGGCGGGCGAGGTGATCGACGCGGCGGGCGATCTGGTCAGCCCGCCTTTCGTCGATCCGCATTTCCATCTGGATGCGACCCTGTCCTATGGGCTGCCGCGTATCAATGCCTCGGGGACGTTGCTGGAAGGGATCGGGCTTTGGGGCGAGCTCAAACAGATCGTCACGCAGGACGAGATGGTGGAACGCGCGCTGTCCTATTGCGACTGGGCGGCGAGCCAGGGCCTGTTGGCGATCCGCAGCCATGTGGACACCTGCGACGACCGGCTTCTGGGGGTCGAGGCGATGCTGGAGGTGCGCGAGCGTGTCCGCGACTATATCGACCTGCAACTGGTGGCGTTTCCGCAGGACGGGTTTTACCGCGACCCGACGGCGCGGGCCAACACGATCCGGGCGCTCGACATGGGCGTCGATGTGGTGGGCGGCATCCCGCATTTCGAGCGAACGATGAGCGATGGGGCGGCATCCGTGCGCGAATTGTGCGAAATCGCGGCGGATCGTAGCCTGATGGTTGATCTGCATTGCGACGAATCCGACGACCCTCTCAGCCGCCATGTGGAAACGCTGGCCTGCGAGGCGCAGCGGCTGGGCCTTCAGGGTCGGGTGGCGGGGAGTCATCTGACCTCGATGCATTCGATGGACAATTACTATGTTTCGAAGCTGCTGCCGCTGATGGCCGAGGCTGGGGTGGCGGCGATCCCCAACCCGCTGATCAACATCACCCTTCAGGGCCGTCATGATACCTATCCCAAGCGGCGCGGACTGACGCGGGTGAAGGAAATGCAGGCTCATGGCATCACCGTTGGGTGGGGGCAGGATTGCGTGCTGGACCCATGGTATTCGCTGGGCACGGCCGACATGCTGGATGTGGCGTTCATGGGGATGCACGTGGCGCAGATGACCAGCCCGGAAGATATGGCGCGCTGCTTTGACATGGTGACCAATCAGAACGCGCAGATCCTCGGGCTTGAAGGGTATGGTCTGGCTCCGGGCAAGCGCGCGTCGCTGGTGGTGCTGGATGCGGGGACCCCCATCGAGGCGCTGCGCCTGCGGCCAGCGCGCCTGGCGGTGGTGTCGAATGGCAAGGTCATCAGCCGCATGCCGCGTGAAGATGCGGAACTGGCACTGCCGGGGCGGCCCGAAACCGTGCGCCGCCGTCACAAGGCGGGACGGTGAAACTGTCCTTTATGCCATGCAGAGATAGCGCCGTTCGGTAAGAGCGGCGGCGCGGTTCAGTTTGAAATTCCGTCGGAGGCAGAGGCCGCGTTCGCGGAGCAGAGTCCCTGTATCGCGCCGCAACAACGGGAATCGAATATACTGCATCACCGCCGACAGGATGATTTCGGGGCCGATTTTCGCGGTATGGGCTGTTGTTCATTCAGGCAGGACCGGGGAGCAGGTCAGCGGGTTTCAGGCCGGGGGTGCCCTGACCCACTCACTTTGCGTGGCTTTTACTTGACTTTTTTTGTTTGGTTTGAGACTTCATGACCTGAATAATCCGAGTGAATTTATCGGAAATTGGCGATGCCCGACGAATCGGTCGGCGTGTTGCCGGTCCGGATCGCCGGAGGGCTGCCGGAAACGGCGATGTATCGAATGTTTTGGGAGAGTCTGCCGATGAAGAAGATTGGGTGTTGTGGGGCTGCCGTTGCCGGTTTTCTGATCATGGGAACGATGGCGGTCGCTGCCGACGAGGCCGAGATCGGCCGGAACGTTTCGGTGGAACTGAACGCTGTAAAGGCCAGCGAAGCGGGCTGCATGCTCAGTTTCGTGGTGATCAACGGCCATGAAAGCCAGATCGACAAGGCGGTATACGAGACGGTTCTTTTCGATTCCGGGGGGCAAGTGGACCGGCTGACGCTTTTCGATTTCGGTGTTCTGCCGCCAGGGCGCCCGCGCGTGCGGCAGTTTACCGTGCCGGGCATGGCATGCGAGGGGCTGGGGCAGATCCTGATCAACGGCGCGCATAGCTGCGAGTCTGAGGGGCTGGCCGGGGATGCCTGCGAAGCGGGTCTTGAACTGAGGTCACGGGTTAATATCGAGGTGATGGGATGATGACGACCTTGCTGGAAGCACTTCGTCAGGTCGCCGATCTGGGCGGCCCGGTTGTGATGGTTCTGATCGTTGTGTCCGTCGTCACGCTTGCGACGGTGATCTACAAGCTGTGGCAGTTCGCTGCCGCCGGGGTGGGTCGGCATCGCGCTCTGGCGGATGCCGTGGCCGCCTGGGACAGGGACGACCGCACCGGGGCACAGGCCGCCTTGCAACGCTCGACCAGCTATCTCGCGCCGGTCGTCGAAATGGCGTTCGGGGCCGGAGACGAGGATATCGAACGCCTGCGCGCCGAAGCCGAGACACGCTTTGCCCGGCTGGAGACGGGATTCCGGTATCTCGATACGGTTGCGCAGCTTGCACCGCTTCTGGGGCTGTTCGGGACGGTGCTGGGCATGATCGAAGCCTTCCGCGCCCTGCAGGAAGCGGGCAGCCAGGTGGACCCGTCGCTGCTGGCCGGGGGGATATGGGTGGCGCTTATGACCACCGCGGTCGGGCTGGCCGTCGCAATGCCCAGTTCCTTGGTGCTGAGTTGGTTCGAGGCGCGTATGGATGCCGAACGCGTCACAGCCGAGCGGGCGATCACCACCGTCCTGCATCCTGCCGGACGGTCGCAGGATGCAGACAAGGCAGCGGATATGGGGGCGCTCAGCCGTGCGTAAGAGGCAGCACAGGCGAAAACTGTCGATGACGTCGCTGATCGACGTCATCTTCCTGTTGCTGCTGTTTTTCATGTTGTCTTCGACGTTTTCGCGGTTTTCCGAGGTCGAATTGACGGCCGCCGGAGGGGGCAGCGCCGCCCGGTCCGACGTGAAACCCGCCTTCTTGCGTCTGGGGGCCGAGACGCTGGATCTGAACGGGCGCGAAGTCGGCCTTGACGCCCTTGCGCCCGCCTTTGCCGAGGCTCGGAGTCAGGATGGGCCGCTGCCCGTTCTGATCAGCCTGCGCAGCGATGTGACGTCGCAGCGTTTGACCGATCTGCTGGTGGCGTTGCGGCGGGTCGAGGGGTTGCGCATCACCGTGTTGGGGACGTCATGATACGGGTTCGGAAAAGACCGACGCGCGAGCCCACGATCGCGCTGATCAACATCGTGTTCCTGATGCTGGTCTTCTTTATGGTGGCGGGCACGCTGGCGCAGCCGATGGATGGCGATCTGTCGCTGGTGCGCACCGAAGATCTGGAAGGTCGCGCGCCGCCGGATGCTCTGGTGGTGCATGACGACGGGCGGCTGAGCTATCGCGGAGAGGACATCGACAGCGTGGCCAGCTTTTTCGACCGTCTGGACGAGGCGAACCGGACAGAGGTGCGTCTTGTGCCGGACCGTGACCTGTCCGCCGAAACGCTGGTGGCGGTGGCCGCCGAACTGCGTGGCTCTGGCGCGGAAAGGGTTTTTGTCGTCACCGAAAGGGGGCTGGAATGATTGCCGCATCCCGTAGCGCGAAAGTGATTGCCGTGTCCGCTGCCTGCTGCGCCCATGCCGCGGTGTTGTGGGCCTTTGTCGGGACGGTCGAAATACGTATGGAAGGCGATGCCGGCGCGCCGGACGTCGCGCAACTGGGGAACAGTTTTGCCGATATGGCGGCAGGTACGCTTTCGGCGGTGGAACCGTCCGAAACCACGCCGCAGACGCAACCGACCGAGGCGGAGCCGGTCGAGACCGCTCCGAGAGAACCTGTCGAGCCCCGGCAAGCCGACACCGTCGCTGAAACCGCGCCGCCCGAGACGGCGCAGCCTGAGCAGGTGCAAGAGAGCGCTCCGGTGGTTCCCGTGGAAAACATGGCTATTGCTGCTCTGCCCGTCACACCGGCAAAGCCACAACAGCCTGACACCGCCAAAGCCGCCCAGCCCGAACCGCTGCCCCGTACACCGCCGGAGACTTCGGAGGTGATCGAGGCAGAGGACACGCCGGAACCGGCGGTCACCCGCTCGAAACGCCCGCAGCCCCGCAGCGCCGAGTTCGAGAAACGCCACGAGTCAAAGCCGAAGCCGAAGGTGGCGAAAAAAGAGCCCAGTCCGCAGAAAGCCCAACCGCAACCGCGTGGCAATGCCAACCAGAACGCCCGTGCGGGCGCGGCCACTGGCCGCGAACAGGCCAAGGCCAAGGCGCAGGGCCGGAACACCGGCAAGAGCACCCAAAGCGGAAACGCGGCGGCAAGCAATTATCCCGGCAAGGTCATGAGCAAGATTTCACGCGTGCCCAAGCCCCGCGTCGGTCGCCGGGGCACGGCGGTTGTGAGCTTTACGATTTCGTCTGGCGGCGGGTTGAGCGCGGTGTCGCTGGCGCGCAGTTCCGGGTCGGGGCAACTGGATCAGGCGGCATTGCAGGTTATCCGCCGGGCAGCGCCGTTCCCGGCGCCGCCGCCCGGTGCGCGGCGCAATTTTTCGATCCGTATTCAGGGCGGCTGAGGCGAGGCGCCCGAGAGCAAGGTGAAACACGTGGTGCGATATCTCTTCATCGTGGTTCTGTCCGTTTTCATGATGGCGGATGATGCAATCGCCTGCACGGGCCGAACCATCGAGGAGGAGGCGATTTTCGATACGCCGCTTTGTGTGCCTGAAAATCCGCAACGGGTGGTCGTTCTGGATGCGGGATTCGGGCTGGGTGTCGGGCTCGATGTCGGTTTGCCGATCGTGGGGGCACCTCTTGAACGGATGAGCGACACCGCGCTGAAAGCCCGCGCGGAAGAGGCCGGTGTGACGAGTATCGGATTCGTGACCGAACCCAGCCTCGAAAGCCTCGTCGCGCTTCAGCCCGATCTGATCCTGGGGTTCATCGGCAACGAATCCATGGCCAGCGGTATCTATCCGCAACTGTCGGGCCTCGCGCCGACCCTGCTATACACCGATATAGACTGGCGGGCGTTTTACCGGTTGATGGCGTCCTTGACCGGCCGGACCGCCGAGATCGAGGCACGTTTCGCCGACTATGACAAACGCCTGTCCGATATCCGCGAGCGCATGCCGGATACGCCGGTGTCGGTGCTGCGGATCACGTCCTGGGATTTCCAGGTTTATCTGGATGCGCCGAATACCTATGCCCCTTTCGCGGTGATGCAACAGGCCGGGGTGCGCCGCACGGAGTATGAGACGACGACTGATCCGGGGCTGTCCATGAAGCGCCCGGACTGGGAGGAACTGGCGGAACTCGACGGAGAGGTTCTGCTTTATATCGTCGGGGGCACCAATGACTCGGACAAGGACGGACGCCACGAAGAGGTGCTGTCGAACCCGCTGTGGCAAATGCTGCCGGCGGTGCAGGCGGGTCGGGTTCACCGGGTCGGGCATGGCGCCTGGATGCAATTCAGCGGGCTCGATTCGGCGCATCGGGTGCTTGACGATCTCGAACGCTATGTGATCGGTCGGGAATGACCCGGCCCGGCGCGGCCTCTGCCGTTCTGCTGCTGCTTTTGTCCTGCGGTCTGCTGGTTCTGACCGTCTGGGCGATGGGGGTGGGCGCAAGCGAGATTTCCATGTCCCGGGTGGCGCAGGCCTTGTGGAATCCGAGCGGGGAGCGTGCCGATATCGTCGTGCTTCAGGTACGACTGCCGCGGGTTCTGGCCGGGGTCACGGCCGGGGCCGCGCTGGCGGTGGCGGGGGCGATCATGCAGGCGATGACAGGCAATCCGCTGGCTGAGCCCGGCCTTCTCGGGGTGAATGCGGGTGCGGCTTTCGCCGTGGTTTGCGCGCTGTCCTTTCTGGACATCACCGGCATGTCGCACCTGATCTGGGCGGCTTTCACCGGTGCGGCGGGGGCTGCGGCGCTGGTTTATGCGCTCGGGGCGGGGCCGAACCCGGTCAGGCTGGTGCTGGCGGGGGTTGTGGTGACCAGCTTTCTGGGCGCGGTGACGATGGCCATTCTGATGCTCGATGTGCAGGCGCTCGACACGGTTCGTTTCTGGACCGCCGGTTCGCTGAAGGGCCGTCAGTTGGAGGATGTCGCTTCGGTCTTGCCTTATCTGCTGGGCTCGCTGGTGCTGGCGTTGTTGTTCGCCGGGCAATTCACGGCGATGAGCCTTGGCAGCACGGTGGCGCGCGGGCTTGGCCAGAACCTTGCCCTGTGGCGTGGTCTTGCGGCGCTGGTTGTCGTCGGTCTGGCCGGGTCCGCGGTGGCCATGGCCGGGCCGCTGGGTTTCGTCGGGCTTGTGGTGCCGCATATGGTGCGGATGCGTACCGGGGCCGAGTATCGCCGCATCCTGCCATATTGCCTGATCGGGGGGGCGGTTCTGACCCTGGCTTCCGACACTTTGCCGCGCGCCTTGTGGGGGAGGGACGTGCCCGCCGGCATCACCCTTGCCTTTCTGGGGGCGCCGTTCTTTATCTGGCTGGCGCGAAGCCATGGTGCGTTACGCTCATGATCCGGGTGTTTCTTGTCCTTCTGGCGCTTCTGGCGGTGTTTTTCGTCCTTGCCCTCGCGTTGGGCGATCAGCGCCTGCCGTTTTCGGTGGTGCTGGGTGCATTGCTGGGGGCCGGGGAAACGCCCGGCCATGTGCAAACCATCGTGACGGGGCTGCGGCTTCCGCGGGCCACGCTGGCCATTCTGGTCGGGGCGGCGCTTGGGGTGGCAGGGGCGATCTGCCAGGCCGTATTGCGCAACCCGTTGGCCGAGCCGGGCCTGCTGGGTATCAACGCCGGGGCGGCGCTGGCGGCCATGATGATCATCGTGCAGGCGGGGACGGTTCCGGAAAGCCTGTTGCCGCTGGCAACCTTCGCTGGGGCGGTGACGATGATCGCTGTCATCTTCGGGTTTGCATGGCGAGGCGGCACCACGTCCTTGCGCATCATCCTGATCGGGGTCGGCCTGTCGGCAATGGCAGGGGCCGGGGCCAGTTTCATCGCCACGTTCGGCGAGATCGCGTTGGTTCAGCGCGCCATGGTCTGGTTGGCGGGCAGCTTGCAGGACAGCCGGTGGATCAAGGTTCAGACCCTTCTGATCTGGGCGTCTCCGGTTTTTCTGATGATCTGGATGGCCGCGCGGGAACTGGACCTGATCGCACTGGGCGATACCGTGGCGCGCGGGCGTGGTCAGCAGGTCGATTTGCAACGTGTGCTGATGATGCTGGCCTGTGCGGTGCTTGCGGGGGCGTCGGTGGCGGCGGCAGGGCCGATCGCCTTTGTCGGGCTGGCCGCGCCGCATATGGCGCGGGCACTGGCGGGGCGGCGGCATGTTGCGCTGATCCCGGCGGCGGCGTTGATCGGCGCGTTGATCGTGCTGGTGGCCGATCTGGCGGCCCGGCGCGCAATGCCGCCTCTCCAACTTCCGGTCGGGGTGGTCACGGCGCTGCTGGGCGCACCGTTTTTTGGATATCTGCTGTGGAAAAAACGCTATGACTGAACGGCTGTACGGGCTGGGTATGAGGGATGCGACGCTGGGCTATGGCCGGGGCGGGCCGGTGATCGAGGATCTGAGCCTGACAATCCCCTCCCGTCGGTTCACGGCGCTCCTGGGGCCGAACGGATGTGGGAAATCGACCATTCTGCACGGGCTTGCCGGGTTGCACACACCTCAGTGCGGCGAAGTAGTTCTGGACGGTAAATCCATCCGTGCTTTGGGGACCAAGGCGCTGGCCCGCCGCGTCGGTCTGCTGGCGCAGACGGCCTCTGCGCCAGACGGCCTGACGGTTGGCGAACTGGTCCGGCAAGGCCGCTATCCGCATCGCCCGGTGTTCGGCGCGTGGAGCGGGGCCGATGAGGACGCTGTCGAATCCGCATTGCGGCGGACCTCGATGACCGGCTACCGCGACCGGCCCGTGGACAGCCTGTCGGGCGGGCAGCGCCAGCGGGCATGGATCGCCATGACGCTGGCGCAACAGAGCGATATCCTGTTGCTGGATGAGCCGACCACCTATCTTGACCTCGCCCATCAGATCGACGTTCTGGGCCTGATGCGCCGCCTTGTCGACCAAGAGGGCGCGACCGTCGTGGCAGTGCTGCACGATCTGGTTCAGGCGGCGCGCTACGCCGATCATCTGGTTCTGATCCGTGGTGGCCGGATCGTCGCCCAGGGTGCGCCCATTTCGGTGCTGACACCCGAAAACGTCAAGGCGGTGTTCGGCGTGGATGTCGTCATTCTGAGCGACCCCGACAGCGCAGCCCCGATCTGTTTGCCACGCTGCAATGGGGCGGCGACGTCGAACCCGCAGGCGTGACTGAAATGACACGTGTTTGCTGTCGGCTTGCATCCGGTGACAGAGGGTGCTTTTATAAAGCTGAGTTTTTCTGTAAGAAATTGGCCGACGCCAGCGAAAGCCAGCCAGAAACGCAGTATGCCCTTCGGGACAATCTTCGGATTTGGAATATGGCTGGATATAAAACACTTGCTGCGCTGATCGGCAGCACCTCTTTCATCGCCGCCGGCGCAGCCGTCGCCCAGGACCTTCCGGCATTCGATCTGGGAACGCTGGTTCTTTATGGCGACCGCGCCACACAGGATGCATCGCAAACCAATGCCAGCGTGGCGGTGGTTGGCGAAGAGGTGCTCAGCATGCCCGAGGTTTCGTCCTACCGGGACAGTTTCCGCCGCATCGCCAACGTCAATACCGGCGATTTCACCGAAAGCGGTTTCGTTATCCGGGGCGTCAATTCCGAGGGTCTGACGCCGGGCGGGATCGGAGCGCCGCTGGCCTCGTTTTATATCGACGGCGTTCAGCAGACGGTCGAAGGCACCCGCCGCGGGCTGCGCGGGACCTTCGATGTCGAACAGATTGAGGTTTACCGTGGCCCACAGTCCACCCTGACGGGCCGAAATGCATTGGCAGGGGCGATCTATCTGCGCACCAAAGACCCCGAGTTCGAACCTTCGGCCCGTGCCCAGATGACCTATGGTGAAGACAACCATCGCCAGATCGCACTGGCTTATGGAAACGCACTTGGCGACAAACTGGCCTTC
Source organism: Roseovarius pacificus (assembly GCF_900142665.1). GTDB lineage: Bacteria > Pseudomonadota > Alphaproteobacteria > Rhodobacterales > Rhodobacteraceae > Roseovarius > Roseovarius pacificus. The sequence continues at coordinate 174,849 of NZ_FRBR01000002.1, forward strand.
CGGTTCAGCGGGGAATGGTCGCAGAAGGATACGGACCTCAATTATCCGTCCTATGAGCGGTTCCAGCGTTACGGCGATTTCAAGACCGACGATTATCACAACCTGCGCGCCAAGCTGCTCTGGTTGCCGACGGGCAGCGACGAGACGAAGGTGCTGCTCAGCTATTCGCACTCGTTCGACGGTCCGACCTCCAACGATATCGCCGGGCCGAACTGGTCCAGCAACGCGCCTTTGTATGGCGCTCGGCGCGGCGATATCTGGGGGACCATCCTGCCCGACGACCCTTATCGTTTGCTTGGCCTGACCGAGATTCCGGCGTTTCAGGATGTTCGTGAAACCACGGTCAAGAATTTCGGTATCGAAGTCAGTCACGAATTTTCGAACGCGCTCAAGCTGACCTCGATGACGGGCTGGACCAATTCGGTGACCGACCGTCATTCCATCAACCACGGTACACCGGGGGAGTTCCTGACCGTCGATGGTGAATTCGATCAGGAAATCCTGTCGCAGGAACTGCGCCTGAACTACGATGACGGTCCGCTGCGGTGGGTTGCCGGGCTTTATTTCTCGGAGGAGAATCAAAGTTCGTTCCGGACGCAGCAATTGCTGACACTGGACGAAAGCCGCAATTCCGCCAAGATTACCAATCTCGCAGCCTTTGGGGAAATCTCATATGAATTCGTGCCGGGCTGGCGGGCCATTGCCGGGGCGCGCGTCGATCATATCGATCAGAAGCAAACGGCATTCTTTTCCCAGAACGGCGTCATGACAAGCAATACCACGGCAAGTTTCGAAGATACGGTCGTATTGCCCAAGTTCGGCCTGGAGCACAGTTTTGCCGGAAATCAGCGTGTTTCGCTGACCTATCAGGAGGGATACCGCCCCGGCGGTTCGGGGGTGCAGGCCTCGACCGGGATGCTGTTCGAATACGAGCCGGAAAGCGCCAGGAATTATGAACTGGCCTGGCGCGGACGTTTCATGGAGGATCGTCTGGGCGTAGCGGTCAACCTGTTCTACCAGGATTGGGACAAACAGCAGGTCGAGGTCTGGGCGGACCCGCTCAACCCTGCGTCCAGCTATATCACCAATGCCGGCAAATCCGAATCCTATGGCGGGGAGATCGAGCTGACCTATGCCGCGACCGAACGTCTGGACCTCTACGGGTCGATCGGGCTGTTGGAAACCGAGTTCAAGGATTTCAGCGCCGGTGGCATCAATTACAGCGGATTGTCGTTCCCCGGCGCACCGGAAACCAACATTTCACTTGGATTCCAATGGGGTGGCGAGACCGGGTGGTTTGCCAACGGCAGCGCCACCTATACCGGGTCGTCCATGTCGCGGATCGAGCAGGGGCTGGCGCGGCCACTGACGCTGGACGACTATACTACCGTCGATGTCAGTTTCGGTTACGGCTGGAACAACGGCGCGCGCATGACGGTCTATGCGACCAACCTTCTGGACGAGAAATACTTCAAGTATGAATACGGTCCCGGTGCGATGGCCACATTGGGCGATCGGCGCGAGGTCGGTGTGCGTCTGGATTACACGTTCTGATCAAGTCACTGAAACAACTGGTATATTCTGCATGATGGAAGAATCTCTCGCGTATCTGGACCTTCCGGCGAACCAGGCCATGGAGCGTTTCGAAAGTGGGGCGCAGGCCCTTGGTCTGAGGGTCGAGCGCAGCCCGGACATGCTGCGGTTGCGGCTCAAGATGGGCACGGTCGAGGTGATGGGAGAAGGGCCGGGCACCGGTATCCGGATGGCGGCGCGCGATGCGGTCAACCTGCAGGTTCTGCGCGATCTGATGGCCGAGCGGCTTGGGCAACTGGGGGTGACGCCACGATGGCTGACGCGGGCAACATCGCCTAAACCGGCAAATCTGAGCCTTGCCGAAATCGTACAAATTGTACGAATCTCGCCGTCTTTTGTACGAGTTACGATCGAAGGGTCCGATCTGGGGCGGCTTGCCAGCGGCGGGATGCATTTTCGCATCCTGCTGGGGCCGGAGAACGCCGGTTGGCCTGCGGTCGATTCCGCCGGGATCACCGTCTGGCCCGGCGGGGCGGGGAACTGGCACCGTCCGGTTTATACGACCCGTCATATCGAAATGCTGCCGAAAACGGATTCTGCTGCGCAGGAGGTTCCGGCGCGGATCACCTTCGATGTTTTCCTGCATGACGGGGGCCGTGTGACGGAATGGGTGTTGCAGGCCCGCCCCGGTGACGAGATCGCGCTGACCGGGCCGGGCGGCAGCGACCGGCCCGAGGCAGGCTGGATCGGCATTATCGGCGATGAAACGGCATTGCCGGTCGCGGCGCGTATCCTCGCCGAAGCGCCTTTGGGGACGCGCGGGGCGGCGGTTTTGTTCGTGCCCGAAGCCGCCGACATTCAGGATCTGCAACATCCCGAGGGCGTGAGCGTCAGGTGGGTTACGCGCGGTGGTGCGGAAACACCGCTGAGCGCGCTTGAAGGCTTGGACTGCCCCGAGAACGACCGGTACGTATTCTTTGCCGCCGAGCGGCAAGAGGCGGTTGCGGCGCGCAAAAGGCTGACGGAGAACGGCTTTGGGCGGGGTGATTATCACGCTGCGGGGTACTGGAGCGCCTGATCGGAGACGGGCCGGGGCGGTTCTACCCGGCGTGGATCATTCCTGCGCAGTGTCGTTCAGGGCATGGCGGGGAGGCGTGCATTGCGCGGCCCGTATTTCCTGTCATGTTCTTTCCTGATCAAAGGGGCCGGCCGGATGGCGCAGGTAAAATCGCAACGCCCGAGAGCAGATAATATTCCATTGGCGGTGGGCGTCATTGTCCTGACCGTGCTGGCGCTGTCTTTGGGCGATGCGCTGATCAAGCTGACCAGCGGAAACTTCGTGATCTGGCAGATATTCGTGATCCGGTCGCTGATCGCGATCCCGGTCCTGTTGCTGGCGCTTGCGGTCGCCGCGCCCGCGGGGCTGCGCGTACCGGGCGATCTTGGATGGGTCGGGCTGCGCAGTCTGATGCTGGTGGTGATGTGGATTTGTTACTATCTTTCGCTGCCGAAACTGACGCTGTCGGCGGCGGCTGCCGCCTATTATACGCTGCCCATCTTTATCACTCTGTTTTCCGCCCTGTTCATCGGTGACAGGATTTCACCGAAAGGCTGGATCGCGGTGTTCGCAGGGTTTCTGGGCGTGGTGCTGATCCTGCGGCCCGGTGCGGACGATTTCAACGCCTATGCGATCTTGCCGCTTGTCTCGGCCATGCTCTATGCGGGGGCGATGATTTTGACGCGCAGCAAGTGCCGCGATCACAACCCTCTTGTTCTGTCGCTGGCGCTGAACGTGGCGTTCGTCATTGCCGGGGCATTGGCCGCAAGCCTGATCCTGCTGTTGCCCGACACCTTACGGCAGGGCTTTCTGTTTGCGCCATGGGCTGCGATGGGTGGGGGCGAATGGTTGTCGATGGGGCTGATGGCGGTGGCGATCCTGATCGGCAGCATCGGCGCGGCCATCGCCTATCAGAATGGCCCGCCCGCGGTGATCGGGGCCTTCGATTTCGCCTATATCGGATTTGCCGCCCTCTGGGGCCTGATTTTCTTTGCCGAGGTTCCTGACATGATCTCGACCCTCGGCATGGCGCTGATCGTCGGGGCGGGGATACTTTCGCTACGGCAGTGATTGCGCCTGTCGCAGATGAAAACATCCCCCGGACCGAAGCCGGTCAGGGGGATGTCATGGCATAGTCGGATATGCAGGGTGCGCGTTTCGGCGATCAGAAATGCGAGGTCAGCGACACGCTGATTTCGCGGCCCGAGCCGTAAGAGCAGGTGTAGAGATCCTGACAGCCGGTGACATAGCGTTTGTCGCCGACATTGGTGACCGAGAATTGGCCGCTCAGCCTGTCGGTGAAATCGTAGCTGGCGAACAGATCGTAGACGGTGGCGCTGGACACTTTGCGCGTATTGGCCGGGTCTGCATAGCTTTCGCCCCGGTGCCGGATACCCGCGCCGATCTGAAGGCCTTTCAGGCTGCCGGAAAATTCGTAGCTGCCGTACAGCGACAGTTCGGATTCGGGGATCAGCGTGGGGGTATTGCCGATCAGCGCCAGATTGCTGTCGTCGCGGATTTCGACATCGAGGAAGGTGGCAGCCGCCGCCAGTTGCAGACCGTTGCCGAAATCGTAGCGGCCTTCGATCTCGACCCCGTCGGAGCGCACCTTGCCCAGTTGCGACTGGTTCGGGAAGACGCCGGTGACGACATTTTCGCGGTTGATACGGAACGCCGCCGCCGTCAGCGAGAAGGGGCCGCCATCGGGGGTCCATTTGAACCCTGCCTCGATCTGATCGCCGGTTTCGGGGTCGGTTACGCCGCTTGTCGTCGAGGCGATCAGCGGATTGAAGAAGGTGGAGTAGGACAGGTAGGGCGTGAAGCCGTTTTCCGCCTCATAGGCCAGCGCCGCACGGTAGGAGGTTTCGCTGTCATGGCGGCTGAAGGCCCCGGCACCGTCCTGCCGCGTGTTGACGAAATCATGCCGCAGGTTGAGCGTGGCCAGCCACCCGTTGCCCCAGCGAATCTGATCCTGCACGTAGAGGCCCACCTGATCCTGTTTGGTGGTTGCGTCCTGATAGGGCGCGCCCAGAATTGGGATGCCCGGCGCCAGCGGATTCACCACCCGGTTCGTGCCAAAGCCCGAGGCCTGTGTTTCGTCCAGTTCGTAATAGCGCGCGTCGAGGCCGAACAGCAGGTCGTGTTCCACCGCGCCGGACTGGACCGTGCCGTAATACCGCAGGTCGGTCTGTGCGGTCTTGACCAGCGTGTCATGTTCGAAGGCGATCATGCTCAGCGTGCCCTGGGCATCCGACGGTGTCGTGGCATATCCGGCATAGCCGAACGGGTAATAGTATCGTTCTTTCACCTCGGCGACGCCCAGACGTCCGATCCCGGTGAAGGTGAAGCCGTTGTCGAATTCATGTTCGACGATGGCCGACACCGATGCCTGCCGCCGTTTGTAGCTGTCCCAGTCGGGGTCCGAGAAATTGGCGTCCGGGTCGATGAAGCCGAATTGCGCCGTTGGTTCGACCGTGCCGAAATAGGGCAGGAAGGTGCTGCCGTTGTGCTTTTCGTCGGCGACGTGGATATTGGCCAGAAGTGTGACCTCGGTGCCGCCGTCGGCGGTAAAGCGGAAGGACGGGGCCAGCGTGCCGCGCCAGCCCTTGTTGAAGGCGTCGTACTTGTCGCCGCCTTCGATGCGTCCGGTCACGCGGTACGAGCGGTCGCCGTCCAGATCGTCGCCCATGTCGAATTCCAGCCAGCCTCCGGTCGCATCGTCCACCCCGACGCTCAGTTCGCGAATGCGCCCGCCGGGCCGTTTGGAAACGTAGTTGACGATACCGCCGGGGTTGGACCCGCCATAAAGCGCCGAGGACGGCCCGCGCAGCACCTCGATGCGCTCCAGCGTGTAAGGGTCGATGAAGAACGACCCGAAGGCGAAGGACAGGTTTTGTGCATTGTCCAGATAGATCCCGGTCTGGTCGGCCTGAAACCCGCGGATGCGCAACCAGTCGTAATCGTTGTCGTCGCCGAACACGTCCGAGGTGACGCCAGCGGTATAGCGCAGGGCCTCGCTTGTGCGGTTCGCGCCGAAGCGTTCGATTTCGTCGCGGCCCAGAACCGACACCGATTGCGGCACTTCGTTCAGTGTGACCGGGACTTTCGATCCGGTGACGGTGGGCGGGTTGGTGTCGTCGCCCACGGGGCCGGTGGCGTCTTCCTGGTTGCGCAGGATCAAGGTGCCCAGATCGAAGGCGTCATCGGACGACTGGGCAAGCGCCGCGCCCGAAGCGCCGAGCAGCAGAAGCCCGGACAGTGTGAGGGGCAGGGCGCGCATGGGGCGCGGGTTTTGACGGTTCATGTATCGGCCTTCCGGTTTTTTTACCCTGTCACCCCCGGTTGCAATATGTCCGGGCCGGGCAGGGCGCTGTTGTGCTACTGGAAAGCCTGATAAAAACAATCAAGAACGATTGTCTTGAAGATTCGGGTCGGGGGCTGTGCCGGTGTGTTCTTTTATCCAAAGACCGGGGGCCAGGCCGGTTGCCGCCTTGAATGCCCGGTTGAAATGCGCCTGATCGGCAAAGCCGGTGATGCTGGCCACTTCGACAAACGGCACACCCTTGCGTAACAGGGCCTTGGCATGGCCGATCCTGATGTCCATCACCCATTGATAGGGCGACAGCCCGGTTTCGTGCCGGAATATCCGGTTGAAATGGGTTCGTGACATGCCGGCCAGTTCGGCCAGCCGTTCGACCGGAATGCGGCGGTCCATGTTCTCGAAGACATGAGCTCTGAGAATGGTCAGCCAGGGACCGGGCCGGGCTGTGCCGTTGTTCGTGGCGGTGCCAGCGACAGGAGGGGAGCGGTGCAGCACTTCGAGGATCAGCGCCTGCGCCAGCATCGCGGCGTGACGGCGCGCGCGCGAGGGGGCGCGGCATTCCCCGATTAAAACCTGCGCCAGCGCGTCCAGCCCTTCAAGATCGGGCAGGAAAACGGGCCGGTCCAGCGGAACGCCATGGCCTGTCAGTTCTTTCAGTCGTTTCAGCGGCAGGTGGATATCCAGGTGCCGCAGGGGGCCCGGACGGTTCGTTTGCCCCCAGAGTTCCAGCCCCGCCGGGATATAGGCCGCGGCGCAGGGGCGAGGGATATCGTGCCGGTTGCGGGCCAGCGACAGTTTTCGGCCATCCAGCAGCAGAACGAACCGCGGGTGCATCGACACATAGCGCCCGCCCGCCTGTGTTTCGCACTGGACGTGCCAGTAATCCACGGCCATCTGCCCGAGGTCCAGACTGCGCAGGCGATGGAGCGGCTGGAAGCCGTGAACCGAGGCATACATTCTGGGGTGAAAAGACATGCGCCCTCCAAATATCCGGAAAACCGGTGGCTGGGCGGAATCGCTTGGCTTGTGCGTTTTGTAGGATCGGCCCATCCCGGTTGTCAATATATTGACCTGCTTTGCCTGCCGTGTAGGTTGCCGCAACACAGCCAGACGCGGATCGCGCCGCCTTGTGCGCCGCCTTGCCCGTCCAAGCCAGTCCTGTCCCGATCACCCATGCGGAACGGAGCGTCCATGACCGCAGTCCTTCGTCTTGTCTGCCTTTTGCTGTGGCCGGGGATCGCGGTGGCGCAGCCGGTCGAGATCGGCCATGTCTGGGGCACGACACGGATCGAGGCGCGGCTCGAACGGATCGTGACCCTGTCCTATAACGGTGCCGACAACTGGCTGGCCCTGGGGGTGCGGCCGATGGCCTACCGGGTCTGGTATGGCGGAGACGATAGCGGGCTGTGGCCTTGGGCTGCCCCGATGCTGGACACGGTCGGCAAGACGGAAAGCGCGCCTGTGCAACTGCGCGGTGAAATCGACCTCGAAGCGGTGGCGCGGCTGGAGCCGGATCTGATCGAAGCGATGTATTCGGGGCTGACCCGTTCGCAATACAACGCCTTATCGCGCATCGCGCCTGTGCTGGCGCCGCCGCCCGGCGCGGGTGACTTCGGTGCGTCGTGGCGCAGCATGATCGCCACCTTCGGCCGTGCGGTGGGGCGTGAGGCGAAAGCCGCCGAGGTGATCGCCGGGGTGGAAGCGCAGTTTGAAGGGATCAGGCGGGCCCATCCGGACTGGAAAGAGAAAACCGCTGTCGTGGCGATGCCCGACGGGCCGTTGGTTCTGACGCGCAGCGACGTGCGTACCGATGTCGTCACGGCCTTGGGCTTTGACATGCCCGAGGCGGCGCAGCGTCTGGACAGGGGCGGATTCTTCTATCGGCTGGACCGGGAACTGACTGCGCCGCTTGAGGCCGATGTGGTGATCTGGCTCGATCTGGGCGGCGGGGTCGACGCCGTGCGCCACCATCCCCTGCGCGCGACCATGCGCGCCCCGCGCGAGGGCCGCGAGATCGTGGCCGATCCCGACCTGTCGGCGGCGCTGAGCTATGCCAGCGCGCTGAGCCTGGATTATGCGCTGGAGCGTCTTGTGCCGCTGCTGGAGCAGGCCGCCGATGGCGACCCGGAGACCCGCGTTGGCCCCAGCGAGGAGGCGGGGTTATGGCGCTGAGACATGGCGCAACCATGTTGGCCGGTGTGGGGCTGCTGTTTCTGGGCTCGCTTCTTCTGGGGGCGCGTCCGGGGGTGGGGCTGTCGGATCTGGCCGCGCTGATCTATCCGCCTGACCCGCAGGACGCGCCGGGCATCGTGCTGCGCGAGATGCGCCTGCCGCGCAGTTGCGCGGCATTGCTGGCCGGGGCCGCTTTGGGGGCGGCGGGGGCCGTCATACAGACGCTGAGCCGCAACCCGCTGGCTGATCCGGGACTTCTGGGCGTGAATGCCGGGGCGGCTTTTGGTATCGCGCTGACGGTCTGGCTGAGCGGGCCACTGCCCGCCGGGCAATTGATCGTGCCGGCGTTGATCGGGGCGGGGTTGGCCTCGGCCGTGATCTGGGCGCTTGGCGCGGCGATGAGAAATCCTCTGACGCTGATCCTTGGGGGTGCTGCCCTGACCGCGATGCTGGGTGCGGCCCTGCGTGGCGTGATGCTGATCGACAACGGGGCGCTGGACGCGCTGCGCTACTGGTCCGTGGGATCGGTGGATGCGGTGCCGCCCGGATCGCTGGGGCCTGCGGCGCTGTTGGCGCTGGTTGGGGCGGGGCTGGCGATGGCCGCTGCGCGGCGGCTCGATGCCATGGCGTTGGGCGAGGACGTGGCGCAGGCGTTGGGGACGTCTCTGGGCCTGACGCGCGCCCTTGCACTGGGCGCAACCGCCGTGCTGAGCGCGGCGGCGGTGCTGGTGGCGGGACCGCTGGCCTTTGTCGGGCTGGTCGCGCCGCATGTCGCGCGCATGGCCGGGGCGTCGGGCACCGGCACTCTGTGCGTGTTGTCGGCTGCGGGTGGTGGGGCCTTGGTATTGCTGGCCGATATCGCCGGGCGGATCATCCTGCCGGGGCTGGTGATCGAGGCCGGGCTGGGGGTGACACTGATCGGCGGGCCGGTTCTGATCTGGCTGGTGCGGCGGCATGCGGCGGGGGACATATGACCCGGACGCGGCTGATCTATATCGTGTCCGGCCTGTTGCTGGTGGCGCTGATCGCAACGCTTGGCGCGGGTGGCGGCAGCACGGCCCTCGACTGGCGGGCTGCGCTTGCCGGTGAAGGCGTGGATTACACCATTCTGGTGCATTTCCGCCTGCCGCGCATCGCGCTTGCCGCACTCAGCGGTGCGGCATTGGGTATTGCCGGCAGCGTGTTGCAGGTGATGTTGCGCAATCCGCTGGCCTCGCCCGATATCATCGGGTTCGGCGCGGGCGCGGCGGCCGGGGGCGTTGCCGCCATCGTTCTGAGCGGATCTCTTGCGCTGGTCGCGCCGGGGGCGTTGCTGGGCGGTGGTCTGGCCGCCGTTGCCGTTCTGGGCCTGTCGTGGAAAAGCGGCCTGTCGCCCCTGGCGCTGGTGCTGACGGGTGTCGCGCTCAGCCTGATGCTGGCGACGGTGGCCGATATCCTGCTGTCGCTCAGCCCCGGTCTTCAGGCCGCCGAGGCCGCGCGGTTCCTGACCGGCGGGTTTTCGGGCGCGGACTGGGCCGGGGTTCTGGGCGTGGCTGCGGTGCTGGCCGCGGGTTGGGCCTGCATGGGGTGGCTGTCGTTCTCGGTCGACCGGCTGGACACCGGCGACGAGATCGCCCGCGCCCACGGGTTGCGCCCCGACCGGGTGCGGCTTACGGCGGCGGCGCTGTCGGCGGTGATCGTCTCGGTCAGCGTTTCGGTCACGGGGCCGCTGCCGTTCGTGTCCTTTCTGGCCGGGCCGCTGGCGCGCGGGATCAGTGGAAAGGCGGGCACCTGTCTGGGTCTGTCGGCGCTGTTCGGGGCGCTGATCTGCCTTGGGGCGGACAGCCTGTCGCGGTTTCCTGTGGCGGGGACGCATTTGCCGGCAGGGTTGTTCACGGCAATGATTGGCGGACCGGCGATGCTGGTGCTGCTGGTTCGGCAGGGAGGGCGCGGCTGATGCCGGGAATTGACGTGCAGGGGTTGAAAGTGCGGCTGGCGGGGCGTCCGATCCTGCACGGGGTGGACGGCCATGTACCACGCGCCGGGGTCACGGCGATCATCGGCCCGAACGGGTGCGGAAAATCCACGCTGTTGCGCGCGATGGCGCGGCTCGTTCGTCCCGAGGCGGGGCGGATCACGCTCGACGGGCGTGACCTGTGGGATGATCTGGGGCCGAAAACCTGTGCGCGGCAGATCGCCTTTCTGCCGCAAAACCCGGTGACGCCCGAAGGGCTGCGGGTGCGTGCCCTGATCGAACGGGGCCGCACTCCGTATCTGGGACCGTTCCGCCCGATGACGGCGATTGACCGGGCGGCGGTGGACCGGGCGATAGAACTGACCGGATTGAGCGCACTGGAACATCGCCGGGTGGACCGGCTGTCGGGCGGGCAGCGGCAACGTGCGTGGATCGCTCTGGCCATCGCCCAGGACACACCGGCGCTGTTTCTGGACGAACCGACGACTTTCCTTGACCTGCCGCACCAGATCGACATTTTGCGTCTGGTCAACCGTTTGAATCAGGAGAATGGTCAGACCATCGTCATGGTGTTGCACGACATCAACCAGGCCTGCCGCTATGCCGACCGGATCATCGCCATGCGCGAGGGCCGGGTATTGTTCAGCGGCCCGCCCTCCGAGGTGGTGACGCCCGAGGCGCTGAACACGCTGTTCGGAATGCGGATGCGGCTTGTGCCCGATGCGGTGGGCGGTGCGCCGGTGATCGTACCGCAATGACCTTTCGTTTCCTGTAACCCATGCCGCCCTGTCCGGTGCCGACAAGCGAGATATGAATGCTGCGTAACTTCCTGTCTTATTACCGCCCCTGGCGGGGCCTGTTCCTTCTGGACTTCGGCTGTGCCGTGGCCTCGGGGTTGCTGGAACTGGCCTTTCCAGTCGCCATCAAGGCCTATATCGACCATCTGTTGCCCAGTGGCGATCTGACGCTCATCCTTCTGGCGGCGGCGGGGCTGTTGCTGATCTACCTGCTGAACGCGGGGCTGATGGCGGTGGTGACCTATTGGGGTCACATGCTGGGGATCAATATCGAGACCGAGATGCGTCGCAAGGCGTTTGAGCAGTTGCAACGCCTGTCCTTCGCCTTTTTCGACAAGCAGCGCACCGGGACGCTGGTGGCGCGGGTGACGCGCGATCTGGAAGAGATCGGCGAGGTTGCGCATCACGGACCCGAGGACCTGTTCGTGGCGGTGATGACCTTTCTCGGGGCGTTCGGCCTGATGCTGGCGATCAACGTGCAGCTTGGCCTGATCGCGGCCTGCATCTTTCCGCTTTGCGTGATCTTGATCGCGGTGTTCGGGCGGCGGCTGACGCGGACCTGGCAGGAAATCTATTCCAGTGTGGCGCGGTTCAACGTGCGGCTTGAGGAAAACCTTGGCGGGATGCGGGTTGTTCAGTCCTTCGCCAACGAAGCGCATGAGAAAGACCTGTTCGCCCATGACAATGCGGGCTACCGGCGCACCAAGCTGGAAGCCTACCGGCACATGGCCGCATCGACGACGCTCAACTATATGGGGATGCGGCTGGTGCAGGTGGCCATTCTGGTGGCGGGCGCGGTGTTCGTGGCCAGGGGGGCGCTGACCATCGGCGGTTTCGTGGCCTTTTTGCTGTTGGTTGGGTTGTTTTTTCGCCCGCTCGACAAGATCGCGGCGGTGATGGAGCTTTATCCGCGCGGGCTGGCCGGATTCAGGCGGTATCAGGATCTTCTGGCGCTGCGCCCGGATGTGCAGGAGCGGCCCGATGCGCAAGAGGCACCGCCGTTTCGCGGAGAGATAGCGTTTGAAGGGGTCTCGTTCGGCTACGATGCCGAACGGCCGGTGCTGCGCGACATTTCGCTTTGCGTTGCGCCGGGGGAAACCGTGGCCATTGTCGGGCGGTCCGGGGCGGGGAAATCCTCGCTCGTGTCGCTGGTGCCGCGCTTTTACGATCCGCAGGGCGGGTGTGTCCGGATCGACGGCACCGATGTGCGGGATTTCACCCTGCAATCGCTGCGCCGCCAGATCGGTGTGGTCAGTCAGGATGTGTTCCTCTTCGGCGGGACCCTGCGTGAAAACGTGGCCTATGGGCGGCTGGGGGCGAGCGAGGAGGATATTCTGGCGGCGATCGATGCCGCACAGTTGACGGAACTGGCCGAAAGCCTGCCCGACGGTCTGGAGACGATCGTGGGTGAACGCGGTGTTGCGTTGTCCGGGGGGCAGCGGCAGCGGGTGGCGATTGCTCGGACTTTTCTTAAGAATCCGCCGATTATCATTCTCGACGAGGCGACTTCGGCGCTGGATCTGGAGACTGAGGAGCGGATTCAGGCGGCGCTCAACCGTTTGTCGGAAGGGCGCACGACGCTGGTGATCGCCCACCGCCCGCAGACCATCCGGGGAGCAGACCGTATCGTTCAGCTTGAAAATCAAGGGCTTAGAGAGCGTACCGGCGATGCGGGCCTCGGGTATGCCGGCGCTGTATAGACCGCTGCCCGATATCGGATTGCGGAGACATGATGCGCCGGGGGGAGGTGCCATGGCCGGCCGTTCCGTCCCGTCCCCGGCGGGCTCGAGCCGGGGGCCGGGCAGGGGCGGACAGGTTCAGGGTTTGTACGAAACGTACGAAGTGTACGCGGGTTTTGTACGAAATCCGGGGCTTTCGGGAGAAGCCGCGTACAGGATGGACGCAAATGCCGGAGTCCGGAGGCGGACCCGCCGTCAACACGCGGATGGGTTTGGGGGCTGGAGTCTGACCTCCCAAAATGGGGTCTATATACTTAACTAGCCTTGTGTGAAATGGCGCCATAGGCGCCATTGATATTAATCTATGATCTTGTTCATTTCATCGAAGAGGTACGGAGCGATGGACACATTTCGCTGTTTCGTCGCAGCATTCTTGAAGTGCTCTATGTCTTGGCACATTTCCATTAGGCCTTGGACTCGCCCAATCTGGTGAATGAGCATGTTACGGCCCTCCTCATTTAACCACTGGTGAAAACGGGCGCGGCGTTTGCCTTCGTCTGTGATGTTCAGCTTGTCCAATTCTTGCTTCACGTAGCCGTTCTCTATGGGGTCGTACACATACTTGTTGATAAACCGCCCATAGTACTGAGGGCGCTTCCCGTGGCTTGTGTCATTTCCGTAAAGGCGGTCCAGTTCAGCAAAAAACGCGTCTGGGAATGTCTTTAGCCATTTTTGCAAGCCTTGAGCGATGTACTTCGAGAGCAGTAGGCGGAGCGCGTCATGCGACCTGTCATGCTGGTACCCCGTTGCCTCATCAACAAGCGCGATAATCCCGACCTTAGCGAAGGCTTCCATTAAGACTTCAGCTTGAATAGCCAAGTGTTCTTGGGAGTAGTGTAGCTCTCCAGCCCTGCGGGCGGAAAGGAAGACACCGCAAATCTCTGGCAATAGTTCAGCTTTGATGCCGTGCGCGGGTGTCGCGCCAGCGTTTGAGCGGTACAAAACCGGCTCTTTTAGCGCCACCTCCAAGTCATTGGAAATAAACTTGGAATAGTTCTTCGCCGACAGAAAAGAGGGAAGGTTGGCGGCACCCTCATTTTCTTTCATCCGCTTCCAATGTGAGCCGCCGCGTTTGCTTCCAAAAGCACGGTGAACGGCCCGTTCAGACAGGACTCGGACACCACCGTCAAGAACGGCGCAGTCAAGCTCGATATCTCCGATTGGAAGCTGTCCACTATACACTGCATCCAAGACGGTTTGGCCACCAGTGCTTTCGCTAACCATAGCACCAGCCACATTGTCAAAATTGTCTGGAATGTTTGGGATATCGTCTTTCTTATCAGCCATTAATCAATCCTTTGTAGGTCAGGCGTTTGTCGGTCATGCGCTCGATTGTCATCCCGATGAAGTCCATTGTTCCGATCTGCGATGTGTTGTGGCGGAAAGAGTACTCTTTCGCATAGCGGTGCAGGTGCTTGGCGCTCATGTAGTGATAGATGCCAATGTAACCGCGCTTGAGAAGCGACCAGAAGCTTTCGATGCCGTTCGTATGCGCCATGTCGGGGACGTATTCGCCAGCGGAGTGATTGATGTGGATATGGTTGTAGCCTGCGCCATTCAGGCCGATGTAACCACCGTGCGTATCGGTCACAATGGTTGCGCCTGCCTTGCAGTGCTGGCGCACAAAGCGTTCTAGGGTAGTTGCCTTAGTGTTTTCAACAACAACGGCACGGACTTCGCCCACCTCGTCACGGACGCCGACAACAGCAGTCTTGCCAACCGTTCCGCGACCAGCGCGCAACTTCTTGTCGGCATGTTTGTTTTTCTCACGCCCGCCAACATAGGTTTCGTCAACCTGCATCTGACCATCCATGTGGTCGTCACTGTCTTTCAGCCAAGTTTCACGGATGCGCTGAGCAAGGAACCATGCGGTTTTCTGGGTGACGCCAAGTTCCCGCGCCATTTGGGCGTTAGGAATGCCCTTGCGGACGCTGGTTAGCATGTAGATAGCCAGAAGCCACTTTTGCAGGGGTAGGCGGCTCTCGGCCAGTACCGTGCCCGTGCGGACGCTGAAATGCTTCCGGCAGTCCTTGCAGCGGTAGGGCATGGGCTTGTGGTCTTTGCACTCAGTCACACTGACCGATCCGCAATGCCCGCACACAGGCTCGTCACCCCAACGCTTGCCCTCGAAGAACTTGCGCGCGGATTCCTCATTTGGGAACTTCTGGAAGAACTCAAAGGTGGATAGGGTTTCAGGCTTCGACATGATGCAGGCTCGTTCTGCATTTTTGTAACTTAGCTAGCCAAGAGATGCAATATGCTTTTGGCTAGTTAGGTATATATTCCCCAAATCATGGCTGGCCTGCGCCCCGTTCATATCACTCGGAAATTCGTGATCGCATCTTGACCGGATATTCACGATGGTGCATCTAAGGCGCGTCCTGACGCTGCGTGACCCGGGCGGTCGCGCGTGAGCCGAAGCCACAGCCGATCAGGACAGGACAACAGCCAGGTTTCCCCAGCTTTCAATCACATGACGCGTGCAGAGCGATGCTTGCGCGTATTGAAATATGGGGACAGGAGATGATCTGTAAAACACCTTTCACGGCGTTTCACCAATATGGCACACGGGCCTGCATGACGAGCGGGCTTGCGCTTGGCATGGCCGCATTGCCCGGCGCGGGGTTGACGCAATCGGCGGAGTCGCACGATCTCGGCACGCTGGTTTTGACGGCGGCGGGGTTCGAGCAGCAACTGACGGATGCGCCCGCGTCGATCACCGTCATCGACCAGAGCGACATCGAGGGCCGGTCGGTCGAGACGGTCACGGACCTGTTGCGCACGACGGCGGGCGTGTCGGTCGAGCAGGGCGGCAAGCTGGGCGGTCAGGATATCAACATTCGCGGGCTGGGCGAGGATTACGTCCTGATGCTGGTGGACGGCAAACCCATCGGGGCGTCGCAGGATGCGTTCTATAACGGCTGGGGCACCGGGCAGAGAACCGGGTTTCTGCCGCCCGTGTCGGCCATCGAGCGGATCGAGGTGATCCGTGGGCCGATGTCGTCGCTCTATGGGTCGGCGGCGTCGGCGGGCGTGATCAACGTCATCACCAAGAAAGTCCCCGACGAGTGGGGCGGCAGCATTACGCTGGGCTATACCGCGCAGGAACGCGGGGAAAGCGGCGACGAGGCGCAGGGGCGCTATTACCTGAGCGGACCGATTTCCGAAAACGGCCTTGGCCTGACCTTCTATGGCCAGACCTTCAAGCGGCATGGCGACACGTTCGAGGGCGGCTTTCCCGGCGGAACGCGCGACACCCACGGTGTGCGGCTGGACTGGGTGCTGTCGGACCGGCAGGACCTGAGCCTGGATTACAATTACTCATGGCAGGATTTCGAGAATACCGAGTTCAACAATCCCGGATCGACGGGGACGGTTCAGAACGAGCGGCATTACGGCGCGATCACGCACAGCCTGAGATGGGGCGACGGCCACGAAACCACCAGCTTCCTGACACGGGAGACGGTGGATATCTACAATGGCGATCTCAATTCGCGTTACGAGCAGACCAATCTGAACACCAGAACGGTGATGTCGCTGGACAATCACATGCTGTCCTTCGGCGGCGATTACAAACTGGAGCGGACGCGCCATGACGCGGCGCGCTTTGCCGGGTCGATCAATTCCGATCTGGAACGCTGGCACTATGCGTTGTTCGCCGAAGACGAGTGGCGTCTGACGCCGGATTTCACGATGACGCTGGGGCTGCGCTATGACTATAACGAGCATTACGACGACGCCCTGACGCCGCGTATCTACGGGGTTTACCGCCTGACGCCGAGCCTGACCCTGAAGGGCGGTATCAGCGGCGGGTATCTGGTGCCGGACCTCAAGCAGGCGGACGACAACATCGTCGAACCCGCAGGGCGCGGTGCGGGCTGGGACAAGGGCAACACCAACCTGGAACCCGAGGAAAGCCTCAACTACGAGCTGGGCTTCGTCTATGATGCGCCGTCGGGGTTGCAGGCCAGCCTTGTCGCGTATCACACCGATTTCAAGAACAAGATCGACCGGGAACGCATCTGCGACTCGCCCGCGGGGGCTCCGGCCTGTAGCTATAACGGCCAGACGCGCCAGTGGATTCAGCAATACGTGAACCGCGACAAGGCGCGCCTTCAGGGGATCGAGGCGACGCTGGACATCCCGCTGGGCGATTTCGACATCGGCATGAACTATACCTATTCCGACAGCGAGATCACCTCGGGCTCGGCCAAGGGCGAGCGGTTCAGCGGCGTGCCCGAGCATCTGTTCAATGTCCGGGTGGACTGGCAGACGACGCCCAAGCTCAACCTCTGGACCGAGGCGAGCCATCGCGGCGAGGCCTATACCTCGGGCTATGCCCGCAACTCGGGTACGCGCACCCCGCCTTATACGCTGGTCAACATGGGCCTGAACTATGATTTCAACGACCGGGTGCAGGGCCATGCCACGATCTACAACCTGTTCGACAAGCGGATCGACCAGGACACCTACAACAAGACGCTTGACGGACGCCGCCTGTATGTCGGGGTGACCACGTCGTTCTAGGATTTCGACATGCTTTGCCCCGCCTTTTGCTGGCGGGGCGTTTTTTGGAAAGGTTCAGGAATGCGCAGTTTGGTTCAGTCCGTCATCGCCCGGATCGTGGTTTGTGCGGCCTTGGCCGTGGCCCCGGCCCATGCCGAGATCGTCGATATATCGGACGCGCCGGCCCATCCGCGCGTGAGTGCCGGGGCGGCGGAGGCGGGGGCCGAAGGGCCGCGCGATATCGTGCTGCTGGGCGCCGATCTGGTGGAAATCGCGGTGGCGCTGGATGCGACCGACCGTATCCTTGCGCGGCCCCGCGTTCTGGGGCTGTCGGGGATCGAGGACATTCCCCATGTGTTCCGCGAACGCCCCGGTGTCGAGGGGATCGCCGCGATGCGCCCCGCCGTGGTGATCGCGTCGAATGTGCGTTTCGACCAGCTGCGCGACAGTCTGGAACAGGTCGGGATCGAAACCGCCCTGATCGACCGGACCCTGCCCGCGACCGAAAAAGTGAAGCGGCTGGCCCGCCGCCTTGGTGTCGAGGCGCGCGGCGCGCGTCTGATCGGGGCCATCGAGGCGGATTATGCCGGTATACGCCCGGTCAGCAGGGACGGTGCGCCGCTGCGTATCCTGCATGCCTCGAAGATGGGGGCGGGCGGGAGCTTTTCCGTCGGGGGGGACGGGACGGCGGTGCAAAACCTGATCGAGCGGGTCGGCGGCCTCAACCCTGCTGCGGAAATCGGCAAGGACCGTTATCGTTCGGTCACGCCCGAGGGGGTGCTGATGATGCGCCCCGACGTGGTTTTGCTGTCGGCGTCGGAGGTCGAGACCTTCGGGGATCTCGACGGGTTCTGGCAGAACTATCCGGGTATCGCGCTGACCCCCGCGGGGCGCGACAGGAACATCATCGTCATGCGCGACATGCATGTGCGCTCGGACGCGGCATCGAGCGGGATCGCCACGCGCGCGCTGAGCGAGGCGCTGGCCGGGATGTTCGGTGCGCCCGAGTGAGGAGAGCGGAATGCGCCAGCCCCTGAGCCACGCCGCCGCGCGTCCGAACGGCAAACTGCCCGCAGTGATCGTTGCCGTCGCGCTCGGGTTCGTCTGTGTGCTGCTGGCCTCGGTGGCGCTGGGGCCGATGACCCTGTCCCTGCCGGAGTTGTTCGCGGCCCTTGGCGCGCGGCTGGGCGACGCGGCGCTGTCGCCCGAGGAAACGCTGAACGCCGCGGTGGTCTGGGATTTGCGGCTGGCGCGCTCGGCCACGGCGATCATCGTCGGCGCCAGCCTTGCGACCTGCGGCGCGGCGATGCAGGGGCTGTTCGGCAATCCGCTGGCCGATCCGGGGATCGTGGGGGTGTCGTCGGGGGCTTCGCTGGGGGCGATGGCGGTGGTGGTGTTGCAGATTTCGGCCCTGGGTATCTGGACACTGCCGGTCGGGGCCTTCGTGGCCGGGGTCGGCACGACGTTCCTGATCTATGCGCTGGCGCGGCCGGGCCGGGAGGGGGCGGACAGTTCGCGCCTGCTGCTGGTGGGGATCGCGGTGAATGCCATTGGCGGGGCGATTGCGGGGTTCCTGACCTATCTGGCCACTACCGAGCAGTTGATGACCCTGACCTTCTGGTCGATGGGGTCGCTGGCCTCGGCGCGCTGGCTGACCGTTTCGATCACGGTGGGGCCGGCGGTGGTGGGGATTACGCTTCTGTTCCTGTGGGCGCGGCAGCTGGATTTGCTGGCGCTCGGAGAACGGCAGGCGCGCCACCTTGGCGTCGATGTGCGCAGCCTGCGGCGCAAGCTGATCTTCGTGACTGCCCTGCTGGTGGCGGCGGCGGTGTCGTTCAGCGGCACGATCGGGTTCGTCGGCCTTGTGGTGCCGCATCTCATTCGCCTGATGATCGGCCCCGGCCATCGGCTGTTGCTGCCCTTTGCCGCCGTGGGCGGGGGGCTTTTGCTGATGCTTGCGGACCTGACGGCGCGCACGCTCGATCCGCCCAACGAAATCCCCATCGGGGTGATCATGGGCTCGATCGGCGGGCCGTTCTTCCTGTGGATGATCTGGCGCGGAACGCCGCGCGGAGGCGGCGCATGATCGAGGTGTCGGGCATCACCCTCGGGATCGGGGGCAAGGCGGTGTTGCAGGACGTGTCGCTGCGCTGTGACGCGGGGACGCTGACGGTTCTGGTCGGCCCCAACGGGGCGGGGAAATCGACGCTTTTGTCGGTGATCGCGGGCGATGCGATGCCCGGCACCGGCGATGTGGCACTGAACGGCCAGCCGGTGAAACGCATGCGTATCCGCGAGCTTGCGCAGATGCGCTCGGTGTTTCCGCAGGGGGCGGAAATCCGGTTCGGCTATCGCGTGGTCGAGGTGGTGTCGATGGGGCGGGCGTTTCGCGACGTTCCGCCGGAGCAGGACGCGGCGGCGATCGGCAAGGCCATGGAGGATGCGGAAATCGCCCATCTGGCGCTGCGCAACGCGCAAACCCTGTCGGGCGGCGAACAGGCCCGCACCACCTTTGCCCGCGTTCTGGTGCAGGAAACCCCGGTCATCCTGCTGGACGAGCCGACGGCGGCGCTGGACCTGCGCCATCAGGAGCGGGTTCTGCGCCGCGCCCGAGACCTGGCCGCGGCCGGTGCCACGGTGCTGGCGGTGCTGCATGATCTCAACCTTGCCGCCGCCTATGCCGACCAGATCGTTTTGCTGCGTGACGGGAGTATCGTGGCGAGCGGTGCGCCCTGGGACGTGCTGACCGAGCCGCGCATCACCGAAGTTTACCGGCAGCCGGTCTGCATCCTGCCGCATCCCGAACGGGATTGTCCCGTTATCCTGACCAAGTAACCAACCCGGAGACCGCCATGACAGCCCTGACCGACCCGAAACTCGCACAGGTTCTTGACCGCGAACACGACGCCGCCCGCGCCCAATGGGCGGCGCGCGCCAAAGCAGGCGCAGGCTCCGCGCCCAGGCAGGCACCGCCTGATTTCCGCAGCTCGGAGCGGATGAAAACCTCGTATCTGGCCATCCGTCCCGATCAGGGCCGGTTCCTTTACGGGCAGGTTCTGGCCACCGGGGCGCGGCGTATCGTCGAATTCGGGTCGTCCTTCGGGATTTCGACCCTCTATCTGGCGGCGGCGGCGCAGGAAACCGGCGGCCATGTCACCGGCACGGAATATCACCCGGAAAAGGCCGCCAAGGCCCGCGGCAACCTGTCGGAGGCCGGGCTGAGCGCCGATATTCTGGTCGGCGATGCGCGCGAGACCCTGTCGGGCGGCGAAGGTGAGATCGACCTGCTGTTTCTGGACGGGGCGAAGGATCTGTACCTGCCCGTCCTGCGCCTGCTGGAGCCGCGCCTGCGCAAAAGCGCGGTGGTGATCGCCGACAATATCCCCACGGACCCGGCGCGCCACGGTGATTTCATGGCCGCGATCTCGGAGCCCGCATCGGGCTATGCGACATGCGTTCTGGGGATGAGCAAGGGCGGCATGAGCCATTCCGTCCGCCTGTAGCGGGCGGGCGGAACGGGTTTGCGTATCGGGGCAGGGGACGTTTGCCCTGACCTGTCGCGTTGCCGGTGATGCGCATGACATCGCGGTCCCGTTCGTTTGACGGGGGCGATCCGCCCCGGCGGTCGCGTATTCAGAAAGAAACGCTATAAGTTTCAAAAGGGCGGGTGGCGTGGAAGGGGATCACCGGGCCATCCCCTGATAAAGCGCTCTTGACCGAATCAAAAAAACAAACCAGTCTGTTTGTAAATGAGGGAAGCATGACAGTTACCACACGCAGAACCCAGGACCAGCGCAGTGCGAAGACGCGCCAGCTTCTGTTGGAGGCGACGATTCAGTCGCTGATGGAGGTCGGCTATGCGAATACCAGCACGGCGGTGATCGCCAAACGGGCAGGGGTGTCGCGTGGGGCGCAGACGCATCATTATCCGGGCAAGATGGACCTGATCGTCGCCGCGACCGAGGAGATGTTCGGAAACTTCGCCAGCGGTCTTGAAACGCTGGCGGGCGAGTTGCGGGCGGGGCGGCTGAGCTATGACGCCTTTTTCGATGCGGTCTGGGACGGCGTGCTTAATGGCGACTGGTTTTACGCGTCGCTTGAGATCATTGTCGCGGCGCGTGGAGACGATGAATTGCGGCGCCAGCTTGCGCCGCTCATTCTGGATCTTCATGAACGATTCGAGACCACCTGGTCGCGCAGCTTCGTTGCGGTCGATCCCGATGTCGTTTCCTCGCGCGTGGCGCTGAACCTGGCGATGAATTTTTTCCGCGGCATGGCGGTTCAGGCGGTGTTGCGGCGGGACGAGGCCTATTTTCTTGAAATGATCACGGCCCTCAAGGCTGTGATCGCTGTCCATGTCCGCCCGCTCGGGGCGGAGTGACGAAAAGGTGAGCGTGAGATCGGCTGAGACAAAAACAAACAAGTCAGTCGGTATTTATTATACAATATCCACGTATTGGAGAATGCGGCGCCAGACCGCAGCAACACAACCGGAGTCCAACAGGAGAAAACCATGAAACGACTTATGCCACTACTTGCAGCCGCAACACTGGCCGCAACGCCCCTGTTTGCCCAGGACGAAGACTGGGAAACCACGGGCCTGAGCGACGATGCCATTACCATTGGCGTCATGGGGCCGTTTTCCGGCAACGCCTCTTCCTACAGCAAGGCGATGATCGGGATGATGGCCTATTACGAGAAAATCAACGAAGAGGGCGGTATCCACGGGCGCAAGCTGGTGGCCGTTCAGGAAGACACCGGATGCGACAGCGCAAAGGGGCTGGCCGCCGCCAAGAAGCTGATTTCGCAGGACGAGGTCTTCATGTTGCAGGGCAATTCCTGCTCGGGCGTGGCGCTGGCGCTTCGGCCGACCATCGAAGAGGCCGGGCTGCCGTGGATCGTCGCGCATGCGGTGAGCGACTCGATTTCCGATCCGCTGGCCAGGAACATCTTCCATGGCGTTCCCACCGGGCGGGCGAATGGCCGTGCCATGGCCGCTTTCGTTCTTTCCAAACCCGAAACGTCGAACGTGGCGATCATCGAGCACTCCAACGACTGGGCGCACAGCTATTCGAACCCGGCGCGGGAATATCTGACCGAGAACGGCGTCACGCCGTCGATCGAACTGACGATGGAGCGCGGGCAGACCGACGCGACCGCGCAGGTGCAGAAGATACGGCAGGAAAAGCCCGATTTCATCATCGCGGCGCTGTACGAGGCCGAGACGGCGATCTTTTTGCGCGATCTCAAGAAATACGGGATGGGGGATATCCCCGTCATGGGCACTGCGGGCACCGATCTGGAGAATACGCTCAAGCGCACCGGCGATTTCGACACGGTCAGGAACTATTACGTGATCCACTCCTATGTCGATAATCTCGACGGTCCGCTCATGCAGCCCTGGGGCGACATGATCCACAAGTATTATCCGGACGAAGAGCTTTCGACCTTCTCCTTCGTGTCGATCGGGTCCGCCGAGGCGCTGGTGGCCGCGCTGAAGGCTGTCGGGCCCGATCTGACCCGATCAAAGCTGATGGCGGCGCTCGAACAGGTGCGTGACTTCGATACCGGCATTCTGTCCGACGCGATCACATGGACGCCGGAGGACCATCAGGGCGTCAAGGGCTCTGCGGTGGCGGGGTTCGTCGACGGTGAGCCGACGGTTCTGAAGGCCTGGGGCCAACCTTACTGATCCCCGACTGCCGGGTGCCGGTGTCACGGCGCCCGGCCTTTTTCTGGAGCAGACACTATGTTGATGCAGTTGACTTTGGGAGGTCTCTCCCAGGGCATGATCTATGCGCTCATCGCGCTGTCGCTGACGGTGGTCTATCGCTCGACCACGGTGGTGAACTTCGGACATGGCGATTTCGTCATGGCGGGCGCCTTCCTGTCCTACATACTGGTCCTGCTGGCGGGGGTGGCCTTTGTACCCGCGGCGGCGCTGGCCATGATCGCCATGTTCGTGCTGGGGGTGATGTTCAATCGCGGGCTCATACGTCCGATCCGGGGCGGTCCGCATATCGGTCTTGCGCTCATGTGCATCGCGGCGGGGTATGTGCTGCGCGGGATTGCCCGCATGGTCTGGGGGCGCGAGGTGCTGCCCATGCCGCCGGTGTTCGACATGGACCCGATCTTTTTCGGCGATCTGGTGATTACCGGAGACGCGGTTTTCATCATCGGCACGGTGCTGGTGCTGTTGCTGGTCTTCTTTGGGCTCATGGCCATGACCGACCTCGGCAAGATGGTGCAGGCGGTTTACCAGAGTGCCCGCGGCGCGCGGCTGATCGGTCTCAATGTGGATCGTTTCAACGACTTTTCCTGGGGTGTCGGAGCGGCGCTCGGGGCGCTGGGGGGCATCCTTGTGGCGCCGGTTTCGTTGCTGCATCCCGATCTTGGGGCCTCGTTCCTGATCAAGGGGTTCGCGGCCATGACGCTGGGCGGCTTCGGCTCGCTGGGCGGTGCGGTGCTGGGGGGTGTGTTGCTGGGCATCGCCGAGCAATATGCCGGGGCCTATATCGACACCGCGCTGATTGAGATCACGGCCTATGTGACCATCGTCCTGGTGCTGTTTGTCCGCCCGCAGGGGCTGTTTGGCCGCAAGGCCGTGGTGAAGGTGTGACGCGATGAGCCAGACCATGCCGTCCGCCCGTCAACGCAAGCTGCGCACCTGGATTTTCTGGATGGTGCCGGCACTCCTGCTGCTTCTGCCGCTGGGCACCAATCCCTATACCCAGTTCATCGTGAACGGGATGCTGATTTCGGTGCTGGTGACCCTGGGCTTCACCCTTGTCATCGGCAATCTGGGCCAGCTTGCCTTTGCCAACACGGCCTTTTTCGGAATCGGGGCCTACGGATCGGCCATCCTCGCGGCGAAGCTGGGGGTGCCGTGGCTGCTGACCATCCCGTTTGCCGGTGCGCTGGGGGCGTTGGGCGGGTTCCTTGCCTCTTCCGCCGCGCTGAGGGGCATCCGGAGCTATTATCTCGCGATCATCACGCTTGCCCTGGGCGAGTTGCTGCGATGGTCCTACCTGCATGCCAAGCCGCTCACCGGCGGGACCGACGGGATGCCGATGCCGCGCGAGATGTTTTTCGGCATCTCGCTGACCGACGACACGCTGAAGTTCTACATCTTCCTGATCATCACCGTGTTGCTGGTGAAGGCCACGCTGAACCTCATGCGCTCGCGGTTCGGCCGTGCGGTCATGGCCGTGCGCGAGAACGAGATCGCCACCGCCTCGCTGGCCATTCCCACGTCGCGGGTGATCCTGATCTGCTTCATGTGGTCGGGTTTTGTCGTGGGCTGTGCCGGTGCGCTTTTTGCGCGTCATGTCGGGCATGTCTTTCCCGAGAGCTTCGGGATGCTGCATCTGATCGCGTCCTTCGCGATGGTGCTGGTGGGCGGGCTCGGGTCGGTTCTTGGGTCGGTTCTGGGTGCGGTGCTGCTGACGGCCTTGCCGGAATATCTGCGCGCCTTTCCGGGTATGGAAGAGTTGTTCTTCGGTCTCATTGTCGCCGGTGTGCTCGTGGCCATGCCGATGGGGCTGGCCAGCCTGCTGCGCCGCGTATCGCCCATTTTCGTCGAACGTTTCTATCGGGAGGCCCCATGACCACACTTCTGACAGTCGAGGGGCTTAGTGTGCGCTTCTCGGGTCTCACGGCGCTCGACAACGTGTCATTCTCGCTGGAGGAGGGCAATGTGCGCGCGGTGATCGGCCCGAACGGCGCGGGCAAGTCCACGCTTTTCAACGCGATTTCCGGCTATGTCACCCCGACCTCGGGCACCGTGCATCTGAGGGGCCGGGAGCTGACGCGGCTTACGCCACACGAGATCGCCGAGCAGGGCGTTCGCCGGACCTTTCAGAACGGCGGACTTTTCCCGGCGCTCACGGTGCTCGAGAACGTGCTGACCGGCCTGCACGCGCAGACCGAGGCATCGTTCCTCGATATCCTGCTGGGCCGCTCGAAGGCCCTGAAATCCGAGGCCGGGAACATTCATCGCGCCCGCGAATTGCTCAAGCTCATGTCGATGGATCACATGGCGGATACGCGCGCCGGGGATTTGTCGGGCGGCCAGCAGCGTATCGTCGAAATCGTGCGCACGGTCGCCTCCGATCCGCCTGTGCTGCTTCTGGACGAACCGGCGGTCGGGCTGTCGCCGGTCGCGCGGGCGCAGATGATGGATATCATTCATCGGCTCGCCGATGAAAAGGGGGTTGGCATCCTGCTTATCGAACATGCGGTGGAACTGGTCATGGCCGCCGCCGACCGTATCCTGGTGATGGCGGCGGGGGCCCGCATCGCCGAGGGCACGCCAGAGGAAATCCGCGAAGATCGCGCCGTGCTGGAGGCTTACCTTGGACACTCCTGAACCGCTTCTCAATATCCGCGACCTGCACGTGGGATACGGCAAGAAGCCGATCCTGCGGGGCGCGTCCTACGATGTGCTGCCGGGGGAATGCCTGACGCTTCTCGGGGCGAACGGCTCGGGCAAGTCGACCTCGCTGAATGCCATTTGCGGCTTCGTGAAGCCCAGTTCGGGCTCTGTTCTTTTCGATGGCGAAGAGACTGCCGGGCTGCCGCCGCACCGGATTTTCACGCTTGGGATCGCGCAGGTCAGCCAGGCCCGCGATCTCTTTCCCGATCTCACCGTCGAAGACAACCTGCGCCTTGGCGCCATGCGGCGCGGCGGCAAAACCCTGAGCAAGACGCTGGGGCAGGTCTATGAGCGTTTTCCGCGTCTTGCCGAGCGCCGCAAGCAGGCGACGCGCACGCTTTCGGGGGGCGAACAACAGATGGTCGCTATCGGGCGGGCATTGATGTCCCGGCCACGGCTGCTTTTGCTGGATGAGCCGTCGGGCGGGCTGTCGCCGCAATTCTGCGAGGAAATCGCCCGGATCATCGACACGCTGAAGCAAGACGGCGTGACCATGCTGATGGTCGAACAAAACCTCAATCTTGCCTTCCGCGCCGCCGACCGCTTCATCGTTCTGCGTGACGGTCAGGTCGTCGATGGCGGCGATGTCCGCGCCATGGCGGGCGATCACGACGCAATCGTGCGCAACATCTATCTCTGAAATCAAGGACCACCACATGACCACGCTGCATGACGATCTTATCGTATTCGACGGGCTTATCATTTCTGACTGGGGGCGCCCGATCTTCGAGGCGATGGCGCAGGGCGGGCTTACCGCAGCCAACTGCACCTGCTCGGTCTGGGAGAATTTTCGCGACACGATGACGGCCATTGGCGCGTGGAACGCCCATTTCCGCGACAATGCCGACCTGATCGTGAAAGCCAGGAGCGTCGCGGATATCCGGCGCGCCAAGGCCGAGGGCAAGACCGGCATCGTTCTGGGGTTCCAGAACACCAGCGCCTTTGAGGACCGGCTGGAGTTCATCGAACTCTTCAAGGAGCAGGGGATCGGTATCGTCCAGATGACGTACAACACCCAGAACCTCGTCGGTTCGGGGTGTTACGAAAGCACCGATAGCGGGTTGTCGGATTTCGGAAATGAGGTGGTGGCCGAGATGAACCGCGTGGGGATGCTCTGC
Source organism: Roseovarius pacificus (assembly GCF_900142665.1). Lineage (GTDB taxonomy): Bacteria > Pseudomonadota > Alphaproteobacteria > Rhodobacterales > Rhodobacteraceae > Roseovarius > Roseovarius pacificus. Next base: position 201,481 of record NZ_FRBR01000002.1, read on the forward strand.
GATCTGAGCCATGTGGGCCCGAAAACCTCGGAAGAGGTTATCCGCGCCTCGAAGAAACCCGTGGCCTATTCGCATTGCCTGCCTGCGGGGCTCAAGCCACATCCGCGCAACAAGACCGACGAGCAGTTGCGCTTTATCGCGGATCATGACGGTTTCGTCGGTGTGACGATGTTCCCGCCGTTCCTTGCCGCCGGCAATGGTGCGACGGTCGACGATTATGTCGCCGCGATCGACTATATCGTGAACCTCGTGGGGGAGGAGCGCGTGGGGTTCGGCACCGATTTCACGATGGGCTACGGCGCGAGGTTCTTTGAATATCTGAACCGGGACAAGGGATATGCCCGGCAACTGACCGAAATCTGGGAGGTCGAATTTCCCGACGGTCTAGGGTCGATTGCCGATTTTCCAAATCTCACCGCGGCGATGGAGCGCGCGGGCTGGTCGGACGTGAAAATCCGGCGGGTCATGGGCGAGAACTGGCTGGCGCTTCTGGATCGCGTCTGGTGAACGGGTCCGCGCCGCCCGGCGAGAGCGGCGGCGCGGGGGCGCTGGCTATCCTGTCTTGAGCGGAGGCGGGCGGGAGGCGTGCTTGGCGCCATTCGAAAGGACAGGCTTTGCATTGTTGGCAAATTGCCGCATATTCGTGCAACTTGGCGCAAGTGTCCTTCAGCGGAGGGAGATCGGGGGAGGGCCATGTCCGACGCGTTGCGGATCAGAACAGGCGAATTCGGCCGTGTTGCCCTGCTCGACATGGATCGCTCGCTGGTGCGCCATGCCCATCCGCATTGTCATGTGCTGCTGAAGGTCGATGGCGCGGACACGTCCTTTCTGGTTGGTGACGAGGTCGCCCCCCTGACCGACGACAGCGCGGTTTTGATCAACGCCTGGACGCCGCATGCCTATGTCCACCGGCAGAATGCGCCCCGGACGATCATTCTTGCCTTGTATATCGAACCCTCGTGGCTGGCGGGGTTTCGCCCCAACTGGGCCGCGAGCGCAGGTGCGGGGTTCTTCGGGAAGACGATCGATGCGATCACACCGGCTATCCGCAAGCAAACCATGGATCTTGCGGCGAGCATGGTGCATACGCCCACCGCGATAGCAGAACATGAAAGCCAGCTTGGCGAGCTCATGATCGCGGTCATCGAACGGTTCACCGAATGGCGCTCGGTCGGCGACAGCCTGCGCGACGCCGCGCGCAACCAGAACATAGACTGGCGCGTTGCCAAGGCCGTCAGCGAATTGCGCCGCAACCCCGGTGGCGTGACGAATATCGACAGCCTTGCGGACACCGCGGGCATGAGCCGCGCGAATTTCTTTCGCGTCTTTGAAAGTTCGACAGGTGTTACTCCCCGCGTCTTTCTGAACATGATCAGAATCGAGCGCGCGGTGAGCGCGGCGGTGACCAGCGATATCAGTTTCGGTGCGCTGTCGGATACGCTCGGGTTCACCACCCAGGCGCATTTCACGCGCTTTTTCCGCGATCATTCCGGTGTCACCCCGTCGAGCTTCCGCTCGATTTCCCGGCTTGGGAATGTGTCGGGTTTCCTGCGCATTTGAGACTCCTCGGTAAATTCTGCGCTCCCTGACAATCGGTTTCCGTCCTCTCACTGCCTAACCTCTCTTCCAATGACATGACGGTCTTGGAGGAGGGCCCCGATGGCGAAGGATGTGCCGCATCAGCCGATGCCGCGGCTGGAGGACGCGCCGCTTCTGACGGGGCGCGGGCAGTTCTTTGACGATCTGCCGGTGCCGCATGGCACGCTTTATGCCGCCATTCTGCGCAGCCCGCATGCCCATGCGCGTTTGCGCGCGATCCATGCGGATGCGGCGCGCGGCCTTGCCGGTGTGCATTCGGTTCTGACCGGGGAGGATTATGCAGGGGTTGCGGCCCCGCTCATGGTCGGGGTCAGGCTTCCGATCGAATGCTGGCCGATTGCGCGGCACAAGGTTCGCTACGCCGGCGAGCCCGTTGCCGTCGTTCTTGCCGGAGACCGCTATATCGCCGAGGATGCGCTCGATCTGATCGAGGTGGATTACGACCCGTTTGCGCCCGTGCTCGACCCGGTCGAGGCGCTCGACGCGGATGCGCCGGTTCTGCATGACGAGATGGGCGGCAATCTTGGATCGGACCGGCAGTTCACCTATGGCGATCCGGGCGCGGCCTTTGACGATGCAGAGCATGTGGTGGATATCTCGGTGCGGTATCCGCGCAATTCCTGCACCCCCATCGAAACCTATGGTGTTCTTGCCCAATGGGAGCCGCATGGCCAGTCCTTTGACATCACGGCAAATTTCCAGGGGCCTTTCTCGATCCATCCGGTGATCGCACGGGCCTTACAAGTGCCGGGCAATCGCCTGCGCCTGCGGACGCCCGAGGATTCGGGCGGCAGCTTTGGGGTCAAACAGGGCGTGTTTCCTTATATCGCGCTGCTGGCTGCATGCGCGCGCCTTGCGGACCGGCCCGTGAAATGGGTTGAGGATCGGCTGGAACATCTCACGGCATCCGTCTCATCGACCAATCGCGCGATCACGCTGCGGGCGGCGGTTCGGGGCGATGGCCGGATCACCGCGCTCGATTACGATCAGGTCGAGGATGTGGGGGCCTATCTGCGCGCGCCGGAACCGGCGACGCTGTACCGGATGCATGGCAATCTGTGCGGTGCCTATGACATCGCGAACCTGTCGGTGCGCAACAGGATCGTAATGACCAACAAAACGCCGACGGGGTTGAACCGCGGCTTTGGCGGGCCGCAGATATACTTCGTGCTGGAACGGCTGATGCAGCGTATCGCGGCGGAACTGGACCTCGATCCGGTCGAGGTGATCCGGACGAACCTGATCCCGACGGATGCATTCCCCTACAGGACCGCCAGCGGTGCGACCTATGACTCCGGCGATTACGTCAGGGCTTTTGAACAAGCGTTGAAAGACGGGCGGTATGATGCGCTTGTGGCGCGCCGGAACGAGAGGCGCGCCGAAGGCCGGATGTATGGTATCGGATTGTCGGTTGCGGTCGAACCCTCGGTGTCCAACATGGGGTATTTGTCGACCGTGCTGACGCCTGAAGAGCGCGCCAGATCGGGCCCCAAGAACGGCGCGCAGTCGAGTGCCACGGTCCATATCGACCCGGTGGGCACGATCACCGTGCAACTCGATTCCGTACCGCAGGGCCAGGGGCACAAGACCGTTGCCGCAGGGATCGTTGCCGAGCGTTTCGGGCTGTCGCCGGGCAATATCAAGGTCGTCGCCGCGCTCGATACCTCGAAAGATGCCTGGTCCATCGCCGCAGGCAATTACGCCAGCAGGTTCGCGGCGGCCTCGGCCGGGGCTGTGTGCATCGCGGCGGATCGCCTGCGTGACCGGCTCGCGTGGATCGCGGCGGCACAATTGAACGTGGTGCCGGACGATCTGCGGTTCGAGGGGGGCAGGATTTTCGCGGCCGGCAATCCCGATGCGGCGCTTCCTTTCGCGCGTGTGGCCTCGGCGGCCCACTGGGCTCCGGCGACATTGCCGGAACTCGATGGTTCGCCGATCCGGGAAACAGCCATCTGGACGGCCCCCGAACTGAGCGCGCCAAACGAGGCGGACGAGATCAACTCGTCGCTGTGCCATGGGTTCATCTTCGATTTTTGCGGGGTCGAAATCGACCCGATCACCCACGAGGCGCATATCGACCGCTACGTGAGCATGCATGACTGCGGCACGATCCTGCACGAAGGCATGGTGGAAGGCCAGATTCGCGGTGCCTTTGCCCATGCAATCGGCGCATCGCTTTATGAAGAATACGCCTATGACGAGGACGGGGCGTTTCTTGCGGGCACATTCGCGGATTATCCCGTTCCGACGGTTCACGAGATCCCGGATCTGGAAATCTACCATATCTGCACCCCCTCTCCGGTAACACCTCTCGGGGCGAAAGGCGTGGGCGAAGGCAATTGCATGTCGACACCGGTTTGCGTGGCAAACGCGGTTGCAGATGCGTTGCGTCCCGGTTGCGGAGAGGTCGATCTGGTGCTGCCGCTGATCCCCGCACGGATCGCAGGATTCCTGCAAGACGAGCCCAGGGCGCCCGAGGGCCAGGAAAAGCGCCGGGAGACCGGCGGCAAGGGGCTGTCCGGGACGGGGCAGGCGCGCGTCGATGCGGCCCCGCAAGACATCTGGGATCTGTTGATGGATGCCGACCAGCTTGCCGCGATCATTCCCGGCGCGCATGGGGTGAAGCGCCTGTCGCCAACGCGGTTTTTGGCGGATGTCACGCTTGGCGTGGGCCCGGTGAAGGGGCGTTACCGCGTGGATGTGGCGCTGTCAGATCTGGACGAACCGCGTTCGGCGGTTCTGACCGGCAAGGCCAGCGGCGCGCTGGGTACGGGCATGGGGGAGGGCAGGGTAACTCTTACACCGGACGACGCGGGCGGCACCCTCATCGGCTATGCCTACGACGCATCGGTCGGTGGCAAGGTCGCGTCCGTGGGCGGGCGCTTGCTCGACGGGGCGGCAAAGATCGTCATTGGACAGTTCTTTTCGGCACTGGGCCGCAGGGCAGGCGACCCTACACACCGTCAGGGAATCTTCGCGCGGCTGCGCGCGCGGTTGGGAGGTGCATCGTGAAGCCGGCACCGTTCGATTATATCCGCTGCGACAGTCTGGACGAGGCCGCCGGCCTGATCTTCGAGACAGGTGACGAGGCCCGCGTGATCGCTGGCGGTCAGTCTCTGATGGCGATGCTCAACATGCGTCTTGCACGGCCTTCCGTGTTGATCGACTTCATGAATGCCGAAGAAACACGCAGGGTCGAGACCGGCAAGAACATGTTGCGGATCGGTGCCGGGGTCCGTCAGGCAGAGTTGCTGGCGCGCAAGGATCTGGCTGTGCTCAATCCGCTTCTTGCGAAGCTGCTGCCCTGGGTCGGGCATCCGCAGACACGCGCCCGCGGAACGATCGGCGGTTCGATCGCCCATGCGGACCCGTCGGCTGAAATCCCGCTCGCTCTGTGTGCGCTCGACGGCAAGGTGGTTCTGCGTAAGGGCCGAAAGCTGCGCCGTGTCGGCGGTGCGGAGTTTTTTCTGGGGATGATGCTCACCGACAAGGCCGAGGACGAGTTGATCGAGGCGGTCGAGTTCCCCGATCTGCCCGCCGGAAGCGGTACGGGGTTTGGCGAGGTCGGTCGCCGCAAGGGCGATTTCGCCATCGTTGCCTGTGCCGCTGTCGTCACGAAATCCCGTGTCCGCCTGGCCGTTGGCGGGGTCAACGACACACCTGTGGTCAAGGATTGGGATGCGCTTGCCCCCGAGGACGAGGCGGAGGCGCTCAATGCGCTGGCGTGGTCGCTCGATGCGCGCGGCGATCTGCATGCAACGGCCCGGTATCGTCGCGATCTGGTGCGTGGCCTTGGCGCCCAAGTGTTGAAGGAGGCCCGCGCATGCGCCGGTTAGATGCCAGGCAAACCCATGTGATACGGTTTACGCTGAACGGGCGTGCCGTCGAAGCGCACTGCTCTCCGCGCATGCTGCTCAGCGATGTGCTGCGCGGTGAATTGGGGGCGACCGGAACGCATGTCGGCTGTGAACACGGTGTTTGCGGCGCGTGCACCGTGCGGATCGACGGAATGATGGCGCGTAGCTGCCTGACGCTTGCCGTTCAGGTCGAGGGGGCAACCGTCGACACGGTCGAAGGCGTTGCCCCGGCGCCGGGCCGTCTCTCGGTGCTGCAAGACGCATTCCGAAAACATCACGCACTGCAATGCGGGTTCTGCACGGCGGGGATCGTGATGTCGCTCGACACGTTGCTGCGCGACGCGCCCGACGCCGATGAGGCGCGCATCCGCGATGTGCTTTCGGGGCATCTGTGCCGCTGCACCGGCTATCACGCCATTGTTCAGGCCGCGCTTGAGGCGGTCGAAACTTTGCGGAAGGAAACCGACCATGCTTGATCTCGGACGCTCTCTTGTCGCGAGCGTGTCCCGCGCGCCCGATGCGCTTGCCCTGGTCGATGGCGATATCCGCCTGACCTACGGCGAATGGTACGGTCAGATTTCGGCCCTGACGCAAGGGCTTGCGGATATGGGCCTGAGACAGGGCGACCGTATCGTAACGGCGCTTCAGAACAACCGTGCCGCAGCTTCGGTTCACTGGGCCTGTCAACTCGCGGGGATTGCAATCGTGCCGGTCAACTGGCGCGCGACACCTGACGAGCTTGGCTTTTACGTCGCCAACAGCGATGCGCGCTCGATCATATTCGACGCTTCCAGCGAAAAATCGGTCCGGGAGGCGGAGGGCGTCACGGGCCTGCCGAAGATCGCCTATGGTATCGCGGTCGAGGGCGCCACGTCATTTGACGATATCGTCATGCAATCCGCACCCGATGCGACACCGCAAGCCAGCGCCGAAGACTGCTCGGTCATGCTTTACACGAGCGGGACGACGGCCAGACCCAAGGGCGTGCCGCGCCGCCATCGTGCGGAACGTGCGGGCGCCGTGGCGCATGTCGCGCAAAACATGATGCCGATGGGCGACACGACCCTTGGGGTGATGCCGCTCTATCATACGATGGGCGTGCGGTCGCTTCTTGCGATGACATTGCTGAACGGGACTTTCGTTTGCCTGCCGCGTTTCAGTTGCGCCGATGCCCTGAACCTGATCGCGAAGGAACGGATCGGCAGCCTCTACCTTGTCCCGACGCTCTATCATGACCTGATCGATCATCCCGATTTCGAACGAACCGACCTGTCGTCGGTGAAGCGTCTCGGTTTTGCGGGGGCGTCGATGACCGAGGGCCTGCTCAAACGCATCAATGCCGCGTTCAGGCCCGATCTGTTCGTGAATCATTACGGCTCGTCGGAGGTTTATACCTTTTCGATCGAACAGGATGCGGTTGCAAAGCCCGGCTCTGCCGGCAAAGCCGGGCTCAATCAGCACTTGCGCGTGGTTGCAATGGGGGCGGGCGATCCCGATGCCGTCCTGCCCCGGGGCGAAGAAGGCGAGATTATCGCGACACTCAGCGGCGACGAGGCTTTCGAAGGGTACTGGAAACGCCCCGAGGCCAACGAGAAATCGCTCTGCAGGGGATGGTTCTTTACCGGCGATTGCGGCCATTTCGATGCCGATGGCGATCTGTTCGTCACCGGGCGGGTGGATGACATGATCATCACCGGCGGCGAGAATGTCTCGCCGGTCGAGGTCGAAAGCTGTCTTTCCATGCATCCCGGTGTGGCGGAGTGCGCCGTGGTCGGCCTGCCCGACGACCGCTGGGGCAAGATCGTGACCGCGTTCATCAAGCGGCGGGGCGATGTGACCGCTGAAGAACTCGACCTCCACTGTCGTACCTCGGCCCTTGCCAATTTCAAGCGCCCGCGCCGTATCGTTTTCGTTTCCGATCTTCCGAAATCACCGGTGGGCAAGTTGCTGCGCCGCGAACTGGTTGCGGGAAACTTCACCCCTGAACACGAACAAGCCACAGCGAAATAAGCTGTTCAAAAGGAGACTGCATTCATGACCAACCCCTATTCAGACCTGCCCCTGCTGGCCGAGCCCGATGGGTTTCGCATCGAAGTCAATGCCGACCGCGAGCGTGGCGACATCGTGCTGGAGCGCCCGCCAATGAACGTGATCTCCATGGGCCAGCGCGATCAGTTGCGCGCCGCCTTCGAAGCGCTCGATGCAGACGATCGTGTGCGCGTGATCGTATTGCGTGCCGAGGGTGAGCATTTCTCGTCGGGCGGTTACATTCACGGATTTCTCGATGCGTCCCCCGAGCATGTAAGCCACCTGGCCGACAACGTCGCCGCGCCGTGGCGCTGTGCCAAGCCGGTGATCGCGGCGAACAAGGGATATACCTTTGGCGTTGGTTTCGAGATTTCGCTCGCTTGCGATTTCCGGATCGCGGCCAAATCCACGCGCTACGCCTTGCCCGAGCAGAAACTCGGCCAGATCCCCGGCTCGGGCGGTTCGGCACGCCTGCAGGCCATTGTCGGGCTGGCGCGCACCAAGGATGTCGTGATGCGTTCGCGCCGGATCACCGGCCAGCAAGCGCATGACTGGGGCATTGCCGTCGAGCTGGTGGAGGATGACGCGCTCGAACAGGCCACCGCCGATCTGGTCGACGAACTCCGCAGTTTTTCGCCCATGGCACAACGCACGGCAAAGAAACTGCTCAACGACAGTGAAAACGCGACGGTCGCCATTGGCATCGAACTCGAGGGCCATTGCTACAGCCGCCTGCGTCAATCCGAGGATTTCGCGGAGGGCGTCAAGGCTTTCCACGAAAAGCGGAAACCGACTTTCGTCGGCCGCTAATCAAAGTTCACAGGGAGGAACTACAATGACTATCAAAGGACTGATGACAACCGCAGCCTTGACCGCGCTTTTCTCGGGGTCGGCCATGGCCCAGGACGATCCGATCCGTATCGGTGTCGTCACCCCGATTTCCGGCACCTATGCCGGTATCGGCCAGCAGGTGACCTGGGGGCTCGACATGGCCACCGAGGAAATCAACGAAGCGGGCGGCATCATGGGCCGTCAGGTAGAACTGATCTACGAGGACAGCGAGGCCAACCCTTCGGTCGCCGTGCAGAAGGCCGAGAAACTCATGACCGCCGAAAACGTCGATTTCCTCACCGGGACGGTGAACTCCGGCGCGACTTTGGCTGTCGGGCAGGTCGCCGAGCGGGCGGGCAAGCTTCTGGCCACGACCGTGTCCTTCTCGGACGCGATTACCGGCGACAAGTGTTCGCCCAACGTGTTCCGGGTGAATGCGCGTGCGGGTCAGCAATCGGCCGCGCTTGCCGCATGGATTCAAAAGGAAAAGCCCGGAGCTAAGGTGTTCTACCTCGGGCCGGACTATGAAATGGGACGGTCCACCGTGGCCGCGTTCAAAAGCAACGCCGAGAAGGTGGGCGCCAAATCCACAGGAGAGGTCTTCGCCCCGCTCGATGCCAAGGATTACAGCCAGTATTTCGGGCATATCCGCGCGGCTCAGCCCGAAGTGCTGTACACGTCGGTGGCTGGCAACGACACCGTGCGTCTCTTTACCCAGATGAAGGATTTCGGTGTGCGTGACGGCCTGACCATTCTTGGCGCATCGGGTACGGTAACCAGCCAGAACATCGGCGCCATCGGCGACGCGGCCGAGGGCTTCATCACCGGTGTGGGGTATTCCACGTTGATCGACACGCCCGAGAATGCGGCATTCGTCGAGGCGTTCAATGCCCGCAACGGGGCCGATCCGGATCTTTACGGTGCGGACAGCTATGGCTTGCTCTTTGCCTACAAGAAGGCGGTAGAGGCGGCTGGCGGCACAGGAACCGATGAGGTTCGCGCCGCCCTTGAAGGGCTCGAATGGCAGACGCCGCAGGGTGTGAAATCCATCCGTGCGGGGGATCATCAGGCGGTGCAGCCGATGTATGCCGTGCAGGTCAAAGACGGAGCTTTCACCATCGCCGACACGATCGACGGCGAAGCGGCGATCGGTCCCGACACATGTGAACGTTTCTGAGCGGGGCGCGGAGAGAACGCATGGCGGATTATCTGCATTTCGTTCTGGCGCCGCAGATGCTCAATGGCCTGGCGCTGGGGATCTCCGTGATCCTCGTGGCGCTGGGCCTCACGATCATCTTCGGTTTGCTGGATGTCATCAATATGAGCCATGGCGAGTTTTACGCCGTGGGCGCCTATGGCGCGCTGGCGCTGAGCCTTACGGGGCTCAACTACTGGGTTCTCATCGCGCTGGTCCCGATCCTGATGCTGCCTTTGGGCGTCATCACGGAACGCTGTCTGATCCGTCGGGTCTATGACGGGGCAGACCGGCATGTCTCGACATTGCTTTTGACCTTCGGGCTAGGGCTGATCGCTGAGGATGTGCTGAAAATTCTCTTCGGGCCGAACACGCACCGGCCCGAAAACCCGCTTCCGGGCGCGACCGATCTGCTCGGGGTGTATATCCCGACCTATCGGCTTTTCCTGATCGGTATCGGGGCGGCGGTGATCCTTGCGGTCGCTTTCGTCACCTATCGCACGCGGCTCGGCGCGATCGTTCGGGCCGCTTCGTTCGACCGCAACATGGCGGCGAGTCTCGGCGTTCGCGTCGGCTGGGTCTATTCCGGGGCCTTTGCGTTTGGCGTGGCTCTGGCAGGGCTTGCAGGGGTTTTGCTTGCGCCTGTTTACTCAGTCTTTCCCACGATGGGGCGCGACTTCATCCTCATGGCCTTCACGGTGGTGATCGTCGGCGGCATGGGGTCGATCTGGGGCGCCGTCATCGCGGGAATTCTGCTTACACAGGTTCAGGCGATCTCGAGCCTCGTCATCTCGCCCGTCTGGTCCGATCCGATCGTCTTTGGCGTGATGGTCGTTGTGCTCATGTTCCGCCCTCAGGGACTGTTCGGGAGGATCGGCCATGCATGATCGCCTGGACATCTCCATGCGGGCTAACCATGTGTTCTTTGCCCTGCTGCTGGTCGTGGCGGTGATCGGCATGGTCCTCGCCGCGGTAACCAACGACGTGTTCTATCTGAGACTCGCGACCGAAGCCCTTATCCTTGGCGGTCTCGCTCTTTCGGTCGATATCCTGCTTGGCTTTGGGGGGCTGTTGAGCCTCGGGCAAGCGCTCTATTTCGGGGTGGGTGCCTATGTTTCCGCTCTGGTTTTGCGCGAAGTGCCGTCCTTCTGGCTTGCGATGGGCGCGGCTATCGCGGCGTCGCTTTTGGCAGGGATCATTGGCGGGCTGATCGCCAACCGGGTCCGCGGCGTGTATTTTGCGCTCATCACCTTCGGTATGGCGCAGGTCGTTGCCAAGGTGGTCTACAACACGCGGGAACTCGGCGCGTCTGACGGGCTGATCGGTGTGCCGGTGCTCGACATTCCGCTCGGGTTCGTCACGATTTCGGCGGGTAGTCCGCTGGCGTTTTTCCTGCTGACCCTGGTGATCATCACGACCCTTTATGCGGCAGTGGCCTATCTGCTGACCACTCCGTTCGGCAGGCTGGTCATTGCCCTCAAGGCCAACGAGAACCGTATCCCGTTTCTGGGCTATTCCACATGGGGACCGAGAATGGTGTCCTATGTGGTCGCTGCGCTCGTCGCGGGGATCGCCGGTGCGCTTTACCCGATGCTGCGCGGCTTCGTGTCGCCGGAGCTGATGTACTTTGCCGCGTCGGGCAATGCCGTCATCATGGTCATTCTCGGGGGGGCCGGGACACTGGTCGGGGCGCTTTATGGTGCGGTCATTCTGACCTTTCTCAAATCGGTCGTGGGCAGCTTTACCGAACACCACCTCATCGTGATCGGCCTGATCTTTATCTGTGCAATTCTCTTCATGCCGAAAGGGCTTGTGGGGCTCGTGAAGCCCAGGGTCGAAACCCGTATGCGCAATTCGGAGCGGCGCCATGCCGCTGCCCAAGCCAGGACGAAAAGAGCGACGTGATGAAACCGATCCTGAACACAGATGCGCTCAGCATCGCATTCGGTGGGCTGAAAGCGGTCGATGCGGTCACCATTGCCGCGATGCCCAACGAGATTACAACGGTGATCGGGCCGAACGGCGCGGGCAAAACGACGCTGTTCAATCTGATCTCCGGTGCGCTCAGCCCCAGCAGCGGTGCGGTGTATCTCGATGGCAAGGACGTTACCCGCGACGGGCCTGCGGCGCTTCAAAGGAACGGGTTGGCACGGTCTTTCCAGATCACCAACCTGTTCTTTGAAATGACCGTGCGCGAGAATCTGAGATTGGCGGCCCAGGTGCTGGAACCTGTTTCGCATGCCTTGCGCCCGCTCCGGCGCACCGGGCGCGCGGCGCAGAAGGTGGACGAGTTGATCGATCGCTTCGAACTTCACGCGAAGACCCACGAGCAGGTTGGCTATCTGAGCCATGGCGAGCAACGCCGTCTTGAGATCGCGATGTGTCTGGCTTGCGAACCCAAGGTTCTCATGCTCGACGAACCGACCCAGGGGATGAGCCACGCCGATACCGAAGAGACGGAAGAGATGATCCGCGGCCTTACGGACAGCGTTTCGATCCTGTTGATCGAACACGACATCGGCATCGTGATGGCAGTCTCGGACCATGTCGTGGTCATGCATCAGGGGCAGAAAATCGCGGACGGCACACCCGACGAAGTCCGCGCCAACCCGGCTGTTCAGGCGGCCTATTTCGGACATGGGTGAGACAATGCTGCATATCAGAGATCTGAACAGTCATTATGGCCTGAGCCATGTGATCCAGGGCATCTCTCTTGACGTCCAAAAGGGTGAAATTCTGGGTGTTTTCGGGCGCAACGGGGTCGGGAAGACCACCCTTCTGAAAAACATCGCGGGCTGGGTCAAGCCAAGCTCCGGTTCGATTCGCCTTGACGGGAAAGACATCGGCGGGAGCGAGCCGGACGCGATCAATCGTGAAGGGCTTGCAATCGTGCCGGAAGATCGACGGATCTTTCCGGGGCTGACGGTTCAGGAAAACCTCGAACTCGGCCTGCTTGGTCTCAAGGGGCCGAAGCCCGTCTCGAAACTCGATCCGGTGCTCGAACGATTTCCGCGGCTGGCGGAACGCGTCAGGCAACCCGCCACGACCCTCTCGGGCGGCGAGCAGCAGATGCTTGCCATGGCCCGCATCATGGTGGCCGATCCCAGGGTGGTCCTGATTGACGAACCCTCCGAAGGGCTTGCCCCGATGATTGTCGCCGAGATTTTCGCGATTGTCAGGGAAATGCGGGATGCGGGCTGTGCCATCGTTCTTGTCGAGCAAAATATTCACGAGGCGCTTGCCGTCTGCGACCGGTTCGTTCTCATCGAACGTGGGACGATCGTGTTCGAGGGTGATGCGGAGGACGAGCCAACCCGGGAAAAGTTGCTTCAAAAGCTCGCAGTATGAAGACCTTGCGCCATACCTCTGCGGGGCCGCTCGAAGTCATTCGACGTGGCCCCGAACAGGGTGAAACGGTGATTTTCCTTCATCATGGTTTCGGTATGGCCGCGTCGGTGCAGGCTGTCAGGGGCATTTTTGCGGTCCACTGGCCTGAACTGTGGTTATCGACCGGGATACATAGCTGGAGCATCCGGGGTTTGGTGGCTCGAGTATGTTCCCCTCTGGGCTTGCTTCATGGAACCGAAGATGCGTTCGGCACACGCGCCCGGCGCGACGCTGTCCTGGCCCCAGCCCGTTCGCACAGCCGTCCACACAGGACGCTGCCATCCCGCCCCGTGATTCAAAAATCCCAATCCTCGTCTTCGGTCGCGACGGCCTTGCCGATCACGTAGCTGGAGCCCGATCCCGAAAAGAAATCGTGGTTTTCGTCGGAATTGGGGGACAGCGCGGCCATGATCGCGGGGTTCACCTTGCAGGCGTCTTCCGGGAAAAGAGCTTCGAAACCAAGGTTTTGCAGGGCTTTGTTCGCGTTGTAGTGCAGGAAATGTTTCACGTCCTCGGTGAGCCCCAGCCCGTCATAGAGCTGTTCGGTATAGCGTGCCTCGATCTCGTAGAGATCGAACAGAAGGGCGAAGGAAAAATCCTTGAGCTCCTGGCGTTCGGCCTCGGGCAGGCGCTCGAGCCCGCGCTGGAACTTGTAGCCGATGTAATAGCCGTGGATCGCCTCATCGCGGATGATGAGGCGGATCAGGTCGGCGGTGTTGGTCAGCCGCGCGCGGCTTGACCAGTGCATCGGCAGATAGAAGCCGGAATAGAACAGGAAGCTTTCAAGGAAAACGCTGGCCACTTTCTTGCGCAGGGGCGAGGCGGTGGCGTCGTATTCATCGAGGATCAGACGCGATTTGGCCTGAAGGTGCTCGTTCTCGGCAGACCAGCGGAAGGCTTCGTCTACCTCGGCCGTCTGGCAAAGCGTTGAAAACACGGAAGAATAACTCCGTGCATGGACCGCTTCCATGAAGGCGATATTGCTTAGCACCGCTTCTTCATGCGGTGTGATCGCATCCTCCATCAGGGTCGGTGCGCCGACGGTGTTCTGGATCGTGTCGAGCAGTGTCAGCCCGGTAAAGACCCGGATGGTCAGCTGTCGTTCGTCGTCGGTCAGTTGCGACCAGCTTTGAATGTCGTTCGACAGTGGCACCTTTTCCGGCAGCCAGAAATTGACTGTCAGCCGGTTCCAGACATCGAGATCGATCTCGTCCTCAAGCCGGTTCCAGTTGACGGCGCGGGGGACGGGGCGGGGCGTTTCGGCGAGGTCTTTCATCGGGAACTCCGGGGCAAAAACGGGGGCTGTATCGTGTCGGTATAACGTCGGTATCGCGTCGGTGCGCAATCCGCTCAGAGCGAGCAGGACACGCAGCCCTGAACCTCGGTGCCTTCAAGGGCCATCTGGCGCAGACGGATGTAGTAGATCGTCTTGATGCCTTTCTTCCAGGCGTAGATCTGGGCGCGGTTGATATCGCGTGTCGTTGCCTCGGCCGGAAAGAACAGCGTCAGCGACAGGCCCTGATCCACGTGTTGTGTCGCGGCGGCGTAGGTGTCGATGATCGCCTCGGGGCCGATCTCGTAGGCGTCGCGGTAATACTCGAGATTGTCGTTGGTCATGTAGGGGGCCGGATAGTAGACGCGGCCGATCTTGCCTTCTTTCCTGATCTCGATCTTCGAGGTGATCGGATGGATCGAGGAGGTAGCGTAGTTGATATAGCTGATCGAGCCGGTGGGCGGCACCGCCTGAAGGTTGCGGTTATAAAGCCCGTCCTTCATCACCGCGTCACGCAGGGCGGTCCATTGCGCGCGCGATGGCACCTCGATCCCGGCCTGTGCGAACAGGTCTTTCACGCGGTCGGTTTCGGGCTGCCAGTCACGGGTGACGTATTTCTCGAAGAACGATCCGTCGGCATAGGCCGAATCCTCGAACCCCTTGAAGCTGCGCCCTTTCTCGCGCGCCAGCGCATTCGAGGCGGCAAGCGCATGATAAAGCACGGTGCAGAAATAGATGTTGGTGAAGTCGATCCCTTCGGGGCTGCCGTAATGGATGCGTTCGCGGGCCAGATACCCGTGCAGGTTCATCTGCCCCAACCCGATGGCATGTCCTTCGTCATTGCCCTTGCGGATCGACGGCACGCTGTCGATGGCGCTCATTTCCGATACGGCGTTGAGTGCGCGGATCGCTGTATCCACCGAGCCTGCCAGATCGCCCCCATCCATCGCACGGGCGATGTTCATGGAGCCGAGGTTACAGGAAATGTCGTTGCCCATATGGGCATAGCTGAGGTCGTCGTTGAATTCCGACGCCTCGTTCACCTGGAGAATTTCAGAACACAGGTTCGACATGGCAATGCGGCCCGCAATCGGGTTGGCGCGGTTCACCGTGTCTTCGAACATGATGTAGGGATAGCCGCTTTCGAACTGAATTTCGGCGATGGTCTGGAAGAAGGCTCGCGCGTTGATCTTTTTCTTGCGGATACGCGGATCGTCGACCATCTCGTGATATTTTTCGGTGACCGGGATATCCGAGAACGCGCAGCCGTAGACTTTTTCCACGTCATGGGGCGAGAACAGGTACATATCCTCGTTCTTCTTGGCGAGTTCAAACGTGATGTCGGGAATGACCACGCCGAGGCTCAGTGTCTTGATGCGGATTTTCTCGTCGGCATTCTCGCGCTTGGTGTCGAGGAAGCGCAGGATATCGGGGTGGTGCGCATTCAGGTAGACCGCGCCAGCGCCCTGCCGCGCGCCCAGCTGATTAGCATAGGAAAAGCTGTCTTCCAGAAGTTTCATCACCGGAATGACGCCCGAGGACTGGTTTTCGATCCCCTTGATGGGGGCGCCGTGTTCGCGGATATTGGTCAGCATCAGGGCCACGCCGCCGCCGCGTTTGCTGAGTTGCAGGGCCGAGTTGATGCCGCGCCCGATGCTTTCCATGTTGTCTTCGAGCCGCAGCAGGAAGCAGGACACGAATTCGCCGCGCGCCTTCTTGCCCGCATTCAGGAAGGTGGGCGTGGCGGGCTGGAACCGGCCTTCGATGATCTCGGTCATCAGACGCATCGCCAGCGCCTCGTCGCCGCGCGCCAGGGTCAGCGCCACCATGACGACGCGATCCTCGTAGCGCTCCAGATAGCGCTGCCCGTCCCATGTTTTCAGCGTGTAAGAGGTATAATATTTGAACGCGCCCAGAAAGGATGGAAAGCGGAATTTCTTTTTGTAGGCCGCGTCCCAGATCTTGCGCTGGAAGTTGCGCGAATACTGGTCCAGCACCTCGGGTTCATAATAGCCCTTCTCGAGGAGATAGCCCAGTTTCTCGTCGAGCGAATGGAAGAACACCGTGTTCTGGTTGACGTGTTGCAGGAAATACTGCCGCGCCGCCATACGGTCGGCCTCGAACTGGATGTTGCCCTCGTCGTCATAGAGGTTCAGCATCGCGTTCAGCGCGTGGTAGTCGAGATCGGCGGTTACGCTTGCGTCAAGCATGTCTTGTCCTCTTGTTGAGCCCAGAACCGGGCCAGCCCGTCGCGGATGCGGGCGGTTTCTTCTTCGGTTCCGGCCAGTTCGAACCGATACAGCAGCGGTACGCCGCATTTGTCGGCGATGATGCGGCCCGCCAGGGCGAACTTGTCCCCGAAGTTTCGGTTGCCGCTGGCGATGACACCGCGCAGCAAGGCGCGGGGGGCGGGATCGTTCAGGAACCGGATCACCTGTTTGGGCACCGCACCGCGCCCATAACCGTCGGCGTAGGTCGGGCAGATCAGCACGAAGGGGGAGGTGACCTGCGGCAATGGCGCATCCGCCTCCCGTGGCAGGCGTGTGGCGGGCAGGCCCAGTCTGTCGATCAGGCGCAGGGTATTGCCCGAGGCGCTTGAATAATAGACCAGCCCGCCCATCGGATCAGACCAGCCGACCGATCATGTCGGGGCGAAAACCCGCCCAGTGATCCTCGCCCGCGACGACGACCGGCGCTTGCCGGTAGCCCAACTCCTGCACATGCTCCATGGCTGCGGCGTCTTCGGTCAGGTCGATGATTTCATAGGGCAGCCCCCGCGCATCGAGCGCGCGTGTGGTGGCGGTGCACTGCACGCAGGCCGGTTTGGAATAGACGGTGATGGTCATTGCTCTGTCCCCTTGCATGGTGTTGCGGGCGTTGGAGCGGGGACACGAAACAGGACGCTCTGGAAACGTCCGGTCACGCGCCCGGGCCCTCCGCCCGCGGTCGTCGTTTATGTTGCCCTGGCAGGTCTCCTGGCTTTGCGGCTCTATCGCCTTGGCCCCCTTCCCGATGCTGCCTCGCATCAGTGGTTTCGGGCCTTGGCTTGCCGCTTACAGTTGCGGGGGCAGCGCCGGATTTTCACCGGTTTCCCTCTTCGCCCACGAAGTGACTCGCAGGCACCAAAGCAACACCATATTGATGCCGGGGCCGCAAAACTGTCAATATATAGATCATGGCCGTGGCGAAAAATTTTTGCGGCCCGGCGTCATGTCTGTTTTTTTCCAGCGAATGTCGCAAATTACCCATTGCGCCCCTGCAAATGCGGTTATCGGGAAAAGGCAAGGTGCCGCCCACGGGCGGAGAATTGGGAAGCCGGTGAAAATCCGGCACTGCCCCCGCAACGGTAAAGGTGTTGTACGGGCGCGGTATGACCACTGGGGAAGAGGAGCCCCGGGAAGGTGCCGCGCGCAGGTCCGAGCAGGGCCGCACCGCAGTCCGGAAACCAGCCTTGCACGAGACGTCAAACCGCGGGTGGCGGTGCGGGCGCTGTTTTCGGGGCGGTTCCTCTCAGTCGCCGTTCCCGCAGGCCGCCCTTGCCGACCGTCCGCCTAACACGCCGCGGGGCGCGGCAGGAGGCCAGAAATATGACCCAACCGATCAGCGATCTGCTGGCACGGCGGCGGCCGGGCTATGCTTTGGAACAGGCATTCTATACCGATCCGGATATATTCCGGGCGGATATGGAAACCATCTTTTACCGCGACTGGCTTTTTGCCGCTCCGGCCTGCGATCTGCCCAAACCGGGCAGTTTCGTCACCCACCGGATTGGCGATTACGGCGTGATCATCGTGCGCGGCGGCGATGGCGAGATCCGCGCCTTTCACAATACCTGCCGGCATCGCGGGTCGATCCTGTGCAAGGCGGCGAGGGGAAACGCGCCCAAGCTGGTCTGCCCCTATCACCAGTGGACCTATGAACTGGACGGCCGTTTGCTTTGGGCGCGCGAGATGGGCGATGATTTCGACGCAAGCCAGCACGGGCTGAAACCGGTGCATTGCCGCGAACTGGAGGGGTTGATCTATATCTGCCTTGCCGCCGAGGCCCCGGATTTCGAGGCGTTCGCCACGCTTGCCCGGCCTTATCTGGCGGTGCACGATCTGAAAAACGCCAAAGTGGCGCACGAAACGACCATCGTGGAAAACGGCAACTGGAAGCTGGTCTGGGAAAACAACCGCGAATGTTATCATTGCGGCGGCAATCATCCCGGCCTGTGCCGGTCGTTCACCGACGATCCCACCGTGACCGGCATCGAGGAAGGGGCCACTCCGCCGCATCTGCAAGCGCATTTCGATCGGCTGGAGGCGCAGGGGTATCCTTCGCAATTCCGGATGTCCGGCGACATGCAGTACCGGCTGGCACGGATGCCCCTGCTGCCCGGCGCGAAAAGTTTCACAATGGACCTGCAACCGGCGGTGTCGAAATGGCTTGGCGAGGTGCGCGACGATACTGCCGGTACGCTGTTGAAGTACCATTATCCGACAACCTGGAACCATTTCCTGCCGGATCATTCCATCGTCTTCCGTGTCACGCCGCTGAGCCCGACAACGACCGAGGTCACCACCCGGTGGCTGGTTCACAAGGACGCGGTCGAAGGGGTCGATTACGACGTGACGCGTCTGACCGAGGTCTGGATCGCCACCAATGACGAGGACAGGCAGGTGGTCGAAGACAATCAGCAGGGCATCAATTCGCCCGCCTACGCGCCCGGCCCCTATTCACCGATCCACGAAACCGGCGTCATCGGGTTCGTTGACTGGTATTGCAACACCATGACCGGGCGGCTTGACCCTGTCGCCGTGGCGGCGGAGTGAGCCGATGCAGGATTTGTCGAACATCCCGTCGCGGGCGATCTGGAACGATGCCGAGCCGCTTGAATGCGTCTCGGTGATCCCCGAAGTGCCCGACACCGCGACATTCACCTTTCGGGTGCCCTCCGGTGCTCTTTTCGATTTTCAGCCGGGGCAGTTCCTGACGCTGGAAATCCCCGTGCCCGGCGGGCCTGTGCACCGTACCTACACGATCTCCTCGTCGCCGTCGCGGCCACGGTCGATCTCGATCACCGCCAAGGCGCAAAAGGACAGCATCGGAACACGCTGGATGCTCGACAATCTTGCGCCGGGCGTTCGGCTCAGGGCCTTTGGCCCGGCCGGCCTGTTTTCCCATATGAACCACGATGACGGGAAATACCTGTTCATCTCGGCCGGGTCGGGCATCACGCCGATGATGTCGATGACGACATGGATGTTCGATCTGGGCACCGAACCCGACATCGTGTTCATCAATTGCGCGCGCCGTCCCGGCGAGATCATCTTTCGCGAACGGTTGGAGCATATGGCCAGCCGCGCTCCGGGAATCGACCTGCATTGGGTGGTCGAACGGCCAGATCGCTATGTGCCCTGGACAGGGTATCGCGGCACGTTCAATCAGCTCATGCTCGGGCTGATGGCGCCGGATTATCTTGAACGCGAGGTGTTCTGCTGCGGCCCGGACCCGTTCATGCAGGCCGTGCGCGAGGCGTTGCAGGGGCTTGGCTTCGACATGGACCGCTATCATCAGGAAAGCTTCCATGCCCCGGTGGAAACCGAGGCGGACGTGCCGGAACTGGACGATGTGGTTCCCGATGAAGATACCCGCGCCGAAGTGATCTTCGCCGGGTCCGGTGTTATCGCGAAAGTCGCGGAAACCGACACGATCCTGTCGGCGGCCAGGGCCAATGGCCTCAATATCCCGTCCGGCTGCACGTTCGGAGTCTGCGGCACCTGCAAGGTTCGCAAGACTGCCGGTGAGGTGCATATGGTTCACAACGGCGGAATCTCGGAGGACGACATCGCAGAGGGGTATATCCTTGCATGTTGTTCGCACCCGATCGGGAAGGTGGAGGTGGATATATAGAAGTGCTCAAGGACGAAGAGCGGCAGCGCGCTGCGTACTGCCCGGAGGTCCCGAAAGCAGGCGATATTGAGCCTCGGCACACTGCAATCCGGGCGCGTGGCTGTCAGCCATAGCACAGGGATATCGCCAGGGAAGATGCCGGACAGGTCTCGGCCTGTCCGGCCAAACCTTTTCAGTGCCCGGGATTCTCGGGCTCGGCATCGGCCTCGCCCTTGTCGAACGCGCGTGCCCAGGCGGCGATAAGGTCGCTCTCGCCATGTTGCCGCCGCCATTGCCGGATCGCGTTGCGCAATCCGGTGCGCGCCAGACGGGTGCCGGGTTCGGACCAGCTTTCGGGCGGGAGACCCTTGTCGAGCGCATCCCAGACCTCTGATTTCTGTGTGACATAGTCGTCCGGCCCCCAGGCTGCGAGCAGCTTTTGAAACCTATCGAAGGCCTGGGCGTCGAAATCCTTGTCTTCGCCGAGCCGCCCGAGAACCGGGCTGTTGGGATGAAAGCCTGCGCAGGGCACCCAGCCTTCGGGGATGGGCGTATTGGCGGAGTGGGTGCGCTCTGCGCGGAGCAGTTTCGGCAGCACATGCGTGTGCGGACCTTCCGGCGATGCACCGCCCGTGTCCGGGCCGCCGATCATCTGGTAGACCTCGACGCGGCCCAGTCTGGTCAGGGCAACGCGATGCGGATGCGCCCTGAGGATCGCGCCCATGGCGGGATTGTCCGGCGCGAAGAGCGACTGCCCGGCATGGGCGCGCAGAACGGTAAGCAGATCGGCGTCATCGGTCCGGATGCAGAAATCCACCTGGGGCTGTGCCAGCCCCATGTCGAACAGAACCGCGTCGCGGTCTTGCGGGCGGAGGGCCGCGTTGTCGGGGCCGAGTTCGGTAAGCACGTCACGGCGCGTCATGCCGGCGGCATCGGAAGGCAGGCATAATGCAATGGCCTGTGTCCAGCGGTGCGGTTTGGGGCTGAGCGTTTCGTAGGCAACCGGCCTGACCCCGTCCAGCGTGTCGATCCTGAGTCCGCCGCGATCGGTGATTTGTTCCAATGTCTGCGCAACGGGCGGTCGTGGGTCGGCTGCGACGTGGTGAAATTCGGCAATCGCGCCGAATGATCCCATGTTCCAGCCTGCCTCGGGGTCGTTCAGCCCGTCAAGCAGGGTGTGTTCCAGATTCGGCATTGTCGGTCTCCTGTATGCTGGTGCCGTTTTGGACGGCAGGGTAGGGGGCGCTGCTGAGTATTTCGCCGATATAATTGTGACGCCGGGCATGACGCACCGGGCCTTCAGCTACGGCGAGACCCGCGGCGCTTTGAAAGGAACGGCCCTGGTCCAGCCGCTGGCAATCCGGACAGGGGCCGGTCATCGGATCACCTCGAGCGGTTGGCAGACCGGTCCCTGATCGGTATCGCGATACCACGCGGTGATCCCGAAAACATGCGCCAGGCGGTCGGGTGTCAGCACGTCGCGCGGAGGGCCATCGGCGACGATTCCGCCGTCGCCCATCATGAGGATCCGCGTGCAGTGCCGCGCGGCAAGGCCGAGATCGTGGAGCGAGACAAGAACGCATTTTCCACTTTCGGCAAGTTTGCCGAAACTCCGGATCGTTGAAATCTGATGCGCCGGATCCAGACCGGCCACGGGTTCATCCGCCATCAGAATGGGGGTGTCCTGTGCCAGTGCCCGGGCAATCAGAACACGGGCCTGCTCGCCCCCGGAAAGGCGTGTGGCCGCGCGGTGGCGCATGTCGTCGAGTTCCATCCGGGACAGGGCCTTGTCGACATGGGCACGGTCATTGGCGGACGGGCGTTGGCCGGTTCCGAGGTGGGGCAAGCGGCCCAGCATGACCACATCCTCGACACTGACCGGCCAGGCGATCTCGCGCGCCTGGGGCATCCATGCGACCGTCCGGGCGCGTCTGGACGGGCTGAGCCGGGCCAGAGAGCTGGTTCCGTCATGGGGTAAAACCCCGAGCGCCGCCCGCATCAGGGTTGTTTTGCCCGAGCCGTTGGGGCCGATCAGGCCCACGAATTCGCCGCCGCCGATCGAGAGGGAAACATCGCGAAATACCTCGCGCCTGCGCAATGTGACGGACAGGCGCGACAGCGTGAGATTGGTCATATCCGTTCCCTCCGCTGCTTGAGGATCAGGTGCAGGAAGAGCGGCGCGCCCACCAGAGCGGTCAGCACGCCAAGCTTGAGGTCGCGTGCGGGGAGAACGACCCGCACCGCGATGTCCGCCGCCAGCACCATCGCCGCGCCGCCAAGGGTCGATGCCCATAGCAGCCGGGACGGGCGTGCGCCGACAAGCGGGCGCAGGATATGCGGCACCACAAGGCCGACAAAGCCGATGGCTCCGGCTACGGCGGTGCCTGCGCCCACGACGCAGGCGGTCCCGATCACGAGTTTCAGCCGCAGGCCCCGTAGCCCGACTCCCATGGCTTCGGCGGCGTCCTCGCCCAAGGTCAACGCATCGAGACCGCGGCCCAGCAGGGCCAGCAGCCCCCAGCCGACCAGCATCAGGGGAAGCGCCAGCCAGACATGCGCCATCGAGCGGTCGGCCAGCGATCCCATCATCCAGAAAACGATTTCGTTCGCGGCGAAGGGGTTGGGTGAAAGGTTGAGCACCAGAGATGTCAGTGATCCTGCAAGCGACGACACCGCGATTCCGGCAAGGATCAGTGTCAGCGATGTGCCTCCGGGGCCGGCCAGCAGCATAACCAGCAAAACCCCCAGGAGCGCGCCCGCAAGCGCCATCAGCGGCAGGCCGAGGGCGAAGGCTGCGGAAAGGCCCGTGTGAATTGCAAGAACCGCGCCGAACGCGGCCGAGCCGGACACCCCGATCAGCCCCGGTTCGGCCAGCGGATTGCGCAGATAGCCCTGCATTGCCGCACCGGCCAGCCCGAGGCTGGCGCCAATCATGACCGCGAGCAGTGCCCGTGGCAGACGGATTTCGCGCATCACCAGCGTCAGCGGCCCGCCATCGCCCCGAAACAGCGCCGAAAGGCTTTCGGACAGGCCCACACCGGCGGGTCCGACCAGCAAAGAGGCCATAAACAATGCAATCACCGCCAGAGTAAGGGCGACAGCCAGACGCTTCATCGTGTTTCTCCGGTAATTGCCCGGCGCGTTTCGGCAAGCTCTTCGATCGCGCGCAGCACATAGGGTGTGCCGCATACCCAGTCGTGATCGGTCATGGTGGCCCCGGCGCGGCCAGTGCGGAACGCCCGAACCGCGGGATGATCCAGCATCGCCTCGGATCGCGACGCACCGGGATAGGGGCGCGAGGTGATGACGATATCGGGGATGGTCATGACAAGCACTTCCAGCGGCAGTCGCGCACCCGCGCCATATCCTGCGCGGGTGGTGGCGTTCTCGAACCCGGCGGCCAGCAGAATCTGGCCCGCCAGCGTGCTGTCGCCCGAGGTGTAGCCGTTTGCGTAGTAAAGCACCGCCTCGGGGCGTTGCGTTACCTGTTGGCGCAGATGACCGAGGCGCGCGTCGAATTCGGCAACCAGTTCACGGGCCTGAACCTGCCGATGCAGGATATCGCCCATGCGCAATATCCGGGCGCGGACATCTTCAAGCGACGTGGCCGGTGGAAACACCTCGACGGGTATCCCGAGACGCCGGAGCATGGCGGTTGTGGCCTGTGTCGAATATTGCCCGGCGATCACGAGATCGGGCTGCATGAGATAGATTTCCTCGGCCAGACCGTGGTTTTCGACATAGCCCGCCGCCTTGTCGGCCATGGCCGAAGACCGTGGATCGCTTGCGAGATAGGAGACCGAATGAAGCTGTCCCTGCTGTGCGATCAACATGGCAAGCTGGTCGGTGCAAAGGTTCATCGACGCAACGCGCATGGGCGCCGCATCCCCGGATGCGGCAGGCGACGCCCATGACAGTAACGCCGTCAGGGCCGCCGCATGGTGCGGCCCTGACCGAAGGATTTCAGAAGCGCGCCGAAACGCCGAGATACATCGTGCGGCCCTGCGTACCATAGCCTTCGAGCTCCTCGTAATTTTCGTCGAACAGGTTCGTGATCCGGCCATTCAGCTGCACCCGGTCATTGATGTCGTGGGTGAAGCCCAGATTGACCACGGTGTAGTCCTTCAGTTTCACCCGGTCGAAATCGTCGGCGGGATTGCCGCTGATGAAGCTCGCGGTCTTGAAGTCGGAGTCATACAGCCCCGCGACATGCGTTGCGTCCAACCGCAGCCGCGTCCGGTCGTTGGGCAGGGCGTAGTTGATGCCAAGCGATATCTCGTGCTCGGGGCGGCGGATCTCGATCGCGTCGCGGGTGCCGCCGAACAGGCCCGGCACAGGTTCCGACGCGTCAAGCCACGTATAGGCCAGCGACAGGTCCAGCCGATCGGTCACGTCAAGGCGCGCGGCGGCCTCGATACCCTTGCGGGTGCTCGTTCCCGTATTGTTGACCGGAACCGAAGCGTTCAGGACCGGATCAAACCGCGATCCGATCTCGTCGGTCAGCGTTTCGTCGAAATAGGTCAGGTCGATTATACCGCGCCCGTCCCAGAATTGCTGCTCGACGCCGATATCCCAGCCTTCGCTCTGTTCCGGCTTGAGGTCCGGGTTGCCGACGAAATCGGCGTAAAAGCCGAACTGTTCGATCAGGGTCGGGTTCTGGACGCCGGTCCCATAGGAGGCATGAAGCCGGGTTGTGCCGTTCGGCAGCAGGTAGGATGCGCCTGCCGCGTAGGTCGTGAAATCCCTGAATTTGTCGTTGTCGTCGTGCCGCACGCTGATCTGTGTCGACAGTCCGTTTCCGAAATCCCCCTGATATTCAAGCACATAAGCGGTCTGTTCGCGCTCTTGCCTGATGAGCTGTCCGGGGTTGAATACGACGGTCGGATCATTCTCGCGGTAGGTCAGACGTTCCCACTCCGCACCGAATGTCAGCGTGTGGTTGGCGGCGTCCAGCGTGGCGGCGTCCAGCGCGACAGTGCCCTGATAGGCGACTTTGCGGCGCGTGCCGGTATTGTCCTGATTTTTCGCGCCAGTACCGTCGCGGCCTTGCCGGTCAATATCGGCAAATGACAGGGTCAGCCGGTTGGACATTCGTCCGCCCCACAGATCCGCCTCGGCAAACACCGATCCGAAGGTTTCCTGCACCTCGGCATTCGCAATCGAGTCGGTGACCAGCCCGGCAGCGGTGGGGGCCGCGAAATTGAAGGTATCGAAGTCGGAGATACGGTCAGTATGGCGCAATGTTGCCCCGATTGTCACAGTATCGGACAGAAACAGACGTCCCGTCAGGTTGTACGTCTTGTTTTCATCACCATCGTCATCTCCGCCCCCGCCGGGGGTTTGGGACACATCGAAGCCGCCGGTATCGCGCCGGGCTGCCGAAAAGCTCAGTTCGCCGCGCTCGCCTCTGGCGCGCAGGGCGAAATCCAGTTGCGTCGTGCCGTCCGATCCGACCTCGGTGCCAAAGCGTCCGCTTACGCCCGGCTCCTCCGCCCGTTTGGTTGTGATCGAGATGACACCGCCGATGGCGTTCGATCCGTAAAGCGCGGATTGCGGGCCGCGGATCACCTCGATCCGTTCGATATCGGCAGCGATCAGGCCGCCAAAATCGTATTCGCCCTGGTTCGGGGCCGCCACGTCGACACCGTCGATCAGAACCAGCGTGTGATTGCCTTCGTGCCCGCGCAGCCGAACCTGTGTCAGCCCCCCGAACGATCCGGTGCGCGAGACCGACAGGCCCGGCACCTGTCGCAGAACGTCGGCGACGTATTGGGTGCCCCGCGCCTCAAGGTCTTCGCTGGTCAACACGGTTGCCGCGCGGCCATATTTCTTTGCCTCGACGGGTGTCAGGCCACCCGAAACGATGATGGGATCGAGTTCTACGGTCTCCTGGGCCGAAGCGGCAGTGGTCAGGAAAAGGGTGGCGAGAACGCCAAGTCGCAAGTGGTGAGCCATTCAAGGTCCTCCGTTACCCCATGGAAAGGGGCAGACAGCATGTGAATCTGTGGAGGAAACGCCCCCGCAGATGGTGAAATGTCACCACTACGGACGGCATCCGTTGTCCTCGGCGCGCCCCGCACCCGGACAGGGTGATCACCTCGGCAGGTCTCCTGACTTGCGGGTCATTGCTTGGCCGGGCCTTCCCACCGCGTTCATGTGCGGCAGTGACTTTGATCCGGCTTCGCTATCCGCTTACAGTTGCGGGGGCAGTCGCGGAATTGGTGTCTGATGGCGACACCGCACCGTGTTCCCTTTTCACCGAACGGGCATGCCGTTCAGACCGAAGTGGTATCCTGATAGCGTGGATCGTGGCGCGAGAAAAGAAAAACCTTTGGGATTCATGCGGATGGTGTCTTGCAGGTGATGATTTTGACGGGCCTCCGATCCCGGATGCCGTCATTTGTCTGAGCAGAACCCCATCCCTCGGACCCCGGCGCGGTGGGGTTTGGGATTTGTACGAAACGTACGAAGTGTACGCGGGTTTTGTACGAAACTTGGGGCCGGGTGGCCCGGTTGCATACAACATGGACACAAATGCCGGATTTCGGGGACGGTCCCTTGCCACAGACGCCACGACACGCCGTTTCGCACCCTATGCGGTAAGCCACGAGGCCACGGACGGGGCGACGGCGGCGCGCCGGTTTTCCCCGGAGTCCGTGCGGGCGTTCGGGGCCTGTGTGACGCAACCGGCGGGGGCCGCAGGCCGTGGTTTCAGGCGGCCTCGCGGCGGCCCGGGGCGTTCGGGATGTAGTTCAGCACCGGGGCAAGCCAGCGTTCGGCCTCTTCCAGGCTCATGCCTTTGCGGCGGGCGTACTCCTCCACCTGGTCGCGTTCGACCTTGCCCACCCCGAAATAATAGCTGTCGGGATGCCCGATATAGAGGCCCGAGACGGATGACCCCGGCCACATCGCCATGCTTTCCGTCAGTTTCACCCCGGTCGCGTCCTCGGCGTCGAGCAGGCGGAAGAGGGTGCGTTTTTCGGTATGGTCGGGCTGTGCGGGATATCCGGGCGCGGGGCGGATGCCGTCATAGGGTTCGCCGATCAGCGCCTGCGGGTCGAAGGCTTCGTCCGGCGCATAACCCCAGAACTCGCGCCGCACGCGTTCGTGCAGCATTTCGGCCATGGCCTCGGCGACGCGGTCGGCCAGCGCCTTGACGAGGATCGCGCCGTAATTGTCGTTGGCCTTGTCCAGCCGTTCGGCGATGTCGGCCTCTTCCGGCCCTGCCGTCACGACGAATCCGCCGACATGATCGGACCCTTTCCCGACAGGTGCCACGAAATCCGACAGCGCGACATTGGGGCGTCCGTTGCGCTTGCCGGTCTGCTGGCGCAGCGTGTGCAGGGTGGCCAGCGTTTCCTCGCGGTCCGCGCCGGTAAAGAGCCGGATGTCGTCACCCACCGCGTTTGCGGGCCAGAATCCCACCACGGCGCGCGGCGTGAACCAGCGTTCGGTCACGATCCGGTCCA
This sequence comes from Roseovarius pacificus, assembly GCF_900142665.1. GTDB lineage: Bacteria > Pseudomonadota > Alphaproteobacteria > Rhodobacterales > Rhodobacteraceae > Roseovarius > Roseovarius pacificus. The sequence continues at coordinate 228,994 of NZ_FRBR01000002.1, forward strand.
GCATGTCCTGTGCATCGGCAAACAGCGCGCGGGCGGCTTCGCCCTGTTTCTCGTCCTCCAGGATTTTGGGGTAGACCCCGCGCATTTCCCAGGTCTGGAAGAAGGGTGTCCAGTCTATGTAGCGGGCGATTTCGGCCAGATCCCAATCGGGCAGAACCCGCGTGCCGGTAAAGGACGGGGCAGGGGGCCGATAGCTGTCCCAGTCGAACGCGAGCGCATTGGCGCGCGCCGTCTCGATCGGCAGGCGGCTTTTGGCGCGTTCGCCGCGCTCGTGCTTTTCGGCCACCTCGGCATAATCGGCGCGGATGTCCGCGACATACCCGGCCTTTTGCCCCGGATTGAGCAGCGCGCCGACCACACCGACCGCCCGGCTTGCATCGGTGACATAGACGGTCTGGCCCTTTTCGTAGCGCGGCGCGATCTTGACGGCGGTGTGAACCTTCGACGTGGTGGCACCGCCGATCAGCAGCGGAACGTCAAAGCCTTCGCGTTCCATTTCCGACGCCAGATGCACCATCTCGTCCAGCGAGGGGGTGATCAGGCCCGACAGGCCGATCACATCGACCTTTTCCTCGCGGGCGACTTGCAGGATTTTCTGCGGCGGCACCATGACCCCCAGATCGACGATATCGTAATTGTTGCAGGCCAGCACGACGCCGACGATATTCTTGCCGATATCGTGCACGTCGCCCTTGACCGTCGCCATCAGAACCTTGCCCGCCGATTGCCGCCCTTCACCGCCATTGAGGCGCTTTTCCTCTTCCATGTAGGGCAGCAACACGGCGACGGCCTGTTTCATCACGCGGGCGGATTTCACCACCTGCGGCAGGAACATCTTGCCTGCGCCGAACAGATCGCCCACCACGTTCATCCCCGCCATCAGCGGGCCTTCGATGACGTGCAGGGGACGTTCCGCGGTTTGCCGCGCGGTCTCGGTGTCTTCTTCGATGAATTCGGTGATGCCGTTGACCAGCGCGTGTTCCAGCCGCTTTTCGACGGGCCAGTCGCGCCAGGCCAGATCGCGCACCTTTTCTTCGCGCTTGTCGCCGCGGAACCGTTCGGCGATTTCCAGCATCCTTTCGGTCGCGGTGCCGCCCGCTTTCGGCTTGCGGTTCAGAACCACATCCTCGCAGGCCTCGCGCAGGTCGGGTTCGATCTGATCGTAGACGGCAAGCTGGCCCGCGTTGACGATGCCCATATCCATGCCGGCCTGGATCGCGTGATAAAGGAATACGGCGTGCATCGCCTCGCGCACGGGTTCGTTGCCACGGAAGCTGAAGGAGAGGTTGGAGACCCCGCCCGAGACATGGGCATGGGCCAGGTTCGTGCGAATCCAGCGTGTCGCCTCGATGAAATCGACGCCGTAATTGTCGTGTTCCTCGATGCCGGTCGCGACGGCGAAGACGTTCGGATCGAAGATGATGTCCTCGGGCGGGAAGCCCATTTCCCCGACGAGAATGCGATAGGCGCGGGCGCAGATTTCGGTCTTGCGGTCAAAGGTGTCGGCCTGCCCGGTCTCGTCGAAGGCCATGACGACGACGGCGGCGCCGTAGGCCAGGCACAGGCCCGCGTGATGGCGGAAGGCGTCTTCGCCTTCTTTCAGGCTGATGGAATTGACCACCGGCTTGCCTTGCACGCATTGCAGGCCCGCCTCGATCACCTCCCATTTGGAGCTGTCGATCATGATCGGCACGCGGGCGATATCGGGCTCCGAGGCAACGAGATTGAGAAACTCGATCATCGCCTGCCTGGAGTCGATCAGCCCCTCGTCCATATTGACGTCGATGATCTGAGCGCCGTTCTCGACCTGATCGCGCGCGACCTCCAGCGCGGCGGCGTAATCGCGGTTGACGATCAGTTTGCGGAACCGTGCCGAGCCGGTGACATTTGTGCGCTCGCCCACGTTCACGAAGGGAATGTCGGGTGTCAGGACAAAGGGTTCGAGCCCCGAAAGGCGAAGATAGCGGGTCATGCGGGCACCTTTCGTGGCGGGAAGGGGGCGACGGATTCGGCGATGGCGCGGATATGGTCGGGCGTCGTGCCGCAGCAGCCGCCGACGACATTGACGATGCCCTCGCGGGCGAACCCGGCCACCTGACGCGCGGTGTCCTCCGGCCCCTCGTCGTATTCGCCAAAGGCGTTGGGCAGCCCGGCATTCGGGTAGGCGCAGGTGAGCGCGGTGGCGACGCCCGCGATTTCGGCCATGTGCGGGCGCATCGCCTCGGCCCCGAGGGCGCAGTTGAGCCCCACGGTAAAGGGGCGCGCATGGGCGACCGAGTGCCAGAAGGCGGTGGGGGTCTGGCCCGACAGGGTGCGCCCCGAGGCATCGGTGATCGTGCCGGAAATCATGATCGGCAACCGCCGCCCCGCCCTGGTGAAACTTTCGAAGGCGGCAAAGATCGCGGCCTTGGCGTTCAGCGTGTCGAAGATCGTTTCGATCAGGATCAGGTCGGCGCCGCCTTCGATCAGCCCGTCGATCTGCTGGCCATAGGCGAGGCGCAGGTCGTCGAAGCTGACGGCCCGATAGCCCGGATCGTTGACATCCGGGCTGATGCTGGCGGTGCGGTTGGTGGGGCCCACGGCGCCGGCCACGAAACGCGGGCGGCCGTCCCGGGCCTCTGCCCGGTCCGCCGCGCGGCGCGCGACGCGTGCGCCGGCCACATTCAAATCATGCACCGCCGCCTCCAGACCGTAATCCGCCTGCGCGATCGTGGTCGAGGAAAAGGTGTTCGTTTCAAGGATATCCGCGCCTGCCATGGCAAAGGTGAACTGGATCTCTTCCACCGCCTCGGGCTGGGTCAGAACGAGCAGGTCGTTGTTGCCCTTTTGCGGGTGGTCGGAATGGTGGTGATGCCGACAGCCCGCATGGCCATGGCCGGTGAAATCCTCTTCGGTCATGTTCAGCGTCTGGATCATCGTGCCCATGGCGCCGTCGAGGATCAGGATGCGCTCGGCCGCGAGGGTGCGCAGCGTGGCGAGGCAGGAGGCGTCGGGCAAAGAGAAGTTCAGCATTGCAACAGGATTCCGTTTGGCGGTTGAACGGTCAGGGTAACGGGTCTCGAATGTGAATAAAAATGAATGTTTATCGGTTTTAATATGAGTTTCCTTCATGTCCTGCGGCTGGCAGCGGATGGGACATTCCGGCCGCTCCCAGGGGCGGCCCGGTGTTTCACGGGGCAAGCGGACCGTATGGCAAACCGCCAGGGCGGCTTGTGCGCAGGAGCGGCGGAATCGAAAGAGACGAGGGCGCGATCAGGGCTGTCTCGGCCCTGGTCCCCCGGGTGATCGGTCTCGGGTCAGATTGCCCTGACACTGCACCCGAGCGGGTGCTCAAATGATATGCAGGAGACGATCAGCGATCTGAGAGGCGGGCTTTGCTTGCTTCACAGTCTTGACATCCCGGTCGATAAGGAGTGGTATACGCTACATCATATATCATTTTGGGGGGCATATGATTACGATCAACTGCGATATGGGCGAAGCCTTCGGGATCTATAATTTCGGAGATGATTCCGCCTGCATGCCTTTCGTCACACATGCGAATGTCGCATGCGGTTTTCACGCATCCGATCCGGTCACGATGCAACGGACGGTCAGGGAAGCGAAGGCGGCCGGAATCAATGTCGGGTCTCATCCGGGCCTGCCTGACCGCGAAGGTTTCGGGCGCAGAAGGATGCAGATGACGCGAGAAGAAGTGTCCGCCCTTATTGTTTACCAAACGGGCGCGCTTCAGGCTTTCGTCCGGGCTGAGGGCCTGGAGCTATCACATATCAAGCCGCACGGTGCGCTTTTCGGGATGGCGCAGAATGAAATGCATGTGGCGGAAGGGGTCGCCGACGCTGCCGAGATTTTCAACCTTCCGGTGATCGCCTACTCGGATTGCTGCATGTCCGAGGTTTTCACGCGCCGTGGCGTCCCGTTCTCCTGCGAATTCTATTCGGACCTCGATTACGGTGACGACGGACGCCAGATCATTTCACGAGAACACAAGGCCATTCCGGCGGACGTGGTCTGTGAAAGGGTTCTTCGTGCGGTCAAGGAGGGCGTGACGACGTCGGTGAACGGCAAGGATGTCCCTGTTGTCGCCGACAGCATTTGTGTGCATTCGGACACGCCGGGCGCGTTGGAGGTGGCCAGGGCCGTATATGAGACTTTGAAACGCGAAGGCGTTCTGGAGGACACATGAGCGCATCCCGTGTCCTGTTCGGTGACCAGCTTCGTCTTTCCATTTCCGACAGGCTTTCTCCGGCGTTGCGTGCTGCGGCAGCCGGGTTGGGGCCGCAAGGGCGAACCGCAGTCTATTCGCAGGGCGGCTCTGTTCGGCGCGCGGAAACCGGGGCGGATGTCATTCGCCATTTCACAGGGCAGAGCGCGGCGGAGAAATTGCTTCGCGAAACATTCGTTGCGGCGGATCAGGATTTGCAGGATGGGACGGCGCGGCTTGCCGCGATGGTCGAGTCCGCCCTGGCGACCAGCCGCAAAGCCGTTGCCGCGGGTATTCATCCGACCGTCTTGTCAAGGGCGGTCTCGGGGCTTTTTCCCGAGGTGAACGCGGCGTTTGCGTCATGCACGGAGAGCTTCGATGACCCGGCCCCGGTTTTAAATGCGTTCGATCTTTCTGACGCTGCGGCAGACGGGATGCGTCAGGCGATCGTGGCCGCCGGTCGGGAAGGGCATGTCGAGGTTTCCGAACATCCCGAAGAAGGGATCGTTTTCACGGCGAGCCAGGGTTTTATCGTCGATATGGAGCCGTCGCTCGGCGGGACGCTGACCGACATGGCGCGCGTGTTCGTTCTGGTTGTGAATGATGTCATACAGGACCTCAAACCGCTTCTGCCGGTGATCGAGGGCTTTGCGAAAAGCGACAAGAGTCTGGTGATCGCCGCGCGTGGGCTTGAGGGCGAGGCAAAGACGCTTCTCGAGCGCAACCGCGTCGCGGGAATACTGCGTGTCTCGGCTTTCGTGCCCGTCGATAAAGGCCCCCGTGCGGCTGAGGTGTTGACGGATTTGGCGATAGCAACCGGATCGATCCTTATTTCGGAGGAAACGGGGCGAAGCCTGAAGCATCTCACCCCGGACATGCTTGGGGCAGCTTCCGGGCTGACGCGGCAGGGCCAGCGCATCACATTTCTCGAGCCCGGGGGCGACGAGAAAGAGATCGCACTGCGTTTGAAGGGTATTGCCGCTGAGGTGGCGCGCAACCGTTATCTTTCACTGGATCGCGAACACGCGCAACGGCGCCTGTCTCGCCTGGCGGGAAGATGGGTCGAACTGTCGGTCGGGACGGACGCGACGAATCCGGGCCTGACAGGCGAGGTGCGGCGGGCGTTGAGTTCGATCCGGTCGGCACAAGCGTATGGAACAATCGAGGGTGCGGGCAGGGGGCTTGTTTCCGTTGCGGAGCTTATCGGGGCGTCCGAGGCGCACAGTCCGCAAGAGCGCGCTGCGCGGCGGATCGTGAGCGATGCCTTGCGGGCACCGGCGGACAAGCTGCGGTTCAATGTCGGGCAGGACGCCGGATATGCCGACTGGAATGCGGATGTGCCGAAACTCTGCGACCCTGTGGATTTGTCCCGAAGCCTTCTGGAAATAGCGGTTTCCCTCGCATTGCAGATGATGACGCTCGAGGCGGCGGTTCTGAGGAACTGAACGGCATATGATCAAGGAAATGAGATGAAAGATATGAATGCGGAACCCATGCTTGAGGTGCGTGACGTCGTCCACAAATATGGGCCGGTGACGGCGCTGTCGCATGTGTCGCTCTCGGCGGCGAAGGGCGAGTTCCTGACCATTCTGGGCTCCAGCGGCTCGGGCAAGACAACCATGTTGCGTGTCATCTCGGGACTTGAGACGCCGACCTCGGTTTCGTGTCTTCGTATCGGAGGCGAAAGCGTTGTGGGTGTTCCGGCGGCCAGGCGGCGCTGTACGACGGTGTTCCAGAACTATGCGCTCTTCCCGCATATGACGGTGGTCGAGAACGTCGCCTATGGGCTTAAAATTCGCAAAGTGCCCACAGGCGATGCCCTGAAAGAGGCGCAGCGGGCCCTGGCCATGGTGCAACTGGAGGCAAAGGCCGACAGAAACATTCGTCAGCTATCGGGGGGCGAGCGACAGCGGGTCGCTCTTGCGCGTGCGGTTGTCACGAAACCCGCGGTTCTGCTTTTGGACGAGCCCCTTGGCGCGCTCGACGAGCGGCTGCGTCAGGATATGCAGCTTGAATTGATGGATCTTCAGCGCAAGCTGGACATGACCTTTGTCTATATCACCCATTCGCAGGAAGAGGCGCTTACGATGAGCGACCGGGTGGTTCTGATGCGGCACGGTCGTATCGAACAAAGCGGGGAGCCTCTCGATCTTTTCGATCATCCGGTGTCGCGCTTCGCTGCTGATTTCATGGGGTACGAAAACATCCTGGATGGCCGGCTGGTTCGTCGTGACGGCGCAGTGGGCGAGATCGATCTGGGCGGCGGCGCCGTGGTGCGCGGCAAGCTGATCTCAACTGATCTGGCCGTGGGAAGCCCCGTCAGCATTGCGTTGCGCGCCGAGCGTCTCAGCCCCGTTGGGCCGGGCGGTAACGGCATCGACGGGACGATGAAGAGCAAGGTCTATCGCGGCAAATACACCGACATCGTGATGGAAACTGTCGCCGGTGCGTTGCGCATGCGCAGCTGGCATGGCGCCCCCATGGAGAATGAAACCGCCAGCCGGGTCGGCTGGAAAGAGACTGACGCTGTCATCTTCGCGAAAGGCAGCGTCTGAATATCCACTGCCAGAGGCGGTGGCCAACAGGAGAGAGTAAAATGAAAGATAAATTTTCAACGTATTCCCAGGTGGAACTGACGCGTCGTTCCATGTTGCAGGGATTGACGGCGGTTGCGGGAACCGCAGCCGTCGGCGGTGTGGCAGGGATGCCTGTTGCCGCTCGGGCGCAGGATCTGCCGGTGGTGACGGCATATGGCGTTCCGACCGCCGCGCTCAAGGATTGGGCTCCTATGGAGGCCAGCATTGGCGTGCGGTGCGATCTGAGCGGGACGAGCAACGATGTCGGCGTCTTCATGCGGGACATCATGGCGTCCAATCTCGGCGACTCCACCGATATTTTCATCTTCGAAAGCGGCACCGAAGACATTCTGGGCCCGCGCGGTTTCTATGCCGAGATCGACACGGCGAATCCCGAGCTGTCGCTTTGGGAGCGCACCTCGGACGATTGGAAACGGTCGGATGTCGTGACGGACTCGGAGGGCACCCAATGGGGAGTTCCGGTGATCGGCAATGCGGACAGCTTCGGCTATTTTCCCGGGAAACTCGGGCTTGCGCCCGATAGCGAGGAGGAGTTGTCCTGGTCGCTGATGTTTGACGATGAGGACACGCGAGGCCGTGTCGCATATGGTCAGGGCTGGGCTTATTCCTTCCCGAGTGCAGCGCTCTATCTGAAATCCAAAGGCGCGGCGGAGATCGGGAATGTTGCCGACATGACGGGCGACGAGGCGAAGGTTGTCGCCGATTTCCTGATCGAACGTAAGAAAGCGGGGCAGTTCCGGACGCTCTATGGTGCATTCGAAGAACAGATCCAGCTTCTTACGAATCAAGAGGTCGATGTGATCAACTGCTGGGAACCGGCGGTCCGGGAGGCAAATATTGTACTGGGCGCTGATGCAACGCGTTATGCCTATACGAAAGAAGGCTACTTCAAGTGGGGCCATGGTGCCTATGTCGCCAAACAGGCGATGGAGCGCGACAATGTTGCCAATATCTACAAGGTGCTGAACTATTTCCTGAGCGGTGAATATCGCGCGCTTCAGGCACGGGATCGCGGCTATGCAGGCCCGAACATGGATCTTGGCGTGGAATATGCCGAGGAAAACGGCTGGTCCGGGGACGAGGTTGCCGCGCTGAAAGCTACCGAAGCCAAGGTTGCCAAGAAGTTCTCCAAACCCTTCGTATCGACAACGACCCCGCAAAATTCGGCAGATATCGAAGATCAGTGGCAGCGTTTTCTGAACGCCTGATCGCCGAAACAATGCAGGCGCCCCCCTCCCGCGCGGGGGCGCCTATCTGCGGGATCGTGGCCCTGTGGCCATTCATGAAAAGTTCGAAAGATGACAATGAACACCGAGATGGAAAACGTGTCCAGTGCGCCGATGCAGGCCACTATCGCAAAGCGATCCAAAATCACGCTGTCATTTTCGCAGGTGGCTTTGGCAGCCATCATGCTGGCCTGGTTCGTTGTCGTAATCGTTCCGCTCATCATTCTGTTCGTTTACAGCTTTTTCACGACGGAATATTTCCAGACGGTCTTTACTCCGAGTCTGGATACCTGGACAGGATTGTTCGCCTCCGGCCGCTTCGAGGTTACTCTGCGCACCCTGAGAGTGGCGTTGACGGTCACGATGATCGAACTCGTGGTCGGATTTCCGTTCGCCCTTTGGCTGGCAAAGTCGACGATCAGCAAATCGAGCCGCGCGATTTTTCTGGCGCTTCTGACGATCCCGTTTTTTCTGGATCTGTCGTCCAGAACCATCGTTTGGCGTGCGATCCTTGGTCAGAACGGTCTTATCAACACGATCCTGCTGTCCACCGGCGTGATCGATTCACCAGTCGAATGGATGTTATATTCGGAGTTCGCCGTTCATTTCGGTATGATCCCGGCGCTTTTTCCGCCGATGGTCCTGCCGATCTATATGGCGATCAGCCTGATCGACGACAGTCTTATCGAAGCGTCGAACGATCTCGGGGCCACTCCGGCGCAGACTTTCTGGCGCGTGATTTTCCCGCTGGCATTACCGGGGGTGGTCGCCGGATTCGTCTTTACACTTGGTCCGGCACTGGCGGCCTGGGTCGAACCCGGCATGCTGGGCGGCGGATTTGTCAACCTTCTGTCCAGCTCGATCGAGAGTGCCTACACGGCCTTGCGCTATCCGGTCGTTGCCGCGCTGTCGACCTTCGTTATCGCACTGCTGCTGGTGCTGCTCGCTGTCCTTCTTCTGGTCCTTCGGCGTTTCGGCGCTTCTGGCCTGACACTTCGTTGATCTGAGGAAACACAATGTCTGATCTTTCCGTTCTTCCGGCCCCGGAAACTGACGCGAAACTGGAGATCAGTTTCAGTCCCCTCTGGAAAACAGCGGGAAAATGGCTTGGTCTGGGGATGCTTGGGCTGATTTATTTTCCACTGCTGTGGTTGGTCCTGCTGTCCATTTCCCGCGATCCGCTTTCGGGAATTCCCGGCCCATTCTCGCTTGAACATTACCGTGCGCTGTTTGCCAGCGATGCATGGCATATGCCGATGGTCGCGAGCATATTGATCGGATTGATCATCGGCCTCATAAGCGCGGTGACTGCAACGGTCATCGGCCGCGCCGTTCCAAAGATGCACCGCCCCGGCAAGATGCTCGTGATGTTCGTCTTGCCACTGTTCGTGCCGGGGATGTCGATGGGGGCGGCGCTTTTCATTTTCGCGCGGTCGGTTCTCGGGTTCGATCTCGGGTTCTGGTCAATTGCGGTTGGGCACTATGTCTGGGCGCTGCCGTATGCGCTTCTGATCGTTCTGGTGGTCACGTTGCGTTTCGATCAAAGCCTGATCGAAGCCGGGCGCGATCTTGGGGCGTCTGACTGGCAAATCTTCAGAGACATCGAATTTCCGATCCTGATGCCGGGCATCGTGAGCGCGGGACTTTTCGGGTTCCTCATGTCCTTCAATGAGGTCATGCGAACCATATTCCTGCGCGGAACGGCCGAAACGATGCCCGTGTGGAACTGGGTGCAGGCGGCGGCGCAGCAAAGTCAGGTGCCGATCATATTCTCATTGTCGTCGATCATACTGGTGCTGACGCTGCCATTGTTGGCGGGGACATTCTGGCTTCTCTTTGCCAAGCTCAACAAGACCTCATGATCCTTGTGTTCGGCATACCTGAATTTCAGGGGCAGGGGGCCTATTCAATGCCGTCGTCGGGCATGAGTGGAAGCAGCGCCTTTGCCGCGATGTCGATGTCTTGTCGCATGAACCGTTCGGCGGCTTCGGCATCTCCGGCCTTGATTGCGCGGAGGATGTTCTGATGCTCGTCGTTGGCGTGTTCGCGGAAATAGGTGTCGTCGAACAGGCCGGTAAAGACCGGGCCGACCTTGAGCCAGAGATCGTCGATCAGTTGAAGGAGTTCAGGGTTTCCGGCCTTTTTGTAGATCGCAAAGTGAAATTCGCGATTGTGCAGAAGATAGGTTTGCGCGTCGTAAGTCTTTGTCGAGTTCGCGACGCGTTCGACCAGTTTTTCAAGCTTTTCAATGTCTTTGCCGGAAAAGTTGGGCGCGGCCAGGCGTGCGGCCAAGCCTTCGAGGGATACGCGGATCGGCATGATGTCGAGGAACAGTCTGCGCGTCATTCGCGGAACGACGATCGAGCGGTTTGGCAAGACGATGAGAAGGCGCTCTGCGACAAGCCTTTGAAGCGCCTCCCGAATAGGCGTTGCGGAAATACCGTATTCGTTGGCAAGCGTCCGAATGACCAGCGGCTGCATCGGAAGGAAGACCCCTTCTTGCAGGCTGTCCTTGAGGGCCTGATAGGCCCTGTCGCTCAAAGAGTGATGTTCGATTTTCTTCATACGCCGACTTCCTTTTTCATCGCAACGCATAGCGCATTTCGACACAAGATACACATAAATGTCATTGACGCTATTTGATATATGATATACCGAAAATTGCAACCTATGCGTTGACCTCCCCCCTTCAGCCTTTCCGGCATGGGTCGGCAAAAAAAGGAGAAATCAACCAGATGCTTTATGATGAGCCGCGATTTTATCCGGGTGGCGATTGTGCGATCGAAGTGGAGTTGGGCGATGAAATGGATTTCACCATCAACTTTATCGTTCATAAGCTGGTCGCAGCTGTCCGGGACGCGAAGTTCGAGGCCATTCTGGACCTGATACCGGAACTGGCTTCATTTCAGATTTCTTATGATCCCGATCTCATGAGATACGAGGATCTTTGCCGCGAGGTTTCTGCGATCTACGCCGATCTTGGCCGGGGGGCGACCGGCGCGCTGCCCAGTCGGCTCATCACCATTCCTGTCCTGTATTTCGACGGGGAAACGGAAGCCTGCATCGCAGATTACCGCAGGACCTATTCCGAAAAGACGCCTGACCCGGAGCTTGTTTGCCAGCTTAATGGTTTGTCGGACCGGGCCGCGTTGAAGCGCCTGCACTCGGGAACCGAATACTGGGTGGCGGCGTTGGGTTTCTGGCCCGGGCTTTGTTCTCTCCTGCCGCTCAATCCGCGCGCGCGGATCATTGCGCCGAAATACAATCCTCCGAGGACGCATACACCGAAAGGCGCCATAGGGATCGGGGGTGCTTTGACATGTATTTATCCGGATGCGACGCCGGGGGGCTATCAACTGATCGGGCATACTCCGGCATCGACCTATGACGGTGAGCAGCGTTTGCCGGACTTCAAGGACAGTCTGGCGTTGTTCCGCGCCGGTGACCGGGTTCGTTTCGTGCCTGTCGATCCTGAGGAATACGACGATATCAAGTCGCGCGTTGCGGCGGGATCATATCGCCATGACATCGTCGATTATCAGGTGTTCTCGGTAGATCGTTATCTGGACTGGGCCAAAGCGCAGGAGGCAGAGGCATGAGCGGTTGCTTTACAGTGGTGAAACCCGGTCTGCAAACCTGCGTACAGGAATTGCCGGGCAGAATCGGTTTTCTTGAACAGGGGTTCCCGTTTTCCGGCCCGTTCGATGCATGGTCCTTCCGGCAGGCGAATTTGCTTGTCGGAAACGATCGTGATGCCGCGGCGCTTGAATGCCAGTTCCTGGGGCCGACCCTGAAATTTCAGTCAGATTGCCAGATCGGGATCACGGGCGCCGATATGCGCCCGGAGCTGGATGGTGAAGTCGTGCCCATGTGGACAACGATCGAGGTCAAGGCGGGCCAGCAGCTGGTACTGGGGGCGGCGATTGCCGGTGCCCGATCCTATCTCGGCTTTTCGGGTGGGATCGCCACGGAACCTGTTCTCGGTTCGCGAGCGGTATTCCATCAGGCAGGTGTCGGGGGATGCGCGCTTGTCGCCGGTCAGGATGTGCCGCTTGGTGGCGGGGCCGGTGCGAACGAGATAGTCACGATCCCCGCAGATAAGCGGCCGGGTTTTTCAAATGACAAGCGCTGGTCAATCGAAGCCCTGAAGGGGCCCAATGACGACTGGTTGAGCGACGAGACGACCGAGATATTCTTTTCGGTCGATTGGAAGGTTCAGGCGAAGAGCAGCCGTACAGGGATACGCCTTACAGGGCCCGAGTTTGCATTCTCTGAAAGGGCGCTGAACAAGAATGCCGATCACGGTCATGATCCTTCGAACATAATCGATCATGGATATCCGCTGGGTGCGGTGAACCTGGCCGGGCAGACGCCGATCATCCTTGTGCATGATTCCCCGAGTACCGGGGGGTTCATCAATCCATTTACGGTCGCAAGCGCGGCGCTGTGGAAGCTGGGGCAGGTCAAGCCCAACGAAGTTCTGAATTTCCGCTGTATCGACCGGGCCGAAGCGACAGAATTGCGCGCCGAGATCGACGCTGCGACGCGGCCAGAGGTGTTGGAACGTGTCTGAAGCGGAAACTCCGGAAATGTCGGTGCTGGAACGTGATCCCATTCTTGCCGGTCTATTGGGAAGCACGCCGCCCTGCATGACGCAAGAAGAAGCGACCCGGTTACTGAAGGAGCGATATGGCATCGACGCCGCGCTATCAGAGGTCGCTTGTGAGCGGGATCAGAATTTTCACGTCATGGCGTCGGACGGACGTGAATATGTCCTCAAGATTTCGAATCCGCAAGAAGCGCGCGTTACAACAGACTTTCAGACGCAAGGTATCTTGTGGATCGAGCGTCACGATCCGGATTTGCCAGTGCCAAAGCTTGTGCCAACCAATGACGGCGAGTACCAGACGCCTGTCACTCTTTCGGATGGGCGGCAGAGTATGGTCCGCGTCTTGACGTGGCTTCAGGGAGACCCGCTCTACAAGGTCGAAATTACGCCCGCAATTGAAACGGCAATCGGAAACGTGCTGGCCCGTGTCGGGTGTGCGTTGCGCGATTTTTCTCACGAAGGGGCCAAGCAGGAACTTCTTTGGGATATCCGTCATGCAAGGCGTCTGAAGTCGCTGTTACATGCATTGCCGCAGGACGTCATCGGGCTGACCATACGTGAGGAACTGGCATATTACTCGGTTGAAGTTCAGCCCAGACTCGCCGGCCTTCGTCATCAGGTTGTTCACAACGATCTAAACCATCACAACTTGATGGTAAGCCCTGAGGACCGATCCAGGATAACAGGTGTAATAGATTTCGGCGACATGGTGGAAACCTGTCTTGCCATCGACGTCGCGGTCGCGGCCTCGTACCTTGCGGATCATCCTGTCGATGCTTTGGGAAGCGTCGCGCGAATGATCGCGGCCTATCATCAGGTGACGCCACTTGAGCGAACCGAGATTGAACTTATGCGCGATCTGATCGTCATGCGTCTTGTGACGTCGATAACGATTACCGAATGGCGCGCGCAACGTTATCCGGAAAACGGCGCCTATATCCTGCGCAATAACGGCCCGGCCAAACGTGCGATGGCGGGGTTTGCCTCGCTCGACCGAAATCAGGTAACGGCGCGACTTTTGCTCGCGTGTGGATTGGAGTGAAACATGAAGACCGATTCTGGCATGGTGAATGCCTTTGTAGAAGGTGAGACCGAGCTCGACGCAACCACGGCGGATATGATCAGGCGCCGCAGTGAATTGTTGGGGCCGGCTTACCGATTGTTTTATGAGCGTCCTTTGCATCTGGTACGGGGAGAGGGGGTTTGGCTTTATGATCCGGAGGGTGAAGCCTACCTTGATGCGTACAACAACGTGACATCCATCGGGCATTGCCGTCCCGAAGTGGTAGACGCGATTGCCGATCAGGCGGCGACCTTGGCGACGAATACGCGTTATATCCACGAGGCAATTCTGGAGTATGCGGAACGCCTGCTTGCGACAATGCCCGATGAAATCGGCCATATGATGTTCACGTGCACAGGATCGGACGCGAATGATCTCGCGGTGCGAATTGCCCAAAGCTATACCGGCGGGACCGGGATCGTCGTGACCGAAACCGCCTATCATGGTATCACACAGTCTGTATCGGAATTTTCTCCGTCGCTTGGTGAAAACGTTGATCTGGGACCGCATGTCCGAACTGTGCCCGCGCCGGATTCCTACCGTATGGGCGACGGAATGGCCCAGGGGTTCGGCGATGCCGTCGCTGCCGCTTTTGCGGATTTGAAACGTCACGGGATCAAACCGGCGCTGTTTATCTGCGACGGAATTTTTGCGAGCGATGGCGTGTTCGACGGGCCGGCGGGCTTTCTGGCGCAGGCTGTCGCGGCAACTCATGCCGCAGGGGCGCTTTACATAGCCGATGAGGTGCAATCCGGGTTCGGCCGCACGGGGGATGCCATGTGGGGCTTTCAGCGTCACGACGTGAGGCCGGATATCGTGACGATGGGCAAGCCCATGGGCAATGGTTACCCGGTTGCGGGTGTCGCAGTGCGACCCGATGTGATCGAGGAATTCGGGCGCAAGGCGCGTTATTTCAACACGTTCGGTGGGAATGCTGTCGCGGTGCGGGCCGCAGCGGCGGTGTTGGACGTCATCCAGAAAGAGGATCTCGTCGAAAATGCCCGCAAGGTCGGCATTTATATGCGTGAAAGGATGCGGGGATTGCAGACGGAATTCCCCCGGATCGGAGACGTGCGCGGTGCCGGTCTGTTTATTGGTGTCGAGATGGTCGCCGACTTGGAAACGAAAACGCCGGATGCCGCGCTTGCGACGGCAATTGTCAACGGGCTCCGGGAAGAGAAGGTTCTTATTTCCGGCTGTGCCAAGGCTGCCAATGTTCTCAAGATTCGCCCGCCCCTGGTTTTCACCCGGGACAACGCGGACCATTTCCTCGCCGCTCTTGAACGTGTGCTTGAGCGGACCCTGAAGTAAAAAAGGAATTCTCAGATGGCTATCATCAAGATTGAGGCAGCGATGCCCGGACTTCTGTATCACAAGCCCGAGCCCGATGCGGAGCCCTTCAAGACGCCGGGCGATGCAGTGGCTGTCGGCGATACGCTGGCTCTTGTCGAGTTGATGAAATCCTTCGTACCGATTACGGCGGAAGTTGCGGGCAGGTTCCGCGGATTTCTCATTGGGGATGGAGAAGATCTCGAACCGGGCGTCGCGTTCTGCGAGATCGAGGAATAACCCATGACCCCGACAATCAGGACGCTTCTGATCGCCAACAGGGGCGAGATCGCGGTGCGCATCATCCGGGCAGCGCGGGATCTGGGACTCCGCACGGTACAGATCGTCAGTGCCGCCGACCACGATATGCTTGCCGCACGGCTTGCCGACGAAGTCATCGAGATCGGTCCGGCACCCGCAAATCAATCCTATCTGAATATCGAACGTATCCTGACGGCTGCAAAAGAGAGCGGTGCGGATGCGATCCATCCTGGGTATGGATTTCTGTCCGAAAACGCGGAATTTGCACGTCGCACGAAGGAAATGGGGCTGGTTTTTTGCGGGCCCGATGCGGATACCATCGAACGTATGGGGGACAAGGTGAACGCCCGGGCCGCGGCCATTGCCGCCAATGTTCCCGTCGTGCCCGGCAGTAGAGGGCGTATCACGGACGTCGCCGAAGCAATCGCAATTGCCGAAGAGATCGGTTATCCGGTCATGGTCAAGGCGGCCGCGGGTGGCGGTGGCCGCGGCATCAGGGTCGCACATTCGCGCAGGGAACTCGAAAAGACGTTGCCGACAGCGATGAGCGAGGCGCGGGCGGGTTTTGGCGATGACGGTCTCTACATCGAAGCCTTTATCCAAAGGGCACGCCATATCGAAGTTCAGATTCTGGCCGACGGTCAATCCGCCATACATTTGTTCGAACGGGAATGTTCGCTTCAGCGACGTCGGCAAAAGGTCTGGGAGGAAGCCCCTGCCGTGATGCTTCCGGCGGCTGTGCGCGAGGAACTGTGTGCATCTGCCGTGCGTCTGGCGGAGGAGGTCGGTTATCGCGGCGCGGGGACGCTTGAGTACCTTTATGATATGGATCGCGAGGCGTTCTACTTTATCGAGATGAACACGCGTATTCAGGTTGAGCATCCGGTGACCGAAATGATTACCGGTGTGGACCTTCTCCGGGAAATGCTCCTGATTGCCGGTGGCCGTCCGCTGACAGTCGGTCAGGAGGATGTCCAGTGTGTGGGCCATGCGATCGAAGTGCGTCTGAATGCGGAAAACCCGGCTAATAATTTCATGCCGGCACCCGGAGTCGTGGAGACGTTGACGATACCCGGAGGGCCGGGGATCCGGTTCGACACGGGCATATACGAGGGGTACGGGATACCT
Organism: Roseovarius pacificus; assembly: GCF_900142665.1. GTDB lineage: Bacteria > Pseudomonadota > Alphaproteobacteria > Rhodobacterales > Rhodobacteraceae > Roseovarius > Roseovarius pacificus. The sequence continues at coordinate 245,411 of NZ_FRBR01000002.1, forward strand.
CCTTATTACGACTCTCTGCTTGGAAAGCTGATTGTCTGGGATGTGTCACGCGAGAGAGCGCTCGACCGTCTGGCAGGCGCCCTTGGCGAACTGGCGATTGGCCCCAATCCAACGACGGCGTCACTTCACACGGCCCTGGTCGGAAATGTGGATGTCCGGGCGGGTGATGTGTCCACGAACTGGCTTGAAGCCTGGCTGGAAGAGGACCGTATGACCGCTTTGCCATCCGGAACCGCATAGGTGTTGCCGGTTCGGTTCCAGGTTTGGGGCTGAGCCATTGTTAGGGTGCTGTGAGGGCAATTCGAAGCAGTCTGCGCTGGGGCAGGGGCACCCCTTGGCTCCGATGCGGGCAATCGCATCACCTGTTTCATCCCCAGACTTCAGCTTGTGATCGAAAGCCGCCTGGCCCGATGTCGCAGCGCATCGACGAACAGCCGAAAGGCCAGTGTCTTCTGACAAGACCGTCCTGTATCATCTGACGACGGACAATTGCCTGTTTCGAACAATTTCCGAGATATGTACTCCTGAATCCAGGATCTTCTTGCGAACATGTTTGACAATATCGACAGCGGTCGGCTCGTCGGCGTGGAAACAAATTGTATCAATCGGAGTCTGGAGATTGTTGCCGTCGGTCGTCGGAAGGGATTGCGTTTCCAACATGGTGAGCACTTGTGCCGCCGCCTGAACCGGGTCGCGAACCACGGCCAATGGGTCCGACCGTGGCAACAGGCGCCCGTTGGAGGCATACCGGCGGTCTGCATAGGCTTCGTGAATGACCTGAAGCCCATGGTTTTCCCCGGCTCGAGTCATTTCGGACAGGCAGTTCGCAACAAAAATGAGCGTGTCGTCAGCCGCGCGAATGCCTCGTGCGATTGCGTTGGCCACATCGGGATCTTCATGCGCGATATTGTTCAGTGCTCCATGTGGCTTAACGAATTCCACGTTCACACCTTGCCCCGCTGCAAGGGACTGAAGAGCACCAATTTGGTAGGTTACCAGCCATTCGATTTCTTGTGGGGGCATCGCAATATGACGTCGACCGAAGCCTTGTATGTCTCTGAATCCCGGATGAGCGCCAATCGACACACCATGCTGCTTGGCAAGAGCGATTGTCCGGGCCATCGTTGTGGGGTCTCCTGCGTGCATACCACAGGCAATGTTGGCCGAACTGATATAAGGCATCAGGGCATCATCATTGCCCAAGCGATACGGGCCGAACCCTTCGCCGACATCCGCGCTAAGAGAAATTTTCATAGGTATAGCCCTGATTTTCTTGATTTCTGCCGATATTGCTCTTGTTTGTCCAATGCATTTGTGGAGGCTTCTCTTATGTGCGGGTTGCATGAACAGGGCGCGGAATGCTGGAATTGAGAGAGTTGAGAAATTTCGTGGCCGTCGCAGAGCGGCTCAACATTACCAATGCCGCCAGCGCGGTGCATTTAAGCCAGCCGGCGCTTTCCCGGCAAATTCAGGCGCTTGAAAAGAAGCTCGGTGTTCTCTTATTCGAGAGGATTGGAAAAAGGCTTGTGTTAACTGCGGAAGGTGCTGATTTGGCCGCTCAGGCATCAGAGCTCCTGGAGCGGGCGCAAGACCTCGTACACAGGGCCGCACACAGCAAACCAGAGCACAGCGGGACATTGCGGATCGGGGCTACGCCTCAGACGATTGCCTGGCTTCTGTCTCCGGCTATGGCCAAATTCCGAAAATTCCATCCAAAAGTAAATCTCATGGTGAGCGAAGGCAGCAATGACGCCCTTATAGAAATGGTCGAGCACGGTGCGGTCCATTTGGTTGTTGCCAATCTCGGCATCAGCAACATTCTGGTCGGTCAGCCGCTTTTCGATGCACAGCTCTTCGCCATGTTCGCTCCGGGGCATCCCTGTGCGAATTTATCCTCTGTCACGATCAATGAAATTGCGGATGAGCCCATGATCGTTATGCGCAGAGGTTTTTTGACCCGTCATCTTTTCGAACAGTTGACAGCGGCACACGGTGTCAGGCCTCGTATCGTTCTCGAAAGCGACAGCACCCAGACATTGGCCGCCCTTGCCCGTGACGGACACGGGGCTGCGATCGTCTCGTCTTCCGCTCAGAACATAGATGCGTTGGACAACGCGGTTCCCATTCACTCCGACATTTGCCAGACCTCGTCCGAGGTATCGGCCCTTTGGAACCCCAAACGCTACCGGCCCGCGTATGTTTCGAATTTCCTGGAGGCTTTGCTCGCCGTGGCGAACGAGCGCGGCCTATCGATTCGAGCGGAGAAACAGAATGATTGACAAGAACGCTGCGCCGAGAAATCCGAGCGCGATGGGGTGGTGGAGAACCGCGACGAGAGAATGGTTCGTAATGATCAAGGCTTGACGTAGTGAGAGTTCGAATATCGGGCCGATAACAAAACCGATCAAAAACGTCACAACCGAGTAGCCATAGCGCTGCATGATGAAGCCGAGCAGTCCGAGCCCAAGCATCGCAAAGACCGAGAACACCGTATCTCTCTCAAGATAGGTCCCAACGACGCAAAACAGGACAACGAATGGAATGATGAATTGTGCCGGCACAAGGGTAATGCGTGCGAAAATAGTCAGGCCCAGCCGTCCGACCAGTAACATGGCCAGACTGGCTACGATCATCGAGACATAGATACCGTAAATCAGTCTTGGATGTTGTTCGAATACCAATGGGCCGGGTTGCACCCCATGCAACATGAAAGCCGACACCAGAATTGCCGCCGAAACGCTGCCCGGCAGGCCGATTGCGAACAATGGAATGAGGCTTGCGGGGAGAACCGCATTGTCGGCGGACTCGGTCGCGACCACGCCCTTGAGATCGCCCTCACCATAGCTGTCCCCCGATTTTGCCAGACGTTTGTTGATGGCATAAGACAGAAAGGCCCCGATGGTCGGGCCCAGGCCGGGGATGATCCCTGCGGCAATACCGATGCCCGTTGCGCGAAGTGAAACCGGGAAAACCCGTTTGATGTCGCTGAAGGCGATTCGTTTGTTGGTCTCTGGCTGAAACCGGCTGGATTCCGAGGCTTCTGCGCGATTGGCAAACAAGGTTTGAACCTGTGTCAGCATTTCCGTGAAGGCCAACATCCCGACAGTCGCGGCGATCAGGGGTATGCCGTCGAAAAGTTCGATATTGCCGAAGGTCATACGAGGTGTGGCGCTTTCGGGGTCCAGTCCAACCGTCGCCAGGAAAAGCCCCAGCACACCGGAAATGATACCCCGGGAAAGCGAGGTGCCGGATAGTGCCGCGATGAAGCTGAGGGCAAAGATCATGACGGCTGTCATTTCCACAGGCCCCATTTTTAACGCGAATTGCGCCAGCGAGGCGGCCAGAAGGATGAGAACCAGGGTTGCCATCAAATCACCGAATACGGAGGCATAAAGCGCGATTTTCAATGCACGCGTGGCTTCGCCTTTTTGGGCAAGTGGATACCCGTCGAATGTCGTGGCTGCCGAACTGGGCTCTCCGGGGGTGTTGAGCAAAATAGCCCCGGTGGCTCCTCCTGCCGCACTTGCTTTTGTGACCCCGACGAGAAAGGCGATCGCTCCAATCGGAGTCATGGCATAGGTAAGAGGTACGGCGACAGACAATGCGGCCGGGCGGCTGAGGCCGGGAAGGACCCCGACCAGATAGCCGAGAAAAATTCCCCCGATGACGGACAGAATGGACGAAAGCGTGAGTGCGTCTTGAGCGCCTTGAATAAACAGGTCCATGGAACTTTCATTTTTTCTGCCCCGGTCAATTCATAAAAACCAAGGCTTTTGCGTCATATTCCGACTATACCGGGAGGTGTCTCGCGGTGCAGCGGCGTATCCCTTTGTTTCGTGGCTTACAGCCCCGACCATTCGACGAGCAAAAGCAGAAGAACGGCAAGAAGGCCCAATCCGAAAAGAGCGGAGGGACGTCGTTCGCCAACTGCGAGAGTGGCCAGAAAAAAGAGAATGGCACCACCGATAATCATGCCGAACCAGGAGATCGCTATCGTGCCGAGGAAGGTTGCCAGAACAAGAAGGACAACTCCCCAAAGCCCCTTGGTCGAAGGCCGTTCTTCGTGATGTCCGTCACGCAGCCGAATGAGATCGAACAGGAGCGTTACTATGGCAAGTATACCGATCACAGTAGCGGTCAGATTCGGCACCATGCGCGGGGAAAGGCCGAAGTTATTGCTGTCGTTCGTTCCGTTCGGGATCACGACGAAAAGGACCAGAAGGCAGAGGCCCAGAACGATGATGAATTCGACAAAGGGCCAGGTCCGAAGACGAGGCCCGATTTGCCGATTTTTCGAACTGTGCGGCATTTATTCCATTGCCGCCTTGAATTGAGCGTCCTGTGCGCGGATTTGGGCATCGAAATCATCGCCTGTCAGAGTGAAGCTGCCCATATTGCGCTTGGCGAGAACATCGAGGACCGTCGGGGATTTCGCAGCCTCACTGAACGCCGCCACCAATGCATCCTTTGCTTCGGACGGGATTCCTGCCGGGGCGACAAAGATCACCATGTTCACATTGGAAACGTCGTAGCCGAGACTTTTGAGTGTCGGACTGTCTTCGAAGCCAGGAACCGGGTCCGTTCCCAGGCCCGCGAGTATCATGAGATCGCCTGCGGCAGCCTGCGCGTAGTAAGCGCCTGAACTATAGGCAAAATCGACATGTCCGCCAAGAACTTCGGCAACTGCTTCGGCCCCGCCTTTGGTTGGTACGGGTTTAAGCAAAATTCCCTCTTGTTCGGAAATGCTCTTGGTCACGATGCGGTCAAGCGATGTCGTCGAGGCATAGGTCAGCCCGTCAGGGGCCTCCCTGGCTGCGCTGACCACGTCGGAAAAGTCGTTCCAGCCGCGCGATGGCAGGGCAACGAGTGCTTCCGGAAAGACGCCAAAGGCGCCAATATATTCGAAGTCGTCAATGCCATAACTGACTGCCGAGGCATGAGGGTCGAACGAGACCGTCGTGGAAATCGCAGCCGCCAGATTATATCCGTCAGCGGGTTTTGCCATGAGCGCCGTCAAGGCAAGCCCGCCCCCGGCACCCGGCTGGTTTTCCACCACAATCGCCTCGCCAAGGGCAGATGACAACGCATCTGTCGCAGCCCGTGTGATGGTATCGACGCCGCCGCCTGGTCCAAAGCCAACCGTGATCGTTACTTCTTTCTCTGGAAATTCGGCAAAGGCCGGGCCGGCCGTGATGGCTATTCCAAAACATAAACTAACAATTGGCGTCCGTATCGACTTCAGCATGATAAAATCCTCTCTGTTATCACCGCTTAGATTATCGGTATCGTGTCTTGCCACGATGAAAACCGTGATCCTTTATGCTGTCCAATGCATTTTTTGGGGAGGAATATATGTTTTGTATGCATAATCATGTTCTGTTGGTTAATCGTGGCCTCCGCCTGGCCGAGTTTATTGTCGTGTTCACTTTTCAGGCAATGCCAATGGGTCAAAGCATGTTTTTTGATCACCTCGGTGATACTGCCTGACAAATCTGAACCAGTCCAGGTTGGGTCAGGGGGAGCAGTCTCTTGCGCCATGCAAAGATTGCGCCCTTCGGCGAGAGCAGCGGCGTGTTTTGTTCGGTATTCGATCCTGAGTAGAGGCTTTGCCTGGAGTTGAACAAATTGTAGATTGAGGCGTGAAGGGCGGCGGGTTTATGCAGAGTTCGCACAGGCCGAAAGCGCAACATCGCCCGCTTTCGCCGGCCTCACGTCAGGTTGCGCCGACACTCCCATCGCGTTTTGTCATGTTATTTGGGTAGGATGGCGCCAACGCGGCCCCCCCCCGGTTTTCTCTGACGGTGCCCCTTCATGTTGCAGCCGATTTGGGATGTCCCACTCGCTCGGATCGATCTGAAAACGGCGTATCCGGGAATAGAGTGTCGTAGGCTGGACCCCGAGAAGCTCCGCAGCGCCGCCGGACCCCGACACTTTGCCTCCGGTTTCCCTCAGACAGGCAACAAGGTTGTTGCGGATCATGCTGTCGATTTCTGCCTGGGTCCGTATTTGAACGGCGTCGCTGCGGGCCGCACCGGGGGATGTGCCGAGTTCAAGAATAATCTTGCCTCCTCCCGAAACGATTGCCGCCCGTTCTACGACGTTCCGCAATTCGCGCACGTTGCCGGGCCAGCGATACTCCATCATCTGTTGTACCGCCCGCTCGGTGATGATGGGTTGTGAAAGGTTGAGCCGGCGGCATGTCACTTCGAGCAGATGCGAGGCCAGCAGGGGAATGTCTTCGGGGCGGTCACGCAGCGGTGCGCATGAGATCGGGAAAACATTCAGGAAAAACAGCAGATCTTCACGCAGCTTGCCGGACTTCACCGCGTTTTCCGGGGTATCGGTCATTGCTGCGATCACATGCAGATCAAGCGCCTTGGCCCGGGTATCGCCAAGGCGTGTCACGCTGCCGGTTTGCAGGGTTTGCAGCAGTCTTCCCTGTGTTTCAAAGGGGAGCTCCGAGATGTCATCAAGGAAAAGCGTCCCGCCATGGGCCAGTTCAAGTTTTCCGGGCTTGTCCCTTATCGAGCCGGGAAACGCACCGCGCACTTGTCCGAAAAGCTCGGTTTCGACCTCATCGGTCGAAATTGCACCGCATTTAAAATATATCATTGCCCGACGAGAGCGGGCGCTGGCCTTGTGAATGGCGTTCGCCACAAGGGCTTTGCCCGTGCCTGTCTCGCCGGTAATCAGGACCGTCGCATCCGTCGGTGCGACGAGGTCGATCCTTGCCCGGACCTGTTTTATCGCCGAGGATGTTCCGACAATGTCGTGATGCGCTCTCTCCGAAGTGATGGCTTCCTGAAGATAAGCGTTTTCCTGTTCGAGCTTGTCTCGCAGCGATGCGACCTCTTTCAACGCATCGTGCAGTTTGCGTTCGTTTTCCTTTCTTTCGGTTATATCGCGGAAAATTACCACGGCGCCGACCAGAACCTGTTGATCGTAGATCGGTGTCGAAACGTATTCGACCCGGATCGGCTTGCCGTCCTTGCGCCAGAAGACCTCGTTGTCGATACGATTGACCTGCTCGAAACGGAACGACTGGTAAATCTTGCATTCGTGTGCAGGGTAGCTTTCGCCGTTGAGATGATGGTGGTGGATGAGCGCGTGAATGTTTCGGCCCAGAAGGTCTTCAGTCGTCCAGCCCAGCATCTCGCGCGCGGCACGGTTTACGAAGGTCGTCTTTCCTTCGGCGTTCACACCATAAATTCCTTCGCCCGCTGCGTTGAGGATCAACTGATTTTCTCGTTCCAGTTCGGTGAAAAACCGTTCTGCGCGCTTCCATTCAATCAAGCCGGCGCGGTGCATCTCGGCGGTTTCGGTAATCGCCGTGCGGGTTCCGAATGCTTCGAGATCTGTCAGGAGCAACAGTATGCAGCCCGGATGTTCGCGCAACTGACGCCCACGGATTTCGCAACGCAGGGTGTCCCCGGCGACCGGTATGAGATCTATGTCCCGCGTCCAGGCTTCGCCACGGTGGTCGACCTCTTCTATGAACACGATGAAGCGCGGCAAAGAGGCCCCTGCGAAAGGTGAAAAGCGGGCTGGTGCCGGGTGATCGGGAGCCCCCCCTAACAGGGTGGCGGCGGCGGGATTCCATGCCAGGACGGAGTCTGTCCGCGTATCCAGAATCAGAGAGGGCTCGGGCAGGTCTGCCAGAAAGGAAATGATCGGTGCGGCGCCTGATGACATGGTGTGAGCTTAGCAGGAAACGCATGCAGAAATAACGAAATTTCGTAAATTATGAAAAATAGTAATTTTCCGGCACCGTGAAATTCATTCAAGATGTTGTTTTGTATTTGTTTTATGTGACTGCGGAAATTTTGGGCACAGGCTTTCGAACAGGCGCGTTCCTTGAAAACATGGAGGCAAATCAAGCCTGAGAGGAAAGCCAATGACGATCAAGAGCCTTGGAAATCCATATTCTGAAAAGACCGACCTGCGGCATGGGGCGGATTGCGGGTGTGACAACTGCCTCGCCGGACACGGTCATGATACAGACCATGCCGAACCTGCGACCATGTCCTCAGAAGCGATGTTGGAACGGGCGGTTGAAAGTGCTGTCGTGCGGTCGGTGTTCGGGCAGAACGATGTCAGTCGACGGTCTTTCATGGGCATGATGGGCGGTGGCACCTTTGCTGCGGCGCTGGCATCGGTGTTTCCGATGGACAAGGCCAAGGCCGCGATCCTGGACGAGTTGGGGGCGCCAGAGAAAACCGATCTCAATATCGGGTTCGTCCCCATCACCTGTGCCACACCGATCATCATGGCGCAGCCGATGGGATTTTACGAACGCTATGGATTGAACGCCCAGGTCATCAAGACGGCTGGCTGGGCCGTGGCGCGCGACAAGTCTCTGTCCGGTGAGTATGACGCCAGCCACATGCTGACACCGATGCCGCTGGCCATGACACTTGGCGCCGGATCGGTGGCCGAACCCTATATCATGCCCGCCGTCGAGAACATCAACGGTCAGGCGATCGTTCTGTCCAATGAGCATCTCGACAAGCGCGACCCTGCGCAGTGGAAGGGATTCACCTTCGGTGTGCCCTTCGAATACTCGATGCACAATTTCCTTTTGCGCTACTATGTGGCTGAATTCGGGCTCGACCCGGATGTCGATATTCAAATCCGGGTCGTGCCGCCGCCCGAGATGGTTGCGAACCTGCGAGCCGGCAACCTTGACGGTTACTTGTCGCCCGATCCCTTCAACCAGCGCGCCGTATGGGAAGGGATCGGCTTCATTCACACGCTGACGAAAGATATCTGGGAAGGTCATCCGTGCTGCGCCTTTGCTGCGCCGCTCTCTTTTGCCGAGCAACTTCCGAATACCTATGGCGCTCTTCTCAAGTCGATCGTCGATGCAACCCAGTACGCGTCCGACCCTGAAAACCGTAAGGAAATTTCTGCAGCGATCGCGCCGACCAATTATCTCAATCAGCCGGTGCCGGTGATCGAGCAGGTGCTGACCGGGACGTTCGCCGACGGTCTGGGCGAGGTGCAAAAAGTTCCCGACCGGATCGATTTCGATCCGTTCCCATGGCATTCGATGGGTGTGTGGATTCTGACCCAGATGAAACGCTGGGGCTATATTGAAGGCGATGTGGATTACAAGGCTGTCGCCGAGCAGGTCTATCTGGCGGGGGATTGCAAGAAGGTGATGGAAGGCCTGGGATACGAGGCGCCGGACGTCACCTACAAATCACATACGATTATGGGCAAGACGTTCGATCCGGCCGAACCTGAAGCGTATGTTCAGAGTTTCCCCATTGGCAAGGCTTGATCGATGTTGGAGAATCTTTCGATCAACCAGCGTGCAGCGATCCTGTCGTTCGTGATGCTTGTCGTCGGCCTCCTGATATGGGAGGCCACCATTCCGGCGCAGAAGACCGCAGAAGACCTTACTGAATACGAGCTTCTGATGGGCCTCGGCGAAGAACGAGCCGGTGTGCCGCCGCCATCGGATGTACTGGCCAAAGCCTGGGAACAGCTCAGTAACCCGTTTTATGATGCCGGGCCCAATGACAAAGGGATCGGTATTCAGGTTGGCTATTCGATCTACCGAGTGCTTTCCGGCTATATCATGGCCGCGCTGGTTGCCATACCGCTGGGCTTTCTGATCGGGATGAGCCAGGTCGCCTACAAAGCGTTCAATCCCTTCATTCAGATTCTCAGGCCGATATCGCCTCTGGCATGGATGCCTCTGGCACTGTTCGTGATTCAGGATTCCGAGGCCAGTGCGATCTTCGTCATCTTCATATGCTCCATCTGGCCAATGCTCATCAATACGGCCTTCGGAGTGGCCGGCGTGCGACAGGATTGGGTAAATGTGGCGCGAACCCATGAGTTGGGGAGCCTGAGAACAGCCTTTACCGTGATCCTGCCAGCGGCAGCGCCCACCATCATTACCGGTATGCGCATCTCGATCGGGATCGCCTGGCTGGTGATCGTCGCTGCCGAGATGCTCGTGGGAGGGACGGGGATTGGCTACTATGTCTGGAATGAGTGGAACAATCTCGACCTGACCTCCGTCATCTTCTCCATCCTCGTGATCGGCTTCGTCGGCATGCTGCTGGACTCCGCCTTTGGCGTCCTGCAACGCGCCGTGGCTTACGCAGAGTAAGGAAACGTCTCATGTCAAAACCTTTCCTCAGCATTGAACGGCTCACGCAGAAATTCCCTGATGGTCAAGGCGGCGAGCTAACGGTCTTCGAGAACGCCAGTTTCGGGGTCGAAAAAGGAGAGTTCGTCTGCATTCTGGGCCATTCGGGGTGCGGTAAGTCGACGATCATGAATATCCTCGCCGGGCTGGCAGAGCCGACATCCGGGGTGGTGAAGATGGATGGGATGGAAGTTTCCGGGCCATCGCTCGATCGCGGCGTGGTCTTCCAGAACTACTCTCTGTTGCCCTGGCTCTCGGCGCTCAAGAACGTGATCTTCGGGGTCAAGGCCCGACACCCGGACTGGCCCCGTGACAAGGCAGAGGCGCATGCGCGCGACTTTCTGGCCAAGGTGGGGCTGGAGGGGGACGTCGTCCATCGCAAACCCAGCCAGTTGTCAGGCGGAATGCGGCAGCGCGTTTCAATTGCGCGGGCCTTCGCCAATCATCCCAAGTTGTTGCTTCTGGATGAACCCTTCGGTGCGCTCGATGCTCTGACACGGGGTACGATTCAGGATGAATTGCTGAAGATTTGGGGCGGTACCGAGCAGACGGTTTTCATGATCACCCATGACATCGATGAAGCTATTTTGCTGGCGGATCGCATCTTGCTGATGACGAACGGTCCTTTCGCCAGAGTCGCGGAATCGGTGGAGATCACAATCCCGCGGCCGCGTAACCGAACCGAAATCGTAGAGCATCCGAATTACTATGCGATCCGGAATCATCTGGTTCATTTTCTGGGCAGCCGGTCGAAGGAGCTGGCCGGTCAGAAGGTCGATGGCGATGACCTGCGCCCCGATACGGTGCGGATCGATCAGGCCGGTATTGTGACCGATAGCCCTGGAGATGCGCGCAGCAGTCCACGGCTGCACGCCGTCAATGACTGAGGGCGTGCAGCCGATGCGGTGCCGGTCGTTAAGTCCGGTAAGTGATGACTGCCAAACACGGAAGGAGCAAACAAATGAAAGATAACTTCGAGGTTCCAACTATGATGACCAAGGACGACGTCACGATGATGATCCTGTCGGCGAAGAAACAGGCTGGCCTGACCTGGGAGGAAATTGCCGGGAAGATCGGGATGTCTCCGGTCTGGACCCATTCCGCGTGCATGGGAATGAACGGGTTTTCCAAGGATAAAGCCGAAGCACTGGTTTCGGTGATGGGCCTGCCGCAAGAGGCCGTGGGCGTTCTGGAAGAGCCGCCGACGAAGGTTTGGGAGCAAAGCGTGCCCACCGATCCGTGCATCTATCGCCTGTATGAGATCGTGGGCGTCTATGGTCCTACGATCAAGGCGCTGATCGAAGAAAAATTCGGGACAGGCATTATGTCTGCCATCGACTTTGACATGCAGGTGGTGCGCGTACCACATCCCAAGGGGGATCGGGTGAAGATCGAGATGTCGGGAAAATACCTGGCCTACAACGCCTGGTAAATTGACCACCCCTGTCAGAGCGTGTTGCATTCAATTGGTTTCGCACCCGGTAGCCTTGAAAAAGTTGTGGCATGCCTGCTCAGTGAAGAGATCGCAGACATGCCCGACGGCCCGCCATAGATTGTTGCAGGTCCGTACAGCCGTTCGTCGGAGCCGTCCCCTGAGTTCGGGGAAGGCCATTTCTACGGGGTTCAGATCGGGGCTGTATGGCGGCAGGAACAGGACCCATGCGCCGACTTTGCGCGCATGGTAACCGCCAGTCGAATGATGTCCCGGCTGGTTTTGAAATACTTGAATGGATCGCGATTTTCCATGTGAGCAGGGCGGCGGATAATCGGTCTCAAGTCAGGTTGCTCTGACGCTGCCTGCAAAACTAGTCGACGTTGCCGCTGAGCGTGGGGTGCTGTGCCAGAATTTCGGCGATCATCTTGTGTGCTTCGATCATCATTTCTTCGGTCGCGCGCCGCACTGCGTCAACGTCACGGTCCTTCAGGTGGCCGAGAATCTTGCGTAGGCAGGCGACGGAGTTTTCCTGCATCTGACGACTGTAGCTGTGCGCGAAATAACGGTAGCGCATGGCCTGTTTCTCGATAGTGCGCAGGATGTTTTCGAGTGTGTGGTTGCCGGTGATCCCATGCACGCGGTCGAAATAGGCCATGTTCGCTTCGAAGAACTCGTCCGCGTCTTCCGAGTGCAGGGCGGCGTCCAGCCGTTCGACCTGTTTGGCGAGAAAGGCGAGGTCTTCGTCGGTGGCGTTATCGGTGGCGAGGGATGCAGCGATCACCTCAAGCGGTGTACGGACGACGTAGATCTCGTTGAGATCCTGAAGGGTCATTGGCGTCACCCGGATGCCGCGGCGCTTGTGGCGCACGACCAGGCCCTGGGATTCGAGTTTGCGGAACGCATCGCGGACAGGCGAGCGGCTGACATCGAATTCCTCGCAAATCTGTAGTTCTGTAAGATGCGCGCCCGGGGCAAATTCGAGGCGGATGATACTTTGTTCGATCAGGCCAGCAAGTTCGAGGCCCAATACGTCGGGCAGGAGCGGGCGTTTTGGCTTATTCGCAAGGCGGGGGCTGGACGAATCCTGCATATCAACAACACATCTCTATTTGCCTATGGTTTGGTATCAGGCGTGGCTTTTTTTGGGAAGTCGATTGTATGCAAAATCGTCTACCTGGGTGAAACTGTGGCGCCGTCGGCTGAGCTTTTGCGGGTCAGACTACCGTGAAGGCCGTAGGCGATGGTGAGTAGGATCAGGACGATAATGACAAGCCCTACCGGCCGCGAGAGCAGGGTGCCTATGGCATCATCCCGGAAGATGATGACCGATTTGCGCAGGTTCTCGTCGGCAATCTTCCCGAGGATCATGGCAAAGACCATCGGCGCAAGTGGGAAGCCCGCGCGGTTCAGATAGAAACCGATGATACCGAAGATTACGGCGATCCACATGTCGAAGACGGAAAGCTGCACCGAGTAGGCGCCGATCATGCAGAGCATGGCAACCATCGGCATCAGGTAATGCACTGGCATCTTCAGCAGTTTCATGATCGGCTTGAGCAAGGCGAACCCGAGGATATACATCGCGATATTGGCTACGATGAGTGTGCCGTAGAGGAAGCCGAGGAAGCCCGGCTGGCTCTGTTCTACAGAGGGCCCGACGACGACGCCATGATAGGCCAGCGCCGCCATGAAGACGGCGATAGCGGCAGAACTGGGTATACCGAGCGCCAGGGCGGGCAAGAGCGAGCCGCCGATGGCGGCATTGTCGGACGTGCCGGTGCAGATTACACCTTCCATGCTGCCCTTTGAGAAATCCTTGCCCGAGGCGCGCTGACCCATCTCGTAGGAGAGGAAGTTGGCCATGGGTGCACCACCGCCGGGCACGACGCCGATAATGGTACCGATCACGCTGGAGCGGATGGCAGAGCGATAGTAGCGGCGCAAGAGATCGAAGCGGGGCCAGATGCGGCCCGGTGCGCGGCCTTCGCGCGCGGGTTCGTCGGATCTTGCCATACGCATTACCTCGGCAATGCCGAAGAGGCCGATCAGCACCGGGATGAACTCTACCCCTCCACGTAACTCGGGCACGTCGAAAACAAGGCGCGGATAGGCCAGGATAGGCTCCATGCCGACCATAGCGATGGCCAGCCCGATCCAGCCAGAGATCCAGCCCTTGATGGGCGATTGCCCTTCGCTGCCGATGCTGCCCGCAAGCAGAATACCCCATAGCGCCAGCAGGAACTGCTCCCAGGCACCGAAATTGAGGGAGAAGGCGATGAGCAGGGGCGCGAGCAAAGCGAGGGCGAGAATACCCACCCAGTTGCCGATGAAGGAGGCAAAGATCGCCGTGGCAATCGCTTCGCCGCCCCGGCCCTTGCGGGTGAGTGGATACCCAGCCATTTGGATCGGTACGGAATCCGGGGTGCCGGGAATGTTCACCAGAACCGCGCTGATCGCGCCGCCGAAGGTGGCTCCTGTATAGACGCCCATCAGGAAGGCGCAAGCGCTGCCGATGTCCATGCCGTAGGAGAAGGTTGCGAGCAGGGCCATGCCCATGGTCATTGAGAGGCCAGGCATGGCGCCCCAGATGATCCCGGCGGCGGCGCCGATCAGAGAATAGAGCACGGGTGCGCTCTGGAAGGCATCGAAGAAGCTGAACAAGGTGTGGCTCCGTTCAGGGGGTCATTGCATCAGGGTGCCAATTAGGCTTGACGTGCCCGGAATGAGTGTGCCGAGCACCTGAGTGAATAGCACCACGATCACCAGCGTGAAGGCCGCAGCGCCAAGGGCGATATGCAGCGGGGAGCGGGCGCCGAAGGCCCACATGCCGATTGCAAGAGAGACAAAGGTGACCGGTTCGTAGGGGAGGAAATCGAGCGCGATGATATATGCGGCGAGCCCGGTCGAGATCGCCAGTACTGCCGTCAGGTCGCCTTTCAAGAACGGGCCGTTCGCGCATGTCGGCGTATCGGTCGTCGTTGTCTCTTGGTCCTTTGTTCCGGCGGTCCGGCGCGCTGCGGAGCGGTCGCGCGCGCGCTCGATGAAGAGGAGAATGGCGAGCCCTACCAGAACCGCTCCGATAATAATTGGAAAGAGCCCTGGCGAGGAGGCCCAGCCACGCGGATGTGGCATCTGGCTGCCGTGCCAGAGCAAAAAGGTGCCGATGAGGCCTGTCAGGATGCTGGGGATCAGCCGGGTATCTTGCATGAGCTTCATGATATTCTCCCTTGTCGTTTGACGGCCGCCGCGTTCTTCGGATGACGACGCGGCGGTCGTGATTCAGAACTTTGGGGAATAGTCTTCGGGCGGCCAGGATGCCGCGAAATCCTGCGGCCTGGGAATGCCGAGCTCTTCCGGGGTGCTCTGGAGACCTTCCATGCCATTCTCATAATAGAGCCAGGAAGTCACGGATTCGAAGAGTGCTGCCTCGCGGTCGACCTCTTCTCCGGTCTTGAACTCAGGAAACATCACGCGGTTGGCGAGCACGCTGGTGAAGGCCTCGTCTTTGACTGCTTCTGCAACGGCTGTACGCATCATGTCATGCACCTCCTGAGGGGCGTCGCGCTGAACGGCGAGGGCGTAGACACCCTGAATGAGGCCAATATCGGCCGCACCGGGAATGGCATCCGTCACCGGTTGCAGGGGTTCATCCACGCCTTCCACCGTGAGCGGTTCTGTCAGGAATACGCCGATGTTGCGGAGCCGGCCAGAGCGTAGATATTCCACCTGTTCCTGTATGCCGGTGGCAACCACGTCAGCTTCGCCTTGCAGGGCTGCCAGCGCCGCCGGGGCGCCACCCTGATAGGGAATGTGGTTAAACTCGGCACCGGTCGGATATTCCAGCGCCACGAGGGTTGCCTCGTGCCAGACAGTGCCGATCCCAGAATTTGAAATACGCACGCTGCCGGGACTTTCCTTTGCCGCCTCGACCACGTCGGAGAGAGACTTGAAGGGCGAGTCGATCGGTACGGCCCAGGCCGGAAGCGAACGGCCGATCTTGTAAAACTGCCATGTCTTCCACGGAGCGTCCTGCGTGTACCCCAGTACGCGGAAGATCTTGTTGTAGTCGGCGTTGCCAAGCAGCCAGTAGCCATCCGGGCGCCGACCGAGTACGTTTTCGGCGGCCAGTGCACCGGCGGCGCCGGGTTGATTCACGGCGCGGATACCTACGGTGAACTGCTTTTCGAGCGCGGCGGCGAGCGCGCGGATGATTGTATCGGTGCCGCCGCCGGCACCGTACTGGATAACCACTGTGACCGCCTGCTCGGGCCAGTTTTGGGCCAGTGCGGATTTCGGTTTGAGGGTCATCAGCAGGCTGCCGGCGCCAGCGCCGGCGAGCATCTGTCTTCTGTTGAGTTTGGTCATTGGTCTTACTCCCTGTGGTGAATTGGGGGCGACTTATTGTCTGTTCTGTGCCGCCCCCGGTTTGAAACTCAGAGACTGAGTTGGCGGTCTTGCAATACGACTTTGCCGTCGACCGATACGATCGGATGCCGGACCACCAGGTCGATATGCCCGGATGCGCGGATTGAGCTTCCGAAGGTGATACCGTTGCCGATGCCGAGATGTATCGTGCCAAATTCGCCCTCATCTTCAAGCTCGACGCCACGTCCTATCCGGGCGCGGGGATTGAGGCCGAAGCCGAGTTCGACATGGGCGTAGATGTTCTCGTCGTCGTAGCTGGCGAGAAGATTCTTGAGCAGCAAGCCATCCTTGCCCGAGGCGTCGATTTCGACGATACGGCCCTTTTCGAAGCGTATGTCGAAGGGATCGAGCACTTCGCCCCCGGGAACGATTGCGCCGTCGATGCAGATCACGCCCTCGGTGGTGAACTCCACCGGCGAGACGGCGGTTTCGATGCAGGGCGGTGGCGAGATGGTGCCAGGCTCGTGGCAAATTCCGTTCTGCGGTACGGCGTGGCGGCCCCGGATGTCGATCTTCAGGTCGGTGCGGCCATCATCCGTTGCGATATGAACGTGCTCGCCCTGTTCGAGGATTTCCGATAAGTCGGCGATGATCTTGGCCTGCCTGGTGAAGTCGATGTCGAGGCAGCCGTCGAGAAACATCTCCTCCTTGCAACCGGGGAAGAAGATCAACCGGGCACCGGCGTCGCTCGCGCGCTTGCGGGCCGAGGTGTGGTTCACAGAGAAGGCCGTGGGTGCGACAATGGCGTCGGCTGCCTTCATTGCGTCGGCGATGATGCCCGGTAGTTCCTCGCCGTGGCGGGTGCGCGGACTATAGGTGAGGAATATTGTTTCTGCACCGCGCTCCTGCCCGGCGAGGGCGAACATCTGCCCGATACGGAGGTTCTCGGTATCGGCGAGTACGAGAAACTGTTCGCCGACTTTCAGGTTCAGGCATTGATCGAGAATGATACCGACGGGTTTCATCATCTCCATTCGTTCGAGCATTCGATTCTCCTTAGCTTCTGGTTGCTCGCGTCTCGCCACGGTTCCCCGACTTCGGCGGAGACTATGAGGAGGGCTTCGATGGGGCCAATATGTAGTGGGCTGTGTCTTATAGCGGGGGCGATCCGCCGCACGGACGGCTTCTTTCCCTTCCAAAGAAAGGATCGGCCGGAGTTCAACCGGGGATATGTTTCGCGCGTAAAGCTCATGCCGGGAGGAGTAGCGTTCGATCCTCGAAAACGACGCGACCGTCGAGTTCGAGTGTCGCGCCGGTTAGTACCGTGTCGTAATGCGCGGCGGCCTTGCACTGCCCACCAGGCGCGCTGGTGCCGAGTGCCAGCTGGAATCCCCCCCAGACGCTTTCATCGCTGAGCATAGTGCCGTCCAGTTGGCAGGCGGGATTCATGCCTACGCCGAGCTCGCCGAGATTATAGACGTTCGGGTCATTGAAACCGGCGAGCAGGTCGCGGAAGGCATCGGCTTCGCGCCCACCCTCAATGGAAGTGGCGAGGCCCTTCTCGTACCGGATTACCACCGGTTCGTCCTCGATCAGGCCGAGGCCGGGGATCGAGGCATTTACCACGATCATGCCCTCTGCCGTGCCTTCCACCGGCGCGATCGAGGCTTCGAGGCAGTAGCCGGCGGAGATATCGACCGCATTGGCGAAGCCGTTCAGCGAACGACCGCGGCGGCCCTTGAGACTCATGGTGATATCGGTGCCGTGGCGCGAGGTTACGCGGGCAGTCTCGGCGCTGTCGAGCGCTTTTGCGAGTGCGTCGATCTGCGGGCGTAGGGTTTCGAAATCGGCTTGCCATCCGGCGGCAAGGAAGAAATCCTGTCCTGCGGCTTCCGGCAGGCAGATCACATGAACGCCGTGTTCTTCCTGCGCCACGGCGCGGGCCCGGGTATGCGCGACGTTGGTGCGCATTGGTGCGACCACGAGATCGGCGGCGGCCATCGCGGCGGCGGAAATCTCGGAAAGCTGGCTGCCGTGGTGCTCGCCGGGCATTTCCTGGATCATGCTGAACCGGCAACCGATCTCATCGGCAGCTACGGCCAGGGCCTCGGCGTTATGAGCAGTATAGGGATCGTGCAGGATCAGCAGGCGAGTCTCGGGAGTGGCATTGCCGAGCAGGCGCAGAACCTTGCGAGCATTGGGAAGCTTCATGATGAGCGGTGTCATGGGCCGGTCTTTCGGTGTTGTACTGTGAGAGTGGCTGCCCCACCTCTGGATATAAGGAAGTGGGGCGGCATCAGGCAGGGTTTACTCGGCGGTCTCGACGATCGCTTCATACAGGCCGTCCTTCCATCTGCCGGCGAAGGCCTTTGGCAACTCGGCCAGCTTATCGCTGAATGCGGCGCGCTCCTCCGGGGTGAGTTCGATCACGGTCAACCCGGCTTCGCGGGCTTCTTCCATGAGAGCGGCGTCGGCGGAATATACTTGGTCTTGCCCCCAACTCATGGCTTCATCCGCCGCGCTCTGGATCATCTCTCGGGTCTCGTCGCTGAGACTGCTCCACCATGTTTCGGATACGATTAGCCATTGCACCTCGCGCACGTGGCCCGTGAGTGTGACAGTCTCCTGTACCTCGTAGAGACTGGTGCCCATGATGATGTCGAGCGGGTTTTCCTGCGCGTCGAGCACGCCGGTCTGCAGGGCAGTGTAGACTTCGCCGAAGGCCATTGGAACGGGGCTGGCGCCGAGCATGCGGAAGGCCTCGATCTGTACCGGAATCTCGCGCATGCGGATTTTGAGGCCTTTCAGGTCTTCGGGGTTGCGCACTTCAGGGCCGCCGGTGGTGACGTGGCGCGGGGCGCGGTCCATCCGAGCGATCAGGCGGATGCCCTTGCGGTCGAGGATGGTCTGGATCAGTTCCTCGCCGATCGGGCCGTCCATCACTGCGGCCAGGTGCCTAGGAGAACGGAACAGGTAGGGGGCGTCAAGCACGCCGTATTCAGGTGCCACGGAGGACACGATTACCGAGCCGGTGACGCCCATCTCTATGGCGCCGGCCTGCATCAGGTCGAACATGTCGCGCTCGCTGCCCATCTCGCCGCGCGAGTGAACGGTGATGTCGATGGCGCCATCTGTGGACGAGGTTAGCGCCTCGGCCATCCGTTGCGTGGCCTCGTCGATAACCGTGCCGGTCATTTCGTGATTCAGATTTGCCGTCACGGACTGCGCCACTGCGACGGCAGGCAGAAAAGCCATGCTGCCGGTCATCAGAACGATAGCAACGCAGCTGCGGGTGGTGGCCGAAAGTTTGGTGAACATTTTTCATCCCTGTGTTTTGGCCCGGTCCCATTCGCGAGGCCGGTTTCTGTGCATGGTCCCGGCTGCATTGGCCGGGATGAGGAATTGATAGCAAGTATTGAGAACTTTATCTACTGTATACAGAATGCAAAAATACAAAATTTAGAAAACCAACCGAAAAAGCCAAGGAAATGGGGAAAGCCGTGAGTGAAAAACCGGAAAAGACAGGGAAAAAACCGTCACTGCAGGAACTGCAAACGCGAATCATTTCGGATTGGACGGATTACAATGGGCATCTGAACGTCACCTGGATTACTTATCTCTTCGATCTGGCGACGGACAATCTGCTGGATTGGCTGAGGCTGGGAGAAGCCTATGTCCGAGCCGAGAATCGCAGCACTTTTGCCTTGGCGGCGCATGTGCGCTACCTGGGTGAAGCCCATGAAGGTCAACTCGTGACGCTGCGTTCGCGGCTCGTCGGGGCCGATGCCAAGCGCATTCATTACGTGCATGCACTCTCTCGCGCGCCCGATGACTTGCCCGTGGCCACGCTGGAACAGCTTTCGATCCATGTCGATCTCGAGACCCGCCGTAGTGTTGCATGGTCCAAATCACAGGCGGAGATGCTGGTAGCGGCCAGTGTTGGCGCCGGTGATGTGCCGCTCTGCGGGGCGATCCACCTCAAGGAGGTGCTGCGATGACTCGGCTGACTCTTCCGGCGCTTCTTGTGCGAGGTCTGCATACGGCCATTCTCCTGGCGCTTGCCGGGTTGGCGCTGTGTGTCTTCGCTCAGGTAGTCATGCGCTACTTGCTCTCTTCTCCGCCGTTCTGGACGGAGGAGCTAGCGCGTTTCCTGCTCATCTGGATTACCTTTATCGGAGCTGTCACGGTGCAAGTAACCCGTGACCACATCGGAGTGACGTGGCTCTCGGACCAGTTGCCGCTGCGCCCGCGCGCCGCTCTTGAGGCGATCAAGAGCGTGATTGTGCTTGCGGTGCTTATTTTCATCACCAAGGCCGGTTACGACGTCGCCCGTACGGGCACGCAGCTTTCGCCGGCCCTGGGGCTCAGCATGCGGTTTGTCTACGGTTCGCTCCCGGTCGGGGCGGCTCTGACCTGCATCGTCGTTGTGGTGCAGCTTTGGGGGGAGATCCGTATTCTGTTCACCGGTGCGGGCGAGGAGATCTGTGATGGAGATTGAGCTTGTCATTGGTCTCTTCTTCCTTCTGACGCTAATTGGCGTTCCCATCGCGTTTTCAATCGCAGCGGCCTCGGCGGTCTACATGATTGTTTCTGGCACGCCATGGATGGTGGCGGGGCAACGGATGGTCTCGGGAGCGGATTCCTTTCCGCTCCTGGCCGCGCCGCTCTTCATGTTGGCAGGAACGATTATGAACGCGGGCGGTATCATGGGACGACTCCTGCATCTGTCGGATACTGTAATCGGCCACGTCCGGGGTGGACTTGCGCAGGTCAACGTGCTCTCGAGCCTCCTGATGGCAGGGATGTCCGGCTCGGCCACGGCTGACGCCGCAGGGCAGGGCGCAACGATGATCCCGGCGATGAAGAAGTCGGGCTATCCGGCTCCGCTCAGCGCGGTCGTGACCTCTGCCTCCTCGGTGATCGGCCCGATCTTTCCGCCGAGCGTACCCTTTGTGATCTATGGCTCGGTCGCACAGGTCTCCATCGGGCAACTCTTTATAGGTGGGGTACTGCCCGGGATTGTGATGACCCTGATTCTGATCCTGACGGTTTACCTGACCTCGCGCCGGGGCAATTACCGCACGCGTGAGAAGTTCGTGGCGTCAGATTTCTTTCGGGCACTGCGTATCGCCGCGCTGGACCTGCTATTGCCACTCATAATCGTGGGCGGGATTGTCGGCGGGATATTCACGCCGGTGGAAGCTGCGGCCATTGCGGTCTTCTATGCGCTGCTCCTCGAGCTTGTGATCTTCCGGCAACTCAAGTTGCAGCAGCTTCCGGCCATACTGCTCTCGGCGGCGAAAATGACAGCGATGATTATGTTCGTGATCGCTGTGTCGAACGTCTTCGGCTGGATTTTGATCCGGGAAAACTTCAGCAGCATGCTGGCTTCCGGATTGATGTCGATCTCGTCGGATCCACTAATTTTGCGCTGTCTCGTGGTTTTGCTGCTCGTGCTGCTTGGGCTGGTGATCGAGACGGTGGTGCTCATCATCCTGATCGTGCCCATTCTCCTGTCGCTCGCTCCGGCATTGATGATGGACCCGATTCATCTCGGTGTGACGGTAGTGTTCAGTACGATGCTGGGGCTGATTACGCCGCCGGTGGGGCTCTGCATGTTCCTCGTCAATTCCATCTCTGGGATCAGCGTGGGCACCTACACCAAGGCGATCCTGCCTTACTTCGCGGCGCTGCTCTTTTGTGCTTTCGCCATCGCGTTGGTGCCGGGATTGACGATGTGGCTGCCGAACCTGCTGATGCGTTGAACAGAAAGGACTGAATAATGGAGTGTTTCGACGTGGTGATCGTAGGAGGCGGTATTGTTGGCCTTGCAACTGCGCTGGATGTGCAGCGCCGTCAACCGGGCGCGCGGGTGCTGGTGCTCGAGAAGGAAGCGCAGATCGCCCTTCACCAGACCGGGCGCAATTCGGGCGTCATTCATGCCGGGGTCTATTATACGCCCGGCAGTCTCAAGGCGCGGTTCTGTGCCGAAGGCAGGAGTCGAATGCGCGCTTATTGCGACACCCGTGATATTCCCTACCGGGTGTGCGGCAAGCTCATCGTCGCAGTAAACGCGCAGGAGCGAGATCGGCTTGAGGCGCTGGGAACACGGGCGCATGAGAACGGCATTAAGATCGAGCGCTTGAGCCGTGCCGAGGCGCGGAAACTCGAACCGGCGATCCACTCGGCAGGCGCGCTCCTGTCACCCTCGACCGGGATCGTCGATTTCGCCAAGGTGGCTCACCGGATGGCGATGGAGATCATCGAGGCTGGCGGTGAAATCCGAACTGGTACTTGCGTGACCGGTGGCAGCGAAGCGGAGGCAGGTGTAACGCTGGAGACGTCCCGGGGCCGCATCGCGGCTGGCAAAGCCGTCTTCTGTGCCGGGCTCTGGGCCGACAGGATGGCCCGACAGTTCGGGGCGGAGGTGGATTTCCGGATCATTCCGTTTCGGGGCGAGTACTTCCGCATCCGCAACCAGAACGAAAATCTGGTGCGGCACCTGATCTACCCGGTGCCAGATCCGGCGCGGCCATTTCTCGGAGTGCACCTTACGCGCAAAATGGATGGTGGTTTCACTGTCGGGCCGAATGCCGTGCTGGCGTTCTCACGCGAAGGCTATGAGCGCGGAGCGTTCAACATGCGCGACCTGGCTTCGACCATAGGGTATCCCGGATTTTGGCGGTTGTTGAAATCCAACGCCAGCTCAGCGATGAGCGAACTCTCTGCCTCGATGCTTCGAAGACTCTATCTTAAGCGCGTGCAGGCCTATTGCCCCACAATCGAGCCTGGTGATCTGGAGCGCTATCGGCCCGGCATCCGGGCGCAGGCAGTATGGCGTGATGGTCGGATGGTCGAGGATTTTCTTTTCCGCGAAACCCGACACACCCTTCATGTCTGCAATGCACCGTCCCCGGCCGCCACCTCGGCGTTGCCCATTGGTGAACATATCGGGAAGCGGCTGATCGGCTGAAGCAGTGAAGCCATGCGAAAAGGGCGCCGGATGTTTCGGCGCCCTTTGTCATTTTTGCGAGTGGTGGTTCTGTGCCTGTCAAGGCAATGTGCGCGTCGTGGCGTCGAGTGCCAAACCGAAACGAGTGATGATTTTGGTTACGTCCTCTTCCGTCGCGATGAGCGGTGGGCAGAAGGCGATGGTGTCGCCGATGGCACGGATGATGAGCCCCGCGGCGTGGGCGTGGGCTGCGAGCTCTCGTCCTACAACGCCGACCGGGTCGAAAGGTGAGCGGCTGGTCTTATTGGCGACGAGCTCGACTGCAGCGATAAAACCTTCGCCGCGCACCTCGCCCACCAGCGCGTGGTCTGAGAACTCCCGCAATTTTGCCTGTAGCATGGGCGCGAGGCGTGCTGCGTTGCCGATAAGGTCGCGCTCTTCGATGATATCCAGATTTTCGAGCGCGACGGCGGTGGCGACGGGATGGCCGCTGGCGGTGAAGCCGTGGCCAAAGGCACCTATGCTTGAGCTCTGGTCGGCAACCGGCTGATAGATGTCATCGGTCATCACGATAGCCGCAAGCGGCTGATAGGAAGAGGTAAGCTGTTTCGACATGACCATGATATCGGGCTCGATATCGTAGTAATCACTGCCGAAACGGGTGCCAAGGCGCCCGAAACCGGTGATCACCTCGTCGGCGATCACTACGATCTCATGCTTGCGGCAAATCTCCTGCACGCGCCGCCAGTAGCCTGCGGGAGGCGGCACCACGCCACCGGCCGACATCAGCGGCTCTCCGATGAAACCTGCTATGGTTTCAGATCCTTCGCGCTCGATCAGTTCTTCCAGCTCTTGCGCCAGCCGCTCCGTGAACTCGGCTTCGGTCTCGCCCTCGAACCCCTCGCGGTAGAAATGTGGGCAGGTGAGATGGTGGAACCCGGGCAGTGGAAGGTCAAAACCGCCGTGGTTCATTGGGATACCTGTCATGCTGCCCGCAGCGATGGTGATGCCATGATAGCCACGTTTACGCGAGATGATCTTCTTGCGCTCGGGCTGACCCAGGGCATTGTTGCGATACCAGAGGAGCTTCACCACTGTATCATTGGCCTCGGATCCGGAATTGGTGAAGAACACTTTCTCCATCTTTCGACCGGTCATGGCCACAAGGCGGTCTGCGAGATCGATCGCGGGCTCGTTCGATTTGTGGGAGAAGGTGTGGTAGTAGGGTAAGCTTGACATTTGCCGCGTGGCTGCGTCGACCAAGCGCTTTTCGCCGAAGCCTACAGCAACGCTCCACAGGCCGGCCATCGCCTCGATATAGCTCTTGCCTTGGTTATCGAAGACCTCGACGCCACTGCCGTCCGTGATAATGAGTGGTCCGGCTTTTTCGTGAGCGCGTGCATCGGTGTAGGGATGCAACATCCTCTTCACGTCGACAGCATGGCGGGAATTGGGGGCGTCGTTGAGTTGATTATCCATTCCGATCATCCTTCTGCGCCTGACCGCACCTGGTCGGGCGAGTTCTTCCAGAGTGTGTCACGTTCGTGATTGTGCTCCCCCAGGAGCGGGGCATGGCGGACCACCGCTCCGGGCGTGTCCCAGAGCTTGATGGGGATGCCGAGCGTCTTGTGTTCGCCCGCGACCGGGTGTGAGATGGGCAAAACCATCTGACGCTGCCTGGCCAGAGGATGTGCGAGAGCGCGGTCGGTGGTCTGAATCACACCGCAGGGCACGCCGACCGCTTCGAGCGCCTCGAGCCAGTAGTCTGCCGGCCGCTTGATGAGTTCGGTTTCTAGTAAAGGTACCAGTTCAAGGATGTTCTCCATCCGTGCGGCATTGTTCTCAAAGCGCGGATCGTCGATGAGATCCTCGCGGTCGATCAGGGCACAGAGCTGTTTCCAGAAATTCTGTTGGGCCACGCCTATGGTGATGTGATCGGTGCTGGTGGGAAATATCTGATAGGGGGCGACACCGCGGTGGCGCTGGCCGAGACGTTCAGGTGGTTCATTATTGGCGAATACACCGGCGGCTTCGTAGAGCTGGAGCGAAAGGCCAGCTTCGAAGAGCGAGGATTCCACCCGCTGGCCGCGCCCGGTACGTTCGCGCGCCTGTAGGGCTGTCAGCACGCCGATCGCCAGTTGCATGCCGGCAGTGATGTCGCAGACCGGGATAGGCATGCGGTGTGGGCCCTGATCTTCTGGGCCGGTCAGAGCCATCAGTCCGGTGAAACCCTGCAGGACGAGATCGAACCCGCCTTTGGTGGAGAAGTCGCCCTCGCGGCCATAACCGGAGATGGAGGCATAGACTAAGCGCGGGTTGCGTTGCGATAACGTGTCATACCCGAGACCCAGACGTTCCATCGCGCCGGATCGGTAGTTCTCGATCAGTACGTCGGCCTGATCGGCCAGTTCGAGAAAGCGCGCCTTATCGTTGGGATCTTTGAGATTGAGGACGAGAGATCGTTTGTTGCGGTTCCAAAGCATGAAGGGCGCACTTTCGCCATTCACGAAAGGCGGTTCGGTACGATTTTCGTCGCCCACGCCGGGGCGCTCAATCTTGATGACGTCCGCCCCTTGGTCAGCGAGTGTCATCGCGCAGTAAGGGCCCGCAATGAAGCTGGCCAGTTCAATTACCTTCAGGCCTTCTAGCGCTCTCATGATGTCCTCCTTTTTGTATTTGGGATTTTGTATACAGTGGACATTTTGTAGCATGAGATGTATTACCCTGCAAGAAGATGATCATGCTCGAGGAAGAGACCGATGACTGACGAACAAGATGCGTACATACTGCAGGAGCTTGATGACCAAGGTATCCTGACGATCACGCTCAACCGCCCGGCCAAGAAGAACGCCATGTCACTCGCCATGTGGCGTGCACTGGGGGAGATATTTGCGAAGGCTGGGGAAAATTCCGCCGTGCGCGGCGTGGTACTGACAGGCGCAGGGGGCAGTTTCTGTACCGGCGCCGACATCTCCGAATTTGATACTGTCCGCGCTACCGCAGAGCAGGGTATTGAATACGACCGGATCAATGACGAAACGGTTCTTGCCATTCGTAATTGCCCCCGCCCAGTTTGTGCGGCGATTTCGGGGTATGCGGTGGGCGGCGGCTTGAGCCTCGCGCTGGCCTGCGATTTCCGGGTGGCCGGTAAGGATGCGAAGATGGGCATTCCCGCAGGGCGTTTGGGGCTCGTCTACAGCATTCTCGACTGTCGTATCTTGACTGAGCGAATTGGTACGACCGCTTCGAAGCGCATCCTTTTCGAAGGCGATATCTTTGGTTGCGAGAGGGCTTGCGAGCTTGGGCTGGTCGATCAACTGACAGACGGAGAGGCTGTGGCTACCGCTCGGGCATGGCTTGGGGCGCTCGCTGCCAATGCGCCGCTCTCGCAGGCTGGTAACAAGGCGATTCTCAATGCGCTGGCGGATGGATCTGTGGAAACGCGCAAGGCCGAACTGGAAGACCTGATAAAGGCGGCCTTTGACAGTGAGGATTATCTTGAGGGCCGCCGCGCGTTTGCGGAGCGCCGTCCGGCAAGATTTGTTGGGTTTTGATTGTTCTGTTTCATAGTGATTTGACGAACGGCAAGTTGCGTGTGGAAAGGTTAGATAGCACTTTCCCAATTAGCATCAGATGAATTCGGTCTGGTTTCAGCCAGGTCAGGGACGTTGTCCCTTGTGCTGTATAAAGACCGCGCCACTCGGTAAGGGCGGCGGTGTGGTTTCGCTTGAAAATGCGCCGACTTGAGAGGCTGCGTTCCTGATTGAAGCGGTTGAAAGCCGGCGGCGAGTTGTTGCAAATTTCGCAGGCGCAGGAAGCGGGATATGGCGTGTTCTCGTGGGAATGGCAGGTGTGGCTTCCCGGCGCGATTGTTCGGGCAGCGACGGGTCACCCGTCGGTCAATATTGGCCAGAATCAGGTCTGCGCCGAAAGATGGCGCGTGATTTTGGGGGCGATCGGGCGGGGTGGGGTTTTGTACGAAACGTACGAAGTGTACGCGGGTTTTGTACGAAAATCGGGGGTGTTCGGGAAACTTGCGCCCATCATGGACGCAAGTGCCGGGATCGGGCGCGATTCTGGCCTTTACGAGCGGATGATCTCGGGGCTGGTTTTGCCGTTCTTGAACGGTGTGCACCTGGCCATGCTCGCGGGGCGGAGTGGCGTGAAAGGTGCTGCAAGTGGGGTTCTTCTGACACTGCCGGCCCGCATTCTCTGAAGACGGGAGCGTTGGATTTCGGATGCGAATTTCGGGCCAAACCGGTGTCCCCAAAACCGGATGGCACTATGGCTGACGTCTATCCTGCGTTCGTGGAGCAGATCCTCGACGTTGCGCAGCGACAGCGGAAATCGCATACTCCCGGACTCGCCAGCGTCACCCCAACCCAAAGAGAATGTCCTCTGCTCGGGCATTTCCACAGGCCATCAGGCCGGCTGTCAGGACTCCGATAATCGTGTGTTCCATGGCCACCTCCCCGAGACCTTGGCTGAAGTTATCATCCTGTGTCCGGAGCTTGGTCAGCGGTTATTTCGCCTGACCGGTTTTTGCCGTTCCCGCGCAATGCCTTGCCGGCGTCGGGCAGGGGGATCATTCTGCGGCCTGGCCTGCGTCGGCCAAAACCTGTCTTGCGCGTTCGATCACCGGGCGGTCGACCATCTTGCCATCGACCTGCACAACAGACCCGGCCGCCTCTGACAAGGCTGACAGGACGCGCGTGGCCCAGTCGACCTCGGCCTCGGAGGGCCTGAACTCCTCGTTCGTGGCCATGACTTGTGCGGGATGAATACACAGCTTTGCCCCAAATCCAAGCATGCGGGACCGCGCGACTTCTTCGCCCAGTATGCCCGCATCCTTCAACTCGGCTGTGACGCCGTCAATCGGCTGCGCCAGCCCGCCAAGGCGCGACGCCAGCACGATTTCAAAACGGGCGGGATCAAGGATGGCGCCGGTTCCCGGAATCCGGGTGTCCGCGCCAAAGTCGAGATTGCCAAAGGCAAGGCGGACCACACCGGGGCAAGTGACCGAAAGGCGAAGCGCGGCAAGACCCTCTGCGGTTTCTATCAGCGCGACAAGTGCACGCCCCGGCAGCTTTTCGGCCACAGCCGCAAGACTTTCCGGCGTGGCCTTGGGCACCATGATCGCCGTGGCATCGCACGAGGCGAGCGCGGCAAGGTCGTCGTCAAACCACGGGCTTTCCATCCCGTTGATGCGCACAACCCCTGTCCCGCCAGAGCCGAACCAGCGCACAACGTTCGCGCGCGCCTCGGGTTTTGCCTCGGGGCCGACCGCATCCTCAAGGTCAAGGATGATGGCATCGGCACCCGAACCTGCGGCCTTGGTGAACCGCTCGGGCATGCGACCGGGAACGAAAAGATAGCTGCGCGGCATCCTCATGGCGCGGGCTCGACCACGGCGCTGGCCTGCATGGCAAGTTCGCCATCCGGCCCCTTGGCCCAGAGTTGCAGTGCGCCGTCTTTCCCGGCCCCGGCTTCCAGGGTGAAAGAGCGGTCGACGAACAGGGGGGCCATGCCGCGGAAATCGAACCGCGCCAACCGTTCGCCCTGTGCGGCGGTGGCAAAGGCTTGCAACAGGGTCGCGGTCAGCGGGCCATGCACGACCAGGTCGCGATAATCCTCTTCGTCACGCGCATACTCGCGGTCATAGTGAATCCGGTGTCCGTTCGAGGTCAGCGCGGAATAACGGAAAAGCAGCACCGGGTCCGGTGTGACCGTTTCGGACCGGGTGGCGCCGTCGGGGGCGGGTGTCGGTTCGGGCTTGGGCGCGCCGGGGGCGGCGGCCTCGCGATAGACGATATCCTGTTCTTCCTCGATGCAGACTGTGCCGTCCTGCGAAAGTCGATGCCGCACCGTCACGAAAACAAGCTGCCCCGCACGACCGGACTTTGCCTTCACGGCAAGAATTTCACTGGTCTTCCCGGTCTCTTTCCCGATGATCAGCGGCGCGTTGTAGACCACCCGTCCGCCGGCCCACATGCGGCGGGGAAGGCCGACGTCAGGCAAGAAGCCACCACGCCTGGGATGCCCATCCGAACCCACATTGCGGCGCTGAACGAAAGGATTGAAGTAAAGCCAGTGCCAGCCCGGTGGAAGCGGGTCGCCATCCGCCGGGGCGTTGTCCAGGTCCAGCGTCGCGGCCAGACCGGCTGCGCGATCCGCCGAGATCATCTGCACATGGCTTTCGGTGCGGCCGACGGCTTCGGAGTAATCGGGGGGTGTGGTCATCGTGAATCCTTCAATATATTGCCTTGTCATCGATCAGGGCATTGATCCGAGCCCGGCTGAGGCCCAGAAGTTCGCCATAAACGTAAGCCTCGTCGCCACCAAGGGCGGGGGTGCCGCGTGTGATTCCGGGCGCATCATCCCCGGCAAATCGGGCGGGACGGCCTACAGCGGCGCGAAGATGACCGTTGGTTTCGGTGACTTCGATGATGGAGCCCCGAGCCCTCATGTGCGGGTCCGACACAATATCCGACGCAGCCCACGAAAGATGCGCGGCGATCCCTGCCGCCTGAAGCAGTTCCGCGGTCGTCTCGCCCTTTTGTGCGCCGGTCCAGGCTGCAATGGGATCATCCAGATCCCGGCGGTTCTCGTGGCGGCAGGGCTGCGTGGCGTAACGGGGGTCGTGTCCAAGGTGCGGCTGTCCTATGATCCCGGCCAGTTTCTGCCATTCCTCATCGCCCGACACCGCGATCGAAAGCCAGCGGTCCGCGTCGGCGGTGGGGAACAACCCGTGCGGCGCGCGGGTCATGTCGTCATTGCCCATCCTGCCAACGGTCACACTCGCCGAAGCCGCAGTCAGCGCATCACCAACCAGCGACGAGGCGACCTCGCGCGCGGCGACATCCACATGGCAACCAAGGCCCGTTCGGCGGCGGCGATGCAATGCCGCCAATGTGGCCAGTGCTGCATGCATCCCGACCGAGTGGTCCATGACGTGGCGCATCTCGACCGGCGGCCCGTCGGCATGGCCCGACAGATAGCCCAGCCCGCCCCATGCGCCGAACAGGGGGGCATATCCTGCGAAATGGCTTTCGGGGCCCGTCTGCCCCGAGGACGAAACGGAAACCATGACGATATCGGGTTTTGCTTGGTGCAGGGCTTCATATCCCAGACCCAGCCGCGCCATTACCCCCGCGCGAAAACTCTCGGCGGCGACATCGGCGATGGTGACCAGCTTTTTCGCCAGCGCAACGCCATCGGGATGTTTAAGGTTCAGCCGAACAGAAAGCTTGTTTGACGAGACCTGGTCAAAAGTCGCGGGGCCCTGGCGACCATAGACCGCGTGTGGCTTGCGGAAAATATCGGGGCGCAGCGCGGTTTCGACCTTGATCACCTCAGCGCCCATCTGGCTGAGCATATGGGTGCAGAATGGCCCTGCGGCGTGTACGGTAAAATCGGCTATGCGGAGGCCGGCGAGGGGTTTCATGCAGAGGCCCTTCGATCATTGTCGCCAGTCAGGATAGACTGGTCAGCGCCGGGACTGGCGATTGTTTCGCTGACCGGCAGGGCGTCTGGCCCAAAGCGGAATGGCAGGGATTGCACTTTCACGGGGCCGTCCGGCGTTTCGAGCGTGGCGAAGATGCCTCGCGCCGTTTCCTGGAGGCCGGTCAGCACATGTTCCGGCGCATTGTAGCGCGCCATGGGTACGCCGCGGGTCTGCGCCTTGGATACCAGATCCTCGACCTTTTGGTGTCGTGCCCAACTGCGGATGCGTTCATTGATTTCGCCGCCTCGTGCGCTGCGTCCGACCTCGTCGGCAAGGCCGGGGTCCTGCGCCCAGTCATCAGCCCCAAGCAGATCAAGCAGGCCCTCCCACTGGCGCGACTCAAGCGTCAGCAGCTCGACATAACCGTCCGCGCATTCTATCACGCCGCCGAACTTGAACGACCGGGTCAGCCGGTGTTCGACCGAACCATCGCCAAAACGCTGGATTCCAAAGGCCCCGACCGCGACATTCGCGTCCTGAACCGAGGCATCCACGAACTGGCCCTTGCCGGCCCAAAGCGCGGCCAGCGCGGCCATTGCCGCCGTGGTGCCGCCTTGCATCTCGGCGAAATGTCCAGCGATCTTGAGAGGAGGGCGATCGGGAAAAAGATCGGCCGAAAGACCATTGGGCAGCAGGAAACCTTCACCGCCCGCATGGATCAGGTTGAGTTCCTCACCCTTCCACCCGGCTTTCGGCCCGTATGCGCCGTAGGGAAGCACCGAGAGGTGTACAAGATCCGGATGCGCTTTGGCGATCCTTGCTTCGTCCAGTCCCAGCCCCGCGCGATCTGCGACTGGCGTGTCGTCGATGAAAATGTCGGCCTCCGCCAGGAGTTTCTCCATGTCCTCGCGAAAGCCCGGGTTTGACGGGTCGCAGATCACACTGCACTTGCCGGCAGACAGGTAGGTGAACAGCGCACTCTGGCCACCGGGGAGGAGAGGGGGCTCCTCCCGGATGGGGGTGCCGCCTGTCGGTTCGGCCATGATGACCTCGGCACCCATCTGGCACATCAGGCGCCCGGCCTGTGCCGCAGCCACGCCAGAGGCGCGTTCGATGACTCGAAGGCCCGTGAGAGGCTTGTCGGACATGGCAGGGCTCCTTTCCTCAGCGAACGACCGGGAGGTCCAGCTCAAGGTCTCCGCAGTCGACGAACACCTGCAACTCGGGATCGCGCGACTGAAGGGCGACGGTGGCGATGCCGGGGGTCGTGACCTCACCGCGCTGGTTTTCCCCCCAGATTTCGATGTCGACCAGGGCGTGACCGTCCTTGATGTATTTCTTCGACACCTTGCCCTTGCACCATGTGCTGTCACCCATGGTGTTGAAGCGGCGCATCTCGGTGCGGACGCGCTTGAGGAAGCCCGCATCGCCCATCCAGTTGGTGACAAGGGATGCCATCCAGGATGACCGCTGCGGACCGTAGTCATAGACGCCGGGCACGCCGACTTCCTTGGCGGTGCTTTCGCGATGGTGGCCGATGCCGGTGTATTCAATGCCGCCGCCCGCTTCGGGGTTGCGGAAGAAATGGCCGGGGTGCTTCATCGCGTTCTGGAACACCACGCCATGCGTGTGACCACGACCGGAACCGACGAGGAAGCCCATGGTATCCATCAGCGAAAGCGGGCCACGCACGATGGTGTCAAGGCTTTCGCCTTCGGTCACGTCTTCCCAGTAACGCACCTTGGAGCCGCGGATATTCATGGGTTCTTCCATGATGCATGCATCGAGCTGTTCGAATTCTTCCTGTGTGTACTCGTAGGTGGTGATGTCCTTGTACTTGCCCGCGTCCCGCGCTGCCTTGCGTTCGTGGCGGGTGCAGGTGCCAAGTGCGCGGGACAACATATCGCCGTGTTGGTTGAAATAGGTTGCCTCGACGTATTGAAGTACCAGGCGGCCCGAGAACTTGCTTTCCTTGACGTCGATACCGATCACGCGTTCGACCGCGTTGACCCGGTCGCCGGGGCGGATGTGGCGGAAGATTTCCCAGTCGTTGCCGGCGTAGAAGCCATGTACGCCCGGCAGGCCCCAGCGGGTACGACCGATCCAGCCAAGTGCCATCGGAAACATCGGGTGACCCAGCTGCGTGCCGTAACGCGATGCGGCGCCATAGCCCGGATCGCGGTAGAGCGGGTTGAGGTCACCGATGCCGTTGCACCAGTTGCGCAGCGTGTCCGAGGTCGCGTCCTGAAGGTACGGACCCTCGGGGCGCAACTGAAGGCCAACCATTTTTTCTGCGGCGGCAATCGCTTCGTCGGTGATTTTGCCTTCGGCGGGTGCGCCTCCCATGCCCTTGGCTTCATCTTCCTTGCTTTTCTCTGCGGTTGTCACTGTTGGGGTCTCCTTATCTGTCTGATGTCGAATTTCAGCGTTTTGCGTGGTTGCATTTAATATAATGCATTATTTTTAAGGCAGTCAAGAGTCGAATATTCACCTGTTTTCTCATATTTCACCTATTTTTGCCTAAAAAGCAGCATTAGCGCCGCAGTGGGCGGGTATTTTAATGCATTATGCTGAGGTGAGTCTTTTTAGAAACTCACATCCGCGGCCGAGACTACCTGCGCATAGCGGCGCAGCCCGGACATGGCGTGCTCGTGTTCTTCCCGGGTCGCACCGGCGCAGCAGTCCTCAAGCAGGACACACTCGTAGTCGCGGTCGTGCCCTTCGCGCACTGCCGCCGAAACGACACCGTTTGTCGAAACCCCCGACAGAACCAGCCGCCGGATGCCTTGCGCACGCAGCAGGGGCTCAAGTTTGGTCGCGTAAAAGGGGCTGACACGGTGCTTGATGATGTCCGGATCACCGGGCTGGGGCGCGAACCGGCTCAGCACCTCGGTTCCCCAACTGCCCAGCTTGAACACATCGTTGTCCCGCGCCTTTGAGAATACCGGTGATCCCGGAGGGCATTCCGCGTAATCCGGCGAGAACCCGACCCGTACATAGCCCACCATCACGCTGGCCGCCCGGGCCTTTTTGATTGCAAGCTCGGTCGCGTCATAGACCCCGCGCTCCTGCATGAGGGGCACATAGCTCCTGGCGCCCATCCCGTCGGGATGAACGAGGTCGTTCAACATGTCCATGACAAGAAGTATTGTGTCAGATGCCATTGCAGTGTCCTTTCAGGCTGGGGGAGGGCCCCGTGCCGGAAAGGGCGCGGGGGATTATTCCGAGTAGCTGGCCTTGAATTCGTCCCAGGCCGAGCGGATATGCGTCCGCAGTGCCTGTAGGAACCCGGCCTCGTCGCGGGCGATAAGGGCACTCAGCATCTCGCGGTGTTCCTGCGAGGCGCGCTCGGTCCGTTGATCCAGCCGGTTGATAAGGTCGAACGGATACCGCGCCCAGAGTGCGCGCACGAACCGCAGAGTCTGTGGCAGATCCGCCGCGATATAGATCAGCTCGTGAAATCGGTAGTTGATGGATCGGACCGCGTCCCGGTCGCCCCGTGCAGAGGCGTCTTCGATCTGGTCCTGAAGGGTGCGTAGCTTTTCGATGTCTTCCGGAGTCAGCCGGCTGACGGCCTTCAGGCCCAGCTTGCATTCCAGGGTCACCCGCAGATCGGTGATTTCTTCCGTCGCGTTGATGTCGAACGGCGCCACGACCGCGCCACGATGCGATGAGCCAAGAATAAAACCCTCGGCCTCCAGAAGTTTGATCGCTTCCCTGACCGGAGTGATGGAGGTTCCGATCATCTCGGCGATTTGCGCCTGTTTGAGTTTGGTGCCGCGCGGGAACTGACCTGAGATGATCCCTTCGCGCAGAAAATCCGCGACGTACTCTTCCTTGGTTTGGTGTTTCGTCCGGTTTTCCATCACTAATCCCTCCCCCAGGCATGTCGCAGGGGCGCAAAATGCCTCCCTTCATGACGCAACCTCCGGGCGCAAGTCAAGACGCAGGATACGGCCCGCCATGTCCGGGCTGACCGCTGGATAGAGGTCCAAAAGCCTTGGATCATGGGCGGGAAGGATGTGATCGTCGCTGTCTGCCAGGTCCCGGATGCGGTCATGGGCCGCGATCATGTCGGAAATATTGAAGGCGACGGTAAAGGGAATGCCGCGTTGGTATTCCTCGTAATAATGCAGGGCGTCAGATGCCAACACAACCCAGCCCCGCTTGGTCCGGATGCGCAGTATCTCCTGTCCGGCGCAATGGCCTCCGACCCAGTGGGCGCTGATCCCGTCGGCCACGTCGAATTCACGGCCATGCAAATGCAGGCGGCCATCATACAGCAGATGGACCAGCCGGGCTATTTCGTCCGGCCAATAGGCATGGCGGAAGCAGGGCTTTTCCATCCAGGGGCCGGTGACATAGGCCATCTCTTCGGCTTGCATGTAGAATGTCGCGTTCGGCAGAGCGTCAAGATAACCTAGGTGATCGTAATGTGCGTGGGTCAGAACCACGGTCGAAACCTGCTCGGGGTCGATCCCAAGCGCAGCCCAGCCGTCCGGCGGGCTCATCACCTGTATATGCCCGTTCCTCTCGCCCTTTGCCGGGTCGATGCCGGTATCGACCACGATGACATCGTCGTCGCTTTTCAGCACCCAGCAAAAGAAATCCAGCGTCAGGGGCGCGGTTGGATCGGGATCGCTGATAAAGTTGACACCACGCGTACGGGTTTCGTTCGTGGCATGCCGGATGGCGTAGATTTCCCAGGTCTTCATTGGTTCCTCCTCAGGCGGCAGCCGCCCCGAGATAGGCGTCGATCGCCTCCTGACGGGCCGTTTCATCCTTGAGTTCTTCGGCGCTGCGGTGTCCGACGATCCGTCCGCCACGCAGGAAGTGCAGCTCGTCACACAAGCGCATCGTCACGGCGAGGTTCTGTTCGACCAGTACGATGGCAAGGTCGGATTCATGGCGGATCATCGCCAGCCGGTCAAAGACCCGCCGCACAAGCAACGGCGCAAGACCAAGCGATGGTTCGTCAAGAAGCAGCAGCTTGGGGTCCGCAACCAGCCCGCGACCGATGGCCAGCATCTGCTGCTCACCGCCTGACAGGCGCCAGGCCTGGCGATCCACCTTCTCGGCAATCTCGGGGAACAGGTCGAGAACCATCTCCATCCGCTTTTTCCGCTCTGACGCGGTCTTCTGATACCCGCCCAGTATCAGGTTCTCGCGCACGGACAGATCGCCGACGATCTCGCGTCCCTCGGGGACATAGATGATGCCCCGCGCGACGCGGACACGTGCCGGCAGGCTGCTGATATTCTCGCCTTCAAAGACGGCCGATCCCGTGGCGGGCGTAAGGCCGGATACGGCTTTCATGATCGAAGACTTGCCTGCACCGTTCGCGCCAAGCAGGGCAACAACCGCCCCTTTGCCGACCGTAAATGACACCTGGTTTACCGCAGGTGCGCCAGCGCCATAGGCGACTGACAGGTTTTCGATGTTCAGGAGTTCACTCATCGTCATCGCTTCCCAGGTAGATGCGGACCACATCGGGATTGTTGCGCACTGCCTCGGGGTTGCCGACGGCGACGAATTCACCAAAGTTCAGCACGTAGATCCGGTCGCAGATGGACATGACAAGGTCCATGTCATGTTCGACAACGACCATGACCAGATCGGTCGAGGCCAGCTTGCGCAGCACCGCCGTCAGGTCGCGGGTTTCAGAGTTGTTCAGCCCTGCCGCCGGTTCGTCCAGCATAAGGACCGAGGGCTTGCCAACCACCGCGCGGGCGATCTCAACCAGCCGCTGCATACCGGGGGGCAGTTGGCCGGGAAACTTGTCGCCGACATCCGGCAGCCCAAGATCGATCAGCGCGGCATCGGCGGCGTGCGCCATCTCCACGCGTTCCGCCCTGCCACGGGGGAGGGGCAGGAACGCCGAAAGCCAGCCCGCCGTGCAGTTGCGCGCGATGCCCATCATCACGTTCTCCCGCACCGTCAGATCCGGGCAGAGCGCGACATGCTGAAAGCTGCGAACGATCCCTTTGGCCGCGCGGGCGGCGGGAGACAGGCCGTTCAGCGGCGTTCCCGCGTAAGAGATCGTGCCCTGCTGCGGCGAATAGGCCCCGGTCAGGCAGTTGAACAGGCTTGTCTTGCCGGCTCCGTTCGGCCCGATCAGGCCGGTGATTTCGCCCGCGCGGAACTCCACGTCGAGGCCCTTCAGCACCTTGATCCCACCGAAGGAAAGCGCGATCCCCTCGCCGCGCAGGGCATTTGTCAATTGGTCCATCACGACACCTCCGAATTGCGTGACATGGCCTTGCGGATGCGCGGCATGTAGTGGCCAAGCAGGATCATCCCCAACAGCGCGAGGCCATAGAACACCGGGATCCACGCCCCGGATGCGGACAGAAGCTGCGGCACCAGCGTGACGAAGGCACCGCCAAGCAGGACGCGGGGAAGGGAGAGGCCGTAAAAGCTGACCACAGACCCGACCAGCAGAAAGATCGCCTGCCAGAAGGTGAAACCGCCGGGCGAGACCGTCGAGCCCGAGAAGGCCAATGTCGCACCGCAAAGCGCGCCGATCCCGCCGCTGATCCCCATGATCGAGATCCGGGCCCAGACCCTTCGTGTCCCGAACGCGTCAGCGGCGGCCGGATGGGTCTTGGCCAGCAACAGCGCCATGCCCTGCCGCGACAGTCGCAGCCGCGCGACCGCGAAACAGACGATCACCAGCATGACAAGCGCGACATAGTATCGTTGCATCCCCATGCTCACGCCCGGGATAAGGGGTGTGGCGACATAAAGCCCTTCATATCCGCCGGTCAGGCTGTCGAAGTTGTTGATCATCTCCGGCACGGCCAGCGCCAGCGCCAGCGTCGTCACCGCCAGGTAGATGCCGTGCAGGTTGCGCGATGGCCAGGCAAAGAGAATTCCAAAGCACACGCCAAGCAGCAGGGAAAGCGGCACCGATGCCCAGAGCGAAATGCCATACCGGGTGTCCAGCACGCCAACGGAATAGGCGCCAAGCGCGGTGAAAAAGGTGTGTCCGATTGACACTTCTCCGCCGTAGCGGACCAGCAGGGATACCGCCAGCACGCCGATCGAGTTGGCAAAGCAAAGCCCAAGCGTGAAGGTCCAGGACCCGCCAAGCATGAAGGGCATGACGATCAGCGCCGTCAGCACGATCCCTGCCGTCGCCCCGGGGGTGGCGACGCCGGACAGGCGCGTGAAAACCGATTGGTCGGGAGTTATATGGGTCGCATGATTAGACACGGGCGCCTCCGACTTTCTGAAGGATGCCGTTCGGGAAGATGTTCAGCGCCACCAGGATCACCCCCAACAGGAAGGTCGAGGAATATTCGGGCGAGACATAGAAGGTGAAGAGGTTCATCATCACGCCCACAAGGATACCGCCGAAAAGTGCGCCGGGCAGGGATGCAAACCCACCGATTACGGCTGCGGCAAAGGCCTGCAACATGAACGTCGCAACGGTCGTCACCGACAGGAAAGTCGTCGGAACGATCAGCAGCGCCCCAATCACCCCCAGGATTGCTGCCGTGATCCAGGCAAAGTAATGAACCGATTTCAGGTTCAGCCCGCAAACCTCGGCTGCAAAGGGGTTTTCCGAAATCGCCCGAAAGGCGATGCCCAGCTTGGTATAGTCGATCACAATGAAAAGCGCGCCGATGGTGACAATGGCCACGACGAGCACGGTCAGGTCGTACCCCGTGACCAGAAGTCCCAGCACCGACATGGCAAACCGCGGGATAGGCAGGTCAAGCGCCACGATGTCGGCCCCGAACACAAGAAGCGTGACGCCTTGGGCAATAAGCCCGAAGCCAAGTGTGGCGATGGTCGATGTTAGGTCGGACTCAAAAACCACGGGTGAGATGATTGAATAGATCAGGAAGGCAATGGCGACTGCGGCCAGCATGGCCAGCAGAACAGCCGCGCCCCAGCTCAGCGACATCAAGACGCCCGAAGACAAGCCGTAGACCAGGAAGGCCGTCAGACCCGCGACGTTCCCGTGGCTGAAGTTGACAACCCTGGAACACTTGAAGATCATCACCAGCCCAAGAGCGCCAAGCGCATAGAGACACCCGGTGATCATGCCGGACCAGATCAGCGGGAAAAGGTCATAGACCAGACTGCCCCAAAAGGTCATGTTCCCCGCTCCATCTCATCTGCGTCAATAAGCTGGATGACCGAGGGGAAATACTTGCCGCCGAACCCCTTCTCGACCGCGGCCTGATAATAGGCGCGCGCCTGCTCTGCCGCGGGAATGTAGGTTCCCGTCTGGTCGGCCAGATCAAAGACATAGGAAATATCTTTGAGAACATATTCCGCCGGAAAGGATTTCTCGGGAAACTCACGGGGCGCCATTGCCTTTTTGCCGTGGTTGCGCAGCACGAAACTGTCGCCCGAACCCTTGGATACGGCGTCAAGCAAAGTGTCGGCTTCGACCCCGGCCCGTTCACCCAGAACGATCATCTCGGCCAATGCCACCGTATTGGCAAAGACCAGCATGTTATTCACCAGTTTCAGGACCTGGCCGGCTCCGACGTCGCCGCAATGGGTCACGTCCGAGGCCATGTAGTGAAGAACCGGGCGAACTCTTTCGTAACGCGCAGGCTTGCCGCCAACCATGATGCTCAGCTTGCCCTGCTGCGCGGCCTCGCGGGTGCGGGCAACGGGCGCATCAATGAAATCCACACCGTGCGGCTCCAGCATGTCGGCGGTTTCGCGAGCCGAACTCACAGTCGTTGTCGAAAGGTCGACCAGGATCTTTCCGGCGCCCGCGACTGGGCCAATCATCCCAGCGACCTTCTGTACCTGGGGGCCGCCCGGCAGGGACAGACAAATGATGTCCGCCTCCTTTGCAAGCGCCTCGACCGAGTCCATGCGCTCGGCTTTCGTGTCCGACAGCGCGGCGACGGCGTCTTCGGACAGATCAAAGCACAGAACGCGCCCCGGATGCTTTACCGCGATGTTCCGGCACATCGGGCCACCCATCACGCCAAGTCCGATAAATCCTATGGTATCCGTATCTTTCATTGCATCAATCCATCAACATTCCACCGTTCACATCGAGAACGGTGCCGGTGATCCAGTTGGAAGCAGGCGAGGCAAGGAACAGGATCGCCTGGGCAATGTCCTCGGGCTGGCCATAACGACCAAGCGGCACGTTGCCATTGGGGGAGGGGGCAGACCGTTGCGTCACGGTTTCCCACATCGGCGTTTCAACCGGGCCCGGGGCGATGACCGAGGCATAGATCCCCTTGTCGGCGCCATTCTTGGCAACCCACTTCATCAGGCCATGCACAGCTGATTTTGCGGCAACATAGGACGGGCCCGACGCCACGCCGCCGATCTTCGACGCGATGGACCCGAGGGCGACGATCTTGCCAAAGCCCTGCGCTTCCATGATCGGGAAAACCTCGCGAACAGGGTTCACGACCCCCATCAGGTTCACATCCAGAATGGACCGCCATTCGTCGTCGGTCGACTCCACCAGATGCTTGTGAGAGATCGTACCGGCGCACAGGATCAGCGCATCGACAGAGCCGTATCGATCTCGTGTCTCGGTCAGGACCGAGACCGTTTCGTCGCGCGACGTCACGTCGTAGCGGTGATAGACGATACGATCGTTTTCGAATTCTGCACTTTCCGCGATATCGGTGGCGACCACGGTCGCGCCGGCCTCTGCGAGGGCGAGAGCCGTGGCGCGACCGATGCCGCCGACCGCACCCGTGACAATTGCCGTCTTGCCGTCAAGCCGCGCGGGCTCGCTGACTGGTATGAAGGACATGGAATTTCCCTTTTCTGCGCCTGACAAGAAGTCCCCGCCCGCTGGCGTGAGGGCCGGCGAGCGGGTGACCAAGATTATTCGCCCTTGGCTGCGTTGAACGCGACCTCCGGGTAGGGCTGAAACTCGCGCACCAGCACGAATTCACCATCCTTATACTGGATGATGCCTTCCTGGCGGGTGCCCCGATGATCGTCTGCGCTGAAGGTCACGCCGCGTGCACCACCGACGGCCGCATCCGTCATCGTGTTCATTGCCTTCACAAGGTTGTCGCGCGTGATCTCATCACCGCTGTCAAGCAGCAGCTGGAACCCCTTGTGGAACAGGGCGGCATTGCTCCAGCCGTTCAGGCCCAGCACGCCGACCGGATCGTTCGGAAAATATTTGGCGACCGACTCGCGATAGGCAACCACCTCGGGCTCGTCGCTCGACACCGGCAGCAGCCAGGACGAGAAATAAACGCCTTCCAGAAGGTCACCGGCCAGCTTCAGCGTCGAGGGGTCAGCGGTGAAGAACGGTGCGAACCAGGCCGCATCGACGCCCTGAAGGTCGGCAGCCTTGAGTGCCGCCGCAAGGTTGGCGTTCGACCCGTAAAGCAGTACCGTCTCCGCACCGGAATTCTGGATGCGGCGGATATGGGCGCTAAAGCTCGTCGTCTTCACGTCAAAGGGGATCGATTCGACGGGCTCGATGCCAAGGTCAGCCATGACCAGGTCAAAACCACGCTTGGCCGACTTGCCCAGTTCGTCGTTTTCCCAAAGTATGGCGATCTTGGAATGTCCAAGACCGTTCACCGCGTATTCGGCCGAAGACCCGGCGGACCAACCGTAATCGGGCAGTAGCGGGAATACCGCGGGAACCTCGAAAAACTGACTCGATCCGCCTACGGGACCAATGATCGGGACGCCGGATTCCCTGGCATAGGGGATGACGGCGACGTTCGTCGCCGTGCCGATCGGGGCGGCAAGCGCAAAGATGTCGTCATCTTCGACCAGGCTCCGGGCCGTGGCGACGCTGCGCGCGGGATCATACCCGTCATCCTTCGTAATGTAGTTGAAGGTCCAGCCGTCCACCTCGCCGGAGTCGTTGAGCATCTTGAAATAGGATTCGGCGGCGTGCGTAAGAACTGCGTAGAACGGAACCGGGCCCGTGATCGGGGTAAAGGCACCGATGGTGACCACCTTGTTTTCCATGTCGATTCCGGACTCGGCACGCGCCTGTCCAGCGACCAGCGCGGCAGCCGTGACAGCGGCAAGCGCAGGGCCTTTCCAAAGTTTTTGCAGCATGATTTCTCCTCCCAGAGACTATGTATGGCTGTATTTCATGGCATCTGACACGATACCGCCCCCGGGCGGCTCTGTTCCGCGATGCAGCCTTCAGACATTTCGCGTCCAAAGCGCACTGAACTCAGCCTCCTCTTTGCCAATATTCAGATCGCCCTTGACGTCTTCATAATGCATTATGCATTCTGTTGCTGGCAAGGAAAAAATGAAATACCCGCGAAAACAGATGTATTGACAGAGCGCGGACAAGGAGAAAATGCATGAAAAGTGGAATTCTGGCTGGAAAAACCGTGGTGGAACTGGGCAGCATGATCGCTGCCCCCTTTGCCACGCATCTGCTGAATCAGCTTGGCGCCGACGTTATCAAAATCGAACCTCCCGCCGGAGAAACGACGCGAAAGCTGGTGCGGGGTGGGCCAAGCGGCAGCTATATCGCGTTCAACCGGGGGAAGCGCAGCCTCTGCCTTGATATGGCTGCAGATGAGGGGCAGGCGGCATTCCGCAAGCTGATCGCAAGCACGGACATCGTCGTGCAGAACCTGTCACCCTCTGCCGCGCGAAAACTGGGCGCTACCTTTGAGGTCTGCAATGCAATCAATCCCGACATCATATTTTGCCACATCAAGGGCTATGGGGCCGGCCCGCTGGAAGAACGGGTCGCCTCGAATCCTATCGCAGAAGCAGCCACCGGCGTGATGTACTATAACCGCCCCGACGGGCGCCCGGCCCGGCTCGGCCCCTCGTATCATGACCAGTTCGCGGGTTGCTATGCGGCCATCGCTGTTCTTTCGGCGCTCATGTCCGACCGCTCCCAGGACAAGCGCGACATCGAGATCGGGCTTTATGAAACCGGCCTGCACATCGCGGCGCGCGACCTTCTGGGCGTGCAGCTCAAGACGCAACTGCTTGGCCGGCCCGAGCAAGAGCCCTCGGCCGAGTTTTCCATCCCTGGCTATGGTGCATATGAAACCCGCGATGGTCGCTGGATTTATCTTGTGATGCTCACGGATGAGCACTGGCGGAAATTCTGCGCGGCCACCGGCCTGACTGTGGACCCCGAACTTGCCGCATTGCGCCAACGACGGGCCCGACGTCCGGATGTCGAAGCGCTTGTCACGGCGGCTGTCGCCGATGTTGATTTCGACGATCTTGTCGCCAAGCTCGATGCCAATGGCGTGGGCCACACTGAAGTCCTGCCGCTTGATCGCGTGCTTGAGGCGCCGCAGGCTAAATCGGGGGAGAAGGTCTCGGACTTCGGCTTTGCCGGGTACGACTTCCAGGCACCGGAATTGCCGCTTGGCCCTCTGCTTGGTCCGGTCGCCGAGTCTCTGCCGCCCCCATATCTTGGCGAGCATACCGCGCAAATTCTGCAAGATCTGGGTTATACCGAATCGCAGGTATCCGACATTGTCGGTCACGGTGCGGCGGTCGTGTCTGACCCTGACGCCCAGCTTTGGGCCAAACCCCGGGACCGTGCGACAGTAGGCTGACGCCTGATCCATGGAAAACAAAACCACTGAAAATGGTCCTGCCGGTTATGCGGTTCTGTCTTCGGGCGGGACCGCTTGTCGTTTGCTTTGTCTCAACCTGCACATGCTGCGGCCATAGCGCGGCTTGTCTTGCTGCTGGAATTTCGCAATACGTAGAATATAATGCATTATTTAGCATGCCATTTATCTGTGTGTCTGGAGGTTTATCCAATTTTTTGCGAGAAAATGTTAAATAATCTCTATTTATCGAAATAATAATGCATTATATGATCGATAACTTTCCAGCCATTGACCGTGATTGAGGCCCACAATGACCAAAATCGTCCCTAACGCATCCTGCGCTCGCATTCGCGACGCTTCCCTTTTTTCGCGTATCGTATCCGCCGACACGGCGGCGGGCCTGATCCGCGACGGAATGGTCGTTGGAATGTCCGGGTTCACAAGGTCGGGCGAAGCAAAGGCCGTGCCTCTTGCTTTGGCCCGCCGTGCCAAAACCGATGCGGTGGGGATCACGCTGATCACGGGGGCGTCCCTCGGCAATGATCTGGATGGTCTGCTTGCCGACAGTGGAGTGATCCGGCGCCGGTTGCCGTTCCAGTCAGACCCACGCCTGCGCGACCGGATCAATGACGGCACTGTCATGTATCTCGATCAGCACCTGTCCGAAACTGTTGAACATCTGCGATCAGGCCAGTTTCCGGCGCCCGATGTCGCCATTATCGAGGCTGCGGCCATCACCGAGGATGGGGGCATCGTGCCAACCACTTCGGTCGGCAACTCGGCTGGCTTCGCGACCCAGGCTCAGCAGGTGATCGTTGAAATCAACGCTTTTGTGCCTTCGGCCCTTGAAGGGATGCACGACATTTATATTCCCGCTGACAGACCTGTCCGCGACCCGATTGCCCTGCGCACTCCGCAGGATCGGATCGGTGACAGCGTCATCCGCGTCGACAGAGACCGGATCGTCGCAATCGTCCTGTCCGACCGGCATGACAGCTTTGCCGCCCTAGGAGCGGGTGATGACGACACGCGCGCAATTTCCGAGCATATCATCGACTTTCTTCAGCGCGAGGTCGCACGCGGCGCGCTTCCGAAGTCCCTTCGTCCACTTCAGGCCGGGATTGGGACCATCGCCAATTCCGTCCTGTCCGGGCTTGCCGAATCGCCGTTCTCGGGCATGACAATGTATTCCGAAGTCTTGCAGGATTCGGCATTCGACCTGCTGGATGCCGGCAAGCTCGATTTCGCCTCGGCGTCCTCGATCACACTCAGCGCGACAAGACATGCCGATGTGATGGGACGTCTGGCAGAGTATCGTGATCGTCTTGTGCTGCGCCCGCAAGAGATTTCAAACCACCCCGAGATTGTGCGTCGCCTTGGCATTATCGCGATCAACACGGCACTGGAATTCGACATCTACGGGAACGTGAATTCCACCCATGTCATGGGAAGCCACATGATGAACGGCATCGGCGGATCGGGTGATTTCGCGCGCAATTCCGGTCTGTCGATCTTTGTCACCAAATCTGTAGCCAAGGGTGGGAATATCACCTCGCTGGTGCCGATGGTCAGTCATGTGGACCACACCGAACACGATGTAGACGTGATCGTGACTGAGCTGGGGCTGGCCGACCTGCGTGGACTTGCCCCGCGCGAACGCGCACGGGTCATCATCGATAACTGTGCCCATCCTGATTGGCGGGATAGCCTCAGCGATTATTTCAAACGTGCGTGCAATCGTGGCGGGCAAACCCCCCATGTGCTTGAAGAAGCATTTAAG
The DNA here is from genome assembly GCF_900142665.1 of Roseovarius pacificus. Lineage (GTDB taxonomy): Bacteria > Pseudomonadota > Alphaproteobacteria > Rhodobacterales > Rhodobacteraceae > Roseovarius > Roseovarius pacificus. Next base: position 290,070 of record NZ_FRBR01000002.1, read on the forward strand.
TGGCACTGTGCATTCCGGGACACCGGCTCCATGGTCAAGAATATGGCAATCTCCGGATGATCGCAGCGATGCGCAACCTTTCAGGTCGATCATGAAGTTGACGGTTCGACAATAAACTGAACTGAATTACAGCACCGGGAATTCCAGGGCAGCGGATAATCGGTCTCAAGTCAGGCTGCTCTGACAGCGCCTTCCAAAGCAGCTCGCCAGACGTCCGGACGCGCGGTCTGTTCGCATGGGTCAGGCGGATATCGCGGTGACATAGGCCTCGCGGACGGCGGCATGCACATCGCGCGAAGCGGCCGCATCGCCAAGAAGATGCACCTTGCCCGAAAATGCCCGGCATGACCTCAGGTCGCGATAAAGCTCGTTCAGGGGCTGGGTGCCGTGTTCGACCACGATCTGATCGGCATGGAGTGTCACCGCCTCTCTGCTGAAGCAATGGGCGAACTCTGCGCTGATGCCATTGGCGTCCCGTGTGACGCGGATCAGATCAAGATCGGGCATGACCCCGATCCCCTGTTGGGCAAAGCGTTTTCGGTAGCCTGTGTTGTCCTGATAGGGCATTTCCTGCCCGATCATGCCGTCACTGGTGGTGAAGGTCACCTTGCTGCCGGTTTGCCTGACACGAAGGGCGCAGGATGGGGCAGGGGCGCGGCCTGTTCCGTCGTGGATCAGGACATGTGCCGCCGGGGTGGCTGTGCCGGACAGAATGTCCCATGTGGACACGCAGAACTCGGCGCCGTCGATTCCATCGAGGTCGGGGAGGCCCCCGGTCGCAACGAAAACCGTGTCCGGCGTTTCGGCCAGGATATCGTCAAGCCCGGCGTAGCAATTCATCCTGACATCCACGCCAAGCCGGGTCAGTTCCGCAAGCCGCCAGTCGACAAGGCCGATCAGGTTCGCCCGTTCCAGCCCACGCGTTGCCAAACCGAGCTGTCCGCCGGCCTGTGCCCCGGCTTCGAGCAGCAGGACATCATGCCCCCGCAGGGCACAGACCCGGGCGGCCTCGAGCCCGGCAATGCCCCCGCCGACCACAACGACACGGCCCGGCGTATCCGCTCGCGGAACGGTGTGAGGAATGCTGAGTTCGTTGCCGGTGGCGGCGTTGTGAATGCAGGTGGCCTTTTTGTAGAGACAGTAAGAAGCGCCGACACAGGGGCGGATACGGTCCTCGGTTCCGTCGAGAAGGTGTTGCACCAGATGTGGATCGGCCAGATGCGCGCGGGTCATGCCGACAAGATCCACGATCCCCTCGCGGATGGCGTGGCGGGCCGTCGCGGTGTCCCGGATGCCGCCCGCGTGGATCAGTGGCAGGGTGGTTTCGGCGCGAAAGCGGGCAACGGACGTCAGATAGGGCGCATCGGGTTGAAACATTCCCGGCATGTTGTCCTCTGACAAGAACAGGTCGCTGTCCATCCGCCCGTAGATGGCGTCGAAGAAATCGACCAGCCCTTCGCGTTCGAACATCCGGGCCAGGGCGATGCCGTCTTCGGCGCTCAGGCCACCCTCGGTGCCTTCGTCGATGATCAGCCGGATGCCGATGGCGATGCTGTCGCCCACGGCCTCGCGGATGGCTTCATGGACCATCAGGCCAAAGCGTGCGCGATTTTCAAGCGAGCCGCCGAATTCGTCGGTTCGCCGATTGGCCAGCGGTGACATGAACTGACCGATCAGGTGGCCGCCACAGAGGGTTTCGATCCCGTCGAGCCCACCGTCCCGTGCGCGTTTTGCGGCATCGGCGTAATCCGAAATCACGCGGTCGATGTCATCGCGATCCATCTCGCGGGGGAACCCGCGGCTGCGGACCTCACGAATGGGGGAGGGGGCAATGGTCGGGCGCCAGTCGCCGTGAAAGGCATTTGCACGGCGTCCAAGGTGTGAAATCTGGGTCATCACCGCGGCCCCCTGCGCATGAATGCGGGCGGAAAGGCTTTGGAGATAGGGAACGATCCGATCGTCGCTCATGTCCAGTTGCCCGCCACCCCAGCTTGAGTCGCGCGACACCATCGCACTGCCGCCGATCATCGTCATCGCCAGTCCGCCACGGGCCTTTTCCTCGTGATAGGCCTGATAGCGTTCACCGGGCATTCCGCCATCGTCCTTCATCGAGGCATGGCTGGTGCTGACGATCCGGTTGCGAAGGTTCAGCTTGCCCAGAGCGAACGGTGCCAGTAGCGGGTCGTTGGTCTGCGGTCTGGTCATGGGGTCTGATCCTCCTGTCGTTCTGACCACCCTCCACCAGAAAGAGGTACTGTTACAGATTGAAAAACCGGGCAGAGCCTATACGCTCAGCGTATGACCGAACTGTCCCATCTCATTTCCTCTCCCAAATCGCTGCTCGTCTTCGAGGCCGCTGCGCGGCATGGCAGCTTCAGCCGAGCGGCAAAGGATTTCAACATTTCGCAACCCTCGATCAGCCGCAACATCGCGCAGCTTGAACAGGATATCGGGCAACCCCTGTTCGTGCGCGGGGCCGGTGGCGCAACGCTTACCGAGGCGGGGCAATTCCTGTTTGCGGCCGCCAGCGACGGGTTGAACCGCATTGCCGATGCGGTGGCCACGCTTCGGGCTCAAAGCGAGGTTCAAAGCCCGGAGATCGTTCTTTCGCTGTCCAATGCCTTTGTCACCAACTGGCTGGTCTCGCGTCTGGCCGTACTCTCCGACAGTTTCCCCGAAGCGGTGCTGCGCTTTGATCTGGTGGCGGGGACGCGAAAGAAGGTGGCGGGAGAGGTGGATATCGCGACGCTCATCACCGACCCTACGCCGGGCGCCATTGTTCTGGCCCCTGAGGTAATCGTTCCGGTTTGCAGCCCGGATTATCTGTCGGCACATGGCCGCGTCACGGGGCCGGACGCCATGTCTGGTGAAAACGCTGCCGCAGGGCACCGTTTTTTGCATCTTTCGGATCATGAGAAAACAATCTGGGCACCGGTGCTGGGTAAGGCGGACGCTATCGGCGCCGGGGGTATATGGCATGAATTTTCAGATTATGCGGCGATCATCCAGGCAGCAATGGATGGGTCCGGGATTGCGCTTGGCTGGCTGAGTGTCGTTGCGGGCAGCCTGCGCAGCGGGCGGCTTGTTCCCGCCTGGCAGGGCCGCTGGATCGAAACCGGCCGTGTCGTTCAGCTGCTGTCGACGCGGCCGGGGCCGATGCGCCCGATGGCGCAGGACATCGCGCGCTGGATCTGCGCGCGGATGAACGAAGATATCGAAGCCGTTGCCGATCTGGGGGCCGGACCAAGGGTCCATCGGCGGCCGCAGCATAATATGTGGGATGGTTTCGGAATTCGGTAGAAAAAATCTTTGAGTATGTCGCATGTTAACCGGGACATAGAGTATTGCCCCGTGCGTATAAGAACACCATACAGGAAGTACGTTTCATGCAGCCCAAAAACGGTGATGTCAGAGTTGGCCCGGGGGGCCTTTATGAAATCGGGACCGACAGGTCCAGTTCCGAGCGTTACGCGGCCTTCATGTCAAGGTCTACCCCGGAGGATAAGGAGCAGTTCCGCCTTGATGCCTACAACGCGACCATTCGCCCGATCACGCCCGACGACCGGGCTTTGCTGCATGAACTGACCCTTTCCGTTTTCTGGCGTCACCGAACCCATGACCTGGATCTCTTCATGTCGCTGGGACAGGGCTATATCGCATTGGATGAAATCGGCCGGCCTTTGGGATCGGCAATGTATTTCCCGGTCGGGCAGGATTTTGCCACGTTTGGGTTGATGATCACCATGCCACGATTGCAGGCTCTAGGTGCCGGGCGCCGGTTGTTGCGCCGTATCCTGAAGGATTGCGAAGGTCGCGATTTGCGGCTTATGGCCACAAAATCGGCCTATTGGCTGTATGAATCCGCCGGATTCGTCCCCGTCGGAACGATCTGGCAGCAAGAGGGCGTGGCGCGGGACATCCACCCTCCCAATCCAGTGACAGGGCTTGAGGTCCGCCCGTTGGAATCTGCGCACATGCCAGCGGTTTATGCGCTTGACGCGCAGGCCTATGGGGCCGACCGCGAGGTTATCCTGAACAAGCTTCTGGGCCTCTCCGAAGGGGTCGTTGCGCTGCGTGACGGTGTGGTCTGTGGGTATGCAATGATACACCCCTTTGGCCGGGTCGAAGTCATCGGGCCTATCGTGGCTGAAGACGACAGCATGGCGATGCATATTTGTGCCTCGCTGATCCAGCGGCGTAAGGGGCACGAACTGCGTGTGGACACGCCCCAGCAAAGCGAGCATTTCAAGGCGTTTCTTTCTGCCGCCGGTCTGGGTGTCGTGGATACGGTGACCGAAATGCGTATAGGCCGCTCCCGCCGGTCGACGGAAGGGCCGGTTATTTACGGACTCGCAGCGCAATCCCTGGGGTGATGTCGGCGGGCCTTTTCGGGTGTGTTGTTCAGGACAGGCGATCCTTGAGCCCGAACCACATCCCGACAAGCGGAAGGAACCAGGGCTTGCCGCTGTGCAGAGGAATGCTGGGCCAGTCGAAACCTGCAAGCGGGTTGCTGTCCGTTCGCCCCATGGCCATGTCGGCCAGGGATTGTCCGATCAGCGTCGATAATTGCGCCCCGTGACCGGAATAGCCCATGCCGTAGATCATGCCGTCGGTTTCGCCCGCGCGTGGGAAGCGATCCTTTGTCATGCCGACCAGCCCGCCCCAGCAATAGTCGATGTCGACATCGGCCAGATGTGGAAATATCCCGGCCATGGAGCGGCGCAGGATTTCACCGGAAGTAGCGTCGGAGCGCTGATCCGACACCGCGGAGAACCGCGCGCGCCCGCCAAAGATCAGGCGGTTGTCCGGTGACAGGCGAAAATAATTGCCGATGTTCAGCGATGTGACACAGGTTCGGTTGCCGGGCATCGTGGCGGCAATTTCGGCCTTGCTCAGCGGGCGGGTCGCGACGATGAAGGACCCGACCGAGATGATCCGGCGCCGAAAATAGGCAAGGGGTGCCTGCGGATAGCTTGCCGAATAGGCCCCGGTCGCGACGATGACACGTTCGGCCCGGATTGAGCCCTTGGGCGTGGTCAGGTCCCAGCCCGATCCGTTGCGGGTTCTCCCGGTGAGGGGGGCGTCCTCCCAGATCAATGCGCCGTGGCGGTGCGCCGCCATGGCAAGCCCATGCACGTATCGGCCCATATGCATCATGGCGGATTTGCCATAGAGTATCGCGCCGTGGAACGCGTCGGAACCGATTTCCTCTTTCAGGTCCGCCTTGTCGATCCAGCTTGTATCCGGGTCCACTTCGCGGTTGAGTAATTCGAAGCTGGAGCGCAGCCCATCGACATGCGATGCCTTCGACGCCAGCTTGAGCTTGCCCGAGCGGCGGAAGTCGCAGGCGATGTCCTCTTCGGCGATGACGTCCTCGATCATGTCGATCGAACGGTCATAGGCCTTGTAGAGGGCATGCGCCCGCTCTGAGCCGAAATGCTTCTTTGCCTCTGCATATCCATGCGCCATGCCATTGTTCAGATGGCCGCCATTGCGACCCGATCCGCCGGCCCCGATCTGCTGCGCCTCGAGAAGGGCAACGCTGACCCCTTCGCGGGCCAGCTTCCGGACGGCATTCAGCCCTGTGAAACCGCCGCCGATCACCGCAACGTCGACCTTGCCCGCGACCGGGCCCGGCTGAGCCTCGGCGAAGGGTGTGGCGGTGTCTTGCCAGTAGGACATGTATTTCATGGTATGCTCCGGTCCTTACAGGCCGACGACTGCCGCCAGCCCCGAGATGTCCTTGATCTCGGTGTAGCCGTAGTAAGGGTTGGCCGGTTCATGGCCGCGATTGACCCAGACCTTGTTCCTGATGCCCAGATCATGCGCGGTCATCAGATCATAGCGGAAGCTGGACGAGACGTGCAGCACGTCCTCGGGGCCGCAGCCCAGCATGTCGAACATGTATTCAAAGGCTTTCATCTGCGGCTTGTAGGCCTGTGCGCTTTCGGCGGTATAGACATGGGCGATCGGCGCGCCGAGTTTCTCGATGTTATGCGGAATCTGATCGTTCATCGCGTTGGTCAGCGCCACCAGCGGAATCTTGTCGGCGATCCTGGCCAGACCGGCCGGTACGTCCGCATGCGGCCCCCAGGTGGGCACGCGGTTGTAGATATCCACGGCGATGGCCGGATCGAAGGCGATGCCGTGACGCTTGCAGGTCCGTTCGAGCGCGTTATGCACCAGGTCGGCATAGGGTTTCCACGCGCCGAGAACCTCGTCTAGCCGGTAGGCCGAGAAATCTACGATGAAAGTCTCCATCTGTTCCGGCGAGAGCACATCGGCATAGTTCGCGCGGGTGCCGCCAGCCATATCGAAGTTGATCATCGTGCCGTGGCAGTCGAAGGTTATGAATTTGGGGTGGAAGGTCATTTTGGTCTCCAGGTTCTGTGCCGCTATCTTTGCCGGGATTTTGCCAAAGCGCTTGCCGTGTTCGCCGAATAAAAAGCAGGAAATAGCGTATCCCCAACGGCTTGCGGCAGGTCGTGCCGCAGGCGCGGTAACTTTGGCCACGGCGACCGGTCGATTGAGGGCAGAGTGTGTATACAAGACAATCACGCGCCGCTGGCGCCACTTATGGAAAGCCCTGCCATGACTTATCTCGTTGCGATTGACACCGCCCCCGTCTTTGAGCCCCGCAAGGATGTCGCCGCGCCAGAGCGCCTGATCGAAGGGGCGCCCGCCTTTCAGACATGGGAACTGGACAGCGCGCTGGCGGAGGCCGCGAAATGGGGCAAGATCCGCACCGGCATCTGGGAAGCGACCCCCGGCACCACGCGTTCCATCAAGGGCGATACGTTCGAGTTCTGTCACATTCTTTCCGGTCGCGTCGAAATCGGCGAAGAGGGTGGTGAAGCGCACTCATTTGGTCCCGGTGACAGTTTCGTTCTGAAGCCCGGATTCGTCGGAACATGGAAAACACTCGAGACCGTGCGCAAGATATTCATCATCGCATCCTGAAAGGAGGGCTGAAATGGATCTTTCTGCCGCCGATCTGCTTGAACGACTGGTCGCCTTTCCCAGTGTCGTGGGCACCCCCAACGATGAGTTGATGGCCTTCGTTGCCGAATATCTTGCTGCCCATGACGTGCCTTATACCCTTCTGCAAGGACCCGAGGGCGACCGTTCGAACCTGTTCGCGACGATTGGCGATGCCTCGCGTCCGGGCTACATCCTGTCCGGGCATGTCGATGTGGTTCCCGCACAGGAGCCGGAATGGCAGGGAGACCCATTCGTCATGCGGCGTGTCGATGGCCGGATGATCGGGCGCGGCTGCTGCGACATGAAGGGATATGTTGCGGCGGTTCTTGCCGCGGTTCCGGCCCTGCGTCGCATGACGTTGTCCGCTCCGATCCACATTGCCTTGTCCTATGACGAAGAGGCGGGCTGTCGGGGGGTGCCGCATATGCTGGCGGCGCTGCCGGATCTCTGCGCGGCGCCATTGGGCTGCATCGTCGGAGAGCCGACGGGGATGGTTCCGGTTCTGGCGCACAAGGGTAAGTCCGCGCTGCGGCTGACAGCCGGGGGGCGCGGAGGGCACAGTTCGCGCCCCGATCTTGGAAGCAATGCGATCCACAGCCTGTTGCCCGCGCTTGAGGCGGCGGTGGCGCAGGCGGCGGCGCTGCAAACGGGTCCGCAGGATGACCGTTTTGCGCCCCCGTATTCGACATTGCAGGTCGGCACCATCAGGGGCGGGCAGGCAATCAACATCATTCCCGAAACGGCAGTGGCCGAGATCGAGGCGCGGGCCATTGCCGGGGTCGATCCCAAGGCGCTTCTGGAGCCTGTTCTGAGCGTTCTTGGCGCCGATGTGCAGGCGGACTGGCTGTCGTCTTATCCGGCACTTGCGCTGGAGGCGGATCATCCGCTGGTCGGGCTGGTCGTGGGTATATCGGGGAACACATCGCTGGGAGCGGTCAGTTTCGGGACCGAGGCCGGGTTGTTCCAGAAGGCGGGCGTGCCCGCGATCATCTGCGGCCCCGGTGACATCGCCCGCGCGCACCGGCCCGAAGAATACCTGACCGAAGCAGAGCTTGCCGCCGCAGGGGAGATGATCCTTGCTCTGGGGCGGTTCCTGTTGGTCTGACGCCAGGACAGCGGCGGCATTTCCTGCGGCGGCGTCACCGGCATGAAACCAAAAATGCCGCCAGCGACGGGGATCAAGACAAAACTGCCATCGGCCCGGCGCTAGGCTGAAGATGAACGAAGCGGAACATTGCCATGACCCTTGCCAAGCCCGACAGCGCGACGCTGTCCCGGACCGAGATTACCTTTGCCGCCTTTACGCCGGACCACATTCCCGGCGCCATGCGGCTTTCGCAGGCGGTCAGCTGGCCACATCGCGCCGAAGACTGGGCGTTGTCCCTGTCCGTGTCAAAAGGGGTTGTCGCCCTGGCCGGAGGGCAGGTCGTCGGAACGGCGCTGTGTTCGGATTCTGGCCCGGTTGCGACGCTGAACATGATCATTGTCGATGCCGCCTTGCGCGGTCGTGGGCTTGGGCGTGCCGTGATGGAGCGGATCATCGACCTAGCCGGTTCGCGGGAAATGCGCCTGGTGGCGACCACGGATGGCCTGCCGCTGTATGAAAAGCTGGGTTTCAAGGCCGAAAGCCGGATTTCACAGCATCAGGGGCAGGCCCGCGCCATCAGCGGCGAGAGTTCCGTGACCACCGGCGCGCTAGAGGATATCGCGCGGCTTGCGCGGATGGATGAGGCGGCGTCGGGCCTTTCGCGCGAGGGCCTGCTGCGAAAAATTGCCGAGAATGGCGAGATTCTTATTGTGGATCAGGGGTTTGCCCTGCTGCGCGATTTTGGCCGGGGCAAGGTTGTTGGTCCGATCGTGGCGCAAGAGTCCGTTTCGGCGCGGGCGCTGCTGAGCGAAGCGGCGCGCCGCTGTGAGGGCCGGTTCCTGCGTATCGACCTGCCCGAGGACAGCGGCCTGTCCGATCATGCCGAAGCGCTTGGTCTTGCCCTCGTTGGGGGCGGTATCGCCATGCGACGCGATGCCCGCCCCGTTCGCAACACTGAATTCAAAACCTTTGCCCTCGTGTCTCAGGCACTGGGCTGATTCCATCGGAGACTGACATGCTTGCCAATTCCCTTGTTGAACTGGACCGCCAACACCTTGTTCACCCCGTTTCCTCCTTTCGCGGTCATGAAGAGCGCGGGGTGCGTGTCCTGCGCTCAGCCAAGGGGGCGACGGTTACCGATTCCGAGGGCCGCGAGCTGCTTGACGGTTTCGCCGGGCTGTGGTGCGTCAATGCCGGCTACGGACACGAAAGCGTGGTTGAAGCCGCCGCTCGGCAGATGCGCGACCTGCCTTATGCCACCGGTTATTTCGATCTGGGCGCAGAAGCGCCGATCCGTCTTGCCGCCGCCCTTGCGGAACGCAGCCCGGGCGATCTGAATCACATCTATTTCTCTCTCGGCGGCTCTGACGCGGTGGACAGCACGATCCGCTTTGTCCGCTATTATTGGCATTCCAAGGGACAGCCCGGGCGCGATCAGTTCATCTCGGTCGAGCAGGGCTATCACGGGTCTACGACCATGGGCGCGGGGCTGACGGCCCTTCCGGGTTTCCATGACGGGTTCGGCGTGCCCTATGCCTGGCAGCACAAAATTTCGTCGCATTACCTTTACCGCAATCCGCTGGGGGACGATCCGCAGGCCGTCATCGATGCCTCGGTCGCAGAACTGCGCGCCAAGGTTGCGGAGATCGGCGAGGAAAAGGTGGCGGCGTTCTATGTCGAACCTGTCCAGGGGTCCGGTGGCGTGTTGGTTCCGCCGAAAGGCTGGATCAAGGCTATGCGCGACGTCTGCGCGGAACTGGATATTCTGTTCATTGCGGATGAAGTCATCACCGGCTTTGGCCGCACCGGCCCGATCTTTGCCTGCGAAGACGAGGGCATCGTGCCGGACCTGATGACCTGCGCCAAGGGCTTGACGTCCGGTTATATTCCGATGGGCGCGGTGTTCATGCGCGATCATGTCTACGAGACCATTGCCGAAGGCGCGGGAGCCAAGGCCGTGGGCCATGGCTTTACCTATTCGGCGCATCCGGTTTCTGCCGCCGTCGCGCTTGAGGTTCTCGCGCTGTACGAGGGCGGGTTGTTCGAAAACGGTGTGAAGGCGGGCGTCCGCCTGATGGCAGGCCTCGAGTCGCTGCGCGATCATCCGCTTGTGGGGGATGTGCGCGGACGCGGGATGCTGGCGGCGGTTGAGCTGGTAACGGACAAGGTCAAAAAGACTCCGTTGCCCGCTTCGATGCAGCCTGCCACCCGTCTGTTCGATCGGGCCTGGGAGCAGGGGCTGATCGTGCGATCCTTCGCGCAGGGTATTTTTGCCTACGCGCCGCCGCTGTGTTGCACCGATGCCGAGATCGACGCAATCGTCGAGCGCACCCGAAAGGTGCTTGATCTTACGCTGGAGGACTCGGAGATTCGCGCGGTCCTTCGCTGATGGCGCTGCTGTTCCTGTCGACGCCCGAGCGGGCCGCCGTATGGGGGCCGATTTTTGCCGGGGCCGGAGAGGACATGATCGTCGGTGAGGAGGCGGTGAGCGATCCCGCAGCCGTCACCCATATCCTTTGCTGGGTTCCGCCTGAGGATCTGAAGCGCTATCCGAACCTGGAGGCGGTGATCAGTGCCGGCGCGGGCGTGGATCAGATGCCGCCGATGCCGGAGGGTGTTGCGCTTGTGCGGACCATCGCTCCGGGGATCGAGGAAATGGTACGTGACTGGGTGGTCATGGCCACCCTTATGCTGCATCGCGACATGCCGATTTATCTGCATCAGGCGAACCGTGGGCAATGGTCTGCCCATGCGGTTCCCCGGACGCGGGGCGTTCGGGTTGGGATCATGGGTATCGGTCGCATCGGTCGGCTGGTGGCCTGGACCCTCGGGACGATGGGGTTCGAGGTTTCGGGCTGGTCCCGGTCGGGTCAACCGGTCGAGGGGGTGGCGGTCTACGGAGAAGCCGATCTGGACGCCTTTCTGGCGCAGGCAGAAATTCTGGTCTGCCTTTTGCCGCTGACGGAGGATACGCGTGCAATCCTGAGTGCGAAGTTGTTCGAAAAACTGCCCCGGGGCGCGCGGCTGGTTCACGCAGGGCGTGGGGCGCAACTGGACATGGATGCACTGAAATCGGCGTTGGACCGGGGCCAGCTGGCGTCGGCCATGCTGGATGTGACGAATCCGGAACCTCTGCCCGAAGATCACTGGGCCTGGCACGACCCGCGGATCGTCATCACGCCACATGTGGCAGCAAGCACCGATCACGCGGAAGGTGCGCGTCATGCGCTTGAGGTGATCCGGACAGGGCGGAACAGAGAGGAACTGCCAGGTCGGATCGATCAGCAAAGGGGATATTGAGGCCCAGCCATGGCTGGCAGGATAAATGCCGTCGTTTCAGTGAATACAGAAGATTATGCTGTGCCCCCCCCGGAATTCGGATTCTTCTCGGGCGATTTAGGGGTGAGGCTACAAGGAACGGAGACGAAATGAAGGTCCGGGCAAACCGCGTTAGGACGATTGCCCGATGTCGAAATCGATCGGATTCGGGGGCGCGCAGCTCAGATACTGCGGTGGCATCGGACCTTTCCATTCAGAGGGGATCACCAGGATGGCAACAGCCACCACAGCAAAACCGCTAACGGTATTCGGATATATCAGTTTCGACGTGGTCGGCACACTTATCGACTTTGAAGGGGCGATCAAGGCCGGATTGACAGAGATCGCATCGAAGGAGGGGATCGATCTGGACGGGGAGGCGGCGCTCTCGGTCTACCGCGATGCGCGCTACGATGCGGATGCCGGGAAATTCCCCGACGATCTGGGGCGGTGCTATGGGCGTATCGCCGCTGTCTTCGGCTTGCCGGACACGCCAGACTATCGTCAGCACATGATTGACGCGGTGGGTGAGGCACAACCCTTTCCCGACAGCGTGGAGGCGTTGGCACGGCTCAAGTCCCGCTACAAACTGATCGCCATGACCAATGCCCGCCGTTGGGCGTTCGACAAATTCGCTGCAAAGCTGGGTAACCCGTTCTGGGCGGGGTTCACTGTCGACGAGATGGGCACGGAAAAACCCGACCCTGCCTTTTTTGAACAGGTCTTCGCCCATGTCGCCAATGATGGCGGAGGCAAGGGTGATATCCTGCATACGGCCCAAAGCCAGTATCATGACATCGGCATTTCACGCGAACTGGGCATGACCAACGCATGGATTCAGCGCCGCCACGGGCAGGCCGGATATGGCGGCACGATTGAGCCGAAAGAGTTTACCGAACCGGACTATCACTTTCATGCGCTGAGCGAGCTGGCCGATACGGTCGAGGAGGCCTTTGGCGCCTGACTCACCGCCCTCATGCGGCATGAAGACCGCATTCAACTCAACTTTTAATCAACAGGGAAACTGACATGACAAAGACACCGACAAACTGGACCGGTCGCGATGATGCCGCGGTCGAGAACATGATTCGCCGCGGGGCGTCGCGCCGCGATCTTCTCAGGATGCTGATGGCATCGGGCGTGACCGCAGCTGCGGGTGGGTCGCTTCTGCTGAAGGCCTCGGAGGCCGTCGCCCAGACCCCGACGATGGGCGGTACGCTCCGGGCGGCTGGTTGGTCCTCCTCCACCGCAGACACGCTGGACCCGGCAAAGGCCACCCTGTCGACCGACTATGTGCGCTGCTGTGCCTACTACAACCGTCTGACCTTCCTCGACGAGCAGGGCGTGGCTCAGATGGAACTGGCAGACAGCATTTCTTCGGATGATGCGCAGACCTGGGAAGTGAAGCTGAAGTCCGGTGTTCAGTTCCACGATGGAAAGACGCTGAACGCGGAGGACGTCGTCTATTCGCTCAACCGTCATCTTGATCCGGCGGTCGGTTCCAAGGCGAACTCCATCGCCAAGCAGATGACCGAAATTTCCAAACTTGACGATCTGACCGTCAAGATCGTCCTGGCCGAACCCAATGCCGACCTTCCGACGATCCTAGCACTGCATCACTTCATGATCATCGCCGACGGCACGACCGATTTCAGCAACGCAAACGGCACCGGTTCCTTCATCAGCGAAGTGTTCGAACCGGGCGTGCGGTCGGTTGGCGTGCGGAACCCGAACTATTTCAAGGAACAGGGCGCCTATCTCGACAGTTTCGAGTTTACTGCCATTCCCGACAACAACGCGCGCGTGAACGCGCTGCTGTCCGGCGATATCCACCTGGCTGCGGCGGTCAACCCGCGTTCGCTGCGGATGATCGAAGGGCAGGACGGGGTAACGGCCTCGATCTCCACCGCAGGCAACTATACCAACCTCAACATCCGTCTTGATATGCCGCCGGGCGACCAGATGGATTTCGTCGATGGTATGAAATCCCTGATCAACCGCGAGCAGATCCAGAAATCAGTGATGCGCGGGCTTGCCGAGATCGCCAACGATCAGCCGGTTTCGCCCGCGAACCGTTACCATAACCCCAATCTTGCACCCCGCGCCCACGACCCCGAAAAGGCCAAGTACCACTTCGAGAAAGCGGGCCTTCTGGGGGCGGAAATCCCGTTGGTCGCCTCGGACGCTGCCGGGTCTTCTGTCGACATGGCGACCGTCGTGCAACAGGCCGGTTCGCAGGTTGGCATGAACTTCAAGGTCGATCGCGTGCCGTCGGATGGGTACTGGTCGAACTACTGGCTGAAGTCGCCGGTCCATTTCGGCAACATCAACCCGCGCCCGACGCCGGACATCCTGTTCTCGCTTCTTTACGCGTCCGATGCGCCGTGGAACGAGAGCCATTACAAGTCGGAGAAATTCGACAAGATGATGGTCGAGGCGCGTGGCCTTCTGGACGAAGAGAAGCGGACCGCGATGTACTGGGAATTGCAGGAAATGATCGCTAACGAAGCAGGCACGATCATTCCAGTGTATATTTCCAACGTCGACGCGGTGACGACCAAGCTGGGTGGCCTGCAAAACAACCCGTTGGGGGGCATGATGGGCTATGCCTTTGCTGAATACGTCTGGCTGAATGCCTGACGTCTGAACGCCTGTCGGGACCGCGTGGTATTCGCGCGGTTCCGATTCATACCCGCCCCCCGAAAGAGAGGTGTCTTTTGCCCCGATCTCTATTGCCGTATTATCTGGTCCTACAGCGGTTGGGCATTGCTCTGCTGACGCTTGTCATCGTGTCCTTCGCAGTCTTCTTCGCAACTGCGCTGCTGCCGGGCGATGTGGCCGAGATCCTGCTTGGACAGGCCGCAACTCCCGAAGCCGTCGCCGGACTGCGCGAGGCGATGGGACTGGACGAACCGGCCCTTTCCCGTTTCATCGGCTGGCTAACCGGCCTGTTCCAGGGCGATCTGGGCACATCCTATGTCAATAACATGGAAGTTGCGGACCTGATCGGGGGCCGCCTGTCAAATTCGTTGCGTCTTGCCGCGGTGACGACGCTGGTTTCCGTACCCATCGCGCTGACGCTGGGTATCTGTGCCGCCATGTGGCGTGGATCGATCTTTGACCGCGCCGTTTCGATCCTGACGATTTCGGTCATCTCGGTCCCCGAATTCATGGTCGCCACCCTTGCCGTCCTGATTTTTGCGGTCTGGCTGGGCTGGCTGCCGGCGCTGAGCTATGGCGCGAATGTCGATTCATGGGGCGCGATCCTGCGAGCCTATGCCATGCCGGTGATCTCGTTGTCGTTTGTCGTATCGGCGCAGATGATCCGAATGACGCGCGCTGCGGTCATCGAGACGATCAATACGCCTTATGTAGAGATGGCCTTGCTCAAGGGGGCATCGCTATCGCGGCAGGTGCTGCGCCACGCGCTACCGAACGCGTTTGGCCCGATCGCCAATGCGGTAGCGCTCTCGCTCAGTTACCTTGTCGGTGGTGTGATCATCGTCGAGACGATTTTCAACTACCCCGGTGTCGCCAAGCTGATGGTCGATGCCGTGTCCACCCGCGATCTTCCACTGATCCAGTCCTGCGCCATGATCTTTTGCGTCAGCTACCTGTCGCTGATCACCCTGGCCGATGTGATTGCCGTTCTCTCCAACCCGAGGCTTCGTAAGTGATGGCTGTTTCCGACTCTTCCTCGCCGTCCGAAAATGCCAAGGCAGGCGGCCCGAATTTCGTTTTCAACTGGGTTGGTCGCATCGGTCTCGCGGTCATCCTGTTTTGGGCGCTGGTGGCACTGGCTGGACCCTACCTGGCGCCATATCCGCCCGGTGAGATCGTCGACTGGGACTACTTCGGTCCGGTCTCTTCGCAATACTGGATGGGTACCGATTACCTTGGGCGGGATATCTTTTCCCGCATCATCACGGGTGCGCGTTATACCGTTGGCATCTCTCTTGCGGCGGTGACGCTGGCCTGTACCATCGGCGTTTTGCTTGGTATGATCGCTGCCGTGGCCGGGGGCTGGTTCGACATGATCCTGTCACGGTTCCTGGATGCCTATAACGGTATTCCCGCGCTGCTTTTCGGGTTGGTCGTCGTGGCTGCCGTGGGATCTTCGATTCCGGTACTGATCCTGACACTGACAGCAATCTACATGCCGGGTTCCTACCGCTTTGCGCGGGCGTTGGCGGTCAACATCAATACGATGGATTTCGTTACTGTGGCCCGTGCCCGTGGCGAAGGCACCGGCTATCTGATCCTGCGTGAGATTTTTCCCAATATCCTCGGGCCGGTGTTGGCCGACCTGGGACTGCGGTTTGTCTTTATCGTTCTGGTGCTCTCTGGCCTGTCCTTCCTCGGTCTTGGCGTGCAGCCGCCCAATGCGGACTGGGGCGCGCTGGTTCGGGAGAATATCGAAGGTCTCAGTTTCGGGGCGCCAGCGGTCATCTTTCCGTCGATCGCGATCGCATCGCTGACCATTTCGGTGAATATGTTTATCGACAACCTGCCAATCCGTATCCGTGACAGGAGTGAATGATGACCGCGACAGAAAGCAACACGCCGCTTGTCAGCGTCCGGAACCTGAAAATCGGTGCGGTGACGGATTCGGGCCGCGAGGTCGAGATCATCAAGGGGGTGGATTTCGACATCGCCCCGGGTGAAATCCTTGCGCTGATCGGTGAGTCCGGGTCGGGCAAGACCACGATCGCGCTGTCCCTGATGGGGCACACCCGCACGGGCTGTTCCATACAAGGGGGACAGATCCGTGTTGGCGAAAATGACGTTACCGCGATGTCTCGACGGGCGCGGGCCGGGATGCGGGGCACAGAGGTTTCCTATGTTCCGCAATCTGCCGCCGCGGCCTTCAACCCGTCCAAGCGGATCATCGACCAGGTGATCGAAACGACCGAGATTCACAAATTGATGCCCCGCTCCACGGCACGGGCCAAGGCGGTTGAACTGTTTCGTGCGCTGGCGCTGCCGGATGCGGAAAATATCGGCAGCCGATATCCGCACCAGGTGTCGGGGGGGCAGCTACAACGCCTTTCAGCGGCGATGGCGCTGATTTCCGATCCGCAGCTTGTGATCTTCGACGAACCGACGACGGCGCTGGATGTCACCACCCAGATCGAGGTGCTTCGGGCCTTCAAATCCATCATGGCCGCAGGCGGTTGTGCCGGAGTCTATGTCAGCCATGACCTTGCCGTTGTGGCGCAGATCGCTGACCGGATCGTCGTCCTGCGCGGCGGCGAGGTACAAGAGGAGGGCACGACAGATCAGATCCTTAACGCGCCCCACCATCCCTACACCAAGGAACTTCTGGCCGCTTTCGAACCCTCCCCGCATCAGGTGATTGCATCCACCATGGATGACAAACAGGAACCGATCCTTGAGGTCCGCAACCTGTTTGCGGGCTACGGAACCGTTCGCAAGGGCGAGCCTCCGGTCAAGGTGCTCAAGGATGTCTCGTTTCGGCTCGAACGCGGCCGCAATCTTGGGGTGATCGGTGAATCCGGGTCGGGAAAATCGACCCTGGCACGAGCCGTGGCGGGTATTCTGCCCGCCTATTCCGGTGAAATCCTGATGAATGGCCGACAAACACACCATGATCTGGCAAAGCGGTCGAAGGAAGAGTTGCGTCGCACCCAGATCGTGTTTCAGCTGGCGGACACGGCTCTGAACCCCGGCCATTCCATTGGCAGCATCCTTGCGCGGCCGCTGACCTTCTATCATGGCCTCAGAGGCAAGGCGCGCGAAGCCCGGGTAATCGAATTGCTGGACATGGTGCATTTGCCCGGCAATATGCGTCACCGCGTTCCAAGCGAATTGTCAGGCGGTCAGAAGCAGCGCGTCAACCTGGCGCGTGCGCTGGCGGCACAGCCAGAGCTGATCCTCTGCGACGAGATCACATCCGCTCTGGATACTGTGGTTGCGGCTGCCATCCTTGATTTGCTCAAGGAATTGCAGAATGAACTGGGGCTCAGCTACATGTTCATCAGTCACGACCTGTCCACGGTCGAGGCAATCTGCGATGATGTGCTGGTGATGTTCAAAGGCGAGATTGTCGAAGCCCTGCCGGCCCTTCGGATGTCGGACCTTGCAACGCATCCCTATTCACGGTTGCTGATTTCCTCGATTCCGAAACTGAGTACTGGCTGGCTGAGTAGCCTGGAACAGGACCCTGAACTGATCGCACAATTCGCGAACCGCTGAACAGGGCTGGCAGTGCGCAAGCGCTGTCAGATTCTTTCCTCGAACAACTCTGTCAGGGGTAATTGCGTTTTAACGAAGGGGGTCTTGATCACCACGAAGCTGAAGTATTTGTCGATCCCGATGTCGCGATCAATCAGGGCCTCGACGACGTTCTGATAGCTGGTGATCGAAGAGGTGACGAATTTTGCGAGATAATCGTACCCCCCTGACACCAGATGGCATTCCACGCACGAGGGTACCTTTTCCAGGGCTTCCTGAAAGCGCGCGAAATCAATCTGGCGATGATTCTTCAGCGTGAATTCGGTGAAAACCGTCAGGGTATCGCCGAGACTGGCAATGTCGATCAGGGCGGAATAGCCCAGGATATAGCCCGCCTTCTGAAGCTTCTTTACCCGCATCAGGCAGGGCGAGGGTGAAAGGTTTACCAATTCTGCAAGTTCGACATTCGTGATCCGCCCGTTGCGCTGTAATTCAGCGAGGATCTTTAGATCGATACGGTCGAGCTTGTAACGGGGCGTCATTGATCTTCCTTCACTTTCAGGCACCCTACGTCACCTGTGAACGACAGCCGCCCTTTTTAGTCAACTACATTCAACATAAAATGCCGTTTCGTCTACAGCATCTGGCACAAGTGGCTGGGAGATGTCGCGTAGGTTGCGGGAAACGATCGGAGACATCCATGCCAGCCCCCTTGATGCAGATTGAAACAGAAAATGAACTTCCACAGGAGGTGGATTGCGTTGTGATCGGCGCCGGAATCGTTGGTGTCAGTACCGCCTACTGGCTGGCGCGCTCCGGCATGAGAGCTGTTCTGCTTGAAAAAGGGCGCGTGGGTGCCGAACAATCCAGCCGCAACTGGGGTTGGTGCCGACAGCAGAACCGCGATGCCCGTGAACTTCCCTTGTCGACCCACAGCCTTGCCCTTTGGGAAGAAATGACCAGGGATATCGGGGCTGACCTTGGTTTCAGGCGCTGCGGTTTGTTGTATCTGTCCGACGATGCGGCCGAAATCGAAGGCTGGGCCAACTGGGGGCGTTTCGCACGGGGCGAAGGCGTGGACACGCGCATGCTGAGCAGCGCCGAAGCGACCGAACGGGGCGCGACCACCGGCAAGACATGGGCCGGGGGGGTCTGGTCGCCAACCGATGGAACGGCAGACCCGTCGCGCGCCGCGCCGTTGATCGCACAGGGCGCTCGGAAACATGGGGCGGTCGTTCTTCAGAACTGTGCGGCGCGCGGCATTGAAACTTCGGCTGGCGCGGTGTCTGCTGTGGTTACCGAGCACGGCGTGATCCGAACACCGCTTGTCGTCCTGTCTGGCGGGGCGTGGGCGGGTAGTTTCCTGCATCAATCCGGCATCTTCTTTCCGCAGGCTTCGGTGCGGAGTTCCATTCTGTCGCTGAAGCCGGGCGGGCAGGGGTTGCCCGATGCGGTACACACGGCGGCGGCCTCGGTCACGCGCCGGTTCGACGGAGGCTATACCGTTGCCGTTTCCGGGCGCAGCCATGTGGACCCGACGCCGGGAATGATCCGCGGCGCGAAACACTTTCTGCCGATGTTCGCGAAACGCTGGAAAGTGCTTTCTCCGGGTGGGTTGCAGGCCTGGAAGGCGGGTTTCGAGACGCGGGCCATCTGGGCTCTGGATCAGGAAACCCCGATGGAGCGAGTGCGTATCCTCGATCCCCAGCCATCCAAAGCTCATGTGGAGGAAACATTGCGCCGTGGTCGCAAGCTTCTGCCCGCGCTAGGCGATATTCCGATGCAGGCCAGTTGGGCGGGCTATATCGACAGTACGCCGGACGGAGTTCCGGTGATCGACGCCGATATCGGCATTCCGGGCCTGACACTGGCTGCCGGGTTGTCAGGGCACGGGTTCGGGATCGGACCGGGTGTCGGGCATCTGGTTGCGGATCTCGTGATCGGCCGTGCACCCATCACCGAAACCGCACAGTACAAGCTGAACCGGTTCGAGCGATCGCAATGGGGTAAGGTCTCGAAGTTCTGAGGCAGGGTGCGCGGGGCCGAATAATCTGCTGTCCAGCCCCCGACTGAAACCGATGATGCTGTGCGCATGCGCTCTTCGGCACCTCTTTTCGTCCGGTGTGCAGGACCTTGAGCGCACCACTTTCACGATGAGGTTCCATATGTCCTTTGCCTGCGATCCTGCCGGTCTCAAACTTCCAGATGCGCATTTCATTGGCGGCGCCTACATCGACGGGCCGAAGGAGATCGAAATCCGTTCGCCGTCTACCGGCGAGGTGCTTGGCTCTATTCCCTGTGCCAGTGCCGATGTCGTCGATCTTGCGGTTCGGACTGCGCGTGAGGCGCTTGAGCGGTCGGGTTGGGCAACGCTGCGACCACGCGAGCGGCGCAACCTGCTGTGTGCCTGGGCCGACCTGATGGAGGCCGAGGCGCAAACGCTGGCCGGGCTTGAGGCGATCTGTTCTTCGCGCCCCTTCACGCAGGTCCTGACGGGCGATCTGGTCGTGACGGCCGAACAGATTCGTTTCTTCGCGGAATTTGCGGACAAGGAGGGCGGGGCGCTGGTGCCCGTGTCCGACGATCACTTTGGCTACGTGGCCGAAGAGCCCTACGGCGTAATCGGTGCGATCACGCCCTGGAACGTCCCGATTTCCATGGCCGGCTGGAAGCTGGGCCCGGCGCTGGCCGCGGGCAATGCCGTGGTGCTGAAACCATCCGAAATGACCCCCTATTCGACGCTCTACATGGCGGAACTGGCCGTGCGGGCGGGTATTCCCGAAGGTATCCTGAACATCGTCCTGGGCGACGGGCAAACCACGGGCGTGGCCATCACCGGACATCCGGGCATCGACAAGGTGTCCTTTACCGGATCGACCCGTGCCGGCAGCGCCATCATGGAAAACATCGCGCGCACGGGCATCAAGCCGATGACGCTGGAACTGGGCGGGAAAAGCCCGATGCTGGTCTTTGCCGATGCGGATCTGGACCTGGCCGCCGATTGCCTTGACCGTGGGATCATGGCGAATGCGGGGCAGGGCTGTGTTGCCGGATCGCGGATGATCGTCGCCGAGGAGATCGCCGAGGCGCTTGCCGCGAAGCTGACCGAGCGGTTTGCCCGCTACCGCCCGGCGCATACGCTGGCCTCCGAAGCCGGGTTTTCGCCGATCATCTCCGAGACACAGCTGGCCCGGATCGACGGCATCGTGCAGGCGGCAGTGGGACAGGGCGCCGAACTGGTCTGTGGCGGGTGCCGCTTTGAGCGGGAGGGCAGCTTTTATCAGCCGACCCTGATCACGGGTGTCACCGAAAACAGCCCGGCGGTCCGCGAGGAAATTTTCGGCCCGGTCGCGACCTTCCAGACCTTCGCCACCGAGGACGAGGCGATGATCCTTGCCAGTCACCCGACCTATGGGCTTTGCGCGGGGTTGTTCACCCGTGATCTCAGCCGCACGATGCGTCTGACCCGCAGGCTTGAGGCGGGCACCGTATGGGTCAACAGATACGGGCGGTCGCGCGATCACATCCTGCCGACGACCGGCTGGAAATCCAGCGGCCTCGGCTCGGATCTGGGCCGCGAGGCCTATCGCGCGAACCTTCGTCCCAAATCGATTCTGATTGACCTCTGAGCCGTCCTGACCGCGCCCTTCCAAGGAGAACGACATGATCACCTACAGACTTGCCCTCATTCCCGGTGACGGGATCGGCGTTGATGTGACGGATGCGGCGATGGCCGTCCTGAACGTCGCAGCCCGCCGCTATGGATTTACACTGGAGACCGAGAGTTTTCCCTGGTCCTGCGATTACTATCTGAAGACCGGTGCAATGATGCCCGAGGATGGTATCGAGACCCTGCGCGGCTTCGATGCAATCTATCTGGGGGCAGTGGGCTGGCCGGATACGGTGCCGGACGCGGTGTCGCTGCATGGGCTGTTGCTGCCGATCCGCAAGGCATTCGATCAATATGCGAATATCCGGCCGCACCGTCTGTTGGCCGGTGTCGAAGGCCCGCTGAAAACGTCGGCGTTCGATATTCTTTGCATCCGCGAAAATACCGAAGGTGAATATTCAGGGGCCGGTGGCCGTGTGCATCAGGGCAAGGACAACGAGGTCGCGGTCGAAACCTCGGTGTTCACCCGGATAGGGGTTGAGCGTATCCTGCGCTTCGGATTTGAACAGGCCAAGGCGCGACGCGGCCATCTGACATCGGTCACGAAATCCAACGCTCAGAAATACTCGATGGTGTTCTGGGACGAGGTGACGCGCGAACTGGCCGCGGAATATCCGGAAGTGACGGTCAGTCACATGCATATCGACGCGATGGCCGCCAAGATGGTGATGGCACCGCAGGATCTGGACGTGGTCGTTGCCTCCAACCTCTTCGGTGACATTCTGACGGATCTTGGCGCGGCCATTCAGGGGGGGCTGGGTTTTGCGGCCTCGGCCAATATCTGTCCTGACCGCTCGGCACCGTCGATGTTCGAGCCGGTGCATGGATCGGCCCCCGACATCGCGGGGCAGAATATCGCCAACCCGATTGCCGCGATCTGGTCCGGGTCGCAGATGCTTGACCATCTGGGCGAAGGTGAGGCGGCAGCCGCCATCCTGCGTGCCATCGAGGAGGCGACCGCGAAAGGGATCGGAACGCGCCCCGGACAGAATTCGACCGAAGAAATCACCAAAACCATTTGCGCTGCACTGGAGGTGTGAACATGACAGTCCACGATACCCCGATCGCCAATCTGCGTGACCTTCTGGCCGACCCGGATCTTTTCCGCGAAGCGGCCCTGATCAATGGTGACTGGCTGACCCGAGCGGACTTGCCGGTGCTGAACCCCGCCACTGACAGCCCCATCGGGCATATGCCCGATTGTACCGCCGAAGAGACCACAGCGGCCATCGCCGCAGCCGAGGCCGCCATGACAGCGTGGCGCAAGCGTACCCATGCAGAGCGCGCGGATATCCTCATGCGCTGGTATCAGTTGATGCTGGATCATGCTGATGATCTGGCGATGATCCTGACCGCCGAACAAGGCAAGCCGCTGGCCGAGGCGAAGGGGGAAATCCTCTATGGTGCCTCTTTCGTGCGTTGGTTCGCGGAAGAAGCGCGGCGGATCAATGGCTATATCATTCCCTCGCCGGTGGCGGGCAAGAAGATCTTTGCCATGAAAGAACCTGTTGGGGTTTGTGCCATCATCACGCCCTGGAATTTTCCGAACGCGATGATCACTCGCAAGGTCGCGTCGGGACTGGCCGCCGGTTGCACGATGGTCATCAAGCCCTCTGATTTCACCCCCTACTCGGCGTTGGCCCTGGGTGTTTTGGGCGAACGGGCGGGCATCCCGGCGGGCGTCCTGAACATTCTGACCGGGCGACCCGAGGTCATAGGTGCAACGCTGACCGCTTCACCTGTCGTGCGTAAGCTGTCCTTTACCGGCTCGACGCGGATCGGGGCGCTGCTGGCGGAACAATGTGCGCCCACGCTCAAGAAAATGTCGCTGGAACTGGGCGGCAATGCCCCCTTTATCGTTTTCGATGATGCCGACCTGGACGCGGCGGTCGAGGGGGCGATGGCCTCCAAGTTCCGCAACGGCGGGCAGACCTGTGTCTGTGCCAACCGTATCCTTGTGCAATCGGGGATTCACGATGCCTTTGTCGCGGCTCTTGCCAAACGCGTCGATGCGTTGAAAGTCGGCTCCGGGATGGGCGACGACACGCAGATCGGCCCGATGATCAACGCAGCCGCGATAGGCAAGATCAATACCCATGTCGAGGATGCACTGTCCAAGGGTGCGCAGCGTGCCACTGCCAAGCGCGATCTGACAGTGCAATTCGCCGATCCAATGGTTTTGACCGGGGTCACGACAGAGATGCAATTGGCGAATGAGGAAACCTTCGGTCCGGTTGCACCGATCTTCAGGTTCGAGACCGAAGAAGAGGCGTTGGCCATCGCCAATGGTACGCCCTTCGGTCTGGCGGCCTACTTCTTCACCACCGATATGGCGCGGGCCTTCCGGTTCGGGGAGGCGCTTGACGTGGGCCTGGTTGGGTTGAACACCGGGGTGGTCAGCCATGCCGAGGCGCCTTTCGGTGGTGTGAAATCCTCGGGTCTTGGGCGGGAAGGCGCACGGGAAGGGATCGAGGAATACCTCGAAACCAAGGCTTTTCATTTTGGCGGTCTGGACGCCTAGGACGCCAGTGAATGGCGCCCGAACCGAAATGACCGGGCGTTTCCATGCACATTCTGGAAAGGGCTGGTTACCCCTGCAAAACCGCGCGGCTGGCGCGTCCGCCCGGAGCGTCTGCGGCGGCGGCGCAGATGGACTCGAACAGTCGAATCCCGCGCAGGCCCTGCTCTGCGGTGATCGGATAAGGGGCTTTGCCCGTTATGGCATCTGCAAAGGCTTCCAGTTCGGCGCGCTCCATGTCGCTAAAGGCGAAGTTCCAGACCTGCTCCGGCTCGCCGAGGCGTCCGAACGAAACACTGTGTTCCCCGTTCATCGCGGCCCAACCGGCGGAGCCGAAGACTTCGATCCGCCAGAAGCTGCCGGGCCCGGAGACAGTTGTCACGATGGCAAGCGTTCCGTCGGTATTCTCGATCAGTGCAGTGACGGTATCGGCCAGACCATGCGCCGCACGGCGACGGTTCGCGACGGTGACCTCAGCAGGCTTCAGGCCCAGCCCGATCAGGGCGTCGACCGTGTGAATACCAAGGCCGGTCATGCCGCCGGCGGGGCTTTCGGCGGGATCGGTGCGCCAGCTTTCGGCGCTGTAACGCCACGGGCCGGTCGAGAAATTGCCGATGACCTGCCTCAGCTCGCCGATCTCTTCCTGAACCAACTGACACAGCTTGGTATAGGCGGGTAGGAAACGGCGGTTGTGGCCGATGGCAAGGGTCACGTTTGCCTGCTCGGCGGCAGCAAAGGCCGCTTCGGCGTCATCGGCGGTTAGGGCCAGGGGCTTTTCACAGAACACATGCTTGCCTGCCGCGGCAGCCGCTTCGATCTGGGCGCGGTGTTGGCTGTGGGGCGTGGCAAGGACGACACCCTGAATGTCGTTCCGCGCAAGCACCGCATCAAGATCGGGCAGCATTTCGATCCCCTGTCGCGCGGCGAAGCCGGTGACCTTGGTCGGTGTTCGAGTGGTGCCAGCGACGAAACGGATCTTCTCGCTGCGGCCCTGAACCGAGTTCACAAGGATCTGCCCCCATTTGCCCATGCCGACAATGGCGACGCAAAGCGGTGTGTTGGTCATTTGGTTCCTTCCGGGAGTGGAGTTCAGAGCGGTTTGGCTTGCGCCGTCGGAGTGAGATTGGCGCGCCCCGTGATATGCTGGGATTGACCATCCTGGAGGATAAGAAGTGGATCACGAAGACAGTCAAGGTCCGCCAGCGGATCGCCATCGACAACCAGAACATCGGCGCGGTGACCGGGGCGCAGTTTCCCGATGTCTTCCGCTCCGATCACATCAGCTGCGTCGCCGGTCGCCGCCGTGATCGCGTCCAGCGTGGCGTAGCTGCCCTTGTTCATGATTTCCAGCTCGAGCATCAGTGCATCGAAGGGCGTAAACCGCCAGCCGGCATCGGTACCCGCGACAAAGCGCACCCCAGCGCGCGTCATCCGGTCAAGATAATCAAGCGTCTCTTCGGCGCGGCGGCACCATTTGTCTACCATTGCCTGTTCGACCGGTGTCAGCCGTTCCTTGTTGCGATAGTGAAAGACCGAGGCGACATAAACCACCAGCGTGGTCGTCACCGGGATACCGGCGCGGGCGATCTGGTCGACCACTGCGGGGTCGTATTCCTGCCGCCCGCTGGCATCTACCAGGAAATTCGCATGTTCGATCTGGTCGGCCCCGGCGGCCACCGCGTTTGAGATCGACGCGCCACACAGACAATGCACGGTCACGCGGCGTTCGTTGCGATGTGCCTCATCGACGATGGCATTCATCTCGTCTCGGGTGAACGACGGCTTCCACGAGCGGGTGCCGACGGTGCCGCCGCCAGAGCCCATGACCTTGATGAAATCGGCGCCGTCACGGCAAAGTTCGCGCACCTTCCGGCGCAGCCCTTCGATTCCGTCGGCGGCGCCCCCCATCTGCCAGCAGTGGCCGCCGGTGATGGTGATCGGCGCACCGCAGGCAACGATCCTTGCGCCCTTTCCATAGCCAAGATCAAGCGCGCGGCGGGCTGCAAAACTGGTGGTTCCGAAAGCCCCCAGATCGCGGACCGTCGTGATCCCCGCCCTAAGCGCCTGCGCGGCACTGCCCATTGCGGTGGCGGTCATGACCTCGATGCCCTCGCGCATCGCCTCTTCCAGCGTGGGGCCGGTGCCGGGCAGGTTGAGATGCACATGTGTGTCGATCAGGCCCGGCAGGATGGTTGCGCCCGGGTACTCAAGCAACTCACCGGCGTCGGGACCGGGGCGGCCCGCACTGCCATTATGCACCGCACGAATACGCCCCCCTTCCAGTTCAAGAACGGGATTGCGAAGCGGCGCAGCCCCGGTTCCATCAATCAGTTGGTCGGCGGTGATGAATGTTTTCATGGCATGAGGCCTTGTCGGTTGGAGCTTTTCTTCGGCCGAACTGTCGTTCTTGCCACTGTTCGGGGGCTATGTGACCATGTTTCGGGGCAAAGGCCCAAGATCATCTGGATCAAAGACAATGAGCAAAGGTTATAGGCGCAAAATGGGGGTAATGGTCTGGGCCAATTTCAGACAACCGGGAAGATGACTTGTTTCGTCCGTCGGATTGATCGGGGTCGTCCCCAGGCCCTTGCCACGTTATTCGGTAGCGGGCGTGTTTCGGGGATGGCTCTTTGCGGGTTCCCCATCATTGAGGAGTTCCTTGATCGACTTCAGGAATGGCCGGAAAAACCGTGTCACCGGTCGCGCGCTGTTGGTCGAGATCGAGACATCCATGAACACCGTAGGTGAGAAGGGGCGCGCCACAAGGCCCTCGAAATTTCCCCATTTCATCAGCCCGTCCACAAGCGCAATCCCCAACCCGCCAGAAACCAGCGGGATGGCCCCGAGCGACGAGGAAAGTTGAATCGAAACGTCTCTTTTCAAGCCGGATTGCTCAAACGCCTTGTCCAGTTCCGGGCCGATATCGGCGGTTGTCGAGCCGTAGGAAATGAGCGGGCGGTCAGCCAGATCATGCGGGGTGATCCTGGTCTTGCTTGCAAGGGGGTCGTCGTGGCGCATCACCGCCATCATCGGGACCGGTGCCAAAATCTCGCTTCGGACGGTCGGGGCCTGAATCATCGAAAGGGTGAGTGCAAAGTCGATCTCGCCGATCAGAAGCTGTTCTTCGACGTCCGCCTTGGGAAGGGTGTGGAGGTGAACCTTGACCTGCGGATGTTCTGCACGGAACTTCAGAAGCGCACCCGCCAGAATGGAATAGGTCACGGGCGCGCTTGCCCCGATCCGCAACAGACCGACCTTGCGCTCTCCGATTGTGCGGGCAAGATTTTTCAACGCCTCGATTTCGCGAAAGACTCTGTCCGCATCCTCATACAGAAGATGCGCTTCCATGGTCGGAACCAGACGGCCACTGATCCGCTCGAACAGGTGGTAGCCCAACTGGCTTTCAAAGTGGTGCAGCACCTTGCTGACCGCCGGTTGCGACACTGCCAGCGAATTCGCGGCGGCGGTGACCGATCCGTCGCGCATGATGGCGCGGAAGATTTCAAGTTGACGTGCGTTCATCGGGCAGGCGCTCTGATGGCTTGAGGTTGAGGACCATCCCATAACCAATGGTTGTTGGCAACCGGTACGGATGATTCTATCTGCGGAGCAAGAAACACGCAAATCCGATGCTTGAAAAGCTGTCCGATAGGCGCTGACCCGATTACCCTGCGGTTTCTTCAGCATTATCGCGCAAGAGCCTCATCGGCATGGGCCGTACGGGTGCCTGGGGCCGCAATCCGGGTTGCTGTTCAAGAGGAAGCCCGCCATTCACCGCAAGGATCCGGGCCGCAACGGCACCGCAATAGCGTCCCTGGCAACGCCCCATGCCGACCCGTGACAACGACTTGGCGCGGTTGGGTTCGATCGCATGGGCCTTGGCGATGGTGGCGCGGTAGTCCCCCGCAGTGATGGCTTCGCACCGGCAAAGAAGGGCTTCATCGGGCAGGTCGGTACAGATGTCATCGGGGTAGGGGAAGGCCATGGCGATGCCCCGTGCGAACCGGCGCATCAGTTGCATCCGCCGAAGCAGGCGCGCAACAGGGAAGGGCGCGGGCCTTTCCATGTCCTCAAGACAGGCTGCGGCCGCCAGATATCCGGCGGTTTCCGCCCCATCCGCCCCGAGAATGCGGGTGCTGTCCCCGGCGAGATAAACATGCGGGCAGCTCGAACGTCCCATGTCGTCGATGTCGGGGGCGTTTTGCCGACCAACCGGGTCCCAGCCAAAGGCGCAGCCGGCCAGTTGCGCCAGTTGCGTTTCCGAACGCAGATGCCAACCCATGCCGACACCGTCACAATCCAGATGTCGGGTCTTGCCCTTGACCGTCCAGCGCAGCCCCGTGACCCGCGTTCCATCGCCCTCGATGCGGATATCCCGGACGCCGGTGACATAGGGGATGTCATGGCGACGCAGACTTGCGCGCAGCTTTAGCCCGCGCAGGAGCAGACCCGGACGCGCCGCCATCAGGGGGAGACCCCGTCTCAGGGCCGCAAAAGACGACGTGTCGAGCACCGCCGCGACCTCGGCGCCCGCGGCGGCATATTGTGCGGCAACAAGGGTCAGTAACGGCCCGCTTCCGACAAAGGCGACGCGATGCC
The DNA here is from genome assembly GCF_900142665.1 of Roseovarius pacificus. GTDB lineage: Bacteria > Pseudomonadota > Alphaproteobacteria > Rhodobacterales > Rhodobacteraceae > Roseovarius > Roseovarius pacificus. The sequence goes on from NZ_FRBR01000002.1 coordinate 318,438, forward strand.
CTATGGCGCATCCCTGTGCCTTGAGCGCAATCTGCGCCCCGCCAAGCGTGTACACGCCGGGTTGGGTCCAGCCGGGTATCGGGGCAATGCGGTCGGTCGCGCCGGTCGCCAGGATCAGATCGTCGAAATGCAGGTCATACAGACGGTCGCCATCGTGCATATGCAGAAGGTTTTCAGTGATGCCAAAGACCTCGGTCCGAGGACGGTAGTCGATGCTTGTCCCAAGCGTGTCAAATGTCGCGTGCAGGGCGCGGGCCTTGGCCGCATCGCCGCCGTAAAGGTGTTCCGCAGGGCGGTCGAGCCCCTCAGCCGGACGCCGGTAGATCTGACCGCCCGATTTGACTTCGCGGTCGATGACGACGGGCCGCAGGCCAGCCTGCACCAGCGCCTCCGCGGCACGAATGCCGGCTGGTCCGGCTCCTACGATAACTACGCGCCGGGCCATTGGGTCTCGCTCGGGAGTGAAGTGATGATATCCATTCCGTCCTCGACGGGGGTTTCGCAGGCGCGCAGGCGGCGCCCGTCCTTGAGTGTAACCCAGCAATCCTGACAGGCGCCCATCAGGCAAAAGCCCGCGCGGGAGCCGTCACCGAATTCGCTGGTGCGCGCGGGTGCCATATTGATCCGTAGTGCGGTCAGTACGCTATCGCCGGCCAGCGCCTGAACCGGCTGTCCGTCGATGGAAAACCGGATGGTCCGGCGGTTGCCGGGAACCAGACGACGAAATCCTGTTGGAACGCTCATGCCGATGCCCTGTCGCTGCGTTTGCCGGAAACCTGACATGCTATCCTTGTGAGTGGCCAAGTCAAACTGTGGGTATATCCATAAGCCTTGGCTATGGGCTGATGTCAGGTATCCGCGATCCCGAGAGGGCGCGCCTGATCATCGTGCCTCATGCTCAATGCGCCTTACGCGGCTCCTGTAAGTCTACAGCTAAGGCTTATGGTTTACATAACAAGGGATATTGGACGATGGTTCCCTGCCGTGGAAGTTTGGTCGTGATTAACTGGAGGTGTCGATGGACATCATTATTGTTGGGGGCGGTCTGATGGGTACGTCGGTGGCGTTTTTCCTGAGCCGCCGGGGCTATCGGGTGATCTTGCTGGAGCGTCGTTTCGTCGGTCAGGGGGCGACGGTTGCAAGCTTTGGCAATATCCGCCGGCAGGGCCGGTATCTTCCGCAACTGCCACTGGCCCATCGTTCGCGGGCGCTTTGGGGTGAGATACGCGACTTGCTGGGCGAGGATGTCGAATTTCGCGCGACGGGTCACCTAAGACTGATCCACGATCAGGGCGGGCTTGAGGACATGCAGGCCTTTGCCAGGGCGGCGCTTCCCTGGGGGCTTGAACTGGAGATGCTGGAGCCAACCGACATTCGCCGACGTTTTCCGGGGCTCGGGCCAGAGGCGATCGGGGCCTCCTTTTCGCCGGAGGACGGTTCGGCCAATCCGCGGCTGATCGCGCCGGCCTTTGCGCGTGCCGCTGCCGTTTCGGGGACAGACATCGTTGAGGAGGCGGAGGTTCTGAAGATCGCGCGCGGCTCCGAAGGCTTTGCCGTCGAAACGACGAAAGGGCGGTTCGAAGCGGACCAGTTGCTGATTGCTGCGGGGGCTTGGGGGGCGCGCATGTCGGCGGAGTTTGGAGAGCCGGTGCCGATGCGCCTGAACGGGCCGCAGATGGCGGTGACGGAACCGCTGCCGCACCGGGTGCATCCGGTTGTCGGGGTATGGGCGCGAGAGCGTGACGCCGGGGTCTATTTCCGCCAGGTCGAGCGCGGCAATATCGTGTTCGGGGGCGGGCGCCGGGTCAACGTGCCCTGGAAAACCGGCTTTGCCAAAGCCGATCCACGGGTGCTTGCCGTGCAACTGCCTCATCTTGTGCGGCTGTGCCCGGCGCTTGCCAATGTGCAGGTTATCCGAACCTGGTCGGGGCCGGAGGGGTATCTGGAAGATATGCTGCCGGTGATGGGTGCGAGCGGCAAGGTGCCGGGACTCTATTACGCATTCGGTTTCTGTGGTCACGGGTTCCAGTTGGGCCCGGGCGTGGGGGACGTGATGGCCGAGCTGATCGCGACAGGCGACACCACAACACCGATCGGGGATTTCTCGGTTTCCCGTTTTCGGGACCAGCCAGCGTAACGGATGGAAGAGGAAAAGAATACCCGCCCTGCATGGCTGGGGGCCTGGCCTCTGGCCGTGCGACCCTTGTCGCGACGTGCGCCAAACGATGAGCGCATGTGCGACGCTATTTATGTACCACAGGCAATGATCGCCTGTCTCTTCGCGGTTGGCTCACTCTCAAATAGCAAGTCGGCAAGGGCCATAAGTCAAGGTTATGCACCTGCTCTTTCTGTATCTTGGACTTTGCCCGTGTCTTCGTGCGAATTCTTTCTCAACAGACAGGAAAGGACAGGCGATGGACGGTGCATTCACCCCCGACGCGAATGAGAAACGGCCCGCCGACTGGAAAATCGGCGTCGATATCGGCGGAACCTTCATGGACTTTTGCGCGCTCGAGGCCAATTCGGGCCGTGTGGCATCGCTCAAGGTGCTGACAACACCGGACGATCCGGGGGCCGAATTGATGACGGGGCTGTCCCTGCTGGCCGAACGCGAGGGATTGGAACCCGAGGCGGTCAACCGTTTCGTGCATGGCACCACCGTCGGGATCAATACCATCATCCAGCGCAAGGGTGCCTCTCTTGCCCTGTTCACCAATGCGGGCTTCGAGGATGTCGTCGAAATGGCCCGCCTGCGGATGCCGGAAATGTATTCGCTGTTCTGCGCGCGCCCCGATCCGCTGATCACGCGCGACATGATCTTTGGCATTCCCGCGCGTCTGCGTTCGGACGGAACCGAAACGCAGGCCCCCGACATGGCCGCAGTCGCAGCGGCGGTCGATGTCGCCAGAGCGAAGGGTGCAGAGGGCATTATCATTTCGTTCCTTCATGCCTGGCGTGATGCGCGACAAGAGGCAGCTGTAAAGGCCGAGATCGCGCGGCTGGCACCGGAGCTGTTCACCTTCACGTCGGCCGAGGTCTGGCCGGTGATCCGCGAATACGAGCGCAGTTCGACCACCATCATGAACGGGTATGTGCACCCTCGGGTGGCCGGTTACCTGACGGCCCTCGAATCCCGGTTGGCCAATCACAAGGTTCCCGCCCGGCCCATGCTGACCAAATCGAATGGCGGGTTGATGAATGCCGCCGAAGGCAAGCGGTCCTGCGTGAACATGCTGCTGTCGGGCACGGCTTCGGGCGTGATCGGCGCGGCATGGCTGGCGCGTCAGGCTGGGGAAGAGAAGATCCTGACCCTGGATATCGGCGGCACTTCGGCGGATTTCGCACTCATTATTGACGGTGAGGCGCAATTCGGAACCGGCGAACTGATTGGGGAATTTCCGCTTTATATTCCTTCGGTTTCTGTCAGCTCGATCGGTGTCGGCGGGGGGTCGATTGCCAGCGTCGATTCGCAGGGGGTCCTGCGGGTGGGTCCGGAATCGGCGGGATCGATACCTGGCCCTGCCTGCTATGGCCGGGGCGGCACGGAGGCGACGGTCACCGACGCGATGGCCGTCTGCGGCTGGCTGGGCCACAGTCAGATGGCCTATGGCCAGTTGCAAATGGAGGTCGATCTTGCCCGTGAAGTCATTTCCAGACTTGCGGCCAAGCTGGGCCGGTCCACCGAGGAAACCGCACAGGCCATTCTGGATGTCGCCATCTCCGAGATGTTCGTCGAGGTCGAAAAACTTTCCTCCCGCGCGGGTGTCGATCTGCGCGACTTCACGTTGATGCCCTTTGGCGGCGGCGGCCCGATGCTGGGTGTTTTCCTCGCCAAGGAACTGGGTATGGCGCGGGTTATGGCGTCGCGTCGTCCGGGTGTGGTTTCCGCCTTGGGCGGGCTCGTGGCGGACCTGCGGGGCGATTTCATCCGGACGATCTTTGAGCCGCTGGAACCGGCGACTCTTGCGGCCCTCGGGGCGGCCTATGACGATCTGGCAAGCGAAGGCCGCGACTGGCTGGTATCGCAGGGCCATGACGGGCCCGCAGAACTGCGTATCACCGCAGACATGCGCTATGCCGGGCAGAGCTATGAAATCGAAGTGGCGCTGAATGTCGCCTGGCTGACCGAAAAGAACCTGACGGCAATCGCCCAGGCGTTCCACGACACCCATGACCGCATCTATGATTTCCACGATCCCGAAGGGCTGATCGAGGTCGTCAACCTGCGGCTCGCAGCCATCGGCGCCGGCCCCGCGCTGAAATTCCCCGAGGCGGCCGAGGTCGAGGGTGCTGCGACACCGCTTCGCGAAGTCAGGGTTTTTACCGGCGGCAGGCTTCAGGACATCGGCCTCTATCGGCGTCAGGATCTCGCCCCCGGCGGAATCTTCGACGGGCCAGCCGTTGTTGCGCAGGAGGATACAACCTTTGCCATCCCGGCAGGAACTCGGGCCAGTGTCGATCGCCATCTCAATCTTCACCTCACTTTTGCGGAGTAAGACCGATGTTTGACCGGATGAACCTGCAGGTTCTTGCGAACCATGCGCGTGGCGCGGCCGAGAATATGGCCCACACACTGCACCGTACCGCACACTCGGCCTTCGTGAAGGAAACCGAGGATTTCACCGTCATGTTGCTGAACCGCAAGGGAGAAACCTTTGCGGTCCCCATGGACCTTGGCGCGACATGGTATCCCGGATTAACCTTTGGCCGCGCCATCGAGATGATCGAGGATTACAAGCCCGGCGATGTCGGCTTTACCAACGACGCCTATTCCTCGTATGTGGCGACGCACACTCCCGATACGGTTCTGTGGCGACCGGTCTTCTACGATGGTGAGATCATCGCCTGGACCGGCGGGCATATTCACAACACCGACATGGGCGGTGCGGTCCCGGCCTCGCTTAGCCGGGCGCTGACCGAGATCCATCAGGAGGGATTGCGCTTCCCGCCGATGAAACTGGTCAACGAAGGTGTGTTCGATGAGCACCTCATGCGCATTATGTCGATCAACGTGCGCAAACCCGACCTGAATGTCGGTGACCTCAAGGCCCTGGTCGGCGCGTTGATCACCGGCGAACGCAAGATTCTCGCCATGATCGAGAAGTTCGGCAAGGACGCCTTTCTTGACGGGGTCGAGGCGCTGCTCGACCACTCCGAGGCGCAGGCGCGCGATGTGCTTGCCTCGATCCCGGATGGCACCTGGGACTTTTCCGATTACGCGGACGAGGATTCGACCGAGGCAAACCCCGTGCGGCTCAAGCTCAAGCTGACCGTTAAGGGGGATGAGGCGATCCTTGACTTTACCGGATCGGACCCGCAACTGGCATCCTCGCTGAATGTACCCACCGGGGGCGATCCGCGCCACTCGGTCCTTCTGGTCGGGATCTATTACATTCTTTACACGCTCAATCCCAAACTTCTTCTGAATGTCGGGATGACGCGGCCTTTTACCTGCATCACGCCTGAGGGCAGCGTGCTGAACCCCGTGCATCCGGCGGCGATCGGGATGCGGTCACTGACCTGCGCGCGCTTGCGGTCGGTGATTTTCGGCGCCTTCAGTCAGGCTATCCCCGAGCGTTTGCCAGCGGCTCCGGCGGGGAACAACTGTATCGTCAATGTGATGACCACTGACGAGCGGACCAAGCGCACGGTCATCGCGGCGGTGAACCCGGTGGTTGGCGGTGGCGGCGGGATGCCACACCGCGACGGCACTAATGGCTCGGGCGCTGATGCCGCCTATCTCAAGAATACGCCGATCGAAATCACCGAAACCGAAACGCCGGTTGAATTCGTCAGATACGGCCTGGCGAAGGACAGCGGCGGGGCCGGTCGCTGGCGCGGCGGGCTGGCGACAGAGATGGCCTTCCGTGTCTTTGCGCCTGACAGCCGGATTACCGCCCGCAACCGGGACCGGAGTTTCTTTCGGCCTTGGGGCGTTCTGGGCGGCAAGGCTGCCGGGCTGTCTGACATGGTGGTGAATCCGGGTACGGATGACGAACGTCATCTGGGCAATATCGACACCGCTCTATTGCAACCGGGTGATGTTCTTGAAATCCATTCAGCCGGTGGCGGTGGCCGGGGTCACCCCTTTGACCGCGAGCCCTGGCGCGTGTTGCGGGATGTCGAACGACAGTATGTTTCCGTAGACGCCGCCGAGCGGGAATATGGCGTCGTTCTGCGCGGCGGCCAGATCGACGAAGCGGCAACCGCGGCCCGAAGAGCAGACCGGGCGATGGTCGAGGGACATTTCGACTATGGCCCCGAACGCACGGGTTATGAGGCGCAATGGACGCCCGAGGCCTATGATCAGTTGCATTGCATCCTGAACAGTTTGCCCATTCATTGGCGGTTCTTCATCAAGACCGAAATCTTCCGCCGAATGGAGGGCCGTTCAGGCGCTGCGGGCGTGCAAGAGGCTTTTGACGCGGTTTGCAAGCGTTTTCCAGAGGTGCCGCGAACCGATAATACGTTGAAGGCGGCGGCTGAGTAAGAACTGTGTCAGAAGCCAGAACGAAGGCGCGGCATGTTTTGCCGCGCCTTTTTACGGAGAGAGCCAGAAGCGAAAGGTTGGCTTTGAATAAGTCGGCAGGTCACATCGGGCTGTGTACGTATGGCCAGGTTCTGGGCCGTATGCCATGCAGAGATTGCGCCACTCGGTAAGGGCGGCGGTGTGGTTTCGCTTGAAAATGCGCCGACTTGAGAGGCTGTATTCATGGTTGAAACGGTTGAGAGTCGAAGCCTGGACGGCGGCGAGTTGTTGCAAATCTCGCAGGCGCAGGAAGCGGGATATGGCGTGTTCTCGTGGGAATGGCAGGTGTGGCTTTCCGGCGCGATTGTTCGGGCAGCGACGGGTCACCCGTCGGTCAATATTGGCCAGCGTCAGGTCTGCGCCGAAAGATGGCGCGTGATTTTGGGGGCGATCGGGCGGGGTGGGGTTTTGTACGAAACGTACGATGCGTACGCGGGTTTTGTACGAAAATCGGGGGTGTTCGGGAAACTTGCGCCCATCATGGACGCAAGTGCCGGGATCGGGTGCGAGGCTGGCTTTGAAATCCTTGAACGAGGCGTGTTTTCCACGCCGGCAGGGCAGTGGAGAACCGGTCATATGTCAGGTTGTTCTGACACCGCCCTGTCAGAGGCTGGGGATGAATGTCACGATGGCGGGGAAGAGGTAGATGAGAAGGACGCTGAGCAACATCAGGAAGATCAGCGGCGTGACCCCGCGCACCACGGTCGCCAGTTTGGTTTTCGCGACTGCCTGTATGACGAAGAGATTCAATCCGACCGGTGGGGTGATCAGTGCGATCTCGATCAGGATAACGAAGAAGATGCCGAACCAGATCACGTCGATCTGGAGGCCCAGCACGGTGGGAAGAAGCACCGGCACCATGATCAGCAGCATCGACAGGCTTTCCAGGAACAGCCCGATGAACAACAGGATCGCGGCCACGATCAGGAGGAACATCCATTCCGAACTGACATGGGTATCGACCAGTTGCGAGACCTGTGCCGGCACCTGATAGAGCGTCACGGCCTTGCCGAAGATCTTGGCCCCGATCACCACGAGAAACAGCACCACGGTGGTGGCGACGGTTTTTCGCACCGCATCGAAGAACAGCGACCAGGTGAAGGTGCGAAGCGGGTAGATGACGATGATCAATGCCAGGACGGCCCCGACGGCGGAGGCTTCGGTGGGGGTGAAGGCACCCGAATAGATGCCGATGATCATGGTTGCGCCGAGAAACAGGGAGGGCAGGGCGCGAATCGTGGCGGTGCGCCGCTCTGCCCAGCTGACGCGGGGCGAGGGCGTATGCGCCGACGTGAAGACGGAATAGAAAATGGCATAGGCGCTGAACAGGCCCAGCAGCAGAAGGCCCGGACCGATCCCGGCGAGGAACAGCTTGCCGATGCTTTCCTCGGTGATCACGCCATAGACGATCAGCGGGATCGAAGGGGGTATCAGGATTCCCAGCGTGCCCCCGGCGGCCAGCAGGCCCAGCGTGAAGGAGCGGGAATATCCCCGGCGTGTCATCTCGGGGATGGCCACGGTGCCCACGGTGGCGGCTGTGGCGACCGAGCTGCCCGAAATGGCCGAGAATATCCCGCAGGACAGAAGCGCGGCGATGCCGACGCCCGCAGGCCAATGGCCGACCCAGCTTTGCACGGCGTCGAACAGATCGCGCCCGACGCCGCCCTTGAGAAGGATATTCGACATCAGGAGGAACAGGGGGACCGACAGGAGGATGAAATTGTCGAGCGCGCCATGCAGGTTCTGCGCGACCATGATCACCGGCAAGCCCTTGAACATGAGCATCAGAGTGCCCAGCCCCGCCAGCGAGAACGCGACCGGCAGGCCGCTGAACAGGAGGACGAGCAAACACAGTACGACGACGAGCAGTGTCACGGGCAATCCTTGCTTAGTCGGCCGCTTCGTCAGCGGCGGTAAATTCAGGGGCGGGCCGATAGGGAATACGCACGAGATCCGCCACGCCCTGCAATGCCAGTAGCGCGAAGCCCAGGATCACCGGCAGTTCCGAAATCCAGTTGGGCATTTCGAGCATGGTCGGGGCGCGGCGTCCGAGGCGGATGGATTCAAGCATGATGTCCGTCGCGTAATAGACCGCCATAAGGCTGAATGCGATCACCACCAGAAGCGAGAACGCGTCGATGCAGCGGCGGGCATTCGGCCCCAGAAGAGACACCACGGCGGTGATGCGGATCATTTCGCGGTGCCGCAATACATAGGCCATCGCAAGATAGGTAAACCACAATTGCAGGGCGACGGCGACGTCCTGTGTCCAGATCGTCGGCATGTTCAGAAGATAACGGGCGACCACCTCGCCAAAGAGCATCAGGGCGATGGCGATCACCAGAACGTCGCTGATCGCGGCACAGCCCGTGCCGATCCGGTCAATCACCGTCCAGAGCGTGTTCAGAGGGGCGGATTTCTCCGCGCCCTCCGGATTTCTGTTGTCTGCGGATTTCATGTCCGCCGATCTCAGTAAAGCGCGCGCACGCTGTCGACGAGCTCCTGGCCCGCCTCGCCGGCGCTTTCGATATAGGTGTCGATGGCGGGTTTGGCCGCCGCGCGCCATGCTTCGATCTGCGCGTCGGACAGTGTGGTGACCGTCATGTCCGTCTCGTCCTCGAGGAATTTCTGAGCATCGAGATTTTTCGTTTTGGTCTCTTCACGCATCTTCATTTCCGCGGCGCGGGCGGCCTCGGTCATCCAGGATTGTTCCTGTTCGGACATGTCCTGCCAGAGCGCGTCGTTCATCACGACGAGGAATTCGGTCTGGGCGTGGTTGGAGATGGTGACGTGATCCATCACCTCGTGCAGCTTGCGCGACTTGATCGCCGTGGTGCCGGTCATGCCGATATCGACGGTGCCGCGCTGATACGCCATGAACTGTTCGGAGCCGCCAATCTTGACCGGAACGCCACCGACCGCCTTGATGAAATCGCCGGACGGCTTGCCCAGAACGCGAACCTTCTTGTCCTTCATGTCCTCGGGCGAGACCAGCGGCGCACCGTTGGACAGAAGCTGTACCGGGCCGTAATCCTGCCACCAGACAACCCGCGAGCCGGTGCCCAGGATCAGATCGTCGATCTGCTGGCGCACGGGGCTTTCCGGATCGGCGGCCCTGGCCAGAACTTCGTAGCTGGGAAACATGAAGGCGACGCTGAACAGGCCCACCGCCGGGATCGTCCCGGCAAATTCGTCGATCAGCACGAGGCCCATGTCGATCGCGCCGGAACTGACCGCCTGAGGAATCTCGCTGCCCTTGTAGAGCTGAGCGGAATCGTAGATTTCGACGTTCATCTCGCCGTCGGAAATCTCTTCGAGCTGGTCCGCGAAGTAGACGATATTCTCGCCGACGGGGTGGTTCGTCGCGACCTGAAGCGACAGGCGCAGCGTGCGCTCGGCCGAAGCACTGACCGCCGTCATCGAGACGAGCGCCAGCGAAAGCGCCGTCGAAACCAGATAATTCTTCATAAATCCTCTCCCTGTGGTCTTTCCCGGCGTGGAAACGGCAACCTCCCTGCCTGTCCACGCCCGTGGTGCATCTGCAACGATTGTATACAACGAGTTCGGAAGTCAACAGTCAATGACGGCATAAGGCCGCATCACGCCGGGCGGTGCCGGGGACGGTGGCGCGGCGTCACGAGCCGGCGAGGGCCGCATGGCCCGCACGTATATGGGCCTGCATCAGGGATTGCGCCCAAAGGCCGTCGCGAAAGCCAAGCGCCGTCACGATTTCGCGGTGGTGCTGCATGCTGCGTTCGAGGCTGTCGGGGGCGTAGTGGGCATAAGTTCTCAGCACCAGGGGCATATTGGTGATCTGGCGGACCATCAGGCCCAGCCGGGCGTTTCCCGACGCCGAAAGGATGTGGGTGTGATACTGATCATTCAGCTTTGCGAAATGTGGAGAAGATGGATATTTTTCATGTTTTACAATGTCTTCCATCTGATCGCACAGGTGAGTCATCTTATCCAGGCGGGCGCTGTCGATCTTGTCTGCGGCCAGTGCGGCGGCATGACCTTCGAGCAGCACCCGCAAGTCGAAGATCTGGTCGATCTCGGCCTTGTCCCACCGGGCGACCCGTGCCCCGGAGTTGCGCGAGATCGTCACCAGCCCCTCGTTGTCGAGGCGGCGCAGGGCGTCACGGATGGGGGTGCGGCTGATCCCGATCAGGTCGACCAGTTTCTGCTCCGTCAGATGGGCGCCCCCCTGCCAGTGCCCCTTCAGAATGCCGTCGCGGATCGTCTCATAGGCCTTGTCGGCGGGTCTTTCCCGAGGTGTCTTGGTCACGGTGATGCGCCTTGTCTTGCCAATCACATCGTATACAATATAGACGTTATCGCCAAACGGACAGCCCGCGCAAGCGGGTGCCGTCCCCGATCACATCCAGATTTCCAAAAGGAAGCCGAATGCATTCTCTGAAAGCCCGTTTGTCTCAGCCCGGTCTCGTCTCGGCCCCGGGTGTTTTCGATATGATATCCGCCAAGATCGCCGACGGGATGGGGTTCGATGCGCTTTACATGACGGGGTATGGCGCGGTTGCGTCGTATCTGGGGCTGCCGGATGCGGGGCTGGCGACCTATACCGATATGGTCGGTCGCGCCGGTGCAATGGCCCAGGGTAGCAAGACGCCGCTGATTGCCGATGGCGATACCGGTTACGGCGGGTTGCTCAATGTCCAGCATACGGTGCGCGGGTACGAACGCGCCGGCGTTGCGGGCATTCAGCTTGAAGATCAGGAAGTGCCGAAGAAATGCGGGCATACGCCGGGGCGTCGCGTGGTCCCGACGGAGGAGATGGTCAAGAAGATCAGGGTGGCGGTCGAAACCCGCGACAGCGATGAATTCCTGATTGTCGCGCGTACCGATGCGCGCACCACGCTGGGTATCGACGAAGCGATGCGCCGCGTCGAAGCCTATGACAAGGCGGGCGCTGACGTTCTGTTTCTGGAATCCCCGGAATCGGAAGAGGAAATGGCGCGAATCGGGCGCAGTTTCGACAAGCCTCTCGTCGCGAACATGGTCGAGGGCGGGCGGACACCGATCCTGTCGCGCGCGCAGCTCGAGGAACTGGGCTTTTCGCTGGCGATCTTTCCGGCCTCGGGGTTCCTGGCCGCAGCGGCGGCGCTGCGCGAGGTTTACGGGACCATCGCCGGGAAGGGCTCTACCGACGAGATTCAGGAGACCCTTTATCCGTTTTCGGAATTTTCCAAGCTGATGGGGTTTCAAGAGGTGTGGGATTTCGAAAGAAAACACGCCGATTGAACCTCGACCCTGGACGATGTCAGGCAGATTCTGGCGAGTCACCGCCAGGGCAGGGGGGCTATCTTCCGTAGCGCGCAAAGGCGGCGGCGCATGGAATGGCCGCCGCCGATTCTGACGAACACATGGTCCGGGTGCCATTGCCCGTCGGATCAGGCCCGTATTCGCTGAATTCGGCAGCGCCGGAGTTCTGAGGCGAATTTCGGGCCAAATCCGTTCCGCCAGACAGTGTCTAGATGCCGGGCGTGGCGCCGCCGTCGACAATGAAGGTCGAACCAGTAATATAACCCGCCTCTGGCGAACACAGATAGCCTACCATAGATGCGATATCCTCCGGTTTTCCATAGGCATCAAGTCCGAGGCGGTTTTGCAATCTCTGTTTTGCTTCTGTCCGCGAGATGCCGTTCTGCACCGCGAATGTATTGATCCGGTGCGTCAGGCGATCCGTTTCTATGTGGCCTGGGCATACAACATTGACACGCGGTGCGCCGGGGCGTTTCGAGATGGCCTTGGAGAAATTGATCAGCGCCGAATTCACGGGCCCCCCAATGGAGAAAAGCGGATCGGGCGTTTGCGCGCCGATTCCCGAGATGTTCACGATGCATCCTTTGCTTGCTTCGAGGCTTTCCCAAGCGGCGCGGCAAAAGCGAACCGTCGCATGGTATTTGAGCGCAAACCCCGAAAGGTGAAGATCGTCGCTGAGTTCCAGGAAGTCGCCGCGTTGGGTGTCGCCTGCATTGTTGATCAGGATGTCGATGTGCCCGAAGTGCCTGATGACATGCTTTATCACTTCGCCGGGGGCGTCCGGCAGGCTCAGATCCGCAGGAAGGGCAATGGCGTCCTTCGTGCCAAGCTGTTTGGCTTCGGTAACGACGCTTTCCAGCGCGGCACTGTCGCGTGCCGTGAGGGCGAGTGAGCAGCCTTCGGTGGCGAGCCTCAGTGCAATGGCCCGTCCCAGCCCGCGGCTGGCTCCGGTGACGACCGCGACGCGGTGTTTTGAAAGGGTCATGTCGTTCTCCTGTAACGCTTTGGAAATGACACTCGGTCGAGGTCAGGTTCCGGCATGCACTTCGTGCTTGGCCCATTGCTCGATAACACGAAGAATTTCCGTCATGTCGACGTCCGGGCCCAGGTGATCCCTGGTCAGGTTCAGCATCTGGCGTACCGCTGTTCCGACCGGCATCGGTACGCCCATGCGGTCGGCCTCTTCCAGGCATAGCCTTGCATCTTTGGCCGAGAGCTTGATCGGCATGCCGAAGTCGAAGTTCCGGTTGAGCATATGCTTCGGGAATTTGTCGGTCGTCGTGGTGTTGCGGCCCGAGCCTGCATTGAACACATCGAGCATTGCCTGCGGATCAAGCCCGGACTTGGCGCCAAGTACCATCGTCTCGGACGTAATGGCGAGGGCCGCGGTGGACATCAGGTTGTTGAGGACCTTCATCGTCTGGCCCTGACCGGCAGAGTTCCCGACAACGAAGACATTGCCAAGGGTCTTCAGGGCGGGCACGAGAGCCTGGACCGTTTCAGAAGGACCGGCCAGCATCAGTGCAAGCGTTCCTGCCCGCGCTCCCTCGGCTCCGCCGCTTACCGGGCAGTCGACCAGCGTTCGCCCGGCTGCCGCAGCGGATTGCGCGATGTCCTTTGCGACCTGGGGACCGGTTGTGGAAAGATCGACAATCACACTGGCGCCTTCGGCTGTCAGAAGGCCGTCTGGCCCATTGACGACCTGTTCGACCACATTGGGTGTCGGCAGCGAAAGAAGCGCGACAGGCGCCTGTGCGGCGGCATCCGTTGCTGAATCAGCTACCGCTGCGCCCGCCTTGCGGATCGCGGTGCGTGCGGTTTCGCTGGGGTCGTAGGCGATCACGGAATATCCGGCGTCGATCAGGCGCGTCGCCATCGGGCGCCCCATCGTTCCAAGGCCGATAAAGCAGAAGTCATAAGTACTCACGTTGAAGTCCTGTCCTGTGGGTGGGGAATCTGACGCACGAGACGGTGGGCGCGCCGCTCTGAGTTCGGTTTTGTATAACCATCATACAATTTTTTTTCTGTCAATAATTGACTCGCGGGTGTTTCGGAGTATCACTTGTCGTATCTTAAGATTGTATGACTGAATGATTCAATGAGGGATTGGTCATGCGATGACTTGAGTTCTGTCGGCTTCTGGCTGGCCTTTGGGAGGAAATGCAAATGATTGATAAAATGAAGCGTAGTATCGTTTTTTGCGGAATCGCGGCGACCGCAGTCGGGGTTTCGGGGGGTGCCGTTATGGCGCAGCAGGCGTTGGGCAGCCCGGATTGGGATTACGAGATCGTTCTTGGCGGGGGATCGGCGACAGGTAACTCGCGTGTTCTTGCCGGCGCGCTCGGAAAGATCATCACCGAGAACGTGGAGGGCGTGCGGGCCAGCGGCGCGGTGTCGCCAGGGTTTGATGCGGAAAGCGCGATCCACACGCATGAGGGGGCCTGGCATGGTGGGGTGGGGACGCCCTTGACCATTAAAAATGCTGTGGATGGGGTTGCGCCGTTCCCGAGTGAGGGTGTTGCGCTGAATTTCTGGTTCTACCACAACGAGGTGCCGCTGAATGTCCTGGCCCGGGCCGATACCGGCTTTACTCAGGTTTCGGACCTGAAGGGGGCAACGGTCGCATTGGCGCCCAAGGGGACATCCAACTACCAGTTGACCGAGATCGTCTTTGGTGCGGATGGCGTATCTCTGGACGATGTCAACGTTCGGTACATGGATACGTCCGAGGCTATATCGCAACTTCAGAACGGAAACATCGATGCGATGTCTTATGTGCGCGATTATTCGGGCGCGGTTCTGGAACTGACCACGTCGCGTGAGGTGACGTTGCTTCAGCTCTCGGAGGAAGCCTCGGCTGAAATCTCCGGGCAGCTGGAATGGGCCGGACCTGTGGAGTGGCCGTTCAAGGCTGAATACCCGGATATGAATGTTCCGGAGCCCGGGCAGGTCATTGTCTCGCCCGAGTTCATGTTCCTCGATGCGGATTTGCCGAACGATCTGGTCTACGCCATGACCAGGGCGGTTTGGGAAAACATCGAAGTGGTCAACCGCAGTTCCAAGGTGTTCGAGGATGTGAATCTTCAGGAGGCGCTTAAGCGGGTGCCGATCGCGCCGCATCCGGGTGCGATCATGTACTACAAGGAAATGAACGTCCCCGGCTGGGAACAGTACAAGGATCTCCTTCCCAGCGAGTGAATTTGAAGAGGGCAGGGCGGCAACGTGCCGTCCTGCTGCACACACCATTCAAACTCGGCGAATTGTACTCCCATGAACACTGACAAGAATAGCGCTGCCACAACAGCGGAAGTCGCTGCGCCTCCTGCAACGGACAGCCCCCACTTTATCGACAATCGCGGACCGGTCGGGAATTTCATTACCGGCGCGATCGCTTTGGTGCTGTTCCTTTACCCAATGTATTGCGGCTTCTTTGGGGGGCCGCCCTCGTTGCAGTATCGGCCTACCTATCTGGCCCTGATCCTGGTGCTGACGGTGCTGATCCTGCCATCGGGGATATTCCCCCGGCATTCCCGGCGGGAATGGGGGCTGAACGCCGTGATCCTTGCGGGCGCCGGTGCTTGTGTTTGGGTCGCAATGAACTGGCTGGATTTCTCGCTGGTTTTCACATTGTCTCTTGCGGAAAAGATCGGCTGTGCGGTGCTGATCCTTGGCGCCATGGAAATGACCCGGCGTACCGCGGTCAAGCCGATGAATTATGTGGCGGTGGTCGCCATTCTCTACGCGCTGTTCGGCTATATGCTGCCCAATCTTTTTGGTCACGCCGGTTTGACCGTGGACCGGTTGCTGTGGAGCCAGATATTTTCGACCGACGGGTTGTTCGGCACGCCTCTGGCGATTGGTGCGAATTACATTGGCTTGTTCGTGTTTTTCGCGGCTCTGCTGGAGTGCAGCGGTGGCGGACAGAAGTTCATGAATTTCACCCTGGCTCTCGCCGGGCGTTTCCGGGGCGGGCCGGCCAAGGTGGCCATCCTTGCCAGCGCGCTTATGGGGATGATGTCAGGAAGCGCGGTTACGAACATCGTGACAACCGGGGTCATCACCATCCCGATGATGAAGCGCGTGGGGTATCGTGGGTCCTTTGCGGCGGGGGTCGAGTCGACCGCTTCGCTCGGGAGTCAGATTACGCCGCCGATCCTTGGGGCAACGGCGTTCCTGATGAGTGAAATCACGGGATATCCTCTGATTACGATCATGGGGCTGACGCTTGTGCCCTGTCTGCTGTTTTATTTCTGTATTTTTGCGCAGGTTCACCTGGCGTCGATCAAATACGACATCGAGAAGATCGATCCGTCGGAGTTACCCGACCTGCGTCGCGCTGGTCTTGAGGTGATCCCGTTCTTCGTTCCGATTGTCGTTCTCGTCGTGTTGCTGTGGAATCGCTATTCGGCCGATTATGCCGTGTCGCTCTCGATCATCTCGTTTCTGGCGGTTTGCCTGCTGACCCGCGAGACCCGGAACAGCCTGTTCGCCAACTTCATGACCGGCATGCGCCAGGGGGCAGCCACCTGTATTCCGCTGGTCGGTTCACTGGCTATCGCAGGTGTTATCATTGGCGTGCTGACGATGACCGGGCTCGGTGACCGGCTATCCTACCTGATCGAGATCGTTTCCGGGGGGAACATCCATGTCATGATTATCATGACGGCGGTGACCTGTATCCTTCTCGGCATGGGGATGGTGACGGTTGGAGCCTATGTCCTTGTTGCTGTCACGGTCGCGCCGCTGATGGTTGACCTTGGGATCGAGCTGATCGTTGCACATCTGTTTATTTTCTACTTCGCCGTGATGAGCGCCATCAGCCCGCCTGTCATGGTCGGGGTTTTTGCGGCTGCCTCGATCGCGAATGCCGATCCGATCCGGACTGCCCTGCATTCGTTGCGCCTGTCCATCGTCGGTTTCCTGGTGCCCTTCATCTTTATCTACGATCCCCGGATCTTGATGATCGGAGGGATCACATTCCACGGCATATACCTGCTGTTTTCCGTTGTGATTGCAGTGCTGGCGCTTGCCATCGGTTTCGAGCGCTACACCTTTCACAGGCGCATTCCAACCTGGCAGGCATGCCTGTTTCTGGCGGCGGCTTTCGTGACGATGATCCCGTCGATCATGCTGAGCACGTTTGGCCTGATCGCCATCGGCGCCCTACTGGCATTCGAGTATTTTATCCAATCCCGCAAGATCGGCTTGGGCCGTGGCGATTGAGCGAACGTAGAATTCTGAGGAGCGAAATGAAATGAACAAAAATTGCGTCGGTTTGATCGGGATCGGTATGATGGGGGAACCCATGGCGCGGAACATCGCGGCGGCAGGGTTTGATCTTGTCCTGTGTGACGCGGACCGGGGCAAGGCGACCGGGCTTGCAGAAGAGATTGGTGCGCGCGCCTGTGCGACGCCTGTTGAGCTGGCACGAGAAACGCGCATGGTGATCACAATGCTGCCGAACAGCGCCGTCGTGGGCGAGGTGCTGTTCGGAGAAAATGGCTTTGCATCTGCCGCTCAGGCGGGAACCCTGGTTGTGGACATGAGTTCGGGGGACCCGCATGCGACGATCGGTTTCGGGGAGCGCCTTGCAGACGCGAAGATCAGGATGATCGACGCGCCGGTATCAGGGGGCGTGCCGCGTGCGAGAGCCGGGACACTGACCATCATGGTCGGGGGCGACGAAACGGCCTTTGGCGAAGCGGAAAGTGTACTGAATGCCATGGGATGCCCCACGCATGTCGGGATATTCGGTGCGGGGCAGGCAATGAAGGCGCTGAACAACCTCGTTTCGGCCGGTGGGTTTCTCATCGGGATTGAAGCGCTGTTGATCGGTCAGAAATTCGGCCTGTCGCCGGATGTCATGGTTGACATCCTCAACAGTTCGTCAGGCATGAACAATTCGACCAAGAACAAGTTCCGGCAGTATGTTTTGTCCCGCGATTTCGACGCCGGTGGCTTTGCCATTTCTCTCATGGCGAAAGATGTCGGAATAGCGATGAACGTTGCACATGCCACGGGGACGCCAGCGCCGTTTGCCGCGCATTGCGCGGATGCCTGGGCCGCCGCATCGAACATGCTTGGAGCGAAAGCAGATCACACTGCCATTACCCGCATGTGTGAGGCTTTCGCAGGAATCGAGCTGAAAAAAACCGATCAGGAGGCGGCTCAATGACAGAACGTTCAGCCCGTTTCAGGGCGCTTTTTAACGAAGGCCCTTTCGTTTGCATGGGGGCGCATGATGCCCTGACAGCGAAAATCGCCGAAGAAGCCGGGGCCAAGGCTATCTATATCAGCGGGTTTGCCGCATCGGCCATCGTTGCGGGGGCACCGGATACCGGGGTACTGACCCGGCAAGAGATGTACGATCACATCCGCCGTGTGCATCGTGGCACCTCCTTGCCGCTTTTTGCCGACGCCGACACCGGGTATGGCGACATCGACGATGCCGTGAAAACCATGCAGATGTGGGAAGAGGCCGGTGCATCGGCGCTGCATTTGGAAGATCAGCAGATGCCCAAAAAATGCGGGCATTTTCCCGGTAAGGAACTCGTTACACCGGAAGAGATGGTGGCCAAGATCGAGGCGATGCTGGCCGCTCGAAAAGATCCCGACTTTTTCTTCGTGGCGCGCACCGACGCGATTGCGGTGACCGGCCTGCAAGATGCGATAAGCCGGCTCGAAGCGTATGCCGAGGCGGGTGCAGACGGGCTTTATGCGGATGCGCCGGAAAGTATCGAGCAGATGCAGGAACTGGCTCAGGCGATTAAGCCTCTGGGCAAGCCTTTATTGTTCAACATGGCGCGCTCGGGCAAGAGCCCGGTGCTGACCATGGATGAAGCCTATGAGCTCGGCTTCGATTACTGCCTCTGCCCGATTGAGCCGATGTTGACCGTCCATAAGGCCGTGGGGGACATGATGCGCAGCTTCATGGCTGCGCCCAGCACGGAAACAATCGCGTCGGGTATGACGGAATTTCATGAATTCAATCGTTTCGTCGGTGAAGAGACGGACGTCTGAAACGAGGCTTTGAAGCCTGAAGCGCCTTCCAAACCAAATAAGGAGACTGAATATGGGTATCGATCCGAAAGATGAAAGCGAGCTGTTCAACAAAGGGCTTGGCATCCGGCGTGACGTTCTGGGGGCGGCGCATGTCGAACGGTCGTTGAGCGCGGCCGATGACTTCACTGCCCCGGTTCAGCGCCTCGTGACCGAGTATTGCTGGGGCGAGATCTGGGGCCGTTCCGGCCTTCCTCGGGAGACGCGGAGCATTATAAATCTTGCGATGCTGTCGGCACTGAACCGTCCGCATGAGGTTCGGCTGCATGTGCGAGGCGCGCTCAACAACGGTGTTAGCCGGGAAACCATTCAGGAGATCATTTTACAGGTTGCCATCTATTGCGGTGTACCCGCGGCCCTGGACAGCATGAAAGTTTGCACGGAGGTGTTCAGGGAGATGGATGAGGAGGCCACCGCTTCGAACTGAGGCTGGCACGAAGGATATAAGCATGAACGATCTCAGCAAATTACTGGCTCGCACTATTGTTGCCAGCCGACCGGACTCTGTCGATGCGGATGCGTCGGCAGAGGCGCATCGCGCTCTGGTGAATTACGTCGGCTGCGCCTTGGGCGGGGCCGACCACGAAGCAATGGATATCACTCTGGAGGCCTTGGGGAGGTTTTCTGGTGCGGGCCACGCGGATGTTATCGGGCGCCGTGAGAAGGTGGATATGCCGCTTGCCGCGCTGCTCAACGGAATCAGCTCTCATGTTCATGATTTCGATGATACGACGCCCAGCAATTACATTCACCCGACATCGCCCGTCGCATCTGCCCTGTTTGCCTGGGCGGCGGTGAATCCCGTGTCTGGCGCTGACTTTGTTCATGCCTTTGCCATTGGGTTCGACACGGTCACGCGTATCGGCGATGCCACTTACCCCAACCACTACGCGGCAGGGTGGCACAGCACCGGGTCGATTGGCATCTTTGGTGCCGCCGTCGCTATCGGCAAGCTGATGGGGCTGAACGAACAGAAAATGCTGTGGGCCATTGGCCTTGCAGCGACGCAGGCTTCGGGTATTCGAGACAATTTCGGGTCCATGGCCAAGGGGTTCCATCCGGGGCATGCGGCGCGCTGTGGGCTCGAAGCGGCTTTTCTGGCGCGGGCCGGGTTCACCACGGGGGCAACCCCTCTGGAAGGTCCGCGCGGGTTCGCCGCGGTCACGGCCGGCGGACAACTGGACGCAGACGGCTTTGTCGATGGTCTGGGCGAGATGTATCGGTTCGGGGGCAATACCTACAAGCCGTATCCTTGTGGCATCGTTATTCACCCTACAATCGAGCTGTGCAGTTCGATTAATGCAGGGGGGGTATCGCCGGAAGATATCGAAGCGGTGGAACTTCGCGTCGCGCCGTTGGTCAGGGACCTGTGCGATCAACGCCCGACATCGGGCTTGCAGGGCAAGTTTTCGATCTACCATGCCGCGTCCATCGGCTTGGTTCGCGGTCAGGGGCAGCTTTCGGAATTCACGGATGAGGCCATAAACGACCCGCAACTCGTGGACATGCGCGATAAAGTGACGGCCGTTGCCGACGATTCCGTCGGGGAAGATTCGGTTCGTGCGATTGTGACGCTACGCAATGGACAGAAGATCGAGAAGTTCCTCGAAGCCTCGCTTGGAAATCTCAAGCGCCCGTTGAGCAATGCGCAACTGGATGACAAGTTCTTCAATCAAATCTCTGTGCTGGACGAGGGGCAGGCCCGGCAGGTGCTCGACCTGTGCTGGAATATCGGCAGCATCGGGAATGTCGGTGATCTGGTGCGCGCCGCAGTGCCGCACTGAGCATCCGGGCGCGCCCGAGTTACCCGGCGCGCCTTTAATCGGCTTCTTCTTCGATAAGGGGAATGGCGGCGGCGGCGGCATTGCCTATATGTATCCGGGCGAGTTCGGCCGCTTTGTCTGCATCACGAGCCAGAAGGGCGTCTACCAAGATGTCCAGTTCCTTGATGCTTTCCTTGATCCGGCCCGGAGCTTTGAGGGACGTCGCCCGCAGCAGCGTGATCCGCGAATTCATCATGTAGATGCAATTTCCGAGTGCTTCGTTGTTGGCGCCTTCGACAAGGCAGTCGTAGAAGTGGTTTTTAGCGGCCAGACGGCCTTGGGGATCTTGTTTGCGACACGCCGCGCGCAGGCTCGACAGAGCGGCTTTCAGGGTTTTTCGCTGCTCATCGGACGCGTTTGCCACGAAGAGGCGACAGGCGAGACTTTCGAGTTCCTGGCGCACCTCATAAATGCCTTCAGCCTGCTGGCGCGAAATCTTTGTGACGAATGGTCCGCGATGCGGTTCGACAGTCACGAGGCCCTCGGATTCAAGCTGACGCATGGCTTCCCGGACAAGTGTTCTGCTGACGCCGGTCATCTCGCAAAGCTCGCGTTCGGGCAGGTGATCGCCGGGTTTGAAGCGACCGATCGCGATGGCGTTGCGGATACTTTCGGTCACGCTGACGCGCAGGGGGGCTGCCACGCGGTCAACGCGGAACATGCTGTCGTTCTTCGTCATAGAGGAGCGGATCCTTCCTTGTGGAGATTCTTCGTTCCGAGTGGCCGGTGCGCTGTGGGCGGGTTTGCGCAAATATTCCTTACATTCACTCGTAATACAATCTTAGTGCATTTCCCACCTTACAGCGAGAGCCTTCTAGGCAGCCAGCCAGCCGCCGTCTACAGGGAATACGGTGCCGGTGATGTCTGCACCGGCGTTTCCGCAAAGGAAGACGAGCATTTCACCTATGCTGTCTTCGGATATGAAGCGACCGATCGGACTGCGCTTGGAGGCGTATCGCTGGGCCAGGTCGTCGAAGTTTTCTCCGGACTCGTCGGCCATGCCCTTGATTCGGTCGAGAATGGCCCTGGTGCCGACAGAGCCGGGGCAGATAACGTTGCAGGTAACGCCCGTGCCAGCCGTTTCGATGGCAATGGCACGCGCCATGCCAATCAGAGCGGTCTTGGTGGTGACATAATCGATCCTGTTCTCGGCGCCGCGCCAGCCGTAGTAGGAGGATATGTTCACCATACGCCCCCAGCCTTTACGTTTCATATGGGAAAGCGTGAGGCGGGCGGTATTGAAGGCGGCGGTGAGATTGACGTTGATCGAGCGCTCCCAATCGTCCGGATTGAAATCTTCGAGCGGGCTGAAATGACGGACGACCGCGTTGTTGACAAGGATATCCACCCCGCCAAACCTGTCAGATACGGTCGCGATCATGTGTTCGATGTCAGAGCGTATTCCGACGTCGGCGGCGACATAGATTGCATCCACGCCATAGCTGTCGGCCAGGTGTTGCGCCCTGGGCTGGATGTCCTTTTCGGGTGCGATGCCGTTAAGAACGATATTCGCCCCGGCCGCCGCAAGATTTTCTGCCAGTGTGAAGCCAAGCCCGTCATTCGAACCGGTCACAAGGGCCGTTTTTCCTGCAAGAGTGTTCTGTCGGTTGCGTCTTGCCATGTCAGGCCCCCGTCATCCGAATGATGTTGCCCGCGTTGGCTGAGGTGTCGATCGACCAGAGCGCATCAAGCAGGGCGCGGTTGTCACATGACGAACCGGCGCGCGACGCCGCAGCCATCAGTTTCGCCTCGAGTTGCGCATCGCTCATCGGGTTTTTGCGCGATCCGGCGGCATCGGTGATGTCCTGGGTCATGGATTGCCCGTTCTTCAGATGAACCACAATGCGGACGGATGTGATATCGCGGTCCGGTTCGTCGATAAAGGAAACCTCGGGGCGGCCGATATTCAGTGTTCTTTGCGCTGCCTCGTCTGAAAATTCATCGAGAGTGGCCGTGCCCGTCAGCAGAGCTATGGCAATGGCGTGCTGTGCGCTGACCTGTGTCGTGCGGCCCGTTGCCGCCCTGGGGCGGTCGGTGCGTTCCTGGAGGAGCGGGTGCCCGAACAGTTCGATTCCGGTGATCTGATCGAGGCTCAAGCCATGGTGTTCCCTAAGGTCGAGAATGCCTTGGATGACCGGGTTGAGTACGATCCCCACTGGATAGGGCTTGTATGTGTTGGTCGCGAATTCCCAGATCTGCCCCAGATCGTCAGTCAGAGCTTCGGGTGCAGGGGTGTCTGAATACACGTTAAGATAGCCCAGTCGCGCGGTAAGCGGTGCGTCGGTGCCGCCACAGCCATGCGCGGCAAGGATCGCAGACATATAGCCATTGCGCGCCGCATTTCCCATGCTGACACTCTTGGCGCCGGTCCCGAGCATTTCGGCCATTCCTGCGGATTGGGAGGCGGCGCAGGAGAATGCATCAATCATTTGCTCGGACGTCAGTCCCAGGAGCCGTCCGCTGGCGGCGGCGGCGCCGAAGATGCCGCAGGTGGATGTGATGTGCCAGCCATGGGCGTAGTGATAGGGCGAGACCGCGTTGCCGATCCGGCATTCCACTTCGCAACCGATGATGAAGGCCTCAAGCACGTCGCGCCCGCAGGTGCCATGTATCTCTGCATGGGCAAAGAGAGCAGAGAAAACAGCCGCCGCGGGGTGGATTATGGTTGCTTCATGTGTATCGTCGAAATCGAAGATGTTTGCCCCCGCAGTGTTGATGCTGGCGGCAAGGGGCAGGTCCACGCGGTCGGGGCGGCCGATCAGCGTACAGTGAGAGCCACTGGAGAACGGCAGGGCGGCGGCCAGCATGGCCTTGGTCGGCTCTTCCCGGCAGCCGGTAAATGCTGTTGCGAAGATGTTCACAAGCGACCGGCGCCCTTCGTGCAGCACAGATTCAGGGAACCCTGAAAATCCGCTGGCGAAGTCTGCCAATACGCTATCGTGTGTTTTTTCAATGCGCAATTTATCTCCTCCAGGTGCGTTAGGTGTATGGTATATTGAGCAATTTTCGAATTCTACACTTTATAAGATTGTATGATTCAAATATTGACAGATGATTTAATCTATCTAACTTGTCGTGAGGTCTGGCGCAAGCTTGACAACGGTGCGCGCTGGCCCGTTCGAGGGTAACACAAGCCTCGTAACAGGGGCTCGGGAGGAGGAAGCGTGAGACGACTGGATCTCTTCGGGGGAGTGTTCTTCACGGCATTGGGTCTGGTGATGATCTTTGTCATCATTCCCTGGCAAACCGAGGAGGGTATGTATTACGGATTGCCGCCCACGTTCTTTCCCACCTTGCTGGCGGCGGGGCTTACGATATGCGCCGTCGGGTTGACTGTGCAATCCCTGATCCGGGGGCGGGCCGGGCACGAGGGCCGTTCAGCACCGATTAGTCGCTGGAACCTGTTGATGTTCGGGATTCTGGTGTCCGCGATTTTTGCAGGCATCGTTATTATCGATCTGATCGGAATGCTTGTCGGGGCGCCGCTGCTCATTGCGGTGCTGATGTTGTTGCTGGGAGAGAGGAGTGCCCCGCACATTATGGCGACCGCAGTTTTGCCTGTCGGTGCAATCTACTATCTCGCGCTCTACGTTCTGCATACGCCGGTTCCCTGAGGCTTGCCGATGTTGGATTATCTTGTCGCCGCAGCCTCTGAAATATTCACTCCGCTCGTTCTTGCCTCTATCGTGATCGGTGTTCTTATCGGTTATGTCGTGGGCGCTTTGCCGGGCATGAACCGCACGACAGCCATAGCGGTTTCGCTGCCATTCACCTTCGCGATGTCACCGGCGGCGGCGTTGTCCTTTCTTATCGGCATAAACAAGGGCGGAGCGGCTGGGTCTGCCGTTTCCGCCATTTTGCTGAATGTTCCGGGTGAGCCTTCATCGGTTGTGACGACCTATGACGGTTATCCGATGACAAAGCAGGGCAAGGCGCAAAAAGCGCTCAAGGTCGCGCTTGTGGCGTCCGTCGTCGGCGACGTGCTGGCGACGATGGCGTTGATCCTGCTGGCACGCCCGATCGCCAAATTCGCAATTGGCCTGGGGCCTATCGAACTGGCGTCGATCCTGATTTTCTCGATCACGTTCATTGCCGCGGTCTCAGGGGAAAACTTTTTCAAGGCATTGATCGCCGGTTTTCTGGGGTTGCTGTTGTCGGCGCCGGGAATCGATGCGGAAACCGGCCTTCCGCGTCTGACATTCGGCTTTCTGCAACTCTATGATGGCGTGCCGCTGTTGGCGGTTGCCATTGGCACGCTCGCCCTTTCGGAAATCCTGTTTCAGGTCGATAGGGGATGGCGCGGCGGATACCAAAATCCCCGAAAGGGCGTCGAGACAAAGGATGCCAGAGATTCCAGCTTTTCGCTTGCAGAAATGAAGCAGGTCGCACCGGCGATACTGCGAGGGTCGCTGGTCGGCACGATCGTCGGCTTGTTGCCCGGTCTGGGTGCGACGCTGGCTTCGTTCCTGTCCTACACATGGGTTCGTCGCAGTTCGGCTCGTTCCGAAACATTCGGCAAGGGGGCGCCAGAAGGCGTTGCCGCATCGGAATCGGCTGACAATGCCACGGTCCCCGCGTCACTGATCCCGGTTTTCGCTATCGGCGTTCCGGGGAGTTTGTCGACCGCGTTGCTGATGGGCGCTTTCATGATGCACGGGCTTACGCCCGGACCCTTCCTGTTTCGGGACAGTGGCGAGGTTGTATTCGCCATTTATCTTGGAATGATCCTGGCTTCCGTCGCTCTGTTGGTGATCGGGATGTACGGACAGAAGCTGTTTACGCTGATCGTACAAATACGGGCCACCGTCATAATGCCGACAATTGTCTTTTTATGCATCGTCGGCGCTTACATGGAAGGCGGCGGAATGTTCGGCGTCTATCTCATGCTGATTTTCGGGATCGTCGGCTATTTCATGAAGAAACTCGATTATTCTTTCGTGACATTCGTCGTCGGCTATGTCCTTGGGCCGATGGCCGAGCTGACCGTCCGGCAATCCTTGATTTTATCGAACTCTGATCCGGCGGTTCTGCTGGATCATCCGATTGCGATCCTGTTCCTGCTGCTGGCCGTGTTCTCGATCTGGCGTTTCAGCATCGCCGGGGTCAGATCCTCGACGAGGGACGGGTCGCAAAATGCAACCACCAAGGGAGGAAATAAGTCATGAAAATCAATAGAAGGCGCTTCTCGGCGCTTGCCATGAGCCTTGCGGCGTTTGGCATGTCTGGCGGGCCTGTGCTTGCACAGGATGATTGGCCTGCCGATGCAATCACGGTTGTGGTCGCTTATCCCGCCGGAGGCGGCACAGACACGGCCATACGAGCGATGACCGAGATTGTAACTGAAGAACTCGGTCAGCCGATCCTTGTGCAGAATGTGGGGGGTGCCGGGGGCGGTGTCGCCGCAAGTCAGGTGGCGCGCGAAAATGCGGATGGCTATACGCTGCTCGCCACGAACTCGACGTCGATCACACTTGCGCCATTGGTGCAAAAGGGGCTCTATGATATGGACAGCTTTGATCATGTTGCCATTCTGGGGGACTTCCAGAACGCAATTTTCACCGGGCCGGATCAGCCCTACAACACGCTTGACGAACTGATTGAAACAGTGAAGTCCGAAGGACGGGCAATGACATATGCCAGCCAACTGGCGATTGACCGGTTGCTCATGCATTACATAGCCAAGGAACGCGACTTCGAGTTGCGCCCGGTCCCCGTTAACGGCGGCAGCGGTGCCGTGCAGGCGGTTCTTGCGGGTGATGTCGATGTGGCCTTCTCAGGCGGGTCATGGCGCCCCATCGTCGAAGCCGGAGACGCCAAATCGTTGTTTGCGGCCTCCTATGACAGGCTCAAGGTTGCTCCTGATCTGACGTCGATGAAGGACCTGGAGTTCGAGTTTGGCGTGACCAGCCGCATTTCACTGCATGCACCGGCGGGTGTTCCGGCCGAGCGTCTTGAAAAGATTTCTGCTGCCTTCGGGAAAGCCGTGAATGGTGAAATGGCTCAACGAGTAGGGGAAAAGCGTTCTATGGACATGACTTTCCGTGGATACGATGAGGCTGGAAAGCTGATGCAGCAGGAACGTGAAACCTATGAACATATCCTGGACGCAGTTGGCCCCGAAACTTTGAAGGGGCAATAAGACCGGGATATATTAATGCAGCGGCGCTGTGGTGCCGCTGCATTTTTCCTGGAGAGAGGCAGAAGCGAAAGGTCGGTTTGACTGCCTCAGCAGGTGGTGCTGTCGACCAATTCGAACTCATCTCAGCCGGACCGGGGGATCTGCCCTTTATGCCATGCAATGGAGTTGGAGTTGCCCCCGTTTGATGGACGGTTATGGGCTTGGAGAGTCCAGCCCTTCAGCAGCAGTCCTTTCGTGGTTGATGGGTGACGTATAGCCCAAAGCCGAATGCCGGCGAGAGGGGGTGTACCAGTCTTCGATGAACTCGACGCAGGCGATACGGTCCTCGACCTTGGTCTTGAATTTACGGCGCTCAGGCAGTTCGCAGTCGAGGGGGGCCAATAAGCTTTTGCAGATCGCGTCGATTACCGGGTGCGCCCGCTGACGCGTGCCCATGGCCCAGCCGAGCGCACGGCGGCTAGCGGCCTGTCTGACCCATTCGTGGATCGTCGCTGCGCAGGGCTCATATTCCCGCGCCAGACTTTCAACACTGCGCCCGGTTCGAACCAGCGCGACCATCTGTTCCCTGAATTCCGTCGGGTACGGGTTCCTCGTTCCCGGCATGAAAAACACTCTCCTTCATCAAGTGAAAAGCGTCCATCAAACCGGGGGAAGTCCGGATTATGGGCCGTCACTCTTTGTTTTGAGAAGTAATCAATGCGGATCGCGCCGCAGGGATTGCGCCATGCAGTGAATGCCTCCGCCCATCATGGTGAACATGCTCATTTCCGGGTCATATACTTTGAAGCCGTTTGCACGCAGTCTGGTTGCGAGGTCTTTGCTGTCTGCGGGAACAAGTACGCGATCTTCGCCAAGCGACATCACGTTGCAGCCCAGGGCCATCGTGTCCCTGAAGCCGACCGGGATCAATTCGACCTTGCGCGATTTCAGCCAGTCGATCACGTGATCGGGCGTGGTTTCGAGGCAGATCGCTGCGCATTTGGGGGCGATCATGCAGACCATCAGGTCGATATGGACATAGAAGGGGTCGATATAGGCGTAATGGACCTCCCACCCTTCTTTTTCGACCCATGCGCCGATCTGCCGGGCGGAAACCTCTTCGCAGCGCATGCCGGTATAGCCGATCAGCACCGCGCCGGGTTCGACGATGTGGAAATCGCCGCCCTCGAAATTGCCGGCCGTGACCATGTCGTAGACGGGTATCCCGGCATCGAGGTAAAAGCGCAGGGCGGCGGCGTATTCGCCCCGGCGTCGCGGGTTGGCCATCTGGGTGATGACCGCGCCCCAGGGTGTCATGAAGCTGGAATCGCGGGCATAGACGCCGTATTTGAGATGCTCATCGGCGGGCAGGGTGTGGATGGTGACGCCTGCATCGGTATAGGCCTCGCACATCTCGCGGTACTGGCGCATTGCCGACTGGTGATCCCATGAGCGGCCCAGTTGAGCCGATTCACGGTAAATGGAACTGAAGGCCGCGTTGTCCATGTGGCCGAAGGTTTCGACCGGGCCGAGCAGGACATCGCGCAGGACGCCGTATTCGGACTCGATCCCCCAGTTCTCGAGTGGCGGCGTTCCGCCATCTGTCCGGCGGGCCTGCAAGGGCGTGGTGCTGAGGGGGTTGTCCTTTGGCATTGGTCGTTTTCCCTGATTGTCCGGGGATCACGATATGCCTGAAGTCATTTTGTTTCTAACGAATAAATCTGGTTAAATAGATGAATTGAAGTCATCGATTGCGGGGGCAAGCATGAAAATCGGAGATACATGGGTTTCCCTGAACGCCTTGCAGACATTCGAGGCGGCCGCGCGGCACGAGCATATGGGCCGCGCCGCGCAGGAACTGAACGTAACCCAAAGCGCGGTCAGCCATCAGGTGCGCGCGCTGGAACGCGCCCTTGGGCTGCACCTGTTCGAGCGACGCGGGCGGCGGATCGAGGTGAACGCCGCGGGCGAGCGATTGCTGCAATCCATCCAGAACGGCTTTGACGGGATTTCCTCGACGGCATTGGCGTTATCGACCGACGCTTATTCCGGGCAGGTGTCGGTCGCGGTGCCGGTATCGTTGATGGTCGAGTGGCTGACCCCCAAGCTGGCCATGTTCCTGAGCCGGTTTCCGCAGCTTTCGTTACGTTGCACCTATTCCGAGCGTTCGATGTCGGTTCTGCCGGCGGATGTGGACATGGCGATCGTGTTTTCGGCTCATGTCTTTCCGGGCTTTCAGGTCACGCCTTTCCTGCAAACCGCGATCTTTCCCGTTTGCGCGCCTGAACTGGTGCATGGATCGCTGTCGTTGGAGCCGGAGGTTTTGAAACGGGCCACCCTCATTCATGAGGACGATGGCGAGATCTGGGCGCAGTGGTTCGCCAGCCGGGGCATCGCGCAATTCCGTCCGGCCCGTGATATCTATGCCGGGTCGCATCACGATGCGGTGGCATTCGCCCGGCACGGTGCCGGGTTTGCCATGACGGACTGGTTTCTGGGCGGGGAAGCGTTGCGCGCGGGCAATCTTGTTCAGGCGTTCGGGCCGCATGAATTGAATCACGAGGGGTACTACATTGTCACCCGGAGCAACCAGCCAGGCGACAGCCCGGTGCAGGCGTTGAAAGACTGGCTGTTGCGGGAAGCGGACAGGCCGCGTGGGGCGGACCAGCCGCCCTTGATGCCGCGCCCGGTACAGGGGTGATCGGGGCCGTTTCCCTGATCGTCCGGTATCGTCCTTGGGGAACTCAGGCCGTTTCGGAGCGGGAGAATATCCGCTGTCCGCCGATATAGGTTTCGGCAACACGCATTTCGGCGATCCGGGGATGCGGGCAGGTGAATATGTCATCCTCGAGAACGGCGAAATCCGCGAGCCTGCCGATGGTGAGCATACCTTTGATGTTTTCCTCTTTGCCGGCATATGCGCCAAGGATGGTATAGGCCTGAAGCGCCTCGAAGACGGTGACGGCCTCATCGGCGTACAAATCCCCGCCGGTCGAGCTGCGGCGATTGACCATGGCGTGAATGCCGCGCATCGGGTTGGGGTGGCAGACCGGAGAATCCGAATGGCCCGGCGCGATGATCCCGGCGTCGATCATGGTGCGATGCGGCCACATATAGCGCATCGCATCCGCGCCCCGGTTGCGAATATAGGCATCGCCCAGATCATAGGCAAAACCGGTTGCCGATGAGCAAATCACCTTGAGGCGGCTCAGGCGGTTCAGGATGGCGGGCGTGACGTTGCAGCAGTGTTCGACGCGCAACCGGTGGTCCTTGACCGGGTGGTGATCCAGCGCATGTTCATAGGCGTCGAGCACAAAGTCGATCCCCCGGTCGCCGACGCCGTCGGCCCCCACCAGAAGGCCCGCCTTGTGGGCGCGCAGAACCCGTTGGTTGAAGTCCCCGGCCTCGTACAGCAGCATGCCGCGGTTTTCGTCGGGTTCACCGATGATTTTCTCGCCGACATAGGGATCGTAATACGCCGCGGTGCGGCCGCTGGTCGAGCAGTCGGGGCACCATTCGACCCCGGTCAGCCGTATCCATTCGTCGCCGAATCCGGTGCGCCATCCCGACCGTATGATCGCGTCGATCAATTCGTCCTCGCGCCCGCTGGCCAGCAGGCCGACGCGCATGTGCAGATGGCCCGCTTCGCGCATTTGCTGATAGGCCTCGATGCCCTGGGTCGAGGCCAGTGCGTTATGTACCGAGGTCACGCCGTATGTCGCGAAATCGGCAAAGACACGTTCCAGCCCGGACATGAAATCCTCTGTGGTGAATTCGCTTTGGCACAGGTTGACCACGGCATGCGCCGCCGTTTCGCGCAAGAGCCCGGTGGCTTGCCCCGTTTCGGGGTGGCGGTCGATGCGCCCGAACGGAGGATCGGGGGCGTCATGATCGAAGCCGACTTTCTTTAGCGCGGCACTGTTGGCGAATCCCAGATGCGCGTCGCGCCGGTACAGAAAAGCAGGGCGCCCGCCTGCGGCGTTGTCGAGTTCATCGCGCGTGGGATAGCCCCCCAAACGCAGATCGTCATAGCCGAAGCCGACGAACCAGGCGTCCTGCGGGGTGCCCTGGGTCTTGTCGCGCACCAGTTTCAACAACCCGGGCAGGGTGTCAGGGCCTTGCGACAGGTCGCACCAGCGCCCGAGCCGGGCGCCGTGCATGTCCGGGTGGCAATGGCTGTCGATGAAGCCCGGCACGACGGTGCGACCACGGCAGTCGATGACCTGTGCGCGAGGCGCCAGATCGCGGATTTCGGTGCTTGAGCCGGTGGCCACGATCCAGCCGTTCGAGACGGCCATCGCCTCGATGAACTCCCCCGGAGCCTGCATTGTGGCGATCTTGCCGTTTATCACGATCGTGTCGATGGGGCTGATTTCCATGATGTGCCATGTCCTGTCGGTTCGGGTTGGTGTGGTCTTTCGAAGATTTACCGGGTCACGTTTTGTCCGTGCGCTGGATTTCCATGGTCAGCCAGTCGAGGAACGCCCCCTTCGCGCCGGTCAGTGTCTGGTCCGGGGGGGTGACGATATAGTAGGCCTTGCTTTGGCGGCGGATCATCGTTGGCAGGGGGCGCACGAGTTGACCTGACGACAGGTCGTGCTCCATCGTCAGGTCGTCCCCCATGGCGATCCCCAGCCCGTTGCGCACGGCGGTCATGCCGTGGGTGAAGTCCTGAAAGCACAAGGTCCTGCCGACCTGTGAGGGGTCTTTGCCCTGCGACACGAAGAATTCGCGCCAGTGGGCGCCTCCGGGTTCGTCGATCAGTGTGTGCCTGAACAGATCGTCCACACGGCGGATCGGATCGGGACCGTTCAGGAGTTTCGGGCTGCAGACCGGGAAGATTTCGAGTTGCCGCAGCATGCTGATATTCCGGTCGGGCCAGTCCGGTCGTCCGTACAGGATCTCGATATCCGCATTCTGGCTGTTTTCCTGAGTCGCCGACAGCAGGGTGAGCGAGACATTCGGATAGTGCTTCATGAAGGATGGCAGGCGCGGGATCAGCCAGGAATTCGCGAAGCCGGGCATGCATGAGACGATCATGTGGCCTTCGAAGGATTCGTCGCTGAACGTTCGCAAGGCGGCGTCGATTTCGTCGAAGGCTTTGGTGAGGTGGGGAATCAGGCGTTTGCCCTCGGACGTAAGTTCAATCCCGCGTCCGGCACGACGTGTCAGGCCATAGCCGAGGGTTTCTTCGAGTGCCTTGATCTGTTTGCTGATGGCCCCGTGGGTCACGTAGAGTTCCTGCCCGGCAAGTTTCAGGTTGCCCCGCCTGCCAGCGGCCTCGAACGCACGCAGGGCACTGAGGGGAGGCAGTCGGCGCATGAATCTACTCCTGTCGTCGGTTTGTGAACCCGGTAAGTATTTGTGAGAAAAACTCACTAATTGCAGAAAATTACTACCATTGATGGCGAATAATTCACAGCCTACCGTGATCTCAGAACGACGCAACCATTTAGATGGAAGGTCTGCATGGCGCAGTTGGTCAAACCCCAGAAAGACACCCGCGTTTACAACGCGACAATCAAGCTGTTCGGTTCCGAGCCGGACCCCGCCTTTGAGGATCAGGGCCGGATGGAGCGGATCTGGGGGCGCAATTGGGGGTGCGACAGCGATGTCGGTCAGTTGCGCGCGGTTCTGATGCACCGCCCGGGACACGAGTTCGATGTCATCGACCGAAGCAAGGCGATCCCGGAAACCGGGGGGTATGGCGATACGGAAAGCGGCTGGTACTGGCAGAGCCGGGAAATCCCGAAACTCAAAGAGTTGCAGGCCCAGCATGACGCATTGGCCGATGTGTTGCGGGCGGAAGGTGTCGAGGTGATTTATCTCGAAGGCGTCGAAGGGGGGCGCTTCAAGTCGGTCTATACACGGGATTCCTGCATCGCCGTGCCTGGCGGCTGCATCGTCACCCGGCTGGCGCCCCGGATGCGACAGGGTGAGGAACTGCCGGTAACGCGGACACTTGCCCGCGCCGGAGCGCCGATCCTGCGTACGTTGCATGGCCGGTCGATGGCCGAAGGCGGCAGCTTTGCATGGCTGAACAGCAAGACCGCCGTCATCGGGCGCGGAATACGCAACAACGACGAAGGGATCGAACAGATTTCAGACGTGTTGCGGCATATGGGGGTCGACCTGCTGACGGTGGATTTGCGGGGCTATGACATCCATCTGGACGGGCATTTCCTGATGATCGCCCCCGACCTGGCGCTTGTCTGGACTCCGGGCGTGCCCTTCACATTTCTGGAAAAACTCAGGGAACTGAACATTCATACGGTTGAAATGAACGAGAATGACATCCGGTGGATCGTCAACGGGTTGGCGGTCAGCCCCGGACGGGTCATCATGCCCGAAGGGATCAGCCACGAAACGCGTGTGTCGCTTGAGCGATGCGGCGTTGAAATCCTTACAGTCGATTACGACCGGGTGCAGATGAATGGTGGCGGAATCCATTGTTCGACCTCGCCACTGATCCGTGACAGTGTTTCGTAAAGGTATTCAAGCCAACCACTCAAAACCATAAAAACAGGGAGTAATGACAAATGAGTGTAAAACGTAAAATCATAACGGCGACGGCAATCGGTGCGCTGGCCAGCGTGACCACGGGGCCGGCTTTCGCTCAGGAGGCGATCACGATCGCGTCCTGGGGCGGAGCATATCAGGAAGCGCAGCGCAAGGCCTGGTTCGATATCGTCGAAGAGGAACTGGGTATCGAAGTTCTCGAAGACACGACGTCGGGCGCCGCCGATGTGCGGGTGCAGGTCGCGTCCGGCAGCCCGACATGGGACCTTGTGCAGCAGGGCAACTATACCTGCGCGCTTCTGGAAAAAGAGGGCAATGTCGAACCGCTCAGCCCTGAAGTTCTGGCCGTGCCGGGCATCCCCGACAGCATGAAGGGCGACGGCTGGATCGGGAATCTGGTTTATGGCGCGGTGCTGGCCTATAGCGACGAAGCCTATCCGGATGAAAAGCCCGATTCCTGGGTCGATTTCTGGGATACGGAAACCTTCCCTGGCCCGAGATCGCTGCGCCGGTCGCCGGTTTACAATCTCGAGGCCGCGCTGCTGGCGGATGGCGTGCCTGTCGACGAACTGTATCCGCTGGACGTAGATCGGGCGCTGGACAAGCTCAGGGAAATCAAGGACGACGTGATGGTCTGGTGGAGTTCGGGGGCGCAATCGGCCCAAATTCTTCAGGACCGTGAAGTCGATATGGCGATGGTCTGGAATGGTCGGGCGCAATCCATTGCCGATGAAGGTGCGCCTGTCAGCATTACCTTCGATGAGCAGGTCGTTCTGAGCGATTGCTGGATCATTCCCAAGGGCGCCAAGAACAAGGACCTAGCGATGAAGGCGATCGAGGTCATGAGCCGGCCCGAGGTTCAGGCGCGAATTGCGCTGTTCATCAACTACGGTCCCGCCAATCTGGATGCCTTCGACACAGGGGTTATCCCCGAAGATGTCGCCATGGGCCTGCCGAGCCATCCTGACAACGCGGCCAAAGGCTTTGTTCTGGATGCGAAATACTGGGCGGAAAATCTGGATCGCCTGACCCAGGAGTTCGACTTCTTCATCCAGGAGTGAGCTTGATGAAGTCTTCAATGACTGACGCCGGCGCGACATCTGTCGGGCCGGCAGCCCATGCCCCGGATACCGAGCATTCCTTGCCGATCTCCGTGCAGTCGCTGGTCAAGTCCTACGGGGCGTTCCGTGCCCTGGACAATGTCAGCATCGACATTCGCAGCGGTGAGTTCATGACGTTGCTCGGGCCTTCGGGGTCCGGCAAGACGACTTTGCTCATGGTGCTGGCGGGGTTTGTCCGGCCCGATTCCGGATCGGTTACCTTCGGTGAGCGCGAGATATTGCTGTTGCCGCCGCACAAGCGCGATATCGGCATGGTTTTCCAGAACTACGCGCTTTTCCCGCATATGACCGTTGCGGAAAATCTCGCTTATCCGCTGAAACTGCGGCGCGCGGGCAAGGCTGAGATACGAGACCGGGTCGAGCGCGCGCTGGACCTTGTGCAGCTCAGCGGGCTTGGCGGGCGGGGGATTCATGAATTGTCGGGCGGGCAGCGCCAGCGTGTCGCTCTGGCCCGGGCCGTGATCTTCGAGCCGCGCATTTTGCTGATGGATGAACCTCTGTCGGCGCTCGACAAGAACCTGCGCGAGCAGATGCAGATCGAAGTGCGCCGCCTGCATGAGCAACTTGGCATCACGACTGTTTACGTGACCCACGATCAGCGCGAGGCGCTGACCATGTCGGACCGCATCGCCGTGATCAATGACGGCAGGATTCAGCAGGTGGACGAACCGCGGGACCTGTATGAAAAGCCATCGACCTATTTCGTCGCCAATTTCATCGGCGAAACCTACAGCCTGCCGGTCGAGGTGTCTGGCAGCTCTGTCATGCTGTTCGGGCAGCCCATCAAGACGCCGGCCCCCCCGGAACACGGCGACCGGCATCAGGCTTTGATCCTTCGGCCCGAAAACCTGCATGTTTTCGAAGCGGAACCGGACCCCGGTATGAACAGCATGGCGGGCACGGTGCGCCAGCATGTTTTCCAGGGGGACAGCATCGTGACCTACCTGACCGTTGCGGGAGATCGTGAAATCGCCGTGCGCCGCCAGCACCGCAGCGACGAGACCCTGCCCGCGCCGGGCAGCTAGGTTCATCTTGGCTGGCTGGTGCAGGATACGGTCGTGCTTCCCGAGGAGGGGACGTCATGACCGCTCAGGACGTCATGGTTGTCTCGGGCACGGAGCCAAGGAACGAGCGCGCGCTCAGGCGGCAGGCGCGGGGCGAACAGGGGCGGCTGGTGGCCCTGTCCGTGCCGGCGTTCTTTCTGGTCGGGGCGCTTGTTCTTGTGCCGATGGGCTGGCTGTTCTGGCTGTCGGTTTATGGCTCCGACGGGTTTACCGTCGAAAACTACACCCGGCTTTTGCATCCGGCCTACAAGGAAACGCTGATCACGACGTTCGAACTGGCGTTTCTGGTGACGGGGCTTTGCGTTTTGTTGGGGTTTCCGGTGGCGTACATGGCCTCGCAGCTTGGCCCGAGATGGGCCAGCCTTGTCATGCTGTGTGTGCTGTTCCCGTTCTGGACATCGCTTCTGGTGCGGACATATGCGTGGCTTGTCCTGTTGCAACGCCGTGGCGTCATCAATTCGTGGCTCATGGATATGGGGCTGATCGATACACCGCTGAAACTTGTGCACAATTTCACCGGCACGACGATCGGGATGGTGCATATCATGCTGCCATTCCTTGTCTTGCCGCTGTATGCCAGCATGCGAACGATCGACATGGACCTGATGAAAGCTGCGGCCAATCTCGGTGCGTCGCCGGTCAGGGCCTTCTGGGGCATCTATGTGCCGCAAACACTGTCCGGTCTGGGGGCGGGGGTGATCCTTGTCTTTGTGTTGTCGCTTGGCTTTTACGTGACGCCTGCGCTGTTGGGCGGGGGCCGCGTGATGATGTGGGCGATGCAGATCGAACGCTCCATGGCGGTATATGGCGATTGGGGCGCCGCGAGCGCACTGGGTGTTGTCCTGCTTGTCATGACGCTGGGAATCCTTTGGGTGCTGCGCCGTCTGACAGGTGCCTCGGCAGGGTCGGGGGGGCACTGAGATGTTGAGAAAACCCGCGACCGCAACACAGGTGACGCATCTTCAGCGGCTCTGGCTGTATGTCGTTTGCGCGCTTGTCATCATTTTCCTCGTGGCCCCGACGCTGATCGTCATCCCGATGAGTTTTTCGGACTCGCGCTATCTGGAGTTTCCGCCCGAGGCGTGGTCGCTGCGCTGGTACAGGGCCTATCTGGACTCAAGTGAATGGCGGCAGGCGACGGTCGTATCGTTCAAGGTTGCGGGGCTGACGATGGTCGTGGCCACCGTAACCGGAACGCTGGCCGCTTACGGGCTGCATGTCAGCCGGGCGAAAGCGGGGAAATATGTTTCCGTCCTGCTGATATTGCCGATGATCATTCCGGTCATTCTTCTGGCGGTCGGAATTTTCCTGGCCTTTGCGCCTGTCGGGCTGAACTCGACGATCCCCGGACTGGTTCTGGCGCATTCGGTGCTTGCGATCCCTCTGGTGCTGATCACGGTGACTGCGGGAATGCGCAATTTCGATATCAATCAGGAAATGGTCGCGCGTTCGATGGGGGCCTCCCGCCCTTGGGCGTTTCTGACGGTGACACTGCCGCAGATCCGAAATTCGGTAATGTCCGCGGCCCTTCTGGCCTTTATCATTTCACTCGATGAGGTGGTCATCGCGCTTTTGATCGCGGGGGGCGACAAGGCGACTTTGACGCGGCGGATGTTCCTGGCCTTGCGCGATGAGATCGACCCGACGATTGCGGCCATCTCGACCTTGCTGATCGGCCTGTCTGTCGTGTTGCTTGCGCTTTCGCAATTCCTGCAATCGAAGAAGAACTGAGTGTCCAGCATGAGCGACGATCATATCTTTACGGCCGATTTCAAGCCGCAGCCCTTTTGGTGGGACGCCGCGCGCCCGGGGATCGGCGCGCCGGATACCCTGCCCGGGCGTGTGGATGTCTGTATCATCGGCGGTGGCTATGCCGGGCTGTCCTGTGCGCTGGAACTTGCGCGCAACGGCACGAATTGCGCCGTGGTGGATACCAAACGGATCGGGCAGGGGGCCAGTTCCCGAAACGGCGGGCTTGTCTCGGGGGGGCTGAAACATGCCGGTCCCAAGCTGGTCGAGACCGTAGGCGAGGACCGCGCGGCACGATTGCTGACCGAGGCCGCGGGGTCGGTGCCGTTCCTTGACGGCCTGATCGAGCGGGAAGGTATAGATTGCGATTTCGCAAAAGTCGGGCGGTTCTACTGTGCGTGGACACGGCAGGATTACGAAGCCATGGCCCGCAGCACCGAGCAGACGGCGGAACTGACCGGGGCACCGGCCCGTATGGTGCCGCCCGAACGGCAACGCGAGGAAATCGGCAGCGATTACTATCGCGGCGGGCAGGTCGCCGAGGGTGCGGCGACAATCCATCCGGCGAAGTACGTGCGCGGTCTGGCCGAAGCCGCACAACGGGCTGGCGCACAAATGATCGGGCAGACCCATGTGACTGGGATGACACGCGGCCCGGACGGCTGGACAGTCGAGACCGACAGGGGCGTGATCCGCGCCGACAAGGTCATGCTGGGCACGAACGGGTATACCGGGCGGGAGGCCCCATGGTTCCGCCGCCGGGTCGTGCCGGTCGCCAGCTTTCTGATCGCTACCGAGGAAATCCCTGCCGAGCTTGCCAAAGAGTTGGTGCCCAATGCGCGCGGCCTTGCGGATTCGCGCCGTGTACTCAGCTATTTCCGCCTTTCGCCGGACCACAAAAGGGTTCTGTGGGGCGGGCGCGTGGGGACGTCGGCCATGGACCCGCGCGAAAGCGCCAGACGATTGCGCCGTGTCATGACGCGGGTCTGGCCGCAGTTGAACGATGTGCGCATCAGCCATAGCTGGAACGGCAATGTCGCCTTTACCTTCGATTTCATTCCCCATCTGGGCGAACACGAGGGCGTGCACTATGCCCTTGGCTGTCAGGGCAGCGGTGTCGCGATGCAGACATGGATGGGCTATCAGGTGGCACGCATGATGCTGCGCGGTAATAGCGAAAGCGCATTTGCCGAGGGCAATTTTCCCACCATGACCGGCTATCGGGGCAACCCCTGGGTGCTGCCGCTTATCCTGATGTGGTTCCGTTTGCGTGATCAGATCGACCGGAGGCTGTTATGACCGCGAAACACGAAAAAGGCCGCGAGAAAATCCTGACCTGGCTGGACGAGGAGAGGGAGGACATCGTCGGCCTTCTCAAAGCGTTCCTGCGTGCGCCGTCCCCCAACCCACCGGGGAATACGCTGGTGGCGGCCAGGGTGGTGCGTGACTATCTGGATTCGTGCGGTCTTGAACACCGCGTGATCGACCCGCATCCTGAAATGCCCAATATCGTGGCCAGTTTCGACGGGGAATCACCCGGACGGCATCTTGTTCTCAATGGGCATATCGACGTTTTCCCGGTGCCCGATGATCGCCACGGATGGACACATGATCCCTGGGGCGGGGAAGAGGCCGATGGCCGTATTTACGGGCGTGGCGCCTGTGACATGAAACCGGGAACGACGGCCTCGATCATCACGTATTGCCTGCTGCATCGCCTGCAAGCAGACCTTTGCGGGCGGCTGACGCTGACATGCGTGTCTGACGAGGAAACATTCGGGCCCTGGGGCGCACGATACCTGATGGAACACCATCCCGAGGTGCATGGGGACTGTCTTTTGAATGGCGAGCCGGGCGGGCCCGAGTCCATTCGCTTTGGTGAACGCGGACCGCTTTGGGTGGAGTTCACCGTGCGGGCAAAAGGCGCCCACGGGGCCTATGTTCATGCGACCGAAAGCGCGACCAAGATCGCCATGGCCGTGGCGCGTGATCTTGAGGAGCTGACAGAACTGGAAGGGGAACTGCCGCACAATGTGGCCAGTGCGGTCGATGCGGGCCGGCCTGTGATGGACAGGATGATGGGCGCGGGTGCGGGAGACCTCGTGTCACGCGTGACACTGAATATCGGGCTGATCGAAGGCGGCGAGAAGGCAAACATGATCCCTTCCGAGTGCCGCTTTACCGCGGATTTGCGCCTGCCGGTCGGGATGGACAAATCCGACCTGTTGCCCAGGCTCGCCGAGATCGCCGAACGCTATCCCGGTGTCGAGTGGCAAGAGGTCGGCGGGGACGCCCCATCCTGGTGTGACCCTCATCACGAGATGGTCGCCATCCTGCAACGAAACGTCGAAGCCTTCGGGCGCCCGAAGCCGACCCCGATCGTGAGCCTTGGGGGAACCGATGCGCGTTTGTGGCGTCACAACGGGGTTCCCGCCTATGTGTACGGGCCTTATCCGCACGGTATGGGATCGCATGACGAACACGTGGACATTGAGGAATTCCTGCATGTCGTGCGGACCCATGTTCTTTCGGCGTGGGATTACCTGAGTATCGAAACACGGGAATGAACGCGGCAGTTCCATCGAATTCCCTTTGGGAGGCAACGGCGACGCCGGCCCCTGCATCTGCTTCGCAAGACGGACATATGCGTACAGAGGTGGTTGTGGTCGGTGGCGGGTTCTGCGGGCTGTCCTGTGCGTTGCACCTTGCGCTAAACGGTGCCGATACGGTGTTACTGGAGGCACAGTCGCCCGGTTGGGGCGCGTCTGGCAGGAATGGCGGGCAGCTGATCCCCTGTTTCAAGGCCGATCCGGAGGACTTGATTGAAAGGCTGGGGCCGGATCTTGGGGGCGCCATGGCCGATCTGGGCGCAGGGGCCGGGGATCTGGTTGCCGGGCTGATCGAGCGATACGGGATCGATTGCGGCTTCCATCGCGACGGGTGGATACTGGGGGTGCATTCGAACGCCGCTCTTCCGGCGGTCAGGGAGCGGGCCCGGCAGTGGAAAGAACGCGGGCGCGATATACGGCTGCTGGGGCGTGAGGAGGTCGCGGCGCTGACGGGCTGCGATCGGTATGTGGCGGGCTATCTTGACCCGACGGGCGGGGGGCTGAACCCCTTGTCGCTTGCAAGAGGGCTGGCGGCGGCGGCGCAGGAGATGGGTGCGCGTCTTTATACCGACAGCCCGGCGTTAAGTATCGAGACGGACGGCAAGGGCTGGAAGGTCAAAACCGGGCGGGGAGTGGTGCAATGCGATCAGGTCGTGGTGGCGACCGGCGCGTATTCAGGCAATCTGATCCCCGAGCTCAGGCGGAGCATTCTGCCGATGCAATCCTTGCAGATCGCCACGGAACCCTTGCCGGAACCCCTGCGTAAAACCATCCTGCCCAAGGGCCATGTGGTCAGCGATACCCGGCGTCTTTTGACCTATTTCCGCATGAATGAAGAAGGAAGGCTGGTTTTCGGGGGGCGTGGCTCTACCGGCGGCGAAAACATGAAATCCGCGCATCTTGTCAGGCTTGAGGCCGCCATGCGCGGTTGTTTTCCGCAGATCGGGACTATTCCGGTGACATATCGATGGGCCGGGCAGGTCGACCTGACACCTGAACGCGCCCTGCGGGTCCATTGCCCCAAACCCGGGCTTTGGGCGGTTATCGGGTTCAGCGGGCGCGGGGTGGCGATTGCCCCCGCTGTGGGCAAGGCGCTGGCGTCCGCTGTCATGGTGCGGGATGCCCGGCACCTGCCGCTTCCGCTGTCGCCGGTTCGGCCTGTTCCGTTTCACGGCCTGCGCCGCCCGGCCATGGCGCTTGCCGTCGGCTGGTCATGGTTGCGCGACCGGATAGAGGGTGTCTGAGAACACTCAGCGATTTATGAGTTCCAGCGGCAGGCGGCTGAGGACCTCGGGTGTCTGTCCCTCTTCTCGTGTCAGGATGGTGTAGCCTGCCGACATCGCCAGATTGCGGGGGCCATCGACCAGGATCGCGTGCAGGAACAGGATCATCCCGGGGCGGATCAGGGTGTCGTTTCCGGAATGGATCATCGGCGGCACATCCATCCACGACGGCGAATAGGTCGCGCCAAGAGAATAGCCACAGGCCGACAGCCGGGCATGATTGTAGCCCGCGTTGTCGAAGGTGGCGCGATGCGCATCGTCGATCTGCCCGATGGTGTTTCCACTGCGCGCGGCGTCCGTCATGGCCAGTATCGCATCTTTGGTTGCTGAAAACATGTCGCGATGCCGATCGCCCGGCGTGCCGATGGTCAGCGTGCGCATCAGGCAGGCGCAGTAATGCCGGTAGCTGCCCGCATGTTCGATGGTCAACTGATCGACATCATCGAGATGCCGGTAGCCTGTGGCGCTGCGGACCAGAAGGGCGCGATCACCCGAGCCCAGTACGGGGCCGGATGGCGGCATGTCGCCGCCGCCCTCGAGAATGGGGGCGATGCCTGCGGCTGCGATCTTGCCTTCGAAAACGCCGGGACCGGCTGTTTCAACCATCGCTTCCAGAGACTGATCGGCCAGTTCCGCGGCTTTGCGGACGTATTCGATTTCGGCTTCGGACTTGATCAGCCGCAATTCCCGTACAAGGTAGGAGGCATCGACCAGAACGCACCAGCCATCGAGCCTGCGGCGCAGAAGGTCGTGGTTGTCGCCTGTCAGGCCGAAGCTGCGCAGTTCGAGACCGATTTTTTTGCCCGCAAGCCCTTTTTCCGCAAGGATGTCCTGCAATTCCCGGGTCGGGTCAGCCCCCGGGGCATCGAACCACAAACGAATGTCTTCGATGATCGAGGTGCGGCGCGCCTGTTCGAGGTCCGGCTTGCGGGTCAGAAGAACGACCGGATCGTCGTTTGCAGTCACCAGGGCGCATTGAAAGAAGACGAACCCCTTGGTGTCGAACCCGGTCAGGTAGTAGTGGCTTTCCTGCGAAAATACGAGCAGCGCATCAAGCCCGTCCCGCCGCATGAGCGCGCGCGCTTCCTTCAGCCTGCCGTCGAATTCGGAACGTTCGAAATGTATCATTTTTTGACCTTTTTCCATTTGCCTGCATGAAAATTTCCACTTTTCGGTCAGCGTGCCAGAACGCGTCAAAGTGGTGACGTCAGGCCTGAAAACTTTGTACAGAATGCAACAAGGTCATGCGATGTTTTATTTGCGTTTTGCCGTTGCCGGGGGCTGTTTCGGACAGGCGGCTGCTCATTGTATCGGCGAGCGCTTTCAGATCAGCGTAATCGGGCTGCCAGACGAATTCAAAGCAGTCTCAGCAAGGGCAGGGTCGCTGCCCCTTATCTCATGCAAAGACCGCGCCACTCGGCGAGAGCGGCGGCGCGGTTCAGCTTGAAATTTGACGTTGAGCAGAGGCTGCGCTCCGAGTTGAACAGATTGTGGACTGAGACATGGACGGCGGCAGAATTTCTGCAGACTTCGCAGCCGCCGAAAGCGTCATGGCGCGTTCTCATCGTCGGAACGGCGGGTACGAATTCTCGGTGCGATTGTTCATCCAGCGGTCCGTCATCTGTCGATCAAACTTGCCGATGTCTTTCATGACGGCAGGGTAGGGCGGCACTAATGCAGCCTCACCCCGATTTCTTCTGACACTGCCGTTTCGTGGCGGTCGGTCCCGACATCGCCACGGTGAGTCAAATCAGATAGTTCTTGTAGTCCGAGAACCAGCGGCGGGCGCTGCGGATATTGTCGCGTTTGAGCTGCTCGGCGCGTTCGGCCTCGCCGTTGATCATGGCTTCTATGACTTTCTGGTGCTCTTCCAGCGCGGCGCTGGCGCGGCCCGGAACCAGAACCAACCGATGGACCAGCATCCGGGTGCGATCG
The DNA here is from genome assembly GCF_900142665.1 of Roseovarius pacificus. GTDB lineage: Bacteria > Pseudomonadota > Alphaproteobacteria > Rhodobacterales > Rhodobacteraceae > Roseovarius > Roseovarius pacificus. Next base: position 361,527 of record NZ_FRBR01000002.1, read on the forward strand.
TAAAGCGTGTCCAGGCTTTGGGCGAGTATCTCGTTTCGGGCCTCTTGCACGGTCCGTCGCCGGAAGTCGTGCACGGCCTCGACATAGTAGTTCAGGTTGTTCTTTTCCAAAGCGCTCCGGGCAGGCGCGCCAAAGCGTTCGCGGAAAACGTCCCATGTTTCCTTAGGCGCATTCTGGGTCGCCAGCCGGACGGCCAGCGCCTCCAGCACCTCGCGCACGTCGAAAAGCGACTCGACCTGTTCGGCGCTCAGGCGCGTGACCATGGCGCCCTGATTGCGAATCCGCTCGATCAGGCCGCGTTCCTCCAGGATGCCGAAGGCTTCTCTCAGACGAGGGCGGGAAATGCCGAATTCTTCGGCAAGGGCGGTTTCGCGGAGCTTGGCGCCTGGCGGGAGGTCGTGGTCCACGATCTGCTGGCGCAGGGCATCTACGATCTCATCGACCGTCATCGTCGTTTTCTCTGCCGTTCGCGCCATTTGCGATACTCCTGTCTGACGAGGGTGCGTTAAAGAAGGGCGTTCTGGATGGTAGTCAATATTGTTGTCATTTTCCAGCGATCTAGTGGAGAGCCAAGCTCGGTGCAATGCTTCATAGTCGTCTCGTGGAGCGCTCTCCGTTGGCGCTCGCATGCCAAGAGTGTTTCACGGCGCAGTCGTGGGGCGGATGGTGAAATCAGCCGCATCGGCCAGTTGTGCAGTCCTTTCCATCCGGCGAGGCACGGCATCTAAAGCCACAGGATCAAGGCCAGCCCGAAAACTGAAATGAAAATCCAGCCAATGGCGCCCAGAAGCAACGGGCGCAACCCTTTCAGGTGCAATTTGGCTAGATCGGTTTCCAGCCCCATCGCGGCCAGCGCCATTGTCAGCAGGAAAGCTGTCCAGGTTGCGATCTGTCGGGTGATCTCGGCGGGGATCGACAGGACGGAATTGACCAGGACGACCGCCGCAAACCCAAAGACGAACCATGGCATAGGGACAGAGCCCTCAGCGTCTTGCCCGGCGCGCGTGCGGGTGGCCAAGGCGCCCAATGTCAGAATGAACGGCCATGCTCCCGGTTTTCCAGAGTCGACGGCATATGGATACCCCTGCCGGAGAACATCCTTCTCGTTTTCGCCCTCACTTTGGAATTCAAATA
>NZ_FRBR01000004.1 GCF_900142665.1 Roseovarius pacificus
ATCAACAAGGACGAAGAGGCCCCCATCTTCCAGGTCGCCGATTACGGCCTCGTCGCAGACCTCTTCACTGCCGTCCCGGAACTCACAGAGAAACTCTGAGACCGGCGCCCCCGAACATCCCGAAAGGCCCGCCAGACCGGCGGGCCTTTCTACTTTTATTGGCGCGCCGGCTTCCCTGCTTGGTGTGCGCAGGAGTGAGATGTTAGACAGATTCTAACTGGCCTCAGTGAGGTGCCCATAGATTTATAGACATCAGCCTTGGTCAGTTTGTGCTGTCTGCTCTCGAAGTCAACGGTCGCCAGCACACAAGGAGCGTCTTTGGCACTTGATGTGATAATGCAAATGCATTACTTCTTGATTTGTCCGAATACCTATTCTTTTATGAGGCTGCTATGACTACGCTTGCTCAGGATGTTTCGAAGCTCACCGATCGCTATCAGACTACGGTGCCGAGCGGCGTGCGCAAGCAGCTGAAGCTCAATAAAGGTGATCAGATTCGCTACTGCATCGAGGCGAGCGGGCGGGTCTATATTGAGCCCGTGCGCGCCCAGGAAGGTGATGCTGCGCTTGGTGCGTTTCTCGATTTTATCGAAACTGATATCAAGGCGCATCCGGAACGCATCCGGACGTTTGACGGTGCGCTGCATGACCGCCTTGCAGCACTTGTTGGTGACATTGACGTTGACCTCGATGAGCCGCTGTCTCCCGAGGACGAATGACGGGTGAGGCAGCGCCTGCCGAGGCGCCTCTGGTCGTTAACGGGTGGTCGATCTACGCGCACCCCATCTTTCTTGATCAACTCGAAGGACTGATTGAGGAGGTCGAAGGGCGCAGGCGGCGCGACTCCAAAACGTGGCGCAAGAAGAACTGTACGAAGCGACTGGCCGCGATCTTCAAGCTGGTGACTGGGGCAATACCGGTTGATCCGGGTGCCCCGGCATTCAGGCAGGGCGATACGCTCGGTGACGGCCGAAAGCACTGGTTCCGGGCGAAGTTTTTCCAGCAATATCGATTGTTTTACCGTTTCAACAGCGATGCAAAGGTTATCGTGCTCGCTTGGGTGAACGACGAGAAGACCTTGCGGGCTTATGGGAGCAAGACGGATGCCTATGCAACCTTTCGGGGCATGTTGGACGGTGGCAATCCGCCAGACAATTTTGACACGCTGATGGATGAGGCTGTGGCGGTGGCGGAGCGGTTCGAGCATGATCTTAAGTCTGCGCCCGATCGCTAGGAGGCCATCGGAGAGCACCGAAGGTGCTCCGGCTGCCGCGTTTGCCCGTTGGTGGCAACGCCTGCAATCTTTGATAGCCAAATTGCTGCGGCGAGGTCTGGTTGTCGGCCGACTGCAAAGGGAAAATTCTACGAATAAAATCGAAAGCCAGCGCATTGGCTTGCCCAGTGGAGGAACTAGATTCCTTCTGTTACATGGAGAAAACGCAACACCTCTGTGGCAAAGGTTTTCGTGAAGCCGGGGGCATCGTCAGGATTCACGCAGTACGGCGAACCTATCCACGCATCTCGTGTTTCAGGGAACACGGGTATTTCCGTGTCGAACACGGGTAATGTGCCAAAGCTCTCGCGGATTGATCCGGACGCGAGAGGGCCGACGAGCAACCCGAGCATAGGTTCCGCCCCCGTTTCATCTATCCAACCTCGGTAGCGGAATACGTCGTGCGCCAAGCGGGCATCGACGCAGCTTCTTGCGGGCACAATTGTGAGATGGGACCATGTATAGGCGATATGTTCCGCGAAGCACCCGATAGCGGGGCAGTCCACGATGATGCTATCAAAGTCACCCGGATCTGTAGTCAGGTAGCGCTTCAACTCTAATGCAGAACTGACGTTCGTATGTCGGAGTTGATCAGCAGTGACATAATCCTCCATGGCCAATTTCCAGTCAACGAGTGATGCCGGTGGCGTCTCGGTAATCTGATCTGCGTACCCAAGAAAGTCTTTTGGCGTCTCTTTGGGGAGGGCGAACGACGCATTCAGAATGTGAACACGAAGGCCGCGGGCGAGCATGCCTAGCGCCAGGGCGGCGACCGCGGTGCTTCTCCCGGTACCCCCTTTGGCGGCCATGAAACTGACGACATGCATCTGTTCTAACTTTCGGTCAGGAAGCTGGCTGATTCGGCAACTAGCGGTTATGAATGGCGCGGCTTCTTCCGCTGGGAAGACCTCGCCACCTGAGCGCGTATGAGCTTGATTTTGGCGCTGTCTTTGCCTTCGCCTTTGTGCCGACGGACCTCACCAGTAGTGCGGGTAGTCTTGCTGGCATGAGCGGCCTCGATCATGCCTGCGCGACCGGCCTCCTGCCGTTCGGCGCGGCTGACCCCGGAACCGCGCTCGGCATGTTTCTGGCTGATTGTCTCACGGTTCCTTTTCATCGCATCCGAGGTCATCTTGGCGTCTTGCAGGGCGGCAGCAACCCGATTTCCGGGTTGTGCAGCGCGCGCCGCGCCAACTGCCGACATGCCTTGCGTAACCCGCGGTCTGGTCGCATCTATCGCGCGGGAGCCAACCGTTTTGCTCGCGCTTGCGGCGCTCCGCGCCTCCTGCAATCCGCTGGTCGTCGCTACGATTGTCCCAGCCAGGCCACTCACCATATCCGGCACCTTCGCCATCATAATGACGGCACCAAGCCCCACGATCAGAAAGCCCGCCGCCTGGCTCAACTCTTTCGCCTTCCCAGCGTCGTCGATCATTCCCTCCCCGACGCCGACGACCGCCCCCATGATGCCGGCTGAGACCAGCGGGATCATAGCAAAGCCAATCGTAAATTTCGCCCAGCTTTCGAACAGGCTGCTGGTGGCCTTGAATAGCAGAGTCGGAACGAAGACAGGGGCAAGAGAGATCGCCATCGCCAGACCAATTTTTCCGATGGAGGTGACGATGATCGCCACGCAAGCCATCAATGCTCCCAAAACCCATACAAGCACGGACGTAATGCTGATCCCGATCATCCCACTTTCTTTTGCGGCGCGGTCCGAGAAGTCAAACAGCCCCGTAATCATGCGATCCAACGCCTCATTCAGGTTTGGCGCGTCCGTCGCGCCCAATAGGGCTGCACCGATGGAACCCGGTGTTTCTGTTGTGATGGTGTAGATTGGCTGGAACGATGCCCAGCTGGTCGCCACGGCGAAGACCAGAATGTAGCGTATACTCCATTTAATGTAATCCGAGGCCCGTATCGGCGCCCATTGAAGGAGAGCATTCGCGGCGATGAAAGCGACCCCCACGATCCCCATGGCCTCCACCATCTTTGCGACGGGCTCGCCAAATGTTTCGAAAACGCTTTTGGAGTATCCTTCGACCGCCCCGTCGATCAGCTTCATTGTATCTGCAATATGCGTCGCCATACTCGTGTCTCCGTTACTCGATAGCGCCGACGTCGCGGCAGTAGGCTAGCGCGGCATTGGCTCCGCTATCCTCTTCTTGGAGGGTCAAATAAATCGGACGAACCGCGCTGCGTGGCAGCTCCCAGACCTCTTCCGGTACCATCGCTTCAACCTCGTCCCAGTTCCGTCGGCCGTTCAGACAGGCGATTTCATATGGCTGGCCCTTTGCGAAGGCTTCACATTGCGCGCGCATGTGCTGGGCATCCCACCGGTCACGGTACTCCTGAAGCACACGCATCATTGCGCGGTTGGGTGCGCGCGCCCTGATTTCATCATCGTCGATGTTGGTCGCGCCATCGCAATGCCAGGAATTCTCTGCGGCGATGGTTGTCGCTGGGATGGCAATCATAATTGCCGCCATTGTGATTGCTGAAAGCTGCTTTCCAATAGAGAGCATTTTATCCTCCTTTTCGTTGCCCCGATTCTATCGAGCGGGCGGAGAAACGCTATAGGGGGTATAATTTATCTTTAAATTTCAAATACATGTCGACTTTCAAACTTGAGGCGTCAGGAAGCAAACCTGAGACCTCAAGATCGAAAGTTGTGTGTCGCAAAAGATGTTTCACTGGCGTCGTGCGAACTGCAAAATCAGATCTGGATGGTTGGAGTCCCGCGCGAGGGGCGGGGAGCGGGCTTTCGCTGTGCATCGCATGAAAGGCCGGAATGTGTGGGAAGCGGACCTCGGGGTGGCAACCGGGACTAATGTTAGAACGTAGGAGGCCGACCTTCGATCCAGCGACCACGTTGGCCGCCCGGCCCATTCAAGAGCACAAAATTCCGCGGCCCAACGTCGGGGGGCAGAGCAATGCTGCATGGTGCTCCCGCGTCGCGGCAATCTGTTTCCTAGGTTGCTCCCATAGACTATACAGCCAGCGATATCAGCAATTCGGAAGTGCCAAATGCCCGACAACCAGCCCATTCCACCGAAAGCGTTCATTTCTTACAGTTGGAGCAGTCCCGACCATGAGGCTCGCGTCTTAGACCTTGCAACCGAATTGCGTTCGGCAGGCGTGGATGCGATCTTGGACAAATGGGACCTGCGCGAAGGTCAAGAGTCGGCTGCTTTCATGGAGCAAATGGTCACCGACAAAGACATTCAAAAGGTCATCATCGTATCTGATAGGGCCTACGCCGAGAAGTCGGATAATCGCTCGGGTGGCGCAGGCACAGAGGCACAGATCATATCCCCAAAGCTATATAGTGGCGAGGATGAAGGTAAGTTCGTCGCACTCGTGTTTGAGCGGGATGAACACGGTAAAGCCTGCTTGCCAGCCTACTACACGTCGCGAATTTTCATCGACTTCACTGACCAGACCAAAGCGACCGATAGCTTCGAACAGCTTGTGCGTTGGATTTTCGACAAGCCCCTTCACCGAAAACCAGACGTTGGACGCGCTCCCGCCTACCTCAGTTCGGATGACGCGACGATCACTCTCGCTACGAGCGCGGCTCATCGCAGAGCGATGGACGCAGTGCAGAACAGCAGGCCCCACGCATTTGCAGCAACGCAGGAGTATTTGGAAACCCTCACCAATCAGCTTCGGTTATTCCGCATCAACGTAGAGACTGACCCACTGTCAGATGAGATACTGAGCAACTACGCTTCCTTTTTGCCGTATCGGGATGAAACAATTTCGCTGGTGCGCGCAATTGCCCGAGCAGAGCCTGACCCACGCTATGGCGATGCCCTACATGCATTTCTCGAACGGTTCATTCCTTTTTTCCATGCTACGCCAGAATGTGGAAGGCATCGAAAGTTCGACTTCGACAACTACAAGTTCTTTGCGCATGAATTCCTATTGTACTTCTTCACAATTGGGATGGCTGATGGTCGCACTGATTTAATTGATGCAATTGCGGGACGACCTTACTACGATACTGTTCGTGGAGAGAACGGCGGCAATGCGGTTGGATCATACGACGTATTTTCCTTTCATGATGGTCTCCTTGACTACCGCAACAAACAACTTGGGCTAAGGCGCTATTCGCTTCACGCGGACCTTCTCAGCGAAAGAGCGGTAGGAAGCGGCTTTAGGTTCGAGCAACTGATACAGTCCGACTTTGTTCTGTTCCTGCGCCATCGACTGCTTCACGCAGAACCCTACTATTTCTGGTTTCCCGTTACGATGTATCTTCTTGGTTACGGTCACCACCGTCCATTTGAGATATTTGCTCGAGCGCAGTCGGCGCGCGAACTCAAGCGCTTGATCCCTATGCTTGGGATTGAAAATCGAGGACCACTTGACGAGTTAGTCAAGGCATATTCTGACGACCCAAAGAAAGCCCCGAGCTTCAACGATGGATGGGATCGCCTGGACATTGCGAAGCTTACGGGACACGATCAGCTTGGCTCTCGCCCATGACCGCCAGAGCGCCTGTTTTGTAGACGTCAGGCAGGCTCACGCACTTAGAGGGCTGGGAGGCAAAGACATCGAACGAGAACAACGATTTGATTTGTCGATCTACCAATAACCCTTGAGCGGCACTTGCCCAATGTGTGCGCCGACGCTGCGGCGATCGGGGATCCACCGGGCGAGCGCGGCAGAAACCGCAATGTTGACATGGCCGAGCTTCGTGTCCCCTTCGATCTTCACGCGCCTGCTTGACCCCACATCGGGCTCGCGCCTCTCAGGCTTTTGGCGTGAGAAGTCGCAGGCACGCCCTCATGCCGCGTCTTTCACGAGTGTCGTGGAGGGCCGGGACCGGCCATCTACATTTTCTGGAACCAAGGTCAGCTATGGGTTGAGGCCGGTCATCCGCTGCGCCTGGCGTGGAGTTCCGCTCCGGGCCGATTGTGTTGAAAAAGTCCTTGAGGCTCTCGGCGCTCTCCGAAATGCAGAACAATGTTCTAAATTCACGTGTCAGGCGCCGTATTTTCGGCTGCTTTGCAACGCCTTGAGAACATTTTCCTACAAAAATTGCCTGTCAGGTGCCGTGACAGAGTTTTTCAACACAATCGGCCGTGTATGTCTGCAAAGAGCGGCATCTTTACCACCGCCGCCAACTTAGCCCCATTGTTGCGGCGATAGGTTCAGGGCAGCCAGCCTGAACACGGCTTCGATATGCGCGTACAGATAGCCCGTTTTCCAGCGCAATTACCTCCCACTCATCATTCGGATTATGCGCTATGTCCCGAACACCTTCAGTCGCAGATCTTTCACTCGACCAGCCTCGCTTGAGGCGCTGTCTGAAGGTTTGAAACGCTATCCCATTTTCTTCAGCAACAGGCCGAGCTGGGAGTCCGTTCTCAAATTCAGCCAAACCATCACGGCGCCGGTCTTCAAAGGCAGCACGATCATATGGGAATTGGGTGTGCTCACAGGGAACAGTCCACACCTTCGATCCGTTCTCGGTGTCCTCAAGGCTCACCGCTGAGGCGTCATCCAATGGAAATGGCTTCAGTCCATAGCGCCTACAAAGCCACCAGGCATCTTCGCGACTTGCGGCTTTGCCAATTACCTCACCACCCAATGGAGCAACATCGTTGATCATCAATACATTCCGTTTCAGAAATGGTGTGAATCCGCGTGGTCGAGTCAGATTATATCGTTTCTACTCATTGAACGCAGGCGCCGAGATAAATAGCTCTCAATCCCAACGGCTAGCATAAAGGCCGGAAGGGCCGCCACCACGACAAAACCCGCAACGGTGGCAGTCAGGAGTGGCGCCCATGGCATGCCATCTCCGTTCCAGAGGGCACATAGCGCACCCCAAGCCATCAAGTAAGTCAATGAAAAAGCACACATAACGTCGATCACAGGGCGCGTGAAACGGCCAATGTCGCACTGCATCCGTTCGGCTGCCGCTAATTGGTGACGCCTCCAAGTATCGGGTTGTCTCAGGTTCATTTTTATTCTCTCAACAATTCTATCCAGGTGTGGACATCGTCCATGGCTATTTCCTTTCCTTCCAGGAAGGATCGGTACCAGCGCGCGGCAATCGCCCCGCGCTTTTCGCTTTTCAGCTTGGTCCCGCTGTCAGACAAATACTTGTCCAGAGCGACCTCGAAGTCCTCCAGCGCAGTCAGATCATGCTCCAACCGGACGGCCTCGACTCCTAAGAGAATCCAGTTCAGGTCTACCCGAAATTGACGGTGCAACTCGACCAATGCTTCGACCGGGATCGAGCGCTTGCCCAACTCATAGCTCTGATAAGCGCGGAGAGAGATTCCGAGAGCTTCGGCCATTTTCACCTGCGACATACCAAGCTCATTGCGTGCGAACGCGATGCGCGCGCCGAGGGCGCTCAAGTAGTCATACGGACGATCAGCCATTATCGTGAGCAATCCACTTGCGGTTGCGCTCATATGAATGCTATACGCACAAATGAACGCCATTCGTTGTGTTTCGTTGTCGGACCATGACGCTTGAGCGCATTCAACCCGATTCGCACTACCTTACGGAAAGGAGAGGGTTTTGGCACAGGAAAAGTTGCTTTCCCCCAAAGAACTGGGCGAGCTTGTCGGACTGAGCGCCGCGCAAGTTCGCGCGTTGATGAACGACGGACGGCTAGAGTTCGTCGAGATTTCCGCGAAGACAAAGATGCTGACCATGAGTGGTTGGGAGCGGTTCCAGCGCAACGCGACCAGGTTCAAACGCCCTGAAGGCGAGCAACCGAGCCTGCCCTTGGGCGAGCCGCAGCACTCTAGCCTTTGACGTGGGAGGAACCCCTATGGCCATGCCCCGCGCAACGCTGACGCAGAGCGAATTGACCCGATACCTCAAGGCGTATCGGGAGGCAGGTATTCCGGTCGTACGGTCCGAGATCAGCCGGGACGGCAAGGTCGTGATCTACAGCACCGAGAAGCAGACCGACGAGGTCAACAACCCGTGGGATCACCCATGAAACGCCGCAAGCAGTTTCCCGGTGCGACGGCCTATTTCGACCGGCACGGGAAGCGGCGCTGGCGGTTTCGGAAGGGTGGGTTTTCAGCTGAGCTGGGAAGCGATTACGGGTCGGAGGATTTTGTTCGGCGCTATGAGGATGCCGTCAACGGGCACAAGACGCGCGGGCTGATCGGGGCGGACCGGACCAACCCCTATAGTGTCAGCCAGCTTGTTGCGCTCTGGTATCGCTCGCCCGAGTTCCTCGATCTCGCGCCCAGCACGCAGAAGGTCTATCGCGGGATTGTCGAGAAGTTTCGGGAGGAGCATGGCGATAAGCCGGTGCGGCTGATGCAGCGCCGGCATGTGCAGACGATCCTGGCCGAGAAAGCCGAGACCCCGACAGCGGCGAACAACCTGCGCAAGCAGCTGATCCAGTTGATGGACTTCGCGATCACGCTGGACTGGCGCGGTGATAATCCGGCACGGGCGACAAAGCCTTTCCGCGTGGGCGGTGATGGTTTTCATACCTGGGACGAAGAGGAACTGGCGCAGTTCTTCAAGGTCCACAAGCCCGGCACACTTGCGCATACGGCGGTGACGCTGATGCTCTATACCGGCGCGGCGCGTGTCGATGCGGTGAAGCTGGGGCCTAAGAACGTCCGCAGCGGCAAGATCGAGTATCGGCGGCAGAAGACGCAACGCTCAGGCGGTGTGCTGGTTTCCGTCCCGATCCACCCGGACCTGGCGGAGGTGCTGCACAGGTTGCCGAAGGACAGGCCCTTTCTGGCCACCCAGAAAGGCACCATGCGGTCCGCCGGCGGCCTGGGCAATCTCATGCAACGTTGGACCGAAGAGGCCAAGTTGCCTCAGTGTTCCGCCCACGGCCTTCGCAAGGCTTGCGCGCGCCGCCTGGCCGAGGCTGGGGCGACTGCGCACGAGATTGGTGCGGTCACAGGACACAAAACGCTGGCCCTTGTGCAGCGCTATACCGAGGCCGCTGGCCGCGAAGGCATGGCCAATTCCGCGATTGAGAAACTCATCGCCCGCCCCAATGGCGAGCGCAATTTGGCGAACCTTCCCAAGAGGTTCGTCAAATCCGACACCAAACCCAAGCAGGGAAAGGATAATTTATGATCAGTGGTGAGCCGTGCAGGATTCGAACCTGCGACCCACTGATTAAAAGTCAGTTGCTCTACCAACTGAGCTAACGGCCCACTAGGCGGCCTACTTAGAAAGACCGGGGCAGGGGGTCAACCCCGAAATTGCGTGTTTTTTTCGTGGATGCTGGATTCGTGTCGGGCGCGGGTTTATATGCCCGCCCATGAGCGCGCGAAACGATACCGATCTGGCCTTTATGAAGATGCACGGCCTGGGCAACGACTTTGTCGTGCTGGATGGGCGTGTGCGCCGTGTCGATGTCACGCCGGAACTGGCCGTTGCCATCGCGGACCGGCGTTTGGGGGTCGGATTCGACCAGCTGGCGGTCATTTCCGACGGTCCGGGCGATGCGCATCTGACCTTTTATAACGCGGACGGGTCGACATCCGCGGCCTGCGGGAATGCCACCCGCTGCATTGCGCGGTTTCTCATGGACGAATCGGGCCGTGATTCGCTGCGTCTGACCACGGAACGGGGGGAATTGCGCGCTGTCGATGCCGGGGACGGTTTGACATCGGTCAATATGGGGCCGCCGCAACTGGACTGGCGCGATATTCCCCTGGCCGAAGAGATGGACACGCTGGAATTGCCGGTCGAGGGCGGCCCGACCGCCACGGGCATGGGCAACCCGCATTGCACGTTCTTTGTCGAGGATGCCACTGCCGTTCCACTGGAACAGTTCGGCCCGCGTTACGAGCATCACCCGCTCTATCCCGAGCGCACCAATGTTCAGGTGGCCAGCCTGATCGCGCCCGATCACCTGCGCATGCGGGTGTGGGAGAGGGGCGTTGGCGTCACCCTGGCGTCGGGGTCGTCCAGCTGCGCCACCGCCGTGGCGGCGGCGCGCCGGGGCCTGACCGGGCGCAAGGTGCGGGTCGACCTCGACGGCGGCACGTTGCATATCGACTGGCGCGAGGACGGCGTATGGATGACGGGCCCCACGATGCACGTTTTCGACGGGGTGCTGACGGCACAGTTCCTGCGGGGGCTGACATGACGCAGCCGCCCCGCTTCACCACGCTTGGATGCCGTCTGAACGCCTATGAAACCGAGGCGATGAAAGAGCTGAGCCAGCAGGCGGGGCTTGAAAACGCGGTCGTCGTGAACACCTGTGCCGTCACCGCCGAAGCGGTGCGCAAGGCGCGGCAGGAAATCCGCCGGTTGCGGCGCGAAAATCCCGGGGCGCGCCTGATCGTGACCGGCTGCGCCGCCCAGACCGAGCCTGAGACATTCACCGCCATGCCCGAGGTCGATGCGGTCATCGGCAATACCGAAAAGATGCAGCCCGATACCTGGGGGCGTCTGGCGGCCGATTTCATCGGCGAGACGGAAACGCCGATGGTAGACGACATCATGAGTGTGACGGAAACCGCCGGGCACCTGATCGACGGGTTCGGCACCCGCAGCCGCGCCTATGTGCAGGTGCAAAACGGGTGTGACCACCGCTGCACCTTCTGCATCATCCCCTATGGTCGGGGCAATTCGCGCAGCGTTCCGGCGGGCGTGGTTGTGGACCAGATCAAGCGTCTGGTCGACCGGGGCTATAACGAAGTGGTGCTGACCGGCGTGGACCTGACAAGCTGGGGCGCCGACCTTCCCGCGCAGCCGCGTCTTGGTGATCTGGTCATGCGCATTCTGAAACTGGTGCCGGATCTGCCGCGCCTGCGGATCAGTTCGATCGATTCGATCGAGGTGGACGAAAACCTGATGCAGGCCATCGCGACCGAACCGCGCCTGATGCCGCATCTTCACCTGAGCCTGCAACATGGCGACGATCTGATCCTCAAGCGGATGAAGCGCCGCCATCTGCGCGACGATGCGATCCGGTTCGCCCAGGAGGCCCGCCACCTGCGCCCCGAGATGACCTTTGGCGCGGATATCATCGCGGGCTTCCCGACCGAGACCGAAGCGGCCTTCGAAAACTCGCTGAAACTGGTGGAAGAATGCGACCTGACATGGCTGCATGTCTTCCCCTACAGCCCGCGCCCCGGTACGCCCGCGGCGCGGATGCCGCAGGTGCATGGCGCCGACATCAAGGCGCGCGCTGCCCGCCTGCGCGAGGCTGGCGAAGGGCAGGTCGCACGCCATCTGGCGGCGCAGCAGGGGCGCACCCACAGCGTGCTGATGGAAAATCCCCGCATGGGGCGCACCGAACAATTCACCGAGGTGAGTTTCGACAGCGACCGCGAAGAGGGCCACATCGTCTCCGCCACGGTGACCGGAATGCGCGGACAGCAACTGGTTGCGGCCTGATACGGGCTGACAATGCTGGACAGGGCCTGTGCAGCCTTCTAGCGTGAGCCCGTCATCAACAGGAAAGTCTGCGCCATGAAACTCATCTCGTCCGGTACGTCCCCCTTCGTGCGCAAGGTTCATGTGCTGCTGCATGAAACCGGGCAGTATGACGACCTTGAAATCGCCCCCATCCCCACCAGCCCGTTCGATACCGCTCCCGAGGTGGCCAGCGCCAATCCCCTGGGCAAGATTCCGGCCCTGATCCGCGATGAGGGGCCGACCCTCTATGACAGCCGGGTGATCTGCCGGTTTCTCGACGATCGCGCGCAATCGGGGCTCTATCCCGAGGCCCGCCTGTGGGAAACGCTGACGCTCGAGGCCACCGCCGACGGCATCATGGAGGCCGCGATTCTCATGCTGTACGAGCACAGGCTGCGCCCGGCCGAGGCGGTGCTCGAGTCATGGGTCGATGCGCAATGGGACAAGATCGAACGCGCCGTGGAGGCGCTCAACGCCCGCTGGATCAGCCACCTGCGCGGACCGCTCGATATGGGGCAGATCGCCGTGGGCTGTGCGCTGGCCTACCTGGATTTCCGCCACGATGCGCGCGGCTGGCGCAAGGGCAACGACGCGCTGGACGACTGGTTCGCGCTGTTCTCGCAGCGGGACAGCATGAAGGCGACCCAACCCGCCGACTAAAACGAAAACGGCGGGTCAGACGACCCGCCGTTTCACCGAGTCGCGTTTCACGACATCAGAAGCTGTAGCTGACCCCGATATTCACCGCGTGGGTCAGAAGTTCGGTGTTGAGCTTGCCGGGCAGCTGGCCGAAGGCCGGGTCGATGGTGATGTCGTTATCCGACCAGACGGCCTGATATTCGCCGAACAGAGCCCAGTTTTCGGTAAGGTCGTATTTCAGGCCCGCGATGGCCCGCACGGCAGGCCCGGTGGTTTCATAGCCGAAGGTGCGCACGCCCGACCCCAGAACCTGGATGTCCACATGCGGGATGGCCACACCGATCCCCGCGCCGACATAAGGCGTGAACTTCGGCGTTGCCTTGAACACGCCGGGCCAGCGTTTCATGACGTTCGCGGTAATGATGTTGTGACCGTCCGACAGCTCCAGACGGCTGACGCCGATCGCGGCCATATCGGCCTGTGACGCATAGGCCTTGGTGTGCGTGCCTTCGATACCGAACCCGATATCGTTGTCCAGCCACCACATCGCGCGACCGCCATAGTAGATCGGGCTGTCGAACGGCTTGCCTTCCCAGTCGACCGAGCGGCTGATCGGGGCGCCGCCGGGCAGATAGCCCGATCCGGTGCTGCCATCCACGCTTTGCGTGCCGACATAAAGGCTGAGTTCCATCTCCGCTGCGGCAGGGGCTGCAACGGCTGTTGTGGCCAGGATGGCCGCGGCTTTGACGACGTTTTTCATCGTGGAACACTTTCAGGTATAGGGAAATTACTGGGGCCTGTGTATACCCGCCTGACGCGATGCTCAAGCGCGACACATGAGCGCTCCACTCAGATAGGCGTCATTGCGTACTGGACTGACAGTTCAAGCCCGGCTAAACAGCGACGCGATACGGGGGCGCGGATTCCGTGCCCCGCAAGTGGAAAAGGCCGGTTCCGGCTTTGAAAATGGAGTAACCCCGTGTCCCACGCAGACGAACACGAAGGCACCCGGAGGGATTTCCTCTACTATGCCACAGCCGGCGCCGGTGCCGTAACCGCAGGGGCCGCTATCTGGCCTCTTGTCAATCAGATGAACCCTTCGGCTGACGTTCAGGCGCTCAGCTCGATCCGTGTAGATATCTCGGGCGTCGAGGAAGGCACCCAATTGACGGTGAAATGGCTGGGCAAGCCCGTGTTCATCCGCCGCCGCACCGCCATCGAGATCGAGGATGCCCGTTCGGTCGAGGTCAGCGACCTTCCCGATGGCATCGCGCGCAACGAAAACATCGAAGGCGATGTTCCGGCAACGGACGAAAACCGCACCCTGGACGAAAACGGTGAATGGCTGGTCCAGATGGGTGTTTGCACGCATCTGGGGTGCGTTCCGCTTGGAAACGCCGGCGACTTCACCGCCGAAGGCGATGTCGGCGGCTGGTTCTGCCCGTGCCACGGGTCGCACTACGATACTGCGGGCCGTATCCGCAAAGGTCCGGCTCCGGAAAACCTGCCGGTTCCCGTCGCCGAATTCGTCGACGAATCGACGATCAAACTGGGATAAGGAAACGCGCTCATGTCCGGAATTCCGCACGATCATTACGAACCCAAGACCGGCGCCGAGAAATGGCTGCATTCGCGCCTTCCCATTGTCGGTCTGCTTTATGACACCCTGATGATCCCTACGCCCAAGAACCTGAACTGGATGTGGATCTGGGGCATCGTTCTGACCTTCTGTCTGGCGTTGCAGATCGTCACCGGCATTATCCTTGTGATGCACTACACGCCGCATGTCGATATGGCCTTTGCGTCCATCGAACACATCATGCGCAACGTGAACGGCGGTCACATGATCCGCTATCTGCACATGAACGGCGCGTCGCTGTTCTTCTTTGCCGTCTATATCCACATCTTCCGCGGCCTCTACTACGGCTCCTACAAGGCCCCGCGCGAAATCACGTGGATCATCGGCATGCTGATCTACCTGTGCATGATGGGCACGGCCTTCATGGGCTACGTTCTGCCCTGGGGACAGATGTCGTTCTGGGGTGCCACGGTGATCACCGGCCTCTTCGGTGCGATTCCCTTCATCGGCGAACCGATCCAGACATGGTTGCTGGGCGGACCGGCGGTGGACAACGCCACGCTGAACCGGTTCTTCTCGTTGCATTACCTGCTGCCCTTCGTGATCGCCGCGCTGGTCGCGGTGCATATCTGGGCCTTCCACAGCACCGGCAACAACAACCCCACCGGTGTCGAAGTGCGCCGCGGCTCCAAGGCCGAGGCCGAGAAGGACACCGTTCCGTTCTGGCCGTATTTCGTGATCAAGGACCTGTTCGCACTGGCCCTGATCATGGTGGTGTTCTTCGCCATCGTCGGCTTCATGCCCAACTATCTGGGCCACCCCGACAACTATATCGAGGCCAACCCGCTGGTGACTCCGGCGCATATCGTGCCTGAATGGTACTTCCTGCCGTTCTACGCGATCCTGCGCGCCTTCACGTCGGATGTCTGGGTCGTGATGTTTGCCAGCTGGATCACCGGCGGCATCATCGACGCCAAGTTCTTTGGCGTGCTGGCGATGTTCGGTGCCATTGCCGTCATGGCGCTGGTTCCGTGGCTGGATACCTCCAGCGTGCGCTCGGGCCGTTACCGTCCGATGTTCAAATGGTGGTTTGCGCTGCTGGTCATCGACTTCATCGTCCTGATGTGGGCCGGGGCCATGCCCGCCGAGCCGCCCTATTCGACGATCTCGCTGATCGGTGCGACCTACTGGTTTGCATATTTCCTGGTCATCCTGCCCCTGCTGGGCGTGATCGAGAAACCGCAACCGCAGCCCGAAACCATCGAGGACGACTTTGCGTCGCACTACCCCAAGGCATCCGGTGAGGCGGGGCAATCCGCTGCAACCCCTGCCGAATAAGAAAGGACACGGGATAATGTTCAAGAAACTCGCGATTTCCGCAGTTGCCGCCCTGACCCTTTCGGCCGGGGGCGCACTGGCCGCCGAAGAGGGCCACGTGCATGACGTGGACTTCTCCTTCGAAGGCCCGTTCGGCAAATTCGACCAGAACCAGCTGCAACGCGGTTTGCAGGTCTATACCGAGGTCTGCGCGTCGTGCCACGGCATGACATACGTGCCGATGCGCACGCTGGCCGACGAAGGTGGCCCGCAACTGCCCGAGGATCAGGTCCGTGCCTATGCGGCCCAGTACGAGGTGTTCGACCCCGAACTGGACGATTACCGCCCGGCCAGGCCGACGGATCATTTCCCCGAAGGAAACGATCCCAACGCGCCCGACCTCAGCCTGATGGCGAAGAAACGCGCCGGGTTCCACGGCCCCTATGGCACCGGGATGGCGCAGCTGTTCCAGGGCATGGGCGGCCCGGAATATATCGTCGCGATCCTCACCGGCTATACCGGTGAGGACAAGTTCGAGGCTGGCACGACCTTCTATGAAAACACGGCCTTCCCCGGCGGATGGATATCCATGGCACCGCCGCTTTATGGTGAGGACGTGGAATATGCCGATGGTCACTCCAACGACCTGCATCACGAGGCCGAAGATGTGTCCGCCTTCCTGATGTGGGCCGCCGAACCCAAGATGATGGCCCGCAAGCAGGCCGGCCTGACCGGTGTGATCTTCCTGACGGTGCTGACGGTGCTGCTGTATCTCACGAACAAGCGCATCTGGGCCCCGATCAAGGGCAAGAAGATCGGCTAAGCGTCACGGACCTTGGATACCCTATTGGAAAACCCCGTTCACCTGGACGGGGTTTTTCTTTGCCGGGCCATTTGCAAGGAACCGGCGGGAAAGATGCTCCTGCAAACGCGGCCAGACCCGGTCATCGCGGTCCTGATCGCGCTCAGCCCCGGTGCAGCGTGTCGCCATAGGTGATCGTCGGCTCCAGTTCCACGCGAACCGGCTCGGCGGTTTCCGGGTGTTCGACACGGGCCGCGATGATCTCGGCGGCCCGGCGCCCGATCTCGAGCCGGCAGGCATCCATCGTGGCCAGTTCGCGCGGCAATCCCTTGAGCAGGTCCAGGCCGTTGAATCCGGCCAGGCCGATCTGGTTGGGAATGTCGATGCCCTGTTCCATCAGGTACATCAGCCCGCCAGCGCCGATCTTGTCGTTGGAATAATAGATGAAATCCAGATCGGGGCTGCGCTTGAGAATGGTCTCGGTCATCTCGCGCCCCTTCACCAGCGCCGACCCCCCGGAATAAAACTCCTGATCGGCCACTTCGATGCCCGCCTTGGCCAAGGCCTCTGTGAAGCCTTCGAACCGCTTCCGCGCCCGGTGATCCAGCGGCATCTTGGTGCCCAGGAACCCGATACGCTTGTAGCCCGCTTTCAGGATCGCCTGCGCCATCTGCTGACCGGCCCGGCGGTGCGAGATGCCGACCACCGAATCCACCGGCGTGCCGTCCACATCCATAATTTCCACCACGGGAATCCCCGACGCCCGCAGCATCGCGCGGCTGGCATCCGAATGCTCCAGCCCGGCGATGATCACCCCGGAGGGCCGCCAGGACAGCATCTCGTAAAGAACCTTTTCCTCTTTCTCGGGCAGGTAATCCGACAGCCCCACAACGGGCTGCAAATCGGTGGTTTCCAGAACCTGTGTGATGCCGGTCATCACCTCGGGAAACACCATGTTCGACATCGACGGAATGATGACCGCCACCAGATTGACCCGCTGGCTGGCCAATGCGCCCGCGATCTTGTTGGGCACATAGCCAAGGCGCTTGGCGGCTTCCAGAACCCGTTGGCGTGTCGCCTCGGAGACATCCCCGCGATTGCGCAACACGCGGCTGACGGTCATTTCGGATACTCCCGACGCCTCGGAAACATCGCGCAGGGTCAGGGGGCGTTGGTCGGGTCTGGTCACGGGCTGTTGTCCTGAAAGGGTTTTCCAACTGTTACCGCGAACACTCGGACAGGATCAAGCGTGACGAAATCCCCCATGACAAACCCCGCTCACCACGCTAAACGGGGCACAGCGGCCCCGTGGCTCAACTGGATAGAGCAGCCCCCTCCTAAGGGGCAGGTTGCAGGTTCGAATCCTGCCGGGGTCGCCAATCTTCAGGATTGATGATTCCGGGCGGCTTGTGTTGCTGCGGCGCGGGGGGGGCTGGACGTGTTTTCAGGCAGGCGGTATTTCTGAAACACATAAATATATCAATGCCTTAATACGCTTCTTCTTTCTGCCCGTCTTGACTTTTGTCATGTTTGCACCGCTCCCGTATGGTAAATTGGGCGCATGTTCAGCGTGCGGTCCCGGATATTTCATTGCGCAGTTCTTGCGCTGGCACTGACATTCGCAGGTGTTGTCGGCGTGATGGCAGATGCCGCCATGTCCCTGGCGCAGAATGGCCTCAGCACGATCGTGATCTGTAGCGACGATGGCGCTGAAACGATCACGATCGACAGATCGGGCAACCCGGTTGACCCGCCTTCCATGCCGGACTGTTCGCACTGCCCGGCCTGTACGCTTCATGTCACGGCGCTGCCGGTGATGCCGACGGTCTGGAGCCGTCCGGGCAAGGCGGCCCATCTTCTCACCTCCCAAGCCCATGCGGCGCAGCGCAGCTATGTCACCGTTCAGTGGCGTCTTGCGCGCGGTCCCCCCAAGGATATCTGAGCCATGTCTGTTTCCCTCCGCATGCCCCTTGCGTCGCTGGCCCCGCGTTCGGCCTGCCGCGCAAACGGATTGATCAGAAGTTTCACGATCCTGATGGCCGGTCTCCTGATTGTCGGCCTCATGATCGCCGCCGGCGCAGCCCCCGCGCGCGCTCAGGCCACCGCCAACGTTCTCTCTCAATTCATCGACGATATTGCCCCCGGCGAACTGGTCGAGGGGGCCGATGCCTTCGGGCCGGTCCGCGAGGACATTCCCGTCGCGCCGCTGCTGCAAGGCGATCAGCGCATCGGCTGGGCGTTCATCGCGTCGGATTTCGTCGGGACGACGGGTTATTCGGGCAAGCCGATCCATACGATGGTGGCCGTGAATGACGATGCGGTCGTCATGGGTGTCAAGCTGGTCAAACACTCCGAACCGATTGTGCTGATCGGGATTCCCGATTCCAAAATTCAGGCGCTCGCAGCGGATTATGCGGGGCTCGATCTGGTGGCTGAGGCCACCTCGGGCGGCACGGCCCATGATCTGGACATCATCGCCGGTGCGACGGTCACGATCATGGTGATCGACGATTCCATCGTGCGCTCGGGGCTCAAGGTGGCGCGCCAGCTTGGCCTTGGCGGGCTCAGCGCGCCCACGGCCCCCACCGGCCCCACCTACGAGATCGACCCCGAGGCCACCGCCGCGTCGGACTGGATGACCCTCGAGGGCGACGGCACCCTGCGCCGCCTGTCTCTGGATGTGGGGCAGGTGAATGCGGCCTTCGAGCAGGTGGACGATCCGCGCGCCGCAAGGCGGCCCATCACCGACCCGCCCGAGACCACCTTTATCGACATGTATATGGGCCTGGTTTCGGTGCCCGCTGTCGGGCAGGCCCTGCTGGGCGAGGCAGAGGGCCGCAACCTGCAAAACTGGCTGGACGAGGGCGATCACGCGATCATGATCGCGGGCCGGGGGCTCTATTCCTTCAAGGGATCGGGCTACGTCCGCGGCGGGATTTTCGACCGTATCGTTCTGATCCAGGGCGATCTGTCGGTCCGTTTCCGCGACCGGATGCACCGCCGTCTGGGCGATGTCGCCGCCGAGGGCGCACCGGAATTCACCGAAACGGACCTGTTCAAGATACCGGCGGATACCGGGTTCGATCCGACGGAACCGTTCCGCCTGCAACTTCTGGTGCAACGCGACGTGGCGGCCATCGAACGGGTCTTCACCACGTTCGAGATGGGCTATCGGTTGCCCGACACCTACATGCGCGCCTTGCCTGCCCCTGCCCCCGCGCCGCAGACCACCGCCGCGCAGGCCATGGCCGAACAAGAGGAGCACGCGGCGCAATCGGCCCTGTGGAAACGGATCTGGCAGGACAAGACGGTCGAAATCGCCGGTCTGGCGGTGATGCTGTTCATCCTGACGGTGGCGTTCTTTTTCCAGGGCTTCCTCACCCGCTCCGAGCGCGTGACCTACTGGTTCCGCATGTCCTTCCTGACCGTGACGCTGGTCTTCTTGGGCTGGTACGCCAACGCGCAACTGTCGGTGGTCAACCTGATGGCCCTGTTCGGCGCGCTGACCACGGATTTCAGCTGGCAGGCGTTCCTGCTCGATCCGCTGACCTTCATCCTGTGGTTCGCCGTGGCCGCCGCCCTGATCTTCTGGGGGCGCGGGGCCTATTGCGGCTGGCTGTGCCCGTTCGGCGCGTTGCAGGAGCTGACCAACCAGATCGGGCGCAAACTGGGCATCCCGCAATGGACGCTGCCCTGGGGGCTGCACGAACGGCTGTGGCCGCTGAAATACATGATCTTCCTGGGCCTGTTCGGCGTATCGCTGGCCTCGATCGAGCAGGCTGAACATCTGGCCGAGGTCGAGCCGTTCAAAACCGCCATCGTCCTGAAATTCGTGCGCGCCTGGCCGTTCGTGGCCTACGCCGCCGCGCTCCTGATCGCGGGACTGTTCGTGGAGCGCTTCTATTGCCGCTACCTGTGCCCGCTTGGCGGGGCGCTGGCGATCCCGGCGCGGCTGCGCATGTTCGACTGGCTGAAACGCTACAAGGAATGCGGCAACCCCTGCCAGACCTGCGCCAACGAGTGCTTCGTTCAGGCGATCCACCCCACGGGCGAGATCAACCCCAACGAATGCCTCAACTGCATGCACTGTCAGGTGCTCTACCAGTCGGAAACCAAATGTCCGGTCGTCATCAAACGCCTCAAGCGGCGCGAATCCGCGTCGCGCGGGGCGGCCGATGCGGGCCGGGCGATTCACAATCATCCCAACCTGAAGGAGAAGACCAATGTCTGACACGAACCCGAAAACAGGCATTACCCGCCGCGGTATGCTGGGCGCGACCGCCGGTGGCGCGGCCCTGCTCGGTGGCGCAGGCGGCGCGCGTCTGGCGCTGCTCGGCGGCGCGGCCGGCGTGGCCACGGCCGCCGGCACCAGTGCGGCCAGCGCCTCGGAGGCGCTCAGCATCGCGCCGGGCGAACTGGACGATTACTATGGCTTCTGGTCCTCGGGTCAGACCGGCGAGTTGCGCATCCTGGGCTTCCCGTCCATGCGCGAACTGATGCGCGTTCCGGTGTTCAACCGCTGCTCGGCCACCGGCTGGGGCCAGACCAACGAAAGCCTCAGGATCTTCGAAGAAGGCATGTTGCCCGAAACCAAGGCGTTCCTCGCCGCGCAGGGCAAGCGCGTGCATGACAACGGCGATCTGCACCACCCGCACATGTCCTTCACCGACGGCACCTATGACGGGCGCTACCTGTTCATGAACGACAAGGCCAACACGCGCGTGGCCCGTGTGCGTTGCGACGTGATGAAGACCGACAAGATCGTCGAGATTCCCAACGCCAAGGCCATCCATGGCCTGCGTCCGCAGAAATTCCCGCGGACCGGTTATGTCTTCGCCAATGGCGAGGACGAGGTGCCGATGGTCAATGACGGGTCGGTTCTGGACGAGCCCGACAAGTACGTGAACTTCTTCACCGCGCTTGACGGCGACACCATGGAAATTCCGTGGCAGGTGATGGTGTCGGGCAACCTCGACAACACCGATTGCGACTATCAGGGCAAATACGCCTTCTCGACCTCGTACAACTCGGAAATGGGCATGAACCTCGCCGAGATGACCGAGAACGAGATGGACCATGTGGTGATCTTCAACATCGCGGAAATCGAAAAAGGCGTCGCCGAGGGTGATGTGCAGGTTCTCAACGGTGTGCCGGTGATCGACGGACGCAAGGGCCAGAACAAGAACTACACCCGTTACGTTCCGATCCCCAACAGCCCACATGGCATCAACACGGCCCCCGATGGCAACTATGTCTGCGTCAACGGCAAGCTCTCGCCCACGGTTTCCATTCTCGATGTGCGCAAGTTCGATGCGATCTTTGCCGATCCGGATCTCGATCCGCGCTCGGTCGTCGTGGCCGAACCTGAGCTGGGCCTCGGACCGCTCCATACCTGCTATGATGGGCAGGGCAATGCCTTTACCACGCTGTTCCTCGACAGCCAGGTGGTGAAATGGAACATGGAAAGCGCAATCCGCGCGGCCAACGGCGAGGATGTCGAATATATCCTCAACAAGCAGGATGTGCACTATCAGCCTGGTCACAACTCGACCTCGATGGGCGAGACCAGAGAGGCCGACGGCAAGTGGTATGTCTCGATGAACAAGTTTTCGAAAGACCGCTTCCTGAACGTCGGCCCGCTCAAGCCGGAGAACGAGCAACTCTTCGATATCACCGATGGCAAACTGGAATTGGTGCACGATGGCCCCACCTTCGCGGAACCGCATGACAGCATCATCGTCCGGCGCGATATCGTGAACCCGGTCAGTGTCTGGGACCGCAACGATCCCATGTGGGCCGAAACACGGGCACAGGCCGAGGCCGACGGGGTGGATATCGACGACTGGGCCGATACGATCATCCGCGATGGCAGCAAGGTGCGTGTCTACATGTCCAGCCAGGCACCGACCTTCTCGCTCGAAAAGTTCGAGGTGACGGAAGGCGACGAAGTGACGGTCGTCGTCACCAACCTGGACGATATCGACGACCTGACCCACGGCTTTACGCTGAACAATCATGGCGTGGCCTTCGAGGTCGGCCCGATGGCGACCGCCTCGGTGACGTTCACCGCAGCCAAGCCCGGCGTTTACTGGTACTATTGCCAGTGGTTCTGCCACGCGCTCCACATGGAGATGCGCGGCCGGATGCTGGTCAAACCGAAAGGGGCCTGATCCATGCTGCTCCGCCTCCTCCTGCTGGTCACGCTGATCGCGTCCGCCGCCGCTGCGGATGACGTGCCCGTGCCCGCACGGGGCGGGGCCCTGCAAACCGCCATCGCCGGGGCTGCCCCCGGCGATGTGCTGATCCTCGCACCGGGGCGTCACGACGGCCCGGTGACCCTTGCGCACCCGATCACGCTGGACGGGCAGGGCAAGGCCACCATCGACGGCGGCGGTCAGGGCTCGGTCATCACCGTGACGGGCGATGACATCACTGTGCGCGGCCTCACCGTCACCGGCTCGGGCAGCGACCATCAGACCATCGATTCAGGCGTGCAACTGACCAAAACCGCCCGCCGCGCCGTGATCGAGGGCAACCGCATCCTCGGCAATCTCTACGGCGTGGACATCCACGGCGCCGATGACAGCATCGTGCGCGGCAACACCATCGAAGGTCGGCAGGACCGGCGCATGAACGCGCGCGGCAACGGTGTCTATGTCTGGAATGCCCCCGGCGCGCAGGTGGTGGGCAACGATATCCGCTTTGGCCGCGACGGGATTTTCGTGAACACCTCGCGCCGCAACGTGTTTCGCGACAACCTGTTTCGCGACCTGCGCTTTGCCGTGCACTACATGTACGCCAATGACAGCGAAGTGTCGGGCAATGTCTCGATCGGCAATCACCTTGGCTATGCGCTGATGTTTTCCGACCGGGTCAAGGTTCTCGACAACCTGTCGCTGAACGATCGCGATCACGGCGTCATGCTGAACTACGCCAACAGTTCCGACCTGCGCGGCAACCTCGTGCGCGGCGGGGCCGAGAAATGCACCTTCATCTACAACGCGCATCGCAACCTGATCGTCGGCAACCGGTTCGAGGGCTGCGATATCGGCATCCATTTCACCGCCGGGTCCGAACGCAACGCGCTGACCGGCAACGCCTTCATCGGCAACCGCACACAGGTGAAATACGTCGGCACCACCGATGTCGAATGGAGCTTCGAGGGCCAGGGCAATTTCTGGTCCGATCATGCCGCCTTCGATCTGGATGGCGACGGTCAGGCCGACAGCCCGTTCCGCCCCAACGACCTGATGGACCATATCCTGTGGTCGCAACCCGCCGCCGCCCTTCTGGTGGGCGCGCCCGCGGTGCAACTCATTCGCTGGTCGCAATCCAGCTTCCCCGCCACCCTTCCCGGCGGCGTACTGGACAGCCACCCCCTGATGACCCCGGTGCGGATCGACGTGCCGGACGACATGGCCGACCTGGCCAGACAAAGCGCCGGAAAATGGCGCGACGGAAAGACAGATGACGCAAAGTTTGACCCTCTCACAGCTCACTAAGAGCTATCAGGACACGCAGGCGCTCCGCGATGTGTCGCTCGATGTCGCGCCGGGTGAACGTGTCGCCCTGCTCGGCCATAACGGCGCGGGCAAGTCCACCCTGATGAAGATCGTCCTCGGGCTGATCCCCTATGACAGCGGCGAGGTGCGGGTTCTGGGGGGCGCCCCCGGATCGGGCGCGGCGCGGGCCGGGGTGGCCTACCTGCCGGAAAACGCCGCCTTCCACCCGGCGCTGACCGGGCTGGAACAGATCCGCTATTACCTGCGCCTGCGCGGGCAACCCGCCCGGCTGGCCGGTGACCTGCTGGAGCGCGTCGGCCTCGGTGATGCCGCAAAACGGCGCATCGGCACCTATTCCAAGGGGATGCGCCAACGCGTCGGGCTGGCGCAGGCGCTGATCGGCAAGCCCCGGCTTCTGGTTCTGGACGAACCCACCAGCGGCCTCGATCCGGTGTCGCGGCGCGATTTCTACGCGCTGCTCGACGATCTGGCCGCAGAGGGCGCATCTGTCCTCCTGTCCAGCCATGCCCTGACCGAGGTCGAGGCCCGCACCGACCGTCTGGTGATCCTGTCCAGGGGGCGGCTCGTCACGCAGGGCAGCCTCGGCGACCTGCGCCGGCAGGCCAACCTGCCCATCGCTCTGCATGTCGTCCCGCACGAAGGGCAGGGCGCGCAACTGGCCGATGCCCTGCCCGAGGGGCGCATGAACGGCACCGGCCTGCACCTCAGCTGCGCGCAGGACGAGAAACTGACCACCCTCTCGCGCATTGCCGGGCTCAGCCGGATCGTCCGCGACGTCGACGTGATCCCGCCCAGCCTCGAAGACATCTACAGCCATTTCAGCCGGAGGGACGGCCAATGACCCGCATCATCGCGACGGCCATCACCGAATTCCGCATCGCCCTGCGCAACCGTTGGGTCGCCATAGCGGTGGCGATGATGGTCCTGTTCTCGCTGGTCCTGTCGGCGGCAGGCTCGGCCCCCAC
The DNA here is from genome assembly GCF_900142665.1 of Roseovarius pacificus. Taxonomy (GTDB): domain Bacteria; phylum Pseudomonadota; class Alphaproteobacteria; order Rhodobacterales; family Rhodobacteraceae; genus Roseovarius; species Roseovarius pacificus. The sequence goes on from NZ_FRBR01000004.1 coordinate 24,485, forward strand.
CGGCGCCCTCGGGGTGGACCGCCTGTCGGTGACGGTGGCCAGCCTTACCTCGCTGTCGGTCTATCTCGTACCGCTGGTGGCGCTTCTGATGTCCTTCGACGGCATCGCGGGCGAGGTCGAACGCGGCACCCTGCCGCTGGTCCTGACCTACCCGGTGTCGCGCCCCGAAATTCTTCTGGGCAAGCTGCTGGCGCATCTCGCCGTGCTGACGCTGGCGGTGGCCGCCGGGTTCGGCAGCGCCGCCGTGGCGACGCTGGCAACGGATGCCTCGGCCAGTTCCGGCCTGCCCGCGCTGTGGCGCTTGCTGTGGTCCTCGGTCCTGCTGGGCGCGGCGTTCCTGTGCCTTGGCTATGCGCTGTCGGGCCTGTCGCGCCGCCCCTCCGGGGCTGCGGGGCTCGCCATCGGGCTGTGGCTGGTGATGATCGTCCTGTACGATCTCGGCCTGCTGGCCGCTGTCGTCTCCGACGGGGGCGGCTGGTTCACCACCGAGGCCTTCCCCTGGCTTCTGATCGCCAACCCCGCCGATGCCTTCCGCCTGTTCAACCTCGCCGCCTCCGAGGCCGCCTCGGCCGCCGCCGGGGTCGCCGGGGCCGCAAACACCATCCCGCCCGCCCATGCGCTGGCCTCCATGCTGCTCTGGCCGGTCCTGGCGCTCGGGCTTTCGGTTCTCGCCTTCAGAAAGGTCACGCCATGAAACGCCTTGCCGCGATCCTGTGCCTTGCCATACTGCCCGCCTGTCAGGAGGACACCGCCGATATCCCGCAGGCGGTGACCATGACCGCCTCGGCGGTGGGGCATTTCTGCCAGATGAACATGCTCGAACATCCCGGCCCCAAGGCGCAGGTCCACCTGACCGGCCTGCCCGGAACGCCGCTGTTCTTCAGTCAGGTGCGCGATGCCGTCGCCTATCTGCGCATGCCCGAACAAAGCCACGAAATCGCGGCGGTCTATGTCAGCGACATGGCCAGCGCCGCCAGTTGGGAGATTCCGGGCGCCGACAACTGGATACCGGCCAGCACCGCGCATTACGTCGTCGGATCGTCCCGCACCGGCGGCATGGGCGCCCCCGAGCTTGTCCCGTTCTCCGATGCGGCCAGCGCCGCGCAGTTCGCCCAACGGCATGGCGGGCAGGTGCAGGAACTGGCCGATATTCCCGACACTGCCGTTCTGGCCCCTGTCGCAACATCGGCCACGACACCGGATGACGATGATTTTGCAGACCGCCTTCGCGCGCTCTCGCAGGAAAGGACGAATTGATATGCCTGCCTTGTCCCGCCGCCGCTTCCTGACCATTGCCGCCTGCGCCGGGGCGCTCGGCACGCGCGCCAGCGCCGCCGCCCCCGAGGTCACCCAATGGCACGCCACTGCGCTTGGCGCGCGCACCACGCTCAGCCTTGCGCATCCCGATGCCCGGATCATCGCCGCGCGTGTTTTCACCGAACTGGATCGGCTCGAAGGTATCTTCAGCCTCTATCGCGCCGACTCGGCACTCAGTCGCCTGAACCGCGACGGTGCGCTGTCCGCGCCCCCCTTTGAACTGCTGGAATGCCTCAGCCTGTGCAACCGCGTCCACAATGCCAGCGGCGGGCTGTTCGATCCCACCGTACAGCCGCTGTGGCAGGCCTATGCGCGCCACTACACTAACGATGCCCCGAACCCGGAGGATATCGAACAGGCGCGCAAACTGACCGGCTGGCAGGGCGTCACATTCGACAGCAGCGCCGTGCACTTTGCCACCCCCGGCATGGCGATCACCCTCAACGGTATCGCCCAGGGCTATATCGCGGATCGGATCGCCGACATGCTGGCCCGCGACGGGCTGCGCGATATCATGGTGGATACCGGCGAGTTGCGCGCCCTTGGCGGCCACCCGCAGGGCGGCGGCTGGCCCGTGCGCCTGCACACCGTGGAAGGGGCAGAAACCGGCACGGCCCACCTGCGCGACATGGCAATGGCGACCTCGTCGCCGATGGGCACGCGCTTTGATCCCGGCAATCCGGCGGGGCATATCCTGAACCCGCGCACCGGCACGCCCTCACAGGCCGAATGGTCCCTGATCAGCGTCACCGGGCCAGACGCCGCCCTTGCCGACGGGTTAAGTACCGCGATGTGCCTGATGGATCGCCCCGCCATCACCGCCACACTGGCGCAGTTCGACGGGATGCGTCTGGCCCACCTGTCCTGAGAACGGCGCGCGCTACACCGTATCTTTCGCGCCCTGCACACCGGTTTCGCTCAGGATGATGTCCAGCGGGATGTCATGCGGCTGCGGGCAGATCGTTGGCAACTCGGCAGAGTTGACGCCGATCCCGATCACGAACGGGCGCGGCTGCAATGCCGCCAGCGTCCGGTCGAAATACCCCCCGCCATAGCCCAGCCGATACCCCTCGCGCGTCCAGCCCATCACCGGGGCAAGCGCGATTTCGGGCGTGACAAGGGGCGCATCGGGCGGCGGAACGGGAATGTTCCAATCGCCCCGCACCATTCGCGTGTCCGGTGTCCAGCGGCGAAAGGTCAGCGGCGCGGCCTTGGTTTCCACCAGCGGCAGCGCGACGATCACGCCGGAGTGGTGCAACTCGGTCATCAGGGGCCGCAGGTCGGGCTCTCCCTTGATCGGCCAATAGGCGGAAAAGACGCGCCCGTGCGCCCCGCCGAACCTGTCATCCAGCAGATCGCGCAAATGCCCCGCCAGCGCCGCGCCAACGGCCTGCCGGTCGGCAACCGAAACCTCCTGCCGTTCCCCGCGCAGGCGAACCCGCTCCGCCCTGCGCCACCGGGTGACCTGCACCCAGTCCTTCGGATCGTCCGGCACCTCTCCGGCCCCGTCCGAGGGCGAAGAGAAACCGCTCTGGCAACGATGGCTTTCGAAATCTTCGCTCATGGGAACATCCGTTTCTCGTGTCGTCCTGCAAGGTCCACAGCGCCCGTTCCCGCCAATCCGCAAAGACGTGCGATTGCCGGTTGGCTGCGGCCCTCAGGCAGAACATGTGACCAAACGGCCCCCACGTCCACCCATCGGGCGGATTACACGACTTCGATCACGTCCTTGTCGATCGCCAGCATATAGCCCCGCCGCGCGATGTTCTTGACCAGCAACTCGCTGACCATCTGGTTCCCCAGCGTGTCGCGCAGCCGCTTGATCCGCGTGGCACCCGCCGCCTCTTCGCAATCGCTCGCGCTGCGCCCCGATATCACGGCCTCGATCTCGGCGCCCGACAGCACGTCGTCATCCATCCGCGCCTCGGCCAGCACGGCCAGCGTTTCCATCGCCGCATCGGTCAGCTTGAACCCGAGATTGTTGAGATATACCTTGTTCTCCTCGCGGCTGATCAGCAGCGAACTGACCTGAATGCCCGAGCGTTCGATCTGCGCCATCCGCCGGTTCAGCGCCACCAGCATCACCAGAAACACCAGCGCCGCCACCAGCAGCGCGGCGGCAAAGACCAGCAGCACGAAAATCACCATCCGGTAACTGGTCAGCGTCTCGGAAAACGCCGTGCCCGACAGCGCCAGGATCTCCAGCAGCTTGATTTCCGCATCGGCGATCAGCGCGTCGTTCTCCACGAAAATCCGTTCGACCCGCGCATTGAACGCACCCGCATCGGGCAGGCTGAGAAACAGGAAAACGGCGGCCAGAGCGAGGATCGCCACGATGGCGACGATCCCGAACACGACCACCCGGTTGCCCGAACGCAAGGCCTGTGTCGCGGTGCCTGTCGGTTCTTTCACGATCTGACCCTTCCTACTGGTTGCGCACTGACAGCACCTTGAGCAGGGTCAGCCCCTGCCGGGCCAGTTGCGCCTGCAACTGCGCGCGGGCATTGGCCTTTGTACAGGGGCCGCTGATCTGCGCCACATTGTAATAAAGCTCAAGCGGATTGTCGCGCTTGGCCTTGTATTCGGCCACGCACGCCGCCTGCGCCGTTGCGGTCAGGCCCGTGGCCATGAGGAAAACGATGCTGAGGGTCAGAATGTTCCGTGTCATGCGCCAAACATGCGCCCAAGCGCGCGGCTATTCAATAACCCGCTGCCCCGCATGACGTATTTCCGGCCTGTTATCGGATAACAGGGGGCTGATATTGCCTGTCTTCGCCGGGTGCCCCCATCCTTGTTGCATCGCTGCCGGTCGATCCGGGCCGACATGACGCATGACACGACATGCACCAGACACAAGGAAAGGAAACGCCATGTTTCATCGTCAATTCATCGCCGCCGTTCTGGCCGCTGCCGTCGCTGTGACCGGTATGACCGCCGCTCCGGCGCGGGCCGATAACGACGCCGCCAAGGTCATCGCCGGGGTGGCCGCCCTGGCCGTTCTCGGCGCCGCCATGTCCGACGCCAGGCACAGGGACCGCCCCAAGGTGATCTATCGCTCCCCACCGGCCTACGGGCACAACAAGCACTATACCAAACAACGGCATTACAAGGCGCGTGACCGCTACGATCGTCACGACAACCGCTGGAACCGCCACAACAACCGTGGCGGGGTGATCCCGCACGCCCGTGGCCGCGTGGCCTTGCCCCATGCCTGCATCGTGCGCAACACCGGCGGGCGGGCCGTATACAACGCACGCTGCCTCGAACGCCACGGCTACCGCTAAGACGGCAGGCAGGCGAGCAGGCGAAAGGGAAGGGCGCATTTGCCCTTCCCTTTTGCATTTCGGCGCGCCCCATGCCAAAGGACGGCATGAGCAACGGACCCGATTTTTCCCTCGAACTGGCCGCGCAGGCGCAGGGCCATACCCGCATCGCCGGGGTCGATGAGGTGGGCCGCGGCCCGCTGGCCGGCCCGGTGACGGCGGCGGCCGTGGTGCTGGACCCGGCCCGCATCCCCGAAGGGCTGAACGATTCAAAACGCCTGAGCGCCAAACGCCGCGAGGCGCTGTTTGACGTGATCATGGACATGGCCGAAGTCTCGATCGCCCATGCCAGCGTCGAAGAAATCGACGCGCTGAACATCCTGCGCGCCAGCCACCTGGCGATGGAGCGTGCCGTCGCCGGGCTCACCACGCCCCCCGACATGGCGCTGATCGACGGCAACCTGATCCCCCGGAACCTGAGCGTTCCGGCGCAGGCGGTGATCAGGGGCGATGCCCTGTCGGTGTCGATTTCCGCCGCCTCGATCATGGCGAAAATCACCCGTGACCGCATCATGTGGGATTTGGCGCAACAGTTCCCCGGCTATGGCTGGGAAAGCAACGCGGGCTACCCGTCGAAAAGTCACAAAGAGGCGCTTCAAAATCTGGGTGTGACCCCACACCATAGACGATCCTTCAAGCCGGTACACAATATCTTGTATCAAGGAAAATCTGTAAGTAACTGATTCAAAAAGAAATTGACGGCGAATCGGGTTTGACTCATCTTTGACCTCAACGAACCAGAGCGCAAAAGCGCCGGGCACCAGAGGCAGAGAATGAAAACGATGACCAAATCCAAGGGCGCAACTGCGCTCCCGCTTAACACGATTCTCGATGGCGATTGCGTCGATGCGATGAACAGCCTCCCCGAAGGCTCCATCGACCTGATTTTTGCCGATCCGCCCTATAACCTGCAACTCAAGGGCGACCTGCACCGCCCCGATAACAGCGCGGTGGATGCGGTGGACGACGCCTGGGATCAGTTCGCCAGTTTCGAAGCCTACGATAAATTCACCCGCGACTGGCTGCGCGCCGCGCGCCGCCTGCTGAAACCCAACGGTGCGATCTGGGTGATCGGCAGCTATCACAACATCTTCCGCGTCGGCGCCGCCCTGCAAAACGAAGGCTTCTGGATTCTGAACGATGTGGTCTGGCGCAAATCCAACCCGATGCCCAACTTCCGCGGCAAGCGCCTGACCAACGCCCATGAAACCATGATCTGGGCCAGCAAGCAGGAAGGCGCGAAATACACCTTCAACTACGAGGCGCTGAAATCCCTGAATGACGGGGTGCAGATGCGCAGCGACTGGGTGCTGCCGATCTGCACCGGGCACGAACGCCTGAAGGACGACAACGGCGACAAGGCCCACCCGACACAAAAACCCGAAAGCCTGCTGCACCGCGTTCTGGTCGGCAGTACCAATCCGGGCGACGTGGTGCTCGATCCGTTCTTCGGCACCGGCACCACCGGCGCCGTGGCCAGGATGCTGGGCCGCGATTACATCGGCATCGAACGCGAGGCCGCCTATCGCAAGGTGGCCGAGAAACGCCTGAAAGCCGTGCGCAAATACGACCGCGAGGCTCTTCAGGTATCGGCCAGCAAACGCGCCGAACCGCGCGTGCCCTTCGGCCAGCTTGTCGAACGTGGCATGCTGCGCCCGGGCGAGGAACTCTATTCGATGAACAAGCGCCACAAGGCCAAGGTCCGTGCAGACGGCACCCTGATCGGCGATGACATCAAGGGCTCGATCCACCAGGTCGGCGCACATCTCGAAGGCGCGCCCAGTTGCAACGGCTGGACCTACTGGTGCTTCCGGCGCGATGGCAAGACCGTGCCCATCGACGTGCTGCGCCAGCAGGTGCGCGCCGAAATGGCCGACCGCCCGAACTGAATTACCCCGACATCAGAACACCGCCGGTGCCTGTGGCCTGACTACATGGGCACTTACCTCGCGCCCCGCCCCTGTGGCGGGGCTTTTTTTTCGGGGCATGTTTCCGATCCGGATAAGGGGCGGTCAAAGCGTTTTGGTCATGGTGTAATTGTGCAGGACCGCGCCGTGGCGGCGGATCGTGTTGCGGGCGATCTGGCAAAATCCCCGCCGAAGAAAGAACCCTCTGGCGACCTCGCTGGCGTCGACATGCAATTCGGGCAGCGCGCGGGTGATGGCGGCCCGTTCCAGCGCGGCATAGAGCGCCGCGCCGATGCCTCGCCCGGCGGCGTCGGGCGCACAGTAGAAGCAATCGACATGGCCGGAGGGCTCCAGTTCGATGAACCCGAGCGGCTGGCCCTTGTCATCCGTGGCGACGAAAGTATCGCGCCCGTCGCGCGCCCGAGCAAGGAAGGTGTCGGCCGGCATCGGTTCCGGGCTCCAGGCCGCAAGCTGCGCAGGTGAATAGGCCCGCGCGGCCAGTGCGTGGATCGAGGCGTGCATCAGCCCCGGCAGATGCCGTGCGTCTTCGGGACGGAACGGGCGGATTTCCATGGCATTCAGCGCGGCAGCGGATTGAGCGCCTTGTTATAGGGTTTCCAGTCGGTGATCTCGGGGTAATACATGTCGCGCCAGCGTCTCACCCGCGGGTTCATCACGCGCCGCCAGACGGGCGGGATCATCGCCGCCATGGTCATGATCGGATACCCGTAGGGCAGTTGCGGGGCCTCGTCCTCGGTATAGTTTTGCAGCAGGGGAAAGCGCCGGTCGGGTTTGTAATGGTGATCGGAATGCCGTTGCAGGTTGATCAGCAGCCAGTTCGACGCCTTGTGCGCCGCATTCCAGCTATGGTGCGGTTTGACGTGTTCGTATTTCCCATCGCCCAGATGTTTGCGCGTCAGCGCGTAATGTTCGACATAATTGACCAGTTCCAGTTGCCAGACGGCGACAAAGGCCTGCCACAGGAACAGCAACAGCCCGATCCAGCCGCCCACGAGGATCGCCAGGATCACCATGAACCCCTGCAACGCCCAATACCGCCAGAACGGGTTTTTCGCGTCGCTCCACGGCTTGCCCCTGCGCGCCAGCATCGCCTGTTCGGCCTTGAAGGCCGAGATCAGCGAGTCCTTGAGGACACGGGGAAAGAACCTGTGAAATCCTTCGTTATAGCGCGCGGTGACCGGATCGCGCGGGGTGCCCACATACAGATGATGCACCCGCAGATGCTCCGAGCGGAAATGCGAATAGAGCACCATCGACAACAACGCATCGCCCAGGAACCGCTCGCCCCTGTCCTTCTGATGCATCAGTTCGTGGCTGTAATTGATCCCCACCGTGCCGGTGATCACCCCGACACCGAAGAACAGCACGATGGTCTCCAGCGCCGACAGATGCGCATCCCCCGGCCCGGTGACATACCAGATCATCCAGTAGAGCAGGGCGAACTGAACGGGCGTCCAGATCAGGGTGATCGCCTTGTACCAGCTCAGCTGGTCCTCGCCGGTGTCCAGATCGGCGTTTTCAAGGTTCAGGCCCAAAAGCGCGTCGAGGATGGAAAAGAAATACCATGTCACGATGGGCAGCAGGATCACCGTCCAGCCGCCATATACCGCGCCGATCACCGCGACGGGGACCAGCAGCAACGACATCCAGAACGGCACGGCGTTGCGAAACAGTGCAACCTGATGGGCGGGGATCATGGCTCGGCTCCCTTTGACTCATGACAGGGTGGGGCGCATTTCAGCGGGTATTCTCCAGCGCCGGGCGGGCAAGGTCAAACACCTTGCGCATCACCGTCGGCAGTTCCGAGGGGCGAAACGCCGCAGGCGGGCGGAAATCGCCGCGCTCCGCCACCGCGCCCTCGGGCAGATGCGCCACCCGGATCGCCAGCCGCAGGTGGAAATGCGTGAACGTGTGGCGCGCCTCTTCGCCAAGGTCGCGCCACGCGGCCTCCACCGGCGGGGCGGGGGCGGGGGCGTCGGACCAGTCGCTGCCGGGCCAGCCCAGCATCCCGCCCAGCAACCCCTTGCCGGGCCGCCGCTCCAGCAGCCACGCCCCATCCGCGCGCCGCGCCACATAGGCGATGCCCAGCCGCGTCGGCTTGGGCTTTTTCGGGGTCTTGCGGGGCAGGTCGGCCTGCGTGCCCGCCTTGCGCGCGGCGCATCGCGCCATCCACGGGCAAATCCCGCAGGCCGGGGATTTCGGGGTGCACACCGTCGCGCCCAGATCCATCACCGCCTGCGCGTAATCGCCGGGCCGCTCGACCGGGGTCAGCCCCGCCGCCGCCTCGACCAGCGCGGGCTTGGCGGCGGGCAGCGGGGTGTGGATGTCATGCAGCCGCGCCATCACCCGTTCCACATTGCCGTCCACCACCACCTCGGGCGCGTCAAAGGCGATGGCGGCAATCGCCGCGCCGGTATAGGGGCCGATGCCGGGCAGGTTCACCAGAGCCTCGCGCGTGCCGGGAAACCGCCCGCCCAGATCGCCCGCCACCACACGCGCGCATTTCAGCAGGTTGCGCGCCCGCGCGTAATAACCCAGCCCGGCCCATTCCCCCATCACCTGATCGTCCGGCGCGGCGGCCAGGGCCCCCACATCCGGCCACAGCGTTGTGAACCTCTCGTAATAGGCCTTCACCGCCGCGACGGTGGTTTGCTGCAACATCACCTCGGACAGCCACACGCGATAGGGATCGGGCCGCACGCCCGCCGCCCGCGCCGCCGGGGCCACGCGCCACGGCAGGTCGCGCGCATGGTCATCGTACCACGCCAGCAAGTCGCCCGCCGCGTCACGCATTGTTTATCCCCTTTTTGCCGTTTCACACTGGCATGGCCTGTCACATGCCCTAAGATAGCGCCCAAGTCGAGGATGCCACCCATGCCCAAACGCGACAGCACGACACGCGGTTTCAAGCGGACGGCCCAACTGGTGCAGGGCCGCATCCGCCACGCCTCGGAATCGCGCGGCTTTGCGCAGACCCGTCTGCTCACCCACTGGCCGGAAATCGTGGGGGCCGATATCGCCGCCATCGCGCGGCCCGTGAATGTCTCCTACGGGCGGCAGGGCCTTGGCGCCACGCTGACCGTGCTGACCACCGGCGCGCAGGCCCCGATGCTGGAAATGCAAAAGGAACAGCTGCGCGAAAAGGTGAATGCCGTTTACGGCTATAACGCCATTTCGCGCATTCGCGTCACGCAAACCGCGCCCACCGGTTTTGCCGAAGGGCAGGTCAGTTTCAACCACCGCCCGGTCCGGCCCGAAGCCGCCGCGCCCGACCCCCAGACTCAGGCCCGCGCCGCGGACCTGACCGCGCCCATCGGCGACACGGCGCTCAGAACGGCGCTTGAAGCCCTTGGGCAGAACGTTTTATCCAAGACCAAACGCTAGATCCCGAAAGGTGACCTGAATGACCCGAATGACCGCCATCGCGGCCCTCTGCCTTACCCTCGTTGCCGGTGCGGCCTATTGGCTGGCCTCGACCCCCGCCAACCCGACCGACCTGCCCTTCGCGGCCAGCGCGCAGGAAGCTGCGGATATCGACACCTCGTCGGTCACCGAGATGACACTGGGCGACGCCGATGCGCCTGTCACGGTGATCGAATACGCCTCGTTCACCTGCCCGCATTGCGCCACCTTCCATGCCGACCAGTTCAGGAAGCTCAAGTCGGACTATATCGACACCGGCAAGGTGCATTTCATCTATCGCGACGTGTATTTCGATCGTCTGGGCCTCTGGGCTTCGATGGTGGCCCGTTGCGGCGGCGAACAACGCTTTTTCGGCCTGTCCTCGCTGATTTTCGACAAGCAGAAGGAATGGATCGGCTCGGGCGACCCGGTGCAGGCGGCCAATGGCCTGCGCAAGCTGGGCAAGGTCGCGGGCCTTGGCGAAGACCAGATCGAGGCCTGCCTGTCGGATCAGGACAAGGCCAAGACGCTGGTCGCGTGGTATCAGCAGAACGCCGAGGAGCACGACATCGATTCGACCCCCTCGCTGGTCATTGACGGCAAGAAATATTCCAACATGCCGTATGATGAACTCAAGGACGTCATCGAAAAACAACTGGCCAACTGATGAGCGCACCGCTATCCGGCCTCAAGGTCGTTGAACTGGCCCGTATCCTGGCCGGCCCCTGGGCCGGTCAGACGCTTGCCGATCTGGGCGCCGAGGTGATCAAGGTCGAAAGCCCCGCAGGCGACGACACCCGCCAATGGGGCCCGCCCTTTATTGAACGTGACGGTGATCGCTCGGCCGCCTATTTCCATTCCTGCAATCGCGGCAAGTCTTCGGTCACCGTGGATTTTCGCACGCCCGAGGGGCAGGCGCAGGTGCGCGACATGATCCGCGACGCCGATATCGTGATCGAGAATTTCAAGGTCGGCGGGCTGGCCAGGTACGGGCTGGATTACGACAGCCTGCGCGCCCTCAATCCCGGCCTGATCTATTGCTCGATCACCGGGTTCGGGCAGGACGGCCCCTATGCCCACCGCGCCGGGTACGATTACATCATTCAGGGCATGTCGGGTCTGATGTCGATCACCGGCCACCCCGACGGGCAACCGACCAAGGTGGGCGTTGCCGTGACCGACGTATTCACCGGCGTCTACGCCACCACGGCCATTCTGGCCGCGCTGCACCGCCGCCATGCCACCGGGCAGGGGCAGCATATCGACATGGCGCTTCTGGATGTCGCCGTGTCCGTCACCGCCAATCAGGCGATGAACTATCTGTCCACCGGAACGCCGCCGGGGCGGCTTGGCAATTTTCATCCCAACTTGTCCCCTTATCAGGTGTTCGACTGTTCCGACGGCTACATCATCATCGCCGTGGGCAATGACGGGCAATTCCGCCGGTTCTGCGGTCTTCTGGGCTGTCCCGAACTGGCCGACGATCCGGGCTATGCGACGAATCCCGCCCGTGTATCCAACCGCGAAAAGCTTGACGAAGTGTTGACGGCGCGCACGAAAACCTTTTCCAAGGCCGGTCTTCTCGCCGCCTGCGAAGAACAGGGCGTGCCTGCCGGGCCGATCAACGATCTGGCCGAGGTGTTCGACGACCCGCAGGTTCGGGCGCGCGGGATGCGTGTCGATCCCGAGGGCGTGCCGGGTGTGCGCTCGCCCTTCCGGTTTTCGGAGTCCGACCTTTCGCTGGACCGTCCCTCGCCCCGGCTGGGGCAGGACGACTAGCGCCCCGAACCGCGAAATTGCGCCCATGATGGACGCAGTTTCGCGCAGAGGCCCCGTATTTCGTACAAAACCCGCGTACACTTCGTACAAAACGTACGAAACTCACCCCGGCGTCAGGCCCACGCGCGCCAGCGCCTCGTTCAGCGGGGTCCAGTCGTCGATTTCCAGCCGCACGGGCAGGGTCAGAACCTTCTGCCGGAACTCGCCCGGCAGGCGCACCGCGTCCTTTTCCGTGGTGACCAGTTGCGCGTTCAGCAGTTTCGCCTCGTTCTCCAGCCGTGCCATCAGGGATTGCGTCAGCGGCTGGTGATCCTCCAGCGCTTCGGCACGCACCAGATCGGCGCCAAGCCCTTGTAATGTCGCAAAGAATTTCGCCGGATGCCCGATCCCCGCAAAGGCCAGGAACCGCGTATCGGCCCAGTCCATCCCGGTCCGAAGCGGCGCCAGATGCCCTGTCATATGCGGCAGGTTCAGGCAATGCCCCCATGTTTTCGCAAAGCTCTTCTGCGCCGCCCCGGGCCCGATCGACAGCACCATGTCCGCCCGCTCCAACCCCGCCTCCACAGGTTCGCGCAATGGCCCGGCCGGAATGCACCGCCCATTGCCGAACCCTTGCACGGCATCCACGACAATCAGTGAAATATCCTTTTTGATCAATGGGTTCTGGTGTCCGTCATCCATCAGGATCACATCCGCGCCAGCTTCTTCCGCCGCTTCCGCCGCCTTCGCCCGGTCCTTCGCCACCCATATCCGGGTGAAGGCCGCGATCAGCAATGGTTCGTCGCCAACCTCTTGCGATGTATGGGTTTTTTCGCTGACCTCGACCGGCCCGTCCAGCGATCCCCCATGCCCGCGCGACACCACATGCACGGTTTTGCCCATGTTCTGCAAATGCTGCACCAACGCGATGACCGTCGGCGTCTTGCCCGTCCCGCCCGCATTGATGTTGCCCACGCAAATCACTGGAATTTCAGATACATAGCTTGGTTTTTCGGCCACCCTTCGGGCGGTTCCGGCGGCATAAAGCGCCCCCGCCGGAGACAAGATCCGCGCCCAAAACGCGGGCTTGTCGGGCGATGTGAACCAAAACCCCGGTGCGCGCATCACTTGGCTCCCATCACGTCCAGCGTGTCCTGGACCAGATCCAGAATTTTGTCAGTGACTCCAGCACTTTGCGAGGCCACGTCCCAGGCCGCATGGGCCATCGCGGCGGATTGGTCGGGCGGGATCAGCCGCTGCACCGCCGCCGCCAGAGTGTCCGCATCCCGCACGATCCGCGCCGCCCCCGCCTCGGCAAACCGGGAATACCCCGACAGATACCGCCGCACGTTCGGCCCGTAAAGGATCGCCGACCCATGCGCCGCGGGTTCGTTCGGATCGCGCCCCCATTGCCCGGCCTCCAGTGAACTGCCCATGAAGGTGATCGGCGCAACCCGATACCACAGCCCCATTTCTCCGTATGTATCGGCCAGAATGACCTGTGTGGTTTCCTCGGGCATCGTACCTGTCGACCATACGACACTGCGCCAGCCATCCTGATCGAGCTTCTGTTTGAACGTCTGCCCGGTTGCAGGATCATCGGGTACGAGAACCAGCAATGACCGGTGCGCAAGGCGGCTGGTTATGCGATGTGCTTGTAGAACAACGTCTGTTTCCTGCGGCTGAATCATCGCGGCCAGCCACACCAGGCGCCCGCGCAGCAAACGGCTCAACTCGTCACGGTCACTTTCGTTATAGGGCAGTGTCAGCGCGCCCTCCTGGAATGGGCCGGTGACGGAAATTTCCGTGTCGCGCACGCCGATCCGTCTGAGAAATCGCGCCGTGTTGGCATTCCGGGCGAGGATCAGTGCAAAGCGATCCAGAATGGCGCGGGGCAGATCGGGGAACCACCTCCAGCTTGGCTTGTCCATCAGGCGCTCTTCGGCGTCGACCAGATACATCGGCACGTTCTGCTGCTCGGCGCAGGTGATGAAGGCGGGTTGCAGATCGCCCCCGGTCCAAAGGCAAATATCCGGAGACCAGTGATCGAGGAAAGCCTCGGCGTTCTGCACGGTGTCTTCGGGCAGTTTGGCCCGGATGATGCTGGTCCCTTTACGCATCTCAAGCACATCGGCATGACGCGAGGTCAGAAGCATATGCAGGCCGGGGCGTTGCGCAGCCAGCCGTTCGGCCATCTGGCACAGGGCATCGGCATGACCCGGCTCCACGGCATGAGCCCAGATAAGTTCACCCTCGGGGCGTGCCTGAACAGGACCCAAGGCGTCCTGGGGCGCGCGGCGCGTCATGGCCAGATAGGCCGCAAGACTGAGCGATCGACGCATCGGGGCTCTCATATCTGTGCGCTGACCGGAATAGGGCTTGGAGCAGGATGCATGCGCTGTGTCATCGAACTTCCTTACGCGCGAATGAGGGCGCTGCGCAGCGTAGTTGATCGTCGGGCGGGGTCAAGCGCATGCCCGTGATCCGTCACGGCCTTGACGGGCCTTGGGAAACAGGCCACCAGACCTGAGCGGAACAACCGGACATCGCCATGACCAAGCCCTTTCTGATCCTTCAACTGCGCCCCGAAACCGAGGCTGCCGACGATGAGTATGCCGCAATCCTGCACAAGGCTGGACTGAGCGAAGATGAGACATGGCGGATTCGCCTGGATCAGGTGGCGCTGCCCGAGGCACTCTCACTGGATGATCTGGCGGGTGTGATCGTGGGGGGTGGGCCGGGCTGTGTCAGCGATGATCCCGAAGATAAATCCGAGATCGAAGCCAGGATCGAAACGCAGGTTCTGTCCTTGATGCCGGCCATCACAGGGCGTGATTTTCCGTTTCTTGGGTGCTGCTATGGCATTGGTATCCTTGGAAAACACCTGAATGGCGATGTCAGCAAGGCTTGCTATGGCGAACCGGTGGGAACCTCGGATTGTGCACTCACTGACGCGGGCCGGGCCGACCCGCTTCTGGAGGGGGTGCCGGAGGCGTTTCAGGCCTTTGTCGGCCACAAGGAGGCGTTGCAAACCCTGCCCGAGGGGTGCGCGCATCTTGTCAGTTCTCCGACCTGCCCGTTCCAGATGGTGCGCCATGGGCAGAACGTTTATGCCACCCAGTTCCACCCCGAGGCCGATGCCGCAGGGTTTGAAACCCGGATCAATATATATAAGCATCGCGGCTATTTCCCGCCGGACACCGCCAGTGACCTGATCGAGATGTGCCGCGCCGCCGACGTATATGCACCGGAACGCGTCTTGCGCAACTTCGTGACGCGTTACCGCGCGGGGGCGTGATAGCGGTTGGCGTCATAAGGCGCCAGGTTGATGTTCGGGGCCTGCCCGTCGATCAGTGCCGTCACGATGCGCCCTGTTTTCGGCCCGGCGGTCAGGCCGATATGCTGATGCCCGAAGGCCGCGAATACCCCGGTTTTGCCCAGTTCCCCAACCAGTGGCAGGCTGTCGGGGGTGGAGGGCCGAAAGCCCACCCATTCCTCGACACTGTCATAGGTCAGGTTCGGAAACGCTTGTTTTGTATGGGATTTTATGTGGTTGAGAGGCCTGCGCGACAGCCCCTTGTCTATCCCTCCAAGTTCGACCGTCCCGGCACAGCGCAGCCCGGTGGCCATGGGGTTCACGGCGAACTTGCCCTTGGACATCATCAAGGGATTGCGCGGCATCTGCGACGGTCCCTTGAAATGCAGATGGTGGCCGCGCTCAGCTTCGAGTTGCACCTTGATCCCCAGTTTGCGCATCAGGGTCTTTGACCATATCCCGGCCGCCAGAACGGCATGATCGCAAGGGAATGACCCCTGATCGGTTTGAACGGCGGTGACGTGCCCGTCCGTCAGGGTGAGGTCATGCACTTCGGCGCGGCGATAGGTGCCGCCTTCGCCCTGCAAAACCTTTGCAAGATCAAGCATATAGGCCCCCGGATCGGTGATGTGACCATGGCCTTTGAGCAGCGCGAGGCATTGGGTGGCGGGGCCGAGGATCGGTTCGGCCTCTTGCACGGCGGGGCCTTCCAGAACCTCTGGAACCATGCCTGACTCGGCCTTGATCGCCCAGGTATAGGCGTCGGCCTCGAACGCGGCCCGGCTTTCGTAGGCATAGCCCAAGTCACTGGTGGCAATCCATTTTTCGGCCAGTGTGCCGCGGGTCAGGGCCTTGTGTTGGTCGACGCTGTCGGTGATCAGCGGGATCAGGGCCTGAACGGCGCGGCGGCAGTCGCGTTCATTGGCGTTGGCCACGAACCGGGCCAGCCATGGGGTCAGCCGGGGCAGATAAGACCATTGCAGGAACAAGGGGGACTTGGGATTCAGTATGTATTTCAATGCGGTAGGCAGCAGGTCGGGTGTGTTCACCGGCACCATCGCCCATTGCGCCAACAGTCCCGCATTGCCAAACGAGGCCCCCGCGCCCGGCCCATCGCGATCCAGCAGCGTTACGTCATGTCCTGCCCGGCGCAGCCAGATGGCGGTGCTGAGGCCGCAGATGCCTGCGCCAATGACGATGGTCTTTTTCGGGGTGCTCATGGCTGGGGTCCGGTCGGCTGTTTCGCGATGCAGCTAAGCGGAGGTTTGGGGCGGGGGCAAGGGGTGGATTGGCGGCGGGCGGCGAATCGGGTGTAAGCCGTTTGGTTAACTGGGAAAATCCGGTTCGGTATCGCGTCGGTATCGCGTCGGTATCCGCACCGTGCCTCAGCATGGTTAACACCGCGCGCGCCGTTGCGATGTTCCAAAGAAAAACCCCGCCGGAGGGCGGGGTTTGTTCATTTCGGTCAGGGGAACGAAGTCAGCCCTGACGCGCCTTGAAGCGACGCTGCGTCTTGTTGATGACGTAAACGCGGCCTTTGCGGCGCACGACACGGCAATCGCGGTGCCGGTTCTTCAGCGAGCGGAGCGAGTTGCGAACCTTCATGGTCGTCTCCTGTCTGTCGCGGCGCGGGCCAGCGCCTTGGGTTGCGGGTGCTTTGCGGCGGGGCGCGAAGCGATGAATTCATGGTGGGCGATACAAGGTTCGAACTTGTGACCCCTTCGATGTCAACGAAGTGCTCTACCGCTGAGCTAATCGCCCATGAATGCCAACACGACCCTTGCCCCAAAAAACAGGGGCGCGGAAAGCCGCGCCGGTGAGAGGGGTCTATAAAAGGAGTCGGACAGGGGATCAAGGGCTTTTAGAACGACAATTTCGGTCTATGATACCTCAATCACGGAGAGACCATGCCGAAAGCCGCTTATCACCTGACGCACCCGCAGCGCCGGACCACCGCAGTGGTCTTCTCATCTCCTCATAGCGGGCGGGATTATCCGTGGTCTTTCCTGCGCCGGACGAACCTGAACGACCATACGGTGCGCAGTTCGGAAGATGCCTTTGTCGACCAGCTTTTTCAGGATGCACCGCGCTATGGGGCGCCGTTCATAAAGGCCGGTGCGCCACGGGCGTATGTCGATCTGAACCGGTCGGAAGAAGAGCTGGACCCGGCCCTGATCGAGGGGGTGCGCAAATCCGGGCACAACCCGCGGATCGCCTCGGGGTTGGGGGTCATTCCACGGGTCGTGGCCAACGGGCAGGCGATCTATACCGGCAAGATCACGATGGCCGAGGCGGAGCGCCGCATCGACACCTATTGGCGACCCTATCACGAAGCCCTGAGCGCGCAGTTGGATCAGGCGCATCTGATGTTCGGGCAGGCGATTCTGATTGATTGCCATTCCATGCCGCATGAGGCGATGGATACCATCGCGCGTACCGGCATCCGCCGTCCCGAGGTGGTGCTGGGGGACAGGTTCGGGGCCGCCGCCGCCCCCGGGATCGTGGATCGTATCGAAGAGGTTTTTACCTCGGCCGGGCTGGTCGTGACACGCAACACGCCCTTTGCCGGGGCCTATGTGACGCAACGCTATGGCCGCCCGTCACGCAACCGCCATGCGGTGCAGATCGAAATCGACCGGGCGCTTTACATGAACGAACAGTTGATCCGGCCCAATGGCCATTTCGAGGCGTTTCGCAACGTGTTGAATGGCGTGATCGCCGAAATCGCGGCAATCGGCCGCCCCGCGCATCAGGCCCTGGCGGCGGAGTGAGCAGCGGCGCTCTGGCTGTCGGGTAGCAGCCAGGCGGTCAGGTATTCGGACAGACGAGTTCGCAGGGGCACCGTATTGTTGATGGCGCAGAAGTTGAGCGCAATCGACTGAACGGAAAACGCCTGTATTCCCTGGGCCAGCAAATCGGGCGAGACATCATTGCGAAATGGCCCGTCGGCCAGCCATTCGGCCACAACCGCGTCGTGCCGCGCGAAGGTTTCGGCGATGGGGCCGATGGCATCGCAGGCAGCGGCGCCGGAATGGCGTAGGATCACATCGAAAACATAGCGTTCACAGCTCATGAATTCGAGCAGCGGCAAGAGGGCATCCAGCAGATCGTCGATGGTTCGAGGGGGGCTGCACACCTCGATCCGGTCGAGATACGAGTCGATCTCGGCGCCGATCAGGATGTCCATCAACGCATCCTTGTCATGAAAATGTGCAAAGAAGGTGCCCTTGGCGACACCGGCCCGTTTGACGACCTCTTCGATACGCAGCCCTTCATAGCCGTATTCCGCGATGATCTGGCGCGCGGCGTCGGTCAGCCGGGCGCGGGTTTTCAGGGTTCTTTGTTGCACAGCACGGGCCATGAGCGTTGACATGCCATGAATTTTGACCGGGGTCAAATTAATAATTGACCGGGGTCATTTTTTAAGTATGAAAGTGACCGAGGTCAAATTTGGAGAGACTCATGTCACGGAAACGTATTTTCATCCTCGATGGGCACCCGGCCCGACAATCGCTCTGCCGGGGCCTTGCGGAAGCCTATTCAGACGCGGCACAGGCGGCGGGGCACAATGTGCGGTTGGTGCATCTGAACGATCTTGCCTTCGATATGGATTACGAACGGGCCGGATATCGCGATCCGAAGCCACTGGAACCGGCATTGGAACAGGTGATGCAGGATATCGAATGGTGCGAGCATCTGGTGATGGTGACGCCCATGTGGTGGGGTGGCCTGCCCGCCAAGCTGAAAGGATTGTTCGACCGGGCATTTCTGCCGGGGCGCAGTTTCGACACGCGGGTGACGAAACTGGGTATGCCTGCCCCCATGTTGGGTGGGCGCAGTGCGCGGGTGGTTCTGACAGCCGACACTCCGGGCTGGTTCCTGCGGGTTAGGTACGGCAACGCCATGATACGTCAGGTCCGTGGGCAGATCCTTGGGTTTGTGGGGATCAAGCCGACGCGGTTTACCTATTTCGCGGCGGCGAGCCATCCGAAGGACGGACAGGCGCAGCGTTGGCTGGCAAAGGTAAGGCGTATCGGGGCGCAGGGGGCGTGAGCGTCAGCGCAGGGAGCGCCCCTTGCGAATCGCGTCACTGCCGAATTTCGCGCGGATACTGTCGGTGGCGCGTTCGGCCTTGCTGCGGCGCACCGCCTGCGGGTCCAGCAGATCGCCCGAGCGGTCGGCCCCGTCCTGCGGGATCAGGTCGGACAGCCCCACCCCGATCAGGCGATAGGGCGCCCGGCCATCGACCTGATCCAATAACGCGCGGGCGGTACGATAGATCGTGTCGGCCATTTGAGTGGCGTCGCGCAGGGCGATGCGGCGGGTCAGCTGGCTGTGATCGGCGCGCTTGAGCTTGAGCGTGACCACCCGGCCCGCGATGCCCCTGGCCTTGGTGCGATCCGACACTTTTTCGGACAGGCGCCACAGATGCCCGTCGAGGATTTCGGTATCGGCGATATCCTGAGAGAAGGTGGTTTCGTTGGATACGGATTTGATCGGCGTATTGGCCGAGACGCGCCGCGCGTCCTGCCCGCGTGCAAGGTGCCATAGCCGATCCCCCATCGACCCGAAGCGCGCGATCAGGTCCTGGCGGTCCCATCTGAGCAGGTCCGAGATGGTGCGGATGCCTGCCCTGTCCAGTGCGCCGCGTGTGGCCTGCCCAACGCCCCAGATCAGGCTGACCGGCTTGTCATGCAGGAAATCGGCGGTTTCCGCCCTGCCGATCACTGAAAACCCGTGTGGCTTGTCGAGGTCCGAGGCGATCTTGGCGAGAAACTTGTTGTGGGACAGCCCGATCGAGCCGGTCAGCGCCAACTCGTCGCGCATGCGTTTGATCAGCCGCGCCAGCATGACGGCGGGTGGCGCACCATGCAGGCGGGCGGTGCCGGTGAGGTCCATGAAGGCCTCATCCAGCGACAGCGGCTCGACCGAGGGTGTGAGATCTTCCATCATGGCGCGGATCTGGCGCGAAACCTGCGCGTAGACCTCCATCCTCGGTTTTTGCACCACCGCGTCGGGGCACAATGCAAGCGCCTTGAACATCGGCATGGCCGAACGCACGCCGCGAATGCGGGCGATATAGCAAGCGGTCGAAACCACCCCGCGCCGCCCGCCGCCGATGATCAGGGGCTTGTCGGCCAGATCGGGATTATCGCGCTTTTCGACGCTGGCATAGAAGGCATCGCAGTCCATATGGGCGATGGAGAGGTCGAACAGCTCGTCATGGGCCACGACACGGGGGCTGCGGCAGGCGGGGCAGCGCGGGCCGGTATCGAATTCGGTCAGGCAGTCGCGGCAAAGGGCAGGCATTGCGGATCGGGCTGTTGTGGGCTTTGTCCGGGTTTGTAACGCGGATGCGTGCAGACTACACTGCTTGCGGGGAAAGGTCTGCATGAAAAGGCCACAGGGGGACGCCATGCACGGGACCGAGCATTTCGACGGGACCAAGCTGTTTTTGTTTCTGGGGAATGAGTTGTTGACGATCCGGCGCGACCATCGTCCGGATATTCCATGGCCCGGACGTTTGGACGTGCCGGGCGGCGGGCGTGAAGCGGGCGAAACGCCGACAGATTGCGTCCTGCGCGAAACCCGCGAAGAGGTGGGGCTGATCCTGACGCCCGACGATCTGATCTGGCAGCGTTTTTATAACGAACCCATCCGCGCATGGTTCTTTGCGGCTCATCTGCCGGGGGACCGTGTGCAAGACGTGGTTTTTGGGAACGAGGGCACGGGATGGGCCCTGATGCCGCCCCATGAATATGCGGCGCATGCGCAGGCCATCCCACATTTCCGCGACCGGTTGCGTGCCTATTTGCGCGGTTGACCCACGGTTACTCCAGCGTGGCGACAATAGCGCGCAGGGTTGCGATCCCTTCGCCTTTTTCACTGGAGGTCAGAACCAGTTCGGGGAAAGCGGCGGGGTGTTTCACCAGCTTGCCGCGAACCTGATCCAGCACTTTTTCGCGCTCACCTGCCTTCAGCTTGTCGGCCTTGGTCAGAACGCATTGGAAAGTCACGGCGGAACTGTCCAGCAAGCTCATAATTTCCTCGTCCACCGCTTTGATCCCGTGGCGCGCGTCGATCAGGACGAAAGCCCGGCGCAGGTTGGGGCGGCCCGACAGGTATTGCTTGAGCAGCCTTTGCCACGCCTCGACCTTGGGAAGCGGGGCGTTGGCAAAACCATAGCCGGGAAGATCGACCAGGTAATGGCTTTCGCCCAGGGTGAAAAAGTTGATTTCCTGCGTGCGGCCCGGCGTGTTCGAGGCGCGCGCAATGGCCTTGCGGCCGGTCAGCGCATTGATCAGGCTGGATTTCCCGACGTTCGAACGCCCGGCAAAGCACACTTCGGCCCGGTCGGCGGCGGGCAGGCCCGACATGGCGACGACCCCCTTGAGGAAATCGACCGGCCCGGCAAAAAGTTTGCGGCCCTGTTCCGAGGTTTCTTCGTCCGGCGCTTCGGCCAGTGGGAAAGGCAGGGTCATGTCAGCACCTCGATGGTATCGCCGGTGGCGATGTCGCCGCTTTTCACCACCTCGGCGTAGACACCGAAATTCTGGTGCCCGAACCGGGTGTTCAGCGTGCCGAGCGTATCGGCGTCGCGCTGCCCGGTTGCGGGGTTGGCGGTGGTGGCCATGCAGCGTTTGATCGGTTCGCGCACCCGCACCTCGGCCTCGCCGATCCGCAGCGTATGGCCGATCCAGTCGAACTCGGCCCAGGCGGGCAGGCCGGACAGGTGGATGTTTCCCCGCCACCGGAGGGGGGAAATATCCTGATCCATGGCTTGGGTCATGGCGTCGTTCGACGCCAGGTTCAGCAGGCTGACCGAGGGGTAATCGGTATCGGTCATGCCCCGGCCGGACACACGCACCAGCCGCGTGGATTGCGCCCGGTTGACCGGCATCAACGGGCGTACCCAATCCAGAAACGCCTGTGCTTGCCCGTCGGGATCGAAGGTCAGGTCAGGCCGGTCGGGGTGGCTGAGTGTGACCGTGCCGGCCTGCGGGTCGCTTTGAGCGTTGATGGCCATGAGCGAGGCCGCTTTGGCGCCGCGCGAAAATTCGGCGCAGGGCGACCATGCGCTGTTGTCGGCCTTGGCAAGTTCATGGGCGACGGCCCATCGCCGGTCCCATGGCATGGTCTGTCCGGCGGTCAGGGTCACCCGGTCAAGTGGTTCGCGTCCATGCGACTTGATCGGGTGGCGCCAGAGAGCGGCGACCCGGCCGGTCATTTCTGATCTGACCGGGATTTGCGTTTGAAGCTGGATTTGATGTTGCCCAGAACGTCGGGTCTATATCCCTGAGTGCGCATGATCAGGTATTGTTGCGAGAACGTGATCGTGTTGTTCGCAATCCAGTAGATCACCAGCCCGCTGGCAAAGCTGCCCAGCATGAACATGAACACCCATGGCATCCACGCAAAGATCATCTGTTGCGTCGGATCGGTGGGGGCCGGGTTCAGCTTTTGCTGGAGCCACATCGAAATCCCCAGAAGCAGCGGCAAAATACCGATGAAGATGAGCGCGAGGATCGAGCCGGGCTCGGGCGCGTCCCAGGGGAGAGCCCCCCAGAGGTTATAAAGCGAGGACGGGTCGGGTGCGGACAAGTCCTTGATCCAGCCGATCCAGGGCGCATGGCGCAGCTCCAGTGTGACGAAGATCACCTTGTAGAGCGAAAAGAAGATCGGGATTTGCAGAAGGATGGGCAGGCAGCCCGAGGCCGGGTTGACCTTTTCCTTCTTGTAAAGCTCCATCATCTGCTTTTGCAGCGCCTGCCGGTCGTCGCCCGCCGCTTCCTTGATTTGCTCCATCTGCGGCTGAAGTTCCTTCATCTTCGCCATTGAGACGTAGGATTTGAAGGCCAGCGGCAGCAGAAGCGCCTTGATGAACAGCGTGAGGCCGATGATCGCCCACCCCATCGAGCCGGTCAGGCCCATGCCCGCCAGCGTGGCGTTCAGCCAGTGCAGCACGGCGAAAATCGGCTTGGTCAGGAAAAAGAACCAGCCCCAGTCAATCGAGTCGAGGAAACGGTCGATCCCGGCATCGTTCTGATAGCTGCGGATCGTGGCCCATTCCTTGGCCCCGGCGAACAGCCGGGTGGACACAGTGGCGCTCTGCCCCGGTTCCAGGGTCTCGGTGCGTTGCTTGGACGTGGTCTGATAGATGTCGCGGCGGGTGTCCCTGAAGGTGGTGAAACGCGCGCCCGCATCGCCGGGAATCAGCGTCGTCATCCAGTAATGGTCGGTGAAGCCGATCCAGCCGCTTTCCTCGACGGCGCTCTCCTTGTGGTCCGACGCCGGTTCGAAATCGTCGTAGTCGGTCTCGGTCAGTTCGCCATCGACCATGCGAATGGCGCCTTCGTGCAGGATGAAGAAGTTCTTCAGGTCGGCGGGTTCGCCATGTCGTGCCAGAATGCCGTAAGGGGCCAGCGATGCGGTTGTGGAGCCGGTGTTTTCGACCGTCTGGGTGACAGTGAACATGAAATCTTCGTCAACGCTGATTTCACGGCGGAATGTCATCCCGGCCCCGTTATCCCAAACCAGGGTCAGGGGGCTGTCCGGGGTCAGCGTGTCGCCGCTTTCCACCTGCCACATGGTGTTGGCGCCGGGCACCGTTTCAGCGTTCAGCCCCTGGCCGGGGGCCCAGCCGAACAACGCATAATAGGCGTTGTTGCTGCCCACGGGAGACAAGAGCGTAACGATGTCGGAGCCGGGTTCGAGCGTTTCGCGGTATTTGCGCAAGGCCAGTTGGTCGATCCGGCCGCCCAACAGCGAAACGGAGCCTTCCAGGCTGGGCGTTTCGATTGCAACGCGCGGCGCGTCGGAGGCGGCATCGGTTCCTGCGGCTTCTGTCGCGGTATCGGCGGCACCCGTGGCGGTGCGTGGGGCCGATGCTGTGGTGTCGGCGCTTGCTTCGGTTTGCGTGGTGGCCGTCGTGTCGGCGTCTTGCGGTGTGTCGGGCGGCGGGAACAGCACGAACCAGACCAGGATCACGATGAAGCTGAGCGCTGTCGCAAGGATTAGGTTCTTGTTCTGATCATCCATCGCAGATGGCCACCCGTCTCTGTTTTCAGTCACCGCGGTTCAACAGAGTGCGAGGCCAAAGGTCAAGGGGATTCCGGGAAATACGGGCAATGGGGGGTGATTGTCTGGCCGTGTCAGCCCGCGGTCCGCTCAATACCGGGAAGCTGTGCCAGGCGGTTGCGGTGGCGGGCGGCCCATGCGGGCATGTCGGCGGCGGGCATCGGGCGGCCAATTCCGAATCCCTGCACATGCCCGCACCCGAGCTGTGCAAGCATGGCGTGCTCTCCGGCGGTCTCCACGCCTTCGGCCAGGGTTTCCAGACCGAGGCGCTCGGACATCGACAGGATGGCCGAGACCATACGTTGCTGATCCCGGTCGCCGTCGATGCCGGTCACGAAGGAGCGGTCGATCTTGAGCCGACCCACCGCGAGGCGGCGCAGCGACGACAACGAGGCATGCCCCGTGCCGAAATCGTCCAGGTCGATCAGGCATCCAAGACGCGCCAGGGCATTGATGTTGCGGGTCACGGTATCGCCGGGGGATTGGGCGACGACGGTTTCGAGCACTTCGATGGCCAGCCGGTCGGGAGCAATCTCGTGCCGGTCCAGTTCCCAGCTGATATGATTGATCATGCCGGGCTGTCGCAGTTCCGTTGGCGACAGATTCAGCCCGATACGGGGGACATAGAGGCCCGATGCCTGCCATTCGCGCAGGGTGGTCAGGCAGTGTTCGAGCATCGTGCGCCCAAGGGCTTCAAGCTGCCCGGTCTGTTCCAGCAGTGGCAGGAAGTCCGCGGGCCCCAGAATGCCACGGGTGGGATGGTTCCAGCGTGCAAGGGCCTCCACCCCGCTGAGGGCGCCGCTGTCGGTCGATATCTGCGGCTGGAACCACGGCAGGAATTCACCATGGTTCAATGCGCGGGTCAGTTCGTCATCCGCGAGATGCGCACGGGCCGGTAGTCGCCGCATATCCGGGGCAAAGGCGCGGATGGACGAGGGTCCGCTGCGGCGGGCTTCGTCCAGGGCGAGTTCGGCGGCGTCCACAAGCGCCCGTCCGGTCGACCGTGTCAATTGCGTGTCGAGGCACAGGCCGGTCGATACGGTTGGGCAGACGGTCACAGTGTTCAGTGATACGGGCTCTTCCGCTGCCGCGTGCAGCCGCCTGGCGATATGCAGCGCGGCATCAATGGTCAGCCGCCGCGAGGGGCGCAGCGCGATTGCCAGTTTTCCGGTGTTCAACTCAAAAATCTGATCCCCCCGGCGCAATATCCTGTCGAGGCGGTTCAGTGTATGGCGCGAAATGTCTTCGGCGGCATCGGGATTGAATTGACGGATCAGATCGTCGGGCTCGTCGATCTGAAGCAGAATACAGGCGGTGTGTGCCGAACGCCTTCGGGCCGTGCGTATGGCGGCATCCAGCGCTGTGCAGAGCGGTTCCCGGTCGGTGCGTTGCGCCGGGTGTAATCCGTTAAGACGCATGACGACGCCTGTCATGAGGAAAGTGGCGGGCAGGCCCAGAACCAGTGCCATAAGGACCGTTTGAGCGCCGAAGGCGATGCTGCCCACCGCCAGCCCGGCCAGGAGTATCAGAATCGCAAGGTTCTCGCGCGTGGGCCATGCGCGTGCCCGATGCGGTTTGGGACCCTTGTTTTGCGATTGTGGCATGTGCCGCGCTCCGACCGTGTGGGGCGACCTTAGCCCCCGGTCGTCAACAGCGGCTTAACGCAGCCGGGGCAGGGCCTCGGGATTTGCGTCGACTTTTAGCGATCCGCGCTCCAACCCCTCGAAATCAAAGAGTTTCGGGTCGAGCAAATGCGAGGGGCGGGCGTTCATCAGGGCGCGGAACATGACCTGACGGCGGCCCGGCGAGTTGGCTTCCCAGCCATCCAGAATCTGTTTGACCTGCTGACGCTGCAAGCCGTCCTGCGAGCCGCAGAGATCACAGGGGATAATCGGGTAATTCATTGATTTCGCGAATTTTTCGCAATCGGCCTCGGCCACGAAGGCCAGCGGGCGATACACGAACAGGTCGCCCTCTTCGTTGAGCAGCTTGGGCGGCATGGTGGCCAGCCGTCCGCCATGGAAGAGGTTCATGAAAAAGGTTTCGAGAATGTCGTCGCGGTGATGGCCGAGCACCACCGCCGAGCACCCCTCTTCACGGGCGATGCGATAGAGATTGCCGCGGCGAAGGCGGGAGCAGAGCGCGCAATAGGTGCGGCCCTGCGGCACCTTGTCGACCACGACGGAATAGGTGTCCTGATATTCGATCCGGTGCGGAACGCCCTTGTTTTCAAGGAATTCCGGCAACACAGTGGCCGGGAAACCGGGCTGACCCTGATCCAGATTGCAGGCCAGAATCTCGACCGGGAGAAGACCGCGCCATTTCAACTCGTGCAATACGGCGAGCAGGGTATAGCTGTCCTTGCCGCCGGACAGGCAGACCAGCCATTTGGGGGGCGTATCGGTTTTTTCGACCATGCTGAAATGATCAATCGCCTCGCGCGTCTGGCGCACGATGCGTTTGCGCAGCTTCCTGAACTCGGTGGTCGAGGGGGCACCGGCAAAGAGCGGATGGATATCTTGGGCGTCGTCCAGCATGAGGAGGCTTTAGGGAATTTCCAGTCGCCGGACAAGGGGCCGCGTTTCGTACGAAACGTACGATGTGTACGCGGGTTTTGTACGAAACCAGGGGGGTCCGGGGAAATTCGTGTCCATCATGGACGCAAATCCGCCTTTCAGCCCCCGCCTGCCTGCCCCTCGATCAGCGCGGTGAGGATCGCCTTGGCGCTGTCGGAATTCCAGTGGGCGTCGCCCTGCATCCGGGCGATTTCCTGGCCCTCGGGGTCGAGGATCACGGTGATGGGCAGGCCGAACACGCCCATTTCGCGGGCCAGCGCGCTTTTGGGGTCGCGGTGGAGCGGCAGGTTGTCGACGCCGATGTCGTCGAAGAACTTTTTCATCGCGGGGGGCGGGTTGCGGCCCGTGGCGATGGTGACGACCTCGAACGCATCGCCGCCCAGTTCGGCCTGAAGCTCGGACAGCATGGGCATTTCCTTGCGGCAGGGGGCGCACCATGTGGCCCAGAAATTCAGCACCACATGCTTGCCCGCGTAATCCGCCAGTGCCCCCGAAGAGCCGTCTTCGCGTTCGAACGCGGTGGCGGGCGCGGCCTGCGGCGTGGCGTGGAAGGTCAGCTTTTTCATGTCACCTTCGCGCAGGGCTTCGAGCGCGGCGGTATCGGCCAAGGCGGCGTTTGCACCGAGCGCGAGCGCCATATAAAGGAAACCGTAACGAATGAACTTCATTTTCCCTCCGAAGGGCTGAGACAGACATGACCGACACGACCTCGAACCAGATGTGGGGCGGCCGCTTTGCCGCCGGACCGGACGCGATCATGGAGGCGATCAATGCCTCGATCGGGTTCGACAAGCGGATGGCGGCACAGGATATCGCCGGGTCGCGCGCCCATGCCGCCATGCTGGCGGCGACGGGCATTGTCAGTGATAGTGATGCCGAGGCGATGAGGGAAGGCCTGCTCACGGTCTTGTCAGAGATCGAAGGCGGGACGTTCGAATTCTCGACCGCGCTGGAGGACATCCACATGAATGTGGAGGCGCGGCTGAAAGAGATCATCGGCGATGCGGCGGGGCGGCTGCATACGGGCCGCAGCCGCAACGATCAGGTGGCCACGGATTTCCGGCTGTGGGTGCGCGATCAGCTCGATGCCACCGAAGGCGCGCTGCTGGCGCTGATCGGGGCGCTGCTGGTGCAGGCCGAGGCCGGGGCCGATTGGGTGATGCCGGGATTCACCCATCTGCAAACCGCGCAGCCCGTCACATGGGGGCATCACATGATGGCCTATGTGGAAATGTTCGGTCGTGACCTGAGCCGGGTGCGCGATGCGCGTGCACGGATGAACGAATGCCCCTTGGGGGCGGCGGCGCTGGCGGGCACGTCCTTTCCGATCGACCGCGAGATGACGGCGAAGGCGCTGGGGTTCGAGCGGCCTTCGGCCAATTCGCTGGATGCGGTGAGCGACCGGGATTTCGCGCTGGAATTCCTGAGCACGGCCAGCATTTGCGCCATGCACCTGAGCCGGATGGCCGAGGAACTGGTGATCTGGTCCAGTGCGCAGTTCCGCTTTGTGGCGTTGTCGGATCGGTTCTCGACCGGGTCCAGCATCATGCCGCAGAAGAAGAACCCGGACGCCGCCGAACTGATCCGCGCCAAGATCGGGCGGATTTTCGGGGCGAACGTGGCGCTGATGACGGTGATGAAGGGGCTGCCGCTGGCCTATTCCAAGGACATGCAGGAAGACAAGGAACAGGTATTCGACGCCGCCGACAACCTGATGCTGGCGCTGGCCGCGATGGAGGGCATGGTGCGCGACATGAGCGCGAACCGCGACAATCTGGAAGCCGCTGCCGGGTCGGGCTTTTCCACGGCGACCGATCTGGCCGACTGGCTGGTGCGGGTGCTGGGCATGCCGTTCCGCGAGGCGCATCACGTGACCGGGTCGCTGGTGGCGCTGGCCGAGGGCAAGGGGTGCGACCTGCCCGAGTTGAGCCTTGCGGAGATGCAATCGGTGCATGGCGATATCACGCAGGCGGTTTATGATGTGCTGGGCGTGCATAATTCGGTTGCCTCGCGCACCAGCTATGGCGGCACGGCGCCCGAACAGGTGCGCGTGCAGGTCGCGCGCTGGAAGGAGATATTGGGATGACACGGATTTTCGGTGTTCTGATGCTGGCCGCCCTGGCCGGGTGCGGCGCGGATGGCGAGCCGATTCGCCCGACGGCGCAGGCCAGTGTCGGGGTTGGCTCGCACGGGGTGCACGGCGCGGTCGGAACGACGCTGCGGCGCGGCAATGTCAGGGTCGGGATGGGCGTGGCCCTGTGAGGCGGGCCGCCGTTGTCCCGTCCGGGGGTCGGGCGGGGTTGAAACGGCGGGATTTTGAGTATTTTTGCCAACAAGAAGCAGGGGCGTAACGCCCCGGATTGCAACCGCCCTGCGCAGAGGTAAGGGGCGGCTGGGTGTAAAGGGGCGCGGGCCATGGACCATTTTCTGTATCGAAACGGGCAGTTGTTTGCCGAGGATGTGCCGGTGGCCGAGATCGCCGAGGCGGTGGGCACGCCGTTCTATTGCTATTCCACCGCCACGCTGACCCGCCATTTCCGCCTGTTCGACGAGGCGCTGGAGGGCACCGAGCATCTGGTGTGCTATGCGATGAAGGCGGCGAGCAATCAGGCGATCCTGAAAACGCTGGCGGCGCTGGGCGCGGGGATGGACGTGGTCTCGGGCGGGGAATATGCGCGCGCCCGTGCGGCGGGCGTGCCCGGTGAGCGGATCGTGTTTTCCGGCGTCGGCAAGACGCGCGAGGAAATGCGGCAGGCCCTGGAGGGCGGCATCCGGCAGTTTAACGTGGAAAGCGAGCCGGAGATGGCGGCGCTGAACGCCGTGGCGCTGGAGTTGGGGGTGACGGCCCCGATTGCCGTGCGGGTGAACCCGGATGTGGATGCGAAAACCCATGCCAAGATCGCGACCGGCAAGAGCGAGAACAAGTTCGGCATCCCGATTGCGCGGGCGCGCGAGGTTTATGCCGAAGCCGCCGCGATGCCGGGGCTGGAGGTGGTCGGGATCGACGTGCATATCGGCAGCCAGCTGACCGAGTTGGAGCCGTTCCGTCTGGCCTATGAAAAGGTGGCGGAATTGACGGGGGTGCTGCGGCGCGACGGGCACGACATCCGGCGGCTGGATCTGGGCGGGGGGCTTGGGATTCCCTACACGCGCTCGAACGACGCGCCGCCCCTGCCGACGGAATACGGCCAGTTGATCAAGGATACGCTGGGGCATCTGGGATGCGAGATCGAGATCGAGCCGGGGCGTCTGGTGGTCGGCAATGCCGGTATTCTGGTGAGCCGGGTGATCTACCGCAAATCCGGCGAGGGGCGCGACTTCCTTATTCTCGACGCGGCGATGAACGATCTGATCCGGCCCGCCATGTATGACGCGCATCACGATATCGTGCCGGTGCAGGAACCCGCGCCGGGGGCCGAGCAGGCGCCTTATGACGTGGTGGGGCCGGTGTGCGAATCGGGCGATACCTTTGCCAGGGGGCGCATGTTGCCGCCGGTGGGCGAGGGCGATCTGGTGGCGTTTCGCAGCGCCGGGGCCTATGGTGCGGTGATGTCGAGCGAGTACAATACCCGCCCGCTGATCCCCGAAGTGTTGGTGCATGAGCATCAATTTGCCGTCATCCGGCAGCGTCCGACCTTTGACGAGATCATAAAACGCGATACCATTCCCGAGTGGCTGTGACCCGAAAGGCGTGTCCGGCCACGAACTGGAGCGGAGCATGCCAAGGCAAACGACCCCTCTGACCCCGGTGCTGAACCGGCTGCGGCGGCCCCTGACCCTGACATGGGCGGGGTTGATCGCCGAACGGATCGTGCGTGCCTTCTGGCCGGTCTGGACCGTGATCGCGGCCTGCGCGGCGGCGTTGATACTGGGATTGCATGACAGTCTGCCGCTGGAACTGGTCTGGTCGGCGATGATCGCCGCCCTGCTGGCGCTGCTGGTGTTCGCCGGTCTTGGCGCGCGGGCGTTTCGCTGGCCGGGGCGGGAGGATGCGCTGGCGCGGCTGGACGCCAGCCTGCCGGGGCATCCGCTGACCGCATTGCAGGATGCGCAAACGGTGGGCAGCGGCGATCCGGCCTCGGAGGCGCTGTGGCGGGCCCATCAGGCCCGGATGGCCGAGCGTGCGGCGCAGGCGCGTGCGGTGGAGCCGGACCTGAAGCTGGCGCGGCGCGATCCGTTCGGGTTGCGCTATGTCGCCCTGCTGGGGCTGGTGGTGGCGCTGTTGTTCGGATCGGTCTGGCGGGTGGGCAGCGTGGCCGGCCTGACGCCGGGCGGGAGCGCGGCGCTGGCCAGCGGCCCGACCTGGGAGGGCTGGATCGAACCGCCTGCCCATACCGGGCTGCCGAGCCTCTACCTGAACGATCAGAAAGGTGAGATCTCGGTGCCCGAGGGCAGCCGCGTGACCCTGCGCCTTTATGGCGAGGTGGGCGCGCTGAGCGTGTCGGAAACCGTTTCGGACCGGACAGAGGATATCGGCGCGGCCACCGATCCCGAACAGGCCTTCGACATCACCCGCGCCGGAACACTGACCATCGACGGCCCCGGCGGGCGCAGCTGGACCATTCTGGCGCTGGCCGACCTGCCGCCTGCGGTGGAGGTGTTGAGAGAGGGCGCCGAGACCACGTTCGACGGGCAGATGAGCCAGCCGTTCCGCGCCTCGGACGATTACGGGGTCACGGGCGGGACGGCGACCTTCCGTCTGGATATGGCGGCGCTGGAGCGCCGGTACGGGCTGTCGACCGCGCCCGAGCCGCGCGAGCCGATCACGCTGGACCTGCCGATGCCGATCACTGGTGACCGGGTGGAATTTACCGAGACGCTGATCGACAACCTGTCGCAGCATCCCTGGGCGCATCTGCCGGTGACGCTGGAATTGCGGGTCGAGGATGCCAGCGGCAATACCGGGCGCAGCACGCTGGAAAAGATGGCCCTGCCCGCGCGGCGGTTTTTCGATCCGCTGGCGGCGGCGGTGATCGAACAGCGCCGCGACCTGCTGTGGTCGAAGGCCAATGCACGGCGGGTGACTCAGGTGTTGCGCGCAGTGTCGTACCGGCCCGAAGACGGGCTGTTTCGCCGTGAAACCGATTACCTGAAACTGCGGGTGGTCCTGCGGCGGCTGGAAACGCTGCTGCACCATGACAGCCTGACGGACGAGGCGCGGGACGAGACCGCACAGGCGCTGTGGGATCTGGCGATTGCGCTGGAGGAAGGCGATATCGGCGATGCGCTGGAACGCATGCGCGCGGCGCAGGAGCGGCTGAGCGAGGCGATGAAGAACGGCGCCAGTCCCGAAGAGATCGAGCGGCTGATGCAGGAGTTGCGCGAGGCGACCAACGATTACATGCGCCAGAAGATACAGCAGGCGCAGCGCGATCAGCAGAACGGCGATCAGGATCAGATGGGCCAGACGCCCGAGGATGCCATGCGCATGACCCAGCAGGATTTGCAGGACATGATGGACCGTATCCAGGACCTGATGGAACAGGGCCGCATGGCCGAGGCGCAGCAGGCGCTGGAAGAGTTCCAGCGGATGATGGAAAACATGCGCGTCACCCAGGGTCAGGGTGGCCAGCAGGGCCAGAACCCCGGCCAGCAGGCGATGGAGGGGCTGGCCGAAACCCTGCGCAACCAGCAGGGTCTGTCGGACGAGGCGTTCCGCGATTTGCAGGAACAGTTCAATCCCGATGCGCAGGCCGGGCAAAACCAGGGCAACGAGGGGCGCGATGGCGGGCAGGGCCGCGGCCAGAGCCACCAGCAACAAGGCCAGCAGGGGCAAGGCCAGGGCGGTCAGCCGGGTCAGCCCGGCGGACAGGGACAGCAACCCGGCGACCGGCAGGCCGAACAAGGCGGACCGGGGGGCGATCTGGCCGACCGGCAGGAGGCGCTGCGCCGCGAGCTCGAGCGCCAGCGCGGGAACCTTCCCGGCGGCGGCAGCGAGGCCGGAGAGGCCGCGCGCGAAGCGTTGGAGCGGGCGGACCGCGCCATGGAAGGCGCCGAAGAGGCGCTGCGCGGTGACGAACTGGCCGAGGCGCTGGACCGTCAGTCGGAAGCGATGGAAGCCCTGCGCGACGGGATGCGCAACCTGGGCGAAGCCATGGCCGAGAACCGCCGCCAGCAACAGGGCGGACAGGGGCAGGCGCGTGGCGAGGTGGGCCAGCAACAGTCCGATCCGCTGGGCCGCCTGTCGGGAGAGGGCGGCCAGGTGGGCACGCAGGATTCGCTGTTGCAGGGCGAGGATGTCTATCGCCGGGCGCGCGAATTGCTGGATGAAATCCGCCGCCGCTCGGGCGAGGGCGAGCGCCCGGATATCGAACTGGATTATCTCAAACGCCTGCTGGACAGGTTCTAGGGTCAGGACCCTGGACGCGCCCCGCGCCATTCCCCGCCGTTCTCGTTACCCCATGAAGGACGCGATTGTCTGCGCGAGCCATATGCGCAAGCCGTTGATGGCCGTGACATAGCTGGCCATGACCGGCTCGAGCGCGGGGTGGAGCCCGGCGATTTGCGGCGCGAACGCGTAGATCAGCGTCACGAGGGCGAAGAGCAGCACCGCCAGCGTGAATCCGCGGCGGAACCCGTCGGGTTTTTGCGGCGTGGCGTCGGCCGTTTGTATTGCGACGGCGGTGTCGGGCCGGGGCGTGCGGTCGGAATCGAGAGAGGAATTGATTTCGTCGATATCGGGAAACAGGTTGCGGCGCGAGTCGGGGTCGATATCGGCGTGTTCGTCTTCCTCGATCCGGGCAAAGCTGTCGCTGCTGCCGGTGTCGTCTTCGGCGATCTCCTCGCCGCGCAGGCGGGCCATGCGTTCGCGTGCTTCCCGGCTGCGCAGGTCCTGTTCGGGCTGGTCGTCGAGCCCCATCTCGGTCTGGGTTTCCAGGCCGCCGCTTTCGGCTTCGCGGGCCTTGTGCTCGCGCTCGGCCTCGGCGCGCAGGAGGTCGCGAATGGTCGGGTCCAGTTCGCGCCGTTGCGGGGCGGCGGGCCGGGGGGTGTCCTGAATCTGTTCGGCGGTGTCGTCGGGGGCGTCGTCGCCGGCCCCGGACAGGTCGGGTTTCGGCGCTGCGGGGGCGGGGGACTCAGGGGAAATGTCCTGCGCCCCGGCGGGGGTGTCGTCCTGGGGGGTGACGTCGTATTCGGGCTCGGAGTCTTCGGGCGGAAGGTCGGGCTCGGGCGCTTGCGCGATGTCCTGTTCGGCCTCGTCAGCCGGGGCTGGCAGGTGATCGGGGTGATACTGAAACCATGTGTCGCCACAGTTCGAGCATTGCACATCGCGCCCCGTTTCGGGGATCACTTCGTCGGGCACTTCGTATTGAGCCCCACAATTCGGGCAAGTCAGCCTCATGTTGCCACCTGTCGCCTGCCAGCGGTATCCGCTTGTTCATCCTTGCGGAAAGCATAGGCTGTAAAGCCCTGTTGCGAAAGGGTAAAGCATTTGCCCCCTGTAATCATTGCACATGTGTGTTCTCTGAGGCATTTAGAGGCGGTGGGTGCGGACAAGGGGGCAGGTTTGATCGAGCTGGAGAATGTGGCCTACAGCTATGGCGGGGGCGAGTTGCTGAGCGATATCTCGTTGCAGCTTCAGCCCGGATCGTTCCATTTCCTGACCGGCCCGTCCGGCGCGGGCAAGACGACGCTGCTGAAGCTGTGTTACGGGGCGCTGCTGCCGACGGCGGGCGATGTGCGCCTGTTCGGTACGGATGTGCGCGGGATGGAGCGGGACGATATCGCGCTGTCGCGCCGCCGGATCGGGGTGGTGCATCAGGATTGCCAGTTTCTGGATCACCTGAGCGTGTCCGAAAACATCGCGCTGCCGCTGATGGTGTCGGGGCGCGACCTGCTGGCCGAGGCGGCGAACCTCAAGGAACTGACGAACTGGGTGGGGCTGACATCGCGTGCCGAGGCCCGCCCGCCGGAACTGTCGGGCGGCGAACGCCAGCGCGCGGCGCTGGCGCGTGCGGTGATCATGTCGCCCGACGTGGTGCTGGCGGATGAGCCCACGGGCAACGTGGACTGGGAAATGTCGCAGCGCCTGTTGCGCTTGCTGGTCGAGCTGAACCGGATGGGCAAGACGATCATGATCGCCACCCACGATCTGGCGCTGATCCGGGCGGCCAAGGCGCATGTGCAGGCGCGGGTTCTGCGCATTTCGAACCGGCACCTGCAACTGGCGGGGGCGGATCTGTGACAATCGACATTGCGAAACTGAGCGAACTGGTGGTCGGCGATACGCAGGCCGACCGGGTTGTGCCGCCCACCGGGTTTACCGCGCGGCTGACGCTGTTCAGCGCTGCCGCGATGGCGTTTCTGGCGGTGTTCGCGCTGGCGCTGTCGCTGGCCACGGGGCGGCTGGCGGCACGGTGGGGCGACGAGCTGGCGCGCAGTTCGACGATCCGGATTTCCGCGCCCGAGGGGCAGTTGGCCGCGCAGACCGATGCGGCGCTGAAACTGCTGGAGACCACGCGCGGCGTGGCCAGCGCAAGGGCGCTGGACGCGGACGAGCAGCGCGCCCTGCTGGAGCCGTGGTTCGGCCCCGATCTGCCGGTGGACAGCCTGCCGATCCCGCAACTGATCGAAGTGATCGAGGATAACGAGGGGTTCGACCCGCAGGGATTGCGCCTGCGCCTGTCGGCCGAGGTGCCCGGTGCGGTGCTGGACGATCACACCCGCTGGCGGCGTCCGCTGGCCGAGGCGGCGGGACGGCTGCGCCTGCTGGGCTGGGTGTCGCTGTTGCTGATCGGCGGGGCGACGGCGGCGATGATCACGCTGGCGGCCAATGCGGCACTGGCGGCCAATGCGCAGGTGATCACCGTGCTGCGGCTGGTGGGCGCGCGCGACGTCTATATCGCACGGGC
Organism: Roseovarius pacificus; assembly: GCF_900142665.1. GTDB lineage: Bacteria > Pseudomonadota > Alphaproteobacteria > Rhodobacterales > Rhodobacteraceae > Roseovarius > Roseovarius pacificus. The sequence goes on from NZ_FRBR01000004.1 coordinate 60,032, forward strand.
CTTCGTGCGCCGCTTTACCCTGCGGGCGCTGGGCGGCGCGGCGGTGGGCATGGTGCTGGGATGCGCCGCGATCCTGCTGTTACCATCGGCGCAGACGGAGGGCGGGTTCCTGACCGGGCTCGGGTTTCAGGGCTGGCACTGGATCTGGCCGCTGATCATTCCGCCGCTGGCGGCGGCGGTGGCCTTTGCCGCCACCCGCGCGGCGGCGATCAGGACGTTGAAGGACATGCCATGAGCCATGCTGTGCAATGGGTGCGTTCGCTGATCTTCGTGGTCAACATCTATGCGATGATGGGGATCATGGGGATCGTCTTTTTCCCCTGGGCGGTGATCAGCCGCCGGGGCGCGCTGACCGCCTGTCATACCTGGTGCCGCTGGGTGCGCTGGACGGCGCGCTGGATGGTGGGCCTGCGCACCGAAGTGCGCGGTACGCCCCCCGCTGACGAGGTCCTGATCGCGGCCAAGCATCAGTCGTTCCTGGATATCATTCTGATTTTCGGCGCGGTTCCGGCGGGCAAGTTCATCATGAAGCGCGAATTGATGTGGGCCCCGGTGATCGGGCAATATGCGCTGAAGATCGGCTGCGTTCCGGTGGACCGGGGCAAGCGCAGCCAGGCCATCAAGAGGATGGTCACAGACGTGGCGAAGGGCCGTCAGCAGCCGGGGCAGCTGATCATCTATCCGCAGGGCACACGCATCGCGCCGGGCGTCAAGGCGCCTTACAAGGTGGGCACCGGGGTTCTCTATGAGGAACTGGGGCAGGATTGCGTGCCGGTGGCGGCCAATGTGGGCGTGTTCTGGCCGCGCAAGGGGATCATGCGCAAGCCGGGAACGGCGGTGGTGGAGTTTCTGCCGCGCATCCCTGCGGGCCGGTCGCGCCCCGAGTTCATGGCGCAATTGGAGGACGAGGTCGAAACCGCCTCGGTCCGGCTGATGAAGGAGGCGGGATTTGACCCCGAAGGTTGAATATATTCACGACATTGCCGCGTTGGAGGCCCTGTATGGCAAGCCCGGTGCGGCCAGCCTGCGCAAGGTGACGACCCATCTGACGCCGCTTTACCGCAAATGGATCGCGAAATCGCGGTATTGCATCATTTCGACGGTGGGCCCCGAAGGTACCGACGGCAGCCCGCGCGGCGAGGACGGGCCGGTGGTGACCGAACTGGACAACCGGACGCTGGCCCTGCCCGACTGGCGCGGCAACAACCGTCTGGACACGCTGCGCAATATCGTCAGCGACGGGCGGATTTCGTTGCTGTTCATGGTGGCCGGGTCCAACACCGTGGTGCGGATCAACGGGCAGGCACGGGTCACGGCGGATGAACAGGTGCGGGCGATGTTCAACCGGCAGGGCAAACAGCCCGCTACGGTGATCGTCATCAAGATCGGCGAGGTCTACACGCAATGCGCCCGCGCCTCGATCCGGGCGGGGATATGGGGGCGCGACGACAGCAAAGGCTTGCCGACGGTGGGAGAGATGCTGGCCGAAACGAGCAATGGCGACGAAGGCGGCACGGAATACGATGCCGCCTGGATGGACCGGGCGATCAAGACGCTCTGGTGAGGGGGTGCGCGGTTTGAGGCGGACAGACCTGCGGTGGCCGTGGGGGCCAGGATGCGGGGTCTGTTCCGATCAGGACGATTGATCTGAGCGCGAAGGGCCGCGCCCGGTCCTTCCCACGGCAGGCGCTCAGATCGCAATCATTCCGTTCGAGAGCCACTTGGCGAACTCCGCCTCGCTGACATGCCCCGAGGCCAGGTCTTCCACCATTCTGACGCCTTCGTTCGGCAAGGGCCGGAACGAGTAACCGTTGAGCCGCAGGAATGTCACGGCTGTCACGAAGGCGGTGCGCTTGTTTCCGTCCACGAAGGCACGGGCCTTGGAAATTCCGAAGGCATAGGCCGCAGCGATCCCTGCAAGGTCGGCATCGGTATAGGCGGCGAGGTTCATTGCACGGGCACATCCCATCTCCAGAAGCGTTCGGTCACGCATTCCGGGCGCGCCGCCGTGGCGGGATATCTGTCGGTCATGAATGGCGAGGACGGCGGCGAGCGGAACCCAGACCGGCTCCGTCATGCGAGGGCCTGAAGCAGATCGCGATTCTCATCCATGACGATTTCCGCGGCGGCCAATGCGGATGCGACCGCGGGGTCGTGTGGCGTGATCTTCAGGCTGCCATCGTCGCCGCGCAGGACAAAAAGCGTGTCGCCTTCCTTGGCGTCGAGGATCGTCAGCATTTCGGTCGTCAGGGTCATGACCGCAGAGTTGCCGACCTTCCGGATCTTGGTTTCAATCATTGCACCGCTCCATGGATATATGAGCGTATATACGCGAAGGGTCCATAAAAGACAAGGTTCCGGGATTTGCCGTCAACAGGCGGCCCGGTTCGGGCCGCCTGTTGCTTGTTTTGCCGGGACCCTCAGCTGTGGATCGGGCCGTCGCCACAGGCGAGCGCGGCTTCGCGCACGGCCTCGGAATAGGTGGGGTGGGCGTGGCAGGTGAGGGCGATGTCCTCGGCGGCGGCGCCGAATTCCATCGCGACGCAGATTTCGTGGATCAGCTCGCCTGCCGCCGGGCCGATGATATGCGCGCCGAGCACGCGGTCGGTCTCCTTGTCGGCCAGCAGCTTGACAAAGCCGTCGCCCGCGAAATTCGCCTTGGCGCGGCCATTGCCCATGAAGGAGAACTTGCCGACCTTGTAGGCGCGGCCCGCTTCCTTGAGCTGGCCTTCGGTCTTGCCCACGGCGGCGACCTCGGGATGGGTGTAGATCACGCTGGGGATGACATCGTAATTCACATGGCCGTGCTTGCCGGCGATCACCTCGGCGGCGGCCATGCCTTCGTCTTCGGCCTTGTGGGCCAGCATCGGGCCGGCGACGGCATCGCCGATGGCGTAAATGCCCTCGACACTGGTGTGCCAGCCTTCGTCGATCACGATCTGTCCGCGATCCGAGAGTTTCACGCCGAGCGCGTCGAGACCGAGGCCATCGGTATAGGATTTGCGGCCCGTGGCGACGAGCACCACGTCGGCGTCGAGCGTGTGCTCGCTGTCGTCCTTGCGCAGCTTGTAGTTCACCTTGGCCTTGGTCTTGAGCGTTTCGACCGATTGCACGGCGGCGCCCATGATGAAGTCGAGCCCCTGTTTCCTGAGCAGCCGCTGGAATTGCTTTTGCACCTCGCTGTCCATGCCGGGGGTGACGTGATCGAGGAATTCCACGACTGTGACCTCGGTGCCGAGGCGGGTATAGACCGAACCCAGTTCCAGCCCGATCACGCCCGCGCCGATCACGACCATTTTCTTGGGGATCTTGGGCAGGTCCAGTGCGCCGGTGGAGGTGACGACGGTTTTCTCGTCCACCTCGACGCCGGGCAGGGAGGAGGCTTCGGAGCCGGTGGCGATGATGATGTTTTTGGCCTCGTGAACCTCGTCGCCGACCTTGACCTTGCCCTTCTCGGGGATCGAGCCCCAGCCCTTGAGCCAGTCGATCTTGTTCTTCTTGAACAGGAATTCGATGCCCTTGGTGTTCTGGCCGATCACGTCGTCCTTGTAGGACAGCATCTGTTTCCAGTCGACCGAAGGGCTTTTGCCCTTGAGGCCCATCTTGGCGAAGTTGTGCTCGGCCTCGTGCAACTGGTGAGAGGCATGGAGCAGCGCCTTGGAGGGGATGCAGCCGACGTTGAGGCAGGTGCCGCCCAGGGTTTCGCGGCCCTCCACACAGGCGGTTTTCAGGCCGAGCTGGGCGCAGCGGATGGCGGCGACATAGCCGCCGGGGCCGGAGCCGATGACGATGACGTCATAGTTTGCCATTGGGATTTCCTTTCGGTTGAGCGGGTTTGGGGGCGCTGCCCCCGTCGCCCGTCGGGCGACTCCCCCGGGATATTTTGGGCAAGAAGAAAGTCATATCAAGGCCGCCAGGAGCATCAGAACGGTGGCGAAGAAGCCCACGGCCCAGATCAGTGAGCGCCAGGGCCGCCAGCCGTAGTAATAGGCGGGAATGTAGAGGGCGCGCGCGCCCAGATAGGTGAAGGCGCAGGCGGCGGTGAGGGCGGTGGACTGGCCCGAGAGGGTGATGACGGCGCAGGCGATGGCGAAGAGGATCAGCCCCTCGAAATGGTTGTTCAGCGCGCGTTGCAGGCGCCCGGTGGTGAGTGAGAGCTCGCGCGAGGGGGCGCGGTCACGCGCGGAGGAGGTATAGCCCGGCCCCAGTTCGAGATTGGCGGGGATGGCGAAGAGCAGGTACTGGAGGACCTGGAGCAGCGCGGCGAGGGTGAGGGCGGTGAGTTCGGGGGTCATGGAGTGTTCCGTGCGGAGGCGCGGTGCGCAGTGAATGCGCACCCTACGGGGGGCAGGGTGCACTATTTTACTTAATTCCTGCACGATCCTTCATAGAGAAAAGCATCGGCCACGATGGTTTTGCGATCAATTTTCCAGCCATTAGGGCATATATTCTCTTCAGCGACAAATTGGCCAATGTAGTTTAGGCGCGTGTCTTCTTGGAGCTCGGGGGCGACCAAACCATTCAGGTGGTTTTCGGCAAAAGCATGGCGAAAGGTTACTCTACCTTCTTGATCTCGTTGCACTGCTCCACTGCCTGATGCAATATCGAGAGCCGTGTTAGGTTGCCCACTTACCAACGCTGCAGTTGTCGGATTGCAAGCTGACAATAGTAAAAATGCCAAAGCGCACTTTCCTGTGTGCATATTTGTACTCCCAGTGGCATAGGCGGGGTGAACTCCGCCCTACGGTGGTATCGGATGGGATTTTACCCCATCCAGATCAATTACAAATCCATCAGCAATCGGCGCGGGTCTTCCAGGGCGTCCTTGACGCGGACGAGGAAGGTCACGGCGCCTTTGCCGTCGACGATGCGGTGGTCGTAGCTGAGCGCGAGGTACATCATGGGCCGCGCGACGATTTCGCCGTTCATCACCATTGGGCGTTGCTGGATCTTGTGCATGCCCAGGATACCCGATTGCGGCGGGTTGAGGATGGGCGAGGACATCAGCGAGCCGTAGACGCCGCCGTTGGAGATGGTGAAGGTGCCGCCCTGCATTTCGGCCATGGAGAGCTTGCCGTCGCGGGCGCGGGCGCCTTTTTCGGCGATGGCCTTCTCGATGTCGGCGAAGGACAGCGAATCGGCGTCGCGGATCACCGGCACGACGAGGCCGGTGGGGGTGCCGGTGGCGATGCCCATGTGGACGAAGTTCTTGTAGACGATGTCGGTGCCGTCGATTTCGGCGTTGACCTCGGGCACCTCTTTCAGCGCGTGGCAGCAGGCCTTGGTGAAGAAGGACATGAAGCCCAGCTTGACGCCGTGCTTCTTCTGGAATTCGTCCTTGTACGCGTTGCGGAGCGCCATCACCTCGGTCATGTCCACCTCGTTATAGGTGGTGAGCATGGCGGCGGTGTTCTGGCTGTCCTTGAGGCGGCGCGCGATGGTCTGGCGCAGGCGGGTCATCTTGACGCGTTCCTCGCGGGCGGCGTCATCCGCCGGGACCGGGGCGCGCGGGGCCTGTGCCGGTTGGGCCGAGGCGGCGGGGGCTGCCGCGGTGGCGGCAGCGGCGGCCCTGGCGACGTCTTCTTTCATGACGCGGCCATCGCGGCCCGAGCCCTGCACCTGATCGGCGGTGATGCCTTTTTCGGCCATCGCCTTTTTGGCCGAGGGGGCATCTTCGACATCCTTGCCTGACGGTTCGCCCGAAGCGGCGGCGGGGGCCGCTTCGGATTTGGCGGGGGCCGCAGCAGCGGCGCCGTCGCCCGAGGCCATCACGGCCAGCTTGCCGCCGGCCTGCACGGTGTCGCCTTCGCCGGCGATGATTTCGCTGAGCGTGCCCGAGGCGGGCGCGGGAACCTCGACCGAGACCTTGTCGGTTTCCAGTTCGCAGAGCATTTCATCCTGCGTGACGCTGTCGCCCACCTGTTTGAACCATGTCGAGACGGTGGCCTCGGTCACGGATTCGCCAAGGGTGGGGACCATGACATCGACACTGCCGCCCGAGGCGCTGCCGCTGCCGGCGGCTTTGGGGGTGTCTTCGGCCTTGTCCGGGGCGGGCGCGGGGGCCGCGCCCTGGCCTTCGGAGATGGTGGCCAGCAGGGCATCGACGCCCACGGTGTCGCCTTCGGCGGCGACGATTTCGCCAAGGGTGCCCGCGACGGGCGAGGGCACTTCGACGGTGACCTTGTCTGTTTCCAGCTCACACAGCATTTCGTCGGCGGCAACGGTATCGCCGGGCTTCTTGAACCATGTGGCGACGGTGGCCTCGGTCACGGATTCGCCGAGCGTGGGGACGCGAACTTCGGTAGACATGCGTTATTTCCCTTCGATGGTGAGCGCGGTATCCACCAGCGCCTCTTGTTGTGCTTTGTGTTGCGATGCGAGGCCCGTTGCGGGCGAGGCGGCCGCAGGACGACCGGCATAGGACGGGCGGGTGTGTTTGGCCTTGATGCGTTGCAGGACCCATTCGATGTTGGGTTCGATGAAGGCCCACGCGCCCTGGTTCTTGGGCTCTTCCTGACACCAGACCATTTCGGCCTTCTTGAAGCGTTCCAGTTCCTTGACCATCGACATGGCCGGGAACGGGTAGAACTGTTCGACGCGCAGGATATAGACATCGTCCAGCCCGCGTGTGTCGCGTTCTTCCAGCAGGTCGTAATAGACCTTGCCCGAGCACATGACGACGCGCCTGATCTTGTCGTCGGGTTTCAGTTGCATGTCGGAGTTGCCGTATTGGGCATCGTCCCACAGCACCCGGTGGAAGCTGGAGCCGGTGGTGAAATCCTCGGCGGTGGAGATCGCCATCTTGTGACGCAGCAGCGATTTCGGCGTCATCATGATCAGCGGTTTGCGGTAGGTGCGGTGCAACTGGCGGCGCAGGATGTGGAAATAGTTGGCCGGGGTCGTGCAGTTGGCCACGATCCAGTTGTCGCCGCCGCACATCGTGAGGAACCGCTCCAGCCGTGCCGAGGAGTGTTCGGGGCCCTGGCCCTCATACCCGTGGGGCAGGAGGCAGACGAGGCCCGACATGCGCAGCCATTTGGATTCGCCTGAGCTGATGAACTGATCGAACATGATCTGCGCGCCGTTGGCGAAATCGCCGAACTGGGCCTCCCACAGGGTCAGCGCGTTGGGTTCGGCGAGGCTGTAGCCGTATTCGAACCCCAGCACGGCGTATTCGCTGAGCATCGAGTCGATGACCTCGTAGCGGGCCTGCCCTTCGCGGATGTTGTTCAGCGGGTAATAGCGTTCTTCGGTGTCCTGGTTGATCAGGGCCGAGTGGCGCTGGCTGAACGTGCCGCGGGCGCTGTCCTGACCGGCGAGGCGCACGGGATAGCCTTCGAGCTGGAGCGAGCCGAAGGCCAGGGCCTCGGCGGTGGCCCAGTCGAAGCCCTTGCCGCTGTCGAACATCTTGCGCTTGGTGTCCAGAAGGCGGCCGACGGTCTTGTGCATCGGGAAACCTTCGGGCGCGGTGGTGAGCGCGTGCCCGATCTCTTTCATGGTGTCCGGCGCGATGGCGGTTTCGCCGCGCTGGTAATCCTCGTCCTTGCTGTCGAGATGCGACCACTTGCCGTCCAGCCAGTCGGCCTTGTTGGGGCGGTATTCCTTGCCGGCCTCGAATTCGTCGGCCAGGTAGGACTGGAAGGCGGCCTTCATGTCCTCGATCTCGCCCTCGGGGATCAGACCGTCGGCGACAAGGCGTTCGGTATAGAGGCTGAGCGTGGTCTTGTGCTTCTTGATCTTGTTATACATCATCGGGTTCGTGAACATGGGCTCGTCGCCCTCGTTATGGCCGAACCGGCGGTAGCAGATGATGTCGATCACCACGTCCTTCTGGAATTTCTGGCGGAATTCCGTGGCGACCTTGGCGGCGTGAACGACCGCCTCGGGATCGTCGCCGTTAACGTGGAAGATCGGGGCCTCGACCATCAGCGCGATATCGGTCGGATAGGGCGAGGAGCGCGAGAAATGCGGCGCGGTGGTGAAACCGATCTGGTTGTTCACCACGATATGCATGGTGCCGCCGGTCTTGTGCCCCTTGAGGCCCGACAGGCCGAAACATTCGGCCACGACGCCCTGACCGGCAAAGGCCGCATCGCCGTGCAGCAGCACGGGCAGGACGCTGGTGCGTTCGGTGTCGTGCATCTGGTCCTGCTTGGCGCGGACCTTGCCCAGAACCACGGGGTTCACCGCCTCGAGGTGCGAGGGGTTCGCGGTGAGGCTGAGATGGACCTTGTTGCCGTCGAATTCACGGTCGGAGGAGGCGCCGAGGTGGTATTTCACGTCGCCCGAGCCGTCCACGTCCTCGGGCTTGAAGCTGCCGCCCTGGAATTCGTTGAAGATGGCGCGATAGGGTTTGCCCATCACGTTGGCCAGCACCGACAGGCGGCCCCGGTGGGGCATGCCGATGACGATTTCCTTGACGCCGAGGCTGCCGCCGCGCTTGATGATCTGCTCCATCGCGGGGATCAGGCTTTCGCCGCCGTCGAGGCCGAAGCGCTTGGTGCCCATGTACTTGACGTGCAGGTATTTTTCGAACCCTTCGGCTTCGACCAGCTTGTTCAGGATGGCCTTGCGCCCCTCGCGGGTGAAGGTGATTTCCTTGTCGTAGCCTTCGATCCGCTCTTTCAGCCAGGCGGCCTGTTCGGGATCGGAAATGTGCATGTATTGCAGGGCGAAGGTGCCGCAATAGGTGCGCTTGACGATCTCCAGTATCTCGCGGATCGAGGCGACCTGAAGGCCCAGAACGTTGTCGATGAAGATCGGGCGGTCAAGGTCGGCTTCGGTGAAGCCGTAGGATTTGGGATCGAGTTCGGGGCGGTGGCCGTGATCGCGCAGGCCGAGCGGGTCGAGCTCGGCGATCAGGTGGCCGCGGATACGGTAGGCGCGGATCAGCATCAGCGCGCGCACCGAGTCCAGAACGGCGCGTTTCACGGCGTCATCGGAAACCTCGACGCCCTGTTCGGCGGCTTTCTGTTTGATCTTCTCGCCGGCTTTAGCCACTTCGATTTCGGCAGGCCATTCGCCGGTCAGGGCGCTGGTCAGCTCGTCGGCGGGCATCGGCGGCCAGTCGGCCCGCGCCCAGGAGGGGCCTTCGGCCTCGCGTTTCACATCCTGATCGCCGTCGCCCAACTGGGAAAAGAACGCCTGCCATGCCTCGTCGACCGCGTTCGGGTCGTTCGCATAGCGCGCGTAAAGCTGTTCGAGATATTCGGCATTGTGCCCCTGCATGAAGGAGGAGGCATGGAAGAGGTCGTTGGGGCTTTGATCCGTCATTGCGCGTCCTTTCTGACCGACCGTGAGAAGCTTCGGGAGAGACATCCGGTTTTCGGGTGCAGATGTCCGTCGCGAGGCTCCGTAAAGACGGGCAGGGTGCGCAAGGCCTTGCGCACCCCGGAAGGCATTAACCCTTGATTGCGTCGAGCACGGCCTCGCCCAGGGTGGCGGGGCTGTCGGCGACGACGATACCGGCGGATTTCATCGCCTCGATCTTGTCCTCGGCGCCGCCCTTGCCACCGGCGACGATGGCGCCGGCATGACCCATGCGGCGGCCCGGAGGCGCTGTGCGGCCCGCGATGAAACCGGCAGTGGGCTTCCAGCGGCCTTTCTTGCGCTCGGAGGCGAGGAATTCGGCGGCTTCCTCTTCGGCGGAGCCGCCGATTTCACCGATCATGATGATCGACTCGGTCTCGTCATCGGCCAGGAACCATTCCAGCACGTCGATATGTTCGGTGCCCTTGATCGGGTCGCCGCCGATGCCGACGCAGGTGGACTGGCCAAGGCCCACATCGGTGGTTTGCTTGACCGCCTCGTAGGTGAGCGTGCCCGAGCGCGAAACGACGCCCACGGTGCCGCGCTTGTGGATGTGGCCGGGCATGATGCCGATCTTGCAGGCGTCGGGGGTGATGACACCGGGGCAGTTCGGGCCGATCAGCGTGGAGTTCGAGGTTTCCAGCGCGCGCTTGACGCGCATCATGTCCAGAACCGGGATACCTTCGGTGATGCAGACGATCACCTCCATCTCGGCGTCGATCGCTTCGAGGATCGAGTCGGCGGCGAAGGGCGGCGGGACGTAGATCACGCTGGCGTTCGCCTCGGTTGCGTGTTTGGCCTCGTGGACCGAGTTGAACACCGGCAGGTCAAGATGCGTCTGGCCGCCTTTGCCGGGGGTGACCCCGCCGACCATTTTCGTGCCATAGGCGATGGCCTGTTCGGTGTGGAACGTGCCCTGCGAGCCGGTGAGGCCCTGACAGATCACTTTGGTGTTTTCGTCGATGAGGACTGCCATGATGGAGTTCCTTAATTAGAAGTGAGATATTGTATCAGCAGACCGCCAGCGTGGCTTGCACTTGGCAGCACCATCGCAACGGCGAAGGAGTTGTTTTCACCCGCTTCAACTATGAAGTTGTCATTCAGGTTGCCTTTTTTAATCGACCATTGGTCAGGAAAGTCGCGATCCATCCACAGTTGTATCTGATGAGAAAGTGCCGAGGTTTGCCGTTCAATCTGCTCGCCCTTCACTTTCGGATAGGACTGCGGCTTTGACACGAAACACATGTCATCGAGAATATGTACTGAGACACCCCGTCGATCAGTCCAGACGCCATCGTCGTTGAGGCTATACTCCTTATCCGAAAGAACATCGGGCGTGGCGAACGTGGGAACACAGGCGCTCTTAGCAACAACAACAATATGATTGGCCGTCTCTTCAGCCATCCTTATCTGTTGTCTGGACTCAAAGCGCTGATTGAGAAGCTGAATTGCTTTCAACCCAATTAATGCCATTATCGCCAGGCCGATGACCCACTTTCGGGTTTGCTTGCTCATAACTAGCCCTTAACCGCCTTCACGATCTTTTCGGCGCCGTCTTTCAGGTCGTCGGCGGCGATCACGTCCAGGCCGGAATTCGAGATGATTTCCTTGCCCTTCTCGACATTCGTGCCTTCGAGGCGCACCACCAGCGGCACCTTGAGCCCCACTTCTTTCACCGCGGCAATCACGCCTTCGGCGATGACGTCGCAGCGCATGATGCCGCCGAAGATGTTGACCAGGATGCCTTTGACGTTGTCGTCCGAGGTGATGATCTTGAACGCTTCGGTGACCTTTTCCTTGGTCGCGCCGCCGCCCACGTCGAGGAAGTTGGCGGGTTCCGCACCGTAAAGCTTGATGATGTCCATCGTGGCCATCGCGAGGCCCGCGCCGTTCACCATGCAGCCGATCTCGCCGTCGAGCGCGATATAGTTCAGGTCGTATTTCGACGCTTCCAGTTCCTTGGGGTCTTCCTCGGTCGTGTCGCGCAGCTCGGCGATGTCGGCGTGGCGGTAGACCGCGTTGGAATCAAAGCCCATCTTGGCGTCGAGGCATTTCAGATCGCCCTTGTCGCTCAGGATCAGCGGGTTGATTTCCAGCATCTCCATGTCCTTGTCGAGGAACAGCTTGTAGAGAATGCCCATCAGCTTGACGCATTGTTTGACCTGCGCGCCTTCGAGACCCAGCATGAAGGCGATGCGGCGGCCGTGGAAGGGCTGATAGCCGGTGGCCGGATCGACCGAGAAGCTGAGGATTTTCTCGGGGGTGCTTTCGGCGACTTCCTCGATATCCATGCCGCCTTCGGTCGAGGCGACGAAAGAGACGCGCGATGTCTGACGATCCACGAGCAGGGCCAGATAGAATTCCTTGTCGATATCTGAGCCGTCTTCGATGTAGATGCGGTTGACCTGCTTGCCGGCGGGGCCGGTCTGTTTGGTCACGAGGGTCGAGCCCAGCATCCGCTTGGCTTCTTCGGCGGCTTCCTCGACCGACTTGGCGAGGCGAACGCCGCCGGCGTCTCCGGCGCGGGGCTCTTTGAAGCTGCCCTTGCCGCGACCGCCTGCGTGAATTTGCGCTTTGACCACCCAGAGAGGGCCGTCCATTTCGCCCGCGGCGGTCTTGGCTTCTTCGGCGCGCAGCACGACACGGCCATCCGAGACCGGGGCGCCGTAGGAGCGAAGCAGAGCCTTCGCCTGATACTCATGGATATTCATGAAATTGTCCCGTTTTGCTACGATTACCCCGTGTGTGTCATATTCGCGGGACGTGCGGGAAGTGAATTTTGCATGAGTGCGGGGAATTCAAGCCATTTTCCGGCATTTGTGATCACGGCAATAAATCGTGTGATCACAAAAGATAAACATCATGAAAAATCTATACTTGAAAGAATCATGCGCCGGGGCCGGGTGCGGGGCGGCGAATGAAAAACGGCGCCGCAAAAGCGGCGCCGTTCGACTGAATTCATGAGCGGGCCGATCAGGCCAGCGAACCGTCGATGCCCTGGCAGGCCTCGACCAGGCCTTTGACGGCCTTGACCGAGCTGTCGAACATCGCCTGTTCGTCCTTGTTCAGCTTGATCTCGACCACGCGTTCGATGCCGCCTGCGCCGATCACGGTGGGCACGCCCACATAGAACCCGTCAAGCCCGTACTGGCCGTCGCAATGGGCGGCGCAGGGCAGGACGCGTTTCTGGTCCTTGAGATAGGCTTCGGCCATTTCGATGGCCGAGGTGGCGGGCGCGTAGAAGGCCGAGCCGGTTTTCAGCAGGCCGACGATTTCGGCGCCGCCGTCGCGGGTGCGCTGAACGATGGCGTCCAGTTTTTCCTGCGTGGTCCAGCCCATTTTCACCAGGTCCGGCAGCGGGATGCCTGCGACGGTGGAGTAGCGGGTCAGGGGAACCATCGTGTCGCCGTGGCCGCCCAGAACGAAGGCGCTGACGTCTTTCATCGACACGTCGAATTCGAGGCTGAGGAAGTGGCGGAAGCGCGCGCTGTCCAGAACACCGGCCATGCCGCAGACTTTTTCGGCGGGCAGGCCCGAGAATTTTTGCAGGGCCCAGACCATCGCGTCGAGCGGGTTGGTGATGCAGATGACAAAGGCGTCGGGCGCGTTATCGCGGATGCCTTCGCCCACGGATTTCATGACCTTGAGGTTGATGCCCAGCAGGTCGTCGCGGCTCATGCCGGGTTTGCGGGGCACGCCGGCGGTGACGATGCAGACATCCGCGCCTGCGATGTCGGCATAGTCCTGCGTGCCCTTGAGGCGTGCGTCGAACCCTTCGGAGGGGCCGGATTCCGCGATGTCGAGCGCTTTGCCTTCGGGGGTGCCTTCGGCGATATCGAAGAGGACGACGTCGCCCAGTTCCTTCATTGCAGCAAGGTGAGCAAGCGTGCCGCCGATCTGTCCTGCGCCGATGAGGGCAATCTTGGGTCTGGCCATTGGATTTGTCTCCGGTCCGTTGGAATTTTCGCGCTTGGGGTAGTCCCAAATTGGCGCGCACGCAAGGGCGCTGCGTTGCGGCGCGGATTTGGCGCGGTGCTGGCGTCCGGCCATGACGCGCGCTAACACGGTGTGGAAACAGGCATTTAGGACCATTCGCGATGATCTTGGCCGAGCCAGCAGTTTTTGCGGTTGCCCTTCCCGCGGTGGTCTTCGCGGGCATTTCGAAGGGCGGTTTCGGATCGGGCGCGGCCTTTGCCAGCGCGTCGATTCTGGCGCTGGTGATCGAGCCGGGGCGGGCGTTGGGGATCATGCTGCCGTTGCTGATGCTGATCGACGTGTCCACCTTGCGGCCCTATTGGCGGCGCTGGAACCGGCGCGATGCGCGGCGGCTGTTGCTGGGCTGTGTGCCGGGCGTGGCGCTGGGGGCGGTTCTGTATACGGTGGCCGAGCCCGACCTGTTCCGCCTGCTGATCGGCAGTATCTGCCTGGCCTTCATCGTCTGGCGCATGGCGTTGCGCGCCGGGCTGGTGAAATTGTCGGGCCGGCCCTTGCCGGGCTGGGCGGGGATGCTGGCCGGAACGGTGGCCGGATTCACCAGTTTCGTCAGCCATGCGGGCGGCCCGCCCGCCGCCGTCTACCTGTTGTCCCAGAGGCTGGACAAGACCACGTTTCAGGCCACCACGGTGCTCGTGTTCTGGGTTCTGAACATGATGAAATTCGTGCCCTATGCCTTTCTGGGGATTTTTACGCTGGATACCATTCTGCTGGACCTGATGCTGGCGCCTTTTGCGGTTCTGGGCGCGTGGCTGGGGGTGCGGGCGCATCGGGTGGTGCCCGAACGCCTGTTTTTCGCGATCACCTATGTGTTGCTGGCCGTGACCGGGACCAAGCTGATCTGGGATGCGCTGACCTGATCGGAATGGCATTTTCTGCGCTGCGGCGACAAAGTGCTTGAACTTTTCAGGCAAAAAATGGCATTTCGGCGCAAGTTTATTTCTGCATGACTCGGGAGGCGCTGCCAGATGGACACCGCGACACGGCCTTATCGTTCGGTTCTTTATATTCCCGGTTCCAAGGACCGGGCGCTGGAGAAAGCGCGTTCGCTGCCTTGCGATGCCATTATCTTTGATCTCGAGGATGCCGTTGCCCCCGAAGCCAAGCCGCAAGCGCGCGAAACGCTGGCCAACGCCCTGAAGGAAGGCGGGTATGGCAAGCGCTCCAGGATCGTGCGGATCAACGCGCTGACCACCGAATGGGGGCTGGAAGACGTGCGCGCGCTGCGCGATGCGGGGGCGGATGCGATCCTGCTGCCCAAGGTCAACACGCCCTCGGACGTGGACAACCTGGCCGATATGCTGGGGCCGGACATGCCGATCTGGGTGATGATGGAAACGCCCGTCTGCGTGTTCAATGCGCGCGAGATTGCTGCGCATGCGCAGGTGACGGGGCTGGTGGCCGGGACCAACGACCTGACCAAGGATCTGGGCTGCCGCACGCGGGCGGACCGCCTGCCGCTGATGACCTCGTTGCAGATGATCGTCATGGCCGCCCGCGCGGCGCGTGGCGTTGTGGCGATCGACGGGGTTTACAACCGGTTCCGCGACGGTGACGGGCTGAAGGCGGAATGCGAACAGGGCCGCGATCTGGGCTTTGACGGCAAGACGCTGATCCATCCCGCGCAGGTCGAAGTGACCAACACCGCCTTTGCGCCGACGCAATCCGAGATCGACCTGGCCGGGCGCCAGATTGCCGCCTTCGAGGAAAGCAAGGCCTCGGGGCAGGGGGTGGCCGTGGTGGACGGGCAGATCGTCGAAAACCTGCATGTGGTTGCGGCGCAGCGGATTCTGGCCAAAGCTGCGGCCATTGCAGAAATGGCAGCGGAGTAAAGCGGTATGACATATCTTATTCTGGGTCTGGTCCTTTGGACGGCAGGCCACGTATTCAAACGGATCGCCCCGGACATGCGCGCGGGGATGGGCCATGCCGGAAGGGGGCTGGCGGCGCTGATCATCCTGGCCGGTGTGGTGCTGATGGTGATCGGCTATCGTGCGGCGGACGGTGCCGTTCTTTGGGGGCGTCACCCGGCCACGGTGGGCATCAACAACCTGCTGATGCTGCTGTCAGTCTACATGTTCGCGGCGGCGGGGATGAAAACCGCCCTGGCGCGCAAGATGCGGCATCCGATGCTGGGCGGCGTCAAGGTGTGGGCGCTGGCGCACCTTCTGGTCAATGGCGATGTGCCGTCTTTCGTGCTGTTCGGCGGGCTGCTGGCCTGGGCCGTGGTCGAGATGATCGTGATCAACCGCGCGCACCCCGACTGGACCCCGCCCGCCCCTGCGCCCCGGCGCAAGGAGGTGATCGCGGTTGTCGCCTCGGTCGTGTTGTACGGGGTGATTGCCGCATTGCACTACCATTTCGGCTATCCTGTGTTCGGGTGATCAGAGATGCAGCTTTATCGATTCCTGTCGGCCGACGACACGTCGGAATTCTGCCACAAGGTCACGGCGGCCCTGAACAAGGGGTGGGCGCTGCATGGCGGCCCGACCTATGCCTTTGACCATGCCAATGGCGTGATGCGCTGCGGTCAGGCCGTGGTGAAAGAGGTGGACGGCACCTATACCCCCGATCTCAAGCTGGGAGAGCAATGATCATGGCCAAGACGAATCCGGGCCGGTTTTTCGAAGATTATTCGGTTGGCGATGTCATTCGGCACGCGGTGCCGCGCACCGTGTCGGGCGGCGAGCGTGCTCTCTATCATGCGCTCTACCCGGCGCGGCATGCGCTGTATTCGTCGGACGAGTTCGCACGCGGTTGCGGCCTTCCGTCCAGCCCGCTGGACGATCTGGCGGCGTTTCATGTGGTGTTCGGCAAGACCGTGCCGGATGTGTCGCTGAACGCGCTGGCCAATCTGGGCTATGCCGAGGGCCGCTGGCTGACGCCGGTCTATCCGGGCGACACGCTGCGCTCGACCAGCGAGGTGATCGGGCTCAAGCAGAATTCCAACGGGAAATCCGGCGTCGTCTGGGTGCGCACCAAAGGCGAAAACCAGCGCGGCGAAACCGTGATGGAGTACGTGCGTTGGGTCATGGTGCGCAAGCGCGATCCCGAGGCTGCGGCCCCCGAAACCCGCATGCCCGATCTCAAGCCCGCGCTGGATGCGGGCGATCTGGTGATCCCCGAGGGGCTGGATTTCACCGATTACGATTTCACCCTGGCCGGAGAGCCGCATCGCTGGGGCGATTACGAGGTGGGCGAGGTGATCGACCATGTCGATGGCGTGACCGTCGAAGAGGCCGAACACATGATGGCCACGCGCCTGTGGCAGAACACGGCCAAGGTGCATTTCGACGCCACCCTGCGCGAGGACGGCAACCGCCTGATCTATGGCGGGCATGTCATTTCCATGGCCCGCACGCTGAGCTTCAACGGGCTGGCGAATGCGCAGATGATCGTCGGGCTGAATGCGGGGGCCCATGCCAACCCGTGCTACAGCGGCGATACGATCAAGGCGTGGTCCGCGGTTCTGGACAAGGCGGAAACTCCGGCGCCGGGTGTGGGGGCGCTGCGCCTGCGGCTGGTGGCCACCAAGGGCGGTGAGCCGTTCACGCTCAGGGGTGAGGACGGGAAATACCTGCCGCATGTTCTGCTGGATCTGGATTATTGGGCGCTGATTCCGCTTTGACCGCGAATATCCGGGCGTGGTTGACTGTCAGGGGCGATCCTGTCACTACACATATTGTTTTCAGAATGTGAGTGACTAGGTTCGCGCCACTGTCGTCGCTGTCGGAGCATCAGAATGTCCAATATCCGGTCCGCCCTGCGGGCACTCGTCATGGCCCTGTTCGTGGCCGGGCCCGCCTTTGCCGCTGAAATCACGGTAGAGCCTGTCACGGTGACGGATTGGAAGGCCGTCTATGGCCGTATCGAGACGCGGGATCGCGTTCCGGCGCGGGCGCGGTTGGGCGGGACGCTGACCATACTGACCGTGGCGGAAGGCGACCGCGTGGACAGCGGTGCGCAACTGGCCCGCGTGGTGGATGAAAAGCTGGATTTCCAGCTTCGCGCGGTCGATGCCCGTTTGCAGGCGGCTGAATCGCGGCTGGAAAATGCCCGGACGGAACTGACACGCGGTGAGGAGCTGTTGCAGCGGGGCGTGACCACGGCGCAGCGGCTGGATGCCCTGCGCACGGAGGTCAGCGTGATCACCAACGAGATCGCCGCCGCCCGCGCCGAGCGTCATGTCATCGAACAGCAGGTCGCCGAGGGCGATGTCTTTGCCCCCCTCGGTGGTGTCGTGCTGGATGTGCCGGTGACCGAAGGCGCTGTCGTGACGCCGGGGCAGACCATCGCCACGATGGGCGGTGGCGGTGTGTTCCTGCGCCTGGCCGTGCCCGAGCGCCATGCCGGTGCGATGGAGGAAGGCGACGACATTCAGATCGAAGGGCCGGACGGGGCGCGCACCGGGACGCTGGCCAAGGTGTATCCGTTGATCGAAAACGGCCGCGTCATCGCCGATGTCGAGGTCGGGGGGCTGAGCGAACGCTATGTCGATGCCCGCGTTCTGGTGCGCCTGCCGGTGGGCGAGCATCAGGCCATCCTGATTCCGCGCGATGCGGTGATCACGCGCTCGGGGCTGGATTTCGTGCGCGTGACCGAAGGCGGCGAGGCCATCCTGCGCAGCGTCGTCGTCGGCCCGGCCCATGATCGCGACGGAACGGCGATGGTTCACATCCTGACGGGATTGCAGCCCGGCGATGTGGTGGTGAGCGGCGATGAGTGATCAGGAGAACAGCGATCGCGCCCTCGGACTGGCGGGGCAGCTGACGCGGGGCTTCATCACCTCGCCCCTGACGCCGCTGATCATTCTGGCGGCGCTGGCCGTGGGGCTGATCGCACTGATCAGCCTGCCGCGCGAGGAAGAGCCGCAGATTTCCGTTCCACTGGTGGATATCCATATCCAGGCTTCGGGCCTGACCGCCGAGGATGCGGTGCAACTGGTGAGCGAGCCGATGGAAAGCATCGTGCAGGCCATCGACGACGTGGAGCATGTCTATTCGCAGACTTACGACGATGCCGCGATGGTAACCGCCCGGTTCAAGGTGGGCACCCCGGCGGATGCGGCGATCCTGCGGGTGCATGAAAAGGTGCGCGCCAATCTGGATCGTATCCCGGTGGGCATTCCCGAACCGCTGATCGTGGGGCGGGGCATCAACGATGTGGCCATCGTGACGCTGACCTTGTCGGGCAAGCCGGGGCACGAGGTGTCGTCCTACGATCTGACGCGGATCGCCCGGACCTTGCGGAGCGAGCTGACCAAGATCGGGGATGTCGGCCTGACCTATCTGACCGGAGAGGCGCAGGAAGCGATCCGCGTGGCCCCGGACCCCGAGAAGCTGGCGCTCTATGGCGTGACGCTGCAACAACTGGCGGGCAAGGTGCAAAGCGCGAACCGGGCCTTCAGCACCGGCAAGCTGCGCGATGGCGGGCAGCAGATCGACCTGATCGCAGGCGAAACCCTGACCGATCCCGCCGAGATCGCCAGCCTGCTGGTGACAACGCGCGACGGGCGGCCCGTATATGTGGGTGACGTGGCCCAGATCGAATTCGTGCCCGACATGTCGGAACAATACGCGGCCAATATCACCCGCACCGAAGGCGGCGAGTTGCATCGCGCGCCCGCGGTCACGCTGGCGCTGGCCAAGCGCGCCGGGGCCAATGCGGTGATCGTGGCCGAGGAAATCCTGCATAAGGTTCACATGCTGGAGGGCGATCTGATCCCCGAAAGCGTGGCCCTGTCGGTGACGCGCGATTACGGCGAAACGGCCAATGAAAAGGCCAATGAACTGCTGTTCCATCTCGGGCTGGCCACGGTGTCGATCATCGCGCTGGTCTGGCTGTCGATTGGCTGGCGTGAAAGCATCGTGGTGGCGGTCGTCATTCCGATGACCATCCTTCTGACGCTGTTTGCGGCGTGGATCATGGGCTATACGCTGAACCGCGTGTCGCTGTTCGCGTTGATCTTTTCCATCGGCATCCTGGTGGATGACGCGATTGTGGTGATCGAGAACATCTCGCGACACTGGCAACTGGATCGGGGCAAAAGCCGGATCAGGGCGGCGATCGACGCCGTGGCCGAAGTGGGCAATCCCACCATCGTGGCCACGCTGACCGTGGTGGCGGCCCTGTTGCCGATGCTGTTCGTGTCGGGCCTGATGGGCCCCTACATGAGCCCGATCCCGGCCAATGCCTCGGCGGCGATGATCTTTTCGTTTTTCGTGGCGGTGATGGTGACGCCGTGGCTGATGATCAAGGTGGCGGGCAAGGGCCCGCTCCACCACGAAGAGGGCGAGGGCGCCTTGGGCCGTATTTACCGCAAGGTGGCCACGCCCATTCTGGCCACCAAGGGGCGCAGCGGGTTGTTCCTGTTGCTGACGGTGGTGATCTCGTTCGGCTCGCTCGGGTTGCTTTATACCAAGGACGTGACGGTGAAGCTGTTGCCCTTCGACAACAAGTCGGAATTGTCGGTGATGGTCGATCTGCCCGAGGGGGCTTCGGTCGAGGCGACGGATGCGGTGGTGCAACAGGTGGCGCGCACGGTGATGGACCTGCCCGAGGTCGTGGCCGCGCAGACCCATTCCGGCACGGCGGCCCCGTTCAATTTCAACGGGCTGGTGCGGCACTATTACTTGCGGGCGATGCCCGAGCAGGGCGATGTGCAGGTGAACCTGTTGCCCAAGGGCGAGCGGGAACGCACCAGTCACGAGATTGCGCTGGATCTGCGCGAGCGGGTGGCGGCGTTGGACCTGCCGGAGGGCACGGTCGTGAAAACCGTCGAACCGCCGCCCGGCCCGCCGGTGCTGGCGACCCTTCTGGCCGAGGTGTATGGCCCCGATGCCGAAACCCGGCGCGAAGTGGCGCGCAAACTGCGCGCAGCCTTCGAGGATGTGCCCTATGTGGTGGATGTGGATGACAGTTTCGGCGTGCAGCCCCGGCGGTTGCGGGCGACGATTTCCACCGACGATCTGGAGTTCTTCGGCGTGCAGGAGGCCGATGTCTTCGACACGCTGGCGATTCTCAACGGTCAGACGACGGTGGGATATTCGCATCGCGGCGAAGGGCGTGACCCGATCCCGATCACCGTGGCGCGCGCCAAGGGCGACCGGGTGATGGATCAGCGGATGCTGTCCACCCCGATCCCGGCCAACGTGTTGCCGGGGGCGCGGGGTGTGGTCGAACTGGGCGATGTGGTGCAACTGCGCGAGGAGCAGGCCTCGTTCCCGGTATTCCGGCGCAACGGGCGCGAGATTGAGATGGTCACGGCCGAACTGGCCGGAGATTTCGAGGCCCCGCTTTACGGCATGCTGGCCGTGGCCGAACGGATCGACGACATGGACTGGCCCGAGGGGCAGAAACCGCAGATCGCGCTGAACGGGCAGCCTTCCGATGAAAGCGGTGTGACCCTGTTGTGGGATGGCGAGTGGGAGGTCACCTGGGTGACGTTCCGCGACATGGGCGCGGCGTTCGGTGTGGCATTGCTGGGGATTTATATTCTGGTGGTGGCGCAGTTCGGATCGTTCCGCGTGCCGCTGGTGATCCTGACGCCGGTGCCGCTGACCTTTATCGGGATCATGCTGGGCCACTGGCTGTGGGGCGCGCCGTTTTCGGCCCCGTCGATGATCGGATTCATCGCGCTTGCCGGGATCATCGTGCGCAATTCGATCCTGCTGGTGGATTTCATCCGCCACACCGACCCGGCGGGCAAAAGCGATCTGGACATTCTGATCGAAGCCGGTGCGATCCGGTTCCGCCCGATCCTGCTGACCGCTCTGGCGGCGATGATCGGGGCGGCGGTGATCTTGGCCGATCCGATCTTTCAGGGGCTGGCATTGTCGCTGTTCTTCGGTCTGATTTCCTCGACCCTGCTGACGGTGCTGGTGATTCCGGCGATCTACCGGGTGTTCAAGACCTGAAGGCCGATTTGTGATCACGAATTGCCGAGCGGGTTTCGCGTAGCGCATGGGAGTAAAAAGACTCAGCAGGCCGGGGGATTGTCGAAATGCGGGCGATTGAAACGGAAAATTGCCGATATTTGTGATCACGTAAATTCTGGCGTGATCACAAATGCCCGTTCTGCGACGAATTGCTTGCAGATTCCGGCGATTGGGGCTGTGCAAACCCCGTTCAGGCGCTAAAAGAGGTTCCGTAAACGGGCGCGCCCGCGTCGAGGGCTGCGCACCAAGACGAAAACGAAGGGACCGACCATGGCCGACGTGAACCAGGGCGAACGCCCCCTGTCACCGCATCTGCAAGTCTACCGCCCCCAGCTGACCTCGATCACCTCGATCCTGACACGGATCACCGGCAACGCGTTGATCGTTGCCGCGCTTCTGGTCGTCTGGTGGCTGCTGGCCGCCGCGACGGGGCCGGAGTATTTCGCTACGGCCAATGCCGTCGTTACATCGTGGTTCGGCGATCTGGTCTTTACCCTGTCGCTGTGGGCGGTTTGGTATCACTACCTGGCCGGTCTGCGGCATCTGTATTTCGATGCGGGGAAGGGGCTTGAGATCGAAGCCGCCGAAAAGCTGGGCATCGCCTGCATCGCCGGATCGGTCATCCTGACCGTCATCACGCTGATCATCATCTGAGGGGAGGCCAGCCATGCGTTATCTGACCGCACGCAAGCGAGCCGAAGGACTGGGCGCCGCCCATACCGGCACCGAGCATCACTGGTACATGACCGTCAGCGCCGTGGGCCTGGCGCTGATCGTGCCGATTTTCCTGTTCGTCTTTGGCCACACCCTGGGCGGGACGCACGAAGAGGTCACGCAGGCCTTTTCGCATCCCGCCATGGCCATCCTGACCATGCTGGTCCTGTTCGTGGGCCTGCAGCATTTCCGCAAGGGCGCGCAGATCATGATCGAGGATTATTCGCGCGGGATCACCCGCAAGATCCTGATCATCTCGGCCACGGTGCTGAGCTACGGGATGATGGCCACGGGCCTGTTCGCCGTTCTCAAGATCGCCCTTTAACCCCGGAGTTTTCAGGCAATGGCTGCTTACGAATACGAAACACATGATTATGACGTGGTTGTCGTGGGGGCGGGGGGCGCCGGGCTGCGCGCCACGCTCGGCATGGCCGAGCAGGGCCTGCGCACGGCCTGCGTGACCAAGGTCTTCCCGACGCGTTCGCATACCGTGGCGGCGCAGGGCGGCATCGCCGCGTCGCTGTCGAACATGGGGCCCGATCACTGGCAGTGGCACATGTACGACACCGTCAAGGGCAGTGACTGGCTGGGCGATACCGACGCCATGGAATATCTGGCGCGCGAGGCCCCCAAGGCCGTGTATGAACTGGAACATTACGGCGTTCCCTTCAGCCGCACCGAAGAGGGCAAGATCTATCAGCGCCCCTTTGGCGGCCATACCACCGAATTCGGCGAAGGCCCCCCGGTGCAGCGGACCTGTGCCGCCGCCGACCGGACCGGCCACGCGATCCTGCACACGCTCTATGGCCAGAGCCTGAAGAACAACGCGGAATTCTACATCGAGTATTTCGCCATCGACCTGATCATGAGCGATGACGGCGCCTGTACCGGCGTTGTCTGCTGGAAGCTGGACGATGGCACGATGCACGTGTTCAACGCCAAGATGGTCGTATTGGCCACCGGCGGCTATGGCCGGGCCTATTTCAGCGCGACCAGCGCCCATACCTGCACCGGCGACGGGGGCGGTATGGTGGCCCGTGCGGGCCTGCCCCTGCAGGACATGGAATTCGTGCAGTTCCACCCGACCGGCATCTATGGCTCGGGCTGCCTGATCACCGAAGGCGCACGCGGCGAGGGCGGTTACCTGACCAACAGCGAAGGCGAGCGGTTCATGGAGCGCTATGCGCCCAACTACAAGGACCTTGCGCCGCGCGATTATGTCAGCCGCTCGATGACCATGGAAATCCGCGAGGGCCGGGGCGTGGGGGCGAATGGCGACCACATTCACCTGAACCTGTCGCACCTGCCGCCCGAGGCGCTGCAACTGCGCCTGCCCGGCATTTCGGAATCGGCCCGCATCTTTGCCGGTGTGGACGTGACCAAGGAACCGATCCCGGTGCTGCCGACGGTGCATTACAACATGGGCGGTATCCCGACGAACTACTGGGGCGAGGTTCTGAACCCCACCAAGGACGATCCGCATGCCGTCGTGCCCGGCCTGATGGCCGTGGGCGAGGCCGGTTGCGCCAGCGTTCACGGGGCGAACCGCCTCGGGTCGAACTCGCTGATCGACCTTGTGGTGTTCGGCCGTGCCGCCGCCATTCGCGCAGGCAAGGTTGTCGACTCCGAAAGTGCGGTTCCGGCAACGAACACCGCGCAGGTCGACAAGGCGTTCGACCGCTTCGACACCCTGCGCAATGCCGATGGTGCGATTGCAACCGCCGACCTGCGTCTGGAAATGCAGAAGACCATGCAGGAAGACGCCGCCGTGTTCCGGACCTCGGAAACGCTGGCCGAAGGCGTCAGGAAGATGGAAGCCATCGCCGGCAAGATGGGCGACCTGAAGGTCAGCGACCGCAGCCTCGTGTGGAACTCGGACCTGATGGAAACGCTGGAACTGACCAACCTGATGCCCAATGCGCTGGCCACCATCAACGGGGCCGAGGCGCGCAAGGAATCCCGCGGCGCCCACGCGCACGAGGATTTTTCCAAGCGCGATGACAAGAACTGGCGCGTTCACACCATCGCGCGGGTTGGCGACACGACCGTCGATCTGAGTTATCGCCCGATCATCGAAGACCCGCTGACCCCCGAATCCGAGGGCGGTATCAGCATCAAGACCATCGCCCCCAAGGAACGGACGTTCTGATGATGCGGTTCCTGTCCGGTCTGGTCCTGGTTGCCGTGCTGTCGGGCTGTAACGTGGCGAACGACGCTGCGGACAGGCTGGCGCGCGATCAGGCGAAGGCCGTGGTGAACGGTGTCGTGGAACAGAGATTCCCCGGTGTGAATGCCGCGCCGGTGACGGACTGCATCATCGATGCGGCCTCGGCGCGGGAAATCCTGACAATTGCCAGGGCGTCGGTCTCTGGCGTGACCCAATCGACGGTAGAGCAGGTGCTGGACATCGCGCAGCGCCCCGAAGCCGTGCAATGCATCGCCGGGAACAGCATGACGCTGTTTGGCGGCTGAGCGGAGGAGACGAAAATGGTTCAACTCAGACTCCCCAAGAATTCCCGCATGACGGCAGGCAAGACATGGCCCAAGCCCGAAGGCGCGACCAATGTCCGCAAGTTCCAGATCTATCGCTGGAATCCGGATGACGGGGAAAACCCCCGCGTCGATACCTATTTCGTCGATATGGACGATTGCGGGCCGATGGTTCTGGATGCGCTGATCTACATCAAGAACAAGGTCGATCCGACCCTGACCTTCCGCCGGTCCTGCCGCGAGGGCATTTGCGGGTCCTGTGCGATGAACATCGACGGGATCAACACGCTGGCCTGTATCTACGGCATGGACGAAATCAAGGGCGATGTGAAAATCTATCCGCTGCCCCATATGCCGGTGGTCAAGGACCTGATCCCCGACCTGACGCATTTCTATGCGCAGCACGCGTCGATCATGCCCTGGCTGGAAACCAAGACGAACCGCCCGGCCAAGGAATGGAAACAGTCGATCGAAGACCGCGCCAAGCTGGACGGTCTGTATGAATGCGTGATGTGCGCCAGTTGCTCGACCGCCTGCCCCAGCTACTGGTGGAACGGCGACAAGTATCTTGGCCCGGCTGCGTTGTTGCATGCTTATCGCTGGATCATCGACAGCCGCGATGAGGCCACGGGCGAGCGTCTGGACGATCTGGAAGACCCGTTCAAGCTGTACCGCTGTCATACGATCATGAACTGCACCAAGACCTGCCCCAAGGGTCTGAACCCGGCCAAGGCCATCGCAGAGATCAAGAAGATGATGCTGGATCGGGCGGTCTGACCGGATTTCAGGCGTAAAATCGAAAGCCCCGGCACTGGACCGGGGCTTTTTTGTGCATTTTGCGCCCTGCGCATAGCGCGTCTGCAATTGTGTCTGTGTAATGCTGCGGTGCAGAAGACTATATTCTGCGGTGCAACATGATGGAGAGACCCATGGCACTTGCAGCCAAACAGATGCACAGCGAAGTTCCTGAAACCGACGCCAAAGCCGAGAATATGGCGGACTGGTTCGAGGTTTACTATCAGGACGAGCCTGCAAACAAACCCGCTGCGCCCGCCGGTCCCGAGATGACCGCGCTGGAGCAGATGTACGCCTATTACTGAGGCGATCAATCGCGGGTGGCCCGGCGACGTGAAACAGGCCGGGCCGCCGCGCGTCACGTGGTAACCAGTACGATACCGGGCCAGTTTGCCCAAAGCGCCGGTTTCGGCGCGGATGCAGGCAGCTATAACGGCCTCGCAATCACAGCGGGGGCGCAGCCTTGATCATCGTCGTCGGCCTGATCGTGGCCTTTCTTCTGATCGTGATCTTCTCGAACCGGCGCACGCGTCAGTGCCGCTGGCGCGAGGACCGTCGTGGCGACAGGGACGGGCAGCGTAAATATCGCTGCATGGCCTGTGGGGCCGA
This sequence comes from Roseovarius pacificus, assembly GCF_900142665.1. Classification (GTDB taxonomy): domain Bacteria; phylum Pseudomonadota; class Alphaproteobacteria; order Rhodobacterales; family Rhodobacteraceae; genus Roseovarius; species Roseovarius pacificus. Next base: position 85,879 of record NZ_FRBR01000004.1, read on the forward strand.
GGCCTTTACATCCAACGGAAAACCCCCTTTGGATTGCAAGGCCAACTGAGACCGACCCGGAAAGACCACCCGATGCAAGAGCCCACGGATGCCGCCGCCCGCCGCGCAGTGAAACCTGTCATCTGCTATCCCAACGATACGCTGCCCGCGCCGGACATGGCGCTCTATGCCAGTGCGCGTCAGACTGCCAGAAAGGTCGGTGAGGTGCAGGTGGCCCCACGCGATGCCGCCTGTTTCCGGATGGCGGCGGGGCAGTTTTTCCGTATCTCATCGGTCGAAGGTCCGCAGGTGGGCGATCTGAATCTGTGGAACGCCAATGACCTGTCCGAGAGATTCTATTCCGGCAAGTCCCGCGCGCTGCATGGCACCCATCTGAGTATGGGGGAGCGGATGTGGTCATCCTTTCCGTATCTGCGCCCGATGGCGACGATCACCGACGATACGTTGGGCTGGTATGGAATCGACGAGTTCGGCGGCTCGGTGCATGACGTGATCGGCACGCGCTGCGATCCTTACACCGGCAACCTGCTGTCCGGGGCGCAATACCACCATTGCTGCCATTCGAACCTGACGCGTGCGCTGGCCGACGAGACGGGCATGACCCTGACCGAGGCGGAACCGCATGTGCATGACGTGCTGAACGTGTTCATGTGCACCGGCTTTACCCGCGATACGGGGCAATATTTCATGAAGGCCAGCCCGGTGCGGCCCGGCGATTATCTGGAGTTCTTTGCCGAGATCGACCTTTTGGGGGCTTTGTCGGCCTGTCCGGGGGGCGATTGTTCTTCGGAACATTCCAGTGATGCGGCGGCGTGTTATCCCTTGCTGGTCGAGATTTTTGCGCCCGCTGACGGTGCGTTGACAGGGTGGCAAAGCCCGCCGGTGAACGGCTATGATCGCAGCCACGGGCGTTGATCAAATCCGCAGGAACGGTTGCGCAAGGCGCGGCAGGAGCCCTTTGAACCGCAAGGGGGCGTCTGTTGCGGCAAGGCAGATACAATCGGCCCCCGCATCCGCAACCGGCCTGTGATCCAGATCTTCGTCGGCCACCTCAATATCGCCGGGGCCGAAACGATCGATCTCGTCGTGGAATGCCCCCTGAAGGACGAGCGTCAGTTCCGTGCCGCGATGCCCATGGTCGGGAACGGCGGCGCCCGCCGGGATATAAAGCAGCCGCGCGGTTGCATCGCGTGCCGTGGGGATGATCGCCTGCCTGACGCCCATCCCGACAGGCCGCCAGCGGACGCAATCCAGATCGCCGCCGATATAGTTCTGCACGGGACGGGGCAAAACACCGCCGACGCGCGGGGCGGCGTGACCCTGGAGCACTCGCGTGCCCTCGGCCTTGATCCGCTCCAGCGTGGCCTCGAGACTGCCAGCCGCCATGGGGCTGGCCTCTGTAGTGTCGATCAGGGCACCGCCAACGGCCTCGAACGCCCCCAGACGTGCACGGCAGTCGTCACACAGCGAGATATGGGCCGCCACCGTCAGGCTGAACGCCTCGGGGAGGGTGCCGGCTGAATAGGCCATCAGCAGGGCATCAGTCAGGTGGTGTTTGATCCGGTCTTGCATCGCGGTCTTCACTTCATTGCGTGGCGCAGGCGGTCCAGCGCCAGGCGTATTCTGGATTTGATCGTGCCCAGGGGCAGGCCGGTTTGCCGGGCGATTTCCCGGTGGCTCAGATCGCCGAAATAGGCCTTTTCGATCAGTAGTTTCTGTTTGTCGGGCAGGCGTGAGATTGCGCGGCCCAGCAGGGCGCTTTCCTGTTGCAGGGCCAGAATATCGGCCTGATCCGGTTCGGATTCGGGGCCCCATGGCAGGTCTTCGGGCTCGGGGCGTTTCATTTTACGGATCGCGTCGACCCTGCGATTGCGCGCGATGGTGAAAATCCATGTCGCGACGCTGGCGCGGGAGGGATCGAACAGATGCGCCTTTTGCCACAAGGTCGCCATCACGTCCTGCGCGCATTCTTCGGCCAGCGCGGCATCCGCCCCGGATTTTATCAGGAAGGCCTTCACGCGTGGGGCGAAATGATGGAACAATTCTGCAAAAGCCGCCTGATCCTGCATGTCCCTGACCCGGACGATGCAGGTGATCCAATGCTCGTTCTGACTGTCTGTCGCGTTCGCCACTGGCACCTTGTCCGATCTGGTTGCGGCCCTCGGCATGGGTTTAGCACGTCGCCGCAGGCTGGACGAGAGCCAGGGACGGTCAGGCGTTTCAGTGTGTTGCAACATGGTTCTTCTACGTGGGGAACAACAAGACGGATCATCCGTGCAGAGGTTTTCCGGCCTCGGCGTCACCGATGCCGTCGGACCATAAGGCGGGGGGACGACACGAACCTGCGGTCTGTGGGCGCCTTTTTGCGTAAGATCAAAGACGAAAGAGATACAGCGGCCCAATCCTGTGATAAGCTACGCGAACAGGAGATGAACCATGCTGGATATTAGCACATACAAGATTGCCCAGGTCGTGTTGATGGCGCGCGAACTGGAGCGGGCAGAGCCCGAGCTGCGCGCCTTTATCGAGCGGCTGACCGAGGAGGAACAGGCCAGCCTTGTGGCGCTGATGTGGATCGGGCGCGAAAGCTTTACCTCGGACGAACTGGAAGAAGCCAAGCGCACCGCCAGGGACGAGGCGACCACGCCCACTGCCGATTACCTGCTGGGCACGCCGCACCTGTCGGACCATCTGGAAAACGGGCTGGACGAGCTGGGCATTTCCATCGTCGACGACGAGGACGATCTGGTGCGCGGCGGCTGATCGCGCGAATCGCGGTTAACGCACTGTTTTTGCGGAAAATTTACTTTCGGTAAAACGTCGGTATCGCGTCGGTATGACATCGGTGCGTCCGGCGGTGCCGGGTGGGGTTAACAGGGCGCGCGTCCTGCCGGTACACCCCGTTCGCCCGGCGTGGCAGCGTGACGGCTTGGCCCTCTGCCGGATTCATGGCATGGCGGGCGGGTGCAATATTTCAAACGTCACCGGACCTGACTTCATGATCAAAGAGCTTTCGCCCTCGGCGGTTTACATGGGATTGCTGGCCGCCTTCGTGGGCTATACCGCGTCTTTCGCCATCGTTCTGGCCGGGTTGACCAGCATGGGCGCGAGCGAGGCACAGGCGGCGACCGGGTTGTTTTACGCCACGCTTGGCATGGGGGTGTGCAGCATCGTCTTGCCCGCCGTCACGCGGGTTCCGGCGGCGGTGGCGTGGTCCACCCCCGGCGCGGCGTTCATGGCGGCCAGTGCCGCTTTGCCCGGCGGTTTTGCCGAGGCGGTGGGCGCGTTGATCTGCTGTGCGGTGTTGATCCTGATTACCGGGATCGTCCGGCCCCTTGGCCGTCTGGTGGCGGCAATCCCCAAGCCGGTGGCGAACGCGCTCCTGGCCGGGGTGCTGTTCAAGCTGTGCCTTGCCCCGGCACTGGCCATGGGCAGTATTCCGGGTCTGATCCTGCCGGTGATCGGGGCGTGGATCGTCGGGCTGACATGGAACAAGCTGGCGGCGATGCCGTTGGCGCTGCTGGCCTTTCTGGTGGTGTTTTTCGTGGGCGTGGACATGCCCGATGGCGCGGCGATGGGGCAGGGGGGCTGGCGGCCGGACCTTGGGCCGCTGACGCCGGTGTTCACGTTGCAAGGGTTTGTGTCGGTCGCGATCCCGCTGTTTCTGGTCACCATGGCGGGACAGAACATTCCCGGTTTCGCGGTGCTGGAAATGCATGGCTATGAGTTCAGGCGCCAGCCGTTGCTGCGCCAGACCGGGCTGGCCAGCCTGTTGATCGCGCCCTTCGGGGCGATCCCGATGAACATGTCGGCGATTACCGCCGCGATGATGTCGGGCGAGGATGCCGGGCGCGACCCGTCGCGCCGGTACTGGGCGGCGATCGTTTCGGGGTTGGGGTATGTGGTGCTGGCCTTTCTGGCGGGGCCGGTAACGGCGCTGGCCACGCTGGCCCCGAGCGAGCTGATCACCGGTATGGCGGGGCTGGCGCTGATTCCGGCGCTGGTGGGATCGCTGCGCGGGGCGTTTTCGGACCCGGCCCAGACCGAGGCACCGGCGCTGACATTCCTGATCACCGCCAGCGGCATGGTGATGTGGGGGATCAGCGGCGCGGTCTGGGGCGTTGTCGCCGGGGTTCTGCTGTGGCTGGTCAAACAGGCGTTTCGCAAGGGTTGATTGCGGGCCGGGGGCCGGTGCGTTTGCCCGGCCCCCGGTTTCTGGTTCAGGACAGGTGGTCGACCACTTGCAGGTGCTGCGCCAGTTTGTCGACCTCACCCAGGAACCGTTCGACCAGTTTCGGATCGTAGGGAGCGGGGTGAACGCCGGCGGGAATCTCGCGGTTCAGCACCGCTTCGACGGCGAGCGATACGGGGATCGACACCAGCCGCGCCATGGCGGTGCCGCGCTCGTCGCCCCATGCGTCCATCACGTAGGTCTTGTGCCACACCGGTTCACCATTGTGTTCGGCCTTGAGCGACACGCACAGCACCACGCGATCCGGCTCGTCCTCGTCATAGGCGTTTTCGTCCCAGAACTGATCGGACATTTCCTTGAGCCGGGCATCGCCGGCCTCGCCCTCCAGCGTTTCGATTTCGCGGAAGATGTCGGACCATGCGTCTGCCCAGCCGTTCAGGCGCAGGGTACCGCGGACGAATTCCTTGATCCGCCATGAGGAATCAAAGCGGTAATCCTCGATGAAGGGCACGGAATCGCGGTTGGGGTAGACCTCGAAGGTTTCGGGCGTGGGCAGCGGGGCGCTGTAGCTTGAAATAGCGTCCCACGGGCGCGCGACGTTGAGTTCCGAGTAGTCCCGTACCGAACGCGAGGGAGAGCGCAGCGCCTTGAGCACGCCAAGGGGCGACCAGCTGAATTTATAGCGGAACGGGTTGGGGTGTTTGGGAATGCCGCCGCAATAGGAGATGAAGCTGATGTCATTGGCCGGACTGAACGCGTCCGAGGCGCGGTAATCGGCCACGAGGTAATGCGCCATCAGGTGGTCGATGCCCGGATCGAGCCCCACCTCGTTCACGCAGGTCACGCCGGCATTGCGGGCCTTGTCGTCCAGGGCGCGCATTTCGGGTGCGATGTAGGAGGACGAGACGAAATTCGCCCCGGCCTCGATGCACATTTCGGCCAGCGGAACGTGCCAGTCGCCGGGCAGCATGGAAACCACAACATCGCCCTCGGCCACCTTGGATTTGAGCGTGTCGAAATCGAAGGCGTGGATATTGTCGGTCAGGTCGCCGACGGCGTCTTTTGCCTTGTCGGTTGTCCGGTTCCAGACGGTCACGTCATGGCCCGCCTCGATCAGGCGGCGCAGGCCGGGGATGGCCGACAGGCCGGTTCCGCACCAGTGGATTGTCATTGTTCAGACCTCCTTGATGTTGTCGTTGAATACCGTTTTTGCCCGTGCCCATACGCCGCCGTCCGGATCGTCCAGCGTCAGGAGCGACGGCAGCAACTGGCCCGCGTAGTCCTGCGAGGATTCCAGCGGCAGGAGCGAGGGCAGGTTGTCGATCGCCATCACGTCGAGCGGCGGCGTGTCATGCACGCGGGTGGCGGGCGCGTCCCATGTGGTGGCCTGCGTATAGACCGGCACGGGGTTGTAATCGCTGTCGGGATCGCAGGCCACGTCGCCGATCACCGACAGGCTGCGATCCGCCGTCAGGGCCGATTGCGGCACGAAGACCGGCGTGCCGGGGCGCGCGAAGATGCAGTTGAGGAAAATGTCGTGGCGCAGGATTTCCGGGAACGGCCCGCCGCTGGCGGTTTCGGCCATGTCCCAGCGGGTGGTCTGGACGTCCATCGCCTCGCACAGGTCCGCCGCGCCGGTGCCGACACGGCCAAGCGCGCCGATGACGATGGCACGGGGGCGGGGTTTGCCGGTGGTGTTCAGACGCCCGGCCAGGTCCGCCAGCAGGGCCTCCTTGTTCGGATAGGCCGAGACCGGCGGGCAGGTGCCGCCCTGTTGCTGCGCGGCCCATGTTATCAGGCTGACAGCGCCGCCCGCATAGCCCGCCCAATAGCCGAAGGCGGCGACGCGGCGGCCCTGTTCATCCACCAGGTATTCCAGATCGTAGAGCGTGCCGCCCCCGGCCTTGAACCGTTCCAGCAGCCGGCGGCCCGAATGCTGGCCCTTGAAGGCATGGCCGAACATGATGTGACGATGCGGCAGCGGTGTGTCGTCGTCGGGCAGTTCCTTGAGCCCGAAGACGATTGCATCGCGCGGCGCGTCGGGCCACGCGTTTTCCGGCGCGATGGTGCAGCCCGCATCGCGATAGCCGTCGATGGGAATGATGCGCGTGCGGCTTTCCTCGACCGTCACCTCGATGCCCCTGGCGATCAGTTGCGCCGCGCCTTCGGGTGTCAGGCCGGTGCGGTCTTCGTTGGGGCGTTGTTCGGCGCGGACCCAGAGATGTGTCATGTGGTTTCCTTTCAGCCCTCAGCGCATGAAGCCCTTGGCGCGCACGGCGGCCGCGGCGGGGCGTTGGCGCATCATGTCGAAATGGGCGGCGAGTTTCGGATAGTCGGCGATGGCCACGTTGTCGCCCTCCAGCCAGGTGCAGACGGCGAACAGGTAGGGATCGGCCACGCTCAGCGCCGGCCCCATGGCAAAGGGGGACAGCGGCCAGTTGTCTTCGATGAAGCGGCAGCAGGCGGCCATGTTCTCGCTGACCTTGGCGGTCATGTCGTCGAACGAGGCTTGCTGTGTGGCCCAACGGCTGCCGCGATGTTTGTGCGCGTGGTTCACATGCACGGTGCTGGCCAGGTAATGCAGGGCGCTGCGCATTTGCGCCGCCTGCCACGGATCGTCGGGCACAAGCCCGCGATCCGGTGCAAGGCTTGCGACATATTCGAGGACCGCGCCGGTTTCGGTCAGGATGCCGTGATCGGTGACCAGTGCGGGCACGCGGCCCTTGGGGTTGAGGGCCAGATATTCGGGCTTGGTCTGCTCGCCCCGGGGGAAATCCAGTTGGACGGGTTCATAGTCAAGCCCCGCTTCTTCCAGGGCATAGGCCGAGGCCAGTGCGATGGTGCCGGGTGAGAAAAAGAGCTTCATGATGGGCCTCTCCAGGTGTCAGACGAAGGTGCGGGCATGGGCGCGGTCGGGGATATCCAGATGCGGCGTGGCGTTGAATGCGCCCAGCATCAGCGTGTCATGGACATATTCCAGCCGGTGAACCGAGCTGTTCATGATTTGCAGCATGATCTTGGCCATGCCGCCGTTTTCCAGCCCCAGCGTATGACGCAGGGCCATGCCGATCACCCCGCCCGAGGTGACAATCAGCGTGCGCCCCGGTGCGTTGCAGGCCTCGTCCAGCGCCTCGGTGATGCGCGCGGCGAAGGCCTCGAAGCGTTCGGGAATGCCCTCCAGCCGGTCACGCGCCCAATGGTCGATGACCTGCGGCAGGTGGATGGCGAATTCGGTGGCGTCGCGCGGGGCCGGGATGCCGTGCTGATCCTCCAGCGCGTGGGCGAGCGCGAAGTAGCTCAATTCGTTCAGGCGCGGGTCTTGTGCGGTGATGTCGTAACCCATGCCGCGTGCGGTATCGGCCTGCCGGGTCAGGGTGCCGGTCAGGACACGGTCGAAATGCGGATTGGTATCGCGCAGATGCGCGCCAAGCCAGCCCGCCTGCTGGCGGCCCAGATCGGACAGGCGGTCATATCCCGCCTCGTCATTGGCCTGGGCGTTGGCCTGCCCGTGCCGCACAAGTATGATTTCGGCCACGTTTCAATTCGTCCCGCTGTTCGCTTATCGGCGGCACGTTAGCGCCGTGCGGGCCGGGGTGAAAGATGCGTGAGCGGAAAATATTTCTTGCCGCGCGGCGGCGCCGATAGGAAACCCATCCGCCCCGGTGCGCCGCAAAATTGCGGGGAGGTGTCGGGATTGTGAGACTCCGAAAACCCCTGACATGGTTTATCATGCGCAAGTTCAAGGAGGCGCGCCATGTCCGATACCATCAAGTTCACGCTGAACGGCAAGGAAGTCGAAGCCGAAAAAGGCCAGACGATCTGGGAGGTGGCCAATGGTGGCGGGCTGAAGATTCCGCACCTGTGCCACAAGCCTGCACCGGGCTATCGCCCCGATGGCAACTGCCGCGCCTGCATGGTCGAGGTGGAAGGCGAGCGCACGCTGGTCGCCTCGTGCATCCGCGAGGTGCAGGACGGCATGGTCGTCAAGACCGACAGCGACCGCGCCAGGGCATCCCGCAAGATGGTGATGGAACTGCTGCTGGCCGACCAGCCCGAGCACGACTATGCGCATGACAAGTCCAGCCAGCTTTGGGACATGGCCGAACTGAACGGCATCAGCACAAGCCGCTTTCCCGCGATGGAAAGGGATCGCATCCCGCTGCTGGACGACAGCCATATCGCGATGCGCGTCAATCTCGATGCGTGCATTCAGTGCAACCTGTGCGTCCGGGCCTGCCGCGAAGTGCAGGTCAATGACGTGATCGGCATGGGCGGGCGCGGGCATGACAGCTTTCCGGTGTTCGATTTCGCCGATCCGATGGGCGCCAGTACCTGCGTGGCCTGCGGTGAATGCGTGCAGGCCTGTCCGACCGGCGCCCTGATGCCCGCTACCGTGCTGGACGAGGCGCAGGTGGGCGACAGCGCCGATTACGATGAAGAGGTCCAGAGCATCTGCCCGTTCTGCGGTGTGGGCTGTCAGGTGAGCCTCAAGGTCAAGGATGGCAAGGTGAAATATGTCGAGGGCCTCAACGGCCCCGCGAACGAAGGCCGCCTGTGCGTCAAGGGGCGCTTCGGGTTCGATTATATCCATCACGACCACCGCCTGACCAAGCCGCTGATCCGGCGCGAGGACGCGCCCGCCAAGGGGCTGAATGTCGATCCTGGCAACTGGCAGAAGTTCTTCCGCGAGGCCGACTGGGACGAGGCGCTGGACATCGCCGCCGGGGGGCTGAAGCGCCTGAAGGACGATCACGGCGGGGCCTCGGTGGCCGGATTCGGCAGCGCCAAATGCACCAACGAAGAGGCGTATCTGTTCCAGAAGCTGATCCGTCAGGGATTTGGCCACAATAATGTCGATCACTGCACGCGGCTGTGCCATGCGTCGTCCGTGGCGGCGCTGATGGAGAATGTCGGCTCGGGCGCGGTGACGGCCACCTTCAACGAGATCGAGAATGCCGATGTGGCGATCATGATCGGCTGCAACCCGATCGAGAACCACCCCGTCGCCGCCACCTATTTCAAGCAGTTCACCAAGCGCGGCGGCAAGCTGATCGTGATGGACCCGCGCGGCGTGGGCCTGCGCCGCTTCGCCACTCATATGTTGCAGTTCAAGCCCGGCACGGATGTGTCGATGCTGAATGCGATCATGCATGTGATCGTCGAAGAGGGGCTCTACGACCAGCAATATATCGAAGCCTTCACCGAGAACTGGGAGGCCGAGAAAGAGCACCTGGCGCAATTCCCGCCCGAGAAGATGCAGGAACTCTGCGGCATCCCCGCCGAAACCCTGCGGCAGGTGGCGCGCGATTTCGCCACGGCTCAGGCCGGGATGATCTTCTGGGGCATGGGCGTCAGCCAGCATATCCACGGCACCGACAATTCGCGCTGCCTGATTTCGCTGGCCCTGATGTGTGGTCATGTGGGCCGCCCCGGCGCGGGCCTGCACCCGCTGCGCGGGCAGAACAACGTGCAGGGCGCGTCCGATGCGGGGCTGATCCCGATGTTCCTGCCCGATTACCAAAGCGTAACCGACGATGGCGTGCGCCGTGCCTTTACCGAGGTCTGGGAATCCGGCGATTTCTCGGATCAGAAGGGCCTCACCGTGACCGAGATCATGGATGCCGTGCACGAGGACAAGATCAGGGGCATGTATATCCTGGGCGAAAACCCGGCCATGTCCGACCCGGACGTGGAGCACGCCCGCGATGCGCTGGCCAGGCTGGAGCATCTGGTGGTTCAGGACATCTTCATCACCGAAACGGCGAACTATGCCGACGTGATCCTGCCCGCCTCGGCGTTTTACGAAAAATCCGGCACGGTCACGAATACCAACCGTCAGGTGCAGATGGGCCGCCGCGCCGTCGTTCCGCCGGGCGAGGCGCGCGAGGATTGGGCGATCACGGTCGATCTGGCCAATCGTCTGGGGCTGCAATGGCAATATGACGGTCCGGCGGACGTGTTCGCCGAAATGAAGCAGAACATGACGTCGCTCGACAACATCACATGGCAGCGGCTGGAGCGTGAAAACGCGGTCACCTATCCCTGCAACACCCCCGACGGACCGGGCGAGGCGGTGGTGTTCGGCGATGGCTTCCCGCGCCCCGAAGGGCGTGCACGGTTCACACCGGCCAGCGTGATCCCGCCCGACGACCTGCCCGATGCCGAGTACCCGATGGTCCTGACCACCGGGCGGCAGCTGGAGCATTGGCACACGGGTTCGATGACGCGCCGGGCCAGCGTGCTGGATGCGGTCGAGCCCGAGGCGAACTGTTCGCTTCACCCCTCGACCCTGCGCAAACTGGGCGTCGAGCCGGGCGGCATGGTGCGCCTGACCACCAAGCGCGGTTCGGTCGAGGTGATGGCGCGGGCCGACCGCGCCGTGGCGCCGGACATGGTGTTCCTGCCTTTTGCCTATGTCGAAGCGGCAGCCAACATCCTGACCAACCCGGCGCTCGACCCCTATGGCAAGATTCCGGAATTCAAGTATTCGGCCGTGCGGGTCGAGGCGGTGGGGGCGCAGGTGGCAGCGGAATAATCCGCATTCCGCCCGTCACCCGTGGTCGGGAGCAGCGCCCCCGAACCGTCAGCCCCAGCTGACATCGCCCAGGAATATATATCCTGCACCGTAGATCGTCTTGATCAGGCGCGGGTTCTTGGGATCTTCGCGCAGCTTGGTACGCAGGCGCGAGATGCGTACATCCATCGCCCGGTCGAAACTGTCGCCCGCCGCCCCGCCAAGGGCCTCTTGCATGGCCTGCCGCGAGATCAGGCGCTTGGGGCGTTCGAGAAACAGGCGCAGCACTTCGCCCTCGGCATGGGAGAAGGGCGTTTCCAGCCCTGACTCGTCCTCCAGAACATAGCGGTGGAAATGGGCGGTCCAGCCGTTGAACCGTGCCGTGTCCGAACTCTGTGGCGCTGCCGTGTCGCGGCGCAGGCGGGCGCGCACGCGGGCGACCACCTCGGCGGGCTCGAACGGTTTGATGATATAGTCGTCTGCTCCCAGTTCCAGCCCGGTCACCTTGTCCTGCACTTCGGCCCGACCCGAGATGATGATCACCGTCGCGCCCTGTTCCAGGGCCAGCCGGTGCACCAGCGTCAGCCCGTCGCGGTCGGGCAGCGACAGATCGACAAGGCAGATGTCGGGCCGGGTGGTGCGCAGTGCGGCTTCGAACTCGGTCGCGCGGCCAAAGGCCATGGTGCGAAATCCCGCCTCTTCCAGCGCGTCCGAAAGCATGGTGCGGATGGCTGGCTCGTCGTCGAGGATGGTGACAAGGGGTGCGGTCATGGTTGGGAATCCGATTTGAAGAACGCGTCGAGCTGCGCGGCGGTGAAGGGTTTGCGCAGCACCGGCGCGCAGGCTTTCGCGGCCTGATGCAGCGCGGCGCCGGGTGGCAGAGACGTCATCAGGAAGGCCGGGCAGTGATCTTCGGGCAGGGCTTCGATCAGGTCCAGGCCGGTCTTGCCGCCTTCAAGCGAGATGTCCGACAGCAGCGCCGAAATCTGCGGCACTTCCGTGATCAGCGCCAGCGCCTCGTCGGCGGTGGCGGCTTCGATCACCGTATGGCCCAGATCTCGCAGCATGTCGCGCACCGCATCGCGCAAATCGGGGCTGTCCTCGACCAGAAGGATCATGCCGGGCGTGTCGGCGTCATCGGCGGGCCGCAGCGGCAGGCGCAGCGAAACGCGCCCGCCGGTGTCGGTGTTGGACAGTTGCACACGCCCACCGGCCAGCTTGGTCATATCATAGACCATCGACAGCCCCAGCCCGGACCCTTCGCCGCCCTTGGTGGTAAAGAACGGGTCCAGCGCATGGGCCAGCGCATACTCGGAAAATCCGGGGCCGGTATCGGTCACGACGAATTCCAGCCACGTGTCCTGCACGCAGGCCGCCGTCAGGGCGATCCGGCCTGTTGCACCACAGGCATCGCGGGCGTTCAGAACGAGATTCAGCAGCGAATCCTGCAACATTCCGGGGTCCAGAAGGAACGCCCGCCCGGTGGCCAGATTGTTGACGGCAAAGCTGACGCCATCCGGCAAGGTCGAGCGGGCCAGTGTTTCGAGATCGCCCAGAAAGGCCGACAGATCGGTGGGGGCGGGCATGTGCTCGCGCGGGCCGGTCATGTCGGCGATCCGGTTCAGCAATCCGCCGCCGCGCCGGGCTGCGGCCAGGGTGGCGGTGATCAACTCGCTCGCCTGTGGCCCCAGATCCATCCGCTGCAATTTCGACTGCATCCCGAGGATGATGGTCAGCAGGTTCGAGAAATCATGCGCCAGCCCGCTGGTCAGTTGCGCGGCCATCTCGCGCCGGCGGGTCTGTTGCAGCGCCGACCGGGTTTGTGCCTCTTCGGTGATGTCCATCGACAGAACATAAGTGCCGCCCTGCGTATCGTCGGGGGTAAGGGCCACCCGGATGCGGCGCGAACTGGGCTCGTGCGTGAACTCGAACACCGAGGCCTCGCCGTGGAACGCCCGTTCGAGATAGGGGCGGATCGCGGCATAGGGCTGGGGCGCCAGCGCCTCGTTCAGGTGCAGGCCGATGATCTCGGATTGCGAGCCGGGCATCACCGTGCTGAGGCGGCGGTTGGAATAGGTATAGCACCCGTCGGGCCCGACATGGGCGATATGGGCGGGCATCATTTCGGTCGTCAGCCGCGTGCGCGCCTCCGAGGCGGTCAACTGGCGCTTGGCTTCTTCCAGGGCGGTGATTGTGGCCGACAATTCGCGGTTGGTGGCGGCGAGTTCTTCGGAGTAGCTGAGCAATTGATCCGACAGTTCCTCGGATCGCGTGCGCAGCAGCAGTTCCTGCCGTTTGATGCGGGTGATGTCGGTATAGACCGTCACCCACCCTCCTTCGGGCAGGGGGGTGCCCTCGACGCTGATGGTCCGGCCATTGGCGCGGCGGCGTTCCATGTAGTGCGGTTCGAAGGCGCGCGCCTGTTCGACACGGATGCGCACGAATTCATCCAGGTTGTCCACCTCGCCGTAGTCGCCCCGCTCGGCCAGAAACCCGATCGTGTCGGCAAAGGACGCACCGGGCGTCACAAGCCAGTCCGGCAGATCGAACATCTCCTGAAAGCGGTGGTTGCACACGGCCAGTTGCAGATCGGCGTCGTAAATCGACAGGGCCTGCTGGATCAGGTTCAGACCCGCCATTGTCATGGCGTCGGTTTGGCTGCGTGTGGGCATCGTCGGGGTGTCCTTTTGTCCATGGCTAGCACCGGACGGGGCGGGCGCAAAGCCTGTTTGGCGGCCTGTTACAATTCGTAAGGTTTGCGAAATGTTCAGGAAAAAGTTGACCGTGAGGTTCAAACCAGCACCTTTGATGGCAGGAGGAATCGCCGTCACAAGGCGATCTGTTCGCAATGCGAACATTTGGGAGGATAAAACTTGGCACAGTCGTCACAGGCGGCGGAGGGGCTATGCTCCATTCCGGCGCTTCTTCAGCGGAACGCCAAAGAGCTCGCCGGCAGGCCCGCTTACCGCGAAAAGGAATTCGGCATCTGGCAATGCTGGACCTGGGCGGAGGCCGAAAAGGAAATCGAAGCTCTGGCGCTTGGCCTGATCAATCTGGGCGTGAACGAGGGCGATTTCATCGCGATCATCGGACGCAACCGGCCTTATTTCTATTGGTCGATGGTGGCCGCGCAATCGGTGGGCGCCATTCCCGTGCCCCTGTATCAGGACGCCGCCGCCGAAGAGATGGCCTATGTTCTGGATCATTGCGGCGCCCGCTTTGCCGTGGTCGAGGATCAGGAGCAGGTCGACAAGGTGATCGAGATTCAGGATCGGCTCCACCAGTTCGAGCACATGATCTATGTCGATCCGCGCGGCATGCGGAAATACGATCATCACAAGCTGCACACCTTTGCCGGCATTCAGGATCAGGGCCGTGCCGCCTATTGGGAGTTCATCGAAGACCTCAAGGCGCGCCGCGAAAAGCTGGATTACGACAGCATCTGCGTGATGCTCTATACCTCGGGCACCACCGGCAAGCCCAAGGGCGTGGTGCTGTCCAACCGCAATATCATCGAGGCGTCACGCTCGTCCGCCGAGTTCGACAACCTGACGAAAAACGAAGAGGTTCTGGCCTACCTGCCGATGGCATGGGTAGGGGATTTCATCTTTTCGATCGGGCAGGCCTATTGGTGCGGCTTCTGCGTGAACTGCCCGGAATCCCCCGACACGATGCAGACCGACCTGCGCGAGATCGGGCCGACCTATTATTTCGCCCCGCCGCGCGTGTTCGAGACCCAACTGACCAATGTCATGATCCGGATGGAGGATGCGAGCCGCTTCAAGAAATGGCTGTTCGACGTGTTCATGGAGCATGCCCGCAAGGTCGGACCGGCCATTCTGGATGGCAAGCCGGTCGGCGGCTGGGACCGTCTGAAATACGCGTTGGGCAACCTGTTCATCTATGGCCCGCTCAAGGACACGCTGGGTTTCGGCCGGGTGCGCGTGGGCTATACGGCGGGTGAGGCGATCGGGCCGGAAATCTTCGAGTTCTACCGCTCGTTGGGGATCAACCTGAAACAGCTTTACGGTCAGACCGAGGCCTCGGTGTTCATCACCCTGCAACCCGATGGCGAGGTGCGCAACGATACGGTCGGCATCGCCGCGCCGGGGGTTGAGATCAGGATCGACGAGTCGGGCGAGGTGTTCTATCGCAGCCCCGGCACGTTCGAATACTATTACAAGAACGAGGAAAGCACCAAGAGCACCAAGGACGCCGAAGGCTGGGTCGCCACCGGCGATGCGGGCTTCTTCGAGGAAGGCTCGGGGCATCTGCGGATCATCGACCGCGCCAAGGATGTGGGCAAGATGGCCGACGGCAAGATGTTCGCGCCCAAATACGTCGAGAACAAGCTCAAGTTCTATCCCAACATTCTCGAAGCCGTGGTGTTCGGCCATCAGCGCAACGCGTGTACGGCCTTCATCAATATTGACCTGACGGCAGTGGGCAACTGGGCCGAGCGCAACAATATCGGCTATGCGTCCTATCAGGAACTGGCGGGCCATCCCAAGGTTCTGGACATGATCCAGGGCCATGTGGAAGAGGTGAACCGGTCCCTCGCGGAGGATCCGATGCTGTCGCATTGCCAGGTGCATCGTTTCCTCGTGCTGCACAAGGAACTGGATGCCGATGACGGCGAAATGACCCGCACGCGCAAGGTGCGCCGCGGCGTGATCGCCGAGAAGTTCGGGGATCTTCTGGGCGCGCTTTACGATGGGTCCGGGGACATCTTCACCACCACCGAAGTCACCTATGAAGACGGGCGCAAGGGGTCGATCAGCGCGACGCTGGAAATCCGCGATGCCGCGGTGGTGCCGGTGAATGGCGACACGAAGGTCGCTGCGGAATGATGGTCCGGCACGCGACGCCGGTTGCGCAAGCGGCGCCACCGCCCCGCAGACCACCTATGAGAAAGGGTTGAGCCATGCTTGACATGTCACAGGGCTATACCACCGAAGATGGCCGCAAGATCGGCGGTGTGGTGATGGAGATGAAACATATCACGCTGCGCTTTGGCGGTGTGGTCGCCATTCAGGACATCAGTTTCGATATCCGCGAGGGCGAAATCCGCGCGATCATCGGCCCCAACGGTGCGGGCAAGTCCAGTATGCTCAATGTCATCTCGGGGTTCTACAACCCGCAAGAGGGCGAGGTCTGGTACAAGGGCGCGTTGCGCCCGCCGATGAAGCCTTATCAGGTGGCCCGGCAGGGTATCGCCCGGACCTTCCAGAACATCGCGCTTTTTGAAGGCATGACCGTGCTGGACAACGTCATGACGGGCCGCATTCGCCAGATGGACGCCGGCCTGATGGCGCAGGCGCTCTGGAAGGGCAGGGCCGAGCGCGAAGAAGTGGAAAACCGCGAAGCCGTGGAAAAGATCATCGACTTCCTGGAAATCCAGCACATTCGCAAAACGCCGGTGGGGCGGTTGCCTTACGGTCTGAAAAAGCGGGTCGAACTTGCCCGCGCGCTGGCCGCCGAGCCGTCGATCCTGCTGCTGGATGAACCGATGGCGGGCATGAACGTCGAAGAGAAAGAGGACATGAGCCGCTTCATCCTCGACGTGAACGACGAATTCGGCACCACCATCGCCCTGATCGAACACGACATGGGCGTGGTGATGGACCTGAGCGACCGGGTGGTCGTGATGGATTACGGCAAGAAGATCGGTGACGGCACACCCGACGAGGTGCGCAACAATCAGGATGTGATCGACGCCTATCTGGGGGTGGCCCATGACTGATTCCAGCCGGAACCACGACATTCAGGGAGGATCACAACATGCCTGAGCAGTTAATCTGGGGAACCGAGGTTGTCCTGAACGGTCTGATGGCCGGGGTTCTCTATGCGCTCGTCGCACTGGGCTTCGTGCTGATCTACAAGGCGTCGGGCATCTTCAACTACGCCCAAGGGGTCATGGCCCTGTTCGCCGCGCTGACGCTGGTGGGGATCATGGAGGGGCAGGTGCCCTTCAGCCACCTGATCAACGCCGTGTTCGGCACCGAGGTTCACCATTTCGGCTGGCACGTCCCGGCCTTGCTGGCGATCCTGCTGACGATGGTGGTGATGGTCGTGCTGGCCTGGGCGGTCAACACGCTGATCTTCCGGCATCTCGTCAATCAGGAACCGATCATCCTGTTCATGGCCACCATCGGCCTTGCCTATTTCCTCGAAGGCTTCGGGGACATCATGTGGGGCAGCGACATCAAGAAGATGGATGTGGGCCTGCCGCAGGGCATCAACCTGGCCATCGACGATTTCACGTTCAACATCTTCGATTACGGCTTCTTCATCGACAATCTCGATCTGGTCGCCACGGCGATTGCCGCCGCGCTGGTGTTCTCGCTGATCGTCTTTGCGCAATACACCAAACAGGGCCGCGCCATGCGCGCCGTGGCCGACGATCACCAGGCGGCGCTGTCGGTGGGGATCAGCCTGAACTTCATCTGGGTCATGGTCTGGTCGCTGGCCGGGTTCGTGGCTCTGGTCGCGGGCATCATGTGGGGCACGAAATCGGGCGTTCAGTTCTCGCTTTCGCTGATCGCGCTCAAGGCGCTGCCGGTTCTGATGCTGGGCGGCTTTACCTCGATCCCCGGCGCGATTGTCGGCGGGCTGCTGATCGGCGTGGGTGAGAAACTGTTCGAATTCGCCATCGGCTCGATGATCGGCGGCGCGACCGAAAACTGGTTCGCCTACGTTCTGGCGCTACTCTTCCTCGTCTTCCGGCCACAGGGCCTGTTCGGCGAGAAGATCATCGAGAGGGTATGACGATGACCAAGCTGATCGCCATTGCAAACGTCGTCGCCTGGTCGGGCTTCTGGGCCTTCGGCTATCTCGCCCTGACGGCGGACATCGACAACACCGTGCAGATGGTCACCGCCCTCGTGCTGGCGGCCATCGGCGGAGGGCTGGGAATGCTGGCCTATTTCTGGCTCGTGCACCATTCCGAGGCGACCGGGTATGCGAGGCCCGCCAACCGCGTGCAAAAGCGCGAAGACGATCAAATCCAAGGGGAGGTAATCTGAAATGTTCTATCGTGAAGCCGGTGACTTCAAGACCTCCTATGCCGAGGACAACCAGACATTCCCGATCCGGTTCGACCGCTACCGCTATTACGCGGTTCTGGTCGCGGCCTTTGCCGTGGTGCCCTTCGTCATCAACGACTACTGGGTGAACGCGGTCTTCCTGCCGTTCCTGATCTATTCCATCGCGGCCATCGGCCTGAACATCCTTGTGGGATATTGCGGGCAGGTCAGCCTCGGCACCGGCGGGTTCATGGCTGTGGGCGCTTATGCCTGCTACAAGCTGATGACGGCCTTCCCCGAGGTGAACATCCTGTTCCATGTCGTATTGGCAGGCGGCGTGACGGCCATTGTGGGCGTGTTGTTTGGCTTGCCCTCGCTGCGGATCAAGGGCTTTTACCTGGCGGTGGCCACGCTGGCCGCGCAGTTCTTTCTGGTCTGGCTGTTCAACCGGGTGCCGTGGTTCTACAACTACTCGGCTTCGGGCCAGATCAGCGCGCCCGAGCGTACGATCTTCGGCGTGCCGGTGACCGGCGCCGAAACCGCGCCCTGGGCCGCCTATCTGTTCTGCCTGGTCTTTACCGTGGTCTGCGCCCTGATCGCGCGCAACCTGACGCGGGGCATGGCCGGGCGCAAATGGATGGCGATCCGCGACATGGACATTGCCGCCGAGATCATCGGCGTGAACCCGTTGCGCGCAAAACTCAGCGCCTTTGCCGTCAGCTCGTTCTTCGTCGGCATCGCCGGCGCGCTGTTTTTCGCGGTCTATCTGGGCGCGGTCGAGGTGGGCGAGGCATTCGGCATCAACAAATCGTTCCTCGTGCTGTTCATGGTCATCATCGGCGGCCTCGGTTCGATCTTCGGCAGCTTCGCCGGCGCGGCGTTCCTGGTGCTGCTGCCGGTGCTGCTGAAGAACACCCTGGTAAGCGGGCTTGGCTGGCCGACCGACCTGGCTGCGCATCTGGAATTCATGATCGTCGGCGGGCTGATCATCGTCTTCCTGATCGCCGAACCGCACGGGCTGGCGCAACTGTGGCGCGTCGCCAAGGAAAAACTGAGGCTTTGGCCCTTCCCGCACTAGGGACGGGCCCGAGGAGAAAAGACCGGGGGCCGGAAACCCCCGGCGATTGACACCATCGGAACAACACCAAGGGAGGATATGAACCGATGAAAATGAAACTGATTGCAACTGCACTGGCAGCCGTGGTGACTGCCGCGCCGGCCATGGCGGAACTCGTCTTTCCGTCGCTAAGCTATCGCACGGGCCCCTATGCCGCCGGCGGTATTCCCTTTGCCGACGGTTACGCCGACTATTTCACCCTTCTGAACGAGCGTGACGGAGGCATTGGCGGCGAAAAGCTCGAGGTGCCCGAATGCGAAACCGCCTATAACACCGAAAAGGGCGTGGAATGCTACGAGTCGACCAAGGATCTTGGCTCGCTCGTCTATCAACCGCTTTCGACCGGGATCACCTATCAGCTTATCCCCAAGGTGACGGCAGACGGCATTCCGATGCTGACCTCGGGCCTTGGGCGGACATCCGCAAAGAATGGCGCCGTGTTCCCGTGGGTGTTCAATTTCCCGGCCAACTACTGGGATGGCGCATCCGTTGCGGTCAAACACATCCTTGATCAGGAGGGCGGCGATATCAGCGGCAAGACCATTGCGCTGGTCTATCACAACTCGGCCTATGGCAAGGAGCCGATTCGCACGCTGGAGGAGCTTGCGAAGAAGCACGGCTATGACCTGACATTGCTGCCGGTGGATCACCCCGGTCAGGAGCAGAAATCCCAGTGGCTGCAAGTCCGCCGTGAAAAGCCCGATTATGTGATCATGTGGGGCTGGGGCGTGATGAACCAGGTCGCCATTCAGGAAGCCGTCAACATTCGTTTCCCGATGGACAAATTCATCGGCATCTGGTGGTCGGGTTCGGAGAACGACGTGAAGCCCGCGGGCGAGGGCGCGCATGGCTATAAGGCGCTGACCTTCCACAACCTTGGCGATGATTACCCGCTGTACGACGACCTGAAGACGCATGTCTTCGACAAGGGGCTTGCTGCCGGGGCGGGCGATCAGCACGGAACGGCGATCTATAACCGCGGTCTTTATGCCGCGATGCTGGTGGCCGAAGCCGCGAAGACTGCGCAGGAAATCCATGGCACCAGCCAGATTACCCCCGCGATGATGCGCGATGGCATGGAGGCCCTTGAAATGACCGAAGAGAAGATGGTCGCGTTGGGGCTGCCGAAATTCGGTCCCGAATTCACGGTTTCCTGCGAGAACCATGGCGGGAACGGGTTTGCCGCGATCGGCCAATGGGATGCCAGCGCGGGCGAATGGAAGTTGATCACCGACTACATGCAGTCGGATCAGGAAATCATTCAGCCGCTGATCGAAGCCGACTCTATGGCCTATGCCGAAGAGAGCAATATCACTCCGGCCTGCAACTGATCGCGGCCTGACAAAACGACGGAAGCGGCGGGCTGGCCGCCGCTTCCCACCCCACGCAAGAGGGGTCGCAGATTGCGCGACCCATGATGGAGAGACACATGCTCGACGCAGGACGCACCGACGAGACACTGCTTGAGGTCAACAATATCGAGGTGATCTACAACCACGTGATCCTCGTACTGAAAGGCGTCAGCCTGAGCGTGCCCAAGGGCGGGATCACCGCCCTTCTGGGGGGCAACGGCGCGGGCAAGACGACGACGCTCAAGGCCATTTCCAACCTGCTGCGCTCGGAACGTGGTGAGGTCACCAAGGGATCTATCAGGTATCGCGGTGATCGCGTGCAGGATCTGGTGCCGTCGGACCTGGTGAAACGGGGCGTCATCCAGGTGATGGAAGGGCGGCACTGCTTCGAACACCTCACGGTCGAGGAAAACCTGCTGACCGGCGCCTATACGCGCCGTGCCTCGCGGGGGGATATAGATGCCGACCTGAACATGGTTTACGACTATTTCCCGCGCCTCAAGGAACGCCGCCGCAGTCAGGCGGGCTATACCTCGGGCGGGGAGCAGCAGATGGTCGCCATCGGCCGTGCCCTGATGAGCCGCCCGGAAACGATCCTGCTGGACGAGCCCAGCATGGGCCTTGCCCCGCAGCTGGTGGAACAGATTTTCAACATCGTGAAATCGCTCAACGAGAAAGAAGGCTACACCTTCCTTCTGGCCGAGCAGAACACCAACGTCGCCCTGCGGTTCGCCCATTACGGCTACATTCTGGAAAGTGGCCGGGTGGTGATGGACGGTCCCGCCGATGCGCTGCGCGAAAATCCCGACGTCAAGGAATTCTATCTCGGCATGTCGGATGAAGGACGCAAGAGCTTCCGCGACGTGCGCAGCTATCGCCGCCGCAAGCGGTGGCTCAGCTAAGCCGGGTTTGGATTTGCAAGGCGCCGCCGTCATGCGGCACCCTTCAGAGGAAAGTGATATGTCCAAGTATTTCGACGATCTGGAAACGCGCAGCGCGGACGAGCGCGCCGCCGCGATTGCGCAGGCGCTGCCCCGGCAGATCGAGCGCGCTCAGGCCCTGCCCGGTTATGCGGCAACGCTGTCCGGTGTCGATCCGGCGGCCATTCGCGGCGCGGACGATCTGGCCACGCTTCCGGTTCTGCGCAAATCCGATCTGGGGCGCGCGCAGGCCGCGCATGCGCCGCTTGGCGGCCTGACCACGCGCAATGCTTCGGGCTTTGCCCATGTTTTCCAGTCGCCGGGTCCGATTTACGAACCGGGCGGGGACAGCCACGATTGGTGGCGCATGGGGCGTTTCCTGAAGGCCTGCGGTGTGGGCGAGGGCGATATCGTGCAGAACTGCTTTGGCTACCACCTGACGCCTGCCGGGATGATCTTCGAAAACGGCGCGCGGGCTGTCGGGGCTGCGGTGCTGCCCGCCGGGACGGGCCAGACCGAGCTTCAGGCGCGCGCGGCCCATGACGTGGGCGTCACCGCCTATGCCGGGACTCCCGATTACCTCAAGATCATCCTCGACAAGGCCGCGGAACTGGGGCTCGATCTGAACATCACCAAGGCGGCGGTGGGCGGCGGGGCGCTGTTCCCGTCGCTGCGGCAGGAATACGCGGATCGCGGGATCGCCTGCCTGCAATGCTATGCCACCGCCGATCTGGGCAACATCGCCTATGAATCCGAGGCCCAGGACGGCATGATCGTGGACGAGGGCGTGATCGTCGAAATCGTCACCCCCGGTACCGGCGATCCGGTCGGGCCCGGCGAGGTGGGCGAGGTCGTGGTGACCACGCTCAACCCCGATTACCCGCTGATCCGCTTCGCCACGGGCGATCTGAGCGCGGTGATGGAAGGGGTCAGCCCCTGTGGCCGCACCAATATGCGCATCAGGGGCTGGATGGGCCGTGCCGATCAGACCACCAAGATCAAGGGCATGTTCGTGCGCCCCGAACAGGTGGCCGCGCTGGTGGCCCGGCATGATGAAATCTCCAGGGCCCGCGTCATCGCCACCCGCGAGGGCGAGATGGACGTGATGACCGTCCGGATCGAGGCCGATGGCGGCGATGCCGATACCTATGCTGGATCGGTCACCGAGGCGCTCAAGCTCAAGGGCCGGATCGAGATCGTGGCCAGGGGCAGTCTGCCCAATGACGGCAAGGTGATCGAGGATCAGCGCAGCTACGACTAAGCCGCCTGGCAAGGGCCGTTCCTGACCTGTTCAGGGGCGGTCCACGCCTTGCGCTATTGCATGGGTGGTGGCCCGACCCGTGGCTGCGGCACATTCCGCATCCGCCGCCGATGGCGCAGGACCCACAGGTTCGACACGAACAGCACCCCGATCACCACCGCGCCCCCCGCCAGCGCCCAGGGGCCGGGGTCTTCGCCGATCACGGCCCAGACCAGCAGCGGCGCCAGCACCGATTCCAGCAGGATCAGCAGCGCCACCTCGGCGGAGGCTATATAACGCGGGCCAAGGGTCAGCAGGGTGGTGGAAACGGTGATGAACGCGCCGTGCCCCAACAGCAGCGGCCATTGCGACGGCATCGCCGTGCCCGGATCGGCAAACGGCCAGATCACCAGTGACGCCCCCAGATAGGCCACCGGAATGGCGGGCACCATCGAGGTATTGCGCACCTTGCGCACCGCCGTCATCGCACCGGCGAAACTGGCCGATACGCCAAGCGCCATCAGGTCGCCCTGCCAGGATGCGCCTTCGGTTTCGCCTGACCCCCACGCTATGATGCCAAGCCCCGCGAACACGCCCATCATGGTCAGAACCATGCGGCGGCTGATCGTCTCGCCCAGAAACACCCGGCTGAAGATCGCCGCGAATACGGGCATCGAGGCGATGATGAAAACCACATTGGCCACGCTGGTCCATGTCACGGCCAGCACGAACCCCGGCGCGGTCGTGGCGATCAGCACCGTATAGATCAGCCCCGGCCAGCCCGTGCGCGCCACGTCGCGAAATCCCCGCAACCCCATCACGGCCAGCACGCCGATCAGGATGAACCCGCCGGATGTGACCCCACGCCAAAAGGTGATCGTCGGCGCGGAAGCCTCGATCAGCCGGACGAAAAGGGAATCCGGCACCACGAACAAAACGCCGATCGCGGTGATCAGCAGCCCTTTGACATGATCGTTCATGATGAAATCTGTCGGGGGTTTGCCGGGAAAAGTAAAGCCCTCAGCCCCCGGCCTGCCATTCCATGATCGCATCTATCGGCCACAGCAGCATCACCACGTTCAGCGTCAGCCCGTCGCGGATGATGACAGCTGTCAACAGCTCGAACCCGATCACGGTGGCCACGCTGGCCCAGACGGGGATCACCCGCGCCAGCCAGAACCCGACGAACATCGCCACGATATCCGAGACCGAGTTCAGAACGCTGTCGCCGATATAATCCATCGAGATCGTCGTTTCCCGATAGCGCGCGATCACCGCGTCGGTGTTCTCGACGATCTCCCATGCGCATTCCACCACCGTCGCGATGACCAGACGCCAGCCCAGGGTCATCCGGCGGGCGACCAGCCAGAGTGGCGCATAGAAGAGGAACCCGTGCAGCAGATGGCTCGGCGTGTACCAGTCGGCCAGTTGCTGATTGGCCTCTTCGCTGCCCACGGGGCCCCAGAAATCCACGTAACCGCAGGGGCAGATCGCGCCGCGCCCCATACCCAGAAGTATGGCGGCGGTGGCCAGCGTGATCAGGCCTGTGACCAGATAGGGAAACCGTGTCGAACGCAACATGGCGCGACCAAAGCACAGCGCACGAATACTGTCCATCGTGTTGCCCTTCTTGCCGTGGTGCTTTTCCGTCGTGCGATCTATCCTGTCGCCAAATCATGACAGGAGACCCACGATGCCAGCCCCCGAAAATCACCTGAAAAAGGCCCTTGCCAGCGGCCGAAGGCTCTATGGCTGTTGGGCCACCTTCGCCGATCCCTATGCCACCGAAATCATGGCGACCGCCGGGTTCGACTGGCTGGTGATCGACGGCGAACACGCCCCGAACGACCTGCGCAGCATGATGCACCAGTTGCAGGTGCTGCATGGCCGGGACAGCCAGCCCGTGGTGCGCCTGCCCATGGGCGAGGCATGGGCGATCAAGCAGGTTCTGGATATCGGCGCGCAATCCCTGTTGATCCCGATGGTCGAAAGCGCTGAACAGGCCCGCGATCTGGTGCGCGCCACGCGCTACCCACCGCAGGGCATTCGCGGCTCGGGCGCGGCGTCGGCGCGGGCCACGCAATTTTCGACCGACCTCGATTACATCGCCACGGCGAACGACCAGATTTGCCTTCTGGTGCAGGTCGAAAGCCGCGCCGGGATCGAGGCGCTGGACGATATCCTTGCCGTCGACGGGGTGGATGGCGTGTTCATCGGCCCCTCGGACCTGTCCGCCGATATGGGGTATCTTGGCGATACCCGCGTTGACGAGGTGCAACAGGTGATCCGCGATGCGCTTGGCCGGATCGCCACCAGCGACAAGGCGGCGGGCATCCTGGCGCTCGATCACGATGTCGCCCGCAGCTATCGCGACTGGGGCGCACAGTTCCTTGCGGTCGGGATCGACGTTCTGATGTTGGCCCATGCCGCCCGCGCCACGATGGACCGCTGGCGCGATGGCTGATCTGCACCTGCTGGCGGATGTGGGGGGCACCAATACCCGCGTCGGGCTGGCCGATCATCGCGGGCTGCGCCCCGACAGCACGCGCAGTCATGCGAACGCCGGTTTTGCCGGGCTGGCACCGCTGTTGGCGGCGTATCTCGACGCGGTGCAGCCCGGCCCCATCGCCGCGCTTTGTGCCGGAGTGGCCGGGCCGGTGCGAACCGGCGGGGCGCAACTGACCAATCTCGACTGGTTCATCGCGCCCGACGATCTGCGTACCGCCACCGGCGCGGGGCAGGTGCACCTGATCAACGATTTGCAGGCGCAGGCCTGTGCGCTGGATGATCTGCCCGACAGCGCGGTTGTCCCGATCCTGCCGGGGCAACCGCAGCCAGACGGCGCGCGGCTCGTGCTTGGGCTGGGGACAGGGTGCAACGTGGCCGTGGCGCATCGTGTGGGCGGCAGGCTGTTCGTTCCTGCGGCGGAGTCCGGCCATACCGGGCTGCCCCACGGCGATGCGCGGCTCAACGCGCTGACAGACCATCTGGCGCAGACCCATCCCCACAAACCCATCGAGGCCGCGCTGTCCGGTCCCAGCCTTCTGCGGCTTCACCATTGGCTGGGGGGCACGGCATCGGACACCCGCCAGATCATCCACAACCATGCCGATGGAACGGATGCAGCGGCCAGCGAAACGCTGCGCGTCTTCACGCATTTGCTGGGAACCGTGGCCGGCGATCTGTGCCTGCATCACATGGCCACGGGCGGGCTTTACCTGATCGGCGGCACGGCGCGGGCCATCGCCCCATACCTCGCCGTATCGGACTTTCCCGAATTCTTCGCGGCCAAGGGGCCTTATTCCGCCATCCTGCGGGATATCCCGGTGACCCTGATCGCCGACGATACCGCCGCCCTCAGGGGGTGCGCCCGTTATCTCGCCCAACTGCGCCCGGAGTGACGCCCGGCGGCCCACTGGGCCGTCCGGGCAAGTTCGTGAGTGGTGGTGATGCGCGTCAGGTTCGCCGGGCGCTCAGGACCGGGCAAACCCATTGGGGTGAACGACCTTGAGATAACTCTTCACGCGGGTCCAGTCCTTGCCGTAAAGGCTTGTCAGGCGGCTATCTTCATCCTGCCCCGGCCGCGCCAGCAGATCGTCGCCCGGCTGCCAGTCGGCCGGAACGGCCAGCTTGGTCCGTTCCGCAATCTGCAACGCCTGAGCCGCGCGCAGCACCTCTTCGCTCGAGCGGCCCACATATGCCGGATAATCGAACATCATCCGCACCTGAAGGGCCGGGTCGATGATGAAACTTTTCCGGATACTGTGGTTCGGATCGTTCTTGGGATGGATCAGCCCCATTCCCCGCGACAGTTTCCCGTGAGGGTCCGAAAGAACCGGGAAGTCAATCGACAGATCGAAGGTTTCCTCCACCTCCTCGACCCAGGACATCGTATCTTCGAGCGATCCGACCGAAATAGCGGCAACGGCGATATCCGCCTTTTTGAACGCTTCCTGATACACCGCCAGCGAGGCCAGCTCGGTCGAGCACAGCGGCGCAAAGGCCGACCTGTGGCTGAAGAAATAGACCCAGCGGCCTTCGGCCCAGTTGTGGAAACAGAAATCGCCCTGCGTGCCCCAGGCCTTGAAGTTGGGAAAGATGTCGCCGATCTGCGGTGTCCAGGCCCTGGTGGTCTTATAACCTTGGGGAATCTCGATCCATTCGCCCTCGGGTTGGACAAGGTGTAAGAAGTTTCGCATTTTGCGCCCCACTTGTATTTCGCCTTAAACCCAAGCTGCACAGTCAAAACCAAACCTTAGGTTGTATGCTGAGTGTCAATCATGGCGAAATTGGGGCACCCGGTTCGTTTTGAATGAATATTTTTAATGCGCCGGTCCGGGCGGCATTTCCCGTGTCGGCACGAAAGACGCGCAGTCCCACTTTCCCCGCCCCGCGCGCTCTGCCATAATGCCCGCCAACCCATAAAACCAAGAGCAGCGCACAATGGCCGACGATCTTCTGACACCTGCCGAGTCCACCGATTACGACGCCTCCTCCATCGAGGTGCTGGAGGGGCTGGAACCCGTCCGCAAACGCCCCGGCATGTATATCGGCGGCACCGACGAACGGGCGCTGCACCACTTGGTGGCCGAAATCCTCGACAACTCCATGGACGAGGCCGTGGCAGGCCATGCCAACCGGATCGAGGTGGAACTCCACGAGGACTACTCGCTGACCGTGCGCGACAACGGGCGCGGCATTCCCATCGACCCGCACCCCAAGTTCCCCGGCAAATCCGCGCTCGAGGTGATCCTGTGCACCCTGCATGCGGGCGGGAAATTCAGCGGCAAGGCCTATCAGACCTCGGGCGGGCTGCACGGGGTCGGTGCGTCGGTGGTCAATGCCCTGTCGGATTCGATGGTCGTGCAGGTCGCGCGCAACAAGGAAGTCTACGAACAGCGCTTTTCGCGCGGCACCCCGCTGGGGCCGGTCGAAAAGATCGGGCAGGCCCCCAACCGGCGCGGCACCACCATCACCTTCCACGCCGATGAGGAAATCTTCGGCTCGCACCGTTTCAAACCCTCGCGCCTGTTCAAATCCATCCGCTCCAAGGCCTACCTGTTCTCGGGCGTCGAAATCCGCTGGAAATCCGCCATTGCCGAGGGCGACACCCCGCAAGAGGCCACGTTCCATTTCCCCGGCGGCCTGTCGGACTTCCTCAAGGAAACGCTGGGGCAGGCGGCCACCTATGCCGATCGGCCCTTTGCCGGAACCGTCGATTTTCAGGAACGGTTCGGCACGCCGGGCAAGGTGGAATGGGCGATCAACTGGACCCCCTCGCGCGACGGGTTCCTCCAGAGCTACTGTAACACCGTTCCCACCCCCGAGGGCGGCACCCATGTCGCCGGGTTCTGGGCCGCGATCCTCAAGGGGATCAAGGCCTATGGCGAGTTGGTGAACAACAAGAAGGCGGGCAACATCACCCGCGACGACCTGATGACAGGCGGCTGCGCATTGGTATCCTGCTTCATCCGCGAGCCCGAATTCGTCGGCCAGACCAAGGACCGCCTCGCCACCACCGAGGCGCAGCGCCTGGTCGAAAACGCCGTGCGCGACCATTTCGACAACTGGCTGGCGTCCGACACCAAATCCGCCGGGGCGATCCTCGATTTCCTCGTCCTGCGCGCCGAAGAACGCCTGCGCCGCCGTCAGGAAAAGGAAACCCAACGCAAATCCGCCACCAAGAAACTGCGCCTGCCCGGCAAGCTGGTCGATTGTTCGTCCAACACCCGCGAGGGCACCGAACTGTTCATCGTCGAGGGCGACAGCGCGGGTGGCTCGGCCAAGATGGGCCGCGACCGCAAGACACAGGCGCTGCTGCCGCTGCGCGGCAAGATCCTGAACGTTCTGGGCGCGGCCAGTTCCAAACTGGGCAGCAATCAGGAAATCAACGACCTGACGCAGGCGCTCGGTGTCGGGCTGGGGACGAAATTCAACATCGACGATCTGCGCTATGACAAGATCATCATCATGACCGACGCCGACGTGGACGGCGCGCATATCGCCTCGCTCCTGATGACGTTCTTCTTCACCCAGATGCGCCCGATGATCGACGCGGGCCACCTCTACCTGGCCTGCCCGCCGCTCTACCGCCTGACGCAGGGCGCGAAACGCGTCTACTGCATCGACGAGGCCGAGCGCGACGCATGGCTGGAAAAGGGCCTTGGCGGCAAGGGCAAGATCGACGTGTCACGCTTCAAGGGCCTGGGCGAGATGGACGCGAAGGACCTGAAAGAAACCACGATGGACCCGAAAACCCGCAAACTGATCCGCGTCACCATCGACGAGGACGAACCGGGAGAGACCGGCGACCTGGTCGAACGCCTGATGGGCAAAAAGCCGGAACTGCGGTTCCAGTATATTTCCGAGAATGCGAGGTTCGTGGAGGAGTTGGATGTTTGAATTTTGCACAGAGCGCTTTGAAGCACTTTCAAACAACGAGGTTCTTTAATCCTCATCAAGCCCCGTAGGGTGCGCATTCATGCGCACCACCCGCCACCCACCCGAAAAACCGCTCCGTACAAAACCCACCCCCGTTTCGTACAAAACCCCACCGCACGCCCCGTTAACCCCGCCGAATACCGCCCCCCGCACCGACGCGATACCGATGTATTACCGATGCGATACCGAACCGGGTTTTAGCCGATTAACCAACGCCTTACGCCCGATTCGCCACCCTGGACGATTCACGCTGTCCGCTCCGGTCATCTCTTGCTAACCTTCGCCCATGCGCTGGCTCTGGATTCTCGTTCCCTTCATCCTGATTTCCTGCGGACGTCCCCTGACGCCGACCGAAACCGCCTTCGCCACCCGCATACATGGCGACAGCCTGAACACCGACCGCATCCGCGTGGTCAACGGCGCATTGATCGGCAAGGTCACCTACCCCCGCCAGAAACGCCCGCGCCTGACCTGCCGGGAACGCATCCTGCCCGAGCCGACAACCCCAACCGTCACCGTCGCCCCGGCGGCCGTGGTGGTGCATAACAAGGTGTTTTTCTCCAAGGACTGGTATGAGCCCAACTACATGCCGCAATATCCTGCGTTCATGAGCCTCGTGCACGCCATGATCTTTGCCCATGAAATGACTCATGTCTGGCAATGGCAGAACCGCCGTCAGACGGGCTATTCGCCCCTGCGTGCCTTTCACGAACACCGGGTCAGCGACGATCCCTACCTGTTCGATATCTCGACCAGAACCGACTTTCTGGACTATGGCTATGAACAGCAGGCCAGCATCGTCGAGGAATATGTGTGCTGCGCCACGCTCGACCCCGAGGCGCCCCGCACGGAACGCCTGCGCGCCATGCTGTCCGACGCCTTCCCGCTTGGGGACCTGCCGGAGCCGAACACCGTTCTTCTGCCCTGGAAGAGCCTTCAGTTGAAAGGCATATGCCGCATCTAAGCTGTTGTTACTGCTGGATACTTTCCAGATAAACCAGCAGCGCCGCCAAGGGGCGCGGCGTGGGGGTCAGCACCCCGTCGCCCACATCCACGGGCACGGTATCGCCTTCCAGAAGCAGGCCGAATTCCGGCATCTCCTTGCCCGGCAATCCGGTGCGGTCATACCCGTCGATCACGCTCAGAACACGGGCGCGGGGGAACTGGCCGTTCTCGCTCAACCGGGTCAGGTCGGCGGGGCGCGGGTCCATCGCATCGGCCCATTCGCCGTCGCCCGTGCCCGAAACCCCGTGGCACTGCGCGCAGTTCGCGTCGAACAATGCCTGCCCCTCGGGCGGTTCGGGCATCGACGGGGCCTTGGCGCAGGCCACGGCCAGCCCGGTAATTCCCAGTGAAATCAGTGCGATACGTTTCATGCCCCGGCTCTCCTTTTGCAGGTCAGCCTAGCAAGCAGTCCCGCTCCCCGCAATGGCGCAGATCAGGCCAGCTTGCCCGCCAGCGCATCGTCGATCAGCCGCACGGTTTCATCCACGCCATAGAGCGCGATGAACCCGCCGAACCGCGGCCCTTGCGACGCGCCCAGCAGAACCTCGTACAGCGCCTTGAACCAGTCGCGCATCGGGTCGAACCGCTCGCGCCCGCAGGCAAAAACAAGGCCTTGCAGTTCCTCGGCATCCGCCGCGCCGTCCCACGCCTTGAGCCTGTCGCGCAAATCCTCCAGCGCCTCGCGCTCCGAATCGGTGGGCGCACGGTAGGTTTTGCCGGGCTTCACGAAGTCGTTGTAATAGCGCACCGCAAACCCGGCCGCCGCATCCAGATCGGCATGGGTTTCCGGGCTGGCCTCGGGCGCATAGCGCCGGATGAAGCCCCACAGCGTTTCCTTGTCCTCGGCCCCGGCGACCGAGGCGAGGTTCAGCAGCATCGAGAACGGCACCACCATGCGGCTTTCGGGCACGTCGCCATTGTGAATATGGTAAACCGGGTTGTTCAACTGCGCCTTGATGTCCTGATCGGGATAGGCGCGCAACTGCTGGTGATATTCGTCGACCGCCTTGGGAATCACGTCGAAATACAAGCGCTTGGCCGTTTTCGGCTTCTGATACATGAAATAGCTCAGGCTTTCCGTCGAGGCATAGCTGAGCCATTCGTCGATGCTGATCCCGTTGCCCGAGGATTTGGAAATCTTCTGGCCGGTGTCGTCGAGGAACAGTTCGTAGGTGAAATGCTCGGGCGCTTTCCAGCCAAGGATCTGGCAGATGCGGTCATAGATCGGCGTGTTGGTGGAATGGTCTTTGCCATACATCTCGAAATCCACGCCAAGCGCGGCCCAACGGGCGCCGAAATCGGGCTTCCATTGCAGTTTCACGTTGCCGCTGGTGACGGGCAGGGTCCATTCACGGCCCTCTTCGTCGTCAAAGGTGATCGTGCCATCCTTGGCGTTCACCTCTTTCATCGGCACATAAAGAACCCGGCCCGTTTCGGGATGCAGCGGCAGGAAGATCGAATAGGTCTGCCGACGTTCCTCGCGCAGGGATTTCAGCATGACGGCCATCAGGTCGTCATAGCGTTCGACCGCGCGCAACAGCACCGCGTCGAACCGGCCCGAGCGGTAGAACTCGGTGGCCGAGATGAATTCGTAGTCGAACCCGAACGTATCCAGGAACCGGCGCAGCATGGCGTTGTTGTGGTGGCCAAAGCTGTCATGCGTGCCGAACGGGTCGGGCACGCTGGTCAGCGGCTTTTGCAGGTGCTCGTGCAACATTTCCTGATTTGGCACGTTGCCCGGCACCTTGCGCATGCCGTCCAGATCGTCGGAAAAACAGATCAACCTGGTCGGGATGTCGCTGATCACCTCGAACGCGCGGCGGATCATGGTGGTGCGCAGCACCTCGCCGAATGTCCCGATATGCGGCAGGCCCGACGGCCCATAGCCGGTTTCGAACAGCACATAACCCTTTTCGGGCGGCGTTTTCTCATATCGTTTGAGCACGCGGCGCGCTTCTTCAAAAGGCCAGGCTTTCGAACTCATCGCGGCATCGCGTATCTCGGACATGATTTTCTTCCCGTGTTTTCCTGTGCGCAAAGGCGCGCCAAGGTCGCTCGCTTCCTATTGCCGAGGGGCGGCACAGTCAATATTCTGCGCTGCAACATACCCCGAAAGGATCTCCGATGAACGATCAAGTTCCACACCCGCTGACACCCCAGGATTGTCTTGTGGCCGTGATGATCGCGGTCTCGGCCTCGGACGAGCAAATCCGCACCGCCGAACTGGTCAAGATCGAATCGGCGGTGAACAACCTTCCGATCTTCGGCAGCTACGATGTGGACCGGATGAACGTGATGGCGCAGACGGTGTTCGACCTTTTCAGTGTCGAGGACGGGCTGGACGCGTTGTTCGGACTGGTGCGGGATAACCTGCCCGAACACCTGTTCGAAACGGCCTATGCGCTGGCCTGCGACGTGGCCGCCGCCGATGGTACGATCCAGCACACTGAACTGCGCCTGCTGGAAGAAATCCGGTACGAGTTGAATATCGACCGCCTGCACGCGGCGGCGATCGAGCGGGGCGCACGCGCACGGCACATGACGGCCTGATGCGATGGTGGGTATTGGTCTGGCTGGCGATGGCGCTGCCTTCGCTGGCGGCCGATGTCGAAGTGCGTATCGACCTGTCCGATCAGGAAATGACGGTTTTCATCGACCGGACCAAAACCTATCGCTGGCCCGTGTCCACGGCGCGACCGGGGAAATTCACCCCGACGGGTCTTTATACCGTGCAGGCACTGAAGCCGATGCACTATTCCACGCTATATGACAATGCGCCGATGCCCTGGTCGATCTTCTTCTCGGGCAATTTCGCCATTCACGGCACGACACAAACAGATCGGTTGGGATCGCCGGCGTCGGCCGGATGTGTGCGGCTGCACCCCGACAATGCCCGCATCCTGTACGATCTGGTGCGCGAAAACGGTCGCGCCCATACCCTGATCGAGATTGTCGAGTGATATACGCGACGACCGGGTCCGCCTGCCGTGTTGAAACCTCAGAAATCCGCGTCGACGCCGGGCAGGTTCAGGGCCTTGACCAGATCGCGTAGCTCCTGTCGGGCCGCGATATTCGAGATATTGAGTTGCTTGACCCCGATATCCTTGAGATCCAGCAGGGTCAGCCCCCGCGGAAACAGTTCCCGGAAGATCACCCGCTCGTTAAAGCCGGGGGCCACACGGAAACCGATGCGTTTGGCCAGATTGTCCAGCGCCTGGCCCATCTTCTTCTTGTTGACCATTTGCTGCGCACCAAGGCGGTTGCGCACCACCACCCAGTCGATGGGTTTCAGCCCCGCCTGCGCCCGCAACTGCCGCGCGCTCCAAACCATCTCGGAATAGACGGATGGGCCGATGATCTTCTTGCCGTCACTGTCCACATGCGCCAGCAGGTCGAAATCGACAAAGCTGTCGTTCAGCGGAGTGATCAGCGTATCGGCCAGGGAATGGGCCACCTGGCTCAGGCGCGTATGCGAGCCGGGGCAGTCGATCACGATGAAATCGCTGTCGGGTTCCAGTTCGGCCACCGCCGCCGAAAGGCGACGGTCATACATGTTTTCACCGGGTTTCAGGCTGGCCTGATCCACTTCGGGCAGGTCGTGATAATAGGGGCTTGGCAGGTCGAGGCCCGATTTCTTCAGAAACGCCGCGCGGTTCGCGGCATAGCGGCCAAAGGTTTTCTGGCGCAGATCCAGATCCAGCGCGCTGACCTTGTGCCCCAACCGTGCCAGCGCCGTTGCCACATGCATCGACACCGTGGATTTGCCTGCGCCGCCCTTTTCGTTGCCGACGACGATGATATGCGCCATGTCCGTTCCCCTGTCCCTTATCCGGGCTGCATTGTTTGCGGCACATTATCTTCGGGGGGCTGGATTGGAAAGGGACTGTTGCACCGCGAAATCGCTTTCCGGCCCGGTTGCAGGCAGGCCGGAAACGCAAAACGCCGCCCCTTGGGGCGGCGCTGCAATCCTGCATCGGTCGCGTGGCTTCAGAAGCCCAGACCGGCGTATTTGTTCTTGAACTTCGAAACGCGGCCGCCGGTGTCCATCAGGCGCGAACTGCCGCCGGTCCATGCCGGGTGCACCGACGGGTCGATGTCGAGCGACAGCGTGTCGCCTTCGGCACCGTAGGTCGAACGCATCTGCACGATGGTGCCATCGGTCAGCTTGACGTCGATGACGTGATAATCGGGGTGTGTGTCTTTTTTCATCGTGCCGCTCCTTATGCCGACTTGTCGGTCTTCTTGGGCTTGTAGGTGCTGTCCTCGGCGATCCGGGCCGATTTGCCCCGGCGCGAGCGCAGGTAATACAGCTTGGCGCGGCGGACGCGGCCACGGCGCACAACGGTGATGCTGTCGATGTTGGTCGAATACAGCGGGAACACACGTTCCACGCCTTCACCGAAGGAAATCTTGCGGACGGTAAAGCTGCCGGCAATGCCTTCGCCGTTCTTGCGGCTGATGCAGACGCCTTCGAAGTTCTGCACACGCGAACGGGTGCCTTCCGTCACCTTGTAACCGACACGAATCGTGTCACCGGCCTTGAAATCCGGGATGGTCTTGCCGAGCTCCGAGATTTGCTCGGCTTCCAGTTGAGCGATCAGATCCATCGCTTTTCTCCTATCTGCTTGCGGTTTGATCCGCAAAGTTTGCTGCCGCCTCAGAGCTCTTGGTCTTCGTCCGGGTCCCTACCATGCGCCGCACAGTAAGCCCGCCAGAGGTCAGGTCGTCGTTCCTTTGTCAGCCTTTCGGCCTGCGTCCGCCGCCAGTCGGTAATGTTCCCGTGATGCCCCGAAAGAAGAATTTCAGGGATCGGCAGGCCCTTCCAGGTGGCTGGTCGCGTGTACTGGGGATGTTCGAGCAACCCGTCGGAGAAAGATTCTTCCTCCGTGGACTCCTGATTCCCAAGCACGCGCGGTATAAGGCGGACTGTCGCATCAATCAAGGCCTGAGCGGCAATCTCGCCCCCGGTCAGGACGAAATCGCCTAACGAGACCTCCTGAATGCCGTAATGCTCGATCACGCGCTCGTCCAGTCCCTCGAAACGCCCGCAGATCAGTGTCACGCCGGGGGCCTGCGACAACTGCCGCGCCATGGCCTGATCGAAACGGCGGCCACGCGGGCTCAGGTAGATCAGCGGCGCGCCTTTGGGGGCGTTTTGCAAGGCATGATCAAGCGCCTGCCCCATCACATCCGCACGCAGAACCATGCCCGCCCCGCCACCGGCCGGGGTGTCATCGACATTGCGATGCTTGCCTTCGCCGAACCGGCGCAGGTCGACCGTATCCAGTTGCCACAACCCGTCTTTCAACGCCCTCCCGGTCAGGCTTTCGCCCAGGACACCGGGAAAGGCCTGTGGCAGCAGCGTAATCACCTGCGCGCGCCAGGCTCGCGCCAGCCGGGGGCTGTCGGTCATCAACTCCTGCGGTTTCAGGCTGGCCGTGATGGATTTGCGGCCATGGGATCGGGCTGTATCGGTCATGGACAGGGGCCATAGCCCCGCATCGGCCACGTGGCAAGCCCGCGCAAGCGTCGCTCCCGCGTGCCCTGCGGTCGCTTGCCCGATTGCCTTTGGCCCCGTCACGGCCTAAAGCCGGGGGTCAGACAACAGGAATGCAAACGGAGGCCCGCATGTCGAACGCCCAGCTTGAACAGGCCATCGAGGCCGCGTGGGAAACCCGCGATCAGATCACCCCCAATACCGGCGGGGAAACCCGCGAAGCAATCGTGGATACGCTCAACGCGCTGGACAGCGGTACGCTGCGTGTGGCCGAGCGCCGTGAGAATGGCGACTGGCATGTCAACCAATGGGCCAAGAAGGCGGTTCTGCTCGGCTTCCGCATCAAGGACATGGAAATCCACGACAACGGCCCGCAAGGCGGCGGCTGGTGGGACAAGGTCGACAGCAAGTTCAAGGGCTGGGGCGACAACCAGTGGAAAGCCGCCGGGTTTCGCGCCGTGCCCAACTGCGTGGTGCGCAAATCGGCCTATATCGCCCCCGGCGTGGTGCTGATGCCCAGCTTCGTCAACCTCGGCGCTTATGTGGATGAGGGCACGATGGTCGATACATGGGCCACCGTGGGCAGCTGTGCGCAGATCGGCAAGAACGTCCACCTGTCCGGCGGCGTCGGCATCGGCGGCGTGCTCGAGCCCATGCAGGCCGGCCCCACCATCATCGAAGACAACTGCTTTATCGGGGCGCGCTCCGAGGTGGTCGAGGGCTGTATCGTCCGGGAGGGCTCGGTTCTGGGGATGGGTGTCTATATCGGCAAGTCCACCAAGATCGTCGACCGCGAAACCGGCGAAGTCACCTATGGCGAAGTGCCGCCCTATTCGGTGGTGGTGTCGGGCTCCATGCCGACCAAGAACAACCTCAATCTCTACTGCGCCGTGATCGTCAAACGGGTGGACGAGAAAACCCGCTCGAAAACCGGCATCAACGAGTTGCTGCGCGACTAAGAGGCGCTCCGCGCGTCAGGGCCGCCCGAACGGCCCTGGCTAGTCTTGCCCTCAGAACACCCCTTCGGGCGGGTCGGCCACGATCCGCCCCGAGGCCAGATCGACCGTCGGCACCGCCTCACGCGTGAACGGCAGCAGGACCGTCGATTTCAATCCCGGCCCGTGAATTTCCAGCAGATCGCCCGCCCCGTGGTTTAGCACCGCCTTGACGTGGCCCAGAGGCGCGCCGCCGGTGTCGAACACCTCCAGCCCGATCAGGTCGGCGTGATAGAACTCGTCATCGGGCAGGGCGGGCAGGCGCTCGCGCTCGGCATAAAGACGCACCCCGCGCAACGCATCGGCCTGTTCCTTGGTCGCCACGCCGGACAGCCGCGCGATCAGCGCGCCCTTGGCCGTCTGTCCGCTCAGCGTCACCTCGAAGCTCAGCGCGCGATCCTCGCTTTCCAGCGGGCCATAGGCGGCGATGTCCTCGGGTATGGTGGTGAAACTTTTCAGCCGAACTTCGCCCTTCACGCCGAACGCCCCGGAAATCGCCCCAAGACAGATGCGTGTGTCCTCGCTCATGCTCATTCTCCCTGGCACAGCCCGTTGCGTACCGCACCGCCCGTTGCCGTGCAGCGTTCCAGATGCTGGTAACGTTCAAAGAATATACCGGCCAGAAACACGACGACCAGCAGGATCAGGGTGCGGATGGGGCGGAACATGATGCGGCTACCTTGTCTCGATGGGAAGGCGCCCGCGCCGGTCTTCCCAGCCTTCGCGTTCCAGTTCCGGCGTGTCGCTGTCCGCACCCTCGGGCCAGCCGACACACAGATAGCTGACCAGCGACCAGTTGTCCGGCACATCCAGATCCCGCGCCAGCCGCTCGGGATCGAGGATCGACACCCAGCCCACGCCCAGACCGAGCGCGCGGGCCATCAGCCAGAACTGCGTAATCCCGCCCACCACGGAATAGCGGCGCATCTCGGGCATCGTGCGCGCGCCCAGCCCGGCACCCTTGCCGGTCGCGTCATCGCAGAAAATGGCCAGTTGCACGGGGGCAACTTCCATCCCCGACAGCTTGAGGCGGCTGTACAGCTGCGCGCGCTCACTGGCATAGCCGCTCAGCGCCTGCGCGTTGGACTGGGTGAAATTCTCAAGCGCGGCGGCTCTCGCCTCGGGGCTGTCCACCCGGATGATGCGCCACGGTTCGCTCAGCCCGACCGAGGGGGCCAGCAAAAAGGTGTCGAGGCAGGTGCGCAACACCGCCTCGTCCACCGGATCGGGGCGGAAGCGGCGCACATCGCGCCGCCACCGCATCAATTCGATGAGGCCGGTCTGGAAATCTGTTGAAAACCGCGACATGCCGACCCCGATCGCCAGCTTATTCCTCGCTGGCGGCCTCTTCTGCCGGGGCTTCCTCGGCGGGAGCGGCAGCGGCTTCGGCGGCTTCAGCAGCCTTGGCGGCTTTTTCTTCTGCGCGCTCTTTGGCCTTGGTGCCGGGCTCGCCTTTTTGCGGGTTGTTACGCTCTTTCTTGGCGACAACACCGGCAGCTTCCAGCATGCGCGAGATACGGTCGGACGGCTGTGCGCCCTGATCCAGCCAGTACTGCACGCGCTCCATGTTCATCTTGACGCGCTCTTCGCTGTCTTTGGGCAGAAGCGGGTTGTAGGTGCCCAGTTTCTCGATGAAGCGGCCGTCGCGCGGCATGCGCGAGTCAGCCGCGACGATGCGGTAAAACGGGCGTTTCTTGCTGCCGCCGCGGGCGAGACGAATTTTCATGGCCATGGGGGTATCTCCTTTGAATGGCGTGGGTTCGGTGGGCCGGGCCCACCCTACGATTGGTGCTTTCTGTGGTGCTGAATGACTTCAGCGATGATGAAGTTCAGGAACTTCTTGGCGAATTCCGGGTCCAGATCGGCCGCGTTCGCCAATTCTTCGAGCCGTGCGATCTGCGCCTTTTCGCGCGCCGGATCGGACGGGGGAAGGTCGTGTTCGGCCTTGAGTTTCCCCACGGCCTGAGTGTGTTTGAAACGCTCGCCCAGGGTATAGACGAGGATCGCATCCAGCCGGTCGATGCTTTCGCGATGCTCTTTCAGCAGATCGGCGGCGCGCAGGGTGGCTTGATCAGTCAATGGCAAACCCTTTCGGCTTGAACAGCGGATCGCAGTAATGGCTGATTTCCAACTCGATTCCGTCAATCAACTGCCCGGATTTCAGCGTCTCGGGCGAGGGATGGCGATAAACCGCATCGTTCCCGTCGATGGTGGCGGCGTCATGGTCCTTGGCCGCGCCCAGCCGTTCGGCCAGCCGGATCGAATCCAGATTTTTCGGGTCGATATAGCTGACCGCCCCGTCCCAGCCGAGTTCGTCATAGAAATACCGCCGTGCCGCGTGCGTGGCTTCCAGGGCATAGCCGTGCCCGGCCTTTTCGGGCCAGATGATCCAGGCGATCTCGCGCTCGGGCCATGCGGCGGGAAACCAGCCGCCGGCCATGCCATAGGTTTCGTCGGAGGCCTTGTCGTGGATCATCCACATGCCGTAGCCGCGGATGTTCCAGTGCCCGATCTCGGCGGCATACAGCATCCATGTCTCATACGGGTTGAGCGGCCCGCCCATGAACCGCGACCGGTACGAGGCGAAGGTCGCCTTGAAGTTCGGATAATCGCCCGGCTCCGGGCCGCGCAGCACAAGGCGGCGGGTCTCAAGCGTGGGGATGTTGGCGGTGGTCATGCGTAGGCCTCCACCGAGCCGTCATCGTCCCGCCCTTCGGCCATGTCGGGACCGGGGTGCCGGTAAAGCCGTTCCTTGCCCATATGCACGTTGTCGTATTCGCGCTCGAACCACGCGCCCAGCCGTTCGGCCAGTGCAATCGACCGCTCGTTTCCGGGCACGATATTCGAGGTCAGCGTCGTGAACCCCAGATCGTCATAGGCATACCGGCGCACGCGCTGCGCGGCCTCGTGGACGATTCCCCTGCCTTCGAACGGGGCAAAGGCAACCCAGCCGATTTCCGGTTCGGGCCAGCCTTCGGGGTTCCAGATGCCGCAGATCCCGGCGGTTTCGCCGCTATCCTTCATCTCGATCGCGAAATAGCCGTAGCCGTGGATGTGCCAGTGCCCGACATTCAGCGCAAACCAGCGCCACGCCTCGCCCCGGTTGGGGGCCGCGCCGAAACCTGCCGCGCGCTCCTGATCCAGCAGGAAGGCGATCATCGGTTCGATGTCGCGCGCTTCGGGGCTGCGCAGGATCAGGCGATCCGTTTCAAGGGTGGGGGCGTCGGTCAGGGGCATGGCGTCACTTCTTCTTGCCGAACCCGCTCAGGCCGGGGGGCAATGCCCCGCCGCCAAGGCCGGGCAACCCGCCACCGGGCATGCCGCCGCCCATCTTTCTGGCGGCCTCTTCCAGTGCCTTGGGGTCCATGCCCTGCAAATCCTCGGGGCTGGGGCCGCCCTTGCCGAACATGCCTTTCATGGCCTGTTTCAGCATGCCGCCTTTGCCCATCTTGCCCATCTTCTTCATCATGTCGCCCATCTGGCGCTGCATCTTGAGAAGCTTGTTCAACTCGGACACTTCCAATCCGGCGCCTTTGGCGATCCGCTTCTTGCGGCTGGCCTGCAACAGCTTGGGATTGGCGCGTTCCTTCTTGGTCATCGACTGGATCAGCGCGATCTGGCGGGTGATGATCTTGTCGTCGATCCCGGCACTTTCCATCTGCTTGGCCATCTTGCCCATGCCGGGCATCATGCCCATCACGCCTTCCATGCCGCCCATCTTCTGCATCTGCTCAAGCTGCATCTTCAGGTCGTTCATGTTGAACTGACCCTTCTGGAAGCGCCGCATCATGCGCTCGGCCTGTTCGGCCTCCAGCGTTTCCTGCGCCTTTTCCACAAGGCTGACGATGTCGCCCATACCCAGGATTCGGCCCGCGATCCGCTCGGGCTCGAAGGTCTCGATGGCGTCCATCTTTTCGCCAAGGCCGACAAAGCGGATGGGCTTGCCGGTCACCGCACGCATCGACAGGGCCGCACCGCCGCGCCCGTCGCCGTCCATGCGGGTCAGGACCACGCCGGTCACGCCGATCTTGTCGTCGAATTCCTCGGCCACGTTGACGGCGTCCTGCCCGGTCAGGCCATCGACCACCAGCAGCGTTTCGCGCGGGTTGGCGACATCGCGCACATCCGCCGCCTGCTGGATCAGTTCCTGGTCGATATGCAACCGGCCCGCGGTATCCAGCATGTAGACGTCATACCCGCCAAGGCTGGCCTGCGTCTTGGCGCGTTTGGCGATGGCGACCGGATCTTCACCCTTGACGATGGGCAGGGTATCGACCCCGATCTGCTTGCCGAGGATTTCAAGCTGTTCCATGGCCGCCGGGCGGTTGACGTCCAAAGACGCCATCAGCACGCGCTTGCCCTCTTTTTCCTTCAGGCGCTTGGCCAGCTTGGCGGTGGTCGTCGTCTTGCCCGAGCCCTGAAGGCCCACCATCAGGATGGGGGCGGGCGGGTTGTCGATCTTCAGCGCGCCGGGGTCGCCCTCGCCGCTCAGGGTCTCCACCAGTGCGTCATGCACGATCTTGACCACCTGCTGACCCGGAGTGACCGATTTCGTCACCGCCTGACCGGTGGCCTGATCCTGCACTTTCTTGATGAATGCCCGCGCCACGGGCAGCGATACGTCGGCCTCCAGCAGCGCGACGCGCACCTCGCGCAGCGCGGTCTTGACGTCGTCCTCGGACAGCGCGCCCTGTTTCGTCAGGCGATCCAGGACGCCGGAGAGGCGGTCTGACAGATTTTCAAACATCTCAAGCGCTCCTTTGCTCGCCCGTTGCGTTGTGGCCCAGATAAGCAGGACCGGCCCAAATGCCAATCTCCCCCGTGGGCGAAACTCGCTGACGGGGGGCGATCCCGGCCTGTGGCCATGGGACCGGAAGCTTGACGGACTCCCGGAAATTTGGGCTGCTGTTACTGCGCGCGCGTGCCGGAGTCAACATCGCTGACGATCCGCGCGATCAACGTCGCCCTTGCAGCAGCGCAAAAAACACGTCGGTCATCAATTCGGCCTCCTCAGGCGTCAGGCGCCCATGGTTCAGAAGGAACGTGCCGATATCCCGGTCGCTGTAGCGGCCCATGACCTGCCCGTCGCGCAGGATCAGTTTCAGCCGCGCCAGTTCATAGGCGCGGTCATGGCAGATGATGCATTTGTCCCGGAACAGCCCGCCGGTTTCGATCTGTTTGCGAAATACCGACAGGAACAGGGGCTTTTCGGTCTCATTCAACCCGCCTGCGTGACGGTCCAGCAAGGCGTCGACGGATTGCCCGTTTTCGGTGACGATCGCACCTGTATCGTCAATTTGCAGGTGGTCGCGAACGAACGGGCCGGCATGGCCGTGGCAGGAAAAACACCGCTCTTCGAATCGCGCATGGAAATCCAATGCTTCGGCGGACTGCGCTGCCGCCAGTTGGGGCAGGGCAGCCAGAACGGTCAGAAGAGCGCTGAAAAGAATATGACGTGTCATCTTGCGGGCCTCGGTTGATCGCAATGTATCAGCCGAGGCCCGCAAATGCATTGAGCAAAGTCAAGACGCCCCCGGCGTCATGCGACCGCAGGCAGGCTTTCGATCTGCCCCGAGGCTTTGGCCCGGCTGGTCTCGCCGTCCAGCAGCAACCGGTCGGCTGCGACCAGAGTCAGGTCGGTCAGTCCGAGGAAGCCCAGGATGTGGCGCATATAGGGGCTGGCAAAATCGATCTCCGATCCCGCCCCGGTCCCGTCCGAGGCCATCGCCAGAATCACGCGCTTGCCCTTCAGCAAACCCTCGGGGCCGTTTTCGGTATAGCGAAAGGTCACGCCGACGCGGGCGACATTGTCGATCCATGCTTTCAATGCCGAAGGCGGTGCAAAGTTGTAGACCGGCAGGCCGATGACGATGGTATCGGCTTGTTGCAACTCACCGACCAGTTCGTCGGACAGGGCCAGCGTTTCGATCTGTTCGGGGCTCCGCTGATCGGCGGGGGTGAAGTTGGCGTTCAGCCAGCCTTCGGTCAGTTGCGGCACCGGGGTTACGGCCAGATCGCGATGAATGATGCGGGCCTCGGGCCAGCGGGCGGTGATGCGCCCTGTCAGGTCGCGCGTCACCGAATCCTGCAAGCGGGCAGAGGCATCGAGGCGAAGAACGGTATGGGTCATGGGATACTCCGTGATGACAGATGTTTCCTTTATAATGCCTCGTGTCTTTTCAAACGCAATCTGACGTGGGAAACATGTACTGTTTAGATTTGCACATAACAGGGTATGCCCTTCATGGATAATTGGGACGAAATTCGTACTGCCTACAATGTGGCACGGGTCGGTACGGTCAGTGGCGCGGCCGAGGTTCTGGGCGTGCATCACGCCACGGTCATTCGCCATATCGACGCGCTCGAAGACCGGCTTGGCGTCAAGCTGTTTCAGCGCCACGCGCGCGGCTACACTCCCACCGAGGCCGGTCAGGACCTGCTGCGCGTCGCGCAAACCACCGACGATCAGTTTTCCCAGCTTGCGGGCCGGATCAAGGGGCGCGGCAATGACGTGACCGGGGAACTGGTGGTGACATCTCTTGGCGGGCTCAGTCATCTGCTGGTTCCCGTCGTGGCGGCGTTTCAGGCGGGCTATCCCGACCTGATCGTGCGCTATCTTACGGGCACCCGCCTGTTTCGCCTGGAATACGGCGAGGCCCATGTGGCGATCCGTGCGGGCGCGGTGCCCGATCAGCCCGACAACGTGGTGCAACCGCTCCACAGACAGAAATTCACCCTGTTCGCGAGCGACCGCTATATCGAGCGCCATGGCCTGCCGGATGGAGAGGGCGATCTGAGCGGGCATTTCTTTGTCGGACCTGACGATCCCGAATCGCGCGCACCGTTCGATCGCTGGTTGCAACAAATCATCCCGATCGAACGGATCATCTTTCGCAGCGGCGATGTGCATGCACAGCGCCGTGCGATCTTTGAAGGGGCGGGGATCGGTTTTATGTCGCGGCTTCAGGCGCAGGAATTGGGTGGGCTGACCGAAATCCTTCCCCCGCGCGAAGACTGGTCCGCCCCTCTTTGGCTGGTGACCCACATGGATTTGCACCGCACGACCAAGGTTCAGGCTTTTCTGAGCTTCCTCAAGGAGCGTGCCAAAACCTGGGACGATGCCTAGCCGTCCTCTTCCGGCATCGCGCTCAACTCGGTTTCAAGGAATCTCTCGAACGCGTCCAGATTGACCGCCTCGAACTGGCCAAAGCTTTGCATCCAGATACTGGCGTCGCGCAGGGCGTCGGGCTCCAGCTTGCACCACTTGACCCGGCCCCGGCGTTCCTGGCTGATCAGGCCCGCGCGGGTGAGGATGCCCAGATGTTTGGAAATCGCGGCCAGCGACATCTCGAACGGATGCGCCACGTCCGTCACCGCCATGTCGTCCTCCAGCAGCATCGACAGAATCCGCCGCCGGGTGGGATCGGCAAGCGCGTGGAAGACTGTATCGAGAGGATCAGACATGGCCGCCATTAAGCGTGAGCGCAATCTTTCGTCAACCATTTGGTTGAATATCGCCCATGTGCCGTTTTTACCGATCAGGGCGCTGCGTCAGAATCTCCGGACGTGCCGGGCGCTCTGAAAAGTTCATTAAGTCCAATAACTTGACTGATGTTCACCTCAGCCTCTGCCGCGCTTGACTCGGATGCCCCCCGCGCATAGCAAGTGTGCAACTGTTCCAAGGGGGCAAACCGGTGACCGATCCCGACCAACGCGAGCGCATGGCGCGGCTTGAGGAAAGGATCGCGGCCTTCAAAAAGAAGGACGAGCCCAGGCCCCATATGGAAGAACACTACAGTCAGGCGCAACTGGCCTGGCGCATGGTGATCGAACTTGTGGCCGGTCTTCTGATCGGTTTCGGCATAGGGTACGGGCTGGACCGCCTGTTCGGGACGATCCCGATCTTCCTTGTGCTGTTCACATTGCTGGGCCTTGCGGCGGGCGTCAAAACGATGATGCGCAGCGCACAGGAAATCCAGCGCGAAAAACTGGCCGAACAGGCCGAGAGGACAGCGCCCGATACTGCGGGCGGCGAGAAGAGGACGAAAGATGGCGACGGAAGCGCATAGCGACGAGGGCGGTCTGGTTTTCCACCCGATGGATCAGTTCATCGTCAAGCCGCTGTTTGGCGACGGCCCGGTGGGCATGTTCACGATCACCAATGTCACCCTGTGGATGGCGCTGAGCGTGATCGCAATCATCGCGCTGATGGTTATGGGCACCTCCGGGCGCTCGACCATTCCGGGCCGCGTCCAGTCGATCGGCGAACTGGCCTATGGCTTCATCTACAAGATGGTCGAAGACGTTGCCGGCAAGGATGCCGTCGGGTTCTTCCCCTACATCATGACGCTGTTCATGTTCATCGTCTTCGCCAACTTCCTCGGGCTTCTGCCGGCGGCCTTCACCACCACCAGCCACATTGCCGTC
The DNA here is from genome assembly GCF_900142665.1 of Roseovarius pacificus. GTDB lineage: Bacteria > Pseudomonadota > Alphaproteobacteria > Rhodobacterales > Rhodobacteraceae > Roseovarius > Roseovarius pacificus. The sequence continues at coordinate 130,604 of NZ_FRBR01000004.1, forward strand.
ACCGCGGTTCTGGCCCTGCTGGTGTTCGTCACGGTCACCGTGGTGGGCTTCGTCAAGCACGGCATGGGCTTCCTCGGCCTGTTCTGGGTCAGCAGCGCGCCGCTGCCGCTGCGCCCGGTTCTGGCCCTGATCGAGGTGATTTCCTACTTCGTGCGCCCGGTCAGCCACTCCATTCGTCTTATGGGCAACATGATGGCCGGTCACGCCGTGATGAAGGTGTTCGCGGCCTTCGCCCCTATGATCCTGCTGTCCACGGGCCTTGGCCTGCTGGTCACCCCGCTGTCCGTCATTGCCATCGCTGCAATCTACGGGCTGGAAATTCTCGTGGCCTTCATCCAGGCCTACGTGTTCACCATTCTGACCTGCGTGTACCTCAAGGACGCGCTGCACCCGGCACACTGATCCGGGTCCGGTTCGAATAGACATCTTTAGCCAATTCCAACGTAAGGAGACATCGAAATGGAAGGCGATATCGTACAAATGGGCGCATACATCGGCGCAGGTCTGGCATGCATGGGCATGGGCGGCTCGGCGATCGGTGTGGGCAACGTGGCAGGCAACTTCCTGTCGGGCGCACTGCGCAACCCGTCGGCTGCTGCCGGTCAGACCGCGACCCTGTTCATCGGCATCGCGTTCGCAGAAGCACTGGGCATCTTCTCGTTCCTGGTCGCTCTTCTGCTGATGTTCGCCGTCTAAGCCTGCGGAACCCGATCCTTACGGCCGGACGGGGCGGCCCGATGCCACCCCGTCCGGTGTAACCGGACGTTCCCAAGGAGGACGACATGGCAAGCGAAACGCATAACGCCGCTGACGCCGCCGCATCCGCGCCCGGCATGCCGCAGCTGGATTTCTCGACCTTCGGGAACCAGATTTTCTGGCTCATGGTCACGCTCGTCGTGATCTACTTCGTCCTGTCGCGCATCGCGCTGCCGCGCATCGCGGCCGTGCTGGCCGAGCGCCAGGGGACAATCACCAACGACCTCGCCGCCGCCGAAGACCTCAAGGTCAAGGCAACCGAGGCCGAGGAAGCCTACAACAAGGCTCTGGCCGATGCCCGCGCCGAGGCGCAGACCATCATCGCCCAGGCCAAGGCCGAGATTCAGGCCGATCTGGACGACGCGACCGCCAAGGCCGACGCCGAGATCGCCGCCAAGCTGGTCGAAAGCGAAAAGAAGATCGCCGAAATCCGCGAAGGTGCCATGCAAAGCGTCAAGGACGTGGCCAAGGACACCGCCAAGGAAATCGTCGCGGCCATGGGTGGCAAGGCGGATGCCCGCACCGTCACCGCGGCAGTCAACGCACGGATGAAGGGGTAAGGGACATGCGGACATATGCAACGGCAACGCTCGTCGCTCTGATGACGGCAGGCCCGGCGCTGGCCGCGTCCGGCCCGTTCTTCTCGCTGCACAACACCAACTTCGTCGTTCTGCTGGCCTTTATCCTGTTCATCGCCATCCTGATGTATTTCAAGGTGCCGACGCTGATCGCAGGCATGCTGGACAAGCGCGCCGACGGCATCAGGTCGGAACTCGACGAGGCCCGCGCCCTGCGCGAAGAGGCCCAGACCCTGCTGGCCAGCTACGAGCGCAAGCAGAAAGAGGTGCAGGAACAGGCCGAGCGCATCGTCGCCCACGCCAAGACCGAAGCCGCCGAAGCTGCCGAACAGGCCAAGGAAGACCTCAAGGGCTCGATCGCACGCCGCCTGAAGGCCGCCGAAGATCAGATCGCCTCGGCCGAATCCAGCGCCGTCCGCGAAGTGCGTGACGAGGCGATCCGCATCGCCATCAGCGCCGCGCGGGACGTGGTCGCCAAGAGCATGACCGCAGCCGAAGGCAACAAGCTGATCGACGCGGCCATTTCCGAGGTCGACGCGAAACTGCACTGACGCCATTCGGCACAGTCAGCCAACACATCGAAAGCCGGGCCAGTGGCCCGGCTTTTTTTGTGCCGGGGCGCAAAAGAAAGGGGGCCGTTGAACCGGCCCCTCATTTCCCACCTGCCACGTGACTTTGAAACTCTAGAGCGTCGGGATCACCAGCGTCTGGCCGATGGCCAAAGCCGCCTCACCGCCCAAAATATCGGAATTGGCTTGCACGATCTGCGCGCTTTGCGCCGTGTCCCCGTAAAACCGATAGGCAATCGTCGCCAGCGTATCGCCCGCCTGAACGGCATAGGTCACGGGCTCTGCCGTGCCGGGGCCTTGTGCCGTGTTTCCCGATAAAACGCCGATCAGGGTGGCCGTGTTCAGCCTTCCGTCCTGCACCAGTTGCGGCGCGGCTGCCTTGCCCCTGGTCCGGCCACCGCTTTGGATCAGCGCGGCGATATAGGCCGGGGATTGCCCTTGCGCCATGGCCTCGGCGATCAACGCCTCCAGATCGCTGTCGGGGTGCATCACGAGATCCGACGCGGCTGTCGTCACGACAGGGGGCGGCGTTTTCGGCGATACGGCCTGCGGGCGACGTTCCGGGGTGTCCATATAGGCCAGCCCACCTCGATCGTGGGAAACGCTGTTGTCCGGCGCGGGGGCCATGTTTTCGGCGGCTGTAACCGGGGCGTCAGTCTTGGCACTCGGGACTGAGGCGCGCTCAAGGGCAACAGGGTGCGGCTGGCTGTCTTTCTGCAACAGGATCAGTGTGATCGTGACGGTCAGAAATCCGCCCGCTATCACCGCGATCCTGATCATGTGATGCTGCTGCGGCACGCTGGCGCCGCTTCCCCGCTCCAGGCTGTCATCTGTCCTATACCCCATGGCAACGCGGGATTGTTTGACGACAGTCTGCCTGCCCGCGCGAACACTGCTTTTCCCAGATATAGGCGAATCACTGCGAATCGGTCAATATCCGGTGATTCGTTTTACGATTTTCAGGGGAGGGCTAGCCGTTTTCGCGTAAAACGGACCCGGCCAGATACAGCGAGCCACAAATCAGGATGCGCGCCTGCGGCGCGGCGCTCGCAATCCTGCGCACGGCGTCCAGCACGCTGTCAGCGGTGCTGGACGACAACCCGGCCCCTTCGGCCTGCCGCGCGGTTTCCTCGGCGGGCAGGGTATTGGCCTCACCGGGGATAGACACGGCGGTCAGGCTGCGCGCATGGGCCGCCAGCGGGGTCAGGTAACCCGAAATGTCCTTGGTGTTCAGCATCCCGCACACCAGGTGCGTGGGCCGCTCCGGCAGGCTGCCCAGATGCCGGGCCAGCGCCTGCCCGGCGGCGGCATTGTGCCCGCCGTCCAGCCACAACTCGGCTTCGCCTGCGGCCTCCACCAGCGGCCCGGTTTTCAGGCGCTGCATGCGCGCGGGCCACTCGGCGCGGGTGACGGCAGCCTCGAACGCCGCTTCATTCACCCCAAGCGCGCGCAACGCGGCCAGCGCCGCACCGGCATTCTCGATCTGATGCGCGCCGGGCAGGGTGGGCAGCGGCAGGTCCAGCAGGCCGGTTTCGTCCTGAAACACCAGCCGCCCGCGTTCTTCAATGACATGCCAATGCTGCCCCTGCGCGATCAGCGGTGCGCCCAGACGTTCGGCGCGCGCCTCGATCACCTCCATCGCCGCGTCCGGTTGCGGGCCGACGATGCACGGCACGCCGCGCTTGATGATCCCGGCCTTTTCGTCCGCGATCTTTGCCAGCGTATCGCCAAGGAATTGTTCGTGGTCGATGGAAATTGGCGTGATGATCGTCAGGGCTGGCGTGTCGATCACGTTGGTCGCGTCCAGCCGCCCGCCAAGCCCCACCTCAAGCAGCGTATACGCCGCCTCGACCCGTGACATGGCCAGCAGCGCCGCGCAGGTCGTGATCTCGAAATAGGTGATGGTCTCACCGCCATTGGCGGCATAGCATTCATCCAGAACGGCACTCAGGTCCGCTTCGGAAATCAGGTCACCGGCCAGCCGGATACGTTCGTGAAACCGCGCCAGATGCGGCGAGGTATAGGCATGGCAGCGCAGCCCGGCCCCCTCCAGCCCCGCACGGATCATCGCCTGCGTCGATCCCTTGCCGTTCGTCCCGGCGATATGGATCACCGGCGGCAATCTGTCCTGCGGATTGCCCAAAGCCTCGAGCAGCCGCCAGACACGATCCAGCGTCAGGTCGATGATCTTGGGATGAAGCGACATCATCCGTTCAAGGATGATGTCCGATGTCGCGCCGCTCATTCCTTGCCGGTCTTCTCGCTGGCCTGCTCCCCGGCCTCGTCCGGTTGCGCCGTTTCGGCATCGGGATCGGGCGCAGGCAGGTCGCCGCGCACAGCAGGGGGCTCGCCCATCAGCATACGGGTGATGGTGATCAACTCATCGCGCATCCCGGTGCGCGGCGTCACACGGTCCAGCATCCCGTGATCCAGCAGGTATTCGGCCCGCTGGAACCCTTCGGGCAGCTTTTCGCGGATCGTCTGTTCGATCACCCGCGGCCCGGCAAAACAGATCAGCGCATTGGGCTCCGCGATATGCACATCGCCCAGCATCGCATAGGACGCGGTGACACCGCCGGTCGTCGGATGCGTCAGCACGACGATATAGGGCAGCCCGGCCTCTTTCAGCATCTGAACGGCGACGGTGGTGCGCGGCATTTGCATCAGGCTCAGGATGCCCTCCTGCATGCGCGCGCCCCCGGCGGCGGAAAACAGGATCAGAGGGCGCTTCAGCTTTACCGCCTGTTCGGCGGCGGCAATGATGGCATTGCCCACATACATGCCCATGGACCCGCCCATGAAGCTGAAATCCTGCGCGGCGGCCACGATGGGCGTGCGCCCCATCTCGCCGGTGGCGACCAGCATCGCCTCTTTCTCGCCGGTGGATTTCTGTGCGGCGCGCATCCTGTCGGGATATTTTTTCTGATCGCGGAAATGCAGCGGGTCCGCCGTGGGCGTAGGCACGTCGATCTCGGTGAAAATACCGCCATCGAACAGCGCCTTGAACCGCGCGCGCGGGGTGATCGCCATGTGATGCCCGCAATTGGTGCAGACATTCAGGTTTTCGCTCAACTCGCGGTGAAACAGCATCGTGCCGCATTCGTCACACTTGGACCACAGGTTCTCGGGCATCTCGCGGCGCGAGAAAATCGAGTTTATGCGCGGGCGCACATAGTTGGTGATCCAGTTCATGGCGCGTGACCCTTCGTTGCGGTTTCGGTTTCAAATAAGGGCCTGCGGCAGGAATTGCAATCAGCGCCGCAAGGCCACGCGCGCTGCCAGCCAACTGCATCCCAGCAGCATCAGGTCGGTGGGAAACCACGCCCAGACCCCGCCCAGTTCATCCAGCGAAAACGGATAGACATAAAGCGCCAGGCCGTCGAAATTTCCCTTCGGCGCGGCGAACAGAATGGCATTCATGTTGTTGACGAAATGCAAGGCGATCGCCGGCCCAAGCGTGCCGCTGCGCGCGGTCAGATCCGCTGCTGCCAGTCCGAAACAGCCCGCCCATGCGATCACGAACCACGTGTTTTCCCCATGTAGCGCCGGGTCCAGATGCAACAGCGCGAACAGGATCGACGGCAGGCCCATCCAGACCACCGGATGCGTGAACCGTGCGGCCAGTTGGCTTTGCAGATAGCCGCGAAAGGCCATCTCCTCGGCTGTGGTCTGAACCAGCAGGGCCAGCAACCCGACAGGCAGAAACAACAGCCACAGCCCGAAAGGCATGTTTGGCTCAGGGGCCAGAGCATCGTCGCCGGGCAGGATGTTGATCGCGATCAACAGCGCGAACAGCGCCAGCGAAACCTGCCGGAACTGACGCAGCGCGGGCGTCAACGGGCCGATCAGCCCCCCGATACGCCGCTGATGGACAACCGCCATCGAAACCGCCAGCGCCACGATCAGCAATCCGAAAACGAACAGGTTGATCAGAACCGCCGCCGGGCTGCTGCCGGTTTGCAGGTTCTGCGCCAGAGCCTCCCAGGCCTGCGGCGACAGGAAGGAACGGTGAAAGGCCGAGATACCGGAACTCAGGACCAGAAACAGAATCACGGTCAGGACAATCCCCGCCAACAGGCGCAGCGGATGTGCGCTCGGTCGGGCCGGGGCGACAAGGGTCTCGTGGGGATCGTATCGCATGGGCGCAGGCTAGAGGATCGCGGGGCAGGGCGGAATACCCATTGTCCGCGCAAGGGGTGCGCGGCAATCGGGCTCCTATCAGGCCCTTGTTCCTTGCCGCGCGGTCACTTAAACCCGGATGCAACACACACGGGGAGGCCCTCATGACCAAATTCGACAAATCCAAACTGCCCAGCCGCTACGTGACCGAAGGTCCGGCGCGCGCGCCGCATCGTTCGTACTATTATGCCATGGGCATGACCGAGGACGAGATTCACCAGCCTCTGGTCGGTGTCGCAACCTGCTGGAACGAGGCCGCGCCGTGCAATATCGCGCTGAACCGTCAGGCGCAGGCCGTCAAGGGCGGCGTGAAAGAGGCCCACGGCACCCCCCGTGAATTCACCACCATCACCGTGACCGACGGTATCGCCATGGGCCACGAGGGCATGCGCAGTTCGCTGGCCAGCCGCGAGGCGATTGCCGATACCGTGGAACTCACCATGCGCGGCCATTGCTATGATGCCATCGTGGGCCTTGCGGGCTGCGATAAATCGCTGCCGGGTATGATGATGGCCATGGTGCGCCTCAACGTGCCGTCGGTGTTCATCTACGGCGGCTCGATTCTGCCGGGCAAAGCCCCCCAGATCGACGAAGTTCCCGAAGATTTCCGCACCCGCGATCTGACCGTGCAGGACATGTTCGAGGCCGTCGGCCGCCACCAGAACGGCACCATGTCCGACAAGGCGCTCGACGTGCTGGAACGTGTGGCCTGCCCCTCGGCAGGGGCCTGCGGCGGCCAGTTCACCGCCAACACCATGGCCTGCGTGTCCGAAGCGATCGGCCTTGCCCTGATGAACAGCTCGGGCATGCCCGCGCCTTATGAATCCCGCGACCAGTACGCCGAGGCGTCGGGCCGCGCGGTGATGCAGCTTCTCGAAAAGAACATCCGCGCCCGCGATGTGGTGACGCGCCAAAGCCTTGAAAACGCCGCGCGCGTCGTGGCCTGCACCGGCGGCTCCACCAATGCCGGTCTGCACCTGCCCGCCATCGCGCATGAGGCGGGAATCGAATTCTATCTCGAAGACGTGTGCGAAATCTTCCGCGACACGCCTTATTTCGTCGATCTGAAACCGGGCGGTCAGTACGTGGCCAAGGATCTCTACGACGCGGGCGGCATTCCCGTGGTGATGAAGGAGTTGCGCAAGGCGGGTCTCATCTATGAGGATTGCATGACCGCCACGGGCCGCTCCATCGGCGAGGAACTCGACCGGATCGAGCGTGAAGCGGACGGCAAGGTGATCTATCCCATCGACAAGCCGATCACCAAAACCGGCGGCGTTGTCGGCCTCAAGGGCAACCTCGCTCCGGCCGGCGCCATCGTGAAAGTGGCCGGTATTCCCGAGGAAAATCAGCGCTTCACCGGCCCGGCCCGCGTGTTCGAATGCGAAGAAGACGCCTTCGAGGCCGTCAAGGCCCGCAAATACGAGGAAGGCGAGGTGATCGTCATCCGCAACGAAGGCCCCGCAGGCGGCCCCGGCATGCGTGAAATGCTGGCCACTACCGCCGCGCTGTCCGGTCAGGGCATGGGCAAGAAGGTGGCCCTGATCACCGATGGCCGTTTCTCGGGCGCGACCCGTGGCTTCTGCGTGGGTCATGTCGGCCCCGAGGCGGCGCATGGCGGGCCCATCGCGCTGATCGAAACCGGCGACATGATCACCATCGACGCCGTCAATGGCGAACTCAGCGTCGATCTTTCCGACGAAGACCTCGCCAGGCGCAAGGACGGCTGGAAAGGCCCGCGCGAAACCATCTATGCCAGCGGCGCGCTCTGGAAATACGCGCAACTGGTGGGCGAAACCTACAAGGGCGCGGTCACCCACCCCGGTGGCAAGGCCGAGCGCCATGTCTACATGGACCTTTGACGCCGTGACGCCCCGACGCGCCCTGCGCCGGGGTCTTTCCCTCTGGTGTGTTCTGGCCTTGTCCGGCTGTGTCGGCGTCGAAAGCGGCGCCAGCGACGACGCGTTGCAGCAGGTCTCGCTTTTCAAAGGCGAGGTCGTGGTCGCGGGTCCGCGTGGCTATTGCGTGGATGGCGCACAGCTCAGGCGCGGCTCGTTCGGGGCGTTCGTTCCCATCGCCAGTTGCGAAAGCCTCAGCGGTCAGGCCGGGATCGGGGTCGAGCCGGTTCTCATGACCGTCTCGGTCCTGCCGCGTCAGGACAGCCGCGCCATGCCGGACGCCGCAGAAATCGCCGCATCCATGGCTGAGGACAAGCCGTTGGAGATGATCGACGGCGACGGCGTGTCCATCGTGCATTTCGCGACCGGCGGAGAACGGGCCCTGCCCGGCGGCGATCCGCGGTATTGGCGTGCGGGCATGATCGTCAACGGGCATCTTCTGGGCCTCGCTGTCTATGCGCCCAAGGACAGCCCGCTGGCCGGCGGGCAGGGCAAGCGCCTGATTTCGGATCTGGCCGAGGGCCTGCGCAACCGAAGCCCGCAAATGCGGGCAGTGACGTCCTCACGTGGCGAGACTGCCGCGGGACGGCGCGGCATGGCCGGATGGCTTCCGGGTGGATTGTTTCCAAATCCGGGTTAATGCTATGGAAGGGGTCAATCAGGCAGACTGGCCCACACCCCAGGCAGGATGGAGCGGACATGATCGAATTGCGCAGTTCACTGCTGGACTGGATCGTGCATCGGCGCGGGCTGCGCCGGTGGCGGCGGGCCGCTCGTGGGGCATCCACCATGCCGCTCTCGACATTGCGCACCGAACGCGCCCGCGCGCGCCAGTTGCGCCATTCGCTGAACGATCTGATCTCGGTGGCCGACAATCGCCTTGCGCTGCCGATGATCGGCTCCAACGCCTTTCCCAAACCGCACGGCACCGACTGGTCATGGCGCCCGGCGCTCTGGCGCGAACCGCTGGCCCGGCCCGGCAGGTCGTCGGTGCAAAGCAAATCCATGCTGGGCGACGAGATCACGCTGTTCCACGATTGCCAGCATTCCGAACTGACCCTGCGCCAGCTTCGCAACAATCGCGAGGCCGACCTCGCGCCATACGGCCTGCGCATGGACGTGTTCAGTTTCGACGGCTCGTTCCTGTCGCTGGTGCTCAACCTGCCCGATGAGGCGGTGCAGGGGCTGCAACGGCGTCACCTGATCCGCATGAACACGATCATCGAAATGGAAAAGCCGCTGGAAATCTTCGTGCGCCTGAACATCAGGCACGGCCCGAACACCGAACAGATCGTGCGCGAACTGCCCCTGCACGAAGACGATATCATGGTCGAATTCGATCTCGCCTATTCCAACCTCAACGAAAAACGGATCGAACGGGCGTGGATCGACCTGATCTTCGAAAACCCGGAAATGAGCCAGCTGATCCTGCGCGACGTGACTTTCTGCCGCCACCCGCGCGCCGACCTCTGACGGAGCATGACAGTATGAGTGACCTGACACTAACCAAGACCCGCCTGTTCGAAGGGGTGTGGGAAGGCGTGCTGACCCGCGAAGGCGACGGGAATTACCAGCCCGAGATCGAGGTGACCCACCTGCAACAAACCATCCCCGGCGTCGAGGTGACGGAAAAACCCGGTCAGGACGGATGGGTGATCCGCGTGCCCATTCCGGCAGACCTGATCGCCGACGGGGTGCAGACATTCCTGATTCGCGACAGGAAAACCGGCGACGCGCTCAACAGCTTCGCCTTGCTGTCGGGCGACGCGCTCAGCTACGATATCCGGGCCGAAATGACCCTCCTGCGCGAAGAGCTCGACATGCTCAAACGCGCCTTCCGCCGTCATTGTCTGGAGACGATGTAGGAATACGCTCGAAAGGAAGGCGGGGCAGACATCTGGCAGCCCCGTCCACTCACCCCCCCTTGGGCAGCTTCACGATGGCCGGATCGCTGTCGGGCGCCAGTTCCTCGAAATCGAAATTGTCCAGCCGCCGGGCGCGTTTGCCTGCCTTGTCGGCGGAAATCTTGATGTCGCTGATATCCTTGGCCGCCTGGTTGAAATGCCGGTCAAGGTTCTCCACCCGCGTGCCCAGGCGATCCACATCGGCAAACAGCAGGCCCAGTTCGCGCCGGATCGCCCCCGCCTGTTCGCGCATCCGCGCATCTTTCAGGATCGCGCGCATCGTGTTCAGCGTGGCCATGCAGGTGGTGGGCGACACGATCCAGACCCGTTTCTCGAACCCTTCGCGCACCAGTTCGGGGAAATTGGCGTGTAATTCGGCATAGACGGCCTCGGAGGGCAGGAACATCAGCGCGCCATCGGCGGTTTCCCCGTCCAGAATGTATTTCTCGCCGATATCCCTGATATGCTTGCGTACAGATGTCCGCAGGAACTTGGCCGCCTCGTTCAGTTCCCAGTCGGTTGCGGCATTGCGCAGCGCTTCATAGGCTTCCAGCGGGAACTTGCTGTCGATGCAGATCGGCCCCGGCGGGTTGGGCAGGTGGATCAGGCAATCGGCACGCCGCCCGTTCGACAGGGTCGCCTGCAAACTGTAGCTGTCCGAGGGCAGCGCCTTGGACACGATATCGGTCAGCTGGATTTCCCCGAACGCCCCGCGTGTCTGTTTGTTGCTGAGGATATCCTGCAACGACAGCACGTCGCCCGACAGCTTGGTGATGTTTTCCTGCGCCTTGTCGATGGCGGTCAGCCGTTGCTGCAATTCGCCCAGGGATTGCGCCGTGCGCCGGGCCGAGCCTTGCAGGTTTTCGGTCATCTGCCCCGACACCTGCGCCAGCCGCTTTTCCATCAGTTGCAGCATGTTGGCCTGCGCCGCCGCCTGTGCCTCGGAAACGTGGTTCAGCCCGCCCGCCAACTGGTGCTGTCCGTCGCTCAGGGTCTGCACGCTCTGGCCCAACTGTGTGACCTGCTGCGCCAGCGGTTCGGTCATCCGGGCCGAGCGTCCGGCGGCACGAACGGCCATGATCAGCAACACCAGCACCAGCAGCAAAAGCGCCGCCCCCACGAGCGCGGCAATCACGACGGGATCATCGAAGGCATAGCTATTCTCGCCGATCTGGATCATGTGCGTCCGAACAGCCGCTCGATATCGGCCAGCTTGAGTTCAACATAGGTGGGCCGCCCGTGGTTGCACTGGCCCGAAAGCGGGGTCGCCTCCATCTCGCGCAAAAGCGCGTTCATCTCGTCGGCCTGCAAACGCCGCCCGGTGCGCACCGAGCCATGACAGGCCACACGGCTCAGGATCGCCTCGATCCGCGCCTTTACGGTGGTGCTGTCGCCCTGATCGGCCAGTTCGTCGAGGATGTCCAGCACCATCGCCCGCGCGTCGCATTGCCCGAGGATCGCCGGGGTTTCGCGCACCGCCACGGCCCCGCCGCCGAAGGGTTCGATCACCAGCCCGAGGCGCGCCAGATCGTCGGCCAGCTCCAGCAGGCGCGCGGCGTCGCCCTCGGACAGGTCCACGATGTCCGGGATCAACAGCGCCTGCGAGGCGACGCCGTTTTCGGCCATCTGCCGTTTCAGCTTTTCATAAACCAGCCGTTCATGCGCCGCATGGGCATCGACGATGACCATGCCATCGCGGGTTTGCGCCACGATGTAGTTTTCATGCAGATGCGCCCGCGCCGCGCCCAATGGCAGGTCTTGCGGGGCGGTTTCCTCCGGCTGCGGCTGCGGTTCGGCAACCGGCTCCACACGGGCGCTGTAATCGCCCGCCATCTCGGCAAAGCCCGGCGCCTGCGCCCGATAGGCCGCCGCCCGCGCCTGCGCCGAAGGGCGGTCCATCTGATAGACTCGCGCCGGTCCCGCCGGTTCGGGCCGCATCGCGCCCAGTGTCGCCCCCGCCACGGTGGTCGAGGCCCGGTGCCCCGCCTCGGCCAGCGCATGGCGCAGCCCCGACACGATCAGCCCGCGCGCCACGCCGGGATCGCGGAAACGCACCTCGGATTTGGCCGGATGCACGTTCACATCGACCAGCGTCGGGTCGCAGTCGATGAACAGCGCCGCCGCCGGGTGCCTGTCGCGGCTGAGAACGTCCATATAGGCCGCGCGCAGGGCGCCGATCATCATCTTGTCACGCACCGGGCGGCCATTGACGAACAAGTATTGCGCCACGCCGGAGCCGCGCGAATAGGTGGGCAGGGCGGCATAGCCCGTCATGTGCAGCCCGTCGCGCTCGGCGTCGATCTTCAGCGCGTTATCGGCGAATTCCGCACCCAGGATGCGCGCCAGCCGCCCGTGCAGCGCGTCGAACAGATCGCCGGTTTCGGCATCCGCGCGGAAGGTCACGCGCCCCTCGCCCCCGCCCGATACGTCGCGCAGGGTGAAGGCGACGAAAGGCTCGGCCATGGCCAGCCGCTTGACGATATCGGTGATCGCCTGCGCCTCGGCCCGGTCGGTGCGCATGAATTTCAGCCGCGCGGGCGTGGCATAGAACAGATCGCGCAGGGTAACGGTGGTTCCGCCGTTCAGCGCCGCGGGTTTCACCTTGCCCATCTGCCCGCCGCTGACGCCGATCTCTGCGGCCTCTTCGCCTTCGGCGCGCGAAATGATCGTCAGCCGCCCCACCGCGCCAAGGCTGGGCAGGGCCTCGCCCCGGAAGCCGAAGGTGTGGATGTTGAGCAGGTCCGAGCCGTCGATCTTCGAGGTCGCATGACGCGACAGCGCCAGCGGCAGATCGCCAGGCGCAATCCCGCAGCCGTCGTCGCTGACCCGGATCAGGGTCTTGCCCCCGTCGGCATAGGCCACCTCGATGCGCCGCGCCCCCGCATCCAGCGCGTTTTCCACCAGTTCCTTGACCGCCGAGGCCGGACGCTCCACAACTTCGCCCGCCGCGATACGATTGATCGCGGCATCGTCAAGCTGTCGGATAACGGGCCTGGTCTGGCTTATATTGGGGCTTGGTGTGTTCATTCCCCAATACCTAGCATGAGTCGCGCCGATTCTGCCAGATCGCGATTGCGCATGGTATACGCATTAATGAAAGAAATCCGCCCGTATGGGTTGGCATGAATTTACATTCCATTATCTGAATTCAAATGGATTTTGAAAGGGGATACAATGTTTACACGCACAAGCCCGTCCACAGGGCCGGCCTCACCCACCGTCACCGGGTTTCACGACCCGGCCACCGGCTCGATCCAGTATGTCGCGGTCGATGAAGCCACGAAAAAGGCCGCGCTGATCGACGTGGTGCTGGATTTCGATCCCGCATCGGGCCGCAGCTCGACCGAAAGCGCGCAGGAGATCGTCGATTTCGTCCGTCAGCAAGGGCTGAGCGTGGAATGGATTCTCGACACCCACCCCCATGCCGATCACATGATGGCCTCGGCCTGGCTCAGCGAACAGCTTGGCGCGCCCGCCGCCATCGGGGCACGGGTGCGCGATATCGCCAAGCTCTGGAGGAAGATCTACAATACCCCCGGCGCCTTCGATCCCGACCGTGATTTCGACCGTCTGTTCGAAGATGGGGAAACCTTCAGGCTGGGCGATCTGGATGTGCGTGTGATGCTGTCTCCGGGCCATACGCTCGGCTCCGTCACCTATGTCGTGGGCGATGACGCTGCATTCGTGCATGACACGTTCATGCATGTCGATGTGGGCACATCGCGCGCCGATTTCCCCGGCGGCTCGTCGTCCGAACTGTACGACAGCCTGCAAGCCATCCTGGCCCTGCCCGACGCGACGCGCCTTTTCATCGGCCATGATTACCCGCCCGTCGGAGATCGGACCGAACCCGCCTGGGAGGCCACGGTGGCCGATCACCGCGCCAACAACCCGCATGTGGGCGGCGGGGCCAGTCGCGAAGAGTTCATGAAAATCCGCGATACACGCGATGCCACGCTCGGGCTGCCCGACCGGATGCTGTATGCGCTTCAGGTGAACCTGCGCGGCGGTCGCCTCCCCGAGGCCGAGAATGACGGGAACAGCTATTTCAAGATCCCCGCAAACCGATTCTGAACACCCCCGAAAAAAAACAAAGGAAACGCGATGAAAACCGAAACCGTAGGCACTGCCGAATTCCAGACCTGGACCGTCGAAGAGGTGGCCGAAGCCTGGGCAAAGAACCAGGTCGTCCTGATCGACGTGCGCACCCCGCAGGAATACATGTTCGAACATATCGAGGGCGCGCTCCTGCTGCCCCTGCCGTTCTTCAACGCCCATAAACTGCCGGGTCAGAAGGACAAGCAGATCATCTTCCACTGCGGGTCCGGCGTGCGGTCGGAAAAGGTGGCCCGTGCCGCCATCGACGCCGGACTCGAAAAGATCGCCCATATGGAGGGCGGCTTCGCCGCATGGAAGCAGGCCCAGAAGCCCTATATCGGTACCAACATGGCCACCGGCGCACCGTCGCGCGTGAACGACTGACCCCGCCGCGACCGGCTGTAAAACGTGAAAAAGCCCGGACAAACTGTCCGGGCTTTCCCTTTTTCTGCTCTTGCGGAGTGTCCCTGTCTTACGACTTGGAGAACTCCGGATAGGCTTCCATGCCCAGTTCGGCCATGTCCAGACCGTTGATTTCGGTCTCTTCGTCCACCCGCAGGCCCATCACGGCCTTGATGATAAGCCACAGCACCAGGCTGGCCGCAAAGGTGAACACACCGTAGGCAATGATGCCCATCAGCTGCGTACCGAGGCTGGCGTCGCCGTTGTAGAAGACCACGGCGATGGTGCCCCAGATGCCTGCGAACAGGTGCACAGGGATCGCGCCGACCACGTCGTCGATCTTGAACTTGTCCAGCATCGGCACGGCGAACACCACGATCACACCGCCCACGGCGCCGATCCACAGCGCACCGAACAGGGTGGGCGCCAGAGGTTCCGCCGTGATCGACACCAGACCTGCCAGCGCGCCGTTCAGAACCATCGTCAGGTCGGGCTTCTTGTACAGGACCTGCGTCAGGATCAGAGCGGCAACAGAGCCCGCCGCAGCGGCCATGTTGGTGTTGGCAAAGATGCGCGACACATCCGAAACGTCGCCCACGGTGCCCATTGCCAGTTGCGAGCCGCCATTGAAGCCGAACCAGCCCAGCCACAGGATGAACGTGCCGAGCGTGGCCAGTGCCAGGTTCGAACCCGGAATCGGGTGCACCTTGCCGTCCTTGCCATACTTGCCAAGGCGCGGGCCCAGCACGATGGCGCCAGCCAGAGCGGCCCAGCCCCCCACCGAGTGCACGACGGTCGAACCGGCGAAGTCCGAGAAACCGGCCTCGGACAGCCAGCCGCCGCCCCACTGCCAGGAGCCCGAGATCGGGTACATGACGCCGGTCAGCAGGATCACAAAGATCAGGAACGGCCACAGCTTGATACGTTCGGCCAGAGCGCCCGACACGATCGAGGCGGTCGCGGCGACAAACACCAGCTGGAAGAAGAAATCAGACCCGATCGAGGCATAATCCAGCGCCGCGTCAGCCGCCGGTACGCCCACAGGGTCCAGCACGGTCTGCGAGAAGAACGGACCGACCCAGCCCGCGATGGTCCACCCGTCGCCGGGATACATCAGGTTGAAACCGATCAGCCAGTACATGATCGCGGCCAGCGAATAGAGCGCGATGTTCTTGGTCATCTGCATCGTGACGTTCTTCGATCGCACGAGCCCGCCTTCCAGCATCGCAAAGCCCGCCGCCATGAAGAAGACGAGGAAACCCGCCATGCAGAACAGCAGTGTCGTCATGATGTAGGGGCCGATCTCGTCGAACCCCGGTGCGGCCTCTGCCGCGTCCTGCGCCAGCGCCAGCGACGGCAGGGCGATCAGCGCCCCGGCGGCCAGACCGGTTTTCATAAAGCGTTTCATGTCCATAATCCTTTCCCCCTCGCGTCTCAAAGCGCGTCTTCGTTTGTTTCGCCGGTGCGCACGCGCATGGCCTGTTGGATGTCGAGAACGAAAATCTTGCCGTCGCCGATCTTGCCGGTGCGGGCGGTGCTGGTGATCGTGTCGACCACCTGATCGGCCATCGAGGCCGACACAGCGATTTCGAGTTTGATCTTGGGTACGAAGTTCACGGCGTATTCCGCGCCGCGATAGATTTCCGTGTGTCCCGACTGTGAGCCGAAGCCCTTGATTTCCGTCACCATCATTCCGCGCACACCGATTTCGGTCAGCGCCTCGCGGACCTCCTCCAGTTTGAACGGTTTGATTGTCGCAATGATGAGTTTCACTGGTGTCCCTTTCGGTTTATGTCACCCTGTGCGGTTTGCACCCGCAGCAAAGGCGCTGGATGCCGAGTCTGGAAGGTGACAGGCCCTGAAAGGGGTGGATTTGAAGGGGTGATTGATTAAAAAGTGTGCGCAAAGGTGTAATTGCACAAAAAATAACCAATCAAATAAGCGGGCAGACAGGCATTGCAGGGGTCAACTTTTGCCACGCGGCATTATAGAATGGCGAAAACCGAAGGGTCCCGGGCAGGACAAGCATGAGCAATTCAGGTCGTAAGAAACCCCGCCTCGTGGCGGACAAGCGCTATTCCGCGCCGAAAAAGAAACCTGCACGGAAAACCGGCAAACCGGCCCGGCGCAAACCGGCTGCGCGCAAGGCACCCGTCCGCAGGGGCCTGTTGTCTCTGCCGATGCGCTTGATCGGCTGGGGGCTCCGGCTGGTCTGGCGAATCGGCTGGCGCGTCGGTGCGGTGATGGCCCTGATCGTGGCTGTGGCCGTGGCCTATACCTATGCCACCCTGCCATCGGTCGACGATCTTCTGGACGGCCGTTCGCGCGGGTCGGTCACGCTTCTGGATCGCAACGGCGACGTGTTCGCCTGGCGCGGCGATCAGTTCGGCGGCGTCGTCACCACCGAGACCGTCAGCCCGGCCCTGAAAAATGCCGTCGTCGCGACCGAGGACAAACGATTCTACTATCACCCCGGCGTCGATCCCATCGGGATCGCCAGCGCCATCCGCATCAACCTGCGCGAAGGGCGCGGCCCGTTGCAGGGGCATGGCGGCTCGACCATCACGCAGCAGACGGCGAAACTGCTGTGCCTCGGCGTGGCATACGACAAGACCCAGTGGGAGTCCGAGGCCGACTACGTGGCCGACTGCCGCCGCACCTCGCTGGCGCGCAAGGCAAAGGAGGCGGTGTTCGCCCTGGCGATGGAGGCCAAGTATTCCAAGGACGAAATCCTGTCGGTCTACCTCAACCGCGCCTATCTGGGCGGCGGGGCCTACGGGGCCGAGGCCGCCGCGCAGCGCTATTTCGGCAAGGGCGCGGGCAAGCTGAACGTGGCCGAAGGCGCGATGCTGGCCGGCCTGCTGACCGCCCCCTCCACGCTGGCTCCCACCGCCAATCTCGAACGCTCGCAGAACCGCGCCAGCGTCGTGGTGCGCCTGATGAAGGAACAGGGCTATATCTCCTCGACCGATGCCGCCACGGCCCTGGCCAACCCCGCCGTACTGTCCGATGCCGCCGAGAAGCAGGCGGGCGGCTATTTCGCCGATTGGGTCATGTCCTCGGGGCCCGAATTTTTCACCCGCGACACCACCGAAGACGTGATCATCAAGACCACACTCGATCAGCGCATGCAGAAAGCCACCGAGGACGCGCTGAAATACATCTTCGAAAACAAGGTTCGCGAAGGCTCCAAGGCGCAGGCGGCGATTGTCGTCATGTCCGCTGACGGGGCGGTGCGCGCCATGGTGGGCGGGCGCAAAACCAGGGTGCGCGGCGCCTTCAACCGCGCCACGCAGGCCAAGCGCCAGACCGGCTCGGCCTTCAAGCCCTTCGTTTACGCCACGGCGCTGGAACTGGGCTATACGCCCAACTCCACCGTGGTCGACGAACCCTTCTGTCTCAATGTGCCCGGCTCGAGCCGCTGGTGCCCGGAAAACTATACGCGCAAGCATTATGGCCGCGTCACTCTGACCGAGGCGCTCAGGAATTCGCTCAACATTCCCGCCGTCAAGGTCTCGGAAAGCGTCGGTCGCGAACTGGTGCGTAAGGTGGCCGGCGATTTCGGCATCGAAAGCGATCTGGCCGCCGGCCCGGCGCTGGCTCTCGGGACGTCGGAATCGACCCTGATCGAGATGACAGGGGCTTATGCGGGCATCCTCAACGGCGGGTCCTCGGTCACGCCCTACGGGCTGATGGAGCTGCGCCTTCTGGGCGATGACGAGCCGCTGATGGGCACCGGCGGCGGCATCGGCGAGCGGGTGATTCAGGAAAAGGCCGCCCGCGAACTGACCTGGATGATGTATCAGGTGGTCAATGGCGGCACCGGCAGCCGTGCCAAACTGCCGGATCGCGAGGCCGCCGGTAAAACCGGCACCACGCAGGCCGCGCGCGATGCGTGGTTCCTGGGCTTCACCGCCGATTACGTGGCGGGCGTGTGGATGGGCTATGACGACAACACGCCGCTGACCGGCGTCACCGGGAGCGGGTTGCCCGCCGAGATCTGGCACGAAACCATGATGCGGGTGCATGAAGGGATCGAACCGCGCCCCCTGCCCATGCTGCGCCCCGAACCCGCGCCCGCACCGCGCCGCGAGCAGCCCCGCAACGCCCCGCGCCAGCAACGCAATCAGGGCAACCCGATTGAAAACATCCTGCGCGGCATCCTCGGCATGGGGAACTGACACGCCGTCGATTTATCGGCCATCAGCCGGAAACAGCGCTCGGGTTACGTGGCGAAGGCATCCCGGATCGCCTCGCACATCGCCTCGCAGACGGGCCCCCTTGCTCCGCTTGCCGTCTGCAAGACCAGATATGTCGCATGGCGTATCCTGAGGCCCTCGAGGGGGTGAAAGGCCTCCGGGTCTTCGGATACGCTCAGCAGGCCCGCCGCGATCCCGGCCTGTACGGCGGCGCGAACGCCGGTCGCGCTCTCGCTCGTGAAGACGATTTGATATCGCCTGCCCGCGTCATCCAGCCCGGACAAGGCAAGGTCGCGCCACCAACAGTCGTGATCGAAAACGGCAATGGGAAGAATGTCCGATGTCGAGACATCGTGATCCCGTCCGCACATCCAGACAAGGTGATCCTGCCGGAGAATTATATCGTCTTTCCCCGGCTCGGGCACCTCATAAACCGCGAGGTCGAGCGCGCCGGACCTGAGCGCAGCCGCAAATTCCGATCCCAGGGCACAATGAACCTCCAGTTCGACATCGGGATGCAAGGCCGCAAAGGACGATATGATATTGGCCAGATCGGACCGGTCGTGATCGTCGGGCATTCCGATCCGCAGCTTGCCTTTCAGCCCCCCGCCGCGAAGCTCCGAAAGCGTCGTGTCGAGAGACTGGATGACATGCCTTGCCACCGGGTGCAGCTTTTCTCCCGCCGGGGTCAGGGAAACGCCCCGGCCATGACGACGAAACAGCGGCTGTCCGATCACGTCTTCCAACTGCCTGATCTGAAGACTGGCCGCAGATTGCGACCGTCCGATGCGTCCGGCCCCGCCGGTCACGCTCCCGGCGTCATGGATGGCCAGAAACGTGCGCAGGTGGTCACTGTTGATATGTGTCATGGTATTTGTATTTCCAATGCCTGAATTTAAAACTACTCGTTTCTCAAATACCTGTCGAGGCGCTATCCCTTGTTCTTCAGGAACAGGAGGCCGTCATGTCGGTTTCGGACATTATTCGGAAGACCAGGCCAGATGTCAGACATGTCTATGTATTGTTGGGCGCGCTGCTCGTCGGGCTGGTCTTCTGGCAGCCCGGTCTCGTGCTGGAGGCCGCGCGGTTCGTCGTGCTCGGCATGACCCACGTCACGCCAATCGTCATTCCGGGCATCGTCCTCGCCGCCTGGATCACCGCCAGCGGCGTAAGCGATCAGGTGGCCGCGGTGTTCCATGGCCGGACCTTGCAGACGGTCGTCGGCGCCACACTCCTCGGCGCCTTGCTTCCGGTTTGCGGCGTGACGGTCTTGCCGCTCATGGCCGGGCTTCTTGCTGCAAGGGTTCCGCTGGCCCCCGTCATGGCGTTCTGGCTGGCCTCGCCGATCACGGGACCGGCGATGTTGTCGGCGACGGTCGCGACCCTGGGATGGGAATTTGCCATCGGCAAGGCGTTGGCGGCCATCGGGTTGGGTTTGTTCGGCGGTGGCATGACCGCGCTGGTCGCCACGTGCGATTGGGCCCAATCCCCCTTGCGCTCGAACCGAATCGTCGGATCGCTTGGCGGGCAATGCGGCGTCGGCTGTCGGGACACGCGGGGGTTCGATCCGCGCATCTGGCGCGACCCGGCCCGCCGTATGCGGTTTGTCCGGGAAAGCTGGTCGATCACACGCCTGATCTTGCTGGTTCTCACGCCCGCATTCGCGGCGGAATACTTTCTGAACGCATGGCTCGAACCGAATGCCGTCGCGGCATATGCAGGCCGCGACAGCGCCTTTGCGGTTCCTTTGGCGGTCATCGTCGGCGGGCCTGCCTATATCGACGGATATGCGGCGCTTCCGCTGACGCGCGCTTTGCTCGACCATGGCATGTCAACTGGCGCGGCGATGGCCTTTCTGGTCTCCGGCGGTGTCGTCAGTATCTGGGGCGCAATGGCGATTTTCCCGGTGCTGAGGATCAAGCCGTTCCTCCTTTACCTCGGATTGGCCGCGGTCGGGTCGATGGTTTCGGGGTGGGCATTCGGAGCGTTCTACTGACCTCGGGAAACGGCGTGTGTCCTGTGCCGCTTAAACGTGTCAAGGCGGGCGCGTCGCCGTCATGGGCCGGGCTTGGACTCCCGCCCTCGTTCCGGCTTGTCCGTTGCGCTGTTCTTGGCTGTTGGTTTGGGTGACATGGGCGCTCCTTGCGGATGAATGCCAACACCCTGCCGTCAGCAGGTTAACTTCGGCTTAATCGCGGGCGCGCCGCTTCATTTGCGTCCATCATGGATGCCAAACCTGAAATGGACGCGGAGTTTCGTACAAAACCCGCGTCCACTTCGTACAAAACGTACGAAACTCAGCCCGCTTGGCGCAGGTCCTGAATCAGGGCGTCGATATTGCCCTGACGGCGATCCAGCATCGCGCCGATCTCGGTGCGCTCCGACAGGCGCAGGCTGACACCTTCGATCACCATGTCGAAAAACAGATCGCGCCCCGACCGGTCGGACACCAGGAAAAGCACGTCGAACGGCGCCTGACCGCGCAGGTGAACGGTGGATTTCACCTCGTGCCAGGATTTGACCTGGCGCACACCCTGCACCTCGATCCGCCCGCCGACGAACTCATTGAAACGCTTGCCATATTTCCGGGCGATATAGCCCTGGAAGGCATCGACGAACGCCCGCATCTGCGCCGTACTGACCCGCCGCGAATCCGCCCCGAGGGTCGAACGTGCAATGATGTTCACATCCGCGTACCGGCTGAAAATCCGCTCGAAGTCGCTGATCATCGAACTCAGCGCCTTGCCCGATCCGATGACTCTGTTTATGTCCCCGACAACCTTGTCGACAAGGGCCTTCGCCCCCGCATCCGTCAAAGCCAGCGCCGGCCGGGCCACCGTCACTCCCGCAACGGCCACCCCGGTTTTCAGAAAAAGACGTCTCGAAAAATCACTCATCATAGGGGTCCTCATATGGATCGCTGTAGGGATCATCATACGGATCGAGATATGCACCGCCACCCGCGCTGTCACCACCCAGTTCAAATCGGCGGTTTTGCAGGTATAGCGACCGCGCCTGCGCATAACTGTCGGCGCTTTCGTACAGGATCGAATCGATGGCGTCGGAATACCGTCCGCGGTCGCTGAGTTTCGCCGATACCGAAGCGACGGTCCCGAGGTAGTTCTCAGGCGACTCCAACGCGTAGCTCAGCGGGTTGGTGAACAGATCCACCACCTTGCCCCATGTGGAGCGCTCGGTCGCAGGGCCCAGCACCGGCAATTCCAGATAGCCGCCCTCGGGAACACCCCAGACATAAAGCGTCTCACCAAAGTCGGTATCCGTCGGCTCGGGCATGCCCATCTCGGTGGCGGGATCAAAGAAACCGCCCAGGCCAACGGTGGAGTTGACGAGGAAGCGATAAGTGTCTTCCGTCGCGCCTTTTCCGTTGCCTTGCAGGATGTTGTTCACGACGGACGCGGGCAGGGACAGGTTGAACGCAAACCGCCCGATCAGGGTTTCAATGTCGTCGGGCAGGAAGTTACTGTACCCTTTCCCGGCAGGGCGGATTATGGCCCTGTCCAGCGAGCGGTTGAACTCGTGGACCTTGCGGTTCTGCTTTTCATAGGGATCGAAAGGCTCGGTAGGCGGGTGCCCCGGCCCGGGAGTGGCACAGGCACCAACAATGGTGGCCATTACCAGAGCGGCAACGGGGCGGGATAGCGGAAATAGGAGTTTACGCAGCGCAGCAGACAAATGACTAACCAGGTTGAATAGTTCGTAAGGCGTTAAATAGACTATCACAGCAGGCTGCCCAGAAGGAGAGATGAGAGTTCTTTCTGTTGTGGCAGAATGGCGACAATTTCAGACGCCCGGATTGGCAGAAATACGCTGATCTGTCGTGTCAATGGCGGTGGCGTTTCGGCGGGTCCGCCATTGCTCTCCCGGTCAACCGACGCAAACGGGATGCGCAGCGGCGTCTTTTTGATTTCATTCGGCTGCGGCAGCCGCTAGCGTCCCGGCAATTCCCGAAGGTTGAGGAGACGTGACATGGGACAATTTGAAACCAGACTTGCCGAACTTGGAGTCAGCCTGCCCGAGGCCCCGGCCCCGGCGGCGAATTATGTGCCGTATGTTCAGGTGGGGGACACGCTGTACGTCTCGGGCCAGATTTCCAAAGGGGATGACGGGCTTATCACCGGCAAACTGGGCGATGACATGGACACCCCTGCCGGGGCAGAGGCCGCCAGGGTTTGCGCGATTGCGCTGCTGGCACAGGTCAAAGCGGCCTGCGGCGGTGATCTGGACCGGCTGCAACGGGTGGTCAAGCTGACAGGTTTCGTCAATTCGACTGCCGATTTCGTTGAGCAGCCACAGGTTATTAACGGGGCGTCTGATTTTCTGGGCGAAGCGCTTGGAGATACGGGGAAACATTCGCGTTCGGCAGTATCTGCGGCGTCCCTGCCTTTTGGTGTTGCCGTTGAAATAGATGGAGTTTTTCAGATCAAATGATCCCTCTGCCCGATGCGTTCCGACGCGTGCCCCTGGCCCACCGTGCGCTGCATGACATCGAGGATGGGCGACCGGAAAATTCACGCGCCGCGATCCGTGCCGCGATGAAGGCGGGGTATGGAATCGAGATTGATTTGCAACTCTCTTCGGACGGGCGGGCAATGGTTTTCCATGACTATGACCTTGGTCGTCTGACGGGGGTGAAAGGCCCGGTTCAACAGCGTAGCGCGTCCGATCTGGGCCAGATCGGCCTGAAGGGCGGTGATGAAGGCATTCCGACATTCGCCGAGGTGTTGGAAATCGTTGGCGGGCGGGTGCCGCTTTTGGTCGAACTCAAGGATCAGCATGGCCAGATGGGGCAGGGCGATCGCCGACTGGAAACTGCCGTGGCGCGCGATGTTGCGGGATATGGCGGGCCACTGGCGCTGATGTCTTTCAACCCGCATTCAGTGGCGGCCCTGCGCGAGTTGGCGCCTGCTGTGCCGCGCGGTCTGACGACGTGCGGATATCGGCGTATGAACTGGCCCTTGCTGAAATCCGGGGTGAGGGAACATCTGCGTGCGATACCCGATTTCGACCGTGCCGGAGCCGTGTTTATCAGTCATGATTCCAAGGATCTGAACAACCCGCGGGTTGCCGATTTGCGCGCTGAAGGGGTTGCGATCCTGTGCTGGACGATCCGGTCGCGCCAGGCCGAAAGAGATGCGCGTTCGCGGGCCGATAATGTCACGTTCGAGGGATATCTGCCGGACGTGCCGTCTTGATCCAGGTGGTCTTGGCCACAGATAGGGGATAGGCCACGGGGGCGAAAAGAATGGCGGCGCAGGACGTTACGATCAGTATTCACGATAGCCTGTCGCAAATTGATGCGGCGGAGTGGGACGCCTGCGCCTGTCCCGAGGCCGTTGAAGGGGCGCGCCCGGACGATCCTTTCACAACCTACCGGTTTCTGAAAGCGCTGGAGGATAGCGGTTCGGTCGGGGAGGGGACGGGGTGGCATCCCTACTACATGCGCGCCGAAGAGGATGGGCAAGCCATTGCTTTTGCACCGCTTTTCCTGAAGTCGCATAGTCAGGGCGAGTATATTTTCGACCATAATTGGGCACATGCCTATGAACGGGCCGGGGGGCGCTATTATCCCAAGCTTCAGATTGCCGTACCCTTTACCCCGGTGACGGGGCGGCGGTTTCTGACGCGGCCGGGATATGAGGAAACGGGCCGCGCGGCATTGCTGCAAGGGGCCATTCAAGTTGCTGAAAACAATGGAATTTCATCGCTGCACACCACGTTTTGCACCGCAGGGGAATGGCAGGCGGGAGAGGCGATGGGGCTGCTGTCGCGCAAGACGCAGCAATATCACTGGATCAATCATGGCTATCGCCATTTTGAGGATTTTCTTGCCTCGCTGAGTTCGCGCAAGCGCAAATCCATCCGCAAGGAGCGGCGTGTTGCGCAGGAATTCGGCGGTGAAATCAAACAGTTGACCGGAGATCAGATCCAACCGCATCACTGGGACGCGATATGGACCTTCTATCAGGATACGGGCGCGCGGAAATGGGGATCGCCCTATCTGACGCGGGCATTTTTCGATAGTGTTCACAATGAGTTACGCGATGATGTGCTGTTGGTACTGGCCGAGCGTGACGGGCATCCGGTTGCCGGGGCAATGAACCTGGTCGGACGTTCGGCGCTTTATGGCCGATATTGGGGCTGCATCGAGCATCACCCCTGCCTGCATTTCGAGCTATGTTATTATCAGGCAATGGATTTTTCGATAGAGCATGGCCTGAACCGCGTCGAGGCCGGGGCGCAGGGGGAGCACAAGCTGGCGCGGGGGTATATGCCGACGCTGACCCATTCGCTGCACTGGATTGCCGATCCGGGATTCAGGGAGGCGGTTGCCCGATACCTCGAGGCCGAGCAGGTTGCGGTGGACGAAGATATTGAAATCCTTACGAGTTTTGGCCCGTTTCGGAAAACACAAGTGGAGGATCACCAGTGACCGAGAAACTCAGCGATACGGCGCGCGACACCACGCTCGAACCTTTGCTCGATGCGGGGTGGGTCTTGGACGAGTCGCGTGATGCGATTAAAAAGTCCTATAAATTCAAAGACTTCACCGAGGCGTTCGGTTTCATGACGCGAGCGGCGCTATGGGCGGAGAAATGGAACCATCACCCGGAATGGTCCAATGTTTACAACACGGTAGAGGTGACCCTGACCACCCATGACGTGGACGGGCTGAGCGCGCTGGATGTCAAGCTGGCCCGCAAGATGGACGGGCTGTCCGGGGCCGGCTGAGTTTTGTACGAAACGTACGAAGTGTACGCGGGTTTTGTACGAAAATCGGGGGGTATTGGAAAATTTGCGTCCATGATGGGCGCAAACGCCCCGAAGAACGATGCTCCGGCGGCCCGTTTGGCCGCCGGACATCCGATGTCATCGCGTTTGCCGGATCAGATCGCGGCCAGCAGGGATTCGCCTGCCGAGACTTCGCAGGCGCCGGGATTTTCCTCCTGGTGGAGAACGGTCACTTTGCCGTCCTCGACCAGCATGGCGTAGCGTTTGGAGCGTGCCACCAGCCCGGCGGGCGGGGCGCTGAACTCCATACCGATCGCCCTGGTAAAACTTGATTCAGGATCTCCGAGCATGGTGATCCCCGCGTTCGTTGCACCGGTTGCGTCGCCCCAGGCCCCCATCACGAAAGGATCGTTCACGGAAATGCAGATGATCTCGTCCACGCCCTTGGCGTCGAACTGATCCTTGGTGCGCGTGAAGCTGGGCACATGGGATGAATGGCAGGTCGGTGTATAGGCGCCCGGAACGGCGAAGATCACGACCTTGCGGCCCTTGATCTTGTCCGCCAGCGCGACCTCCTCGGGGCCGTCCGCCCCCAGATGGAGAAGCGTTGCGTCGGGCAGTGTGTCGCCTTTGGAAATGGTCATGGTCGGTCCCTGTCTATCAATTGCGTTTCCAGTAGGGGTAGATATAGGTTCGACGCCGAGGCGTGACCATGGATAAGCAGGAGATTTCATATGGCGGGTGTCGTCGTGATCGGGGCCGGGCAGGCCGGAGCGTCCTGTGTGGCGAAGCTGCGCAGCCTTGGATATGAGGGTGCGATCACCCTGATCGGGGAAGAGCCGGTACCGCCCTATCAGCGCCCGCCGCTGTCCAAGAAATACCTGCTGGGCGAGATGGAGCTTGAACGCCTGTTCCTGCGCCCCGAAAGCTTTTACGGCGAGAACGGGATCGACCTGCACCTGAACGAGACCGTCACGGCCATCGACCGCGCCGACAAGGTGGTGATCGCGGGGGGCAGGCAGATTGCCTATGACGATCTGGTGCTGACCACCGGATCGGTGCCCCGTCGCCTGCCGGGGGCGATTGGCGGCGAGTTGCAGGGTGTCTATGTGGTGCGCGATCTCAAGGACGTGGACAGCATGGCGCCTGAATTCGAAGAGGGCCGTCATGTGCTGATTGTCGGCGGCGGTTATATCGGGCTGGAGGCGGCGGCAGTGGCGGCCTCGAAGGGGCTGAAGGTGACTTTGCTGGAAATGGCCGAACGTATCCTGAAACGGGTCGCGGCGAAGGAGACGTCGGATTACTTCCGGGCGCTGCATGGCAAGCACGGGGTGGATATCCGCGAGGGCGTCGGGCTGGACACGCTCACGGGCGAGGGCCGGGTCAGCGGTGCGCGGCTGAGCGATGGCAGCGCGCTGGACGTGGATTTCGTGATCGTCGGGGTGGGAATCTCCCCCGCGACGGCGCTGGCCGAGGCGGCGGGGCTGGAGATCGAGAACGGTATCAGGGTCGATGAACAGGGCCGCAGCAGCGATCCCCATATCTGGGCGGCGGGCGATTGCGCATCCTTCCCGTGGAACGGGCAGCGCCACCGGCTGGAAAGCGTGCCCAATGCCATCGATATGGCCGAATGCGTGGCCGAAAATATCATGGGCGCGGGCAAGACCTATGTGCCGCAGCCCTGGTTCTGGTCGGATCAGTATGACGTCAAGTTGCAGATCGCCGGGCTGAACGCGGGCTATGATCGGATCGTCACGCGGCAGGGCGAGGATGAGGGGCATGTCTCGTTCTGGTATTACAAGGGCGATCAATTGCTGGCGGTGGACGCGATGAACGAGCCGCGCGCCTATATGGTGGGCAAGCGCCTGATCGACGCGGGCAAGAGCGCCGACCCGGATGTGGTGGCCGACCCGCAAAGCGACCTCAAGGCGCTTTTGCGCGCGTGAGGATCATCGGCGGAGAGTGCCGGGGCCGCAGGCTGGCCAGCGTGGGCAAGGGCGACGCGGGCGCGCATCTGCGCCCCACCGCCGACCGGGTGCGCGAAAGCCTGTTCAACATGCTGGCCGGGGGCTTTGGAGATCCGTGCCGGGGCGCGGTGGTGCTCGATCTGTTCGCGGGCACCGGTGCGCTGGGGCTGGAGGCGCTGTCGCGCGGGGCCGGGCGTGCGACCTTCGTGGAAAACGGGCGTGTGGCGCTGCGTCTGTTGCGGGACAATATCGGGATCTGCCGGGTCGCGGAGCGCACCCGCGTGGTGCAGCGCGATGCGCGCAAGCTGGGGGAGTGCCCCGGCGATGCGGCGACGCTGGTGTTTCTGGACCCGCCCTATGGCAGGCAGATGGGCGAGGCGGCGTTGGAGGCCGCGCTGGCGGGAGGCTGGATCGCCGAAGGCGCGCTGATCGTCTGGGAGGAAAGCGCCGGGGTCAGTGCGCCCGAGGGGCTGACCCTGCTGGACGAGCGGCGCTATGGCGATACGGTGATCCGGATTTTCGAAAACGGCTGAGTCAGGGTAATTCCACCCCTTCTTCTTGCCGAAAATATCCCAGGGGGAATCGCCGCTTGCGGCGATGGGGGGCGGCGCCCCCCCTTATCCCTTCATCAGATCCGGCAGGTCGCCGGTCAGGCCCGCCGCCTCGCGGATGAAGCCGCGGCGCAGTTTCGGGATGGCGTTGAGCGCGCCCATGCCCAGGTCACGGCCCAGCCGGAGCAGGGGATTGTCGTTTGAAAACAGTTTGTTGGTCATGTCGGTGACCATCGCCAGCGTTGCCGAGTCGAAGCGGCGCCATTGCTGGTAGCGGGCCAGGACATCCGGCGCGGCGATGTCTTCGCCGCGGTGGCGGGCCTCGTCCAGCACCTGCGCCAGCGCGGCCACGTCGCGCAGCCCGGCATTGAGGCCCTGCCCCGCGATGGGGTGCATCCCGTGCGCGGCATCGCCGATCAGCGCCAGCCGCTCGGCCACGAAGCTGTTGGCCAGCGTCAGGGTCAGCGGGTAGCTGAAGCGTTTGCCCTTCAGCCTGATCTGTCCGAGGAAATCGCCGAACCGGGGGCGCAGCACCTGCATGAAATCCTCGTCCGACAGGGCCGAGAAACGCGCGGCGGTCTCGTCGGTTTCGCTCCAGACGATGGAGCTGACATTGCCGGGCAGGGGCAGGATGGCCAGCGGGCCGGGGGGCATGAAGAACTGATGCGCCGTGCCGTGGTGGGGCAGCTCGTGTTCGATGGCGGCGACGAGGGCGGTTTGCCCATAGCCCCAGCCGGTGCGCCGGATGCCCGCGCGTTGCGCCGTGCCCGAGGCGCGCCCGTCGCTGCCCACCAGCAGGCGGGCCGAAAGGGTCTTGCCCGAGGCCAGTGTGACGGTTGCGCCCTGGGCGTCCACCTGTTGCGCGGTGACGGTATCGCGCCGTTGCGTGATGCGCGGCTCGGCCTTCATCGCCTCGAGAAAGGCGCGGCGCAGGTAGCGGTCTTCCAGCATGTAGCCCATCGGGCCTTCTTCGATCTCGGCGTGATCGAAATGCATGAAGAACGGCGAGGGGCCTTCGCCCGCGCGCCCGTCGCTGACCTTGATCTCCAGCATGGGCTGGGTGTGGTCCGACACCCGGTCCCAGATGCCGATGGCGCGCAGCAGGCGCATCGAGGACAGCGCCAGCGCATAGGCGCGCCCGTCGAAGGCGGCGTTCTTGCGGACGGTTTCGGACAGGGCGTCGATCACCGTCACGGTAAAGCCCGATTGCGCCAGGGCCAGCGCCAGTGCGGGCCCGTTCAGCCCGCCGCCGACGATCACGATATCGCTGTCATGTTCCATGCCCCGCACTATGGCGCATCGTGCGGGATTGTCCATGCGCCGCGCTGCCGTTACCGTCGCCTGCGACAAGGTTTCACGAAAGGCAGGACGAGATGAGCGAGTGGCAGAAGATGAGCGCGGCGGACCTGGGGCGCGGGATCGGCAAGGGCGAGATCGACCCGGTGGAGCTGACCGACAGTTTCCTGAATGCGATCGACACCCATCCCGACCGTGACCGGATTTACACCGTCGTGACCGCCGGGCGTGCCCGTGCCGAGGCCGCCGCCGCCGCCGAGCGCGCAAAGGCCGGGCAGTGCTTTGG
Source organism: Roseovarius pacificus (assembly GCF_900142665.1). Classification (GTDB taxonomy): domain Bacteria; phylum Pseudomonadota; class Alphaproteobacteria; order Rhodobacterales; family Rhodobacteraceae; genus Roseovarius; species Roseovarius pacificus. The sequence continues at coordinate 160,037 of NZ_FRBR01000004.1, forward strand.
CCCGCTGGACGGGGTGCCGATCAGTTGGAAAGACCTGTTCGACAGTGCCGGCGTGGCGACCGAGGCGGGCAGCAGGCTGTTGGAGGGCCGTGTGCCGGAACGGGACGCCTGGGTGCTGCGCAACGCGACGATGGCGGGGACGGTGTGCCTGGGCAAGACGCATATGAGCGAACTGGCCTTTTCGGGGCTGGGGCTGAATCCGATGACGGCGACGCCGCCTTGTGTGAACGACCCCAGGGCCGTGCCCGGCGGGTCGAGTTCGGGGGCGGCGGCCAGCGTGGCCTTTGGGCTGGCGGCCTGCGGGATCGGCAGCGATACCGGCGGCTCGGTGCGGATTCCGGCGGCGTGGAACGATCTGGTGGGGCTGAAAACCACCGCCGGGCGCGTGCCGCTGGAGGGCACGGTGCCGCTGGCGGCGAAGTTCGACACGATCGGCCCGCTGGCGCGCAGCGTGGAAGACGCGGCGCTGATGCTGGCGGTGCTGGAGGGGCGGCCCCGCGCCGCCGACCTGCGGGGGGTCAGCCTGAAAGGTGTCCGGCTGGCGGCGCTGCAAACCGTCGTGCTGGACGATATCCGCGATGCGCCGCTGGCGGGGTATCGACAGGCGGTGGACGCGCTGGAGGAGGCCGGTGCAACCGTCGAAAAGATCGACGCGCCGGAAGTGGCCGAGGCGATGCCGATGTCGGGGATTCTCTATACCGGCGAGGCCTATGGGCTGTGGCGCGACGTGATCGAGGCGGCCCCCGAAAAGATGTTCCCGGCGATTCTGGAACGGTTCCGGGGCGGGAAGGATATCAGCGCCGCCGATTACGTGGATGCGTGGCGCAGGCTGGAGGCGCTGCGGCAGGGCTGGAATGCGCGGGTGGCGGGCTATGACGCGGTGATCATGCCGACCGCCCCCAACCTGCCGCCCGATGCCGAAAAGCTGATGAGCGACGATGACTATTACGTCACCGAAAACCTGCTGACCCTGCGCAACACCCGTGTCGGCAACCTGATGGGCCTGCCCGCCGTGACCCTGCCGACGGGCATGCCGAGCTGCGGGATCATGCTCTGCGGGCAGCCGATGGGCGAAGAACGCCTGTTGCGGGTGAGCAAGGCGGCGGAGGACGTTCTGCGCGGATAACGGGATTGGGGGCGCTGCCCCCGTCGCCCTTTGGGCCTGTCCGGGGCTCCGCCCGTTCGGGGCTGAAACGATCCCCCGGATCGTTTCCGGGACGCCCCTCACCCCCCGAGATATTTCTTGGCATGAAGAAAGACAGGCGTGGAAAGCGCGTTTTGCCGTGTGGGAGCGAGGCCGGGCCGGTTAATGTCGGTTTTGCCCGGTTGCGTCAGGAATTCGCGATGGCGCGCTTGCAGGTGGCTCGTTCGACGTCCGCATCTGCCGGGCACATCTTTCCCGCTCTGCCAAAATGTCACAATCTGACTGTCAAGCCCTTGGTTTTGCTGGACGCAGGGCGGGGGCTTGGGTAGATTCAGGGGAAACGGGGCGCAATGACCCCGAACCTTGAGGCAGTATTGATGTTTCCCGAGCGGTTTTCGAACCTACCGGCCTATGCGTTTCCGCGCCTGCGGAGCTTGCTGGACGCCCATGCGCCCGGCGGCGAGGTGCTGCACATGACCATAGGCGAGCCCAAGCACGCCTTTCCGGCGTGGGTGGCCGATGTGGTGGCCGAACATGCCGCCGAATTCGGGCGCTATCCGGTCAATGAGGGCACCATCGGGCTGCGGCAGTCGATCTGCGACTGGATCGCGCGGCGCTATGGTGTCCGGCTGGAGGCCGAGCGCAACGTGATGGCGCTGAACGGGACGCGCGAGGGGCTGTATAACGCCATGATGGCGCTGTGCCCCGAGCAGAAGAACGGCAAGCGGCCCGTGGTGGTGCTGCCGAACCCGTTTTACCAGGTTTACATGGTGGCCGCGCTGAGTGTGGGGGCCGAGCCGGTGTTCCTGCCCGCGACGCGCGAGACCGGCCATTTGCCCGATTTCAGCGCTGTGCCCGAGGAGGTTCTGGCGCGCACGGCGGTGGTGTATCTGTGTTCGCCGTCGAACCCGCAGGGCGCGGTGGCGGGTTATGACTACTGGCGCGATCTGATCGCGCTGGCCGAGCGGCACGATTTCCGCATTTTCGCCGATGAGTGCTATTCCGAGATCTATCGCGGCGAGGCCCCCGTGGGGGCGCTGGAAGTGGCGCATGGCATGGGGGCGGACCCCGAGCGCGTGGTGATCTTTCACAGCCTGTCGAAACGGTCGAACCTGCCGGGGCTGCGCAGCGGTTTCGTGGCGGGTAGCCCGGAGTGTATCGCGCGGCTGAAGCTGTTGCGCAGCTATGCCGGTGCGCCGTTGCCGATGCCGTTGCAGCACGCGGCCGAGAAGGTCTGGGCCGATGAGCTGCATGTGGTGGAGAACCGCCGCCTCTATGCGGAGAAATACGCGCTGGCCGACGAGATCATGGGCGATGTGCCGGGCTATGACAGCCCGCAGGCGGGGTTTTTCCTGTGGCTGCCCGTCGGGGATGGCGAGGCCGCCGCGCTGAAGCTGTGGCAGGAGACGGGCGTGCGGGTGTTGCCCGGCGCCTATCTGAGCCGCGAGGCCGGGGGGCAAAGCCCCGGCAAGGGATATATCCGGGTCGCGATGGTGGCCCCAGGAGAAGAGATGGCGCGGGGCCTGACCCGGCTGCGCGACTGTCTGTACGACTGAAGTGAGGACGAGGGACAAGATGGCATATCAGACACGCGGGCGCGAGCCGCTGCTTGACAGCACCATGGCCGAGGCAATCGAGAAGCGCGGCAAGGAGTTGATGGGCCTGGCCCTGCTGTTGCTGGGGGCGATGGCGGCGGCGATGATCGTCTCGTATCACCCGGACGACCCGAGCTGGATGTCGGCCACCGATGCCCCGGTGCAGAACTGGATGGGGCGGATCGGGGCCTCGATCGCCGCGCCGCTGTTCATGATCGTGGGCTGGGGGGCCTGGGGGCTGGCCATCGTTCTGGGCGCCTGGGGGCTGCGGTTTGCCCTGCATCGCGGCGAGGAGCGCGCGGTGGGCCGTCTGATTTTCGCGCCGATCTGGGTGGCGCTGTTGTCGCTTTACGCATCGTCCCTTGCCCCCGGCGAGGCCTGGGCCGCGACGCATAGTTTCGGCCTTGGTGGGTTATTCGGTGATACGGTGCTGGGCGCGTTGCTGGGCATTCTGCCGTTCGGGGCGAGCCTTGGGCTGAAACTGTTGTCGCTGGCGATGGGGCTGGCCGTGCTGGCGCTTGGGGCGTTCGTTCTGGGCTTTACCCGGCCCGAACTGGCGCGCATCGGGCGGTTTTTGCTGGTGGGCATCATCATGACCTATGCCTGGGCCATGGCGCTGATGGGCCGTGGCGCGAAGGGGGCGGTAATTGCTGCGCAGGGCGTGCAGGCGAAGGCGGCAGAGGCCCGCGCGCGGCGCGATGCGGATCGTGCCGAGGCCGAGGAACTGGCCCGCGCCGAGGCCGCCGTGCCGGTGCAGCCGGTGGTGCGCCGCGGTGCCGCGATGCCCGCTGAGCCGCAGCTTACGGCCCCGGCGCCGGAGGAGGCCGACAGGCCCGGCGGCTTGCGGATGATCATGCCGTCACTGATGCGCCGCGCCGAGCCGGAGCCCGAGCCGGAACTGGTGGAATCCTTTGGCCCTGATACGGATGTCGAGGCGCCGGGGGACGATCGCATCCGCGCCAAGATCACCGAGGTGATCAAGAACCGCGTGCGCCAGAATCCGGCGCTTCGGGTCGAATCGGTCGCGCCGCTGACCAAGGGGCGTGGGCGTGGGCCCGATCCGCTGATCCTGAATACCGCGCGCACGGGCGGATTGCCGCCCGAGCCGCCGCTGACCGCCGCGCATATCCAGCCGATGCCGCAGGAGCCGCAACTGACGGCCGCGCCGCAGCAGGCCTGGCAGCCCGAGCCGGTCCAGCCGGAAATGCCCATGCAGCCGCAGCCCGAGGCCGCGCAGCCGCGCATCCCGGTGGCCGAGCCGAAAAAGGTTGTGCAGCACACGCCGCGCAAGGCGCCGCAACCTTCGGCGCGGGCCATGGCCGAGGCGCAGCCGAAACTGCAATTCGAAGAGGCCGCGCAGGTGGAATACGACCTGCCGCCGCTGAGCCTGCTGAACAATCCGGCCAATATCGTGCGCCATCATCTGAGCGACGAGGCGCTGGAGGAAAATGCGCGCATGCTGGAAAACGTGCTGGACGATTACGGCGTCAAGGGCGAGATCGTCAGCGTGCGTCCCGGCCCTGTCGTCACCATGTACGAGCTGGAGCCCGCGCCGGGCCTCAAGGCCAGCCGGGTGATCGGGCTGGCGGACGATATCGCGCGGTCGATGAGCGCCTTGTCGGCGCGCGTGAGCACCGTGCCGGGGCGCAGCGTGATCGGGATCGAACTGCCCAATGACAATCGCGAGATGGTCAGCTTCCGCGAAATCCTGTCGAGCCGCGATTATGGCGACGGTAATCAGAAGCTGCCGCTGGCGCTGGGCAAGGATATCGGCGGCGATCCGGTGGTGCAGAACCTGGCGAAGATGCCTCACCTGCTGATTGCGGGGACGACCGGCTCGGGGAAATCGGTGGCGATCAACACCATGATCCTGAGCCTGCTCTACAAGCTGACCCCGGATGAGTGCCGCCTGATCATGATCGACCCCAAGATGCTGGAACTGTCGGTTTACGACGGCATCCCGCATCTGTTGTCGCCGGTCGTGACCGATCCGAAGAAGGCCGTGGTCGCCCTGAAATGGGTCGTGGCCGAGATGGAAGAACGCTATCGCAAGATGTCCAAGATGGGCGTGCGCAATATCGACGGCTACAATGGCCGGGTCGCGGATGCGCTGGGCAAGGGCGAGATGTTCAGCCGCACGGTGCAGACCGGGTTTGACGACGAGACCGGCGAACCGGTGTTCGAGACCGAAGAGTTCGCGCCCGAAAAGATGCCCTATATCGTGGTCATCGTCGACGAGATGGCCGACCTGATGATGGTGGCCGGCAAGGAGATCGAAGCCTGCATTCAGCGCCTTGCGCAGATGGCGCGGGCGAGCGGCATTCACCTGATCATGGCCACGCAGCGCCCGTCGGTGGACGTGATCACCGGCACGATCAAGGCGAACTTCCCCACGCGGATCAGTTTCCAGGTGACCTCGAAGATCGACAGCCGCACCATTCTGGGCGAGATGGGCGCCGAGCAACTGCTGGGCATGGGCGACATGCTGTATATGGCGGGCGGCGGCAAGATTACCCGCTGTCACGGGCCGTTCGTCAGCGACGAAGAGGTCGAGGAAGTGGTGACCCATCTCAAGGCCTATGGCCCGCCGGCCTATGTGGGCGGTGTGCAGGATGGCCCGGACGACGACAAGGCCGACAGCATCGACGCGGTTCTGGGCCTGTCCACGGGCGGCAACACCGATGGCGAGGACGCGCTGTACGATCAGGCGGTGGCGATTGTCATCAAGGATCGCAAATGCAGCACCTCCTACATTCAGCGCAAGCTGGCGATCGGCTATAACAAGGCCGCGCGTCTGGTGGAGCAGATGGAAGACGAGGGCGTCGTCAGTTCGGCCAACCATGTCGGCAAGCGCGAGATTCTGGTTCCCGAACAATAGGGCGGTGCGCGCCGGTGATTTGACCGGCGCGGTCGTGCGCTGCGGTTCGTCGGAAGGCGGTGGCGGACCGGCGCGGGCTTGATATCCCTGTCCGGGGTCCTGATATCAGATCGAACGCTGTTGTTATTGAATATCCGGCAGGGCACGGGCCAGATTGGTGTGTGACCTGTCACGAAAGGAGCCCGACGGCATGAAATTGATCCCTGTTCTGGCCGCTGGCGCACTGAGCGTCGCCATGGCCTTGCCCGCGGCGGCGGAAAAGTTGTCTCTGAGCCAGCTCTCGTCTTATTTCAACGGGTTCCGCACCGCGCAGGGCGAATTCACCCAGATCAACGACGATGGCACGATCAGCACTGGGCGGTTGTACATCAAGCGCCCCGGCCGGGTGCGGTTCGAATACGATCCGCCCGAGCGCACGCTGGTGGTGGCCGATGGCGTTACGGTGGGCGTGGTCGATCCCAAGTCGAATACCGGCCCCGAGGGCTATCCGCTGCATCGCACGCCGCTGAAGATCATCCTTGCGAACCGGGTAGACCTGACCCGCGAGCGGATGGTGACCGGCCATGACAGCGACGGCAAGACCACCACGGTGCGCGCGCAGGACCCCGAGCATCCCGAATACGGCAGTATCGACCTGGTGTTCACCGCCGATCCGGTGCAGTTGCGCCAGTGGATCGTGAACGACGACAGCGGCAGCAAGACGACGGTGGTTCTGGGAAATATGGAAACCGGGATGCAACTGGCCAATGACCGGTTTGTCATCCCCGGCATCGGAACCGGCCCCAAACGCAACGACCGCTGATCGCGGGGCCGCCTGCGAGGGTGAATGAACGGGCGGGTATGCGACCCCGCCCGTCGTTTCTTTAGAGTACGCCGAAACCGCGCCCGTTGCAGGACATGAGCTGTGCCTGATAGAGGCGCGAGCGTTCCTCGACATTGGCCGACACCCGCAGGAGCCATGGCTTGGCATTGTAGCTGCCCCGCGAAAACCCGGTGCGGCCTTCGTGGTAGGCGAGGTACTGGTTGCGCGCGTCATGAAGCGGGATGCCCAGCCGTTCGTAGGATTTGGCCATGTACCAGCCCATGAAATCGGTGGCGTCGTCGATATCGTTGCGCCGGGCCGAAAACCGCCGCGTGTCGCGTTTGTATTCGTCCCATGTGCCGTCCAGCGCCTGGCTGTAGCCATAGGCCGAACTTTGCCGGCCCATCGGGATGACCCCCAGAACATAGCGGAACGGCGTGCGGGCGTTGCCGTCGAATTTGCTTTCCTGATGGATGGTGGCCATCTGCACGTGCACGGGGACGCCCCAACGGCGCTCGGTCGCGCGGAAGGCGCGTTTGTACTGTGGCCGTTCGGCCAGAATGGCGCAGGCATTGTCCAGGTTTCCGGGCGGCGGGCCGCTGCGCCCGCCCATGCCGCAGGACGCGACCAGAAACAGGATCATGACTGCGCGAAGAGTTCTGCTCATCTGCCTCTCGCTTTCGTTTTGTCTTTTTTGCCAAGTCTAACGCAATTGGCGGTGCGGGGGAATCCTGAAATCGGGGGTGTTTACGGCAGGGCCACGGGGAGGCCGGTTTGACGGACTGTCACTGCAAGGTTCACAGACTGTTTCCCGCGTTTTTCCGCCCAGAGGTTGGACAAACCGCCCTTGAAACCGGTAGGCTGCGCAGTTAGGGGCTGCATTATGATGTTGAAGACACGCGCAAAGTATCATTTGGGACAGGTTGTCCGTCACCGCAAACATCCGTTTCGCGGCGTCGTGTTCGATGTGGACCCAGAATTTTCCAATACGGAAGAATGGTATCACTCGATTCCCGAGGACAGCCGCCCGTCGCGCGAGCAGCCTTATTACCACCTTCTGGCCGAAAACGAACAAAGCTACTACGTGGCGTATGTATCGGAACAAAACCTGATCGCCGACTATTCCGGCGAGCCGGTGGATCACCCGGATATTCCCGATTTGTTCGGCCCGTTCGAGGATGGGCATTACCCGCTGCATTTTCAGTTGAACTGAGGGGGCGCAGGGGCGTTTTGCCCGGCATTTCCTAGTATCCCAGGGCGCAGCCGTCCTTGCGCGGGTCGCTGGCCCCTTCCAGCACGCCGTCAGGGCGGATCAGGATGGCCTGTGCGCCGCCGATGGGCTGTTCGGGGATGGCGATCCGGTGGCCCATTTCGGCCAGTTCGGCGCGCACCGCGTCGCTATAGCCGCGCTCGACCTTCATCACGCCCGAATCGGTGAAGGCGCGCGGGGCGTCGATGGCCGATTGCGGGTCCATCCCGAAATCGCGCAGGTTCGACACGAATCGCGCGTGCCCGTTGGGCTGATAGGCGCCGCCCATCACGCCGAAGGGCATCGTGACGCGCCCGTTTTCGCCCAGCATGCCGGGGATGATCGTGTGCATGGGGCGTTTGCCACCGGCCATTTCGTTGGGGTGGCCCGGTGTCAGGCAGAACCCCGCGCCGCGATTTTGCAGCAGGATGCCGAATTTTTCCGATGCGATGCCCGACCCGAAGCCGTGGAAGATCGAGTAGATCAGCGAGACTGCCATGCGGTCGCGATCGACGACGGTGATATAGATCGTGTCGCGATGCACGGCCTCGGCCACGGGGGCGGGATCGGGCATGGCGTTTTGCGGGTCGATCAGCGCGGCGAGTTTCGCGGCGGTGTCGGGCGACAGCATGTGGTCCAGCCGCGCGGTGTGATCGGGATCGGCGATGATGCGGTTGCGCGCATCATAGGCCAGTTTGGCGGCCTCGGCCTCGATATGGGCGCGCTGGCTGCCGGTGGGGTCCATGCGTGCGATGTCGAAATGCGACAGGATATTGAGCATCAGGATCGCGGTGGCCCCTTGCCCGTTGGGCGGATGTTCCACCAGATCGACGCCCTGATACGGGCCGGACACGGGCGTGGTGTAGTTGCTGGCGGGGGCGGCGAAATCATCCGCCGTGTGAACGCCGCCAAGCGCGTTGAGCACGGCCAGCATATCGTCGGCGACTTCGCCGCTGTAGAAGGCATCGCGCCCGTCGCGGGCGATGCGGCGCAGCACCTCGGCCTGACCGGGGGAACGGAAGATTTGCCCGGTGGTGTAAGGTGCGCCGTTGTTGGAATAATGGTCAAGCCCATGACCTTGCAGGATTTTTCCTGCCTCCGGCCAGTCCAGCGCGACGCGCGGGGCCACCGGCACGCCCTGATCGGCATAGTGGATGGCCGGGGCCAGCAGGGCATCGAGGCCGAGTTTGCCGTGATCGGCGCTGAGGCGGCAGAAGGCGTCGATGGCGCAGGGGATCGTCACCGCGTCGGGGGTATTCAGGGGGACGGTGGCATGGCCGCGTGCGCGCAGCCCGGCGGCGCTGGCCGCAGCGGGGGCGCGGCCCGAGCCGTTCAGGGCCTGAATGTCGTCGCTGCCCGGCGGGGTGAACAGCACGAAGCAATCGCCGCCGATCCCTGTCATTTGCGGTTCGCAAATGCCCAGCAGGACCGCGCCCGCGATGGCCGCGTCCATGGCGTTGCCGCCACGTTCCAGAATGTCGATTGCGGTTTTTGCCGCCAGCGGGTGCGAGGTGGCGCACATGCCGTTGGTGGCGAAGGTGGCGGACCGTCCGGGAAGGTGAAAATCGCGCATCGGGAGCCTCTGATTGATAGCAGGGGCAAGCCTAGGGGGCTACGGGCGATTTGCCAATGTTTCTGGGGAAGTACCTCGACGCCGCGCACTGGGTGGGGGCTGTTGAACGCGACGCCGAGGGAAGCCTTTTGCAGCTACGCGATCAGTTTTGCCCCGGCATTCAGGCGGATTTTCGTGCACATTTGGGCAAATTCGTGATCTTGGGTTTATACGCCTGCGTTCCGGTCCGGAACCGGGCCGAAATCCAGCTCCAGACGATTTTCCCCGCCGGTTCGCGTGTAAACCGCCGATTCGGTGAGATCGCGAATCAGGAACCAGCCGAATCCGCCTTCGGGCAGGTCCGAACGGGGGACGTGCGGATCGGGCAGGATACCGGGCGGTGGTGTTCCTGCGGGCATGGGGTTGCCCCGGTCCTCAAGAACGATGCGCAGCCGGCCATCCCGCAGAGAGGCGCGCAGGGTGACCGGGCCGGACACCTGCCCGGCATAAGCATGTTCGGCGATGTTGTTCAGCGCCTCGGCAAGAACCAGTTCCGCCGTTCCCAGCCGATCCCGGCTCAGGCCATGCCGTGCCAGGGTATCGCGCACCTGTCGCAATACCGGGCGAACCTCGGTTTCACACCCGGTCAAGCGCAGGGTGAAACCGTCGTCGGGGGGGATGGGCGGCATGACGTGATTTGCCTTGCCCGGGGCCGGGGGCCGCTCAGCCGGCGGTGTGGGGGGCCAGATCGGCGACATGGGCGTGAATGTAGAAAACCGAATCCATCCGGGTCAGGCGAAAGACCTTGGCCACATCGGGCGTCAGCCCGGCAAGGTCCAGTTGTTTGCCATGTGCCAGCTGCTTTTTCGAGGCCACGATGGCCCCAAGCCCGCTGGAATCCACGAAACAGACGTTGGACAGGTCCAGCACGATATGGTTCGGACCCGTTTCGGTGGCGGCGCGCATGGCGTCCTTGAACCGGATGGCCACGGCGGCATCGATTCGCGGGATAGTGACGGTGATGATCTTGAGATCGTTGTTTTGGGTTTCCTGGAGGGGCATGATGTTCTCCGGCCGTAGGTAGTAATACGGGCGAGGCTAGACCCCATTCCTTACCATTCGGTATTCATCCACGGGACAACAGGAGGACGGAGCATGAAAGAGGTTGTGATCGCGGGCGCGGCCCGCACGCCGATGGGCGGATTCCAGGGGGACTTCGACGGGGTCGAGGCCCCGGTTCTGGGCGGTGCGGCTATTCGCGCGGCGCTGGCCGATGCCGGAACGCAAAGCGTGGACGAGGTATTGATGGGTTGTGTGCTGCCAGCCGGGCAGGGGCAGGCACCCGCGCGGCAGGCCGGATTCGCCGGGGGGCTGGGCGAAGAGGTTCCCGCGACCACACTGAACAAGATGTGCGGCTCGGGGATGAAGGCGGCGATGATGGGGTTCGATCAGATCGGGCTTGGCCATGCCGACACGATGATCGTGGGCGGGATGGAGAGCATGTCGAACGCGCCCTACCTGTTGCCCAAGATGCGCGGCGGCGCGCGGCTGGGGCATTCCCAGGTGATCGACCACATGTTTCTGGATGGCTTGGAGGATGCCTATGACAAGGGCCGCCTGATGGGCACCTTTGCCGAGGATTGCGCCGAAAAGTTCCAGTTCACCCGCGAAGCGCAGGACGAATATGCCATTGGCTCGCTGGAAGGGGCGCTGGCGGCGCAGAAATCCGGTGCGTTCGAGGGCGAGATCGCGCCGGTGACGATTTCCACCCGCAAGGGGGAGGTCACGATTTCGCAAGACGAGCAGCCCGCCAAGGCACGGCCCGACAAGATCCCGCAACTGAAACCGGCCTTTCGCAAGGACGGCACGGTGACGGCGGCGAATTCCAGTTCGATCAGCGACGGGGCGGCGGCGATGGTGCTGGCCTCGCGCGAGGCGGCCGAGGCGGGCGGGCTGAACATCCGGGCGCGGATCGTCGGCCATGCCAGCCACGCGCAGGCGCCGGGATGGTTCACCACCGCGCCGGTGCCCGCCGCGCAAAAGCTGCTGGAGCGGATCGGCTGGAGCAAGGACGAGGTGGACCTGTGGGAGGTGAACGAGGCCTTTGCCGTGGTGCCGATGGCCTTCATGCAGGAAATGGGCCTGCCGCGCGACAAGGTGAACGTGAATGGCGGGGCCTGTGCACTTGGGCACCCCATCGGGGCCAGCGGTGCGCGGATCATGGTGACGTTGCTGAATGCGCTTGAAAAGCGCGGGCTGAAACGCGGTGTCGCGGCGATCTGCATCGGCGGCGGCGAGGGCACGGCGATCGCGATCGAGCGCGTTTGATTTCCGATCCGGCCCGGCGGCGTAAAGCGCGCCACCGGGCCGTCTTTATTATGCCTTCATGCGTGCGCTGGCAGGGTCGTAGAGCGGTTTGAGGCTGGCCTCGGCCCTGACCCGTGTTCCGGCCACGTCGATTTCATAAGCGGAAGCCAGGAGCTGATCAGCGGTTTCACCGGCGCAGGGTACGTAGCCCATGCCGATGGCCCCGCCCAGATGGTGGCCGTAACTGCCCGATGACAGATAGCCCACGATCTGCCCGTCGCGCAGCACGGGTTCGTTGTGATAGAGCAGCGGCTCGGGGTCGGTCAGGCGGAACTGCATCATGCGGGTTTGCAGCCCCTCGTCGCGCTTGCGCTGCACGGCGTCGCGGCCGATGAAATCGGGTTTGGATTTCGACACGGCAAAGCCGAGACCGGCCTCGAGCACGTGATCCTCGCAGGTGATGTCATGGCCGAAATGACGGAAGCCCTTTTCGATGCGGCACGAATCCATCGCGTGCAGGCCGCAGAGTTTCAGGCCGTGATCTGCCCCGGCTTCGATCAGGGTCTCAAGCACATGCGCGGCCATGTCGGTGCCGATGTAGAGCTCCCAGCCAAGCTCGCCCACATAGGACACGCGATGCGCACGGGCGAGGCCCATGCCGATCTCGATCTGGCGGGCGGTGCCGAACGGGTGGGCGGTGTTGGAGAAGTCATCCGGTGACACCGCGCGCAGCAGGTCGCGCGACTTCGGGCCCATGACGGCCAGAACGCCCTCGGACGTGGTGACATCGGTGATCACGGCCATGTAACCGCCAAGGTGACGGCGCAGCCATGTTTCATCGGCCAGCCGCGTGGCGGCGGGGGTGACGACCAGATAGGCGGTTTCCGACAGGCGGGTGACGGTCACGTCGGCCTCGATCCCGCCCTTCGGGTTGAGGAACTGGGTATAGACGATCCTGCCCACCGGAACGGAGATATCCGCGCCGCAGACCTGATTGAGGAAACCTTCGGCGTCCGGGCCTTCGATGCGCAGCTTGCCGAAGGAGGACATGTCGTACAGGCCCACCCCGTTGCGGATCGCGCCATGCTCGGCGGCGGCGTTGGCGAACCAGTTCTGACGGCCCCAGGAATAGGCATAGTCACGGTCCTGCCCCGGATCGGCGAACCAGTTGGCGCGTTCCCACCCGGCCATTTCGCCCATCACCGCGCCCCGATCGAGGAGGTGGGCGTGAAACGGGCTGCGCCGCACGCCGCGTGCGGTGGCTTTCTGCCGGTAGGGGAAGTGATCGGCGTAAAGCAGCCCCAGCGTTTCGGTGGAGCGGCGTGCCAGATAGGTGCGGTTGCCCTGAAACGGGTGCATGCGTGAGATATCGACATCGCCCAGGTCGAAGGGCTTTTCGCCGTCCTCCATCCATTGCGCCAGCGCCATGCCCGCGCCGCCCGCGGACTGGATGCCGATGGAATTGAACCCGGCGGCGATCCAGACATTGTCCATCTCGGGGGCGACGCCAAGGTGATAGGCGTCGTCGGGGGTGAAGGATTCGGGCCCGTTGAAGAAGGTGTGAATGCCTGCCTCGCCCAGCATGGGCATGCGGTTGACGGCCCATTCGAGGATCGGTTCGAAATGGTCGAAATCCTCGGGGAGCTGGTCGAACTCGAAATCCTCGGGGATGCCGTTCAGAGCCCAGGGTTTCGAGACCGGCTCGAACGCGCCGAGCATCATCTTGCCCGCGTCTTCCTTGTAATAGGCGCATTCGTCGGGCACGCGCAGCACCGGCAGAGGAGTGAGGCCGGTGATGGGTTCGGACACGATATAGAAATGCTCGCAGGCCTGAAGCGGGACGTTCACGCCCAGCATCGCACCCACCTGCCGCCCCCACATGCCCGCGCAGTTCACCACATGCTCAGCCTCGATATGGCCCGATGTGCCGTCTTCGCCCTGCCAGTCCACGCCGGTGATGCGGCGGCCCTGACGGGTGACGCCGGTGGCAAGGGTGCGCTCGGCCACGGTTGCGCCGCGCTGACGCGCGCCCCTGGCCAGGGCAAGCGCGATATTGGCCGGATCGCCCTGACCGTCCTTGTCGAGATAGACCGCGCCGGTGACGCCGTCGATGTTCAGATGGGGATATTTCGCCTGAACCTCGGCGGGGCTGATTTCCTCGACATCGACGCCGAAGGCGCGGGCCATGGCGGCCTGACGGTAGATTTCCTCGCGCCGCTCGTCGGTGAGGGCGACGGTGATCGAGCCAGTGCGCCGGAACCCCGTGGCGACGCCGGTTTCCTCTTCGAGATTGCCATAAAGTTCCTGACTGTACCTGGCGAGCCTGGTCATGTTCGCCGTGGCGCGCAGTTGCGCGATGAGGCCCGCGGCGTGCCATGTGGTGCCGGAGGTGAGCTGTTTGCGCTCCAGCAGGACGACATCGCGCCAGCCGAGGCGGGTGAGGTGATAGGCGACGGAACAGCCGATGATGCCGCCGCCGATGATGACGGCGCGGGCGTATGTGGGAAGCTGGGTCATGAGCGGGCCTCTGGGTGCGATTGGCGGTTGGTTTCGGATGTTGCCGCGTCCGACCGTCCGGGGGATGTTGTCCCCCGGACCTGCCGGGATATCTGGAAACAGAAGACGGCGGGGGTCATGTGACTATGTGCCCGGCAGCTTGGAGGCGGCGGGCGAGTTCGGCGATATGATCCGGCCCGATTTCGCAGCAGCCGCCGACGATGCTGGCCCCCTGATCGACCCAGCCCATGGCGAAATCGGCATAGGCGGTTGGGGTGAGGTCCGTCCGGGCGGAGAGCGCATCGACGGTTGCGCCGTCTTGCAGGAAGGCCTGGGTGATGGCGGTGAAGCCGTTGGCATAGGCCCCGTAAGGACGGTCGAAGGTTTTCAGGATATCGAGCGCCGGGGCGACGGCCTCGGGGCGGGTGCAGTTGATCAGCACGGCGTCGGGCCGAAAACGTTCGATCAGCGGGGCGAGCCCGTCGAGGGCTTCGCCCGAGCGCAGGCGGGTGCCGTCTTCGTCCTGCACGGTGACGGCCAGCCAGACCGGCAGGCCGGTGCGCGAGGCGGCGCGCAACGCACCTTCGGCTTGCGGGGTCGAGGCCATGGTTTCGAGCAGCAGGAGATCGACGCCGTGTTCGCCCAGCAGGCGCATGGGGCGTTCATAGAGGTTTTCGGCCTTGTCGGGGGGCGGGCAGATATCGGGCCTGTAGGAGGCCAGAAGCGGGCCGATGGCCCCGGCGATGCGGCCATGCCCCGCGGCATCGCGCGCGGTGCGGGCGGCGGTCACGGCTGTGTCCATCAGAGGCGCCATCTGTCCCTGAAGCCCGGCATGTTGCAGGCGGTTTTGCAGGATGGTGTAGCTGTTGGTGGTGGCGACCGTGGCCCCGGCGGCGAAATAGGCATCATGCACCTCGCGCAGCAGGTCGGGATGGTCGATCATGGTTTGCGTGGACCAGAGCGGCGTGGGCGGATCGCCTGCACGGTTGACCAGTTCCTGCCCCACGGCACCGTCGAGAAGGGTGATGCCACTCATGCGCGCAGCCTTTCGTTTTCCGGGTCCCAAAGGGGGCCGTCGGGCTGCACGGTGGCGCGGTGGCGCTGGCCGTAAATCTCGACCTCGAGCACCGTGCCGGGGGCGGCGAGATCGGCACGGACCATGCCGAGCGCCACCGAGGCATTGACGCGATACCCCCATGCGCCGGAGGTGGTTTCGCCCACGATCTGCCCGTCATGCCAGAGGGTGGACATATAGGGGGCATCGGCCTTGTCCGCCTCGACGATCAGGGTGACGAAGCGTTTGGCGGGGCCTGTTTTCCGCTCGGCCAGAAGGGCCTGTTTGCCGGGGAAATCCTGTGGCTTGTCGAGGTTCACGAAGCGGTCCAGACCGGATTCGAACAGGGTGTAGTCGGTGGAGAGGTCGCCCTTCCATGCGCGGTAGCCCTTTTCGATGCGCAGGGAATTGAGCGCGTACATGCCGAAGGGTTTCAGCCCGTGCGCCTGCCCGGCCTGGCAGACGGTATCGAACACGGCGGCGGTGTCCGGGGTTCTGGTGTGGATTTCCCACCCCAGTTCGCCCGCGAAAGACACGCGAACCAGCCGCGCCCACCGGCCCGCGATTTCGGTGGCCTGATGGGTCAGCCAGGGCTGGTACAGGTCGGCGTCGCATATCCCGGCCAGCAGATCGCGCGATTTAGGACCGGCCAGGATTTGTGTCGCATATTCGGCGGTGCGGTCGGTGAGGGTGACGCCCTCGACCCCGTGCAGGGCGTTTGAGAGCAGGTCGTGATCGTGCCATTGCGCGGCGGCGGCGGTGATCAGGGTCATCAGGTCGTCGCGGTGGCGGACGACGGACATTTCGGTCACGACACGCCCACGCGCATCCGCGAAATGGACCAGCCCGATGCGCCCCACGCGGGGCACGGCGCCGGTGATCTGCCCGGCCAGCCAGTCGGCGGCGTTCGGGCCTTCGATGTTGAAGCGCGAAAAGCCGGGCAGATCGAGGATGCCGCAGGCATCGCGCACGGCCTCGCATTCCTCGCGAATCCGCGGCTCCCACGGGCCGGCGCGGTTCCAGGTTTGGGTGCTTTCCTCGGAGGTGTCGTCGCCGGGACGGGCGAACCAGTTGGCGCGTTCCCAGCCGTTATAGGCCCCCATCACGCCGCCCAGATCCCTGATGCGGTCATGCACGGGGCTGAGTTTCCGATCCCGCCCGGCGGGCCATGAATGCCAGGGGAAATGCATGGCGTATTCGTGGCCGTAGACCTCCATCCCCTTGGCGATGCAATAGTCGCGGTCGGTGTAGTCGGTATAGCGGCGCGGATCGGTGGCCCACATATCCCATTCGGTCGCGCCCTCGGTGACCCATTCGGCCAGCACCTTGCCCGCGCCGCCGCCCTGCGCGATGCCGAAGGTAAAGACGCAGGCCTCGAACGCGTTGGGCACGCCGGGCATCGGGCCGATCAGCGGCAGGCCGTCGGGGGCATAGGGGATGGGGCCGTTGATCACCTTGTTGACCCCGCCGGTGCCAAGGATCGGCACGCGCGCGACGGCATCCTCGATATACCATTCCAGCCGTTCCAGATCGTCGGGGTAGAGCTGAAAGCTGAAATCTTCGGGCATGGGATCGTCGGGTTGCACCCAGTGGGCGCGGCAGTTGCGTTCATAGGGGCCGAGGTTCAGGCCGTATTTTTCCTGCCGCAGGTAATAGGAGCTGTCCACGTCGCGCAGCAGCGGCAGTTTGTGGCCTTGCTGGCGGCTCCAGTCCTCCAGTTCGGGGATTTCGTCGGTCAGCAGGTATTGGTGACTCATCACCATCATTGGCACGGTGCGCCCGCCGAAGGGTCTGAACCATTCGCCCACGCGTTGGGCGTAGTAGCCTGCGGCGTTGACCACGTAATCGCAGCGGATGTCGCCCTTGTCGGTTTTTACGATCCATTCGCCGTTCTGCCGGTCGATGCCGGTGGCAGGGCAGAAGCGCAGGATCGTCGCGCCCATGTCGCGCGCGCCTTTGGCAAGCGCCTGCGTGACCTGAGCCGGGTCGATATCGCCGTCGTTGGGATCGTAGAGCGCGCCTTGCAGGTCGTGGGTTTCGATGAAGGGATAGCGGGCCTTGATCTCGTCCGTGGACAGGATTTCAAGATCCATGCCCTGATAGCGCCCCATGCCGCGCGCGCGTTCGAATTCCTGCATGCGTTCGTGGGAATGGGCCAGCCGGATCGAGCCGGTCTGGTGGTAGTTCATCGGGTAATCGACCTCGGCCCCGAGGCGGGCGTAAAGCTCGGTCGAGTAGCGCTGCATGTTCATCACCGACCAAGAGGTCGAGAAGGTGGGCACATTGCCCGCCGCGTGCCATGTGGAGCCTGCGGTAAGTTCGTTCTTTTCGAGCAGGACGCAATCGGTCCAGCCTGCCCTGGCCAGATGGTAAAGGCACGAGGCCCCGACCACGCCGCCGCCGATGATGACCACCCGTGCGGTGGATGGAAACTCCGCCATGATACGCCCCCCTTTTACTGATCCTGTTGCGGCAACCCGTCCGCGATGTCGTAATAGTCGCCCTTGTCGGCCACGAAGATGTGCTTTTCGATTTTGAGGCCGGTGGGTTCGTCCAGCGCGCCGAGCGCGACGCTCATGGTGGTTTCGTCATGGGCGGTCCAGAACAGGAACGAGCCGCAGCGCGGGCAGAAGCCGCGTTTGGCGGCTGGCGTGGCCTCGAACCATGCGACGGGGCCGGTGATCGTGATGTTTTCCTTCGGGGCATAGGCAGAGGCCCAGAGATGGCCCGACATCTTGCGGCACTGGCCGCAATGGCAGGCACTGGCCCCTTGCAACGGGGCGTCCACGGTAAAGCCGATATCGCCGCAAAGGCAGTGTCCGGTGTGCATGTGTTATACCTTTCCTGTAGGGGTGGCGGCCGTGCCGAGCGCGATGCCGTAGACGACGAAGCACGCGGCCATGGCGCGGCGCAGCCAGATGTTGAACACCGCCCCGAGTGCGGCGCGCCCCAGCCCTGCGCCAAGCGCGGTGAACCCTGTATAGCTGAGTGCGGTGATGGTCAGGGCGGTGGGGAAGATCACCCACATCTGATCCCAGATCGGTATGCCGGGCTGTACGAACTGGCTGAAGGCGGCAAGGTATCCGGCGACGCTTTTGGGGTTGATGGTGGCGATCGCGAAGGCGCGCCAGTAGATCGATCCGGGGGCGGCGGGTTCGGCGCGGACGGGCCGTCGTGCCATGATCCAGCCGCGTATGCCGAGCCAGATCAGCACCCCCGCGCCGATCAGTTTGGCGGCGGTAAAGGCCGTGGGTGAGGCCGCGATCAGCGCGGTGATCCCGGCGGCGGAGAGTGTCAGGAACAGGGTGGCCTGTGTCAGGATCGCTGCCACGCCCCACAGTCCGCACCGGAACCCGTGACTCATGCCGTTGCGGATGCAATTCAGGTGATTGGGCCCCGGCGTGGTCACGAAGACCACCCAGAATACTGCGAAAATTGTCCAGGCGTCGAAGGTCATGAATTACCTCAATAGACTGGCGGGGCGATCACCCAGATCGCCACGGCGGGGGCGTCATAGGGGTTGATCCACTCAAAAGGTTCGGCCCGGACGCGGAAACTGTCGCCGGGATGCAGGGTGAACCGGCGCTTGGCGATGATCAGGTCCAGCTTGCCCGAGATCAGGTACCCCACTTCTTGCGTGGGGCGGGTGACGACCTCGCCGATGCGGCTGTGGGGCTCGAAGGTGCAGTGGACCATCTCGAAATCGTCGGTGAGGTCAGGGGAGAGGAGTTCTTCGATCAGGCCCGCCGCGCCCGAGCCGATGCGCCGCCGTGCCCCTTGCCGGACCACATGACCGGCCTCGTCCACCGGGCCGGAGGGTTGGCCGAAGAGCATGGAAACGGGCACGTCCAGAATGGCGGCCATATGGCGCAGGTCGGTGATCGAGGGGTCGGACATGTCACGCTCGACCTGGCTGAGCCAGCCGACGGAACGGTTCAGCCGCTCGGCCATGGCGTTGAGCGTCAGCCCCCGCGCCTTGCGCAGCGCGCGCAGGTCGGCGCCAAGGGTGCGGAGGCGGGTGATGTCGGCTTGTTGCATCTGCGGCGGGTCGTGAAATTATTGCGTCGAATTTCACGGTGCGGTGATTCCGTGAAAAAATCAAATGAAATTTCACGCCGGTTGCGTTGCAGGGCGGGGACGGGCCGGATATGTGCAGGGGTCTGGCACCGGAGGCCCGTCAATGATCGACCCCTTGCAAATCCTTCTGGGCTGGCTGGCCCTGGTCAACCTGTTGGCGTTTCTGGCACTGGCCAAGGATAAGCACGCTTCAAAAAAACGCCGCCGCCGGGTGCCGGAGCGGCGATTGCTGTGGCTGGCCGCGCTTGGCGGGATGCCGGGGGTTTTCGTGGCGATCCACCTGTTTTCGCACAAAACCCGCAAACAGCCGTTCCGCCGGTGGCTGTTCCTGATCCTCGGGGTGCAGATCGTGGGGCTGGGCCTGCTGCTGGCGATGTGAGCCGGGCGCGGTCAGAGGCGGCTGAAGGTGGCGCGCAGGATCAGGGCCAGTTGCTCGGCGTCGTGGCTGTCGAAGGCGGCGGGCCGGTCGCTGTCGATGTCCAGAACCCCGATCAGGCCGCCCGCACCGTTCCAGACGGGCAGCACGATTTCGGAGCGGGTGGAACTGGAACAGGCGATGTGATCGGCGAAGGCCTCGACATCGTCAACGATCTGCGTTTGCCCCGTGCGGGCCGCCGCGCCGCAAACGCCACGGTCGAAGGGGATGGACAGGCATCCGTGCCCGCCCTGATAGGGGCCTATTTTCAACAGGTTGGGGTCGGTCACGCGGTAGAATCCCGTCCAGTCGAACCTGTCGTCGGCATGGTGCAGCTCGCAGGCGAGGGTGGCCATCAGGGCGACGGGGTCGGTTTCGCCTTCGGTCAGGGCGGCGATGGATTTCGAGACGGTGTCATAGTCGATGCGCATGGGAATAGCCTTGCCATACTGTGCCGCAGCGCGCCAGAGGGTGTGGCCCCGGCGGCGGGGCTGGTGTAGAGGGCCGCCTATGGACAGCGTTTACGACCCGCCGCAAGACCCGCTGAAGGTGCTGCACGAGGATCACGAGATCGTCGTGGTGGACAAGCCCGCCGGATTGCTGAGCGTGCCCGGCAAGGGCGCGCATCTGGCCGATTGCCTGTTGGCGCGGGTGCAGGAGGCGTTTCCCACGGCGCTGCTGGTGCATCGGCTGGATCGCGATACATCGGGTGTGATGGTCTTTGCACAGACCCCGCACGCGCAACGCCACCTAGGGCTGCAATTCGAGAAGAGGCAGACGAAAAAGACATATGTGGCAAGGGTTTGGGGATATCTCGAGCCGAGATCCGGCACGGTGGACCTGCCGTTGATCGTGGACTGGCCCAACCGCCCGCGCCAGATGGTGTGCCATGAGACCGGCAAGGCGGCGGTCACTGACTGGCGGGTGTTGCGGCATGGGCAGGAGGAAACACGGGTGCGGCTGATGCCAAAGACCGGGCGCAGCCACCAGTTGCGGGTGCATATGCTGGCGCTCGGGCATCCGATTCTGGGCGATCCGCTTTATGCGACAGGCGCGGCGGCGGCGTTTCCCCGGCTGATGCTGCATTCGGAAGAATTGCGCCTGCGCCACCCGGATGGCGGGGCCGGGATGCGGTTCAGGGCGAAGGCGCCGTTCTGAGGGGCGACTGACGAAAATCCGGTTCGGTATCGCATCGGTATCACGTCGGTATCGTGTCGGTGTCAGAGGTGCAGCGCCAGCTTGCGCCCCTCGTAGAAGGCATAGGGCGCCAGCCGTGGCGCGACGCAATCGCCGATCTGGTGACAGGCGATCCCGGCGGCGTCCAGATCCTGCGCCAGCATATCGAAGGCGGTGTTGGTCGTGGCCAGAACCAGCGTGTCGGCGTCGATCATGGTGGTATCCCCGGTCAGCATCGAGAGCACGGCGGCCTGTTGACCCGTCCATTTGTCGATGACGGATTCGGTGTGGAAACGCACCCCGGCGCGGGCCAGTGTCTGGCGCAGCGGCACGTCCGAGGTGGTGCGGCCCAGTTCGGCGGCGATATGGGCATCGGGCGTGACGATGGACACCTCGTGGCCGCGCTCGGCAAGGAACCATGCCGTGCCAGAGCCGCGCCAGTGCCCGCCCTCGTCCAGAAGGACGACGCGTTTGCCGGGCACCATCGCGCGGCGCATGATGTCCTCAACCGAGCAGACATTGCCCGCCCCGATCCCGTCGAGCCTGTCGCGTTCGGGCAGCCAGCGCTGGAAACCGGTTTCCGGCGGGAGCGAGCCGGTGGCGACGATTACCTCGTCCGCGCCGTATCCGGCCACGTCCTCGGCATCGACAAAGGTGTTCAGGCGCAGATCGACCCCGAGCGCGTCGAATTGCCGTTCGTACCAGTCGAGCAGTTCAAGCACCTGACCGCGCCGGGGCTGTTCCCCGGCCAGCCGGAATTGCCCGCCGATTTGCGCGCCGGCCTCGCAGATCGTGACGCTGTGACCGCGCGCTGCCGCAACGCGGGCGGCCTCCAGCCCCGCAGGGCCCGCGCCGATCACCAGCAGTTTGCGGGGGGCGTCCGCAGGGGCGATGCTGCCTTCGCTGCCCCAGTCGTGTTCGCGCCCTGCGGAGGGGTTGACCAGACAGGAAATCCAGTAATCGCGCGAGCGGCGGCCCCAGCACATCTGGTTGCAGGAAATGCAGTCGCGGATGTCGTCATCGCGGTTTTCGGTGACTTTGCGGCCCCAGAACGGATCGGCGATCTGGCCGCGCACGACGGACACCAGATCGGCCTCCTGAGCGCGCAGCATGGATTCGGCGTTGTCCGGTGTTCTGATCTGGCTTTCCGCGGTGATGACCGCGTGCGATACCTGCGCCTTGAGCCGCCGGGTCAGATCGGCACTGAGTTTTTCGCCATGCACGAAGGTGGGCATGACGCGATCATAGTCGATATAGCTGCCGGACCCGCAGGAGATGTAATCGACATGGCCGGTGGCGTCATAGCTGCACAGGATTTCCGTCATGTCGTCCAGTGACAGGGCGACGGGGTCTTTCGCGGCGTGGCTGGCGGAAAGGCCGATGATGAAATCCTCGCCGCAGGCCTGCCGGATGCCCTCGATGATGCGGCGGCCAAAGCGCATGCGGTTCTCCAGACTGCCACCCCATTCATCCGTGCGCCGGTTCGACCACGGGCGCCAGAACTGTTCGATGAGGGAATGATAGGCGGCCCAGACTTCGACCCCGTCGAACCCCGCCTTGCGACAGCGTTCGGCGGCACGGATGTAGCCGCCTATCAATTCTTCGATCTCGTTGGCGCGCAGGGCGTGGCTGCCATCGCTGTCGTGATAGGAGGGCATGCCCGAGGGCGACCAGTTGGGGCGGTAGGACAGATCGGCATCGCCATGTTGGCCGACATGGTAAAGCTGCTGCACCATCACCGCGCCTTCGGCCTTGCACGCCTCGGTGATCCGGCGAAAACCGGGGATGACGGCATCGTCGTTCGGGCGGAAATTCCCACGGGTCAGAACAGCGGTGTCATGCACGGGCTGTGGTTCGACCACGATCATCCCGGCCCCGCCGCGCGCCCGTTCGAGGTAGTAATGCAGGTGCTGTGTGCCGGGCAGCCCGTTTTCGGACATGTTGGCGGTATGCGCGCCGAACACCACCCGATTGCGCAGGGTCTTGCCGCGCAGCACAAGCGGCTGGGTCAGGATGCGGGCGGATGGGGTGCCGGTCTGTTGCATTTGGGGTCTCCGGAGGGGGATGTGCGCGTGATCCCAGGGGTTTGATTGGGTGGGCCGCAGAAAACTCTAGCCAAACCGGGGCACATGAATTGTATAATTGTCCTATTTTACGGAATAATTGATCGCAGGTTTCATGATGCCCCCATCCCGGCCCGAGGCCCGGCCTTATCTGAGTGCGGCGATTGTCCTGTGTCCCGGTTTTACCCTGACGCCGATGTCGTGTTTTTCGGATGCGTTGCGGCTGGCGGCGGATCAGGGGGACAACAGCCGCAAGGTGTTGTTCCAATGGGAGTATGCCGTGGCGGGCGAGGGCGGGGCGGTGTCGAGTTCGGGGCTGGAGGTGCGCCCGACCATCGCGCTGGACGAGATCATGGGGTTCGACTGTATCGTGGTGTGCGGTGGTTTGCTGCGGGATATGGGGCAGATCCGCCCTGACCTCTACGATCTTCTGCGGCAGGCGCATGAAGGGGGGGCGCTGGTGGTCGGGCTGTGCACCGGGTCTTTCGTGCTGGGCGAGGCGGGGCTGCTGGAGGGCAAAAGCTGTGCGGTGCATCCCAATGTGCTGCATGCGTTCAGCGAAAGGTTTCCGGGCACCACGCCGCTGACGCGCAAGACCTATTGGGAGGAAGGCCGGGTCATCACCTGCCCCGGTGGGGTGTTGTCGCTGGATGTCGCCGCGCATCTGATCCGCACATGGGGCAACATGAGCCGGACGTTCAAGGCGCTGGATTATCTTCTGTTCAACTATGAAAACCCCCGCACATATTTTCCCAAACGCCCCTATCAGGAACGGCTGGAGCGCGCCGCGACCCTGACGCGCGATGCGGTGGGGCTGATGGAGGCCAATATCGAAACGCCTTTATCCGTCGCCTCTCTGGCGCGGAGGCTCGCCACCACCCGGACCCGCCTGACCCGCGTGTTTCAGCGCGATATGGGGGAAACCCCGGCCGCGTTCTGGCTGAACATGCGCCTCGATATCGCGAGCCGCTTGTTGGTGGAGCGGTCCCTGTCGGTGACCGAGATCGGGTATGAACTGGGCTTTTCGGATACCGCGCATTTCTGCCGGCAGTTCCGGCGCCGGTTCGACCGGACGCCCGGCCAGTTCCGCAAGCTGCATCAGGACCGGAGGGACGGTGCGCGCTGACACCCGTTTCTAGCTGCGCAAAACGCGGTCGGTCAGGTTGAGCCGGGCGGCGACAATCGGTTTCAGCGTGGCGGCGAGCGCCGGGTCATCCGCCTGTATCTGCGCCAGTTCGTCCAGCCGGTTGGTGGCCACCAGTTGCAGCGCGTCCATGCGCGCAGCGCCCTGGGCATCGCGGGGCAGGGCCGGGACGGGCTGGATCAGGTCCGGTTTGGGATCGGGCGCGAGGCCGGCCAGATCGGCGGCGGGCAGGTCGGTTTCCACGAAGGCATAGAGCCCCACGCCCTTGGCGGGCAGGGCGTAGGTGCACAGCGCCACGTCGCGCACCTGTGCGTGATCCAGCAGGGCGGTGCGCAGGGCGGGGCCGTCGCGCTCGATCCGGTCTTCGGTGCCTTCGCCGTCGGACCAGTTCATCAACCGGCGGGTGACGAAATTATAGAGCTTCTTGCCCGTGGCCATCCAGATACGGGCCGGAAGGGCCTTTTGGTTCAGCATCCGCTGTTCGGACGGCGTGAGCAGGTTCGGCGCATAGGCGCGTTTCTGTTTCAGAAGGTGGCGCAGGTCTTCGCGCGCCATGATGCGAAACAGCTTGCTCCGGCGGCGGTGGACGCTGGCCAGCTGGAAGTCGATCACGGCGGCGCGGCCTTCGGGGGTCATCAGCCAGTTCTGCGGTTTGGCGATGTCGTTATGGGTCACGCCCGCGCGGCGCATCTGGCGCAACAGGCGTTTGGCGTCGCGATACCATGCCGGATCGGTGGGTTTGGCCAGTTGCAGGGGTGTGCCTTTGGTCCAGCTGCGCAACAGGCCGGTCTTGTCGACGCGCACCAGAACCGGGCAGCCTTCGATCCCCTGCACGGCGCGCAGGGCCTTGATTTCGCGCCGGGCAAGACCCCAGGCGATGGGCCTGGCATATAGCGGCACGGTGTCGAGCTTGCGCAGCACCACCGGGAAATCGGCCACACCCGCAAGCTGCCCTGAAACGGTTTCAGAGAAGATATCGCGCTTGTGCACGGTTTCGGGCAGGAAATCGGCCCGAGAGAGATCGGCAGGTGGTGTCATCGCGCCTGTCTTAGTGGCTTTCGCAGGACGTGGGAAGAGGTGGGGCTAACCGATCAGCCCGCCGGATGGGGGCGCGGCGCTGTTTTGCGACAGGCGGGCCACGGCGCGCAGGTATTTGCGTTGCGCCAAGCGTGTCGATCAGGGCCGGGTGCCGGGATGATGCGCAGTTCGATCAGGCCGAGGACAGGACGATCCCACAATTATCGAGGGCGTCACGCGCCCGCGCCCTGGCATCGCGATCACGGTCGGGATGCAGGGCGAAGGCGCGCAGGTCCATGGGCTTATGCGCCCGGTGTCCAGCCCGAGACGGCCTTGACTTCGAGGAAGTCCTCGATGCCCCATTTGCCGCCTTCGCGCCCGTTGCCGGATTGCTTCATCCCGCCGAAGGGCGAGCCCATGCCGCGGCTCTGGCCGTTCATTTCCACCATGCCCGAGCGCAGCTCGACCGCGCAGCGGTTGGCGCGGGCGCCATCCTGTGTCTGCACATAGTTGGTCAGGCCGTAGGGGGTGTCGTTGGCAATGGCGAGCCCGTCCTCTTCGGTGTCGAAGGGGATGATCGACAGGACCGGGCCGAAGATTTCCTCGCGCGCGATGGTCATGTCGTTGTGCACGTCGGCAAACACCGTGGGTTTCACGTAAAAGCCCCGGTTCAGCCCGTCGGGCCGCCCGGTGCCGCCCGCAACCAGCCGTGCGCCTTCGTCGATGCCCTTCTGGATCAGGTCCTGAATCTTGTTGAACTGAACCTCGTTCACCACGGGGCCGATATGCTGGCCTGCCTCGCTGGCCGGGCCGACCTTGACCGATTTGGCCACCTCGGCGGCGGTTTCGACGGCCTGGTCGTAAACCTCGCGCTGCACCAGCATGCGGGTGGGGGCGTTGCAGGACTGCCCCGAGTTGTTCATGCAGTGCAGCACGCCACGCTTGACCGCGTTGTCATCGGCATCGGCGAAGATCAGGTTCGCGCCCTTGCCGCCCAGTTCGAGGCTGACGCGCTTCAGCGTGTCGGCGGCGGCCTTGGAAATGAGCTTGCCCGCGCGCGACGAGCCGGTGAAGCTGACCATGTCGACATCCGGGTGGGTCGAAAGCTGCGTGCCGACGCCCGCACCGTCGCCGTTCACCAGGTTGAACACGCCCTCGGGGAACCCGGCCTCGTCCATCATTTCGGCGAACAGGAGCGAGGACAGCGGCGATTCCTCGGAGGGTTTCAGCACCATGGTGCAGCCGGCGACCAGCCCGGCGATCACCTTGAGCGTGACCTGGTTCATCGGCCAGTTCCACGGCGTGATCATCGCCACCACGCCGATGGGGTCGTGAATGATGCGATCGTTGGGGGCGTGATCTCCGAGCGGTTCGATGAATTCGAAATCGCGGGCGACGGTCAGGAACGCCTTGATATGGCCCATGCCCGCGCCGACCTGCGACTGACGGGCCATGTCGATGGGCGCGCCCATTTCCAGGCTGATGGCCTGGGCCATGTCCTCGGCGCGGGATTTGTAGATGTCATACAGTTTTTCGACCAGCGCCAGGCGCTCGTCCTTCGATGTGCGTTTCCATGCGGGAAAGGCGGCCTTGGCAGCGGCGACGGCGGCGTCGGTATCGGCCTGTCCTCCCAGAGAGATCACCGCGCAGGGCTCTTCTGTGGACGGGTCGATCACATTGTGATCCTGTGAGGCGGCGGGATTGACCCATTCGCCGCTGATGTAGAACTGGCGTTTCTCGATCATGGTTGACCTCCGTGGATTTGCTGGCACCTTGGCAGTCTGGTAACCGGCCCGCAAGGGCAGGGATTCTCTGGTTTCCGGAATTTGATCAAATTCCGTATTGCAACGGACTTCAAGCGAAAAGGACACGATTATGTCACTGCGTATCAATGACACGATCCCGAATCTGACGGTCGAGACCGATCAGGGCACCATCAATCTGCATGACTGGGTCGGCGACAATTGGGCGATCATCTTCTCGCATCCCAAGGATTTCACCCCGGTTTGCACCACCGAATTCGGAGCGGTAGCGCAGCTGGCCGATGAATGGGACAAGCGCAACTGCAAGGTGCTGGGCGTATCGGTGGACGGCGTCGAGGACCACAAGAAATGGAAGGGCGATATCGAGGCGGTGGGCGGTGCGACCCCCGGTTTCCCTATCGTGGCCGATGACGGGCTGGAACTGTCCAAGGCGTTCGACATGCTGCCCGCCGAGGCCTACCTGCCCGAGGGCCGTACACCTGCCGACAGCCAGACCGTGCGCTCGGTGTTCATCATCGGGCCGGACAAGCAACTGAAGCTGAGCATGACCTATCCGATGAACGTGGGGCGCAACTTTGCCGAGGTGCTGCGCGCACTCGACGGATTGCAGACCGCCGCCCGCGAAAACGTGGCGACGCCCGCGAACTGGAACGTGGGCGATGACGTGGTGATCCCCACCGCTGTCAGCGACGAGGACGCCAAGGCCAAATACGGCGCGTTCGAAACCAAGCTGCCCTATCTGCGCATGACCAAGCTGCCGGGGTGAGAGTTGCAGACGCATGACAAAATATCGGAGGCGCCACTGTCGAAGTGGCGCCTTTTGTCGATCGGAGCGGCGCTTCGATAGGAGAAGCGGAATTTCTGAACCACAGCGTGTCAGCGGTGTCTGGTTGACGACGGGTTTATCAAGGCCGCTTTTTGTTGCAAGTTCCTGGGATGTCCTTAGTGAGCCGACGTGACCCCTGACCCAAAGTGATGATCATGAACCTCCGCCCAACCAGAAATCACTCCGACTGGCGGCTTTCCGCGGGTTTCCGGCTTGGGCTGATGCCCGAAGTCGAACAGAAGGTGTTCTGTATAGGTTTCCAACGCAATGGCACGACGTCGACGGGCGATTTTTGCGAACAGCAACTGGGAATGGCGCGCCGTGGCTATCGTATTGCACAGCGGCGCAAATGGTCGCGATGCTGGTATCAGGGGGCGTTGGAGCGCATTTTCTCAGACCCCGTTTTCCGGACCGGCCAGGTTTTTGATGACGGGCCCTGGTGGTTTCCCAAGCTGTATGAAACTCTTTACGAGAGGTTCCCGCAGGCAAAATTCGTCATGTTCGACAGAGACCCGGAAGCCTGGTTTCGCTCGATGGTTGCCCATTCCGGTGGCCGTTCGCCGGGGTTCACGGATATACATGCAAGAATTTACCGACGCGAAGACGAATTGCGCGAACTGAGCGATGGTGATCCTGGAAATGTGCCGGCCATCAACGGTTTTTCGCTGGAAGACAAGAAAGAGCACTACATAGGCATTTATAGACAGCATAATGAAGATGCTGCGGAGTTCTTTGCCAGAAGGGCCCCAGACAGGTTTTTCCGCACCGATCTGAACGATCCTGAAAAATTCAGGAAGATGGCATGTTTTCTGGGCTTCGAGGACCGGAGCTATGATGAGGTCAGATCAAACGTCATCGCTTCGAAATGAAGTGGCGCTGGTGCGGTGTTTCATCCTGTCCCCGGCCCATTACGAAGACCTGGGCCTTGCGACGCAGGCGGCGGTTTTGTCGCTGTCAAATATCCTGTTCTGGACCCAGTCGGGTTATTTCGACACCGAAGCGATCCACAAACCGTTGCTTCACACCTGGTCGCTCGCGGTTGAGGAGCAGTTCTATTTTGTCTGGCCGCTCGTGCTTGTACTGCTTCTGAAGATCACGAGCCTTACACGAACATTGGCGATCTTCGCCGCGGCAAGTGTGATCAGTCTGGCGGCGGCGGAATACATGCTGGGCCGCGATCCGTCCGGTGCCTTCTTTCTGCCGGTGTTTCGCGTGTATGAGTTCGGGTTCGGGGCGACGCTTGCCCTGACCGGGAAGATTGCCCGCCCCGGGGCTGTTGCGCATTTCTCCTCGCTGGCCGGGCTGGTGCTGGTCTTGGGCGGAAGCCTTGTATTTACCGAACATCAGCGGTTTCCCGGTCTTGCGGCGCTGGTGCCATGCCTTGGCGCAGCGCTTTTGATCTATGCCGGACCGCAGGCGATCCTGAACCGTGTTCTTACCCTGCAACCGATCCGATATATCGGGCTTATCAGCTATTCGCTGTATCTCGTGCACTGGCCGATGCTGGTGTATTTTGCCTATTATCATAATATTCCGGACAGCCCGGCCGAAATTGCGATGCTCAGCCTGGCGGCTGTGGCCCTTGGCGGGCTGTTCTACCATTTCGTCGAAACCCCGTTCCGGCGAAGAACCCCGGCAAGGTTCCGGATTTCCGGCAAGCAACTGGGTATATCGGCATTTGTCGGTGCGGTGGCGATCACCCTGACGGGCGGCAAGATTGACGAAAAACATGGATATCCCGAGCGCCTTTCGGGCGAGATGCGGGCATTGCAGGAGCGTATCGAGGCTGCCGGAATTGGCCGCGAAGAGGCGATTCGCCTGACGACCTGTCATTTCACGCCGGAGACTGCTGAACAGTTGGCCAGAGATTTCACGGGATGCCTGCCCGAAAGGGCTGAAAACGCTATTGTCGTGCTGGGCGACAGTCACGCGGCCGATATCTGGGCGGGATTGTCCCGCGCCTATCCGGACCACGCCGTGGTGCAGTTCACCGGCGCGGGGTGTGATCGGGGGCGTGATCCCGGCGAAGCAGGCCTGATCGATTGGGCGCATTGCGACAGCTTGCAGGAGATATCCGGGCGCTGGATTTCCGGCAACAAGGCGGACGTGGCGGCTGTTATCTATTCGCAGCGTGCCGCATCGATGATGATCGGAGACCCGGTGATGGACAGTGCCAGCCTTGCGCCCGACCTGCAGCGTCTGGACGCTTTGGAGGCGGATCTGAGCCGTGTGGCCGAGCAGGGCGTGCCGGTCTTGTTCTGGGGGCCGCGCCCTGAATTTCACCCCTCGCTGGATGTGGCTACCGGTACGTTTCCGACGCTCGAAGCGCTTCTGGCTATTTATGGCGAGGCTGACATGACGCCTTATCGGCAGCTTGACGATACTCTTGCCGCGCGTTTTGCGGACAGTCCGGTTACCTACTTTTCAAGCTTCGTTCCGCTTTGCACCCCGGAATGTCTGTTGCTGATAGATGGGGGTGAGCCGGCGATTACCGATTACGCACATTGGAGTCCGGCAGGTGCTCGACTGGCCATTTCGCGGATCGTTACGGGTACGCCGGTGCTAGAGGATTTGCTTGGGTTTCCGGATGTTGCCAGCACATCGCAGTAAGGCTGCGTCCTGATATCAGGCCTGTACGATCCGGGCTGCGTTCAGCATGCCGCAGATGCCTTCGGGGGCCACATTGGCGATAACGTCAAGAATGCTGAGGCCGGGTTCGAAGCCTGCATGACCCTGATCGTAGGGCGGCAGGGCGGGTTCGAGAAAGTGGAGCGAGAGCCCGGCGACGGCGAAGCTGTCGGCGTCATAGAGATCGCGCCCGCCGATCATGTTGACATAATCCTGCGCGCCGACGGCACGGCAGGCGGCGATGATCCGCTCTTGCCCGGTGAGGGTATCGTCGAGACCGAGGGACGAGATACGCCGGATCGGGGTGGTCAGCCCGAGCGCGTCAAAGCAGAGATGCAGGGCGTATTCGGTCGCTTCCGTGAAGTCCGCGGGTTGGGGGGAGTGTGCTAGGTGTCGAGCGAAATCCTCGATAAGACGCAGGGCATCGTCGGTGTAGGGGGCCTTGGCGTAGGCTTGCCGAACTGTCCTGACAAGTTTTTCGCAGTCACGCGCGGCAGTTGGCCCGTAGGCTTTATTGGAAATCAGGTCGATGCGCGGGCGCTTGTTGACCGGAATGGAAAACATTGTCTT
Source organism: Roseovarius pacificus (assembly GCF_900142665.1). Lineage (GTDB taxonomy): Bacteria > Pseudomonadota > Alphaproteobacteria > Rhodobacterales > Rhodobacteraceae > Roseovarius > Roseovarius pacificus. The sequence continues at coordinate 190,793 of NZ_FRBR01000004.1, forward strand.
GCGCCCGTTGATCAGCAGGTTGTTTCGGTTCATCCAGCCTTGTTGGATGAACTGCACCGTGTCGAGCAGCCAGAATTCGTCGACGGCGGCGGCAAGCTGGAAGTAGCCGATATAGGGAAACAGGTAGGGCTGCATGATAGCGACCCTTCGGGGGGACTGCACCGTGCTTGCGCCGATCATTCGTGGCCTTTGAGAAGTTGGCCGGGCGACAGTGGAGGACGGGCCTTCATGCTGGCGTAGAGGCGCGACCAGGCCTCGAAACGCGCGCGTTCTTCGGCCGGTAAGTCCTGATAGGCGGGTTTGTTGTGCGGCTCGGTCAGGGCGAGATGGGCGCGCAGATCTTCGAGCGTATCGAACCGACCGAATGCGGGCTGGCCCTGTCGGGCGGTTTCATAGCCCATAGCGGCCATCATCGGGCCAGCCACGGCCTCGATATAGGCGATCTGCTCGTCATCCAGTTCGCGGCGGAACTTCTGCGTGTTGTCCGAGATCAGCGGTTTGTCGAGATTGGACCACATGGAGGAGCGTTGCGCGTCTGACCGCGCGCTTGAGCTGCGTTCGGAAAAGCGCAGCATTTCTTCGGAAAACGGCAGGTCGAGCATGGTACAGACACGGCGCAATTGGCCTTCGGGATCTGCCAGAATGTCCTCGTAGCGCAGGAACGCGACCGGGGTCACCGGCCCTAGCTGGGCCAGCGTTTCGAGATACCCCGCCTGATCTTGGCGCCAGCGTTCGGCGGCGCGCAACACGCCGCCGCGCATCACCGGGCCGTTCGTCCAGGACACCGCCATGTCGCGCGGATCGCGCACCATGAACAGGATGCGTGGCCGGGTGCTTTGGGCTGTCAGCATGGGCAGGTATCGGAAGGATGAATTCTCCTTCATCATGACATGCGGTTTGCCGGCGGCTTTCGCTTCGGCGGCATAGAGCGCCGCGGCCATGTCGCCCGCGTGGCTGAGCCCGGTAAGGAGTGCCGCACGTTCATCGGACGGCCAGGCGTCGATCGCCCACTGGCTGACCTTGGCATTGAAAAGGGCAAGAACGGCCTGGCGCAGATCGTCCGATCCGGGGGCGTAGCGGTAGGCGCATTCGCTCATCACCTTGAATAGGTGGCTGGCACCGGGGGCGCAGACCTGCGGGTGGGCGTCGAATATCTTGGCAATCATGTTGCTGCCCGAGCGTTCGGAGCAGAACAGGATGACAGGCGTCTCCAGACGGGGCATCAGGCGGCCCCTTCCGGGCGGGCGGCAGACACGGATATCCGGCGAATCTGGGCGACAATGTCTTCGTTCGGGACAAGCCGCATTTCGGGCGCGTTCGACAGGTTGAAGATACGCGCGTAAAGGTCATCGGCATTCGGCGTGGGCCGGTCGGACGGTAGCGGACGATAGTATTTGCGCAAGGTCACGGGGCCGGATTCCGGGCCGATCACCACCGGGCTCAGGCACAGGAACGGGGTATGTGCGCGCGGCGAATGCGGTGTCGTGGTGCCGGGAAAGGGCTGGGTGCCGACGTCCGCGTCGATCACGAGCGAGTGCATTCGGCGCTCTTGCCATTTATAGAAGCGGCCCCACCACGGCTTGCGTTCGAGCCGATCGATGATGGCGGCGGCTGAGAGATCGCTGAGTTTGTAGTTCGACGCGGCGAATTGCGCCCCGTTGGGCAGGGCAGCGGCGAAATTGGCGAGTTTTCGGATTGCGGTTTCCTGCTCGGCGTCGCAAATCACGAAACCACCCTCGCCCACGCCCCAGGGCTTGGTATGATGCGCAGAGATGATTTCAATCGGGGCATCGGGTTTGCGGGCGCTGTCCGGCCGATCCAGCAGGCCCGTAGCGTTGTCCACCACGAACTGCTTGCCGTTTTGCGCGCAAAAGGCCGCGATATCGTCCCAGTCGGACTGCTGAGCAAAAATGTTGGTGTAGACCACGCCATCATAGCTGTCGAGCGGCAGGGCACGAAGGGCATCGAGATGGAACCGGCCTTGCGCATTGCAGTCGATCACGGTGCTGCCGGACAGGGGGCCAACATGGGCCGAGAAGAAATTGAAGGCGCTGGTGACCCAACGAAATCCCGGAGTGCGCGCTTCGAGTGCATGCAGTCCACAGGCGATGTGCAGGGCTGCAGTGCCGTTGCAGACGGCCACCACGCGCCTGTGTTCGGGCAGATCGGCCAGGAGGGCGACCATGCGTTCGAGGAGCGCCGCGACCGGCCCGCCATTGGCGTGATGATTGGCCTTTACCGACAGGGAAAGAAGTTCGGCCAGCCGCTGGTGGTCATAGATCTTGTTTTCGATAAAGGGGATCGGCGTGGTTGGTGCGGGCGCGGGCAATTCATCGCAGGACGCAGGGGCAGGGACACCGGCCGCACAGGCCAGTTCCACGAGGCGCCGATCGCGCAAGCCAAACTTTCCTGAATATCTGGATGTGACCGCAGGCATGCTGAGGCCCATCGCCGGGATAGCGGCCGCCAATTGCCGCCGATAGGTTTGGGTCCAGCGGACGACCATCGAGTCGTCGGGGCTGTAGGCGGCCAGCGTGCCGCCCAGATCGACGAAATGAAACCGCTCGAATGTGTCCAGAACCTGAAAGCCCAGCCAACTTGTGAGCGATCCGCCTGCGGCACCGATCACCACGGGCGGGCGGGCACTCTGCTGATGGGTCTTGAGCACCTTGAACAGACGTGCGCGAATTTTGTCGCGCTTCAGTCTGGCCTCGGTTGCGTCCACCTCGATCACCGTGAGTGAGTACAAGCCGATGCTGTCGAACAGGGCACGGTTGCTGGCGTTGCCGACAAAGATCACCTGCCGGTCGCGCAGCGCGTCGAGAAAACGCCCGAGGCCGCCGGTGATCGCTGCGACCTTAAATTCGTGCCCGGTGAAACCGTTTTCGGCCACGTTGTCACGATGCGCCTGTGGAACGAAATGGGCGATCAGGTCTTCGCACGATTGCCTGTTCTCATAGGGTGTGCCCTCGATCCGGGCCGATCCGGGCCACGGGGACAGCGAGGCCACGAAATGCATCCCCTGTTCAGGAGACGGCAGGTCGCGCATGCGCGTCAGAAGATCGGCCAGCATTCCACCTTCGGCGAACTTGCTTCCCTTGACACCAAGGCGGGCGTCGATGTCGTCGCCAGGATGGGTCGCGAACGACTCGCGGTCGATCCCGCTTGCTTCGAGCCGCGCCAGCCGTTCCCAGAAGCCATGGTTGATTTTGCAAAAGGCGAACGAGGCGTCGTTTTCGAGAAGATCGAGAATGCGTAGAAAGCCCGGTTGATCGTCCTCGATAACAGGGGCCGCGCGGAAACCCTGATCGGTCTGGTTGAATAGTGGCGTTGTGGCCGGCGCTGTGCCCGTACCCGCGAGCGATGCGGGGACAGTCGCCGGAACCGTGCCACTGAAGCGGCGTAGCAAATGCTTGAGAGCCAACCTGTTCATTTCGCTACATTGCGCTCCGGATTGAATACTGCACAACCAGGCACGTTGCTGCCCATGAAACTGTCGGATGCAGCGCCTGAACCAGATTAATGGCCGAACCCGATTTATTGCTGCTAACGTGCAATGCAGGGGCAGTCAACTTGGACCCCGGGTTCGGGGTTTATGCGCATTCCGACGCCGTTGCGATGAATGGTCAATAGAAACGGTCGTAGTCAACACGGTAAAGCATTTCGATACGGCTGCGGGTTGTGGTGTCCAGAACTTTGGCCATGATACGTTCGGGTTCGATGGATTTCCCCCGGATTTTTTCCATGAAATCCATTGGGCGATTGCCTTCGGGATAAGATTTCTGGTGATGCCCGAAAGACGCCTTGATGCATCCTCCTGAAGTTTTGTCGAGCCATTCGGTGACAGCGTCCATTCCATCTTCGAGTCTGAAGACCATGCAGTCTTCGGAGATGAACCTGTCGGCGGGCAGGAAATGGTTGTCAAAGGAGTTTTCGAAGTAATCGCCCGATTTCTCGAGCTGCGTCAGAAAGCGCTTCAGGCTTTGGCGGCGTGGAAGCCGGCCCAGGCCGCGGTTAAAGTTGAAGGCACTGAGAAAACGTTCAACCGGATCTCGCACAAAGCCGAAGCTGTAGTCGAAGAAATCCGGTGCGAAAAGCCGGGCGAGCGCGTCTTTCGGGATATGTTGAGGCGAGGACCTGTTCCAATGCGTGCCCTGATGCCCCCACCAGTCCGGATCGTGCAACGAGAGGATGATGCCTGCCTCTTCAAGACCGCGTTCGATGCTGGTGCCCCCGCATTTCGGAACGTGCGCAAAGTAGTAGATGGAGTCTTCTGTTCGAAACGCCGGCATGAATGATTCGCATTTATTGTGTTCTTGTCGTGGGGGACGACGTAGCAAGATTTAAAACAGTTTTACATAGCGGCAATCGTATCTGCGGGGCGAGCGGGACAACGCCGGTATCGCGTGGCCTGGCAAGGGAAGTTTTCGGTCTTGTTTTCGCACCCTGGCGTCTGAGACGAGACAGAAATCTTTCGAAAAACATCATAGTTAGATGCGCGCCGGACACGCGCAGGTCTGTTACACGTCGTCGTGGAACTGGCCCAAGTGCTGGCCTTTCGTTTCGCGAAGCCTATGAGCCTCTGACGCGGCGTGCCTGCCCATAGGGCCCTCCAGGGCAGACATTATTTTCAACATCGTGTCAGAGCTTTCGCGTGACAACGAAAGTGGCGATTTCTTGAGAAACTGGAACCCCCGGTATCGCAGCGTGTAGAAGGGCATGGAGTATCCCATCGCCTGTCTGGCCACGGTCATCAAAATGATCTGGATACGGTCCTCGCGGCCTCGATCTGTGTCCCGGTCGCTTTGTACGACTTCGTTGCGTTTTCGTTCGAGCTTGGGATCTTCGGGGATCACCAGGTTGCGCGCCACCTCATCCAAGGCGGTATTGTCGAGTTTTTTGATTTCGTGGTCGAGGTCAAACACGTTGCAAGTTGCCGTGTGATTGTAGCCATGAGAGATGACCCATTGGGTCAGGCCGATTTCGCCGCGTCTGACGGTGCGCTTCTTATGGTTCGACAGGCGGAAACGGCGCCAGTAGCGAAGAAATGCAGGGTCGCGCAGGATACGGGGTCCCATCGCCAGAGCGTATGAGGCGTAATGGTAATTCGGGTGGTCGATGGTGTATTCCCACACCAGATCGCGAAACCGTTCGACATCGTCACGTCTGATCCCGTAATTCGAAGTCGCCCCGACGAAATCGCAGCCCGCCGCGCGGACGTCGTCGAACCAGCTGCGCGGGGCTTCGATCATCCAGGTCGAGTCGTTGAGGATGTAAAGCCGTTCGAGCGTGGGCAGCTGGCTGGCCATTTGCAGAACCGCGTCGCGGTAGCCGCCGAAATCGTAGCCCACGTTGGGCCGTTCGATCACCAGTGCAGATTGGTCCAGCAGCGTTGCGCGATCTGTTTCGGACAACGGCAGGTTCGAGACGACGACGGGGGTGATCCCGTGTTTCGCAATCTGCGCCAGCATGTCGTGGTGCGACGCAAGCAAACCGTCGGGCGCATAGACGAGATACACCGCCACCTCTCCGGCGATCGGTTTGGCCCCCTGGTGCACGACCTTCTGGCGAGAGATTTTGCGGTCGTAAAGCGGGCGCAGGAACAGGTATTCCCAGATCACGCCGGGCAGACCGGCCAGTTGCCGACCGGCCCGCTTCAGTTCGCGTTTCACTTTCCAGAGTGGAATTTTCTTCATGAGGTCGCCTTGTGTCGCAGGGCTTGCCAGACGCCGCGCAGGAAAGCCGCCTGTTTGGCGCGTTTGCGGGCCGATAGCAGCGTCAGGGGGGAAATCAGTTGTCCCACCGCCGACAGCAGGGCCTTGCGCCCCGCGCCGGGCAGGTGGTGTTTGCGCGTGGCATAGACCCGCGAGCGGCCCATGTGAAACGCCTTGAACGCAGCGGATTGCGGCGAGCGTATGGTGGAATTGCCCGCATCGTGCATCACCCGGGCATCGCGCACGAACATCAGTGTTCCGCACTGCGCACGCAGGCGCAGGGCCAGGTCGTCGTCTTCGTGATAGAGGAAAATCGCGGAGTCGAACCCGCCCACGGTTTCAAAGGCCGCGCGGCGCACGAAAAAGGCTGCGCCGGTCAGTACGGGCACTTCGCGGTCGGCCTCCGGCCAGCCAGACGGGAGCTTTTCGGATTTGGGCAGCAACACGCTGCCGCGTTTGAAATAGGGCCGTCCGTTCGCCTCGCTGATCGCGGGATTGAAGGCGACGGCGTCAGGGTAGGTCTCCGCCGCGGCAACCAGCGCCTCCAGCGCGCCGTCCTCAAGCCGGGCATCGGGGTTGAGAAACAGCAGGAATTCGGTGCCGGCCCTGGCCGCTCCGATGTTGCAGGCGGTGCCGAAGCCGCGATTGTCGTCATTGCGGATGAGCTCTGCGCCGTGCTGTTCGGCAAGTTGGGCCAAAGCATCCTGGTCGGTCGAGGCATTGTCGACGATCACGCAGGACGCGCCGGGCGGCAGCGAAGCCAGCATGCCGGGCAACACCGCGAGGCTGTTGTGCGCCACGGTTACAACGGTAACGCGTTCTGATGCGGGGGCGATTGACATCTGGACCTGAAAACAGCCTTTTGGCGAAAACCGGAATTCGGGGAAACCCATAGCAACTGCCACGCATCAGGGGAAGCCCGGACGAAGCGCCGAAACGCGGAAGGACAGCACATGGCCAAGCGAAAACCGTTCGAGATCGCGGGCGTCACCGTGCCGCCCGGAACACGGCGCACGGTGGATGTGCCGGTAAGCTATCTGTCGGATCATACGCCGGTGCATTTGTCGGTGCATGTGGTTCACGGGCGCAAGCCGGGGCCGGTGATGTTCGTTTCCGCCGCCGTGCATGGCGACGAGGTGATCGGCGCCGAGATCGTGCGCCGGTTGCTGAACGCCAAGGCGCTGACGCCGATGTCGGGAACCTTGCTGGCGGTGCCGATCGTCAACACGTTCGGGTTTCTCAATCACTCACGCTATCTGCCGGACCGGCGGGATCTGAACCGGTGTTTTCCCGGACATGCAACGGGCTCGATGGCGTCGCGGCTGGCGCATATCTTCATGACCGAGGTGGTGCGGCGCTCCGATCTGGGGATCGACCTGCATTCGGCGGCGATCCGGCGCACGAACCTGCCCCAGTTGCGCCTGACGGCGGGCAATTCCCGGCTGCGCGATTTGGCCGATGTGTTCGCCGCGCCGGTGGTGATGACATCGAATCTGCGCGACGGTTCGCTGCGCATGGCCGCCGAAGAGGCGGGTGTGGACGTTCTGCTCTATGAGGGCGGCGAGGGGCTGCGATTTGATGAGTTGCCCGCACAGGCGGGGGTGGCCGGTATTCTGAGGGTGATGAACCACCTTGGCATGATCGCCAAGAAAGGGGTGCCGAAAAAGCGGGCCGAGCCACTCTATTGCAGCGATTCAACATGGTATCGCGCCCCGGCGGGCGGGCTGTTTCGCGGCTATACGGGCATTGGCGAAATGGTCGAGCCGGACACCGTTCTGGGGGCGATTTCCGACCCGTTCGGAGAATTTGAGGCTGAGGTTGTTTGCGATCAGGCGGGCATTGTCATCGGTCGCACGAACATGCCTGTGGTCTACGAGGGAGACGCGCTGTTTCACATCGCCGAACCGGCCAGTGCCGAGGACGTGATGCCGGATATCGGCCTGCATCTGAAAACCGCGCCGATGTTCGACGAGGACGAGATCATCTGATATCGGCGCCGTGGGCGGAGCTGTTTATTTTTCGGATGCGCCGGAGGTATCGAAACGGGCGGGATTTGCCGGTCCGATAAAGATCGACAGGCTGAGCAGCCCGAAGATGAACTCGTAGACTTCCCACTTGCGGGGCAGGTCCACAGCTGCGACCAGCAGGCTGGCCACGACCGCGATGATCGTATGGCGCAGCCCCGGAACCGGAACCATCAGCGCATCAGCCAGTTTCGCGATCCAGCGCACACGCGGGTAAAGCGGCGGCAGGACCACCAGATAGAGCAGCAGGATTGTGGTCAGGACACTGCCGAACAGTGTTTTGGCCAATTGCTCCCCGCCAAAGGCCAGATTGTGCAGGTTCGTTTCGTATTGGCGATTGTTTTCGAGGAAGTAACCGGTCGTCTCCCAGCCGATAATCCGCTGACCCCAGGAAATTTCCTCGCCTGCGCCGAAAACGAAGATCAGCGCGTAGAAGGCCACCAGAAGGCCCGCGCCGATCCGCGCCGCGCGGCCCAGCCGGATCGCGCGCCAGAACAGCACGAGGCTTGCCATGAACAAGGCCACGGCTGTGCCGTATTCGATCGGCCCGTCCTCGATTGCAAAGCCCGTGGCAAACTGCGGTCCGAAGTCCAGAACCGCGTATGCCAGGGTGAATACAAGGGTGGCGTTCAAGAAGCCGAAGATCACCTGATCGGCGAAACTGAATCTGCTCATACTGGATGCCTGTCATGTTCCCGTCACAATCTGTGCGTTGCCGTATCCCAGTGAGCGCGGGGAGGCAAGACATAGTGACGTGAATTGGCGGGAAACGGCACGGCATCTGGTACGTGGTGCATCCTTCGGGTGTTAAATTGTGCATATCGCCCTGTCCAAATGACAAACCCCCGAAGCAGCTGCCCGGGGGTCGTCTTTGTCGTGTAGCGCCAGTGGGATGATATTATCGCCCGGCGCGTTTGCGTGTCGCGCTACGCTGCGACGCGGGCTTCAGAGAAGACCTTCGCGTTGGGCTTTCTTGCGCGCCAGCTTGCGGGCGCGGCGAATCGCCTCGGCCTTTTCGCGGGCTTTCTTCTCCGACGGTTTCTCGAAATGCTGCCGAAGCTTCATTTCGCGGAAAACGCCTTCGCGTTGCAGCTTTTTCTTCAGGGCACGAAGCGCCTGATCGACGTTGTTGTCGCGAACACTAACCTGCATGTGGTGTCACCACCTTTCCAAGTTGAAGTTGCATTAGAGTGCAGGAAACCGGCATATAGCAAAGCCCCGTTCTTTTGTCTAGGGTGGGGCGCAACGAACGGAGGCAAGCGATGACAGAGCCAGATATCAAGGCCCGGTTGCTGGATGCGGCCAGGATGCATGTCCCTTTTGACGGCTGGACCGAGGCCGCGTTTCAGGCCGCGATGGCCGACACGGGGGTTGCGGAAGGCGTGGCGCGCGCCGTGTGTCCGCGCGGCGCGGTCGATCTGGCGCTGGCCTATCACGAAGAGGGCGATCAGGTGATGCTGGAGCGTCTGAGCGCCACCGATCCTGGCGACATGCGCTTTCGCGACAGGATCGCCGCCGCCGTGCGGTTCCGGCTGGAGGCCGTGGAGGACAAGGAACTGGTGCGCCGTGGCATGACGCTGTTCGCGCTGCCGACCCATGCCGCGGATGGGGCCAGGGCGGTTTGGGGCACCTGCGATCGTATCTGGACGGCTTTGGGCGACAGTTCGGACGACGTGAACTGGTACACCAAGCGTGCCACCCTTTCGGGCGTCTATAGCGCGACGCTTCTCTATTGGCTGGGCGATGACAGCCCGGATCATCAGGCGACGTGGGATTTTCTGGATCGCCGCATCGACGACGTGATGTCGTTCGAGAAGTTCAAGGCGCAGGTGCGCGACAACAAGCTGCTGAGCGGCCTGATGGCCGGGCCCTTGAAGGTTCTGGATAATATCCGCGCCCCACAACACCCCGGATCGCGCCCCGACATGCCGGGCCGCTGGACCGGACAAATCTGAGGAGACAGGCATGAGCCAGACAATGAACGCCGTGGAGATCACTCAGCCCGGCGGCCCCGAAGTGCTGAGGCTGAGAACCCGCCCCGTGCCGACGCCGCGCGTCGGCGAGGTTGTGATCAGGGTGGCTTATGCCGGGGTCAATCGCCCGGATGCCTTGCAGCGCGCGGGGCTTTACGCACCGCCTCCCACCGCCAGCGATTTGCCGGGGCTGGAAGCTGCCGGAGAGATCGCCGCCGTGGGCGAAGGCGTCAGCGACTGGTCGGTGGGCGATCAGGTCTGTGCGTTGCTGCCCGGCGGGGGGTATGCCGAATATGTCGCCACGCCTGCCGCGCATTGCCTGCCCGTGCCCAAGGGCATGGGCCTGCGCGAGGCCGCCTGCCTGCCCGAGACATTCTATACCGTCTGGTCCAACGTCTTTCAGCGCGGCGCGCTGAAAGGGGGCGAGCGGTTTCTGGTGCATGGCGGGTCGTCCGGCATCGGCACCACCGCGATCCAACTGGCCCACGCGTTCGGCGCGCGGGTGTTCACCACCGCCGGGTCGGATGAAAAATGCGCCAAATGCCTTGAGTTGGGGGCCGAGCGCGCGATCAACTACCGCGACGAGGATTTCGTCGAGGTGATCCGCGCCGAGGGCGGGGCTGACCTGATCCTCGACATGGTGGGCGGCGATTACCTGCCGCGTAATGTCAAATCCCTGGCCGATGACGGGCGGCTGGTGCAGATCGCCTTTCTGCAAGGGCCCAAGGTCGAATTGAACTTTGCGCAGGTGATGATGCGGCGGCTGACGATTACCGGCTCCACCCTGCGACCGCAAAGCGATCAGGCCAAGGCGGCAATCGCCGAGGAGTTGCGCACGCATGTCTGGCCCTTGCTGGAAGCGGGCAAGATCGCCCCGGTGATGGATTCCGAATACGAACTGCCCAATGCCGCGCTGGCCCATGCCCATATGGAAGAGAGCGCGCATATCGGGAAAATCGTTCTGAAAGTGGGCTGATCCCGTGGGGGCGGTGCATCTGGTGGTGCTGGCCCTGACGCTGTTGAGCGTCGGGCTGAGCGGATACGCGATCTGGCGTGATTCCGGGCTGGAGTGGTCTTTTGCCGTGCCCGCCCCCCCCGCACCCGAAGATGCGCCGCGTTTCGAAACGGTGTTCGAATATTCCGTCGATCAGGGCATTGCCCATTCCCCGGCCATCGTGGTGCAGGACGAAGGGCCCGAGATCGTCTGGTTTCAGGGTTCGTCCGAGGCGCGGCCCGATGTTGCGATCCATCGCGTTGGGCTGACACGCGATGATGCCGGGCAATGGCGGGCAGGACCGCCGGAACCTTACATCACCAGCCACGCGCTTGGGGATGGTTTCGTACCCCGCCAACTGGTCGTGACGTTAGGAAACACCATAGAAAACGAGGGCGCGGAACAGTCGCTTTATGCGACGGTCGTGTCGGTGGGTGGTTGGGCGATGGCGTCGATTGCGGATGTGCGTATGCAGGACGGTCGCCCGGTGAGGGCCCGCAAGCTGAGCCTGTCGCCCTTTCTGAACCGGTCTTTTCTGGTGAAATCGCCGATGGTCGAATATGCCGACGGGTCCTTTGCGCTTCCCGCCTATTTCGAGATGGGCAGCACCTATGGCGCGCTGGTGCGGTTCGATGCAGAGGGGCGTGTGCGCGATCAACGCCGGATGACCGGGCAGGGCATCAAGCCGATCCAGCCGATGATTGTGCCCTTGGACGCCAGCCGCGCGGTGGCGTTCTTGCGCGATTTCAACGACAGTGGGCGGATCTATGTCAGCCGCACGGAAGATGGCGGGAGAAGCTGGAGCAAGGCGGGAGCCACCGACATCGCCCATCCCAACGCGCCGGTGGCGGCGCTGCCGGTGGCGGGGGGGCGCATCCTGATGGCGATGAACGGCAGCGGAGGCGATGCCAATCAGTTGCACCTGGCCCTGTCCGAAGACGAGGGCGAAAGCTGGCGGATGATCCACACGCTTGAAAAGACACGCGGCGAGGCGCGCTATCCGATGCTGCGCCGCTTGCCGGATGGGGACATCCTGCTGGCCTATTCGCAGGGCACGAAAACCGGTTTGCGGGCCGTGGTGATGAACGAAGCATGGGTGGCGGCGCAATGAGCGGTGTTCTGGCGGCAGGCGGATTGGGCGTTCTTGTCGCCTGGGTGGTGTTCGCGCTGGCCGGGTGGTTCGTGGCCGCGCCGTTGTCGGTCTGGCTGGGCGGGGTTGTCGGCGCTCTGGCAGTGTTGCTGCTGCGGGACACTGTGCCCATGCGTGGCCTGGTGGCATTGCTGGCGCCCTTCGGCGTGATGCTGCCCGCATTGGCGCTGCGGCATATGGCGGCCAGGCTGGGCCTGCCCGTGATGCCTTTTGGGACGGTGGACCTGCTGGTGTTCCTTGTGGCTTATATCGTCTTTCTGGCCAGTGCCATGGGGGCGCTGCCGGTGGATATCTATCGGCTGGGTTACGCCCCGTTCCCGGTGGCGGTGCTGGTGCTGGCGGTATGTGCCTATGGGCTGATCACCGGAAACTGGTTTCTGCCACTGGTGGCGGTGTTGGGGCAGGCCTTGTGGATCACGGGTTGGGGCAGCAGCAACTGGTTCGATTACGTCACCCATGTGCTGCTGGTGCCGATGGCCGCTGTAACACTGGTGCTGCGGCTGTTTTGAGTCGTGGAAGGCGCTGCGCCATTGAGTATTTGAGGAAAAGTGAAGGTGCGGGGCCTAGCGGATCGGCGCGAACAGGGCGTCTTTCATCGTGCAATCGCGCACCGTGTCGCGGCCGCAGGGAACGGGCTTCAGGTCTGTCGACAGGCACAGGCGGGCCTCCTGAATGCGGCCCTCGCGGCAGGTGATGGTCAGCATGTCGCGCTCCCACCCCGGATTGGCCTTGAGGAACGCTTCTTCGACCACGCTGGCAGGCAGTTTGACTGGGTCCTTGAGCTTGCGAAAGACCTCCGGGCGGTTGACGGCCTCGTAGGCCCTGCGCGACAGGGCGTAATAGGCCGGTGCCGACAGGCCCGAGCAACTGCCGTGCTTTTTCCACTGATACCAGGCCAGCCCGGACGTGCCCATGATGTCGGCCATCCCGGCGGTCATGGCGCGTGATGGCGGGCGTTCGGCGGTCTGGCAATGCGAGGGCCAGCCCCGGTGATATTGCGGCCAGAGCCCGTGCAATACCCAGCCATGATCGGCGGAGGCATCGCATTGCGGCGATCCGCGTGCGTCGCCTTCGAGCGCGCACCATGTAGGCGACCAGCTGAGCGACAGAACGTAGTAGTCGAACGCACCGGGGCGGCCACCCTCGGCGCGGGCCATGCCGGCCAGAAGCAGGAACACAAACAGCACACGCATTCTTTGGTCTTTCAATTTCTCGCCGCGCCTACTATATAGCCGCCAAGTTCCCCGACAACGGAAACCCGCACCCGCAAAGGTGCCGCCGAATTCCGGCGACGGGGAAGATATGCGTGAAGGAGGTCCGTGGGACATGGCAAAACCGCTTATGGCAAAGGCCACCGCCGTCTGGCTGGTGGACAACACGACGCTCAGTTTCAAGCAGATTGCCGATTTCTGCGGTCTGCACGAGCTGGAGATTCAGGGGATCGCCGATGGCGATGTGGCCGCCGGTGTGAAAGGGTTCGATCCGATCGCCAACAACCAGTTGACGCAGGATGAGATCGACGCCGCCGAGAAAGACCCGCTGCACAAGCTGACGCTGAAGTTCAACCCCGCCGCCGTGGGCGAGGAAAAGCGCCGCGGCCCGCGCTATACGCCGCTGTCCAAGCGTCAGGACCGCCCGAACGCGATCCTGTGGCTGGTCAAGTTCCACCCCGAACTGGCCGACAGCCAGATCGCCAAACTGGTGGGCACCACCAAGCCGACGATCCAGACGATCCGCGAACGCACCCATTGGAACATCGCCAACATGCAGCCCGTCGACCCGGTGGCACTTGGCCTGTGCAAGCAGTCCGAACTGGACGCCGCCGTGCAGAAAGCCGCCTCCAAGAAAGCCAAGGAAGGCGAAGCGATGAGCGACGACGATCGCCGCAGGCTGCTGAGCACCGAGCAGAGCCTTGGCGGCGATACCGAGCCGCGCATCCCGACCGCCATCGAGGGGCTTGAAACCTTCAGCCTCGGCGGGGACAGCGAGGATGAAAAAGAGCCGGAAATCGACGCCGACAGCTTCTTCAACCTGCCCGCAGACAGCGATGAGGACGACGAGGACGAACAGCCCTGATACTGGCCGTTCGGCTGAAATACGAAACCCGGTCGCTCATGGTGGCCGGGTTTTTTCGTAGATCGGAACGCGGTGCCGTGCCGGTCAGAGCGTCTTGCGGGCGTTGAGCGCGGCGCTGATCGTGCCGTCGTCGAGATAGTCCAGCTCGCCACCGATGGGCACGCCCTGCGCCAGCGACGTCAGGGTCACGCGGCCCTCGAGCTGGTCGGCGATGTAATGCGCGGTGGTCAGGCCATCCACGGTGGCGTTCAGGGCGAGGATGACCTCGGAAATCCCTTCGGCCTCGACCCGGTTCACCAGTTGCGGAATGCGCAGGTCTTCGGGGCCGACCTGATCCAGCGCGCTGAGCGTACCGCCCAGAACGTGATAGCGCCCCTTGAACGCCTGCCCGCGCTCCATCGCCCAGAGATCGGCCACGTCCTCGACCACGCAAAGCTGACCGTTGGCGCGTTTTTCATCCGTGCAGATATCGCAGATATCGGTGGTGCCGACATTGCCGCAGTTGAGGCATTCGCGCGCCGTGGCGGCGACCTTCTGCATCAGGTCGGCCAGCGGGATCAGTTGCAGATCGCGCTTGGCGATCAGATGCAGCACCGTGCGCCGTGCCGAGCGCGGCCCGAGGCCGGGCAGTTTGGCCATCAACTCGATCAGGGAATCGATATCGCGGTTCGAGGACATTGAAACAGCCGTTGCGCAGGGTGATCAGGGCAGGAGCGAGGGGATCAGAACGGCAGGTCCATGTCTTTGGGCAGGCCCATGCCTTCGGTGATCTTGCCCATTTCCTCCCTGGCTTTCTCGCCGGCCTTGGTCTGGGCGTCCTTGATCGCGGCAAGGATCAGGTCCTCGACCACTTCCTTGTCGTCGGAGTTGAAGATCGACGGGTCGATGTCCAGCCCCTTGAGCTCGCCCTTGGCGGTGCAGGTGGCCTTGACCAGCCCGGCGCCGGATTCGCCCTGCACGATCATCTGGTGCATCTCTTCCTGCAGGCTGGCCATCTTCTGCTGCATTTCCTGGGCGGCCTTCATCATCTTGGCCATGTCGCCCATCTGGCCCAATCCCTTGAACATGTCGGTTATCTCCTTGCGTCGCGCGGCCACAGGGGCCGGTCGTGTTGCGTTACATATCGGGGCGGCACGGGCGGAAGGCAAGCCGGTCGTGCCGCGGTGTCTGTCACTCTTCCTCGAAGGGGTCCCATTCGTCTTCGACTTCGGGCAGGGCTTCGGCACCGGCGTCGGCGGCAATATCGTCTTCGGTGCGGATCGAAGTGATGGTGGCCTTGGGAAAGGCCATCAGCACGGCCTGCACCAGCGGGTGTTCCGTGGCCTCGGCCCTGAGCGCGTTTTCGGCGGCATCGCGGATTTCGGAAATCGTATCGGCCCCGCCCTCGTTCACGAGGGTGACACCCCAGCGAATGCCGGTCCAGCGCTGCAACGCCGCGCCGAGGCGTTGTGACAGGTCCTGCGGGGCGTTGGGGGTGGGCTGGAATTCGATCCGGCCGGGGCGGTAGGAGGCCAGCCGCACATGGGTTTCGACCTCGACCAGCAGTTTGACATCGCGTTGCATGCGGATCAGTTCGACCACATGCTCGAAGGTCGGATAGTGCATCAGGGCTGTGTCTTGCGCCAGCGCCAGCGCCTGACCGTTGCCCGAGGCACTGGGGCCCGACGGGCCGGGATGTGTGGGCGCGGGGCCGGCAGGACTGCCCTGGGCCTGCGTACTATGGCCCTGCGCGCCGCCAGCCACGCCGCCACCGCCGCCCGGACCGGGGGCAGGGGGCGCAGGGGTGTCGCGCAGTTTGCGCACCAGTTCTTCGGGGCTGGGCAGATCGGCCACGTGGGTCAGGCGGATCACCGCCATTTCGGCGGCCATCATGGCGTTGGGGGCCTCGGCCACCTCGTCCAGCGCCTTGAGCAGCATCTGCCACATGCGCGTCAGCACCCGCATCGGCAGGGCCTCGGCCATCTGCTGGCCGCGGGTACGCTCGTCCGGGCCGATGGTGGGGTCTTCGGCGGCTTCGGGTGTGATCTTGACCACGGAAATCCAATGCGTGACCTCGGCCAGATCGCGCAGTACCGCCATCGGGTCGGCCCCTTCGGCATATTGGCCTGACAGTTCGGTCAGCGCGCCCGCCGCGTCGCCCTTCATGATCAGGTCGAACAGGTCCAGCACGCGGCCCCGGTCGGCCAGCCCCAGCATGGCGCGCACCTGTTCGGCCCCGGTTTCACCGGCGCCGTGCGAAATCGCCTGATCCAGCAGAGACGTGGCATCGCGGGCCGAGCCTTCGGCGGCGCGGGTGATCAGCGCCAGCGCATCATCGCTGATCTGTGCGCTTTCGGCATCGGCGATCCTGCGCAGCAGCGCGATCATCACCTCGGGTTCGATCCGGCGCAGGTCGAAGCGCTGGCAGCGTGACAGCACCGTCACCGGCACCTTGCGGATTTCGGTGGTGGCGAAGATGAATTTCACATGCTCGGGCGGTTCTTCCAGCGTCTTGAGCAGCGCGTTGAACGCGCTGGTCGAGAGCATGTGAACCTCGTCAATGATGTAGATCTTGTAGCGGGCCGAGGCGGCGCGATAGTGAACGGATTCAATGATTTCGCGGATATCGCCCACGCCGGTGCGGCTGGCGGCGTCCATCTCCAGCACATCGACATGCCGGCCTTCCATGATGGCCTGGCAGTGTTCGCATACGCCGCAAGGTTCGGTCGTGGGGCCTCCAGTGCCATCCGGGCCGATGCAGTTCATCCCCTTGGCGATGATCCGCGCGGTGGTGGTTTTGCCGGTGCCGCGGATGCCGGTCATGATGAAAGCCTGTGCGATCCTGTCGGTTTTGAACGCGTTCTTGAGCGTGCGCACCATGGCGTCCTGCCCGACCAGATCGGCAAAGGTTTCGGGCCGGTATTTCCGGGCAAGAACCTGATAGGGTTTGGCGGGGGTGTCGTTCATGTCGGGCCTTGTTGGATTCGCGGGTCAGGGGCCAACCTAAAGCCGGGCGCGGGGGCCGTCCACCTTGCTTTTGAATGCCGATGGGGCAAGGATATGCCCGGTGCGGTGCAGCACAGGGGGATCACATGCGGTTGAGAGGAATCCGGCGCAGCCGGAATATCGAGGATCGTCGCCGCATGGGCGGCAGGGCCGGGGCCGGGATCGGAGGGGTCGGCCTGTTGATCGTACTGGCGGTGGGTTATTTCGCGGGGATCGACGTGACGCCGCTGTTGCAGGGCATGCCGCAGCAGCAGAGCGCGCCGCGCGAGTTGAGCTCCGAGGAAGAGCGCGCCGCCGAGTTTTCCGCGCAAGTCCTTGCAACGACAGAAGAAGTCTGGGGCCAGATATTTCCGCGACAAGTGGGACGGGACTATACGCCGCCGGTGATGGTGCTCTATTCCGGCGTGACCCAGAGCCCTTGTGGCGGGGCCAGCGGGGCGACGGGGCCGTTTTATTGCCCGGCGGATCGCAAGGCCTATCTGGATACCGAGTTTTTCAGCACCCTGTCGCGCGAGCTGGGCGCGCGCGGCGATTTCGCGGCGGCCTATGTGATCGCGCATGAGGTGGCCCATCACGTCCAGAACGAACTGGGCATTCTGGGGCAGGTCAACGAGCGCCGTCAGGCGGTGGGCCAGGCGCGGGCCAACGCCCTGACCGTGCGGCTGGAATTGCAGGCCGATTGCCTGTCAGGGGTCTGGGCACGGGCGGTGGACGGGCTGCTGGAGCCGGGCGATTTGAAAGAGGCGCTGAACGCGGCGCGGATGATCGGCGACGACCATCTGCAACGCCGCGCGGGCCGGGTGCCGCAACCGCATACCTTTACCCACGGCACCAGCGAACAGCGCGCCCGCTGGTTCACTGCCGGGTATGAAACCGGCGACATCAACAGTTGCAACACCTTCCAGGCGCGCAACCTGTAAGGCGCTGAAATCATGTCGGGATTCGTCATTCATGCCTTATCTGTCTCGGACGGTATCCTGGCCATCGCGCCGATGCCGGGGCGGGGCGGGCACTATGCCGAGGACATGGCGCACCTGCATGACTGGCGGCCCGCGCTGGTGATGACCATGCTGTCGCATCCCGAACTGCGCGCCACGGGGCATCAAAATATCGGGGCCGATTTGCAGGATATGGGCACGCGCTGGATGCATGTGCCAGTGCCGGATATGGGCGTGCCGGGCCCCGAGGCCGAGGAGGCGTGGCACAAGGCCAGCAATGCGGCGCTGTCGGCCTTGCAGGGCAAGGGGCGGGTGCTGATCCATTGCATGGGAGGCTGCGGGCGCTCGGGCATGGCGGCGCTGCGGCTGATGATCGAGGCCGGAGAGGTGCCGGGGGCGGCATTGGAGCGGCTGCGGGCGGTGCGGCCCTGCGCGGTGGAGACGCCGGAACAGCTCGATTGGGCGAATCGGGGTTAAGATACTGTGTTGCAATGAAAACCCCGTTCGGCATCGCATCGGTAAAACGTCGGTAT
Source organism: Roseovarius pacificus (assembly GCF_900142665.1). Classification (GTDB taxonomy): domain Bacteria; phylum Pseudomonadota; class Alphaproteobacteria; order Rhodobacterales; family Rhodobacteraceae; genus Roseovarius; species Roseovarius pacificus. The sequence goes on from NZ_FRBR01000004.1 coordinate 209,180, forward strand.
CGCGTCGGTGCGGGGCACCGCCGTGCCGGGGGTAACAGGGCGTGCGCAGGTCGAAACGTACGAAATGGACGCGGGTTTTGTACGAAACGAACACGGCATTCCCCCGGATCGTCTGCGATCCGGTTCGCGCCCGACCTCGCCCCCCAGGGCGGGCGCGAACCTGCGGTTGTTCCCTTGCGGCAATGGTCTGAATCTCGCGCCCCCTCCCCCTGTCCATCCCGGCAAAACCCGCCTAGTCTCATCCCCGAGGCAGTGATGCGAGGGCGGTGTGGGTAAGGTTCTGGTTCTGGGGGCGTATGGGCTGATCGGGGCGGCGTGTGTGACTGCGCTGAGGGCGCGCGGGGCCGAGGTGATCGGGCTCGGGCGCTCCGAAATGGCGGCGCGGCGGGCGCATCCGGGCATCGGGTGGATTTTCTGCGATATGGCGGTTCAGACGGTCGCGGACTGGCGGCGGCATCTGACGGATGTCAGCGTGGTCGTGAATGCCGCCGGGGCCTTGCAGGACGGGGCAAGGGACAGCCTGCACGCCATCCATGACAGTACCATCGCCAATCTGTGTGCGGCGGCCAGGGGCAGCGATCTGCGGATCATACAGATTTCGGCGGCGGGGGTATCGCCCGAGGCTTCGACGGAATTTTTCCGCAGCAAGGCGCGGGGCGATGCGCATGTCCGGGCCTCGGGGCTGGACTGGACCGTTCTGCGCCCGACGCTGGTGATCGGACGCACCGCCTATGGCGGTACGGCGCTGCTGCGCGGGGTGGCGGGGCTGCCGATGATCGGCGCGCGAGTGTTCGACGCGTGCCCGGTGCAGGCCATTGCGCTGGAGGAACTGGCCGGGGCCGTGGCCGATTGCACAGAGGGCAGGATGCCAGCCCGGCAGAGCTATGACCTGACCGAGCAGCCGGTGCGCGGCTTTGGCGAAACGGTGGCCCTGTTCAGGAACTGGCTGGGCTTTGCGCCTTTTGCGTGGCGCGTGCCGGTGCCGCCCGTGGCGATGCGGCTGGCCGGGTGGGGGGCGGATGCGCTGGGCTGGCTCGGCTGGCGTTCGTCCCTGCGCACGAGCGCGCTGCAAAGCATTGCCGATGGGGTGACGGGCGATCCGTCGGGCTGGCTGGCTGCTGGCGGGCGGGCCTTTACCCCCTTGCCCGAGGTTCTGGCCAATACCCCGGCCACGTTGCAGGAGCGCTGGTTTGCCCGGCTTTACCCGATGATGCCGCTGGTCATCGCGACCCTGTCGCTGTTCTGGCTGGTGTCGGGGCTGGTCGGGCTGTGGCAGTTCGGGCGCGCGGCGGAGATGCTGACAACGCGTGGCCTGCCCGATGGGCTGGCCGGTCTGGTCGTCGGGGGTGGGGCGATTGCCGATATCGCGCTGGGTGCGCTGGTGCTGTACCGGCCCTGGGCCGTGCGGGCCTGTCTGGCGATGGTCGTCGTGTCGCTGGGCTACATGGCCGGGGCGGCGGTGGTCGCGCCGGATTTATGGGCCGATCCCGCCGGTCCGATGGTCAAGGTGATCCCGGCGATGGTGCTGGCGCTGCTAGGCGCCGGGATGCTGGAGGAGCGATGAGTTACGAACTGTTGTTGTTCCTGCATGTGATCGGGGCCTGCATATTGCTGGGCACCGGGGCGGGAATCGCGTTTTTCATGGTGATTTCGAACCGCAGCCAGCAGCCCGGGCTGATCGCGCATACGGCGGGCATCGTGGTGCTGGCCGACACGATATTCACCGCCACGGCGGTGGTGGCGCAGCCGATCACGGGGGTGCTGCTGGCGCGGGTCGTCGGCTGGCCGGTTTTCGAGGGGTGGATTCTGGCCGCGCTCGGGCTTTATGTGCTGACCGGAGCGTTCTGGCTGCCGGTGGTCTGGATACAGGTCCGGCTGCGGCGGCTGGCGGCAGAGGCGGCCCGGCAGGGGCAGGGGCTGCCCGCGCAGTATCATCACCTGTACCGGATATGGTTTGCCTGCGGGTTTCCGGCCTTCGCGGCGGTTCTGGGCATCGTCTGGCTGATGATCGCCCGCCCCGATCTGCCGTTTTGAGCGACATGCGCCCGGGGCGCGGTGTTTCTGTGGGGATGTGGTGAGAGGCTGGACAACGACCCAAGCGGGGCTCGTTACGGCTGCTTCCTTCCGGACCTGACCGGGTTGGCGAGGCGCTTGCCCGCGCCAACCTCTCAATTTGTTACCTAGGGATGTTGCGCCGGATTCGCAAGGGGTTCTGACCCTACCGTCCGAGCGGCAGGCGCAGGCGCATGAAGCCGGTTTCGGTGTCGCCCAGATCGGTGGCCCCCAGATCGGCGATTTCCTGCGGATAGGCGCGCAGGCCGGGGCCGGTCAGGTGCAGGGTGCTGGCGCCGGGCACCGGGGCAAAGGACCATGTGGGCGTGACGCGGCCCGTCACCGGCGCGCCCTTGCGGATGAAGGCCGCCAGGATGTCGCGCACCGGTGTTTCGCCTTGCAGCACGATATCCGGCTCGGGCAGGGCCGGGTAGGAGCCGCCGCCGAAGGCGCGGTAGCTGTTGGTGGCGATCAGGAAACGGTCGCTGTCGGTGACGGGGGCCCCGTCATGTTCGAGATCGACGATGCGCGATGCGCCGGGATTGGCGATGCTGCCGTCGGGCGCGTAGCGCGGCGGTTGCGTCAGGTCGATCCGGTAGCGGATACCGTCGATCACGTCGAAGGCATGGCCCGGCATCAGGCTGTTGCAAAGCATCTGGTCGGCGCGGTCGGGAACGATCAGGCGAAAGCAACTGGCGGCGCGTTCCAGCCAGTCGCGCAGGCGCGCCCCGTCGATCCGCGCCCCGACCAGCGTATTGGGAAAGGAATAGAGATCGGCCGCATGGCGCAGGCGCAGCGGCCCGGCGGGCACGTCCGTATAATATTGAGGTCCGGCGCGCCCGCCGGTCTTGAACGGGGCGGTGGCCGACAGAACCGGCAGCCCTTCGTCCACAGTGCCGCGCACGGCCTGTTCCAGAGCCTGCGTCTTGGCGCGGTTGATCAGTTGCAGCATGGGATCGGTGCGGGTCATCGCCAGGTAGCTGTGCAGGGGCGCCTTCGTGCTGTTCAGCGGTTGGGCGACCAGTTTCAGCGTATGGTAATGGGCGTCGTCCAGCACGGAGCACAGGACCGGGTCGGGCGGGACGCGCGGCCCGGCGGTGTTGGGGGCGACGGGGCGGGCCTCGGCCCGATGGCCCGCGATGCGCCAGCCCTCGGGGCCCGGCGTCAGGGTCAGGTCCAGAACCCCCAGATGGGACCCGCCAAAGCCCGCCATGACGGCCGGTGTTCCATAAAGCGTGCCGGTTTGCGCATCGCCGCCCGGTATCGGCGCGCCCTGCGGGGCGGGAAACACCCGATGGCTGTGGCCGGCCAGTATGGCGTCGATCCCCGGCACGGTGGCCAGCGACAGGGCGGCATTTTCCTGATCGGGCCGGTCGGGGCCGGTTTCGATGCCCGTATGGGCCAGCGCGACGATCAGATCCGCCCCGGCGGCGCGCGCGATGGGCACAATCCGGCGCGCGGTGTCGGTGATTCCCTGGCTGTCCAGCCGGTCGCAAAGATGGGTGCGGTCCCAGATGGTGATCTGCGGCGGCACCAGCCCGATCACCGCGACCCGCAGGTCATGGGCGTTTCCCGCTCTGTCCTCGAGGCGGCGCTCCAGCATCTGGAACCTCGCAAAGGCCGGTTTGCCCGAGGCGCGGTCGGTGACATTGGCGCAGGTCACCGGAAACCGGGCCTGAGCCAGCGTGCGGCGCAGGGTGTCCAGCCCGAAATTGAACTCGTGATTGCCCAGGCCGACCGCATCGTAGCCAAGCTGGTTCATGGCGGTGATCACCGGGTTGTCGCCTTTCCACCCATTGGCGGGGATGGCCGTCAGATCGCTCATCGGCGTGCCTTGCAGGAAGTCGCCGTTGTCGAACAGCAGGCAGTTGCGCGCTTCGCGCCTGGCCCGCGCGATCAGGGTCGCGACGCGGGCGAGGCTGTGGGGCTGGTCGCTTTGGTTCGTGTAATAATTGAACGGGAGGAGATTGCCGTGAATATCGGTCGTTTCCAGCAACCGCAGGTCGATCTGCACGCTTCCGGTTTCGGGACGTCCCGCAGTGGAAACGTGGGGGCGTGTGTCTTCCACGGGCGAGTGTTCTCCGATCATGACCTGATACGAACCGTACGCCGCACTTCGAAGAAATGAGCGCGAGGAAAAAAGAAACACTCGTAAACCTGTTCAATTTTAAGGGTATACCGGAAGTTGTTCAATCACTCATTGCGCGAGGGCGGACCTGTCGGAAAGATGCCGCCGACATCTGGGTGCTTGCCCGCGCGGGCCGGGCATGGCACCAGTTGCGCAAAACGGGGGGAACGGTACGATGCGGCATGCGGAAACGGTGACATTCGGAGGCTCGGCGCTGGATCGGGCGCATGAACTGCGCGGTGACGATGCGGCGCTGGGTGCGGTCGTCGCCGCAGGGCAGGCCGATACGTTGCTTTTGTGGCGCGGCAAACCGCTGGTGCAGGGCGACGCGCTGGATCGCCTGATGCGCCTGCCGATGGACCATCCGGTTCTGGCGCAATCCGATCTGCCGCCGATCCTGCTGGGCCGCGAAGACGGGCGGCTGATTTTCGTGCACGATATCTCGGGCTGGCGGCCCGAGGGGCTGGACGAGGACGAACTGGGCCGGTTCCTGGACCTCAGCGAACAACGCCACCCTGACCTGCCCGGAGAGGCCGCCTTTGTCGAGCTGCGCCGCATCATGACCCGCCTGGCGCCGCGCGATGCCGAACTGGCGGCGACGGCGCGGGCGATGACGGGCTGGCATGTCTCGCACCGGTATTGCGCCCGCTGCGGGGCCGAAAGCGCGATGGAGCGCGAGGGCTGGCAGCGCCAGTGCCCGTCCTGCGGCGCGGTGCATTTTCCGCGCACCGACCCGGTGGTGATCATGCTGATCACGCGGGGCAACCGGGTGCTGATGGGCCGCTCGCATGGCTGGCCCGAGGGCATGTATTCGCTGCTGGCGGGGTTCGTCGAGCCCGGTGAAACCATCGAGGCGGCAGTGCGCCGCGAGGTGGACGAGGAAACCGGCGTGCAGGTCGGCGAGGTCGGCTATCTGGCCAGCCAGCCCTGGCCTTTTCCCGCCTCGCTGATGATCGGCTGCCGTGGCGAGGCGCTGAGCGACGAGATCACCATCGACCCGGTGGAGATCGAAGATGCGCTGTGGCTGACGCGCGAAGAGATCATGCAGGCCTTTGCCGGGGAGCATCCGTTTCTCGCCGCCGCCCGGAAAGGTGCAATTGCACATTTTTTGCTGCGCAACTGGCTTGCGGATACGCTGGATTAAGGCGAAAGTGCCGGTTGGTCAGTACAGGTAGTTTCCATGAAGTTCAGCAGTCACGAGGATATCGAGGCCCCGATCGAAGAGATTTTTGGCGACGTCACGGATTTTCAGGCGTTCGAGCGGCAGGCCCTGCGCCGTGGCGCAGAGGTGCAGCGCGTCGATGACCTGACACGGCCGGGCCCCGGCATGATGTGGGACGCGGCGTTCGATCTGCGCGGCAAGCGGCGCGAAATCACCATCGAACTGATCCGGCTCGATCCACCCAACGGATTGCTGGCCGAATCCCGCTCGCCGGGCATGGAGGGGCGGTTCGAGGTGGATCTCGTGGCGTTGTCGCGCAGCCGCACGCGGCTGAGCGTCACCCTGAGCCTCGAGCCCAAAACCCTGTCCGCGCGCCTGCTGGTGCAGTCGATGAAACTGGCGCGCAAATCCCTGACGCGCCGTTTTCGCAAACGGGTGGCGGGATTCGCGACCGAACTGGAAAACCGTCACAAGAAGGCCGGCCTGGCCTGATCCGGCCAGCCCGCGCGGATCAGTGGCGGCGCGGGTCGGCGGGGTAGACGCCCAGCATGGTGATATCGGACGTGAAATAATCCAGCTCGTCCAGTGCGCGTTTCACCCCCGGATCGTCGGGGTGACCTTCGATATCGGCGTAAAACTGCGTTGCGGTGAACGATCCGTCCACCATGTAGCTTTCCAGCTTGGTCATGTTCACGCCATTCGTGGCGAAACCGCCCATCGCCTTGTAGAGCGCGGCAGGGATGTTGCGCACCTGAAAGACGAAGCTGGTCATCATGCCGTCATCGCCCCGGCGTGACAGGTCGGGCTGGCGGGCCATGACCAGAAAGCGCGTGGTGTTGTTGCCCTGATCCTCGATATGGCGGGCCAGAACGTCGAGGCCGTAAATGTCCCCGGCCAGTTCGCTGGCCAGCGCGGCAAGGCCGGGTTCATTCACCTCGGCCACGTGTTTGGCCGAACCGGCGGTATCCGCGCCGGTGACGCGGCGAATGTCGTGTTTTGCAAGGAAATCACGGCACTGCCCCAGAAGCATGGTGTGGCTCATGGCGCGGTTCACGTCCTCCAGCCGGGTGCCGGGCAGGGCCAGCAGGTTGATGTGCACCCGCACGAAGGCCTCCGAGACGATATGCAGCCCCGATTTCGGCAGCAGGTGGTGAATGTCGGCCACGCGCCCGAAGGTAGAATTCTCGACCGGCAGCATGGCCAGTTCGGCATCGCCTTCGCGGACGGCCTCGATGGCGTCCTCGAAGGTGCGGCAGGGCAGTGCCTCCATCTCGGGGTAGGTTTCGTGGCAGGCCTGGTGCGAATAGGCGCCGGGCTCACCCTGGAAGGCAATGCGCTTGGTCATACGGGGTATTTCCTGTCAAAAGTCCGCCGGTCGGGCGTTTGGTCGCGCAAACTACACCTTGCGTCGAACAAGGGGAAGCGGATAGATACCGCGCGACGGATACTAACGGGAAACGGGCTAATGTTCGATACGATGACATTCACCAAGATCCTTGGCGGCTTTTGCGGCGCGCTTCTGGTCTTTCTTCTGGGCGGCTGGGCTGCCGAGTCGCTTTATCACACGGGCGGCGGTCACGGCGACGGCCACGAACAGGCCTATGTGATCGACACCGGCGAGGACGAAGGTGGCGAAGAGGCGGTCGAGGAAGGCCCGAGCTTTGCCGAACTCTATGCCTCGGCGGATGCGGGCAATGGCGAACGCGTCTTCAACAAGTGTAAAGCCTGCCACAAGGTCGAAGACGGCGCCAACGGCACCGGCCCGCACCTGTACGGGGTGGTTGGCCGCGCCGTCGACAGCGTGGACGGTTTCGGATATTCCGGCGCGCTCGAACAGGTGGCCGAAGTCTGGACGCCCGAAGAACTGTTCCACTTCCTGGAAAATCCCAGTGGTTTCGCGCCGGGCACCGCGATGAGCTTTGCCGGTCTGAAAAAGGAAGAGGACCGCGTGAACGTGATCGCCTATCTGGACATGACCGATGGCGGCATGACCGAAGTCGAAGCCCCGGCCGCCGCCGAGGAAGAAGCCGCCGCCGAGCCCGCAGCGGAAGAAGAGGCCGCGACCGACACTGCTGCTGCCGAGGAAACCGCCGAGGAGCCCGCTGCCGAGGAGCCTGCCGCTGAGGAGCCCGCTGCCGAGGAACCGGCGGCGGAAGAAGCCGCTGAAGAGCCTGCCGCCGAAGAGGCCGCCCCGGCCGAGGAAGACACCGCCGCTGCCGAAGGCGACGCATCCGGCTTTGCCGCGATGGTGGCTGCCGCGAATCCCGACGATGGCGCAAGTGTATGGCGCCGCTGTCAGGCCTGTCACAAGCTGGAAGAAGGCAAGAACGGCGTCGGCCCGCATCTCTATGGTATTGTCGGGCGTGAAATCGCCAACGTCGAAGGCTTCCGCTATTCCAAGGCGCTCGAAGAGCTGGAAGGCACATGGACCGTCGATGAGCTGAACGCATGGCTGGAAGACCCCAGGGGCTATGCACCGGGCAACAAGATGAGCTATGCTGGTCTGCGCAAGGAAGAGGACCGCGCCGCGCTGATCGCCTACATGCAGGCGGCCATGCAATAAATCCGCGCCGTTCCCGAATGTCAGGGCCGCTTTCCGGGCAACCGGAAGGCGGCCTTACGCTTTTGTGAGGTCCGAATCGCGGTCCGATCCGTTTCCGCGCTTGAACATGGGTCGGCCCCTCCATTAGCTTGCCACAGGCGGCAAACGCACCAGATCGCATGGTGCGGGAAAAGGAGACTGCGATGATCCGACAGCGCAACAGGGCCGTGGCCCGGACCAGCCCCCTGAGCATCCCGCACCGGGCGATGGCGGTCCTGATGGGGTTGGCCATCGGGGCGGTGATCGCCCACGCGGCGCTGGCCGACGAGGGCGAAGGCGAGGTGATCCGCTCGCACGGGTATTCCTATTACGGCGATCTGAGCTATCCGGCGGATTACGAGCATTTCAATTATGTGAACCCGGACGCGCCAAAGGGCGGCGAGATTTCGATCTATGCGCCGGGCACGTTCGATTCGATGAACCCCTATTCGCGCAAGGGCCGCGCCGGGCAGTTGTCGTGGATGGTCTACGAAAGCCTGCTGGGCGATATGCCCTCGGGCGGCGGGGCCTCGCCTGCCGATGCCTATGGCGAGATGTACGGCCTGCTGGCCGAAAGCCTCGAATATGACGAGGGCAAGACCTGGGTCATCTTCCACATGCGCCCCGAGGCCCGGTTTGCCGACGGTACGCCGGTCACCGCGCATGACGTGGTGTTTTCGCATAACCTGTTCCTGGAACAGGGCCTGCCCTCCTATGCGCAGGCCGTCAGCCGCCGGGTGACCGGGGCCGAGGCGCTGGACGATCATACGGTCAAGTTCACCTTCGCCACCGGCATTTCGCGCCGCTCGCTGATCGACCAGGTGGGCAGCACGCCGGTGTTTCCGCGCAAGTGGTACGAAGACACCGGCGCACGGCTGGACGAATCGCGGCTCGAGGCCGCGCCGGGATCGGGCCCCTATCAGGTGGCCAGCTACGACGTGAACCGCCGCATCGTTTACCGGCGCAACCCGGAGTACTGGGGCCGGGATCTGCCGATCAATCAGGGGCGGCACAATTTCGATACCATCCGGATCGAGTATTTCGCCGATGACAACGCCGCCTTCGAGGCGTTCAAGGCGGGCGAATATACCTTCCGCTGGGAAGGCAATTCCAAGACATGGGCCACGGGCTATGACTTCCCGGCGGCCAACAGGGGGCAGGTCAGGCTGGAGGAACTGCCCGACGGCACCCCGCCCGAACCCAACGGTATCGTCTTCAACCTTGGCCGCGAGGTGTTGCAGGACAAGCGCGTGCGCCAGGCGATCGCGCTGGCCTACAATTTCGAATGGACCAACGAATCGCTGCAATACGGGCTGTTCAAACAGCGCCATTCCTTCGTGCAGGACACCCCGCTGGAGGCCAAAGGCGTGCCGGAAGGGGCCGAACTGGAACTGCTGAAATCGCTTGGCGACGTGGTGCCGCCCGACATGCTGAGCGAACCGGCGGTGATGGCGCATTCCTCCGCGACCGACCGCCTGAACGACCGGCGCAACCTGCGCCGCGCCATGAAGCTGCTGGACGAGGCGGGCTGGACCGTGGGCAATGACGGCAAACGTCGCAACGCGCAGGGCGAGCTGCTGAGCATCGACTTCCCGATCGCATCCTCGGGATCGGCCACGCTGGGCGCGGTGGTGGACAGTTTCGTCAGCAACCTGAAACTGATGGGCATCGACGCGAGTTTCGAAAAGGTGGACCCGTCGCAATACACCCTGCGCAGCCGGGATCGCGATTACGATCTGGTGTTCGACGGCTATACCAGTTTCCTCGGGGCGGGCACGGGCCTGATGCAGCGTTACGGCTCGACCGAGGCCGAGTTCAGCCTGTTCAACCCCGCCGGGCTGGCCAGCCCGATGGTGGACGCGATCATCGACGCCGCGCTGAACGCCGAAACCAGCGAAGAGGAAGAAACCGCCCTGATCGCGCTCGACCGCGCGCTGCGGCACGAATTCTTCATGGTGCCGGTCTGGTATAACGACAGCTATTGGGTGGCCTATTGGGATATGTACGAACACCCCGAAACCCTGCCGCCCTATGCGCTGGGCGTGCTGGATTTCTGGTGGTTCAACGCCGACAAGGCCGAGGCGCTGAAAGCCTCGGGCGCGCTGAGGTAACCCGCCGATGGGTGCCTATATCCTGCGCAGACTGCTGCTGATCGTTCCCACGCTTCTGGGGATCATGGTGATCAATTTCGTCCTGGTGCAATTCGTGCCGGGCGGCCCGGTGGAGCAGGTGATTGCCAACATGCAGGGGCAGGGCGACGTGTTCGACAGCTTTGCCGGATCGGGCAGCGATGCCGGGCAGGACATGACGGGCGGCGGCGGCAATGAGAAATACCTTGGCGCCCGTGGCCTGCCGCCGGAACTGATCGAGGACCTGGAGCGCCAGTTCGGGCTGGACAAACCGCCGCTGGAGCGGTTCCTGAACATGATGTGGAACTACATGCGCTTCGATTTCGGAGAAAGCTATTTCCGCAAGATCGACGTGACCGACCTGGTGCTGGAAAAGATGCCGGTCAGTATCAGCCTTGGCCTGTGGTCGACGGTGATCGCCTATCTGATCTCGATTCCGCTCGGCATCCGCAAGGCGGTGCAGGACGGGTCGGGCTTCGACACCTGGACCAGCGGGGTCATCATCGTGGCCTATGCGATCCCCGCCTTCCTGTTCGCGATCATGCTGCTGGTCCTGTTCGCCGGGGGCAGTTACTGGCAGTTTTTCCCGCTGCGCGGGCTGACCTCGGACAACTGGGAGCAACTGAGCCTGTTCGGCAAGATCGTGGACTATTTCTGGCACATCACGCTGCCGGTGGTGGCCTCGACCATTTCGGCCTTTGCGACGCTGACGTTGCTGACCAAGAACTCGTTCCTCGACGAGATCAAGAAACACTATGTCATGACCGCCCGCGCCAAGGGGCTGAGCGAGCGGCGGGTGCTCTATGGCCATGTGTTCCGCAACGCCATGCTGATCGTGATCGCGGGCTTTCCGGCGGTGTTCATCGGGGTGTTCTTTGGCGGCTCGGTCCTGATCGAGACGATCTTTTCGCTCGACGGTCTGGGGCGGCTCGGGTTCGAGGCCGCCGTGGGGCGCGATTATCCGGTGATGTTCGGCACGCTGTTCCTGTTCGGGCTGATCGGGCTGGTGGTGAACATCCTGAGCGACCTGATGTATGTGCTTGTCGATCCGCGGATCGACTTCGAGAAGCGGGAGGGCTGAGGCGATGTGCGTGGTCCTGATCCGCAGACGCAGGCAGGGGGCGCTGCCCCCGTCGCCGCAGGCGGCGACTCCCCCGGGATATTTCGGGCATGAAGAAAGCCGGGGAGAGAAGGCATGACGCTGTCGCCCCTCAACCAGCGCCGCTGGCGCAATTTCAAGCGCAACAGGCGCGCCTTCTGGTCGCTGGTGATCTTTTCGATCATCTTCGTGATCACGCTGCTGGCCGAGTTCGTGGCCAATGACAAGCCGATCCTCGTGCAGTATCGGGGCGGGTATTACACGCCGATCTTCAACTTCTACCCCGAAACGGAGTTCGGCGGCGATTTCGCGACCGAGGCGATCTATCGCGATATCGAGGTGCAGTGCCTGATCGTCTCGGGGGGAATGGATGTCTGTTTCGACGATCCCGAAGGGGTGATTGCGGATGCCGAGGATGGGATGATCGAAGGCGAGGCGGTGTCGCCGGGCTGGATGATCTGGCCGCCGATTCCCTATAGCTACGACACGACGGTGGATCGCCCCGGCGCGGCCCCGCTGCCGCCCAACGAACAGAACTGGCTGGGCACCGACGACACCAAGCGCGACGTGCTGGCGCGGGTGATCTATGGCTTCCGCCTGTCGGTGCTGTTCACGCTGATCGTGACCGGCCTGTCCAGCCTTATCGGGATTTTCGCGGGCGCGATTCAGGGCTATTTCGGCGGCTGGCTGGATCTGGTGTTCCAGCGGGTGATCGAAATCTGGGCCTCGACCCCGCAGATTTACGTGATCATCATCCTGTTCGCGATCCTGCCGCGCAGTTTCTGGCTGCTGGTGGCGATCACGGTGCTGTTCGGCTGGATGGCACTGGTGGGCGTGGTGCGGGCCGAGTTCTTGCGGGCGCGCAACCTGGAATATGTGCGTGCGGCCAAGGCGCTGGGCGTCAGCAACCTGACGATCATGTTCCGCCACATGCTGCCCAATGCCATGGTGGCGACGCTGACCATGCTGCCCTTTGTCATCACCGGCACGATTTCCCTGCTGGCGGGGCTGGATTTCCTGGGCTTCGGCCTGCCGTCGAGCGCGCCCAGCCTGGGCGAGCTGACGCTTCAGGCCAAGCAGAACCTTCAGGCCCCGTGGCTGGCCTTCACCGCGTTCTTCGCCTTTGCCATCATGCTGTCGCTGCTTGTCTTCATCTTCGAGGGCGTGCGCGACGCGTTCGATCCAAGAAAGACCTTCGAATGAGTGTGCTGACGGTCAAGGATCTGACGGTGGGGTTCCGGCAGGACGGGCAGGTCGTGCAGGCGGTGCATGGCGTATCGTTCAGCGTGGACCGGGGCGAGACCGTGGCGCTGGTGGGGGAAAGCGGCTCGGGCAAGTCGGTGACGGCGCTCAGCACCGTGACGCTGCTGGGGCCATCGGCGCAGGTGGCGGGCAGTGTCACCTATGACGGGCAGGAGATGATCGGCGCACCGGACAAGCGGCTGCGGCAGGTGCGGGGCAACGATATCAGCTTCATCTTTCAGGAGCCGATGACATCGCTCAACCCGCTGCACACGCTGGAGCGGCAGATCACTGAATCTCTGGAACTGCATCAGGGCCTGACCGGCGAAGAGGCGCGCGCGCGGATCGTCGAATTGCTGGAGCGCGTCGGCATCCGCGACGCCGAAAGCCGGCTGACCGCCTATCCGCACCAGTTGTCCGGCGGGCAGCGCCAGCGGGTGATGATCGCGATGGCACTGGCCAACAAGCCCGACATCCTGATCGCGGACGAACCCACCACGGCGCTGGACGTGACCATTCAGGCGCAGATCCTCGAGCTTCTGGATGAGCTGAAGCGCGAGGAGGGGATGGGCCTGTTGTTCATCACCCACGATCTGAACGTGGTGCAGCGCATTGCCGACAAGGTCTGCGTGATGAAGGATGGCCGCATTGTCGAGGCCGGGCCGACCGCCGGGATTTTTGCCGATCCGCAGCACGAGTATACCCGCAAGCTTCTGGCCGCGCGCCCCTCGGGGCATCCCGATCCCGTGCCGTCCGGCGCGCGCGAGCTGGTGAAAACCGACCGACTGCGCGTCTGGTTCCCGATCCAGAAAGGGTTCATGCGCAGGACCGTGGGCCATGTGAAGGCGGTGAACGATGCCAGTATCGCCGTGCGCGCGGGGGAAACGCTGGGCATCGTGGGCGAAAGCGGCTCGGGCAAGACGACGCTGGCGCTGGCGATCATGCGGCTGATCCAGTCCGAGGGCGGGATCGCCTTTGACGGTGAGGATGTGCATGGCTGGTCCACCCGCGCGCTGCGCCGTCGCCGCGCGGATATGCAGATCGTGTTTCAGGACCCGTTCGGCAGCCTGTCGCCGCGCATGACCTGCGAACAGATCATCGCCGAGGGCCTTGGCGTGCATGGCAACCCGGACGGGCGCAAGGAGCGCGATCTGGTCGCCGAGGTGATGGACGAGGTCGATCTGAACCCGGCGACGATGGATCGCTACCCGCACGAGTTTTCCGGCGGGCAGCGTCAGCGCATCGCCATTGCCCGCGCCATGATCCTGCGGCCCAAGATGGTGGTGCTGGACGAACCCACCAGCGCGCTGGACATGACGGTGCAGGTGCAGATCGTGGACCTGTTGCGCCGCTTGCAGGTGAAATACGGGCTGGCCTATCTGTTCATCAGCCACGATCTGGCCGTGGTGCGCGCCATGAGCCACCGGGTGGTGGTGATGAAACAGGGCGACATCGTCGAATACGGCAGCGCCGGGGATGTGTTCGAACGCCCGCAGACCGAGTACGCCCGGACGCTGCTTCAGGCGGCGCTGGACCTGTCGGCCTGACCTGCACCGCAGGGCAGGTTCAGGTCTATGACAACCGCCGCGTGGTCGCTGGCATGGGGCCGGTGATGGCCGGTCTGCGGCAGGTGCACGCCGGTGTGGCGCGCGGCCTCCAGCCCCATCCCCTGACGGTGGATCTCGGGGATCGCATCGGGGCAGGCGCGCGCCAGCGCCGGGCTGGCCAGCATCTTGTCGGGGCGTCCGTACTGGCCCGACCACGCATCGTGATAGGACCAGCGCTCGCCGCGCGGCAGGCGCTCCATCAGGTTGACGGAGAACGGCGGCAGGATGGGGGCCGTGGCGGGGGGCTGCGCCGGGTGCCACGGGTCATTCACATCGCCAAGGATCAGCCACATCGCCCCTGCGGGCGCGTCAAAGCGGCGTTCGATCAGGCGGCGGGTGGCCTGCGCCTCGAGCGCGCGGACGGGAAAGGCGGCGTCGGCATCCGGGTAGGGGGCCTTGAAATGCACCGCGAACAGGGTCAGCCCCGGCAGGTCGATGCGCAGGCAATCGCGGCGGAACACGGGCGTATCGGGCTCCTGTCCGGGCAGGGGGCGCAGGCCCAGATCGCCGGGCGTCAGGCTGGCATGGCTGGCCACCTCCAGCGGCGCGATGCGGCTGAGCAGCGCCAGGTCCAGACCGCGCCCGTCATTGCCCGGCAGGCAGGCGCGGTGCGGATAGGGGGGCACCCCGGCGGGGATCAGGACGCGGTCGTGGAAATGATCCAGCGTGGCGCGGTCGAAGACCTCTTGCAGGATCACCACATCGGCGCGCAGATCGCCGATCACCTGAGCGGTCAGCGCCCGGTCACGCCGGTCCAGCGCGGGATCGTCGGCCTCGGGCGTGTCATCGTCGCGCGCACCGCCCAGATGTCCGCCCCGCAGGCGCAGGTTCTGAACGTTGAAACTGGCGATGCGTATATGCATCGGCCCTAGATGGCCGAGCTGTGGCCCGCCGTGCTGAGTTCGTAGGCGTCGAAGCTGCGGGCGATCATGCGCGTGAGCGGGCGGGCCTCGTGCGGGACGAACATGCCGCCCTCGTCCACCTGCAACAGGCCGGGGAACTGCGCCGCGCTGTCATCCAGCATCTTGCGCACGGCCTGAGGCGTGATGCCGAAGGTTGCGCACATCTCGGCGCTGTCGATGCGGAATTCGCACATCAACTGCTCGATCATCCGGCTGCGCAGTCGGTCTTCGTCGCTGAAGGCATGGCCGCGCGTGGTGGAAAACCGGCCATCGCGGATGGCGGCGGTATGCGCGCCGGTGGCCGGGGCGTTCTGCGCATAGCCTTGCGGGAATTTCGAGATCGACGACGCCCCCACACCGATCAGCACCTCGGCGGTGTCGTCGGTATAGCCCTGGAAATTGCGGCGCAACCGGCCCGTCTTTTGCGCGATGGTCAGCCCGTCGGTCTGGGTGGCGAAGTGGTCGATGCCGATCTCGGCGTAATTGTCCCACATGAACAGCCGCCGCGCGGTATCGAACAGGTCCAGCCGTTCCTCGGGGGTGGGCAGGGCATCGGAGGGCAGCAATTGCTGCCGCTTGGCCATCCACGGAACATGCGCATACCCATAAAGCGCGACCCGGTCGGGATTGAGCGACAACAGTTTCTGCACACTTTCAGTGATGCGCTCCCTGGTCTGGTGCGGCAGGCCATAGAGGATATCGGCGTTCAGGCTGGCCACGCCGCGGGCGCGAATCTCGTCGGCGGCCCATTTGGTGATGTCATAGCCTTGCAGCCGTCCGATCGACTGCTGGATTTCCTCGTTGAAATCCTGCACCCCGATCGAGGCGCGGTTCATCCCCGCCGCCGCCAGCGCATCCAGCCGCGCGGAGTCGATCTCGTTGGGGTCGATTTCCACCGAGAATTCGGTTTCGTCGGTGAACGGCGCGATCTCCTTGATCGCTCCGGCCAGGTCTTCCATCATGCCGGGCTGCAACAGCGTGGGCGTTCCCCCGCCCCAGTGCAGGCGCGACAGGCGCACGCCCTCGGGCAGGTGTTGCCCCAGCATCGCCAGTTCGGACTTGAGCGTTTCCAGATAGGCGATCACCGGCGCGTCGCTTTGGGTGCCCTGCGTGCGGCAGGCGCAGAACCAGCACAGCCGACGGCAGAAAGGGACGTGAACATAGAGCGAGATTTTCGCGCCCTGCGGGATCTCCTCGATCCAGCGGGTGAAGTCCCCGGCGCCGATGTCGCGCCCGAAATGCGGGGCCGTCGGATAGCTGGTGTAACGCGGAACCTTCGCGTCAAACAGCCCCAGTGCGGCGAGTTGTGCTTTCGTAACCATGACGACTGCGTTAAGGTACGCGCCGACAGCAAGCCTTGATTCAGATCAATCCTCCCCCCAAAGTGATCACGCCATGCTTAAAGAAGATACATACGACATAGCCCGCGATTGCGGCGAGTGCCCGATTCGGCATCGCGCGGTCTGTGCCCGATGCGAGGTGGATGAACTGGAACAGCTGGACCAGATCAAGTATTACCGCAATTTCGAGGCCGGTCAGACGGTCACATGGGCCGGGGACAAGATGGATTTCGTGGGCTCGGTCGTGTCCGGGATCGCCACCCTGACCCAGACGATGGAAGACGGGCGCACCCAGATGGTGGGCCTTCTGCTGCCCAGCGATTTCGTCGGCCGCCCCGGCCGGCGCACCGCCGCCTATGACGTGGTGGCGACCACCGATCTGGTGATGTGCTGTTTCCGCAAGCAACCGTTCGAGGACATGATGAACCGCACGCCGCATATCGCGCAGCGGCTGCTGGAAATGACGCTCGATGAACTGGACGCGGCGCGCGAATGGATGCTGGTCCTGGGCCGCAAGACCGCGCGGGAAAAGATCGCCAGCCTGCTGTCGATCATCGGCCGGCGCGATGCCGCGTTGCACATGGCGGGCCGGGAAGGGCCGATGGTGTTCGACCTGCCCCTGACGCGCGAGGCGATGGCCGATTACCTGGGGCTGACGCTGGAAACGGTCAGCCGCCAGATTTCGGCGCTGAAAAAAGACGGCGTGATCGTTCTGGAAGGCAAGCGCCACGTCACCATCCCCGATTTCAACCGCCTGCTGGACGAGGCGGGGGACGACAGCGACGGCGGGTTGCTGGCCTGACCCTTTCGGTGGGGCGTCCCTGCCTTCATCACGGCCTCTCAGAACCAAACAGAATCAAAAAGGCGCGCCCGGATCGGGGCGCGCCCTGCAATGGTCCGGTTTGCGGCTCAATGCGCCATGAACACCGGCAGTTTCGCCTGTTCCAGCATGTATCGGGTCGCACCGCCGAACACCGCCTCGCGGAAGCGCGAGTGCCCATAGGCCCCCATCACCACCATGTCGGCATCCATGTCCGCGGCATGGCGCATCATCACGTCCGACACGCGCGGCAGGGTCTTGGACAGCACGTCGATCTCGACCTTGACGTCATGGCGCGCCAGGTATTGCGACAGCATCCCGCCGGGGTCCGACCGGTTCGGCCCGTGTGTCGGCGGGTCGATCACCACCACATGCGCGACATCGGCCTGTATCAGCATCGGCAAGGCGGCCCGCACGGCGATCAGCGCCTCGGGGCTTTCGTTCCAGCCGATCATGATGCGCTGGGGCGCGGGGGCCGGCTTGGCGTTGTCGGGCACGATCAGGGCAGGCGTGTGGGCTTCGAACAGGGCCGATTCGGTGACCGGCTCCAACTCGGCGCCGTGCCCTTCGCCATAGGGCTGCGCCAGAACGACGAGGTCCGAGAACCGCGCCCGCGAGGCCACATGCCGGCCCAGATCGGCCAGTTGCGCTACCCCGGTTTCCGAGGCCCAGCGCAGGCCGGACCCGTCCAGCATTTTGGTGACGCGCTTTTCGATGGCTTCCGATTCTTCATGGGCGCGGGTGATCGTCTCCTGCAATACGACCGCACTTGCCCCGGCATAGTAATACCCGGCCTGGCTGCGATCGACGCCAAGACACAACACGTCCAGATGGGCGTCATGGGCTTTGGCCATTTCCATGGCGTGGTTCAACACGCCCTCGGCCAGGTTTTCATCCGTGATAACGGAAAACAGGCTGTTGTAAGTCATTTCGC
Organism: Roseovarius pacificus; assembly: GCF_900142665.1. GTDB lineage: Bacteria > Pseudomonadota > Alphaproteobacteria > Rhodobacterales > Rhodobacteraceae > Roseovarius > Roseovarius pacificus. The sequence continues at coordinate 227,176 of NZ_FRBR01000004.1, forward strand.
GGTTTCCTCATGGCTAAGGTCTCTGGTTAGAATAGGGGCGATACTGATCGTTGTTCTTTGATACGCATCAACTAATGCGACATCGGGTCTTGATGCAGATCAAGGCGTTTTCTGCTGTATCTTATCATTAACGCATCAGTCTAAACGCGCCCGTGCGACAAGTTCGAATCGCGCGGATAAAGACGAGGGGACGCAATATGACGAACTATTTCAAGCTGATCGTGCTTGGAGTGATCGCGCTTTTGGCGCTGATCGCTGCGAATTATGCGCGCGATCTGGCCTATCTGGTCAACGCGCTGACAGTCGCGCTGGCTGCGACGGGTCTTTTTATCTGGACGCTTCGCAAGACCGACGAACCCGTTCCGAACGTGGATCTTTCCGGGCAATACATGGACGGCGTCGTGCGCGCCGGGGTGATCGCCACCGCCCTCTGGGGTGTCGTCGGCTTTCTGGCCGGGACGTTCATTGCCTTTCAGCTTGCCTTTCCGCAGCTCAATTTCGACTGGGCGCAGGGTTATATGAATTTCGGGCGCTTGCGTCCCCTTCACACCTCGGCGGTGATTTTCGCCTTTGGCGGCAACGCCCTGATCGCCACGTCGTTCTATGTCGTGCAGCGCACCAGCGCCGCGCGGCTCTGGGGCGGCAACCTGGCCTGGTTCGTCTTCTGGGGCTATCAGCTCATGATCGTTCTGGCCGCCACCGGCTATGTGCTGGGCGCGACGCAGTCGAAAGAATACGCCGAACCGGAATGGTATGTCGACTGGTGGCTGACCATCGTCTGGGTGGCGTACCTGGCCGTGTTCCTCGGCACCATCGTCAAGCGCAAAGAGCGTCACATCTACGTCGCCAACTGGTTCTACCTGTCCTTCATCATCACCGTCGCGATGCTGCATATCGTGAACAACCTGAGCATCCCGGTCTCGATCTTCGGGTCGAAATCGGTTCAGGTCTTCTCGGGCGTGCAGGACGCCATGACGCAATGGTGGTACGGCCACAACGCCGTGGGCTTCTTCCTGACCGCCGGTTTCCTTGGCATGATGTATTACTTCGTGCCCAAGCAGGCCGAACGCCCGGTGTATTCCTACAAACTGTCGATCATCCACTTCTGGGCGCTGATCTTCATCTACATCTGGGCCGGTCCGCACCACCTGCACTACACGGCGCTGCCCGACTGGGCCTCGACGCTGGGCATGGTGTTCTCGATCGTGCTGTGGATGCCCTCCTGGGGCGGCATGATCAACGGCCTGATGACCCTGTCGGGCGCATGGGACAAGCTGCGCACCGATCCGATCATCCGCATGATGGTGATCTCGGTCGGCTTCTACGGCATGTCCACCTTCGAGGGTCCGATGATGTCGATCCGTGCGGTGAACTCGCTGTCGCACTACACCGACTGGACCATCGGCCACGTGCATTCGGGCGCTCTGGGCTGGAACGGCATGATCACCTTCGGCGCACTCTACTTCCTGGTGCCGCGCCTGTGGAACCGTGAACGCCTGTACTCGCTCTCGATGGTCAGCTGGCACTTCTGGCTCGCCACCATCGGCATCATCCTCTACGCCGCATCCATGTGGGTGACCGGCATCATGGAGGGCCTGATGTGGCGCGAAGTGGACGCCAACGGTTTCCTCGTCAACGCCTTTGCCGATACCGTTGCCGCCAAGTTCCCGATGTATGTGGTGCGTGGTCTGGGCGGGGTCCTGTATATCACCGGTGCAATCATCATGTGCTACAACCTGTTCATGACCGTCAAACGGAGCCCGGCTGTCGAAGCCACCAACTCCGTTGTTCCGGCCGAATAAAAGGAGCGACGGACAATGGCTACTGAAGACAAGAAACCCCCGATGCCCAAATCCGCCACCGGCGTGGGCGATCGCCCGAAGAAGCGGTCGATCCTGGACAAGCATGCGATCCTCGAGAAGAACATCACGCTTCTCACGATCTTTGCTTTCCTGGTGGTCACCATCGGCGGCATCGTACAGATCGCACCGCTGTTCTGGCTGGAAAACACCATCGAGGACGTAGAGGGCATGCGCCCCTACACCCCGCTGGAGCTGACGGGACGGGATATCTATGTGCGCGAAGGCTGCTACGTCTGCCACAGCCAGATGATCCGCCCCATGCGGGACGAGGTCGAACGCTATGGCCATTACAGCCTTGCGGCCGAATCGCAGTACGACCACCCGTTCCAGTGGGGCTCCAAGCGGACCGGGCCGGATCTGGCCCGCGTCGGCGGCCGCTACTCGGACGAGTGGCATGTCGATCACCTGCGCGATCCGCAAAGCGTGGTGCCGGAATCGGTGATGCCGAAATACGGCTATCTCGAAAACCGGCTGATCGAGCCGGAGCATATCGGCGATCTTCTCAGCACCCACGCGCTTGTCGGTGTGCCCTATACCGACGAGATGATCGAGAACGCGCAGGCCGACTTCCTGGCGCAGACCGATCCGTTCGGCGATTACGATGGCCTGATGGAGCGCTATGGCGACAACGTCAACGTGCGCAACTTCGACCGTCAGCCGGGGATTTCCGAGATGGATGCGCTGGTTGCCTATCTGCAAATGCTGGGCACGCTGGTCGATTTCTCGACCTTCACGCCCGTGGCCAGCCGGTAAGGGAGGATTGTCATGGAAACTTATTCCCTTCTCCGCGAATTCGCCGATAGCTGGATGCTGTTGTTCCTCTTCGCGTTCTTTGTCGGTGTGGTGATCTGGGTCTTCCGGCCCGGCTCCACCAAGACCTACGAAGATCCCTCGGGCATCCCCTTCCGGCACGAAGACAAACCCGCCCGCAAGGGCGAGGGCAACGCCAAGGAGGCGTGAACGACATGGCTAAGCAACCCAGGAAGAAACAAGAGGTCGAAACGACCGGCCACGAATGGGACGGGATCGAAGAGTATAACAATCCCCTTCCGCGCTGGTGGCTGTGGGTGTTCTACGCCACCATCGTCTGGGCCATCTGGTACACGATCGCCTATCCGGCGTGGCCGATGATCTCGGGCGCGACCGAAGGCTACAAGGGCTGGTCCACCCGCGCCAACGTGGCGCAGGAACTGGCCGAGGCCGAAGCCGCCAATGCCGAGATCAACGACAGGCTCGCCTCGGTGGAACTGGCCTCGATCTCGGACGATCCCGAACTGGCGGGCTATGCCCGTTCGGCAGGGGCCGCCGTGTTCAAGACCTTCTGCGCCCAGTGCCACGGCTCGGGTGCGGCTGGCGCCAAGGGCTATCCCAACCTGCAAGACGACGCATGGCTTTGGGGCGGCACGATAGACGACATCCATTACACCGTATCCCACGGCATCCGGAACGAGGATGATCCCGATGCGCGCTATTCCGAAATGCCCGCCTTCGGCGAATTGCTGGAGCCCGAGCAGATCGAGCAGGTCGTGAACTACGTCATGTCCCTGTCGCCCACCTACGAGCCGCAGGATGCGTCCCTGGTGACCGAGGGCGAGACCGTGTTCCTCGATCAGTGCGCCGTTTGTCATGGCGATGACGGCACCGGCGATATCTATCAGGGCGCGCCCAACCTGACCGACGCGATCTGGCTCTATGGCGGGGACTACGAAACGCTCATGGAAACGGTGACCAACTCGCGTTTCGGCGTGATGCCCCCGATGGGCGGGGCCAATCTGTCCGAGGCCGAGATTCGCGCCGTGGCCACTTACGTTCACCAGCTGGGCGGTGGCGAATGATCGCCCGCCCCGCATAAAGAATACCCGCAGGCGGCATGCCGTCTGCGGGTTTCGGCACCGGCTCTTCCGTCCTGTTCGCGCGTTTCCTGGAAGACCGGTGCCGTTCTTTTTTTCCGAAAATCGCACCCCATGTCAACGCTGTGCCGCAGTCCGCCCAGCGTCGTGCCGTGCTCAATCGCGCCGGCGGGCCACGGTATGGGCCTCGATCTCGGCGTTTCGGCGATTGTCGAATCGCTCGCTTTCAGCCCAGTGCGCCGGGGGCTCCCAGCGATCGCGATCATCTATGCGGGTGGCGGTCATGAAAGATTTTGCAAGGACACTCAGCATGGCGTTTCCTTTCCAACTGCTGTTTCTGCCTTTAATATGCCCTTGCAGCCTCCGTCCTGCGACTCAGGAATAATTCAAACCTGTAAGGTGACCTAACATGATAAACTGGCTTTCCATGCCGCCGCTGACCGCCCTGCGGGCGTTTGCGGCCCTGGCCGACACCGGATCGACCAGCGCGGCGGGGGAGGCACTGAATGTCAGCCATGCTGCGATCAGCCAGCAGATCAAGGCGCTGGAGGCGCATATGGGGGTCTCGCTGGTGGACAGGTCGGGCCGCGAATTGTCGCTCACGCGCGAGGGGCGCGACCTGGCGGATGCCCTGCGGGCCGGGTTCGGCAGCATCGCCCGCACCATCGAGTCCCTCACCGGGGCCGATGCCGACCGCCCGCTGCAAATCACCACGACCCCCAGTTTCGCCGCGCATTGGCTGATGCCCCGCCTGTCGGACTTTCGACAGGCGCATCCCGACATCGACATCATGATCGACCCCACGCCGCAGGTCACCCGACTGGAACCCGGCGGCCTGGATATCGCGATCCGCTATGGAACCGGCCACTGGCCGGGGCTCGATGCGCACCTGCTGTTCCGCTCTCCCATCGTTGCCGTCGCCGCGCCAGATCTGGTCCGCGACAGGCAGGTCAGCGAACCGGCGGACCTGATCGGCCTGCCGTGGCTTCAGGAATACGGCACCAACGAAGCCAGCGACTGGCTGCGCAAACGCGGCGTCTGCAAGGATCGCGAGGGCGGGTTGACGCAGGTGCCCGGAAACCTGTTGCTGGACGGGCTGCGCAACGGCTATGGGGTGGCTGTGACCGTTCATGACTGGGTGTGCCAGGATATCGCGGCAGGCCGCCTGCTGGAGCTTTTCCGCGACGAAGGCGAGGCAGGCTACTATATCGTGACCCGCCCCGGCCCCCTGCGGCCCAATGCGCGCGCCTTTGCCGCGTGGCTGCGGCGGCAGGCCGCGCTTGCAACCGGGATGAAATAGATCACTTTGAGAATCAGAATTTGATGCAGGTCAAGGCTGGACCGGCCGCCACCTGAAACAAGACACTGGTACTATAATGCGCATCCCGGAGTGATTCCGTTGTCCGACACCCAACCAGACGCCCCCAGCCTGTATGCCGCCAGGGAACCTGTCTTTCCCAAGAAGGTGTACGGCAGGTTCCGCAATCTGAAATGGCTGATCATGATCTTCACCCTCGGCGTCTATTACCTGACGCCGTGGATTCGCTGGGACAGGGGGCCGAACCTGCCCGATCAGGCGGTTCTGGTCGATCTGGCGAACCGCCGGTTCTTCTTCTTCTGGATCGAGATCTGGCCGCATGAATTCTACTTCATCGCCGGGTTGCTGGTCATGGCGGGGCTGGGGCTGTTCCTGTTCACCTCGGCGCTTGGCCGGGTGTGGTGCGGCTATGCCTGCCCGCAAACCGTCTGGACCGATCTGTTCATCCTCGTCGAACGCTGGGTCGAAGGCGACCGCAACGCGCGCCTGCGCCTGCATCGCCAGAAGAAGCTGGATTTCCGCAAGGTCCGCCTGCGCATGACAAAATGGATCGCCTGGCTGCTGATCGCGGTGGCCACCGGCGGGGCCTGGGTGTTCTACTTCACCGATGCGCCGACGCTCCTGATCGATCTCTTCACCCTCAATGCGCACCCGGTTGCCTATACCACCATCGCCGTTCTGACCGGCACGACCTTCTTCTTCGGCGGGTTCGCCCGCGAACAGATTTGCATCTACGCCTGCCCGTGGCCCCGGATTCAGGCCGCCATGATGGACGAGGACACGCTGGTCGTCGGCTATCGCGAATGGCGCGGAGAGCCGCGCAAGAATTCCGACGAGGTCAAGGCCGGGGAAACGCAGGGCGACTGCATCGACTGCATGGCCTGCGTCAATGTCTGCCCCGTGGGCATCGACATCCGCGACGGTCAGCAGCTTGAATGCATCACCTGCGCGCTGTGCATCGACGCCTGCGACGACATCATGGAAAAGATCGGCAAGCCGCGTGGCCTGATCGACTACATGGCGCTGACCGACGAACAGAACGAACGCGCCGGGAACGCGCCCAAGCCGATCATCAGGCACATCCTGCGCCCGCGCACGATCCTTTATACCGCTTTGTGGTCGCTGGTGGGTTTCGGCCTGTTGTTCGCCCTGTTCATCCGGTCCGATATCGACATGACGGTCGCCCCGGTGCGCAACCCCACCTTCGTCACCCTGTCGGATGGCACCATCCGCAACGTGTATGAGGTGCGCCTGCGCAACAAACATGGCGAAGACCGCCCGTTCCGCATGACCGTCAGCGGCGATCCCGCGATCCGCATTCAGCTTGAGGGCACGCCTTACGGTGCCGTGACGGTGCCTGCGGACTCGACCATGCTGCAACGCGTCTACCTGATGGCGCCCCCCAGTTCCGAACCGGCCCATTCCGAACGCACCGAGGTGCGCCTGTGGGTCGAGGATACATCGAACGGCGAACGCGCCTATCAGGACACGATCTTTAACGGCAGGGACAACTGATGACGGAACGCAAAATCACCGGCAAGCATGTGCTGTTCGGCTTTACCGCGGCCTTCGGGATCATCATCGCGGTGAACCTCCTGCTGGCCTATTCGGCGGTCAAGACCTTTCCGGGGCTTGAGGTGGCCAATTCCTACGTGGCCAGCCAGACCTTCAACGAGCGCAAGGCCGCGCAGGAATCGCTGGGCTGGACGGTCGAGGCACATCACCACGATGGCCGCCTGACCCTGTCGATCACCGACGACACCGGACAGCCGGTCTCGGTCAGGATGCTGGATGCCACCGTCGGGCGCGCCACCCATGTGGCCGATGACGTGGCCCCCGATTTCCAGTTCGACGGATCGGCCTATGTGGCCGATGTGCCGCTTGGCGACGGCAACTGGAACATCCGCATGACCGCCATCGCCTTTGACGGCACCGAGTTCCAGCAGCGGGTCGTACTGATCAAGGATTAAGGCCGATGACAGCCTCCATGCGCCCACCCCCTTCGGCCTGCCCGGCCTGCGCCGCCGCCCCCGCGGCGGAGCAACTGGCCGACATGCAGCCCCACGACCCGGCCCAGATCGCCTTGTCGCTGCCGACGATTCACTGCTCGGCCTGCATCACCAGGATCGAAAAGGCGCTGGAGGCCCATCCGCAGGTCAAATCCGCCCGCGTGAACCTGACCCTGAAACGCGCCAGCATCGAGGCCGGGCCGGAGGTTACCGCGACCGAGATGAAAGAACTGGTCGAAGGTCTGGGATACGAGGCGCACGAGCTTGATCCCGGCACCCTGAGCGCCACCGCCACCGATCGCGCCGGGCGCGACCTGCTGATGCGTCTGGCAGTCGCCGGATTCGCCAGCATGAACGTGATGCTGCTGTCCGTGTCGGTCTGGTCCGGCGCGGCGGACGCCACGCGCGATCTGTTCCACTGGATTTCGGCGGCCATCGCCCTGCCGACCATCGCCTTTTCCGGTCAGCCGTTTTTCCGCAATGCCTGGGCGGCGCTGTCGAACAGGCAACTCAACATGGACGTGCCGATCACGCTGGCCATCCTTCTGGCCGTGGTCACCTCGCTCTGGGAAACCTCGCTTTCGGGCGAACACGCCTATTTCGACGCCGCACTTGCGCTCACCTTCTTCCTGCTGGCGGGCCGTTACCTCGATCACCGCACGCGCGCCATCGCCCGCTCCGCCGCCGAGGAACTGACCGCGCTCGAAGTGCCCCGCGCCACCCGCCTGACCGATACGGGCGAGGAGGAAACCGTCAACGTGGCGCAACTCTCCGTGGGCGATCTGATCCTCGTGCGCCCCGGCGGGCGCATGCCGGTGGACGGGGAAATCACGCAGGGCACCTCGGAAATCGACCGCTCGCTGCTGACGGGCGAAACCCTGCCGGTTTTCGCCAGCGAAGGGCAGGGCGTCTCGGCGGGCGAGGTCAACCTGACCGGCCCGCTCACCATCCGCGCCACCGCCGTCGGGGCCGATACCTCGCTGCACCGGATGGCCGATCTGGTGGCCATCGCCGAATCCGGGCGCTCGCGCTACACCTCGCTGGCGGACAAGGCCGCGAAGCTCTATGCGCCCGGCGTGCATATCCTCTCGGCGCTCGCCTTCGTCGGCTGGTATCTCTACACGTTCGACATGCGCACCGCGCTCAATATCGCCGCCGCCGTCCTGATCATCACCTGCCCCTGTGCGCTCGGCCTCGCCGTGCCCGCCGTGACCACGGCCGCCAGCGGGCGGCTGTTCCGCAAGGGCATGCTGATCAAGCACGAAACCGCGCTCGAACGTCTGGCGCAGATCGATACCGTGGTGTTCGACAAGACCGGCACGCTCACCGCAGGCACGCCCGAACTGACCAACCTTGCCGATCTTCCGCGCCGCGACGTGGAACTGGCGCTGGCGCTGGCGCAGGGCTCGTCGCACCCGCTGGCGCAGGCCATCACCCGCGCCGCCCGCGAGGCCGGGTTTGCCCCCGCCCATGTCACCGACGTGACCGAGGTGCCGGGATACGGCACCAGGGCTTTGCTCAACGGGCAGGAGGTGCGCCTTGGCCGCGCAAGCTGGACCGGCGCGGAGGGCCGGACCGAGACCGCCACCTTCCTCAGCCGGGGCAATGGCGTGCCCGTGCCCTTCACCTTTGCCGACCGCCTGCGCGACGGCGCGGCCGAGGCCGTTCAGGCGCTCAGGGACGCGGGCAAAACCGTCTACCTCATGTCCGGCGACACGACGCAGGCGGTCGAGGCGCTGGCCGACCGGCTCGGAATCGAGCGCTGGCTGGCCGAGGCCCTGCCGGCGGACAAATCCAGCCGCATTCAGGCCCTTGCCGAACATGGCGCAAAGGTGCTGATGGTGGGCGACGGGCTCAACGACACCGCCGCGCTGGCGGCGGCGCATGTCTCGATTTCGCCCGCGTCGGCGCTCGATGCGGCGCGGGTGGCCTCGGATATCGTTCTTCTGGGCGGCGATCTGACGCCCATCGCCTCTGCCTGCACCACGGCGCGCGCCGCCACCCGCCGCATCCGCGAAAACTTCCGCATCGCCACGATCTACAACGTGATCGCCGTGCCGCTGGCGGTGGCGGGGCTGGCCACGCCGCTGATCGCGGCCTTGGCCATGTCGGCCAGTTCGATTACGGTGTCGCTCAACGCCCTGCGCCTGAGGTGACCCCATGACCATCCTTGCCTACCTGATCCCGATTTCCCTGTTTCTGGGGGGGATCGGGCTGGTGTTTTTCGTCTATACGGTCAAATCCAACCAGTATGACGACCCCGAGGGTGACGCCCGCCGCATCCTCAGCGACGAATACGACGACCACCCCAAGCCGTAACCGCCCGCACCTGCAATAAGCCACATTGGCTCCATTTCCCCCGGATCGCCTGCGATCCGGGTCGCGCCCGACCCCGCCCCCCAGGGCGGGCGCGACCCTGCCATTCCCTTCACGTCACTCCAGCTCTGTCTCCACCTCGGCACTGCGCTCCAGCGTGCGATGCACCGGGCATTTGTCGGCGATCTCCAGCAGCTTCGCGCGCTGATCGTCATCCAGATCGCCCTCCAGCCGGATCACCCGTTTGAAGCGGTCGGCCTTGGCATTGCCCTGCGCGGCGGCGTCCTGCGCATGCACCTTGTCATGGCTCACATCCACGCTGACATGATCCAGCGACCAGCCCTTGCGCCGGGCATACATGCGGATCGTCATCGAGGTACAGGCCCCCAGCCCCGCCGACAGGAACCCGTAGGGCGACATGCCCCTGTCGGTGCCGCCATAGGCCTGCGGCTCATCGGCCAGCATGTGATGTTTCGGCCCCGCGTTGATATCCTGCAAGAACCCCTCGGTATCGGCCTCGCTGACGCGCACGATACCCTCGGGCGCGCCCGGCGGCGGGGCAGGGGGGCGCAGTTCCAGATACCGCGTGGCCCATGCGGCGATGACCTCGGCGGCATATTCCGCATCGCCGGGATGGCTGATCAGGTGGTCGGCATCGTCCAGCGTGACAAAGCTCTTGGGATGTTTCGCCGCGCGAAAGATTTGGGCGGCGTTGTCGATCCCTACGATGGAATCGCGCGGCGCATGCAGGATCAGCAGCGCCCGGTGCAGGGATTTGATCTCGTCCGTCAGGTTTTCGGCGGCCACGCTTTCGACGAAACGCCGCCCGATGGTCACGGTATGCCCGCCCAGAGTGACCTCGGCGCGCCCCTCGTCCCTGATCCGGCTCAGCGCGTCGTCGAAATTATGCGTCACATGCCCGGGGTCGTAGGGGGCGCCGATGGTCACCACCGCACGCGAGCTTTCGATCCTGCGCGCCGCCGCCAGCATCGCCGCCCCGCCCAGGGAATGCCCGATCAGCAGCTTCGGCGCCATGTCCCGCGCCTCCAGCGCCTGCGCGGCCAGCACAAGATCGTCCACATTGGACACGAAGGTGGTATTGGCGAACTCGCCTTCCGAATGGCCCAGCCCGGTAAAATCGAACCGCAGCACCGCAATGCCCGCTCCCGCCAGCCGCGCCGCGATGCGCCGCGCGGCGAGGATGTCCTTGGAGCAGGTGAAACAATGCGCAAACAGCGCCGTGGCCAGATGCGGCCCCTCGGGCAAATCCAGCCGCGCCGACAGGGTGTCGCCATCATGGCCGGTAAAGGTAAAGCGTTCGGTGGGCATGGGACATCCTTTCACAGCCGGGTCACCCTCAAAGGGTAGGCAGGTGCGCCCGCGCTTTCCAGAGAGGACAGGGCGCCGTAACGCCATGGTGATCGTCTTGAAACGCGCGAATTTGCGGTGAATTGCACGGAAACAGCCGGGCCAGGCCAGAGGCTTTGTTAACGAAGGGCTGCAATCCTTTCTCGAGAGGAGTGATGGGACCCGGTATGCAACTGCGCCTTGCAACCCGCAACGATGTCAGGCTGTTCACTGCGGCGGTGGTCGTGGCGATGGTGTGCGGCTCGGTGCTGTTGAACTACATGGTGACGCCAACGCGCATACTGCGCGAAACCCTGATTTCCAGCGCGCTCATCGCGGGGATGCTGTCGGCGCCGGTGGCCTATTTCATCGGCTCACGCATGCGCGACGCGCACGATCTCAATCGCCGCCTGCGTCACGCGCTCAGCTTCGATCCCCTCACCGGCGCCCATACCCGCAGCAATTTCCATTCCCGCGTCGCACGGCTGCCGCGCGGGCCGATGGCGCTGATCGTCGTCGATATCGACCATTTCAAGGCGATCAATGACCGGTTCGGCCATCAGGCGGGCGATACGGCCCTGCAACAATTCGTGGCGGCCCTGATGGACAATTGCCGCACCGGCGATATCGTCGCCCGATTCGGCGGCGAGGAATTCGTGATCCTGCTGCCGGGCACGAAAGCCGCCGATGGCTGTATCGCGGCCAACCGCCTGTGCAACCGGGTGCGCGAACGCCCCGTCGTGGTCGAAGGGACGCCATTGCAACTCACCGCCAGTTTCGGGGTGGCCGGGCTCGGCGATCCGGCGGGAATCGAACGCGCCATCCACGCCGCCGACCGCGCGCTCTACCGCGCCAAGGCCGAGGGGCGCAATCGTGTCTGCCTCTTCGATGCGGACAAGGATATGGGGGCTGACCCGCCCAAGGCCCGGTCATGAGGGCGCTTTCAGGATTGATATAAATCTGTGATGTATTGCATGTTAATAATTCGTTTTCATTATTCACTAGTCACGCCTAGCTTCCCCCTATCGCAAGAGATGGAGAGCGACATGGCACATGAAACCTTTTCCCGACGCAGCGATCTGCACCGGATTCCGGCTGGCCTGTGGTGGATGCTGACCGCCGCTGCTCTGGTGATCGTCGCGCTTGTCAGCCTCGCAGAGGGGCCGGCGCAGACCGGGGCGAACCCGTCCGCCACCCCGCCCCCGTTCGAAGACTGGCACGGCAACGTGCGCCGCTCGGGCGGCGGACAATGACGCATCGCAACGGGCGGGGGCTCAGCCCTCGCCCATCAGCCGCGCATCGAACGGATAGCCGGTCAGGTTCTCGTACCCGTCCTCGGTGATCAGCACCTGATCCTCCAGCTTGATCGAGAAATCGCCCCCCTCTTCCCCCACCAGGGCCTCGACACACAGCACCATGCCGGGTTGCAGCACATACTCGAACGCCCCCTCCACCGCCTGATCGGGATAGGCCACCAGGGGCCACTCGTCGCACAACCCGACCCCATGCATCAGACAGCCGTATTTCAGGGCTTGGAACTTCGCGTCCAGAACATGGGTGCCCGCCGTCAGTTCCGGCACGCTCACGCCGGGTTTCAGCATCTCCATGTTGGTCATGATATGCTCATGCGCGTGGCGCATCGCATACACCATGTCCGGGCGCGGGGCCGCATCGCCGATCCACCACGTCCGGCTGATATCGCAGCAAATCCCGTAGCTGCCCACCAGATCGGTGTCGAACGCCACGATCTCGTTATCCTGCACGATGCGCGGCCCGCATTCCTGAAACCACGGGTTGGTGCGCGGCCCGCTGGCCAAAAGCCGGGTTTCGATCCACTCGCCGCCGCGCCGGATGTTCCCGGCGTGCAGCACCGCCCAGATGTCGTCCTCGCTGACGCCGCCCCCCGGCACCCGCCCACGGGCGAAGCGTTCCATCTCGGCCACCGACATTTCGCAGGCATGCATCGCACAGCGCATCGCACGGATCTCGTCGGCGCATTTGACGGCGCGGGCCTTTTCGGTGACCTCCTCACCCTCCATCACCACCAGTCCCTGCGCCTCCAGCGCGCGCAGCCCGTGCACCATCACCTTGTCCACCGCCAGTTGCCGATGCCCCGGCGCATGCTCTTCCAGCAGGATACGCACCGCGTTGGCAAACGCATCTGCGGCCACATCCACCTTGTCGCCCCGGTCGAAATAGAACAGATCCGCCCCCGCGCGCACCTCGGCCACATGCGGATTGAACCCGCTCAGGAACGGCGCGTTCCTGTAATCCCACATCACCATATGCCCGTCGGCACACAGCAACACCGCACGAAACGGGTTGTGCATGTTCCACAACTGCATGTTGGTGCTGTCGGTGGCATAGCGGATATTCAGCGGGTCGAACATCAACAGCCCGCCATAGCCCCGCGCCACCACATGCCCGGTCAGCCGCTGCCAGCGATACCGGCGCATCTCCTGAAGGTCGGGCAACTCCAGCCCCGCCTGCGCCCACTCCGAAAACGCCAGCCGCGTCGGCCCGATCTCGATCCGGTCGGCATCGTTGGGGGTATTGTCCCCAAGGCGCGTGCCCCGGCTCGGGTCGATCTTGCGAATGTCACGATACTGCGTGTCCATCATGCACGTCCTCCCGTACCGCTCAGGCTGCCCCGCCCGAACGCCCGCCGCTTTGCGGAAAACGACCTGCCCGCATGTCGCATTCCTGCCGCGCCCGCCGCTGTCACAGAAGATTTGAAAAACCGTCACAGGAGTTTTGAGCCCCGCCGGTTACGTGCGCGCATGCAATCCAACCCGGAGAACGATATGCGCATCCTGACCCCCGCCGCGCTGGCCCTCACGCTGGCCGCCGCGATCCCCGCCACCGCCGCCGAACAACTGGGCTATGGCCCCCGCCCGGCCTACCTGATCGACCGCATGGCCGATGGCCCGCTGAAAACCCGACTGGCCGCCTGCCTCGGGCAAACCCCCAAACGCAGCGATTTTTCCATCGGCCACCGCGGCGCGCCGCTGATGTTCCCCGAGCATACCGTCGAATCCAACCGCGCCGCCGCACGGATGGGGGCGGGCATCCTGGAATGCGACGTGACCTTCACCAAGGATCACGAACTGGTCTGCCGCCACGCCCAGAACGACCTGCACACCACCACCGACATCCTCGGCAGCGACCTGGCCGACACCTGCGTGACCCCCTTCGCGCCCGCCAATGGCGATACCCCGGCCCAGGCCGAATGCCGCACCTCGGAAATCACGCTGGCCGAATACCGCACCCTGACGGGCAAGATGGACGCCGCCGACAACACCGCCACCACGGTCGACGATTACATGAACGGCACCGCCAACTGGCGCACCGATCTGTATGCAACGCAGGGCGGCACGCTGATGACCCACGCGGAATCGATTGCGCTGTTCAAATCGCTCGGCGCGAAATTCACGCCGGAACTCAAAAGCCCCTCGGTCGACATGCCCCATGACGGATTCACGCAACAGGATTACGCGCAGAAGCTGGTCGACGAATACAAGGCCGCAGGCATCCCCGCCTCGGACGTCTGGGCGCAATCCTTCAACCTCGACGATGTGCTCTACTGGATCGAGGCCGAGCCCGAATTCGGCAAACAGGCGGTCTATCTCGTCGAATGGCATGACGGGTTCGACGAACAGACCCCCGACACCTGGCAACAGGACTTCGCCGCGCTCAAGGCGCAGGGCGTGAACTACCTCGCCCCCTCGCTCAACATGCTGGTGACCCCGAAGGACGGCGATTATGCCGCCTCCGCCTATGCCAAAGCGGCGCGCGAGGCCGGGCTGACCCTGATCGCCTGGACGCTGGAACGCTCCGGCCCGCTGACCTCGGGCGGGGGCTGGTATTTCCAGTCGGTCGCCGAAGTCACCGACAGCGACGCGGATTACTTCAACATCCTGCGCGCCCTGCACGAAGAGGCCAGCGTCGCCGGCGTGTTCAGCGACTGGCCCGCAACCGTGACCTATTACGCCAACTGCGTCGGCCTCGACTGACTCCGGACGGGTTTTCCGAAAACGGTGCGCGCCCTTCGGGCGCGCGCTTTGCGTTTGTATTGGGGGCTCTGCCCCCAACCCCCCGGGATATTTTGAGCAAGAAGAAGAGCTATGAGACCCCTGCACCCGCCCGTCCCGCGCAACCAGTTTGACCGGCAAAACGTTCAAACCGTCATTTCTTCTTGCCGGAAATATCCTGGGGGGAGGCCGCAGGCCGGGGGGCAAAGCCCCCTTTCTCCGGTAATCACAGCAACCCCTCCTTCAACATCCGGAATTCGCGCATCCGCTCGGCATGGCGCTGTTCGAGAAATTCTTCACGGGCGCGTTCCACATTTTCCAGTGCGCGCAAATCCTTCAGGCTGACCAATGCGGCCACCTCGTGGCCATGGCGGGTGAGGACGATGCGCTCACCCGTGACGAGGTGATGGGTCAGGCAGGTGCTGAATTCGGTGCGGAACCGGCTGACAGGGAGTTCGATGGGCATGCGGGCCTCGTGTTCGGGAAACAGGGCCAGCATGCGATGCAAGGGTTAACAGGGGCCGAGCGAAGCGCGCGATGGCGCATTTGCGTCCCTCATGGATGCAAATGTCCCGGCAGGCCCCGGATTTCGTACAAAACCCGCGTACACATCGTACGTTTCGTACGAAACTCAGCCGCCGCGCACCGTGTCGATCATCAGCTGCACGTTGTCGGGGTCCGCGTCCGGCGTGATCCCGTGGCCGAGGTTGAAGATATGCGGCCCGTTGCGGAAGGCGTCGACGATGCGGCGGGTTTCGCGCACCAGCGCCTCGCCGCCGCTCACCATATGTTTCGACGCCAGATTTCCCTGCACGCAGCCCGAGGGCTGCACATGTTCGGCCCCCCATTCCGGCGTGACCGAATCGTCCAGTGCAACACAGTCGGCCCCGGTTTTTTCATGGAATCCTATGTATTTATCGCCCGCTTCCCGCGGGAAGGCGATGACCGGAATGCCGGGGTGACGCGCCTTGAGCTCGGAAATGATGCGTTTCGCGGGGGCGGTCGCATACTTGTCGAAATCTTCACCTTTCAGCGATCCCGCCCAGCTGTCGAACAGCTTGACGCATTCCGCCCCGGCCTCGATCTGGGCCGAGAGGTATTCGACGGTCGCGTCGGTCAGCCGTTCCAGCAGCGCCTCGAAAAGCGCCTTGTTTTCAGCCTTGAGCGCATGCGCGGGCCCCTGGTCCGGCGTGCCGCGCCCGGCGATCATGTAGGTGGCCACCGTCCAGGGCGCGCCGGCGAATCCGATCAGCGTGGTTTCGGCTGGCAGGGCCTGCGACAGATTGCGCACGGTCTGGTAAATCGGGGTCAGCGTTTCGTGGATCTCGCTGGCCGGTTTCAGCGCGTCGAACCCGGCCTGTCCGGTGATCGTCGACAGGCGCGGCCCCTCACCGGTCACGAACCACAGATCGGCCCCCAGGGCCTGCGGCACCAGCAGGATATCGGCAAACAGGATCGCCGCGTCGAACCCGTAGCGGCGGATCGGTTGCAGGGTGACTTCGGTGGCCAAGTCACTGTTATAGCACAAGGAAAGGAAATCTCCCGCCTCGGCGCGGGTGGCGCGGTATTCCGGCAGATAGCGCCCGGCCTGCCGCATCATCCAGATCGGCGGGGTCTCAAGGGTTTCGCCCGCAAGGGCCCTCAGGATCGTCTTTTGCGCGGCCATGTCGTCCTCCGTTTGGCACGGTGGTCACCCCCCGGCGACACAATGTCAAGCACCCTGCGCTTGTCAGTCGCGGGCAGGGGGGCTAGACCGGCGCCATGACACGCGATTTGCCAACCCCCGACACCCCGATGAAGCTGGGCACGCGCGGCTCGCCGCTGGCTCTGGCCCAGGCTCATGAGACCCGCGACCGGCTGGCCGCCGCCTTCGACCTGCCGCAGGAGGCGTTCGAGATCGTGGTGATCAAGACCACCGGCGACCGGATCATCGACCGCCCGCTGAAAGAGATCGGCGGCAAGGGTCTGTTCACCCGCGAGATCGAGGATGCGATGCTCCGGGGGGATATCGACATCGCGATCCACTCGATGAAGGACATGCCGGTTCTTCAGCCCGAGGGGCTGGTGCTGGACACCTACCTGCCGCGCGAGGATGTGCGCGATGCGTTCGTCTCGCCCCATGTGGCCGGGTTGTCGGACCTGCCCGAGGGCGCGAAGGTCGGCACCTCGTCCCTGCGGCGCAAGGCGCAGGTGCTGGTGGCCTATCCGCATTTGCAGGTGGTCGAATTCCGCGGCAACGTGCAGACCCGCCTGAAAAAGCTCGACGATGGCGTTGCCGCCTGCACCTTCCTTGCCATGGCCGGGCTGAACCGTCTGGGTCGCTCGGACGTGGCCACCGCCGCCATCGCCCCCGAGGAAATGCTGCCCGCCGTCGCGCAGGGCGCCATCGGGATCGAGCGGCGCGCCGACGACACCCGCGCCGCCGATATGCTGGCGGCGATTCACGATACCCCCACGGCGCAACGGCTGGCCGCCGAACGTGCCTTCCTTGCCGCGCTGGATGGCTCTTGCGAGACGCCGATTGCCGGTCTGGCCGAGCTCGATGGCGGCACGTTGCGCCTGCGCGGCGAGGTGCTGCGCCCCGATGGCAGCGAGGCGATCGGCGACGATCAGACCGCCCCGGTCGAAGATGGCGCCGATCTGGGCCGCGCCATGGCAGTCAAGCTGCTGGAACAGGCCGGAGAAGGGTTCTTCGACTGGCGCGATTGATCCGCGCAAAGGGCTGTCGGGCCGGGCGGATCATGCGTCCGGCAGCACCTTGCCGGGGTTCATGATCCCGTTCGGGTCCAGCGCCTGCTTGATCGCGCGCATCGCCTGAATCGCTGCCGGGTTCTTGTGCCGCTGCATCGCCGGTTTCTTCGACAGGCCCACGCCATGCTCTGCCGAGAAACTGCCGCCAAGGTCCATGGCGGCATCGTCCACCGCCTGCTTGACCGCCTTGTGAATCTCCGGGTCCTGCGACTCGGGCCAACCCGCGAAATGCAGGTTCCCGTCGCCCAGATGGGCCACGCAGAGCGGGATCAGGCCGGGGTCCAGGTCGCTGGCGCGGGCGGTGATGCGGTCCAGGAAAACCTGCATCTTGTCCACGGGCACGCAGATATCGTTGTCGATCACGTTCGGGCGCAGCCGCGCCACCTCGGCCGAGGCTTCGCGCCGCGCCCACATTTCCTGCCGTTGCGTATCGCTTTGCGCCACGACGGCATCCAGAATCGCGCCGTCCTCGAACAACTGCCCCAGCACCTCTTCCAGATGGGCGGCGACGGGCACCGTGCCATCCGGCCCCGGTTGCGCATCGCGCGGCGCAAGCGCGCCGACCTCGACGAGGATATTGATGTCATGGCGGTCATCGAAGGGCGCGCGGGCCTCGGGGAAGCGTTCCAGATAGGCGTCCATGAACACGCCGGGCATGAATTCGAACGCTTCCACCGCACCGCCGGTTTCCTGTTGCAGCCGGTTCAAAAGCACCAGCGCCCGGTCCAGCGACGGCACCGCGACCATCGCGGTGGCATAGGCCCGCGGTTTGGGGTGCAGTTTCAGAACGGCGGCGGTGATGATGCCAAGCGTGCCCTCGGCCCCGATCAGCAGGTCGCGCAGGTCATAGCCCGAATTGTCCTTGTGCAACTCGCTCATCAGGTTGACGATCTCGCCCGTGGGCAGAACCGCCTCGATCCCGAGGCACAGATGCCGGGTGCTGCCATAGCGCAGCACGTTCGACCCGCCCGCGTTCGTCGACAGCGCCCCACCGATCATGGCCGACCCGCGCGCGCCGAAGAACAGCGGGAAAATCAGGTCATGCGCCCCGGCGGCCTCGTGGATACGCGACAGGATCGCGCCCGCCTCGACAATGGCGATGCGGGCCTCGGGACGCACCTCGCGGATGGCCGACATCCGGTCCAGCGACACCATGATCGACCCTTGCGCGCGTGTCCCCTCGACCAGCCCGGTATTGCCCGAAACCGGCACGATGGGCGTGCCCGCCCGGTTGGCCAGCCGGACCACCTCTGAAACCTCTTCGGTCGTTGCGGGACGGACAACCGCCAGCGGGGTCCAGTGCGCCTGTCTGGTCCAGTCCTCGCTCCACCGGGCGGCCTCCGCGCCCGTGGCCACATGCGCCGTCCCGACAATATCGGCCAGCAGGTTCAGGATGTCGTCGGGATGTGTATCGGTCATGGCCGCCAAGATGCGCCAGCCACCCGGAGGACGCAAGATGCCACTGGACAACGCGATGGGCCAGCCTAACTTTGTATTGCACACCTGTGGGAAAGGATGCCCTTATGATCCGCATGTTCCGCCTTCACCTTGCTGCCGCGATCTGTGCGCTGGCCGGTGTCCTGATCTCACCGGTCATGGCCGCGCCGGGGGCGTGGAGCTTTGACTCGATCGACGGCGGCACGTTGTCGTTTGAGGATTGGCAGGGCCGGCCGGTTCTGGTGGTGAACACCGCCTCGCGCTGTGGCTATACCCCGCAATATGACGGGTTGCAGGCGCTCTATGACCAGTATCGTGAGCGCGGGCTGGTGGTGCTGGCCGTACCGTCGCAGGACTTCAAGCAGGAGCTGTCTACGGATCAGGAGGTGGCCGACTTCTGCGAGGTGAATTTCGACCTCGACCTGCCGATGACCACCATCACCCATGTGCGCGGCGATGACGCGCATCCCTTCTACAAATGGGTCGCCCGGACCGAGGGGTTCACTCCGGGATGGAACTTCAACAAGATCCTGATCGGCCCCGACGGCGCGGTGGTGGAAACCTATGGCTCCGTCGTGCGCCCGCAATCGGCCCAACTCACCCGCGCAATCGAAGCCCTTTTGCCCGATAGCTGACCCGACAGGAGCCATCCCGCCGAAAAACCGGTTTTTTCGCCTTGACGCAAGGCGCGGCCTGTCATACCTAGCGCCTCGTTCTGGCGGAGTAGCTCAGTTGGTTAGAGCAGCGGAATCATAATCCGCGTGTCGGGGGTTCAAGTCCCTCCTCCGCTACCAAAATTCCCCAGTCTTTTCGGCGACTTCCTCCTATATCGGTTTAGGTTTGCGCTACCAGAAAGCTTATTGGGGTGGCGCTGGGGTGGCAGCGAAGCCTCCCTTAGAAGCCTCGCTTTTGTTATCAGTCGTTGAAGATTTCCCAAAAGACCGATTTGAGCAACAAATTTTTCTGAATTCGCTGCATTTTCTTTTTTTGCTCCGCCGATGATCCGAATTCCTTTTTGTGTCAATGCAAGGAGGCAATTATGCCGTACTCACAAACAACTCCAAGCGATCTGTTGAGCGTATCTACATTGGTTGAAATGCTGCAGCGTTCGCGGGCGAGTATTTACCGTGACATCCAGCGTGGCGAGTTCCCGCGGCCACTGAAATTGGGATCATCTTCGCGATGGCGCCGATCCGAAATTGAAGCTTACATCGAAAGGCTCGCCGGTAATCGCGAGCAAATCTAACAGAACATTTGGGCATGTTGATTTCTGCTGAGAAGTGATGGGGTGGATACCCCCTCCCGACGGCATCGCAATGTGCCAAGGTGATGTGGGTCACATCACAAGAAGGAGGAAGTATCCATGACAGAAGTTACCATCGTTGGGCTGGATTTGGCAAAACGGGTTTTCCAGGTTCACGGTGCCTCGGCCGATGGAGGCGTTGTTTTTCGCAAGAAGCTATCACGGCGTCAGGTGTTGGCATTTTTCGCAGATTTGCAGCCTTGCGTGGTTGCTATGGAGGCCTGTGCTACGGCCCACTACTGGGCACGTGAGATCAGCACCCTGGGACATACCGTCAGGTTGGTGCCGCCAGCCTACGTCAAGCCTTTCGTCAAGCGTCAAAAGAACGATGCGGCTGACGCGGAGGCCATAGTTGAAGCAGCCAGTCGGCCGACCATGAGGTTCGTTGACCCGAAGTCACCCCAACAGCAAGCGCGCGCCATGGTCTTTCGAACCCGTGATCTGTTTGTCCGCCAGAGGACATAAACCATCAATGCGCTACGGGCCCATTTGGCAGAGCATGGCCTCATCGCACCTCAGGGTCTGTCTAATCTCGCAGGGATCCAGCGGGTAGTTGAAGAAGGAACAGCTGATTTGGAACCGTTGATTGTCGAGACTGCCCGGATCTACCTTGAGCAGATCATTGATTTGTCCAGTCGCATCGCCAAAATGGAAGCGACGTTGAAGCAAGAAGCTGCACAATCTGATGCCTCGTCAAGGATGATGACAATGCCGGGTCTCGGGCCGATCACCGCGATGGCTGTCAATCGGCATTGAAGTTTGACCCCCGATTGGCGTCCAAAAGGGCTCTGTTGCAAACTTTATCACATGACGGGCTCTGTTGCAAACTTTATCACATGACGCAGTTACCCCTCCATTGGACACACTTATGCTGCGGCTTTGAAATGCTCTTCGATCAGCGTCATTGCCTCGGTCATGACACATGGCCCGACACCGAAGGCGCGTTCGATCATGCGTTTTTCGCCAATCGGGTCGCGGGTCAGGTTGAAGGTGCGGCCCTGGCCTTTTCGCAGGGCGCGCATCACCTCGAAACCCTTGATTGTGGCGTAGGCCGTCCTCATCGTCTTGAAACCCCGGACCGGCTTGATCAGCTGCTTGAGCTTGCCGTGATCGGCCTCGATCACATTATTTAGATACTTGACCTGGCGGTGTTCCACGTCCCGCGGACATTTACCCTCTTTCTTCAACTCGCGGATCGCCTGAATGTAGCATCCGGCCTTGTCGGTGTTGATCTTGGACGGTTTCTCCCAATCTTTACAGGCACGAATGGCCTTGCCCAGAAAGCGTTTCGCGGCTTTGGCATTGCGGGTTGAAGACAGGTAGAAATCGACGGTGTTCCCCAACTTATCGACCGCCCGGTACAGATACGTCCACTTGCCGCGCACCTTGATGTACGTTTCGTCAACGCGCCAGCTATCCGACATCGGCCGCCGCCACTGCCAGCGCATCCGCCGCTCCATTTCGCGGGCGTAGCGTTGCACCCAGCGGTAAATGGTCGAATGATCGACACGCACACCGCGCTCCGCCATCATGGTTTCCAGATCACGATAGCTGAGGCCATACCGACAGTACCAGCGAACAGCCCAAAGCACGACTTCACCAGAGAAATGCCGCCCTTTGAAATCGTTCATAGCTTGATCCTCGCACTGAAAACCGACCCAAACATGGCAACCCGCATATGTGTTTGCAACAGAGCCCGAGAAAGCACGGCGCGGCGAACTTGTCGTCGCTGCCCCAGTCGGATTCGTAAAAGCCGGGGACCGGCTTGAGAAGGATCCGGACCGCCGCGTGCAAGAGGCCATATCCCTGGTTTTCGACAAGGTCGCCGAGCTGGGGAGCGCGCGGCAGGCCCTCATGTGGTTCCTCGAACATGGCCTTGAATTGCCCAGCTTGCGCAAACAGGGTGATGTGATCTGGCGGCGGCCGACATACGCCACCATCCATCGTATGATCGTCAACCCGGCCTATGGCGGGGCCTATGCCTATGGCAAGACCCAGGCAGCGGCGGGGTTCGGTGCAACCGCCATTCGCAGGAAAGATCGCGACGACTGGCTGGCATTGAAGCCGGGCGCACATGAAGGCTATGTGAGTTGGGAACGGGCAGAGGCGATCCGCAAAATGGTCAGCAATAATGTTCCTCAGAGCCGGCATCATGGCGCGGCCAAACATGGCTCTGCCCTCCTGGCCGGGCTGCTGCGTTGCCGACGCTGCGGCCGCAAGCTTACGGTTCGCTATACCGGCAAGAAGCATGACATCCCGCGTTACTCCTGCTGGCGCGGCCTTTTGGACAACGGCGAAACGCGCTGCATCGCCTTCGGCGGATTGCGGGTCGACGATGCCATTGAACAGGCGCTTTTGCAGGTAGTCGGACCCGGCGCCATTGCCGCCGCAGAGGTGGCCGCCAGGCAAGCACTGCGCCAGCGGGATCAGGTTCGCGATGCGCTCTGTCGTGATCTGGAAGCGGCTCAATACGCGACTGATCGGGCCTTCCGGCAGTATGATGCATCCGATCCCGAGAACCGCCTCGTGACCGCCGAACTGGAAGTCCGCTGGAACCGGGCACTTCAGCAGGTTCAGGAGATCGAGAACAAGATCGTTCACCATGACGCGGTCAGCCCGAACGGGACCACGCTGCCGGTGGAAGACCTGGCGGCCCTGGGGGCCGATCTCGAACGCGTCTGGTTCGCGCCGGCCACCGATGCCAGGTTGAAGAAGCGCATCGTTCGCACGGTGATCCGGGAAGTGGTAGCAGATCTTGATGATGATGCCTCCGAGATCGTTTTGATGGTTCATTGGGTGGGTGGCGCCCATACCGAAATCCGCCTGCCAAAGCGCCGCCGCGGACAGCGCAACGCGACACCGCCGGATATTGTCGAAGCCGTGCGCCAGCTAGCGCGGATCGCCAGCGACGATGTCATCGCCGGCGTTCTGAACCGGAACGGTCTCGTCACCGGAAACGGCAATCGCTGGACCAGGGAACGGGTCACGGCGTTGCGGTCCTATCGCAAGATCCCGGTATACAAACCCGAACCCAATGGTCTTGACCCGTGGCTCAACCTTTCTGGCGCCGCAAAACTGATCGGAGTAGCGCCAAAAACATTGCGGTTGGCAGCGGAAGCAGGTGATATCAAAGCAGACCACCCGCTTGCTGACGGGCCATGGGTATTCGAGCGCGCGGAACTGTCAAAAACGAAGGCACAACAACTCAGGAAACGGGCGCAGAAAAACCCAAAACACCCCGCGGTATCGCACCCGGATCAGCAAAACCTATTCTCTTCAACAACATAGAAAGATGGGCGTAATGAAACAGGCTTGAACCAGTCAAGCCATCGCGGCAGGTCAGAGTTGCGAGCAGCGGAAGAGGCGTGATCGGTAGCATGACCCGTTGTCGGTCATCACCCGTTCGACCCTGATGCCGCGCGCGGCGAACCAGGCCAGCGCGCGGCCCAGAAAGGCGGTGGCACTCTCCTTGCGCTCGTCGGGCAGGACCTCGACATAGGCCAGCCGGGTCGCGTCATCGACGGCGACATGGACGAAATCCCAGCCGGCGCCACGGCTGGATCCCTTGGTCCGTGATCCCGTGGCGCGATGGCCCGGCCGGTAGAAGCGGCCCAGTTTCTTGATGTCGATATGGAGCAGTTCGCCCGGCCTCTCCCGCTGATAGCGCCGGACCGGTGGCGGCGGATCGAGCGCCGCGCGCCGTCCGGCACCGTGACGGGCCAGCCACCGCGCGACGGTCGAGCGGGCCAGACCGAGCCGCTCGGCGATGGCGGCCGCCGTCATGCGGAAGCGGTGGCGCAGATCGAGGATCAGAGCGATCCGGGCCTCACCGAGACGCCTTGGGCGCCGAACGGGTGCGCTTGCGCCATTGGCCAGCGCGCCGTGACCCCCCTCCCGGTATCGTCGGAGCCATTTGTGGACCGTGCGCAGCGACAGGCCGAACTCCTCGGCGATCTGTCGAGCGGACCGACCTGCGGCATGGCGGGCGACGATAAGCGCTCGACTATGAACAGTGAGACGCGCACCTTGATGTGGGGTGTTCATCCTTCGGGGTCCTCGGCTGGAGTTTGGCGATTGCAGCCTAACTCCGAACCGGATGAACAACCTACTGAAGGTTCACAGCTAGAAGGCGCAAGGATCAGAAATCAGATAGCTTATTTTTCACCTTCAAATCCCACGACTTTCAGGGTGAATTTTTCGACATAATCCACCAGATGCTCTACCGCCCTCTCCGCGTCTTCGGGATTGGCATCGGCGATGGCGCCGGCCACGCGGGCATGGGCCGTTGCCATGGCCCGAATATCGCCATGCTTCTGGTAATGGAGCAGCCAGAAACGGCGCGAGACCCCTTTGACCGACTGCATGGCCTTCATCGCAAAGCTGTTGTCGGCGGCGATGCCGAGCAACGAATGATGTTCGATATCGAGATCCATCATCGCAATCGCGTCCCGGCTTTCGGCATGGCCCTCGAATTTTCGTGAAATATCCAGAAACTGTGCGCGTTGCTCATCTGTTGCCCGCGCCGCCGCACAGCGGGCCAAGAGACCCTCGACTTCCCGGCGCAGTTCTTGGGCACGAAACTGCAAAGTGATATCTATTGGGCAAATCTGGGCACCGCGCCTGGGAACCGTGTGAATAAGCCCTTGGTCCTGCAACCGCTGCACTGCGGACCTGACAGATGCGCGGCTATGCCCAGAGGCTTTCATCAGGTCGGTTTCAGACACCCAGGTGCCCGGTGCCAGCTCTCCGGTGACGATCAAGCGCTCGAGCGAGAAATACGCCTCTTCGCGCTGCATCAATGGGGGCTCTGTACCGGCCTTCAACTCGTTTTCCGACATGTTCTCTCCACCCTACGGGTCGTCAATATAGCCTGACATTTCACAACACGACAATCGCAATTCTTGACATGTCAACAATGCTTGGTAACATGTCAGTAATTAACAAACAACAGGGAGCTCATTATGAAACTGGTAAAAACAGGCCTCTTGGCGGGGGCGTTAAGTCTGGCCACAGCGGCGAGTGCCGTGGCACAGCATCTGGTCCGCGTGGCCGAGCCCAACTGGGCAAGTGGGCGCGCGATGGCCGCGCTTATTTCTACGGTTATCGAGGACCGGCTGGGCGGTCAGGTAGAGATCGTCCCCGGCGGCAATGCGGTGATCTTTGCCGGGATGGATCGAGGCAAGGGTGAGATTGATGTGCATCCCGATGTCTGGATGCCGAATCAGGAGAATTTCACAAAGGAATATGTCGATCAAAACGGCACTGTGGCGCTGAGCGATCATGGCTACACAGGTTTTTCCGCATTCTGTGCCCCCCGCGAATTTGCAGAGAAACATGGGATCAAAAGCGTCTTTGATCTCGCCACGCCAGAGGCCGCGGCCGCGATGGACCGTGATGGCGACGGTATGGGCGAAATCTGGCTCGGGGCGCCCGGTTGGACCTCGACCAACCAGAACAAGGTAAAAGCCCGTGATTACGGGATCTCCAACTTCTTCGAAGAAATCGTCGCCGAAGAAGAGGTCGCCACCGCGTCGATTTCTGATGCGATCGCCAAGGGCGAGGGCTTTGTCTTTTACTGCTATGCCCCGCATTACAACTGGTTCGTGTTCGACATGGTGCAGCTGGAAGAGCCGCCCTACGACCCGGCGAAATACACGATGGTCAATCCGAACGAAGATCCTGAGTGGTTCGAGAAATCCTCAATCACCGTGGGTGCCCAGGATAAATCCATCCATGTCGGCTATTCCAAAAGCCTGGAGACCCGCGCGCCGATGGTCGCGGAGTTCCTCAAGAACATCGCGATGGATGTCGACACCGTCAACGAGTTCACCAACGAAATTGTCGTCAAACAACGTGACGGCCAGGAGGTCGCGCGGGAGTGGATCGCCGCAAACAGTGACCGCGTCGATGGTTGGCTGGGGCTGTGACGCAAGGTGGGGCGCAGCATCTGCGCCCCACAGGCCCAAGGGAAGGATTTGATATGTTCGACACAGCCGGCAGCGCCTCCGACGTGATGATTGATCTGCGAAACGTCTGGAAGATTTTCGGGCATCGCTCGCAGGAGGCCATGCAGGCCGTGCGAGAGCGTAAGCTGACCAAGGCCGAGGTCCTCGACGAATTTGATTGCGTGGTTGGTGTGGCCGACGCCAGCTTTCAGGTGAAGAAAGGCGAAATCTTTTGCGTGATGGGCCTGTCGGGAAGCGGCAAGTCCACGCTCGTCAGGCATATCAACCGCCTGTTGGAGCCGACCGCCGGTCAGGTGATCGTGGATGGGCAGGATGTCACCGCTCTTCGCCCCAAGGAGTTGGCCGACATGCGCAATCGCAAGATTGCGATGGTGTTTCAAGACTTTGGATTGATGCCGCATCGCTCGGTCCGCGACAATGTCGCGATGCCACTCGAGATCAGGGGCGTGGCGCAGAATGCCAGATGGCAGGCGGCGCAGAACGCGCTCGATCTGGTCGAGCTGTCGCAATGGGGCGACAAATATGCCCATGAGCTGTCGGGTGGCATGCAGCAGCGGGTCGGCCTCGCCCGCGCCATTGCCGCCGACGCCAAGGTTCTCCTCATGGATGAACCGTTCAGCGCTCTCGACCCGCTGATCCGGCGCCAATTGCAGGACGAGTTCATCGCCCTGGCCAGTCAGATGGGCAAGACCACGGTATTCATCACGCATGGTCTGGATGAGGCCGTGCGCATCGGCGACCACATCGCCGTGATGCGCAATGGCGAGATCGTCCAGACCGGCACGCCGGAACAAATCATCATGGAGCCCGCAGACAGCTATGTCGCGGATTTCGTTGCGGGCATCTCGCGCATCAATCTGATCAGAGCGCATTCCTTGGTGTCGCCCCTCGATGGCCCTGCCGGGCCGATCCCGCCGAATGCGCTTCGCATGCCTGAAACGGCCACTTTGAAGGAGCTGATCATGGCGTCGGTCGCACATGATGCGCCGCTCGTGATTGATCGGCCAAATGGCGAGCCGCTCGGGATGATCAGCAAGAACGATCTTCTGGCAGGCATTATTCACGGGACAAATGACGGATGACACAGACCACCAATGATCCACTGCCTCGCGATGCCGTTCGCAAGTTCGTGAAAACAAGTAGCGAATACTACCAATCTCGGTTCCGCAAGATCGGAGACAGCGAGAAGACGGCCCTCACCTTCAACTGGGCCGCAGCCGGGCTCGGTGCGGTCTGGTTCGGCATGCGCAACCTCTGGGCGCTGTTTCTCGTCTTCGTCGTCCTGGAAACGATCGCAATTGTTCAGATCGCACGCGGCATCTGGGGCGATCTCGGCGCGCCGATCCTCGCGCGGCTGGAGGGGATCGAGAAAACCCTCGCGATGCGGCGCACTCAGCTCAGCGACGCCATGGAGAACGCGCCCGACAAGGTCGAGACATTCAAATCCGCGATCGCGTCGCTGGAAGGCGCTGTGCAGTCGATCCGGCTACAGGCCGAGGCCGCGCGGAATGAGGCCCTCGCACTTATCCTGTTCGGCATCGTGCTGTTGCTGGTGGTGAAGCTCGGCCAGGGATTGCTCGCCAATCCTGCGCTGCGGGCGCGCTATGTCCGCTGGCGGTCGCAACCCTCGCTCAAGGCAGGGCTCACAGCGCCGACGATCCTTCTGGCCTCGGGTCTGGCCTTTGCGACCTATCTCACCTGCGCCTTCAAATTTGGCTTTCCAGAGCAGATCCCGGCCTTGCAGAGCTTTCCGGCCGACCCCTCCGTCCAGAGCAACGTTGCGACGCTCATCAAAGACTGGATGCGCGAAACCGCCCTGAGCACCGAATGGTTCTTTGACGGTTTGGTGCAGGTCATCAGCGCGGTTCTCGATACGCTTGAGACGCTTTTTGTGGAAACCCCTTGGCCCGTGATGGGCGGCTTTGTCATCCTGTTGACCGGCCTCTCGGCAGGCTGGCGCGGGGCGATCTTCTCGGCCGCCGCCCTGGCCTATCTCGGCTATCTCGGGTTCTGGGAAAAAAGCATGCAGACGCTGGCGCTTCTCGGAACCGCAGCCTTTATCTCGATCTCGCTCGGGATACCGCTCGGGGTGCTCTGTGCCCGCAATCCGAGGCTCTATACCTTTGTGCGCCCGGTTCTCGATTTCATGCAGACCATGCCGGCCTTCGTCTATCTCATCCCGGTCATCGCCTTTTTCGGCACGGGCAAGCCCGCGGCGATTGTTGCCACGATGATCTTTGGCGGGACGCCGGTGGTGCGCCTCACGGTTCTTGGTTTGCGTGGCGTGCCTGAAACGGTGCGAGAGGCCGCGATGGCCTTTGGTGCCTCACGCAGCTACCTGCTGTGGAAAGTGGACCTGCCGCTGGCCGCGCCGTCGATCATGGCCGGGATCAATCAAACCATTCTGCTGAGCCTCGCGATGGTGGTCATCGCCTCTCTCATCGGGGCCAAAGGCCTCGGCGAGGACGTGCTTGAGGCCCTGCAATACGCCTCCGAGGGACAGGGCATCCTGGCCGGCATCGCCATTCTGTTCTGCGCGATGATCCTCGATCGCATCATTCAAGGAAAAGGAAAGAAATCATGACTGTCACCGTTGCAATGCTCATCAAATACGAGAACGAAAGAAAGGCCGAGATGCTCGATCAGGCAAGCGACCGCGCCGAGGTGTCGCGCAACGCCGTGGCGGCCATGGGCGGGCGTCTGCTGCACGCTTTTGGCACCTGCGGCGAATATGACATGCTGTTCATCTACGAGATGCCGGACATGGCAACCGTGGCCGCGAACATGCATCTTGCCGAGGCGACGGGCATGGCGCGTTACCACAAGGTCATTCCTCTTTTCTCGAATGAGGATTTCGTGGCGTCTCAGGTCAAGGCCGGTGAGCTGCGCGACAGTTACAAGGCAGTCGCCCAATCATGAGCGGGACATTGTTTTATGGCGGGACCATCGTCACGCAGGATCCCAAATATCCCGCCCCAGAGGCCGTGCTGATTTCCTGCGGCAAGATCGTCGCGGTCGGAGATTTGGCAGACATTCAGCCCCGCGCCGACAAAGCGACAGTACAGCATGATCTCGCGGGGCAGACCTTGCTTCCAGGGTTTATCGACGCCCATTCCCATCCCATTTGGGCCGCCAAGACACGGGGCGCGCCGGTGGTGGATGTCCGAGCCAACATTGTCCCGACCTATGCCGCACTGATCGGCAAGATCAAACGCCGGGTCGCGGTCGCCGCACCTGGCGAGCATCTCCTGTTCTTTGGGCTGGATGCCCAGCTACACCCGGATATGGAGGCCCCGACGCGGGCCTTTCTTGACGAGCTCGCGCCCGACCATCCATTGGGGATACAGACATCGAACTGCCATGCTCTCTTTCTCAATTCTGCGGGTTTCAAAGCCTGCGGGATTGACGAAACAACACCGACCCCGACCGGATCCATCATCGAGCGCGATGAAAATGGCGTGCCCACCGGCAAGATCGCCGAAGCCGTGACATGGACCGCCCTCGAGAGTTTCTACGAGGCCTGGGGCGCGCGCCGCCTCGCCGAAGAGGTCGAGCAGCAGATACTTGCTTTTGTGGCAAATGGCATCACCACCGTGACCGAACATCTCTACATGCCGTTCTACAAAGCGAGCTATATGGCGGCATTGAACCAAAAGCTGCCCTTGCCGAGGGTGGCCTGTTATCAGCAAGCGACGACACCCGATATGCGGGTTGAAAAGCTCACCGATGCGGATGACCGCCTCTGGATGGCGGGGGTAAAGATCCATGCCGACGGCTCTCCGTTCATCGGGAATATCTGGCTGACCGAACCTTACCTATCGAATGAGATCACACTTGAACGGATGGATCTCAAACCCGGTCACACCGGCGGGCCAAACTATCCCCAGGAATATTTCGAGCGTATGGTCCGAGAATATTTTTCGGCCGGTTGGCAGATGACGGTGCATACACAGGGCGACCGGACCATCGACATGGTCCTCGACCTCATCGAAACATTGCTCGAAGAAATGCCGCGCCCTGATCATCGCTTTCGGCTGGAACATTGCGCCCTGATGCGGCGTGACCAGATTCGGCGGGCGCACGCCTTGGGCGTGCAATGCAGCTTTTTCATCAACCACATCACCCATTGGGGCGCCCCAATCGAAGATGCCCTGTTCGGCCCCGAACGCGCCGCCCATTACATGCCGGCCGGGTCGGCTGTCGCCGAAGGGATGCGGATTTCGCTGCACGCCGACACCCCGATGACCGACGCCTCGGCGCTCGATCTCATGCAGGCTGCGGTGACGCGCCGGGCGGCAGATGGGCGCTGCCTTGGCGAGGGAGAGCGGCTCGATATCGAAACGGCACTGAAATCCGTGACGATTGACGCGGCCTATCACATTGGCATGGAAGATCAGCTCGGATCGATCACACCGGGCAAACACGCCGATCTGGTCATTCTTGGCGCGAACCCGCTGGAGACCGAAGGCGACCGCCTTGGTGATATCCCGATCTCTTCCACCTGGCTCGCCGGAGAGCGCGTCTATGGCGGATAACAAGAGACCAACCCCCATCCCGCTGGCAACGGTTGGCGGATTTCTGGGCTCGGGCAAGACAACCCTGATCAACCACCTGCTCAACCAGGCAAACGGGCGGCGCTATGTCGTGTTCGTGAATGATTTCGGAGCGATCAATATCGACCTGCAATTGGTCGAAACCATCGAAGACGACCGCATCTCCTTCTCAAACGGCTGTGTTTGCTGCACCTTGAACGATGAATTCGTCGGTTCGGTCGCCGAGATGTCGAAACGACAGGACAGGCCCGATGCCATCCTGATCGAAGCGAGCGGCGTGGCAGACCCGCGCGCGCTCGAGGCCTCCCTGTCGGCGCTGGAAGCGTCCAATCATGTGCGGCTCGAAACCGCCCTCTATATCGTCGATGCGGGCTGCTTTGGACAGCGCGACTATGCCGAGGTTGAAATGCTCATCGACCATGCCGCGACAAGCGATCTCGTTCTCTTGAACAAATCAGACCTCGTGTCAGAACAGGCGCTGGACGGGCTTCTACAGGAGTTCTCGGTTGCCGCGCCTTATGCCGCGACCCTGGCCACCGTCCAGAGCTGCGTTTCGCCTGCGCTCTTGTTTGGAAATTCTGACAGACCGACCCGCCCGGAGGCCAAGGCAGGGCCGCATAGACATCCCGATTATCATCACTGGCACTACAGTGGCCGCGACCCGATGACACGCGATGCCTTGGTCGAGCTTACAAAAATCCTGCAACAGCATTTCTTCCGGATCAAGGGCATCGTCCAGTCGGCCGCAGACCCCACGATCTGGCTTTCCTTGCAGGTTGTCGGGACACGGGCGGTCATCGGGCAATTGCCGCAGGGTTTCACCGGCAAGGACGCGGTGGAAATCGTGGGGATTGGCATCGGTCCAAAAATGCGCCGTGTGGAGCTCGATCGCAGCATGGCAGCGTTTGAAGAGACCCTGAAACCGACGCCGGCTCTGCCCGCCATGTTCACTGGGAAAACCTAGCTCTCAAGTCGCCCGCTCCGCCCTCCGCCCGGTGGTCACAGATCGTCAAAGCCCCGGTGGGTCATCTCCAACTGATAGCGCCGCGTGTCGTGGCCTTGGGGCGCGTGTAGCGGAAACCTGGGCGCGGCGCTCGCGAACTCATGCAGATGCACCACGACCTGTTCCGCGTCGAGCAGCACGACGCCATAGGCCGGCGCCTCGAGCGTGCCGGGAATGGTCTCAGGCCCTGCCGTGAGATCAAGCGCCACCTGATGGTTGAGCCCGCGCATGCATGAAAAGCTCAGTCCGCGCCACGTGCCAAAGACCGCCCGGTGCAAATGGCCGAAGAAGAGATGGCGAATGCGCGGCAGATGCGGCGCGATCACCTCGTGGAACGGATCGGCGTCCTGCATCCTGATCGCGTCCATCCCGGCGATGCCGACAGGAAACGGCGGGTGATGCATGAACAGAAGCACCGGCCCGTCGCAGGCGGCAAGCTCGGCGGCGAGCCAGTCGCGCCGGGCGGCGCAATAGCTCCCGGCATGGCTGCCGGGATGTTTCGTGTCGAGACAGATCGCCCGGCCCTGGGCCGCGTCGAACGCATATTGCACGAACCCATGGCGGTCGCGCGGCAACTCGGGGAACTGCTTGGCAAGGGCTTCGGTGTCGTCATGATTGCCGACCATGAGATGCAGCGGCACCCGCAGCCGGGCGATCTCTGCGTGAAAGGCACGATAGGCCTCGGCATCGCCCCAATGGGTCATATCGCCGGTGAGCATGACAAAATCCGCATCTCCGTGCTCGGCATTGATGCTGTCCACGGCCCGGGCCAGACGCCGCGCCGGATTGGCCCCAAAGAGCGTCTGACCGCCGCCGATCACATGGGTGTCGGTGAGATGGATGAATTTCATTCCGCCGCCTCATGCGGTTTCGCCCAATCGTCCCATCCGGTGCCCGACAGCGTCACCGGCCCGTCCCAGTCAAAGGGCACCTGATGGATGATCGTGCTGCCGCCTTCGATCAGCACCACGCAATAGGCTGGGTTCAGCGCCGCGCTCTTGAGATACCGAGGCTCGGCAAGATCGGGAATAGACTGATTGCCGGTCGAGGGCACGCTGGCAAACTGCACACCCTGATAGCAGCCATGGATCGGCGCATGGACATGGCCAAAATGCAGATAGTCGATCTTGGCGCCATATTCGGCCAGCAACGCGGCAAAGCCGGGCCGGTCCTCAGGCACAATCGCGATCCGGTCCTCGGCAGGCAAGCCGAGAAGCATCGGATTGTGATGCAGGAAAAGACGCGCCCGGTCACAGCCGGCGAGCTCGGTGGCGAGCCAGTTCCGGCGGGCGGCACAGAAATGCCCCGCATGGGTGCGCTCGCCCGTGCTGTCGAGATAGAGAAACCGCGTGCCACCGATCGTTTCGGCATGGTTCACAAAGCCGTTCTCATCGGTGGGATGATCGGCAAAGACCGCACGGAAATTGGCGCGGTTGTCGTGGTTGCCGATCATCAGCCGCACCGGAATGGGCAAGCCGTCCAGCGCGTCGCGCAGCGCCTCATAGGCCGCCGGTTCGCCCCAATGGGCAAGATCGCCGGTGATCACGATCCGCGCCGCATCGGCATGATCGGCAAGGATATGGCGCAACGCCCGGTCAAATCGCGCATGGGGGTCGAGGCCGCCCATCTCTTCGCCCGGAACGGTGAGGTGGATGTCGGAAATATGGATGATTTTCATAAGAGTGCCTGTGTGGAAAACGGCCGCGCACAGGGCTGCGCGCGGCCGGGTCAGAGGATGGCTCAGCCGTTCGGCAGAAGGTCGGAGACTTCTTCAACCAGCTCTTGCTGCAGCTCTTTCATATCGGTGGCATCGCCAGTGACGATACGTTCGATCCCGTCATAGATCACCTGCGTGATGGCGAGACCGTTGTCGCCGGGATAGGCCAGCCAGTCGCGCAGCAGCGGAAGCTGATCCACGGCGGTTTTCTTGTTCGGGTTGGCCTCGTAGAAATCGGCGAGGATCACTTCGTTGGCGGCCTTGTTGGGTGGCATGTAACCGGTGGTCTTGGCCACTTCGGCGGCGCCTTCGCCCGAGGTGATGAACTTGATCCAGGCCCAGGCCGCCTCTTGCACCTTGGGATCCTCCGAGGTCGAGGTCAGCACCGCGGCATTGCCCCCGGCAGGCAGGCCCTTGGGGGTCTCGCCCATGCCCGGAAAGGCCCCGGTAACCAGCTCGAAATCGCCCTGGCTACGTTCGACCGCGCCAAGCGCCGAAGTCGACCAGAACATCATGCCGATCTCACCGGCGGCAAAGGATGACAGCGCCGCTTTCCATTCGATGTTCTGCATGTCGCATTTGGTAAAGATCTCTTGCATCTGCTCGAGCGCGGCCAGCGCCTCGGGACTGTCGAGCGCCATGCGGCCATTGTCGACGATCGGCTTGTCCTGGCTCCACATCAGCGCCTGCAGAAACCAGTTGCCGGTGACGCTCCAGCCCCAGAAGATCGGGTTGTCCACGCCATTGGCCTTCATCTTTTCACAGACGGTGATCACCTCGTCCCAGGTGGTGGGCAAGCTTTCGACCCCGGCGGCTTTCATCATGTCCATGTTGTAATACCCGACCGGCAGCGAAACCGAGAAGGGAAGCCCATAGACCGCGTCATCAATGGTCGACAGCGACAGCATCGCATCATGATAGCCGTCCTTGGCAAAATCCGTCTCCTTGGCGATGAACGGTTCGAGCGATTGCGCGATGCCCTTCTCGACGAGGATTTGCTGGCGGTTGAGGCCCTGCATGGTCACATCAGGCAGAGTGCCCGAGACCGCTTCGCGCAGGACCGTGTTGGTGCCATCCTCGTAGGATTCGTAAGTGGCGCGGAATTTCACGTCGATGTTCGGATGCTTCTCCTTGAAGGCCGGCATCATCGCCTCATAGGTGACGTCGAACAGGTGGCTGTAAGAATAGGCGAATTCGATGGTCACGTTGTCCTGGGCCATCGCGGTGCTGGCACTCAGGGCCAGCGCCATTGCGGAGATAGTGTGTTTCATGGTTGATGTCCTCTCAGTCCTGACTTGGAGCGTTTGCGTTTGGCGATGCACGCTCCGGGGAGATCCCTCGCGGGATGGTGGGCGGGTGCGGGGCAACCCGCACCCAAAACTCATTTCATGCCGTTCAGCGTGATCCCTTCGATGAAACGCTTCTGCGCCAGAAGAAAGGCGACGATCAGCGGCGTGACGATCACCGTGGCGGTGGCCATCATCGGCCCGAAATCGGACCCGTCGCCGCCGCCCTTGAACTCGCGCAGCCCGAGCGGCGGGGTGAACAGGTCACGATTGCCGGTGACCACGATGCGCGGCCAGAAATAATCGTTCCAATGGGCCACGACCGAGAAGATGGCGAAGGCCAAAAGCGCCGGAATCGCGGTCGGCAGCATGACGCGCCAGACGATGGCAAACTCGCCCATCCCGTCCATCCGCGCCGCATCTATGAGATCATCGGGCACGGTCATGAAGAACTGGCGCATGAGAAAGATGCCAAAGACCGAAATCGACCACGGCACCACCAGCGCCGCATAGGTGTTGGTCAGCCCGATCTTGGCGAGCAGGATATAGAGCGGCAGCGCAATGGCATGGACCGGGATCAGCAGGCAAAAGAGCACCAGCCCGAACACCGCCTCGCGCCCCCAGAACCGCAGCTTGGCCAGCGCATAGGCGGCGGGCAGCGCCACCACCACCTGCAACAGGAAAATCGAGGCGGTGACGATCACCCCGTTGAGCAGATAGCGCAGCAGCGGCGCTTCGGTGAAGGCCTTGGTGTAGTTGAAAACCACCGGCCGCATGGCGCAATCGGCTTCTGCCTCGGCCATGAGCTGATCGCGGATGTCACGGTCGCTCTGCCCGGGAAACCGGGGGGCGGCGGCGGCAATCTCGTCGCGGCTCGGATCGCGCAGCTTGACGCAATGCTCATCGACCATGAGTTCTTGGCGGCCAAAGAACCCGCCCTCGCCGCGATCAATCTCGCCGGGGGATTTGAAGGAATAGCTGACCATCATGTAGAAGGGCGCGATGACGATGATCACCCCGAGAATTAGGATCAGATGTTTCCACCAGTCGCGGGTCATCAGTAATGCACCTTTCGTTCCACCAGCCAGCGCTGGATCAGGGTCAGGACCATGACGAAGAGCAGAAACAGCATGGTGATGGCCGAGCCGATGCCGATGAGGTTCTGCTGCACGCCTTTCTCGAAAATGGCGAACATCATCACATAGGTTGACTTGTTGGGGCCGCCGCCCTGCGGCCAAAAGGCCTCGATCGTGTCGAACACCTGAAAGGCCCGGATGCAGGTGATGGTGACGACAAAGACCGTGGTCGGCCCGAGCGCCGGCCATGTCACCAGCCAGAACCGCGCCCAGCCGGACCGCGCCCCGTCCATCTCGGCCGCATGGTAGAGCTCGCGATGCACGCTGGTCAGCCCGGCGAGATAGAGCACCATGTTGAACCCGAACCCCTGCCAGATGCCGATGAAGCAGATCACCCAGATCGCATAGCGCTGATCCCCGAGCCAAACGGGAAACCGCTCGGCGCAGCCATGGGCCATAAAGGGCCAGACCCGTTCGAGAAACGTGCCACAGCCCAGTTCCAGCGTGCGGTTGATCATCCCGATCGACGGGTGCAGCATGAATTCCCAGGCGATGGCCATGGCGAGAAGTGTCGCCATCACCGGCAGGAAATAGATCGTCTTATAGAGCTCGCGAAACCGGCCCAGCGAATTGATGAGCAAGGCCGCCCCAAGGCCGAGCCCAACCGAGATCGGCACCACCGTGACCACATAGGTCAGCGTGGCGAGGAACATCTTTTCATAGGTCGACCGGGTGAAGAGCTTCTCGTAATTGTCGAACCCGACCCAGTCGAAACCGCTGTTGCCCAGGGAATAATTGGTAAAGGACAGGAAGGCTGCGATGCTCACCGGCGCGAGCAGCAACAGCACCATCAGCCCAAGCGCGGGCCCGGTCAGAACCCAGGCGGCGCGGCTTTGCCGGATGGCCCGGCGCGGCGCGCGCGCGGGTTTGGCGGCGGCGGTGGGATCAATGGCCGCCATCTCAGGCCACCTCGGACGGGGCGCTGGCCGTCTGCACCACCCGGCGTATCCGGGCGCCTTCGCTGTCAAAGAGCAGCGCCTTGTCACGATCGAAATCGAGCGACACGGCGCTGCCAAGCGCCAGCGCGCTGCGCTGTTCGGGGCCCACCCGCAGGGTGAGACGCTGATCGAGCCCGGTGAGCGCGATCTGCACAAAGAGTTCGGAGCCGAGGTTCTCGCGATGCACCACTTGGCCATGGATCGGCGCCTCTGGCCCGGCCAGCCGCAACGCCTCGGGGCGCAGCCCGAGCGAGGCGATGCCCTTGCCGCCCCGGTGCAGCATCAGGTCGAGCGGACGATCCATCAGGATCAGCCGCCCGTCCTCGGCAATCTCGACCGGCAGGATGTTGATCTTGGGCGAGCCGATGAATTCGGCCACCTCGATCCGGTCCGGATCGTCATAGACCACATCGGGCGGCGCGCATTGCAGGATGCGGCCGCCCATCATCACCGCGATCCGGTCGGACATGGTCATCGCCTCGACCTGATCATGGGTGACATAGACAAAGGTGGCGGCAAGCCGGCGGTGCAGCTCGGCAATCTCGGCCCGTGTCTGCACCCGCAGCTTGGCATCGAGATTGGACAGCGGCTCGTCCAGAAGAAACGCCGCCGGCTCGCGGACAAGGGCACGGCCCAGCGCGACGCGCTGGCGCTGCCCCCCCGAGAGCTGCCCCGGCTTGCGGTCGAGAAGATGCGCGATCTCGAGCATCTCGGCGGCCTGCGCCACCTGCTGTCCGATGTCACGGCTCTGCGCCCGTGTGCCGGGCAGCAGGCGCCCGACAAGCGGCAGGCGCTGCAGGCTGTTCAACCGGCGCATCCTGAGCGGGACGGCGATATTCTCGCCGACGCTGAGATGCGGGTAGAGCGCGTAGGATTGGAACACCATCGACAGGTTGCGGTCGGCGGCGCGCTGGCCCGCGACCGACTGGCCACCGATGCGGATGTCGCCGCTGCTCTGGTCCTCGAGACCGGCGATGATGCGCAGCAAGGTGGATTTGCCACAGCCCGACGGGCCGACCAGCGACACGAATTCGCCATCGGCAATGTCGAGCGACACCCCTTTGAGCACCTCGGTCTCGCCAAAGCGTTTGGTCACGTTCTCGATACTCAGCCCGGCCATCTGATTCCTCCATCTGCTCCGGGCAGTGTAGGCAATCGACCTTTCACTTTTGTGACGTCACATTAGTGAAACTAATCACCGCTAAGGCTGGCCTCCAAACCGGAGGAACCGCGATGCGCGCCAATCATCATCAATTCGTCGCCTTCGCCTATGTGGTGCGCGAAGGCAGTTTCTCGGCCGCCGCCACCCGGCTCGGGGTGACGCAATCGGCGGTCACGCAACATGTCGCCAAGCTTGAAAAGCAGGTCGGCTCGCCCTTGCTCTTTCGGAACCGGGAGGGCGTGTCGCTGACCCGGACGGGCGAGGAGTTCTACGATCTCGCCGACCGGCTGGTGACGCTCGACACGGCGATCACTGAACGGCTCGAAGGGTTCGAGGCGATGGAACGCGGCCATATCAAGATCATCGCCAACGCGCCGCTGCCTGCGCTCCGCGCGATCAGCCAGTTCCGTCAGGCCTACCCGGATGTGGAAATTGATTTCGCGCTCTATGCTTGGAGCACCGCCACGCGGCTTTTGCGCGAACGGCGGGCGGATGTCGGGCTCATCACCGATCCGCCCCGCTCGGAAGACTGGGAACGGGTCTCGATCCTCAAGGCGCGCTACGTCGCCTATCTCCTGCCCTCGTCCCCGCTGGCAGGCCGCGACCTGCTGCATTTCCGCGATCTGACCGACGAGACGATCATCCTGCCGGAAACAGGCTCGCTGACCGAACGGGTGGTGCGCGAGGCGCAGGTCAAACATGGCATCCGCTTTCCCCGGACGATCACCATGACGACCTTTCCGCTGATGTGCGAGGCGGTGTTTCAGGGCGCAGGGATCGCGCTTTTCCTCGCCAACAGCGGCCTGATCTCGCGCGGGTTGGTCGAGGTGCCGGTGGCCGAGCTTTCGGCCAGCCATGAAACCGCCGTCATCGCCCCCAAAGACCGGGCGCGCCTGCGGCTGGTAAAAGCCTTCATCGAAATCGCCTCCTCGCTGGATTTCAGATAGCCCGGCGATATGCGCGCCCTCGCATCTGACGCGTTAAGGCGACGGCCACGTAGCGGTTCCGCAAAGGTATCACCGGATTGAAACGCGCCGAATCACTGCTCCTCTTTTCGTACCTCTGAGCGGCCACCCCCGACAGAAGGCTCTGTTGCAAACTTTATCACATGACGCAGTTACCCCTCCATTGGACACACTTATGCTGCGGCTTTGAAATGCTCTTCGATCAGCGTCATTGCCTCGGTCATGACACATGGCCCGACACCGAAGGCGCGTTCGATCATGCGTTTTTCGCCAATCGGGTCGCGGGTCAGGTTGAAGGTGCGGCCCTGGCCTTTTCGCAGGGCGCGCATCACCTCGAAACCCTTGATTGTGGCGTAGGCCGTCCTCATCGTCTTGAAACCCCGGACCGGCTTGATCAGCTGCTTGAGCTTGCCCTGATCGGCCTCGATCACATTATTTAGATACTTGACCTGGCGGTGTTCCACGTCCCGCGGACATTTACCCTCTTTCTTCAACTCGCGGATCGCCTGAATGTAGCATCCGGCCTTGTCGGTGTTGATCTTGGACGGTTTCTCCCAATCTTTACAGGCACGAATGGCCTTGCCCAGAAAGCGTTTCGCGGCTTTGGCATTGCGGGTTGAAGACAGGTAGAAATCGACGGTGTTCCCCAACTTATCGACCGCCCGGTACAGATACGTCCACTTGCCGCGCACCTTGATGTACGTTTCGTCAACGCGCCAGCTATCCGACATCGGCCGCCGCCACTGCCAGCGCATCCGCCGCTCCATTTCGGGGGCGTAGCGTTGCACCCAGCGGTAAATGGTCGAATGATCGACACGCACACCGCGCTCCGCCATCATGGTTTCCAGATCACGATAGCTGAGGCCATACCGACAGTACCAGCGAACAGCCCAAAGCACGACTTCACCAGAGAAATGCCGCCCTTTGAAATCGTTCATAGCTTGATCCTCGCACTGAAAACCGACCCAAACATGGCAACCCGCAT
This sequence comes from Roseovarius pacificus, assembly GCF_900142665.1. GTDB lineage: Bacteria > Pseudomonadota > Alphaproteobacteria > Rhodobacterales > Rhodobacteraceae > Roseovarius > Roseovarius pacificus. The sequence goes on from NZ_FRBR01000004.1 coordinate 267,111, forward strand.
ATGTGTTTGCAACAGAGCCAATCAGATCGCATTTGGAGCGTTCCTTCTCGGGGATCTCCAGGATGTGAGCACGGCAGAGGTCGTCTTCCTTGAAGAAGTAAGCACATGTTTCAGTAACGGGTGGTCTGCCGCTGTCTCTACGTAGATGACCCAGATCAACGCCGATGAGGGTCTGGTCTGGCGCCTGAGATGGGCTGCCGAGCAAGGTGACGAAGGGTTTCCAAGGGATCTCGAGGTTCTTCGGAAGAGGGCGCGGGGTGAGTGTGCAGAGTGTCGGTTTTGTCATAATTGCCTCCAAGGCTGAAACAAGGGTCTGAAGTTGGCGCGGCGTTGCCCGCTATGTTGAGACGGCCGGTCTCGACCGCTGAAAGGGATTTGGCTGCGAGGCTCAGCCGCCGGAAATCAGACGCAGCTTGACGTTGCGTCAACATGCGTGGGGCAGCATGGTTTGACCTTTGTACTGAAGGCCGGCGCCGGGTCGCTTGGAGGGTGCAATTTAAAAGTAGACACGGCAAATTTGGCGCTCAGGTCTGGTTGGCCTGCGTGCTTCGCACAGAGGGCATTCAGCCGACGATTCGCGGCACAACCAGATAAGACCACGGCCGGAGATTTGGACAGCGCATCAAAACAGGCGGCTGGCAAAAACCGTTGGTCGTACCGCCCGCACCCAAGCATTTGAAACTCTGCGTGGGAATTTCGGCTCTCATCCGTGTCTCGGCCAAAGCGTGCAACGAAAGCTGTCTCCGGCGTCGCGCCACCCTATTTCCAATCAATTCTCTGCCTCCGGGGCTCATCATGTTTACGGCGACTTTGGGCACAGGACACCCGTGAAATGAGCTGCGGTGGCGGCGCGAGGGAGACGGTTTCCGGAAGCGGAACCGCACCCTGCGCGGCGCCAAACGCAACTTTCGAAAAGGAACTCCCCCATGAATAATCAACTCCCGGTCACGTTCGAGAACATCGAGGGCATCGCTGCAGAAGCGTTCGCGGATGCGCGCATCTGCGCAACCGCCCTGCGCGAAGATGTTATCCCGAACCTCGCGCGAATGGAGCGCAAAGCGCCGGAACGGCTGATCAAGGCGATCGAGACGGGACAGATCTTCGAAAATGAAACGCTCGTCGAACTCGACGTTCTCATCAACAAGCTCTCGCGACGGATCGCGGACGGCACGACGCAAGTCGAACGCGTCGACGATCACGCTTACTGTTTTTCCGAGGATCCGTCTTGGACAGAAACACATCGGACGTGTGTGGCCGAAGATATGTCACGCGCGCTTACCGTGCTGTTGAGCTTCCACGCTTCTCTGCAAGCAGTGCATGACCTGATGAATGCGCAGCGCGAGCTCGAGAAGATGCGCCAGCGCACGCAACCGTAAAAAGATCATGAATGTGGGTGCGCTTTCTCTCTTTTCCCCGAAAAGCGTGAGCGCGCCGGTCGCATAGTTTGATCATTTGCAGCCCGCACTTGAAACCGTGCGGGCTGCTCAGCGCCAGGAGCGTCTGGCCACGGGTTCGAGCTGGTGTTTACCCAAGCCTCTGCTGAACAAAAGGGCTTGGCGCGTGGGTCGCTCCCCCGTTCTCGCTCAATGCGGCCGGAGCCTTCAGCCAAGGAATGAACGCGAACGATTGTGAATCCGGCTTCGGAGAAAACATCCTGCGCTTAAGAAAATCGTCCATCTGGTTTTGCCGCTCGTCCATTCGATCCGACGTCATTCCCGGGCGCCGAAAGGTCGTCCCTTCAGGAACCCAGGAAAAGGACAATACCATGCTACATTCAACGAAATCCGCGAGCGCGTCCGAGACTGACTCAAGACTCTCGCTGCTGGACATCGTGATGCAAGCGCTCGAAGTGACTGGACGCATTCCCACCACGCAGCCCGAGACAGGTTTTTCGGACGCGTTCACGGCAGACAGGATTTCTGATTTCTATGTCGAGGAACTGAACGGTGGTTGGGTTTCGACGCTCCGGTTCCGCGACATACCGGAAGGCCTGCCCGACGCGTTGGGGTCGCCGGATATCATGCCGTACCGTGAGCGCCGAGATGCCTTTCTGCACGGCGCTGGCATCCTATGCGAGATTGTCACCGGAAGCCGTGAGTTGCCGTTCACGATTGTCGGCGATCACCTCATCGTCGCGGCCTATGGCGCTTGAAGCGGTACGTGAAGGCTTACGCGACCGGGGCGGTTCAATCCGCCCCGGCCCGTTCCGCCGCACTGTTGTCACGTTCCCCGAGGGATCATCGTTCGCGATGCCGGGTCATTGGGCCGGATGGTAGCCAGCACCTCAGGCGCGGATCAAGCGCGACACCTGCCACCGCGTGACAGCCTTACGGATCGACCCGCACGGTATATTGCACACCACCTTGCGGACCCCAGGTCCAGGAAATAAGAACCGGCGTCTCATTGAAGCGTCCGCGGACCGCAGGCTCTCCGCGTCCGATCGTTGTTTTCTCCAGTTCCGTGATGCGCCCGCGGCGGGCAATGTCTTCCGTCATCTCGGCGGCCTGGTCAACGGATACGGCCGCGTCCGAGATCCAGCAGGTGCGCGATCCTTCCGAGACCGTCGCGATCGTCTCCCCGCGAACTTCCTGAACAGCGCCGTTCTGGCCGTCGACCAGGGTCGCGTCGGGGAAACGACGGTCGACCGGTTGCCCCGAGAGCACGACGAAAAGCACCCCCCATGGCCAGCCCCTTACGGAAAATGTTGATATGAGCGCTTCCATTTACCCCCGGAAGGGCCAGCATTGCTTTTAAAACAAGGTTCTTATGGAAACTCTGAGGGAGAACGCAAATGTGCTAAGTCTCGAAAATATCTTCGAGAGGGCTCCGAGCGGCTCGCTGCGAGTATCTCCGACATTCACTTGAGCTTGGACAGAATCATTTACTTGAAAGCGGACCGTGATGTTTACTTGATGATGGACAGTCCTATATACTTCTAATTGGACGCATGTAATGGATCGGGAGGGTTATGGTAGACAAACGGAAGATCTTGGCTGACGCGATGGAAGCCCTGCACACCTTGCAGAAGCAAGGACATCTTGTTGTTCGTAGCGGCGAGATCGACCCGGTGCGGATCAAGGCGCTAAGGAAGGCGGGCTATCTTCAGCCCATCATGAAGGGCTGGTATCATCTGTCGGACCCCAGTTCGCGTCCTGGTGACACGACGCCGTGGACGATGAGCTACTGGTCATTTGTCCAGAGATACTGCGAGCATCGTTTCGGCATCGACTGGGTTCTCAGTCCTGAGATTTGCCTTAGCCTGCATACTGGATCTCAGGTGCCGGCTACCCAGGTGGTGGTGCATGCCCCCAAGGGAGGCAACAATACTGTCGAACTCCCAGGCAAGCGGTCGCTCTTCGATCTGAGGGTCAGGGAGCTTCCTGAGCAGGAAAGGAGGATGCAGCTGCCGAACGGGCTGAGGGTCTACACTCCGGAGGCCACGCTGATCCATATGGCAGAGAATTGCTATCATACGCAGGCTATGTCAGTGGCAGCACTGATGGGCAGCTACCGAAATGTCGATGTCCTGTTGCGCGCGGTGGTGGGCGGGGCGCACAGGCGCCCGGGTAACCGCCTGGTTGGCGCGTTCAAGCACTTGGGAATGGACGATCACGCCAAGCGCCTGGCCGATGGCATGCGCCGCGCAGATATGGATCTAAGGAATGAAAACCCCTTTGAGGGGGAAGGCATTGCTGTTGTTGCTGGTGCGGCCCCGATCTCTAACATGTTGCGAGCGATATGGCAGAGGGACCGACAAGTGATCATTGACCTGCTACCGGCCCCCGAGGGACCTGTCGAAGTCGACGAGGTGCTGGGACAGATTGACGATGTCTACACCCATGATGCCTGGAACTCGCTCTCGATCGAAGGTTATCGGGTCTCCGAAGAGCTGATCGAGAAGATTCGCAGTGGTAGCTGGGACCCGGAGGCCGACAAGTCTGACGCAACCTCTCGTGATGCTATGGCAGCAAAGGGTTACTGGAATGTTTTCCAGTCTGCCCGCGAGGTGGTGAAAACATCCATCGAGCGAGGTGAGCCGGTCTCGGTGCGAGACAATCTAAGCGATTGGTATCAGGACCTCTTCGAGCCCTCGATCGACGCAGGCATCCTAACGCGAGGCCAACTGATAGGATATCGCAATCACCCGGTATTTATTCGCACAGCCAATCATGTGCCCCCGGCGAGCGAAAAGCTTATGGATGCGATGGAGACCTACTTCGACCTTCTTGACGAGGAGGAGCATTCCGGAGTGCGCGCGGTGCTTGGTCACTGGCTTTTGGGCTACATCCACCCTTATCCCGACGGAAACGGGCGCCTCGCTCGTTTCGTAATGAACGCGGTGCTCGCGAGTTCGGGCTATCCATGGGCTGTGATCCGGCTCGATCAGCGGAGGCGCTACATGCAGGCTCTCGACGCCGCGAGTTTTGGAGGCGACATCGCTCCCTTCGCGAAGCTGATAAGTGAGCATCTTGGCAACAAGCCCTGACAGAAAGGCTATGACTCGAAGCGTATCGGCGCGCCACCACGCTGAGAGCCTTGCACCACAGCAGGGAATGGTGGACGCCATCAACATTTACTGTCAGGAGCTTGGCCGCCATGGCGGTCTTCAGTGACCGCCCATCCGCGAACGATCCGGTTGCGACGCCGATACAGGCAATAATGAACCGCGCCGGGTTTGCCGGAGGCTCCAACTCCTGAGTAGGATGGAGCATCATGAGCAAGACAACGAACAAGTATTCCCCGGAAGTGCGCGAGCGTGCGGTTCGATCCCCAGCCGTTCACTTTAGAGTGGCCTCGGTAAGAACAACACTGGAGCGCTCATCAAAACTATAATACCGGGCAAGGTTTAAGCTCATTGCTCGGAGCTTGTCTCCGCGCGAAGATATTTTCGTGAGCGCGGAATGGGCCGAAAATCCAAGAACACAAGATATAGAGATGTCGGCGGGGACCCTTGTCTCCCGCCGGCACACGGCGATCTCCAGGTGAATGCGTGCCGGACGCCAGGATGACTACCCAGCGAACGGGGGTGATGGGAACACGGCCGATCAGAAGCTCTTCTGCAAGACCTGCCGGAAATCCGCAGGCAAGCCACCACGCCGAACCGGAGCTGTCTTGGTATTCCCGGTAGGGTCATTTTTGACACTTCAAGTCGCCATTTAATGCATAAAGTATCTATTTTGATACCTTGTGTTGAGTTATTTGCCGATTTGCAATATCTTCTTGGACAAGATTTGCAGTGCGCTGAGGATGCTAATGGAGACATTACCGGGGTTCCTGACCCCCGAAGACATCAAGGAGAAGATGCGCGATGCGGTGCGCAAGCGGCGCATCGGCATGGGCTTCACGCAAGAGGAGCTGGCCGCGCGCGCCGGGATCTCGCTCGCCACCATGAGGCGGTTCGAGAAGAGAGGTGACGGCACCCTTTCGACCGTGTTGGCGCTGGCCGAGACGCTCGACGCGCTGGATGGTTTCAGGAGCCTCTTCCCACCGGTCGAGGCGCGCACGCTTGATGAGCTCGAGCGGCAGAAGTCCGAGAAAATTCCACAACGCGTGCGCAAGGGGAAGATCTCGTGATCGACCGCCTCTATGTCACCATTGATTTCGGCGCTGGCGCCAACGAGCGCCCGGTCGGGCAGATGGGCTGGGACGGCCGCGCGCGCCACGCCGTGCTGGAATGGGATCGCACCTTCGCGGCCGCGCCGCTGCCGATCTCCCCGGTCCACATCAAATCCCAGGCCGGACTCCTGCGTCCCACGAGTCGCGCCTTCGGCGACTTGCCTGCGGTGTTTGGCGACAGCTTACCCGACGGCTGGGGTAAGCTGTTGGTCGACCGCGAACTGCAGGCGCGCGGCGTGCGACTGGACGAAATCACCGACATGGACCGGCTCGCCATGGTCGGCACCGCCGGCATGGGCGCGCTGGCCTACCGACCGGCTCAGGATCCCAACCCGGAGGGTGATTTCGATCTTGACTGGTTCGAACGGCTGGTGCCCGAGGTTGATGGCGGCGCCACGGCCGGGGAACTGGAGCGGTTGCGCGCGGTGGCGGGCGGCTCCCAGGGCGCGCGGCCGAAGTTCGTGGCCCAGCTGGCGGCGGACGGTGCGCGGCTGCGCGATCACCGCGCGGCGCTGGAGAAGGGCTGGCGCCATGTCCTGGTGAAGCGGCGCGCGCTGCAAGACCCGGTAGGCACTGTCGAGGTCGAGGCGGCCTATGCCATGATGGCGCGGGCGGCCGGGATCGAGATGAGCTGGACGGGCGTGCTGCACGCGACCTCCGGCGAGCCCTTCTTTGCCACGGAGAGGTTCGACCGACCCGACGGCGGGCGGCTCCACATGCAGACAGTCGCCGCACTGTTCGCGGTCGACTTCCGCGAAGCCTATCTGGACTACAAAGAGCTGCTGCGCCTCACCCGCTTCATGACCCGCGACGCGCGCGCCGCCGAGCAGATCTATCGCCGGATGGTCTTCAACGCGCGAACCCACAACCGCGACGATCACCTAAAAAACCACGCCTTCCTGATGGACGCTGCCGGCAGTTGGCGGCTGGCTCCGGCCTATGATGTGACCTACAGCTCCGGACCCGGCGGCGAACACACGCTCACCATCGCCGACGAGGGTCGGAGGCCGGGCCGCGAGTCCTTCGCCGCAGTGGCGCGGGAGAGCGGGATCTCCGCGCGGCGAGCGGCCGAGATCGTCGACGAGGTGGATGGCGCCGCCGCGGACTGGTTGGAGTATGCCGACGCCACCGGCGTGCCCCCGCAGCTTCGCCGGGAAATTAGTGAACAGATGGAGCGCGCGGCGGGCTGGTGACCGCTCGGCCCAGAGGCTCAAGGTCGGCACGGCGAAGATCTGCTCGCCGAATTGGACGAACCTTGTCGCCGTCATAATGCTGCGGATGGCCGTCGAGATCTTTATGTTTTCCGCAGCATGTAATCGGACCCAGTGGCAGGGGAAAATCCCAGAAAAAGAATCCGGAAATTGCCAACTCCCGTAAGCGACGGCTGCAGGGCACGTGCATTTCAGCTTGACGAGTCGAAGTTCCACGGGAGGAGGTCGTCGATCTGGCTTTTGGGATGTCCTGCGGCGATGGCCTCGAGGGTAGCCTTGAGATAGGCGAAGGGCTCAACGCCGTTGATCTTCGCGGTCTCGATCAGGGAGGCGATACGGCCCCAAGCTTT
>NZ_FRBR01000010.1 GCF_900142665.1 Roseovarius pacificus
GCGCCTCAGCGCCGCCGGTGAAGGGGTATCTACTGCTTCACCCCAAACCCCGCAACCCCTTTTTACACACAACGTCACATTTTTTTTGAAAAACCATATAACCGTTTAATTTCAATAAGATAGACGTGTCGATTTTTGCCGAGCCTACTCAAGGCGTCCGTTTCGCGCTACATTCCAGCCGTTTCAGCCCCTACATCTTGAGTTATCCACAAGCTTATCCCCAATTTCCACCAGACTCACCGGCGAAACCTGCCCTCCAATCGCGAGTCACTCGGTGAATCAGACGCAAAAATTCGCCTCCGAATCCCACGGGCCAGCGAACCGGGCCTTGCCCGAAACGGCCCTCACATGGCGAAGACTCCGCCAAAACCCGCCCCTCGCGCCGTTTCTCTCTGGCTTAAATTCTCATCAGGTGCCGTATCAGGCCGCCTGTTTTCGCCGCACCGGGCGAACACGCAGGGCCAGAAGCTGCACAATCGCCGCAAGATACAGGATCGGTTCCATCTGAAAGCCCTTTACCAGCCACAGAAAGTGTATCCCGCCCAGAACGGCCACGGCATAAGTCAGCCGATGCAGTTTGCGCCATCGCGCACCCAGACGTCGAACCGACCACCCGTTCGAGGTCATCGCCAGCGGTATCATCAATGCAAAGGCCAGCATCCCGACCGTGATATAGGGGCGCTTGAGGATATCCGCCCAGATCAGCGCCGGGATCTGCACGTCCAGCACCAGCCAGACCAACAGATGAAGCGTGACAAAGAAAAATGCCATCAGCCCAAGGGCACGCCGGAACTTCAGCAGGTTGATCCCTGCGAACCGGCGCAACGGAGTGATACACAGCCCGGCAATGATAAGCTGCAACGCGATCTCCCCCAGTTCGTGTTCGAGCGCCTTGATCGGCTCGACACCCAGACCGCCTGTCGCGCCCAGATAGAAAAGCCACAGCGCCTGAACCAGACCCAGCACATAAAGCACTGCCGCGGGCACCTTCCGGGCCAGACGGTTCAGGCGATCGGCAATCATCAGAAGAACCGTTTCAGATCCATGCCGTCATACAGCCCGGCCACCTCGTCGCCATAGCCGTTGAACATCAGCGTCTCGACCCGTGGCGAGAAAAGCCCGCCGCCGATCCGGCGCTCGGTCGCCTGAGACCAACGCGGATGATCGACCTGCGGGTTCACGTTGCCGTAGAAACCATACTCGTCCGGGTTGGCCTTGTTCCAGCTGGTCGGGGGTTCCTTGTCGGTCAGAGTGACCCGGACCACCGACTTGATGGATTTGAACCCGTACTTCCACGGCACCACCAGACGCAACGGCGCGCCGTTCTGCTTGGGGATGTCCCGGCCATAAATACCGGTGGCCATGATCGTCAGGGGATGCATCGCCTCGTCCAGACGCAGGCCCTCGACATAGGGCCAGTCCAGAACCGGATAGCGCGTGCCGGGCATCTCGTCCTTGCGCAGCACGGTTTCGAACGCCACGTATTTCGCACCTGCCTGCACGCCTGCCATGTCCAGCAGATCGGCCAGTTCGAATCCGTTCCACGGCACCACCATCGACCATGCCTCGACACAACGAAGACGGTACAGGCGCTCCTCGATGGTCATCTTCGACATGATGTCGTCAAAGGCATAATCGCCGGGACGCTCCACCAGACCGTCGATACGAACGGTCCACGGGTCGATTTTCAGCCGCCGGGCGTTCTTGTAGGGATCGTCCTTGCCTGTGCCGAACTCATAATAGTTGTTGTAGCTGGTGATCTCTTCCCAGCTGTTGGGCTCCATACCCTCGGCGCGGGCCTGTCCGCCGATACCCGCCAGCCCCAGGCCCGCCGCCGCACCGGCCATCCATTGACGGCGGTTCATGAATACCTGTTCCGGTGTCACGTCGCGTTCGGTCAGGTCGTTTGTCCAGCGGTTGGCCATGGTGTCTCTCCTTCACGTCCTGACACCTTATATAGAGACACCACCCAAGCCGTCACGAGGACACAGGCGCACGTCTCGTCACATTGGCGTGCCTGCATTGTAACTTGGCCGGGTCTTGTTGAACGGAACCGAACTTCCATCGGCCTGCACGATCCGTACATGCCGCCGCCGCATCAGGCGCGGCTCGGTGACGCCGACGGAATGCGCGACGGTCTCGACCTCTCCGATCACGGATTTGGCGTAATTCGCAACCTTCAGATATTTGTCCTCGACCACCAGACCGCCCTGAAGGCGCGGATCATGGGTGGTTATGCCCGTGGGGCAGGTATTGCGGTTGCACTTGAGCGCCTGGATGCAGCCGAGCGAAAACATGAACCCGCGCGCCGAGGTCACGAAATCCGCACCTGCACACAGTGCCCAGGCCACATCGGACGGGTTGACCAGCTTGCCGCTGGCGATGATCCGGATGCGATCCTTCAAACCATGACGATCCCGCAAATCGACCATGCGGGGCAGCGCCTCGCGGATGGGCATGCCGACAAGGTCGATCAGGGGCATCGGCGCGGCGCCTGTCCCGCCCTCGCCGCCATCGACGCAGATGAAATCCGGTGCGCAATCGTCTTCCCGCAGATTGATCATCTCGAAAAACTCGATCCAGGCATCGGACGATCCGATCACCGTCTTGAAGCCCACGGGCTTGCCCGTAACCGTCCGGATATGGGCAATCATGTTCAGCAGATCGTCAAAACCGTCGATCTCGCGATGGCGGTTCGGGGAAATACTGTCCTCGCCCTCGGGAATCCCGCGTATTTCCGCAATCTCGGCATTCACCTTTGCGCCGGGCAAAATACCGCCCTTGCCCGGTTTGGCCCCCTGCGCCAGCTTCAGCTCGAACATCTTCACATGCGGGTTCGCCCCCACATCGCGCAGCCTTTCGTCATCGAGGTTCCCCTCGGCATCGCGCACACCGTATTTCGCCGTACCGATCTGATAGACGATATCGCACCCCCCCTTCAGGTGAAAAGGAGACAGACCGCCCTCGCCGGTGTTCAGCCAAATTCCCGCCCTGGCCGCCCCGCGGCTCAGCGCCTCAATCGCCGGGCGCGAAATCGCGCCATAGCTCATGCCGGAGATATTGAAGATCGACTTTGCCCGGTACGGCACGGCCGCCGTCGGCCCGATCACCATCGGCTCGGTCGTGGCGCACTGATCGTCCAGCGGTGGAAAACAAGCGTTGACGAAAATCGGCGTTCCGGGGATCGACAGGTTCCGGGTCGAGCCGAAGGCCACCGTGTTCCCCTTGCCCTTGCCCGCATGATACACCCAGTCGCGCTGCGCCCGGTTGAACGGCATTTCTTCTCGGTCCATGGCAAAGAAATACTGCCGGAAAAACTCGCCCAGTTTGGTGAACAACCCCCGGAACCGCCCGATCACCGGATAGTTGCGGCGAATCGCATCGCCGGCCTGCGTCTTGTCCAGGATGTAAAAGGCCACGATCAGCGCAACGCCAAACCCAAGCACCAGAACGAATATGAGGGCCAGAACTTCAAGGGCATGTACTGCGTAACTCATTTAACCGTCTCTTCCGTGTTGATATGGGTCAAGGGAGGATGCACTCTTGCAACATACACTGCGCCTTTGCCGACAGTGCCACAACCCGAAACCACGCCTCGAAAGGACGCCGGAATGAAATTCATCACCCTCACCGCCGCCATCGCCCTGACCGCCGCAGCCGCATCCGCACAAGACATGGTGACCTATACCACCGACCAGGCCTTCGAAGACGTGGCATTCGGCCTGGAAACGGCAATCGTCAATCAGGGACTGGTCATCGACCATGTCAGCCATGTGGGCGAAATGCTGGAACGCACCCGTGCCGATGTCGGTTCGGATGTGGTCCTGTTCACACAGGCCGACGCCTACAGTTTCTGCTCGGCCATGCTGTCGCGCGAAGTGATGGAGGCCGACCCGATGAACATCGCCTTCTGCCCCTACAGCATCTTCGTCGCTGAGCGGGCCGACACCCCCGGCGAGGTCATCGTCGGCTACCGCGCCTTCCCCGAGGGCGAAATGCAAAAGGTGCAATCGCTGCTCGACGGAATCGCCCGCGCGGCAATCGGCGAGAAATAGATCATATCCACAGTCCGGGACGGGAACCGCGCAGCCTCAGGGCCGCGCGGTTTTCATTTCTTGTGAACCACCACGATCTGGTCGCGCCGCCCTTTCAGAAAGCGGACCGGCTCGATGATACTCCCCGATATGTCCTGCGCGACCGCGTTGAACTCTGCCGAGAGTTCGGGATCGGTGTGGCGAAACTCCCCATCCTCCAGCCAGCCACGAAACAGCGCGGCAGTCTTGGTGATATCGGGCAGTTCCAGCTCACCGGGCTGCCGACGCAGGCTTTCGATCACATAAAGGCCGCCGGACTCCATCCGCGGGAACACCTCCAGAAACGCATTCTGCTGGTGATGGCTGGCGTGGCTGGCATCGTCGATCACGATGGTCGGTGCCGGGTTGATGGACTCGGCAGCGGCGGCAATCTGTTCGCGATCCGCCATATCGCATTGATGAAACGTGAAACGATCATCCCTGAACCACGACACATCCGCTATATCCAACCCGTGCACATGAGCCTTGGGGAAATACTCCAGCCACATCCGAATTGACGGAACCATGCTCGGGTCCTGGTCCATCTCTTCGATTTGTTCGGGCGATGCGTTCAGAATTCCCATTTCCAGAACGCTGATCTTGCGCTGACGATAAGGATGGAACAGCATCTGATACAGTTCGGTATACCGATGCCTGGACGCTCCTTTGTCGGTCCCGTACCGGTCCGCCAGATCGCTCAGGTTTACGCCGCCTTTTCCCGTGGACTTGCGCGGCGCGGTCTTGGTGTTGGCCAGAATTTCCGCCTCTTTAAGAACCTCTTTTCCCTTGCGGGCCATGACGGGGGCGGCATCGCAATCGACCTTGTGCTTCTTCAAGGCACGATCCATCCAGCTGTCGGGCTCGGGCATCCCGCCGATATCCGCCAGGAACTCGCGCACGCGACGGCCATAGAAGTGCACCGAGTAGGTATTCTCGCTCAGCATCTCCTCGATTGCAGCCAGCCCTTGCGTGCGCATCAACAACCGGCGATCCCGGAAACTGACCGGATACAACCCGTCGATCGGGAAGGCATATTTATCCTCTCCGGTCTTTTGCAGATAATGCGTGACAGCCTGCGGGCCCCAAACGCCCCACGGCATGTCGCTGACATGAACGGGGTTGCCTTGGTCCTTCAGTTTTTGCAGGCGTTTCTTTTCGCGGTCCGAATACCATTCGGGGATGCCAAACTCGTCTTCGGTCATTTCCAGAAGCTGACCCAGTGCATCGCTGTCGGGCGGCAGGCCAAGCACCCCGCCATTGATATGTGCATCCGATTCCCAGCCAAAGAAATGGCCCGTCGCGGTTTCGAACGGCTTGACGCAATAGGCATCCAGATCGGCCCAGATCATCCGGTCATTCTGCTTCAGCAGGTGATAGCGAAAAACATCTGAAAACAGCGCAAAACTGCCGGTGCGCCCATGCTGGATGAAACGGTCGATCTTCAGAACGCTGTCACCATGAATCAGTTCGACACCGGCGGGCACGTTCTGCACGTCCTTGTAGTGATAAAGCTTCACATGATGCCCCGCATCAAGGAAGGACTGTGCACACAACACTTCGACATAGCTCAGCGGGCCTTCGACCCACAGCATTCCGATCTCGTAATCGCAACCCATCTGCACCCTCATTCACGTCGCACCCTTTACGGGCGTTTTATCCATTGCCCCAAAGCCTTACGAGCCGGTTATACGCCGCGCAATCCTTTCTTGTCGCAACCCGTCACCACACATCAACCTGACGCGGTTGCGCCACAATACTCAGACCTGTCCGGGCTCGATCAGGGTTATATCCGGATTGGCGCGAATGTCGTCGATATCACGCTCATACATCCGGGTCAGATGCGCGCGCTCGGACGGTGTCCACGGGTCGAAAACCCCATTCTCGGCACTCTTGGGAAACTGCTCCTGTATTTCGACCCGGCGACTCAACGCATAATCGGCGCCGTGCCGATAGATTAGCTTGAGAACCTCCTCTACCGCCCGCCCCGAAGCAGTCGGGCGCCTGTTCTTGTCGGCAGGCGGCTCAAGCAGCTCAAGATCGAAGTCCGGTCCACAGAGATTGGCAAAGACCTGTTTTTCCAGCGCCCTGTAATCCTCGTATTTCCAGACATTAATCCTGGCCTCGGGAAAATTCTCCCCGACAGTCAGGATAAGCTTATACCAACTGGGCATATGCTCCAGAACACGAATTTTCATTTCGGAAACATCCAGAAAATTCTGACTGGTCGAGGAACGAAGAAACTCGACATATGCTGCCGAAAAGAAATCCGCGTAATTACGCACCGCCAGATGCACTTCCGCAACCGGAAACGGAAATTGCTGCGCAAATGTGCGAAGCAATCTGTTCCGCCAGCGATAAAGCAGGCCACGTTTCACGCAATGTCCGCAATGCCCCGCCATATTCTCATCGGAAATGATGATTCTCGCCCCCGCACCGGAAAGAACTTCTTCGAAATACTTTTCGGATATCTCCTTCAGTTCTTCTTCGCTGTACTTGATCTCAAAATTGAGACCAAGTTGCTGATATACATGAAACTGGCAGGGAACGGTCAGCTTCTTTCGCGTATCGCGATGATGAACATATGTAATACCATGCCGCTGAAGTTTCTTTTTGTTGCGGTTCAGGGTCGATTGGATATGGGTCGATGCTGTTTTGTGAAACCCCCCATGCAGAATGAAGTGCGGTTTCGGGCTCATCCCACGGCAAGCCCCGACGCCAGCTGCTTAAGACTGACAGGCTTCTCACCTGGCCGATTGATCGTCTGCAACACTTCGTGCAGGGCAACCCACTCTTCATGCTCTTTCAGCGCAGCAATCTTGGCGCGATGCCAATCGCAGGCTTCGGTATGCAGGCGGGCTATCTCAGGGTCACTCAACAGTTCATCATACACCTTGCGGGTCCGCGCAACGGTGGGCACCAGCGATTTATCCTCTTCCATGTTCAGATTCATATCGGCCCAATAGGCAATACCCTGATCGTCTTTGACATGGTTCGTGCGCCCCCGATCACGCTTGACCAGAAAGCTGTCGACCGAACGTACGGCATAATGATGCAGGCGTGCATGATCGTGGCGAAACCCCGACCGGGCCGACCAGCCTGTCGCGAAATACTTGTCCGGCATCGGCTGCCCGCCCGCATCGGTCCACACGAATCCCTCGGGGCGGCCCTGAAACTTGGGGCGGTGCACCCCGATCCTGGTTATCGCATCAGACGGGCGGAACAGGGTTTTCAGGCCAAGCGCTCTGAATTTTCCGCGGAAATCCTCTTGCGCACCCCATGTGAACTGCTCGGTCACGAACCGGTCTTCATAGGCCACCTGATTCCCGCAGCCGAAAATCTTCCAGCACAACGAAATCGCATCCGCCCCGCCGACCGCCTCGAACAGATCGTCCAGGGTTCCGCCTCCGGCGCGCACATTCAGGAATTCGTCGCAGTCCGAGCAAATGATCCAGTCGGTCTCGTCATATATCTTTTCGCGGCGGACCCGGCGCAGAGCCGCACGCTGCGGGCTGGCGCCTTTCTTGAACTGGTTGTCGACATGCTGCACCACGCCAAGCTCTTCCAGGCGCATTGCAATCCTGTCCGTGCCGTCGGCGCAATGATTGGTGTAGATCAGGAAATCGGTAAACCCGATGGCCCGGTGATAGGCCACCCATTCCAGCATGAACGGCCCTTCGTTCTTCATCGTGGTCACAATGGTGCGGCGTTCGTTCCGGCGCGATCCCTGCGGTCGTATGGCGGGGGCGCTCACCTCGGTGATATCCACAGACGACCCGGCGGTTTCCGCCGCATCGCCCTCTTCGCCCCACTCCTTTGCCGCCTCGGCCTCTTGCGCCTCTTCCTGTTTTATCTGGCGTATCCGGCGACGGAACAACGCGGTCACATGCTCAGCCCGCTCGTTACGCCCCTTGCTTTCGTAATATGAACTCAGCGCACCACGGAACCACGGCAGATTCCGACGCCCACGATACAGCCGGTAAAACTCCAGCTCGGTCAGGTCGCCAAAAATCGCCTCGTGCATCACCGGTTTCAGCGCATCTATCTTGCGCAGGAAAACGGCTGTCTTGTGGTTCGAATAACGGCAATTGAAAATATGCACGTTGTCCCCGCCAAAGCGATCCACATGCGCCTGGTCCAGTTCGTGATAGGGATCATAGAAAATATTGACCCGTTCGAACCCGCCGGTCAGCGCCGCCGCATCCGACAGGGGCAGGGTCCAGTCCTGCCGCCGCCCGTTTTCATAGCGCGTCTCCCACGGCACCAGCGCCTCGTCCAGTGTGCTTTGCGGGTTGATCGCCACCGCATGCGCCCCCGGCACAAGCGACCCGAACACGATCGAGGCAAACCCGCCCATCGACACACCGGCAAAAACCACCCGGTCATACCCGTCGAAAAACCCATCAGCGGCCAGCTTCTGCATCCGCCCGATCAAAACCGGATCGCGGTACCAGTCACTGACATGCGCCATGATGCCCAGATGGCTGATATTGCTGTCCTGCGCGAACTTGAACGCCCAGGGCTCGCGCTCCAGCGATGTGTCGCCCACATTCGACAGGTTGTCGAAACTCACCAGCAAACGGTTCACCGGGCGCCTGACGAACATCAGACTGTGACGCAATTGCTTTTCGATGAACCCTTCGCCATGCCCACCGGGGCGAAGCTGGTCCAGCCAGCGCGGCAATGCCTGGCCTTGTTCTTTTGCGGGAGACTGCTCTGCCATAACCTGAATACTTGTTCTTATCGTTGCATGCGCCAACCCGAATGGCGCGGCACCGCACACCGGGGGCGCTACCGCCGCCGACTATACAGGCGCGCCATAAAGCGGCGCAACCGCCTGTGTGCAATTGCAGGCATTGCGCAGCCAACCTGTCACTTCGGTGCAAGACACGAAAAACCCCGCAGAAGCCGGGGCTTCCGCGGGGCCTGATTTCAGCAGCCGTCAGTCCGGCTTAATGCACGACCGCATCTTGCGGCGGCTGACGGTCCGAGGTGCCGACACGATCGCCGATCAAAAGACCCTCGGCCCCGGCAGAGACCGGAACGGTATCCCCGTCCCTGATCTCACCGGCCAGCAATGCCTCGGCCAGCGGGTCCTGCAACGCCTTCTGGATCACCCGCTTGAGCGGACGCGCGCCATAGACCGGATCATAGCCCTGATCGGCCAGCCATGTACGGGCGCCGTCATCCAGCTCCAGCGCGATCTTGCGGCTGGCCAGCCGCTTGAGCAACCGGGCCATCTGGATATCCACGATCCCGTCCATCTGATCGCGTGTCAGGCGATCGAAGATCACGATCTCGTCCAGACGGTTCAGGAACTCGGGCCGGAAATGCGACCGCACCGCATCCATCACGTCGCGCTTGGCATCGCTGGCATCGGCGCCCTCGGGCATCTGGCTCAGGGCCTGAGACCCAAGGTTCGACGTCAGGATGATCAGCGTCTGCTTGAAGTCCACGGTCCGGCCCTGCCCGTCGGTCAGAACACCGTCGTCCAGAACCTGCAACAGCACGTTGAACACCTCGGGATGGGCCTTTTCGACCTCGTCGAACAGCACCACCTGATAGGGACGGCGACGCACGGCTTCGGTCAGAACGCCGCCCTCGTCATACCCCACATAGCCCGGAGGCGCGCCGATCAGGCGGGCAACCGAATGCTTTTCCATGAACTCCGACATGTCGATACGCACCATCGCGCCATCATCGTCGAACAGGAACTCGGCCACCGCCTTGGTCAGTTCGGTCTTACCCACACCCGTCGGCCCAAGGAACAGGAACGACCCGAGCGGACGGCTCTCGTCGTTCAGGCCCGCACGCGCCCGGCGCACGGCATTGGCCACGGCCTTGACGGCCTGATCCTGCCCGATCACCCGGCGATGCAGGTTGTCCTCCATGCCAAGCAGCTTCTCGCGTTCGCCTTCCAGCATCTTGGCCGTCGGGATACCCGTCCAGCGTTCGACCACCTGGGCGATCTGTTCGGGGCGCACGGCCTCTTCGACCATCACGCCTTCGTCCTCGGCCTGCTCGGCCTCGGCCAACTGCTTTTCAAGCTGCGGGATCACACCGTAAGACAACTCGCCCGCGCGGGCCAGGTTGCCCTCGCGCTTGGCGTGGTCCAGTTCGATCCGCGCCTTGTCGAGCTGCTCTTTCAGATCGCGCGCACCGGCCAGCTTGTCGCGTTCGGCCTGCCATTGCGCGGTCATCTCGCTGGATTTCTCCTGCAACTCGGCCAGTTCCTTTTCCAGCTTCTCCAGCCGGTCCTTGCTGGCGGCGTCATCCTCCTTGCGCAGGGCTTCGGCCTCGATCTGCTTTTGCAGGATATCGCGGTCCAGCGCGTCCAGTTCCTCGGGCTTGCTGTCCACTTCCATGCGCAGACGGCTGGCGGCCTCGTCCATCAGGTCGATGGCCTTGTCGGGCAGGAAACGGTCCGTGATATAGCGGTGGCTCAGCGTGGCCGCCGTCACCAGCGCGCTGTCGGAAATCCGCACACCGTGGTGCAACTCGTACTTTTCCTTGATCCCGCGCAGGATCGAGATCGTATCCTCGACCGTCGGCTCCTCGACCACGAGCGGCTGGAACCGACGCGCCAGCGCAGCGTCCTTTTCGACGTGCTTGCGGTACTCGTCCAGCGTGGTCGCACCGATACAGTGCAACTCGCCACGCGCCAGCGCGGGCTTGATCAGGTTGGCGGCATCCATCGCGCCGTCGGCCTTGCCGGCCCCGACCAGCGTGTGCATCTCGTCGATGAACAGGATGATTTCACCCGCCGCGGCGGTCACCTCGTTCAGGATCGCCTTCAGGCGCTCCTCGAACTCGCCGCGATATTTCGCACCGGCAATCAGCGCCCCCATGTCCAGCGCCAGCAACCGCTTGTTGCGCAGGCTTTCGGGCACGTCGCCATTGACGATCCGCAGCGCCAGCCCTTCGGCAATCGCGGTTTTACCCACGCCCGGCTCACCGATCAGAACGGGGTTGTTCTTGGTGCGGCGGCTCAGAATCTGCATCGCGCGGCGAATTTCGTCGTCACGCCCGATGATTGGGTCGATCTTGCCTTCCTCGGCGGCCTTGGTCAGGTCGTGCGCATATTTTTCCAGCGCCTCATAGGTATCCTCGGCACTGGCGCTGTCCGCCGTGCGGCCCTTGCGCAGGTCGTTGATCGCCTCGTTCAGCTTCTGCGCGGTGATCGCGCCTTGCTCGAGCGCATCCTTGGCAGGGGATTTGACGATGGCCAGGGCGGTCAGAATCCGCTCGACCGGCACGAAACTGTCCCCGGCCTTGTCGGCCAGTTTCTCGGCCTCGGCCAGAACCTTGCCGGTCTGCTGGTCCATATAGGTCTGCCCGGCATCGCCCGACACCTGCGGGATTTTCCCCAGTGCCAGGTCGACCGCCTGCCTGACGCGCGCCGGATCGCCGCCCGCCCGCTTGATCAGGTTGCTGGCCAGCCCCTCGGCATCGTCCATCAAGGCTTTCAAAAGATGTTCGGGGGCCAGTTTCTGATGGCTTTCCCGCATCGCGATGGTCTGCGCAGCCTGAATGAATCCACGCGACCGCTCCGTGAACTTGTTCAAGTCCATGGGTGTTCTCCTTTGTCACAAGCGTTACCCCGTTTGCGCACCCTGTATAAGGCATACGGCTTTCGGGAACCTCGCAATCTGATGTGGGCAGTGGCCTCATGCTGTTCAAGGTCGGGAACGGCAAAACTTGCCGCTAAATGCCCCGCCAAAGATATCGCCCCGTGACACCGGGGGAATGTTGCCGCCGCGTTCACCTGTTCCTCACGGCGAATCCTTGTATTGTCCCCCCGGTAACGAGTGGACCGGTCATCATGCGCATTCAGAACGTCAGGGTCGTCGGCCTGACCCACCTTCCCCATATGGAAACCTACCGCGCAACCCTTCAGTTGCTGACGGACAGGGGCGGCATAACCCTGAACTGCAAGGCCCGCCTCGGCGAAAACGCCCCACGGCCCGATATCCTGCGGACACTGCTCGAGGACGCCATAAGCCAACTCGGACGCATGCCCGAAGTCCGCACCGGACGGCAAACCGTCGAACTGGCCGAAAATGCGCTGCACTCCGAACTGAACGAGGCTTGACGCAGCCCCCCTCCACCGCGACAAGGGCCTGACTTCGACACACTGCAACAAGGTTCAGCCCCATGTCCGATGACCGCCTGATCGTCGCCCTCGATCTGCCCAACGCCCTGCAAGCCCTCAAGCTGACCGAAGTGCTGGGCAATGACGTGTCGTTCTACAAGATCGGCCTCGGCATGCTGACCGGCGGCGGGCTGGCGCTGGCCAACGAACTCAAGCAGGAACACGGCAAACGCATCTTTCTGGACATGAAACTGTTCGACATCGGCGCCACGGTGGAAAACGCCGTGCGCGGGCTCGCGCAGTTCGGGCTGGATTTCCTGACGGTGCATGGCGATCCCCATGTCGTGCGCGCCGCCAAACAAGGCGCGGCAGGCAGCCAGACCAAGATCCTGGCGGTCACCATCCTGACATCGCTGGACCGCTCCGATCTGGACGCCAGCCTGATCCGCGCCGGCGACATCCCCGATCTGGTGGCCGAACGCGCCGCCCGCGCGTTCGAGGCCGGGGCCGATGGCGTCATCGCCTCACCGCAAGAGGCCGCCATGATCCGCGCCCTCCCCGAAGCCAGAGACCGCCTGATCGTCACCCCCGGCGTGCGTCCCGCAGGCGCGGCGCTCGGCGATCAGAAACGTGTCGCCACCCCGGCACAGGCCGTTGCCGACGGGGCCGATCACATCGTGGTGGGCCGCCCGGTCTGGTCCGCCGCCGATCCCCGTGCCGCCACCCGCGCAATCCTCGAGGAATTGAACGGCTGAACGCGGGTTTGGCACTTTTTCCCACATGGCCCTTGACCTTCCCGTGACTGGAACCTCTATCTGACACTCAGAAAGGGGATCGCCATGTCACGTCACACACTCCGAATCGAGGTCGAAGGCCTCTCTTGCGCCGGATGCGCGGGCCGGGCGGAACGCGCGCTGCAATCCGTTCCCGGCGTCAGCGACGTGTCCGTCAATTTCGCCAATGGCTCGGCGCAGATGATCGCCGATGGCGCAGATCTGGCGCAGATCACCCAAGCCTTGCAGGCCGCCAACTATCCGGCGCGCGAGGCCACGACGACCCTCACCGTTACCGGCATGACCTGCGCCTCCTGCACGGGCCGGGTGGAGCGCACCCTGACCGGCCAGCCCGGCGTGCTGAACGCCTCGGTCAACCTCGCCTCGGAAACCGCGACCGTGCGCTACCTGCCCGGCGCGACCGATCCCGCGCAACTGGCCCGCGCCGTCACCGAATCCGGCTATCCCACCCGCCCATCCGAAGACACCGATCAAAACGATCAATCCGCCCGCCGTCAGGCCGAAATCGACCATGCCCGCCGCATGACCCTGATCGCCATGGCGCTGGCCCTGCCGGTGTTCGTCCTCGAAATGGGCAGCCACACGATCCCCGGCTTTGCCGATCTGATTCAGGGCACCATCGGGCGCACCACGTCATGGGTGATCCAGTTCGCCCTGACCACGCTCGCCCTGATCTGGCCGGGGCGCGAATTCTTCACCAAAGGCGTCCCCGCCCTGTTGCGCGGCGCACCGGACATGAACAGCCTCGTCGCGCTTGGCACCAGCGCCGCATGGGGCTTTTCCACCATCGCCCTGTTCGCCCCCGCGCTTCTGCCGCAAGGCACCCGCGCCGTCTATTTCGAAGCCGCCGCCGTGATCGTCGCGCTGATCCTTCTCGGCCGCTGGCTCGAAGCCCGCGCCAAGGGTCGCACCGGGGCCGCGATCCAGAAACTGATCGGCCTTCAGGCCCACACCGCCCGCGTCGAACGCAAGGGCGAGATCACCGAGATCCCGATTGATGAGGTCGGCGTCGGCGATACCCTCCACGTCCGCCCCGGTGAAAAGATCGCGGTCGACGGTGACGTCACCGGCGGCACCTCCTATGTCGATGAAAGCATGATCTCGGGCGAGCCCGTCCCGGTCGAAAAGGCCACGGGCGACACCGTGATCGGCGGCACCATCAACGGCGAAGGCGCATTGACCTTCCGCGCCACCAAGGTGGGCCGCGACACCATGCTGGCGCAGATCATCTCGATGGTCGAAGAGGCGCAGGGCGCCAAGCTGCCGATCCAGTCGCTGGCCGACAAGGTGGTGCGCATCTTCGTGCCCACCGTGATCGCCGTCGCGCTTGTCACCATCGCCGCATGGCTGGCCTTCGGCCCCGACCCGGCGCTGACCTTCGCCCTTGTGGCGGGCGTGTCCGTTCTGATCATCGCCTGCCCCTGCGCCATGGGTCTGGCCACGCCCACCTCGATCATGGTGGGCACGGGCCGCGCCGCCGAACAGGGCGTTTTGTTCCGCAAGGGCGACGCCCTGCAAAGCCTCGACGAGGCCCGCGTTATCGCCTTCGACAAAACCGGCACCCTGACCGAGGGCCACCCGCGCCTGACCCGCATCAGCACCACGAACGGCCATGAAGAAAACGACACGCTCCGCCTTGTCGCCGCCGTCGAAGGGCAATCCGAACACCCCATCGCCCGCGCGATCGAGACCGCCGCACAGGACCGCGGCCTGACAGTGCCCAGGCCCGAAAGCTTCAAGGCGATCAGCGGCTTTGGCCTCAGCGCCCGTGTCGACGGGCATGACCTGCTGGTCGGGGCCACCCGCCTGATGGAACGCGAAGGCATCGACACCGCCCCCCTGGCCGATACGCTGGCCGAAATGGGCGCGCGCGGCGAAACCCCGGTATTCGCCGCCATCGACGGGCAACTGGCCGCGCTTCTGGCCGTGGCCGACCCGGTCAAGGACAGCAGCCGCGCGGTAATCGACGCGCTGCATGCCCGTGGCCTGAAAACCGCGATGATCACCGGCGACACCCGCGCCACCGCACAGGCCATCGCCGCCGACCTCGGCATCGACCATATCGAGGCCGAAGTCCTGCCCGACGGCAAGGTGAACGCCATCAAGGCCCTGCGCGATGCGTTCGGGCCGGTGGCCTTCGTCGGCGACGGCATCAACGACGCCCCCGCCCTGGCCGAGGCCGATATCGGGCTGGCCGTGGGCAGCGGCACGGATGTGGCCATCGATTCCGCCGATGTCGTCCTGATCTCGGGCGATCTGTCGGGGGTGGTGAACGCCGCGCACCTGTCGCGCGCCACCCTGCGCAATATCCGGCAAAACCTGTTCTGGGCCTTCGCCTACAACACCGCGCTGATCCCGGTGGCCGCCGGTGTGCTTTATCCGCTGACCGGCACGATGCTCTCGCCGATGCTGGCCGCCGGGGCCATGGCGCTCAGTTCGGTGTTCGTGCTGTCCAACGCCCTGCGCCTGCGCCGCGTCAAACCCGCGATGGAAAGGGCCGCAGCATGAATATCTCGGACGTCGCCAAACGCACCGGCCTGCCCCCCAAGACCATCCGCTATTACGAGGATATCGGCCTGATCCGGCCCGCACGCGATACCAACGGATACCGCAGGTTTCAGGAAACCGACGCGCACAAGCTGGCCTTTCTGGGCCGCGCCCGCGCGCTTGGCTTTTCCATCGAGGATTGCCGCACCCTTCTGGCGCTCTACGAAGACGAAACCCGCGCCAGCGCCGATGTGAAACGCGTGGCGCAGGATCACCTGAAACAGATCGAGGACAAGCTGGCACAGCTCGAATCCATGCGCGATACGCTGACCCATCTGGTTCACGAATGCGCGGGCGATTCCCGCCCCGATTGCCCGATCCTCAAGGATCTGGCCAGGGAATAGACAAGGCTGCGTCGCGGCTCACAACTCCCGTCCGGCCTTTATCTCGCCCCACCGCATGACGGCATTGGCCCCGATACAGGCAAACGGCTCGGGCGGCAGACGCCTGGGCGCATCCTGCGCCATCACCTCATCCAGCAGTTCGGAACGCTCTCCCGATGCCAGTTCCGCCATCAGCATCCCGTGCAGCGTGCCCTTGGCGGTGCCCAGCCCGTTCTGGCAACAGGCTGAATACAGCCCCTCGTCGACTTCACCCAGGGCCGGCACATTGTTCCAGCTCAGGCACAGCCGCCCGCCCCAGCGATACTCCATCCCGATCCCTTGAAGGGCGGGAAACCGCGCGGCAAAGGATCGGTCGTGATCCCGCGCCATGCGGGCAACGCGCCCCTCGCTGACCTGCATCGACGGGTCATAGGTAAACCGGTTGCGCACCACGATCCGATCGCCGCCAGTGCCCGAAATCCGCCGCACGGTCGATCCCATCGGATCGGCGGGCGTGACGCCCCACCGCGCAGCGCCCCCCAGCTTGCGGCACTCCTCCGGCGTCAAGGCACGGGTCATCGAGGCATAGAGATGAACATGCATCAAACGCCCCCTGAACTGATCGAAGCTGTTGGCATGACCGTTCACGCCAAAAATCACCCTGGGCGCCGTCACCGATCCCTTTGCCGTGCGCGCGGTCCAATCGCCCTGACGATTCAATTCCGTCACCGGCGAATTCTCGAACACGCTCACGCGCCCGGATTTCAGCCCGCCGGCCACGCTCCGCACGAACAAGGCGGGCTGGATCATCACCGCACCGGGGGTAAACAGCCCGCTTTGATAATACGCGCTGCCGGTCATCTCGCGCATTTGCGTGGCATCCAGCATCTCACAGGACTCGCCCATGTTCGCCAGATGCGCGGCATAATCCATGTTGTGCTTGTGGCCACGCTCGGACGCGGCGGCGTTGGTCTTGCCCGATGGGTTGAACGCCTCCCGGCTCAGGCCGAACTCCCCGGCCATCCCGGCGGCAAAGGCGATACCGGCACGATTGGCCCTCGCTTCAACCCGGTCGCTTTCCATCTGGCCGCCATACCCGTCCGAGGTCAGGTGATGCGGCAAATCTATCATGAACCCCGAATTGCGCCCTGCAGGCCCCTCGCCCACGCGACGGGCCTCCAGCAGAACGATCCGCGCACCGGGATGCAACTGCGCCAGACGCCGGGTCGCGGCCAGCCCCGCGAACCCCGCCCCGATCACCAGCCAATCGGCTGTGATGTGCTCCTCCAGAACCTCGGGCGCACCTGCCGCGGGCAGGATCTCGTTCCAGCCCGCAGGGCCGGTATCGACGGGAAGACGTCTGACTTTCATGGCATACCCTTCCTCTGGCCGCGCCGAACCTCAGTACTCCTGGTTCAGGGCATCCGCCGCAGGGATTTCACGCTCGCGCCGGGCGATGTAGTCGCGCAGCGCCTCGTCCACACCCGCCTCCAGCTTCGGCTCTTCATAGGCGTTCAGCAGATCGCGCGTATAGGCCAGCGCCCGCTCGTTCACATCCAGCCCGCCCTCGGTCTGCCATTGCTCGATCGAGTTGTTGTCGAACAGGTCCGGCATGAAGAACGCCCGCTGGAAATTCTCCAGCGTATGCGGATGCCCAAGATAATGCCCGCCGGGGCCGATATCCGCCACAGCCGCCACCGCCTCGTCGAAATCGTCCCAGCGGACACCCTCGGCCATGCGATACGCCATCGCGCATTGTTCCGCATCGACCACGAATTTCGCCATGCTGCAATGCATCCCGGCCTCGTTCCAGCCAGCCGCGTGCCACATGTAGTTGGTGCCCGCCATCTGCAACGCCATCAACGTGCTGGCGCTTTCATACCCCGCCTGCGCATCGAATGTCTTGGCCCCGCCCAGATTGGCCGAGGATCGCCACGGCACACCGTAATACCGCGCCATCTGGCCGATCATCATGTTCATCAGGCCGATCTCGGGCGTGCCCGCCATCGGGGCGCCGGATTTCATGCTGACGGTCGACAGGTAATGCCCATAGATCGCCGGAGCCCCCTTGCGGATCACCTGCGTATAGGCCAGCGCACTCAGCGCCTCGGCGTTCAGCTGCGCCACCGCCGGGGCCACGCTGGCCGGGGTGTTCGCACCGCCCAGAACGAAGGGGCTGCACAGCACCGGCTGGTTGCGGCGGCAAAACGCCCGCATCGCGCCCAGCATGGTTTCGTCCCACACCAGCGGGCTGTTGCCGTTGCAGTTGCCGGTGACCACGGGGTGATCCTCAAGATAATCCGCCCCGAACAGGATCGCGCACATGTCCAGAACGTCCTCGGCGTTCCTGGGGCTGGTGGTCATGCCCATGAACGTCTTGTCGGAATGCTTCATCGACGAATAGGTGATGCGCAAATGCCGCTGGCTGATCGGGTGGTCGTAAGGCTCCACGATATGGTGTGCGCTGGAATGCAGCGCAGGCAGCATATGCGCCAGCTTGTGGAAATTCGCCAGATCCTCCAGCGTCGGATTGCGCCGCACGTCATCCAGATCGCGCAGGAACGGCGCGCCGGTCATCGGGACGAAAATCGCATGATCGCGCCCGAACGGCAGGTTATTTTGCGGATTGCGCGCATGATAGGTGAAGGTCTCGGGGATCGTTTTGATCAACTCGCGCACCAACCCGCGATCCAGGAACACCGTCTCGTCCATCACCCTGGCGCCCATCCTGCGCCAGTCGTCCAGAGCAATCGGATCGCGGAACACCACGCCGACATTTTCAAGGATATGCATGCTGGCCGCATCCAGCCGCTCGATCTGCTCCGCATCCATCGGCTCGGTCAGCGGCAGCTTGCGCTTCAAGGCGGGCAGCATCGTGAAGTCACGCGCCTGACGGGCCGTCTTGCGGGCACCACGGCCCCGCCGGGCCGGTTTTTCGGTCGTCGCGATCATGTCTTGCCATCCATGCTGTCGGATATTGTGTCGAGCAGGCCCGGCAGACCGTCAAAGGCCCCCTGCGCCGCCAGACCCTCGACCATTTGCAGGTTCAGGGTCTTGGGCGAGGCCAGCGCCATCTTCTCGTCGTGCAACTCGCCCGCACGATCCCGCGACAACCCGTTCAGGACACCGGCGACAAGGTTGCTGACATAAACCTCCGCCGCCTCCGGCGCGCCGGTTTTCCCGGCCAGCCATTCCGCCCCCTGCTCCAGCAGGCCGAGGGCCGCGGCCACCATCGTTGAGGCCGCAAAATGGTGGTTCAGCGCCGCCTCGTCGGCCTGCGGCAACACCGGGTTGTCCGCGCCGAACAACGCCTGCACCACCGACGGATCGCCCGCCACCGGCAAGGGACAGCCGCTATGCTCGATGAACCCATAGGGGATCGTCACCGATATATCGGACACCGGCGCACAGGCGGCTGCGATCTCGGCCATCGGCACACCGGCCATGACCGAAACGATCCGCTGATCGGCGCGAAACGTCAGGTCACGCACAACATCGGCCCAGACCGCCGGGCGCAGGCACAGGAACACGATCTCGCTGTCAGACACCACCTCGGCGTTTTCAGCCACGGCGATCCCCAGCCCGCTGGCCGCCAGATCGGCAGACACGGCTTCGCTGCGGCGCGAGACGGTCACCTCATGCCCCGCACGGGCCAGCGCACGCGCCATCGGCGCGGCGATATGGCCGGTGCCCAGAAATCCGACCCGGCTCATCCCACGTTGTCCCCGTCGGCGGGATCGGTCAGGTCGATCCAGATGGTTTTCAACTCGGTGAACTGGTCATGCGCCTGCACACCGTTATCGCGCCCGCCGAAACCCGATTGCTTGTAGCCGCCGAACGGCGTGCTGATATCACCCTCGCCATAGCAGTTGACCGTCACGGTGCCCGCCCGGATATCGCGCGCCGCCCGGATGGCGCGGCGGGTATTGGCGGTGAACACACTCGCGGTCAGACCGTATTCCGTGTCGTTGGCCAGTTCGATCGCCTCTTCCGCACTGGCCACCTCGATCACGCACAGAACGGGGCCAAAGATTTCCTCCCGCGCGCGAGGATCGTCCTTCTTCACCTCGTAAACCGTCGGCGGCACGAATGCGCCCTCGGCCTTGCCACCGGCCAGCGCCTTGCCCTTCAGATACCCGGCCACCTTCCTGCAATGCTCGCTGTCCACCAGCGCGCCCAGATGGTTCTGCGGGTCCAGCGGATCACCGGTTTTCCAGTCCCGCAGGCGGGCCAGAATCCGCTCCATCAACGGCTCTTTCACGGCCTTGTGGACGATCAGCCGACTGTTCGCGCTGCAATTCTCGCCCATGTTCCAGAACGCGGCATTCACCACATGCCCGGCCACATGATCGAGGTTCTCGGCATCCTCGAACACCACCGCCGGGTTCTTGCCGCCGCATTCCAGCGTGACCTTTTTCAGGTTGCTGTCCGCCGAATAGCGCAGGAAGCGTTTGCCGGTCTCGGTCGAGCCGGTAAAGCTGACCATATCCACCCCCGGATGCAGGCCCAAAGGCGCGCCCACGCCCGGCCCATCGCCGGGCAGCACCTGCAACACGCCGCGCGGCACACCGGCCATATGCGCGATCTCGGCCAGACGCAGGGCGGTCAGGCTGGTCTGCTCCGCAGGCTTCACGATCACCGAATTGCCCGCCGCCAGCGCCGGGGCGATCTTCCACGCCATCATCAGCAGCGGAAAGTTCCACGGCAGCACGGCGGCGACAACGCCCAGCGGTTCGCGCACGATCATGCTGATCGCATCGTCCCCCGACGGCCCGACCTGATCGTAGATCTTGTCGATCAGCTCGGCATGCCACTTGATCGTGTGGATCACCTCGGGAATGTCCACCGTTTCGCAATCGCGGATCGGCTTGCCGCTGTCCAGACTCTCCATCACCGCCAGCTCATGACGGCGCCGCGTGATCAGCTTGCAGAACCGGATCAGCACATCCTTGCGCTCCGACGGGTGCAGCCTTGACCATGTCCCGCGTTCGAACGCCTCACGCGCCTTGTCCACGGCGAAATCCACATCCGAGTGGTTGGCGGTGCTGACCCGCGTCAGAACCGCGCCAGTGGCGGGGTTGACGGTGTCCATGTCCGGCCCGTTGCCACGGCGAAACTTGCCATCCACATAGGGCGCGGCGGGCAGGTCCAGATCGGCGGCGATGGCCCGGTATTCCTCGACAGTCAGCAACTCGCTCATTTGCCCTCTCCCGTGATGGCCGCGATGGCGGTGTTCATGGTGCGCACGACCTCTTCCAGTTCGCGCTTGTCGTCCTTGTTCAGCGGATGCAGCGGCTTGCGCGGCGGCCCGGCGGGAATGCCGCGCATGGTCACCCCATGCTTGATGCACTGGATGAATTTCCCGCCCTGCTCCAGCACGCGCATCAGCGGCATCATCGCCGACATGATCGCACGCCCCCTGGTGAAATCGCCCTCGACGACACAGGCCCGATACAGCGCCACATGCGCCTCGGGGGCAAAGTTCGACCCGGCACAGACCCAGCCGCGCGCCCCCCAGGCGAAGAATTCCAGCGCCTGATCGTCCATGCCGCACAGCAGCCCCAGATGCGGGTAATCGCGCGCGATCATGTGCAGGCGGTTGATGTCGCCGTTGCTTTCCTTGATGCCGCAGAAATTCGGCGAGCGCCCCAGCCGGTCGAGGCAGTCCTCATCCATGTTCACACCCATCCGGCCCGGATAGTTATACAGCATCACCGGCAGGTTCGCCGCCCGGTCCACCGCCAGCGCATGCAGGGCGATCTCGCGCCCCGTCGGCACCGAATAGGGCGGCGTCGCCACCAGGATCGCGTCCGCCCCCAGCTCTCTGGCGGCTTTGGCGTATTCGATGCTGTCCTCGGTGCGCAACGCCCCGGTGCCCACCACCAGGGGCACGCGCCCCCCGATCAGCCCATGCACCTCGCGCATCAACGCCATGCGCTCGTCCATCGTCTGGGCATAATATTCCCCGGTGGTCCCGGCCACGACGATCCCGTTCACCCCTCCGTCGATCAGCACCTCCACCGTGTCCGCCAACGCCTCGTAGTTGGTGGAAAAATCATCGTGCATCGGGGTGACGATGGGGGTCCATATCCCTTCAAAGCGCATGTCTGTGGTCCTTCATCGAAATCACGTCCAGCGGCAGCGGATCGGGCGTCACGAACCGTTCCAGCCGGTCGCGCGACAGCGCCCAGTGATCCAGCGTGATCTCCGCCGCCAGTGCCGGCTCTTGCTTCTTGATCGCGACGATCAACTGATCGTGCTGATCGCAGGCCTTGCTCACCCGCAGTTTTTCATCGGCCGAGGCCGGGCGGTAAAAGGTCTGGCTCAGCCGCGTGTGGTCGATCAGCATCCGCTTGAGACTGGGCAGCAGATAAGGGTTATGCGCCATCTCGCCGATTTGCAGATGAAACCGATGGTTCAGCAAGGATGCCTCGTGCGGGTTGCGCGCCTGCGTGGCGTGGCGAAACCCGTCCTGTATCTCCTGCAACACATTCAGCTCGTCGCTGCGCCGGTTCTCTGCCGCCAGGCGCGAGATATTGGCATAGACCACCGGCGCGGTCTGGAAAAAGGTGCGCATCACCTGAAGGTCCATGGATTCCACCTTGGCCCCGCGGTTCTGCTCCAGCCGCAGATAGCCCTCCCCGTGCAGGCGCTGGAACACCTCGCGCATCGGCGTGCGCGAAATCCCGTAGGCCTCGCACAATGCCGCTTCGTCCAGATCGCTGCCGGGCGCGATATCCTGCGTCAGGATTCGCATCCGCAAATCTTCGAGACAGTGGGATTTCTTGTCCTTGGCCATGATGCCTCCTTGCTGCATACTTTGTGTATACATTTTGTATTTATGTCCAGATATTTCTGCCACGCATAAAAAAACCCCGCCGGGCCAAGGGACGGCCGGGCGGGGTAAATCGCTGATTGTGATCAGGTTTTATCGGTTACGGGTCATGCAGCCTTCTTGCCGGGCTTAAAATCCGCAACCTGGGCGGCAGGCATCAGCGCGCCGTGCAAGGCGCTGATCGAAGCCGCCAGCGATTCGCGTGAAACAACGAACTGCACATCGACCGAACGCGTCGTCTGATGTGCGGCCAACACCTCGACATCCGCCGCGCCCAGCGCCTTCAGGCCCTCGCCCAGCACGTTCAGCCCGGTCAGGTCGCGCCCGATCACCGCCGCGATCGCCAGCGGTTGCAGGGTCAGTTCGGCACTGGGATAGACCTTGTTCAGATCGGCCTCGACCTTGCGCAGCGCGCGCAGGGGGGCATCCACGTAATGCGTGATCGTGTTGGCGTTCGAAGTCTTGGATACGATCCGGATTCCATGCCGTGTCAGCACCTCGAGAATCCGGGCATCATAGCCTTTGACCCCCACCATGTCCTGTTCGAACAACTCCAGCGCATGCACCTTCAGGCCGGTCACGATCTCGGCGCCCGGCGTTTCGGCGGGCTGATCGTCGATCAGCGTGCCGGGATCGTGCGGCTCGAACGCGTTGGTCACACGCAAGGGCACATCGGCCTGGCGCAGCGTCTTGGCCGCCTTGGGGTGGATCGCCTCCATCCCCATGTTCGACAACTGGTCGGCCACGTCGTAATTCGTGTGCCCCAGCTTGCGCACCTCGCCCTCCACAAGGTTCGGGTCGGCGGACGACAGATGGAATTCCTTGTGAATGATCGCCTCGCGCGCACCGGTCAGCGCCGCGATCCGGCTGAACGTCACTTCGGAATAGCCCCGGTCGTATTCGGCCATCAGACCTTCGGCGCATTGCGCATAGCCGGTCACGATCGGCAGTTCCGCCGTCACGTCCACATCGGCCAGCGCATCCTCGATGCGCTCGTCCAGCGTCATCTCGCGCTCGTCGCGCCAGCCCGACAGATCGACGCACCGGGCATTGATGCCCGCACGACGCAGCGCCAGCGTGGCCACATGCGCCGAATGCGCCTCACCCAGCCCCGACAGCAATTCGCGCGTCAGCATCATATGCTGGCTCAGGCGGAAATGGCCGTAGGAGCACAACCGCTGCAAGTCGATCAGGCAGTTGCGCACCCCCTCGACCCGGTCACGCACGAAATCGTCCGCATCACTCAGATCGGCAGGGGTGTCCAACACCGCCTGATGCGCGGCGCGCATGCCATCGGACACCTTCGACAGCGCGTCCATCCAGCCGTGATCGTCCTCGTCATTGGCGAACCGGGCATAGACCCCGGCCTCGCCGCTTTTCTTGTGCTCCAGCAGCAGATTGGTGATACCGCCAAACGCCGACACGACGAAAACACGGTTATATGTCCCGGCCTCGGCATCGCGTTTGAACAGGTTGTCCACCAACTCGTCCAATCGCGACATCGAGGTGCCACCGATCTTTTCAACGGTATGATTTTCAAAAGTCATCTCAGTCCGATCCGGGGCTTGCCCCCGGAAAGCCTCTGGTTTTCAGGACACCTCTTCCGGCGCGGCGTAAGATCCGTCTTCACGGTGCACTTCGCGGCCGGTTACGGGCGGGTTGAACACACAGGCCATCACCAGTTCTTCTTCGGCGCGCAGGGTGTGGCGGTCATGCTCGTTCAGGGCATACATGGTGCCCGGCTTGATCTGATGGGTTTCGCCCGTCTTCAGATCGGTGATCGAGCCCTTGCCCTGCACACAGTACACGCTTTCGAAATGGTTCTTGTATTCGAACGTGTGCTCGCTCCCCGCTTCCAGGAAGGTGATGTGGAACGAAAACCCCATCCCGTCATCGGCCAGCAACATCCGCACGGATGTCCAGTTCGCGTCCGAAACCGAGTTCCCGGCCTTCACGACGTCATCGAAATCTCTCACGATCATTGTTGTTACTCCGCAGCGATCTTTGTGTTCACGGTTGCATCGCGGGCCGCATCCAGCAGGATGTTCAGACCCTTGCGCAATGTTTCCTCGGAAATGGTCAGCGGCGCCAGCACCTTGACCACCTCGTCATGGGCGCCCGATGTTTCGATGATCAGGCCCTTGTCGAACGCACGGGCACAGATATCGCCCGCCAACTCGCCCGAGCCCACATCGACACCCTGCATCATGCCACGGCCTTTCAGCCGCGCCTCGGGCAGGACATCGGCAATCGCCTGCAACCCGGCGGTCAGCAGCGCCGATTTGTGCTGCACATCCTTCTGGAACGTATCGTCGGCCCAGAACTTCTCCAGCGCGACGCGCCCGGTCACGAACGCATGGGTGTTGCCGCGGAAGGTGCCGTTATGCTCTGCTGGCCCCCAGATATCATGCTCGGGCTTGATCAGCAGCGCCGCGAACGGCAGGCCGAAGCCCGACAGCGATTTCGCCTGCGTGATCATGTCCGGCTCGATCCCGGCCTCTTCGAACCCGAAATAGGTGCCGGTACGGCCACAGCCCGACTGGATGTCATCGACGATCAGCAACGCGCCCAGCTTCTTCGCCAGACGGGCCACGCCCTGCATCCATTCGTTCGACGCGGCGTTCAGGCCGCCCTCGCCCTGCACGGGCTCGAAGATGAACGCGGCAGGCGCGTCGATCCCCGACGACGGGTTGTCGAGCAGCATCTCCATCTGCCCGAGCGTATCCACGCCGTCCCCGAACGCACCTTCGAACGGCATATGCGTCACATCGGCCAGCGATCCGCCACCGGCGCCCGCGCGTTTCCCGGCATTCCCGGTCAGCGACAGTGAGCCCATGGTCATGCCGTGGAACCCGTTGGTGAACGACACGATATTGCGCCGTCCGGTGACCTTGCGGGCCAGCTTCATCGCCGCTTCCACGGCGTTGGTGCCGGTCGGCCCGGTCATCATGATCTTGTAGTCCATGCCCCGCGGCGCAAGGATGTTGTCCTCATAGGCCTTCAGGAACTTCGCCTTTTCGGCGGTGAACATATCCAGCCCGTGGGCAATCCCGTCCGAGGCGATGTGTTCGACCAGCGCCTCTTTCATGTCCGGGTCGTTATGCCCGTAGTTGAGCGAGGAACACCCCGCCAGAAAGTCGATATAGGTGCGGCCCTGGGTGTCGGTCATTTCCGCACCCTTTGCCTTGGCGAATACCGTATCGAAGCTGCGGCAATAGCTGCGCGCTTCCGATTCACGGCGTGAAAAGATGGTTGTTTCGGCTGACGTGTCAGTCGACATGATAAATCCTCTGAGTCTGTGAGATTGAAGGCCGGCGCGCGATCAGGCGGCGCGCTTCAGCTCTTCGGCGAAACGTATCGTCACCATATGTTCGGTCGCGTGGCGACCGTCGAAGTGATGGTCGCGCTGGAAATAGGGCTGGCTGGTCAGCTTGCCGCTAACATTGGTCGAAAACCGCCCGAACAGCGCCCACGAGGCATCGTTGTCCAGCGTGATCGTGGTTTGCAGGCGGTTCACACCGTCGCAGTCCTCACGCTCGACCAGATGCTCCAGCATACGGGTTCCAAGGCCCTGCCCCCGCGCCTTCTCCGACACGGCGACCTGCCAGACGAACAGCGTCTCCAGGTCATCGGGCATCCGATAAGCCGAGATCCACCCCACGGGCTCGCCATTCATCTCGGCCAGAACGCAGGTATCGCTGAAATGATCGCACTGGATCAGGTTGCAATACATCGAGTTCTCGTCGAGCGGATGACAGGAGGCGATCAGATCCCAGATCGCAGACCCATCCTCACGTCCGGGTTTACGGAACGTGATTTGCGGTTTCTGTTTCGATCCTTCGATTTTATGCACGGCTAACGGTCCCTTGTTGTTCGATGCACTAAATAAACCATTCAGGCATTCACTTTCAAGTATCTAAGCTATTTTTTGCGAAATATGCGGCATTATGCGCAAATAAGGCTATTTTTACTTAGTCTTACTTTGTATATATTGTGTAAATGCTTAGTAACGACAATCAAAATACTTCGCGGATTGCCAATTTCCGCAAACCGGGTACGATGTCGCATCCCGTGACGGAGAATGACGTGGATCGCACCGATATCAGTCTGATCGCCCTGCGCCGCATTCTGCGCGCAACGGAAATGCACGCGCGCGACCTCGCGCATCAGGCGGGCCTGACCGCCGTGCAACTGCGCGTGCTTCAGATCGTGTCGGAAAAGGGCCACGCCACCCCCACCGAACTGTCCCAGCGCATGGGCGTGACGCAGGCCACCATTTCGGCCCTGATCAAGAAACTCGAAAGCAAGGGCCTGCTCACCCGCCGCCAGTCACAGGCCGACCGCCGCCAGACCCGGCTGGAAATCACCCTTGACGGACGATCCAAGGTCAGCGCCGCGCCCGACGCCCTGCAACAGCGCTATGTCAAACAGTTCGAATCGCTCGAAGACTGGGAACAGGCGATGGTCGTCGCCGTTCTCGAACGCGTCGCCACCATGCTGGATGCCGAGGAAATCGACGCCTCCCCGGTGCTGGCCGTGGGCGATATCGACCGCTCCCACTGATCTCCTGCTGCCCGGCGCGGCAAATTCATTTCGACAAATATCGAAATCACTTGCACGCGGCATTTCATTTCGATACTTTTAGAAACATGAAACAGACAGACATCACCGACGCCGATCTGGCCGTCACCGCCTCGGCCTTCGCCGCGCTCGGATCGGAACAGCGGCTCTCGGTCCTGCGCACCCTCGTGCGTGCCGGGCCGGACGGGCTCAGCATCGGCGAGCTGGGGCAGCGTACCGGCGTCACCGGCTCGACCCTGACCCATCACATGAAAATCCTCGCTCAGGCCGGACTCGTGCAACAAACCCGGCAGGGCCGCTCGATCATCTGCGCCGCCGTCGCCTACCCGGAACTCAGCGCACTGGCCGAGTTCCTGCTGCGCGAATGCTGCGCCGACGCCCCCACCCCCTGCACGAATCACGATCATGGCTGATACCACACATACCCTGCCGCGCATCGTCTGGGCGCGGCTCGACAAGGCCTGGCTGTCGCTGGCGCTGATCCTTGCCGCAATTGCCATTCTCGACTGGCCGCAATTCTGGCCCACGATCACATTCGCCGCCAACGCCCTGCTGCACACCGCCCCGTTCATCGCCTTCGCCGTTCTGGCCGTGGCATGGCTCAAGGCCACGGGGGCCGAAACCCTGCTGGCCAAGGCGTTCGAGGGCCGCCAGACCCGCATGATCGTCCTGGCCGCCCTCCTGGGCGGGCTGTCCCCCTTCTGCTCGTGCGAGGTGATCCCCTTCATCGCCGCCATGCTGGCGCTCGGCGCGCCGCTCGGGGCGGTCATGGCCTTCTGGCTGGCCTCGCCGCTGATGGACCCGGCCATGTTCCTGATCACCTCGGGCACGCTCGGCTGGGATTTCGCCATCGCCAAGACCGCCGCCGCCATCGGCATCGGCCTGTTCGGCGGGCTGGCCACCATGGCCCTGTCGCGCTCGGCCCTGTTCGCTGATCCGTTGCGCCCGCAGGCACAGGCAGGCGGCGGCTCGGGTTGCGGCTGCTGCGGCCCCGCCGATCCGCTCTCGGGCAAACCCGTCTGGCGCTTCTGGCCGCATGCCGACCGCCGCGCCACCTTTCGCGACACCGTGTTCGGCAACGCCGCCTTCCTTCTCAAATGGCTGGCGCTGGCCTACGCGATCGAGGCGCTGATGCTGCGCTATCTCCCCGCCGACGCCGTCGGCGGCATCCTCGGCGGCGCGGGGATCGGCCCGATCCTCCTTGGCGCACTGGTCGGGGCGCCCGCCTATCTCAACGGGTATGCC
Organism: Roseovarius pacificus; assembly: GCF_900142665.1. GTDB lineage: Bacteria > Pseudomonadota > Alphaproteobacteria > Rhodobacterales > Rhodobacteraceae > Roseovarius > Roseovarius pacificus. The sequence goes on from NZ_FRBR01000010.1 coordinate 28,488, forward strand.
GCCGTGCCGCTGGTCGATGCGCTTCTGGCCCAGGGCATGAGCAACGGCGCCGCCATGAGCTTCGTCATCGCCGGCGGCGTCAGCTGCATCCCCGCCGCCATCGCCGTCTGGGCCCTGGTCAGGCCGCGCGTGTTCTGCGCCTATCTCGGCTTCGCCACCCTCGGCGCGATCCTTGCCGGGCTGGCCTGGCAGGCCATCGCCTGAAAATTGCGGCCCCTGCGGGCGGGCCGCCCCATACCGGGGATGATTTTTTCTCAACACCGGCACAAAAATGCCCATAACTCCTGTCATAAGCCCGACTGTTCCGGCATAATGCCGGTCAGTCTTGGCCAATGATGCCTTAACAATGCCCCGATGATAAAGAGGGACAGGTCAGAGCAGCATCGGAGCACCTGTATGCTCGAATTCGAAAATGTGAGTAAGTCCTTCTGGACGGGGACACAGCGCAAGGTGATCCTTGACCGCGTCAGCTTTCGCATCGAACCCGGCAATTCGCTCGGCGTTCTCGCCCCCAACGGCACCGGCAAGACCACGCTGATCAACATGATGGCCGGTCTCGAAAAACCCGACGAGGGCGAAATTCGCCGCGGCTGCCGCATCAGCTTCCCCCTGGGCTTCATGGGCGGCGTCATCAGCAAGATTTCAGCCATGGAAAACGCGCGCTACATCGCGCGGCTCTACGGGCTCGATCCCGACTATATCGAGGCGTTCTGCCGCTGGATGTGCAACCTCGGCGAATATTTCGATCAGCCGCTCGGCACGTATTCCTCCGGGATGCGGGCGCGCTTCACCTTCGCGCTGATGCTGGCGCTCGATTTCGACATGTACCTGATCGACGAAGGCATGCCCAGTTCGACCGATGTCGAGTTCAACCGCAAGGCCGGTGAAATCCTGCGCGAACGGCTGCGCACCACGACCGTGGTGATCGTTTCGCACCAGCCCGAGACACTTGAGAAATTCGCGCGTTCGGCCGCCGTGCTGATGGGCGGCAGATTGTATATGTTCGATACCTTGGAAGAGGCAAAACAACTCTATGACTACGAAACCCAAGGCTAGGAAGTTCCGTATCCGCCGCACCACCGGCCCGCAAACGCCCCATGCCCCCGGCACCCCGGACCGGACTCAGCGTGCGGACATGGCCGCGCAACAGGCACAACAGGCCCCGCAGCCGCAACAGGCTGCCGCTCCCGCCCAGGGACAGGTCAGTTCGGCCCGCGAAATGGCCGCCTCCCAATCCATCGAGGACATCCGCAAGGAAGGCCTGACAGGCCGCCAGTTGCGCATGGCCCGCCGCATGGCGCAGAAACACGGGCTCGCGCCCACCTCGGATTTCGACGCCGTACGCCTGCTGCGCGCCAAGGGGATCGACCCGTTCCAGCGTCACAACATCCTTGAACTGGTGGCCGGTGACGGCGGTCAGGGCGGTGGCGGGGCCGCGGGCGGCACGCCTCCTCCATCTGCCGCGCACCCCCCCTCGGACCCGCGCGTTCAACTGCCGCAAACCGTTCCGGCAAGGCAACAGACCCTGCCCTCGACCCAACTCAGCCCGGCAGACCGCCGCGCCGAAGAGATCATGCAGATTCAGCGCGACATCGCCAAACGCCGTCGCCGCAAACTGCTGCTGCTGCTGACCCGGCTGACCGCCTTCGTGTTCCTGCCGACGCTCGTCGCGGGGTATTACTACTATGCGGTCGCCACCCCCATGTACACGACCAAGTCCGAGTTCCTCATTCTCACCGCCGACGGATCGGGCGGCGGAGCGGGAGGGGGTCTCAGCGGGCTTTTGCCCAGCCAGTTCGCCACCGGGCAGGATGCCATCGCCACGCAATCCTATCTCGAATCCAAGGATGCGATGCTGCGCCTCGATCGCGATCTGGGCTTTCGCGCGCATTTCAGCCAGGACTGGATCGACCCGATTCAGCGGCTGGCCCCCGACGCCAGCACCGAAGACGCCTACAAACTCTATAACAAATACGTCGTCCTGGGCTATGACCCGACCGAAGGCGTCATTCGCATGGAACTGTCCACCGCCGACCCCGAATTGTCGGCGCGTTTCTCGCAACAGCTGATCGACTACGCCGAACAGAATGTCGACGAACTCAGTTCGGAAAAACGCAGCGACGCGGTCAAGACGGCTGTCGAAAGCCTCGAACAGGCCAAGGCCGACCGCCGCGGCGCCCAGAAAACACTGGTCGAACTGCAAGAGGGCTCGATCCTCGACCCCGAGGGCGAGGTCGCCAATATCCGCCAGCTGATCGGCAATGTCGAACTCCAGCTTCAGGAAAAACAACTCGCCCTGAACACCCAGCTGAACAACCCCCGTCCCAACACGGCCCGCGTCGAAGCCCTGCGCAGCGAGATCGAGGTGCTCGAACGCGAACTCACCAAGCAGAAAGCCCGCCTGACCGAAGCGACCGAAGGCCATGATTCACTGGCCGCGCAATCGGCGGCGATCCAGATGGCCCAGGCCGACCTGGCCACCGCCGACATGGTGCTGCAAGCCGCGCTCGAAACCAAGCGCCAGTCCGAGATCGAGGCGAACAAGCAGGTGCGCTACCTCACGGTCAGCGTCAAACCCATCCCTTCGCAAGATCCCTCCTATCCGCGCTCCTTCGAGAACACGGTCCTTGCCTTCCTGATCTTTGCAGGTATCTACCTGATGATATCGCTTACCGTGTCCATCCTTCGCGAACAGGTTTCGTCATAACCATGAAACAGGTCGATATCTCGGGGCTGCACGTCGGCAACGACCAGCCCCTCACCCTCATTGCCGGTCCCTGTCAGTTGGAATCGGCCGATCACGCCCAGATGATCGCAGGCACCCTGCAACAGGCCTGCGCGGCCCACGGGGTGCAGTTCATCTTCAAGGGCAGCTATGACAAGGCCAACCGCACCTCGGTCTCGGGCAGGCGCGGCCTCGGGATGGACGAAGGGCTCAAGGTGCTGCAATCGGTCAAGGACGCGCTCGGCGTGCCGGTCCTGACCGACATCCACCTGCCCGATCAATGCGCCCCCGTGGCGCAGGTGGCCGACGTGCTGCAAATCCCCGCCTTCCTGTGCCGCCAGACCGATCTTCTGATCGCCGCCGGCGAAACCGGCGCGGCGATCAACGTCAAGAAGGGCCAGTTCCTTGCCCCGTGGGACATGCCCAATGTCGTGGCCAAGATCGAATCCACCGGCAACACCCGCATCCTGCTGACCGAACGCGGCACATCGTTTGGCTACAACACCCTTGTCGCCGACATGCGCGCCCTGCCGCAGATGGCCGCCACCGGCTACCCGGTGGTGATGGACGCCACCCATTCGGTGCAGCAACCCGGCGGGCAGGGCGGCAGTTCGGGCGGCCAGCGCGAATTCGCCCCCGTCATGGCCCGCGCCGCCGTGGCGCTTGGCGTCGCCGCCGTGTTCATCGAAACCCATCAGGACCCCGACACTGCCCCCTCCGACGGCCCCAACATGATCCCGCTGGACGGGATGGAGCCGCTGATCGCCACCCTCAAAGCCTTCGATCGACTGGCCAAGGCCAACCCGATCCACCTCTGAATTCCGACCAACGCGAGTTTTCCGATGACCAGACCCTTGCCCGTTTCCACACCCAACACATGGGAATTCCTGCGCGACGCCATGATCGCCCCCACGGGCTTCCGTGAATACGACGCGCGCTGGAAATACCCCGATGAAATCAACCTGCCGGGCATGACGGCGCTTGGCCTCGGCCTCGGCACGCAAATGCAGCGCCGCGGGATCAAACCGGAAATCGCCGTCGGCAACGATTACCGCGATTATTCGCTGGCCATCAAACAGGCGCTGATCATCGGCCTGATGCAGGCCGGCATCCGCGTGCGCGACATCGGCCCGGCCCTGTCGCCCATGGCCTATTTCGCACAGTTCCACCTCGATGCGCCCGCCGTGGCGATGGTCACCGCCAGCCACAACCCCAACGGCTGGACCGGCGTGAAAATGGGCTTCGAGCGCCCCCTCACCCACGGCCCCGATGAAATGGCCGAGTTGCGCGATATCGTCCTCAACGGTGAGGGCGAGCCGCGCGAGGGCGGCTCTTACGAATTCGTCCAGGGCGTGCGCGAGGCCTATCTCGACGACCTCGTGGGCGATTTCAGAATGTCGCGCAAACTGCGCGTCGTCTGCGCCACCGGCAACGGCACCGCTTCGGCCTTCGCCCCCGAACTGTTCGAACGCATCGGGGTCGAGGTGATCCCGTCGCATAACGAGCTCGATTACACCTTCCCCAACTACAACCCCAACCCCGAAGCCATGGAAATGCTGCACGACATGGCCGACACCGTGCGCGCCACCGGGGCCGATTTCGCCCTCGGCTTCGACGGCGACGGCGACCGCTGCGGCGTGGTCGACGACGAGGGGCAGGAAATCTTTGCCGACAAGGTAGGCGTCATCATGGCGCGCGACCTGTCGCGCCTCTACCCCGGCTCCACCTTCGTGGCCGATGTGAAATCCACCGGCCTCTTCGCCTCGGACCCCGAGTTGCAGAAAAACGGCGCCAAGGCCGATTACTGGAAAACCGGGCACTCCCACATGAAACGCCGGGTCAAGGAGATCGGCGCCCTCGCGGGCTTCGAGAAATCCGGCCACTACTTCCTGGCCGAACCCGTGGGCCGTGGCTACGATTGCGGAATGCGCGTGGCCGTCGAAATCTGCAAGCTGATGGATCGCAACCCCGACAGCTCCATGTCCGACCTGCGCCGCGCCCTGCCGCAAACCTTCTCGACCCCCACCATGTCGCCCTGGTGCGCCGATACCGAAAAATACGACGTGCTCGACCGCATCGTCGAAAAACTGGTCGCCAAGGCCGAGGCCGGGGACCGGATCGCAGGCCGCCCCATTCAGGAGGTCGTCACCGTCAACGGCGCCCGCGTCATCCTCGACAACGGTTCATGGGGCCTCGTCCGCGCCTCCTCGAACACCCCCAACCTCGTGGTGGTCTGCGAAAGCAGCGACAGCGAGGACGAAATGCGCGCCATCTTCGCCGACATCGACACCGTGATCCGCACCGAACCCTCGGTCGGCGACTACGATCAGAAAATCTGACCGCCCCACCGGAGGGGCGGCGTCCCGCTTTCTTCTTGCCGAAAAATATCCTGGGGGGTGAGGGGCGTCCCGGAAACGATCCGGGGGATCGTTTCAGCCCCGAACGGGCGGAGCCCCGGACACGCCGCTTGCGGCGATGGGGGCAAAGCCCCCTTCCCTCCCCCGGTGACCCCCGGAAACCCGTCCATTGCGTCCACAATGGACGCAGTTTTCCAAAACCCCCCGGAGTTTCGTACAAAACCCGCGTACACTTCGTACGTTTTGTACGAAACGGCGAGGGCGAACTCAGGCCATCAGCCCCCGCCCCTTCAACAGCGCCTCGACCCCCGGCAAACGCCCGCGAAACGCCGTGTAAAGCGCCTCGGGATCGGCCGATCCGCCACGCGAAAGTATATGTGTTTCCAATGCCTTGGCCCGTTCTTCATCGAACGCGCCCGCCCCTTCTTCGAAGGCCGCAAAGGCATCCGCATCCATCACTTCCGACCACATATAGCTGTAATACCCGCTGGAATACCCGTCCCCCGCAAACACATGCGCGAAATGCGGCGTGGCATGGCGCATCGTGATCGCGTGCGGAATTCCAATTTTATCCAATATTTTCCGTTGCTTAGCCATGGGATCATCCGGCGTGTCGCCCTCGTGAAACGCCAGATCGACCATAGCCGAAGCGACGTATTCCACCGTCTGAAATCCCTGATCGAAATGCGCCGCCTTCAGCATTTTTTCCAGCAATTCCGGGGGCATAGCCTCCCCCGTCCGATAATGCCGCGCATATTTTTCCAACACCTCGGGCACTTCCAGCCAATGCTCATACAACTGACTCGGCAGTTCCACAAAGTCCCGCGCCACCGAAGTCCCTGAAATACTTTCATAATTCACGTCCGACAGCAGATGATGCAAGGCATGCCCGAACTCATGAAACAAGGTCCGCGCCTCGTCATACGACAACAATGCCGGCTCCCCCTTGGCGAAATTGCACACATTCACCACCACCGGCCCCTGCACCTTGGGCCGCTTGGCCTGCCCCCGCATGGCACTGCACCACGCACCCGATCTCTTGGAGGCGCGGGCGAAATAATCTCCAATGAAAACAGCGACATAACGACCATTCCGCGTAACCTCCCACGCCCGGCAATCGGGGTGATACAGCGGTATATCCAGGGCCCTGAACTCCAGCCCGAACAGCCGGTTCGCCACCCCGAACGCCGCGTTGATCATCCTTTCCAGCGACAGGTAGGGTTTCAGCGCCGCCTCATCCAGATCGTGCTCGGCCTTGCGGCGCTTCTCGGCATAGTAGCGCCAGTCCCACGGCTGTAATTCTCCATTGATTCCATCGGCTTGCATCATTTCGGTCAGCACTTCGGCATCCGCCTCCGCCTGTCGCTTCGCTGGCTTCCAGACCTCCCCAAGAAGCTCTTTCACCCGCTCGGGCGTCTTGGCCATCTCTGTTTCCAGCTTGTACGCCGCAAAGCTGTCATACCCCAGAAGTTGCGCCCTCTCATGACGCAACCGCAATATCTCGGCCGCAATCGCGCGATTATCCGTCTTTCCGCCATTCGCCCCGCGCGCCTCCCACGCCCGAAACGCCCGCTCACGCAAATCCCGGCGTGGTGAAAACTGCAAGAACGGCACGATCAACGAGCGCGACAAGGTAATCACCGGGCGCTCCAGCCCCTTTTCGCGCCCGGCGTCATATGCGGCGGTTTTCAAAAATTCCGGAAGAGTTTCAAGGGCTTGATCGTCCAGTTCCATATACCATCCGGCCTCGTCGGCCAGCAGGTTCTGGGTAAACTGCGTGCCCAACTCCGCCAGCCGCGCCATGATCCGGCGCATCCGCTGGTCCTCCTCCCCGTCCAACGCGGCCCCTGCCCGGACGAACCGGCGATGCGTCAACATCAGCAAACGCGCCTGTTCATCGCTCAGGCCAAGGCTGTCACGATCCTCCCACAACGCCGTCACCCGCGCAAAAAGCTGTTTGTTTCCCGTAACTTCCGAAGAATACGCCGCCAGCTTCGGCCCAAAGTCACGCTGTAGTTCCTGCCGCTCGGGGTTGCTGTCAGCCCCGGCCACGGAAAAGAAGACCGACAACACCTTGTCCAAACCCTCACCACTGGCCTCAAGCGCCTCTATCGTGTTGGCAAAGCTGGGGTTTTCCGGGTTCTCCGCAATTGCGCGCACCTCGTCCCGCGCCGCCTCCAACGCCGTTTCAAAGGCCGGTGCAAAATGTGCATCCCCGATCCGCTCAAACGGTGCGATCTGAAACGGTGTATCCCAATCCTCCAGCAAGGGGTTGCTCATGCCTTTGCGTCCTTTTCTTTTGTTTTCATGCAGATAGGGCAATCCTGCCGCGGCTTCAGCCCGATCTTGCGTGTCTCGCCCCACAGCGCGTCATAGATCAGCATCTCGCCCAACAGGGGCTGACCCGCCTGTGCGATCAGCTTGATCGCCTCGGCTGCCATCATCGCACCGACCACGCCGGGCAAAGGCCCCAACACCCCCGCCTCGGCACAAGACGGCGCAAGTCCCGGCGCGGGCCGTTCGGGGAAGATGCACTGATAACACGGCGCGCCACGGGCCGGATCGAACACGCTCAACTGCCCCTCCCACTGCGAAAGCGCGCCTGAAATCAATGGCTTACCCTGCGCCACAGCCGTGGCATTGGCCAGGTAACGGGTGTCGAGATTATCGGTCCCGTCAAGGATCACGTCGTACCCGGCAAACAGATCATGTGCGATCTCTTCGGTCAGCCGCCGCTGATAGGGATGCACCTGAACATGCGGATTCTGCCCCTGCATCGCGGCCATCGCGGATTTCACCTTGGGCAGCCCTATATCCCGGTCACGATGGATCACCTGCCGTTGAAGGTTCGAATTGTCCACCGCGTCATCGTCGATCACCCCGATCGTACCCACACCCGCCGCCGCCAGATACAAGAGCGCGGGCGACCCCAACCCACCGGCGCCGATGACCAGAACACGCGCCTCTTTCAGGGCCTTTTGCCCCGGCCCGCCAAGTTCCCGCAAAACGATATGACGGGCATATCTTTCCAGTTCGGAGTCAGAGAAAATGCTTTTATTTTCAGCAAGTTGTGTTGTATTCGCCTTGTTCCGCAGCTTTTGCAGGCCCCACCGATACACCAGCACCAACGTCGCAAAGCCGCCCAACATCAACCACAAGGCCGGACTTTCGCCCGTCGCCATACGCAACGGGTGCCCGTCGGGCAACAACAGATGCAGCGCGACCACCGCCAGCCACAACACCACGATCATGCTCCAGCGCAGACGCCGGGGGGCCCCCATCAGCGCACCGATCCCCCACAGCGCCGCCGCCATGACCAGAACCAGCAGCATCACCCGCGCCCTGTCGAACCGAACCCACCCGCGCCACGCGCCGTGTCATCCAGCGTTTCCGCCAGATCGAACCGCGCCTGCACCACCGGAGCCACGATCATCTGCGCGATCCGCATACCGTGTTCGATATGAAACGCCTCATCGCCCGCATTCATCACGATCACCCCCAAGGGACCGCGATAATCGCTGTCGATGGTGCCCGGGCTGTTCGGCAACGTGATCCCGTGCTTGAGCGCCAGCCCCGATCGCGGGCGCAACTGCACCTCATACCCTTCGGGAATGGCCATGCGCAAACCCGTCGGCACCAGACAACGCTGACCGGGCTGAATGGTCACACCATCGCGCTGCCCTTCGGGGAAGTTCGCCCGCAGGTCCGCGCCAGCCGCGCCATCTGTTGCATAGGCCGGCAGACCATGCGACCGGTCCGCGCCGTCTTCCCAAACGAATGTGATCAGGACCATGCCCGTCCTTTCATCTTTCCAAAAATACTCAAATCCTCAGGCCAGCGCCTGCGCGATCCGCTCGGCCAGCCGGGCGGCCACGTCCGATTTCGACATGCGCGGCCAATCCTCGGCCCCCGCATCGCTGATCAGGGTAATATCGTTTTCCGCACCGCCCATGATGCCCGTTTCATGGCTGACATCATTGGCGACGATCCAGTCACATCCCTTGCGCGCACACTTGGCGGTGGCGTTTTCGATGACGTGATCGGTTTCGGCTGCAAACCCCACCACAAGGTCCGGACGCCCCTGTTCCATCTGGCTGACAGTCGCCAGGATATCGGGGTTCTCGGCGAACTCCAGCACCGGCAGCCCACCCTTGGTTTTCTTGATCTTCGAACTGCTGGCACTCGCCACGCGCCAATCGGCCACGGCGGCGGCGAATACTGCCGCATCTGCGGGTAGCACCCCCTGTACGGCCTCCAGCATCTGTTGCGCGGTCTCCACCTTCACCACGGTGACCCCTTCGGGCGGGGCCACATCGGCGGGCCCGGTGACGAAAATCACCTCAGCCCCGAGCACCGCGAGAGCGCGGGCAATCGCCGTGCCCTGCGCCCCCGAGGACCGGTTGGCGATATAGCGCACAGGGTCGATGGGCTCGTACGTCGGCCCCGAGGTCACGACAATACGCTTACCTCTCAGCGGACCGTCCGACAGGGCGGCATCAATGGCGGTGACGATCTCAAGGGGTTCCGCCATGCGCCCCGGTCCGTGTTCTCCACAGGCCATATCGCCCTCGGCCGGGCCGACAAACCCGATACCGTCGCCCTTCAAGGTGGTGATATTGCGCTGCGTTGCGGGGTGCTGCCACATGCGCACATTCATCGCGGGCGCAATCAGAACCGGCGTATCGGTGGCCAACAGAAGGGTCGAGGCCAGATCATCGGCATGGCCCTGCGCCATCTTGGCCATCAGGTCTGCCGTGGCCGGGGCCACGACAATCAGATCGGCACTCCGGCTCAGTTCGATATGGCCCATTTCGGCCTCGTCCGTCAGGTCGAACAGGTCGCGGAACACCTTGTTTCCGGCTAGTGCAGACACTGACAGCGGCGTGACGAATTCCTCGCCCGCGCGGGTCAGGACCGGGGTCACCTGTGCACCACGCTCGCGCAGACGGCGGATCAGGTCCAGCGCCTTGAAGGCCGCGATACCGCCGCCGATGATCAAAAGGATGCGTTTGGATGCCAGCATGGCGCTTTCCTTGTCAGAACCGCGCCGACACTAGGCCCTGCCCCGCGGGCTGGCAAGGGTGGCTCAGCCGCTTCCCTTGAAGGCGGCGCAGGGATCTTCGCGCTCTACCGCCGGGGCCGGACGTATCTCGTCATACTCACCCGCCAACGGCGCATCGTCTTCGCTCTGGCCGATCACCCGCAGTTCCAGATCGGGAGCGACCCGTTCCAGATAAGACGGCGCCCCCCAATCCTTGCGGGCATGGCCATTGCCGGTAATCAGCACCACCGGTCCGCCCGTATCCTGCATGGCCTGCACTACGGCGTGCGCCAGTTCCGCATCCCGCAGCCGCTGGATGGCAACCATGCCCGGCAGCATTTCTTGCGGCAGGGCATCGCAATGCGCGACCATCTGCATCGCTTCTCGCGCGCTTTGTTGCGCCTCCGGCAAGGGGGCAGTCAGCCCATAGGTCTCGGCATCCCCGGAAAACGATGCCGCGATCCCATCGCCGAACGCGGCACGCGCCACGTCGCGCGGCACCTGAGCACCGTAAATCCGCGCCTCGGGGGCGGCAGCGATAATCGGGTAATACATCGAAAAATCCGGCCAGCCGGAATTCGCCCAATCCAATGCCTTGGCCAAAGCCACCGGATCGCCGCGATTGTCCGGCGTGATCGCATCGGCTTGCCCGGAGGTCAGCATCTCGAACACAAGCGCCTTGGGCGCGACCTCGCGCACGATTTCGGCCTGCACCCGATGATGGGCGGGGTTGTCATGGACCTCACCCACAACCACCACATCCTGCGCCAAAGCGGCAGACGAGGCGACCCCGATTGTGAATATGGCGGCGTGGAACAGCTTCATGCCAACAAGTTCTGCACCTCGTCGCCATGACGTTCAAGATGTTTGCGCATCTTTTGAAAGGCCGCCGCTTCCAACTGCCGCACCCTTTCTTTCGACAGGTTCAGTTCCTGCCCCAAAGACTCCAGCGTCCGAGGCCCCTCGCGCAGCTTGCGTTCATGCACGATGAACCTTTCGCGGTCGTTCAGATCGCCCATGGCATCATCCAGCCACCCGCGCAATGCCGACAGGTCATGGTCCTGCTCGACCAGTTCATCCCCTCGCGGCCCGTCATCCTCGATCGTTTCGATCCACTCGCGGCCTTCGTCTTCGACCGATTGCGTGGCGTTCAATGAAAAATCGGAGCCTGCTAAACGTCCTTGCATCATCTCGACATCGCGCAAGGGCACACCGACCTCGTGCGCGATCAGTTCACGCATCTGATGACCGTCCAGGTCCTGCCCCATGGTCATCGCGTCGCGTTCGATCCGGGCCTGAACCCGGCGCATGTTGAAGAACAGCGATTTCTGGCTGCTGGTCGATCCCGTCCGCACCATCGACCAGTTGCGCATCACGTAATCCTGAATCGACGCCTTGATCCACCAAACCGCATAGGTCGAAAACCGCACGCCACGATCCGGATCGAACTTGTCCGCCGCTTTCATCAGGCCCAATCCGGCCTCCTGGATCAGGTCGTTCATCGGCGCGCCATAGCGGCGGTACTTGCTTGCCATGGAAATCGCCAGCCTCATGTAAGCGGTCGTGAGCCGGTGCAACGCCTGTTCGTCTCGCTCGTCACGCCATGCATAGGCCAGTTTCAGTTCGGTCTCGGCATCCAGCAGTTCCGCATTCATTGCCCTGCGCGACATGCTGTTCCTTTGCGATTCGTCCTGCGGCATGTACCCTCCCGACCTGTCGGTCCGTTTTTGTTCCTTTCTAGGCACTTCGCCAAGTGATACGCAGGCCGGACGAAACCGGATCAATCAAAGGCGCAAAAGATGCTTCCCGAACTCACCCTTGTGATTGGTGGCGCGGCCTCGGGTAAATCCACCTTCGCCGAGTCTCTGGTTGTTCAATCCGGGCAAAATCGCGTTTATCTTGCCACCGCACAGGCATTCGACGAAGAAATGCAGGCCAAGGTCGCCCGGCATCGCCAGATGCGCGGTGATGGCTGGCAGACCATCGAGGCACCGCTTGATCCGGGTTCTGCCCTGCATGACATCGCTGCCGATCAGGTCGTTTTGCTGGATTGCGCCACGATGTGGCTCAGCAATCATTTGCTGGCCGAATCCGATTTGGAACAGGCACGAGATACCCTGCTGGCCGGTCTTGCCGGCTGCCCCGCCCCAGTCATCGTCGTATCAAACGAGGTGGGCCTCTCCGTCGTCCCGGAAAACCCGCTTGCCCGCCGTTTTCGCGAGGCACAGGGCCGCCTCAATCAAACCCTCGCCGCGCGTGCCGGGCTGGTCGTCAACGTCGTTGCAGGCTTGCCGCAGGTGCTCAAGGGGCATCTGCCATGAGCCGCATCTTCTGGGTGCGTCATGGGCCAACGCATGCGAAATCCATGGTCGGCTGGTCGAACCTGCCTGCCGACCTGAGCGACACCGCACAACTGGCCCGGCTCGATGCCCACCTGCCCAAAGATGCGCTGATCGTCTCGTCCGACCTGAAACGCGCCACGGCCACCGCCGACGCCATCACCGGGCACCGCACCCGCCTGCCTCATGATCGCGATCTGCGCGAAATTCATTTTGGTGCGTGGGAGTTGAAGGCATTCGATACCGTGCCAAACCCCGACCACCTGCGCGCTTTCTGGGACAACCCCGGCGATCTCTGCGCACCTGAAGGCGAAAGCTGGAACCAGATCACGGCGCGCGTCAACCGCGCGGTTTCCCGGCTGCGCATGGCCCATCCCGGCCGCGATATCATCGCCGTCGCCCATTTCGGCGCGATCCTGACACAGGTGCAACAGGCCCTTGGGGTTACCGCCTACGAGGCGTTCGCGCACCGGATCGAAAACCTGTCGGTCACCGAACTGCACTGGCAGGACGATGGTTGGCGGGCAGCGACCATCAACCACCTGCCCTGAGAGCGCCCCCTCATTCCCGAAATACTTGGTGGGCAAAGGAGTCTCGACCGAGCAGAGCCCCGGCATTACCAAGACCCCCACCTTCACCGGCATGATATTAACGCTTCCTCAACCAACCACACGCTATCCAAGAGTTAACCAAGTTTAACCAAGGATTGCCCGCCAATGGTCGCCCGCGCCTATACCGTCGCCTTCGAGGGCGTCACGGCCCGTCAGGTCGAGGTGCAATGCGCCATCACCCCCGGCATTCCGGCCTTCTCGCTTGTGGGCCTGCCCGACAAAGCCGTATCCGAAGCCCGCGACAGGGTGCGCACCGCGCTCAACTCCATGGCTATCGCCTTGCCCTCCAAACGGATCACCATCAACCTGAGCCCCGCTGACCTGCCCAAGGAAGGCAGCCATTTCGACCTGCCGATCGCCTTGGCCCTGCTGGCCGCGCTTGAAATCATCCCCACCGATGCTGTCGAAGGCACCTGTTCCCTGGGCGAGTTGTCGCTCGACGGTTCCCTGATCCCGGTGCTCGGCGCCCTGCCTGCGGCCATGGCCGCCGCCGAGGAAGATCGCACGCTCCTGTGCCCCAAGGCGTCAGGGGCCGAGGCGGCCTGGGTTGGCGCGACACAGGTCATCAGCGCCGCCAGCCTCGCCGACGTGGTGCGTCATTATACCGGCCAATCGCCATTGCCCCCCGCTGAGCCGGGTGAAGTGACCTCCGACAGTTCGGGCCGCGACCTGCTGGATGTCAAGGGACAGGAACGTGCCAAACGGGCACTGGAGATCGCCGCCGCCGGGCGGCACCACCTGATGATGGTCGGCACGCCCGGATCGGGAAAATCCATGCTGGCCGCGCGTCTGCCCGGCATTCTGCCTCCGCTGACCGCGCCCGAAGCCTTGGAAACCTCGATGATCCATTCGCTGGCCGGCCTGCTGGACGAGGGCGGCATCAACCGCACCCGCCCGTTTCGCGAACCGCACCACACCGCCAGCATGGCCGCCATCGTCGGGGGCGGGCGGCGCGCGTCGCCGGGTGAAATCAGCCTCGCCCATAACGGCGTGCTGTTCATGGACGAGTTTCCCGAATTTTCCCGCACCGTGCTGGAAACCCTGCGCCAACCGATCGAAACCGGTGAGGTGATGATCGCCCGCGCAAACGCCCATGTGAAATACCCCTGCCGCTTCATGCTGGTGGCTGCGGCCAATCCCTGCAAATGCGGTTACCTGTCCGACCCCAACCGCGCCTGCAGCCGCGCCCCCGCCTGTGGCGAGGATTACATGGGCCGCATTTCGGGGCCGCTGATGGATCGTTTCGACCTGCGCGTCGAGGTCCCCCCGGTGGCCTTTACCGATCTCGATCTGCCAACCTCGGGCGACAGTTCCGCCATCGTGGCCGAACGAGTGGCCGCCGCCCGCACCCTACAGGCCGCACGCTTCGAAACACAAGACGGCATACGGCTCAACGCCGATGCCGAGGGCAAGGTTCTGGAACAGATCGCCACCCCCGACAACGAAGGACGCACACTTATCAACAAGGTGGCCGAGCGTTTTGGCCTGTCCGCACGGGGATATCATCGCGTGTTGCGCGTCGCCCGCACCATAGCCGATCTGGAAGGGTCAGACGATGTACGCCGCCCGCATGTCGCCGAAGCCGTCAGCTATCGCCTGAGCTTTGCCGCAGACGGCTGATCCAGCCCGCCAGACGGGTCAATGTCTCACCCGCCTCGGGCAAGAGCACAGGGCCGAAAACCGGCCAGACATGCGGCAGGTCGTGTTTGATCTCCTCGGTTACGTCAACGCCCTGCTCGCGCAGCCGCGCGGCCATGCGCCGCGTGTCGTCCAGCAGGATTTCGGTATCCCCCGCAGCCATCCATACGGGCGGTGCACCGCGCATCTGTGCAAACAGCGGCGAGGCACGGGGATCGCGCGGGCTGACACCCTGCAAATACATATCCCCCAACTCCCCGGCGCGTTTCGCCGGCAACATCGCATCGGCCTGCCTGTTGGCGACCATGCTGTCCCCGGAATAGGTCATGTCGGTCAACGGCGAAAAACAGAACACACCGGCAGGACGGCGCAAACCGTGTTTCAGGATCTCCCCCAGCAGGGCCAAAGCCAGCCCCCCACCCGCGCTGTCACCGCCCAGGATCACCTCGCGCTGCGCGCTCAATTCGATATAGACAGCCAGCGCATCTTCCAATGCCGCCGGAAAGACATGCTCGGGCGCCAGCCTGTAGTCCGGCAGGACGGCGGGCAGCCTCGTTATTCCCGACAACCGCGCCACCATTGCCCGGTGCGTGCGCGGCGAGCCGAACACATAACCCCCGCCATGCAGATAAAGAATGATCGGGCCTTCATCGCCAACACCCGGCCCATAGGCCCAGGTGACCGGCACCCCGTCCATCCGGGCGTCGACAAACCGACTGCCACGTGGGGCGCGAAACCAGAAACGCGCCTTGCGCTCGAACGCCTCCCGCAATTCCATGGGGTCCGTGGCCCGTGCCAGATGGCGCTTTTCGGTCAGTCGCAAAACGACGTTCAGAATACCCCGCCGCAGGCTCACCCGCGCCTGGCCTCGATGGCGTCCCAGATCATGGCGGCCACATTGATGTCGTCGAACCGCTCGAGTTCCTGAATGCCGGTGGGCGAGGTCACGTTGATCTCGGTCAGGTAATCACCGATCACGTCGATGCCCACGAACACCTGCCCCTTTTCACGCAACAACGGCCCAATGGCGGCACATATTTCCCGATCCCGGTCACTCAGCGCGATTTTCTCGGGGCGCCCCCCCACATGCATGTTCGAACGCGTCTCACCCTGCGCCGGAACCCGGTTGATCGCGCCCGCCGGCTCCCCGTCCACAAGGATCACGCGTTTGTCGCCATTCTTGATCTCGGGCAGGTATTTCTGAACGATCAGCGGCTCGCGGCTGAACCCGGTGAACAGTTCATGCAATGAACTCAGGTTCCGGTCCGAGGCCGGCAGGTGGAACACCCCGGCGCCCCCGTTGCCGTAAAGCGGCTTGAGGATCACATCGCCATGCCGATCCTTGAAGGCGCGGATCGTCGCGAGATCGCGCGCAATGGCGGTCGGCGGCATCAGGTCGGGGAAATCGAGGATCAGCAGCTTTTCAGGAAAGTTCCGCACCCAAAAGGGATCGTTGACCACCAATGTTCCGGGCATCACCCGTTGCAACAAATGTGTGGTGGTGATGTAGAACATGTCGAAGGGCGGATCCTGACGCAGCCAGACGACATCGTAATCGGCCAGGTCCACCTCGACCTCGTCGTCCAGTTGAAAATGATCCCCCTCGACCCGCTGCACCTTCAGCGGCCAGCCCCGCGCCACGACCCGCCCTTCGATATAAGCCAGACGGTCGGGCGTATAGTAAAACAGTTCATGCCCCCGCGCCTGAGCCTCTTCGGCCAGACGAAACGTACTGTCGGCATTGATGTCGATCGGCCCGATCGGGTCCATCTGAAAGGCGATTTTCATGGCCGTCCCCTGCAATCATGTTTCCGGTCTTACATGGAACATGGGGCGCGCGAGCGCAAATCAGAAATGGCCAAACGCGTTTTCAATGATCTCCGCCCGTCCGGTTTCATCCACCACGGCCAGATCGAACCGTACCTCGGCCAATTGCCCCGCTGGCACATTCGCAAGGTACTCTGCCGCTGCACCATGAATGCGCTGTATCTGCGTCGGGCGCAGCCGCGCCATGGCCGTGTCGAAATCACGGGCTTTCTTGACCTCGCAAAAGACGATCTCTGCCGCATCCTGGAGGATCATGTCAATTTCGCCGCTCTGGCCCCGCCAACGCATTTCCAGCAAATCGGCCCCACGCGCATCATATGCCCCGGCAACGATCTTTTCCGCCGCCATGCCCGACAGGTAAGCCCGCTTGCCACGTTCGCGCCGCGCAGTTTTGCAAACACCCTGCGCATGTTCCGGCAAATCAATCATTTGCATCATCTGTCGCCCTCCTTCGAGCGTTGGGCATCGAGGTCCAGCGCACGCTGATAGACCTGCCGCCGCTTCAACCCCAAATCCTCCGAGACCTTGTCCGCCGCATCGCGCACCGACAGCCCCTGTAGTGCCTCATTCAACGCAGAATCTAAATCCACTTCCCGAATATTTGGTAAATGCCCGCGGTCGATCAGCACGACGATCTCGCCTTTCAGAGTCCGTTCAGCACATGTCGCGGCCAACTCGTCCAGCGTTCCGCGCAAGACCTCTTCGAATTTCTTGGTCAGTTCCCGGCACACCGCCGCCCGTCGCGCGCCCCCCAGTACCTGCGCGGCGTCGCGCAACATGGCGGCGATACGTTTGGGTGATTCGTAGAAGATCAGCGTTCCGGGCACCTCGGCCAGCTCTTGCAGGGCGGTTTTCCGCCGCCCTGCGGTATTGGGCAGAAACCCCGCGAAAAAGAACCGATCGGTCGGCAATCCGGCCAGGGTCAGCGCGGTAATCGCTGCCGACGGTCCAGGGGCGGAAATCAGCGTATGCCCCTCTGCCACCGCGGCGCGCGCCAGATCGTATCCCGGATCGGCCACCATCGGCGTACCCGCCTCCGACGCATAGACAACCGATTTGCCTGCCTCCAACGCCTGTATCAGGCGCGGACGCACGCGATCGCCATTATGGTCGTGATAGGCGATCAGCGGTCGCTCGCCCAAGGCAATCCCGTGAATATCCAGCAATTTCCGCAGGCTGCGCGTGTCTTCGGCGGCGATCACATCGGCCGACGCCAGAATGTCCAGCGTCCGCAACGTGATGTCGCGGGCCGTGCCGATGGGCGTGGCGATCAGGTACAGGCCCGGCGCCAGATTCTGCTGTTTGGGATTCACCACTGGACCCGCCTCGCATGACGTTTATTATCGGCCCCGAAACCGGAACAGGCTCAGACCCGTCCGCAATCAGGGAGTAGACGTACCCATGTTCGCCGTTTTGATCACTGCCCGCAAGGTGCCCGGCTTTCTGGCCGTGCTGTTCTCGATCCTGTGGCTGGCCGCCTGTCAGCCCGTTTCCATGAGCGGCGGAGGCGGAGGCGGCGGACAACCCGGCGGGGCCGGTGCTGCTGTCCCCGTGGCTTTGCTGGTGCCGCACGGCTCGGCGGTTCCGCAAGAGCAGAAACTGGCGCGCGATCTTGAAAATGCCGCCCGCCTGGCCGCCGCCGATCTGAGCGGCGTCAGGATCGACCTGCGGGTTTACGGGACGGCAGGAAACGCGGCTCAGGCGCAAACCGCCGCGATGAACGCAGTTGCCGACGGCGCCCGGATCATTATCGGCCCGCTACACGCGGAATCGGCCAATGCCGTTGCTGTCGCCGTCGCGAACGAAAACGTCAACGTACTGGCCTTTTCCAACAACCCGACAATCGCGGGGGGGAACCTTTACATCCTTGGCCAGACCTTCCAGACCACGGCGGACCGTCTGGCCAGCTTCGCCACACGGCAAGGCAAGAGCCGCATTTTGACCGTCTATTCCGACAACCTGTCGGGCCGTATGGGCAAACAGGCCATCGAACAGGCCATCGCCCAAAACGGCGCAACCCCGGCTGGCAGCGTTGGATACGAATTCTCGCAACAGGGCGTCGTCGCCGCCATCCCCCAGATCAAGACCGCCGCAGCACAAAACAGTGCCGACGCGATCTTCCTGACGGCGAACACCGCCGGCGCACTGCCCTTGTTTTCTCAAATGCTGCCCGAAGCGGGCCTGAGCCCCGCCAACATACAATACATGGGCCTCAGCCGTTGGGACACGCCGCCGCAAACGCTGCAATTGCCGGGCGTTCAGGGTGGCTGGTTCACCCTGCCCGATCCGCCACGTGCCGCGCAGTTCCGCAGCCGCTTCCAGGGTGCATATGGCGAGCCGCCCCATGCTCTGGCCGGGTTGGCCTATGACGGGATTGCCGTGGTGGGCGCACTGGCCCGGTCCGGGCGCGCCGATGCACTCGGTCGTGCGGCGCTGACCCAAAGCGCGGGCTTTCAGGGTGTCAACGGCGTGTTCCGCTTCCGGCAGGACAACAGCACCGACCGCGGCCTTGCCGTGGCCACGATCCGCAACAACCAGGTTGCCGTGATCGACCCGGCTCCCAAAAGCTTTGGCGGCGCGGGCTTCTGATCGTTCGGGTGATCCCGACAAAGGAACAGAATGAAAGACTTGATCCCGCAGCCGGATGACCTGATCTGCCCGGCCCCCGAGATCTTCGACAGCGCGACGGTCGCCAAACGGATCGAGACCGCCGCCAAACAGGCCGACGGGAACACCAGCGACCTGCGAAAGGCCGTCGTGGGTATCCTGTCGGATCAGCTCAGGCGCGGGCGCGATGCAATCGCTGCCGGACTGGCCGAGCGCCCCTTTGCCTCGCGTCCCACCGTGCGCGCCTATAGCTGGCTGACAGATTGCGTGATCCTGACCGCCCTCGACGTCGTCACCAGCCATATCCATCCATTGGCCAACCCGACCGAAGCAGAGCGGATCACCGTCTTTGCGGTCGGCGGCTATGGCCGGGGGGAAATGGCCCCTCAGTCGGATGTCGACCTGCTGTTCCTGACGCCGTACAAAATCACCCCCTGGGCCGAAAGCGTCATTGAATCGATGCTCTACATCCTGTGGGATCTGCGCCTGAAGGTCGGCCATGCCAGCCGCACGATCCGCGATTGCCTTCGTCTGGGCGGCGAAGATTTCACGATTCGCACCGCGCTTCTGGAAAACCGCTTCCTGGCTGGCGACCGGCAACTGGCCGACCACTTCAGGAAACGCCTCTGGCATGAACTGTTCGATGGCTCCGAGCGCGAATTCATCGAGGCCAAACTCGAAGAACGCGACGCCCGCCACGAAAAACAGGGCGGTCAGCGCTACATGGTCGAGCCCAACGTGAAAGAAGGCAAGGGCGGCTTGCGCGATCTTCAATCGCTGTTCTGGATCGCCAAATACCTGCATCACGTCGACAGCGTCGCCGATCTGGTGGATGTCGGCATGTTCACCGAGGACGAATTCGACACCTTCGCCACGGCCGAAAACTTTCTCTGGGCGGTGCGCTGCCATATCCACCTGATTACCGGGCGCCCCACCGATCAGCTCACCTTCGATCTTCAGGTCGAAGTGGCCGAGCGCATGGGCTACAAGGACACCGCCGGGCGCCGCGCGGTCGAAGTGTTCATGCAGGACTATTTCCGCCACGCGACGCAGGTGGGCGACCTGACCCGCATCTTCCTGACCAAGCTGGAAGCGGCCCATGTCAAATCCCAACCGCTTCTGCAACGCATCTTCCGCCGCAAGCGCAAGCTCAAGAAAGGTTATACCGAGGTCCACGGGCGCCTGGCCATCCTGGACGAAGAGGCGTTCCTGTCCGATCCGCTGAACCTGCTTCGCTTGTTCGAGGAAGGATTGCGCACCGGCCTGCTGATCCATCCCGACGCGATGCGCCTTGTCACCGCCAATCTCGACCTGATCGACGATACCTTCCGCAACGATCCCAAGGCGCGCAAGCTGTTCCTCGATCTGTTGCTGAAACACGGCAATCCCGAACGCGCCCTGCGCCGGATGAACGAACTGGGCGTGCTGTCGGCTGTCATCCCCGAATTCGAGCCCATCGTCGCGCTGATGCAGTTCAACATGTATCACAGCTACACGGTGGACGAACATACGATCCAGTGCATCTCGAACCTTGCACAGATCGAGCGCGGCGAACGCACGGATGACCTGCCCCTGTCCAGTTCGATTCTCGAGGCTGGCGTAAACCGCCGGGTTCTCTATGTCGCCCTGCTGTTGCACGACATCGGCAAGGGCCGGGACGAGGATCACTCGATCGTCGGTGCCCGCATCGCCCGCAAGGTCGCCCCGCGGCTCGGTCTCAAACCCAAAGAGGTGGACACCGTCGAATGGCTGGTGCGCTATCACCTCCTGATGTCGGACATGGCGCAGAAACGCGATATTGCCGATCCGCGCACGGTGCGCGATTTCGCCAAGGCCGTGCAAACCAAGGACCGGCTGGATTTGCTGTGCGTGCTGACGGTCTGCGACATCCGCGGCGTCGGCCCGACCACCTGGAACAACTGGAAGGCCTCGCTGCTGCGGGCGCTGTATCGCCAGACACAGCGCGCCATGGAAGGCGGGCTCGAGGACCTCAACCGCGAACAGCGCGGCTCGGATGCCAAGCGCAACCTGCGCGAAGCCCTGACCGATTGGCCCGCCAAGGACCTCAAGCGCGAAACCGCGCGCCATTACCCGCCCTACTGGCAGGGTCTGCACGTAACCGCGCATGTGGTTTTCGCCCGGTTGCTGCGCGATCTGGAGGCCGACGAAATCGCCATCGACCTTGCCATCGACGAAGACCGCGACGCCACCCGCGCCTGTTTCGCATTGGCCGATCATCCCGGCATTTTCTCTCGGCTGGCGGGGGCACTGGCCCTGGTCGGGGCCAATGTCGTCGATGCGCGCACCTACACATCGAAAGACGGCTTCGCGACCGCCGTGTTCTGGATACAGGATGCCGACGGCCACCCCTATGAGGCCGCACGCCTTCCGCGCCTGCGCGACATGATTCACAAGACGCTGAAGGGCGAAATCGTAGCGACCGAAGCGATCAGATCGCGCGACAAGATCAAGAAGCGCGAACGCGCCTTCAAGGTGCCCACACACATCACCTTCGATAACGAAGGGTCCGAAATCTACACGATCATCGAGGTCGATACCCGTGACCGCCCCGGCCTTCTTTATGATCTCACCCGGACACTGGCGAACAACAACATCTACATCAACTCGGCCGTGATCGCGACCTATGGCGAGCAGGTGGTCGATACCTTCTATGTCAAGGATATGTTCGGCCTGAAATTCCACTCGGAGGCCAAGCAAAAGGCTCTTGAAAAGAAGCTGCGCAGCGCCATCACCGAAGGGGTGGAACGCGCCACCGCTTGACACCGGCCCGCCAAATCACCGACATCGCACCGGGGCGCGATTTCCGCGCCCCTGCTTTTTGTGACAGGTGCCATTCCCATGACCGATATCCTGATTCTGCTGGCAGCCGCCTTTGGCGCGGGTGTGCTCAACACCATCGCGGGCGGCGGCACGTTCCTGACCTTTCCCGCACTGGTCTTTACCGGGGTGCCACCCGTGGCCGCAAACGCCACCAGTGCCGTTGCCGTGTTTCCGGGCTATCTTGGCGGAGCGCTCGGATTCCGGGCCGAACTGGCCAGTATCGACCGGCCCCGCCTGCTCCGCCTTGGCCTGATCTCTCTGGCCGGGGGCGTCACCGGCGCGGGCTTGCTGCTGATCTCGTCGAACAAGGCGTTCTCGGTCGTGGTGCCCTTCCTGCTTCTGGCCGCGACAATCGTCTTTCTGTTTGGCGACCGCATCCGCGCATGGGCGGCCACCCACGCCCGCAGCGTCACCCCCGAAGGCGCGTTCGGCCTTTTCGTGGTCAGCCTCTATGGCGGGTATTTCAATGGCGGCCTCGGGATCGTCCTGCTGGCACTGTTCGCCATGTGGGGCATGACAGACCTGCACCAGATGAACGGGCTGAAAAACGGCCTCAGCTTTGCAATCTCGGCCATTTCCGTGGCGGTCTTTGCCCTGGCCGGTCTGGTGGCATGGCCGCAGGCGCTGATGATGATGGCCGCCGCCACGGCAGGGGGCTATGCCGGGGCTCCGCTGGCCCGCGCCCTGCCGAAATCCACTGTGCGCCTGCTGATCGCCCTGATCGGGTTCGGGATGAGCGCGGTGTTTTTCTGGCGTCTGGTGTCGGGTGGCTGAGGACGCCCCGTTAACCCCGGCCCGCACCGCCCCCGGCACCGACGCAATACCGACGTGATACCGATGCTTTGCCGATCCGGCTTTTGCCGCGATTTCAGCGTATTAACGCCGATTCGCCACCCACGCCCTGCATCCCCCGGTTTTCCCGCCCTTCCCCACCGCCTCGCGATCCGCTAAGCGTGATCGGAACCGCCCCAACCGAAGGCCTGCCCATGAGACCCGTTCGCCTGTTATCCGGTGTCCTGACTGTCGGCGGGTGGACCTTGCTCAGCCGGATGCTGGGCTTCGTGCGCGACGTTCTCATTGCCAGTTATCTGGGGCCGGGCGCGATGATGGATGCCTTCGTCGCCGCCTTTCGCCTGCCCAACATGTTCCGCCGCTTCTTTGCCGAAGGCGCATTCAACGCCGCCTTTGTTCCAATGTTTTCAAAGAAGTACGAAGGCCACGAGGATCACCAGCATTTCGCTTCTCTGGCGCTGTCCGGACTGTCGCTGGTGCTTCTGATGCTGACCGGGCTGGCGCTGCTGTTCATGCCGGCGCTGGTCTGGGCCACGGCCGAGGGCTTTGCCGGGGACGAACGTTTTG
The DNA here is from genome assembly GCF_900142665.1 of Roseovarius pacificus. GTDB lineage: Bacteria > Pseudomonadota > Alphaproteobacteria > Rhodobacterales > Rhodobacteraceae > Roseovarius > Roseovarius pacificus. The sequence goes on from NZ_FRBR01000010.1 coordinate 51,833, forward strand.
ACCTGACAGTGGAATTCGGTCGCGTGGTCTTTCCCTATATTCTGTTCATCTCGCTGGCCGCGCTGTTTTCCGGGGCGTTAAACGCCGTGGGACGATTCACCGCCGCCGCCGCCGCGCCGGTGGTGCTGAACGTCATGCTGGTCGCCGCCATGGTCTTCGCCGCTCAAACAGGGGGGGCAGTGGCCCACGCTCTTGTCTGGGCCATACCTTTTGCCGGCATCGCCCAACTGGCCTTGGTCTGGATCGCTGCTCGCAATGCGGGGCTGCACATCCGCCCCGTCCGCCCCCGCTGGACCCCGGACATGGCCCGCCTGGTCCGCGTCGCGATCCCCGCCGCCCTGGCCGGCGGAGTGATGCAGGTGAACCTGTTGGTGGGCCAGCAGGTCGCCTCGAACTATGACAAGGCAGTCAGCTGGCTCTATTCCGCCGACCGTCTGTATCAGTTGCCTCTTGGCGTGGTCGGCATCGCCGTTGGCATCGTCCTGTTGCCCGACCTGTCACGCCGCCTGAAGGTCGAGGATCACACCGGCGCGCGCGCGGCCTATTCCCGCGCCGCCGAGATTTCCCTGATCTTGACGGTACCTTGCGCGGTCGCACTGGTCGCCGTCCCCATACCGCTGGTCTCGGTCCTGTTCGAACGCGGCGCCTTCGGAACCGACGATACCGCCGCCACCGCATTGGCAGTGGCGATCTATGGTCTCGGCCTGCCGGCCTTTGTATTGCAAAAAATCCTGCAACCGCTGTTCTTCGCCCGCGAAGATACCAAAAGCCCTTTCCGCTATGCGGTTGTCGCTATGATCGTGAATGCCGTTCTGGCCATCGGTCTGGCCTTTTTGCTCGATTGGATCGCGGCGGCCATCGCCACCACCGTCGCCGGTTGGGTCATGGTTTGGCTGCTGATGCATGGCGCGCGCGCCTATGGGGACGTTGCCCGCTTCGACGACCGGTTCCACCGCCGCATCTGGCGCATCCTCGCCGCCTCGGCGTTGATGGGGGTAATCGTCTGGGGCGTTCATGTTCTGCTGAGCCCGTTCTTCGGAATGCCCGGCCTGCGCTGGATCGCGCTGTTGGTTCTGATCGCGACAGGCATCGTCAGCTATTTCGGCATTGGCCACCTGATCGGCGCCTTCCGCATACAGGACTTCCGCAACCTGCGGCGCACCGGGTAAGCTGACGGGCATGGTCGATACGCCCCTCATACCCCTGATCACCGCCGCACAGGTCTTTCCCGCGCTCGAACGCATCGCCTGGGAGGCCGAACAGGAACTGTTCCTGTCCTTCCGCATCTTCGATCCGGACACCGCTCTGCGCTCTCCCGAGTTGCTGGATAGGGGGCTGACCGATTGGAAAAGCCTGCTGCGTCACATCAGCAACCGGGGTGTGCGTATCCGCATGATCGTCTCGGATTTCGACGCGATCTTTACCAAGGATTTGCATCGTTCGGCCTGGACCAATGCCAAAGGCTTTGCCGATGCGATGAGCGGCGATTGCGACGTTCTCTGCGCCCCGCACGGGCAATTCGCGGGCAGCCTGTGGATGTGGGCCCTGCGCAGCAAGATTCGCTCGAAAATGGCCGACCTGCGCAACGATCCACCCGAGGCCCTGACCGATCTGCAAAAGCAAATCCTCGAACGCGGGGGGCGCCTGCGCCCGGTCACCCTACACCAGAAATTCGCGGTCAGCGACGGGCACCGCGCCGTGATCGGCGGGTTGGATGTAAACGAAAGACGTTACGATTCACCCGACCACGAGCGCGAGGCCGACAAGACATGGCATGACATCAGCGCCGAAACCTCTGGCCCGATCTGTCAGGACATCCGCGCGCATTTCATCGACACATGGAACCGCGCGCTCGATTGGCAGGCCCCGTCACTTTGCGACAAGGGCGAACACCTGCCTCCTGCCACGGCTTCGCAACCCAACGGCGACACCCGTCTTGTACGCACCATTTCGATGCCAAGGCTGACCTATTCGGCGCTTGGCCCCGACGATCACGTCACCGAGCATCTCGATGTACTGCTCAAGGCGTTCGCCAGGGCCAGGCGCCATATCTACATCGAAACACAGTTTTTCCGCCACCGGCAACTGGCCCGCACCCTGGCCGATGCCGGACGCCGTAATCCGGATCTGAACCTGATCCTGCTGATGCCAACCGAACCCGAACGGGTGATTTTTGATGGCGATGACGGGTTCGATGCGCGGCTGGCGCAAGCCCTGCAAGTTCGCAACCTGCGCCAATGCCACAAAGCCTTTGGCGAGCGGATGGTCGCCATATCCCCGGTGCAGCCGCGCAACACGAAACCGGATGAGGACGGTGCCCTCGAAGGGGCGCCTATCGTCTATGTCCATGCCAAGCTGACACTGATCGACGATGAATGGGGCATGATCGGATCGGCCAACCTGAACGGTCGTTCGATGCACTGGGATACCGAGGCCAGTATCGCCTTCGACAATCCCGCCGTGGTGCAGAACCTGCGCGAAGAACTGGCACGCAAATGGCTGGGGGATCACTTCGATCAGGGAGATACGACCAGGGCCAGCACATGGCACAAGGCCGCACAATCCAATGCCGCGCTGTCCCCGGACGAACGCGAAGGTTTCGTAATGCCCTACCCGTATGAGCGGAACAGGCGGTTTGCCCTGTTCCTGCCTGTCCTGCCTTCCAAGATGTTCTGACTCCGCGCGCTAGCGGTGCCGTATCCTGGCACGGATCTTGGCCCACCCTCCTGGGGCAAGGAAAAACGACAGTAAAAAGCCGAAACCAAAGCCCGATACATCGGCCAGCCATGTGCTGTTCGATCCGAACAGCAGCCCGAAAATCAACTGCAACACCATCAGAATACCGATCAGGGAAAACGCCCTTGCCTGATTTTCCCCCATCTGGCCAAGGCGCAACCACAGCAGATAGGTAAACCCGCCGATCAACCCGTACACGCCGGGAAAAGCCCCGATCAGCCAGGGCGGTTCGGGGGCAACCAATCCGAAAACGGCGGCCCCCGCGATAGCCGAGGTCATGAACAACAGCAGCGTCGCCCATTGCGAAAACACCTCGCCCACGAATTTGCCAAGCGCCAACAGCATGACACCGGCGAATAACGCATGGGTGAATGACCCATGGACAAAGACATAGGTGACGAACCGCTTCACATGCTCCAGCGGCCAAACCCCGTTTTGCAGCATCCAGCCAAAAATCTCGGCATTGAACCCGTAATCCTGAATGGCGCCCTGCCGCCAGCCCACGGCCTCGGGCCCGCCGATCATCCCCCGCGTTCCGAGCGAAAACACCGCTTCGATCACGATGATCGCCAGAAACAAGGCGACCACAACAGGCGGAATCGGATTAACGGGGCTGTCGGTTTGGGGGCTGCTCATGCCTGCTCTCCTTGACGGGGCTTTGACCCATGGGTAAGCGAGGCGGGCACAGAAATCCACCACGGAGATGAGCCATGACCGAGGCGGCCTTTACCCCGCGTGTCTTTTCGGGCATCCAGCCCTCGGGCAACCTGACGCTTGGCAACTACCTTGGCGCGCTCAAACGCTTCGCCAACAGCCAGAACGAAGGGATCGAGTCGATCTTCTGCATGGTCGATCTGCACGCGATCACCGTCTGGCAAGAACCCGATGCATTGCGTCATGCCACGCGCCAACTGACCGCCGGTTTCATCGCCTCGGGGATCGACCCGCAAAAATCCATCCTGTTCAACCAGAGCCAGGTGCCCGAGCACACGCAAATGGCGTGGGTGTTCAACTGCGTGGCGCGCATGGGCTGGATGAAGCGCATGACCCAGTTCAAAGACAAGGCCGGCAAGAACGCCGAGCAGGCGAGCCTCGGGTTGTTCGGATACCCCGCACTGATGGCGGCAGATATTCTTGTCTATCACGCAACGCATGTTCCCGTGGGCGAGGATCAGAAACAACATCTGGAACTGACCCGCGACATCGCAATCAAATTCAACAACGACTATGGCGTCGATTTCTTCCCGATCACCGAGCCAGTGATCGAAGGTGCAGCCACGCGTGTCATGAGCTTGCGGGACGGTTCAAAGAAGATGTCGAAATCCGACCCTTCGGACATGAGCCGCATCAACCTGACAGACGATGCCGACACCATCGCCAAAAAAATTCGTAAGGCCAAGACCGATCCCGAACCGCTGCCCGAAACCACCGAAGGCTTGGAGGACCGCCCCGAAGCCCGCAATCTGGTCAACATCTTTGCCGCGCTCAACGATCAAAGCGTCGATCAGGTGATGCAGGACATGGGCGGCAAACCGTTTTCCGAGTTCAAGCCGCTACTGGCCGAACTGGCGGTGGAAAAACTGGCGCCGATTTCGTCAGAGATGGGCCGGCTGATGCAGGATGTCGGTGAAATCGACCGCATTCTCGCCAACGGGTCCGAGCGCGCCCGCACCATTGCGCATCCGATCCTGCGCCAGACCTACGACATCATCGGCATGGTCCAACCCGCACAGGTCTGAGCGGGCAGAGAGTCATAGCCGGGGCGTGCATCGCAGCGCCCCGGCCTGTGCGGCCCTCAGGCTGCCGCCTTCTGCAAACGCTCGGTCACGATGGCTTCGGCCACGCCATTGGGGCTGACCGACAATTGCCTTGCGCGGGTCAGGATACGGTCCATCGTATCGTCCAGCGCCTCCAGCTTTTCACCGACCCAGATTTCCCGGTTCCCGATGCGCAAAATCTCGGTGGCCACGTTGATGATACCGCCGCCATTCGCCACAAAATCCGGAGCGTAAAGAATACCGCACTCATGCAGGCGCTGCCCGTCATCCGCCGTGGCCAACTGGTTGTTCGCGCCTCCGGCCACCGCACTGACCTGCAACTGCGGAATCGTGATTTCGTTCAGGATGGCCCCGATAGCGCAAGGCGCGAAAATATCGGCCTCGGCACCATAGATCGCATCCGTCGCAACCGCCTGTGCCCCGAACATTTCGACCGCCTGCCGCATCGGAGCATCCGATACATCCGTCACAACCAACCGCGCCCCGGCCCCGTGCAGGAACCGGCACAGATGCAGGCCGACATGCCCCAAACCCTGTATCGCTACCCGCCGCCCGGTCAGATCGGCGCTGCCGAACCGATGCCGCGCCGTCGTATGGATCGCGTTGAATATGCCCCGCGCGGTGATCGGAGACGGATCGCCGCTGGCATATGCCCCATCGGCCAGCCCCGCCACGTAATCGGTTTGCGTCCCGATTTCGGCCATGTCGCGCGGGGTCATGCCCATATCCTCGGCCGTCCAGTACTGCCCCTGCATCGCCTCGACCGCTCGGCCGAAGGCGTGCAGTACCTCGGGCGATTTGTCCCGTGCCGGATCGCCGATGATCACCGCCTTCCCGCCGCCAAGCGGCAATCCCGCCGCCGCGTTCTTGAAGGTCATCCCCCGCGACAGGCGCAGCGCATCCTCCAGTGCGGCCTCGAAACCGTCATAGGGTCGCATCCGCAGCCCACCCGCCGCCGGGCCAAGTTGCGTTGAATGCACGGCGATGATGCCGCTCAGGCCGCTTTCGGAGTCTTCGATGCGAACAACCTGTTCATGGCCTGGCGCGTCAACGGGAATCAGTTTCATGGAACCTCCAACTCTTTCCTCTTGCATAGCAAAACAGGACAGGCCGATTTCACCAAACTTGCCCGAACAACGAGATGGATTTAGAGAATTCATATATGATTTTCTCTTATATTGGAGATATTCGCCATATGGACCGTATAGATCACCGCATTATCGCTGCCCTGCAAGAAGACGGGCGCATGACCACCACCGATCTGGCCGAAACCGTCGGCCTGTCCCCCACGCCCTGCGCCCGGCGACTGGAACGATTGCAGGCCGAGAAGGTGATTACCGGCTATGGCGCGCGCGTCGACGCCAACAAACTGGGGCTTGGCGTAACGATCTTTGTTTCGGTCGAACTCGACAAACAGGACCGCACCGCCATCGACGCCTTCGAACGCGCGATCAAGGATTGCGAAGAAGTCATGGAATGCTATCTGATGACCGGCTCGCGCGACATCCTGTTGCGGGTCGTGGCCGCCGATCTGACGGCCTTCGACCGGTTTCTCGAAACCCGGTTGATGCCGATTCCCGGCATCCGCAATCTGCGCTCGAACTTTGCCTTACGCACCATCACACGGCGCAATGCCCTGCCCGTACCGGACCACACCGGGTGACCGGCAGGGCCATGCATCCGACCGGCTCAGATCAGCCTGACCTGTGTCCCAACATTGGCCAGCCCAAACAGTTCTGCGATCTTTTCGTTATACAGCCCGATGCAGCCATCCGATGATTTGCGCCCGATCTTGCGCGTGTCATGGGTGCCGTGAATCCGATAATACTGCCACGACAGATGCAGCGCATGGGTGCCCATGGGGTTTTCCGGCCCCGGCGGGACCGTCACCGGCAAAGACGGATCGCGCTCGCGCATCGACGGCGTCGGCGTCCAGGAGGGGCCCTCGACCTTTTTGATGATCCGGGTATAGCCCAGCCTGGTCAGGTCCTCGCTCCGCGGAACCGAGGTGGGAAACAGCCGGTAGATGCTTTCATCCTCCGACCAGAAATGCAACGCCCGCGATTGCGTATCGGCCACGATCGCACCACCCTTGAGCGTATCGAAATGATCACGCCAATCAATGGCGGCAAAGCCCGATACGTTGTGCCGCACGCCTTCTGCCGGACTGGCCCAAACCGCCGGTGCCGCCAACATGGCCGCGCCGCCCGCGATCACTCCTCGCCGGGTCATCTTGCCCATTGTCATGATAAACCTCTTCATTCTGTCTGATTACCTCGGGCGAGACAGGGGCAAATCATTCGTTCACATGCAAATCACGAAATCTTGGGCGAGCAGGATCAAAAGGCACAGATACCTTGCGAAACAACACATTCGCACCATACCCTTGAGAAAAGGGAAACACCGTCATGCGCAAACTGCAAACCCAAGGGGTGCATCACATCACCCTGACCGGAGCCGACAGGCAAACATCCATCGACTTTTGGGAAGGTGTGCTTGGCATGCCCTTCGTTTTCGATCAGCCAAACCTGGACGATCCGGACGAAGGCCACCTGTATTTCGATCCCGGCGACGGGCGTTTGATCACGGTCTTCACGAATGAAGCCCGCAAACCCGTCCACAACCGCACACCGACCGATCCGGGGTGTGTGCATCATCTGGCATTCAATGTCAGCCGCGCCACCTTTTCGCAGGTGGCCGAACGCCTGACCGAACGCGGCATCGGTCATTCCGGCCCCAAGGATCGCGGATTCATGGACTCGATCTATTTCAAGGATCCGCTCGGTCTGCTGATCGAACTGGCCTGCTACCGCTTCGAACCGCCACGCGGATGCAGCCACGCCGATGTCATGATCGAGGCGCACCGTATCCGCGTCGAGCGAGGCGATTACAACATTCAGGAAGTGCATCTTGCCGACGCGATTGAACGGCTTGTCGCCCGAACCCAACAAACCCTGTCATCCGACCAGGGCTCATAAGATCCCCGCCCACATCTGGCAAAAACGCACAAATCATGCCAAAATTTGCAGAATTGTTCAAAAATGCCCGGTCGTCTAGCTGTGTATCAACACACGCGAAAGGACCATCCCATGCCAACCCCTGTCCATCCACAAACCTCCATCGGCCATGTTCATCTGAAAGTGTCCGACCTAGACCGCGCCATCGGCTTCTACTCCGGCGTCCTCGGGTTCGAGGTGCAGCAACGATGGGGCGACCGCGCCGCCTTTCTGGGTGCGGGCGGTTACCATCACCATATCGGGCTGAACACCTGGGAAAGCCTCGGCGGCACACCTGCCCCCAAGGGCCATACCGGCCTCTACCATACTGCCTTTCTGTATCCGGACCGGGCGCAGCTGGCTGATGCATTGCGCCGGGTGATTGCCGCCGGTATCCCCATCGAAGGCGCTGCCGATCATGGCGTCAGCGAGGCGATCTATCTTTCGGACCCGGACGGGAACGGAGTCGAACTTTACCGTGATCGCGCTCCCGAGGACTGGCCACGCAGCGCCGACGGTCAGATCGCCATGAGCAACGCACCGCTCGATCTCGACGCCCTGCTGGCCGAAGCTCCATGACCTTCTACTGTCCGCAATCATCCCGGCGCACAACAACCGGGGCCAGCCTGTTGCTTTCACATATCCGCGGGCGCGGGCGGGCTGGACCCTCCCATATAACCGGCCTAATCTGCGCCCGAATGCAGGAGGTAAACAATGGCAGTCGGGACAGAGATCAGAACCTATTTCGACGGCGCATGGCATGACGGCGATTTGCCCGTCATGCGGGCGGCCGATCACGGGTCATGGCTGGGCACCACGGTATTCGACGGAGCGCGCTATGCGAACGACCTGACGCCTGATCTCGACAAGCACTGCGCACGGGTCAACGCATCGGCCAGAGCGCTGATGATCAAACCCACCGTCGCCGCCGACGACATGGTCGCCATCGTGCAGGAGGGACTCAAGGCTTATAGCCCCGAGACCGCCGTTTATATCCGCCCGATGTACTGGTCGATCAGTGGCGGGCCGCTCGGTGTCATGCCCGACTACGAAGGCGGCACGGGGTTCGCCATCTGTCTTGAAGCCACGCCTATGGCGCCTCCGGGCAGTTCCACCACCCTGGCGCGCACACGCTTCCGCCGCCCGATTCTGGAAGATGCGGTCGTGAACGCCAAGGCGGGCTGCCTCTACCCCAACAACGCCCGCATGATCGCCGAGGTCCAGGCCAAAGGGTTCGGCAACGCGCTTGTGGCCGACGCGCTTGGCAATGTGGCTGAAAGCGCCACGGCGAATGTCTTCGCTGTCAAGGACGGCGAGGTCTTCACGCCCGTACCCAACGGCACCTTCCTTTCGGGCATCACCCGCGCGCGGCACATCGCCAACCTGCGGGCCGATGGCGTTACGGTGCATGAAACCGTCATGAGCTTTCAGGACTTCCACGGCGCCGACGAGGTATTCCTGTCCGGCAACATGATGAAGGTCACACCGGTCACCGCATTCGAAGATACGCAGTATCAGATCGGCCCGATGACCCGGCGCGTGCTGGATCTCTATTGGGACTGGGCCTCATCCGGGGGCTGAGCGCACCGACATCATACCGACGCGATACCGACGTTATACCGATGCGGTTTCCGGCGGGGTTGCTCTGCGGCCTTAACGCAGCGTTTCGGGTGACAAACACGCACGGTCCCGCCATGCTGCCCGTCAAAACCCGGAGGCCGCCATGACCAAGTACAGCCACCTTCTGTCACCCCTCGACCTGGGCCATGTGACATTGAAAAACCGTGTCCTCATGGGCTCGATGCACACCGGCCTCGAGGAAACCAGGGACTGGGACCGCGTGGCAGAGTTTTACGCCACCCGCGCCCGTGGCGGGGTGGCTCTGATGGTCACCGGCGGCATGGCCCCCAACCCCGAAGGCGGTGTTTTTCCCGGCGCAGCAGGGCTTTATAGCGAACAGGACATTGCCAACCACCGCCACGTCACCGACCGGGTACATGACGCGGGCGGGCGTATCGCCATGCAAATTCTGCACGCCGGTCGCTATGCCTACGGTCCGAACTGTGTCGGCCCCTCGCCCATCAAATCGCCCATTTCGCCTTTTCCCCCCAAGGAACTGGACGAGGACGGCATCGAGAAACAGATCGCCGATATCGTCACCGCCGCCACCCGCGCCCGCGAGGCAGGCTATGACGGGGTCGAAATCATGGGATCGGAGGGCTATTTCCTCAACCAGTTCCTCGTGACCCACACCAACAAGCGCACCGACAGGTGGGGCGGCTCGTATGAGAACCGCATGCGCCTGCCCGTCGAAGTGGTGCGCCGTGTGCGCAAGGCCGTGGGCGCGGATTTCATCGTGATCTACCGCCTGTCGATGATCGACCTCATCCCGGATGGCTCGACCTTCGACGAGGTCGTAGAACTGGCCCAGGCGGTGGAACAGGCCGGGGCAAGCATTATCAACACCGGGATCGGATGGCACGAGGCGCGCATTCCCACCATCGCCACATCCGTGCCACGAGCAGCCTTTGCCTGGGTCACGAAAAAACTGATGGGCAAAGTCGGCATCCCGGTCATCACCTCGAACCGGATCAACACCCCCGACGTAGCCGAACAGGTATTGTCGGACGGCTGTGCAGATATGGTCTCGATGGCGCGGCCTTTCCTTGCCGATCCGGATTTCGTGAAAAAGGCCGCCGATGACAGGGCCAGCACCATTGCACCCTGTATCGCCTGCAACCAGGCCTGTCTTGACCATACTTTCAGCGGCAAGATTTCAACCTGTCTGGTCAACCCACGCGCCTGCTATGAAACGGAGTTGACCGTAACCCCCACCGACCGTCCGAAATCCATCGGCATCGTCGGCGCAGGCCCTGCCGGGTTGGCCGCCGCCATCACCGCCGCCGAGCGTGGCCATACCGTCACCCTGTTCGATCAGGCCAATCGGATCGGCGGCCAACTGAACATGGCGCGCGAAATCCCCGGCAAGGAGGAATTTCACGGGCTGGTCGCTTGGTTTGAAACCATGGTGACCGAACTCGGCATAACACTGGAACTGAACCAGACCGCCACGGTCGACGATTTGACAGGGTTTGACGATGTAATCGTCGCCACGGGCGTTATCCCCCGCGAGCCGGGTATTCCGGGGCAAGACGGACCCAATGTCCTGTCCTACATCGACGTGCTGCGCCACAAAGCACCCGTGGGCAAGCGCGTCGCCATCATCGGCGCGGGTGGTATCGGCTTCGATGTGGCCGAATACCTGGTACAGGACGGCGACAGCCCGACCGAAAACCTGTCGGAGTGGAAAGAGGAATGGGGCGTTGGCGACCCGGCAGAGACACGCGGTGGATTGGCCTCGGAGGGGCCGCAGCCCGAAGCCCCCGCCCGGCAGGTCACCCTGCTGCAACGCAAGGCCGAACGCCCCGGCAAGCGGCTCGGCAAGACGACAGGCTGGATTCATCGAGCGACGCTACGCATGAAAGACGTGCAAATGCTGAGCGGCGTGAATTACGAACGCATCGACGCTGAGGGCCTGCATATCACCCACGGCGAGGCGCGGGAGAACCCCACGCTGATCGAGGCCGACACCATTGTCCTGTGCGCCGGGCAACTCCCGGAACGCGGTCTTGCCGACGCATTGGAAGCAAAAGGGATCACCGCTCATATCATCGGTGGCGCCGATGTGGCCGCAGAACTGGACGCCAAGCGCGCCATTGATCAGGGCACACGCTTGGCGGCAACGCTTTAGCCGTCCGCTCCCCGACTGGCGAACAACTGGAAACACCGGTTTCCCTGTTTCCATGCCACGAACGATCCGCCACAAAACCCAGATATTGTCGGGCATACGCCCCAGTTGTGCCCGAATTCATCCCGATAACCGACTTCGACAAACGAACAGAGGTATCGAGCATGGATCGCCTGACGGAAATGGAGGCATTTGCAACGGTCGTGGACCAGGGGGGGTTTACTGACGCTGCACGCAAGATGGGAATTTCGAAATCGGCCGTGTCCAAGCACGTTTCTTCACTTGAAGCTCGTCTCGGCGCGCGCCTCCTGAACCGCACGACACGCCGCGTCAGCCCTACGGAAATCGGTCTGGCCTATTACGACCGGGCGTTACGTGTTCTGAATGATGCGGGTGAGGCCGACGCTCTGGTCAGTTCGATGCAATCCGCGCCCTCCGGGCTGCTGCGCATCTCGGTTGCGACGGATTTCGGGGTAAACCACCTCAGCCCGGTTCTGGGCTCATTTCTTGACGAGTTCCCCGATATCTCGGTCAACATGGTACTGAACAACCGGTATGTCGAACTGATCTCGGAAGGGTTCGACATGGCGATCCGCATAGGCGAGTTGGAAGACAGCACCCTGCGCGCACGCAAACTGACCGAGACCACTAAGCGCATGATCGCCAGCCCCGAATATCTGCGAAAGAACGGACGCCCGACCAAGATCGACGACCTGAATGAACACAAGCTGCTGCACTATTCCAGCCAGTCGGGCGGAGCCGTGTGGAAGTTGACTGCACCCTCGGGCGAAAAGCGGCAGGTGCGCACCGCTGGTGGACTGTCGGTAAATGACGGTCAATCGCTCCTCAATGCCGCGATCGCCGGTCTTGGCATCGCGTATCTGCCCAGCTTTCTGTACGCGCAGGCCATGAACGATGGTCTGGTCGAGGATGTGATCCCCGACCTCCCGGTCGAAACGCAAGGCATCTTTGCAGTCTATCCGCCGGGTCGTTTCACACAGCCCAAGGTTCGCGCCTTTATAGACTTCCTCGTTCATGCCTTTGCCGACAAGGGCCCGAACGAGTGGTAAGATTTCCTCGTAGCCAGTAACCGGCCACCTGCCCCGGATGCGCACAAGCCTCCGGGGCTTTTTCCTTGTCACGTCCTGCACATTCTTTGTGCGGCTTCTCCTGTTGCCAGATGACGGCGACATGCCAGATAGTCGAGACAGGTTTGATAAGATGAAAAGGAAACCACCATGGCTGATCCAACTCTGGTCACGCTTTCAGGCTCTTTGCGCAAGGGTTCTTATAATCGGATGCTCCTGAAAGAAGCCCGGGCAGCCTTTGGTCCAGCGCAAGTGCTTGAGGGCAATCTGAATTTGCCGCTTTACGATGGCGATCTGGAGCAGGCCGAGGGCATCCCCGAAGCGGTGACCACACTGGCCAACCTGATCAAGGGCGCGGATGCGGTCGTGATTTCATCCCCCGAATACAATAAGGGGATCAGCGGCGTTCTCAAGAACGCATTCGACTGGATCAGCCGCGTCGAGGGCATGGCCTTCAAGGGCAAGCCAACTGTGGTCATATCCGCAAATGCCGGCCGCACGGGGGGTGAAACCGGGCAATACATGACTCTCAGTTGCCTCGTCCCGCTACAAGCGCAGATCATAAGCGGCCCGACACTCTGCGTGGCCGGGGCGCAGAATGAATTTGACGAGAACGGGACACTGACAAACGATCATTATCTCGAGGTGCTGGCCACGAGAATGCAGGCGCTGCGCGCCGCTGCAACTTAGACCTCGTGCATGCGAATGGGTTGCCGTTTGCGGCCCCATTCGCCCGGTGGGCCTTGAATCATACCCGGAAAGCGCGTGCCGCACGCGGTGCACAAACCGTGATCGTCCAACTTCCAATCGCTCAGCATATGCCAGTCGCGCCCGATCACCCGCGCACCGCATCCATGGCAGTAACTGGATTGCGCCGGCGGATGATGCGCGTTGCCGATATAGACATGCCGCAACCCCGCCATTTGCGCAATCGAGCGGGCCCGCAGGAGGGTTTCCAGCGGGGTAGGGTCATGATCCAGCATCCTGTGATCGGGGTGGAATGCGGTAAAGTGCAACGGCACGTCCGGGCCGCATTCGTCCAGCACCCATTGGCTTAGTTCTTCCAGTTCGGCGGTGCTGTCGTTTTCGCCGGGAATCAGGAGCGTCGTCAGTTCCACCCAGCACGGCGTTTCGTTCACGGCATAGCGGATACTGTCCAGAACCGGGCCGATCCCCGATCCGGTCAGCTTGCGATAGAACCTGTCGGTGAACCCCTTGAGGTCGATATTCACCGCGTCCATTGCCGAAAAGAACTCGACCCGTGGCCCATCACAGATATACCCGGCCGTCACCCCAACGGCTTTCACCCCTGCCTCGTGGCAGGCAGCGGCGGTATCCAACGCATATTCCAGAAAGATTACCGGGTCGTTGTAGGTAAACGCCACCGAGTTACAACCATGATCCCGAGCGACCCGCGCAATCGTTTCCGGCGAGGCCTCATGCGCCAGGCTGTCGATCTCACGGCTTTTGGAAATCTCGTGGTTCTGACAGAACTTGCACGCCAGGTTACAGCCCGCCGTGCCGAAACTCAGCACCGGGGTGCCCGGCAGGAAATGGTTCAGCGGCTTCTTTTCAATCGGGTCGATGCAAAAACCTGTGGAACGTCCATAGGTGTCCAGAACGATTTCGCCACCCTGCCGCATACGCACGAAACACATGCCCCGCTGCCCGTCCTTCAGACTGCAAAAGCGCGGGCACAATTCGCATCTGAGGCGGTCATCGGAGTGCTGTGACCAATATCGTGCAGGGTGCATAAAGCGGGCTTACCTTTCCTTGGGTCTGCTTGATACTTATGTGACATGGTGACGATATGAATAGGCACACAGGCATAAAGGCGCGCACGTCAGCGGTTGCAGGGCAGTTCTATCCCGCCGATCCTGCCGCGTTGCACCGCATGGTCGAGGACTGCATCGCCCAAACCGGCACGGGGCAACAACCACACGGATCGGGGCCCCGCGCGGTGATCTCGCCCCATGCGGGCTATGCCTATTCCGGCTGGCTGGCCGGGGCCGCGTGGCGCGCCACGGCGGGGCTGCGGCCGCGACGGGTGGTCATCCTGTCACCGTCGCACCGGCATGGCTTTGACGGGATCGCCCTGCCATCTGCCGATACCTTTAGCATGCCGGGCTTTGACGTGCCCGTGGATCAGGCCGCGCGGCAGGCCCTGGAAAACGCAGGTCTGGCTCATATCGAAGACGCCGCGCACGATCGGGAGCATGGTATCGAAACGCAGTTGCCGTTTCTTCACAGCCTGCATCCCAAAGCCGAGATCGTACCTCTGGCGATTGGCCGCGCGGCAACAGATAAGGTCGCCCAAGTCATTGATTTCATATCTGAAATGGATGATCTTACACTGTTCGTCCTGTCCAGCGACCTCAGCCATTTCCTGACTCTGGGCGCCGCCAGAACCCACGATCTGGAAACCGCCAAACTGATCGAAACCGGACAGCATGACCGCCTCACTCCGGCGCATGCCTGTGGGGTGCGGGCGGTGGCGGGTTATATGGCGTCGCGGCAGGGGCGGGGGGCGCGGGTGTTGCGGTTGGCGATGGCCAATTCATACGACCGTTCGGGAGATGCGTCGCGCACCGTGGGGTATGGGGCGTGGGCGTTGTTTGGAACGGAAGACGAAATCATTCCGAACCCGCACCGTACCGAGTTACTGAACGCCGCGCGCGAGGCATTGCAGGTCCGATTGCGGCGCGGTTATGGGCCTGAAACGGACGACAAAAGTTTTGCCGCGCCGTTGCAGGGACATGCCGCCAGCTTTGTCACGCTGACCATCGACAGGCGGTTGCGGGGCTGCATCGGATCGCTTCGGGCGCACCAGCCATTGATCCGGGATGTTATTGAAAACACACTGAAATCCGGGTTCAACGATCCACGGTTTCAGCCCGTCACACAGGCAGAACTGGACCGCATCCGCATCAAGGTCGCCGTGCTGTCGCCGTCGCGGGAAATGCGGTTTTCCGATCAGGACGATCTCGTGTCGCAACTGGAGCCGGGGAAGGACGGTTTGATCCTGTCGGACAAGGGGCGCAGGGGGACATTCCTGCCGATGGTGTGGGACAGTTTGCCGGAGCCTCGGGTTTTTCTCGATCATCTGAAGGTCAAGGCGGGGTTGCCCAGGGACCATTGGAGTGACAGCGTGACGGTGCATCGCTACCGCGCGGAGAGTTTCGCGGAAACGGATTGAGTTTCGTACGTTTTGTACGAAGTGTACGCGCGTTTTGTACGAAAATCCGGGGGGCCAGCGAAATTTGCCTCCATCATGGACGCAAATCGCCTAATACGACGCCTCGGGGCGGAAGCCCTCGGGGATCGCATCCACCCCGTCCAGAACCAGACCGGCCATGACCTGCCCGACCTTCGGCGCCATGCCGAACCCGATCTTGAATCCGCCATTGGCGATGAACTGCCCGTCATGCAGCGGGTGCGCCCCGAGCATCGGCGCGCGTGAACGGCTGCGGGGGCGTACCCCGGCCCATCGTTCGATCACCGGCGCATCGCGCAGGGCGGACACGGCGGCGCGGGCGCGGGCGATCACATCGTCAAGCTGGCTGTCCGTCGATTTGGGATCGTCATAGTCGCGTTCCGAGGTCGAGCCGATGGCGGTGGTGCCGTCCTGATGCGGGACGATGTGAATGGCGTCGGCAAAGAGTTGCGGCATGTCGGGCGCGGCATGGGACAGGACCGCGCCCTGCCCCTTGACCCCGTTGCCGACCGTGCGGCTGTGATGGGCGGTCAGTTCTTCGAGCCCGGCGGTGCCGGTGGCGTGGATCACGCTGCCGCTGTGCGGACCGTCGGCAACGATCTGCCCGCCCTTTGCGCGGATCGCGACCACGAGGGCGGCGCAGGCCTGCCGGGGGTGCATCCGGGCGGTGAGCGTGTCGCGGATCAGCCAGCCGGTGGGGGTGAACGGCGCCCAGTCCAGACCGTCGGCGGGGATCACCTGCCAGTCGGCCCGGCCCTGCCAGAGGGTGCGCGCCGTTTCGGCCCGCGCGTGGGCGAGGCCAAGCGCGTGATCGTCGGCCACGGGTTGCAGGCGGCCAAGCCGGGCATAGCCCGAGGACAGGCCCGAGGCCTCATGCACCCCGGCCCAGAAGGAGTCGGCCATGATCAGGCTGTCGAACTGGAACGCCTTCTTGTCGTTCCAGTTTTCCGGCACATGCGGGGCAAGCGCGCCGACCACCCCGCCCGAGGCCCCGGCCCCCGGCCCGTTCGGGTCGATCACCCGCACGGCTGCGCCACGTTGCAGGCAGGTCCAGGCAATCGACAGGCCGAAGATACCCGCGCCCAGAACCGTTACATCGGCCATTGTCATTCTCCCGTCAGAGCGGCATTGTCGGCGCGGTTATGGCACAGGCTGCGGCCCGTGCCCATGCGACGGGTGGTGCGACATTGAAATGCGCCCATCCGGGACAAATGCGATCCGGGGGAGAGATGACAGACGCTGCCAAGCTGGAATGGCGCGCGGGCGAGGTGCCGGTTTCGACCCGGTTCGACGATCCGTATTACAGCCTCGAGAACGGGCTGGCGGAAACGCGGCACGTGTTTCTGGCGGGCAATGACCTGCCTGCGCGGTTTCGTGACGGGTTTCAGGTGGCCGAGCTGGGATTCGGCACCGGGCTGAACCTGCTGGCCTGTCTTCAGGCATGGCGGCAGGCGGGCGTGGGCGGTGTGCTGCGCTTTACCAGTTTCGAGGCCTTCCCGATGGCGGCCCAGGACATGATCCGCGCGCAGGCGCAATTCCCCGAACTGGCCGATATCGCCGCCGAGATGGCCCCGCATTGGGAGACCGGTGCGCAGGCGGTCAGCCTGCCCGATCTGGAATTTCGCCTGATCGTGGGCGATGCGCGCGACACCCTGCCCGGATGGGACGGGCGCGCCGATGCGTGGTTTCCGGACGGGTTTTCGCCCGCCAAGAACCCCGAACTGTGGGAAGAGGGATTGTTAACCGCAATGGGCCACCATACCGCGCCGGGTGGCACGGCGGCGACCTATACCGCGGCGGGATTCGTGCGCCGGGGGCTGGAGGCCGCGGGATTTGCGGTGGAACGCGTTCCGGGATACGGGCGCAAGCGGCACATGACCCGCGCGACGAAAGGAACGGCATGACCGAACAGAACACCCGCCTCGGTATCCTGCTGATGGTGGCGACCACCCTGATCTTTGCCGTGCAGGACGGGATCAGCCGTCATCTGGCGGCAGAGTACAACGTGCAGATGGTGGTGATGATCCGCTATTGGTTCTTTGCCGCTTTCGTGATTGCCGTGGCGGCGCGCAAGGCCGGGGGATTGCGCGCGGCGGCGGCCACGCGACAGCCGCTGGTGCAGGGGTTTCGCGCGGTGCTGCTGGTGGCGGAAATCTGTGTGATGATCTATGGCTTTACCCTGCTCGGGCTGGTGGAAAGCCATGCGGTGTTCGCCTGTTACCCGCTGCTGATCGCCGCGCTATCCGGGCCGGTTCTGGGCGAAAGCGTGGGCTGGCGGCGGTGGGCCGCGATCGCGGTGGGGTTCGTCGGGGTGATCATCATCCTGCAACCCGGATTCGGCGTGTTCCAGCCCGAGGCGGTGGTGCCCCTGATGGCGGCACTGATGTTCGCACTGTACGGGTTGCTGACGCGCTATGTGGCGCGGGGCGATTCCGCGACGACCTCGTTCTTCTGGACCGGCACGGTGGGGGCGGTCGCGATGACGCTGGTCGGCGTGTGGTACTGGCAGCCGATGAGCGGCCCCGACTGGGGCTGGATGGCGGTGCTGTGCGTGACCGGGGCGCTTGGGCATTACACGCTGATCAAGTGTTACGAGGTGGCCGAGGCCAGCTCGGTCCAGCCGTTCGCCTATCTGCAACTGGCCTTTGCCAGTGCGCTTGGGCTGACGGTGTTCGGGGAAACGATCCGCCCGAACGTGGCGGTTGGCGTGGTGCTGATCGTGGCGGCGGGGCTGTTCACCCTGTGGCGGCAGAAGGTGAAGGGCGGGGGGTAGAGGAAGCCCCTAGTCCGACACGGTGCGCAGCGTTGTGCCCGTCAGTTCCTGCGAGAACGGCACCGGGTGCGGCGGCTTGCCGAGGCGGGCGCGGTAGACCGGCAGGCTTTCGGCGACGCGCATCACGTAGTTGCGGGTTTCGCGAAACGGGATGTGTTCGATCCAGTCCACCACGTCGATGCCGCCGCTGCGGGGATCGCCGCTTTCTGCCATCCAGTCGCGGGGGCGGCCCGGACCGGCGTTATACCCGGCGGCCATCATCACCACGTTGCCGTCGAACCGTTCGGCCAGCCCGGCCAGGTAGGTGCTGCCGAGGCGCACGTTATAGCGCCAGTCGTTGAACACACGGACGCGGGAATGGTCGGATTCGCCAAGCACACGGGCCATGTCGCCGGCGGTGCCGGGCATGAGCTGCATCAGGCCCATCGCACCCGCGCCGCTGACGACGCGGTGGTCGAATTCGCTTTCGCGGCGGGCGATGGACAGGGCCAGCTCCATCGGCACGGGCAGGTCCATGTCGGTCATCGGGTGCAGGGCGTAATAGGGCGCGGGCAGGACGATGCCGCGCTGTGCGCCCGCCTTGCCGATCATCACTTGCAGGTGGGCTTGCCCCAGTTCGGCCAGGATCGCGCCCAGTTGCCCCAGCCCGGTGGCGTCGAGACTGTCGGACAGGTGCACGAAGAACCGCTCGGCGAGGTTCAGCTCGTCCGCGGCGAGGGCCAGGATCGCCGCCTTGTAGACCAGGCTTTGGGTAAAGGCCGCCTGCCGGGGATCGGGCAGGGCCCTGTCGCCCGCAAGATCGGGGTCGGCGGGCAGACCGGCCTTTTCGGCGGCCAGGAGGCCATAGAAGCTGGTCTGATGCGCGGCGCCGCGGGCATAGGAGATCTGCGCGGCCTCGGGATCGCCGAGGGCCTCCTGCGCGCGCCCGATCCAGTACCCGGCGCGGCCAAGGGAAATCGGTGTTTCGACCGCCGCGCGGAAGCGTTGGAAGTGATCGAGCGCCAGCGCCGGATCGTCGAGATAGGTCAGCGCCAGATAGCCCGAGAGCCACTCCAGGTCGGCGAAGGACGAGCCATCGACCAGCCCGTGGCGCGACGCCAGGTCATAGGCCGTCTGCGCATTGCCCTCGCGCATCTGCGCGCGTGCGAGATAGCGCCGCCAGCCGGCCCATCGGCCCGGTTCGCCCAGACCCTCATCCGCGCGGCTCTGGCGCAGAATCACCTCGATCGCCTTGTCGCTGTCGTTGCGTTTCAGGTGGCGGTCGAACAGGGCATGAGCCACCAGCGGATCGGTTTGCAGGGCCTCGGGCACATCGTCAGGCGCGATCTTGCCGTCTTCGACCTGCTGGCGGGTTTCGGCCACCTTGCGCCGGTTCTCGCTGACCAGCGGGACCATCTGCGCCACGTCGCGCAGCCCGCGCCAGAGCGCCATGTCGAGCCGTGTATCGTGGTGCTGCGCCAACAGGTCCGCGTGGCGTGCGATGAACTGATCGTGTTCGGCGGTGGACAGGTCCATGGTCAGCCATGCCAGGACCAGTGTCGCCTCGGCCTCGCCGGTCCGGTCCGCGGCCAGAAGGGTGCGGGCATGGGCCAGCGCGCCTGCGCCGGTTTGCGGCAAGTGCCCGTCGAAAAAGGCCAGAATCTGCGAATCGGTCCCGGCTATGGCCATCCGCTCTTCGCTTTGGCGGCGCAGGTAGTCGAGGCCGGGCCAGTCGGAATGCGCGTCGAGAAAGGCCACAACCTCGCCCGGTGTGCCCTGCCCGTCGCTGAGGCGATACCACTCGATCAGCGCCGATGCAGCCGGGCCATCACGCTCGGCCAGGCGCGCGGCGACATCCCATCGCCCGCCTTCCATCGCGTAAAGCGCCGCCGCCAGCGGACGCGGCGCAATGCGCGCCGGTTCGGCCGATGAGAGGCTTGCAAGCCCGACAACAAGCCCGATGAGAAAGCAGAACAGGCGCATGATCTCTTGCATTTCCCGCAAAGGCGAAGGATAGACAGCGCCAGCCTATGCGCGCGCAAGGGCCCCGTCCAATCACAAACGGTAATGGACGGCGGTCTGTTGCCAACGCGCGGTATGGGCGAAGATCAGACAGGGGCATTGCGGCCCCGCAAGTGACGACAAGAAAGGAGCGTGTCATGTTCAAAGGATCTTTTCCTGCCCTGGTCACGCCGTTCAAGAACGGCGAGCTGGATCTGGACACGCTGAAGAAACTTGTCGAATGGCATATCGGCGAAGGCAGCAAGGGCCTGGTTCCGGTGGGCACGACGGGCGAAAGCCCCACGCTGACCCATGAAGAGCATGAAACGGTGGTCGAGGAAGTGGTGCGCGCGGTGAACGGGCGCATTCCGGTGATCGCCGGGGCGGGCAGCAACAACACGCTGGAATCGATCCGCTTCATGCAGCACGCCCAGAAGGTGGGCGCCGATGCCGCGCTGGTGGTGACGCCCTATTACAACAAGCCCACGCAGGCGGGCCTGATCGCGCATTTCACCGCGCTGCACGATTGCTGCGAGTTGCCGATCGTCATCTACAACATTCCGGGCCGGTCGGTGATCGACATGACGCCCGAGACCATGGGCCAACTGGCGAAACTGCCACGCATCATTGGGGTCAAGGACGCCACCGGCGATCTGGCGCGTGTCAGCCTGCAACGCATGACCTGCGGCAAGGATTTCATCCAGATTTCCGGCGAGGACGCCACCGCGCACGGGTTCAACGCGCAGGGCGGGGTCGGCGTGATCTCGGTCACCGCCAATGTCGCGCCCAAGCTGGTTTCGCAGGTGCAGGAGGCGACGCTGGAGGGCGACTATGCCCGCGCGCTGGACTTGCAGGACCGGCTGATGCCGCTGCACAAGGCGATCTTTACCGAGCCGGGGCTGGTGGGCGCGAAATACGCCATGTCGCGTCTGGACCTGTGCAGCGAAGAGGTGCGTTCGCCGCTGGTGGGATTGACGGATGCGACCAAGGCGCTGATCGACGACGCGATGCGCCATGCAGGGCTGACGAACTGAAGCCGGGACACCGGATACGGCCCCGCCAGCCCTTTCAGTCCACCCGGCGCACGTAGAGGTGATTGCCCTCGCGCCGGGTTTCCAGAACCTTGATCGCCGCCACCAGATCGCTGAGTTTGCGATGCCCGTAGGTGCGGGTGTCGAAATCGGGGTTGGCGGCGGTCACTTGCTGGCCGAGGCGGCCAAGCGTGTACCAGTCGCTGTCCTGGTCGATGCTGTCCATCGCCTTGAACAGCAGGTCGCGCGCCTCGGTCAGGTTGCTTGAGCGTTTCGGCGCGGGCGCATCGGCGGTTTCGGAGCCAAGGTTTTCCAGATAGATGAAGCGTTTGCAGGCCTTGCGGAAGGCCTCGGGCGTCTTGCGCGCGCCGATGCCGTAGACCTCGAGCCCCTGTTCGCGGATGCGGCTGGCCAGACGGGTGAAATCGCTGTCGGAACTGACCAGAACGAAACCGTCGAAGCGGCCCGAATGCATCAGGTCCATCGCGTCGATCACCAGCGCGATATCGCTGGCATTCTTGCCGACGGTGTTGGCGGGCTGGTGGTGCGGCACGAGGCCGAATTCGGCCTGCACCTTGTTCCAGCCGCTCATGAGCTGCGAGGAGAAATCGCCATAGCAGCGGCGCACGCTGGCCTCGCCGATGGCGGCGATCTCGTCGAAGATCGCCTCGGTCCATTTCGGCGAGGTGTTGTCGGCGTCGATCAGGACGGCCAGCAGGGGGGTACGGTCGGGCATGGCGCGTCCTTTCATCGGGGTCAGTCGGCGCTGCCGCCGATCTTGTCCTGGGTTTTCGTGTCGAAATCGCCCGCATCGTGGCGTTCGAGCAGTTGTTCGTGCGGTTCGCCGCTGGTGCGGTTGACCATGCGGCCCCGCCGGACCGCCGGGCGCGCGTCGATCTTCTGTGCCCAGGCCATGACGTTTTCATAGCTGGCCGCATCGAGGAAGGTCGCCGCATCACCGTATTGCCGCCCCAGCACGAGGTTACCGTACCACGGCCAGATTGCCATGTCGGCAATGCTGTACGCATCGCCCGCAATGAAGGGCCGCCCGGCCAGTTGCCGGTCGAGCACGTCGAGCTGGCGTTTGACCTCCATCGTGAAACGGTCGATCGGGTATTGCCACTGTTCCGGCGCATAATGGTAGAAATGCCCGAACCCGCCGCCCAGATAGGGCGCGCTGCCCATCTGCCAGAACAGCCAGTTGAGCGTTTCGGTGCGCCCCGGACCCGAGGCGGGAAGGAAGGCGCCGAATTTCTCGGCCAGGTGCAGCAGGATCGAGCCGGATTCGAAAACGCGCAGCGGTTCGGCCCCGGTGCGGTCGACCAGTGCGGGGATCTTGGAATTGGGGTTCACCTGAACGAAGCCGCTGCCGAACTGATCGCCGTCGCCGATACGGATCAGCCAGGCGTCGTATTCGGCGGCGTGACCGGCGGCGAGGAGTTCCTCGAACATCACGGTGACCTTGACGCCGTTGGGCGTGCCCATCGAATAAAGCTGAAACGGGTGCTGGCCGACCGGCAGTTCCTTGTCATGGGTGGGGCCTGCGATGGGGCGGTTGATCGAGGCGAACCGGCCGCCTGACGGAACCTCCCATGTCCAGACCTTTGGGGGGGTGTAGCCGTTTGTATCGCTCATGCTGCCTGTCCTTCGGAGATCCGTGGGGAATGGCCCACGGGAGTGCTGTGGTTCGTCAGCGAACTTATGCCATTGAGGCCTATCAACAATGTTGAGGGCCGCACAAGGGAATGTGCGGCCCTGCAAATCACATCTGTCGTGAGCCTGTGGCGATCAATAGACCACAACCGAACGGATCGATTCGCCCGCGTGCATCATCTCGAAGCCCTTGTTGATGTCTTCGAGCTTGAGCGTGTGGGTGATCATCGGGTCGATTTCGATCTTGCCGTCCATGTACCAGTCGACGATCTGCGGCACGTCGGTGCGCCCGCGCGCGCCGCCGAAGGCCGTACCGCGCCAGGACCGGCCGGTGACAAGCTGGAACGGGCGGGTGGAAATCTCGGCGCCCGCCGGGGCGACGCCGATGACGATGCTTTCGCCCCAGCCCTTGTGCGCCGCTTCCAGCGCGGTGCGCATCACGCCGACATTGCCCGTGGCGTCGAAGGTGTAATCGCCGCCACCGCCGGTGAGCTCGACCAGATGGGCGACCAGATCGCCCTCGACATCATTGGGGTTGACGAAATGGGTCATGCCGAATTTCTCGGCCATGGGGATCTTGCCGGGGTTCAGATCGACGCCGACGATCTGGTCGGCCCCCGCGAGGCGCAGGCCCTGAATGACATTCAGGCCGATGCCGCCCAGGCCGAACACGATGGCGGTGGAGCCGATCTCGACCTTCGCGGTGTTGATGACCGCGCCGATGCCGGTGGTCACGCCGCAGCCGATATAGCAGATCTTGTCGAACGGCGCGTCCTTGCGGACTTTGGCGAGCGCGATTTCAGGCAGCACCGTGTGGTTGGAAAAGGTCGAGCAGCCCATGTAGTGCAGGATCGGCGTGCCATCGAGCATGGAAAAGCGCGAGGTGCCGTCGGGCATCAGGCCCTGCCCCTGCGTCGAGCGGATCGACTGGCAGAGGTTGGTTTTCGGGTTGAGGCAGTAGTCGCATTCGCGGCATTCGGGCGTGTAGAGCGGGATGACGTGATCGCCCGGCTGGAGCGATTTGACGCCCGGCCCCACCTCGAGCACCACACCGGCGCCTTCATGGCCCAGAATGGCGGGGAACAGCCCTTCGGGGTCGGCCCCGGACAGGGTGAAATCGTCGGTATGGCACAGGCCGGTGGCCTTGATTTCGACCAGAACCTCGCCCTCTCTCGGGCCATCGAGGTTCACGTCCATGATTTCGAGCGGTTTGCCCGCCTCGACGGCGACGGCGGCGGTGGTGCGCATGATAATCCCTCCGGGTTTCGATTTGCGCCGAGTCTGAGCGAAATGACGCGGAGTTTCAATTCCCATGAGCGACAGGGGATGGACCGTGCCCGACTTGAATGGCACCATTCGCGACACGCAAGGAGAGAGACGATGAAATATCTGATGGCGGCCCTGTGCGCACTGGCCCTGACCGGCTGCGTCGAGGAGGAGAACAGCATGCCGGACATGAGCGGAACATGCGGCGCGGACGGGATGCAGCATCTGGTGGGCCAGCCGCGCGAGGCGTTCGACGACAGCGGTATTGACGGCGCGATGCGCATATTGCCGCCGGCGTCGATGATGACGATGGACCACCGGCCCGACCGCCTGAATATCGAGCTGGACGAGGACGATATCATCACCCGGCTGTGGTGCGGTTGAACGCCGGGCGCGAAATCTCTTGATTTGCACGGGTTTCGAGGCAAGGCTGTTGGCATGAACTTTCAATCGCCCCCACCGTTTTCGGCCAGTGGCAGTCAGGATCAGGTGGCCTTTCACCGGACCGAACTGAATATCATCCTGTCGCTTTACGGGCGCATGGTGGCGGCGGGCGAGTGGCGTGACTACGGAATTTCATCGTTGCGCGACGTGGCGGTGTTTTCGGTCTTCCGGCGCACGGCCGAGCATCCGCTGTATCGCATCGAAAAACGCCCCAAACTGCGCAGCAAGCAGGGGCTCTATGCGGTGATCGGCATGGACGGACAGATATTGAAGCGCGGTCACGATCTGAAAACCGTGCTGCGGGTGCTGGAACGCAAGCTGATCCGCTCGGTGGAGTGAAGGGCGGAAGCGTGATTGCCCGTATCAATAGTCAGGACATTTGCCCTTTGGGTGCCGCTGTGCTCCGGCGTTGTTTGCCTGCCGCTACAGGGCCAGCAGCTTATCGGCACCCGCCGCCCGGGTACGCCACTTCGTGAAAAATCCGGTTGAAAATCCCGGCCGACCATGCGTGCCGGGCATCGCCCGACCGCGGGTGGGCGACCGACGGTCTTTCGATGGCAATTTATGGTTAGGATCACATCCAACGGTGGTTCGGAGGGCTGCCGATGCAGGATCGCCCGCCCGGGGGGCGGTCGGGCGATGCCCGGCGGCGCGCAAGGCGCGCCTTGATTCCGGGCGAGGGCAAGGTTCGGTGCGTCCCGCTTAACGGCCATCGCCGCCAAATGCGGTTATTGCGCCGCGCGAGGGGCATTGCGGTCATCATCAGGTCAGAGCCAGACCATGATATCCGAGCCGATCACCCCTGCGCCGGACCGCCCACCATCACGCAGAGCAGTTCGAACATGATCGACACGCCCAGAAAAGCCGTGCCGCCCGAGGGATCGAAGGGCGGTGAGACCTCGACCATGTCGGCGCCGACGATGGTCAGCCCGGCCAGTTCGCGCACCACCTGCAAGGCCTGATAGCTGTTCGGCCCGCCCACTTCGGGGGTGCCGGTACCGGGGGCGAAGGTGGGATCGACGAAGTCGATATCATAGCTGACATAGGTCGCGCCATCGCCCGCGATCTCGCGCGCTTCGGCCATCACATCGGCCACGCCGCGATCATGGAATTCCTCGATCTCGATCAGGCGGATGCCCTCGGCCCTGGCGAAATCGCGATCCTCGGAATCGTACATCGTGCCGCGAATGCCGATCTGCACCACGCGTTTCGGGTCGAGCAGGCCCTCCTCGACCGCGCGGCGGAACGGGGTGCCGTGGGTATACATCGTGCCGCCGAAATAGGAATGGAACAGGTCGGTGTGGCTGTCGAAATGGACCATGCCCACCGGCGCATCCTTGGCCAGCGCGCGCAGCACCGGCAGCGAGGTCAGGTGATCGCCGCCCGCCGTCAGCGGCGTGATGCCCGCCTGCTTGATCCGGTCGTAGAACGCGGTGATCCGCGTCATCGAGTCGATGATGTCGGCGGGGTTCGGCCCGACATCGCCCAGATCGGCGCAATTCACCGCCTCGAACGGGCGGATGCCGCTGGCCTGATGCTGGGCGCGGATCATGGTGGAGGCATCGCGCAACTGGCGCGGCCCGTGCCGGGGGCCGGGCCGGTTGGTGGTGCCGCTGTCCCACGGCACGCCGATCAGCCCGATATCGACATCGCCGAAACGCTCGTGTTCCGGCGGGACATAGGGCAGGCGCATGAAGGTCGGCACACCGGCAAAGCGCGGCAGGTCGAAGCCGGAAACGGGGTGGAAAAAGCTGTCGGACATGGGGTTATCCTTTCAGTCGTTTGCGGGCGGTCACCGGGCCGTCGCCCTGCGCCGTGATCCGGGGAATGGCCTGTGTCAGCGGCTCATGGACTACGGCCATGTGAAAGGCATTGGCATGCAACAGCGTGTCCGGGCCGGCCACCCATGCCACATGCCCTTTCCAGAACAGAAGGTCGCCCCGTTGCAGCGGGACGTCTTCGGGCAGATCGGCGCCAAGCGCGGTCTCTTGCAGGTCGCTGTCGCCGGGGCAGGCGATGCCGCAGGCCAGGCACCCGGCCTGCACCAGCCCGGAACAGTCGATCCCAAGCGCCGAGTTGCCGCCCCACAGGTAAGGCGTGCCAAGGAACAGGTCGGCCACCGCGACGGGATCGTCGGCCAGTACGTCGAGCGGGGTCAGGTGCGGCGCGGGCACGTAGCCCTGCGGGGTTTCGGCAAAGTGCCCCTCCTGCCCCAGAACCGCCAGCCGCGCGCCATGGCTGAGCATGGCCAGTTCATGCGATCTGAAATCCGGCGTCGGGTAGAGATGCGTTGCGCGGGCGGTGACGCGGTGGGTCGGGGGGTCTTCGTCCTGCCCCAGCTGATCGCTGCGCAGATAGCCGACAAAACCGTCGCGCGCGGCCTGCACGAAGGCCCAGCCGCTGCGATCCTCAAGACAGGTGACGCCGTCGCCCATCAGCAACTGGCGTTCCCGCCGGCCGCCCGGCGCGTGCAGAAGATCGGCCACCGGCACGGTCACCTGACGCGCATCGCCTTCGGTGAAGCGATCCGCCGTGACCTGACCGCGCAGCGATACATGCGCAACGCGGGGATTGGCCGGGGTCAGGCGCGGGTCGTTCACAGGTCCAGCACCCTGGGCAGGGCCTGCAATATCGCCCGTGCACCCATGCCGACACCGCCCTTGGGGCGGGCCGGTTTGGGCTCGGGGTTCCAGCCGTAGATGTCGAAATGGGCATAGCGCGCCGGGCCTGCAAAGCGGCGCAGGAACAGCGCGGCGGTGATCGCCCCGGCAAAGCCGCCCTTGGGCGCGTTGTCCAGATCGGCGATGCCGGGTTCGATCATCGTCTCGTAGGGGGTGTGGAAGGGCATCCGCCAGACCGGATCGGCCACCTGCACGGCGGCGGCTTCGAGCGCGGCGGCGAAGGGGGCGTCATCGGTGAAATAGGGCGACAGGTCGGGGCCGACAGCCACCCGCGCCGCGCCTGTAAGCGTCGCCATCGAGATCAGCAGGTCGGGCGGGTCTTCGGCGGCACAGGCCAGCGCGTCGGCCAGCACGAGGCGGCCCTCGGCGTCGGTGTTGTTGATCTCAACCGTCTTGCCGTTGCGCGCGGTCAGGATGTCGCCGGGGCGGAAGGCGTTGCCCGCGACCGCGTTTTCCACGGCGGGCACCAGAACGCGCAGGCGGACGGGCAGGGCCAGCGCCATGATCATCTGCGCCAGCCCCAGAACGGTGGCCGCGCCGCCCATGTCCTTTTTCATCAGGCCCATGCTGGCGCCGGGTTTGAGATTGAGCCCGCCGGTGTCGAAACACACGCCCTTGCCCACCAGCGTCAGCGTCGGGCCGGTATTGCCCCACCGCATGTCAATCAGGCGCGGGGCCTGCGCGGCGGCGCGGCCCACGGCGTGGATCATCGGAAAGTTCTGCTCCAGCAGGGCATCGCCGCGGATCACGTCGATGCTGGCGCCATGGGCCGAGGCCAGCGTGGCGCAGGCCCCTTCCAGATCGGCAGGACCCATATCTGAGGCCGGGGTGTTGATCAGGTCGCGTGTCAGGGCCTCGCCCGCCGCGATGGCCTGCAATCGGGCGGGATCGACGCCTTCGGGCGGGACCAGACGGGCCAGCGCCGGTTTTTGTTCGCGGTAGCGATCAAAGCCGTAGTGCGCCAGCAGCCAGCCAAGCGATTCTTCCCCGGCGCGGGCGGGGTCGAGCCCGTGAAAAGCATACGCCCCTTCGGGCAGTTGCATGGCCGCCGTGGCGAGGTGAAAGCGCCCGCGCGCCCGTGCGCCGGCATCGCCATACCCGGCCAGCGCCATTTCGGGCGCGCCACCGGCATCGGGCACCAGGAGCGTCGTACCGAGCGCGGCGGTAAAGCCCGCGCCGCGCACCCATGTGGCGACGCGATCGGGCTGATCGGCAAGCCAATCCTCAAGCGAGTCCTGTTCGATCACATGCAGGGGAATGACCGGGGCATCGGCGGCGGCAAAGGTCAGGTCCATCGGGCGCGTCCCTTTCATATTCGGGGTGTCTTGCGCCCAGCCTATCCCTCCTGTCGGAAGCTGCAAGCCATCAAACGGCGGCGGCCCTCAAATCCGCAGGTCCTGAATGTTCCACATCTCACCAAGGGAACGTTCCCCGATGCGCAACAGGCGCGCCAATGTGGCGGCCAGCGCGATACGGTCGCCCCGGTCAATGCAATGGGTCACGTCCCCGGCGACCTGCGCCAGACCCTGCATGCCGATCTGTTCGGAAATCGCGATCAGGCTGCGCGCGCTGCGGCGCATGTCGTCGGTGCGCCCTTCGCGGTAGCAGCGTTCGGTATGCGACAACCGCGCGGCCAGTTCCTCGAGCGCGCGGCAAATCACGTCTTCGGCCCCGGATTCGCCGAGTTGCGCCACCAGTTCGACGATTCGCGTTGAATCGTGCCGAACCGCTTCGTCCTGCCTGAGCAGCGTTACCTGTTCCAAAATCTCACCCATCTTTCCGTTCTCCCACGAACCGGGACAGAATGCGGTGCAACAGGTTCCCAAATGGTTTCAACCGCCCCATATTGTCTCTCGAATTATCGGAGAATTCCGATTATCACGGCGCGACGCAACAAGACCGAGGGACCCTTCATGGAACACGCACGGCCTTTGCCTACTTATCTCGTTCATCGCTATCACGGCTGGAAAGCCACGGCTTATACCGAGAATCAGGCATGGTACCGACGGCTGGCAAACGAAGGCCAGCACCCCCGCGCCATGGTGATTTCATGTTGCGACAGCCGGGTGCATGTCACGTCGATCTTCGGCGCGGATCAGGGGGAGTTCTTCATCCACCGCAATATCGCCAACCTCGTTCCCCCGCACGAGCCCGACGGCAACCAGCACGGCACATCGGCAGCGGTGGAATACGCGGTGACCGCGCTGAAAGTGGCGCATGTGATCGTCATGGGGCATTCCAATTGCGGCGGGGTTCAGGGCTGCATGGACATGTGCACCGGCAAGGCCCCCGCGCTGGAGGAGAAATCCAGTTTCGTGGGCCGCTGGATGGATATCCTGCGCCCCGGCTATGAGCGGGTGAAGAAGATCGAGAACGAGGACAAGCGCCGCCATGCGCTGGAAAAGCAGGCGGTCATCATCTCGCTGGAAAACCTGATGACCTTCCCGTTCGTGGCCGAAGCCGTGGAAAAGGGCACACTGACCCTGCACGGGTTGTGGCACGAAATCGGCGAAGGCGGGGTCGAGCAATACAGCCCCACAACCGGCGGATTCACCCCGATCTGATCGAGGCGGCTGCGGCATCGCCAAGGACTGCGGCAGCTATCCGAACAACGGGCGTCAAAGCGGGAAAGCCGGGCAATCGCCCGGCCCC
The DNA here is from genome assembly GCF_900142665.1 of Roseovarius pacificus. GTDB lineage: Bacteria > Pseudomonadota > Alphaproteobacteria > Rhodobacterales > Rhodobacteraceae > Roseovarius > Roseovarius pacificus. Next base: position 81,873 of record NZ_FRBR01000010.1, read on the forward strand.
CTGAGGGCTTGAGTCCGCGCGTGCCCCTGACCTTGCCAGCCGTCAGCGCAGTACCTTGCCCTCGGGCCATTCCAGCGAATAGTCCAGCGTGATCGCCTGTGTCTGACCGGCGGGCAGGTCGAAGGTCCATGCCAGCACGCCGCGCTTGTCGTCCACTTCGGTTTCCGACGGGGAAGGCTCTGCGCTCCACTCGATCCGCAACTCTTCCTGTTCGGAATAGGGCACGCGATCCAGCACGCGCATCGGCCAGTCCTGCGCGGTGACGTTCTCGACCTCGATCTGAACGGTTTCGTCCAGCGCGCTGGAGCGGGTGAACACGCCCTTGTCGCCCTCTTGCCGCTGCGGGATCACACGGGCGAGGCGCAGCCCGTCGATGGCCCCGAAGGACAGGTCGGCCTCGGCCCCCGCCGGGATCATGTCGAGGAACCGCTGTCCGATGAAACGGCCATCGAGGTAAAAGCGCGCCTCGGGCGTGGGCAGGATCAACTCGTCGGCGGTGTTGGTGAAACCGGCCATCAGGAACGCGCGGTCATCGGCCAGCGGCACGGCCTGCGCGACGATATCCGCCTGAAGCGACAGCGTGCCCAGCGCCACGCGCACCCGGTCGGCATCCGACGCGACGGACACCGCGCCGGGATAGTCATAGGTCACGGCCAGCCCGTCGAACCGGGCGGCGGCCTGTTCGACGATCATCGCTTCGGCCTGCGGCGCGGCCAGTTCGGCCACGGCATCGGCGGCGGCCCCGCGTGAGAAGGTTTTGGGCACAGGCGCGTCCGGATCGGCGATACGGCGCAGCCACGGCCAGATATCGCCTGGCACGGTCTGGTCCGAGGGGCGCGAGGTGGACAGCGTCAGCGCGATGTCCTGCCAGTTTTCGCCCGTGGCCTGCTGGATGAACGCCCCGCGTTCGATCTGCAAGTCGCCGGTATCGCGGGCGAGTTTCAGATCGTAGACCGGCTGCCAGCCGGCTTCGGGGATGGTGTAGGTGACGGTCACCTGGCCTTCGGCCGGTTGTTCGGTGTTGATCGCCACGGCCAGCATGGCGCGCGGCGTGTCCTGCGGGACCAGCGCGCGCAGGGCGGCGCGGGCCTGTTCGAGATCCTTGCGCAGATCCTTGAGGGCGCGGTCGGCGGCCCCGGCGCGCTGACGCGCATCGAGCGCGGCCTGCCGGGCGGCGAGGCTTTCCTCGCCGATCATGGCGACCAGTTCGCGCAGCCCGGCGGCGTCCATGCCCGCCACGGCCTCGCCCTTGCCCAGTTGCGACAGGAACCCGATGCGGGCCTGCGCCGCCTTTTCTTCCTGGCGGATCGCTTCGACGGCGGCTTCGCCGTCGCGCAGGGACTGTTCCAGGCCCTCGACCTTGTCGCGTGCGGCGTCGATGGCGGCGGAGGTTTCGGGATCGCGCGGCGGAACGTAATCGCTGCGCGCCGTGACGCTGCCCATGGCGGCGCCTTCGACCGCGACGCGCACGGCGGCCAGCGGCGTGTTCTGCGGCAGATCGGTCAGGATCAGGCTGTGCTGTCCGGCGGGGGCGGTGAAATCGACCCGGCGCGTGACGGTGCCCCCCTGCGGGTAGAGCGTAACCGCGTCGACGGTGCTGGTCAGGGGGATGTCATCGGCCCAGAGCGCCGAGGGCAGAAGGATCAGGAAACTGGCGATTGCACGCATGCGGGACACTCCTTGCGACTGATGGGCCGACTATCCCCCCGGCGCGGGCCGAATGGCAAGGCGGGTTTCCCGTATCTGCGGATTCACGCCTTGGGACTGCAAAACGGGCGCCCCGGATGGGACGCCCGATTGCGATGCGATTGGCCCGTTTTACGCGGTCAGCCCTTTTTCAGCACCCGCTTGCCCAGGGTTTCGGCGATCTGAACCGCGTTCAGCGCCGCGCCCTTGCGCAGGTTGTCCGAGACGCACCACAGGTTCAGGCCATTGTCGATGGTGCTGTCCTGACGGATGCGGCTGATGAAGGTGGCGAAATCGCCGACGCATTCCACGGGGGTGACGTAACCGCCGTCTTCGCGCTTGTCGATCACCATGATGCCCGGCGCTTCGCGCAGGATATCGCGGGCCTCGTCCTCGTCCAGGTGATCCTCGAACTCGATATTGATCGATTCCGAGTGACCGACGAAGACCGGCACGCGCACACATGTAGCGGTGACCTTGATCTTGGGGTCGACGATCTTCTTGGTCTCGGCGACCATCTTCCATTCTTCCTTGGTCGAACCGTCGTCGAGGAACACGTCGATATGCGGGATCACGTTGAAGGCGATCTGTTTGGGATAGACCTTGGGCGCGACCTCTTCGGTGGGGTTGTAGACCGCCTTGGTCTGATCCCACAGTTCGTCGATGGCCTCCTTGCCCGAGCCGGAGACCGACTGATAGGTGCTGACCACCACGCGCTTGATCGTCGCGCGGTCATGCAGCGGCTTGAGCGCCACGACCATCTGCGCGGTCGAGCAGTTGGGGTTGGCGATGATGTTCTTCTTGGCATAGCCGTCGACCGCCTCGGGGTTGCACTCGGGCACCACGAGGGGCACGTCCGGGTCGTAGCGGTAGAGCGAACTGTTGTCGATCACCACGCAGCCCGTTGCGGCGGCCTTGGGGGCGTAGGTTTTGGTGGCGTCCGACCCGATGGCGAACAGGGCGATGTCCCAGCCGGTGAAATCGAACGTGTCGAGGTCCTGGGTTTTCAGTGTCTGGTCCCCGAAGCTCACCTCGGTTCCCAGCGAGCGGCGGCTGGCCAGAGCCGCGATCTCGTCTACCGGGAACTGGCGCTCGGCCAGGATGTTCAGCATTTCGCGGCCCACATTGCCCGTGGCGCCAACGACGACGACCTTGTAACCCATGTCGGATCTCCATTTGCATCAGACGGGGGGCCTCATACCGCAGCGCGGCATAAGGTTAAAGCGGATTCACCGCACCCGGCACTGTGGCGCACATATCTGCGCAGCTTGACAATTCAAGGGGAGCGCGCGACAGACGCGGCCATGATCATGACCTTTCTTCAGGTGGCCCTTGGCGGCGCGATAGGCTCGGCCCTGCGCTTTGGCGTGGGGCTTGTGGTGCTGCGCCACTGGCATGGCGGTTTCCCCCTGGGGGTCATTCCGGTGAACATCATCGGCTCGTTCCTGATGGGGGGTCTGATCGTGCTGACCTTTCACCGCGATCTCGACCATCTGAAACCGTTGCTGATGACCGGCCTGTTGGGCGGGTTCACGACGTTCTCGGCGTTTTCGCTGGAGGCGTTCACGCTCTATGAGCGCGGGCAGATCGGATCGGCGGGGCTCTATGTGGTGCTGTCGGTCGTGCTGTCGCTGGCGGGGCTGATGCTTGGGGTATGGCTGGCGCGGGGGATATGGGCATGATCCGGGTGCAAACACTTACGGTCGGCGCCGATGACGCCGATCAGCGGCTGGACCGCTGGCTGCGCCGCCAGTTTCCGCATCTGCCGCAGGGGCGTATCGAAAAGATGTGCCGCAAGGGCGAATTGCGCGTCGATGGCGGGCGGGTGAAGGCCAATACACGGCTGGAGGCCGGACAGCAGGTGCGTATCCCACCCCTGCCCGAGCCCGGAGACATCCAGACCGCGCCCAAGCCGCAGGTCAGCAATGCCGACGCCAGGATGATCCAGAACGCCGTGATCTATCGCGACGATCATATCATCGCGCTGAACAAGCCCCCCGGTTTGCCGGTGCAGGGCGGCAGCAAGCAGGCACGCCATGTGGACGGTCTGGCCGAGGCGCTGCGATTCGGCCTTGAGGAAAAACCGCGGCTGGTGCACCGGCTGGACAAGGACACCTCGGGCGTTCTGATCATGGCGCGCAGCCGGGCCGTGGCCAAGGCGCTGACCGCGTCGTTCCGGCATCGCAACACGCGCAAGATCTACTGGGCCGCCGTGGCCGGTGTGCCCACCCCGCGCATGGGCACGATCCGTTTCGGACTGGTCAAGGCGCCGGGGCATGGCGCCGGGGGCGAGGGGGAAAAGATGCTGTGCCTGCATCCCCGCGATGTCGATTCGACGCCGGGCGCGAAACACGCCACCACCGATTACGCAGTGATCGAGGCCGCCGGCAGCCGCTGTGCCTGGGTCGGGCTGATCCCGGTCACGGGGCGCACCCATCAGTTGCGCGCGCATATGGCCGAGATCGGGCATCCCATCGTGGGCGACGGGAAATACGGCGGATCGGGGCAGGAGAACCTTGGCGATGGCTGGGGCGCGCAACTGGGCGGCGAGATCAGCCGCAAGCTGCATCTGCATGCGCGGTCCCTGACGCTGGAACACCCTGTCACACAGGCCACGCTGCATCTGACGGCCCCGCTGCCCGAGCATATGACACGCACGTGGGACCTGTTCCAATGGCAGCCCTCCGAGGCGCCGGAGGACCCGTTCGAGGATCTGGAATGAGCGCCCCGCTGCGTCTGGTCGTCTTCGATGTCGATGGCACGCTGGTGGACAGCCAGGCCGATATCCTGGCCGCCATGGCGCATGCATTCGAGCGCGCCGATCATCCCCTGCCCGCACGCGACACGGTTCTGGGCATTGTCGGCCTGTCGCTGGACGTGGCGATGACGCGGCTGGCCCCCGAATTGGATGCCGCGCGGCACGGGCGGATGGTGGATTGGTACAAGGAGGCCTATATCGCGTTGCGGGCCGAGGCCGGGGCGGCGCAGTCCTCGCCGCTGTATCCCGGTGCGCTGGAGGCGATCGAGGCGCTGCACGGCGTGCCCGAGATCCTGCTGGGCGTGGCCACGGGAAAATCGCGCCGGGGGCTGGACAAGCTTCTGGAGGCGCATGATCTGCGGCGGTATTTCGTGACCCAGCAGGTCAGCGACCATCACCCGTCAAAGCCGCACCCGGCGATGTTGCAGGCCGCACTGTCGGAAACCGGCGTTTCCGCAGCCGATGCGGTGATGATCGGCGATACCAGTTTCGACATGGAGATGGCCCGCGCCGCCGGCATGGCGGGAATCGGCGTCAGCTGGGGCTATCATCCGCGCACGTCCCTGCGCGATGCCGTCCGCGTGATCGACGATTTCACCGAACTGCCCGCCTGCCTGAACCTTTTGTGGGAGACAGCCGAATGACCGAATGGAAAGCCAAGCGTTTCTGGAAAGCCACCGACGTGGCGGATGCATCCGAGGGCTTTGCCGTACATCTGGACGGGCGGGCCGTCAAAACCCCCGCCAAGGCCCCGCTGATCGTACCGACGCGCGCCATGGCGCAGGCGATTGCCGAAGAATGGGACGCGCAGGAAGAGCATATCGACCCGAACAACATGCCGGTGACCCGCGCCGCCAATGCGGCGATCGACAAGGTCAGTCACCAGCATGCCGAGGTTGCGCAGATGATCGCGGATTACGGGGACTCGGACCTGTTGTGCTATCGCGCGGACAGCCCCGCCGAGCTTGTCGCGCGGCAGGCCGAGGCGTGGGACCCGTTGCTGGACTGGGCCGACGAGGCCCTGGGGGCGCGGCTGACACCCGTCACCGGCGTCATGCACGCCCCCCAGAATCCCAAGGCGCTTGCAGTGCTGGCGCAGCAGGTTCACGGCATGGACGCCTATCGCCTGACGGCGTTTCACGATCTGGTCGGCCTGTCCGGATCGCTGATCATCGGCTTTGCCGCGCTGCATGAGTTGCACGATATCGGGGCACTCTGGAAATTGTCGCGGATCGACGAAACCTGGCAGGAAGAACTGTGGGGTATCGACGAAGAAGCGCGGGAGCAGGCCAAAACGAAAGAATCTGAGTTTCGGGCCGCGAAACGCTTTCACGATCTTGCAACGAGCACGTCATAGTTGCGAGAACTGCTGGCCTTCCCCTGCGGAACCCTATGCGGATGGCCATTGTTTTTCGTGATCCAGGGCTTGACGTTTCGTTATGAATCCAGACAAAATCGCTATTACTGAGGGGGGACTAACCCTTTTTACAGTATAGCCCCGACCCGAAAGAGGTTGGATGAACCGCCCGGACAAGGGTGGATAATCAGGAAGAGGTAAACATGAAAAAAACCGTATTTCTTGGCGCGCTGACTGTCGCCGGCCTGACGGCTGGTGTGGCTGGTGCCGCGACGCTGGACGACATCAAGGCGCGTGGCAAGCTGAACTGTGGCGTGACCACCGGCCTGGTCGGTTTTGCGGCGCCCGATGCAAACGGCGAATGGCAGGGCTTTGACGTCGCTGTGTGCCGCGCTGTTGCGGCCGCTGTACTTGGGGATGCGTCGGCCGTGGAATTCGTGCCGACCACCGGCAAGACACGCTTTACCGCACTGTCGTCGGGCGAGATCGACTTGCTGGCCCGCAACACCACCTGGACGCTCAGCCGTGACGTCGACCTGAAGAACGAGTTCATCGGCGTGAACTATTATGACGGTCAGGGCTTCATGGTGTCCAAATCGCTTGGCGTGAGTTCGGCCAAGGAACTGAACGGCGCGACCGTCTGCATCCAGACCGGCACCACGACCGAGCTGAACCTGGCGGACTTCTTCCGTGCGAACGACATGGAATACGAGCCGGTTCCGATCGAAACCAACGCCGAAGGCCAGCAACAATACCTGGCCGGTGCGTGCGACACCTACACCACCGACGCATCGGGCCTGGCCGCGACGCGTGCTACCTTCGAGAACCCGACAGAGCATGTGATTCTGCCGGAAATCATCTCGAAAGAGCCGCTTGGCCCGCTGGTGCGCCACGGTGACCAGGAATGGGGCGACATCGTTCGCTGGACCCTGAACGCGCTGATCGCTGCCGAAGAATTCGGCATCACCTCGGCCAACATTCAGGACATGGCCTCGAACGGCACCGACAGCCCCGAGGTCAACCGTATCCTCGGCACCGAGGGCAACCTGGGCGAGATGCTGGGCCTGGAGGCCGACTGGGCCGTCAAGGCGATCTCGGCCGGTGGCAACTATGGCGAGTTGTTCGAGAAGCACATCGGTGAGAACACGCCGGTGGGTCTGGCTCGTGGCCTGAACGCCCAATGGAAAGATGGCGGCCTGCTATACTCGCCGCCCTTCCGCTAAACCTGAACCGATGAAGGGCGCGGATCAACCCGCGCCCTTCTCGCATTACCGGACCAAACGATCGGCCCACGGCGCCAGAACGGCAGCCGCACAACAACCGGACCGGGCCGACAGACGGGGAACCCCATATGACAACATACACCGACCCTCCCAAGGAGTCGTTCCGGTTGTCCATGCTTTTGTATGACACCCGGTACCGCTCGATGACCATCCAGATCATCGCGTTGATGGGCTTCATGCTGCTGGCAGCCTGGCTGATCAACAACACGATCCAGAACCTTGCGGCGCTCGGCAAACCGATCCAGTTCGGTTTCTTCACCGATGCCGCAGGCTATGACATCAACCAGCACCTGCTGGAATACGACAATCAGGACACGCATTTGCGCGCCTCTTTCATCGGGTTGATCAACACCCTGATCGTGGCGGCGATGGGCTGTGTAACGGCGACGATCATCGGCGTTATGGTGGGCGTGCTGCGCCTGTCCAGGAACTGGCTGGTGGCCAAGATCATGACCGTCTACGTGGAAATGTTCCGCAACATCCCCGTGCTGTTGTGGATCGTCCTGTCGATGGCGATCCTGATCGAAAGCCTGCCGATGCCGAGCGCGTTCCGGGGCGAAGACCCCGCCGCCACCATGAAGATATTCGACAGTGTCGCGCTGACCAACCGGGGCTTTTACGTGCCCGAGCCGCTGTTCTCGCGCTCATTGGGCGATATTCACCTGTTCGGGCAATCCAGCCTGCGCATGGATGTATCGCTGGATTTCCTGGCATTCCTGATCGTTCTGGGCCTGTCGATCTTTGCCGCGCGTAAGGTCACGGCGCGTGCCGAGGCCATCCAGAACGCCACCGGCGTGCGCCCGACGACGTGGTATATCAACCTTGGCATCATCGTCATCCCGACCATGATCCTGCTGATCGCCCTCGGGTTTCACCTGGGCTATCCCGAACTGAAAGGGTTCAACTTTTCCGGCGGGATCTACATGCGCAACTCGCTGATCGCGTTGTGGCTGGCACTGTCGCTCTATACGGCGGCCTTCATCGCCGAGATCGTCCGGGGCGGCATTCTGGCCATCAGTCACGGCCAGACCGAAGCCGCCGCGGCCCTTGGGCTGCGTCAGGGGCGGATCATGCGCCTTGTGGTGCTGCCGCAGGCGCTGCGGGTGATCGTGCCGCCGCTGATCTCGCAATACCTGAACCTGACCAAGAACAGTTCGCTGGCGATTGCCGTGGGGTATTTCGACATTACCGGCACGCTTGGCGGGGTCACCATGAACCAGACGGGGCGCGAGATGGAATGCATGCTGTTCCTGATGCTGATCTACCTGATCATCTCGCTGCTGATCTCGGGGGTGATGAACCTCTACAACAATCGTGTCAAACTGGTGGAGCGGTAAGATGTCTGAACATTCCTTTGTCCGCACCGAAATGCTGCCAGAACAGGCGCCACCGGCAACCTCTATCGGCGTGATCGGCTGGATGCGCGAGAACCTGTTCTCGGGCTGGCTGAACTCCACGCTGACGGTTCTGTCGATCCTGTTCATCTATTACGTGCTATCGGGCGTGATCCCGTGGACCTTTCAATCGGTCTGGAACGCCGGATCGCTGACCGAGTGCCGCGAGATCATGAACGCAACATGGGGCGACACGCATCATGCCTGTTGGGCGGTGATCAAGGACCGCTGGCTGCAATTGCTGTACGGGTTCTATCCGCCCTATCCGGCCTATCCCAGCGCAACGGTCAGCACCCCACCCCCCGAGGGCTGGTTGCCGTCCTATTTCCGGCCCAACCTTGCGCTGATCCTGTTGTTCGTGGCGCTGGCCCCGGTTCTGTTCGGCCGTGTGCCGCGCCAGTTGCTGGTGGTGACGGCGGCCTACCCGTTCCTGATGCCCTGGCTTTTGTGGGGCGGAACGCTCTGGGTGCCGGTGATGACCGCTGTCGGGTTTGCCCTGCTGTTCGGGATCGCGAAATACGGGCAATCCACGCTTGGTGCGCTTGGCTCGATCATCGCGGCGGCTGTCGTGGCGCTCGTATGGTGGCTGTTCCTGTCGGGGCCCGTCGCCGGACTGTTCGCAGACATCATCCCGATCCGCCTTCCGGTGGTCGAAAGCCGTGCATTCGGGGGCTTCATGCTGTCGATCCTGATCGGCGTGGTCGCGATCGGCATCTCGCTGCCCATCGGCATCGTGCTGGCGCTTGGCCGGCAGTCCGACCTGATGATCGTCAAGACGCTGTGCGTCGGATTCATTGAATTCATCCGGGGTGTGCCACTGATCACGCTGCTGTTCGTGGCGTCGGTTCTGCTGAACTACTTCATGCCGCCGGGCACGAATTTCGACATCATCATGCGGGTCATGATCATGGTCACGCTGTTTGCCTCGGCCTATATGGCCGAAGTGATCCGCGGCGGCCTGGCCGCACTGCCCAAGGGCCAGTACGAGGGGGCCGACAGCCTTGGCCTGAACTACTGGCAGGCACAGCGGCTGATCATCATGCCTCAGGCGCTGAAAATCTCGATCCCCGGCATCGTGTCGACCTTCATTGGCGTGTTCAAGGACACGACGCTGGTGTCGATCATCGGCCTGCTGGACCCGATCGGCCTGTCGCAGAGTATCCGTGCCAATCAGGAATGGAACGGCATCTACTGGGAGCTTTTCGCTTTCATCGCGCTGCTGTTCTTCATCTGCTGCTTCGGCATGTCCCGCTATTCCATGTGGTTGGAGCGCAAGCTTCAGACCGGACATCGTTAAGAAAGGATCACGCCAATGTCAGAGCTGGCTACTGATCGTAATATCGACCGCTCCAGGATGCAGGTCTCGGATAACGTCGCTATCGAAATCAACAACATGAACAAGTGGTATGGCGCGTTCCATGTGCTGCGCGACATCGACCTGACGGTTTACGAAGGCGAGCGGATCGTCATCGCCGGGCCGTCGGGATCGGGGAAATCCACGCTGATCCGCTGTATCAACGCGCTGGAGGAACACCAGAAGGGCAGCATCACGGTGGATGGCACGGTGTTGTCGAACGACCTCAAGAACATCGACAAGATCCGGTCTGAGGTCGGGATGGTGTTCCAGCACTTCAACCTGTTCCCGCACCTGACCATTCTGGAGAACTGCACGCTGGCGCCCATCTGGGTGCGGAAGGTTCCCCGCAAGGAAGCGATGGAAACGGCCATGCATTTCCTTGAAAAGGTGAAAATCCCCGAACAGGCCAACAAGTATCCCGGCCAGTTGTCGGGCGGGCAGCAACAGCGGGTGGCCATTGCGCGCAGCCTGTGCATGCGGCCCAAGATCATGCTGTTCGACGAACCCACCTCGGCGCTCGATCCCGAGATGATCAAGGAGGTTCTGGACACCATGATCGAACTGGCAGAGGAAGGCATGACCATGCTCTGCGTCACCCACGAGATGGGCTTTGCGCGGCAGGTGGCCAACCGGGTGATCTTCATGGATCAGGGCCAGATCGTAGAGCAGAACGAACCCGAAGAGTTCTTCAACAATCCGAAATCGGACCGGACCAAGCTGTTCCTCAGCCAGATTCTGGGACACTGAGTTCCGGAAATTTCAAAATGCGATGCGCGGTCCGGCGGGCCGCGCATTTTTCATGGGGCCTCAGGCCCGGTGATAGGGGCTGCCAGCCAGAATCGATGCCGCACGATACAGTTGTTCGGACAGCATCACCCGCACCAACATATGCGGCCAGACCATCGCACCGAAGGACAGTTTGAAATCCGCCTGCGCCCGCAGATCGGGCGCGATCCCGTCGGCGCCGCCGATCACGAAGGCCACGTCGCCGCGCCCGGCATCGCGCCACCCGGCCAGGTGATCGGAAAATTGCGGGGAACTGAGCGTTTTGCCGCGTTCATCCAGCATGACCGTCAGCGCGCCTTTGGGCAGGCTGCGCGACAGCAAGGCGGCCTCGGTCGCCATGCCGCCGCCCTTGCGGTCTTCGACCTCGTGCATCTGCACGGGGCCCAGCCCGAGGGCGCGGCCCGAACGATCGAAACGGGTCAGATAATCCTGGATCAGATCGCGCTCGGGGCCGGGTTTCAACCGGCCCACGGCGCAAATATGGACGCGCATTCAGCTGTCGGCGGAGGCAGCCTGCCCTGCGGGCAGCCACATCTTTTCAAGCTGGTAGAACTCGCGCACCTCGGGGCGGAAGACATGGACGATCACATCGCCCGTGTCGATCAGCACCCAATCGCCGGCCTCCTTGCCCTCGACCTTGCAGAGAATGCCGAGCTCCTGCTTGAGCCTGTCGGCCAGCTTTTCCGAGATCGACGACACCTGCCGCGACGACCGGCCTGAGCAAATCACCATGAAATCGCCCAACGCGGATTTCCCGCGCAGGTCGATCTGCACGACGTCTTCGGCCTTGTCATCATCGAGCGAGGAAAGGATGCGGTCAAGCTGCACTTCGCTTGTCACGTCCTTGACGGGGGTCATAACCGACACCCCTTGTTCAGCGGCCCCAGCCGCATCAGCCGTAAAAGACAGGACATAGTCCTCCTTCGTTGCACACCGATCTGCCCCGGTGCCGGGCATGGTTCAAAGGTAGCAACACGCGCGTGACATTTCAATAAACGCGTATGGCACAAATAAGCGCGCGCCGGATCGCGCCCGTTCAGTCAGCCGTGGAAGAGGCAGCGCCGGCCCGATGCGTTTCAAGTGTGGACCCTTCCAGCATCCTGACCTCGCGCTGCGGGAAGGGGATGGAAATACCGTGTTCCTGAAACGCATCCCAGAGCGCCAGATAGACATTGCCGCGTATGTTGGTCAGCCCGCCGGTGGGGTCGCGTATCCAGAATCGCAGGATATAATCCACGCTGCTGTCGCCGAACCCGACGATGTGGCAGACGGGCGGTTTGAATTCCAGCACCCGCTCGACCCCTTTGGCGGCGTCGATGGCGATACGGCGCACGGTGTGGGGATCGTCGGTATAGGCCGTGCCGAAATAGATATCCAGCCGCACGTAATCGTTGGAATGCGACCAGTTCACGACCTGCCCGGTGATCAGGTCTTCGTTCGGGATCAGGTATTCCTTGCCGTCGCGCGTGGTGATCGACACATAGCGCGCGCCAAGGGAATTGATCCAGCCGAAGGTTTCCCCGAGCGAAATCACGTCGCCCGGTTTGATCGAGCGATCCAGAAGCAGGATCACCCCCGACACGAGGTTCGACACCACCTTTTGCAGGCCGAAACCGAGACCCACGCCGATGGCGCCGGACAGGACCGCAAGGCCGGTCAGGTCCACCCCCACGGCCCGCAACCCGATGAAGAACGCCGCACCGTACAGGAGCACTTGCAGGAACTTGACAGCAAGCACCTGCATGGAGGGCGAAATTTCCTTGTTCTGGCGTATCTGCGCGGCGGTGGTGCGCGACACGAAGCGCGCGCCGAACATCAACACCGCGATCACGGTAATCGCCTGAAGGATCACCCAAAGCGACAGGCGCATATCGCCCAGTTCGACGGCGACACTGTCGAGCAGGCGCTGCGTTTCGTCCGTCAACCCGAGTATGCCGAGGGTGACCCATGTCCACGCCACATAGCGCACCATGGTGCGGATGAACCCGTTGACGATGAACCGTGTGACGATCGTGATGATCAGCCATGCCAGGGCAAGGCTGGCCAGTATCTCCAGCAGATAGGACCGGCTGGGCCATGTCGCCGATTGCATGATCCAGACGGCGGGCCAGATCAACAGCACGAAAAAGATCAGCCGCAAACGGCGATGCAGCATCACCAGAAAGCGCATCCGCCATTTCGGCCAACCTTCGCGGGCACGCATCCATGCATGGACATGCGGCCCCAACAGCCGCGCCAGAAAATGTGCCGCAATGAACAGGCCGATGGCAATAGCCACCTGATAGGCATTCCAGGGCCGCATCAGGCCCGCGATAAAGAACTGTGCCTGCTCCCAGAGACTGAAGGCGATCTCGTGCGGGGCCTGTAGAATATCGTTTCCCATTGTCCCAAGATTTGCACGGGTGCGCGTTTCCAACAAGCCTGCACTGGACAAGCGGTACATTTCACGCTCATTTTCCCTGCAAACCACCCGGAGGCTTCATGACGACCGCGCTGATTACCCATATCGATTGCCTGAGACACCGCACCCCGGACGGGCACCCCGAGCAAATCGCCCGGCTGGAGCATGTTCTGGCCGCACTCAACGGCAAGACACTGGAGCGGTTCGAAGCCCCGATGGGCAGCGAGGACGATCTGCGCCTCGTCCATCCGCAATCGCATATCGAGCGGGTGCGCAGTGCGGAACCGGATGAGGGAATCGTGCAGCTCGATGCCGACACATGGATGTCGCCGGGATCGTTCGATGCGGCGATGCGCGGGGTCGGTGGCGCGCTGAAGGGCGTCGATCTGGTGCTTGGGGGCGAGGTGGACAATGCCTTTGTCGCCACGCGCCCGCCCGGCCATCACGCCGAAACCGAGCGCACGATGGGGTTCTGCCTGTTCGGCACGGCAGCCATCGCCGCGCGCCACGCGATGGAGCGTCATGGGCTGAGCCGTGTCGCCGTGGTGGATTTCGACGTACATCACGGCAATGGGACGCAGGATCTGCTGTGGTCGGAAAAGCGCAGCTTGTTCGTATCCTCGCACCAGTTTCCGCTCTGGCCCGGCACCGGCACGGCAGACGAGCGCGGCGCGCATGGCAATGTTCTGAACCTGCCGCTGGACCCGGCTTCGGATGGCGCCACCAAGCGCAGGGCCTATGAGGAAAAGGTGTTTCCGGCGCTCGAAACCTTCGCCCCCGAATTGCTGATCCTGTCCGCCGGGTTCGATGCCCACAGGGACGATCCGCTGGCCGAGTTGCAGTGGGACGAAAGTGATTTCACATGGCTGACGGGCCGCCTGTGCGATCTGGCCGATGCGCATTGCAAGGGGCGCGTCGTGTCCTGCATGGAAGGCGGCTACAATCTTGAGGCGCTTGCCCGCTGCGCGGCGGTACATGTGGATGTTCTGATCGAGCGGGGTGGCTGATCGTGGTTGGGACAGCTTCCGTTGACGCCCCCGAGGGTCTTTTGCGCCGGTTGTTCGACCGTGCGGTCGAGGTGGCCGACCCGATGCAAAGCCTGCACCGCGCCCTGCCCCCGCGCCCGGACGGGCGGCTGGTGGTGATCGGCGCAGGCAAGGCCAGCGCGCGCATGGCCGAGGCGGTCGAGCAGGTCTATGGCCCCTGCGAAGGGCTGGTGATTACCCGGTATGGCTATGCCCGGCCCTGTCAGGGCATCGAGATCGTCGAGGCCGCGCATCCCGTGCCGGACGCAGCGGGCATGAACGCGACCGCCCGGATGCTGGATCTGGTCGGGACTCTGGGCAAGGACGATATGGTGCTGGCGCTGATCTCGGGCGGGGCGTCGGCGCTGCTGGTGCAGCCCGCAGGCGCGATCACGCTGGAGGAAAAACAGGCCGTCAATCAGGGGCTTCTGGCCTCGGGCGCGCCGATCGGACAGATGAACGTGGTGCGCAAGCATCTGAGCCGCGTCAAGGGCGGGCAACTGGCGGCCACGGCTCATCCTGCGCGGATGCTGGCGCTGATGATTTCCGACGTGCCAGGGGACGATCCGGAGATGATCGGATCGGGCCCGACGGTGGGCGATGCCAGCACCCCGGACGATGCTCGGGCCATTCTGGAACGGTACGATATCGAAGCCCCGCAATCGGTGCGCGACGTGCTGGAGGGGCAGAGCGGCGTTGTCGCCCCTGACGATCCGCGCCTGTCGAACGTGGAAAACGTGATCTATGCCGCGCCCTCGCAATCGCTCGAAGCGGCGGCACAGATCGCGCGTGATGCGGGGCTGAACGTGCGTATCCTCGGCGATGCCCTGGAAGGGGAAGCGCGCGAATTGGCGTCTGACCATGCTGCGCTTGCGTTGGAGTTGAAGGCGGCCCTGACGCCGGACGATGCGCCTGTCTTGCTGTTGTCGGGCGGGGAGTTGACCGTCACCCGCCGGGGCGACGGCGTGGGCGGGCCGAATGCGGAATACGCGCTGGCCATGGCCATCGCCCTAGACGGGGCATCGGGCATCCACGCCATCGCCTGCGATACCGACGGTGTGGACGGCGCCGCCGAGGTGGCGGGCGCCATCATCGGCCCCGAGACCCTGACGAAAGCGTCAAAGGCGGAATGCAGCCCGGAAACGGCCCTGTCGCGCAATGACGCGCATGGGTTTTTCGAAACCATCGGCGATCAGGTTGTCACCGGCCCGACGTTGACAAATGTCAACGATTTCCGCGCCATCCTGATTTCACCGGAGCGTTGAACGGGTCTCAGCCGCCGGTGTCACCCTCGGACGGTTCTTTCAGGAACCCGGCGCGGCCCACGCTTTCATAGGCTTCGAACCCGGCGCGTTTTGCGTCCTTGACCGAATAGATGTTGCGCAGATCGGCCAGCCGCGGCGAGGCCATCTTGCGGGCAATCCGCTTGAGATCGAGCGCGCGGAACTCGTTCCATTCGGTCAGGATGACCAGCAAATCGGCCTTGTGCGTGCATTTGTATGGATCGTCGATCCAATGGACACCGGGCAACAGGGTTTCGCCCTCGTGGCGGCCCTGTGGATCGCAGACCTTGACCTTGGCACCGCCGCCCACAAGCGCGGGGATGATCGTCAGTGACGGGGCTTCGCGCATGTCATCGGTATTGGGTTTGAAGGTCACGCCGAGAACGCCGATGGTCTTGCCGTTGAACGTGCCGTCACACATATCGAGCAGCTTGTCGATCATGCGGCGTTTGATCTCTTCGTTGACGGAGATGACCTTTTCGGTGATCTGCATCGGGATACCGTATTCCTGCCCCGTCCGGGCCAGCGCGCGGGTGTCCTTGGGAAAGCAACTGCCGCCGTAACCAGGACCGGAATGCAGGAATTTCTTGCCGATGCGGCCATCCAGCCCCATCCCCTGCGACACCTGTTTGACATCCGCGCCGGTGCGTTCGCACAAGGCGGCGATTTCGTTGATGAAGGTGATCTTGGTCGCCAGAAAGGCGTTGGCCGCGTATTTGATCATCTCGGCGCTTTCCAGATCGGTCGTGAGGATCGGAAACTCGCGCAGATACAGCGGGCGATAGATTTCGGCCATGACCTCGGCGGCGCGCTCGGTCTGAACGCCGACGATAACGCGGTCGGGCTTCATGAAATCGTCGATTGCCGCGCCTTCGCGCAGGAATTCCGGGTTCGAGGCGACATCGAAATCGAGCTTCGGGTTCGCCTTTTTGACCGCCTGCTTGACCTGCCGGTTGGTGCCGACCGGAACCGTGGATTTGGTGACGATCACGATATAGTGGTCCGCGATACGCGCGATTTCCTCGGCGGCGGCCATCACATAGCTCAGGTCCGCATGACCGTCCCCGCGCCGCGTGGGCGTGCCGACAGCAATGAAAACCGCATCCGCCCCGTGAAGGGCGCCCGGCAAATCCAGCGTGAACGACAACCGGCCGGCCTCGACGTTCTTGGCCAGAAGCCTGTCGAGACCCGGTTCGTAAATCGGGATTTCCCCGCGTTCCAACATCTCGATCTTTTTCGGGTCCTTGTCGACGCAAACGACGTCATGACCGAAATCGGAGAAACACACACCAGATACCAGCCCCACATAGCCCGTTCCGATCATGGCAATTTTCATGGCACATACCCTTTAACTGACCTTTCCCTGCGACGTTAATGCAGTGCGTCCGAACGCGCGTCAATCGTGGCGACGCCGATGGGATACGATCCTGCGGGGCTGTGGGCCCGGCTGCACAGCTTTGCACCCCCCACATGCAGCACGTGTTGGACACGAGCCCGCAGCGGGGCTAAGGAAAGACAACGAATATCCGGGGCACGGCATTGACCCGGTCAGACCATGAAGGATCGCGATTATGCCGCAGAAACTTTTCGGCACCGATGGTGTCAGGGGCCGCGCCAACAGCTGGCCGATGACAGCGGAGATGGCCCTGAAACTGGGCGAGGCGGCAGGCCGTTATTTCCGGCGCGACAAGCAGGATCACCGCGTGGTGATCGGCAAGGACACGCGCCTGTCCGGCTACATGATCGAGAATGCGCTGACCGCGGGTTTCACCTCGACGGGGATGAACGTGTTCCTGCTGGGTCCGATGCCGACCCCGGCCATCGGATACCTGACGCATGGCCTGCGCGCCGATGTGGGCGTGATGATCTCGGCCAGCCACAACCCGGCCAGCGACAACGGCATCAAGTTCTTCGGCCCCGACGGTTTCAAGCTGAGCGATGAGGCCGAGGCGGGCATCGAAGCCCTGATGAGCGAGGGCGTCGCGCCGACCGCGCCCGAAAACATCGGTCGCGCCAAGCGGTTTGAGGATGCCCGCGGACGCTATGTGGAATATGCCAAGACGACCTTTCCGTCACGACGGCGGCTCGACGGGCTGCGCATCGTGGTGGATTGCGCAAACGGCGCGGCCTACAAGACAGCCCCGGCGGTGCTGTGGGAACTGGGCGCCGAGGTGATCGCCCTGGGGGTCGAACCCGATGGCACCAACATCAATCAGAATTGCGGATCGACCCAACCGGCGGCAGCCGTCAGGAAGGTGATCGAGACCCGCGCCGATATCGGCATCTGCCTTGATGGCGATGCCGACCGGGTGGTTCTGATCGACGAAAAGGGCCAGGTGGCCGATGGCGACCAGATCATGGGGCTGATCGCCTCGCGGTGGGCCGAAGGTGGGCGACTGGCCGGGAATACCCTTGTGGCGACGGTCATGTCCAACCTGGGGCTCGAGCGGTTCCTGAACGATCGCGGCATCGACCTCAAGCGCACCTCGGTCGGAGATCGCTATGTAGTCGAGGAAATGCGCAGCGGCGATCACAACCTTGGTGGCGAACAGTCAGGCCATATCGTGATGACCGATTACGCCACCACCGGCGACGGGTTGATCGGCGCGTTGCAATTCCTTGCCTGCATGGTGGAAACCGGGCGCAAGGCCAGCGATCTGGCCCGCGTGTTCGAGCCCGTGCCGCAAAAACTGATCAATGTGCGCTACGAGCCGGGCAAGGCCCCGCTGGAGGCCGCCCCGGTACAGGACGCGATCGCCGAAGCCGAGAAAACCCTTGGCCGCGATGGCCGGTTGCTGATCCGCAAATCGGGGACCGAACCGTTGATCCGGGTCATGGCCGAGGCCGTGGACCCCGCATTGCTGGATCGTGTGCTGAACACCGTTGTCACAGCGGTCGAGCGCGAAAGCCGAGCGTAAACGGGGCCGCGCCGATGGCTTGCCCTGATCACTCCGATGCAGTTTAACTGTGACTGTCAATTACGAGAGCGGGCAGCCATGCAATCCATTACACCAGTGATCCTTTGCGGTGGGTCCGGCACGCGGCTCTGGCCGCTGTCGCGCAAGGGCTATCCCAAGCAGTTCGCCCGTATCACCGGGCCGGACAGCCTGTTGCAGTCTTGCGCCAAACGTCTGAGCGGCAGCACCGAAACGCTGCAATTCGCACCGCCGGTCGTGCTGACGAATACCGATTTCCGCTTTATGGTGACGGAACAGTTACTCCAGGTCGGGATCGACCCCGGTGCCGTGCTGATCGAGCCCGAAGCCCGCAATACCGCCCCTGCCGTTCTGGCCGCCGCATTGCATGTTGCGGCCACCGATCCAAATGCGCTGTTACTGGTCGCGCCCTCGGATCATGTGATCCCGGATACCCCGGCCTTTCACGCGGCGATTCAGGCGGGTGTCGCCGCAGTCGAAAGCGGGCGGCTCGTGACCTTCGGCATCGCCCCCACGCATCCGGAAACCGGCTATGGGTATCTGGAACTGGAAAGCGCGCCCGACACCTCGGGCATGGCCAAGCCATTGCTGCGCTTTGTCGAAAAGCCGGACGGCAAGACCGCGAAAGGTATGGTCGAAGCAGGCAATTTTCTGTGGAATGCGGGGATTTTCCTGTTTTCGGCACAGGCGATCATCGACGCCTATGCGGACCACGCCCCCAACCTTATGCCTCCGGTGAAACGTGCGGTTGACGATGCCAAAAGCGATCTGGGTTTCCTGCGCCTCGATCCTGCCGCATGGGCCACGGCGGACAGCATTTCGATCGACTTTGCGGTGATGGAAAAGGCCGGGAATCTGTCGGTCGTTCCGTTCACGGGGCATTGGTCGGATCTGGGAAGCTGGGCGGCGGTTCAACAGGAAAGCGGCGTCGACAGCGATGGTGTTGCGACCTCGGGGCCGGTTACGGCGATCGAGTGCGAGAATGCGCTGTTGCGCTCGGAAAGCGACGGGCTGGAAGTGGTCGGTCTGGGCCTGAAGGATACCCTGGTGGTGGCGATGCCCGATGCCGTGCTGGTCGCCGACATGAGCCGCACGCAGGATGTGGGCCAGGTGGTCAAGACATTGCGCGCCAAGGGCGTGGCGCAGGCCGACAGCTTTGCCCGCGATCATCGGCCCTGGGGGTATTTCGAAACATTGGCCCTGTCCGACCGGTTTCAGGTCAAGCGGATCGTGGTGAAACCCGGCGCGGCCCTGAGCCTGCAAAGCCACCTGCACCGCGCCGAACATTGGATCGTGGTGTCCGGTACGGCCAAAGTCACCATTGACGAAGAGGTCAAACTGGTCAGCGAGAACGAGTCCGTCTACGTTCCGCTTGGCGCCGTGCACCGGATGGAAAACCCCGGCAAGGTGCCGATGGTTCTGATCGAAGTGCAGACCGGCAGCTACCTGGGCGAGGATGACATCATCCGCTACGAGGATGTCTATGCCCGCGACAGCGATAGCTGAGCCGGATTTCACCCGGCACTGTCGCTCTGTGCTCCGATCCGGGTATAAATCCGGTATCCGGGGGCATAGGCCAGCCGCACGGCGGTGACAGCGCAATCGTGATCCCATGTGGTCCGCGTGACCACGAAAAGCGGCGCACCCTCTGCGGTGTTCAACAGGCTGGCATCCTGCGCCGAGGCCGCTTCGGCAGAAAATGCGATATCCCCGTGGGTATAGGGCGCATGGGCCAACAACCATTCGTTCGCACTGATCCCGGTGAAATCGGCACTCCGGGCATCGGGGGTGGTTTTCAGGCTGATCCAGCGATCCTCGAAAACATAGGGCGCGCCATCGCCACTGTGCAACGCGGTGACATGCAGGGAGGACCCGGCCCCAAGGGTTGCCCGCACCGGGGCTGGCGGGCTGGCGGCGTCGCATGCCAGAAGGCGGTAGTCATAATGCTGGCCGCGTTCTTCGATTTCCTGACGGATAACGGAAATATCGACGGTCGCTCGAGTGACCGGATGCAGTGCCACGCGCGTGCCCGCCTTGCGGCGACGGTCCAGCAGCCCTTCTTCGGCCAGGGCGCGCAGGGCGCGGTTCACCGTGGCACGGGCACAACCGAATTCCTGCGCCAGATCCACCTCGTTCGGGATGACATGGCCGGGGGGCCATTCGCGCGCATGAATACGGCGCAGAACCTCGTCCTGAATGGCCTGCCAGCCTTTAACATGGTGTTTGGTCATAGGGCCTCGCGCAGAGGTTTCATGGCGCGGCTGTAGTCGCGCAATATCCGGTCGCGCGCAGGGTGGCGGCCATCCTGAACCACATGACGCCCCGCCGACCAGACATCGCGCACCATCGCGTCGCTGCCCGCAAATAGCCAGCAATCCAGCAACGTGTCGCCCTGTTGATCCGCCAGATCGACATGCCCCGCATCCAGCGCCAGCAGATCGGCAAACGCGCCTTCGGCAATCCCCCCGCTATCGCGCCCGGCGGCCTGTGCCCCACCTGAACAGACCGCATCGAACAGGCGGCGGCCCGTGGATTTTTCTGGCGTGGCCAGAACCGCGCGCGACCGGTCGCGCAACCGTTGGGAATATTCCAGCGTGCGCAGCTCTTCGGACATCGAGATGCGGATATTGGAATCCGAGCCCACGGCGATCTGGCCACCGGCCTGCAACCAGCGAACGCCGTCGAATATCCCGTCTCCAAGGCTGGATTCGGTGATTGGGCATAGCCCAGCAACGGCCCCGGTCTTTGCCAGCCCCTCGGTTTCATGAGGCTGCATCTGTGTGCAATGGATCAGGCACCAGTTTTCATCGACAGGCACATTGTCCAACAGCCATTCGACCGGGCGAACCCCAAGTGCACCCTGCACCTCTTCGACCTCGGCCAGTTGTTCGGCCAGATGCATGTGAACCGGCCCGCCCTGCGCCAGTTCCGGCGCACTGCTCACATCCTGCGGCGTGATGGCGCGCAGGCTGTGCGGGGCCACGCCAAGACGCGCATCGGAGGGCAACGCATCAAGCGCCTGCCGCGAGTCTTCGACCAACCGCGCGAAACGCTCGGGATCGTTGCCAAAACGGATCTGACCCGCGGTCAGGTCACGCCGGTCACAACCGCCGAACTGGTATTGCACGGGCAACAGGGTAAGGCCGATCCCCGTATCCTGCGCCGCTGCCACGATACGCTGTGCCATTTCAGACAGGGTGTCATAGGGCACACCGCCCGGCGCATGGTGCAGGTAGTGGAATTCGACATTCGTGGCGTACCCGGCTTCGAGCATCTCCATCTGCACAAGGGCCGCAATGGCCTGCACCTGATCCGGGTCCAGCCGATCAAGAAAGCGATACATCAGCTTGCGCCAGGTCCAGAAACTGTCACGCGGATCGGGGCCGCGCCCTTCGGTCAGGCCGGCCATGGCGCGCTGAAACGCGTGCGAATGCGCATTGGCCGGGGCTGGCAACAGGATGCCCGTGCGATGACCGCGGACAGGCTGATCTGCCGCGACCGACGCGATGCGCCCGGACGTGTCGAGCGTGACGCACACATCCCGCGCCCATCCAGAGGGCAACAGCGCCTGTTCAGCCCAGATTTGTGTCATCCCCAACTCCCATCTTGACGCAATTATTATGTCTAGACATAATGACATCAAACGACTCGCAAATCAACAAGGTTTCGACATGCTTCTGCGCAACGCACGAATAGCCACAATGTGCGACGGCCCGGATTATGGGCTGATCGAAAAAGGCGCGGTGGTGATCGAAGGCGACCGGATTGCGTGGGTCGGGCCCGAGGCGGACTTGCCCACCACCCATGACCTGCAAGGCGAAAACCTGAAGAGGCGGCTGATCACACCGGCGCTGATAGATTGCCACACCCATATCGTGCATGGCGGCGACCGCGCGGGCGAGTTCGAGATGCGCCTTGGCGGGGCCAGCTATGAAGAGGTGGCGCGCACGGGCGGTGGTATCGTATCCACCGTGCGAGCCACCCGCACGGCCAGCGAGGATGACTTGCTGCGCAGCGCACTGCGGTTCGCGGATGCCCTGATTGCCGAGGGTGTTTCGGTGATCGAGGTGAAATCGGGCTATGGGCTGGATGTCGAGACCGAGTTGAAAATGCTGCGCGTGGCGCGACGCATCGAGCAGGTCCGCCCGGTTCGTATCTGCACAAGTTTTTTGGGGGCGCACGCGGTGCCGCAGGATATGCAGGGCAATCCCGACATGTATATTCAACAGGTCTGCATCCCGGCCCTGCGGCAGGCGGCCGCCGAAGGGCTGGTCGATGCGGTGGATGGGTTCTGCGAAGGGATCGCCTTTACCCCCGAGCAAATCGAGCCCGTCTTTCAGGAGGCGCAGCGCCTTGGATTGCCCGTCAAGTTACATGCCGAACAACTGAGCCAGTCGGGCGGCACGCAACTGGCCGCGCGGTACGGGGCGTTGTCGGCGGATCATGTGGAATATGCCGATGAAGCGGATGCCGAAGCCCTGGCGCGATCGGGGGGGACGGCGGTATTGCTGCCGGGCGCGTTCTACACGCTGCATGAAACACAAAAACCGCCGGTTGACGCCTTTCGCAAGCACGGCGTGCCGATGGCGCTGGCCACCGATTGCAATCCCGGCTCATCGCCTTTGTCCTCGCTGTTGCTGACCATGAACATGGGTTGCACCCTGTTCGGTCTTACCCCTGCCGAGGCGCTTGCCGGTGTCACCCAGAACGCGGCCCGCGCCCTTGGGCTGAGCGATTGCGGGCAGGTCGCTGCGGGGCACCGGGCCGATCTGGCGATCTGGAACGTCGGGCAACCCGCAGAACTGGCATACCGCATCGGCTTCAACCCGCTGCATCGGCGGATTTTCGGAGGGAAGGAATGACCGAGACACTTGTTCCCGGAACGGTTCGACTGGATCAGCTTGAAACGATCTGGCGCGAACGGCGCAATGCCATACTTGACCATATGGTACGCCCACAGGTCGAAGCCGCCGCCGATCTGGTCCGCAAGGCCGCCGAGGGCGATCAGGCGATCTATGGCGTGAATACCGGCTTTGGCAAACTGGCCAGTGTCAAGATTCCCGCCGACCAGACCGCCACGCTGCAACGCAACCTGATCCTGTCGCATTGCTGCGGAGTGGGCGAGGCGCTCGATGTGGCCACCACGCGCCTGATGATGGTTCTGAAACTGATGTCACTGGGCCGGGGGGCGTCGGGCGTGGCGTGGCAGACCATCGAGTTGATCGAGGCGATGCTGGCCGCCGATGTCATTCCGGTCGTGCCCGATCAGGGATCGGTCGGAGCGTCGGGCGATCTGGCCCCCTTGGCCCATATGGCCGCCGTGATGATCGGTGAAGGGGAGGCATGGGCCGGCGATGCCCGCCTGCCGGGCGCCGAGGCACTGCTGCGCGCGGGGTTGGAGCCCATCGTTCTTGGCCCCAAGGAAGGGCTGGCGCTGATCAATGGGACGCAGTTTTCAACCGCCTGTGCGCTGGTCGGGCTATGGGGGGCATGGTGCAATGCGCAAAACTGCATCGTGACAGCGGGGCTTTCGACGGATGCGATCATGGGATCGACCGCGCCCTTGCTGGATGACATCCATACGTTGCGCGGCCATCCGGGGCAGATTTTCGCCGCGCGCGCGCAACGCGCTCTAATGGACGGCAGCGAAATCCGCGAGAGCCATCGCGAGGGCGACGCCCGCGTCCAGGACCCCTATTGCATCCGCTGTCAGGCACAGGTCAGCGGCGCGGCCATCGACCTGTTGCGCCGCGCGGGCGACGTGCTGCAGATCGAAGCGAACGCCGTGACCGACAACCCTCTGGTGCTGGTCGGCGAGGGGCGCATCGTCTCCGGGGGGAATTTCCATGCCGAGCCGGTCGGCTTCGCCGCCGACCAGATCGCCATGGCCATTTCCGAAATCGGCGCCATTGCGCAGCGCCGCGTGGCGCTGATGGTGGACCCGAACCTGAGCTTCGATCTGCCGCCGTTCCTGACGCCGGACCCGGGGCTGAACTCGGGCCTGATGATTGCCGAGGTCACCACCGCCGCGCTGATGAGCGAAAACAAGCATCTGGCCAATCCCTGCACCACCGACAGCACCCCCACGAGCGCCAATCAGGAGGACCATGTCAGCATGGCGGCCCATGCGGCGCGACGCCTGACGAGGATGAACGCGAACCTGAACGCGATCCTCGGGGTCGAGGCGATTTGCGGCGTACAAGGCATCGGGTTTCGGGCACCTTTGAAAACCAGCGTGCCTCTGCAACGTGTCATCGCGCGGCTGCGCGAGGCCATTCCGGCAATCGAAGCGGACCGTTATCTGGCACCGGATCTGGAAAGCGCCGCAGCGCTGGTGCGCGGTGGCGATCTGGTATCCGCCGCCGGGCTGACCATGCAAATAGGAGAGATGTGATGGACCCCGTCGAAATTGTCTCGGGCGACAGCCCGGTGGTTTTGGGACTACCGCATACGGGAACGTATGTTCCGACGGACATTCGCAACAAACTGAATGACCGCGGCAAGGCGCTGGCCGATACCGATTGGAATATTCACAAACTGTACGACGGGTTGCTGCCCGGTGTGACCACGGTACGCGCCACGTTCCACCGCTATGTGATCGACGCCAATCGCGATCCTTCAGGGCAGAGCCTGTATCCCGGTCAGAATACGACGGGCCTTGTTCCATTGACGAATTTCGAGGGCGAACCGATCTGGACCCAGCCACCGTCTGGCGGCGAGGTCGAGCATCGGCGCGAAACATGGCATGCCCCTTATCATGCCGCACTGGAGGCTGAACTTGCCCGCGTCAAAGCCAGGCATGGTGTCGCGATTCTGTATGACTGCCATTCCATACGTTCACGTATTGAATATCTGTTCGACGGCACATTGCCCGACTTCAATATCGGCACGAACAACGGCGCCACCTGCGCGCCCGTCATTGCCGAGACGGTCGAACAGGTTTGCCGCGCGGCACAGGGTTACAGCACCATCATGAATGGCCGGTTCAAGGGCGGCTGGACCACACGTCACTACGGACAGCCCGAAACGGGCATCCACGCAATTCAGATGGAGCTGGCCCAGTCCACCTACATGGAGGAAGCCGCGCCATGGCCCTATCTGCATGACCGCGCCGAAGCCCTGCGCCCACATCTTTCCGACATCCTGCACCGCCTGGAGCGTCTGGCCCTTGAAGGAGCATTGACATGACCGACCCTCGTCACAACGCCCGAGACATCTATCCCGACACCGGCGCGAAGATCAGTGCCAAGCATTGGGTGACCGAGGCCCCGATGCGGATGCTGATGAACAATCTGCACCCGGACGTGGCGGAAAATCCGCATGAACTGGTGGTCTATGGCGGCATCGGGCGCGCAGCACGCACATGGGAAGATTACGACCGGATCGTTTCCACACTAAAAGGGCTGGACGAGGACGAAACCCTGTTGGTGCAATCAGGCAAGCCGGTGGGCGTGTTCCGCACCCACAAGGACGCGCCGCGCGTGTTGATCGCCAACTCCAACCTCGTGCCACATTGGGCCAACTGGGATCACTTCAGCGAGCTCGATAAGAAGGGCCTGATGATGTACGGCCAGATGACCGCAGGATCTTGGATCTATATCGGGTCTCAGGGCATCGTTCAGGGCACCTACGAAACCTTTGTCGAGGCCGGACGCCAGCATTACGACGGCAACCTGACGGGACGCTGGATATTGACCGGAGGTCTTGGCGGCATGGGTGGTGCGCAGCCGCTGGCGGCCGTGATGGCCGGGGCCTGTTGTCTGGCCGTGGAATGCGACGAAAGCCGCGCAGAGTTCCGCAAGCGCACGCGCTATGTGGATGAGATCACCCACAGCCTTGACGACGCATTGGAGATGATCGACCGCTGGACCAAGGCGGGTGAGGCGAAATCGGTTGCCCTGATCGGCAATGCGGCGGACGTGTTTCCCGAACTGGTCCGGCGCGGCGTGAAGCCCGATATCGTGACCGACCAGACCAGTGCGCATGACCCTGTGCACGGCTACCTGCCACAAGGCTGGAGCGTGGCAGAATGGCGCGCCAAACAGGAGAGCGAGCCAAAGGCCGTGGAAAAGGCCGCCCGCGCCTCAATGCGGGTGCAGGTGCAGGCGATGGTGGATTTCTGGAACGCCGGGGTTCCGACGCTGGACTATGGCAACAACATCCGGCAGGTGGCCAAGGACGAGGGGCTGGAAGATGCCTTTGCCTTTCCCGGTTTCGTGCCCGCCTGTATCCGCCCGCTCTTTTGCCGGGGAATCGGGCCGTTCCGCTGGTGTGCACTGTCGGGCGATCCCGAGGATATCTACAAGACCGATGCCAAGGTGAAGGAACTGATCGACGATCCGCACCTGCACAACTGGCTGGACATGGCGCGTGCACGGATCGCGTTTCAGGGATTGCCGGCGCGGATCTGCTGGGTCGGTCTGGGTCTGCGGCACAAACTGGGGCTGGCGTTCAACGAGATGGTCCGCACCGGCGAATTGTCGGCGCCCGTGGTGATCGGGCGCGATCATCTGGACAGCGGCTCGGTCGCCTCGCCCAATCGCGAAACCGAAGGGATGAAGGACGGTTCGGACGCGGTGAGCGACTGGCCGCTTCTGAACGCGCTGCTGAACACGGCGAGCGGCGCGACATGGGTCAGCCTGCATCACGGCGGTGGCGTGGGTATGGGGTTCAGCCAGCATTCGGGAATGGTCATCTGTTGCGACGGGACAGAAGACGCCGACCGCCGGATCGAACGGGTGTTGTGGAACGACCCGGCCACAGGTGTCATGCGACATGCCGATGCGGGCTATGACATCGCTCTGGATTGCGCACGCGAGTACGGGCTGAACCTGCCCGGCATCCTGAAATGAGCCTTGAGCGTTTTACGGACGCTCAGGCGCGTGTCTGGCCCCGCCCGCTGGAGGAAATCCGGGCGGGGCGCAAGACATCGCATTGGATGTGGTACATCTTTCCGCAATTGCGCGGCCTGGGTCACTCGCCCACGGCGCAGCACTATGGCATTGCCGACCTGGATGAGGCACGGGCCTACCTGGCCCATCCGGTACTGGGACAGCGCCTGATCGAGATCTGCCACGCGATGCTGAAGCACACAGGCACTCCAGCCGAGGCCATCCTCGGGCCGGTTGATGCGCTCAAGCTGCGATCTTGTGCGACTCTGTTTCGTGAGGCGGGGGAAGACCCGGTTTTCGGGCAGGTTCTGGACGGCTTCTACGACGGTAAGCCTTGCGAGGCGACGCTGGCCATGACTGGCTGACGCCGCCTCGCACCGCGATCAAAGCGGCTGCGTGGTGTAGTCCACCTCGTCGGGATAGAAGGTATCCTCGATCGACGTGGTATGGACCTTGACCAGATTGCCATTCTCGACGCACGAGATGTACTGTTGACCGAAGACCTGATGGGTCTTGCCGTTGAACACCTTGGGGCCCTGAGGATGTTCATTGGAATGCGGCATGGTCGTCATGGCCTCGACGGCCTCGATCAGCGCGGCGCGGTCCTGTGGCCCCCGATACCCCGCAGCCTCCATGCCGTTCTTCACGACATAAAGCGTTTCCCAGCATCCGAACATATGGCCATAGGTGGATACATCTGTGGGATCGCTGATCGACGCGCCGCGATCGTCCACGCCCACCTGTTCACGATAAAACCTGTCATATTCGGTCTGATCGGGCTGCGCGTGGCGCGGCATGCCCTCCCAGAAATGGGTGCCTTCGAGGAACTCAAGGCCGGGGCTGTCAATGGCCACGGCTTCGAGGCTGTCGATGAACCCGAACAGTTGCGGGCCCTGCCCCCCGAAGAATTCGCCCATTTCCTTGACGAAGGTCAGAACGGCCGGACCGACCATGACGTGATAAATCACCTCGGTATCGCGCGGGATCTTCGGGAAGTACTTGGTGAACGAGGTTTCGGTCGGCGGGATGGCTAGCTTGGCCACGACCTCACCGCCCTGCGCCTCGACCGCGGCGCTGAAGAAATCGCGATGGTCATGACCATAGGCATAGTCCGGAAAGATAAGCGTGACTTTCCTGCCCAGATTTTCCGTGACAAACGGGGCCATCGCCTGAACCTGACTTTTCACATCCGTAATGCCGGGCTGAAGCGTGTACCGGTTCAGGATACCGCTGGCCACGTGATGGCCTTCGGACACAACAAAATACGGCAGCTTCAGTTCGCCCGCCCGAGGCGCCGAGCCCGTCACCACATGCGAAAACAGCGTTCCAAAGCCGATATCGCAATTGTGTTGCGTTGCGAATTTCTCCACCACCTCAGCACCGCGCTTGGGATCGGTGCCATCGTCTTCGGCCACGATTTCGATCGGGCGGCCATTGATGCCGCCGGCCTCGTTGATCAGGCGCACGGCAGCCTGGGTCGTGCGATCATACCAGCGGCCATAAGCGGCACCGATGCCGGTACGGTGCACCTGAAACCCGATACGGATCGGTTCGGCGCTTTGGGCATGGGTATAGCGCGCCCAAAGCGGCATGGTGGCGGCGGCTGCCGCGCCTCCGGCCAGTGTCTTGAGCGCCACGCGGCGCGACGGGCCTTTGGAGTTCTCAGTCATTGCGAATGTTCCTCTGTCCTGCGACTGACCATATTGTGAAACTTTTACTTACCTTTATTGCAAGATATTTTTACATGTTTGCGCAACCGGGTTCAGACACCTCGGGGGGAGGCCAGTAACCAGAGCCCGAAAAACGTGTACCCGATCATGAACGCCGCCAGCGGCGCTTGTCCCAGTATGGCCCGCCAGTTGCTGCCATGTCCACGCACCGCCACCGCATGAGCCAGCAAAATCGCGATCACATGGCCGATCACCACCGCACCTGCCTGCGTCAGCCAGATCAGTTTGACCGTTGCAGGTATATTCAGGAACCCGGTGGTCACGTGAAAATCCCCCAGTCCCAACAGGTCGGCGCCGGTGTTCAGCGGATCGGTCAGCCAGGCGATCACATACTGACCATCGACCAGCAGCACCGTCAGATAATGTGCGATGTGATAGGCCAGCGCAATCGGCAGAAGCGACGGCGCAAAAAGACGGACCGCTTCGGCTGTGGGCCGCCGCGTTCCCGCCAGCCGCTCGCCAAGCGCAAGGCAGGCGGCAAAAACCGTGATCAGCGCCAGGTTGGCAACAAGCATGCCCACCAAGTTCTGCGTGATAACGGCGGAGCGGCCAGGAAATTCCAGCGGGTTGATCCCGAGAAACCCCATCCACAGGAAGGTTTCGTTTACCCCGTCGAAACTGCCGGTGCCCAGCATGAGGATAATGAATACCGCCAGCCCGCCCGAGATCTGTGGCCGTGTCAGCCCCTGCCAGCCCCACAGGCCCACGGCGATACGCCCGCGCAGGCGCCCCAGCAGCCCGACACGGGCATAGGCGCGCATCAGGATGGTCAGCGCCTCGCCCCGCACCATCCAGCGCGGTCCGAACAACGTGACCCCCATCAGCGTCAGATACCAGTAACCTCCCACCACCAATGCCAGCCGCCCCGGATCGGTCGGTGCGGGATCGGCCAGCAAGAACCCACCGAATCCAAGGAAAATAACGATACCGGGCGCATACCCCAGCACCGATGGATACCGCATCAAGGCGGTTGAGCCGGTCAATCGGCCCAAAACGGCGGCCGGGCCGGTCCACGGGTTGGTCCAGCGCCAGTGATTGCCGATGATCCCCTGCAAGGACACCATCGCAACCCACCAGACCACCCAGATGAATAATGGCAGCGGATTGACCAGCGGATCGTGCGTTCCGGTCAGGCCGCGCCATACCAGAAACGCGACAAGTAAAGCGGACAGGCAGCTTGTCACATGGTGCAACGCAATATCAGGGCGCGGAATTATCGCGAACGGATGAAACAACCGCGTCGCCACCCAGGACGGCAGGACAGCCAGCAGAATCACCGTCAGGGCAACTACGGCCATTCCGGCGGCGCTATAGATATCCGTGGGCAGCAACAGCACGAACCCCTGCTCAGAGGCATGCGCAAATGCCTGCCCCGCGACAAGGGTCAACCCCCCGGATATGAGTGCCACTCGGCGCAACCGCTGATCTCCGATACTTGCCGGGACAAGATTACCGCCACGCCCTGCCCTTGCCATGGGGTAAATCACCTCACCCGTCTGCGTCGATGGGGATCAGGCGTCGCCTGTCGCCTCAAGCAGGGCTTTCAAGCCACTGCGATAGTCGGGATAGATCAGGCTGACGCCCAGTTCCTGCTTGATCCGGGTGTTGTCGACACGCTTGGATTCAGCATAGAAGCTACGCGCCATGGGGGTCATCCCGGCTTCATCGAATGGCACCTCGGGCGGGACGGGCAGGCCCAGCAACCCGGCGGCATAGCCGATCACGTCCTGCGGCGGGGCCGGGTCATTGTCACAGACGTTATAGGCCGCGCCGGGATTCGGTTGCCGGATCGAAGCCTCGAGAACCTGCGCGATGTCGTCGACATGGATGCGGCTGAACACCTGTCCCGGCTTGACGATGCGCCGGGCCGTCCCCTGCCGGACCTTTTCGAACGGGCCGCGACCGGGGCCGTAAATGCCTGCCAGCCGAAAGATATGCAGCGGCAGGCCGGGGATGGCACGCCATGCGGTCTCGGCATCTACACGCATCTGACCGCGCCGGGTGGATGGGGTAAGGGGGGTGTCCTCGGTGACCCAACCGCCCCGATGATCGCCATACACTCCGGTGGTCGACAGATACCCTGCCCATTCCAGCCGCGGGGCGATTGCCGCGATCCGGTCACGATACAGGTTCAGAACCGGATCGCCCTTGGCATCCGGCCCGGCCGAAATCAGCAGATGCGTGGCCGTATCGAATGCCGTGGACAGATCGCCATCCGGCCACAGGATGGGCGTCACGCCTTCGGCGCGAAGGTTGTCGGCCCTGTCCGGATTGCGGGTGGTGCCATAGATTGTCCAGCCCTGCGGCACCAGCCGCCGCGCCAGCGCACGGGCCGAATACCCATGCCCGAAGGAAAGAAGTGTCTTTGTCATGGGGCATGAATTGGACATACGAAGCGCAAAGGCAAGCGCGAAGACACCGGCGACCTTTCGCCACCGTATGCCACGGGCTCTGGCCTATCCCCCGCCAACGGTGGCAAACTGCGCCAAACTCGTGCCGGAGACCCCATGGCCACACTTACCCGCCGTTCCGCCCTTGCCCTGATCAGCGCTGCCCTGATGTCGGGATGCGCCTCGTCCAAACGCAGCCCCGTCGCGGCAACAAGTGGCCCGGCCAACCCGCCGCTTTACCCCAATGAAACACCAGAGCTACGGAGCCTGATCAACAAATATTCCGACCTGTATCAGGTTCCCAGCTCGCTGGTGCACCGGCTGGCCATCCGCGAAAGCACGCACCGGCCAGAGGCGCGCAACGGGCCATATTACGGGCTGTTGCAAATCCTGCCGCAAACCGCGCGCACCATGGGATTTCGCGGTCACCCCGATGATCTGCTGGATGCGGAAACCAACCTGAAATACGCGGTCAAGTATCTGCGCGGCGCGTATCTGGTGGCTGACGGCGATCCCGATGAGACGATCATGTGGTATGCGCGCGGCTATTATTACGAAGCCAAGCGCAAGGGCCTGCTGGTGGAAACCGGCCTGCGCCCGGCCTGATCATCCTGCCACACCCGACAATGGTCGCGACGGCACCCACGCATAGCCATCGGCGCACAGGATGAAACATTCGCGTAGCCCGTGGGGCTTGTCGGTGGGGTCTTGCAGGATGGCGCCGCCCGCATCCTCGGCCCGGCTGGCGGCCAGATCGGGATCGCAATCATAGAGCCTGATCTCGACCCCCGCGCCGCGCGGCGGATTCTCGGGCAACAGGTTCAGCAGGGGATTTTCGGCATAGGTACCGTCTGCGTGCAACTGCATCACATGCGTCCCGTGGGCCATGATCGCAAAATCGGCCGAAACCCGATGCGCGGTCATCCCGAACACCGTTTCCAGAAACCGCGCGCTGCGCGGCACATCCGTTACCAGAATATTGAATCCGAACCCGTGCAAGGATGCGCCGAATATCTCGGGGCTGACCGTTTCATAATCCATGAAGTACCACGCCTTACCGTCCGACCGTCGCAGGAATGGTTGATTGCCCCCCGCCCCCATGTCAACGTCGGACGCGACACGACCCGCAAGGATTGCGCATGACTCCCAATGACGCAGGCGTCCGGTTTCAAACGCCGGAACAACCCGAGCCGCAACAGTTCACCGATGCCGGACAGGCCGTCGATCATCTTATCCAGATGTATGAGACGGCAACCGGCTTCCTGTGCGAGGCGTTCAATCAGGTCATGCGCGGCAAACAGCCGCTACAGCGTATCCGCGCATTTTATCCCGAGATCCGGATCACGACGGCCAGCTATGCACAGGTCGACAGCCGCCTGAGTTTCGGCCATGTCGCGGCGCCAGGCACGCATACAGCCACGATTACCCGGCCCGACCTGTTTCGCGGTTATCTGGAACAGCAGATCGGCCTGTTGCTGGCAAACCACGGCGTTCCGATCACCATTGGCCAGTCGGACACCCCTATTCCCATTCATTTTGCCGTGGCGAAGGATCCGTCGATCACCGTGCCACAGGAAGGGGCGGCGGAATTCACCCTGCGCGATGTGTTCGACGTACCCGATCTTGGCACCACCAATGACGATATCGTCAACGGCACTCATCAGCCCGCGCCGGATGGCTCCGAGCCGCTGGCGTTGTTCACCGCGCAGCGCGTCGATTACTCTCTGGCGCGTCTGTCGCATTACACGGCGACAGACCCCGAGCATTTCCAGAACCACGTTCTGTTCACGAACTACCAGTTCTATGTCTCGGAGTTCGAAGCCTATGCCCGTGTGATGCTTGGCGATCCCGACAGCGGCTATACCGAGTTCGTCGGCACCGGGAACGTAGCCATCACGGCAGCCGATCAATCCTTGCCGATATCGGCCAAACAACCCCAGATGCCCACGTTTCACCTGAAACGCGCGGATGGGTCGGGGATCACGCTGGTCAATATCGGCATTGGCCCGTCAAACGCCAAAACGGCCACCGATCACATCGCCGTTTTACGCCCGCATGCATGGCTTATGGTTGGGCATTGCGCCGGGCTGCGCAATACCCAGAGGCTGGGCGATTTCGTGCTGGCGCATGCCTATCTGCGAGAGGATCGCGTACTGGATGCCGATCTGCCGTCATGGGTGCCGATCCCGGCCCTTGCCGAAATCCAGATCGCCCTTGAAGAGGCTGTCGAAACCGAAACCCAGATGGAAGGCTATGACCTGAAACAGGTCATGCGCACCGGCACCGTGGCCAGTTTCGACAATCGCAACTGGGAACTGCGCGACCAATCCGGCCCGGTGCAGCGGCTCAGCCAGTCGCGCGCCATCGCACTGGACATGGAAAGCGCCACGATCGCGGCGAACGGGTTCCGGTTTCGTGTGCCCTACGGGACCTTGCTTTGCGTCTCGGACAAGCCGCTGCATGGCGAATTGAAGCTGCCGGGCATGGCCTCGGATTTCTATAAAACGCAGGTGGCGCGGCATCTTATGATCGGCATTCGCGCCATGGAAAGCTTGCGCCAGATGCCCCTTGAGCGTATCCACAGCCGCAAATTGCGCAGCTTCAGCGAGACGGCTTTTCTCTGACGTTGCGAAAATCACCGCAAAATCCATGAAAAACACTTGCTTTTCGCCACTATTCGTTGTGTTTGGTCACAAGATACAGTTAAATTCTGCACATGAGGCCCATAGATCGGGCAGTTGAAGGAGACCATGAAATGGCAAAACCGATGACCAAAACCCAGCTCGTTGCGGCCCTGGCCGAGGAAATGGGCAGCGACAAGAAATCCGCAAGCGCTGCTCTGGACGCCGTGACCTCGATCATCACGCGCGAAGTGTCGGGCGGCGGCGCTGTCACCCTGCCGGGCGTCGGCAAGATCTATTGCCGCGAGCGCCCCGAGCGCATGGTGCGCAACCCGGCCACCGGCGAGCAAATCAAGAAAGAGGCCGACAAGGTCGTCAAGATGACCATCGCCAAGGCCCTCAAGGACAGCGTCAACGGCTGAACTTGAAAACCGCATAAGTTTCGGAAAGGGTCGCCCCGACAAGGGGCGGCCCTTTTCCATTGGGAGGCAGGCAATGAACATTCGGGCGATCCTGACAGGGCTGGCCTTTGCCGCCATGTGGTCCAGTGCCTTTACCACGGCCCGGATCATCGTGGCGTCGGCGCCGCCCTTGACGGCCCTCAGTCTGCGCTTTCTGATCTCGGGTGTGCTCGGGGTGCTGATCGCCCTTGCCCTGCGGCAGACCTGGCGGCTGACCCGTGCACAATGGCGCGCCACAATCGTCTTTGGAATATGCCAGAACGCCTTGTATTTAGGGCTTAATTTCATGGCCATGCAAACCATCGAGGCCTCTCTCGCCGCCATTGTCGCCTCCAGCATGCCCCTCATGGTCGGGTTGGCAAGCTGGGCCATCTTCGGGGAAAAGATCGGCCCGGTCGGAGGTCTTGGTCTGGTGACGGGTGTCATCGGCGTCAGCATCATCATGGGCACGCGCCTACAGGGCGGAGCCGACCTTTACAGCGTGGCCTTGTGCGTGGGCGGAGCCCTGGCCCTGGCCCTGGCAACCCTGACGATGCGCGGTGCAACGTCGGGCGGGAATTTCGTGATGGTCGTGGGGTTACAGATGCTTGTCGGCAGCGCCGTTCTGGGCGTGATCGGGCTGGTCACCGAACCGCTGATCATCGACTGGAGCTGGACCCTGGTCGCGGCTTTCCTTTATACGACGCTGGTTCCCGGCCTGGCGGCGACACTGGTCTGGTTCCTGCTGGTCAACCGGATCGGCGCGGTCAAGGCGGCCACGTTTCATTTCCTCAACCCGTTCTTCGGTGTCGCCATCGCGGCGATTGTCCTTGGCGAGAAGCTCGGCCCATCGGATATCATCGGGGTGGCGGTGGTCATGGTGGGTATTCTGGCCGTCCAACTGTCGCGCCAGAAACAGGTTTCGGCCTGAAAACCGGCGAATCAGCGTTAACGCCAACGCATACAGTAAAATGTGCAATCGGCGTCACGTCGGTAAAACGTCGGTATTGCGTCGGTGCGCGAAACCGATCCCGGTCGGGTTAACAGGGCGGTCGGACCTTGCATGAGCAAACCGGCACGCCGAAGCCGCAGATCCGGATCACCCGATGGTGCCGCGCGGCCCCTCACCAACCTGTCCGCGATGCAGCAAAAAATGGTCCAGCACCACACAGGCCATCATCGCCTCGCCCACGGGGACGGCACGGATACCGACACAAGGATCATGGCGTCCCTTGGTCACCACTTCGGTCGGGCTGCCATCCAGCCGGATCGAACGGCGCGGCGTCAGGATCGACGAGGTCGGCTTGACCGCGAAACGCACCACCACGTCCTGCCCTGTCGAAATACCGCCCAGGATACCCCCCGCATGGTTCGAGGAATATTCCGGCCCGTCCTCACCCATGAAAATTTCATCGGCATTCTCGGTGCCGGTGAGGCGCGCGGCGGCCATGCCCTCGCCGATCTCCACGCCCTTGACGGCATTGATCGACATCATCGCCGCAGCCAGATCGGTATCGAGCTTGCCGTAGACCGGCGCACCCAGACCTGCGGGCAGGCCACGGGCCACCACCTCGACCTCGGCCCCGACCGAGTTCTTATTCTTGCGCAACCGTTGCAGGTAGGCCTCCCATTCGGGCGCGGCAGCGGTATCGGGAACCCAGAAATCGTTGCCGTCGATGGCGTCCCAGTCAAACCGCTCGCGATCGATGGCCAGCTCGCCCATACGAGTCATGTAGCCCTTGATCTCGATCCCCGGAATCAGCGCATTCAGCGCCGCCCGCGCCACACCACCGGCCGCCACGCGGGCCGCCGTTTCACGCGCGGAACTGCGCCCGCCGCCGCGATAGTCGCGCAGCCCGTATTTCTGGTGGTAGGTGATATCGGCATGGCCGGGGCGGAAGGTCTGGGAAATCTCGCCGTAATCGCGCGACCGCTGGTCGGTGTTTTCGATCATCAACTGGATCGGGGTGCCGGTTGTCCGCCCTTCGAACACGCCTGACAGGACCCTGACCGCATCGGGCTCCTGCCGTTGCGTGGTGTTCTTGTTCTGGCCCGGACGGCGCTTGTCCAGCCATTGTTGCAGAAACGCCTCGTCAATTTCGATACCCGGCGGGCAGCCATCCACCGTCGCCCCAAGGGCCGGTCCGTGGCTTTCGCCCCATGTGGTGACGCGAAACAGATGTCCGAATGTGTTGAGGCTCATGGTCCTGCACTCCTTTGTCCCAGTGTCCTAGCCGGGCATGGGCAGCGCCTCAAGCCATTTTGCGAAACGCAAAACGGGGCCAGCCCGAAAGAGGCGGCCCCGTCTGAAGGCAATGAAAGGGCGCGCTTCAGCCTTTGACGATCTTCTCGGGCGAGATCACGTCGATGCCCAGCGCCTTGCCCACGGCGTAATATGTCAAGTGCCCGGCATGGACATTGAGACCGTTCAGCAGGTGCGGATCGTCCGCGCAGGCCTGCTTCCAGCCCTTGTCGGCCAGCGCCAGCATGAACGGCATCGTCGCGTTGCCCAGCGCAATGGTCGAGGTGCGCGCCACGGCGCCGGGCATGTTGGCCACACAGTAATGCACGATCCCGTCCACATCGTATATCGGCTCGGCATGGGTGGTGGGTTTCGACGTTTCGAAACATCCGCCCTGATCAATGGCCACGTCCACAAGCACGGACCCCGGCTTCATCATTGCCAACTGGTCACGGCGCACCAGCTTGGGCGCCGCCGCCCCCGGAATCAGCACGGCACCGATGATCATATCCGCCGCCGGAAGCAATTCGGCCAGAGAGGCCTGATCCGAGAACTGCGTCGTCAGGCGACCCATGAACACATCATCCAGATAGGACAGGCGCGGCAGCGAGCGGTCGAGAACGGTCACGTTGGCCCCCATGCCCACGGCGACACGCGCCGCAGCCGTTCCGACGACCCCGCCCCCGACGATCATCACATTCGCCGGACGTACACCGGGCACGCCGCCCATCAGCACACCGCTGCCGCCATTGGCCTTTTGCAAGGCCCATGCCCCGCTTTGCGGCGCCAGCCGCCCGGCGACTTCGGACATCGGCGCCAGAAGGGGAAGACCGCCGCGATTGTCGGTGACGGTTTCATAGGCGATGGCGGTGCAGCCCGAGTCGAGCAGATCCCTGGTTTGCGCGGGGTCGGGCGCGAGGTGCAGATAGGTGAACAACACCTGACCTTCGCGCAGCATCTTGCGTTCGGCCGCCTGCGGTTCCTTGACCTTCACGATCATATCGGCGGTGGCAAAGATTTCCTCGGCGGCGTCGATAACCGTGGCCCCTGCGGCCAGGTAATCCGCATCTTCAAAGCCGGCCCCCGTGCCGGCCCCCGCCTGAACGATCACCTCGTGACCGTGAGCGATGGCCTCTTGCGCGGCATTCGGGGTCATCCCGACGCGGAATTCCTGGGGTTTGATTTCGGTCGGGCATCCGATTTTCATTGGGGGTATCCTCTCCTGAATTACAGGCATAATGCCGCATCTTACGCGCAATCGGGTTGAAAAATCCCTCGCAATTCCGGGTTTGTTGTGAATATCCTTCGAAATATTGACCTAAAGACTGAAAGGTTTTGCACATATGGCACTGGATGCGATGGATCGTCGTTTACTGGCAGCCCTGCAACGACGCGGACGCATTTCAAATGCCGATCTGGCTGAAACCGTCAACCTGTCGGCCAGTGCCTGCCACCGACGCGTACAACGGCTGGAGGCCGAGGGGTATATCCGCGACTACGTCGCCCTTCTGGATGCACGCAAACTGGGCGTGGCCGCAACCATCTTTGTCGAGATCACCCTGTCCACGCAAGCCGATGAGGTTCTGGAGGCCTTCGAAAAGGCCGTGACCCGCATCCCGGACGTTCTGGAATGCCACCTGACGGCAGGGGCGGCGGATTACATCCTGAAGGTCGTCGCCGAAAGCACCGAGGATTTCGCGCGTATTCACCGGCAATACCTGACGCGATTGCCGGGCGTCGCCAAGATGCAATCCAGCTTCGCGTTGCGCACGGTATTCAGCACCACGGCCCTGCCGGTTTAACCTGGTCCTGTGGGCAGGATACTTGCCAACAGTCGCGGGATGATCAATCTTGGCGCCATGGAATGGGATTATATCATTGTTGGCGCGGGCAGCGCCGGTTGCGTGCTGGCAAACCGCCTGAGCAGCAAAGGTCACAAGGTTCTTCTGCTGGAAGCCGGAGGGCGTGATAATTACCACTGGATTCACATCCCGATGGGGTATCTCTACTGCATCGGCAACCCACGAACCGACTGGTGTTTTCGCACGGTCGAGGAAAAGGGCCTGAACGGGCGATCCCTGATCTATCCGCGCGGCAAGGTTCTGGGTGGGTGCAGTTCGATCAATGGCATGCTCTATCTGCGCGGGCAGGCCGCCGATTACGATGGCTGGCGGCAGATGGGCAATACCGGCTGGGGCTGGGACGATGTGCTGCCCTATTTCAAGCGCTCGGAAGATTATGTCGATGGCCCATCCGACCTGCATGGCACAGGGGGCGAATGGCGCGTCGACAATCAACGCCTGCACTGGGACGTTCTGGATCACTGGAAAGACGCCGCCGTGGCGGCGGGCCTGCCGGAAACCGACGATTTCAACACCGGCGACAACGAAGGCGTCGGGTATTTCAAGGTGAACCAGCGCAAGGGGTGGCGACTGAACACGGCGCGGGCGTTTCTGGGTGCGCGGAGCGGCGATACCCTGAAGGTCGAAACCCAGGCCCATACCCGACGCGTGATGGTCGAGAACGGGCGCGCCGTGGGCGTGGAATACGAACAGGGCGGCGAGGTGAAAACCGCCCGTGCACAGGGCGAGGTGATCCTGAGCGCAGGTGCAATCGGCAGCCCGCAAATCCTGCAACTGTCGGGCATCGGGCCCGGCGATCTGCTGCAACGTCACGGGATCGAAATGCGGGTCGATATGCCGATGATCGGCGGCAACCTGCAAGACCACCTGCAACTGCGCTGCGCCTGGCGGCTGTCGGGCGCGAAGACCCTGAACACGATGGCCAATTCACTATGGGGGAAGGCGTCGATCGGGGCGCGCTATTTGCTGAACCGTTCGGGGCCGATGTCGATGGCGCCCAGCCAGTTGGGCGCCTTTGCGAAATCGCGGCCCGATCTGGCCACGCCGGACCTGGAATTCCATGTCCAGCCCCTGACGCTGGAGGCGTTCGGCCAGCCTTTGCATGATTTCCCCGGTCTGACGGCCAGCGTGTGCAACCTGCGTCCGGAAAGCCGTGGCCATGTCGCAATCACCTCGGCCAACCCGCAAGACGCGCCCGAGATCGCGCCGAATTACCTGTCGACGGAGGGGGACAGGCAAGTGGCGGCGGCCTCGATCCGGTTGACACGCGATATCGTCGCTCAAACCCCGATGCAGCGCTACCGCCCCGAAGAGATAAAGCCCGGTCTTTCCGCGCAAACCGAAGAGGACCTTGCGAAAGCCGCGGGCGATATCGGCACAACGATCTTTCACCCGGTGGGGACGGTCCATATGGGGGCGGATGACAGCGCGCCGCTGGATGCCAGCCTGCGCCTGCGGGGGATCGAGGGGTTGCGGGTGGTGGATGCCAGCGTGATGCCGACCATCACCAGCGGCAACACCAATTCCCCTACCATAATGATCGCCGAAAAAGCCGCCGATCTGATCCATGCGGATAGTCGTTAAAAAATCGGCCCCGGCGTCTCCGCCGGGGCCTGAACCAGTACGCTCTATCCGTGAGTGGTCAGCGTAGCCAGTCTACCGTAAACAGAATACTGGTCACTCACAAACCAGGAACATGAAACTCGCTATAGCGGTAGTTGTGCATCAAAGCACAACTGTGGTCATGGGCAAGAAACCGAATTTTGTCTGGTACGGAATTCCTTACCTTTCGCTCAAAAATAAAGTTGACGTAACGTAATCTTGCCTGCAAAAAAAGCCCCGGCATCGCTGCCGGGGCCATATCTTGCCGGAATTGGCCGGGGATCAGTCCTCGGCGTTTTCCTCTTTCTTGATCTCTTCGCCGGTTTCCTGATCGACGACTTTCATCGACAGGCGCACCTTGCCACGATCATCAAAGCCCAGCAGCTTGACCCAAACTTCCTGACCTTCTTTCAGAACGTCGGAAGGATGGTTCAGGCGGCGGTTCTCGATCTGGCTGACATGCACCAGGCCATCACGCTTGCCAAAGAAGTTCACGAAGGCCCCGAAATCG
The DNA here is from genome assembly GCF_900142665.1 of Roseovarius pacificus. Classification (GTDB taxonomy): domain Bacteria; phylum Pseudomonadota; class Alphaproteobacteria; order Rhodobacterales; family Rhodobacteraceae; genus Roseovarius; species Roseovarius pacificus. The sequence goes on from NZ_FRBR01000010.1 coordinate 122,428, forward strand.
ACGATCTTCACGACCTTGCCTTTGTAGACCGCGCCTTCTTCAGGCTCGGCGACGATCGAGTGGATCATCTCGTAAGCCTTCTGAATGGCTTCGCCGTTGGGCGAAGCGATCTTGATGACGCCATCGTCGTTGATATCGACCTTGGCACCGCTGGTTTCCACGATCTCGCGGATCACCTTGCCGCCCGAACCGATCACTTCACGGATCTTGTCGGTGGGGATGTTCATGGTTTCGATGCGCGGCGCATGAACCGAGAAATCGCCGGCTTCGGTCAATGCCTTGGACATCTCGCCCAGAATGTGCATCCGACCATCCTTGGCCTGAGCCAGGGCTTTCTTCATGATCTCGGGGGTAATGCCCGCGACCTTGATGTCCATCTGCAACGAGGTGATGCCGTTTTCGGTACCCGCCACCTTGAAGTCCATGTCACCAAGGTGATCTTCGTCACCCAGAATGTCGGTCAGAACGGCATATTCCCCGTCGTCTTCCAGGATCAGGCCCATTGCCACGCCGGCGACCGGCGACTTGAGCGGCACACCGGCATCCATCATCGACAGCGACCCGCCACAAACGGATGCCATCGAGGACGAACCGTTCGATTCCGTGATCTCGGACACGACGCGGATCGTATAGGGGAAATCGGTGGCTGCGGGCAGAACCGCCTGAAGGGCGCGCCAGGCCAGCTTGCCGTGGCCGACTTCGCGACGGCCCGGAGGGCCGACACGACCCGCTTCACCAACCGAATAGGGCGGGAAGTTGTAGTGCAGCAGGAAGTTCGAGCGGAAGTTCCCGTGCAGGGCGTCGATGATCTGTTCATCGTCGCCGGTGCCAAGCGTGGTCACGACAAGGCCCTGCGTTTCGCCACGGGTGAACAGCGCCGAGCCATGCGTCCGCGGCAGGAAGCCGGTTTCAGCCACGATCGGGCGCACGGTGTCGAGGCTGCGCCCGTCGATCCGCTTGCCGGATTTCACGACGTCGCCACGCAGAACGGCGGCTTCCAGCTTTTTCAGGGCCGATCCCAGGTTGGGATCTTCCAGCTGTTCTTCGGTCAGCGCCTCGCGGATCGCTTCCTTGGCGTCGGCGACGGCAGTGGTGCGTTCCTGCTTGTCGGTGATGGCATAGGCCGAACGGATCTTGTCCTCGCCCGCCGCTTTGACGGCATCGTACAATTCGGAATAATCCGGCGGGGTGAAATCGAACGGCTCTTTCGCGCTTTCCTCGGCCAGGTCGACAATCAGGTCGATCACCGGCTGGATCTGTTCATGCGCGAAGGTCACGGCGCCCAGCATTTCGTCTTCGGTCAGCTCGTAAGCCTCCGATTCAACCATCATCACGGCGTCTTTGGTGCCGGCAACCACCAGATCAAGGCGCTGATCGGGGTTGTTGCGCAGGTCGTGCATATCTTCGACCTCGGGGTTCAGGATGTATTCGCCATCCTCAAAGCCCACACGGCAGCCCGCGATCGGCCCCATGAAAGGAGCGCCCGAAATGGTCAGCGCGGCCGATGCGGCAATCATCGCCACGATATCGGGATCGTTGACCAGATCGTGCGACAGCACGGTGCACATCACCAGAACTTCGTTCTTGAAACCCTCGACGAACAGAGGGCGAATCGGGCGGTCGATCAGGCGCGCGGTCAGCGTTTCCTTTTCGGTCGGACGTGCCTCGCGCTTGAAAAAGCCGCCGGGCACCTTGCCCGCGGCATAGTATTTTTCCTGATAGTGGACGGTCAGCGGAAAGAAATCCTGACCGGGTTTCGGGGATTTGGCAAAGGTCACGTTCGCCATGACCGTGGTTTCACCAAGTGTGGCGATGACCGAGCCATCTGCCTGACGGGCGACCTTGCCCGTTTCCAGTGTCAGCGTTTCTTCGCCCCACTGGATCGATTTTTTCACTTCGTTGAACATCATCGTTTCCTAGCTGGAGGCCCTCCCGGGCGTATCCCGGGTCCTCCGTTTCACTGGCGGCCCCATTGCCGCCGACCCCTTCATCCTCACATGCGCCGGGGTCAGAGCGTCACGTCTCAGATGTGCGCGCCATACAGCAGAATGCCCGATTTGCAAAGCGATTTACGCGATCCGGGCACCTGCAGGGCCTGACTGGCCAACAAAAAACGCCCGCAGCAAATGCGGGCGTTTCAAGACATTGGCGGCCAGCGCTTAGCGGCGGATGCCGAGGCGCTTGATCAGGTCGCGATAACGCGCCTCATCCTTGCCCTTGAGGTAGTCCAGCAGCTTACGGCGCTGAGCAACCATTTTCAGAAGGCCACGGCGACCGTGGTTGTCTTTCTTGTGGGTCTTGAAATGCTCGGTGAGGGTCGCGATGCGCGAGCTGAGGATGGCAACCTGTACTTCGGGCGAACCGGTGTCGCCGTCCTTGGTTGCGTATTCCTTCATGACACGTGCTTTGTCTTCGGCAGTGATCGACATCGGGGTCTCCTTTTAATCAAGGGTTCAGGGCACAAGCCGGGATGTCGTCCAGCAGGGTCCTATGGAGAATATCCCCGATCCAAGCCGGGGATGCGTGCGTTTAGAAGATATCAGGGAAAAATGAAAGCGAAAATTGCCAACAGGGTTCAGCGGGTCATGAGCGTGCCAAAGGTACTTTCCGCAATCAGGGTGATGTGTTCCAGTGACAGCCCATCGGCCCCATCCAAAGCGGCGATACGCACGCCATTCAGCACAACATGCTGACGGGTCTCATCGGTGTCATCCTGTTCGATTGCCACCTTGGGGTCGGGGTTGGCGATATCGTCGTAAATCACCATCAGCGAATCCTCGGCCACCGAAAAATCGCTGATCTCGGCCTGATGGTCTTGCGACAACCACTCTCCCAGCACGACGCGATCCGAACCGTTCCCGGTGCTGACGATATCGTCACGCCCCGCAAGGATCAGATCGTCACCGTCTCCGCCATTCAGATAATCGCCTTCATCCTGATCCTGAATGCCGGGCAGATCATCATCGTCGGTGATACCGATAAGAGTATCGTCACCCCACCCCCCGAACAGCGTATCGGCCCCGAGGCCGCCATCCAACATATCGTCGCCCAAATAACCATGCAGCGCATCCGCGCCATCCCGCCCAAAAAGCAGGTCGTTTCCGGCGCCACCCACAAGACTGTCGTCGCCGTCATCGCCCGAGAGCGTGTCGTCCCCGTCATGGCCGAACAACTGGTCGCTACCGGGGCCGCCCATTAGGCTGTCATTGTCCGCACCGCCGTGCAGGGTATCGTTCCCGGCCTGCCCGTCAATGGTATCAGCGCCGAGACCGCCGAACAGTTGATCGTTTCCGGCCCCGCCGAATACCTGATCGGCCCCGGCATAGCCATTCATCTGATCGTTTCCGGGAGTTCCCTGCATGACATCCGCCGAAGGCCCGCCCGATACGATCTGCCCGGCTGCGCTACTGCCACCGGGCGGCGCCGGAGAGCCCGGCGGCGGATCACGCTCTGCTTCGTCCTCGGGGTCGGTCAGCAGATCGTCACCGCCAGAGGACCCACCCGCGGACTCGGGCAGCGGCAGGTTGATCATACTGCCGTCATCGTCATTCGCGCCCATATCGAACCCGAAAAACGCCGTAGCCCCGACAGCCATCATACCTAAAAGACCTGCAAAAAGCAGCATCGCACCATTCCACACTTACCGCCTGAAACTGAGCCACAAAGCCCGAAACCAGTCAAACCTATCTCGCGATAGTGGTTAACACCCCATGAAGCGGGACGCAGGTGCTTGGGCAATGGTTTTTTTACACTACCCGGCCCGGCCGGTTTGATCTTCCGTCGCCGCCAACTCGCCCAAAGTGACGGGTTTCAGCGGCGGGCGAACGCGAAAATACCCTGTCCCATCATGCGTGGCATCGTTTTCCTGCGCCAAAAGGCTGCTGACGGCCAAACCGCAATATCGACCCTGACAAGGCCCCATACCGGCGCGGCCAAAGGCCTTGGCCTGATTTGGGCCCTTGCACCCCAGCCGTGCAAAACGGCGGATATCACCCGCAGTCACCTCTTCGCAGCGGCAAACGATGGTGCCGTCATCCGGCGAAAGCGCGCCGGTATAGGGCGGATAGGCCGTATCGAGAAAAGGACGCACGGCCAGTTCCCTGTTCCGTTGCCGAAACAAAGGCGCGGCCTGTGCATCGCGCTCCGGTCCGGTCATCCGGCCCAGATCCGTCGCGACCCTGAGTGCGGCAAGCCGACCCGCGATTTCGGCCACCCTGGCACCGCCGATACCCGCCCCGTCACCCGCGATCAGAATACGGTCATGACCGGTACCGCCCCATTGATCCGGACGGGGAACGAAACACGCCTGCCGATCGCTCCAGACGTGATCGACACCAAGCGAACGAGCCGCCTGCGTATTGGGAACGACGCCGTGATGCAGCAACACGGTATCGCAAGCGATACGGTGCGATTGGCCGGATGCAGTGAATGTCAGCGCCTTGGCCTGACGCTCCCCCTCCACGGCGATCCCCGTTGCCCCGCGATAGCGCAGCACACCGGCTCGCTCTGTTTCACGCAGCATTTTCAATCCCTTGAGCAGATACCGCCAACCTCGCAGCGCGCCAACGGAATGCCTGAGGGCGGCAATGAAATCGCCTCGCACCTGGGTTTCCACTAATGCCAGCGGAGGGACGCCAGCGCGAACCATCTGCGCCGCAATCAGGTAGAGCAGCGGGCCGGACCCGGCCAGAACCGCCCGCTTGGGCACTAAACCAGATTGCTTGAGCAATATCTGCGCTGCGCCAGCCGTCATCACACCCGGCAAGGTCCAGCCGGGAATGGGCATGGGACGTTCCAGTGCGCCGGTGGCCAGCAGGACACGCAGCCCTCGTGCAACAATCCCCTGTCCGTTCACCGAACAGGCGACCTTCCCTGTGGCGTCGATGCTCCAGACGGTTGCGCCGAAAACCTGCGTAATCCCTTGTTTTTCAATGCCTTCTACAAGCGGGAGGCCCTCTGTGAAATCCTGCCCCAGAATATGGCCCCGCACAGTGGCGGCGCGTTTTACATCACGGTAAATCTGCCCGCCCGCACGGGGCTGTTCATCCAGCAACAGAACGCTCAGGCCCGCATCGGCGGCGGTGGATGCGGCGGCCATGCCAGCCGGGCCAGCACCGATAACGATCAGATCAGCCGTTTTCATCCACACCTCCTGCGGTATGGGCGCGTTCGACGATCAAACCTTTCCGCACCTCTGTCATACAGGCCTGACGGGTCGTACCGTCGATTTTCACGAGGCAGTCATAGCAGGCCCCCATCATGCAATAGGGTGCGCGCGGGGCCTGCGATGTCGGGGTTGTCCGAAACACCGTCACGCCGGCGGCCAGAAGTGCCGCGGCCAGGTTGGCGCCCTCGGGCAAGGCGTATTCCGTCCCGTCGAACCGCACGTTCACAAGAGATGCGGTATCGGGCGAAAGATCATGAAACGGCAAAGCGTTGTTCACTGAACACCTCCAGATCCGGGGCGGAGTCATTGCCTTCCAGCCAGTCGGTCAAAGACATGGCATGGGCCGCGGCAAGGGTAATTCCGCTATGGCAGGTCACAAGATAAGCCCCTGAAAATTCATGGCTTTCCTGATATATCGGTAACCCGTCAGGCGACATGATCCGCAGCGCGCCCCACGCGCGAACGACCTGCGCGCGGGCGAGATCGGGAAAGACCTGAGTGGCGCGGGCGGCGATGCGGGTGATGGTGTCGGTGGTGACGCCATCATCATATCCGACCTCTTCCTTGCTGTTGCCGATCTGAACGCCCCCTTCGTCCACCTGACGAATGATGCCGGAGGGGCGGTTCATCAGTTTCGGCAGCTTTTCGGTGATCAGAACCTGCCCGCGCTGAGGGCGCATCGGGGCCCTGAATCCCATTTTCGGGCCAAGCTCGATTCCACCTAACCCTGCGGAAAAAATGACTTTTTCGGACTCGAACACGCTTCCATCCGCGCAGGTCAGACGAAATCCCGAGGGCTTGTCGACATCGGTGACCTGCTTACCGGTCAGAACGGGGCCGCCCATGCGGCGGACGTCGTCGGACAGTGCCCTGAGCAAGCGCAAAGGGTTCACGTGACCGTCCTGACGATGCAGAATTGCGCCCGCGACAGCAGGGCCGATATTGGGCTCTTCGCGTTTCAGGTCAGCGGGACCCAGCACCTCGAACGGGTAATTTCCGTTCAGTTCCTCACGCAGTTTTTCATAAGATTTTACTTTGTTTTCAAGCTCTTCTTCGCTCAGATGATAATCGAAACCACCGTCCTGGCGCAGTGCGAGATCATGGCCCGTCGCCTCGGAAATCCGGGCGGCGAAGGTGGGCCAGGCGGTGGCGGAGTGTTGGGTCCAGCGGGTGTAGGCGGGTTGGGTCAGACCCTTGCCTTGTACCCAGACCAGCCCGAAATTGCCCCGGCTGGCGCGGAAAGCGGTGTCGCCGCCATCCAGCACGATGATTTTACGGCCTTTTTTCAGAAGGCCCCACGCGATGGAGAGGCCGACAACGCCGCCGCCGATGATCGCGTACTCTGCCTGCATGCCCGCCCCCCTGTGCTGCGGAGTTTCGTACAATTCGTACAATCTGTACGCGGGTTTTGTACGAAATACAGGGTGGTATTGCGAATTTGCACCCATCATGGACGCAAACCGGCCCCGATCGCGGGCCGCCGAGACCCGATTTCAACCATCGCCGCATCATCGGCCGAACAGTTCGGCGCGGATCAGTCCTCGCGCGGGAATGCGTGACCGGCGGCTTTCTTGCCCTTGCCCCTGTTCCGGCGCATCCACGGCGGCAGGCGGCCCTGCATGACGTGTTCGTGATGCTCGATCGCCTTGTTGATCCTCTGGTAATAGAAGAACCGGCCACGATCCAGAACGACACCGGACTCGCACAGGCGGGTCAGCAAGGGCATCGAATGCGAGACGATGACCGCGCCGCTGTTTTGCAGGCGGTTGCGCAGCATTGCCTCGCTTTTCTGCTTGAAGGCCGCATCGCCCACGGCGGTGACCTCGTCAATCAGGTAGGTATCGAAGGGCACGGCCATGGACATGGCGAAGGCCAGCCGCGATTTCATCCCCGAGGAATAGGTGCGCAGGGGCAGATTGAAATGCCCTTCGAGCTGCGCGAACTCGCGGGTGAAGGCGATCATCTCATCGGTGTCCACACCGTAGATGCGCGCGACGAAGCGAACATTCTGCGCGCCGGTCAGATCCGGATGGAACGACCCCGCAAACCCGACCGGCCATGAGATCGTACCGCTTGAAACGATCTGGCCGCTGTCGGGGTCCATCGTGCCGGCAATCATTCTGAGCATGCTGGACTTGCCGGCGCCGTTGCGCCCCAGCAAGGCGACACTGGAACCGGTGGGAAAGGTAAAGCTGATATTGTTGGCGATGGTCTTGGACACGCCGTTGAGATGGTAGGTCTTGCACAGGTTACGCAGTTCGATCATTGCGTCCGCCCCCTATGGCTCAGCGCCGGTCCCGCAGGCTGTAATAGACCAGCACCAGCAAGGCCCATGACAAAAGCAGGACAGCACCGGCAATCACCGACAGCAGGAACCGTTTCGGATAGCGCGAACTTTGCGCCATGGTCGGGTTCGTGTAGGTGGCCAGATAGCGGCTTTGACGTTGCGCCTCGGCCAGGGCGGTATCCAGCGCGGTCTGCGCCGCGAGATAGCTTTTCTCGGCGTATTCCAGATCGACCATCAGGCGCTCGAATTCGCCCACCAGCGTCGAGTAATCCGTACCGTCGGCGCGGGTGGTGCCGCCGAACCCGAACTTGGTGCGTTCCTCTTCGATCAGGTTGGTGATGACGGCGATACGTCGGCGCGCCTGACTGACACGGGGATCGCCCTCGCGCGAGGTTTCCAGCAACAGGTTGAGTTCGATATTGGCCTCGGCCAGCTGCGCCTCGAGCGAGTTGAGCAGGCCCATCTGGCCCTGAATATCGGCACTGGGATCGACAAGCTGCGTGCGGCTGCGGAATTGGGTGAGCGTTTCGCGGGCCCCCTTGAGCCGTTCGAGCGACAGTTCGAGTTCGGCGCGCGCATAGCGCGTGGCGTCCTGGCGCGCGATGGCCGACAGGTCGTTGATCAGGCGGGTGGATTCAGCGACGATGCGTTCGGCGATGGCGCGGGCATCCTCGGCGCGGAAGGCATTGACCCGCAGCGCGATCAGCCCGGTATTGCTGTCATAGGAGACCTGAACCATCCTTTTCCAATACTCGGCCAGGTCTTCGATCTGGCCGGTGGGGTGGTAGGCAAAAACCGGGTCGAAAGACGGCACGGTATACATCGTGACAAGGTCGAGATCGGCGTTCACGCGTTCGACCAGATTCTGGCTTTGGATGAATTCATATAGAATATCGGCGTCCGAAGAACTGGTCCCCGACAGCGAACTCGAAATCCCGCCCAGCAGATCCTGCGCGCTGTTGATTTCTTCGGAACGCACGGCAAAGCCGACGCGCGAGGCGTATTGATCGTCTGCGATGACGAACAGGTAGAACACGCAGAGCACGAATGGCACGAGCACCAGAATGACGAAGCTGGCGAGAATGCCGTAGTGACGCGGACGCATCTGCGCAATGCCCGCGAGCCCCGGTGTCTTACGCTTGTCATTGGCGGCTTTCGCGGGCTCCTTCGCCGCCTGCGCGGCGGGCTGTGGCGCGTTTTTTACGGGGGTGGTTTGTGGAGAGACCTGGGAAATCGTAACAGCCCTTTTTCTGACCTTCCTGTCACGGAAGCATTCCGAGTTTACACGCGATAGGCGACCCAATACAACAAGGCACGTCTAGCACAACAGCCCCTGGAGTGAAGGCCCTGTCCGACATAATCGGCCATATTGCGCCCCCCCGGCCCCGCCCGCAGCGCCGTTTCGCCGCGGCGCGGGCGATCTTTGCCCTGATCCTGCGGGAGATGTCCACCACCTATGGGCGATCGCCGGGCGGCTATATCTGGGAAGTCCTGCAACCGGTCGGCGGCATCGCCCTTTTGTCGATCGTGTTTTCCTATGCGTTTCGCTCGCCGCCCATCGGCACCAGCTTTGCGCTGTTCTATGCCACCGGGTTCATCGTGCTGAGCCATTTCAACGGGCTGAACCAGAAAATGGGCATCGCGATCCGGTTCTCGAAACCGTTGCTGACCTATCCCAACGTCACGCTGATGGATGCCATTCTGGCGCGGTTCCTGCTGAACACGCTGACCTCGTTCCTAGTGTTCATCATCCTGATGACGGGGATCGTCACCATGTTCGATCTGCGCGTCATTCTGAACCTGCCCGAAATCTTCAAGGCATGGGCGATGCTGACCGCGCTGACCTTTGGCATCGGGATTCTGAACTGTTTCCTGATGAGCATGTTCCCGGTCTGGCAACAGGTCTGGCAAATTCTGACGCGGCCATTGTTCATCGTGTCGGGGATATTCTTCCTGATGGACAACCTGCCGGCCACCTATCGCGATATCCTGCTGTATAACCCGGTTGCGCATGTGATCATGCAGATGCGCGCGGGGTTCTATGCCACCTACGATGCCCCCCTTGTTTCGTCCGTCTATGTCTACCTGATCTCTCTGGTTTGCGCCGTGTCCGGGGTGTTGCTGCTGCATCGCTATCACCGCATGATCATCGACGAGCGCTGATCCGCGCCGCCCTGTCACAATGCACAACCGCTGAGAGATGTATCGGCGCGGACCTGCAATTATGGCGGCGGTGTCGGGTTTCGTTTGCCTCTGTCGGGGGGGGTTGCTATGGGCCGGGTAAAGTTGAACTGGGTTGTGAAATAGATAATGTCGTCTTCCAATGGGCATGCCGCCCGGCTTTTGCGCTTTCTGAGGATTTTCTGCCTGACCCGAGAGGAACGCGCCCTTTACAAGGCGGCGCGCGGATCGGGGTTTTTCGACCCGGTCTATTACACCGGCGCCTATCCCGACATTCACCCGCTGTTCCATCGCTTTCCGCTGCGCCATTACATCGTTTACGGCGAAAAGCGCGGCTATCGTCCGAACCCGGATTTTTCGCCCTGGGCCTATCTGCGCTACAACCCGGACGTGGCCGGGGAAGAGGTATCGCCGCTGCTGCACTGGATACGGGGCGGGCACGCGGAACAGCGCGTTCACAAGGACCTGCCCAAGGTCGAGAAGATGCCGGACGACACCCCGCGCCTGCCGCGGTTCGACCGCACGCGCGCGCGGGGGCGTGTGGCGGTTGTCATGCATGTCTATTACCCCGACCTGTGGCCGGAATTCGCCGACAGGCTGCGCCGACTGCCCGGCGATTTCGACGTGTTCGTGACCCTGACCTATCGCGGTGACGAGACCGACGACCTGGCCGGGGAGATCCGCCGCGATTTTCCGCGCGCCTTCGTGCACCCGGTCGAGAACCGCGGGCGCGATATCCTGCCGTTCCTGCGGCTGGTGAATGCCGGGGCGCTGGACGGGTACGAGGCCGTGTGCAAGATCCACACCAAGAAATCCCCGCACCGCGAGGATGGCGACATCTGGCGGCGGCACCTGATCGACGGGGTTTTGCCGGACGAGGGGCTGGAGCATCTGCTGAGCGCCTTCCTGTCCGATCCGACCGCCGCCTTCTGGGTGGCCGACGGGCAGCATTACAGCGACCCGCGCTGGTGGGGATCGAATTTCGAGGCCACGCAAAGCCTGCTGCGGCGGGTGGAGATCGAGATCGGGCGCGCGGACCTGTCCTTTCCCGCCGGGTCGATCTATTGGATGAAACCGCTGATGATCGGGATGCTGAAGGCGATGAAGCTGCGCGCCGGGCATTTCGACCCGGAAGAGGCGCAGGTGGATGGCACCCTGGCTCATGCGATGGAACGCGCCATCGGTATCCTGGCGCGGGCCGCCGGGCAGCATGTGGTGCAGACCACCGAATTGCAGCAGGCCCTGAGCAAACCGGCGCCAAAACGGCTGCGGCCCGCCTTCGTGTCCGCCTTTTACCTGCCGCAGTTTCATCCCATTCCCGAGAATGACGCGTGGTGGGGCAAGGGCTTTACCGAGTGGCGCGGCACGGTGGGGGCGGAGCCGTTTTTCGAGGGGCATACGCAGCCCGTCCTGCCGTCGGACCTGGGGTTTTACGACCTGCGGGTTCCCGAAACCATGGGCGAGCAGGCCAGGGTGGCGCGGGCCGCCGGGATCGACGCGTTCTGTGTCTATCATTACTGGTTCGACGGTCGCCGCGTGCTGGAGGCGCCGCTGGACAACCTTCTGCAACGCCCCGACATCGACTTTCCCTTCTACCTGTGCTGGGCCAACGAAAGCTGGCGGCGCAACTGGGACGGGCTGTCGGGCAGCGTACTGCTGGAGCAGACCTATGCCGAGGGGTTCGAGGAGCGGCTTGTCGCGGACAGCCTGCCCTATATGCGCGACCCGCGCTATCAGCGGCCCGACGGCACCCGCCCCCGCTTTGTCATCTACCGCCCCGAGGACATGCCCGACCCGGCGGCCAGCGTGGCGCGGATGCGCACGGCATGGCGCGAGGCCGGGATCGGCGAGGTCGAACTGGGCGCGGTCTGTTTCCATACCGCGGGCGACACGCCGGTCGACTCCGATCTGTTCGATTTCTGGATCGAGATGCCGCCGCATGGTCTGGTAACCAAGGACGATTACCTGTTCGGCGGCTCGGCGGGCAATATTCTGGAGCGCGACATTCAGGGCGGGTTCGAGGGACTGGTCTACGATTACCGCAAGGTGATCGCGAACGCGATGTCGCCCGAATATACCGGGGCATTGCCCGGCAACACGATCTGCGGTGTCATGCCGAGCTGGGACAACACCGCGCGGCGCGACCTGAATGCGCATATCGCCTATGGCGCGAACCCCGCCAGTTTCAACCGGTGGCTGCTGGACCTGACGCAAACGCGGCTGAGCGGATCGTACCGGCAGGAGCTGTTCGTCAACGCCTGGAACGAATGGGCCGAAAAGGCCATGTTGGAACCCAGTGTCATATGGGACGACATGTACCTGAAGGTTCTGGCCGATCATACCGGCGCGGACGCGCAACTATCGGAGCTTTAGCAAATGGCACGAGTGATTCTTCACATCGGTACGCACAAGACGGCCACGACTACCGTTCAAAACATTTTTCACCACAATTCGGAAAAACTTGCCGCCTGCAAAGTGGCCTATCCGAAGCTTGGAACGATCACGGCACACCATGCGCTGGTCGGAGACTGGACCCCGTTGCCCCCGGCCTATCGGCTTCCCGAAGGTAGCCGGGCGGCCCTGAACAAAATCGTCCATGATTATGCGAATACCGATATGACGGTATTTCTTTCGACCGAAGAATTTTCACGCTGCGGTCAAGGCAGGGTGGATTTGGCTGAGATCCGACAGATACTTTCACCGTTTGATCGGATCGAGATCATCTGCACTCTGAGAACGCAATGGCAATTCATACAATCTGCTTATCTGGAAATCTCGAAGCGCCGCTTGCCTGAGCGCCCCCCGGAACTGGTCAAAAAAGCTATCAACAATGGTGTGATTGATGGCCTTTGGGTTGATTACAACAAGCTATTAGACGAGCTTGAAAAAGTCTTTGACCCCTTTGAGATCACTTTTGTCGACTATACCGAAAGCTGCAAAAGCGAAGGTGGGATCGTAGGAACATATCTGCGCTACCTTGATATTCCCATTCGCGCCGATGACCTGACTCCATTGGAACACGGAAACGCGAATGTTTCGCCCGAACCGCTGGCCAACTGGGCGGCAAACACGCTTGCGAACCCGAAAGTGACTCCGCCATGGCTGATAAGAATGGCGACCACGGCCTTGAAAGGAACGTTCGGGGATTACGAGAAAAGCACCATTTTTTCCGCAGGGGAGATTAATGCGATGGAGAAACATTTCAGGCCCCTGAACGAAAAACTCGTCAGTCGCCGCGCGCCCGTACAACCGGGGTTCAGGCTCAGCAATGCGAGTCTCGGGGAAAATACCATCTCGCGTAATATGTTGAATGGACATTTCTGGGTGCGCCTGTCACGTGCATTGTTTCAGGACAGAATAGACGGTTGAAAGGCCATCGCGCCAACCGGCCAATGCCCGGCGCAAAGCTGACAGCCGGCCCCATCCTGTCCGATGGGACAGCTTTGCCGCACTGGATTACGGCAAAGCTGATGAACGAAGGGAGTTGCCTGTTGTTACCGGTTCTGCGGGCAAATCCGGTGTGAAAGAACGTATCCCCACCTGTGCCGCCGTTCAGCCTGTCAGCAGGTCGGGTGCCTCGGAGTCTTGCAGGAACATTTTGGAGAACCGGATATTACTGTCGCGGTAATAGTCCAGAATGCGTAGTTTCAGTTCCTCATCGACAAAACGGAAGCTGCTTTTGCCTGTAGTCTGCTCGACCTTGCGCAACGCCTCGATCATGCCGTCTCGCTTCAGCTTGCCCGGAAAGAGCCGATCATACTCGTGCAAGATCAGAATCGAGCGCGCATCAAGCGAGGGCCTCATCCTTATCGCCCGCTGCTCATTCGGGAGGCTGAACCCCGTCAACCGGGCAAAATCCACGGCAACATCCATTGCTCCGGACAGGTAGGGCCGCACGAGAATAGCCTCTTGCCCGAACGCCTTGAGCCAAGGCGCGATGCGCAGACGGTAGTCGAATGCTTTCCACGACCTTTCCAACCATTCGTGAAAGGGCGCAACCCGAACATTGGCCTGCATCACCTTGGTCTTATAGGTGCTTTCGATCAAATCCGGTTGCGGACGTACGTAATAGACGATCCGCACATCCCGCCCGGACAGACCCCCGGCGATATCGGCAACCTGCGGAGCCGACAGATAGCACATATGTTCCGATGACAGCACCAAGGGCCGCGCATCCCCACGATACGCCGCCAGCATTTCAGCCAACTGGCTTTGCGCTTGTTTCCATTTTATCCCATCCCGAGCGGACAAGGGAAAAAATCCATGATGCGCCCTGTTGCCATTATGCTGCCCTTGAAGAGGGTAAAGGATTTCTCCGGAATCCCCGAGGCTTTGAAGATACGCCTGTATAGAGGTCGTACCTGTCTTGCCCTGCCCGATATGCAGCCAAACCGTTGCCATCTGTCCCTCGTTACCAAATCATGAAACCCGGTTGATGCTGCACCATAAAGCCCGACCGGTGAAAAGTCGATTTAGGTTCGGGCCCTGCATATCCTGCATCGAAACGAGCATGTTTTGAGTACCCGCCCGCAGTTACTTGCGCGTCCATAAGGCAACAGCTGGCACGACAATACACCGAAGCCAGAGACACCAACCTGTCACAGCTTGCGCAGGGCGGCCGCCAGATAGAGCGACAGCGTACCCTGTTTGCCTTGCCGATAAAGGCCGTTTCGCCGGATCATGGCCAGGCGGGCCCAGAGGCTGCCGTTGCGCCCGGTGGCGAAATCCTCGAGCATCTGGCGGTTCTCGGGGCTCAGCCGATGGGCCGATGCGCTGAGGGCGTCGATATTCATGGTGTTCCAGCGGCGCAGACGCCCGGCCAGCATGAAGCGCAGCCGTTTCCTTTTGGCCTGAAAGCCGCGATTGGCGCCGATCAGGTTGCCCTCGTGTTGCCGGTACATCAGAAGCGGCGCGTGATCGAACAGCACCGTGCCGCCCGCGCCGGTGACGATCTGATAGAGCCACCAGTCATGCACCACGGGTTTGCGCGCCTCGAGACTGGCGGCCTGCGCGAGCTTTATCGCGGGCCGGTTCAGCATGATCGTGTTTCCGCTGGCGATGTTCTGGACCAGGGCGTTGCGAAATCCCGCCGGCCGGCACAAGGGGCGCGATATCCGCATGTCGCGCAGTTCGGCGTTACATTCCCAGGTGCGCCCGCAATAGAGCAGGCAATCGTCGGGGCGGGCCGCGCCCGTCAGCGCATCCGCTCCGCGCTGCAACTTGTCGCGCAGCCAGACATCGTCCTGGTCGGACAAGGTAGCGAAATCGATTCCCTCGGGGATGGCGCGGATCAGGCTGAGAAAGTTCTGCGCGGCGCCCTTGCGGGGCCCGTCGAGCAGGGTCACGTTCAGCGCGGGATGCGCATTTGCGAAGGCGCGGACGATATCGCGGGTTTCATCCGTCGAGCCATCGTCGCTGACCAGAATCAGGGCGGGTTGCAATGTCTGGGCGACGAAGCTGTCCAGTTGCGCCTGAAGGCGGGCCGCCCCGTTCCAGGTTGCGAGCAGTACGGCAACCGCCGGTGTCCTGCCGGATATCTGACACTCTGTTTTGATCGTACCGGCCTCCGGCTACAGGGGCGGCATGTGCCCATACCGGCAGACCCATAGTCCTTTTGGACGGGCCTGAAAAGATCATGACGCAGCGCCCCCGTTACGCCAGCAAATCGAATATTTCACCCCCGATGCGCAGGTTTATGCTGGTTTGCGCCTCGCCATCGACCAGCGCCCACAGAATCTGGCGGGTCGGCTTGTGGATGATGAAGGCCTCGTCCACCGCATCGTCACTCGCCCCGCTTGAGGCGTAGTTTACCTGAAACTGATGCGGGCCAGTGGATTCGCCGCCATATTGCAGGATATCGCCCTCGTCAGCGTTATAGTCCTGAATCCAGTCGCTGCCGTGATCGACAACCCCGAGGTGAAAAAACGTGTCCCCGCCCGCGCCGCCGTTCAGGCGATCATGGGCAAAGCCCCCGTTGATGAAATCGAACCCGTCGCCACCATAGATCCAGTCAGCGCCGGCCCCGCCATTTATCCGGTCGTCGCCAGCGTTGCCGATGAGCGTATCACTGCCATATGAGCCGATCAGCGTGTCATCGCCGGTGCCGCCGTGCACCTCATCGTTCCCGTACCCCGCATCGATGTAGTCATTCCCCGCACCGCCATAGATCACATCGCCGCGGTCCAGTTCGGTCGCGCCGCCGAAGATCAGGTCGTCGCCGTCGCCGCCCGACAGCGTATCACGCCCGTCGAGCCCTTCCAGCGTGTCATTGCCGCCTTTGCCGCGCAGGATGTCATTGCCGTCGGTGCCGATCAGATGCTCGGGCAGGTCCGACGGATCGACTGGATCAGGAGGGTCGGGTGGGCCAGGAGGATCGGGCAGAACCGGAGGGTCGGGCGGTGTATCCGAAGGCAGGGACGCCGCGCCACCGCGCATTTCGTAAAGCCACAGCCCTGCGACCCCGGTATTCCCGGCGATCCCCGGCAGGTGCAAAAGATCGCTGTTCTGCTCATGCGTAAACAGCCAGCCGGGCGCGGATGGCCCCCCTGCCGCCAGCCCGATACGCGCCCCGGCATCGTTTTCGGCGGTGCCCACGGCCCAATCCAGCGCCTCGTACCGGAACACGATATCGAAATCGCCGCTGCCGCGGTCGATAAGCTGGACCTGAAAGGTATTGGTCAGGTCGCCATTGCGGCGATACACCCCGACATCGTGCCAGGTGACGGTCAGGGTTCCGGTTTGCGGTGACAGGTCGACCCAGATCGCACCGCTTTCCGCGCCCTCGCCATCCAGGCGGGTGTCGACATCGCCCCAGAACGGCGCGATCACGTCGCGAGACAGGATTTCGTTCTCAGGCGTCGGATAGGCGGGAAGGGCCGCGCCAAAGGACAGCGTGCCGTTGGTGTTGACGAACAGGCTGTCCGCCGCATGGAGCGAGCCGAAAAAATCGAAGCCCGCCCCGAATATGAGGCTGGCATCCAGTTGCAGGGACCCGTCGTCGTTGCGCGGCACCATGAGTTCGCCATAGCCTTCGGGGCCGCCAAGCCCGGATATGACCGTTCCGTTTTGCGTCATTGTCAGCACCTCCCGCCGGGGAAAGTCGGCATTTGGCATTGAGATTCCGTGAACGTCCGGCGGTGAAGTCACACAGGTTTGAGGCAAATCCGAAATGCCCGGATTTTAGGAAACCTCCACGATCCTGCCGCATCCGTGGCCCGTTTGATCCGTGTTGGCCGCCCACGTTCGATGGCACGACAACGGCCCGTGGGGGGCGACATGGACAAGATGACATTCCGCGCGCTTCTGGGCGGCGGCGACATGATGCTGTTTGACCGGCTGTGGGCCGATCCGGCGACCGGCCCGGACGGGCAGACCGTCATATGGGCGGGCAGCAGCGCCACCGGGGGGCTGCGCCAGATGGTCATGGACGACAGCCTGACGCTGACGGTGCGAAGCGAAAGCTGGCTTACCGATCATGTGTACCGGTTCAGTCAGCTTGCCACCGCCGAAACCGCAAGCGGCGAGGTTCTGATTCTGCCCGAAGCGATGAGCGGGCGGCTTACGCTGCTGCGCCCGGATCAGTCGGGGGCGCTGTTGCCACCGGTAGAGATACGGGACGACGCGGGCGATCCGGTGGCCCTGTCGGTTCTGGCCGCCCTGCCCGCGGAGCGGCATCCCGGCCTGCTGATCGGTGCGCCCGCCTCGGGGCCGGGTCTGGCCCTCTATCGTCTGGAAGACGGGGCCGATCGGGCCACGCTGCTGGACCGGGCAGAGGAAACGGCCAAGACCACGCTGAAAGGGGTGTCCGATATCGTGGCCCTGTCGGTCGGTGGCACTCAGTTCATAGCGGTCAGTTCCGCCGCCGAGGACGGGCTGAGCAGCTATGCCATAGAGGATGGCGAAACGCTGGACCTGCGCGACACGCTGGGGCCGAAGGACGGGCTTTGGATCGACGGGCTGAACGATATCGCAGCCGTGACCGCCGGAGAGGCGCAATATATCGTCGGGGTTTCGGGGCAAAGCGGGACGCTGACATCGGTGCGGATCAACCCGGTGGGGGCCTTGTTTCTTGAGGATATCGAATATGACGACCGCAACACGCGCTTTGCCGGGGCGGTCTCGCTGGACGTTTTCAGCATCGCAGACCGGGGATTCGTGGTGACGGGCGGCACGGACGGGGGGCTGAGCCTGTTCGAGGTCCTGCCTGACGGGCAGCTTTGGCATCATCAGAGCATCGGGCAATCCGCGGACTGGGATATCGGAGATATCCTCGATATCAGCGTGGCGGTCACGGGTGACACCCTGCATATCGTTCTGGCGGGCAGCCATGCGGGGGCGATTGCGCAGCTGGTGTTGCCGCTGTCGAATCTGGGCATGTCGATGCGTGGCGGACCCGGTGACGATACCCTGACAGGCACCTCTTTGGACGACATGCTGATCGGCGGGGACGGGAACGATGTTCTGTTCGGATCGGACGGGGAGGACACGCTGATTGCCGGAACGGGCCAGGACAGCCTGACAGGCGGGGCCGGTGCGGATGTGTTCGTGTTCCGCGCCGACGGGCAGCCCGATACGATCACCGATTTCCAACCGGGCATCGACCGGATCGACCTGGGCGGTTGGGGGATGGTGTACGATCTGTCGGCCCTGACGCTGACCCGGCAGGATTGGGGCGCCACCATCGCGTGGCGCGACGAGCTGCTGCACATCCACAGCGCCGATGGCAACCCGATCGAAACCGACAGTTGGGGCGCGGACGACATCCTGTTCTGAGGCCGCTGGCCCTCGGGTGAGTCTTGACGAAGCGTTAAGCGATGGAACGCCCTGCTCGGGAAACGTGAGGGATTGGCGGTGAATGTCGCGGGGGACAGCAAATCGCCAGGAGCATGGAATGTCAGAAATCTCGGCACGGCTGGGATTGCCTTACATAGCGCAATCGCAAGCCCAGAAACACGTCACGCATAACGAAGCGCTGGAGCGTCTGGACGCGCTGGTTCAGTTGCGGGTCGAAGCCTTCGACGCCACCGATCCGCCGGCCGATCCCGCGCCGGGCGCGATATTCGCGCTTGGCGACGCCCCGCTGGGAGGCTGGGCGGGACAGGGCGGGCAGCTTGCGGTTTTCGGCAATGCCGGATGGGTCTTCCTACAGCCGCAAGACGGGTGGCTGGCCGTTCCCATGGCACAGGGCGCACCGCGTGTCTGGCGCGCGGGGGGCTGGCGGCCCTGGACGCAGAACCTGAACCGTATCGGCATCAACGCGACGGCGGACGACATCAACCGCCTGACCGTTTCCGCGCCCGCGACGCTGCTGACCGGGGAAGGCGCGGGGCATCAGCTGAAGATCAACAAGGCCGAATCGGCAGACACTGCCAGCGTGATGTTTCAGACGGGCTGGACCGGCCATGCCGAGATGGGCCTGACCGGAGATAACGATTTCTCGATCAGGATCAGCCCGGATGGCGCGGCCTGGACCAGTGCCTTGCGGTTCGACGGGCAGAGCGGGCGGGCCACGGGCGCGGCGGTGCAGGCCGACGCCACGGATACGACCGAAGGCCGGTTGATGCGCGTCGGGGCCTTCGGGTTGGGCGGCTCGACGATCGAATTCAGCGGCGATATCGACGATCCGGCGCAACTGCCGACCGGGTTCTATCGGATTCGCGGCGATGCGACGGGCGACAAGCCGGTAACGGCATTCAACCTGATTTGCATACGGCGTGGCGGCGGTGCGCCGCATGGGAACACCGTTCAGATCGCCATGATGGACGGCACCAACAAGCAGTATCAGCGTGGCTGGAACGGCACCGCGTGGACAACCTGGGCAGAGGCCTATTCCAGTGCCAATCTTGTCGGCACGGCCAGCCAGACGGGCGGCGTTCCGACAGGGGCGGTGATCGAACGCGGCAGCAACGCCAATGGCGAGTACGTACGCTTTGCCGACGGGACGCAGATATGCTGGTCATTCGGGAGTCTGAGCGTTCCGTCCATTTCCAGTGCAGTCGGTTCGGTCTTTGAAAGTGCCGCGTTTCCCTGGACTTTTCCGGCCAGCTTTTCGGCAAACCCGGTCGTTACGGTTGATGGCGGCGATACCCGAATCATCGGCAGTTCTTCGGGATCGGGCACGACATCTTGCTGGATGAGACTGTTTTGCCCGGCCTCGGTTTCGACGCAGCAGTTTGCCCGCACCATGGCGATTGGCCGCTGGTTCTGAGGAGAGATCAGATGATAATCACGTTTTCACCCACACGCAGCAATGCACCCCTGACCCTGTCGCGGCAGGGCGATGTTCTGACGATCAACGGCGAAGAATTCGATTTTGCCGCCCTGCCCGAGGGGGCCACCCTGCCCGGCGATGCGGTCAGGTCGGACTGGATCGCAGGGGAGGTCAGCCGCAAGGAGGGCCGCCTGCACATCCCGCTGATCCTGCCGCATGGCGCGAACGCACCCGGCACGACCCGTCATCCCGAACCGATCACCCTGAACGACGACGGGCCGGTCGACCTGCCCGCCTATGACATCGAGGAGCCCCGGCCATGAGCAATATAGATTTCTCGCGGATCATCAGCGCCGGGGATGCGGCGGACCGGCGGCTTGCCGCGCATCGCGATGCCGTCAAGGCAGAGTGCCGCCGACGCATTCTGAGCGCCCTGCCTTTCGAGGTGCAGACCAATATCGCGCAGGCCATCGCGAGCCACGCCAACGCATTGGCGTCGGGCCTCGATCCGGACGGGGCCGAAGCGGCTTTGGGCCTGTTGGCGGAGGATATCGCCGGTGCGGCGGCGACACGGGACTGGATCGCGCGGATGCGGGCGGCCTGCGCGGAGCTGGGCACAGACCCGCACGCGCCCTATCGCGACGACACGGCATGGCCCACCCTGCCCGCCAGCGTCGCCGCCCTTGCCGCGCGGGTCTGATTGCGGCAGCTTATTTCCAATGTCCGCCGGGCGCTGAAGACAGGCCCGGCGGCCGCACCCCGGCAGATGTTGCCAGCCATTCCCGCCTTGCCCCGAATATGTGCAATCAGTAGAAAACCGCCGTGATGCGACAAACGAACGCCTGTCATGATGTAGCATCCCTGCCGTCTTTCGTTGACCGCCTGTGGTCCGGCTGTTAGCTACATTCTGGTTCAATTTCGAGTGGAGCGGATACGTTGGAGACGCAGGAATACATAAAGGCTTTGTTTGCCAATCGGCCGGCAACAGCAAACTACCTTGTCCATTGGACGAGAGGCCGCAACTATATCTATGTCGAAACCCCCAAGGTGGCCTGCACGACGATCAAACACGATCTGCAAATGGATGCGACCGGCGAGCCTGTCACGGGGAATGTTCATGACAGGGATGCCTCGCCGCTGCTTCGGATCACCGACGCGCCCGGCGAGTTCAAGGCGCTGAACGACGATCCCGACACGTTCAAGTTCTGTTTTGTGCGAAACCCGTTTTCCCGCGCGCTGTCATGTTATCTGGACAAGTTCGCCACCAACGAATGGGAGCGCCAGCGGTTGTCCGGCCAGTTGGGATTCGATCCTGAAACGCCGCCAACCTTCATCGAGTTTCTGGAAGCGGTCCGCGCCCAGGACGACATGGAACGCGACATCCATTGGGCCACCCAGACATTCCTGTTGCGGCCCCGGCGATACAAGTATTCCTTTATCGGCCGTTTCGAGCTGTTCGGACCCCAGTTTGAGAGCATAAAGGCGTTCCTCGGCATAAATGTGCCGTCCCGGAATGTAAGCCGTCATGCAACCGGCGCATCGGGCAAACTCGATGAATTCATGACAGAAAACGCCGTTTCTTTGATCAAGGAAATCTACGAACTCGACTTTCACAACTTTGGATACGGCTGGTCCCATAAATTGCTTTGAACTTCGGGATACAACCTGACATAGCAATGCCCGAACGCTTTTCACGGTAAACGGGGAAACCATGAGGGACACAGATGTAACGAGTTTGCATCGTTTCGACGAGATCGAAAACCTGCTGACCCAGGCAAAAACGGGTCGGCGGGACTTGTTTTCCGACAAGGATTTCACCGCACGGCTGGCGGATCGTCTGGATCGCATGCTGGACGGGGATCGCATTTTGTCGATGGATATATTCGACACACTGGTTTTGCGGGACAATTCATCCGAGATAACCCGCTTTTACGAGATCGGCGGCAAGATGGCCGATCTGGCCACGTCGCATACCGGGCGGGATATCGCGCAGGTCGATGCCTTTGTGGCGCGTCATCTGGGCACCAAGGCCACCTATCGCGCCTCGGGCAAGATCAGGGGCTGCCGCGAAGGATCGCTTTTGGAAATCCACGCCACGGCCAGCCGCATCCTGACCGGTGGCGGCGAGATGTCTTCGCCCTTTGTCGAGGCAGAACTGGAGTACGAATCAGCGCGGATCGAACCGAATCCGTTCCTTGTGGACTACGCCGCCCGCCACCGGGCCCGCGGTGGCCGGGTGGTCTTGCTGACCGACATGTACATGCATGCCGAACAGGTCACACAGCTGCTGAATCTTCTGGGCATTTCCTCGAAGCAATACGATTTCCTCTTGTCCAGCGCCGATACCAAGGTGTCCAAAGCCTCGGGCGGGATATTCCGGAACATGCAGGAAGAGATGCAGGCCGCACCCGGCGAATTCGTTCATATCGGCGACAGTTTCCGCGGGGATGTGGCGCAGCCGATCCGGCAGGGCTGGCAGGCGCTGCACCTGCCGCTGGCGCAGGCCGACATCCTTGAGCGGCGCAAGGATCATGCGAAAACGGCCACCATGCTGCGCGAGACGTTCAATGTCGATATCGACATTGCGATGCCCAAATGACCCAGACCCCGGACCGAAAAGACATGGCGCAAAATTCTGACGAAATGATCCGGCACGTTGGCTATGATTGCCTTGGACCTGTCGTGCATCGCTGGCTGCTGGCGCTGGACCAGCATGTGCATTTCTTCGACAAGGGCAGCACCAGTTTCCTGTATTGTGCGCGGGCGGGAGTGCGGATTCGCCGGTTGTACGACCTGTATCTCGACGGTCTGGGCCGTCAGGCCGGCGATCGTCACAACATGTTCTGGATCTCGCGTCTGGCGCTGTGCAAGGGCACCTATGCCCATAACCCCCAATATGCCGCCGAGATCATCGCGCGGGAATACTACCACCAGCCGATGCGTGAACTGATCAGGGGATTGTTCCGCCACGATCAGACCTTTCTGAACGCGAACGAAGACCTGTTGCAGGACACCGTGTTCGATGCGCATGGGTTCAATTTTCCTGGCTGGCTGAAAAGCGATCATCCGCTTGTCGAACCCGTCGATGCCTATCTGCGCGGGTGCAGCGACTCGTTCGATACCTATCTCACGTCGCTGATCGGCGATTCGACCGATGTGGTGCTGATCGACAGTGGCTGGCAGGGCACGTCGCAAAGCATTCTGCATCGCGCCTTTCCGTCGCTGGACTGGCACGGCCTGTATGTGGGCCGCATCCTGACACCTGCCCATGACGCCAAGATCGCCGACAAGGTGATCGGCCTGCTGTTCCAGTCCGAAAGCTATGACCCGGACAGACCCGAAACCGCGATCACGCTGCATCGCCACCTGTTCGAGACCCTGCTGGAGCCGAACGGCCCCTCGATCGAGGAAATCACGGGCGGCCCGAACGACGACGTGGCGCAAGACCAGATCCAGGCCAATCTGAACGAACGGGTCGATCCCGAACGCGACGCCCTGTTCCTGCATGTCGAGGCCTATCTGCGCGATCATGCGGGCCTTGGCCCGGCAGCGATCATCGCAAACCATCAACAGGCGGTGCCTGAACTGGCCCGTATCCTTGCCCGGCCCACCCGCGAAGAGGCCCTGGCCGTTCTGTGCAAGGACAGGTCGGCGGATTTCGGCAAGGATCTGGACGTTCCGGTTCTGATCGAACCCGATGGCAATGCGCTTGCCTCGGATCTCAATGTGGATCAGCGCATTCAGCGCGCGCTGTGGCCTCAGGGCCAGATCGCCCTGGAATACACGGGCGCGTTCCGCGAAAGCCTGCAAAACCGGGTGAGCGGACAGGAAGACAACACATCCCATTTCGATCCGTTGGGAACGGACGCCGCCACGCAAACCGCCGCGATCGACGCGGACCTGCCCAAGGGCCCTCTGGTGGCGATCGTCACACGCACCAAGAACCGGCCGATCCTGCTGCGGCGGGCCGCCGACAGCGTGGCGCAGCAAACCTATGATTCTTATATCTGGGTCGTGGTGAACGATGGCGGCGACGAAGACGTGGTGCGCGAGGTGATTGCGCAAAGTACAGTGGACCGGCGCAAGATTCATCTGGTTTCGAATGCGCGCAGCCTTGGCATGGAAGCGGCCTCGAATGTCGGTATCCGCAGCGTCGACAGCGATTACATCATCATCCACGACGACGACGATTCCCTGCATCCGCAGTTTCTGGAAAAGACGGTCAGGTTCCTCGAAGGGTCCGGCGGCAAACGCTATGACGGCGTTGTCACGGGATCGGAATACGTGTCCGAGGAAATTCGCGGCGACGAGGTGATCGAACACGCCCGCAAGCCCTATATGAACTGGGTGCGCAACATCCACCTGTCCGAATTGCTGGCCCAGAACCTGTTTGCCCCCATCAGTTTCCTCTACCGGCGCAGCGTCTATGACGACATTGGCGGTTACAATGAGGAGCTTCCGGTTCTCGGGGACTGGTATTTCAACCTCGAATTCGTGCTGCGCTCGGACATCAAGGTCATGCCGGAACCGCTGGCGTATTATTACCACCGTGATTTCGGCGACAGTTCCCGTCAGGGTATCTACGCCAATTCGGTTGTCGGCGGCCAAAGCAAACACGAGGAATTTGCCTCGGTCTTCCGCAACATGTTCATGCGTCAGTATGGCAACAGCAGCCCGCTGGCCGCGGCGGCGATCTCGGCCTATTTCGCAACGGATATCCGCAACCGGCTGGATGCGGTCGGCACACGCATCGGTCAACTGGAACATGCGGTCGAAACCAACACCGCACCGCAAGAAAACCAGAACAGGACAGACACCGCCGAAATCGACAGGCTGTGGCTTCTTGTGCATATCCAGCGCGCGGAAATGAACCGGAACGATCACGAGAAGCAAACTCCTGATCCGGCAGACCCCAATGCGCCCATCGACGCGTTGGTTCAGATTCTGGCCTCGGGGAATATCCCCGTCGCCATACAACCGCAATTCGACGAAGAAACCTATCTGAAGCTGAATCCCGATGTCAAAGCCGCAGTCGACAGTGGCAGTATCCCCTCGGGATATGTGCATTACCTGACGAACGGCCGTAAGGAAGGACGGGAACGTCCCTATTGCAAAACACCGTAGAAGGGTTTGCCTCGGACGATCTGAAAACACCGGAGAACCGTCTCCGGTGTATGAAGATATGCGCCGAACCATTTGCCAGTACAGCCCAAAGCCCCCCGCCGCAAACGGGCGGGTTGCCTTACAGGATGAGGCGGCAAAGGAGTTTGGCCGTAAATAATGATGTCATACTTTTACAAAGTAGAATAATTTATGTTGAAATATAAATTTTACAGTGTAATTTACGCACATGGATGACATTGACCTCAAAATCATCGGTCTTCTGGCCCTGGATGCGAAAAGATCGCTGGCGGATATCGGCGGCAGTGTCGGGCTGGCCCCGTCCAGCGTGAACGAGCGCATCCGGCGGCTGACCGCCTCGGGCGCCATTCGCCGGTTTACCCTCGATCTCGATCCGGCGGCGATGGGGATGCAGACGCTTGTGTTCGTCTGGATCGCGCTGCGCGAAGACGCGGATGAAACGGCTTTTCGCGAATATGCGGCAAACCACCCGCTGATCCTGGAATGCCATCATGTCACCGGGGCATGGGCCTACCTGGTCAAGCTCCGCGTGAGCGCCCCGCCCGAGATCGAGGGGTTTCTGGCCGACCTGAAAGAGCATCGTTTCCTCGGGCGCAGCGAAACCGTGATCGCCCTGTCCTCGCCCGTGCCCGGCTCGTTTACGCCAAAGGACATGTAACCATGGACCCCGCCCTGTTCCTGAAGTCCGTTCTTCTCGGGCTGGCCATCGCCGCGCCGCTTGGCCCGATCGGGGCGCTTTGCATCAATCGCACGCTGGAGCGCGGTTTCGTAGCCGGGGCGGCGGGCGGCCTGGGCACGGCGCTGGCCGATGGTGTCTACGCGACACTGGCTGCCATGGGATTTGCGGCGTTCTCAGGCATGCTGACGCAGATCGACACGCCGCTGCGGCTGATCGGCGGGGCGTTCATGCTGTGGCTGGGCTGGAAAAGCCTGACGCCGAAACCGCCCCACGCGGCGGCGAAGATATCGGCGCGCGATCTGCTGGGCACGACTGCGGCAACCTTCCTGCTGACGATCACCAACCCGATGACGATTCTGTCCTTCGCGGCGTTGTTCGCCGGGCTGGGGCTCGCCTCGGCCTCGGGGTTTACAGGCGCATGGCCGGTGGTGGCGGGAGTCTTTGCCGGGTCGATGCTGTGGTGGGGCCTGCTCAGCGGCGGTGTCGCGCTGGTGCATCACCGCCTGCCCGAAGGTTTCACGATCTGGGTCTCGCGCCTGTCCGGCGCGGTGCTGATCGGCTTTGGCGTCTGGGCGGTGGCATCGGCCTTGGTCTGACAGAGTGGCCACGTTGACACCCTGAAAGATAGCTGAGCCTGAATACCGACCGCCGAGTCTTATGGTAGGGCTCGCATTTCACCCTGATCTTGATAAACTTGATCCAATTAGTCGCATATCAAGGGTTGCGGTCACCGAATGATTACTCAAAAAACAAAATATGCCCTCAAGTCCCTCATGGTGCTGGCCGACGAAAAAGCCGGCGATGGCACGGCCCTGCGGATCGAGGAGATCGCCGAACGATCAGGGGCACCGAAACGGTTTCTGGAGCACATCCTGCTGGATCTCAAGCGGGCCGGGCTGATCGGCAGCCGGCGGGGACGCAAGGGCGGGTATGAACTGATCAAAGACCCCCGGCGGGTTTCCCTTGCTGAAATCCTGCGCCTGATCGACGGGCCGATGGCGCCATTGCCCTGTCTGTCGCGCAAGGCCTATCAACGCTGCGAGGACTGCAAGGACGAAGTCACCTGCCGGGTGCGCGCCGTGTTCGGCGGATTCTACTCCACCTACATCCTGATGATCGAATCGCTCACGCTGGCCGATCTGATGGAAGATTCGCAGCCTCTGGAGCGTTTCAACCTGCCTGAAATCGCGGCAGGGGAATAATCTTCTAAAATCACGATCAAATTAGACGTGATTTTTCCTTTGCAATACACGACTAACTCTGTCGTTATTTAGGTGTCAGGCGGCGCCGATGGTTTTCGCCGGATTTCCGGAGCGTTCGATCCGGTCCGGCGCAACCGTCCCGCCAGCCTGACACGAATGACGATGACCGTGTTCAGCAGAGGAAGTCACAATGATCCATACCATCAGCACCGGGCCCCATGCGCTTGCGCAGGGCAAATTCATCCGAAGTCTGGGCGACGGTCGTATCGAAATCGATGCGGGAGGACGCATTCTTATCGGTACGCCCGTCACAAGACGGCATAGCGTTTCCCACGGCAAATCGCCCTTTCTGCGCGCGCTCACGGCTCCGCGCTGGAAAACAGGCCTGTTCGCGGCGGTCAGCGCGCTTGCGGTGACATTCGGGAACGTGCCTGCCGCCCGGGCGCAGGACCCGGTTGAAATCCTGAATGTGTCCTACGATCCGACACGCGAGTTCTACCGGCAGTACAACGAGCTTTTCAACGCGTGGTGGACCGGCGAAGGCCATGAGGCGGTTACGCTTCGCCAGTCGCATGGCGGCTCCGGCGGGCAGGCCCGGTCCGTGATCGACGGGCTGGAAGCGACCGTCGTAACCCTTGCGCTGTCGGCGGATATCTCGGCTATCGCCGACCGCAGCGGCAAGATTCCCGAGGACTGGCAATCGCGCCTGCCGCACAATTCGTCGCCCTATACCTCGACCATCGTTTTCCTTGTGCGCGACGGCAACCCCAAGGGGATCGCGGACTGGGACGATCTGGCCAACGATGGCGTCGAAGTCATCACCCCGAACCCCAAAACCTCGGGTGGCGCGCGCTGGAACTTCATGGCCGCCTGGGCCTGGGCGCTTGAGGAATTTGACGGCGACGAGGATCAGGCCCGCGCCTACATGGCGTCGCTTTACCGCAATGTGCCGGTGCTCGACACGGGCGCGCGGGGGTCGACCAACACCTTTACCCAGCGCGGGATCGGTGATGTGCTGCTGGCCTGGGAAAACGAGGCGTTTCTTGCACTGGCCGAACAGGGCGAGGATGCCTTCGATATCGTAGTGCCCTCGGTTTCCATGCTGGCGGAACCGCCGGTGACGCTGGTGGACGGGAACATCACCTCGGACGCGCAGCGTGAGGCGGCCGAGGCCTATCTGGAGCATCTTTACAGTCCCGAAGCGCAGGCACTGGCGCTGAAGAACTTCTACCGCGCATGGGATACTTCGGCGGCAACCGAGGAAGACATCGCCCGCTTCCCCGAGGTCGAGCGGCTGTCGATCGACGAATTCGGCGGCTGGGCAGAGGTGCAGCCGGTGTTTTTCGGCGACGGAGGCATCTTCGACCAGATTTTCGAGGAGCAGTAAGCCATGAGGGCGGGCATTCTCCGCTCGCCCTCACCCCTGCCGGGGTTTGGGCTGAGCTTCGGGATCATGATGGCGATGCTGTCCATCGTGGTCCTTCTGCCGATCATCGCCCTGCTGGGGCACGGCCTGGCCATCGGCCCGGCCGAGCTGTGGGGGATGGTCAGTTCGCGCCGTATCCGCGCGGCGCTGGTGCTGTCGTTCCGGGCGGCCCTGATTGCGTCGCTGTTCAACCTTGTCTTCGGGCTGGCGCTGGCCTGGGTGCTGGTGCGCTACCGGTTCTGGGGACAGCGCCTGATCGACGCGGCCATCGACCTGCCCTTTGCCCTGCCAACGGCGGTGGCCGGGATCGCGCTGACTGCGCTTTACGCGCCGAACGGTGCCTTCGGACAGCTTCTGGCGCCGCTCGGTATCAAGGTGGCCTATACCGAGATCGGTATCTGGCTGGCGCTGATCTTCATCGGATTGCCGTTTGTGGTGCGCACCGTCCAGCCGGTGATCGAGGAGGTCGACCGCGAGGTGGAAGAGGCCAGCGCCACGCTGGGCGCGCGCCGTGCCTATACGCTGCGCCGGGTGATCCTGCCGACGCTGACGCCCGCGCTGCTGACGGGCTTTGCCCTCGCGCTGGCCCGGTCGGTGGGCGAGTACGGCTCGGTCATCTTCATCGCCGGGAACCTGCCCTACCAGACCGAGATCGCGCCCCTGCTGATCGTGATCCGACTGGAGGAATACAATTACGACGCCGCCACCGCGATCGGACTGGCCATGCTGCTGATCTCGTTCGTGATGCTGCTGGCCATCAACGCCATCCAGATCTGGAGCAGACGGAGGATCGGAGATGTCTAGGAACAGAAGCTGCCGGAACACCTGCCGGAGAAACGAAGTGACGGGATTGCCGCCGGGATCGGGGTTCGTTCTTGCCGGGACGATCGGGTTTGCCAGTGTTCTCATTGGCGCAGCGGTCTTTCTGTCGGGGGCCGGGATCGGCTGGGCCGTTGTGGGCTGGCTTGTCGCCAATACCTGCGGGCTCCTCCTGGTCGTGGCCTCCGTCTCTGCGAAACGCCCGTCGCAACCGGACTCCTGCGTATCTGCGAGGTGCCGATTTCACGACGACCACCGACTCTTCGGGAGATTTGTAAATGTCTGATGTCGCACACTCTGTTCACCGGGCCACGCCGGTCACGACAGAGCCCCGGCTGACCCGTCGCATCCTGACCGGAACCGTCGTGGCGCTTGTTGCCGTGCTGCTGTTCGCGCCGTTGATCGCGGTTTTCGCCGAGGCCCTTCGCGAGGGATGGGCCGCTTCGCTCGAAGGCCTGTCGTCGCCCGATGCGCACGCCGCGATCCGGCTGACGCTGATCGTGGCGGCCATTGCGGTGCCACTCAATGCCGTCTTCGGCATCGCCGCCGCCTGGGCGATCACCAAGTTCGACTTTCGCGGCAAGGCGTTCCTGATCACGCTGATCGACCTGCCGTTCTCGGTCTCGCCGGTGGTGGCGGGGCTGGCGCTGGTGCTGCTGTTCGGGGCGAATTCCTGGCTCGGGGCGTGGCTGATCGCCCATGACCTCAAGATCGTCTTTGCCTTCCCCGGCATCATACTGGCCACGATGTTCGTGACCTTCCCCTTTGTCGCGCGCGAACTGATCCCGGTGATGATGGAACAGGGCCGCGCCGAGGAAGAGGCAGCGCTGACGCTGGGCGCGTCGGGGTGGCGCACCTTTTTCACCGTGACCCTGCCGAATATCCGCTGGGCGCTGCTCTATGGCGTGCTGTTGTGCAACGCGCGTGCGATGGGGGAATTCGGCGCGGTGGCCGTGATCTCGGGCAAGATCCGGGGCGAGACCACCACCATGCCGATCATGATCGAGATGCTCTACAACGAGTATCTTTCGGTCGCGGCCTTTTCGCTGGCCGCCGCGCTGGCGCTGCTGGCGCTGGTCACATTGTTCCTGAAATCCCTGCTCGAATGGCGCTATGCAGATCTGCTGGCCGCCACGCGACGCCATTGAAAGGATATCCCATGTTTGTCGAAATCGAAGAAATCGCCAAGGAATTCGGGACCGAACGCGCCCTGCATCCGGTGTCTCTCTCAATCCCCTCGGGTGCGCTGATCGCACTTCTGGGACCGTCGGGCTCGGGCAAGACAACCCTTTTGCGCATCCTTGCGGGGCTGGAGTTCCCGACCTCGGGGCGGGTGCTGTTCGACGGGACGGATGCAACCGGGATGAGTGTGCAGGAGCGCCGCGCCGGGTTCGTGTTCCAGCATTACGCCCTGTTCCGGCACATGACCGTGTTCGAGAATGTCGCCTACGGTCTGCGTGCGCGCAAACGTCACGAACGCCCCACCGGGGCCGAGATCGGGCGGCGTGTCAACCGGCTGCTGGACCTGATCCAGCTTCCCGATATCGGGTCGCGCTATCCCAGCCAGTTGTCCGGCGGTCAGCGTCAGAGGGTCGCCCTTGCCCGCGCGCTGGCCATCGAGCCGCGAATGCTGCTGCTTGACGAGCCCTTCGGCGCGCTCGACGCCAAGGTCCGCAAGGAACTGCGCCAGGGCCTGCGCGAAATCCACGACACGACGGGCCTGACCACCGTGTTCGTTACCCACGATCAGGAAGAAGCCATGGAACTGGCCGATCTGGTGGTGGTCATGTCGATGGGCCGGATCGAACAAGTGGGCAAGCCCTCGGACATCCGGGCCAACCCCGCCAGCGATTTCGTCCGCAGTTTCACGGCGGCCTAGGATCGGCTGAATGCGATGTGCCCGCAATCTCCAGCAGGTGCCCCGGTCTGGCTTCGTGCGGCGCTGTGGCTCACGACGACGCCGGTGCGGCGCAGAATGGTGGCCGGGTGGTCACTGCGCACCGCCGGGCCGAAATGGGCCTGCGTCTGGCGCAACCACCCCGAGGCGCAATGCCGGTTGCGGACAATCGTCATGCCCGCGCCCTGGAACGGATGGTGCGACCCGGCTTGGCAGGCCCTCCTGCATCAGCGGTTGCACGAGATCGGACTTGAACCGGACGGGCCGGACCCCCGGCTCCTTGCGCAGGCCGAGCGGGAAACCTTCGCACGGCTTGCGCCCCCCTGGACGAAACGGATGATGGAACAGTACAAATGAGTGACCTCACGCTCGACAGGATCGACCGGAAAATTCTGGATCAGCTGATGCAGGACGCAACGCTACCCGTGGCCCAACTGGCGGAGCGCGTCGGCCTGTCACAGACCCCTTGCTGGAAGCGGGTGCAAAAGCTCGAGGCCGCGGGCATCATCACCGGCCGGGTCGCGCTGGTCGATCCCGCGCGGATCGGCCTGGGCCTGACCGTCTTTGTCGAGATCGAGGCCTCGGACCACACACCGGAATGGCGTGCGGAGTTCCGCAAGGTGATCCCCCGTTTCCCGGCCATTGTCGAGGTGCATCGCCTTGCGGGCGATATCGACTATCTTCTGAAAGTCGCCGTGCCGGACATGACGACCTTTGACGAGTTCTACCTGCAACTGACCCGCGCGTTGCCATGCCGGAACATCACATCGAAATTCTCGATGGAGACCATCAGAAACACGACCGCATGGCCCATCGACGTGGAAACGGTATGAGCGTTACGGCGACCGGCCGGGCGCAGGAATTGAAACATTCAGCTTAGGAGAAAAACCAAAATGTCCCTGCGTATCAATGACATCGCGCCCGATTTCGACGCTGACACCACCGAAGGCCCGATCCGTTTCCACGAATGGATCGGCGACGGTTACGCGGTGCTGTTCAGCCACCCCAAGGACTTCACACCGGTCTGCACCACCGAGTTGGGGCTGATAGCGGGCCTTGCGCCCGAGTTCGCCAAGCGCAACGCCAGGATCATCGGCATCTCGGTCGACCCGGTTGAGAGCCACGAGAAATGGAAGGTGGACATCGAAACCGCCACCGGCCATTCCGTCGGCTATCCGATGATCGGAGACCCGGACCTGAAGGTGGCCAAACTCTACGACATGCTGCCCGCATCGCTGGAGGGCAGTTCGGAGGGCCGCACGCCCGCGGATAACGCGACCGTGCGCACGGTGTTTATCGTCGGACCGGACAAGCGGATCAAGCTGTCTCTGACCTACCCGATGACGACCGGTCGGAATTTCGACGAGATCCTGCGGGCACTGGATTCTATCCGGCTGACCGCGGAACACCAGGTGGCCACGCCCGCGAACTGGAAACAGGGCGAGGACGTGATCGTAACCGCCGCAGTGTCGGATGAAGACGCAGCAAGCCGTTTCGGTGGCTTTGACAAGGTGCTACCCTACCTTCGGACCACGAAACAACCGGAGTGACACACAACAGGGAACGCGATGGCCTCAATTGTTGTCTTCCTGCAGATTGGCGGCGCGGTCGCCTTGCTCCTGTTCGGGCTGGGCCTCGTGCGGGACGGGATCACCGTGGCCTTCGGTATCCGGCTGAAGACGGCACTTGGCCTTGGCACCCGGACTGGGCCGCGTGCCTTTCTTGCCGGGCTCGTCGCAACGCTGGGGCTGCAATCCTCGACCTCGACTGCGCTTCTGACCGCTTCGTTTCTCGACCGGCAACTGATCGGCGGGCGGATGTCCCAGATCGTGCTGCTTGGCGCGAATGTCGGGACCGCGCTGACCGCCCTGATCATCTCGATGGGGATCGGCGCCATTGCCCCGGCCCTGATCCTGGCCGGTTTCGTGGCAAGCCGCCGTGACAGGCCGGTCGTGAGCGGCAGCGGACGCGCCCTGATCGGGCTGGGCCTGATGCTGCTATCTCTGACGTTGCTGGACGCGGGAACGCAGCCGTTGCGCGAGTCGGGAGAGATGGCGGCGTTCCTGACGATGCTCAACACGGCATGGCCGGTGGCCTTGCTGTTCGCCGCCGGTATTGCCGCTATCTGTTCGTCCTCGCTGGCGGCGGTGCTGCTGGTGCTGTCTCTGGACGTGCCCACGGGCCTGTGCGTGGTTCTGGTCCTGGGCGCGAACCTGGGCGGGGCGATCCCACCGGCCATGGTGACGGCGAAATCCGGCGCCCCCGCGCGCCGACTGACACTGGGAAACCTGGTCGTGCGCGCGGTCGGGTGCCTGCTGGTTCTGCCAATCGCCGGGCAGTTCGGCGATGTGCTGGCGGCAGTTCCTTTCCCGATGACCGGACTGGCCGTCGAGGTGCATCTTGCCTTCAACATCCTGCTGGCCATATGCATCGCGCCTTTCGCGGGTCCACTCTCGCGCAGCCTGGAACGCATTTTTCCCGAGCCGGAGCCCAATGGCGACGGCGCGCCGCAATGGCTTGACGAACAGGCGCTCGAACTGCCGCTTCTTGCCCTTGCGGGGGCCAGTCGGCAAGCGCTGGCAATCGGCGACGACATCGCCCGTATGCTGGACCTGACGCGGCTGGCTTTCACGAAGAACGACGCCAGCCCGCTGTCCGAGGTCAGCACGCTGGAAAACCGGGTGGACCTGCACCAGCAACAAGTGAAAACCTATCTGTCCCGGCTCGGCCGCGATGCGGACGAACATGACCGGCGCCGGTCGATCACGATCCTCGACTACGTGATCAATCTCGAACATGTCGGCGACATCATCGACAAAGGGCTTGCCCAGAACGTGCGCAAGAAGATCGGATTGCAACTCCGGTTCTCGGATGCCGGATATCAGGAACTGGACGCGATGTTCCTGATGACGGCCGAGACCTTGCGAATGGCGCAGACGATCTTCATGACACGCGACACCGATCTTGCGCGACAGCTGATCGAACAGAAGGTCGAAATCCGGCATCGGGAACACCAGTCGGCGCAGCGCCATCTGCTGCGATTGCGCGAAGGGCACCAGCAAACGCAGGAAACCTCCTCGCTCCATCTCGACATCCTGCGCGATCTGAAGCGGATCAACGCGCACCTTGTTGCGGTCGCCCATCCGATTCTGGACGAAGAAGGTCTCCTGATCGAAAGCCGGTTGCGCAACAGCTAGCGAATCGGCGGCCGGTCACCGCCCGGACTTGGGGAAAGCGGCCATGCTCCCGGTTTTCCAGAGTCGACGGCATATGGATACCCCTGCCGGAGAACATCCTTCTCGTTTTCGCCCTCACTTTGGAATTCAAATA
>NZ_FRBR01000006.1 GCF_900142665.1 Roseovarius pacificus
GTCCGGCCAGACTGGAGGCACGCCCATGACGTGGCCATCGATCTTGCTGGCCATTCGCAAGGCCATCCCCGCAATCGTCTTCGGTACCTGCTATGTCAGCCTGTTCGCCATCATTCTG
The DNA here is from genome assembly GCF_900142665.1 of Roseovarius pacificus. Lineage (GTDB taxonomy): Bacteria > Pseudomonadota > Alphaproteobacteria > Rhodobacterales > Rhodobacteraceae > Roseovarius > Roseovarius pacificus. The sequence continues at coordinate 119 of NZ_FRBR01000006.1, forward strand.
CTGTCCTGACGACTCCGAAAGGAACGCCACATGTATCCCTGTTGCGCATATGATCCGGGACTTCTTCTGTTCGCCATGAGCGAAGACGGGATCGAACACATATCCGAACACGACGCGTTGACCAATGCCGTTGCCTTGCTGGCATCGGTAAGCGCTTTCGTCCTGCTGGCGCTGGTGTCCTGATGGACGGGGCCCCGCAACCGGGCATGGGTCCGCGACCGCATGTCGTGATCATCGGCGGCGGCGCGAGCGGCGTCCTCATGGCCGCGCATCTGCTATGCCTGCCCCCCGGCGATATCCACGTCACCATCATCGAACGCGCGAAACTGCTGGGTTGTGGCATCGCCTACGGCACGGACGATCCCGACCATCTGCTGAACACCCGTGTCTCGCAGATGAGTGCCTTTCCGGACGATCCTTCACATTTCGAGCGCTGGCTGAATGGCAACGATATACTGGTCACGGGTAAGGGCTTCGTCGATCGCCGGACCTATGGGCGCTACCTTGCCAGCCTGTTGGCGCCCTGGTCCAGCGACGCCGAAAACAATCGGCTCCACTGCATTCGGGGCGAATGTCTTCGCCTGATTGAAACGGCGCATGGTGTCGTCGCCGAACTGGATACCGGTCAGACCATCTCGGCGGACCGGGCCGTTCTTGCGACGGGCCATGCGGTTCCCGCCGCGCCAGTGCCGCCACTGCGGGGCGCCTGGGATTTCAGACCACCGCATAACGCCGATGCGACCGTTGCCATCATTGGCACCGGGCTCAGCATGGTGGACCATGTGGCGACGCTACTCAGCGCCGGACATCGTGGCCCGATCTGGTGCCTGTCCCGACGCGGGCTGCTGCCGCGCGAGCACGCGGCCTCGCAGCCGCTGGTTCTGGAGCCGCGCGACATCCCCTTCGGCGTTCCCGTCAGCAAAACGATGCGCTGGCTTCGCGCGCTGGTCCGTCTTGCCGAGGCGCAAGGCGGGACCTGGCGGGACGCAATCGACGGTATTCGCCCTTACGTGGCAGATATCTGGCGGAACTGGTCCCGGGAGGAACGCGCGCGTTTTCTGCGCCATGCCGTCGCCTGGTGGGAGGTCCATCGCCACCGTATGCCGCCGGTTTCGGCGGGGCGCATCTCCCGGGCCGTTGCCAGCGGCCAGCTTCGCATTCTTCGCGGCAACTTTCAGGGCGTGGAGGAGCAAGCCGATGGACGGATCGTGCTGAATATCACTCCCCGGACCGGCGGCAGCACGGAAGAGCTTGTTGCCGATCACGTCATCGACTGCCGCGGAATCCGCAGAGATCCGACCGAACATGCCGCTCCGATGATCCGGGATCTCCTTGCGCGTGGCACAGCGCGGCTCGATCCGCTCGGGCTGGGCCTCGATACCACCACGACCGCCCGGGTGATCGACGCCAGGGGGGTGGCTTCGCAACGCCTTCATGCAATCGGCCCGTCGGCCCGTGGCGCATTGTGGGAGATCACGGCGATTCCCGACATTCGAAAGCAAACCAATGCTCTGGCCCGGACCCTCTTCGGATCAGCCGGGGTGAGCATGCCCACCGAGGTCTGACGTTCTCCAAGGGGTGCCAAAGACACATAATTTCACCTCTTTAACCGCGAATCTTTGGAATGGAGTGAAGCCCCCGATCGCCTTAAATTAAATCTCGATAGAGTTAATCGTGATAGGAATGGATATGACCGGAATCATCGGCTTCGCGGGGAGCCTGAACGCCCCCTCCCGCACCAGGACACTGGTGGAAACGGCAGTACAACGGAGCGCAGCCTTGTCGGAGAGGGCGAGCGCCATTGTCGATCTGGCGGATCTCGGGCAGGGGTTCGGAACCGCAAGGAAGCTGTCCGACCTCACCCCTCAAGCGCGACAATCCGTAGATCGCCTGATCGCGGCCGATGCCCTCGTCATCGGCAGTCCGGTCTACAAGGGCAGCTATACCGGCCTTTTCAAGCATCTGTTCGACATGATCGAACCCGAGGCGCTGAAGGGCAAGCCGGTGCTGCTCACGGCGACAGGCGGCGGGCATCGCCATGCGCTTGTCATCGAGCACCAGTTGCGCCCGCTCTTTGGCTTCTTCGAGGCTGCCGTGGTGGCGACTGGCGTCTATGCCGCAGCAGAGGATTTCGCGGATGGCCAACCAGCCTCGGCGGCGCTGCTGAGCAGGCTGGACGACGCGGCGGCGCAACTGGCCTCAGCCGTTAATGAAGCGGGGCGCCGCAGGCCCCCTGACCTGGCCGCCAGCGCCGCCTGAGGCCGAACAACATTCACCCCCAATTCGTCTTGCACCGGTCCCGCGATGGCCCGGCAACGGCGGAGCCATGCCCGGAGACAGGGCGAACCCATCACCCGACCAACTGTAACAGGACAGGAACCAGACCCATGACCAGACAGACCAAACCCAGGCAGATCAAGCTCGGGGCCTTTCTGCCCGGCGGCGGCCAGCATGTCGCCGCATGGCGCCACCCGGACCACCCCGTGGACGGGGCCACCAGTTTCGAATTCCACAAGCAACTGGCCCAGACGGCGGAGCGCGGGCTTTTCGACGCCTATTTCCTTGCTGACGGGCTGGCCGTTTCCTTCGGCGGCGGGACAGAAGGCGGCAATGCCAAAGTGGCGGGGTTCGAGCCGGTGACGCTGTTCTCGGCGCTTGCTCCGCTGACGAAGAACCTGGGCTTTATCGCTACCGCCTCGACCACCTACGAGGAGCCTTACAACACCGCGCGCAAATTCGCCTCGCTCGACCTGATTTCCGGCGGCCGGGCCGGGTGGAACGTGGTGACGACCGCCACCGAGGCCGCCGCGCAGAACTTCAATCTCGATCAGCAACTTCCCCATGCGGCGAGATACCGCCGCGCACAGGAGCATGTCGAGGTGGTCAAGGCCCTGTGGGACAGTTTCGAGGACGACGCCTTTATCCGCGACAAGGAAAGCGGCGTGTTCTACGACACGGCGAAAGTGCACGATACGGATCACGTGGGCGAGCATTTCAAGGTCAAGGGGCCGCTGAATGTCCCTCGCTCATCGCAGGGTCATCCGGTCATCGTCCAAGCGGGCCAGTCCGAGGACGGGCGCAGGCTGGCGGCGGCAACGGCCGAGGTCATCTTTACCGCGCATCAGCACCTGGACACCGCGCAGGAATTCTATCGCGATATCAAAGCCCGTGCGGTCGCCGCCGGACGGAACCCCGATCATGTGCTCGTCATGCCCGGTGTCTCGCCCTTCGTGGGGCGGACCGAAGCGGAGGCACGCGAGAAATACGATCGCATTACCTCCTACATCCTGGAAGAGGATGGCATCGCGCTCCTGAACGGGCTGACCGGCGGTACGCTGGACCTGAGGGGCCATGACCTCGACGGGCCCTTGCCGCCTGTGCCGGCGACCGAGGGCATGAAATCCCGCCAGGCGCTGATCCGCCAGATTGCGGACGAGAACGGATTCACTATCCGGCAGCTCTATCAATGGGTCGCCTCGGCGCGTGGGCATTACACGGTCATCGGCACGCCTGTGCAGATCGCCGACACGTTGCAGGAGTGGTTCGAGAACGAGGCTGCGGACGGTTTCAACATCCTGCCGCCCTGGTTCCCCACGGCGTTGGACGATTTCGTCGACCTGGTGATCCCCGAGCTTCAGCACCGCGGCCTGTTCCGCACCGCCTACGAAGGGACAACCCTGCGTGACAATCTCGGCCTGCCCGTCCCGGTCAATCGCCATTCGGCGGGTCATCGCACGGTCCAGGCCGCGGAATGACCGGAGGATACATCAATGACCTATCAACTGACTGACACCGCAGAGCAGGCACCTTCGAAGCGCATCGCGGGTATCGTCAATACTCCCCGGCTGCGGCTTTTCCTCGGCAATGCCGTGGCCGACTACGGACTGCTTTTCGCCTTCTTCGCGGGCTGGCAGGTTGCCAGTAGCGCGGGCTGGCTCAACCCGGCGGTGTTTCCACCTCTCGACCACGTGGCGGCGGCGCTCTGGACGGGCATCGTCTCGGGCGCGCTGCTCGACGACATCGCCGTTTCGCTGCAACGCGCCGGCATCACCTTCCTCGCGGCGGTCGGTCTCGGCATCCCGCTGGGCCTCTTCATGGGGCAAATCCGGGCGGTGGAGCGCGCTCTCGACCCGATCCTGCAACTGTTCCGGCAGACCTCGGCGTTGGCGCTCTATCCGGTTTTCATCCTGCTGCTTGGCCTCGGCGAAGCCTCCAAGGTCTTCGTGATCTTCTGGGCGACGCTGTTTCCGATCCTGCTGGCCACGATCGGCGGGGTAAAGGAGGTGGATGCGAAGCTGGTCGAGATGGCGCGCAGTTTCGGTGCCTCACGCACGACGATCTTCCGCCGCGTGATCCTGCCAGCCTCGGTGCCGCCGATCTTCGTCGGGCTGCGCCTTTCGGCGACCACCGCGCTGCTGCTGCTGATCGCCGCCGAGATGATCGGCGCCAACAAGGGCGTCGGCTTCCAGGTGATGAACGCTCAGTACAATTTCCAGATCCCGCTGATGTTCGCCGCGATCTTCCTGCTGGCCTTTCTCGGTCTTGCCGCGAACCGGGTTCTGGTCCTGCTTCAGCGGCGCCTGTGCCGCTGGAGCCTTACCGAACACTGATCCCCAATCAACCCTGAGACAGGAAAAGAAGATGACCTACAGATTCAAGACACTCCTCACCGCAGCGGCCACGACGCTTGCCCTGACCGGCATGGCGCGGGCCGAGACCGTCACCTTGCGTTACCTTGCAAACCACGGCAGCGTTTCGGCGCATGAACTGGCCCAGGAACTGGGATATTTCGAGGGCACCGGCGTGGCGATCGAAACCGTCGGCTTTGCCAGCGGCGGGCCCGAATCCCTTTTCGCGCTGGCCTCGGGCAGCGTCGATATCGGCTCGGCTGCGACCTCGGCGGTGATCAACTCCATCGCCAGCGGCAACGATTTCGTGGCCGCTTACCCCACCAATGGCATCAATGACGACACGCAATCCATCTTCCACGTGCTCGAGGACAGCCCGATCCGGTCAATCGAGGATATCGCGGGCAAGACCATCGCGGTCAACACGCTGGGGGCGCACCTGGACTATACCGTGCGCGAGGCGCTGCATTCCGTCGACCTGCCGCAGGATGCCGCGAACCTTGTTGTGGTGCCGGGGCCGCAGCTTGAACAGGTGCTGCGGTCGGGCCAGGTGGACATTTCGGCCTTCGGTTACTGGCAGACCACGTTCGAGGGCGTTGCACGGGCCAATGGCGGCCTCCGGGCCGTGTTCGACGACACCGACGTGCTGGGTGAGATCGCCGGCGGCTTTACCGTGCTGCGGCGCGACTGGGTCACGGCACATCCGCAGGCGGCCCGCGTCTTCGTCGAACGATCTGCCCGGGCGCTCGACTATGCGCGCGAGCATCCCGACGAGACCCGTGGGATCTTTGCCCGTCTTCTGGAAAAGCGCGGCGAGAATCCCGAGGTCGCGCGGTATTTCGCGGGCTACGGCGTGCGCGAGGGCGGGTTGCCGGTGGAGCGTGACATCCAGTTCTGGATCGACGTCCTGATCCGCGAGGGAGCGCTGGCCGAGGGGCAGTTGACCGCATCCGACATCCTTCTGGTCACCGGCGACCAGAACGTCGGCAACTGAGGGCCGGATCATGAGTGTTGCACAAGTATCCGCCAAGGGAGAGGTCACGGTCCGTGACCTCTCCAAGTCCTTTACCCTCGACGGAGAAACCCTGACGGTCCTGAAGAACCTCGATCTCGACATCGCCGGGGGTGAAAGCCTTGCCATCGTCGGCGCCAGCGGTTCGGGCAAGACGACCTTGCTCAGGGTTCTCGCGGGGCTGGAGGAACCGGACTCGGGCGGCGTGCTGATCGACGGGGCGCCGGTTCACGGCCTCGGCAAGGAGCGTGCGGTAATCTTCCAGGAGCCGCGGCTCCTTCCCTGGCTGACCGTGCTCGGCAACGTGTCCTTTGGCCTCGAAGTTCAGGGGATCTCGCGCAGCGAGGCCGAGGATAAGGCCCGGCATTATATCCGGCTCGTGGGCCTCGGTGAGTTCGAGACGGCATGGCCGCGCCAGCTATCGGGTGGCATGGCGCAGCGCGTGGGGATTGCCCGCGCCCTGACCGTGCAGCCCGAAATCCTGCTGCTTGACGAACCTCTGGGCGCGCTGGACGCGATGACCAAGCTGACCATGCAGGAAGAGCTGACCCGCATCTGGACCGAGGAAAAGGTGACGATGGCGCTAGTCACCCACGACCTGGAAGAGGCGATCTTCCTGGCGGATCGGGTGCTGATCCTGCCGAGGGAGAAGGGCGCTCACCCGCGTCTGATCGACATCGACCTCCCGCGCCCACGCGATCGCAGCGAGACCCGCTTCGTCCGGTTCCGCCAACAGCTCATGGCCGAGTTCGGGCTGCACTGAATCGTACCCGGTTGGCAAACCGCCAGCCGGGCATCTGTTCAGAACGGGAAGAACAGGGGAATGACCAGCACCGCGAGCGCCGCGAAAATGATGTTCAAGGGCAGCCCGACCTTGAGGAAGTCGCGGAACCTGTAGCCACCGGCGCTATAGACGAAAGTATTCGTCTGATAGCCGATGGGCGTTGCGAAACTCGCCGAGGCTGCGAACATCACCGCGATGATGAAGGGCCGCGGATCGAAGCCAAGTTCGAGCGCCAAAGCGATGACGATAGGGCCGATCAGGACCGCAACCGCGTTGTTCGAGATCATTTCGGTCAGCACGCTGGTCAGGACATAAACCGCCGCCAATATGGCCAATGGTCCGATCCCGCCCACGGCACCTACCACGGTTTCCACGATAACCCGCGCGGTGCCGGTCTGTTCCATCCCCATGCTCAGGCCGAGCATCCCGAAAATCAGGAACAGAATGCGCCAGTCTATGGCATCGAACGCCTCTTCCGGATCGACGCAGCGTGTGATCATCACCACGACCGCCCCGATGACAGCAAGCCCGGCAATCGGAAGCACATTCAGTGCAGCAAGCCCCATCACACCGAAGATCGTGGCAATCGCGATTGGAGCCTTCGCCCGGCGCATGGGGCGTTCCGAAGGAGCGGACAGGTTGATGATCCCGCCGTCTTCCATCAGCCGCTGGATGCCCTCGGGCGGTCCCTCCAGCAGCAGCGTATCGGCGAATTGCAGTCGCAGATCGTCGATCCGGTCGGAAATGTTGCGATCGTTGCGGTGCACCGCCATGACGTAGACCCCGTATTTCCGCCGCAGCCGCAGATTGCCCAGTTCCTGCCCGCGCAGATGCGATTTTGGCCCGACACTGGCCTCCATCAGCACCGTCTGTTCGGCGGTCACGGGTTCATAGCCGCGGTCGGCGATATCGCGAAACTCGATCCCGCCATCTTCCTTGAAGCCCAGAATCTCTCCGGTGTCGGTCTTGATGACCACGCGGTCGCCGGCGCGGAGTTCGAGCGTTTTAAGCTCTCGCCGCATCGAGACCTCGCCCCGGATAACGTCGAGCACACGCGACTGCGCGGTGTTGAACGGCAGATCGGCCAGCTTCATGCCGACATAGCGCGACTCGGCCGGGATCAGCAGCCGCGCCATGAATTTCCGCTTGCCCTCCTGTCCCAGAAGGCTCGACAGCGAGGCGCGGTCCGGCAGCAGGAAGCGCCCGGCAAACACCATATAGAGCATGCCGACGGTGGCGAAGATCAGCCCCGGCAAGGTCATCTCGAACATCGAGATCGGTGGCTGGCCGGTATCGCGGGCGACCCCGCTCATCAGGATGTTGGTCGAGGTGCCGACCAGCGTCAGCGTACCGCCGAAGATCGCCGAAAAGGACAGCGGGATCAGCAGCCGCGAGGGCGCCACCCCCACCGAGGCCGCCACGGAAATCATGATCGGGGCGAGCAGAATCACGACCGGCGTGTTGTTCATGAAGGCCGAGGCCGCCATCGTGCCGAACATCATCAGCAGGATGGTCCTGAGATACGATCCCCGCGCCTGCCGTCGCAGGAAATCCCCCAGGATCGTAAGCACCCCGGTGCGTTCAAGCGCGGCGGATATGATGAACATCATCGCGATGGTGATCGGTGCCGAAGAACTGAAGACCGTCAGAAAATCACTGGTGTCGATGATTCCGGTCGCCAAAAGCGCCGCGGACGCCGCGAGCGCAGTCACTTCGGGAGGGTAGACCTCCTTGAAAAAGCTCAGGAACACCGCTCCGAGAAGCACAAGAACGAAGATTTGATCGAGACTCATTGACAGACTTCCAGTTGCGCAGAAGATATTCCGCAATAAACGATAATATTAATCGTGTTTTCAACCGGGAACTGCATTTGAAGCCGGAATAGACATACACCGGACCATTCCGCTCGGAAAATGCGGGGATTCATACCACATACTCCCGATGCGATCTACGGCCGGACGTTGGTTAACCGCGTCTTTGACGTCATTGGATGCGGGTTTGACCGCTTAGAGGCATTCCGGCTCAGCAATAAAACATCCAGCCTGTGCGCATCGGTGGATTGTCATCATGCAGGTATTCGCCTGCCCTTGACATGCAGGTTATTGCCTGCCTATTATCAAGTATGACAGATGACCCATTTGATGACGATAAGGTGTTCAAGGCCCTGGGCGACCCCGCGCGCAGGCGGCTGCTGGACCGGCTGCACCGGAAGAACGGCCAGACCCTGACCGGGCTTTGCGCATCCATGGACATGACGCGCCAGTCCGTGACCCAGCATCTTGGCCTGCTCGAAGACGCCAACCTGATCAGCACCGCGCGCCAGGGACGGGAAAAACTTCATTACATCAACCCGGTCCCGCTGCACGATGTCTATGAAAGATGGGTTCGCAAGTTCGAGACGGATCGTCTCGCACTGCTGCATGACCTGAAACACCATCTCGAAAGGAAAGAGGACATGACCGACAAGTCAGCAAGCTTCGTCTATGTGACCTATATCCGCACGACTCCCGAAAAGGTTTACGAAGCGATCACCACACCCGAAATCGCCCGTCGCTACTGGGGCCATGAAAATGTCTCTGACTGGACGCCCGGAGCGAAATGGGAACATATTCGCGCCAACGACGAAAGGCCGGTCGAACTCGTCGGCAAGGTCGTTGAGACCGAGCCACCCCACCGCCTGATCATCACATGGTCCGCCGCATCCAAGGCGGACGACCCGGATGAGGAAAGCCGCGTCACCTTCGATATCGAAGAGCACGAGAACGGCATGGTCAAACTCACCGTCACGCACGATCAACTCCAGCCGGGCAGCAGCATGGCAAAGGGGATCGGCAAGGGATGGCCGCTGGTTCTGTCCAGCATGAAATCCTACCTCGAAACCGGAACGGGCATGGACCTTTGAACCCCACCTTGCCGACCGGGCAAGGAAACCGCCATGAGCCTGAGGTTCGAGCAGTTCGTACCGGCAGTCGCCACCAAGGCGAGTCCGCACAGAACATATGGCGCCGACCCGCACGTGACCGTCCGCTCAGCGCCGCTCATGGCATCACGCAGCCACACCCCGATCGCGTAATTCCGTCAACACATCGGCAGCGATCCCGAACGAGCGGACCCGCGCGCTGTGGTCGTGGATCATGCCCGTGATCATCAATTCATCTGGCCGGAACGTGTCGATCAGCGTGCCGAGTTGCTCCCTCACGGTCGCGGCCGATCCGGTGGCAGAGCATGACAAGGCCTGCCGCACCTGCTCCATGACCGGCGCGGGAATTTCCTCATCGACGTCATGGGTCGGGTAAGGCAATTTTCCGGGCCGTCCCGTTCTCAGCCGCGCGAAGGCAAGCAGTTGCGAGGAGCGCAGGAATTCCGCCTCGGCATCGCTGTCCGCCGCACAGACCCCGGCGGCCATCATGACATAGGGTTCTTCCAAGTGCTCCGATGGCTGGAAGCTGCGGCGGTAGACCTCCAGCGCCTGCTCCAGCATCGCCGGAGCGAAATGCGAGGCAAAGGCATAGGGCAGGCCCAGATACGCCGCCAGTTGCGCGCCATGGAGGCTGGACCCGAGAATCCAGACCGGGACATGGGTGCCGGTTCCGGGAATGGCGCGCACAGGCGACGTGCCGGTGTCATCGCCGAGATAGCCGATCAGTTCCTGCACGTCCTGCGGAAAGCTGTCTTCGGGCGCCATGTGACGGCGCAGCGCCCGTGCGGTGGCCATATCGGTGCCGGGCGCGCGGCCCAGCCCCAGGTCGATCCGTCCCGGATACAGCGTTGCAAGGGTGCCGAACTGTTCCGCAATGACAAGCGGCGCGTGGTTGGGCAGCATGATGCCCCCGGCCCCGATCCGCATGGTTTCGGTCGCACCGGCCACATGGCCGATCAGCACGGCGGTAGCCGCACTGGCGATCCCCGGCATGTTGTGATGCTCGGCCATCCAATAGCGATGATACCCCGCCCGCTCGGCGGCTTGGGCTAGATCGACGGTTCCCGCCAGGGCATCGGCGGCGGTTTTCCCCTCGGGAACAGGGGACAGATCGAGAAGTGAAAAATGCTGCATTACGGCCTCCGTTGGAACACAGCTAGGCACCACGGACGGCCAGGCCAAGGTTGTATCGGATTTTTCAATGGCCTGGTATTGGCGAGTCCGGGCCATCCGAGGTTTTGGATGTTGTTTGTCTCTGCACGCTGCGAGCCTTTTTGACGTAGCAAGCAAAGAACAGTAACACTCCGCCGTTCCCCATCAGGCCGTCGCTATAGAAACGTCAGCTAGGGCACTTGCTGTTGAGCGACAAATGAACAGGGAGCCACAATGATAAAGAACCTTATCAATATACAAAGCTCACCAGATTTATTAACCGGCAACAGGCCAGTTCGCCACTCTGACCCAAATGGCCGGGCGGCGAACGCAGTTATCTCCTGAACGCCGAAACCAGCAGCATCATGGGGCGCTCCAATTCTTCGGCGAGTTCCGGCATGGCTTGGATCTGCTCGGGCGTTGGTGCGAATTCCTCGATCCGGCGCAAGGTGAAGCCCGCACCGACCAGGGTGTTGAGCGTGGTCGCCAATGTCCGGTGATGTTTCAACACGCCCTTGACGAACCAATCGGTGCGGCGTTCGCCCTCCCTCGAATAGCCGTTGACGGGCCATGTCTTGCGCCCGTCCTCGTCCTGGGTCCAGTGCGGGTGGGCGGCGGCCATGAAGATCGGATGTTCGATGGTGAAAACCAGGTCTCCGCCCGGCGCCAGCGCTCTGTGGATCATACGGATCAGCCGCCCGAAATCCGCGACATAGTGGAAGGTCAGCGCGCTGTAGACCAGATCGAAGGTGGCTTCCGGTAGATCAAGCGTGTCCAGATCGGCGATGCGGTAGGTGATGGCAGCATCTCGGGTATCCGCCTGCGCCCGGTCGATCATGTTCTGTGACAGATCAAGCCCCAGAACCGTTTCCGCCCCCTGTTCACGGAACCAGCGGGATGCCCAGCCGAAGCCGCAACCCAGATCAACCACGCGCTTGCCCGTCATATCAGGCAACAGGGCGCGGATGGCGGGCCATTCGGGTGCACCGTCCAGACCTTGCACTTGCCGGGGAAGCTGGCTGTAGCCTGCGAAGAAATCGGGATTGTCGTAGATATTCTGTGTCATGGTTACTTTCAGCGAAAAAAGTCGAGCTATCGAAGTCCTGTTTCGATGACGTGGCCCTATGTGTCCATAGCTCGATAACATTATCCTTCTTCGCCTGCTCTACGCGCGTTCGTGCATCCGCATGAACCGATATCCCAATTCCGGCCCACCCTTGCCGCCATAGGCAAGGACCGAGACCGCCAGCCCGAACGGCTCCATGTAGCGGGCGGTCCGCAGGTCCCCGAGATCAACCGGGTTGAATCCGCTGTCGCGGATCAATCCGGCCGCGGTGACCTTGGCCTGTGCATCGTCCCCGGCATAGATCAGGTCGGGTCTCTGCCAGTCGCTGCTGCGCCGCTCGAAGACCGGGAACAGGATTTCGCCGGGCACCGTGTTGTAGGCAGCCACCACCTTGGCGCCGGGCAGCTTTTCCGTCAGCGCCTCGGGGCCGGAGGAGGTATGGCCGATGACCAGATGGCTGTCATCCGCGCTCATCGCCAGCGAACAGGTCAGCACCACCTTGCCCGAAAGATCGCCCGCCTGCGCCAGCACGTCGTCCACCCGTGTCCAGTGGACGGCGAGCAGCACGACGTCCGCGTCCCGCACCGCTTCCTCCGGGTTGCCCGCGCGGGCGCCGTTCCCGGCCTCGCGCGCAAGTTCGTCCAGCTTGGCCTGCGTGCGGGCATAGCTGAACACCACCTCATGGCCCGCCTGGGCGTAGATCTTGCCCAACCGGCCGCCCATCAATCCCGATCCGAGTATGCCGATACGCATGGGTTCCCTCCGTCAAATTGCAAAGATCAGAAGCGATCCGGGCCGACTGGCGGCCCGGACGCCCTTTCATGGTCGGTTCTCAGGCAAGATGGTCCTTCAGGAACGGCACCACCCTGTCGAGGGCCAGCTCGACCGGCTCGTCCTTGTCGTAGAGGTCGTAATGCGACCAGTCCTCCAGCGAGACCAGTTGCCGGTCCTTCGAGGCCGTGGCCCGGCCATGAATCTCCAGCCCGTCGCGATAGGCGCCGAACGCGCCGACCTTCTGACCGATCACCACCATCATGGGCTGCGTCATCAACGTCTCGGCGAAGTTGAATGCATCCCAGGCCAACGTCTTCTGGGCATGGCTGAACAGCATCCGCGTCGCCCCGCCCGGCTGCTGGCCGCGCGGCGTCTTGTAGTAATCCGTCGCCTCGAACACATCGCGCTCGGTCAGCCCGTTCGCGCGCGCGACCTCGGGGCAGGGCGGCAGCAGTTCGTTGACCTGCCCCTCACCGCCACGCGCCTCTGCCGTGCGCTGCGCCGCCATCGCGTCCAATGCGCCGCGCGGGTCGAAATTGCTGAAGCCTTCGCGGAACAGGCGGCCGATATTGACCGGCGTGATACCGACCACCGCCTTGATGCGTTTCTCGGTCAGCGCCGCGTTCAGGATATAGCCGCCACCGCCGCAGATCCCGATCCCGCCGATCCGGTCGGCATCGACATATGGCAGGGTTACCGCATAGTCGATGACATGGCTGATATCCTCGACCCGCTGCGCCGGGCTCTCGATCCAGCGGGGCGCGCCGCCGCTTTCACCCTGATAGCTGGCGTCGAAGGCGATCACGACAAAGCCCTGTTCGGCCAGAGCCTTGCCATAGACCGCGCTGGAGGTTTGTTCCTTGCAACTGCCGAAAGGATGGACGGCGATGATGGTCGGCCAGGTCTTGTTTTCGTCAAAACCGGGCGGCGTCAGGATCAGCGCAGCGATGTCCCAGGCCATGTCGGCATTGCGGAATGATACGGGTTTCATATCGGTCTCCTCGATACTCTGTGGGCATCCCGCCCGGACGGGCGGGATGCATTGGGGGGCGGTTTCCAGCAAGGCGCGGCTTACGCGGCCAGCTTGTCCTTGAAGAAGGGGCTGAGGACCGAGACCGCCTCGGCGACGTATGTCTCGCCGTCATAGAGCTCCATGTGATTGGCGCCCTCGACCACGTGCAGGGTCTTGTCGGCGCTGGCGGCCCGCGCGATCAGATCGTCGCTCATCCACTTGCTGCCCGCTTCACTGCCCGCCACGGCCAGCAGCGGCTGGGTCAGGAAGGCTTCGGCCTTGTGATAGGCGTCGTAGGTGATGATCTGGTTCAGGCTGCGGGCCGTGGCGAAGCCCGGCGCGGTGGCGCATTCGGCGCGTGGTGTGTGGTAGTATTCCCAGGCCTGACGCAGTTCCTCGTTCGGGGCCTCTTCCTCTTTCATCGGGGCCAGCGGCATCGGCGCCTTCTCATCGCTGGCCGCATCCGCGGTGCGCGCGCCCGAGCCCATCTCGATCATCGGCAGCGCATCGGCGTCCTTGACGGTGTTTTCCCAGCCGTTGCGGAACATCTGGCCGATATTGACCGCGCTGACCGTGCCCACGGCCCTGATGCGATGGTCCTGGATCGCTGCATTCGCGGTGTAGCCGCCACCCGCGCAGATCCCCATCGCGCCGATCCGGTCGGCATCGACATAAGGCAACGTGGTCAGATAATCGAGTACGGCGCTGACATCTTCGGTCCGCACATGCGGGTTTTCGAGCTGGCGCGGCTCGCCCCCGGATTCACCCTGATACGAGGCATCATAGGCGATGGTGACGAAGCCTGCCTTGGCCAGTTCGCGCGCATAGGTGCCCGCCGTCTGCTCCTTAACGCCGCCGCCGGGATGCGAGACGATGATCGCCGGATATGTTTGGCCCTCGTCGAAGTCCTCGGGGAAGTTGATGACCGCCGACATGGTGATGGTCGGGTTGTTGGTATTGGTAAAACTTATCTTGCCCATGGTCGTTCTCCTTGGTTTGCCGATGCGGCCGCAGGGGCCTGCGGTTCGACTTGGAAGATACGGCGCGGGCGGCTATCATTCTATGGATGATAAATTCTTGCGCTTATAAGCAGGCAGCTTAATGAACCGGGAAGACATGGCAGACCTGACGGCCTTCGTGGCCGTGGCGGAGGAGCGCAACTTCACCCGTGCCGCCACCAGGATCGGGGTGTCACAATCGGCGCTCAGCCAGATCGTGCGGCGGCTGGAAGAGCGTCTGGGTGTTCGTCTGCTCGACCGCACCACCCGCAGCGTCGCGCCGACCCCTGCCGGAGAGCGGCTGGTCGAGCGTATGGCACCCATGCTGCGCGAGCTCGACGAAAGCCTGACCGAACTGGGCGAGTTCCGCGACAAGCCCGCGGGCACCATCCGCATCACCTCGGTCGAACACGCCGCGCGGAAATACATCCGCCCCGCGCTGACGCAGCTTCTGGAGGATAATCCCGACATCACCGTCGAGATCATCATCGACTACGGGCTGTCGGATGTGGTCTCTGATCGCTTCGACGCCGGGGTTCGGCTGGGCGAGCATGTGGCGAAGGACATGATCGGGGTGCGGATTTCGCCCGAGATCCAGATGGCCATTGTTGGGGCACCGGACTATTTCCGGCGGCATCCGGCCCCGGCCGAGCCGCGTGGGCTGGTCGATCACCGCTGCATCAACCTGCGACTACCAACGTCGGATACCTTGAACGCTTGGCGGCTGTTGGAAAACGGCGAGGAGATCAGGATACGCAGCGACGGGCCGCTGATCTTCAATTCCATCGAGCTGATCATCGACGCCGCGCTCGATGGAACCGGCCTGGCCTATCTGCCGCTCGACCAGGTCGTACCGCATCTGGAGGCAGGGCGTCTGACCCGCATCTTCGCCGAGCAGACCCCGCCACTGCCGCCCTATCACCTCTACTATCCCAACCGGCGTCATAGTGCACCGGCCTTCCGGCTGTTCGTCGATGCGCTGCGGCGTCAGGTCAGGCGGCTGTCAATAACAGGCTGAAGCCTGCCGATGGTGCGGGCGGTGCATTTGTCGCCCGCCTCCGCCGATGGCACAAGAGATGCAAACGAAGGAATTGAACCATGAGAACCAACCTGAAAACATCCATCCTCGCGATCTGTACTGCCGGTGCCCTCACTGGCTGCGTCACCGACGAAAACAACACGGAGCAAGGCATGTGCAATCCCGAAAGCATCGAAAAGCTAATTGGGCTCGTCAACCCTACTGACCAGCAGATTATGGAGATCACAGGTGCCACCGCCGTGCGCCGCGCGAACGAAGGTCAGCCGATGACCATGGAGCTGCTTCCCTATCGCGCCACCGTCATCATGGACGCGGAGAGCGGCGAGGTCACGCAGGCGAATTGCAGCTAGGCGCCGTGTTCCGGAAACAATGTTGAGAATGGCTTACCGATGACAATACGGGATGAAGCCCCGGGCGACGAAGCCGCAATCCGTGCATTGACGGAGGCGGCCTTCGCGCCGGTTGAGATGAGCGACGGCAGCGAAGCGCAGATCGTCGATGGGCTTCGCCTGAATGGCGATCTCACCGTGTCGCTTGTCGCCGTCGAGGACGACCAGATTGTCGGCCACGTCGCTTTCTCTCCGGTGACCGTATCGAATTCGGATGGGCGATGGTTCGGCCTCGGGCCGATCTCGGTGCATCCGGACCGCCAGCGATCGGGCATTGGGCGGCAGTTGATTGAGGAAGGTCTGGAACGGCTACGGTCCCTCGACGCCGTCGGCTGCGTTCTTCTGGGTGACCCCGCCTACTACGGGCGCTTCGGTTTCACCTCGTCTGGCGATCTCACATATGGCAATGTCCCGACACAATACGTGCAGGCACTCTCCTTTGGCGGTAGAGATGTCAAAGGCGAAATCCGGTATAGTTCCACCTTTGGGAGCTAGGTGTCTCAGGCTGTATTTCTGGAAGCTCAGCCGAGATTGTCTCAATTCATGGGCGGGCAGTCGGTCGAATGCCAGAAGGTTTCATGCGTCTTGGCTCGATCCTTTGCCCTCGCTTTTGCCAGAGAGGTGCTGTCCACCGCCCCGATCGCGCAGAAAAATCTCAGCACCCACAGCAGGATCGAATACATCCCGGCTCTCTCACCCCGCTTCAAGGGCGGTTGCGGATAACAAAGACCTCCGCCTCCACATCGTCACAATGATTGCGGTTGCTACGAGTTGGACGGATGCAAAGACAATCATCGCGGTCAGCAAGCCCAGCATGTCCGCCAATGCCCCGCTGGCGATCACGGGAAGCGAGAACCCGAAATACGCATAGACGAACAGGCCCGCCGTTGCGCGCGCCCGGTCGTCCGGCGCGCGCAACGAGACCTCTGCCAGTGAGGCGAGATAGGTAAAGCCATAGCTGGCCGCGCTGGTGATACAGGTACCGACGAGAACCAAGGTCAGGAGTTTCAACCAGACACCGGCCAGAAGCACAAGAAAGCCGAGCGGGATCAGAACGAACCCGAGGGCGAGCGCGTGATTGTTGGTCATGCGCCGCGCGATTGGCTGACAGAGGAAACCCACGAAGATTGCCAGGAAGATCACAAGACCCGTCCATCCGCCGAGATCGTTCGCCGCCAGTTCCAGCGGGACAACCGCGATGGTCATGCCAGTCGTGGACCAGGCCAGCGCCATTGCCGCTCCGAACATCCATGTGCCAGCGGGGAAGACCGGCAAGCGCAGAAGGGATACGGGACGCGGCATGTCAAGCCGGGGCAGTCCGAGGGCGATTACCGCGAGGACCGGAGCCACTACGAACAGGGCGATATAGCTGGCCGGCAGGAGCGTCGGTCCCTGCACAGCGAGACTGATGCCGGTCGCCAGAGCGCCGCCGCCGAAACCGAGCGACGTAGCAGAGGTAATGATAAGGGCGGCGCTTTTCGCGCGGTCCGCACCCAGTATTTCCGTCATATAGGCCGTTCCGGCAGTCGTTGCGAGGCCGGTTCCGATCCCGAGCAGGAAGCGTGCGATCACAAGGCTTGTCCAGCTTGGTACCTGCACAAGAAGCGCCGTCGCCATGGCCCCTAGAACCAGCGCCAGCGCGATCGGAATCCGTCGCCCGATCCGGTCCGAAAGCCCGCCGAGCAGCAACAGCGTCGGCATGAGGCCCCCGACATAGGCCGCGAAGGCAACCGTCACCGCCGTCGCGCCGACATCGCTTTCGGCAGCGTAAGCATCGTAGAGCGGAGCCTGAAGATTCACCGCAAACGTGACCGTGAACAGACCAAGGGCAAGCAATGACGCGGGGATCAATTTGGGCATGGACCGAACCTCGAAGATTGACTTGAGACCGGATTGCCATGAAGTATTAAATATGACAATTTTTCTATTGTACTAGATACAGTGAGCGCGTGAGAAAAGCCCGATACATCCGCCTTGCCGACATGCTCGCGACCGCGATCCAGAATGGCAAACTCGCGCCGGGCACAAAGCTGCCCACGCATCGCGCCTTTGCGGAACAAGTCAATGTGGCGCTTGCCACGGCAACGCGCGCCTACGGGGAACTCGAACGCAGGGGCTTGATCATTGGCGAAGCCGGTCGCGGCACCTTCGTGCGCGATCTCGGACTGCCGCCTTCGCTAGGGGTCCGGCAGGCCACCAGCGAAGGCCTCATCGACCTGGTATTCAACATGCCGGGGGATGCGGCCGATGCGGATATGTTGCGAACGGGATTGCGGCGACTCGCAGCGGCCGGCGATCTTGAGGTGATGCTGCGCTACCAGCCACACGGCGGGCGGATGCACGAGCGCCGGATCATTGCCGAAAGCCTCGCTTCGACTCTTGGTTCGATTGACCCCGAAGGCTTGCTGGTCACATCGGGCGGCCAACACGGACTGTCGATCATTGCCCTTAGCCTCTTTCGGCGCGGGGACGCTATCGCGACCGACGCCCTGACTTATCCCGGTTTCAAATCCGTCGCGGCGATGCAAGGTCTCGATCTGGTGCCGGTCGAAGGACAACACGGAGTGATGGATACCGACGGTCTCGAAAGACAGTGTCGCGAACGTAAGGTGCGTGCTGTTTATTTGATGCCCACCGTTCACAACCCCTTGGGCACGGTTATGAGCGAGGCAACGCGCCTGCGGATTGTTGAAATCGCGCGGAAACATGATCTTTTGATCATCGAAGATGCGGCTTATGCCTTCCTTGAACCGGACTCGCCGCCAGCCCTCGTCACCCTCGCACCGGACCGAACGATTCATGTGGGCAGCTTTTCCAAGAGCCTCGCGACAGGGCTGCGCCTTGGCTATGTGATTGCCCCCGTAACCCACAACGACAGACTGCTTGAGGCAATCAGGGCAACGACCTGGAACGCCCCGGCACTGATTTCCGGACTGGTCACAGGTTGGATTGAGGACGGCACGCTGGCTGATTCCGAACAGAACCGGAGACAGGACGGCTCAGAGCGTCAGCAGCTTTGCCGAAACGCTTTTGATGGAATACCGGTCGTTTCCCATCGCAATGCAGGTTTCGCATGGTTACCTCTCGACAAGGGTGTCAGGGCCGAACCAATCGTCACGCGTCTGAAGGAATGCGGTATTTCTGCATGCGGCGCAGAGCCCTTCGCAACCACTGTAGCAATCCCGCAGGCGCTGCGGCTCGCCTTTGGCGGGATTCCGAAAGATGAACTGCCGGGAATTTTACGGATAGTCCGCGAGGCTGTCGAGGAAGCTTAGGTGTTGTAAGGGAACTTTGGCTATCACCGATGACGTAATGGCCTGAGTTTCGGCCGTCACGTAGAGGTAAGAAGCTCTTCGAAGGTCAACCAGAGACTATCTGCAGTTCACGGAGCAGCATGTGTAGCCGGGCTGTTAAAGGTGCGGTTTTGGCAATGATCCCAGTTATGTCTAACTCTTTACAAAAGAAGTGTTTTGTAAAGAGTTTAAGATGAGCGGTCCAAGCAAGACTGGGACTTCGGAAGCGCGATGAAACGGTGACCAAACGGCAAATTGTAAAAAGTTCTGACGGCCGGGCGGCAGATGAGCATGAACACGCTCGTGACTACCTCGGCCAGGCACAAGTCGACCAACTGCTCGCTTCCGCGAAGAAGGGGCGGCACGGGGTGCGGGATCACCTTCTGATCCTGATGATGTTTCGCCATGGGCTTCGGGTGTCGGAAGCCATTGCTTTGCGCCGTTCAGATGTCGATTTAGCCCAGTCACGTGTTTGGATCGCGCGGCTCAAGAATGGTCTTAGTGTCGAACAGCCCGTGCCAGGCGACGAGCTACGCCCAATCCGCAGATGGCTTGCGAAGCGGGACGACGCGCTTACCTGGCTGTTCATCTCGGAGCGCAAGCAACCTCTGACGCGACAAGCGGTCAACTACATCGTCTCGTCTGTCGGCAACGCGGTTCGTCTGGACGTCAGGTTTGGGGAAGCTGCGCCGCAGCCAAGGCGAGGCCCGCGAATGGCCGCAGCGGGCCGTTCGAACTACTTCATGCAGTATATAAGTAAGCTCTACCTCGTCGTCAGCTACCTAAGATAGGTCAACATTGCTGCATCAAAGGAAGCTTATGTGCCCGAAAGGCAAAATATCTCTGCAATCGACATCTGAAATTATTGGTCGGAGTGAGAGGATTCGAACCTCCGACCCCTGCCTCCCGAAGACAGTGCTCTACCAGGCTGAGCTACACTCCGACCGTGGAACAGGCGATTACAGATCGTTGCGGCGCTTTGCAAGGGGGATTCGGGGGTTCTTGTGTTTCGCGGTGGCGATTTGCATTCTGTTATCCGGAGTAACCGGCATGATGGCACAGGCATTGCCCGCTCTCGGTGGGATCGGGCTGTTTCTTCTGGGGATGAAGATCATGACCGACGCCCTGCGCGAGGCCGCGGGCGCCGGGCTGCGCCGTTTGCTGGCGCGCTTCACCACCACGCCCTTGCGCGGTGTCGCGAGCGGCGCACTGACCACCGCGGTTATCCAGTCCTCCTCGGCGACCACGGTCATGACGGTGGGGTTCGTGGGTGCGGGGTTGCTCAGCTTTCCGCACGCGCTCGGGGTCATTTACGGCGCGAATATCGGCACCACGGTGACAGGCTGGATCGTGTCGCTGGTGGGGTTCAAGCTCAGGTTGGGCACGGTGGCGATGGGGCTGTTGTTCATGGCCAGCCTTGCGCTTCTGCTGACCGAAGGGCGCATGGCGCGACTTGGGCGGATCGCGGCGGGGTTCAGCCTTTTGTTCATCGGGCTGGACATGATGCAGGACAGCATGAGTGGCGCGGGGGGCTGGTTGCACCCTGATCGGATGCCTGGTGACGGGATCGGCGGAGTGCTGGTCATGGCCTTCGTGGGGCTGGCGATGACGGTCGTGATGCAATCCTCGTCCGCTGCGGTGGCGGTGGTGCTGGTCCTGCTGGACAGCGGCGCGCTGACGCTGATGCACGCCGCCGCCGCGGTGATCGGGATGAATCTGGGCACGACCTTTACCGCCCTTCTCGCCGTGCTGGGCGGATCGCGGGCGATGCAGCAAACGGCGGCGGCCAACCTGCTGTTCAACTTCGGCACCATGCTGATCGCCTTTCCGTTGCTGATGATCTCGGCGGGTACGTTGCAGGATATCGCGATGCGTACCGGGGCGGATACCGCGCTGGTCCTGTTTCACACCGCGTTCAACCTGCTGGGAACGGCGGTGTTCCTGCCGTTTACGGATCGGTTTGCCGGATTGGTCGCGCGCCTGTTGCCCGAGCCGTCAGCCACCACCCCACCGGAGCTGGACGACAGACTGCTCAGCGACGAAGGCGCGGCCATGCAGGCGGCGCACAGTGTCCTTCACTGGGCGGCGCGGGACGTGCTGAACGCCTATTCCGCAGCCCTTGGCCCGGACCGGGATTTGCGGAGGCTGTCGGCGCTTGAACCGCGTGTCGTGCCGGTTCTGGATCAGCTCAAGGATTACCTCGCGCGGATCGTCCTGCCCCGCGACAAACCGGACGAGGCCGCCACCTATGCCGCGCTCATGCATCAGGTCGATCACCTGACCCGCCTTCTGGAACAAAGCAGCAGGCGCAGTTTTATCCCGATCCTGACGGCAAGGCCGGTCACCCTGCGCCCGGTGCGCTGGTTCGCGCGGTGCATGTCGCCTGAAAAGGACCTGTCCCTGTTCGGGATCGGCACGCGGCTGGCGCGTATGTCCGGAGTGATCGACGGGCGCTTCCGGCGGCAGAGGCGCGCGCTTCTGCTGGGCGAACATGCCGGGATTTATTCGGTGCAGGATACGTTCGACACCACCGATGCGATGCGGTGGCTGGCCCGGATCATGCACAATGTGCAACGCCTTGGGGAATACGACCAGACCGTGCAGAACAAACTGGGGCGGACAGATATGCCCGCCCCGCAGTCATAAGGATCAGAGGCTGGCGTCCAGCGCCGCGACGATGGCATCGCCCATTTCCGAGGTCGAGACAGGCTGCGCACCGTCTTCACCCAGCAGGTCCGCGGTGCGTTTGCCATCGGCCAGCACCTGCTCGACCGCCTTTTCAAGGCGCGTCGCCTCGTCCCCCTGATCGAAGCTGTAGCGCAGCGCCATGGCAAAGCTGAGGATACAGGCAATCGGGTTGGCCTTGCCCTGTCCGGCAATATCGGGGGCCGAGCCATGCACCGGCTCATACAGAGCCTTGGGCCGCCCGTTGGCCATCGGTGCGCCAAGGCTGGCCGAGGGCAGCATGCCGAGGCTGCCGGTCAGCATCGCGGCAGCGTCCGACAGGAGATCGCCGAACAGGTTGTCGGTCACGATCACGTCGAATTGCTTGGGCCAGCGGCACAGTTGCATCGCACCGGCGTCGGCATACATGTGGCTCAGTTCCACGTCGGGATAATCCTCGTCATGGACCTTCTGGACCACTTCGCGCCACAGGATGCCCGATTCCATCACGTTGGCCTTTTCCATCGAGCACACCTTGTTGCTCCGCTTGCGGGCCAGTTCGAACGCGCTGCGCGCAACGCGGTCGATCTCGGATTCGGTATACCGCTGGGTGTTGATGCCCACACGCTCGTTGCCTTCCTCGAAGATCCCGCGCGGTTCACCGAAATAGATGCCGCTGGTCAGTTCGCGCACGATCATGATGTCGAGCCCGGCAACCACATCCTTTTTCAGCGACGAGAAATCGGCCAGCGCATCGAAACACTGCGCCGGGCGCAGGTTGGCAAACAGATCCATTTCCTTGCGCAGGCGCAGCAGGCCGCGCTCGGGCTTCACGCTGAAATCCAGATTGTCGTATTTCGGGCCGCCCACCGCGCCCAGCAGAACGGCGTCCACCTCCTGCGCCTTGGCCATCGTATCGTCATGCAGGGGCGTGCCGTGCTTGTCATAGGCGGAACCGCCGACAAGGTCCTCGCTGACGTCAAAGGACAGGTCGCGCTTGGCGCCGTACCAGTCGATGACCTTGCGCACCTCGGCCATGACTTCGGGGCCGATGCCGTCACCGGGCAGAATAAGAAGCGAGGGGGTGCTCATGGGCGTTTCCTTTGCGTTGTCTGGTGTCTGCTTTCGCCTATCCCGAAGCCCCGCAATGGTCAAGAAAGGCGGCTTGGGCCATAGGCGTACAAACCCGCATCACTGGTTTTGGGCGGATAGGTCTATGGCTCGCGCCGGTCGGTTTCCAGATCGACCCAGACCAACCGGTGCGCGCTGGCGCGAGTGGCCGCCTCATGGCCCGGTGTCCCCTTGGGGGGCCAATGCACCGCCGCCGCGCGCACCGTCCAATCCGCCGAGGGCAAAACGTAATCCACCCGCAACGGGCCGGGGCCGGGCGCGGGCCAGTCCACCGTATGCAGGCGCGGATCGCCTTTCGGTCCGGCCACGGGCGGCACCGGGCCGGGGCGCATCGGGCGCGGGTCGCGCACGCGCGGATCGGCCAGCAGGGCGCGGATCGCACCCTTGCGCCCTCCGCCATCCACCGGGTCCACCGTCGCCCCGCCCAGAATGACGAACCGCGCCCTGGGGCCGGGGCCGAACGCTCCGTCCAGCACATGCTGCCAAAGACGAATTTCATCGTGATTGCGGCGGCCATTGCGATCTTCGGGGCCGTCGAACACATGCGGAGCGGCGTGAAAGGCCATCAGGCCAATGCATCCGCCCGGCGCCTGCACCGGCACGATCCAATGCCCGACCGAAGACAGGCGCTGTATCGCCTGCGCCTCCTCCGACGGGAACGCCTTGCCATCCATCATGGGCAACAGCGCCCCCGGCACGTCCTGCCACAGCAGGCCCGACAGATCGCGCACCGCGGCCCGGTCAACCGGATAGCGCGACAGGATCGCCATACCCCCCTGCCCGGAAAACGCGCCATAGCCCTGCGCATCGCCGCCGCCGCCCAACCGCCCGTCACCGTTCAGGTCCAGCCCCGTGGGCTGGCCGCTGTTGGGCGGCAGGGCAAAGATATGCGGATAGTGCGGCCCGGTCCGCGCAATGGCATCGCGCAGCGCCCGCACTGCATGCAGGTCGTGGTCATGATCGACGCCTTGCAACAACAGGATATCCGGCATCACCTGGGCAATCACCTGCACCACGCCAGCCACCTGTGGATCCTTGCCTGCCAGGATATCGCGCAACAACAGGCCGGGGCCGTCACGTTCCAGACCCGTGTTGAATGTCGCGATGCGCAGGGTGTCCGCCGGGGCACCCCCGGCAACGAGCATCAGGAAAAGCGTCAGGATCAGGCGCTGTGCAACGCCTCGGCCTCGGCCCGCGCATAGGCGCGCTTGCGCTTGTCTTCGATCATCTCGGCGATACGAGACATCGCGACACCGCGCATCAGCATACTTGCCGGCAGAAAGGCCCATGCGGTCATCGTCCAGATCAGCGTTTGCGGATTGGCGATCGAGATCGGGTCGATCAGATCGGATGCCGCCTTGATCGCCGCCGGAATCAAGAATGGCAGCAAAGACCCTAACACAATGTTAAGGCCCGCATCCCGTTTCAGACGATACAGAACATCGCCGCCACCCGTCGGATCGAACAGCGGCAGGTTCACCCAGACATTGAACGCACCGTTACGCAACGGCCAGCCAAACAGGCGCACCGCCGTGATGAACACAAAGATCATCACGATGGAGATCGTATAAGACAGTCCTGCCGCCGTGCGCACCGAGGTAACCAGCGCCTCATCGGCATCGGGCGGCATCATCAGCACCACAAGGCGCACCGGCGAATACGGAAAGTCGATCGCCCGGCCCAGCCCGTCGCCCAGCTGCGTCAGGAACAGGCTCCACCCCGTAGGATCGTGGGCGCCGCGCAGGATGACCGTCAGCAGGAAAACCGTGCTGGCGAGTCCGATGAACTTGATCCGGTTGAACGGCGGGGCGAAACGGAATTCGACGATACTGGGATACTGACCGTAATATTCGATGAAGGTCATGAACGACGCGAGAATGGCCAGCACCACCACAAGCTGCGCCGTGTCCGTTCCCGTATCCGGCAATAGCAACGATGGCGTTGCAACCAGCAACGCAACCAGAATGGCGCGCATCAACGCACTGGTAACTTGTGAAAACACTGCCCGCTTCCCTTCAAACTGGACCGGCACGGTACTTCGCCGCGCCGTTGTGCCAACTTGATTCCGCCAATTGTGGCGGTATGCCTCATTTCTGTCCAATTTTTGCCCACTTTCGCTCTGCGGCTCAAGCTGTACCCGGACAAGACATGGATTTTTCGGCAATTTGATGTATGGGGTGGTGCGGGATTGCATCAATTTCGGTACAGAAATTAGGCAGCCTTGTGGTCCACCACTACATCTTGCGGTTCACCCGAACCCGACAACCAGAGGCATATTTCCCGATCCAAAATGAAAGCACCGCCGGATTGCTCCGGCGGCGCAACATATCAACCTGGCGCAAGGTCAGACCCAAGGGCGCTCCGTACCCGCCTTGGCCTCGAAGGCGTCGATGGCGGGCGCCTTTTCCATGGTCAGGCCGATATCGTCCAGCCCTTCCAGCAGGCAATGCTTCTTGAACTGGTCCACCTCGAACGGAAACACCTCGCCATCCGAGGTGGTAATCGTCTGGTTTTCCAGATCGACGATCATCCGCGCATTCGATCCCTTTTCGGCATCCTTCATCAGAACGTCGATCTGGTCTTGCGGCAGGGCGATGGGCAGAATGCCGTTCTTGAAGCAGTTGTTGAAGAAGATGTCGGCAAAGCTGGGCGCGATGACACAGCGGATACCGAAATCCTTGATGGCCCACGGGGCATGCTCGCGGGACGATCCACAGCCGAAATTGTCGCCCGCGACAAGGATTTCAGACTCGCGATACTGCGGTTTGTTCAGCACGAAATCGGGAATTTCGTTGCCGTCGTCGTCGTAACGCATCTCATCGAACAGGTTGACCCCCAGCCCCGAACGCTTGATCGTTTTCAGGAACTGCTTGGGAATGATCATGTCGGTATCGACATTGATCAGGGGCAGCGGGGCGGCAATGCCGGTGAGTTTTTCAAATTTTTCCATTCTGGTTCTCCTTGGCTCGGTCAGAGCCGGGGTTGTTCATCGAAATCAGGGATCACGGGCCGGGAACGGCCTGTGGCAATTGCAGTGGATCGGACGGCGCGGCTGACATAGACTTTGAAATCGTGAAAGAAAGCGCGCTCATCACCTGGCCCGAACTGAGGCAGATTGCCGATTGCACGTTCAACCGTTGGCATGCCGGTATCGGCGATCCCAGCCTCATCGGCTGGCTGACCGTTGTCGCCTATGCCCTGACCTGCGCCCTCGCATTTTCCGTCCGGCGCAAACTGCCGCCGCACCCTGCCGGCCAGAGGTTTTTCTGGTCCTGCCTGGTGGTTCTGCTGGCGTTCCTGGCGATCAACAAGCAACTGGATCTCCAGTCGCTCGCCACCGCCAGCGCACGCTGCACGGCCAAGGTTCAGGGCTGGTACGCCGACAGGCGCAACTTTCAGATCATGGCGATCCTGTCCTTTATCGCCATCGCCTGCTTTGCGGGCCTGATCCTGCTCTGGGTCATACGCAAGGCCTTCTGGCGGAACGCGCTTGCCCTTGCCGGGCTGACAACGGTGCTGACCTTCGTGATGGTCAGGGCGGTGGGGTTTCACCACATGGATGCCCTGATCAAACGCGAAATAAGCGGTCTCCGGCTGAACTGGATTCTCGAACTGTCCGGTATCGCGCTTATATGTGCCAACGCCGTTTATCATCTTCTCCGCTCCCGGCGCACCAGACCTAGATAAGGTCCCGCACGTCCGTCAGCTTGCCGGTCACCGCGGCGGCGGCGGCCATTTGCGGCGACATCAGATGCGTCCGCCCGCCACGGCCCTGACGGCCCTCGAAGTTGCGGTTGCTGGTGGCAGCGCAGCGTTCACCGGGCGACAGCTGATCGGGGTTCATCGCAAGGCACATCGAACACCCCGCAAGACGCCATTCGAACCCGGCCTCCTTGAAGATGTCGGCAAGGCCCTCTTCTTCGGCCTGCGCCCGCACAAGGCCCGAACCGGGCACCACCATGGCGCGCAGACCGTCCTTGATCTTCTTGCCTTTCAGGATTTCGGCGGCGGCGCGCAGATCCTCGATCCGGCCATTGGTGCAGGAGCCGATGAACACCGTGTCGATCTCGATATCGCTCAGCTTCTGACCGGCGGTCAGGCCCATGTATTCCAGCGCACGCTTGGCCGCGTCCACCTTGCCGCCTTCGAAATCCTCGGGGCTGGGCACGGTGTCGGTGATCGGCAGCACGTCTTCGGGGCTGGTGCCCCAGGTGACGACGGGCGCGATATCCTCGCCCTTGATGGTGATCACCTTGTCCCAATGCGCGTCGTCATCGGAATAGAGCGTCTTCCACCACGTCAGCGCGGCTTCCCACTGCGCGCCTTTCGGGGCATGGGGGCGGCCCTTGATGTATTCGAACGTGGTTTCGTCCGGGGCGATCAGACCGGCGCGCGCGCCGCCTTCGATCGCCATGTTGCACACGGTCATCCGACCTTCCATCGACAGCGAGCGGATCGCCTCGCCGCAATATTCGATCACATAACCCGTGCCACCCGCCGTACCGGTCTTGCCAATCACCGACAGGGTGATGTCCTTGGCGGTCACGCCGGGGCGCAACTGGCCGGTGATCTCGACCTTCATGTTCTTCGACTTGGTCTGGATCAGGGTCTGGGTGGCCAGCACATGCTCGACCTCCGAGGTGCCGATGCCATGCGCCAGCGCGCCGAACGCGCCATGCGTGGCGGTGTGGCTGTCACCGCAGACCACGGTCATGCCCGGCAAGGTCCAGCCCTGCTCGGGGCCGACGATATGCACGATGCCCTGCCGGACATCGTTAACCGGGTAATAGTGGATGCCGAAATCCTTGGCGTTCTTGTCCAGTGCCTCGACCTGGATGCGGCTTTCCTCGTTCTGGATACCGTTCACGCGGTCGGGCGTGGTGGGCACGTTGTGATCCGGCACGGCAATCGTGTTTTCCGGCTTGCGCACCTGACGCCCGGCCATGCGCAGCCCTTCAAAGGCCTGCGGGCTGGTCACCTCGTGCACGAGGTGGCGGTCGATATAAAGAAGGGATGTGCCATCCTCGGCCTCATGCACGACATGCGCATCCCAGATTTTGTCATAGAGTGTCTTGGCAGACATGCGGGGAACTCCCGTTTGGCGGAATGTAGTCAAATAGCTCAACAGGTCTGGTCGCGCCTCATAGGCGCGCCAGCACCGTCATGGTCGCACCGTAAAACCGCCAGGGCAGGCGTGCGCGATCATCCATGTCGAAAATCCGTGTCATACCATGTCAGATACAGCCGATCCCCGAGTCTATCAAGGGGATAGGTCACACAAGGCATGCGGCACGAAAACGGCCCACTCAGTCGGGCACCAGCATATACCCCTCGCCGCGCACCGTTTGCAGGTAGCGGGGCTGCTTGGGATCGGCTTCGATCTTGCGGCGCAGCCGGGTGATCTGCACATCGACCGCGCGTTCCTGCGCCTGTCCCCTGTCGCGGCCCAGATCCTCGACCAGCTTGGTGCGGCTCACCGGCTCGCGCAGGTTTTCCGAGAATATCCGCATCAGCTGCACCTCGGTCGCGGTCAGGCGCACCATGGCGTCGCCCTCAAACAATTCCGAGCGTTCGATATCGAACCGCACCTGCCCCATATGCAGCACCTTGGGCGCCGCCAGCGCCGCGGCGGGTTCGGGCATCCGCCGCAGGATCGCGTTGATCCGCAGCAGCAGTTCCTTGGGTTCGAACGGTTTGGGCAGGTAATCGTCGGCCCCCGCCTCAAGCCCCGCAATGCGCTCTTCGGTTTCGCCTCTGGCGGTCAGCAAGAGGATCGGCGTTTGCATCGTTTCGCGCAAGGATCGGGTCAGCGAAACGCCGTCTTCACCCGGCATCATCACATCCATCACGATCAGGTCGAATTCCAGCCCCGACAGGACACGCCGGGCATGTGCCGCATCCCGCGCGACCGACACCAGAAATCCGTTCCGAACCAGGAACTTGCGCAACAGGCCGCGAATGCGCTCGTCATCGTCCACGATCAGCAGATGGGGAATGGGATCGCTCATACGTCCTTGTCCCTGATGGCGTGATAGCGGCGGCGCATATCGGGGTCCATCATCGCCTCCAGCACCTTGCGGAACCCGGCAACCGCTTCGGGACCCGCGGTGCGATATGCGCCCCGCATCCGGGCGCGTTGCGCATCGCTCAGCTTCTGTTCCAGCGCGTCACCGGCATCTGTCAGGTACAGGTGGCGTTCGCGCTTGTCGGCGGTGCCGACGCGGCTTTCCACCAGACCGTCCTCGATCAGGGTGCGCAGCACGCGGTTCAGCGATTGCTTGGTCACGCCCAGAATGGCCAGAAGGTTGTTCACCGTGGTGCCGGGAATACGCGAAATGAAGTGAAGCGCCCGGTGATGCGCACGGCCATAAGCCATCGTCGCGAGGATGCGGTCGGGATCGGCGGTAAACCCCCGATAGGCAAAGAACATCGCCTCGATTCCCTGCCTCAGCTGTTCATCCGTCAGGAACAGCAGGGTTTCCCCACCTTGTGGTTCAGGCATCGGCTCCTCCGGTCGCATCCTGTGAGCGTTTGAAACACATTACGTCAGCTTTATTGACATTCCAAGGATGAACTGGTAGCGAATCGCAGCTTTGACGCAATTATATGTCCGATATGGACGTTTCTCGCGCAATATATGGAAATCTCTGGCCACAATAAAGGAGATAGGCGATGGCTGGTTATGATGATCGTGATGGTAAGATCTGGATGGATGGCACCCTGGTCGACTGGCGCGAGGCCAACGTACATATCCTGACGCACGCGCTGCACTATGCCAGTTCGGTGTTCGAGGGCGAGCGCTGCTATGACGGCAGGATTTTCCTGTCGCGCGAACATTCCGAACGCCTGCTGAAATCGGGCGAGTTGATGGATATGCAGATCCCCTACAGCGTCGATCAGATCGAGGCCGCCAAACGGGCCGTGCTGAACGCCAACGGGCTGGACAATGCCTATGTGCGCGTCGTCGCCTTCCGTGGCGCGGGCGAAGACATGGGCGTCGCCAGTGCGCGCAACCCGGTGCGCATGGCCGTGGCCGCATGGGAATGGGGCAACTATTACGGCGACGCCAAGATGAAAGGCGCCAAGCTGGACATCGCCAAATGGAAACGCCCCAGCCCCGAAACCATCCCGACCGCCGCCAAGGCCGCCGGTCTTTACATGATCTGCACCATGTCCAAACACGCCGCCGAGGCCAAGGGCTGCTCGGACGCGCTGTTCATGGATTACCGCGGCTATGTGGCCGAGGCGACCGGCGCCAACGTGTTCTTCGTCAAGGACGGCGAGGTGCACACACCCGACCCGGACGCGATCCTCAACGGCCTGACCCGCCAGACCGTGATCAAGCTGCTGGAAGAGCGCGGCATCAAGGTGAACGTCCGCCACATCATGCCCGAGGAACTGGAAGGGTTCGAGCAATGCTGGCTGACCGGTTCGGCCGCCGAAGTCACGCCCGTGGGCCAGATCGGTGACTACACGTTCGAAGTCGGCCAACTCACCCGCGACATCGCCGAAGGGTACGAAAAGCTGGTTCGCAGCTGATACATCCCACCGGCCCGGCGCCCCTAGGTGCCGGGCCGGGTTTCGCGTTCGGCAAGGCCGAGCATGGCCAGCGCGCCCAGCAGGCTGAACCCCGACGTGGCCAGCACCGCTTCCCGCCATCCCGCAAAGAAACTTTGCCCGCCAATACCGGAAATCAGAATCGAGACCAGCGCGATACCAATGGCCGATCCCAGATACCGGGCCGTGTTGTTCACCGCCGACCCCATTGCCGAGCGCTCTGCTGGCACGGTCTGTATCGCCGCCTGACCGAGCGACGCGTTCAGGATACCGTTCGAGACACCGGCGACCAGCAGGGCGGGCAGAAAGATCGTCCAATGCGACCCCGGCTGCGCCACAAGCAGCAAAAGCTGCCCGGCCATGCAGCCCAGAATACTGACGATGATCGCCATGCGGACGGAAAGCGTTCCGGGCAGGAAACGCGCGCCAAGTGCCGATACCATCGTCATACCGGACCAGGCAACCAGCACGACCGCCGCCAGAAGCGGTGTATGGCCCTGCCCCCGAACCATCACTGTGGGCACCATCGACATCAGCGCAAGCACGCCCGCCCCCGAGGCAAAGGCCGCAATCGTCGCACCGGAGAAATCGCTGCGCCGGAACAGATCGACCCGAAGGATCGGGTTGGCCACCCGGCGTTCGACATGAAAGAACAGGATCAGGAGGACAGCGCCACCAGAGGCCAGCGCGACCACCGTTGCGCTCAGGCCGAACCGCACCTCGATCAGCGCCGAAAGCAGACAGGACAGCCCCACCATCAAAAGAAGACTGCCGCCGATGTCCATCCGCTCCCCGATCCTTCGGCTTTCGGGAAGCGACAGCGCCACAAGCGCCAGCACCGCAGAGCCCACCGCACACAGCCAGTGGATGGCCTGCCAGCCGCCGAAACCGAGCAGGAGCGAGGCAAGGATCGGCCCCGCCGCCACCCCCGCACCGATCGCCGCGGCCCAGATGCCCGCCGCCTTCCGAAAACCGTCACCGCCGTAAACCTGGCCCAGAAGCCCCAGGCCGCAGGCCATGATTCCCGCCGTGCCAAGCCCCTGGGCAATCCGGGCGGCAATCAGCAACGGCCCGGTCGGAGCGAGCGCGGCAATGACCGAAAACAGGGCGGTGACCCACAAACCGCCGACGAAAGTCCGTTTGCGCCCCAACGTATCGCCAAGCGCCCCCGCGGTCAGCAGACCGGCGGCGGCACCCAGCGGCGTGCCACTCATCACCCAGGCCTGAACACCCGGCGACATGCCGAAATCCGCCGTCATCGCCTCCAGCGTGGTCAGCGGGGCCGTGAAAACCACCAGCGACAGAAGCGTCGACAGCGCCACGACCGTCAGCGGCCCGTTGGAGGTTTCATCCTGCGTGGAAATCTGCATCTGTCCTGTCCATGATTGCCGGTACACCCTGCGGTAAAGAAAGAGATAAACGCTTCGCACCGGCACCGGAATGCACCGCGTCTTACAAGCACTCATGACGCCCCCTCATGAGTGGGCCGATTACCGGTCCGGACGGCATTGATGATCCTGTCTCATGTCCGGTTTCGGGATTGCGGGGCTAATCCGGGGCCTGTCCGGCTGTTACTTTTGCACGGATACAAAAGGAGACACGCCATGCGGATCGCAACATGCATACCGGTGATCGGGGGATTGATCCTTGCGACGCCGCTGATTGCCCAGGTGCTGAACGACGATGTCGCCTTGCGGCCCGACTATCGCGAAGGCGCGCATTACACCACCGTCACAAGGGGCGGCATCACCGAGGAGCTTTATACCTCCGCCGACGCCATCGAAGCGGCCCGCGCGGGCGATCCTTTTCCCGAAGGGACTGTCATCACCATGGACGATTTCCGGGGCGGAGAACTGACCCGCATCCTCGTCATGGAAAAGCGCGCCGCATGGTCTGACCGCTCCGACTCCGGAAGCTGGCTGTTCCGCGAGTTCGCCCCCGACGGCACGCCGAACATGCAAGAGGACGGCACGCGGTGCCAGTCCTGCCATGCATCGCAAGGGGCGAATGATTACGTCTTCACCCGCGACAACATGATGGAGTGAAGGCCGGGCATTGCCGCCCGGCCCGCCCGCTTCAGCCCTGATAATCCTCGTCCGAAACCTTCTCCATCCAGGTGACGGGACTGCCGTCAATGCTTTCCTGAATGGCGATATGGCTCATCGCCGTTTCGGGCAAGGCGCCGTGCCAGTGCTTTTCATCGGCGGGGAACCAGACGACATCGCCCTGGCTGATTTCCTCGATCGGCCCGCCTTCCCGCTGGACCCGGCCACGCCCGAAAGTCACGATCAGGGTCTGGCCCGCCGGATGAGTGTGCCACGCGGTGCGCGCGCCGGGCTCGAACGTGACATGCGCGCCGCCTGCGCGCCCCGGCTCCTCGGCGGTGAACAGCGGATCGACGCGCACGGTGCCGGTGAAATACTCCTCCGGGCCGGGGGCCGAAGGGGTGGTGCCTGAACGAATGATTTTCATGGATCAACTCCTCGATTTGGACACGGGGCTCAATCCCGCAGCTTTTCAAAACGATAGGTAAGCGCCGGGCCACCGGGCTGACCATAGGCCAGTTCCGCCGTGACCATGGCAAAAGGTTCGACGAAACGCGCGGTGTGCAACCCACCCGCCTCCAGCGGTTCGAAACCGATGTCGCGGATAAGCCCGTTCGCGATATCCTTGGCCCCCGCATCGTCCCCATAGATCAGCAGATGCGGGCGCGGTGCCTGCTCTTTGCGGGCGAAAACGCCCGCAAAGCTTTCCGACGGGCTGGTGTTGAAGCACGACACCCAGCGGGCATCGGGGCGCATCCCGGCCAGTTCTTCGGCCCCCGAGGTGGTGGTGCCCACCACCAGATCGGTGTTGCTCTCGTCCAGCGGCACGCAGCAATTCAGCACAACCTGCCCGGCAAGATCGCCCGCCTGCTCCAGCACATCGCCGATCCGCGACCAATGGACCGCCAGCAATACCGCGTCCGCATCCCGCACGGCATCGGCGACCGATCCGCTGGCAGCCCCGGCCCCGGCGTCACGGGCCAGCCGCTCCAGCTTCGCCATGCTGCGCGCATAGGCAAAGGTCACCTCATGCCCGCAACGCGCCCAGAGCGTGCCCAGCTTGGCCCCCATCAGGCCCGATCCCAGTATGCCGATCTTCATCGTGGTTCTCCTTCACGTCATGCGGCGCGCGCCGGGCAGATCATTCAGCGCGGGCTTCAAAGACCTGTTTCGCCACCGGCAGGGCCGAAAACACCTTGGGCCACCCGGTATAGAACGCCAGATGCGACAGCACCGCGCCCGCCTCTTCCTGTGTCAGGCCGTTGTCCATCGCCCGGTTGAGGTGAAAGGTCATCTGCTCGGGCTGGCCTGCCGCAATCAATGCCGCGACGGTCACAAGGCTGCGGTCGCGCGGCTCGAGTCCCGGACGCAGCCACAGATCGCGAAACAGCAATTCGCGGGTGTTGTCCACGACGCCCATGCTGACATCACCGAAATTGCCGCGCACGTTTTCCTCCCGCGCATCCTCGGCGGCTTCGTCCAGCGGCAGCAATTCGGGATCGGTGGCAGGCAGGTCTTCGGCAGTCACACCGCGCGCCTCAAAGACGGGGGCGGCGGCACGGACGGCCGCGGTGGCATTGCCCCATCCGGTGTAGAAGGCAAGATGAGTGATGGTTTCCGAAATCTCCGCCGGGGTCACACCCGCATCCAGCGCCAATGCCACATGATCGGGCAGGTTGCCGGTTTCGTGGCGTGTCGTCAGGGCGACAAAGGTGACAAGCGCCCGGTCGCGGGCCGAAAGTTCCTGCCCCTGCCAGACGGACCCGAACAGATCGTCATTGGAATAGGACTCCAGCGCCGGGGCCACACGGCCAACGGCCTCGGGCAGTGTGCCGGACAGGTCTTGCGCGGTTGCGGTGGTGGCGGTCATTGCAATGGCCGAGGCGGCGAGAAGGGTTTTCATCTGGAACTCCTTTGTGTTGCGGCTACTTCATCTATGTGGCGCCTCCCGGCCCGGCCTTAATGGCCGATCGCGTCACGCCACTCATGATTACGCCTCATGAATGCTCAGCCCCGCTCGCGCAAAGCGTCCAGCACCACCTGAAACGCCGAGGACGGGCGCAACCGGCTGGGATAGTAAAGATGGAAGCCGGGGAAATAGGGCGAGTAATCTTCCAGGCAGGTCCGCAAGGCGCCCGAGGCCAGATGATCCGCCGCCAGCCGCTCGGGGATCAGCGCCAGCCCGTGCCCGTCCAACGCCCCGCGCAGGACAAGGTTTATCGTGTTGAAGCGGGCCTGCCCCTGCACCTTGACGCGGATTTCATTGCCTGTGTCATCCTCGAATTCCCAGGCATAAAGCGCCCCGTGATTGGACAGCCGCAGATTGATGCAGTGATGATCGCCAAGGTCTTGCGGCGATTGCGGGATGCCCTGCGCGTCGAAATATTCGGGCGCGGCGACACAGATCATGCGCTCTTCCGGGCCGATCCGCATCGAGATCATCCCGTCGCTCACCTGATCGCCATACCGCACCCCGGCATCGCATTGCGAACTGGCCAGATCGGTATAACCGTAGTCGATCATGAGCTCGATATTGATCGCCGGAAACGCCTTGAGCACCGGAGACAGCTTGGGCCAGAGCAATGATTCGATGGCATATTCGGTCGCAACGATCCGCACCGTCCCGGTCGGATGGTCCCGCGATTCGTTTAGCGCCTCGAGCCGCGCCTCGATCTTCTCGAAACACGGTGCGAGCGTGGCAAGCAGGTCTTCGCCCTCGAGTGTCGGGGCAACAGACCGGGTCGTGCGGGTCAGAAGCCGCAGGCCAAGCCGCTTTTCCAGCCCCTTGATCGTATGGCTCAGCGCCGATTGCGACACGTTCAGGCGCGCGGCGGCACGGGTAAAGCTGCGCTCTTCCGCCACCGTGGCCAGCGCGATCAGGTCGTTGATGTTTTCGCGAAGCATACGGGAGGCCCTGACCTGCCAATCGAGGATCATGGTTGGTTTCCCTCATGATATATGCGCAGGGCTCATCAGTCCACGCATTGTGCAGTCGCACATCGTGATGTCCCGCAAATTGGGCAATCTTTCGCGCGACCGCCGCGATATGCATCATCCCGTCGGGGATGCGGGTCGGATGCGGCCTGCCAGAACAGGCCGCGATCCGGTTCACTGCGCGAAGTCCTCATCCGAAACCGGGTCGCCCCAGGTCACAGCCGAGTCGTCGACCGCCTCCTGAACGGCGACATGCGTCACCGCGTGCTCATCGGTCGCGCCGTGCCAGTGATCGACATCGGCGGGGAACCAGACAACATCGCCGGCATTCATGACCTGCTTTTCTTCGCCACGGACCTGATACCAGCCCGTCCCGGACGTCACGACGAGCCATTGCCCCACCGGGTGCGTATGCCAGTGCGAGCGCGCGCCGGGCATGAAGGTGACGGAGCCCGCATTGACGTTGCCCATCCGGGCATCGAACACGGGCTGGACATAGACCGTACCGGTAAAGAAATCGGCGCTGCCGGCAGTGCCTGCGCGCTGCTCGGCGCTGGTGATTTCGGCGGTTTGCGCGAATGCCATCGGGGCTGTCAGAGCCATGACAAGTGTCGTTGCGAAAACATGTTTCATATCTGGTTGTCTCCTTCCTTGATCGAAAGCCGGCCTTGGCGACCGGCGGCAAGGACGCATTCCTTGCTGGATCAGACCTAGTGCGTGCCGTCCGGGCGATCATGGTCGGTGGACGGGATGCGCTCATGAGGCAGCCTCATGAATTCAGCCAGTTAACGTCACGCGGGCAAACGCAGAATGTCGCCATTCATGAAGCTGCCTCATGACTGATTGTAGGATCAGGGGGCTTAATAAACCGGCAACACGACCCCAGTTTTCTGTGCATGAAGTTCACTTTGTAAGGAGAACAAGAAATGGCCGATATCATCGTTCCCGCCACCACAGGCGACGTGCCGAACCAGGGCCGCCGCGATCTGCTCAGAATGGCGGGGATCAGCGCCGCCGCCCTCGGGGCCGTTTCCGCCGCCGGAACGCCCGTTTTTGCACAAATCACCGATAACTGGGACAAGACCTTTGCCCAAAGCGACGCCGTCGATCACCAGAAGGTGTCGTTCACCAACCGGTATGGCGTTCCCCTCGTGGGTGACCTCTACATGCCTGCGGACCGGCCCGCAGGGGCGCTTCCCGCCCTTGCCGTCGCGGGGCCGTTCGGCGCGGTAAAGGAACAGGCCGCCGGTCTTTATGCACAGACGATGGCCGAACGCGGCTTTGTCACGCTGGCCTTCGATCCGTCCTTTGTCGGGGAAAGCGGCGGCGATGTGCGTGACGTGGCCTCGCCCGACATCAACACCGAGGATTTCATGGCGGCGATAGACTTCCTCGGTCTGCACGACGCCGTGGATCGGGAACGGATCGGGATCATCGGCATTTGCGGTTTCGGCGGCATGGCCCTGAACGCCGTCGCTGCCGACAAGCGCGTGAAAGCCGTGGCAACCACAAGCATGTATGACATGTCCCGCGTGATGGCCAAAGGCTATTACGACGCGATGACCGACGAACAGCGCGCCGAAGCGCTGGAACAGATGAGCCGTCAGCGCTGGACCGATGTCGAAAACGGCCAACCGGCGATGGCGGGCGGTCTGCCCGACAGTCTGGACGGGATCGACGATCCGGTAATCCGCATGTACCACGGTTATTACAAGACCGACCGGGGCTATCATGAACGCTCGCTGAACTCCAACGGCGGCTGGACCGTGACCAACCCGCTGTCCTTCATGAACATGCCGCTTTTGACCTATATTGACGAGATTTCGCCGCGTCCGGTGCTTCTTGTCGCCGGGTCCGAGGCCCATTCGCGCTATTTCACCGAAGATGCCTATGCGGCGGCGGCGGAACCCAAAGAGATGATGATCATCGACGGTGCGGATCACGTCGATCTTTACGATCAGGTGGACATCATTCCGTTCGACAAGCTGCAATCGTTCTTCGATCAGCACCTCGTCTAAGCGGTAACAAAGCCGAAACCGGCAAGACCGGGGGATCGGGCGGCGGCCTTTGCAGGCCGTCGCCCGCTTCGCCTCAGGGGCGGCATCGGTCGTGACTGGTCAGCGTTGCGAGCCGGAGCAACAGGATCGAACGCCGGATAAGATACGGGCAATTCATGACCCACACTCATGAGTGATAGAAAGCTTCAGCCGGTTATCCCGCGCGCATGAAGGTTTAAATTGCAAGGCAACCGAAACCGGACAGGAAAGGGGTATCACGATGACCGCCCGAGGCATGACACATATCAGGGCCGCCGCGGTGGCATTGGGTCTTCTGTCCGGCGTTGCCCCGGCACATTCCGAAACAGGAGAAACCGCCATGACCAGGATTCACGTAATCGTCGGGAACGAGACACTTGAGGCGACGCTGGACGACACACAAGTCGCCCGCGACTTTGCCTCGCTCCTGCCGCTCGACCTGACGCTGAGCGATTATCACGCCACCGAAAAGGTCGCCGACCTGCCGCGCAAGCTCGATATCAGCGCCGCGCCCGACAGCTACACCCCCAAAGCGGGCGATATCACCCATTACGCCCCCTGGGGCAATCTGGCGATCTTCTACAAGCCGTTCCAGACCTCGCGCGGCCTTGTCCGGCTTGGCGAATTCGACGGGCCGATGGACGCCCTGATGCAGGATGGCGCCTTTCCGGTCCGCATCGAACTGGCCGAATAGACCCAAAGCAAGCAGGTGCGCCTGCACCAAATTCCAAGGAAAATATCATGACAAACAATATCACCGGCAAGACCGTCATCATCACCGGCGCCTCCTCCGGCATCGGCGAGGCGAGTGCCAGGCTGCTTGCCGCGAAGGGCGCCAATGTCGTTCTCGGCGCGCGCCGCGCGGACAGGCTCAGGCAGATCGCCGACGAGATCGAAGCCGCCGGCGGCAAGGCGGCCTGGCAGGAACTGGACGTCACCGACCCGTCGGAAAACGAGGCCATCGTGAAGCTTGCCAAGGACAGGTTCGGCGGCGTCGACGCCATCTTTCTCAACGCCGGGCTGATGCCCAGCAGCCCGGTTTCGGCGCTCAAGACCGACGAGTGGAACCGGATGGTCGATGTGAACATCAAGGGCGTGCTGAACGGGGTCGCGGCCGTCATGCCGACATTCACCGCGCAGAAATCCGGCCATGTCCTTGCCGTGTCCTCTGTTGCGGGTCTCAAGAACTATCCCGGCGCAGCGGTTTATGGCGGCACCAAATGGTTCGTGCGCAACTTCATGGAAGTCCTGCGCATGGAATCCGCCACCGAAGGCACGAACATCCGCACCGCAACGCTTTACCCGGCAGCAATCAACACCGAACTTCTGGGCACGATCACCGATCAGCAGACCGCCGAGGGCATGCAGGGCCTTTACGATACATTCGGCATCTCGCCCGACCGGATCGCCGATGTCGTCGCCTTCGCGCTCGACCTGCCGGCAGACACCACGGTTAACGAATTCACCGTCGGCCCGGCCAACCAGCCCTGGTAACGACACGGGCGGTCAATCCGCCTGGGGACCCGCCATGAAAAAGGACCAGCCGGGGACGAATGTTCGCGCCCGGCTGGTTCGTCATGAAACACCGCATGCGTGTCGTCGTCCGATCAATACGCGGCTCGGCAATGGTCCGGATGTGGCATCACAGGATGCCATGACGGGATTCGTACAAAACCCGGGTCGGTTTCGTACGTTTTGTACGAAACGCGCCGCCCGGATGGGCGGCGCGGGTTGGGGTCAGCCGGGGCTCATGCCGCGCAATCGCTCGGACCGGCGGCGCAGCAGTTCGACCGTCGTCAGCAGGGCAATCGAGATCACCACGAGGATCGTCGCAACCGCCAGAATGGTCGGAGAGATTTGTTCGCGCAAACCGATAAACATCTGCCACGGAAGGGTTTTCTGCCCTGCCGAACCGACGAACAGAACCACCACCACCTCGTCAAACGACGTGATGAAAGCAAACAGCCCGCCCGAAATCACCCCCGGCAGGATCAGCGGCATCTGCACCCGGAAGAACGTGGTCACCGGATTCGCCCCCATATTCGCCGCCGCGCGGGTCAAGGAGCGGTCGAAGCCGACCAGAGTTGCCGTTACCGTGATGATAACAAAGGGAATTCCCAGTGCCGCATGGGCCAGAACAACCCCCCAATACGTCCCCTGAAGCCCCAGCCGCGAGTAGAAGAAATACATCCCCGCCGCCGAAATGATCAGCGGCACGATCATCGGCGAGATCAGAACCGCCATGATCGCACGCCGGAACGGCACGTGTTCAGAACTCAGGCCAATGGCCGCCAAGGTCCCGAAACCAACCGATAAAATCGTCGCCATCGGCGCAATCGACAATGAATTCCACATCGCCTGTTGCCAGTCGCTGTTGGTAAAGAAATCTCGGTAATGCTTGAGCGAATACCCCTCGGGATCAAAGCGCAGCATCTCGGGCGTGAAGGTAAAGAAATTCTCGGCATTGAAGCTCAGCGGCATCACCACAAGAATCGGCGTGATCAGGAAGATAAAGATCGCCCCGCAAAGCACCCGGAACAGGAAATGCAGAAACACCTGCATTCCCGTGCTGTAAGGCGGCAGTTTGGCGCGGTAGCGTCCCTCGCCCAGCCAGAAAATGAACCACCCAAAAAACGCGCCAAAGGCAAGGCCGATCACAACGCCAGGCACACCGGCATAGGCAAACCCGACCGCGCCGAAGCCAAGAAAGGTAAGCCAGCGCGCAGCCCGTTCGTTCCGGAACACCGAGAGCCACACAAAGGCCAGCACCGCCGTCAGCACCGCGCCAATCGCCACACCCAGCAAGGGATTGTCATGGGCCGTTCCCACCAGCAGCCCGCAGAAGGCCCCGGCAACCGCCACGACAGGCGCGACAAAGGAAACAGGTTTCGGTTCGATGATAGTGAGTGTCATCCGTCTTACCCCAGCTTCACGTTGTCGATGCCGACAATCTTGTCATAAGCCCAATAGAGGATCAGCACCGCCGCCAGCAGGATCGAGCCAAGCGCCGCCGCCAGACCCCAGTTGAGCGAGATCGAAATGTGATAGGCGATCCGGTTCGAGATGAAGGTACCGGTGGTGCCGCCCACGATTTCGGGCGTGATGTAGTACCCGATGGCAAGGATGAACACGAGGATCGACCCCGCCCCGATGCCCGGCACCGATTGCGGGAAATAGACCCGCCAGAACGCCGTCCAGTTCGTCGCGCCAAGCGATTTCGCCGCACGTACATAATAGGGTGGAATGGTCGACATGACCGAATACATCGGCAGGATCATGAACGGCAGCAGGATATGCGTCATCGCCACGATCGTACCGAACTGGTTGTTGATCATCACCAATCGGCTGGCATCGTCCACCAGCCCCAGCCAGACCAGCGTATCGTTGATCACGCCTTGTTGCTGCAACATCACCTTCCAGGCTGACGTTCGCACCAGAAGCGACGTCCAGAACGGCAACAGCACCAGAATCATCAGCAGGCTCGACGTGCGCATCGGCAGGTTCGCGAGCAGGAACGCCACCGGATACGCCAGCAGGATGCAGGACCCCGTGATCATCAGCGACATGAACAACGTCCGTTTGAACAGCTTGATGTAAATCTGTTCGGATTCGGGACGCGCCTGAAAGCCTTCGGGCGTTTTCTGCATGTCTATGGCATTCAGGAAATAGCCCTCGGTGAAGGGCGGGGCATACATCTTGATGGTTTTCCAATTGTCCAGATCGCCCCAATCCTCGTTCATGTCGAGGAAAGCCTGCTTGTAATCAATGGCGGGTTGATCGGCCATGCCTTCCTGCGCTGCGCGCAGTTCCTCCGCACCGGGGCCATCATAGCCGGACAGATCGGCACCATTGCGCAAATCCTCGATCAGCGCGACCTTGACAGTCTCCCACGGTTCTTCTTCGGCAACCACGTCTCCGTCGGCAATGGCCGTGAATACCGCAAAGGCGCTATAGGCCCGCACCGTGCGCGGCAGAAGATCAGCGATCTCTTGCGACGGCGCAAAGCCCACCTCGCCGGAAAAGCCGGTTTCGTTCAGCCTGGACAGGCGCGTGCGCTGAGCCTCAACGATGTCGTCCGCCTTCGCTGCGCCGTCAGCGCCGCTCATCAGCGCGAACCAGAAAGCCTCGTCGCCCCAGGACTCGTCGATATCCTCCAGGGCGTCGATCTGATCTTCGCCGACATCGTCCACCCTGCGTCCCGAGGTACGGAACATCGAGGAAATCCCGGCCTCTTCATAGTTCAGACGCGACCCGAGGCGCGTGTGGCGCTTGGACTCGGCGGCCAGAAACATATCGTAGTAAAGCGCCTCGAACGTCTCTTCTCCGGGCATCGTATCGCCGGTGCCGTCCCAATCGTTCAGCGTTGCAACCGTATTGGGCAGGGTGTTCGAAACGATCTGGTTCTCGACCGAACGGAACAGCATGTCCGCGATCGGTGCGATGAACGTCACGAGAACGAAGATCAGCAAGGGCGCGATCAGGGCCAGCGCCCGCATTTTCTGGGCCCGTAACGCGCGGTTCAGGCTGCGCTTGAGTGGCGTCCCGTCAGCGGCCAGCACCGGGCCGGAATCGGTGGTATCGCTCATCTTGTCCCCGTTGGAATTCTTTATGTTTTTGTCGAGAGGGCCGCGCGCGGCCCTCTCGGGTCATTTTCAGTCAGACAGACCGATCAGTTGGCCAGCCATGCCTGGAATTTCGCATCCAGATCGTCGCGGTTGTCCGCCCACCATTCATAGTCATACAGGTGAGTGTTCTCGGCATTTGCCGGATCGGTCGGCATGTGCGGCGCCATGTCGATGCCCAGTTCAGCATGTTGACCGACCAGCGGTGCCGAGGACTGACGTGCCGGACCATACGAGATATACGCAGCCTGATCCGCCAGACGCTGCGTGTCGGTTGCGAACTTCAGGAAATCGAGCACACGGGCCAGACGATCCTCGGGCAGACCGGCGGGAATGACCCAACCGTCCAGATCGAACGACTGCATGTCCCACATCATTTCGATAGGCTGATCCTGCTCGGCAATCGCCGAGAACAGACGACCATTATAGGTCGACCCCATGAAGACTTCGCCATCGGCCAGCAGCTGCGGCGTTTCGGCGCCGGCGGTCCACCAGACGACCTGATCCTTGATGCTGTCCAGCTTGGCCAGCGCGCGGTTCACGCCCTCGTCGGTGCTCAGAACGTCATAGAGTTCGTCCTTGGCCACACCGTCGCAGTACAGCGCCCATTCCATGTTGTCGATCGGAC
This sequence comes from Roseovarius pacificus, assembly GCF_900142665.1. Lineage (GTDB taxonomy): Bacteria > Pseudomonadota > Alphaproteobacteria > Rhodobacterales > Rhodobacteraceae > Roseovarius > Roseovarius pacificus. The sequence goes on from NZ_FRBR01000006.1 coordinate 42,803, forward strand.
GCTTCTGAAGCGAACGCTTGCCCGGATAGGTTTCCAGATCGAACACGTCGCAAACGGTGCTCGGCGGCTCGACGCCATCGGGCACCATGTCGGTGCGATAGCCGAAGGTGGTCGAATAAACGATCTGCGGAATAAAGCAATCGCTGACAATCAGATCGCCAAAGTCGTCGCTGGCATCCGTGCCGTCGGGGGCAGGCGCCAGTATCTCGTCGTGGTCCAGCTCCATTGCCAGACCTTCGTCGCACAGACGCATCGCGTCCGAGGCCACGACATCGACCAGATCCCAGGTCACGTTACCGGCTTCGTTCATGGCGCGCATCTTGGCAACGGCTTCGGCCGAGCTTTCGTCCCATGTGGCGGTCACGCCGGGATTTGCGGCCAGGTACGGCTCGACATAGGCTTTTTGCTGGCTGTTCTGATACGCGCCGCCCCAGGAGACGAGCGTCATCGAATTGGCCATATCCTGCGCCTGAGCCGACACGGCGGCTACAGTCAGCGCGGTCGAGGCCAGAAGAGTTGTCTTGAAGGTCATTTCATACTCCCAACTAACGTCCCGTTTTGGTTTCAGGGCTTCGGGTTACGGGCAAGAACCTCAAAGCCTCAGGGTGACCGCACCCCGTTATCGAGGGCGCGAAGACACATGACTTATACCGCGTCCAGTGCGCGGCAATCGCGCGGCAACCATCCGATCTGAATCTGCTCGCCCGGTTGCAGGCGCCGCTGATCCGCCGAATTGCGGGTCTTGATGATGAAATCATCCTTCCCGGCCACGCGCAGGCGGGTGCGGAACACATCGCCCATATAGATGAATTCCATCACCTCGGCCTTCAGGGTGTGGGCATTCTCGCCCAGCTTGGCGGTGTCCACCTCGACACGCTCGGGGCGGATCGAGATGGTCGTGCGATCCCCGACCTTGCTCACATTGACCGGCTTGGCGTCAATCAGTTCGCCATCGTCCAGTTCGACAAGGCAGATATCGTCACCAATCTCCTTGATCGTCCCCTCCAGCGTATTGTTCTCGCCGATGAACTGCGCAACGAAGCTGTTTTCAGGGCTTTCATACAACTCGTCGGGCGGCGCAAGCTGCTGAATGCGACCATCGTCGAACACGGCCACGCGATCCGACATGGTCAGCGCTTCGGTCTGGTCATGCGTCACATAGACGGTGGTGATGCCCAACTCATGCGCCAGATTGGTGATTTCGAACTGCATGTGCTCGCGCAACTGCTTGTCGAGCGCGCCCAGGGGTTCGTCCATCAGGACCAGCTCGGGCTCGAACACCAGCGCCCGAGCCAGTGCGATCCGCTGCTGCTGGCCGCCCGAGAGCTGCGCCGGACGCCGCCCACCGAAAGCGCCCATCTGGACCATGTCCAGCGCACGTTTCACCTTGGCCTCGCGGTCGGCCTTGCCGATCTTGCGCACTTCCAGCGGGAAGGACAGGTTTTCAGCCACGGTCATATGCGGGAACAAGGCGTAGTTCTGGAACACCATGCCGATCCCGCGCTTGTGCGGCGGAATGTTGTTGATCGGGCGTCCGTCCAGCTTGATCTCGCCATGCGTGGCGGTTTCGAACCCCGCCAGCATCATCAGGCAAGTTGTCTTGCCGGAGCCCGACGGCCCGAGCATCGTAAGAAACTCGCCCTTGGGCATGGAAAGGTTGAGGTCTTTGACGACAAGATTTTCGCCATCATAGCTTTTCTGCACACGCTCAAATTCAACGAACGCATCGCCGGTCGTGGTGTCGGCCAAGTTAGGCTCCCTGTTATTGTTACTCGCGGATTTTCCCGCGTTTCATTGAACTAAAACGCCATTGAATTTGTGTTGCAACCCGATTCCGCGACATTTTGCATCGAATAACGGCATCGCGGGAAGATTGGGCAATTTATATGGGCAATTCAGGCGTTTCGCCTGCGTCTGAATACTGAGCACACGCCGGGCCGCTACCTTTACGGACAGGAGCCCGGCGCCAGATCAACTCAGCCCAGCACCTGCTGAACCGCCTTGACGGTCTTGCCGACCACCTCGTCGGCCTCTTCCCGAGTCAGGCAGAACGGCGGCGCGAAACCCAGGATATCGCCCTGCGGCATGGCGCGGCCGATCACGCCCTGTGCGGCCAGCGCACCAGCGATCTGCGGCCCGACCTTATCAGCACCGTCAAAGAATGTGCGGCTGTCCTTGTCCTTGACGAACTCGACCGCACACAGCATCCCTTCACCACGCACATCACCGACATTGCCGTGCCCGGCCAGCGCATCGGACATGGTCTTGTTCAAATAACCGCCCACCTCACGGTTGTTGGCGATCAGGTCCAGTTCGTCCAGCAGCTTGAGGTTGGCCACACCGGCCGCCGCCCCGATGGGATGGGCCGAATAGGTCCAGCCGTGGCCGATGGGGCCGTTTTCATCGGTGCCCTGTTCCAGAACCTTCCACATCTTGTCGCCCACGATGGACCCCGACAGCGGCGCATAGGCACTGGTCAGGCCCTTGGCGATGGTGATCAGGTCGGGTTCCAGCCCGTAATGATCCGAACCGAACATCGTTCCCAGACGACCAAAGCCGGTGACGACCTCATCGGCCACCAACAGAATGTCATGCTTTTTCAGAACCGCCTGAATGGCCTGCCAGTACCCGGCAGGCGGGGGAACGATACCGCCGGTGCCCAGAACGGGCTCACCGATGAAGGCGGCGATGGTATCCGCACCTTCGCGCTCGATCAGCGCCTCCAGCTCGTCCACGCAATGCTGCACGAACTGCTCTTCGCTCTGGTCCAGATCGTCGCGACGGAAGTAATACGGCGCTTCGGTGTGGATCACCTGCGTCAGCGGCAGGTCGAATTTCTTGTGGAACAGTTCCAGCCCGGTCAGCGAGCCGGTCATCAACCCCGAACCGTGATACCCGCGCCAGCGCGAGATGATCTTCTTCTTCTCGGGGCGGCCAAGGATGTTGTTGTAGTACCAGATCAGCTTGACGTTGGTTTCGTTCGCATCCGAACCCGACAGGCCGAAATAGACCTTGCTCATGTTTTTGGGCGCACGATCCATGATCATCTTGGACAGCGTGATGCTCGCCTCGGTGCCGTGCCCCACATAGGCATGGTAATAGGCCAGTTCCCTGGCTTGCTCCGCGATGGCGGCGGCAATGTCCTGACGGCCATAACCCACGTTCACGCAATAAAGCCCGGCAAAGGCATCCAACAGCTTGTTGCCGTCGCGGTCTTCGATATGGCAGTTGGTGCCGCCGGTGATCACGCGGTTCGGGGCCTCGCCACGGGCGAATTGCGCCAGATGCGTCGAGGGGTGGAAAAAATTGTCACGATCCCATTGATCGAGTTGATCGTTCTTCAGCATGTTTTGTCCTTTCGTTTGTTCGCTGGCCCGGAATTTCTGAAAATTCCGGGCCGAAATCTATTCAGGATCTCGCCCGCTCACGCCCAATCGCGGCAGACGTATTTGATCTCCATGAATTCTTCCATGCCCTTGCGGGCTCCTTCGCGGCCAAGGCCCGATTGCTTGACCCCGCCAAACGGGATCGGCGCGCCGGTGACCTTGGTGCGGTTCACCGCCACCATGCCGAATTGCAACGCACGGGTCACGCGGTAGATGCGCCGCGGATCGTGGCTGTGCAGATAGGCGACAAGGCCATATTCGGTGTCGTTGGCGCGCGCCACGACCTCGTCCTCGGTGTCGAACGGCGTGATCGGCGCGACAGGACCGAAGGTCTCGTCCTTCATGATCGCCGCCTCGTCGGGCACGTCGGTCAGAACCGTAGGCTGATAAAACAGCGGCCCCAGATCGTCACGCTTGCCGCCACAGGCCAGCTTGGCGCCTTTTTTCAGGGCATCGGCAACGTGTTCCTCCTGCTTCTGCACCGCCTTTTCGTTCATCAGCGGCCCGATCTCGGGGTCATCCATGCCCACGCCAAGGCTCAGCGCCCGCGTGGCCTCGGTAAAGCGGCGGCAGAACTCGTCGTAGACCGGACGTTCCACATAGATGCGGTTTGCGCCCAGACAATCCTGCCCGGATGTGGCGAACTTGGCCTTGATGGTTTCCTCGATCGCGGTGTCCAGATCAGCGTTCTTGAACACGATCACCGGCGCGTGGCCGCCCAGTTCCATCACCAGCCGCTTTACCGTGTCAGCGGACTGGCGATACAGCAGCCGCCCGATCTCCGTGGACCCGGTGAACGACAGGGCGCGCACGCGGTTGTCTTGCGTCCAGGGCTCAACCAGCGTTCGGGCCTGCCCCGTCAGCACGTTGAACACGCCCGCCGGAATACCGGCGCGTTCGGCCAGTTCGGCCAGCGCAAGGGCGGAATAGGGCGTTTCGCTCGACGGATGCGCCACGACGGTACAGCCCGCCGCCATCGCCGCTGCGGCCTTGCGCGTCAGCATCGCCGCCGGAAAGTTCCACGGCGTGATCAGGGCCGCGACCCCCACGGGTTCCAGCCACAATTCCACCTCGGCATCGGGCAGGTGGCTGGTGACGCCCTCGATATTCGGGCGCTTGGCCTCTTCGGCATAATACTCGACAAAGCTGGCGGCATAGTCGATCTCGCCGCGCGCCTCGGACAGGGGCTTGCCCTGTTCCAGCACCATGATGCGGGCCAGGTCCTCTTTGTGCTCCAGCATCAGATCGAACCAGCGGCGCAGGATGGCCGAGCGATCCTGAGGCAGAGTCATCGACCAATCGGCAAACGCCGCCTGGGCGGCATCCACCGCCCCGCGCGCCTGAGCGGCAGACAGGCTGGCCACATCGCCCAGCAAACGCCCATCGGCAGGGTTGGTGACAGCAATCGTGGCGCTGTCGTCGCCAGCCGTCCACTTGCCGTTCACATAAGAAAAACTGCGCACAAGGCGCGTATCGGTGACACCATTACGGGTCCAGATCGCAGTATCGGACATAAAAGGCCCTCCTTTCCCCCGAAGATTTAGAGGGTCAGGGCCATGAGTTGAGGCTGAACAATTTGCAGTTACCAGAAGATTCTTCTGCCTCGCGCCAGCTAAACAGACGATTCACCCGATCAAGGCTTCCAACGGCGGCAAAGCCGGGGATTTGACGGGTTTCGTGACGATATAGGTGAAGTACCGCGCCAGCCCGATCCGGGCCTCCAGCATCTCGTCGATCAGGCGTTGGTACGTGTCGATATCGGTGGTCACGATCTGCATCAGGTAATCGAACCCACCCCCGAGCGCCCAGCAGGCGGTGATCTCGTCATAACGCTGCACACTGTCCTCGAAAGCGCGGAAACTGGCCGGGGTGTGATCGGCCAGTTCGGCAGCCACGAACACCGTCACATGCGGCCCCAGCTTGCGCAGGTTGATGCGCGCGTTATAGCCTTCGATGATCCCGGCCTGTTCCAGTTTTTTCAGGCGCTCCCAGCACGGGCTGGCCGACAGGCCGACCTTGGTCGCCAGTTCGGCCTTGGTGATCCGCCCTTCGGTGGACAGCACACGCAAAATGGCCATGTCACGGGCATCGAGTTTCAACATGCCGGCTCCGTTCTACAGTTTCACGCAGTCGCGCAGATAAGGCAGGCGGCTTCGGGCCGCGGCGACACGCGCCGGATCAAACGGCGCCGCGATCAGCCCCGCCTTGCCCGGCACCGCCACGGCGGCGTCTTGCCCATCAGGGGCCACGATCCGGCTGCCGCCGTAAAACGACAGCCCTCCACAGTCCCCTGCATGATCCGCATACGCGATCCAGACTCCGTTTTCAAAGGCGCGGGTCGGCACCAGTTTCTCGGCCACGATCCCCCACTCGGCCCCCAACGCCGTTGGCACCAGAACCACATGCGCACCGCCTTGCGCGGCGTGTCGCAGGTTTTCGGGGAACTCCACCTCGTAACAAATGATCATCGCCAGCCGCAGATCGCCAAGATCGGCAAAAGTCACGGCCCCGCCCCGGCCAAAGGCCCGCTCTTCGAAACTGTACGGCGAGGGCAGGCGCTTGCGATGATTGGCCAGCAAGCGGCCCGATGCGTCAATCAAAGCCGCGGAGTTGTAAATCGTATCCCTGGCCCGTTCCGCATACCCATAGGCAATCGCAGTATCGTGCTTGCGCGCAAGCGCGGCGATCCCTTGCGCAAACGGCCCGTCCGGCGCTTCGGCCACGTCGCCATAATCGGCCCCCTGATCGTACCCTGTCGAGAACAGCTCGGGGCATAACAACAAATCCAGCCCCTGCCCCGCGATATGGCGCTCAAGCTCAGTCAGGCGTTCATCCTGCGTCCCGCCCGAGGCCGGGCATTGATACACGCCCAGCTTCATGCAGAGATCACCGTACCGGCCTTGCTGTCCCTGATCATCGCGAAAACGTGGCTGGCGATGGCCGTATCCTGCGCGCCGGTGCCCGTCAGGTCGGCAATGGTGATATCTTCGTCGCTGCGCCGCCCCGGTGCATCCCCGGTGATGACATTGCCCAATTCCGCCGGAATGCCATGCGCCCAAAGTCCGGCCTGCTTGGCGCTGCGTAACTCGCCCAGAATTTCCGTCTGGCTGACACGATCCGCCACATAGAGATCGGCCAGCGCCAGGGCACGCGGATCGATCTCGTTCTTGCCTTCCTGATCCGATCCCATCGCGGTGATATGCAGCCCCTTGTGCAGCCACTCGGCCTTGACCACGGGTTCACGCGCCGGGGTCGTCGTGACCACCAACTGACTGAGCGAAACCAGCTCAGAGGCGTCCGCCACCGGCTGCACCTCGATCCCCAGATCCGCCGCCAGATCATCGGCGCAGGTTTGCGCCTTGGCCGCGTCCCGCCCCCAGACCAGCAGCTTGCTGAAGGGCCGCACCAGATGGGCGGCCTTCATCTGCAACCGCGCCTGTACGCCGGTGCCGATCACGCCCGCCGTTTCCACCACCTCGGGCGCCAGATGCCGCGCGGCCACGGCGCCCGCAGCCGCCGTGCGGATGTCGGTCAGATACCCGTTGTCCAGAAACAGAGCCTGAACCAGCCCGGTTTTGGCCGAAAACAGGATCATCAGCCCGTTCAGCGACGGCAGGCCCAGCTTGGGATTGTCGAAGAAACCGGGGCTGACCTTGATCGCAAACCCGTCGAACCCCGGAATATAGGCGGTTTTCACATCGACCTCGCCATTGGCGGCAGGCAGGTCCATCGACAGGATGGGCGGCATCACCACCTCGCCGCTCGCAAGCGCGGTAAAGGCCTGCTCGATCACATCCACGGTTTCGATATCAAGGCCGACCACCTGACGCAGTTCCGCCTCGGTTAGAATCTTGATGTCATGAGACATAGGGTTTTCCTTTCACCGTCACATCGCCCAAATCCACATCCTGCCCGGTCACGATGCGGGTGAATGTGGGCATGTCCAGATTGCGGCCCGTCACGATGGTGGCGCTCGGGCCGTCCAGTGTGACCTTGCCGTTCAGCACGGCGGCCAGCCCCACCACGCAGGCCCCTTCGGCCACGATCCTGTCTTCGTAATACAGCACCTGCATGGCGTGATAGATTTCATCCTCGCTGACCAGAACGACTTCGTCCAGCAGGTCGCGGCACATCGCAAAGCTCAGCCTGTTGTTCAGCCCGATCCCCCCACCAAGGGAATCGGCAAGGCTGGCGACCTCTTCGACTTCGACGGGTTTCCCGGCCCTGATGCTTTCATACATCGCCGCCCCGCGATCCATGGTGATGCCCACCACGCGAATGCCCGGATTGATCGCCTTCGCCGCCAGCGCCACGCCCGCCGCCAGACCACCACCCGACAAGGGCACCAGCAACGTGGTCACATCGGGCCGCGCCGACAGGATTTCCAACCCGATCGTGCCCTGACCCGCAATCACCAGTGGGTCGTCGAAGGGCGAGATTTCAACCAGCCCCTCCTCGCGCACCAGACGCAGGGATTGTGCCAGCGCATCGTCCTGACTGCGGCCCTTGATATGCACCTCGGCCCCGAGGGCGCGAATACCGTCCACCTTGGCCTGCGGCACCAGTTCGGACATGCAGACAACCGCCCGCATCCCCCGTGCCCTTGCCGCATAAGCCACACCGCGCCCGTGATTGCCGGTGGAACAGCAGGTCACACCCGCCGCATCGCCCACCCCGGCCACGGCGTTCAGCGCACCGCGCAGCTTGAACGCGCCGATGGGCTGCATGTTTTCGAGCTTCAGCAGAAACTCGGCCCCGGCGCACTCGCTCATGAAAGGCGAAGGCACCAGGGGCGTGGCATCGGCGATCCCGCGGATCGTGTTCGCGGCGGCATGAATATCGGCCAGCGTCGGTTGCATTACGGCTCCTCGATGTATTGTGGCAGCTTTGCCTCGCTACAGGCTATCGTCAATTGTGCGACATGGAATTTCCCAAAAACGACATTTCTTGCCGTTTTCCTTGGGGCAGCCCCCATTTCAAGACCGTAAGGCAGAAAGGTCCGACTACAGCAGGAAACATCATGATCGAAAAGAACCTTCCCTTTTCCGATGCCGAATTCCAGCGCCGCCTGACCAAGACGCGCAACGCGATGGAGACCGCGGGCATCGACGTTTTGTTCGTTACCGACCCCTCGAACCAGAACTGGCTGACGGGCTATGACGGATGGTCGTTCTATGTGCATCAGGGGGTTGTCGTACTACCCGATGCCGATCCGGTCTGGTGGGGCCGCAATCAGGATGCCAATGGTGGGCGGCGCACCGTCTGGATGACCGATGACCGGGTCATGGGATACGCCGACAACTACGTTCAGTCCACCGAACGCCACCCCATGCAGGATCTGGCAGAGCGCCTGCGCGGCATGGGGATGCAGGACAAACGCATCGGCGTCGAGATGGACAATTACTATTTCTCGGCCAAGGCCTACGCGGTGCTTCAGGCCGAACTGCCTGACGCCACCTTCGTCGATGCCACGGCGCTGGTGAACTGGCAGCGGGCGGTCAAATCCGACGAGGAACTGGTCTTCATCCGCAAGGCCGCCGCAATTTCGGAAAAGATCATGGACGGCCTTCTGGACCGCGTCGAACCGGGCATTCCCAAGAACGAGGTCGTGGCCGAGATTCTCCGCGACGGCATTCGCGGCGTGGACGGCGCCTGGGGCGATTACCCGGCCATCGTACCGCTGTTGCCCTCGGGCTCGGACGCCGCCGCACCGCACCTCACATGGGACGGGCGCGACTTTGCCAGCGGTGAGGCGACTTTCTTCGAGATTTCAGGTTGTTACCGCCGCTATCACGCCCCGTTTTGCCGCACTCTCTTTCTGGGCAAACCGCCGCAGTTCATCCTTGATGCGGAAAACGCACTGGTCGAGGGGCTGGAGGCCGGGCTGGACGCCGCCCGCGCCGGCAACCGCGCCTGCGACATCGCCAATGCGCTGGCCGCGCCGCTGGAGCGGGCAGGTATCGAACGCGGCGCGCGCTGCGGCTATCCCATCGGCCTCAGCTATCCGCCCGACTGGGGCGAACGCACCGTCAGCCTGCGCGCCGAGGACGAAACCGTGCTGGAGCCGGGCATGACCTTCCACTTCATGCCGGGGCTGTGGATGTCCGACTGGGGTCTCGAGATCACCGAATCGGTGCTGATCACCGAGGACGGTCCGGCGGAAACCTTCTGCAACCGGCCCAGAAAGATGTTCGTCAAGGATTAAGCCGCGAATCGCCGCCAAAGCCCGGTTAACAAGGGAAAACCGGCTTCGGCACCGCGTCGGTATCATGTCGGTATCGCGTCGGTGCCGGGGTCGGCGGCATCCGTGGTAAACGGTGCGCACGCAAACAACACCACAATCCCCCGGTTCTGCCGGTGACATTCGCCTCACCGCTTGCTAAAGCCTTGATCCGTTGATCGATGCGAGGGAGTGCGTGTTTTGAAAGTCACTGAAACGAAACTGCCCGGTGTCCTGCTGTTGGAGCCGCGCCGCTTTGGCGACGAACGCGGCTTCTTCTCGGAAAGCTGGAACCGCAAGACCTTTCTGGACCACGGGATCGACATGGATTTCGTGCAGGACAATCATTCGCTGTCCGCCACCGTGGGCACCGTGCGCGGCCTGCATTTCCAGTCCCCGCCCCACGCACAGGCCAAGCTGGTGCGCTGCGGGCGCGGGCGGCTGTTCGACGTGGCGGTGGACATCCGCAAGGGCAGCCCCACCTTCGGGCAATGGGTGGGCTACGAACTCAGCTTCGAGAACGGTCTGCAACTGCTGATCCCCGCCGGATTCCTGCACGGGTTCGTCACGCGCGAACCCGATACCGAAATCATCTACAAATGCTCGGATTACTACGCGCCCGACTGCGACGGCGCGGTGCGCTTCGACGATCCCGACCTGGGTATCGACTGGGGCCTCGGCGGCGATCCCGTCCTGTCCGAAAAAGACGCCAACGCGCCGCTGATGGCCGATTTCGACAGCCCCTTCACCTACGGAGACACGGCATGAAGATTCTTGTGACGGGCGGTGCGGGGTTCATCGGGTCCGCCGTGGTGCGGCTGGCGGTGGCGCGCGGGCATCAGGTGATCAACCTCGATGCGCTGACCTACGCGGGGCGGCTGGAAAACGTGGCCGAGGTGGCCGACAGCCCGAACTACACCTTCGTGCAGGCCGATATCCGCGACCGCGCGGCCCTGACCCGCATTTTCGAAACTCACAACCCCGACGCGGTGATGCATCTGGCGGCTGAATCCCATGTGGACCGCTCGATCGACGGGCCCGGCGATTTCATCGAGACCAATATCACCGGCACCTACAACATGCTGGAAGCCGCCCGCGCCCAATGGGTGGCCAATGGCCGCCCCGAAACGTTCCGGTTTCACCATATCTCGACCGATGAAGTATACGGATCACTGGGCGATGAAGGGCTGTTCACCGAGGACACGCCCTATGACCCGCGCAGTCCCTATTCCGCCTCAAAGGCGTCCTCGGACCATCTGGTGCGGGCGTGGTTCCATACCTACGGGCTGCCCGTCGTGCTGACCAATTGCTCGAACAATTACGGCCCCTACCATTTCCCCGAAAAACTGATCCCCAAGGTCATCCTGAACGCGCTGCACGGCAAGGAGCTGCCGATTTACGGGCAGGGCCTGAACGTGCGCGACTGGCTTTTTGTCGAAGATCACGCCGACGCGCTGTTGCTGGCGGTGGAAAAGGGCACACCGGGGCGCAGCTATAACGTGGGCGGCCATAACGAACGGCGCAACATCGACCTCGTGCACGCGATCTGCGATATCCTCGACGCCAGGCGCCCGCGCGACAGCGGCAGCTATCGTGACCAGATCGCCTTTGTCACCGACCGGCCCGGCCACGATGCACGCTATGCCATCGACCCCGAGCGGATCATGAACGAACTGGGCTGGAAACCGTCTGTTACGGTGGAACAGGGTCTGGAAAAGACGGTGCAATGGTATCTGGACAACCCCGAATGGTGGCAGCCGCTGCTGGAGATTGACGGCGTCGGCACACGGGTGGGCAAGGCATGAGCCTGCTGATCTTCGGCAAAACCGGCCAGGTGGCCACCGAACTGGCGCGGCTGGCGCCCGAGGCCATCTTTCTGGGCCGCGATCAGGCCGACCTGAGCGATCCCGCCGCTTGCGCCGCCGCGATCAAGACCCATGCACCCGAGGCCGTGATCAACGCCGCCGCCTATACGGCAGTGGACCGCGCCGAAGAGGAAGAGGCCCTCGCCACCGTGATAAACGGCGAAACCCCCGGTGCGCTGGCCCGTGCCTGCACCGATCTGGGCATCCCTCTGGTGCATATCTCGACCGATTACGTGTTCGACGGGTCGGGTAGCGATCCGCGCGCAATAACAGACCCTGTTGCACCGCAAAACGCCTATGGTCGCAGCAAACTGGCTGGCGAGCAGGCGGTGGCGAAGGCCGGCGGCACCTATGGCATCCTGCGTACAAGCTGGGTGTTCTCGGCCCATGGCGGGAACTTCGTCAAAACCATGCTGCGCCTGTCGGACACCCGCGATGCGCTGAGCATCGTGAACGACCAGATCGGCGGGCCGACTCCCGCCGCCGACATCGCACGCGCCTGCCTGACCATGGCCGGACAGTTGCAGGCCGATCCCGATAAAACGGGCATCTATCACTTTTCCGGCGCACCCGATGTCAGTTGGAAAGACTTCGCCGAGGCGATATTCGAGCTTGCCGGGCGGTCCGTGACAGTCAGCGGGATACCCACCGCCGACTATCCCACCCCGGCTATACGTCCATTGAATTCGCGGCTGGATTGCGCTGCGACAGAGACTGTTTTCGGCATAGCCCGCCCCGATTGGCGCACGGGCCTGAAGGCGGTTTTGACAGACCTGGGAGTAACCAAAGCATGACCCAACGCAAAGGCATCATTCTGGCCGGCGGGTCCGGCACGCGGCTGTACCCGATCACCATGGGGATTTCGAAACAGTTGCTGCCGATCTACGACAAACCGATGATCTACTATCCGATCTCGGTGCTGATGCTGGCGGGTATCCGCGACATCGCCATGATCACCACGCCACAGGATCAGGCCCAGTTTCAGCGGATGCTGGGCGATGGCAGCCAGTGGGGCATTTCCCTGACCTATATCGTGCAGGAGTCGCCCGACGGGCTGGCGCAGGCCTATTTGCTGGCCGAGGATTTCCTGAACGGCGCGCCGTCGGCGATGGTTCTGGGCGACAACATCTTTTTCGGGCATGGCCTGTCCGAACTGCTGGCCGATGCCGACCGTCAAACCACCGGCGGCACGGTGTTCGGCTATCACGTCGCCGACCCCGAGCGCTATGGCGTGGTCAGCTTCGATTCCGAAGGCCGCGTCAAAGAAATCATCGAAAAGCCCGAGGTTCCGCCGTCGAACTATGCGGTCACGGGCCTTTATTTCCTCGATGGCGATGCGCCGAAACTGGCGCGCGAGGTCAAGCCCTCGGACCGGGGCGAGCTGGAAATCACCACCTTGCTGGAAATGTATCTCCACGCCGGTAAGCTGGAGGTCAAACGCATGGGCCGGGGCTATGCCTGGCTGGACACGGGCACCCATGCCAGCCTGCTCGACGCCGGTAATTTCGTGCGCACGCTGGAAAAACGGCAAGGGCTGCAAACCGGCTGTCTGGACGAGATCGCCTATGATCGTGGCTGGATCAGTGCCGAGGCCCTCGCCGAACGGGCCGAAATGTTCAGGAAAAACGACTATGGCCGCTATCTGAAAAGCCGCCTCAAATAAGAGGCGGCTTTCGTAGAGTCATGGATGTCGGGCGGGGTCAACTGACCGCCTTCATCAGCCCTTCGTCTTTCAGGCGGGCATGGGCCTGATCCAGCGACCTCCAGGCGCGTTCGATCATCGTGTCGATCTCGGGCTTCGTGATCACCAGAGGCGGCGAGATTACCATGCGATCCCCGACATGGCGCATCACCAGGTTGTTGCCGAAACACGCCTCGCGGCAGATCAGCCCCGCCGTTCCGGCATCGGCGGCAAACGCCGCGCGGCTGGATTTGTCGGGTGTCAGCGCGATCGAGCCCATCAGCCCGGCAATCTTGGCCTCGCCCACCAAGGGGTGATCTGTCAGCAAGTCCCATTTCTCTTTCAGATAGGGCGCTGTTTCGGCCCCGGCACGGTCGACGATGCCCTCTTCTTCCAGAATGCGCAGGTTTTCCAGCGCCACGGCGCACGACACCGGATGCCCCGAATAGGTATAGCCATGCGCGAACTCGCAATCGTTCATCACCTCGGCCACCTCGTCACATACCAGTGACCCGCCAATCGGCGCATAGCCCGAGCTGAGCCCCTTGGCGATGGTCATGATATGCGGGCGGATATTGTAGGTTTGCGACCCGAACCAGTTGCCCGTCCGGCCAAATCCGCAGATCACCTCGTCGGCGATCAGCAGGATCTCGTACGTGTCGCAGATCCGCTGGATTTCCGGCCAATAGGTCTCGGGCGGAACAATCACGCCGCCCGCGCCCTGCACCGGCTCGGCGATGAAGGCCGCGACCTTGTCTTCGCCCAACTCGTGAATCGCCTCTTCCAGTTCCCGCGCACGGGCAAGGCCGAACTCTTCGGGCGACATGTCGCCGCCCTCGGCCCACCAGTGGGGCTGATTGATGTGGTGAATATCCGGGATCGGCAGGCCGCCCTGCGCATGCATCCCCGACATCCCGCCAAGGCTGGCACTGCCCACGCTGGAGCCGTGATAGGCGTTCTTGCGGCTGATGACGATTTTCTTGTCGGGCTTGCCCTTCTGCGCCCAATAGGTGCGCACCATACGCAGGTTCGTATCGTTCGCTTCAGACCCTGATCCGGCGTAAAATACATGATTCAGGTCATGCGGCGCCAGTTTGGCCAGCTTGTCGGCCAGTGCGATGGCGGGCACATGGGTCGTCATGAAGAAGGTGTTGTAATAGGGCAGTTCCTTCATCTGGCGCGCGGCGGCCTCGGCCAGTTCATCCCGGCCATAGCCGATATTCACGCACCACAGCCCGGCCATGGCATCCAGGATGTCATTGCCTTCGCTGTCGGTCAGGGTCACACCCTTGGCGCGGGTGATCACCCGCGCGCCGCGCCCGGCCAGTTCGTTGCCGTTGGTAAACGGGTGCATATGGTGCGCGGCATCCAGCGCCTGCAATTCCGCCGTGGGCATGTGATTTGAAATCAGCGTCATGACTTAACCTTTCAAGAGCAAGAGGACACGGCGCCGCCCGGCGGCCCGTCTGTTCTTTGCCAGAATATGATCAAATTATTCGCTGTCAATCGAATCAGTTCGATACCGCCGGGGCGTCGAAAGATTGCCGTACCTGCTCCATTCCCTGGATCACATCCTCGCGGATCGCCCGCGCCGCGCCTTCCGCATCCTTCGCGCGCATCGCCTCCAACAGGTCCTTGTGCTTGTCCGGCAGGTTCTGAGTCCCGAGCCGCCCACAGACCACCCGCAGCGACGGGCCGAACCGCAACCACAACCCATCGGCCAGATCGGCCAGGATCGGGGCCTCGGCCAACTCGTACAGGCGCTTGTGAAACCGGTAGTTCAGCTCCAGATATCCGCGCAAATCGCCCGCCGAAATCGACCGGTCCAGCGCCTCGTCCAGGGCCGTCAGCTCCTCCAGGTCGTCGGGGGTCGCGCGCTCGGTGGCGCGCAGGCTCAGATGTGGGTCAAGCCATTGTCGTGCAAGGATTAATTCGCTGATATTATCGGCGTTCAGAAGCGGCACAGAGACCCGGCGATTGCCCTGAAACTCCAGCGCCCCCTCGGCAATCAGGCGGCGGATCGCCTCGCGCACCGGGGTCATGCCCGCGCCCAGCCGTTCAGTCAGGCCCTGAATGGTCACCGCCTGCCCCGGCGCCAGATCGCCGTACAGCACCAGATCGCGCAACTGCCGATAGATCACCTCATGCGCCGGCAGACGCCCTCTGGCAGTGGCGGATTCGGTTAATTTTCCGGCAGCCTTGTTCATGTCCGGGGCCTCCAGTCGCCCTGTCCTCATAACTGATCTTGCGAGTTTAACGGCTGCGTGAAAACATTGCCATATTGCCATGAGCGGAATTTTTTGATCAAATCCGCAGACAAGGCAAAACAACTTGCCGAACCAACGGGAGACCACAATGCGCAAGCTGATTCTGACAACCACCGCAACGATTGCCCTCGGCGCTGTATCCGCCAGCGCAGAAGAGGTGCGGGTCTACAACTGGTCCGACTACATCGACGAGGAACTGCTGACCAGGTTCGAGGAAGAAACCGGACTGGACCTGATCTATGACGTGTTCGACAGCAACGAGGTTCTGGAAACCAAGATGCTGGCCGGTGGCTCGGGCTATGATGTCGTGGTCCCCACCGGAACCTTCCTGCAACGCCAGATCAGTGCCGGTGCATTCCAGAAACTGGACCCGGCCAAGCTGCCCAATCTCGACAACATGTGGGACGTGGTCGAACAGCGCACCGCGCAATACGATCCCGACAACGCCTATTCGATCAACTACATGTGGGGCACCACCGGAATCGGCGTGAATGTCGGCAAGGTCACCGAATTGCTGGGCGAAGATGCCCCGGTCGACAGCCTGGACCTGATCTTCAACCCGGAAAACATGGAAAAGCTGGCCGGGTGCGGCGTGCATTTCCTGGACGCCCCGGCCGAGATGATCCCCGCAGCGCTCAAATATATCGGTGAAGACCCCGACAGCCACGATCCCGACGTGATCGCCAGGGTCGAAGAGGTCTATGCCCCGATCCGCCCCTATATCCAGAAGTTCCACAGCAGCGAATACATCAACGCGCTGGCCAATGGCGATATCTGTGTGGCCGTGGGCTGGTCGGGCGACATCCTTCAGGCGCGGGACCGCGCGGACGAGGCCGGTAACGGTGTCGAAATCGCCTATAACGCCCCAAAGGAAGGCGCGCAGATGTGGTTTGACCAGATGGCCATTCCCACCGATGCGCCCAACCCCGATGGCGCGCACAAGTTCCTGAACTTCATCATGGACGCGCAAAACATGGCCGCCGCGTCGAACTATGTGTATTACGCCAACGGCAACAAGGCTTCGCAGGAATACCTGATCGAGGATGTGATCGACGATCCAGCGATCTATCCGTCGCAAGAGGCGATGGACAACCTGTTCACGACCACGCCCTACCCGGCAAAGGTTCAGCGCGTCGTGACGCGTCTGTGGACCAAGATCAAATCGGGCACCTGACGCCCTTTTACGGCCCGCGCAACGCATTTGCGCGGGCCATTTTCTGACAGGTGGGACAGGTATGACTCAAACCGTATTCGAGCCGTGGAACGACCCGAACGAAAAACCGCTGATCCAGTTCAGGGGTGTCACCAAACGGTTCGGCGATTTCACCGCCATCGACAATCAGACATTCGACATTTTCGAACGTGAGTTCTTTGCCCTGCTCGGCCCTTCGGGCTGTGGCAAGACCACGATGATGCGCATGCTGGCAGGGTTCGAAACGCCCACCGAAGGCACAATCCTGCTGGCCGGGCAGGATATCGCGCCGATCCCTCCCAACAAACGCGCCGTGAACATGATGTTCCAGTCTTATGCGCTGTTCCCGCACCTGTCGGTCTGGGACAACATCGCCTTCGGCCTGAAACGCGACGGCATGGCCCGCGACGCCATCGGCGATCGTGTCGCCGAGATGCTGAAACTCACCCGGCTGGAGAAATTCGCCAGGCGCAAACCCCACCAGATTTCCGGCGGTCAGCGGCAGCGCGTGGCGCTGGCCCGCAGCCTTGCCAAGGCGCCCAAGCTGCTGTTGCTCGACGAACCCCTGGGCGCGCTCGATGCCAAGCTGCGCCAGGATACCCAGTTCGAACTGATGGACATTCAGGAAAAGACCGGCACCACCTTCGTGATCGTCACCCACGATCAGGAAGAGGCGATGACCGTCGCCAGCCGCGTCGCGGTGATGGATCACGGGCAGATCATTCAGGCCGACACCCCCGCGCGCATCTACGAGACCCCCAATTCCGTCTACGTGGCCGATTTCATCGGCGATGTAACCATCATCGAAGGCACCGCCACCCGGGACGGCGCGGGATACCGGATCGACTTTGCCGAAGGACAGCCCGCCCTCTATGCCGAAACCGATATCGCGCTGACCGACGGACAGCGCGCCTATCTGGCGATCCGGCCTGAAAAAGTCTCTATCACGGCGGAAAAGCCCGAAGACAAACGCAACGCGCTGCGCGGCAAGATCCTCGATATCGCCTATCTGGGCAATCTGTCGACCTATCACGTCGAATTGCCGAAGGGTCAGATCGTGCGCGCCCAGACGGCCAACACACGCCGCCTGTCGCGCCGCTCTTTCACATGGGAGGACGAGGTCTGGCTCAGCTGGACCGACACCGCCGCCGTCCTGCTGGAGCGCTGAACGATGCGGCGCGCAACTCTCATCCTCGTTCCCTACCTGTGGCTTCTGGCGCTGTTCCTGGTGCCTTTCGTGATCGTCCTGAAAATCAGCCTCAGCGACACGGCCCTGGCCATCCCGCCCTACACCCCCACGCTGGATTTCGGTGCAGGCTGGCAGGGCATCAGGGATTTCTTCTCACAGCTCGATCTTGAGAACTTCTGGTTCCTGAGCACCGACGACCTCTACTGGAAGGCCTACCTGTCCTCGGTCAAGATCGCGGCCATCGCCACCTTCCTGACCCTGCTGGCGGGCTATCCCATCGCCTACGGCATGGCCAACGCCCCCGATCACTGGCGGCCCACGCTGATGCTGCTGGTGATCCTGCCCTTCTGGACCAGCTTCCTGATCCGCGTCTATTCGTGGATGGGGATTCTTTCGGGCGAAGGCTATCTGAACCAGTTCCTGATGTGGACAGGTCTGATTTCCCAACCGCTGACCATCCTCAACACACCCATCGCGGTCTATATCGGCATCGTCTACACCTACCTGCCCTTCATGATCCTGCCCATCTATGCCGCGCTCGAACGCATGGATGCCTCCCTGCTGGAGGCTGCCGAGGATCTGGGCTGTTCGCGGTTCAAGGCCTTCTGGCTGATCACCATTCCGCTGTCCAGGAACGGCATCATCGCGGGCTGTTTCCTTGTATTCATCCCGACCATCGGTGAATTCGTGATTCCCTCGCTTCTGGGCGGATCGCGCACCCTGATGATCGGCAAGGTGCTGTGGGAGGAATTCTTCAACAACCGCGACTGGCCGGTGGCCAGCGCCGTGGCGGTGATCCTGCTGCTGATCCTGATCGTCCCGATCATCCTGTTCCAGCGCAACGAGCAGAAACAGCGGGAGGCCGAAGGATGAGAACCGTCGAGCACCTGAAATCTTCAAAAGATTTCAGCCCGATGTCTTTTCAGGACATCGTCACCCGGAGGGCGTGCGCATGAGACGCTTCACCTGGTTCAACGCCACATCGCTGACCCTCGGCTTTGCGTTCCTCTACCTGCCGATGGTCCTGCTGATCATCTACAGCTTCAATGAGTCCAAGCTGGTCACGGTCTGGGCGGGATTTTCCACCAAATGGTACGGCGAACTCCTGCGGAACGAGGCATTTCTGGACGCCGCATGGGTCACGCTTCAGGTGGCCTTTGTCAGTTCCACCATCGCCACGGTCCTTGGCACCATGGCGGCCTATGTCATGGTCCGCGCGGGCCGTTTCGCGGGGCGTACCCTGTTTTCCGGCATGATCTACGCACCGCTTGTCATGCCCGAGGTGATCACCGGCCTGTCACTGCTGCTGTTGTTCATCGGCATCGGGCTGGACCGCGGGGTATTCACCATCATCCTCGCCCATACGACCTTTTCGATGTGCTACGTCTCGGTCGTGGTGTCCTCTCGGCTGGTCAGCTTTGACCGTTCACTGGAAGAGGCCGCGCTCGATCTGGGCTGTTCGCCGATGCAGGCGTTTCGCCTTGTCACCCTGCCCATCATCGCGCCTGCGGTGATTTCCGGCTGGCTGCTGGCCTTTACCCTGTCGCTGGACGATCTGGTGATCGCATCCTTTACCGCCGGTCCGTCGGCCACCACCCTGCCGATCAAGATCTGGTCGTCGATCCGCCTGGGCGTCAGCCCCGAGATCAACGCATTGTCCACGCTGATGATCGCCGTGGTCGCCGTTGGGGTCATCACCGCCTCGATCGTGACGAAACGTGCGGCCCTGCGGCAACAGGCAGATCAACGCGCCGCCGAACGCGCATGAAACACGTCTTTCCCGAGCACACCTATGGCGATGCGCCCCGTGCGCAGTGCTATTGGGGCGATACGGTGTCCGATCCCGGCTATCCTGCCGCCTCGGGGCAGATCACCTGCGATATCGCGGTGATCGGCGCGGGCTTTACCGGCCTTTCCGCCGCCTTGCATCTGGCCGAATCCGGGGCCGATGTAGCCGTATTAGAGACGAATACACCCGGCTGGGGCGCCTCGGGGCGCAATGGCGGATTCTGCTGTCTTGGCGGGTTCGGGGCCCCCGACCCGGTGATCGCCAAGCTGCACGGCGAAAACGCCCGCGCCGAGGCCCGCCGCGCCGAAATGGCCGCCGTCGAAACCGCCGCCGATCTGATCGAGCGCCACGATTTGCAGGTCAACCGCCACTCGGACGGCGAAACCGTCATGGGCTTCACCCCCAGATCGCTGGCCGGGTTCGAAGCCGAGTCGAAACGGATCGAGGTCGATCTCGGCATCACGCCACAAATCATCCCGAACGAAGATCTGGCACAGCACGGCATGACCGGCCCGTTCCACTGCGGCATGAGTATTCCGGTGGGGTTCGCCCTGAACCCGGCCAAATACGCGCTTGGCCTCGCACAGGCGGCCAGCACGCAGGGCGCGCGTATCTTTTCGCGCTCACCCGTGCAGCGGATCGACCACGGCAATCGCTTTACCCTGCATACGGATAGCGCCCGGATCACCGCCAAACGCCTGATCGTAGCAACCAACGGCTATTCCTCGGACGACCTGCCGCGCTGGATGCGGGCGCGATACCTGCCTGCGCAATCCAATGTGCTGGTCACCCGCACCCTGTCGGACGAAGAGATCGCCGAACAGGGCTGGTCCAGCCACCAGATGGCCTATGACGAACGGTTCTTCCTGCATTATTTCCGCCTGATGCCCAACCGGCGCTTCCTGTTCGGGATGCGTGGCGGGTTGTTCAGCTCCCCGGCACAGGATGCCCGCATGCACCGCACGATCCGCAGCCATTTCGAGCGGATGTTCCCCGCCTGGGCGCATGTCGATACCCCCTATAGCTGGAACGGGTTGCTCAGCCTGTCGCGCGACATGACCCCCTATGCCGGCCCGATCCCCGAAATGCCGGGGGCCTTCACCGCGCTCAGCTATCAGGGCAACGGCGTGGCGATGGCCAGCCACGCGGGGGCGATCCTTGCCGATCTGGTACAGGACAAGACACCAAGCCGCGCCTATCCGTCCATCCTGCGCAAACCGCCCCGGCGCTTTCCCCTGGGCCGTTTCCGGCGCGCATGGCTTTGGCCGCCCTACGCGGTGGCTGCATTGACCGGCGGGTAACAGGCTTAGCCCTGCGGGGTACGCAATGCACGGGCCTGCCCACGCTTCAGGCCCAGATGACGCTCGCGCAGGATGATGATGATCCCCGCCGCAATCACCAACACCGCACCCAGCAACATCGGCCCGGTCGGCACCTCGTCGAAAATCACGTACCCGATCGCCAGCGCGAACAGCATCGACGCATAATCGAACGGCGCCACCACACTGGCATCGGCAAAGCGATAGGCCGAAGTCAGGAAAATCTGCGCGATGCCGCCGATCAGCCCCGCGAGGATCAGATAAACAGTCTCTGTTCCGCCCGGAATCGTCCAGCCAAAGGGAATCGTCAGCAACGACAGCAAGGTCGAGGTGGCCGAGAAATAGAACACGATGGCACTGGTTTGCTCGGTCGCCACCAGCTTGCGGATATAGATCTGCGCCAGCGCCGCACAGGTGGCCCCCATCAGAACCATCACCGCGCCCACGGCCTGCGTGGTCTGCACCGTTTCGCCCGTCAGCGTGCTCAGGCGCGGGGCCAGCACGATCAGAACCCCCACCAGCCCCAGCGCGACCGCCCCGATCCGGAACAGGCCCACCCGCTCGTCCAGGAACATCGCCGCGAACACTACCGTCAGCAGCGGCGCGGTATAGCCCAGCGCCGTGACCTCGGGCAGCGGCAGCAGGCCAAGACCGGCAAACATCAGCCCCATCGCCGCCGTGCCCACGAACCCGCGCCAGAAATGCCCCATCGGCGACGTCACCCGCAGCCCCGTGCGCAGATCGCCGCGCACCGCCAGCCATGTCAAAATCACCGGAATCGCGAACAACGAGCGGAAAAACACCGCCTGGCCCGGCGGCACGGCATCCGACGCCGCCTTGATCAGCGAGGACATGACCACGAACAGGATCACGGAACAAAGTTTGAGGGCAATCCCCTTGAATGGGCTCATCTGCGCGTTTCCTTCCACGCGCATGATTGCGGCGACCCGGCAGAGAAATCAATCCGCTTGCACCACAATCCACCCTTCAACGAGGCGCATAGCTGATCCCGGTCAGGCAGAAACAGTCACTATTCCAGCCTGAACAGACAATCTCAGCTTTCCGGCAACACCCAGTCCGGGCGCGGAAAATGGCAGGTATAGCCCTGCGGAAAGCGTTCCAGATAATCCTGATGCTCGGGCTCGGCCTCCCAGAAATCGCCGACGGGCTCGACCTCGGTCACCACTTTTCCGGGCCAGCGTCCCGAGGCTTCGACATCGGCGATGGTCTTCAACGCCATCTCCTTCTGCGCCTCGTCCACATAGTAAATCGCCGAACGATAGGACATGCCCATATCGTTCCCCTGCCGGTTCAGTGTCGTCGGATCGTGGATCTGGAAAAACACCTCCAGCAACTTGCGATAGCTGATCCTGCCGGGATCGAAGATGATCTCGATCCCCTCGGCATGGGTGCCGTGATTGCGATAGGTGGCGTTGGGCACATCCCCGCCGGTATAGCCGACACGGGTGGAAATCACCCCGTCCAGCTTGCGGATCAGGTCCTGCATTCCCCAGAAACAGCCCCCCGCCAGTACGGCACGTTCGCTCATGTCACGTCCTCCACCTGATCCAGGTAATCGCCATAGCCCTCAGCCTCCATGTCGTCGCGATGGATGAACCGCAGGCTGGCCGAATTGATGCAATAGCGCAAACCGCCCCGGTCCTGCGGCCCGTCGGGAAACACATGCCCCAGATGGCTGTCGCCATGGGTGCTGCGCACCTCGGTGCGGACCATGCCGTGACTGTCATCGCGCAGCTCGTTGATATGCGCAGGCTCGATCGGCTTGGTGAAACTGGGCCAGCCACAGCCCGATTCATACTTGTCCGAGGACGCAAACAGCGGCTCCCCCGAGACAATATCCACGTAAATCCCCGGCTCCTTATTCTCCAGATACCGGCCCGTGCCGGGCCGCTCGGTCCCGCTTTCCTGCGTGACCCAGTATTGCTCCGGGTCCAGGGCGGCGATTGCATCGGGGTCTTTGGTATACCTGGTCATTCTCACGCTCCTGTTCCTGTCCCTTCAAAAGATGGGGCAAAGGACGACCGATGAAAGGGGGCTCACCCCTCCCAGTCCATCACAACCTTGCCAGAATTGCCCGAAATCATCGCCGCGAACCCCTGCTCGAACGCGTCGATATGAATCCGATGCGTGATCAGGCCCGACACGTCCAGCCCCGACTGCACCAGCGCGATCATCTTGTACCATGTCTCGTACATCTCGCGGCCATAGATGCCCTTGATCTGAAGCATCTTGAAAATCACCGTGTTCCAGTCCACCGGGAATTCCGTCGGCGCGATCCCGAGCAGGGCCAGCTTGCCGCCATTGTTCATCCGCGCGATCATCTGCTGCATCGCCGGGGCCGCGCCCGACATTTCCAGCCCCACGTCGAACCCTTCGGTCATGCCGATCTCGTCCATCACGTCGCGCAGGGTCTCGTTGCCCACATCCACGACATGCTGCACCCCCATCCGGCGCGCCAGATCCAGCCGATAGGGGTTGATATCGGTGATCACCACCTTGCGCGCGCCCACCTTCTGGGCCACCAGCGCGCCCATGATCCCGATTGGCCCGGCACCCGTCACCAACACATCCTCACCCACCAGATCAAAGCTCAGCGCAGTATGCACCGCATTGCCCAGCGGATCGAAAATCGCGGCGATCTCGTCGGGGATGTCCTCGGGGATCGGCACCACGTTACTTTCGGGGATGCACAGGTACTCGGCAAAGGCGCCGGGGCGGTTCACCCCCACGCCCTTTGTATTGCGGCACAGATGCCCCCGCCCGGCGCGGCAATTCCGGCAGGTTCCGCACACGATATGCCCCTCGCCCGATACACGCTGCCCGATACGATAGGTCCGCGCCGCCGCACCCATATCCACGATCTCACCGACGAATTCATGCCCCACGACCATCGGCACCGGCACCGTTTTCGCGCTGAATTCGTCCCACTTCCAGATATGCACGTCGGTGCCGCAAATCGCGGTTTTCTTTATCTTGATCAGCACGTCGTTCGGCCCCGGTTCGGGCACCGGAACGTTCTGCATCCACAGCCCCTCTTCGGGCCGCGCCTTGACCAGCGCCTTCATCTCGTTCGTCATCGGATCACCCCCAGATCACGACCGACCGTTTCAAAGGCATCAATCGCCCGGTCCAGCATCGCGCGATCATGCGCCGCGCTCATCTGGGTGCGGATGCGGTCCTGATCCTTCGGCACCACCGGAAAGCTGAAAGCAGAGACAAACACACCGTGATCGTCCAGTTTCGCCGCCATCGCCTGCGCCAGTTTAGGGTCGCGCAACATCACCGGAATGATCGCATGATCGCCGGGCAACAGTTCGAACCCCAGCGCGCCCATACGTTCACGAAAATAGGCCGCGTTGTCCCAGATACGGGCGCGGCGTTCGGCCCCGTCCTCCATCATCCCGAACACCTTCAGCGAGGCCGCCGCGATCACCGGCGCCAGCGTGTTGGAAAACAGATAGGGGCGCGAGCGCTGCCGCAGCCAGTCCACCACCGGCCCGCTGGCCACCGTATACCCGCCCGAGGCCCCGCCCAGTGCCTTGCCCAGCGTCCCGGTCAGAATATCCACCCGGTCCATGACCCCGAACTTTTCCGGCGTACCCCGGCCCGTATCGCCCACGAACCCCGTGGCATGGCAATCATCCACCATCACCATCGCATCGTAACGATCCGCCAGATCGCAAATCTCGTCCAGTTTCGCGTAATAGCCATCCATCGAAAACACACCATCCGTGGCGATCAGGCGATGCCGCGCCCCCTGCGCGGCCTGCAAACACTGCTCCAGATCGGCCATATCGGAATTGGCGTACCGATGCCGCTGCGCCTTGCACAGGCGCACGCCGTCGATGATGCTGGCATGGTTCAGCGCATCGGAAATGATCGCGTCCTCGGGGCCGAGAATCGTCTCGAACAAACCGGCATTCGCGTCAAAACAGCTTGGATACAGGATGCAATCCTCTTTCCCCAGAAACCGCGCGATCACGCCTTCCAGCGCCTTGTGCTCTTCCTGCGTCCCGCAAATGAAGCGCACGCTCGCCATACCGAACCCGTACCGGTCCAGCGCCTCATGCGCGGCGGCGGTGATCTCGGGATTGTCGGCAAGCCCCAGATAGTTGTTGGCGCACAGGTTGATCACCTCGCGCCCGCCCTCCAGCATAACCTTCCCCGCCTGTTTGCTGGTGATCACCCGTTCGGATTTATACAACCCCTCGTCGCGCAGCCCTTCAAGGCGTCCGGCAATATCCTCGTCAAAACGGTCTCTTGCACTCATCTGCCTTGTCCTTTCCCTGTTGTCGGTCAGACGGCGACGCGTGGCCTCCCTGTCGCCTCGACCGTGATTTCGGCCTCCAGAAACACCTCACGCCCTTCGGCCTGTGCGCTGCGCAGGTCTCGGGCGGCGTGGGTGTGTATATCTTCGGCCCCCGCCGCCACCGCCTCGGCCCGTGCCTCGGCCGTCAGCGCATTTTGCAAGGCCAGCATCGCCGCCTCAGCGTCTGTATGATCCTCCGGCCCGGTTTCCAGATGCACCCGGTATTTCCCTTCCGCCGGGCAGGTCACCGTACCGCTGCGCCGGATCGTAACACGACCCACCACCGCACCGATAGCATTGGCCACACCCGCATGTTCGGGCAGAACCATCCGGCAGCTCAGGCGCTGCCCCACCGCAGGGTAATAGGACGGGGCCGATGCCCCAAGCCCCACCACCGGCACGTTCAGCCCGCTTTCGATGCGCACCAGCCCGTGGTGATGGGCCAGCCCGCGCTGCATCAGAACATGGCGCGCCAGGTCTTCGGGGGAAAGCCCGAACTCATAGGCATCCTCGGCAAAAGCAGTCTCTAACAAGGCCAAAGATGTCTGATGCGTCAACTGATCCACGATCATCTGCGCCAGTGTTTTGGGGTCGGGACACAGCATGTTACCACTGCCCGTGCGCCGCCGCCCCACCAACTCCAGCGCCTTGCGCGCCGCCGGCGCATCCCAATCCTTCAGGCGGCCCAGAACATGGCTGGCATCCGAAGGCGTGACCCCGGCCAACTGCACCAGCCCCCGCGCGACCAGCCGTTTCAGCGCCTGCCCCTCCAGCCGGGTTTTCAATATCTTTCCGGTCGGATGCACCTGATCGCCGATCCGTTGCAACAGGCTCTGTTCCCGCTCGGGCAGGCCATCGGCCTCGAGCCCCGGCACCGCCCGCACGAAACGCGCGTCATGCTCGTTCGGCACGGTGCGGCGCAACTGATCGTCCAGCGCGGCATGGACCACCTCGGGCGCTTCCGACGCGATCAGGCTGACCGGAATCAACCGCCGCGGCCCCAACGACACGCCCCCGTGCAGGCCCTCTTCCAGAACATGCACTTCGCTGTCACCGCCCAGCCCCGTGGTGCGCATCGCCACCGCCTCGACCATCGTGCGCCACGGCCCCACCTTGGCGCCCGCCGGGTCGATCATCGGGCGCCCATTGCGCAAAACGGCCACATCCGTCGTCGTGCCGCCGATATCCGAAACCAATGCCTCATCCGCCCCGGTCAGCCACCGCGCGCCCACGATACTGGCCGCCGGACCGCTGAGAATGGTCTCGATGGGCCGCTCGCGCGCCTGCTCGGCAGATACCAGCGCACCATCGCCGCGCACCACCATCAGCGGCGCATCAATGCCGAGCCGTTCCAGCGTGCCCTCGGCCCGGTTGATCAGCCGGGCGATCATCCCGATCAGCCGCGCGTTCAACAGCGCCGTCAACGCCCGCTTCGGGCCATTCAGCCTGGCCGACAGGTGATGCGAACAGGATACGGGCCGCCCGGTAACCTCCTGCACGATCCGGGCCGCGCGCAATTCATGCGCCGGGTTGCGCGT
The DNA here is from genome assembly GCF_900142665.1 of Roseovarius pacificus. Taxonomy (GTDB): domain Bacteria; phylum Pseudomonadota; class Alphaproteobacteria; order Rhodobacterales; family Rhodobacteraceae; genus Roseovarius; species Roseovarius pacificus. The sequence continues at coordinate 69,579 of NZ_FRBR01000006.1, forward strand.
GGCGAACTGCGCCGCCACGGCATAGGCGGAAACGCCTGAATTCGTCTCTAACCATGCCCGAAGCGCGGTTTCATCCAGCGCCACGCGCTCGGCCCCGGCATGGCTGTGCCCGCCCGCGATCGCCACCGCCGGATCGCCCGCCAGCACCTCGCCCAGCCCGTGGCCTTCGATATCCTGTTCGCGAAACCCGATATAGATCAGCCCGGCGCGCCCGCCCTGCCCCTCGACCAAAGCATTGGTCGCCAGCGTCGTCGAAAGCGAGGCCAGACCGATCTGCCCGCGATCCGCGCCGCTTTGCTCCAGTACGGCGGAAATCGCCCGCTCGATCCCGATGGCCAGATCGTGCCGCGTGGTCAGCGCCTTGGCCTTGGCCACAACCTCGGTTTCGTTGCGGATCAGAACCGCATCTGTGTAGGTGCCACCGGTATCGACCCCCAAAAGCAACGCCATCTCGCCCGCTCCTTAACCCGTTCGCAAGCGGTGTAGCGGGTTTTGCGGATCAATCCATCCCGTTTGCGGCATGACGCAGTCGCAACACAGCCCAGCGCGCCGCATCCGCCACCGTTTCATTCGCATCCTCGCACAGCCCCTGCGCCACGTCGCTCAGCGCCGGATCGCCGGAATTCCCTATGGCATACAGCACGTTGCGCACAAACCGGTCCCGCCCGATCCGCTTGATCGGGCTGCCGGAAAACCGCGCCCGGAACCCGGCATCGTCCAGCACCGCCAGCTCGGCCAGCTTCGGCGCGATCAGATCCTCGCGCGCATGATACTTCACCTCGCGCGCCGCCACGGCGAACTTGTTCCACGGGCAGGCCGCCAGACAATCGTCGCAGCCATAAATCCGGTTGCCCATCCGCGCGCGCAGTTCTTCGTCCACTGGGCCCTTATGCTCGATCGTCAGATAGGAAATGCACCGCCGCGCATCCAACTGGTAAGGCGCGGGAAAGGCATCGGTCGGGCAGGCGTCCAGACAGGCCCGGCACGATCCGCAATGGTCGATTTCCGCAGGATCGGTCTCTAATTCCAGCGTGGTGAAAATCGACCCGATGAAAAACCAGCTGCCCAGATCACGGCTGACCAGATTGGTGTGCTTGCCTTGCCAGCCCAACCCGGCAGCCTGCCCCAGCGGCTTTTCCGGCACCGGCGCGGTATCCACGAACACCTTCACTTCGCCCCCGGCTTCGGCGATCAGCCACCGCGCCAGCCGCTTCAGCCGCTTTTTCAAAACATCATGATAATCGCGGTTTCGCGCATAAACAGAGACTGTTCCGACATCCCCTTGCGCCAATGTCGCCGTCGGATCGTCCGCGGGCGTATAGCTTTCGCCAAGCATCAGGATACTGCGCGCCTCAGGCCAAAGAGCATGCGGATCGCCCCGCCAATGGCTCCGCTCGGCCAGCCACCCCATCTGCCCGTGATACGCCTTGCCCAGAAACGCCGCCAGCCGGTCGGGCACATGCCCCACATCCCAGGGCCGGCACACCCGCGCCAGATCGAACCCCTCTTCAATGGCCCGTGCCACCAACTTGTCTTTCAAGCTGCCCATGGCTTCTTCTTGCTCAAAATATCCTGGGGGGAGGCCGCAGGCCGGGGGGCAAAGCCCCCAACTCAGAAATCCAGATCGGCATAATGCGCCGGCGGCGGGAATCCGGGCACCTGATCGGCCAGAATGCCCCGGAATGCGGGCCGCGACTTGATCTTGGCATACCAGTCCTTGACCGCCTCGCTGCGGTTCCAGTCCACGTCGCTGATATAATCCAGCGCGCTCAGATGCGCGGCGGCGGCGAAATCGGCCAGGGTCATGACATCCCCCGCCAGCCAGCGCCGCCGGTCCAGCAACCACGCCATGTAATCCAGATGATACTTGATCGCCCGCGCGCCCGCCTTGACATTGGTGCTGTCGGGAAAGCCCTGTTTCATCACCTTCTTGTTCACCCGCTCATACAGCAGTTTCGAGGTGACTTCGGAATGGAACTTGTCATCGAACCACGCCACAAGGCGGCGCACCTCGTATCGCGCCTCGGCGCTTTTGGGCATCAGGGACGGTTCGGGATATTTCTCTTCCAGATATTCGCAGATCGCGGTGCTTTCGGCCATGGTCTGCCCGTCGATCTTCAGCACCGGCACCTTGCCCGCCGGGTTGCGCCGCAGGAAATCCGGGTCTTTTTCCCAGTACCGTTCCTCTGTCAGTTCGCATTCGATCTTCTTTTCCGCAAGGCTCAGCCGCACCTTGCGGCAGAACGGTGACAACGGAACGTGATAGAGCTTGGCCATGATCAAATCAAACCTTGGTCGAATGGTCGGGATGCCCCCTCCATGCCGTGAATGGGCACGGTTTTCAATCCTCGAAACAGGCCGAACGCCCGTCCCGGCGGATGGTGGCCGCACCGTCCATGATCGACGCGGCCCGCTTGCGCAGCCATTCTCCCGGCTTTGAGGCCGACCGATCCTTGGGGTCCGGCAACACCGCGGCCAGCCGCGCGGCCTGCATCGCGCTCAAGTCCTCGGGGCCGACACCGAAGTAATGGCGCGCGGCGGCCTCGACGCCGAAAATGCCCTCGTCGAACTCGGCCACGTTCAGGTACACCTCGATGATCCGGCGTTTGGTCCACAGCCCCTCGACAACCGGGGTGATCGCGGCCTCCAGCGCCTTGCGCAGCCAGCTGCGCCCGTGCCACAGATAGACGTTCTTGACCGTTTGCTGACTCAGGGTCGAGGCCCCCCGCCCGCCGCCGTCCTCGATAGCGGTGCGGATCGCGGCCATGTCGAACCCCCAATGCAGGCAGAAATTCGCATCCTCCGCCGCCACGACCGCCCGCGCCATTACCGGCGCAACCTCGTCCAGCGGTACCCATTGGTAGTCTATTCCACCCAAACGGCGCGCTTCCTGCCCCATGTAAAAGGTCTGCGGCGGGGTCAGCACACGATGCGCCGCCACCGTACCCACGACCACCAAGATCACGATCAGACAAAACCGGATCGTCCAGCGACGCACCCAGCGTACCGGCTGAAATCGGCGCGGCTCGGGCGCGGTTTTCTTGGTCTTGCGTTTGGCCATTGCTGCCCAGCTATAGCGCCCGGTCAGGACGTTGCAAATCCCGCGTTTGTATCATTCTGCCACCTTCCGGACAGGCCTGTCCGCCATCTGTTTCTCATAGGCATTGCGAAACATACCGCCGAGTTCCTCGACCGTGCGGCGCACCCGCGCGCGCCGCCCGGCAATCGCATCCTGCGCCAACCGTACAAGGTATCCCCGCTCTTTCAGGGTTTCGCTGACCCGGTGCCCGAAGCCCGGCAAAATGAAATGTGCCACCCCGCGTGTTTTGGGAAAGCGCAGCGCATGTTCCAGTTCACCGGGGCCATCGCCATGCAGAATGAAATATTTCGTCTGCGCCGCATCCAGGTTTTCGATCCTGTCAAAGCGGAATTCACGAATTTTCGACCGGAAGAACCTCCAGCGATCCTCCTCCGGTACAACCTTTGGATTGGCCGAGTATTGCGGCGTCATCGCAAGAACCGAGTCAAATCGCGTCAACCGCGACAAATGTAACAGCATGGTCGCTCCCATCGAATCGCCAATTCCGGCAATCCGGGTCGCGCCCGCCTTCTCGGCGGCATCTTCGACGGTACGGACGACAGTTTCCGCCATTCCCGGCGCATTCAGCCAGCTCCGGCTTTGGTCTGTGATGAACAATGCCGGATTCTTCCCTCCGGCTGTGGCGATCTTCACGAATTCCGGGGGTGGCGGCGAATGTCGTTTTTTGCCCACGCTGGAACAACTGACAACAAGTGTTCCGGTCTCGCCTCCTGTCCGGAAAATCCGCAACGGCGGTTCAATCACCAAATCCTGTAACTCTAACTGCATCGGGCCCTCTTTCGCACCTTGACCGAAGTCTTAGCGCAAAAAAGGGCCCGATGGGAAAGGCAAGGATGCCGTCGCCGCGATTATTCCGCGGGAATGGCGCTGTCTTCGGCAGTCAAGGGATGGCGCAGCTTGTTCAGCATCTCCGTGGGGCAGACCTGAATGAAGTTCGCCTTTTCCAGATCCCAGTATTGCAGCAGGTCCTGCGCCTTGCGGCTGCCGGTTTCGTCGGCATGACGGCGCACCAGCGATTCCAGTTCGGCCAGCCAATAGTCTTGCGTGACAGGGCAGGTGACCAGAGATTCCATGTTGATCAGCTTTTCTGTCGCGCCGTCGGGATCGTAAAGATAGGCCATGCCGCCCGTCATACCGGCCCCGAAATTGGCCCCGATGCTGCCCAGGATCACGGCGACACCGCCGGTCATGTATTCGCACCCGTTGCTGCCGCAGCCCTCGACCACCACCCTGGCGCCCGAGTTCCGCACCGCAAACCGCTCACCGGCGCGTCCGGCGGCAAACAGGTAGCCATCGGTTGCACCATAAAGAACGGTATTGCCGATGATCGTGTTCTCGGCGGCCACCAGCGGGCTTTGCTGCTGCGGGCGCACCACGATGGTGCCCCCCGACAGGCCCTTGCCGACATAGTCATTGGCATCGCCTGACACTTCCAGCTTCAGCCCCGGCGCGGCGAACGCCCCAAGGCTCTGCCCCGCGCTGCCCGTCAGCTTGACGGTCAGGTGATCGGGTTGCAGGCTGTTGCGCATCCCGAAATTGCGCACGATGTGGCTCGAAACCCGCGTTCCGACCGTCCGATGCGTGTTCTGCACCGCGTAATGCAGTTGCATCTTCTCGCCTTCGTTCAGGAACCGCTGCGCATCGCGCACGATTTCCGCGTCCAGCGTATCGGGCACCGGGTTGCGCGGACGCTCGCGGTCATAGCGCGCATTCTTCGCGCCATCCACGGTGATCAGCATCGGGTTCAGGTCCAGATCGTCCAGATGCGCACTGCCCCGGCTGACCTGCGTCAGCAGATCGGCCCGCCCGATCACTTCGTCCAGCGACCGCGCACCGATGCTGGCCAGCAACTCGCGCACTTCCTGCGCATAGAAGGTGATCAGGTTCACCACCTTGTCGGCATTGCCCGTGAACTTGGCGCGCAGCGCCTCGTCCTGCGTACACACGCCGACCGGGCAGGTGTTGCTCTGGCACTGGCGCACCATGATGCAGCCCATGGCGATCAGCGCGGCGGTGCCGATGCCGTATTCCTCGGCCCCCATCATCGCCGCCATGACGATATCGCGCCCGGTGCGCAGCCCGCCATCGGTGCGCAATGTCACCCGGTCGCGCAGCTTGTTCATGCTCAGCACCTGATGCGCCTCGGTCAGGCCCATTTCCCACGGCAGGCCGGCATATTTGATGCTGGTCGCCGGGCTGGCCCCGGTGCCGCCATTGTGCCCCGAGATCAGGATCACGTCCGCCTTGGCCTTGGCCACCCCGGCGGCAATCGTGCCCACGCCCGACTGCGCCACCAGCTTGACCGTGACCTTCACGATCGGGTTGATCTGCTTGAGGTCATAGATCAGCTGCGCCAGATCCTCGATCGAGTAGATATCGTGGTGCGGCGGCGGCGAAATCAGCGTCACGCCGGGCGTCGAATGGCGCAGCCGCGCGATCAGGTCGGTCACCTTCATCCCCGGCAACTGCCCGCCCTCGCCGGGCTTGGCGCCCTGCGCCACCTTGATTTCCAACTCCTCGCACTGGTTCAGATACTCGGCCGTCACGCCGAACCGCCCCGAGGCCACCTGCTTGATCTTGGCCGACGGGTTGTCGCCATTCGGCTCGGGCACGAAATGCGCCGGGTCTTCGCCGCCCTCACCCGAATCCGAGCGCGCACCGATCCGGTTCATCGCCACGTTCAGCGTCTTGTGCGCCTCGGGGCTGAGCGCGCCAAGGGACATCCCCGGCGTCACGAACCGCTTGCGGATCGCGGTCACGCTTTCCACCTCTTCCAGAGGAATCGCCTCGCCCAGCGGCTTGATCGCCATCAGGTCGCGCAAATGGATCGGCGGGTTAGCCTGCATCGCCTTGGAATACTGCTGCCACAGCGCATAAGACGCCCGGTTGCAGGCCATCTGCATCAGATGCATCGTCTGCGCGCCCCAGGCATGGCTCTCGCCCGATTTGCGCATCTTGTAGAACCCGCCGATCGGCAGCACATCCTTGCCCCCGGCAAAGGCATCGCCGTGAATCTCTTCCAGCTTGGCCTGAATGCCGCTCACACCGATGCCGCTGATCCGGCTGGTCAGACCGGGGAAATACTCGTTGCACATCGCCCGGCTCAGACCCACGGCCTCGAAGTTCACACCACCCCGATAGGACGAGATCACGCTGATCCCCATCTTCGACATGATCTTCAGCAGACCCTGATCAATCGCCTCGCGATAGCGCGCGATATTCTCGGTCAGGCTGCCATCCAGCAGGCCACGCCCGATCCGGTCGGCAATCGTGTCCTCGGCCAGATAGGCATTGACCACGGTCGCCCCGGCCCCGATCAGCACGGCGAAATAATGCGGGTCGATACATTCCGCCGACCGCACGTTCAGCGAACAGAAGGTCCGCAGCCCCTTGCGCGTCAGGTGCGAGTGCACCGCGCTGGTGGCCAGGATCATCGGCATGCCGATGCGCCCCTCGCCCAGCTTGTGATCGCTCAGCACCAGATGCCCGGCGCCGCTGCGCACAGCATCCTCGGCCTCGGCGCGGATACGCTCCAGCCCGGCCTGCAACGCGCCCGCCCCGGCCTCGAAGGTACAGTCGATCTCGGTCACGTCGCCATCGAACTGGCGCATCAGCTCGTCCCACTGGGCATTGCCCAGGAACGGGCTTTCCAGCACCACGATTTCCGTCTGCTGGCTGGATTCGTCCAGCACGTTCTTCAGGTTTCCGAACCGCGTTTTCAGGCTCATCACCCGGTATTCGCGCAGGCTGTCAATCGGCGGGTTCGTCACCTGGCTGAAGTTCTGACGGAAGAAATGGCTCAGCGGGCGGTATTTCTTGGACAGAACCGCACTGGGCGTATCGTCGCCCATGCTGGCAATCGCCTCTTTGCCGTCTTCGGCCATCGGGGCCAGAATCGTCTCGATTTCCTCCACCGAATAACCAGCGGCGATCTGACGGCGGCGCAATTCGTCCCCCGTGAACAGGGGCGTTTCCGGGACACCGGCCAGCACCTCGTCGAGATCGTTGATCTTGCCGACCCATTCGCCGAACGGCTGGGCATGGGCCATTTTGTCCTTGATCTCGGTGTCGTGATACAGCTTGCCCTCGGTCATATCCACGGCCAGCAACTGCCCCGGACCCAGCGCGCCCTTTTCCTTGACCGTGGCTTCGTCCACCGGCACCATCCCGGCCTCCGAGCCCGCAATCACCAGCCCGTCGCCGGTCACCACATAGCGCATCGGGCGCAGCCCGTTCCGGTCCAGCCCGGCACAGACCCAGCGGCCATCGGTCATCGCCAGAGCGGCGGGGCCGTCCCACGGCTCCATCACCGAGTTGCAGTAGGAATACATGTCGCGCCACGCGACCGGCAGTTCCTCGGCCTGCTTCGACCAGCTTTCCGGCACCAGCATCGTCTTGGCCATCGGCGCATTGCGCCCCGCGCGCACCAGCACCTCGAACACCGAATCCAGCGCCGCCGAATCCGACGATCCGCCGGGGATGATCGGCTTGATATCCTCGGCCAGGTCGCCAAAGGCGCTGCTGGCCATGCGGATTTCATGGCTTTTCATCCAGTTGACGTTGCCCTTCAGCGTGTTGATCTCGCCGTTATGCGCCAGCATGCGGAACGGCTGCGCCAGCCACCACTGCGGAAAGGTGTTGGTCGAATAGCGCTGGTGATAGATCGCAAAGGCCGATTTGAACCGCTCGTCCTCGAGATCGGGATAGAACACCGCCACCTGTTCGGCCAGCATCATGCCCTTGTAGATGATCGACCGGCAGGACAGCGACGCGATATACATCTCGTTGATATTCTGCGCCGCGGCCGCCTTTTCGATCCGGCGGCGAATCACGTAAAGCTCCCGCTCAAAGGTCTCTTCGTCGATCCCCTTGGCGTTCGAAATCAGGATCTGCTCGATCTCCGGGCGCGTGGCGTTGGCCTTTTCGCCAAGGCAACTGATATCGACCGGCACATGCCGCCAGCCATAGATCGAATGCCCCATGCGCAGCACTTCGGTTTCCACGATGGTCCGGCAGGCCTCTTGCGCGCCGAAATTGGTGCGCGGCAGGAACACCTGCCCGACGGCCATCAACTGATCTTCGCGCGGCTCATGGCCGGTGCGGCGAATCTGATCGTAGAAGAACGGCACCGGAATCTGCACGTGAATGCCCGCACCGTCACCCGTCTTGCCATCGGCATCCACCGCGCCGCGGTGCCAGATCGCCTTCAGCGCATTGATGCCCGCCTCGACCACCTTGCGGCTCGGCTTGCCGTCGATCGAAACGACCAGACCCACCCCGCACGAGGAATGCTCTTCCTCTTCGCTGTACATACCGTTTTCGGCCAGCCACTTGCGCTTGGCCTCTTCGGTCGCGGCCCAGTTGGTGTCAAACCTTGTCATGGTCTCAGACCTCCTCGTTCAGATGCGGGTTCTCCGCCTCGTATTGCGTCCGGCTGATACGATCATGATCGCCAGCCAGTGAAAATCCATCGGGCGCGCAGTCGGCATAGACCACGCGAGTCAGCCGTGCGCCGGCCGCATTCTCGAAAAGACCGGGCAGGAATTCGTAAACTCCGGTATCCGGCCCATCCACGTTGCGCAGCCAGAGCGCCGATCCGCAGGTGTCGCACCATGCCCGCTCCGAAAACCAGGACGAGCGATACGTCTTGACCGGGCCGGACACCGTGACACCGGCCTCCGGCGCTTCGATGCCCATCTGGACCGAGCCCGACCATCGCGTACACATGCTGCAATGGCAGGCCGAGATTTCATCGGACAAGCCGGTGACGGCGATCTGAACCGCGCCACAAAGGCAATGTCCCGTCACTTGCGTTGTCATCCGTCCTAGCCGTCCTCTGCCTTTGTCAGGTAGGTCAGGGCTGCTGCCCTGTCTGCTGTCATGTTCCGCGCATTTGGCGCGGTTGTGTCCATTGCGCACGCGCGATCCGTGAAACCGCCGGAATTTCGTACAAAACCCGTGTCCATTTCGTACGTTTTGTACGAAACGCTTACTCCGCCGCGACCGATTGCGCGGCGTTCAGGTAATCCAGGATCGCCTCGGCTGAATCGCGCCCGTCACGGATCGCCCAAACCACCAGAGACGCCCCGCGCACGATGTCGCCCACGGCAAAAACACCGTCCATCGCGGTCTTGCCCGTGGTGAATTCGGCCTTCACCGTTCCCCAGCGCGTGACCTCCAATTCCTTTTGATTCCAAAGGGTTGGCAGGTCTTCGGGCTCAAATCCCAGCGCCTTGATCACCAGATCGGCGGGCTCATCCACTTCGGCGCCCTCGATAGGTTCGGGGCTTTGACGCCCTGTCGCATCGGGCTGGCCAAGGCGCATCTTCTGCACCTTCACCACACTCACCGGATCGCCGACAAAGCCCTTGGGCGCGCTAAGCCATTCAAAAATAACGCCTTCTTCCTCGGCATTTTGCACTTCGCGCTGACTGCCCGGCATGTTGTCCCGGTCCCGGCGATACAGGCACTTGACCGATTTGGCCCCCTGCCGGATCGCCGTTCGGACACAATCCATAGCGGTATCGCCACCACCGATCACAACAACTTGTTTGCCTTCGGCGTTCAGCTCGCCACTGTCATACTCCGGCACCGTATCGCCAAAGGACAGCCGGTTGCTGGCCGTCAGGTAATCAATCGCCCGCACAATCCCCTTCGCACCGGCCCCCGGCCCTTGCAGATCGCGGCTTTTGTAAACACCCGTCGCGATCAGTACCGCGTTGTGTTTATTACGAATTTCCTCGAATGCGATGTCCTTGCCCACGTCACAGTTCAGCACAAACTCCACGCCGCCCTGCTCCAGTTGATCGACCCGGCGCAACACCACATCCTTCTCCAGCTTGAAGCCCGGAATACCATAGGTCAGCAACCCGCCACCGCGATCATAGCGGTCGTACACCGTCACCTGCACACCCTCGCGCCGCAGCACATCCGCCGCCGCCAAACCACCGGGACCGGCGCCGATTATCCCAACGGATTCAATACGTTCCTGCTTGGGCGTCACCGGCTTGACCCAGCCTTCCTCCCACGCGGTATCGGTAATGTACTTCTCGACCGCACCGATGGTCACGGTGCCATGGCCCGACTGCTCGATCACGCAGTTGCCTTCGCACAAACGGTCCTGCGGACAAATCCGGCCACAGATTTCCGGGAAGGTATTGGTCGCCTGACTGACCTCATACGCCTCTTGCAAACGGCCCTGAGCCGTCAGGCGCAACCAGTCGGGAATGTTGTTATGCAACGGGCAATGCGACTGGCAATAAGGCACACCGCACTGGCTGCACCGGCTGGCCTGCTCCTTCGCCTTCTCGTCGGCGAACTCCGCATAGATCTCGTGAAAATCCTCACGACGGTCATCTGCCGCCCGCTTTTCTGGCATGTCCCGTTGGACGGTCACGAATTTCAGCATCGGTTGCTTTGCCACGGCATGGCCTCCGGAATTGTCTTGCACCGCGCTTGTCTACTGGATTGCATGCGCAAAGAAAAGTCACAACAGTTGACCTAATATGAAAATTTTCCTGGCACCGCGATCTATGCGTTAAAGAATTCTTCATAATTTCGATCCGATTCGGACCTAAATGCGGACTTCCCTCTGAATCTCAATGATTTATAGCTGAAGCACCGTTATTCGCAGGACTTGGCCGATGCCCCTCCTTCATTTGTTTCTTGTTGCCATTGTCCAGGGCCTGACCGAGTTTTTGCCGGTCTCTTCGTCCGGTCACCTGATTCTGCTGCCCAACCTCACTGGCCTGAACGATCAGGGACAGGTCATCGATGTTGCCGTTCACGTCGGCACGCTTTTCGCTGTCGTTCTGTATTTCTGGCAGGATGTCAGACAGGCCCTGACAGGGCTGCCGCGCCTCCTGATCGGTCGCACCGATACCCAGGGCGCATGCCTGGCCTTGCTTCTGCTGATCTCTTCGGTCCCGGTGATCGGCTTCGGACTGATCCTGCATCTGACGGAACTGGATTCCGAGATGCGCTCGATCAAGGTGATCGGCTGGACCATGCTGGTATTCGGGGTCCTTCTGTATTGGGCCGATCAAATCGGCCCCAGCAAAAAACAGGACCGCGACTGGAACATTCAGGATGCCATGGTCATAGGTGTCTGGCAGGCCATTGCCCTGATCCCCGGCACATCACGCTCGGGCATCACCATCACCGGCGCGCGCTTCCTTGGCTATACACGGAAGGACGCAGCCAAGGTCTCGATGCTCATGTCGATCCCGACGATCTTTGCCAGCGGCGTCTTCCTCGGAACCGAAGCCGCTATGACGGCAAACATGGCGGCATTGCGCGATGGCCTGATTGCCGCGCTGCTGGCTTTTGTCGCAGCTCTTTTGGCGCTGTCCCTGATGATGCGCCTGCTGCGCAGCGTCAGCTTTACGCCCTATGTGATCTACCGGATCATCCTTGGCGTGGCTCTTCTGGTGATCGCCTACAGTTAATTGACCCGCAGGTTAGAGGCCGATTCCTTGATCGCCTCGTATTGACCCGCCGGACGGAAACGCCACAGGTAATCGGGCATAATCGCCTCCATCGCGACGGGCTTGATACCCAAGTCGGCGAACCCCCTGGCCCCTTCGGACACAACGTTGTCCACCCGCAGGCTGCGCACCTGATCGCGCGTGATCTGCGGCGGGATCAGCCCCAGAGAAACCGTCTGAACAAGCTCCATCACACCGGCCATGAGGCTGGCAATGCCGAATGGAATATTCATGATCAGACGGCGGCGGCGAATAACACCCAGCATTTGCTGCATCAATTCGCGGAAGGTGTTCACATCCGGGCCGCCAAGCTCGTAAATACCCGGCGCGGCCGCGCCGGTCACGCCCATTGCTGCGGCACTGGCAGCGTCATCCACATAGACCGGCTGAAACTTCGTGTCGGCCCCGACAACAGGCAGCACCGGGCTGAACCGGGTCATGCCTGCAAAGCGATTGAAGAACTCGTCCTCGGACCCAAAAATCACGGACGGGCGCAGAATCACCGCTGTCGGGAAATGTTCAAGCACCACAGCTTCACCCCTGGCCTTGGTTTGCGCATAAATGCTGTCGGAATCGACATTCGCACCGATGGCCGAAATCTGCACCATGCGCTGCACACCCTCTTCGGCAGCGAGTCGCGCAATCCGTTCTGCGCCTTCATGCTGCACGGCGTCGAAGTTGTTCTTGCCCTTGCGGTCGAACGTGCCCACACAGTTCACCACCGCATCGGCCCCCTGCATCACGGCACGAACACTGTTGTCGTCACGGATGTTGCAAAAGACCGGCTCGACCTGCCCGACAGCACCATAGGGTTTGACATGCATCGCTTCGTTCGGGCGGCGTACGGCGACGCGGATGCGCCAGCCCTCCTTGGCCAGACGTCGTGCGATATAGCGGCCGACGAATCCCGATCCGCCGTAGATGGTGACGAGTTTCGACATCTGAGGGTCTCCCGGCTTGAAAATACTGTCTCTTCCTAATCCCCTATGGCGTTTTGAACAAGGTGCTATGAGCAATGCAACGATTTGACGAAAATCTCCGTTGACACCGCCAGCCGGCAGGTCTAAACGCCCCTCCACGACACCTGCCCAGGTGGCGGAATTGGTAGACGCGCTAGCTTCAGGTGCTAGTGTCCGTATGGACGTGGAGGTTCGAGTCCTCTCCTGGGCACCATTTCTTTTTACAGGTAATGAAAGTGTCGCATTTCATCTGAAATTGAGCACGGAATTCCAAACACCGCTTGAGCACATACGTGTTCTGAACGCGCGAGCTCGTGGCGCGCGCGCATCGATTCTCAGGCAATCTGTTTGCTCAGGCCGCCACAGCCTTACGGTTGATATGGCGATACCCGGCAACACCGTGCCAGAATCCATTGCTGAACGCGGTGCCCGCACAGATCGTCGAAAGACGAGATCGGCCGTCGTCTGCATCCAGCCCTGAGTTCAGCACATCGTTGAACACCTGCGCGACGGCAACCATATCCACATTCTGCGGCAGCAGACGGGCATGGGTTATTCCAAGCGCCTTCATTTCCGGCAGTTCTGCCAGCAATTCGATATAACTTTCCGATTGGGTCTGGATTCCGTTCACGCGCAGAATCGGCTGATCGTCACGGGTTGCCAATGGCATGCCATCGGGGTCGTCTTCGCAGATGAACTGGCAATTGTCTTTGGTCCTGCCATGTGCCCGCGCGTGATAGCAACGCGCCGATACTGCCAGCGGCGCGCGTCCGAAAACCTGCACTTCCACCCCGAGATCCAGATCGCGTGCCGCCTTGGCCGCTATACCGACCGCCTCACCCGGCATTTCGGTGGGCAGGCAAACATGGGTCGCCCCCTGGTCTGCCATCCACGTGATCGTGGCTTCGTTATAAGCGTTCAGGAACGGCCCCACACGATGTGATCGGCCATCCCGTGCCAGAAGACCCGCAGCATTGTTGATCTCAATTTCATGGTCTTCGCTTTCCATCAGATCAGCGGTTGCCTGACGCTCCCGTTTGAGCATCACCTCGGCCAGCGAGCACAGCACCACGCGCTTCCCGCCGCGCTGCAACCGCTCGATGACCTGCGGCATCTCGCGCTCGAAGAACGGTGCGCGCTTTGAGCAAATCACCTCGCCCAGGTAGACCGTATCGACAGGCGCCTCATCTGCGATACGCGCATAGAAATCCCGCTTGCGCTCGACGGTCCAGTGATATGCCAGTGGCCCCAGTGTCAGTTCCATTGCCCTATCTCCATTTCTTGGTCTTGAACGCACCCTGCGTTTCCTTCTGCCCCTCGGTCAGCGCCACCAGGTCGGCCAAATCAGGCGTCGCGCCCGCGCGGATTGCATCCACCGCCTCGCGGAAACTGCCCACCACCTTGCGGACATAGGATTTCGAGCGCTGTCGTCCTTCGATCTTGAAGGCGTGCACCCCCGCCTCCATCAGATCGGGCAGAAGGCGCGACAGGTTCAGACTGACGGGTTCCTCAAAGGCATAATACCCTTCAGGCCGATGCGGCGCCGTGTAACGACCCTTGCAGATGGTAGGGTAGCCCGCCGTTTCACCCGGTGCGAAACTGTCGATAGTGACCCCGCCAAGACACGAGCGCAGCGCGCCATCGGCATCTTCTTCATATGTCACCTTGGCCGCCGGAGAGCAGACACCATCCATGTTCGTCGATTCTCCGGTCATCCAGTTGGTCAGGCTGCACCGGCCCTCGACCATCAGGCCGTGATTGCCGAAAATGAAGGTTTCGATCTCGCAGGGGATTTCCTGCTTGATCGCGCGAATTTCAGGAATGGTCAGGATGCGCGGTAGCACTACGCGTTTGACCCCGAAATTCTGACAATAGTATCGGATCGCTTCGGGGCTGGAGGCAGCGGCCTGAACCGACAGATGCAACCGCAGGCTTGGATGATTTGTGGCGATATGCTGCGCTACGCCCATATCGGCCACGATGCAGGCATCCACGCCGACACGGGCCGCAATCGCCGCCGCATCGCGCCACAGATCGACCTTCCCGGCAGGGGGGTATGTATTGAGCGCCAACAGAACCTTGGCGCCCCGCTGATGCGCATAGGCAACCGAGGCCTCCAACTCTTCGGGGCTGAAATTCAGCCCCGGAAAGTTGCGGGCATTCGTGGCATTGCGAAACCCGCAATAGACCGAATCCGCCCCGGCATCGACGGCAGTACGCAAAGCCGCGGGCGTGCCTGCCGGACACACCAATTCACCCGCTTCGGAAAACCGGCCTTCCGCTCTCATGTTCCGCTCCTCCGTCGCAACACACCCAGAACCGCTCGGCCGGGCGGGCCGAACAGATCGGCCGTTTCCTGTGCAATCGAGCCATCCACGTCGTCCAGCGCATTGCGCAACGATACCACGGCCTCGGTGTTGCCCGAGATTACAAGATCACGTGAAAAGAAGGCCGCATCGCCGTCGTCCTCACCATCAACAAGATTCAGGAGCAGCATGAACGGCCCCTCGATCCTGGCATCGTGATCAGGCAGCGGGTAACGCGGAACAGCACGGAAAACCGGTTGCTCCGGGTCTGGGCGCAAATGCAGCGCAAAGGGAAGTTCACGCGCAACGATCAGGAAATCGGCTTGCTGATAAGGCGCGATGCGCGCGAACATCTCGGGATGTCGGCGGGCAATACGCCGTACGACACGCGCCAGAACGGGCTGCAACAGCGCGCGCACCGGCGCAGTTGGAAATATCGGCCATCGGCTGGCCGGACGATGAGTCGTCGCATCTGTCATGATGGGTGTTCCGATCCGATTGAAGCAAGGCTGACCTGTCTCGGCACACAAGCGCATCGTATCGCTGTCCGTCCTGACATTGTCCGTCCTTTTATCCGCGCATCAACAGAGCGCATCAGGGCAGTGGGGAACTGCCCCACCGGGATACCCTCTGGCCTAGTCCGCTGAATAAGTATTGTAAATGCCAATTGAACCGACTAACCAGCGACCATGCGTCTCACCTCTTTTACGGAATTTGGCCTGCGTATGCTTATGCGCATGGCGGCAACCCCGCATGTGGCCCTGTCCACTGCGGATTTCGCCAATGAGTTCGGCTTGTCACGTCATCATCTGGCAAAAATTGTTCAGCACCTATCCCGTGCAGGGCTGATTGAAACCCGCAGGGGAGGCGGCGGCGGGGCCATCCTTGCGCACCGGCCGCAAGAGATATTCCTGGGTGATCTGATCAGACTTCTGGAACGAGACCATCCGCTGGTCGAATGCTTTGGGGCCGATGGCGGTGACTGTTCACTTGACGGGCGCTGTCGCCTCAAAGCCCGATTGCGCGCGGCCGAAGCGGCGTTCCTGGCTGAACTGAACACCACGACATTGGCGGATATAGCACTCCCCTTTCTGCAAAAGAGAACCTGACCGACAATTACAGTGCCGCAAGGCATTGCCTGTCTCCCTCAATATGTTAGTGATTACTCACTTACTTATGGTGAAGCAATGTCTAGAATGCGAAAACCCGCTGAGGAACGGCAAGCCGAGATCATCGAAACGGCACTCCAATTGCTGACACACACACCTGTCGAAAAACTTTCGACAGCTCTGGTTGCAAAAGAAGTCGGCATAACTCAGGCCGCAATCTTTCGGCATTTCCCAACCAAGGATGCGCTATGGCAAGCCGTGCTTGAGGATATCGAACGCCGCGCAGTCAATCTATGGAATGATGCCGTTGCAAAGGGAACATCCCCACTGGAGCGATTGGCTGAACTGATTGCAGCGCAACTTGGCCTTATCGCGGCCTATCCCGCTATCCCCACGCTGATTTTCAACGCCGGCCAGATATCGGCCGAGGATACGCTGCGCCCCATTCATCGGCGTATCATGTCGGGATTGCGGCACCGTCTGCTGGTCGAAATTCGAGAGGCTGCACAGACGGGTCAAATCCCTCCTGCGCCATCCACCGAAGATTGCGCCGATCTGTTCCTGGGTCTTGTGCAAGGTACGGTGTTACGCTGGAAATTATCGGATCGCTCATTCGATCTGATCCGGGAGGGCCGACGCATCGCCACAATCCAGATCGGCCTGCTGAGAGGCCACAAAGCCGGGGATGACAAATGAAGTTCCGGCGTCCACTCAAGATCCTTCCCCCGCTTGCCATCGGCATCGGCGTTGCCCTCTGGCTGATGTCCGGGGCCGAGCCCCCTCAGCGTAGCGCACACCAGGAACGTTCGGTCACCGCCCGTACAATGACCGTAAAAACAACGCCTCTGGCACCGGTGGTCCGTGGCTTTGGCACGGTGCGCGCTGCGCAAAGCTGGCAAGCGGTCGCCGAGGTATCGGGCGCCATCACGTTCCGGCATCCAGATCTTGAAACCGGAAATGTGATCCCCGCAGGCACCCGTGTTCTGGAGATCGACCCAAGCCGTTATGAAACGGCGCTACAAGAGGCACAGGCCGACCTGAACGCGCTGAAAGCCGAAAACGAACAGATCGATATCGAAGCGGCGAACACAAACAACATTCTCACCATTGAAGCCGAAAGGCTGGCCTTGGCGACCGCCGACCTGAACCGTGTGCGTACCCTGACGGAACAGGGCGCCACATCGCAGGCCCGGCTGGATGAGCAGGAGCGCATAACGCTTCAATTGCGCCGCACCGTGCAGGAATTGGAAAACAATCTGGCCCTCGTCCCGGTTCAGAAGGCGCGGCTGGATGCGCGGATCGCCCGCACCGAAGCCACGCTCGACCGAGCCGAACGCGATTTGAACATGACCAGTATCGTAACACCGTTCAACCTGCGCGTGGGCACGGTGCATGTCGAACGATACCAGTTCGTGACAAGTGGCCAATCCCTTGTTGCCGCCGATGGAATCGCGCGGGCAGAGATCACGGCGCACTTGCCGATCGACAGTTTCCCAAGGCTTATGGGCGCGGCAGCAAATGCCGGGGTTCAGTTCGATGCCGACCACCTGCCGCAGGTATTGGAACGTATATCGGCCGAATTGAAACTGATCTCCAACCCCGGCCAGGTCCGGAACGGCAGGGTTCTTCGAATCGAGAACGCATTGGACCCACAGGCACGCTCGGTACCGGTGGTGATCGCGGTTGACGATCCCTACAAGGGGGCACGCCCTCCGGCGCACCTGCCGCTTGTCCCGAATATGTATGTCGAAGTGATCCTGACCGCCCCGCCGGGAAACCCGAGAATTGCACTGCCCGTGCAGGCCGTTCACCAGGGCGATACCGTGTATCTGCGCAATACGGATGGACGGCTTGAACTACGGAACGTGACAGTCGGTTGGCGACAGGCCGACCTGGCCATAATCGAAGACGGCCTGACCACCGGCGAGGAAGTGATCGTTGACGATATCGTACCGGCTTTACCCGGCCTGCGTATCGTTCCCGCGGAGACCGGGGAATGATCGCTTGGTTCGTTCGTCACCCCACCGCGGCCAATCTGCTGCTCATCCTGATCGCGACCGCCGGGATCATGGCGGCTCCAACGCTGAAACGCGAAACCTTCCCGGATTTTCGCAAGACCGAGGCGGAAATTTCAGTCGTGTATCGGGGCGCAACGGCTGGCGATGTCGAAGACGCGATTTGCAGGCGCCTTTGGGATGCGGTCGAAAGCGTGGAATATCTGGACGAGCTGACCTGTACCGCACAGGAAAACGCGGCGCGGGCTGTCGCCACGATGCAGCCGGATGGAAATGTGGGGCAATTCGTCAACGATTTGCGCACCGAAGTGTCCGCAGTTGATGATTTCCCTGTCGAGGCCGACCCGCCCGTCGTGCGGCAACTCAACCGTTCGGACGCCGTGGTTTCCGTAGCGGTCGCGGGCGATATGCCCCCGGCCTCGCTGGAGCATTACGCTTCTGACTTGCAAGACCGTCTCGCCGCCCTGCCCGATGTGGCCAGCGTGACAATAACGGGCTTTGGCGAACGGCAATACCGCATCACCGTACCCCGTGCAGTTCTGGAACAGCACGGGCTGACCGCCGCAGGGCTTGCGGACCGCATCGGTGCCCAAAGCCTCGACCGCCCCCTTGGCAGCCTTGAAACGGATCGGCTCGATATCGCCCTGCGCTTTGCCGACGAACGCCGCACACCCCAAGCCCTTGCGCAGATCGTTATCTTGTCGAAAGCCAACGGTGCCGAACTGACCCTGGGGCAGATCGCGCAGATCGAAGAAACCTTCAGCCCGGATGAAAAACTGGCAATCCTCGATGGGCAGCGGGCAGCCTTTTTGCAGGTCAATAAATCGCTCGGAGCCGACGCCCTGCGCGTATTCGACGATGTCCAAACCCTGATTGAAACCGAACGTCGCGCCTTGCCCCCTACAATGCGCATCAAACTGGTTCAGGACATGACAAGCATCGTGCGCGACCGCCTTGCCATGCTGGTGCAGAACGGCGTAATCGGTCTGATTCTCGTGATCGCCGTCATGAGCCTGTTTTTCCGGCCCGGCTTTGCCATATGGGCCGCGTTGGGGTTGCCCGTGGCCTTTCTGGGGGCGTTCATCGCGATGGCATTGACGGGCCTTTCACTCAACATGATTACCTTGGTCGCGCTTTTGATGGCAATCGGGATCGTGATGGACGATTCCATCGTAATTTCGGACTCGATCGCCGAAGAAGCGGCCCAAGGCGCACCCCGAAGCGACGCCGCCATCGCAGGTACCAAACGGGTGTTACCCGGCGTCCTGTCGTCCTTTGCGACAACGGTTGCAATCTTCGCACCCCTGTCATTCCTCGCCGGCGATCTGGGAGCAGTGCTGGAGGTCTTGCCTGTCGTATTGATCGCCGCCCTCGCCGCAAGCCTGCTCGAAGCGTTCTGGGTTCTGCCCCATCACCTGTCGCACGGGTTGCATTTCTCACGGTGGCCCCCGTCACGGTTTCGCGAAGGGTTTGAAAAAGGCTTCGGAAACCTCCGCGACAACGGGCTTGGACGGCTGGTCGATAAAGCCGTCCAATGGCGGTATGCGACCACCGGCCTGACCCTTGCCGCACTGATCATAACAGTGGCGCTGCTGCGCAGCGGATACGTCCAACGCGAAGCCCTGCCCGAGATTGACGGCGATGTGCTCGAGGCGCGCATCCTGATGCCCCAGGGCACACCACTTCATCAGACGACACTGGTCACAAATCGGGTGATCGCGGCGCTTGAGGTCGTCAACCAACACCTCTCGCCCAGGCAACCCGATGGTGAGGAGTTGGTGCAAACCGTTCAGACGATCTTTGACCGAAACCTGAGCGCGGACGAAAACGGTACACATGTCGCGACAGTGTCGGTCGATTTGTTGGGCGCGGAAAAACGCACAACCAAACTGGATGAACTGATCGCCGCGTGGCGGGCAGAGATCGGCGAACTACCCGGTGTGCTGGCCATAACCCTGACCGAACCGGGACTAGGCCCACAAGGTCAAGCCGTCGAAATTCGCCTGTCCGGTCCTGACCTGGACGATCTGCATATGGCGGCCACACGTCTTGTGGCTGAGTTAGAGACATATACGGGCGTCTATAACACCATGCATGATCTTCGGCCCGGTCGGCCCGAATTGCGCCTGACACTGGCAGAGGGCGCGACCGGCCTGGGCCTTACCGGGCGCGATGTGGCCGGGCAGATCGGTGCAGCATTTCTGGGCCGGATCATCACAACCGTGCAGGATGGAGATGTCTCCCATGAAATCGAACTTGAGCAAAGCCCGGTCGACAGAAACGCATTCGACGACCTGACAACCTTTGAAGTATTGCTACCCGACGGCACCCGCATTCCACTGACGACGGCAACCACGATCACGGAAACCCGTGGGTGGGGCCGTATCACTCATGTAGACGGGCAACGTACCGTCACCGTCGCCGCAGATGTCGATGGACGCATCGGCAACGCCGATGAGATAGTCACCGAACTGAACAACGGATTTCTGTTGGATCTCGTAGATTCGACTCCGGACCTTCAAGTCCGGATCGAAGGGCAAAACGCCAACTCGGCCCAAACCATGGGGTCGATCCTGCGTGGCTTCCTGATTGGATTGGTGGGGATTTACGTGATCCTGTCTTTTCAGTTTCGCAGCTATTTGGAACCAATCATCGTGATGATGACAATTCCGCTGGCGCTGGTCGGCGTCGTGCTGGGTCATCTGGCTATGGGGTACAATATTTCAATGCCATCAATAATGGGGGCGGCTTCACTGGCCGGAATCGTGGTGAACAACGCCATTCTGCTCGTACAGGCCATTGACGATCACAAATCCAGAGGCGTGACTCCGGCTCAGGCGGTCGGGGCGGCCAGCCGCGACCGGTTCCGTCCCATCGTCGTATCGGTCACAACAACGATCATGGGGATGGCCCCTCTATTGCTGGAAACCAGCACACAGGCGCAGACAGTCAAGCCATTGGTGATCTCGGTGGTTTTCGGACTGCTGTCCGCAACGCTTCTGGTGCTTCTGGTTCTGCCTGCATTCTATGCCATTCTCGACGACTTTCGCGCCGCCAGAGACCAACATTGACAGAGGCAGACCATATCGTACACGACAAGCGCCCGATGCCAGGCAGGGCGCACAACAGTCACTCTTCCTCTTCGGCTATCTCGCCAGATTGATCGGGGTTGAACTGGATTCCGTCCCGTCCGATAAGAACCGCTGGATCATATTACGCGTTTGGGGGTTTTGCTTTTGCTGTCCAGACCCCAAATTCAGGGGGAATATTGTCTGTCCGGGGCATCGTTCCTTCAGCAAAAGGAATCGAAATGGCGAACTATCTCTACAAGAACGATCTGCCCGCAGATCTGGATCTGGGTCCGGTTGTTGCAATTGACTGTGAAACCATGGGCCTGAATCCGCACCGTGATCGCCTGTGCGTGATCCAGATGTCGGGCGGAGACGGAAACGCGCATCTTGTTCAAATCGAGAAAAGTCAGCATGAAGCGCCCAATCTGGCAGCCATGCTGGAAAATCCAGATGTGCTGAAGTTGTTCCATTTCGGTCGCTTCGACATTGCTGCAATGTACAATGCCTTTGGTGCGCTGGCTGCTCCGGTTTATTGCACCAAGATCGCCAGCAAACTCGTGCGTACCTACACCGACCGGCACGGTCTCAAGAATTTGCTGCAGGAACTGATTGGCGTCGATATCTCGAAACAACAACAATCCTCGGATTGGGGGGCGCCGGACCTGACCGACGCGCAACTGGATTATGCCGCCTCGGATGTATTGTACCTGCATCGCCTGCGCGATGAGTTGAACCGCATGCTGGCACGCGAAGGCCGTGTCGAGATGGCGCAGGCCTGTTTCGATTTTCTTCCCACCCGCGCGCGTCTGGACCTGGCCGGCTGGCCCGAGATCGACATCTTCGCGCACTGAACCATGGCCCGACATACCAATCTCCGCTCCAAACTGGTGGCATGGATGAAAATCCTTCTGCCTCTGGCGGCATTGGGCCTGTTGTCCACCTTGTTCCTGCTGTCTCGCACCGTCGACCCGACCAAATCAATTGCGGTTTCACAAATTGACATTGAGAAACGCGCACAGGAACAAGGAGCCTCGAACCCGACATTCGCCGGCGTCACCGACAGTGGCGATCAGATTGTCGTCAGAGCTCAAAGTGCCATTCCGGACAAGGAGGATATGCGCCTCATGCACGCCAGCGGTATCGACGCCACACTGGCGCTGAAATCCGGTGCCGTGATAGATGTCACCGCGCAAGGTGCCGATGTAGACAGCGATGCATTCAAGGCGCAGCTCAACGGGAATGTGCGCGTTGTCACCAGCAACGGTTATGATTTCGGCACCGATGTTCTGAATTCGCGCTTTGACATCCTTTATGCCGACACGCCCGGCCCCGTTAGTGGAACCGGCCCCCCCGGAGATCTGGATGCCGGACGTATGATCCTGACCAGCGACGAACAGACCGGCGATGCACATTTGCTTTTCACGGATGGCGTCAAGCTGATATACCATCCCCAGAATTCAGAGGATTGACCCGACGTGACCCGTATTGCCCGGCTGACCGCTTTCTTTTTGTTGTTTTGTTCGCCTGTCGCCAGCCTTGCACAAGGGTCACAGGTGGCCTTTGGCAACACCCAGCAGGACAGCAGTTTGCCGGTCGAGATCACGGCCGAAACACTGGACGTCAATCAAAACGACAACACCGCCATTTTCACCGGAAACGTGATCATCGGTCAGGGAGAGATGCGCCTGTCCGCACCGCGCGTTCTGGTGGTCTACAAGGACGATCAAAGTGGCATCAAACGGCTTGAAGCACGAGGTGGCGTCACCATTGTCAGCGGTCAGGATGCGGCGGAAGGTCGCGAAGCGGACTACGACGTCGACAATGGCATGATCGAATTGCGCGGCGACGTTCTGCTTGTGCAGGGTCCGCAGGCGCTGACCTCGGACAAAATGGTTGTCGATACCCGCGCCGGGACCGCGCGCATGACCGGCCAGGTCAAAACCGTATTGCAGCCCGAGGGCGAATAATGGCCGCTCCGAACCTGAAAGTCGCACACGAAAATAGCGGGCTCGAAATTCAAAGCCTGCGTAAGAGCTACAAGAAACGCGTGGTGATCCGCGACGTTTCGCTATCACTGCAACAGGGCGAAGTCGTCGCCCTTCTCGGCCCCAACGGTTCGGGGAAAACCACGACATTCTACGCGATTGCCGGGCTGGTGAACCCTGAAGGCGGTCATGTGTTGATCGACGGGCAGGAAGTAACGAATCTGCCCATGTATCGCCGTGCTAAGATGGGAATCGGTTACCTCCCGCAGGAAATGTCGATTTTTCGTGGCCTCTCGGTCGAAGACAACATCCTTGCCATCCTCGATATCTCTGAACCCGACCGTCACAAACGCCGCGAACGTCTGGAAGAACTGTTGTCGGAATTCTCAATCGAGCATTTGCGCCGCGCACCGGCGCTGGCCTTGTCGGGCGGCGAGCGCCGCCGGGTCGAAATTGCCCGCTGCCTCGCAGCCCACCCCAAGTATCTGTTGCTGGACGAACCTTTTGCCGGAGTCGATCCAATTTCGGTCGGCGATATCCGTCACCTGGTCGCAGACCTCAAGAAACGCGGGATTGGCGTTCTGATCACCGATCACAATGTGCGAGAAACGTTGGAAATTGTTGATCGCGCTTACATTTTGCATGATGGCAAAGTTCTCATGTCGGGCACCCCGGGTGAAGTTGTCGAAAACGAGAATGTCCGCCGTGTCTATCTGGGCGACAATTTCAGAATCTCGTGATCTTTCGCCGAAAGCACATCTGCAAATGCGATCTCAGTTGACAACCACCCCTGAAAACGCCTCAAATGAGGTTATGACATTTCAGGCTTCTGTTCGCGCATGCCCTATCGTCCCGCTCTGCGGGCAGGGTCTTGGACAAGCCGCTGAAATGTCGATTTCCCGTATCCGGACCTAAGCAACGACACCGTAATCCACGCGTGCCGCACGCCCCCGGATCGTTAAATGAAGGAGTTAAGATGCGCTATCAAATCAGTGGCAAGCAGATCGACATCGGTGACGCACTGCAAACGCATGTCAAAGAAGAACTGGGCACAGCCGTGGCAAAATACGCCGAGCGTCCAACCGACGCTCACGTGGTTTTTTCCAAGAGCGCCAGTGAATTTGTCTGCGAAACCATTGTGCATCTTTCAACCGGCCTGACGGCTCAGGCCAAGGCCCATTCCCACGAGATTTACTCGGCCTTTGACAAGTGCTGTGACAAAATGGAGAAACAACTCAGACGGTATAAACGCCGCCTGAAAGACCACCACCGCGACCGTTCCGAGCCGGTTGAACTCTCTGGTGCTTCCTCATATATCCTCGCTTCTGACAAAGGAGATGAGGATTCGGAACCGGAAAGCCTTCAGCCGATCATCGTCGCCGAGATGGAAACCAGTATTCCATCGCTTTCGGTTGGCGAAGCGGTCATGCAGATGGAACTTGCGGGGTCTCCGGTGCTGGTCTTCCGAAACGAGGGAAACAAGGGTCTGAATGTCGTGTATCGTCGTGAAGACGGCAACATTGGCTGGATTGATCCGTAAACAGGCACGAGGGCCGGGCGCGCACAGCGTCGCGCCCGGTGGAGCGTCGAAAGCGATGGAAATGTCTATGATCCTCAAGCCAGAGGCGGTGCGTGTGCTATCTGCTGTTTCAAGCAAAAAGCGCCTGATGCATGAGTTGGGCAGCGTTGCTGAATCGGTCTATGGCGTCAATCAGGCGGATACGGTCGAAGCCCTGCAAGAACGCGAAAGCCTCGGACCCACCGGGGTGGGTCATGGTGTTGCCTTACCCCATGCCCGTCTCGATGGTCTGGATGAGGTTGTCGGCGCGCTTGTGCTGCTGGAAAAGCCCATCGATTTCGATGCGGTCGACCGGCAACCCGTCGATCTGGCTTTTGCCCTTTTCGCCCCACGCGAAGCCGGAGTCGAACACCTCAAGGCACTGGCGCTCGTGTCGCGCACCCTGCGTGATCCGGCGGTCTGTGCCAAGCTGCGCGCCAATACCGATCCGGCGACCCTTTACACCATTGTAACCGAAGCTCAGGCTGCGCAAGCGGCCTGATACCCCACAGGTCAATTCCAGGGTCCGAACCCGAACATCATGTAGTCACGCTGGTAGACATCCTTTACCAGCGCTTCGATTTCATCATCGTAGATATCGGACAGATCAAAGGGCTGGTCTGTTGGGGCGGCCTGGGGACAGGGCGGTTTCGTATATCCCACCTGACTCGCCAGTACGGGCAAATACGTGGCCATCTCATCCTCGCGGATAACCATGTCGGGCACGGAAAACTGCGCCATCCCCTGGATAACCGCGGCTTGCGTCGCCCAATGGGCATCAATCCTGATATTCGTCTGTCCTGCCAGATTGGCGCGCAGGAATTCTACGAAACTCATGAACGCGGTACGATGAGCCCGGCGATCATACTCGTTCCCCGGTTCGCCTCCGGGAATGGGTAGTTTATGGAAATTCCGCAGCACCTTGCGAATATCGTGATACGTGCCGGGCCCCTGCATCAGGATTTTCGAGCAAAACACATCGTGGACGCGCGCCACGGGATGGCGCAACACGGTAAAGCTGCGATGACCCTTGTTCCGCCGTTTCCACTGTCGCAAGCTCTTCTGGTTCAGGTGCGTCGGCAGCGTGCCCTCCGGAACCTCGTCCAGTGCCGCCATCCAGGCACGCACTTCATTTTCAGGACCGGACCGAACAGGCATATAAAGTAACGGTGCGCGTGCGCCGGTTACATATCCCGGCACCGCAGGGCCCCGGCGTGGCTCGAAATTCGGGGTACGCGACAAATTGAACGGGTCCAGCCCCGACAGGCTACGTTCCATTTCTTCATAGTTCGACACCTTGGATTGCAGCGCACTGGGGTTTTGCTTTTTCAGCGATGTGTCCAACTCGTCCAGACACTCATCGCTACCCAGGAATTTGGCAAGTCCGTTGATCACATCGACAGACTGGATATCCTCGTAATCGACGTAAAATGCCGTTTGGCCAGTGGTTTGCAGATGGTTCAGTAAAAACACCTGAAATTTCTGAAGTTGCGCCACATGGGTTTCAAATTCGGCAGCGTCGAACCGGATCTTGCTATCCTTGCGACGTTTCACATTGGTCAGTTTCCACTGCCCGGTCGCCTGAGCGATCTTCCATGAAACGAAGCTATCCACCGGGTTTCGTGTCAGGATGACCTTGGCACAACGCGGATCATCCAGACAAATATCCAGAACCCGCCGGTCGTGATCATGAAAGAACCGGAACCCGCCAAGGCCCTTTGACTGAGTCTTGATCGTGTCGATCAACCGCGCAGGGTCGGCATCGCGCATCGCCTGCGTAATACCCAGAACCTCGGTCCGGTTCGGGTAACCTATGAAATACGGATTGAACGCCTCGCCATGACATTCGAAACCGTCAAAGGCATTCAGGTTGTTTTCCAGAAAATTCGATCCGGTGCGCATTTCGGCGAACACCACGAAATAGTCGAATGCATCGGACATACAGCTTACTGCACCAGATAAGGTTTGGGTTTGTTGTGCTGCGGCTCATGCGGGTCATGCGCCACCGGGAAGTCACCCATCAGATATGGGTGCATGCCCTGATTTTTCAGATTCTGCAAAAACTGGCCAAATCCGGTCAGGTCGGCCATCTTCGGAACCTCGGCCAGGCCACGTAGATTTTGCTGTCCGATCTCGTCAATAATGGTCTGCAACGGCTCCATCGGCGCCTCGATGAACTCCGCCATGGTCCAGATTCGGATGCGCGCCTTGGCCCATTGCGAACGCAACACCTCGAGATGCTTGCTTTCGGCGCGTTGCAGGCGGGCAGCCTCCTGCCGGATTTCCGAGAAGTTCCTGTTCGATTTGAACAATGGCACGGCCCATGCCCCGGTGATAACCGAAATCTGCGCGTTCGGGTCCTTGGCGATATCCCATTCGATCTTTTTAATGCGGTCACGCGGCCCCATCTGGAAACACTGACGTTCCCCCCGTGTGTTCCAGATCAGGCTGGTCAGAAAGGCGCGCGGATTATAATCGCGCAGCGCCGCACTGTCGCTGAGCGCTCCATTTACCACGCTCTGCCCATCCGCAAATTCGGCACGTTCCGGCGCAAAGAGATGCCCGTGCACCCGCGTGCCGGTGGCGCGCGCCAGCCACGCCTCGAAATTCTCGAAAAGATCTCCGAACCCCTCGAACACCGAGTACTGCGCGCAAGTCAGGCCGTTTTCGCGCCCTTCCACCGGAAAACGGCTTTGCATGTAAAGGCCGGGGCGTCCGCGTGTGCGCCGCTCCACCGCTTTCGAGAAAATCCTGTCGATCTTGCCGGGGTTCGGTTCGGTACGCTTCATGACCCCGGCCTTATCCGACAAAAAGGCATCGTACAGACGATTGGCAAACGGCCAGATTTTGCGCGCGACAAAACAATCCGACCGGCGCAGCAACTGCAAATGATCGTCATAGAAAATATGCGGCTTACCTTGATAGTCGAACTTGGACAATGTCAGCGAACGGCTTTCGATCTGGCGCGAATACTGTCGCGACAGGGTCTGGAAATAGCTTTCATCGGGAATCCAGACACGCTTGAAATACCGGTCATAAACCTCCCTGTCCGGATCAGACAGAATGGCCGACAAGGTCTGCCGGGTCAGACACCACCACTGGCTGCCCATATGCGGTACAATACCGTTGGGAATGCGGCGCTTGTAACCGATCCTGCGTTGCAAGGCGACGTAGCGATCGAACAGAAAGCGCTGCTTGCGCCAGGAAAACGGAAAGCGCAGCGTGAACCGTTCGTGATCCAGTCCGCCAATCGTCCATGGTACATCGGCGGTGGTTGCAGACTCGATAAAATCGGTGTGTGGCCGTTCGGCCAGATAGTCCTTGAGTTCCTGCACCGGCCGTAGCGGCAGACACGACCCCGAGGCCAGACAGACGTGGCGCACATCCGGAAATTCTTCCAGCATCAACTCCGCAGCGCTTTGCGTTGCGGCCACCAGGCCCCAGGTCCCCCACTCACAGCGGTGGCGCTTGCTGTACCGCACGTCAGGCAAGTCCGACATTGCCTTGGTAAATGCCTTGTAAGCATCGCGGGGCACCGACTTGTCGGCATGAATTACCAGCGGGCAACCGGCAGCGGCCCAATGCCGCGCCACCTGTTCAGCCCGATCAAAGGCCGTGTGCACCAACATGATGATACCGACACTCACCCGCTACTGCCCCTTCTTCATGCCCAGTTCCCCTTGGACATCAGCCCAAGGATCTCCAGCTGGCGCCAGTTTATATACTTCTCGGACCATTTGCACCAAAGGTCTGGATTGTCCTGAAGGTTATCATAATAGGACTGATATTCGACACTGGCGGCATAGTGCTGTTTGCGCTGCAACTCCTCTTCGGCCTTGGCCGCAAAGGTATCGAGGAACTTGGCATGCAGAAGAACGCCGCTTGTTTTCTCACCGCCAAGCGTATCGTAAGTCTGGTTCAGCCCGCGCGGTAACAACATATGAGTCGAACTGACATAGGCATAGCGCCGGTCCCATTTGACCAGTGGCACCTTGTTCAACGCCGGTGCTTTCTTGGGCATATCGGAAAAGAACACACGCGCTCTCGGCCCGCCCTGAATCCAGAGATTTCCGAAAGCGTCATTTTTCTGGATCATGTAATTTCCGGGATCGAACCACGCAGCGATCTCCATGGGGTTCTGACCCAGCCGGTACGGTACGGCGTCCATCCGGCCCTTTGGATACATATCCAGCAACATCGCCCCGAACGATCGTAGCTGCGAGCCGTCCAGCCAGTCGGTCAGCGCCCGGATCGGTCGGGTATCGCAAAACGGGTAGACAAAGAACTCATCCGGATCGACAACCAGCGACCAGTGCCCGTGCCCATATCGACCCTGCAACCAGTTCAGCCAATCGACCCCGAAACGTGCTTTCTTGTAGCTCGCCTTGGTGGTCCAAAGCGATACATCGGGTTGCTCGGCCAGATACTCGCACCCGCCATCCTGACTGTCGTTATCCACCATCAGAAAATGCGATACGCCCAGATCGCGGTAATATTTCAGGAAATAAGGCAGGCGCACATATTCATCGCGAAAGGTCGAAAACAGAAGGATATTGCCGGGGCTGATACGGTCAGTCCGATCCACAACCGGCCTGAGCGCAAAGTGCTTGCGCCACGCCCGGACCTTGGCGCGCCTGCGTTTCAGCCGCATGCGATATGACTGCACCAAGCTCACGCTCTGCCTTCCTGCGCCTCTTGACTCATACTGAATTGTAATTGGCAGACGCTTAACACATTCTTTTTCCGAAAAGAAAACAATACTGCGCATAAACGCAACATCGTTTCATATACCCTTCTCAAACCCACCCTCCTTTTGACATCAGGCCCATCGCCTCCAACTGTCGCCAACTGATCAGTTTGGTCG
The DNA here is from genome assembly GCF_900142665.1 of Roseovarius pacificus. GTDB lineage: Bacteria > Pseudomonadota > Alphaproteobacteria > Rhodobacterales > Rhodobacteraceae > Roseovarius > Roseovarius pacificus. Next base: position 99,032 of record NZ_FRBR01000006.1, read on the forward strand.
AACCGTCACACCACAGGTCGGGATTCTCCATCAGCCCATCGTAATAGGAGTCATAGAGCGCACTGTTCGCGAAATGCTCGCGCCGCCGCTTTTCCTCTGCGGACTTATCGACAACGACATGCAGGAATTTCGTATGAAGCAATATGCCCGACAGCATCTCGCCACCGTCCTCGGAATAGACCCTGTTCAGGCTTTTGGGCAGTAATGAATGCGCCGAACTGACATAAGCATAACGCCAGTGCCACCGTACGAGTGGCATCTTTCCCATGGTCGGCGCGCGGCGGGGCTGGTCGCCAAAAAACACCCGGGCACGCACACCTCCCTGAATCCACAAATTCTCGAGATCCGGTTTCTTGCGGATCATGTAATTGCCGCCATCGAACCAGTTTAGCGCATGAAACGGATCATCGCCCGCACGATAGGGGTGATCCCGCAAACGGCCCTTGGGATACATGTCCAGCATCAACGCCCCCATGGACCGTCGGCCACTTTGATCCAGCCACCCAGTCAGGGCCGCCAAGGGGCGCGTATCATGATGTGGATAGATCAGGATTTCATCGGCATCCACCGTCAGGCACCAATGCCCGCTGCCATGACGGATTTGCAGCCAGGTCAACCAATCCACCCCGAAACGCGACAGCTTGTAACTATGCGATGTATGCCAAAGCGAAACATCGGGCTGCCGCGCCAGATAATCGCGCGTGCCATCATCGCTGTCGTTGTCGACGATCAGGAAATGCGCCACACCCAGGCGGCGGTAATGCTCAAGAAAGTAGGGCAGACGCACGATTTCGTTTCGAACCGTCGAAAAGACAAGGATCGCATCCGGGGAAATCTTCGCGGTGCGATCCTTGACCGGATGCAATTGCCGGCGTTTTCGAACGGCTCGAAACAGCAGGCGACGGCGCTTCCAGCGCAGCCGGTATGCCTTTGCCGCTTCGCTCAGCCAACCCATGCCTGCATGTCCGCTCAATTCCGCTTTCGCGGCAGAATCGGCATTATTTGTCGTAATGTCCAGTTTGATGCCACCGCCACGCATCCCCGATCATCTGATCCAGCGTCGAGCGGGCGGGGGTCCAGCCAAGTTCTGCCTCGGCCCGGCTGGAGCCTGAAACCAGCTTGGTGCAATCTCCGGGCCGTCTTGGCCCTTCGATACGGGGCACATCCTTGCCGGTGATGCTCTCGGCGTTTTCGATCACCTCTCGCACGGAAAACCCTGTGCCGGTGCCAAGGTTGAACACCCGGCTACCCTTGCCCTGCTCCAGCCAGTTCAGCCCCAGAACATGCGCGTCCACCAAATCCATCACATGCACGTAATCCCGAATACAGGTCCCATCCGGCGTATCGTAATCGGTGCCGAAAATGGTCAACGCATCCCGTTTGCCTTGAATGGCATCCAATATCAGCGGCACCAGATGCGTTTCGGGTTGATGGAACTCGCCCACTTCGGCCTCGGAGTCGGCGCCCGCAACATTGAAGTACCGAAAAACCACGTGGTTCAGGCCATACGCACCTTCGAAATCGCGCAACATATCCTCGATCGCACGCTTCGAAGCGCCATAGGCGTTGATCGGATACTGTGCGCTGCTTTCGTCCAGAACCACATTGTCCTGGTCTCCATAGGTCGCACAGGTCGACGAAAACACCACGTTCATACACCCTGCCTGCACCGCAGCCTGGAACAGCGTCAGCGATCCGGCCACATTATTGTGCCAGTAAAGGCCCGGCTCCCGCATGCTTTCACCGACCTGGCTCAGCGCCGCGAAATGCAGGATGGCAGCGGGCTGATAGGCTGCAAAGATCTGGTCCAGCCGCTCCCGGTCAGTAAGATCGCCCTGCTCGAACGGCCCGAACTTCACGGCTTCTTCCCAACCGGTACTGAGATTGTCATAGGTTACAGGCGTGTATCCGGCAGCCTTCAGCACCTTGCATGCGTGTGAGCCAATGTAACCCGCGCCACCGGTAACAAGAATATTCGTCACGTTGGCCCCCTGCCCGATTACTGTGCAGCTTTCCGAGCGTGAACGATATCGCTGATATACCGGTACAGATCATCCCGCAGCTCATCGCGTGCCAGGGCAAACGAAACCGTCGCCTGAAGAAAGCCCGCTTTCGATCCGCAATCGAAGCGTTCCCCTTCGAAACGATAGCCGTAAACCTCGTCCCCGTCTTCGCGGGCAGCAGCAATCGCGTCGGTCAGCTGGATTTCCCCACCGGCTCCGGTCTTTTTCTTGTTCAGCTTTTGCAAAACCTTGGGTGTCAGGATATACCGTCCGATCACCGCAAGGTTCGAAGGCGCATCACCCAAGGCCGGTTTTTCGACCATACCCTTGGTGGAAACAACGCGGCCCATGTCTTCCTTGATATCCAGAACCCCGTATGCCGAAGCCTTGTCCTCCGGCACTTCCATAGCGGCGACGACGTTGCCCTGGGTTTCCTCGAATGCCTCGACCATTTGCGCCAGGCAGGGTTTGTCGGCCGCTATCACGTCATCCGGCAGCAAAACCGCAAAAGGCTCGTTCGCAATCAAATGGCGCGCGCACCAGACAGCATGCCCAAGGCCAAGCGGCTTGTGCTGGCGCAGATAAGCAATCTCGCCGCTATCCATGTTTGTGGATTTCAGGATTTGCAGCAACTCGTCCTTGCCCTTCTTGCGCAGTTCCTGCTCCAGCTGCGGGGCGAGGTCGAAATAATCCTCCAACGCGCCCTTGCCGCGGGAGGTCACGAAAATGAACTCTTTGATACCCGCGGCGCGTGCTTCGTCGATCGCATATTGCACCAAGGGGCGATCAACCAGCGTCATGATCTCTTTCGGAACCGATTTGGTTGCCGGCAAAAACCGGGTTCCCAAACCTGCCACCGGGAAAATTGCTTTCGTGACTCTTTTACGCATCATTACTCCTGACCGCCTCGCTCCCAAGGCTAGCTAACAGATTGCTTTTCCATTTCTGCGATACTGTAGCAATATGTCATTTTCCAGTAACAAATCCGGGGAAATTACGACCGGAAACATACCCGGAGAAAGTTCGCTCATCAGATGAGAGACATTTCGCTTATCATCGCCTCAATCCGTAGAACGTCCTCGGGGTTGTTTAGTTCCCAGAATTGTCGCCCACGTGCATCCACCTCGACACAACGAACCGGCTTCCCGTTCTCCAGAAACCGCAGTTGTTCCAACCCTTCGAGCTGCTCCAGCGGACCCTCCGGCCAACCCTGATAGTCTTTCAACGCCTGCGCCCGATATGCGTATACGCCAACATGGTGAAATACCGGAGTCGCTTCGTCATCCTCATAGCTACGCGATGTAAACGGTATCACTTCTTTCGAGAAATACAGCGCATGACGTGCCGCATCGAACACCGCGGTCGTCCCGCCGACACGTCCGGCGCGACGATCTTCCAGAAACCCGTTCAAGGCCCGGCCATCGCAGCGCAGTACCGGTGTCGCCATCCCGGCATCGGCATCCTCGACCAACGCGTCTATTAGAGCCTCCACAAACCAATGCGGGGTCAGCGGTGCATCCCCCTGTAGGTTGACGATCACGTCATGCGCTCCGCCCAAAGCCTTGTGCGCCTCGGCGCAGCGTTCTGTTCCGTTGCGACACCCTTCCGAGGTCATAACGACCTCCGCGCCGAAGGCTTCGGCAGCCGTGCGAATACGATCGTCATCGGTGGCCACCACGACACGCGGATCACCCCCGACCTGCTTGGCTGCCTCCCAACTGCGCTGAATCAGGCTCTTCTTTTCACCCGTGGCCCCGGTCAGCTCAACCAGCGGCTTACCTGGATACCGGGTCGAAGCATACCGGGCCGGAATGACAATCAGCGGCTGCATCAGGCTTCCTTCAGGTCGACACCCGGCGCATGGGCGATGAAGAACGGATTGGCAAATCCGTCTTTACCATACTTTAGTGGCGCATGGTCATCGAATCGCACCACATGCCCGCCCGCGCCATGCAATACCGCCTGACCTGCGGCCGTGTCCCACTCCATCGTGCGGCCAAGGCGCGGATACAAATCCGCTTCGCCGGTCGCAACCAGGCAAAACTTCAAAGATGATCCAGCACTGGTCATGTCCTTGACACCATATTTGCCGATATAATCATCCGTGGCCTGATCGCGGTGCGATTTACTGGCCACAATCATCAACTCGCTATTGTCGGGCTGCGACACCTTTATCTGCCGCACCGTACCGACCGTTTCCTTGTCGAAAGGTCCGTCCTCTTCCACCGATGTACCGTCGGCCTGAGTAAAGAACATGCGGCCCTTGGCAGGCGCATAAACCACGCCCCGCACGGGCACACCGTTTTCGACATAGGCGATGTTCACCGTGAAATCGCCACGACGATTTATGAATTCCTTGGTTCCGTCCAGCGGATCGACAATCAGGAAAGTATCGACGCTCTGGCTATGTGAGCCGGATTGCTCTTCGGTCACCAATGCCACATCGGGAAATGCATCACGCAACCCTGCGGAAATCAGCGCGTCAGCCGCTTCATCGGCCTCGGTCACAGGGCTGTCGTCGGATTTGACCTTCACGTCGAACTCATCGGAATTGTAGATTTCCATGATCCGGTCTCCGCCCTCCAGGGCCAGGTGGCGCATGACCTTCACCAGCTTTTCGTAATCCAATTTACCGCTCCTGTTTACTCTGCGTACAAAAGGTACGCCTTGTGTTGATCCGTGGCGTGGTGCCCCTTATGATATGCTGGTAACGGATCGGCAAGAAATCCGTATAAGAAATGCAGTTACATGCCGACAAGGCGAGGCCATGTTTCAGAAAGTCACCCCAAAGAGCAATCTGCAGTCGGCGATTGCCACTATCGAGTTGATCTATCACGCGACCGTGCGCAGCGTTCGGAAAACGCACGGAAACGCCTTGTTTGCGATTATCAACAATATCCTGACAGCCGTAATTTTTGTTCTGGCATTTTACGTGATGTTCTCGATGTTGGGCTTGAGAGGCGCAAAGCTGCGCGGCGATTTCCTGCTTTACATGATGTCGGGAATTTTCCTGTTTCTCACGCATATCAAGGCGCTTGGAGCGGTGGCCGGGGCCGAAGGGCCGTCCTCTCCGATGATGCAGCACGCCCCCATGAATACGGTGATCTCGGTTGCGGCGGCTGCACTTGGCGCACTTTATATTCAGGTACTGTCGGTCGCCGTGATCCTGTTTGCCTATCACGTCGCCGTCACACCTTTTGAAATCGCGTATCCCATACCGGCATTCGGAATGATCCTGTTGTCCTGGTTCACCGGTGTTTCCATCGGGCTGGTGTTGCTGGCGGTCAAACCGTGGTTTCCAGGGTTTGTCGGGATTTTCACAACCGTCTATCAGCGCGCGAACATGATCGCCTCGGGCAAGATGTTCGTTGCCAACTCCCTGCCGTCCTTCATGGTCGCAATGTTCGACTGGAACCCGTTGTTTCACGCCATCGACCAGTGCCGGGGCTTTACCTTCATCAATTACTTCCCACGCAATTCCTCGGTGGAGTATCCCGTGATCGTTGGTGTTGTGCTTCTGGTGATCGGAATGATGGGCGAATTCTACACACGCCAGTACGCATCGAAAAGCTGGGACGCCCGCCGCTAGGATGGCCTAATCGACCACACGCAGCGTCAGGTTGATCCGCCCGCCGCGCGGCAACAACGTGGACGAGCCAACTCTGATCCTGTCGATCCCATGATAGATCAACCGCGCCTCGCCACCCATGACCAGAACGTCCCCCGACTCCAGCCATGTTGATTCGGTCCTGCCCCCGCGCGTCGTGTTACCGATGCGAAACAGCGCGGAAGCCCCTAACGAAACCGACAGAACCGGCCAGCTGAAATCGCTCTCGTCGCGATCCTGGTGCATCCCCATCTTGGCCGACTCATCGTAGTAATTCACCAGACAGCAATCCGGGCCGCGCCGATCACCGACCAGATCGGCCCAGATATCGAGCACCGCCTGCGGTATCGCGGGCCAGGGGCTGTCATCGGCCTGACATGGCTCATACCGATAGCCGCTGCGATCCGTCACCCAGCCATAACGCCCTGCCGAGGTCATCCGCACCGACATCCGCCGCCCGCCCGGCGTGACCGGCCGCGCAAAGGCCGCCGCACGCACAACCCCGCGCAAATCCTCTACCAACCGGGCCTGCGCATCGGGCGCCAGATACCCCTTGTGAATCTCCACCCCTCGTATGTTCAACACCGTTCCGGCCATCTCACCCCCGGCTTTCGCAATCCGCCCGCCAGAAATTATGCATAAAATACCAGATTACACTTCCCGGCGGCGCTTGCAGGGCCACAATCGCCTGCCTATATACGCGCAAAGCACGGAACCCGGCCAGTTCTGTCGGGGCCCGTCCAACCATCGGGGGTCTGATGCCATAACGGGTCGGGCGTCCGGAACATCGCCTTGTAATGGAAGGGATCGAAAAACATGTCTAAAGTGATCGGTATCGACCTCGGAACCACCAACAGCTGCGTCGCCATCATGGATGGCAGCCAGGCCCGTGTGATCGAAAACTCGGAAGGCGCGCGCACGACGCCCTCGATCGTGGCCTTTGCCGAAGGTGAGCGCCTCGTCGGACAGCCGGCCAAGCGTCAGGCTGTCACCAACCCCGAAAACACCATCTTTGGCGTCAAGCGCCTGATCGGTCGCCGCGCGGATGACGCGGATCTGGCCAAGGACAAGAAGAACATGCCGTTCAACGTCATCGACGGCGGCAACGGCGACGCCTGGGTCGAAGCCCGCGGCGAAAAATACAGCCCCTCTCAAATTTCCGCCTTCATCCTCGGCAAGATGAAGGAAACCGCCGAAAGCTACCTTGGCGAAGACGTGACGCAAGCCGTCATCACCGTGCCTGCCTATTTCAACGACGCTCAGCGTCAGGCCACCAAAGACGCAGGCAAGATCGCCGGTCTCGAAGTGCTGCGCATCATCAACGAGCCGACCGCCGCCGCACTGGCCTACGGTCTGGACAAGGAAAACACGCACACCATCGCCGTTTATGACCTTGGCGGCGGTACGTTCGACGTGACCATCCTTGAAATCGACGACGGCCTGTTCGAGGTGAAAGCCACCAACGGCGACACCTTCCTTGGCGGTGAAGATTTCGACATGCGTATCGTCAACTACCTGGCGGACGAGTTCAAAAAGGAACACGGCGTCGACCTGACCAAGGACAAAATGGCCCTTCAGCGCCTGAAGGAAGCTGCCGAAAAAGCCAAGATCGAACTGTCCAGCAGCTCGCAGACCGAAATCAACCAGCCCTTCATCTCGATGGGCACGGACGGCCAGCCGCTGCACATGGTCATCAAGCTGACCCGCGCCAAGCTGGAAAGCCTCGTGGGCGACCTGATCAAGGCCTCGATGAAGCCCTGTGCAGCCGCGCTCAAGGATGCCGGTCTTTCGGCAAATGAAATCGACGAAATCGTTCTGGTCGGCGGCATGACCCGTATGCCCAAGGTGGTCGAGGAAGTGACCAAGTTCTTCGGCAAGGAGCCCCACAAGGGCGTGAACCCCGACGAAGTGGTCGCCATGGGCGCCGCTATTCAGGCCGGTGTTCTGCAAGGTGATGTCAAGGATGTCGTCCTGCTCGACGTGACGCCGCTCAGCCTGGGGATCGAAACGCTCGGTGGCGTTTTCACCCGCCTGATTGACCGCAACACCACGATCCCGACCAACAAGTCGCAGATCTTCTCGACCGCCGAGGACAACCAGAGCGCCGTGACGATCCGCGTCTTCCAGGGTGAACGTGAAATGGCGGCCGACAACAAGCTGCTCGGTCAGTTCAATCTCGAAGACATTCCGCCCGCACCGCGCGGCATGCCCCAGATCGAAGTGACCTTCGACATCGACGCCAACGGTATCGTCTCTGTTTCGGCCAAGGACAAAGGCACCAACAAGGAACAGAAGATCACCATTCAGGCGTCCGGTGGCCTCAGCGACGAGGACATCGAGAACATGGTCAAGGAAGCCGAGGAAAACGCCGAGGCAGACAAGGCCCGCCGCGAACTGATCGAAGCCAAGAACCAGGCCGAAAGCCTCATCCATTCGACCGAAAAATCGGTGGAAGAGCACAGCGACAAGGTCGATCCGACCACGGTTGAGGCTATCGAACTGGCCATCGCGGCACTGAAAGACGACCTCGAGAAAGAGGATGCAACCGCTGATAAGATCAAGGCAGGCATCCAGAACGTGACCGAGGCGGCCATGAAACTGGGCGAAGCCATCTACAAGGCTCAGGCCGAAGAAGGCAGCGACGAGCCCACCGCAGCCGATGAGGCCGCCGGTCCGGACGACGACGACATCGTCGATGCCGACTTCGAGGACCTCGACAACGACAAGCGCTCGTAAGGCGCCTGACGGGACCAGTGGGGCCGGTCCGACCAACGGGCCGGCCCTGCGTGTTCCAGCAAAAGGAGATCCCCGATGGCCAAACGCGACTATTACGAAGTGCTCGGCATATCCAAGGGCGCGTCGGCGGACGAAATCAAAAAGGCCTATCGCAAGAAAGCCAAGGAACTTCACCCCGACCGCAACAAGGACAACCCGGAATCCGAGGCACAGTTCAAGGAAGCCGGCGAAGCCTATGACATTTTGAAAGACCCCGAAAAGAAAGCGGCCTATGACCGCTTCGGCCATGCCGCCTTCGAAGGGGGCATGGGCGGTGGCGGCCCGCGTCCGGGCGGCGGCTTTGGCGGCGGTGCCGGTCAGGGCGATTTCGCCTCGGCCTTTTCCGACGTGTTCGACGACCTGTTCGGCGACTTCATGGGCGGCGGTCGTGCAGGCGGCGGGCGTCAGCGCGCCGCGCGCGGCTCGGACCTGCGCTATAACTTGCGTGTCACCCTGGAAGAGGCCTTCAACGGCAGCCAGAAAACCATCAACGTGCCAACCTCGGTGCAATGCGATGCCTGTAACGGCTCGGGTGCCGAAGGCGGCGCAGAACCCACCACCTGCCCCACCTGTTCAGGCATGGGCAAGGTGCGCGCGCAGCAGGGTTTTTTCACCGTCGAACGCACCTGCCCCACCTGTTCGGGGCTCGGCCAGATCATCAAGAACCCGTGCAACACCTGCCACGGTCAGGGCCGGGTCGAGAAAGAGCGCGCGCTGAACGTCAACATCCCCGCGGGCGTTGAAACCGGCACCCGTATCCGCCTCGCCGGTGAGGGCGAGGCTGGAATGCGCGGCGGTCCTGCCGGTGACCTCTATATCTTTATCGAGGTCGCCAAGCACGACATCTTCGAGCGCGAGGACACAAATCTGTTCTGCCGCGTTCCCGTGTCGATGACCACCGCCGCACTTGGCGGCGATATCGAGGTGCCGACAATCGACGGCGGTCGCAGCCGGGTCAAGATTCCGGCAGGCTCGCAATCGGGCCGGCAGATGCGCCTGCGCAACAAGGGCATGCCCGCCCTGCGCGGTGGCAGTTCCGGCGACATGTTCATCGAACTGGCTGTCGAAACCCCGGTGAACCTGACCTCGCGGCAAAAGGAACTGCTGCGGGAGTTCGATTCACTGTCCGAAGACAACAACCCCGAAAGCAAAAGCTTCTTTTCGTCGGTCAAAAGTTTCTGGGACGGCATGAAGGGCTGATATCCGCCACATCGGCACTCGACAGGTTACAAGGGCGCATCTATCAGGTGCGCCCTTTTTCTTTGTTCTGCGGCATTTGGTTAACGCCCACCGTACCGATGCAATACCGACACGATACCGACGTTATACCGATGCCGGTTTCAGGGTCTTGTTAACCTTTCCCTAACCGCTCACCGGCAAGCTGCGGGCATGAGCAAACCCCGCGCATTTTCCGAGATGCCCCTGCCTCTGTTTCAGGCAGACGAGGCCACAACGCAGCCCCTCCCCCAAGGCGCGCGCCTGCCCTCCTATATCCGGGATCACCGTAAACGCCTGCGGGATCGCTTCCTGTCCGGCGGCCCGGAGGCCCTGCCGGATTACGAGATGCTGGAACTGATCCTGTTCCGCGCCATTCCCCGTCGCGATGTCAAACCTCTGGCCCGGCAACTTCTTGAAAAATTTGGAGATTTCAACGGCGTTCTGTCCGCATCGGCACAACATCTGGCCGAAGTTTCCGGTGTTGGCGCCGCGGTCATCTGTGAATTCAGGATCATCGAGGCCGCCGCCCACCGCCTGTCCCGCGCCCGCGTGATGCAGCAGCATGTGATCTCATCCTGGGATGCACTTCTGGACTACTGCCACACCACCATGGCGCATCAGCAGGTCGAACAGTTTCGCGTGTTTTACCTGAATCGGAAAAATATCCTGATTGCCGATGAAAAACAGGCCAGCGGCACCATTGATCATGTCCCCGTCTACCCGCGCGAAGTGGTCAAACGCGCCCTCCACCTGAACGCCAGCGCCTTGATTTTAGTGCATAATCATCCATCCGGAGATCCCACACCGTCTGAATCCGATATCGCGATGACCCACCAGATTCGCGCTGCCGCCGAGGCACTTGGAATCGCCCTGCATGATCACATCATCATCGGAAAGTCCTGCGAACTCAGCTTTCGCTCCGAAGGGTATCTTTAACGCACCCAGACCTCGACGCGCCGATTCACCTGCCGCCCCCATTCGCTGTCATCACACGCCATCGGCATCGCTTCGCCAAAGGCCTCAACCTCCAACGTGATGCGGTCCAGATTGGCCGTTTCCGCCGCCATCGACACTGCCTGACGCACGGCTTCGGCACGACGCTTGGCGATGATCTTGTTCGGTCCGGCCGGTCCATCCCCATCGCTGAACCCCACGAACACCAACCGCCGCGCATCGTACAGCCCCACCTCCAACGCCCGCGCCAGTTGCTGCACGTTCGAACGCGATTGAGCATCCAACCGCGCCGATCCGGCCTCGAAACGGAAGGTCGTTGTCAGGCGTCGCAACGGCGACAGCACCGAAACCATTCGCTGTAGTTCCGCCAACGGCACCTCATCCCCGGCGCGCGCGATCGCATTGGCAAACCTGTCACCCTGCGCGTTGATCGTGATCTCTTCTGGCGCACGGTCGACAAATCCCGCACGCCGGATCACCAACTGCGCCGAAGGATCACGCAAATAGACCAGAAATTCACGCGCCAGCTTGGGGAAACGGCGCGCAGGCATGTACAAGAAGAGTGGCGCAGTCAGCGGGTAATCCTCGGTCTTCACGGCCCGGCGCGACGCACTGAGCGCAAAGCCGCACTGTCCTTTTAACGCCAGTGCCCATGTATTTCCCGGCTCTGACCGGCTGGTCACACCCAAACCAAACGGATCATCGGCGACCGCAGCAGTCAGGGCCGGTCCGTCCTCATAATGCTTAGCCGTCTCCGTCAAAGTCGCGTGCACAGGCCTTAGCAACCTGTCGATTGTCGCCTGCCCCAATCCCGAGGAGCCATCGAGCACATGAACCGTGATCGGTGCATCCGGCCCCCCCAGATCGGACCAGTTCTCGATTTCGCCGGATAGAACCTGCGCAAGCTGCGGCGTCGTGATCGCCTGAACCGGATTGCTTGGCGCCACCACCGGCACCAGGCCATCAAGCGCTACGATCCTGCTGCGCCCGCGGGCCGACAAATCGCCCATCCCGGCGTCACGCGCGCGCGATAGCTCGTCTTGCCGGGCTTCCCGCATGGACATCACGATATCCGCCTCGTTGGCCAAAAGGTCGGCAAAACCCTCGTCCGTATTGGACAAGCGAAAGGTAAATTCACCCAGCAACGAACCGTTCTCCGGATCACTGAGCGTGTAAAGAAACCGCTCGTCGTCCAGCGCCTTCCGGGTAAGATCATACTGATGACGAATGGCAAAGGCCTCTAACAGCGCAGGCATCAACACCCGGCCGATTGTCGGCGCTCCGGAGAATCTGACGCGCGCGACATAATTCTCGAGACTGGGACATCCCGGCCCTTCACATCGCACACCCGAACCATCAACCGTCAATTCGCCATAAACGGTCTGAACACGATAGAATTCCCCGTCAAAACCCAACAGGTTGCCGGAAATCTCGACATCGCCATCGCGCGATGTCAGCGTCACGTCCTGCGCTGCAACCGTATAGGCCTGAGTAAACAAAAAAAGTGCGGCGACCGACGCCGCACGCACGAATGTCATTCCATGACCCCCGGATACTGCGGATTACTTCCGCGCGATCTTCAGGTCATTGAGCATGTTTTTCAACACCAGAAAATCACCGGTCGCATCGCAGGCTGGCATGGCCAATTCAAGGTCCCGCGCTCTAAGGGTTCCGCCGTTACGAACCTCAAGCGACTGCGCGGTGATGTCGCGGCCACAATTGGCCGATGTGATTTCGGCCTCGACGCTCAGGTGAATATCTCCCGGCTTTTGCGCTGCTCCGGACGGGAAAGTGTAAACCTCGGCCAGCCGCGCATTTGGAACATCCTTTGCTCCAAGACGCGTCAGAACCCCTCTGTTCCCTCTGGCCATCTGCTCAAAATCACCCGCTGCATCGGCCCACACATGGCCGGGATCGTCATATCCGGCCCCATACTCCAACGCATGAAGCTGCAATCCACTATCGCCCTGCCATTGGATGACGGCACGCTCATAGAATTCCAGCGCATCCAGACTGACGCTGGCCATTGCCGCCTCGCCATTGGGAAACGACGCCATGAAAACCGCATTTGGCGAAAGCCCCGGTACGATCATACGGCTATTGCCCTTGCTGTCGGTGACCTCGGTGAACATCATTCCGCTGTGGTGCAGGGTAAATCTTTCGTTTACCAGGCAAGGCGCATTTACGGTAACTTCCGCCATGGCTGCGACAAGGGCCTTGGCGTTCATAGTGATGTCGCATGAGAATGCCGGGGCCGGTTCCTCAGGCGGCAGATCCAATATCGTTTGGTCGGTCAATGCCGCCTTTGCAATCTGCGCACCATTGACCGGGTTTGCCGGCAACCGCTTGGGTTGCGGCCCCATCTTCGGAGGGGTCGGAATGCTGGCCGACGTCAATGTGATACCGGTCAATTTCCCCCTGAACTCTTGTTCAGGGATTGGCCCGGAGCCCCCTGACACTTGCGTGAAATTGTCTTTCACCGCCTGAACCGGCGCGGCAGCAATCATCCCACCCATGCTCACTTCGGTTGCAACCGGTTCGGAGGAAGCCGCGTTTTGCATGATGAACCCGACACCGAGCGCACAGGCAAAGGTGCCGCCAGCAGTCAGGATGCGCCTTGGATTGATCATGGCCGATTCTCCCACTCCAATCTCGGGGTGGCTTAACCATGATCAACGAAACAGGCGTCCGTGTGGCATCCCCAAGGAGGAAGTACGGCCAACGCCGAGCGCCACGTAACTCAGGCCAGACGCCCGTGGCAGTGCTTGAACTTCTGACCGGAACCGCACGGACATGGCTGGTTTCGGCCAGGATTGCCCCAGGTCGACGGATCGTTTTCGTCGAATCCTTCCACCGCCCCGGCAGCGGTTGCAGCCCCGGCAGCCGCCGCACCGGCGTGTTTCGCTTTGGCCGCGTCTTCCATCGCAGAACGTTGGTCGGCGATTTCCTGCATCATTGCCTTTTGTTCTTCCTCGGTCATCGGCCGAATCTGCGCCAGCTTCTGCGTCACATCCTGACGCAAGCTGTCCAGCATCGTCTCGAACAACTGGAAGGCTTCGTTCTTGTATTCATTCAGCGGATCACGTTGCGCATATCCACGGAAACCGACGACACTTCGCAGGTGTTCCAGCGTCAACAGATGCTCTCGCCACTTGGCGTCAATGGTTTGCAGCAAGATCTGCTTTTCGATGGCGCGCATGTTTTCAGGGCCGAAGGCGTCGGTTTTTTGCTCCATCATCTCGTCGGCAGCCTTGTCCAGACGGTCGGCGATCTCATCGTCGTCGACGCCTTCTTCCTCGGCCCAGGCCATGACAGGAAGGTCCAGATTCAACTGCTCGATCACCGCGGCATACAGCCCTTCGGTATCCCATTGATCGGCATAGGTCTTGGGCGGCATGTAGGTGTCGATCAGATCGTCGATCACCTCACCGCGCATATCCCGCACGATCTCGGAAAGGTCATCGGCCTTCATGATGTCGAGACGCTGCTTGAAGATAACCTTGCGCTGCTCGTTCATCACATCGTCGAACTTCAGCAACTGCTTGCGGATGTCAAAGTTACGGCCTTCGACCTTGGCCTGCGCCCGCTCAAGCGATTTGTTCACCCAAGGATGAATGATCGCCTCGCCTTCTTTCATGCCAAGCGTCGACAGCACTTTTTCCAACCGTTCCGAGCCGAAAATACGCATCAGGTCGTCTTCGAGGCTCAGGAAAAATGCTGAACGGCCCGGATCGCCCTGGCGCCCCGACCGGCCACGCAACTGATTGTCGATCCGACGGCTTTCGTGGCGCTCGGTCGCCAGAACGAACAGACCACCGGCCTGTTTCACGGCCTCTTCGTCAGCCGCATGTTCCGCTTCGATCTTTTCGCGCACGTCTTCCGGATCGGCTTCAGGGTTGGCCTCCAATGCCTCCATGATCTTGAAATCGACATTGCCACCCAGCTTGATGTCGGTTCCGCGCCCGGCCATGTTGGTCGCGATGGTCACGGCGCCCAGCTTACCGGCATCGGCCACGATCTGGGCTTCCTGCTCGTGCTGACGGGCGTTCAGGACATTGTGCTTGATCCCCGCCTGGGTCAGCAACTGGCTGAGAAGTTCGGATTTTTCAATCGAAGTGGTACCCACAAGGATCGGTTGGCCCTTTTCATGGGCTTCGTTGATCGTTTCGACGATGGCGTCGAATTTTTCCTTCGTGGTGCGGTAAACCGCGTCATCTTCATCCAGACGTGCAATCGGCTTGTTGGTAGGAACTTCAACAACGCCAAGGCCATAGATTTCGGCGAATTCCTCGGCTTCGGTCGCGGCTGTCCCGGTCATACCGGACAGCTTGTCATAGAGCCGGAAATAGTTTTGGAAGGTCACGCTGGCCAGGGTCACGTTCTCGGGCTGAATGTTGCAGCCTTCCTTGGCCTCGATTGCCTGATGCAGGCCGTCCGACAAACGACGACCCGGCATCATCCGCCCGGTGAATTCGTCAATCAGGACAACTTCACCATCGCGGACGATGTAATCCTTGTCCTTCTGAAACAGCTTGTGCGCGCGCAAACCCTGATTGACGTGGTGCACGATGGTGGTGCTTTCAGGATCGTAAAGCGACTGCCCCTCTTCCAGCAGACCCCGCGAATGCAGCAGGTCTTCGAGAAACTCGTTCCCGTCGTCGGTAAAGGTCACGTTGCGGGTTTTCTCATCGAGCGAATAATGATCGTCGGTCAATTCCGGGATCAGCTTGTCGATACCAACATAGAGATCGCTGCGATCCTGCGCCGGGCCCGAGATAATCAACGGCGTACGTGCCTCGTCGATCAGGATACTGTCCACCTCGTCGACAATGGCAAAGTAATGCTCGCGCTGGCTCATCTCCTCCAGCGAAGATTTCATGTTGTCGCGCAGGTAATCGAAACCCAGCTCGTTGTTGGTGGCATAGGTCACGTCAGAGCCATATGCCGCCTTCTTTTCATCCTCGGGCTGCTGCGGATACACCACGCCGGTGGTCATGCCGAGAGCGCCGTAAACCTTGCTCATCCACTCGGCGTCACGGCGGGCCAGGTAATCGTTCACTGTCACGATATGAACGCCCTTGCCGGTCAACGCGTTCAGATAGGCCGGGAAGGTCGCGACCAGCGTCTTGCCTTCACCCGTCTTCATTTCCGAAATGTTGCCCTGATGCAGGAAAATCCCGCCCATCAACTGCACGTCAAAGGCGCGCAATCCAAGCGCGCGGCGCGCACCCTCACGACAGTTGGCAAACGCCTCGGGCAGGAGCGAGTCCAGACTTTCGCCCTCTTCGATCCGCTTTTTGAATTCCTGGGTCTTTTCGATCAGCCCTTCATCGCTCAGCGCTTCGAATTCGGGCTCAAGTGCGTTGATCTTTTCGACCAGCGGGCGGGTCGCCTTGATCTTGCGGTCATTGGGAGTGCCGAAGATCTTCTTGGCGACAGTTCCGATACCCAGCATATTCTATCCGTTCCGGTGTTTGTGCTTATCCGTGACAGGCAATTGCTTGCCCCGCCTCCCGCACCACCCTAGAACGGGCACAAGATGGCGGTTTTATTGGTCCAAAGCCGATGTAAGGGGCCGCCGATAGAGTGTCAACGTCGCGCAGCCGCACGACCCCCTGATGCAGCAATGCAAGAAAGGTAAACCATGTCTATTCGCCAACGGTTTCTTCCAACAATCGCCCTGACTTCGATGCTTGTCCTGCCGCTCTCGGCACAGGCGGAGGATACGGCCGACACCAACACCGTGATGGCCACCGTAAACGGTACCGAAATCACGCTTGGCCACATGATTGCTCTGCGCGCCAGCCTCCCGGCCCAGTACGGCCAGCTGCCTGCCGAACTGCTGTTCAACGGAATTCTGGATCAGCTGGTTCAGCAAACTCTGTTGATGCAGGATCATACCGGTGAGCTTTCGCAGCGCAACACCCTGATCCTTGAAAACGAACGTCGCGGCATCGTCGCCAGCGAGGTGATCGACCGGGTCATGAACGCCGACCTCAGCGATGAGGAAATTCAGGCCACCTATGACAGGGATTATGCAGGTGCCGAGGCGGAAACCGAATACAAGGCGGCCCATATTCTTGTCGAAACCGAGGACGAAGCCAAGGCTATCGTGCAGGAACTGGCCGATGGCGCGGATTTCGCCGAACTCGCTTCAGCAAAATCCACGGGCCCCTCTGGCCCCAATGGCGGGGATCTGGGTTGGTTCGGCGCCGGTGTCATGGTGGAGCCGTTCTTTCAGGCCGTGACTGCGCTTGAGCCTGGCCAGGTTTCCGACCCGGTACAGACGCAATTTGGCTGGCATGTCATCAAACTGAACGAAACCCGTGTCAAAGATACCCCCAAGCTGGACGACGTGCGCACGGAAATCGAAGAAACGCTGCGTCAGGCAGCCTTCGATGCGCATATTGAAACCCTGACCGGCAAGGCAGATATCGACCGCACCGACAGCTCGGGAATCGATCCCGAAATCGTCAATAACCTTGATCTTCTGGAGAACTGATCATGGGCGCTCCTCTTCCACGTTCCCCGCTTGCACCTGCGTCATTTCCCGACCTGCCCGCCATTCGCGGGGTCCGGTTTGCCACAACGCAGGCCGGCGTTCGCTATGAGGGGCGCGATGACGTGATGCTGGCCGTTCTGTCGCCGGGCGCAACCGTCGCCGGCGCCTTCACCCGGTCGGCCACCCGATCGGCGGCGGTTCTGGATTGCCAGGAAAAGAACGGCCAGATCAGCGACCAGGGCGCAGCGATCCTTGTAAATTCCGGAAATGCCAACGCCTTTACCGGTCGCCACGGCCGGGAGTCCGTCAAGGCGGTAACCGAAGCAGCGGCACAGGCTCTGAACCTGCCGGAATCCCGGATTTTCACCTCATCCACCGGGGTCATCGGCGAACCGCTGCCGCATGACAAGATCACCGCGAAACTGGACGAGTTGACCGTCAATCTATCCCCCGACGGAATCAAAGACGCCGCAAACGCCATTATGACGACCGACACCTTCCCAAAAGGGTCCGGCACCATCGTGCATATTGATGGACAGCCCGTGCGCATCGCGGGCATTGCCAAAGGGTCGGGCATGATTGCACCGGACATGGCAACGATGCTGGTCTACATCTTCACCGATGCGGTGGTGGATCAGCCCGTCCTGCAATCCATGGTCTCGGCTTTGAACGAAAAGACCTTCAACTGCATTACCGTTGATAGCGATACCTCAACCTCCGACACCCTGATTGTCGGGGCCACAGGGGCATCGGGCATCCGCGTGACCGAAAATTCTGTCGGGTTCATGGAGGGGCTGCGACAGGTCATGCTGGATCTGGCGCATCAGGTCGTGCGTGACGGCGAAGGCGCGACGAAGTTCGTGGAGATTTCGGTGACCGGGGCTTCCAGCGATACGGATGCTCGCACTCATGCCATGGCCATCGCAAATTCGCCGCTGGTCAAAACAGCTATTGCCGGAGAAGACGCCAACTGGGGCCGGGTTGTGATGGCGATCGGCAAATCCGGCGCGCCGGCAGACCGGGATACGCTTTCAATCTGGTTTGGCGATATTCGGGTCGCACATGAAGGCTGGGTTGACCCCGAATACAGTGAAACTGCCGCATCTGCTTATATGAAACAGCAAGAGCTGGCGATTCACGTCGATCTGGGGTTGGGCGGCGGAACCGCCGTTGTCTGGACCTGTGATCTGACCCATGGCTACATCGACATCAACGCCGATTACCGCTCATGAAAACCGTTCTTGTTTCGGCGGTCGCACTGATCGACGCAGATGGTCGCATTCTGCTGACCCAACGACCCGAAGGAAAATCCATGGCTGGCCTGTGGGAATTTCCGGGCGGCAAAGTCGAATCGGGGGAAACCCCCGAACACGCATTGATTCGCGAACTGGAAGAAGAACTGGGCATCAACACATGGGCCAGTTGCCTTGCACCGCTGACCTTTGCCAGCCACAGCTATGATGATTTTCATCTGCTCATGCCGCTGTTTGCCTGCCGCAAATGGGAAGGCACTCCACAAGGCCGTGAAGGTCAGGCATTGAAATGGGTCCGCTCCAACGCCCTGCGTGATTACCCCATGCCGCCCGCCGACATTCCGCTGATCCCGATCCTGCGTGATTGGCTGTGATAAACAAAAAAGGGGCTGCCGTAGCAGCCCCTCTTGTTTCATGCCGATCAGCGATCAGTCCAGCTTGCGCTCGACTTCTTCACGCTCGAAAATCTCGATCACATCGTTGGGACGAATGTCCTCGTAATTTTCAAAGGCCATACCGCATTCCTGACCCGATTGGACCTCGGCCACTTCGTCCTTGAAGCGCTTGAGCGTCTTCAACGTGCCTTCGTGGATCACGACATCGTCGCGCAGCAGGCGCACACCAGCCGAACGGCGCGCAACGCCTTCGGTAACCAGACAGCCCGCCACTTTGCCGACGCCGGAAACCTTGAAGACTTCCTTGATCTGCGCATAGCCGATGAACTTTTCGCGTACTTCCGCACCCAAAAGACCCTCGGCCGCCGCTTTCACGTCGTCGACCAGATCGTAGATCACGCTGTAATAGCGAATCTCGACGCCCTTCTGGTTGGCACTGTTGCGGGCTGGCGCGTTCGCCCGGACGTTAAAGCCCAGAACAGGCGCGCCCGATGCTTCGGCAAGGCCGATATCGGATTCGGTGATGGCGCCAACGCCCGAGTGCAATACGCGCACCCGCACCTCTTCGTTGCCGATTTTTTCCATCGCCTGAATGATCGCTTCCGCGCTGCCCTGCACATCGGCCTTGATCAGAACCGGCAATTCCTTGACGTTTTCGTCTTCCTTGGCTTTGGCCAGCAACTGCTCCAGCGATGTACCGGCACCGGCTGCCGCGCGTTTTTCCTTGGCCGCCTGCTCACGATACTCGGCAATCTCGCGCGCCTGCGCCTCGGTTTCGACCACATTCAGAACGTCGCCCGCTTCGGGCGTACCGTTCAGGCCCAGAACCTCAACAGGAACCGATGGCCCGGCCTTTTTCACCCGGTCGCCCCGGTCGTTGATCAGCGCACGAACCTTACCCCACTGCTCACCGACGACAAAAATATCGCCCTGCGTCAGGGTCCCTTTCTGCACCAGAACCGTGGCGACAGGACCGCGGCCAACATCAAGCTGCGCTTCGATCACCGCACCTTCAGCGGCCCGATTCGGGTTCGCCGTCAGTTCGAGAATTTCCGACTGAAGCGCAATCGCCTCCAGAAGCTCATCAAGCCCCTGACCGGTTTGCGCGGATACTTCGACATCCTGCACATCACCCGACATCGCCTCGACGATCACCTCGTGCTGCAACAGGTCGGTACGCACCTTGTCGGGGTTCGCCTCGGGCTTGTCGCACTTGTTGATCGCCACGATGATCGGAACCTCGGCCGCCTTGGCGTGGTTGATGGCTTCGACGGTCTGCGGCATCACCGCGTCATCCGCAGCCACCACCAGAACGACGATATCCGTCACCTGCGCACCACGAGCGCGCATGCTGGTGAATGCGGCGTGACCCGGCGTATCGAGGAAGGTCAGAACCTGACCGCCATCGGTCGTTACCTGATAGGCACCGATATGCTGTGTGATCCCGCCCGCTTCGCCGGACACCACTTTGGCGTTGCGGATCGCATCCAGAAGCGAGGTCTTGCCGTGGTCCACATGGCCCATCACGGTGATAACCGGCGGGCGTGCTTCCATATCTTCGGGTTTGTCTTCGACCTGATCGATCACGTCCTCGACATCGGAAGCGCTGACACGCACAACGCGGTGGCCGAATTCCTCGATGATCAGTTCGGCGGTATCGGCATCGATCGTCTGGTTCTGCGTAACCATCATACCGTTGTTCATCAACGCCTTGATAACGTCGCCCACACGCTCGGCCATACGATTGGCAAGCTCGGAAACCACAATGGCCTCCGGAAGCTGCACGTCACGCACAACCTTTTCACGCTCCTGATGACCACCCATGGCCTTCTGACGGGCGCGTTCCTGCTTGCGCTTCATGGCGGCCAAAGATTTCTGACGGCCACCTTCACCACCCGAAAGCGCCTGATTCAGCGTCAGCTTGCCCGCACGACGACCACCGTCGTCGCGGCCTTTGCCACGACCACGGGTCGTCTGGTCGCGTTCCTTCTCGACCTTGCGGACGGGTTGCTGCTTGGCGGGGGCACGCGGCTCTTCGGGCGGCGGCGGCGGTGCTGCAGCGGCTTGCTCTGCCTCAAGGCGCTTGCGTTCTTCTTCCTCGGCCTTGGCGCGGGCGCGCTCTTCGGCCTCGCGCTGTTCGCGTTCCTTGGCCTCGGCCTCTTCCCGGCGGCGTTGCCGTTCTTCCTCGCGCTCTTTCTCCTCAGCCTCGCGGCGTGCAGCCTCTTCGGCTTCACGCGCCTGCGCGGCCTGAAGCGCTTTCATCCGGCGCTCCATTTCCGAGTCCGAAATACCGGCCGGACGTTTCGAAGAACCGCCTGCGGACCCCTGCGCCTTGCCCCCGCCTGCCGCGCCCGGAGCTCCTGCACCCGGCTTTGGCTTGACGACGCGCTTGCGCTTGGTTTCCACCACGACGTTCTTGGTCCGGCCATGGCTGAAGCTCTGCTTCACGTTCCCCGAACGGGGACCGCCACGAACACCCAAAGTCTTTTTTCCGTCGTTGTCGCTCATATGGTTCAACTTCCTTTCCGGCAGGTCTGCCCGCCGTTCGAAACGCGCAGGCCCTTCAACCTTGCCGCTTCATCTACAACACGTTGGGACAAACCGCCAGCACCCAGTGCCGCATGCACTGTGGTTTGTCGCCCAAAGGCGCGCCCCAGCTCTGCGGCGGTCAGCCAGCCGATGAATGTCCCGCCCTGGGGCGTGCTTAACTTCGATTTTCCACGCTCCGATCCGTCACTGGCCTGAATCAGAACGGTGGCTTCTTCCCTGGACAGCCAATCCTTAACCTTTTCATAGCCCGTAACCGCGCCGCCGCCTTTTCGGGCAAGGCTGATCAGGTTCACGATCCGCGCCACCAACTGATCCTCGACCAAAGACACGAAGTCATCGGGAACGACCACAGCCTGACGCGCTGCACGGGCAAACAGCCCCTTTTTCACCGCCTTTTCAAGCGCCGCCCTATCGGACGACACCCAAATGCCACGGCCCGGCAACTTGCCTGCGATATCCGGCGCAATCTGCCCGTCGGGCGCAACGACGAAACGGATCAATCCATGACGCGGATGCACCTCACCCGTGGCAATGCACTTGCGTTCGGGACCGTCCTGGCGATCCTTGGGTTGCCCACCGCGACCCATCAGCAGCTTCCGAGGCCTGACGGATCAGGCCTCGGCCTCCTGTTCTTCGCCCTCGGCTTCGTCGGCAGCTTCGGGCTCAAGTTCCGCAGGGTCCACCCATCCTAGCATGACTCGCGCGGTCATAACCATGTTCTGGGCTTCGTCCAGCGACACGTCGAACGGTTCCAGAATCCCGTCATCCTTGACGCGCTCACCATCCACCGTGGTCCAGCCACCGGCCAATTCCCAATCGGCACAGGTGGCGAAATCTTCCAGGGTCTTCACCCCATCCTCGGCCAGCGCAACGATCATTTGGGGGGTCAGACCTTCGAATTCAATAAGGCTGTCCTCAGCCCCCAACGCGCGGGCTTTCTCCATTGCCTCCCGCGCCTGTGCTTCCAGAACGTCACGGGCACGCGCCTGCAATTCGTTGGCCGTGTCCTCGTCCACCCCGTCGATCACCAGCAATTCGTCCAGCTCGACATAGGCAACCTCTTCGAGATTGGTGAACCCTTCGGAAACCAGAAGCTGTGCAAAGAATTCGTCCAGATCCAGGTTGTCCATGAACAGTTTCGTGCGCTCCTCGAACTCTTTCTGGCGGCGTTCGGAATCCTCGGCCTCCGTCATGATGTCGATATCCAGATTGGTCAGCTGGCTGGCCAAGCGCACGTTCTGACCGCGACGACCGATAGCCAGAGAAAGCTGATCCTCGGGCACGACCACTTCGATCCGCTCAGCCTCTTCGTCCAGAACCACCTTGGAAACCTCGGCAGGCTGCAACGCATTCACAAGGAAGGTCGGCTGATCCTCGTTCCACGGAATAATGTCGATCTTTTCGCCCTGAAGCTCGTTCACGACCGCCTGAACACGGCTCCCGCGCATACCCACACAGGCGCCGACCGGATCAATCGACCCGTCATAGGAAATCACGGCGATCTTGGCCCGGCTGCCCGGATCGCGGGCGACGGCCTTGATCTCGATAATGCCGTCATAGATTTCCGGCACTTCCATCTTGAACAGCTCGGCCATGAACTCTGGCGCGGTGCGGCTCAGGAAAATCTGCGGGCCACGGGCCTCGCGGCGCACATCCTTGATATAGGCGCGCACACGATCGCCATTGCGATAGCTTTCGCGCCCGATCTTGTCGTTGCGGCGCAGGATCGCTTCACCCCGGCCGACATCGACGATGACGTTGCCGTATTCCTCGCGCTTGACCACACCGTTGATGATGGTGCCGGCACGATCCTTGAATTCTTCGTACTGGCGGTCACGTTCGGCTTCGCGAACCTTTTGCAGAATCACCTGCTTGGCCGACTGCGCGGCGATCCGGCCCATATCGACCGGCGGAATTTCCTCGATGAACTGGTCGCCCACTTTGGGATCGTCCAGATACTGCTTGGCCTGTTCGACGGTCATCTCGGCCTGGTAGTTTTCCAGTTCTTCATCCTCGACCACGGTGCGCACACGGGTAAAGGTCGCCTTGCCGGTTTTGCGGTCGATACTGACCCGAATATCCATCTCGGCGCCGTAACGGCTCTTGGCCGCCCGCGCGAGGCTTTCTTCCATCGCCTCGACCACCAGACCGGGGTCGATCATCTTTTCGCGGGCCACGGCCTCGGCGGTTTGCAACAGCTCAAGCTGGTTGGCAGAGGTAATTGCCATTTTCAGTCCTCCTCAGACCCTTCGGTCTCGATCTCGTCAAAAGCATCTTCATTAAGCGAGCCTGAGGCCTTGCGGGCCTTCAGCATTTCCTTGATCAACTCGTCGGTCAGCACCAGCTTGGCATCGGCCAGCCAATCGAATTTCAAACCCACGGTGCCTTCCTCGATATTGATCAGCACCTCGTCATCCTCGACCCCGGCCAGAACACCCTTGAAGCGTTTGCGCCCGTCGATCAGTTCGGACGTTTCCAGCTTGGCCTCGTAACCCTCGAATTCCTCGAAATCCTTGAGCCGCGTCAGCGGGCGGTCGATGCCGGGGCTGGACACCTCCAGCGTATAGGCGTCCAAGATCGGATCTTCGACATCCAGAACCGCGCTGACAGCATTCGATATCTCGGCGCAATCGTCCACTTCGATCCCACCGTCCGGCTTCTCGGCCATGATCTGCAATGTCGACGTCTTGCCGCTCATCAAGCGCACACGCACAAGTTCATACCCCATGTCCTCAATGACGGGGGTGATGATCTCGGCCAATCGGCGGTCAATCGCAGCTTTCGCAATCAGATCGTTGCTCATCGGTCTTTCACGCACAAAAAAACGGGCGCGCGGCCCGTTATAATTTCCCGGTGGAGCCATCCGGTGAAACCCGACGACGCCGCTGTTGAGGGGGATATACGCCTCTTATCCCGAGTCTGCAAGGGTAAGCGGAAAATTCATACGTTCGCCCGATTAATAATTCTGGCCAACCCACAAACCATGCATCGTCACCGACGCTTTACCGACAAAATACCGACGTGATACTGATACCGGCCTCGATGCAATCGGGCACCATTAACGGGCCTGCGCCAACAGGTTCATCACCTTGACCAACTCCGCGCTGATTCCCGGCTCGGACAGGGCGTGCCCAGCCACAGGAATCATGCGCAAATCTGCCTTTGGCCACGCTTTGGCCAGTTTGTAGGCCGACACCGGCGGGCAGATCATGTCATAGCGCCCCTGCACGATAACGCCGGGAATATGAGATATTTTATCAATATGATCAATGATTTGCCCGTCATACTCCAGAAACCCGCCATTGATGAAATAGTGGTTTTCCAGACGTGCAAAAGCCCGTGCATATTCCGCGGGGCTGTCCGCCCCGCTACCGCTGGAGTTCACCGTCGCCAACGCATTTTCCCACGCCGACCACGCCCGCGCGTGATGGATTTCCTCAACGCGATCCCCGGAAAACAACCGGCGGTGATAGGCCCCGATCATATCGTGCCGCTCGTCTTCGGGTATAAGATCTTGAAATCGCTTCCATGTTTCCGGCCAGAACATACCGGCTCCGCCACCATAGAACCAATCCAACTCGGCCTTGGTCATGGTAAACACACCACGCAAAATCAGATGGCGCACCCGTGCCGGATGAGTCTGCGCATAAATCAGCGCCAATGTCGCGCCCCAGCTACCCCCGAAAACGATCCAGTCATCTATCGTTAACTCCTGACGAATACGCTCGATATCCGCCACGAGATGCCAGGTGGTGTTGGCCTCGATGCTGGCATGTGGGCGTGATCGCCCGCAACCGCGTTGATCGAACAGGATGATCCGATAAATCTTCGGGTCGAAATATCGCCGCATGGCGGGGCTGCTGCCCCCGCCCGGACCGCCATGAAAGACAACCACGGGCAAGCCCTCGGGATTGCCCGATTGCTCGACATAAATTTCGTGCCCATCCCCGACATTCATCATTTTTCGATCAAATGGCTCGACCGGACGATAGAGGTACTGGACTGCGCTCTTTTGGCCTGAGAATTTATCCATGACCGTCCTATATAAGAGGGTTGAACCCAAAAGAGCACATGGAGAGCAGAATGCAAGCCGCTCAGACCACGATCGATCCAGCCGAGGTCGCCAAGTTCGAGGCAATGGCCGCCGAATGGTGGGACCCGAACGGCAAGTTCAAGCCCCTGCATATGCTTAACCCATGCCGATTGGACTATATCACGTCGCAGATCGCTGCGGAGTTTGATCGTGATCTAAACGCAGGCGCCCCGTTTTCAGGACTACGCATTCTGGATATCGGATGTGGCGGCGGCCTGCTGTCGGAACCCATGGCACGCCTCGGCGCAACCGTGGTCGGCGCCGACGCTGCCAAACGCAACATCCCCGTCGCGCAGGTTCACGCCGAACAGTCTGGCCTGACCATTGATTATCGAAATACAACAGCCGAAGCCATTGCGGCGGCGGGCGAACAGTTCGATATCGTGCTGAACATGGAGGTGGTCGAACATGTTGCCGATCCGTTGGCGTACCTGACGGCCTGTCAAACGCTGCTGAAACCGAGCGGACTTCATATTTGTTCAACCATCAACCGTAATGCCAAAAGCTTTGCCATGGCCATCGTCGGGGCCGAATACGTTATGCGCTGGCTTCCCAAGGGTACGCATGAGTGGAACAAGTTCATCACCCCGGACGAGCTGTTCGACCTGCTTGAAAAGGCCGGGCTGTCTCCGGTGGACCGCAAGGGATTTGTCTTCAACCCTGTCAGTTGGCAATGGTCACTATCGCCAAAAGACCTGAGCGTGAATTATGTGACCGCCAGCGTGAAACCGAAATAAGCGTCATTCGCTTTCCAGCTTTGCCCGCAATTCACGCAATACGGGCAGGGTGGCGCGCACGTTTTCATCGCCAAGTTCGCCCACAAGCTCGGAAATCATGGGTGCAATCGCGGCAATCGCCGCATCCCGCGCCTGACGTCCGGCCGGGCTGATCGCCACCATCTTGCGCCGGGCATCGTCCCAATCCGGGCGAATATGCACATACCCGGCCCACTCCAGCTTGCTCAGCGTATTGGTCATCGCGCCGCGCGTAACATGAAAGCTTTTCGCCAGTTGCGCGGGGCTTCGCTCCCCTCCGGATCGGGCCAGATGATTGAGTACGGAAAAATGGCTGATTTCCATTCCCTTGGGCAACACGCGGCTCAGCCGGTTCCGAATCAACTGATCATTGGTCAGAATTTCACTGAAAAGTGCGACGGCCAGTGAATTGCTGCTGTTCTCGTTCATTCCGGGTTGCCATATTCGGGCGCCGCATGAAGCGACGGGATGCGATGACGCGCTTTTGCCACCTCGGACATGTTCAAATCAACGTATATGATACCCGATTCGGCTCCGGCATCCGCCAAAACATCACCCCACGGGCCGACAGCCATTGAATGCCCATAGGTTTCACGTGGCTTACCACGGCTTGCACGATGCAGCCCGGTTTGCGCCGGGGCCAGCACGTAACTGCCCGTTTCAATTGCCCGCGCGCGCAACAATACCTCCCAATGCGCCTGACCTGTGACTTTGGAAAATGCCGAGGGTACTGTCAGGATTTCGGCCCCCGCCTGCGCCAACTGTCGAAACAGGTACGGAAAGCGAACGTCGTAGCAGACCGTCATTCCTACCGAACCGAATTCAGGTCGCGCCAGAACGCTGCGAACTCCGGGGCGATATCCGGCTGATTCGCGATAGGTTTCAACCTCGGACACCTGCACATCGAACATATGGATTTTATCATACCACGCAGCTATTTCGCCATCCGGATTGATCAGAAAGGACCGGTTCGCGAACCGGCCGTCCGGATCATCGGTTTTCAGTGCGAGAGAGCCAATCAGAAGCCATATATTCAATTGATCGGCCTGCTCACGCAATGCGGCAAGGGTCGGATCGTTGGCTTGAGTCTGCAAAACCTCGATTTGATGCGTGCGGCTGCCTGAAACACAGTTCGTAACCTCGGGCGTCAGGACAAATCCCGCACCCCGCCCTGCGGCCTCCCGTATATATGCCTGCGTCACAGGCAGATTGGCCTCCGGATCGTCACTACTATTTAGCTGTATCAGTGCCGCTTTCATCGCATTTAACCAGCCAACAAGGCGTCCAGTTTCCCGGCGCGCTCCAGGGCATACAGCTCATCGCATCCCCCGACATGGGTATCGCCGACAAAAATCTGTGGAACGGTTCGTTTGCCGTTCGCGCGCTGAATCATTTCCGGTTTGCGCGATGGATCGGCAAAAACATCCACTTCGGAGAAATTGACTCCCTTTTGTTTCAACAGGCGTTTAGCCGCATGACAAAACCCGCAAAGGGGCGAGGAATAGATTTCGACAGGTTGCATCTGCATTATTTCCGTAAGTTGGGATCGACCGCAACTTAGGCATCCTTGGCGGCGCGCGCCAGTGTCACGACGCGCACATCAGTTGCCCCGCCCCTGAAACAAGCCTGCGCCGCCGCCGAAAGCGTCGCTCCCGATGTCATCACATCATCCACCAGAAGAACCGAGCGGTCCATCATGTACTGACGACGCCGCCGGTGCGGTTCGATCATACCTTGCAGGGTCTCGAATCGCGCATCACGACCTAACCCATCCAACGGTCGGGTACGCTTGGGGCGCACAAGAAGATCAGGGCACCATGATAAGTCCAGTTTCCGGGCCACGGCCCGAGCCAAAAGAGCAGACTGATTGAACCGCCGCCGGATCATGCGCGTCCAGTGTAGTGGAACAGGCGCCACAATCATCTGATCATCGACCAATGGTCGGGCGGCATTGGCCATCCATAACGCAGCGGGTCGCACAATGTCATGCCGGTCCCCGTGTTTCAGCGCCAGAACCAAATTCCGCCCGTTGTCGCGATATATCAGTGCTGCACACCCCTTGCTCCACGGTCGCGCAATCGTCAGACAATCATCACAGAATTCGGGTGTTCCGGCATCGTCACCCGGCAACGGCACACCACAAGCATCACAACTCAGGCCGGAGATAAAAGGCGTGTCGCGCCAGCAGGGACCGCAAAGGCCGAACTCACTTTCCACCTGCGTTCCACACAATGTACAACGTGGAGGATAAACAAGCCGCAAGGCCGTTTGAAAAGCAGAGTACACGCCACTATCCTTCACCCATGACATCGCAACTCACAGACCGCGCGGCGCTGATCCGCAATCGCCAACGCGCCCTGCATGATCCGGCTCTGTTTCTGCACGAAATGGCGGCAGACGACATTCAGGATCGGCTATCTCTGGTTAACAAGACGTTTACGGATAAAGCCGTAATCACCGGGTTTCCCGATTTCTGGCGCAGCCGCTTCCCTGATGCGACCTGCAGTAAAGACACCGAACAATTGCAACTTGCCGAACACAGTCAGGATCTTGTGATCCATGCCATGTGCTTACATTGGGCCAGCGACCCCGTCGGACAACTGGTTCAATCGCGCCGGGCGCTACGGCCTGATGGCCTGTTTCTCGGTATCTTCTTTGGTGGCGAAACACTGCACGAGCTTCGCCGTAGCTTGGCCCAGGCCGAAGCCGACATCACCGGCGGTCTCTCACAGCGGGTCGTGCCCATGGGTGAAATACGTGATCTCGGCGCCCTGCTGCAACGGGCAGGCTTTGCCTTACCTGTCGCGGACAGCCTGCCTTTGACAGTCACCTATGCCTCGGCACTGGATCTGATGCGCGACTTGCGCGCAATGGGGGAAAGCAACGCTCTTGACGGAAGACAACGAAAGATATCCCGACGCGACGTGCTGATGCGGGCATGCACAATATATGCCGAAAATTTCGCCGATGACGAAGGCCGTATTCCTGCAACGTTCGAATTGATGGTTCTGACGGGGTGGTCGCCCGACGAAAGCCAACCCAAGCCACTGCGCCCCGGATCGGCTGCGGCGCGACTTGCCGACGCACTTGGCACAAAAGAAACAGCGCTCAAAGATTGACGCGGGTATGTAACCCGTTATCTCCACCTGAAACCCGCGCTGAAAAAGGGACTGGATATGCTTGACGCAAGCAACACCGCTTCACGACCGGATCATGCCCCGGCCGATCACCCGGCCATTCCAAAGTACAAAACGGGCGTCCTGCTGGCCAATTTGGGCACACCCGATCACTACAGCTACTGGCCAATGCGCCGCTATCTGAGCGAGTTCCTGTCGGACCGCCGGGTTATCGATTACAATCCGTGGAAATGGCAGCCCTTGCTGCAACTGATCATCCTGACCAAACGCCCCTTCTCCAGTGGCGAAGCCTACAAATCCATCTGGAACGAGGAAAAGGGCGAAAGCCCGCTGATGACGATCACCCGTGATCAAACCTCAAAACTGGCCGAATCCCTTCATGAACGGTACGGCGATCAGGTGATGGTGGATTTCTGTATGCGTTACGGGAACCCATCGACCAAATCCAAGGTTCGCGAAATGGTCAAGGCAGGCTGCACCCGTATCCTGTTTTTTCCGCTCTATCCGCATTATGCCGGCGCAACCTCGGCCACGGCCAACGATCAGTTCTTTCGCGCGTTGATGGACGAAACCTGGCAACCCACGGCTCGCATTGTCGAACCATATTACGAGAACACGCAGTATATCGAAGCCCTGGCGCAGTCGGTTGAGGCCGCCTATGCAAAAATCGAAGACCGGCCCGATATTTTGGTCGTCTCCTATCACGGCATGCCCAAGCGTTATCTGATGCAAGGCGATCCGTATCACTGCCAATGCCAGAAAACCACGCGCCTCCTGAAAGAACGTTTAGGGTGGGACGGTACTGAAATCACAACAACCTTCCAGTCGGTCTTTGGCCCCGAAGAATGGCTGAAGCCCTATACGGTGGATCACGTCGCCGAATTGGCAAAGCAAGGCAAAAAGAAAATTGCCGTTATGGCGCCCGCGTTTTCCGCGGATTGCATCGAGACACTCGAAGAAATCAACGAAGAGATTCGTGAAAGTTTCGAAGAGGCTGGCGGCGAACAGTTTACCTATATCCCCTGCCTCAATGACGATGATGCCCACATTCAGGCACTCAGTGGAATTATTCAGGACAACCTGAAAGGTTGGCTGGAGTGAATAAGATCACTCCTTAACGAAAAAGAAAAAAGGCAGTGAAAATCCACTGCCTTTTTCCTATTAATATGTCGCCTGACTTAGTCGGCGGCAACAGCGGCTGCGATGATCGCCAGAACAACCAGCGGAATCCAAACACCAGCGGCCGAAGAGCTTGCGGCAGTTTCTTCGACAACCACGGGAGCTTCCATGACGGGCTCTTCCATGTTACCGGCAAAAGCAGTCGAAGCGGCGGCGGTCAATGCAGCGGCGAGAACGAGTTTTTTCATAGTATCCTCCAGATATAGGCCCATCGCCAGCAAACCGGCGACAAGCACCCAAGACTTACCTCGTAAGAGATTTCTAATCAGCAAAATTTGCAGATTGCAAATGCAACTTAGAACTTTAGCCAACTAAAGGGCCGGTTTTTCGTCAAATTAGCAACACTTGTGTGCCAATTTTAGTCATACCGAAAAGCTCAGCAATATGCTGATTGTAAAGGCCAATACAGCCGTTCGACGATCTGCGACCGATTTTACGTGTGTCGTGGGTCCCGTGGATTCGATAATAAGTCCATCCCAAATACAACGCATGAGTACCAAGCGGATTGTCCGGCCCCGGCCCCACATATGCCGGCCATTCCGGATTTCGCTTGAGCATCGACGGAGTCGGACGCCAGCTTGGGCCCTCGACTTTTCTTATAACGCTGGTACGTCCACGGCGCGTCAAATCTTCGGTCAATGGCACACTGGAAGGATAAAGCCGGTATGTTTGACCATCCTCCGTCCAGAAATGCAAGGCACGTGATGTTATATCGACAAGAATAGCACCATTGTTCAAATTCGAGAAATACGGCCGCCAGTCCAGTGCACGAAAACTTGAAATATTGTGCCGCGTTGCTGGCGTGACATCATTTTCCATCTCGGTTGTGGCGCTGCTGTTCAGGTCTTGAGCAAAAGCCGGAGCACCGATGGTAGCTACGGTTCCGGCCAGAAAATTTCTTCGGCTCAAACCATTTACGAATTTCGAGGCCATTTTCCCAACTCCAGTTGATCGGCGGATACAGACCATTAATATATGGCGGGAAAGCCGCAGTCGCAAATCAAAGAGTCACCAATCGGCTACACGATGCGCAACCGGGTTTGAAAGACAACGTCAGCCACGATAGAGCTTGCAAGATGAAATCTAATTGGTGGTGACACACATGGCTCGTTTACTCGGACTGATTTTCTCGGCTCTGCTCGCATTGTCGGCTTGCGCCGCTCCGCCCGAGCCGCAAATAGGTCCGGATGGTAAGCCATTGCCCAAGGTCTATCGCATTCGCGGCGGTCAAACTGCGGAAATCCAGTACCGCATGCTGGATTCGGTTAACGCACTGCGCCAAGCTGCGGGCAGGCCGCCGGTTCAGTTGAATTCTCGCCTGAATGCGGCTGCCGCTACGCATTCCCGCGATATGTCGATTCAGAATCGCCCATGGCATTTCGGATCGGACGGATCGTCACCGATAGACCGGGTGAACCGCGTAGGCTATGAAGGCTCTCTGGTTGGCGAGAACATCTCGGAAACTTATGAAACCGAGCTTGAAACCCTTGCGGCCTGGATGGACAAACCATCGACACGCGATGTCATCCTGTCCCCACAGGCCAAGGATATGGGCTTTTCCTGGCTTCAGGAAAACAACGGCAAAATCTGGTGGACACTGGTCATGGGTGGCTGATGCCACCCAAAATCACGGGCTGACATAGATTGGCGTACCGTCCTTGACCATCGCATAGATCTCTTCGATTTCACGATTCTTGACCGCGATACATCCGGCCGTCCAATCCCGCCGGCCGCCGAGCCTTTGCTTGGATTCACCATGGATGAAAATATCGCCACCCGGTTCGCGCCCGATCATCGCGGCGCGGGTCACATCGTTGGTGTTCGGGTAGGAAATTCCGACCGATAAGTGAAATTCGCTGTTCGGATTACGGCGGTCGATCAGATAGGCGCCTTCCGGCGTTTTACCGTCGCCTTCGAATTGCTTATGCCCATCAGGCGCAAAGCCCAGGTCGATATCGTAGGACTTCAAAACCTGATCGTGATGCAACAGATGCATCCGCCGCTGCCCCTTGTTGACCACAACCTGGGTCACCTCAGGCCCGTTATATGTACGAAACTTCGACGCGCTGCAGCCCGTCAGGCCAACAAACAACGCAACACTTAGCAAAACCCCGATTGCCCGCATGGTATTTTTACCTGTTTTCTGCTCTCGTCGGGTTTTAACCTGCTATTCGCAAAATTCAAAAATTTCTTTTACACAATTAGGCAGATCCGCGCACAAATTCTGCCACAAGCTCGACATGAGCGGACCAGCGGAACTGATCGACAACCCGCAACCTCACCAATTCAAAACCTTTATCGACCAAATTTCGCGCATCCCGGGCAAAACTGACCGGATTACACGATACGTAAGCGATCAGGGGAATATCCGATTTGGCCAGTTCATTGATCTGCGCCGAAGCCCCTGCACGGGGCGGATCGATCACGGCAGCATCGAATCGCATCAGTTCATCCGGCATCAAGGGACGGCGAAACAAATCGCGCGCTTCATGTGTCACCGCCTTGAGGCCCGGTGCCTTGCGCCAACCAGCATCCAACGCGGCAATCATCGCCACATCCCCTTCGACAGCATGAACCATGGCATTACGCGCCAAAGGC
The DNA here is from genome assembly GCF_900142665.1 of Roseovarius pacificus. Lineage (GTDB taxonomy): Bacteria > Pseudomonadota > Alphaproteobacteria > Rhodobacterales > Rhodobacteraceae > Roseovarius > Roseovarius pacificus. The sequence continues at coordinate 132,051 of NZ_FRBR01000006.1, forward strand.
AGCGCGAAGGTTCCGCATCCGGCAAAAAGATCGACAACCTGCGCAGATGATCCAACGATTCGCTGAACATCCTCGCGCAGGGCATTTTCACCCTCTTGCGTGGCCTGCAAAAACGCGCCCGGCGGCATGATCACAGAAACGTCGCCAAAAATCTGTTCGGGCGGTAAACGAGTTGCGATCACCTCGTCATCCCACGCCAGCCGCGCCAGATCATGACGCTCGGCCAAACGGGCCAATTCCAGCCGCAACGGACCATTCAGCGGCTTTCCATTCATCACACTGATATCCAATCCGCTTCGCGACAGCGTCGCCGCGACGGAAATACTGTGTTTGCGACTGGCCCCAACCCGAGCCAAGGCTTCAGCCACAGGCAGTGCAGACATCAGATCAGGGTGCAAAAGCTGGCAATCAGGAATTTCCACCAGAACGTCCGAAGCGCGGGCGTGAAATCCAACCATCGCCCCCTTTTTCGTGCGGCGTGCCGCAAACGTCGCCCGACGGCGGGATCGGGGCGGCGAAACCGCTATCGGCAGAAACTCAACCTCAAGCCCGTTTGCAGCCAGTGCCGCCTTGACCACGTCCTGCTTCCATTCCGCCAAAAACTCATCCGAGGCGTGCTGCAACTGACACCCGCCACAGGACTTGAAATGCCGACAAGGAGGGCTGACCCGACTGGGCGATGGTTCAACAATGCGGATATCGCTCAGGTGCTTGCCATCGGTTTGCGCATGTACCACCTCGCCCGGCAAGGTCAGTGGCGCGAACAAGGGGCCTTCTGCAATCCCGTCACCATGGTGACCCAGTCGGGTAATCTGAAACGTGTCCATCTCCGCCACTTGCTGTCTCAGTCCAAAAGATCATCGCGGGTAAGGGTGAAACCCGAAGCGATCCATCGCTGCTCCAACTCAGCCAACCGAGCGCCAAGGGCGGGGCCTGTATAGTTTGGCATCAAATCGCGGGCCACGAGGGGAAAGCTGGCCATTGCACCCTGTTCCACCAATCGACGCTGCGACGGATCGAAAACGCGTTCGAGAGCCGCATCCCGAAGCAACAAAATGTCTAGCGCTGCCTCGGCACCATACCGATATCCCAGTTCAGCCGGTGGGGTCATCGCACTCATCTCAGCACGCAACAGCGCCAAACGTTTGGACTGCGCCTTACTTAACCGCAAGCGTATCGCGACGTCCTCACCGCCGAGGGAGGCAAGCCGGCGCATCGGATCGGGATCAATCCCGGCGTCGGATTCGGAATGAACCAAGAGGGCGAGCATTCGATCATCGGCCCCAGGTAAAATCGCGTTCAGAACACCTGTCGCTTGCATCGCCGCAACAGAAGGTGCGGGATCGGGCGCCGCCAGAAGTTTAACCATTTCGGCACCGACACGCTCACGGGAAAGCCCTGCCAAACCCTCGATATGCGCCGCAACCGCGGCCAGTCCTTCGGCGTCCAGCCCTTGGCCGGGGTCACCATATAACGCGTGGAACCGGAAAAAGCGCAGAATACGTAAATAATCCTCGCGGATACGCTGATCCGGGTCGTCGATAAACCGCACATGCCGGTTCTCAAGATCAGGCAGCCCCTCCAACGGGTCTATAACCACCCCATCCCGCCGTGCATAAAGCGCATTCATGGTGAAATCGCGCCGCCGGGCGTCCTGAGCGACATCGCCGGAATAAGCGACGACAGCGTGACGGCCAAAGGTTTCCACATCCTGACGAAAGGTCGTAACCTCGTGCGGAATGTGACCCGAGATCACGGTGACGGTCCCATGTTCGATACCCGTCGGCACGGATTTCAAGCCAGCGGCCTGCGCCATTTCTATGACGTGTTGGGGATGGGCATCGGTGGCGATATCAATATCGTGCACAGGCACGCCCAGCAGGGCGTTACGTACGCATCCTCCGACGAAATACGCCTGATACCCGCCTGCCTCAATCATGCGGCAAACGGTTTGCGTCTCTTCACCGTCGATCCAGTCCCCTTTGATTCTCATTCTGTTTCCGTCGCGTCTGCCAACGCCCGCAGGATACGCGCGGTTGCGCCCCAGATGTAATAGGGGCCGAATGGTACGGTGTAATAGTGGCGCATGCGCCCTTGCCAACGCCGGGATTGAACACTGAACCGGGCCGAATTCAGCAAATGATCCAGCGGCACACTGAATACTTCGTCAACCTCACCGGCCTCGGGGCGCAGCTGAAAGGGAGCACGAACGCGGGCCACGACCGGGGTCACCCTGAAAGCTGTAACCGTTTCATGCGCGGGCATAAGCCCCAGAACTTCGACATTTTCAGGCTTCAGGCCGATTTCTTCATGCGCCTCCCGCAACGCTGCCGCTGTGATGTCAGCATCGCTTTCGTCTTGCTTGCCACCAGGAAAGGCAATCTGCCCCGGATGATGCTTCAAAGCCGAAGATCGTTTGGTCAGATAAACGCTGGCGACCGATCCCTGATACAGGATCGGCACCAGCACCCCCGCAGGGCGCAGTTTTCGGCCCGGCGGCAAAACAGCCTCGGGATTCAGATCGAAATCCGACGACGCCTGCCCCAGACCGGCCAGCGCGACACGAATCCTGTCCAGCGGATCAGCCATTGTCTCCAGGACTATTTTCAGCCTCGAATCCCAATGTTTTGGGGTCCAGGCGGTAATGCGCGCCACAGAACTGGCAATCGGCGGTCACGATACCCTCGTCAGTGGTCATCTTCTCGATATCCTTGGCCGAGTAGATCGACAGGCTGTTGCGCACCCGGTCTTCCGAGCAAGTGCAGCCGAAACGAACCGATTGTACATCGAAGACACGCGGCATTTCCTCGTGAAACAGCCGAACCAGCAGATCACTGGGCGCCACCGATGGACCGATCATTTCCAGATCTTCCGCCGTATCCAGCAACATATTGGCACGGTTCCAGTTTTCCCTGTCTTCGCCATCGACAATATCCGAGGCAACCAAAAGTCCATCCTCGCCAGAGCCGCCGCCCTGCGCAAACGGCGAAGCCTTGGGCATGTGCTGCAACATGACGCCGCCGGCGCGCCAGTGCTCGACGCCACCCTTTTCGGTCGACTTGCCGAAAGACAAGTTGAACCGTGTCGGCAGCTGCTCGGACTGTGCAAAATAGGCTTCGGCACATGCGCTCAGGCTGCCTGCGGCAATCGGGGTGATGCCCTGATAGGGTTCCGTTCCTTTGCCCTGATCAATCAGCACGGCGAAATACCCTTCTCCAAGCTGATCAAAAGGCGCGCTGTCGGTGATCCGATTGGCGTCAAAGCTGGCGTAGGCACGAATACGGGCCGGGGCGCCTTCGCTTTCGGGTGCGTAATAATCGGTGGCGATCATCCTTACCGCGCCTTTGGTCTGGACCTGCAATGACAGCTTCCAGCGCAGTTTGATCGTTTGCCCGACCAATGCCGTCAGCAACGCCATTTCAGCAACCAGTGCCTCTACTGGCGCAGGGTATGCGTGCTGTTTCAGGATTCCGTCAAGAACCCCGTCAAGACGCGCAACACGTCCACGGATATCTGCGTTGTCCAACTGGAACGGCAGGATCGTGTCGTCCCAGGCGATTTTCTGTCCAAGTGTCATGGGGTTTCCTTGTGTGCCGGAAGTTGGCATATCGCGTCTATATAATCAGGACAACACATGGTCCAAGGGGGCAGAGGGCATGATCCGGCGGTTCGGCGAAAACCCAAGACATGATATACGCTATACCCGTCGCGCAGGTGCCTATGCCATCCTACCACGGAACGGACAGCTATTGCTGACCCATCAGGCCGAGCCCATCCCCGAACTCCAGTTGCCCGGCGGCGGTATCGACCCCGGTGAATCGCCCTTGCAGGCCTTGCACCGTGAAGTATTCGAGGAAACAGGGTGGAAAATTGCACAGGCGCACCGTCTCGGCGCATTTCGCCGATTCACCTACATGCCCGAATATGACCTTTGGGCGGAAAAGATCTGCCACATCTATCGCGCCTTTCCGGTCCGCCCGCTCGGCCCGCCAAGCGAGGCGGGACACCGCGCCGTGTGGGCCAGTTGGGAGGCCGCCGCCCAGCAGTTGGGAAATGCCGGTGACAGACATTTTGTCAGCCATCTATTGGCGAAGGCTTGAACTCCAACAGCGCGGCTGAGATATCATCGGAAAATTCATCGGTGCCCGCAAACTCGGCCAGTTTCCAGATCAACGATTCCAGGCACGCCATGCCGCATGTTTGCCGCAGTTCGCGCAGTATGCGCACCAGCCCCTCATCGGCCAATAGGGCGCCGTCAGGATCGGCACATTCAACAACGCCATCGGAACAGATCAGCAACCTGTCGCCGGGGCGCATCGTGATAGTGACCTGATCGTACCTGGCCTCTTCGATCAAACCCACCGGCAATCCGCCTTGCCCGATCATTTCAACACGGCCATCAGCCCGCTGAAGCGCAGGATAGGGGTGGCCAGCCTGGGCCATGGTCACCTGCCCTGTCGACAGGTCCGCAATGGCCAGCAACATCGTGAAATAATGCTCGGTTTCCATTTCCCCCAGGATCAGACGATTGAGAATTTCCAGCGTTTCCGCAGGTGCACGCGGCGCATAGCCCCCGCCACGCAACTGATACAGTGCAAGGTTCTGCTCGGGAGCGGTGGCCGACAGATACCCGGCCAGACGTGCCGTCATCAGGGCCGAACTGACGCCATGCCCCGACACGTCGATACCGTAAAGACCGACGCAATCGGGTCCGGCCGGAAACATGCCGACCAGATCGCCGCCGACATGGCCGCTGGACCGGAGCAAAAGCGAAACATCGGCGGGCCCGAAATCGCGATATCGCTCGCTCACCAAGGACTGTTGCAGCTTTTTCGCCTCAATCAGGTCGCTGTCGAGAGAATCATAGACCGCCTGCAACTCATCCAGTGTGGATTTGACCAGACGATTCTTTTCCGTCAACTCCCGCTCCATCCGCAGAATTCGATCCCCGGCAGCGATCCGTGCGCGTAGTTCCGCGGCATTGACGGGCTTGGTCAGGAAATCGTCCGCACCTGCATCGAGGCCATGGGCGATCTCGGCCTTTTCGGATTTCGAGGTCAGCAGTATGAAATAGCCGTAGCTATCACGCGGCATCGCGCGGAAGGCGCGGCAGAATTCCACCCCGTTCATACCTGGCATCATCCAGTCGCTCAGCACCAGATCCGGCTTCACATCTTCGCAGAGTCGCAGTGCCTCGATGCCCGACTCCGCCTCATGCACATCCAGCCCCCATTTTTTGAGGGAACTTGCCAATATTCGGCGTTGAAGGCGACTGTCATCGACCACCAGCACCGTGCAGATTGCCTGACCGTCAGCCGGGATTGACTGAAACGATTTCTGATCGCTGAGTATCTGTTGCACTTTCCACCCCTTTGGGAGCGGGCATAGAACCCCCGGCTTAACAGGTCATGAATGTTAAAATTGCGCCTGGTTTTTCACCGGGCTTGAGCATTTCTAAATGGCTCCCTGCAAGTTTAGCCGCACAAGCAAAACGGGCAGATCATGATCGACTGGAACAGAGTACGTGAACTTCGTGATGAAATCGGCACAGACGAATTCGCCGATGTCGTCAGCCTGTTTCTTGACGAGGTCGAATCCGAAATCTCAGCATTGCGGGGGCAAGGCTTGGCGGACCGGCTCGAAGCGCGGCTTCATTTCCTGAAAGGGGGCGCGCTGAACCTTGGCTTCGATGATTTTGCGGCACTGTGTCAAACCGGCGAACAGCTGGCAAGCCAAGGCTATGCGAATAAGGTTGATGTCACGGAAATCATTGAAACTTATGACAAATCCCGTGCCACTTTCATGGCGGGCCTGCCACGGTTGGATGACAGCTAGATCAGGAACTCGGCGAGAACTTCGTCATTGGTAATATCGCGATACTCGAATCCGGCGGCATCCAGCTTGTGCTCGATATGACTGAAGTTTTCGGGATGTTTGGTTTCGATCCCGATCAGAACCGAGCCGAAGTTGCGTGCGGATTTCTTCAGATATTCGAACCGGGCGATATCGTCGTCCGGCCCCAGAATACTTAGAAAATCCTTCAATGCGCCGGGCCGCTGCGGCATGCGCAGGACGAAATATTTCTTGATGCCGGAATAGCGCTGCGCGCGCTCCTTGACCTCGGGCAGGCGCTCGAAATCGAAATTGCCACCCGATGTCACGCAAACCACGGTTTTACCCCGGATTGCATCGCCCATGTCCTTGAGCGCGTCGACGGCCAAAGCCCCCGCAGGCTCCAGAACGATCCCTTCGACGTTCAGCATTTCCAGCATGGTGGTGCAAAGCCGGTCCTCGCTGATGGCCAGAACATCGGATGGATCGACCATGCGCAGCCGCTCAAATGTCCTGGCCCCGATCTGGGCGACGGCGGCGCCATCGGCGAAGGTGTTCACATGAGACAGCCGCGTGGGCTGTCCGGCTTGCAATGCGGCTGCCAGACATGCACCGCCCGAGGGTTCGACCAGAGTGATTGCCGTATGATCCCCGACATAGCTGCGAACACCCGAGGACAGCCCGCCGCCGCCCACGGGCATGACGATCCGGTCGGGCAAGCCGCCGAGTTGCTGTTCGATCTCGACCCCGACCGAGGCCTGACCTTCGATCACATCCTCATCATCGAAGGGCGATAGAAAATGCCCTTTGATTTCAGAGCAATACGCCTGTGCTGCGGCCAGCGTATCGTCGAAGTAATCGCCCGTCAGCCGGATCGAAACGGCATCCCCTCCGAACTTCTCGGTCTTGCCGATTTTCTGCTGCGGGGTCGTCACCGGCATGAAGATCACACCCTTGACCCCGAAATGCCGGCACATGAATGCCACCCCCTGCGCATGGTTGCCGGCGCTGGCGCAGACGAATTGCGTGATGTCAGGATCACGTTCCAACACCTTGCGCATGGCGTTGAACGCGCCGCGCAGTTTGTAGGAGCGCACGGGTGACAGATCTTCGCGCTTGAGCAGGATATTGGCCCTGTAGCGTTCGGAAAGATGGTCGTTGCGCTGGAGCGGCGTAGGATCGAACACGTCGCGCATTGCGGTTTCGGCGGCTTGGGCAAGGGTGCGAAAATCGGTCATAACGTCTTGATTGAAGGAAGTTTCGTGCGCTGGCAAGGGCAGGGGGCAAAACATACCGAAGAATACTGCGGGGCCGGGCATCTTGCCCCGCTCGTCAAAACCCGGTATCGCCCGGTCGGATATTTGACGGAAGGGAAAAACGATGTCCGCGCCGAAGAAAGTCGTGCTGGCCTATTCCGGGGGGCTTGATACCTCGATCATCCTGAAGTGGCTGCAAACCGAATATGGTTGCGAGGTGGTGACCTTTACCGCCGATCTGGGCCAGGGAGAGGAACTGGACCCCGCGCGCAAGAAGGCGGAACTGCTTGGAATCAAACCGGAAAATATCTTTATCGAAGATATCCGGGAAGAGTTCGTGCGCGATTTCGTATTCCCGATGTTCCGCGCCAATGCGGTGTATGAGGGGCTGTACCTGCTGGGCACCTCGATTGCCAGGCCGTTGATTTCAAAGCGTCTTGTCGAGATCGCCGAGGAAACCGGTGCGGATGCGGTGGCGCATGGGGCGACGGGCAAGGGCAACGATCAGGTTCGCTTCGAACTGGCCGCTTATGCGCTGAACCCGGATATCAAGGTGATCGCGCCGTGGCGGGAATGGGATTTGACCAGCCGGACGAAACTGCTTGATTTCGCTGAGAAAAACCAGATTCCGATTGCCAAGGACAAGCGCGGCGAAGCGCCGTTTTCGGTGGATGCGAACCTGTTGCATACCTCGTCCGAGGGTAAGGTTCTGGAAGACCCGGCGGTGGATGCGCCCGACTATGTGTATCAACGAACCGTTAACCCGGAGGACGCCCCGAACGAGCCGGAATTCATCGAGATCGGTTTCGAAAAAGGCGATGCCGTCAGCATCAACGGCGAGGCGCTTAGCCCTGCTAACCTGTTGACAAAGCTGAACGAATTGGGCGGCAAGCACGGGATCGGGCGGCTGGACCTGGTGGAAGGCCGATTCGTGGGCATGAAATCCCGAGGAATTTATGAAACCCCCGGTGGCACTGTTCTGCTGGAGGCGCATCGAGGAATCGAACAGATCACGCTGGACCGTGGCGCCGCGCACCTGAAAGACGAGCTGATGCCGCGCTATGCCGAGCTGGTGTATAACGGGTTCTGGTACAGCCCGGAACGCGAGATGTTGCAGGCTGCCATTGATCATTCACAACATCATGTGGCTGGCACCGTGCGCCTGAAACTTTACAAAGGGTCGGCCCGGACGGTTGCGCGCTGGTCGGATCACAGCCTGTATTCCGAAGCACATGTGACGTTCGAGGACGATGCGGGCGCTTACGATCAGAAGGACGCGGCGGGCTTCATCCAGTTGAACGCGCTGCGCCTGAAACTGCTGGCGGCGCGGGACCGTCGCCTGAAGGGCTGAGTTTCGTACGTTTTGTACGAAGTGTACGCGCGTTTTGTACGAAAATCGGCCCCAATGCCAAAAGTTGCGTCCATTGTGGACGCAACGCCTCAGATCGCCAGCGCCCTGAGCACCTCGTAAGACGGCATCGCGGCGCGCGCCAGATCGGCGCGCGGGCCGTCGAGATCGGGCAACGGACCCTCGGGACCGGCGAACCCGGTGGAGGCATGGACCGAGCCATACCAATGCGCCGCCCAGACCCCGTCGGATTTATGGCCCCCGGCGGGCCAGGACAGCATCGCCGGGTCCCACTCCAGCCCGATGACATCGCACAACCGCCGCAACATGGTTTCGGGGTCTTCGCGGATGTCGTGTGAATCGATCACCACGGGACGAGCGCCCGCTGCGTTAAGCTGATCGTAAAGGTCTACCTGTTGAGTGAAGCCTATCTCGGGCAGGGTCGGGTTTTCGTACTTGGCCGAGAAACTGGCAGCGACACGGGAAGGGTGACGTATGAGAAAGACATTGACGACATCGGTAATCCAGTCACGCGGAATGCCCGGAATCATATGTTGCGACATATGTTTCTGGTAGAAATGCGGCTTGCCGTCCGGGATGGGACCGAGAAGTTGATCGACCACCTGCGCCGGATCGGTGGGCTGCGAGGCGATGATAGCATCCCCCATCGGGTGATCGAGGCCGGTTTGGGCCAGATAGGCGGCATAGAACGGTTCGTCGACAACGGCGAAATCCGGCCGCGCGCCAAAGGAATACATCATGGCGGTCGACAGGTTGCGGGGGCCGGACCACATGGCGATACGCATTGGCGGGTCTCCTTTACGAAAGGCTGGTGGCAGGTATTCAGGCGGTTTCGCGCTGAATCAGAGCCTTGTACAGGTCCTGAATTCGCCGGGTGACAGGGCCCGGCGCACCATCGCCGATGGGGCGGCCATCAATTTCGCCCACGGGGGTTTGCGCGCCGAACGTGCCGGTCAGAAACGCCTCGTCCGCGCCGTAGGTATCGACAAGGGAATAATTACGCTCGAACACCGGGATATCGTTATCGCGGCACAGGTCGATCACCTTTTGCCGGGTGATGCCGTTCATGCAGTAATCGCCCGTCGAGGTCCAAACCTGCCCCTTGCGGACGATGAAGAAATTGCAGGCGTTGGTGGTGTTCACGAAACCGTTCACGTCCAGCATCAGCCCTTCGTCGGCACCGGCCTTTTCGGCGGCGATACAGGCAAGGATGCAGTTCAGCTTGGAATGGGAGTTCAGCTTGGGGTCCTGCGTCATGGGCAGGCCACGGATATGCGGCACGGTGGCAAGGCGGATGGGCCGCCCGATCTGCGGCCTGGAATGTTCCATGATGATGGTCACGGTCGGCCCCTGTTGCGACAGCGACGGATGCTGAAAGGGCCGGGTTTTCACGCCCCGTGTCACCATCAGGCGGGCATGGGCATCGGTTGTCATGTCATTGGCCTTTTGCGTGTCCGACACGGCCTGAAACACCTGTTCGCGGCTCATGCCGATATCGAGGTCGATGGCCTTGGCGGCCTCGAACAGGCGGTCGAGATGTTCGTCGATGAAGGCCCATGTGCCGTTATACAGGCGCAGCCCCTCCCACACACCGTCGCCCAGCATGAAACCGCTGTCATAAACGCTGACCCTGGCCTGATCCCTGGGAACGATATCGCCGTTCAGCCAGATTTTGATCTGTTCGTTGCGCGCGTCTTCTTCGGCCTGGTGGGTGGTCTGGTGGTCGGTCATGGGGGCCCCTTGCATCTGTCGGATGGGAGGACGCTAGGGCGCGCGGCGGGCCGTGCCAAGCGGTAAATTCGGATCACCAAACCGTGAAAACACGCGGGCGTGAATTGGCCCGCCTACGGCGATGCGGCACACTGCGCCCAAACGGAGGGCTGATACCATGAGCTATCGGATGGGAAGGATGGGAACGGTAAAAGCCGGATTTCTGGCGGTGCTGATCGTGATCGGGCTGGGAATCCAGCGTGGCAAGGCACATGCCGCCGGTACCGAGGTTCTGACCGTTGCGGGTGGGTGTTTCTGGTGCGTCGAGGCCGATTTCGAGAAAGTCGGCGGCGTGCGGGACGTGGTGTCGGGCTATACCGGCGGGACGGTTGACAACCCCACCTACAAGCAGGTCACCGCTGGCGGCACCGGCCATTACGAGGCGGTGCAGATCATGTACGACCCCGCCCGGGTATCCGCGCGTGAGCTGTACGATCTGTTTTTCCGCTCGGTCGATCCGACCGATGCGGGCGGTCAGTTCTGCGATCGCGGGGACAGCTATCGCACGGCGATTTTCGTCTCTGATCCAGCGAAAAAGAAGGCTGCGGAGGCGGCAAAGGCCGAAGCCGAAAAGGCGCTGGGCCAAAAGATCGTGACGCCTGTTCTGAGTGCCGGGCCGTTCTATGAGGCCGAAGCGTATCATCAGGATTACTACAAGGGCAGCAAGCTGGTGCTGACGCGGTTCGGCCCCAAATCGCAGGCATCGGCCTATCAACGCTATCGCGAGGCCTGTGGCCGCGATCAGCGGATTCGCGAATTATGGGGCAACGCCGCGCCGTTCATCAACTAGGGCATCGTTCCCTGGGCCGTGTATGGCGGTGGGACATGGACAAACCGGATGCAATTACCATATGGTAGTGCAAGGTATTACCTTTTATCTGGTATCTGGAGAGGTCCATGACATCGGTAACATCCATCAAACTGGACGATGACATGAAGGGCCGGGTCCGGCATCTTGCCGAAGCCCGGAAGCGCACCTCGCACTGGATCATGCGTGAAGCCATTTCACAATATGTCGAGCGCGAGGAAAAACGAGAGGCGCTTCGTCAGGAAACCCTTGAGGCATGGGAAGAGTTCCGGGAAACAGGGCTGCACGCAACGGCCGAAGAGGTCGATAAGTGGTTGGAAAGCTGGGGAACCGATAACCAGCTACCCAGCCCCGAATGCCAAAAGTGATATTCGCCCCGGCGGCGATCCGGGATTTGCAACGGCTGCATGAATTCCTTCGACCGAAGAATGCCGATGCGGCAAGGCGAGCGGGCGAGGCAATTCGGAAAGGTGTGGAGATATTGGGCGCGCATCCCCGCCTGGGCCGGATGATTGATGATATGCCCGAGCAGTATCGAGAATGGCTTATCGACTTTGGCGACAGCGGTTATGTCCTTCGCTATCATGTCGATAACGATGCCGTAACGATCCTTGTGATCCGGCACCAGAAAGAGGTGGGATTTTTCTGACGGGCCTTCTTGTTGGCCCGCTTCCCGCCATACAATACCCCGGTAAGGGGCCTGTCGGCAGGACGCGACCCGATTTCGTGTTTTAGCCCACCTTGCAGGCGGCCAGAACGGCCATGTTCAGGATGTCGCTGGCCGTCGAGGTGGACGAGCAGATCTGAATCGACTTGTCGATGCCCGAGAGGATCGGGCCGATCACCGTGGCGCCCGCCATTTCCTGCATCAGCTTGACCGAAATCGAGGCCGAGTGCCGCGCCGGAACCACGAGAATATTCGCCGGGCCTGTCAGGCGCTGGAACGGGTAGGCGTCCTGCGCACGGGTGTTGAGGGCCACATCGACGGTCATCTCGCCTTCGTATTCGAAATCGACGCCGCGCCGCTCCAGCACGCTGGGGGCGAGGTGCATCTTTTCGGCGCGTTCGGATTTGGGATAGCCGAAGGTCGAGAAACTGACGAAGGCGACGCGCGGCTCAAGCCCCAGATGGCGGGCCACACCGGCGGCGCGGGTGGCGATATTGGCGAGGTCTTCCTCGTCGGGCCATTCATGCACCAGCGTATCGGCGATCAGGACGATCCGGCCCTTGTGCAGAAGCGCGGTGACCCCGGCAACACCGTTTTCGGCATCGGCATCGAAAACGTGATTGATCCGCTCCATCACATGGGCGGATTTGCGGGTGGCCCCGGTGACGAGCCCATCGCCATGCCCATGCGCCAGCATCAGCGCGGCGAACACGTGCCGGTCACGCGCGGCCATGCGGTGAATGTCGTGCTGGTCGTGGCCCTTGCGTTGCAGGCGCTGGTAGAGGAATTCCTTGTATTCGGCCAAACGGTCGGTCTTGGCGGCGTTGGTCACCTCGATCTCGCGCACGGCATCGCCGAGGCCTGCGGCTTCGAGCTTGGTTTTGACATCATCGTCGCGGCCCACGACGATCGCCTTGCCCAGACCGGCGCGCTGATATTGCACGGCGGCGCGCAGAACGCGGGGGTCGTCGCCCTCGGCAAAGATCATGCGGGCCTGGGCGTTGCGGGCGCGGGCGTTGATAGAGCGCAGGATGCTGGCCGTCGGGTCCATCCGGGCGGCCAGCGATTGTTGATACCCTTCCATGTCCACGATGGGCCGTCGCGCCGCGCCGGTATCCATGCAGGCCCGCGCCACCGCGGGGGGCACGGTGTGGATCAGGCGCGGATCGAACGGGGTGGGAATGATGTAATCCCGCCCGAAGGCCAGTTTGCGGCCATAGGCCATCGCGACCTCATCCGGGACATCGGCGCGGGCGAGGCTGGCCAGCGCCTCGGCGCAGGCGATCTTCATCTCGTCATTGATCGCGCGGGCATGCACATCGAGCGCGCCGCGGAACAGGTAGGGAAAGCCCAAGACGTTGTTGACCTGGTTGGGATAGTCGCTGCGCCCGGTGGCGACAATGGCATCGGGGCGAACCTCGTGCGCCTCTTCGGGGGTGATTTCGGGGTCCGGGTTGGCCATGGCGAAGATCACCGGATTGTCGGCCATAGAGGCGACCATATCCTGCGTCACCGCGCCCTTGACCGACACGCCAAGGAACACGTCGGCGTCTTTCATCGCCTCGTCCAGCGTGCGCAGGTCGGTCTTGATGGCGTGGGCCGATTTCCACTGGTTCATGCCTTCGGTACGGCCCTGATAGATCACGCCCTTGGTGTCGCAAACGATGCAGTTGTCATGCCGTGCGCCCATCGCCTTGAGCAGTTCGATACAGGCGATGCCCGCAGCCCCCGCACCGTTCAGCACGATCCTGCAATCCTCGATCTTCTTGCCCGACAGGTGCAGCGCGTTGATCAGACCGGCGGCACAGATCACGGCGGTACCGTGCTGATCGTCGTGGAACACCGGAATATCCATCTGTTCCTTGAGCGTCTGTTCGATGATGAAACACTCGGGCGCCTTGATGTCTTCGAGGTTGATGCCGCCAAAGGTGGGGCCCATCAGCCTGACGGCGTTGATAATGGCCTCGGGGTCTTCGGTATCGAGTTCGATGTCGATCGAGTTCACGTCGGCAAAGCGCTTGAAGAGCACCGACTTGCCCTCCATCACCGGCTTGGAGCCCAGCGCGCCCAGATTACCGAGGCCCAGAACCGCCGTACCGTTGGAGACGACCGCCACGAGATTGCCCTTGTTGGTATAGTCATAGGCCAGTTCGGGATTTGCGGCGATTTCCTCGCACGGGACGGCAACGCCGGGGGAATAGGCCAGCGACAGGTCGCGTTGCGTGGTCATCGGCACGGTGGCCGTGATCTCGAACTTGCCGGGGGTGGGTTCGAGATGGAAGGCAAGCGCCTCTTCACGGGTGAACTTGGGTTTGGACATGTCGCGGCCTTGTGTCGTTGCGTCGGTTTTGCCTCTCAATAGCGAGGGTTTGCCGCCGCCTCAACTGCGCATCGGTTTTCGGGTTTTCCGCCGCGTCCTGGCTTTGTAAGGTTCGCGTCAACCAAGCCGGGGGGCCAAAGTGACATCCGCGAAATCCGCCGTTACGCCGATGATGGCGCAATACCTTGAAATCAAGGCCGAGTATCCGGGCGCGATGCTGTTTTACCGGATGGGCGATTTCTATGAGCTGTTTTTCGACGATGCCGTGGCCGCATCCGAGGCGCTGGATATTGCCCTGACGAAGCGGGGCAAGCATCTGGGCGAAGATATTCCGATGTGCGGCGTGCCGGTACATTCGGCGGAAAACTATTTGCTGACGCTGATCCGCAAGGGATTTCGCGTGGCGGTGTGCGAACAGATGGAAAGCCCGGAAGAGGCGAAGAAGCGCGGCTCGAAATCCGTGGTGAAACGGGGGGTGGTGCGGCTGGTGACGCCCGGCACCCTGACCGAGGAAAGCCTGCTGGAGGCGCGGCGGCACAATTACCTGGCCAGTTTCGCGCGGGTGCGGGGCGAGGGCGCGCTGGCCTGGGTGGATATTTCCACCGGGAGTTTCCATGTCATGCCGCTGGCCGAGGTGCGGCTGGGCCCGGAACTGGCCCGGCTGGCCCCGTCCGAGGTGGTGCTGGCCGAGGGGGACGAGGCCGATCTGGGTGGAATCGTCACGGAATCGGGCGCGGCCAGCACTGAATTGGGGCGCGCGGCCTTTGACAGTTCGGGGGGCGAGCAGCGCCTGTGCGACCTGTTCAAGGTGGGCGCGCTGGACGCCTATGGGCAGTTCAGCCGCGCGGAACTGGCCGCGATGGGCGCGATCGTGGAATATCTGGAAATCACGCAAAAGGGCAAGCTGCCGCTGCTGCGCCCGCCCCAGCGCGAGGCGCAGGCGCGTGTGATGCAGATCGACGCCGCCACGCGGCGCAATCTGGAAATCACCCAATCGCTGAGCGGCGGCAAGGCCGGGTCGTTGCTGTCGGTGGTGGACCGGACGGTAACGGCCGGCGGGGGCCGGCTGCTGGAGCGTCGCCTGTCCAGCCCCAGCCGGGTGATGGACGTGGTGCAGGATCGGCTGGATGCCGTTGCATTTGCGGTGGAACAGGCTCGATTCAGCGATGTCATACGCGCTGCGCTGCGCAAGGTGCCCGATCTGGACCGGGCGCTGTCACGGCTGGGCTTGGATCGGGGCGGGCCACGCGATCTGGCGGCGATCCGCAACGGGCTGACGCAGGCCGCCGAGATTTCCGCGCTGGCCGACGGGCAGGACATGCCCCGGCTGCTGGCCGGGGCGGCGGGCGATCTGACCGGGCATGACGATTTGCTGGACCTGCTGGATCAGGCGCTGGTCGCGGAGCCACCGCTGCTGGCGCGCGATGGCGGGTTCATCGCGCCGGGCTATGATGCCGAACTGGACGAAGCGCGGCAGTTGCGCGACGAAGGGCGCGGCGTGATTGCCGGAATGCAGAGCGAATACCAGGAACTGACCGGGATTCAGAGCCTGAAGGTCAAGCATAACAATGTGCTGGGCTATTTCGTCGAGGTGACGGCGACCCATGCCGACAAGATGCTGTCGGCCCCGCTGAACGAGACTTTCAAGCACCGTCAGACCACGGCCAATCAGGTGCGCTTTACCACCGTTCCGCTGAGCGAGATGGAAACCAGAATTCTGAATGCGGGCGGCCGGGCGCTGGAGATTGAAAAGCGGCTCTATGACAGCCTGAAAGGCGCTATTCTGGGGGCGTCGGCGGGCGTATCGCAGGCCGCGCGGGCGCTGGCCGAACTGGACCTGACGACAGCGCTGGCCGATCTGGCGCGCGGTGAAAACTGGTGCAGGCCCCGCGTGGACGAAAGCCGTGCGCTGGATATTCAGGGCGGGCGGCATCCGGTGGTGGAACAGGCGCTGCGCAAGGAGGGCGAGCCGTTCATCGCCAATGACTGCGAACTGGGGCAGGGGAGTGATATCTGGCTGCTGACCGGGCCGAACATGGCGGGCAAATCGACGTTTCTGCGGCAGAATGCGCTGATCGCGTTGCTGGCGCAGGCGGGCAGCTTCGTGCCCGCAACATCGGCCCATGTGGGGATGGTCAGCCAGTTGTTCAGCCGTGTGGGTGCAAGCGACGATCTGGCGCGCGGGCGGTCGACCTTCATGGTGGAAATGGTGGAAACCGCGGCGATCCTGAATCAGGCGGACGATCATGCGCTGGTGATTCTGGACGAAATCGGGCGCGGTACGGCCACCTATGACGGGTTGTCGATTGCCTGGGCCACGCTGGAGCACCTGCACGACGTGAACGGCAGCCGCGCGTTGTTCGCCACGCATTATCACGAAATGACGAACCTCAGCGACAAGCTGGACCGGGTGGAAAACGCCACGGTCAGCGTCAAGGAACATGACGGCGAGGTGATTTTCCTGCACGAGGTGCGGCGCGGCGCGGCAGACCGGAGTTACGGCGTGCAGGTGGCCAAGCTGGCCGGGCTTCCCGATACGGTGGTGGAACGTGCCCGCGTGGTTCTGGATGCGCTGGAAAAGGGGGAACGCGAGGGCGGTACGGCGCAAAAGGCGCTGATCGACGACCTACCGCTGTTTGCCGCCATGCCGCCACCCGCCCCGGCACCGGTGCGCGACTCGGAACTGGACAAGCGCATGGCCGAGGTTCTGCCGGACGAATTGACGCCGCGGCAGGCGCTGGACCTGATCTATGAACTGAAGGGGCTGGCGGAGGGCCGATAGGCCGGGCATCGGCCCGGCTTTCTGGGCGTTATCCCTGATTCGACGAAACGCCGACCTGCGCCGGGCGCAGGATACGATCGTGCAGCATGAAGCCCTCGGCCGAAATCTGGATGATCTCGCCCGCCTTGGTGCCGGGCACCGGGGCCTCGAACATCGCCTCGTGCTGTTGCGGATCGAACCTGTCGCCGATCTCGGGCGAGATCAGCGTGATACCGTGCTTGGAAAACACGTTGAGCAGTTCACGCATGGTCAGCTGAACGCCCTCGATCAGCGCGGCGGAGATTTCCTTTTGCTCGTCCGTCGCCGCCTCGACCGCGCGTTTCATGTTGTCGTAGACCGGCAGCATGTCACGGGCGAGCTTGGACCCGCCGTAGTTTTCGGCCTCGCGGCGGTCTTTCTCGCTGCGCTTGCGGGCGTTTTCAGCATCCGCAAGGGCGCGCATGAATTTGTCCTGCAACGCATCGCGTTCGGCGCGAAGCGCTTCGATCTCGGCATCGGAGTCGAGGATTTCCTCCTCGGCAATGGCCTGTTCTTCGGCCTCGGCCTGTTCGATGTCGTCCAGAAACTCTTCGTTTTTCGGCTCTGCCATGTGTCACCTCTAACTTCGGTCGGCGATCAGTTTGCCGACCAGCTGTGCCGTGTAATCCACGATCGGAACGATCCGCCCGTAGTTCAGACGCGTCGGGCCAATCACGCCCACCGCGCCAATGATCTTTCGGTCAGCGTTCATATAAGGAGACACCACCAGAGAGGAACCCGAAAGTGAGAAAAGTTTGTTCTCGGAGCCAATAAAAATGCGCACGCCTTCGCCTTCATCGGCGAGTTCGAGGAATTCGGCGATGTCGCGCTTGCGTTCGAGATCGTCAAACAGGCTGCGGATGCGTTCGAGATCCTCTTCCTGAGCCTCGTCGCCCAACAGATTCGCACGGCCCCGGACGATCAGCCGCTCGTAACTGTCGCCATCGTCATCCCATACGGCAAGGCCGCTCTTGACCAGTTCCTGCGCCAGCCTATCGATCTCTTGCCGCCGCTCGCTGATCTGGCGGGAGATGACGGTTTGCAGCTCGGACAATGTGCGGCCTTCGGCCAGGGCATTGAGGAAATTCGCCGCTTCGCGCATCGAACTGGGCGTCTGGCCGGGCGGAGGGGTGAAAATGCGGTTCTCCACATGCCCGTCGCCGAACACCAGCACCACGAGCGCGCGGTCATGGGCGAGGCTGACGAATTCGATATGCTTGATCGGGGCCTCGTGCTTGGGCGCAAGAACCAGCGATGCGCCTTGCGTGGCGCCCGACAGGGCCGATCCGATCCGGTCGAGAATGCCCGACACGTCCTGCGAATTGCTGCCCAAAGTGGCGTCGATCTTTTGCCGGTCGTCGCTTTGCAGATCGCCGACCTCGAGCAGGCCATCGACGAACATGCGCAACCCGTCCTGCGTGGGAACGCGGCCCGCACTGACATGGGGGCTTTGCAGGAGGCCCAGATATTCCAGATCCTGCATCACGTTACGGATGGTGGCCGGGCTGATCTTTTCGCTGAAGTCGCGGGTCAGGGTGCGCGACCCGACGGGTGCACCGGACGCAAGATAGGATTCGACCACGCGGCGGAACACCTCGCGCGAGCGGTCGTTCATCTCTTCCAGAATCTTGCCTGTATCGGTCATGTCTTTGGCTTGTTCGCTTTATCGTCATTAAAGACGGGATGTGGAAAAGGTCAATCGGGGTTGCTATCCGAGGCGGGCGGGCTGTATCCCCGACACAGAGTTTGAGAAGGGAAATATCATGCGGCCTTCGGGTAGAGATTTAAGCGAAATGCGCCCGGTTTCAATCGAGACCGATGTCACGAAACACGCCGAAGGGTCCTGCATGATCCGGGTGGGCGATACCCACGTGTTGTGCACGGCCAGTCTTGAGCCGCGCGTGCCCCCGTTTCTGAAGGGTGCCGGGCTGGGCTGGGTCACGGCGGAATACGGGATGTTGCCGCGCTCGACCTCGTCGCGGATGCGGCGCGAGGCGACCGCCGGCAAGCAGGGCGGGCGCACCGTGGAAATCCAGCGCCTGATCGGGCGCAGCCTGCGCGCGGGTGTTGACCGCGTGGCCCTGGGCGAGCGGCAGATTACCGTGGATTGCGACGTGATCCAGGCCGATGGCGGAACCCGCTGCGCGGCGATCACCGGGGGCTGGGTGGCCCTGCGTCTTGCGGTGAACAAGCTGATGAAAGCGGGCGATATCATCAGCGATCCGCTGGTCGAGCCGGTGGCGGCCGTGTCCTGCGGGATCTATGCCGGTCAGCCGGTGCTGGATCTGGATTATCCCGAAGACAGCGAAGCAGGGGTAGACGGCAATTTCATCATGACCGGCAACATGCGGTTGATCGAAGTCCAGATGAGCGCCGAGGGCGCAACATACAGCCGTGACCAGATGAACCAATTGATGGATCTGGCCGAAAAAGGCGTATCCGAACTGATGGCAGCGCAGAAGGCGGCGATTGATGCGTAAATTCGACGGCGATACCCTGCTGGTGGCGACGCATAACGCGGGCAAACTGGAAGAAATCGCCAACCTGCTGGAACCTTTCGGCGTGCGCGTCGTGGGTGCGGCGGAAAAGGGCCTGTCGGAACCCGAGGAAACCGAAACCAGTTTTGTCGGAAATGCCCGAATCAAGGCCCATGCCGCCGCCAGGGCCACGGGGCTGCCTGCCTTGTCCGACGATTCGGGGATCGAGATCGACGCGCTTGACGGTGCGCCGGGCGTGTTTACCGCGAATTGGGCCGAAACAGAGAAGGGGCGCGATTTCATCATGGCCATGGGCAAGACCCATGACCGCCTGCGCGAAACCGGCAAACCCAGGCCCTGGACGGCGCGGTTTTGCTGTACCCTTGTTCTGGCCTGGCCCGATGGCCATGACGAGGTGTTTCCCGGCACGGTCGAGGGACAGATCGTCTGGCCGATGCGGGGGGATGAGGGCCACGGGTATGACCCGATTTTCCAGCCCGACGGGTATGACATCACCTTTGGCGAAATGGATCGTTGGGAAAAGAACAAGATCAGCCACCGCGCGGATGCCTTCGCCAAGCTGGTGAAGGGCTGTTTTGGCTGAGGATTGGCAAAACGGGGGCTTTGGCCTGTATGTTCATTGGCCGTTCTGCGAGGCCAAATGCCCCTATTGCGATTTCAACAGCCACGTTTCCCGCGATATCGACCAATCCCGCTGGCTCAGGGCGTATTTGTCGGAAATCGACCGCTATGCCGAAGAATTGCCGAACCGGGTTTTGAATTCGGTCTTTTTCGGTGGCGGCACGCCCAGCCTGATGGACCCGGACGTGGTGGCGGCGATCCTTGAACGGATTCGCCGGACATGGCCCACGGCCAATGATCTGGAGGTCACGCTGGAGGCCAATCCCGGATCGGTCGAGGCGGGCCGCTTTCGCGCCTATGCCCAAGGCGGGGTTTCACGTATCTCGATGGGCATACAGGCGCTGAACGATGACGACCTGCGCCGCCTTGGCCGCATTCATACGGTGGCAGAAGCGCGTCAAGCCTTTGATATTGCAAGAAAAAACTTTGATCGGGTGAGTTTTGACCTGATTTATGCGCGCCAACATCAAAGCGTTGAGGCCTGGCGGGCGGAGCTGCGCGAGGCGCTTAGCATGGCGGTGGATCATCTTTCGCTTTATCAATTGACGATCGAAGCGGGCACCGCCTTTGGCGACCGGTATGCCAAGGGCGGATTGCGCGGATTGCCCGAGGAAGACCTGGCCGCAGATATGTATGATGCCACACAGGAGATTTGCGAAGCGGTCGGGATGGCGGCGTATGAGATCTCGAATCACGCCAAACCCGGCGCGGAATCGCGGCATAACCTGATTTATTGGCGCTATGGCGATTATGCCGGGATCGGACCGGGCGCGCATGGGCGTATCACGCTGAACGGGCAACGCCATGCCACCGAAGCCTGGTCGAACCCGGATCGTTGGCTGGCGGCGGCGGAGTCCGGTTCGGGCGAAAAACTGCGCGACGCTATCGCGCATGGCGATCAGGCGGATGAATACCTGATGATGGGATTGCGGCTGCGCGATGGGATCGACCGGCGCAGGTATACGGCACTGGCGGGGCATGACCTGCCGCCCGAGGCGTTGATGGAATTGCAGGATCTGGGCATGATCGAGACAGACCAGTCATATCTTCGGACAACACGGCGAGGGCGCACGATCCTGAATTCGATCCTGCGAGAACTGATCGGGGGCTAGACAATGCGCATCATCTGGGCCGGGCTAGGGATAATTTCCGTCATTCTGGGCATGATTGGTGTTGTTTTGCCCCTGTTGCCGACCGTGCCCTTCATGCTGTTGGCGGCGTTCTGTTTTGCCCGGTCTTCGGAGCGGCTGCATAGCTGGCTGCTGACGCATCCCAGATTCGGCCCTGCCATAGTGGACTGGCAGGAACGCGGCGCGATAAACGCGCGCGTCAAACGTATTTCGACGGTTACGATTGCCGGGGTTTTCCTGCTGTCGCTGATCATGGGGCTGCGCCCGCTGATCCTGATGATTCAGGGCGGTGTTCTGATCTGCGTTTTATTGTTTATCTGGACTAGGCCGGACTACTAGAGCTGAGAATACGGCACAAGGTATCCAGTTCGTCCAGCGAATCGTAAGCGATTGTGAGCTGGCCTTTTTCCTGCCCCGGCCTGTGATTGAGCGAAACCTTCATTCCCAGGTTTGCGCTCAGATCCCCTTCGAGAGCCTTGGTATCGGCGTCTTTTGCAGGCGTCTTGCTGGTTTTCGTCTTGCCGTCATCTGAAAAGATATTCGGTGCGGCCTTCTTGGCGAGCCTTTCGGTTTCGCGAACGGACAGGTTTTTCTTGATCACCTCGCGGGCCAGGGCGACAGGATCATCCGCCGTGATCAGGGCGCGGGCATGACCGGAGGACAGCTTGCCATCGCGCAGGTATTCCTGCACCTCGCCGGGCAGGGTCAGAAGACGCACGGCATTAGCGATGTAACTGCGGCTTTTTCCCAGAACTTCGGACAGCTTTTCCTGAGTATGGCCGAACTTTTCCATCAGCTGGCTGTATCCGGCGGCCTCTTCCACCGGGTTCAGATCGGCGCGCTGGATGTTTTCGATAATCGCGACCTCAAGCACCTCGGTATCGTCGAAATCGCGCACGAGGATCGGAATTTGATGCAGTTTGGCGATCTGTGCCGCGCGCCAGCGGCGCTCACCGGCGACAATTTCGAATTCCCCATCCTTGCCGGGCCTGGGGCGCACGATAAGCGGCTGGATGATGCCCTTTTCCTTGACCGACGCGGCCAGATCGTCGAGCGCCTCCTTGTCAAAACTGCGCCGGGGCTGATCCGGGTTGGGGCTGATCTTCTCGATCGGCACGACGCGATCCGCTGATTTCGGGGCGTCGCCCGTCTGCGCGGAATCTTCGTTCACATCGGCCATAAGAGCAGACAGGCCGCGGCCCAGACCGCGTTGCTTTGTTTTTTTATCGGCCATGATCCGGCTCCTTCGATTATGCGGCGGCGCGCGTCTGGTTGGACATCAATTCGCGTGCGAGATCGCGATAGGCTTGCGCGCCCTTGGATGCGGTATCGTATTGCAAAACGGGCTGCGCATAAGAGGGCGCCTCGCTGACGCGAACATTTCGCGGAATCCGCGTTTGGAACACCAGATCCCCCAGATTATCGCGCGCATCCTGTTCGACCTGAGACGAGAGGTTGTTGCGCGCATCGAACATGGTCAGCACGATACCTTCGATTCTGAGATTCGGATTGGCGGATTGCCTGACCTCGCGAATCGTCAGCATCAGTTGCGAAAGCCCCTCGAGCGCGAAAAACTCGCTTTGCAGCGGGACCAGAACGGAATGCGCGGCAACCATCGCGTTGACGGTCAGCAAGTTCAGCGACGGCGGACAGTCGATCAGGATGTAATCGAGCCCATAGCTGTCCATCGCCGTCTGACGCAGGGCGTCGTGTAACAGAAAGCTGCGTTTTTCATTTGAAATCAATTCGATATCCGCTGAACTCAGGTCAACGGTGGCCGGTACGATCTTGAGATTGTCGATCTCGGTGTCTTGCACAACCTGCGAAAGTTCGATCTCTTCCAGCAAAAGCTCGTAGGTCGTGTATTCCCGTTCGTCCGCTTCGATTCCCAAACCGGTAGAGGCGTTCCCTTGCGGGTCGAGATCGACGATCAAAACACGCTGTCCCGCTTCGGCCAGGGCCGATCCCAGGTTGATTGTCGTCGTTGTCTTGCCAACGCCCCCTTTTTGATTGGCGATTGCAATAATCTTGGGGCCGCGAGGGCGAGTGGGATCAGGCACGGGCGACTCCTGTAACGGTCAGAATGACGGGGCCGGTTTCAGTTTTGCTTTTAGCAACTCGATGGCTGAAACTCCACGCTCTTTCGGCATCCGACAGCTCTTTTGCCCAGGATTCGCCCTTTGGAAATATGGCCATGCCGGTTTTGCTCAGATGCTGGTCAGCAAAGCCCAGAAGCGTGGTTAAATCCGCGAGGGCGCGCGCCGAAAGAACGTCGGCTTGCAGCGGATCAAGGTTTTCGATGCGGTCATTGATAACCCTGGCCGGTGCGCCAATTTCCCGAATCACGGTACGCAAAAATGTGCACTTTCTGGTATCGCTTTCGACAAGAGTAACGGCGGCGGGGGATTCGGCCTCCATACCCATGATCGCCACCACGAGGCCGGGAAACCCGCCGCCCGACCCCAGATCGGCCCAGTGCGCCACCGGATGCGGGGCCAGATGATAGATTTGCGCGGAATCCAGAATATGCCGCGTCCAAGCGCTGTCCAAAGTCGAGCGCGCAACAAGGTTTATGCGTGGATTCCATTTGTGAAGAAGGGATTCGTATATTTTCAGTCGCTCAAATGTTTCACGTGAAACATTCAGGCCGTCAAAGGCGCTCATGCGGATTTTTCCCGCTTTTCCATGCGCAGGCGAGCCAGAAGCAAAGTCAGCGCGGCGGGCGTCATCCCGTCGATACGCCCAGCTTGCGCCAGATTGGCCGGACGTGCTGCCATCAGCTTTGATTTCAACTCGTTGGACAAGCCATCAATGGCGCCGAAATCGAAGTTGCCAGGGATTTCCTGCGATTCATCGCGCTTCATCATCTCAACGTCGCGCTTCTGGCGCTCGATATAGTTGGCGTAAAGTGCATCCTTCTCAAGCTGCCCACGCGACTCGTCGTCGATATCCGCCAAAGAATTGTCCAGCGCGATCAGTTGATCAAACCCGATATCCGGAAACGCCAAAAGCTGAAATCCGGTACGGCGCGTACCATCCTGATTAACCCTGAGGCCGATATCGGCAAGTTGCCGTGGGGTATAACTCTGCTGTTCGATGCGCCCCTGGGCTGCTGTCAGGCGGGTCATTTTATCCTCGAACACGCTGCGCCGACGATCCCCGACGCATCCGAATGCTATTCCAAGCGGAGTCAGCCGTTGATCGGCATTGTCTGCTCGCAGCGAAAGCCGGAATTCAGCGCGTGAGGTGAACATGCGATAGGGTTCGCTGACGCCACGGGTGATAAGATCGTCGATCATGACCCCGATATAGCTGTCAGAGCGGCTGAAAATCGCAGGGTCACGATGCTTGACCGACAGCGCGGCATTCAAACCGGCGACCAGACCTTGGGCCGCTGCTTCCTCATATCCTGTGGTTCCGTTGATCTGGCCCGCAAGATATAGACCCGGAACGGACTTGACCGCCAGCGTCGCATCCAGCGCGCGCGGATCGACGTAATCATACTCAATCGCATAGCCCGGTTGCAAGATTACCGCGTTCTCAAGCCCCTTGATCGAATGCACATAGCTTTCCTGAACATCCTGGGGCAGGGAGGTCGAAATCCCGTTGGGATAAATCACGCTGTCTGACAGGCTTTCGGGCTCAAGAAAAATCTGGTGCGAGTCCTTGTCGGCGAAACGCACGATCTTGTCCTCGATGGACGGACAGTATCGCGGGCCAACGCCATCAATATGCCCCCCATACATCGCCGAGCGATCCAGGTTATCGCGGATGATCTGGTGGGTTTTCTCATTCGTATGCGTGATTCCACAGGATATCTGACGCGCAGAGGGCGCATCGGACAGGAAAGAAAACAAAACCGGATCGTCATCGCCGGGCTGTTCACCAAGACCGTCCCAATTGATCGTTGTCCCATCGAGACGCGGGGGCGTGCCCGTTTTCAAACGCCCGAGGGTAAGGTCGAAGCTGTCGATTCGCTCGGCCAGCCGGATTGACGGCTTGTCACCCATACGGCCGCCCGGCCGCGATACATCCCCGATATGGATGACCCCGCGAAGAAAAGTCCCGGTGGTCAGAACAACCGCGCCTGCCTGGATCTCGCTTCCATCGGCCAGAATGATGCCGGTCACGCGATCTCCTTGCATCAGGAAATCAGCGGCTTCGCCTTCGATAATCTCCAGGTTTTCCTGCGCCTCGATCTCGGCCAGCATGGATTCGCGATAAATCTTGCGGTCTGCCTGTGCGCGAGGCCCTTGCACGGCGGGGCCTTTGCGGCGATTGAGCAGGCGAAACTGGATACCCGCCTTATCCGCGACACGGCCCATCACGCCGTCCAGCGCATCGATCTCGCGAACAAGGTGGCCCTTGCCAAGACCGCCGATCGCCGGGTTGCAGGACATGACGCCGATACCGGATTTTTTCAATGTCACAAGGGCCGTCGATACCCCTGTGCGCGCCGCTGCATGCGCGGCATCCGTGCCTGCGTGCCCGCCGCCGATGACAATGACGTCAAAATGTTTCACGTGAAACACTCCTCATTTCCCAAGGCAGAAGCTTGCGAAAATTTCATCCAGAACGTTTTCGATATCTATGCGTCCTACCAGAGAATCAAGGGCACGGATAGCGGTGCGCAGTTCTTCGGCGGCGATATCGGCCTGATCTTCACCTTGCGGTAAAAGAACAAGCGCAGCCTCCAGGGACATAAGACCACGCTCCATTGCCTGCTTGTGCCGCAAGCGCGTCGCGATGCCGACACCGGAGGCGCGGGATTTCAGGGTATCCGTGAGCCTGTCGACCAACTGAGCGATCCCCGCTCCGGTCTTTCCCGAGATTGCGCCTGTGGATTCCCCGAGCAGATCGGCCTTGGCGCGCAAAACGATGTCATCCGCTTCGGGCGTCAGATCCGGGGCGGTATCGCCTTCTACCAGGAACACGCGCAGATCGGCCATCTGCGCCCTTTGGCGCGCGCGATCTATGCCGATGGATTCCACCGCATCCTCGGTTTCACGAAGTCCGGCAGTGTCCAGAAGGGTTACGGGCAAGCCGGAAAGATCCATCCGAACTTCGATCACGTCGCGGGTTGTTCCGGCATATTCCGACGTGATCGCCGCATCGCGCCCTGCCAGGGCATTCAACAGCGTGGATTTGCCGACATTTGGCGCGCCGACGATGGCCACTTCGAACCCCGAACGGATACGTTCCGCGGTGCTGACGCCGGAAATTTCTTTTCGCAGGCTGGCAACGACGGACTCGACAAGTTCGGTAACTTCGGGCGACACATCGACGGGAACGTCTTCATCCGCGAAATCAATCGTCGCTTCGAGCAGGGCAGCCGCACGGATCAGGTTTTTTCGCCAGCCTTCGGCGCGCCGGCCCAGATCACCGGACAACACGCGCAGCGCCTGGCGGCGTTGTGCCTCGGTCTCGGCTTCGATCAGATCGGCAAGGCCTTCGACCTGAGCCAGATCGAGTCGGCCATTTTCCATTGCCCGGCGGGTGAACTCACCCGGATCAGCAGGCCGCAATCCGTCGATATCGGATAACGCTTCAAGAACGGCGGCCACAACAGCCGTACTACCGTGAACCTGAAACTCGACGGTTTCTTCACCTGTAAAGCTGTGATCTTCGGCAAAGGTCAGAACTAAGGCCTCGTCCAGACGAACACCGTCACGGTCTTTCAATACGCGCAACGATGCCTTGCGCGGCTGCGGTACATCGCCAGCCAAAGCCTTGACGGCAGTAAACGCCCGCGTACCGGACACGCGGATCACTGCGACGCCGGCTTTGCCTTGCGCCGTTGAAAGAGCATAGATCGTATCCATAGGGTTGCCCCGGTGACGGCCCGCGTCAGGTGTTCATAGAATCGAAGAACTCAGTATTCGTCTTGGTCTGTTTGAGTTTGGACAGAAGGAATTCGATGGCATCCGTTGTGCCCATCGGATTGAGAATCCGCCGCAAAACAAAGGTTTTCTGAAGGTCCACCTTGTCGATCAACAGATCCTCTTTCCGGGTGCCGGATTTCAGAATGTCGATGGCCGGGAATACGCGCTTGTCGGCAATCTTGCGATCCAGGACGATTTCCGAGTTCCCGGTGCCTTTGAATTCCTCGAAGATCACTTCGTCCATTCGGCTGCCGGTGTCGATCAGCGCGGTCGAGATAATGGTGAGCGATCCACCTTCTTCAATATTCCGGGCGGCACCGAAGAACCGCTTGGGCCGTTGCAGCGCGTTGGCATCCACACCGCCGGTCAAAACTTTACCGGAGGAGGGGACCACGGTATTATAAGCCCTACCAAGTCTTGTGATCGAGTCGAGAAGGATAACAACATCTCGTTTATGTTCGACCAGTCGCTTGGCTTTTTCGATGACCATTTCAGCCACGGCCACGTGCCGCCCGGCCGGTTCGTCAAAGGTCGAGCTGATGACCTCGCCCTTGACCGAGCGCTGCATGTCGGTCACCTCTTCGGGGCGCTCGTCGATCAGCAGGACGATCAGGTAGCATTCCGGATGGTTCTTTTCGATGCTGCTGGCAATATTCTGCAACAACACCGTCTTACCCGTCCGCGGCGGCGCCACGATCAGGGACCGCTGGCCTTTACCGATAGGGGCAACAAGGTCGATCACGCGCGCGGAGCGGTCCTTGACCGTCGGATCGTCGACTTCCATCTTGAGACGCTCATCCGGGTAAAGCGGCGTCAGGTTGTCGAATGCGATCTTGTGGCGCGCGCGCTCGGGCTCTTCGAAATTGATCTGCTCGACGCTGGTCAGCGCGAAGTACCGCTCGTTCTCTTCGGGTGCGCGAATTTCACCTTCGATCGTGTCCCCGGTCCGCAGCGAATACTGACGGATGGTTTCAGGCGATACATAGATATCGTCAGGGCCCGGCAGATAGTTCGCTTCGGGCGAGCGCAGGAACCCGAACCCGTCCTGCAACACTTCCAGAACGCCATCGCCATAGACTGTCCAGCCTTCGTCCGCGCGTTCGCGCAGGATCTGGAACATCATTTCGCCCTTGCGCATGGTCGATGCGTTTTCGATCTCGAGCTCTTCTGCCATCGCGAGCAGGTCTTTGGCAGCATGGGCCTTGAGATCGGACAGGTTAAGGCGGTCGTCGGACATGTTGGAAATCCTTTTGACACGAACTGTGCGCAGGCGTGACGCTGCGTGGTGTCATTCTCTGGTCTGGAAAGTCGGTCGCCCGGACGGGCGCTGAGCGATTACATAAGCGTCAGTAACGGCGGAGTCAACGATGCTAGAAGCGCACGATCACCGCCAGCACGATCAGCACCATCAGGATCGTCGGAACCTCGTTCATCATGCGGTACTGACGCCCGGTGAGGGTATTGCGGCCCGCAACGAAATCCTTGCGCCGCAAACCGAGCCAGTAGTGAAACCCGGTCATACCCAGAACACCGGCACCTTTAACGTAGGGCCAGGCGGCGCCCCAATCGACGATACCGGGTGTCATGACCATCATCAGGCCAGCCAGCCAGGAGGCGAACATTGCCGGAGTCATGATCACGCGAAGCAGTTTGTCTTCCATGATCTGGAATACTTCGTCGCGGCTGTCGCCGGGGCTGGACTGCTCGGTATGATAGACAAACAGGCGAGGCAAATAGAACAGGCCTGCCATCCAGGAGATAACAGCTATGATATGGAACGCCTTGACCCAAGGGTAGAGCGTTATCAGAAGATCACTCATCTTATCGCCTTCTTTGTCTGCCCCTCTTTATAAATAAATAAAAAGATAAGAAAGATGATGTTCTTTGTAGGAAGGTGATTGACTGTGGATTATGCAATTGTCCACGTGTTCTCGACAGGATTTCGTATCTGTGGATAACGATGTAGAGAATTATGGAATTTCTACAGGAATCCGGATAAATTATTTATTTTCAAATGGATAAGAAATTTTCATCCGAGATTTGAAGTTGATAAAATTGCGGATCACTCATGGATTTCATCGACTATTCAGAATCTGTTGTTTTCCAAATCCACACGGGAAGAACAGTTTGGAAACGCCGTGAAACGCGTCCTTTGAACAGGGATCGAAGGAACGGTGTGGAATTATGCCCCAACAGTTCTTAAACAGCCGTTAAATTATCCAAGAGGTTGTCCACATCATGCGGCAGATTATCCTGGCATCGGGCTCTGACATCCGGGCGACGTTGTTGCGCAATGCCGGGATCGTGTTCGATATCGTGCCCGCCCGCGTGGACGAAGAGGCGCTGCGCGATGCGATGCTTGCGGAGGATGCGAGCGCGCGGGACATCGCCGATGCGCTGGCGGAAATGAAAGCGCAAAAGATCAGCGCCAAGCACCCGGAGGCTTTGGTCATCGGGTGCGATCAGGTTCTGAACCTCCAGGGGCAGCTACTGACGAAACCCGACAGCCCGGAAACGGCCAGAACACAGTTGATCGCGATGCGGGGCAAACGGCATGAATTGCTGTCTGCTGCGGTGATCTGTGAAAACGGCAAAGCGATTTGGCGGCATGTGGGTGTGGTGCGCTTGCTGATGCGGCAGTTTTCCGACGCCTATCTGGACGACTATATTGCGCGGAACTGGGACAGCATTCGCCACTCGGTCGGAGCCTATAAACTGGAAGAAGAAGGCGTGCGCCTTTTCTCTCAGGTGCAGGGCGATTACTTTACCGTTCTGGGGCTGCCGTTGCTTGAACTGCTGTCTTATCTGACGTTGAGGGGGGATCTGAAAGGATGAGTCAGGAGCGAATACCGTTGGCGGGTGTAATCGGCTCGCCCATAGCGCATTCCAAATCGCCGCAATTGCATGGTCACTGGCTGAAGGTGAACGGGCTGAAGGGGTTTTATATCCCGATGGATGTGGCGGCTGACGATCTGGAACAGGTGCTGCGGACATTGCCCAGGATGGGGTTTGTTGGCGTCAATGTCACGGTGCCGCATAAGGAAAAGGTCATGGAACTGGCGGATCTGGTTACGGATCGGGCCACGTTGATCGGTGCGGCGAATACACTGATTTTCCGCAAGGACGGCAAGATTCACGCGGATAATACGGACGGGTATGGATTCATTCAGAACCTGCGCGAGAACGCGCCCGGCTGGGTTCCGGCGGCCGGACCGGCGGCGGTTCTCGGGGCCGGGGGCGCGGCGCGGGCGATTGTGGCGTCACTGCTGGATGCGGGCGTGCCCGAGATTCTGATTTCCAACCGGACACGGGTGCGTGCCGAGGCATTGCAGGCGGATTTCGGGAAACGCCTGAGTGTCGTGGATTGGGTCCAGGCGGGCAACATGCTGGAAGATGCGCTGACCGTGGTGAACACTACTTCGCTTGGCATGATGGGTAAACCGCCGTTGCGTGTACCGCTGGATGGGCTGCGCAAGGATGCGGTGGTGACCGATCTGGTCTATGCGCCGCTCAAGACGCGCTTGTTGCTGGAAGCCGAAAAGATGGGCTGCACCACGGTCGATGGGTTGGGAATGCTGTTGTATCAGGCCGTTCCGGGGTTCGAACGCTGGTTCGGAATGCGCCCGACCGTCGATAGCGCCACGCGCGCCGCGGTTCTGCGATGAGCTTTCTTCTGGGGCTGACCGGCTCGATCGGGATGGGCAAATCCACGACTGCCCGGATGTTTGCCGAGGAAGGCTGTGCGCTTTGGGATGCGGATGCGGCTGTTCATCGTCTGTATGCCAAAGGCGGCGCGGCGGTTGGCCCGATACGTGAAGTTTTCCCCGAGGCTGTAATTGATGACGCTGTGTCGCGTGACCGGCTGAAAATGATTATCGCGCAGGATGAAACGGCCTTGGCGAGGATCGAGAAGATCGTGCATCCGCTTGTCGCGAGGGACCGCGCGGATTTCATCCATGAAAGTACGGCGGATATCGTGGTTCTGGATATTCCGTTGCTGTTTGAAACGGGCGGGGACAAGGGGATGAATGCAGTTGCCTGTGTCACTGTTTCACCGGAACTACAGCGTGAGAGGGTTCTGGCGCGGGGCACGATGAGTGAGGCGCAGTTTGAAACCATCCGTGCCAAACAGATGCCGAACGACGAAAAATGCCGCCGTGCGGATTTCGTGATTGAAACCGATACGCTTGAGCATGCGGGCCAACAGGTACAGGATGTCGTCAGGCAAATCAGGGACAGGCTGAAACATGCGTGAAATCGTTCTCGATACCGAAACCACGGGATTTGATCCTCATCAGGGGGACCGGATCGTCGAAATCGGTGCGATCGAACTGTATAACCACATGCCGACCGGCCGGACCTTTCACGAATACATCAATCCGCAACGCGACATGCCCAACGAGGCGTTCGAGGTACATGGCATCGGCCCCGACCTGTTGATCGAGCCGCGCCCGCCGCGCGATGGTGAGGTGACGCTGAAGGACAAACCGTTGTTTGCGCAGGTGGGCCATAAATTCATTGAATTCGTCGCCGACGCCAAGCTGGTGATTCACAATGCGGCGTTCGACATGAAGTTCCTGAATGCCGAACTGGGCTGGATGAACCTGCCGCAACTGCCGTGGGAACAGGCGATTGATACGCTGGATATGGCGCGCAAACGCTTTCCCGGCTCGCCTGCATCGCTGGATGCGCTGTGCCGCCGGTTCAGCATCGACAATTCGTCGCGCACCTTGCACGGCGCATTGCTGGACTCGGAAATTCTGGCCGAAGTGTACCTGGAACTGATCGGGGGCCGGCAACCGGATTTCGGATTGTCGACCGGGTCGTCGGGCGGCGGGGGCAGCGCCGGAGCGGAGTCTGATTGGCGCCCGCAGCCGCGCCCGCAACCCTTGCCGTCGCGCCTGAGCGAAAAAGAAGCCGCCGCCCATGCGGCCTTTGTCGATGGCCTGGGCGACGGCGCGCTTTGGAAAAAACTGAACCAGATCAGCTGACGGGCTGATCTTTCTGTTCCGCCTGGGCCTCGGCCTGACGGCGGGAGATTTCGTTGCGGTAAAGTTGAACGAAGTCGATGTTTTCCAGGTTCAGCGGCGGGAAGCCGCCATCGCGGGTCACATCGCTGATGATGCGGCGAATGAACGGGAACAGCATCCGCGGGCATTCGATCATCAGGAACGGGTGCATCTGTTCGTCCGGCACGCCTTCGATATGGAAAACACCGGCGTATTCCATTTCCAACACGAACAGGACCTGATCACTGTCCTTGTTCTTGGAGTCGACGCGAAGTTTGACGATTACTTCGTACTGATTTTCAACCGAGCGCTTCTTGGCGTCCAGATTGACGGCCACCTGCATCTCGGGATTGACTTCGCCACCCGTGCCGCGTTGCGACAGGACGTTTTCAAACGAAAGATCGCGAACGAATTGCGTCAGGGTGCTCATGCGGACTTGGGGCTGCTGTTCTGCTGCGCCGGTTTCCTGTTCGGCCATGGGTTATCTCCGGTATGAAAATTTGTTGGCAGAACGCTTAGCAGGATGGCCGATCGGCCTCAATGCCTAGTCGTCCAGCCTGAATTGCCTTGTGAGGGGCGATTGGCCGGGTCAACCTCGTGATATTCGGTTTCTATCACATCGGGGTGGCGGTGCGTTCGGGGATCGTGAGGCCGCTGCGGCCCGTTCGGCCCCATATCGAAACGCTGAACGTGAACACGTTTGCGGATGTAGTTGAAGGCCGCGTGCCGGACAGGCGGCATCAACAGCGCAAAGCCCACGGCATCGGTGAAAAACCCCGGAGTCAGCAACAAGGCCCCCGCGAACAGGATCATTGCGCCATGCGCCAGCGGTTCGGATGGATCGTCGAGTTCGGAAAACGACCGGCGCAATTGTCCCATCGCCATTGCGCCCTGTGTGCGCACCAGCCAGGTGCCCATGATGGCGGTGATGATGACGATCCCGAGGGTCGGCCACAGACCGATTGCGCCGCCAATCTGAATGAACAGCGCGATCTCGATCAGGGGAACCGCCAGAAAGGCCAGAAAAAGCCACATCGCTGAAACTCCGTTTTCATGATCGCGTGCAAGGTGGACTTGCCCGCAAGTGTCACCTACATAAGTGCGAGCAACGCACGATACCATGCCTGCATGACAAGAGGTGTCCATGAATTCCCCCCTTCTACAGCTTCTGGTGCTGGCCGGAATCGCCATTTTCCTGATTTTGCGACTGAAAAGCGTTCTGGGCACCCGCGATGGGTTTGAAGATCCCGCGCGCAGGCAGCAGGCTGCCGACAATACGCAACGCCGTGAGAACTTCGAAGTGATCGAAGGCGGGCCGGATTACGATATTCTGGATAACGTGCCTGAAGGCTCGGACGCCGCCGATGCGCTGGCCCAGATGAAACGGGTGGAGCCGTCATTTGGCGTGGGTGAATTCCTGCAAGGCGCGCGCGGCGCTTATGAAATGATCCTGATGGCGTTCGAACGTGGCACATTGGAAGATGTGACGCCGTTCCTGTCCGAAGATGTCTACGAGGCTTTTGCCCAGGTCGTCGATTCCCGTCAGGAGCAGGGCCTGAGCGTCGAAGCCGAATTTCTGGGCGTGCGTGAAACGCGCCTGACCGCTGCAACGTTCGATCAGCAAACCAACAGCGCCGAGATCACCGTGCGTTTCGTGGGTGAACTGACCTCGGTTGTGCGGGACGCCAATGGCGAAATCATCGAAGGCAACGCAACGCAGCCCAAGCGCCAGAAAGACAGCTGGACGTTCGAGCGAATCATGGGCTCGGGCGATCCGAACTGGCGGCTTGTTGCCACGGGCGAATGATCCGGGGGCTGTGGGCCGCAGTGGTGTTCTGGCTGTCCTGCGCGGGCAGCCTTGCCGCCTTTGACGAAACGACCCACAAGATCGTCGAATTTGACGACCTGGACGGCTGGGAAGAGGACAACCATGCGCGGGCGCTGGACGTTTTCCTGAACACCTGCCCCGATATGAAAGACCCCGACTGGCAGGCCCTTTGTGCATTGGCCCAGCAAAAGCCGGACCCCAAGCCATTTTTCGAATTGTTCTTTCGTCCTGTCATGATCGAGAATGGCAAGAGTGCCCTGTTCACCGGCTATTTCGAACCGGAACTGAACGGCGCTTTGCAGCCGAGCGAACGCTATCGTTATCCGGTCTATCGTGTGCCGCCCGAATCCCGTGTGATGAGCCCCTGGCTGACCCGCCGCGAGATCGAATCCGGCGATGTCATGCATGGCCGGGGACTGGAAATTGTGTGGGTGGACGACCCTGTCGAGCTGTTCTTTCTGCAAATTCAGGGCTCGGGCCGGGTGCGGCTGCCGGACGGTCGGGTGATCCGCGTGGGCTATGGTGGTAAGAATGGCCATAATTACCGCTCGGTCGGTGCCGAACTGGTGCGGCGCGGTGTTTACAAGGCCCATCAGGTTTCGGCGGAGGTGATCAAGAACTGGGTCAGGCGCAATCCCGTCAAGGGGCGCGAATTG
The DNA here is from genome assembly GCF_900142665.1 of Roseovarius pacificus. Taxonomy (GTDB): domain Bacteria; phylum Pseudomonadota; class Alphaproteobacteria; order Rhodobacterales; family Rhodobacteraceae; genus Roseovarius; species Roseovarius pacificus. Next base: position 166,497 of record NZ_FRBR01000006.1, read on the forward strand.
CTGTTTCACAATCCTTCCTATGTGTTTTTCAGGCGGATCGACTCGGTTCCAGCCGGGGAGGGGCCGCTCGGTGCGATGAACCGCTCGGTGACGGCGGGGCGAACGATAGCGGTGGACCCGGAATATGTGCCGCTTGGCGCGCCGGTCTGGATCGAGAAAGCGGGCAAAGACCCCATTCATCGCCTGATGGTGGCGCAGGATACCGGATCGGCGATCAAGGGACCGCAGCGTGCCGATATTTTCTTTGGCACAGGCGATGCGGCCGGGCGTGCGGCTGGAAAGCTGCGCGATCCGGGTCGGATGGTGGTCTTGATGCCGATCCAGCGCGCCTTTGCCATGCTGACCGAGCCGCTGCCGTGACACGCCGCCGGTTGAAGCCCGAAGAGCTGGAATTATGGCGCAAGGTCGCCAAGACGACCGAGCGATTGCACCCCGAAGGAAAGCGCAGCGAACAGCCCTTGCCCAAACCGTCGTCCACCAAATTGCCCAAGGCGCGGATCGAAGGGTTTGAACTGAGTCAGAAGGCTGCGCCGTCGCGGCACGGGCATGACATCGCGCCGGATATTTCGCACAGCATCGCGGCACAGCCGGTTCGGATGGATCGCAAGACATATGGCAAGCTCAAACGCGGCAAGGTCGTGCCCGAGGGCAAGCTGGATTTGCATGGCATGACGATGGATCAGGCGCATCCGGCGCTGATGCGGTTTATCCTGCGGGCACATGAAAACGGCAAGCGCATGGTTCTGGTGATCACCGGCAAGGGCAAATTGCGCGATGAGGGCGGACCGATCCCGGTGCGGCGCGGTGTGTTGCGCCATAACGTGCCTCAGTGGTTGTCGACGCCGCCGCTTGCCGCGGTGGTCCTACAGGTGACCGAGGCGCATCTGAAGCATGGTGGCGGTGGGGCCTATTACGTTTATCTAAGGCGTCAGCGATAGCAGGGGCCGCGCGCGGGCAACTCCGATGGTCATCATCGCACTGGCAAAAACAAAGTACCCCGCGACCCACAGGTATTGCGCCTCGAGCCCCAGGCCCAGATCGATCCCCATTCCAGTGATCCCCGGCCCGATGGCCGATCCCAGAACCATGATCGCGGCGGCCATGGCCTTGATCGCCCCGAGGTGGCGGGTGCCATAGAATTCTGCCCAGAAGGCATTGGGCAGAGTCGTGTTCGCCCCGGTGGTAAGCGCCATGAAGAACAGGCCGAGGAAGATGGTCAGCGGAGCGCCGGCCAGTGCGAACAATACGAAGCCCGCGACCATGGGCAATTGCATGAAAGGCATCAAACGGGCGGTGCCGACCCGATCCAGCGCCCAACCGGAAAGTACCATCGCGCCGATGGAGGCCGTTGTGAAAAAGGGAAACATGGCAACCAGTTCCACATGGGCGATGCCCTTGATGTCGGCGAAATGAACCTGATGAAAAAAGAACGCGGTGTTGAATGCCGCCGGGCCCAGCAACGCGGGCACCATGAACCAGAACAGGAAATGGTGCAGGGTCTGGTGGCGGGTCCAGTGCTTGCCCTCCATCCCGCTGGATTGGCTGAGATGCGCCATGGATTGCGGGGTGCGTTCCTGCCGCAGCAGAAGCAACAGCACCGGGATTCCGCATATGGCGATCAGCCCCGCCAGCACCCAAAGCAGCCGCCAGTCATAGTGGATCATCAGCGCCACGAAGATCAGCGGCAACAGCGCCTCGCCTGCTGCGAAGCCGAGTGTGGCGACGGACAGAGCCTTGCCTCGTGTGGCGATGAACCAGCGTGACATGGCCACCACGGCGATGTGGCTGGTCATGCCCTGGCCGGTAAAACGCAAGGCAAAGATCACCAGAGGCAGCAGCCACCAGGCGGGATTGATCGCCATGAACAGGCACGCCGCCATCAACATCAGCAATATCACGGTGCCAAGAGCGCGCACGCGAAAGCGGTCGGTCAGCCCACCCGCCCAGACCATGAGCGCCGCCGACGAGCCGGTGCCGAGCGTGTAAATGCCTCCCCACTGGCCATGCGACAGCTGGAACGCTTCACGGATTTCCCCGGCGAAAACCGAGATAAAGAATGTCTGGCCAAAACTGCTGAGAAAGGTCAGCAAAACCCCGGCGGACAGCCAGCGGGCATTGTCACGAAGAAAGACGAGAATCTGCATGACCTTTCGTCCGATGAAATGGGACCAAAGGAAAGAGGTATTCGAACGCGACCTGCATTGCGACGTGATGCGTCACGAAGCGCGCGGTTTCTCCATTACCAGAAACGTCATCATCCCGATGGGCGGCAATTTTCCCTGCTGTGTGACGTGCAGATCATCGCGCAGCACCGTGTCGATCCGGAAATCCGAATGCCAGCCCAGCACGTTTGCAAACGGCGCCGTCACCCGTTCGAGGAACGCCATGAAGCCGCGTTCGCGCACGAAATGATTGGTGATCACCACGCGACCGCCCGGCTTGCAGACGCGGGCGATCTCGGCCATGACGCGCTCGGGTTCGGGGACGACCGAAAGAACATGCATCGCGGCAATGGTATCAAAGCTGTTATCGGGAAAATCGAGGTGACGCGCATCCATCTGGCGCAGGTCTTCGACATGGGTCAGGTCGCGTTCGATCACCTTGTCGCGGGCCTTGGCTAGCATCTTTTCACTGAAATCGATCCCCGTGACCCGGCAGGCCGGATCGTAAAGCGGCAGCGACAGCCCGGTGCCGACGCCGACCTCCAGCACACGACCCGGAATCCTGTTGATCAGATGAACGGCCCGCCGTCGGCCGACATTGGTGATATTGCCAAAAGTCGCGTCATAAATCGGCGCCCACCGCGCATAGGACGATTCTATAGATTTGAGATCCATGTCAGGACGGGTTCCTGTTTGTTTTGGAAATTTCGGACAGCAAGGACCGGACCACCATTGCCAGGTAGATCACGCACATCGCCAGCAAGGTGATCCATTCAAACGCAATCAGCGCGGCCAGTATCAGCAAGGCGCAAACTATCATGACCGGCATCGTTTCCCGGCTGAAACGCAGCGCCTTGGGCGACACGGTTGGAATGCGGCTGGTCATCAGGAGGCCGATAAACAGCAGGTAAAGGCAAAGCGCCAGTCCGGGCATGTCGGGCCGGTCGGTGAAGGCAAATGACAGGTACATGGGGGCAAGCGCCAGCAACGCGCCTGCGGGGGCCGGGACGCCGGTGAAATGAGTCTTGCCGCTTGTGGTGTCCGGGTTGCGGGCGTTGACGTTGAACCGGGCCAGCCGCAGCACGCAGCAAACGGCGAAGGCCAGGACCGTGCTCCAGCCGAAACTGCCCATGTCCTGCAACCCCCAGAAATACAGAATCAATGCGGGGGCGACGCCGAAGTTCAGGAAATCGGCCAGCGAATCCAGCTCGGCCCCGAATTCACTGTCGCTGCCGACCAGCCGGGCGATCCGCCCGTCAAGCCCGTCCAGAATGGCGGCGAGGATGATCAGGTGAACCGCCCCGACGTAATTTTCCATCATTGTCAGGCGGATAGCGGTCAACCCGGCGCAGATGGCTGCGAGGGTCATGAGGTTCGGCAGCAGCCGAACCATGGTCATGTCTGTGATCGACTTTTCGGGCCGTTGTGGCATATGGCTTAGGCCTGTTTGGGTTCCTGCGGGTCGGTTCGGGCCAGTACGGTTTCGCCGGCGATCATTGTCTGGCCTACGCGCACATGGGGATGGACCCCCTGGGGCAGGTAGACATCGAGACGCGAGCCGAAGCGGATCAGCCCGAACCTTTCGCCCGACCCTACACGATCACCGGGTTTTACGAAACAGACAATCCGGCGGGCCACCAATCCGGCGATCTGGACGACCGCAAGATCTTGTCCGTCGTCCATCCGGATCACCAAGCTGTTGCGTTCGTTGTCCTTGCTGGCCTTGTCGAGGGAGGCGTTGAAAAATTTGCCGGGGCGGTAGGCGATGGTGGTGATTTCGCCGGGGGCGGGGGCGCGGTTGATGTGGCAGTTGAAGACCGACATGAAGACGCTGACCCGGGTCAGGGCGACATCGGGCAGGCCCAGTTCGGACGGGGGAACGGCGGGTTCGATCAGCGACACGATGCCGTCGGCGGGGCTGAGGATCAGGCCGGGGCGCTGCGGGGGGAAGCGCTCGGGGTCACGAAAAAAGTAGTAACACCAGATAGTTAGCCCAACCCCGACCCAGCCCAGAACATCCCAGATCAGGAACAGGACAAGGGTGATCGCGGCAAAGATGGCCACGAACTTGCGCCCCTCGGGATGCATGGGTTTGACGAAGGTGGATAGCATGTTCATGAGCGGCCCCGCTGACTTGGATCAGCCGGAAATACGCCAATTCCACCCCCTTGCCTAGCCCGTGCGTTTCGTACGTTTTGTACGATGCGTACGCGGGTTTTGTACGAAACATGGAGGGGGTCGGAAGGAGTGTGTCCATGGTGGACGCAAGTGGGGTGGTTGGGTGGTGGGGTGTGCTGAGGCCGCATTCTTTCCGGGTCATGGCCATAGTCAAAGTTTAGCATTCGGAATACACACACAACTTATTGGGGTAAGTCTTTGATACATCATAACTTTTGTGACGAAGAAGGCACAGATGCGCGAGAAACCTGCACAATTCCCAATGACAAATTGTTCGCATCACCGTTGTCGATAGTTTGAGCCGCATTGAGAATTACCCAGCAACATTAGAGGAAAGTTATGCGTGATACGAAATTTGGAGCCGCAGTAGCATTGATGGCATCCGTCTCCACCATCAGCGCAGCCCAAGCGCAAAACCTGATCGTCAACGGTGACTTTGAAAGCGGCAACATATCCGGCTGGAGTACAAGTTTGAACAACGGAGGAGCTTATGTCTCGGGTAATTCTAACTCCGGCTTATATTCGATGGGTGTCTACGACAATAACGGGCCGGGGACAGTTTCGCAGGCCGTAAATGTAAGTGCGGGGACCTACACGCTGAGTTTTGCGATACGCCCTAGTGCAACTACATCACCAGCGAATTCCGTCAGTGTGCTCTTCGATGGGCAAACGGTTCTTACCTTCGGCGGTGAGGGCGCGAACGCCTGGAGGACCGAAACCTTTACGGTTACGGTCGCCGATGGAACCAAAACTCTGGAATTCGACGTAGCAACGTGTGCCGGTTGTGGTTCATTCTTCTTTGATGATGTCAGTCTCGTCCTCGTATCGCCGACTCCTTCCGGCCCTATCGTCACGGATGCGCAGATTTTGGCGGAACTCAAGCTTCAGGCGGCACAGCAGGGTGTCATTCTGACGGATGCTCAAAACCGGGCTGTCCTTACACAGCTTCGCCAGCGCATGTCTTCGGTCTCAACCGATCAGGTGTCGCGCAATGCGACAGGAAGCACGGATGCCGCAACGTCTGCTTCCGTCCTGAGCTTTTCCACTTCGAATAGCGGGGTTTCCCGAAACGGTCGTTGGGCGATGTGGTTCGATACCAGTGCGGATCAACTGGAGGCCGACTGGAACCCCGATGTTTCCGGCTTTCAGGCCCGCCAGCAATTCGGCGTTGACTATAGCTTTGACAATGGCTGGGTCGGCGGCATCAGTGCCGGTATCGGAACCTTCGATAACGACTTTGCCAATGGTGGCTCGCTGTCCGGTGATTCTTACTGGATTGCCCCTTATCTCGGGGCAAATGTCGGCGGGTGGCTGATGACCGTTCAGGCCGCCTATACCTATACCGACTATGACAGCTTCAATACCGGGCTTGGAATTGTCGACAGCACCTCCGGGCAGCGTTACAGCGCCTCGGCTTCGCTCTCGCGCGAATTCGCTTTGGGCAGTGGCTACCGCATCACGCCCGAGGCTGCGGTGTCGGTTGGCCAGGAGGATATCTCGCGACTGGCGGCCTTGCCTTTCGCAGCAGTGGACGACCCGTATTTTTTCAACGCGCGAATGGGCGGCGAACTGAGCTATGACCTGGCCTCGGGCGGGCGTGTCTACGGACAGGCCTTCGCGGAGTATACCGATACAAACGGTGACGGCTCTGCCACTTACCTTTCGACCGGATACGAGGCTGAAGAGTGGTCTGCGACCATCGGTGGCGGCTTTGATATACCGGTGGGCGAACGCGGGCGTCTTGGCCTCGATGGCCGGGTCCGTGGCCTTGGCTCGGACACGCATGTCTACGGTTTGAGCGCAAGCTATTCCGTCAGCTTCTGAAGCAATGCTGCGGGGCGGTTGTGTTGCATGACTTGTATGCGACACAAGCCGCCCCGCGATGTCGTTTACCGGTTTGGATGAAAAGAATAGCCCGCGCCACTGACAGGCGCGGGCGATATGGCGGTAAGCCTGACGGTGCAACTGGCGGACACAAGCCACTTCATGCGATACGTTGCGCAACCGTCAGCCAAGGGCCGACAGCGGGCCTTGGCCGCGACAGTCAAGAATGTCGATTCCGGGCCAACCCCCCTACAGCACATACCTCGACAAATCCGCCGATCTCATCAGTTCGCCCAGGTTTTCCTCGACGAAGGCGGCGTTGACGGTGACCTTGTCGCCGGAGCGGTCGGGGGCGGTGAAGCTGAGCTCTTCGAACACGCGTTCCATGACGGTGTAGAGCCGTCTTGCGCCGATGTTTTCGACCGTCTGGTTCACTTCGGCGGCGATGCGGGCGAGGGCGGCGATGCCGTCTTCGGTGAAGTCCACCGTCACCTCCTCGGTGCCCATCAGGGCGGTGTACTGGCGGGTGAGGGCGTTGTCGGTTTCGGTCAGGATGCGCACGAAATCCTCTTCGGTCAGGGCGCGCAGTTCGACCCGGATGGGCAGGCGGCCCTGCAATTCGGGCAACAGGTCGGACGGCTTGGCGATGTGGAAGGCGCCGGACGCGATGAACAGGATATGATCGGTTTTCACCGGGCCGTGCCTGGTGGATACGGTGGTGCCTTCGATCAGCGGCAGCAGGTCGCGCTGTACGCCTTCGCGCGACACGTCGCCGCCGCGGGTTTCGGACTTGGCGCAGACCTTGTCGATCTCGTCGAGAAAGACGATGCCGTTCTGTTCGACGGCCTCGAGCGCGGTCTTGTTGACGGTTTCGTCGTCGAGCAGCTTGTCGGCCTCTTCCCCGATCAGGATCTGGTAACTGTCGGCAACGGTCATCTTCTTGCGCACGGTACGCCCGCCGAACGCCTTGCCGAAGATATCGCCGAGGTTCATCATGCCCATCTGGCTGCCGGGCTGGCCGGGAATGTCCATCATGCCCATCGGGTTGGACTGATCGGCGAGGTCCAGTTCGATCTCGGTATCGTCGAGCAGCCCGTCGCGCAGTTTCTTGCGGAACATCTCGCGGGTGGCCTCGCGGGCGTCTTCCCCGGCGATGGCGGCAATCACCCGGTCCTCGGCCAGTTCATGGGCGCGGGTTTTGACATCCTCGCGCATCCAGTCGCGGGTCTGGGCGATGGCGCTGTCCACCAGATCGCGGATGATCTGTTCGACATCGCGCCCGACATAGCCGACCTCGGTGAACTTGGTGGCCTCGACCTTGATAAAGGGGGCGCGGGCCAGTTTGGCGAGGCGGCGGGAGATTTCGGTCTTGCCGACGCCGGTGGGGCCGATCATCAGGATGTTCTTGGGATAGACCTCTTCGCGCAGGTCGTCGGGCAGTTGCTTGCGCCGCCAGCGGTTGCGCAGGGCGACGGCGGTGGCGCGCTTGGCGTCCTTCTGGCCGATGATGAAACGGTCGAGTTCGCTGACGATTTCGCGCGGGGTCAGGTCGGTCATTTGGAGATGCTTTCTACGGTCAGGTTGCCGTTGGTGTAGACGCAGATATCGGCGGCGATGGCCATGGCGTCACGGGCGATCTGTTCGGCGTCGCGGTCGCTGTCCATCATGCCGCGGGCGGCGGCCAGGGCGTAGTTGCCGCCCGAGCCGATGGCGGTGCAATCGTGTTCGGGCTCCAGAACGTCGCCCGCGCCGGTGATGACGTAGATCTGATCGCCGTCGGTGACGATCAGCATCGCCTCGAGCTTTTGCAGGTATTTGTCGGTGCGCCAGTCCTTGGCCAGTTCGACGCTGGCGCGCTGAAGCTGGCCGGGGGTGGCTTCGAGCTTGGCTTCGAGCCGTTCGAGCAGGGTGAAGGCGTCGGCGGTGGAGCCGGCAAAGCCCACCAGCACGTCATAGCCGCCGGGCGAGATGCGGCGGACCTTGCGGGCGGTGCCCTTGATGACGGTCTGGCCAAGGCTGACCTGCCCGTCACCGGCGATCACCACCTGACCGCCCTTTTTCACACCGATGATCGTGGTGCCGTGCCAGCCGGGAAATTCGTTGCTCATGGGGCCTCCGTTCGGTTCGTGCCTATATGGAAGGGCGGGGCGCGGGGTGCAAGGGGCCGATCAGCCCAGAAGATCGCGCGCGACCTGGGTGAATATGCGGGTGCCGATGGGGATCAGATTGTCGGGAAAGTCGTAATCGGGGTTGTGCAGAGCCGCATGATCGGCGCCTGCGCCAAGGAACAGCATGGCGGATTTCGCCGTGTGGCCGAAGCGGCCGAAATCTTCGGACGGGCGCCAGGGCAGGCCGCTGCCGTCATGTGCGATGCCGAGGGTCTCCAGCGCGCTGCGCAGGATGCCGGTGGCCTGCGGGTGGTTTTCGCAATGCAGGAAGATATCGTCGAACCCGTGATCGACCGTCAGCCCGTTGCGCCCGGCGGCGTCGGCGATCAGGCCCAGCGCGGTTTTGCACAGCGCCTCCATCCGGTCATCGGTGAGGGTGCGCAGCGTGGCGAACAGGGTGGCCTCGCCCGGTGCGATGCCGAAGGCGGGCGCGCCCATCTGCGCATGGGTGACGGTGACGAGGGTGAAATCGCGGTCCTGCGTGGTGCCGTGGCTGAGCGCGGTCAGGGCGGGCATCACCTGGCTGAGGGCGGCCATGGGCGAGGTGCCGTTCTCGGGCTCGGACGCATGGGCGGGTTTGCCGGTGAAGGCCACGCGCAGCCCGCGTGACGCGCAATTGACCGGGCCGGGAATCAATCCGACATGGCCCAGCGGCAGGCCCGGCATATTGTGCAGAGAAAAGGCATAGTCCGGTGCAATAGTGTCGAATCGTGGATCGGCGATCACGGCGGCGGCACCGGCCCCGGTTTCTTCGGCTGGCTGGAACATCAGCACCACGCGTCCCTTGGCGGGGCGGCGGCGCGACAGCAGCCGCGCCAGCGCCATGAGGATCGTCGTGTGCCCGTCATGACCGCACAGATGCCCCTTGCCCGCAGTGGACGAGGCATGGGGCGCGTCGGAAATTTCCTGAATCGGCAGCGCGTCCAGCTCGGCCCGGAACAGGACGGTGGGGCCGTCGGCGGACCCGTCATAGAGTGCCGCAACGCCGTGGCCGCCCAGGCCGGTCAGGATCGTGTCCGGCGGATGGCTGGCCAGGGCGGCAACGACACGCCGGGCGGTTTCGCGCTCTTCGCCGGATATCTCGGGGTGGCGATGCAGATTGCGGCGAAACGCGGTGAGGTCGGCGATATCGGAATTCGTCAGGGTCATGAGGATGTTTTCACCCCAATGACGGCAAAAGAAAAGGGCCGCGCGAGGACGGCCCTTCGATCCCGTGATTTCGGGGACTCAGATGCTGTCTTCGATCCAGCTTTGCAGGGCGGCCTTGGGGGCGGCGCCTGCGCGGTTCGAGACCACCTGACCGTCCTTGAAGATGAACAGCGCCGGAATGCCGCGCACGCCCATGGCGGCGGCGGCGTTCGGGTTGCTGTCAACGTCGACCTTGGCGATCTTCACCTTGCCGTCCATTTCGGCGGCCAGTTCTTCCAGGGCCGGGCCGATCTGCTTGCAGGGGCCGCACCATTCGGCCCAGAAATCCACCACGACGGGGATGTCGGAATTTTTCACTTCGGCGTCGAAGGTCGAGTCGGTAACGGCAACGGTGCCCATGGTCATGTCTCCTGACAGGAATTGAGTTGGTTCCGAACCTAGGTACGCCCGGCGGGGGCGTCAAGCGGCGGGCGTGTCGCAGAGCGCACGAGTCACGAGATCGTGCGGCAAGGGCATGAGGCTGGCCGTGCGTGTCCAGAGCAGCGCGGTTTCGATCTGCCGGTCCGGGTAGATCTGCGCAAGCGCGTGGGCATAGGCCCCCATCTGCCGCAACAGACCCTCGGGACAGGTTTCGGGGCGGTCGGGAACGGCGGCGTTGGTCTTGAAATCGACGGCCAGAACGCGATGCGGTTCAACGATCAGGCGGTCAATCGTGCCGTGAATGCGCCTGTCTTGCAGCGCATTGAGCGTGGCGGTGACGGACACCTCGGTCAGGGCATGGGGCGTGAACAGGGGTGCGAGCGACGGTTTGATCAGAACCTTTTCAACCTCGGCCAGCAACAGGGCGTGTTCATCGGCACTGGCCGTATCGGGGCCGGTAGACAAAAGCCTTGCGGCGGCGATGGGCCAATCCGTTTGCGGTATCTGCGGGAGAAACTCCAGCAGCCGGTGAATGAGGCGGCCCCGGCGCTTGGCGGCGTCTTCGTCAAGCCCGCGTTCGTCCGGCAGGGCCTTGGCCCCGCCAAGATCGGTCGAGGGGCTGAGGGTTTTCGGTGCGGCAGGGCGTTCGGACGCAGGGGTGCGGAAAAATTCGGCAAGCGGAGGTATGGCGGGCGTGGTTTCGGGGGCTGTATCCGTCCCTGTTTCGGCCCAATCGCCGTGTTCCAGCCGCAAGCCCGGCCCACCGGCAAAATCATGCCCCGCCGCCCCGGCGCGCTGCAATCCGGCCTCGACCTTTTCGTACCAGGTTTCGCCCTGCTTTCCCAGATCGCCCGCCGCAGCGACGATCAGCCATTTTTCGGCCCGCGTCATGGCGACGTAAAGCAGCCGGTCGCGTTCGGCGCGTTCGGCCTGTTTGGCGGCATCGTTGGCCTGCGTGACGGCGCGCGGAGAGTCGTTGGAGCCGGTGCGCCAGATCGGCGTATCCCCGGCCAGCGCGATCTGGTCCCGCAGGCGGATATCGCGCTTGCCCGTATCGGGGAGGATGACCAGCGGCGATTCCAGGCCCTTGGCACCATGCACCGTCATCACGCGGATTCGATCCCCGGCGCTGTCCATCTGGCGCTTGATCTCAAGGTCGTCGGTTTCCATCCAGACAAGGAACCCTGTCAGGCTGTCGACGGCGCGTTGTTCATAGGCCATTGCCTGCGACAGCAGGGCGTCGATGCCGTCTTCGGCCTCGGTGCCGAGGCGGGCGAGCAATTTGCGGCGACCGTCATGGCGGGTCAGGATGCGCTCGATCAGGTCATAGGGGCGCAGGTAATCGGCCTGCGCGCGCAGGTCGGTCAGAACGGCCATGGTTTCGGGGTGGCTGTCGGCCCGGTCGCGCAGCGCGGCCCACAGGTATTTTTGTGTGCGCCCGTGGGCGAGGGCGTAAAGATCGGCCTCGGACCAGCCGAACAGCGGCGAGCGCAGGGCGATGGCCAGCGACAGGCTGTCTTCGGGCGTGGCGAGGAAGGACAGGAGCGCGGCAAGATCCTTGACCGCCAGTTCGGCCCCGACCTTGAGCCGGTCGGCCCCGGCGATGGACAGGTTCAGGGCTTTGCATTCGCGGATGATTTCGTGAAACAGGTCCGAGCGGCGCTGCACGAGGATCATGACATCGCCGGGCCGGACGGGGCGCATCCCGGCGGCTTCGTCCGGGATAAGCTGTTTTTCATCCACCATGCGGCGGATGGTCCGGGCCACCTGTTGCGCCAGCAGGGTTGCCGGATCGTTGGCGGCCTTCACATCGACGGGGGAGTACCATTCGGGGTCGTCGTCCTGTTCGGGCTTTTCGATCAGCGGCCACAGATCGACCCGGCCGGGCAGGTCGGTTTTGAATGCCTTGTGACCCTGAGTCGGCGTAAAGCCGCTATCCTGACTGTTGGCAAAGGTGTGATCGACAAGGCTCAGGATCGCGTGGGAGGAGCGGAAGGAATATTCCATCTCCATGTCCTGAAGCGGCTGGCCGGTGGCCTGAAGGCGCGCTGCGAAATCGGCCTTCATCCGGTCGAATTCACGCGGGTCGGCACCCTGGAAGGAATAGATCGACTGTTTCTTGTCGCCGACCACGAAAATCGTGCGGGTGACATCAGGGCGCGCGCCCTGGCCGCTGGTGAATTCCTGCGCCAGCCGTTCGATCACCTGCCATTGCACGGGGCTGGTATCCTGCGCCTCGTCCACGAGGATATGGTCGATTCCGCCATCGAGCCGGAACAGAACCCACGCCGCCACCGCCGGATCGGTCAGCAATTGCCGGGCGCGCAGGATCAGGTCGTCGAAATCCAGCCAGCCGCGCCGGGCCTTGGCCGCGTCGTAGGCGGGCAGGAACACGGCGGCGAAATCGTGCAGCGCGCGGGATTTCTGAATGGCCATGGCCGCAAGCCGGGCTTCGCGGGCGTCCTCGACGCGGGCCATAAACTGTTCGATCTGGGTCATGGCCGCGCCAAGGGTTTTCTGGCAGGCCTTGGTGGGGAAAGAGCCGATCTTGGCGGTAAACGGCTCTTTCGCGCCCGAGCCGGTGAGGAATACGCTTTCCAGCACGGGCAGGGCGGAGGCATCCAGTTGCGTGATCGCGCGCAGCCTGGCGGCGGCTTTTTGATCGTTCGTGCCGCTGGCATCGAGCGCCGGGATCAGCTGATCCAGAAGCGCCTGTTCGCTGCCAAGAAAGACCTGCGCGGCCACGGTGGCCAGCGACAGGTTAGCGGGTTGCCCGAAGGCCCCGGCCAGGTCGTCCTGCGAGGCCGGTTTCTGAAACAGGCTGCGGTGGCGGACGATCTCGGCGGTGATGTCGCTCAGGTCTTCGCCGCCGTGGTGGCGGGCAAGGGTATAAACTGTCTCTGATCCGGCCCCGGAGGCGATTTCCTCGACAATCTCGCTGCGCAGCAGGGTGGCGGTGCGGTCTTCCATCTCGGTGAACTGGGGGCTGACCCCGGCCTCGAGCGGGAAGCGGCGCAGCAAACCGGCGCAGAACGAGTGGATCGTCTGGATCTTCAGCCCCCCCGGCGCCTCGATGGCGCGGGCGAACAGGCGGCGGGCGTTGCGCAGGGCGTCGTCATCTATGACCCCCTCGAAGCCCAGCGCATCCAGCGCCGCGCGCAGATCGGCATCGGCCAGCATCGCCCATTCGCCCAGACGGCGGAACAGGCGGTTCTGCATCTCGCTGGCGGCGGCCTTGGTGTAGGTCAGGCACAGGATGTGCTGCGGATCGACCCCGTCCAGCAACAGGCGCGCGACGCGGTCGGTCAGGACGCGGGTCTTGCCCGATCCGGCATTGGCCGACAGCCATGTGGAGCGGTCCGGGCGGGCGGCGTCGATCTGGCGCTGGGTGGCGTCGTCGCGGGGCATTATCCGACCTCCTGCGTGTCGGGGGTATCGGTGATGTCCCACTCGCCGAACCGGGCCAGTTGATCGTAATCGCCCTTGTCGGTTTTCTTCTGCATCGCCCGGCGCGAGGCAAAACCCCGGTCGGGTTCGAGATAGGCGCGCATCAGGGCCTCGAATTCCTTCCAGACCTTTTCGGGCGGTTCCTTGTCCAGCGGGGCGTTCACGATTTTGGGGGTGCTGCCCAAACCGATAAAGGCGGCCTGGGCCACTTTTGACGGGGCGATGTCGCCAAAGCCCGCCTGTTCGGCAATCGCGGCCTCGAGCAGCAGCTGTTTGTCAAAAAATTCCTGTTCGCTGGCCGAGGGCGGCGTGCCGGTTTTGTAGTCATAGATGTAAAGCGCGCCGCGCGTGTCCATGTCGATCCGGTCGGCCTGCGCCTTGAGCGTGACGCCGAGATCGGGGAGCGTGGCCTTGCCTCGTGCCTCCAGCGCGCTGGGCCGGGCAATGTCACGACGGGCGAATTCACCCTCGATGAACCAGTCGGCCACCCGCTCCATCCGGGCGCGCCAGATCGCGCGCGCCTCGGCCCAGGGGACGTTTTCGGCCAGAATGGTCTCGGTCTTGGCCAAAAGCGCCTCGCGCGTGCACTGGCCGGGATCGTCGAGCGTATCCCTGATGAACTGCTCAAGGCTTTCGTGCAGGACGATGCCGCGCAGCAGGGCGTCGGGCAGTTTCATCAACGGATCGAGCGGGCGCAGGCCCAGAACGTGCCTTGCGTAGATCGCGTAAGGATCGCGGATCAGGCGCTTGATTTCCGTCACCGACAGATCGCGCGGACGTGCCGCCACGGGGGGGCAAGGCGCGGGGCGGGTTGCAGCCGGAACGCTTCCCGGCTCTTCCAGCGCCTGAACGCGTTGCAGCCATGCCGCACCGCGGTCCGCCATCTCGGCCAGTGCCCTGGGCCCGTTCTGATCGGGCAGGCCCGCCAGCAGGTTCTTGATGCGGTTCAGCCAGCGCGACGGCACGGTTTCGGCATCGTCCGAACGAATTGAGCGGGTAAACCAGACCTCGGGTGCGCTCGCGGCCTGTTGGAAGTCGTGGGCCGACAGGCCGATGCGCCGCTCGGGCAGCAACAACCCGGCCTGATTGCGCAGCGCGCGGTTGAGCCACGGATCGGGGTTGGGGGCCTCGGGCCAGCTTCCTTCGTTCAGACCGGCCAGGATCAGCAGATCGGCCCCCTGAACGCGGGCCTCCAGCGTGCCCCAGATCAGGATATCGGGATGTGGCGTATCGGGGTTTCGGACCTCGCCCGCCGACAGGACGGCGTGGAACAGGCTGGTGTAATCGGCGGCGTTGATCCGCCCGCCGTGTTCCGCATGGTCTTGCAGGTTGGAAACGGTTTTCCATGCCTCCTGCCCGGCATCGTTCTGCCAAAGCCGCCCGCCATCGACTGCGTCGGGCCCGCTGGCGATGCGCGTGGCAAGGTCGATATGGGCGGCGACCAGATCGACAAGCGGATGATCGCCAGTAACCTCTTTTGCAGTGATACAGTCACTGATCCACTGCGCCCAGGGCAGGGCCAGCGGATCGTTCTGCGCATCGGCCCATGCCATAAGGTCGGCGGATTGCGGATAGGGCGGGCCGTGGCGGCGCAGGTGGAGTTCCAGCTCGCGCGTGAGGCGCAGATGCGGGCCGCGATCGCCGTCGGAATGGGTCAGCGGGTGTTTGAGCAGGGTCAGCAACAGTTCCGCGGTCAGCCTGTCGCGGAACAGATCGCCCACATGGCGCAGGAACCGGCCCGGCGGCGACAGGTGAAGCGGCATGCCTGCGCTGTCGTCGGGTAGAATGGCCCAGCGGTCCAGCGCGGCGGTGACCTGCCGGGTCAGGGTGCGGTCCGGGGTGATCAGCGCGGCGGTTTGCCCGTCCTCGGCGGCCTGACGCAGGCGCATGGCGATGGCCAGTGCTTCGGACCGGGTGGATTGCGCCTCGACCAGCGTGATTCCGGCGGTGGCCCTGTCGAGATCGGTGAGCGACGGGCCGTCCTGCAACCATTGATCGGTCACGGGGGCGGGGCGCAGGGCCAGCGACAGCAGCCGATTGCGCGCCGGGCTGGCGGGGGTGGCATTGGTCCAGTGCATGATCTGGCCGGGGAACAGGCCCAGATTGGTCATCAGGTGGGCAAAGCGGTATTGCGGATGATCCTCGGACAGCAGGGCATCGTCCAGCGTCGCCCAGACATCGGCGGGCATGTCGAAATCGACGCCGGGCAGCACGACCGCGCCCTGCGGCAGCTTTGCGACCGCCTGCATCAAAAGCTGCGTCGCCCCGCGAGAGCCGGTCGATCCGGCGATGATGACCGGATGATCGGGGGGCGAGTCCTGCCATGTCCGGGTGACGTGTTCGATCACCAGCCGCTGGCGGGTTTCGACATCGGGGTGTTCGGTGCCGGTTTCAAAATAGTGTCTGACAATGCCCAAAAACGCCTTGATCCGATCCCAGTGGCCGGATTGGTCGGAAATATCCAGATCTTCGATACGGTCGGGTGAAACGCCCTCGCCGTGCATTTCGTCCATCAGGGCGGCAAGGCTGTCGGCCAGCGCATAAAGCGACGAGCGCGGGGCGATATCGGGCTCGGCGTGTAGCAGCGAGGACACCAGTTGAGTCAGCTCCAGCCGCCGGCGCAGGGCTGGAACCGGATCGGGGATATGGGCCAGGTCCCAGCTTTCGCCCAGATCGGTGAGTAGGCTGATCCGGGGCAACAGCAGCGCCGGCCCCTGATCGAACAGGCTGCGGATGCGCCGCGCCATGCGCCGGGTGTTGACGATCAGGTGGACCCTGGCCAGCGCCTCGGGCGGGTGCGTGGCGTGGCGGCTCATCAGCCCGTCAACCAGCGCGCGGGGGAAATCCACGCCAAGGGGGGTGCCGAAAACGCGGGGGCTGTCCGTGGGATCAAACATCGCGCGCCTTCAGCATGTCTTCGGCCAGGGCGATGCCCTCGGGGTGGCCCACATCGCACCATTTGCCCGGATAGGGGATGGCAAACAGGCGGTTGTCGGCCAGCATGCGATCCCACAGCAGGTTGAGCGAAAACACCGTTTCGGGGATGTCGTGCAGCAGGTCTGTTTTCAGGATTTGCAGACCCGAATACACCAGCCCCGGCCCGCGCGCGGCCTGCCCGTCCGCGCCGGGTATGAAATCGCCCGGCCCGGTATGGCCGATGGCGTTTTCGCGCGGCAGGCAGAGCAGCAGGGCATCCATGCGGTCGGGCGCCCATGCCCCGGCTAGCAGAGTCAGCGGGTTGGGGCCGGACCAGACGGCATCGGTGTTCATCGTGAAAACCGGGCCTTCGCCCAGGTGCGGCAGTGCCGCGCGCAGCCCGCCGCCGGTTTCCAGAATATCGGGGGTTTCATGGGACAGGATCACCTCGCTGCCGGCAAGGTGGTCGATCAGGGGCCGGGGTTTGTAGTGGAGATTGGCGACGATCCGGTCGGGGCCGAAGGCGCGCACCAGATCGAGCGCATGGTCGATCAGCGGGCGGCCCGCGACGGGGATCATCGGCTTGGGTTGCGCGGTGGTCAGGGCGCCCATGCGCGTCCCGAACCCGGCGGCAAACAGCATTACCGAACGGGGGTGATCGCGCATTGGTCTTTCACCTTTTGCAGGGTGGACGGGGCGGGGGACGGAAGGGTGTTTTGGACGATTTGCGCGACATCGGTCAACGCCGGATGCTCCAGATCGCGCATCAGGTGGTTCCAGACCCGTGGGATCAGATCGACATAATGCGCCTTGCCGTCGCGTAGGCACAGGCGGGCGAACACGCCAAGGATACGCAGATTCCGCTGCGCCCCCAACACGGCATAGGCGGTGCGGAATGTTTCGGGATCGGCGTGGGTTTCGGCGATGTAGTGCCTGATCATCGCGTCTTCGATGGCGGGCGGAACATCGCGGCGGGCATCCTGCAACAGCGAGACCAGATCATAGGCGCGGTGGCCCAGCATGGCGTCCTGAAAATCCAGAAGGCCCACGCGCGCCACTCCGGTGCGGTCGGGGAGCCAAAGCAGGTTTTGCGCGTGATAGTCGCGCTGAATCAGCACATCGGCCGTGTCGGCGTGATGGCTGAGGGCGTTTAGCATGGCCGTAAGGAACCGTTTCCGCGCGGCAGGGTCGGCATTGCCCGTGGCGGGCAGATACCAGTCGAAGGCCAGCGCAGCCAGATCGGCCATGAGCGCGGGCGAATAGCCGTCCAGCCCATCCGGCGCATCGTGGTCATGCAGCGTGACCAACAGGTCTGTTGCGGTGGAATAGAGCCTGTTTTCAAGCTCGGGCCGGTCCGGGATCACCGAGGCGAACAGATCGTCGCCCAGGTCTTCGAGCAACAGGAACCCGGCCTGAGTGTCGCGCGCCAGAATATGCGGCGCGCTGAGGCCGGTGCCGGTCAGGTATTCCGCGATATGAATGAAGGGGCGCACGTCTTCGCCGCGCTCGGGCGGGGCGTCCATCAGCACGGCGGATTTCCCGCTGACCGGGTGGGTCAGGCGCAGATAGCGACGGTTCGAGGCATCCCCGGCCAGCGGCGCGGTGGCCGCCCCGGCCCAGTCGGTGCTGTCGATAAAGGCGCGGATCGCCCCGGTGCGGTCAGTCATTGCAGATATCTTTCAGCTTGGCGTCCCAGTCCTGTGCGCTCCACTCAAGGCGCATCGTCCGGGTATCATCCTGATCCGGGGATTCCAGCGCAATCCGCAGTGCGGTTTTAGGGGCCAGTTCGTGCAGGCGGTCGGGCCATTCGACAAGGCAGATGGCATCCTCGAACGCTTCGATCAGGCCCAGCTCTTCGATCTCTCCGACATCGGTCAGGCGGTAGAGGTCCGCATGCCAGATCTCTCCGCTGCGGCCCGGATAGGTCTGCACCAGCGTGTAGGTGGGCGAGGGGACATCCTCGGGGGTGTCGAGAAGGGCAAGGATCAGGCAGCGCGCAAAGTGCGATTTGCCCGCGCCGACAGGCCCCGACAGCAGGATCACGTCGCCTGCCGCCAGATGCGGCGCAAGCGCCTGTGCAACGGCGCAGGTCCGGTCGGGAGAATTCAGGTGAAGTGTGCGGGCCCGCTCTGACATGGGCCGAGACTACACGGCCCGCGACCGCCTGCAAGCGCGATCAGCCCGCGTCGGACAGTGTGTGGGATGCCGGAGTCCAGCCGGGGTTGACCTTGCCGATGGTCAGCATCGACGCCCCGCCGGGAAGCGGTGTGATCCGGCAGGTCAGAGCCTCGTCGTCCGATGAGGTCAGCCCGGCCTGGATCGGGTCTGTCAGACGCCGGGCGTCGAGTCGGGATTCGACACGGGACCAGAAGGCCGGATCGGGGATGCGTTCGTTGCAGATGCGGGTCAGGTCACGCAGGCCCAGTTCGGCAAAACAACTGTCCGGGTCGATACCGAGCAAGCGCGAACACGCGTCGTTGCACAGCAACAGCGTGTTTGTCGGCGACAGAACGGCGACGGCATCGGACAGGTTGTCCAGCACTGCCTGCCGCAGATCGACCTGCGAGCGAAACCGCCGGGTCAGGGAAATTTCGTCGGTGATATCCTCGAACAGAAAGGCGATGGCCCCGTCGGGGTGCGGCCGCCCGGTCACCCGGTAGGTCAGCCCCGAGGGCAGGCTCCAGGTTTCGCGATAGAGCCCGTCCGACGCGGCTTCGACCATTTGCAGGATCTGCGACCGCCAGTCGGCATAGCTGCGCGGTTCGGGCAGGACGTGATTGTCGCGCAGCTTGTCGAAAAAGCTCATCAGGTTGGGCTGTGCGCTCAGAAACTCGGGGCAAAGGCTGGTCAGGTCCAGAAGGGCGGGGTTGAACAGGGCCAGTTGCTTGTCCCGATCGAACACGGCCAGCCCGGTGGTGAGATTGGCGAATGTCTTGGTCAGGGTCTGGACGAATTCACGCCGGACGGTTTCGGCGGTGACGATCTCCGTGACGTTGGAAATGTAGTGAATGATGTTGTCTTCGGCGCGGATCGTGCGGGTTTCGAACCAACGGCTGCCCGCCCCTTCGTCAAGACGGTGGCGTCCGGTTTTCGTTTCCCCGGCGGTGGGCAGATCCCCGGTATCGGGAAACAGGGCCGTTGCATCGCGAATGCCATGCGCCGCAAACGCGGTGTTCGTCCACAGAATTCGCCCGGTATCGCTCGACACCACAATGCCGCAGGATGCATTGTTGAGGCATCTGCCCCATTTCCGCTGACGAACCGTCAGCCGCATGCGTTCCTGTCGCTCGGCGGCATCGCCTGTTGCCGGATCTGTCAGCGATAGGCGCGTGATGATACCCTGCCTGACGATCCTCAGCCGGGCGTCATCCGTGCCCTCTGCGGCGGACAATACCGTTTCCCCATCGGGCAGATTCCGCGTGCTTTTCGGGAGGTCGGGAAAGCGGTATTTCAGCCAGTCGTGAATGCCAAGCCAGTTGTTCGGACTGCACGACGTGATTTCGATGCGCAGGTCGTGATCGGCCAGGTCGTCGTGCTCGAACAGGAAATGTGCGCCGCCAGAGGAGAGGTCCTGTGCCTGCGCCGTTCGGGAAAGGCCACGTCCGGGCAGCGCGGAAATCAACCAGACAACACCCAGAGCGATCAACATGGACACAAGGGGCACGACAGCCCAGGCCCATAGCGGAAGACCAGCCATTTACCAAACCATCCTTTCATTGCGGCGGGCTCAAGGCATGACACCTGATGGTTAACGTAGGGTTAACCAAAGTGAACACGGTCTGATTTCAGGCGCTGAAAGGTTGGTTTTGTCCCGTGGGCAAACGGCTTTCGGGGTTTTCGGCTTCGATCTGGCTGCGCGGCCATATGACCTCGACAACGGCGCCGATATGGTGTGCCGGGTTTCTGTCCGGGTCGGTCGCGTCGCTGCCATTGGCGAAACTCAGGGTGGCGCCGGATCGCTCCAGCAGCGTCTTGGCGATGAAAAGCCCAAGGCCCATGCCCTCGTATTCCGGGCGGCGCGGGTCGGTGCCGATGCTGCGGCGGCGCATGAAGGGTTCGCCGATCCGGCCCAGAACATGCGCGGAATATCCGCGCCCGTCATCCATGATACGCAATGTCAGGGTTGCATCGTTCCAGCTGCTTTCGATCCATACGTTTTCGGCGGCGAAATCCACGGCGTTCTGCACCAGGTTGCGCAGGCCGTGGATGATTTCCGGGCGGCGATAGATCGTCGGTTGCGTGTCGATCGCGCCCGAATCGTGCCCGTGGTCGAAATGGATCAGCTTGCCGCGGTCCAGGTGGGGCTCGGCGGCTTCTTCCAGAACGGCGGTCAGGGGGGCCTTGCGCAGGTGCAGGTCGTCCTTGCCCGCGCGGCCCATCGAACGCAGGATATCGCGGCACCGATCCGCCTGTTCGCGGATCAACAGGGCGTCATCGCGCAGGTCCTCGTGCTCTTCCAGTTCTTCGGCCAGTTCCGAACTGGTCAGCTTGATCGTGGCCAGTGGCGTGCCAAGTTCATGCGCCGCCGCCGCCACGACGCCGCCCAGATCGGTCAGCTTCTGTTCGCGGGCCAGCGCCATTTGCGTGGCCTGAAGCGCGTTCGACATCGCATCCATTTCCGAGACGATCCAGCGGGAATACACCCCCAGAAACACCACCGCGATCACGATGGCGGCCCAGTTGCCGAACAGGAAAATATGCGGCATCCGCAGCACAAACCCCATATCGGTGCGCAGCGGCAGGTGAAACTTGGCCAGCACCGAAACGATCAGGATCGCCGTGAGGCCCAGAAACACCGTGGAACGCGACGAGATCGCCGAGGCCGACACGGTGACCGGCCCGACGATCAGGATCGAAAACGGGTTGTTCAGCCCGCCGGTCAGATACAGCATCAGCCCCAGTTGCAGCATGTCGAACAGGACAACCAGCAGGGTTTCGCGTTCCGACAGGCGCTTGTTTTCGGGGTAGATGAACGTGGCCACGAGGTTCGAGATCACCGACACGCCGACCACCAGATAGCACAGCCCGATTTCGAGATTGAGGGCATACAGCCGCTGCGCCACCACCAGCGCCGAAATCTGCCCGGCAATCGCCCACCATCGCAACAGGATCAGGGTGCGCAGCCTGATCCAGTTGCCGCGGCTGCGTGATTTGAAAACGCCTGGCGAGATATCCGTCATCTGCGCGCTCTGGTCCCGTTGCAAGTTCGTGTTCCGGTGTTAGATGTGCCATAGCACGAAAAACATGCCCAGAAGAATGAGGATATACCCATGACACGGACGATTGCGATTGCTGCTGCGGGGTCTTTGGCGGCGGCGTTGATTCTGGTCTATGTCATGACCATGGGATCGGGGGGCAACGACAGGTTCGCCCAATGCCGGGCGGGCCAGGTTGCCGGCGGTATGTCGCAGATCGGCGGGCCGTTCACGCTGATCAGCGAAACCGGCGAGACGGTGACCGACAAGGACGTGATCGACCAGCCGGCCCTGATCTATTTCGGCTATACCTTCTGCCCGGATGTGTGCCCGCTGGACACCTCGCGCAATGCCGTTGCCGTCGAAATTCTGGAAGAGCGCGGCACGATGGTGAAGCCGGTTTTCATTTCAGTCGACCCGGAGCGCGACACGCCCGAGGTGGTCGCGGATTTCACCGAAAACCTGCACCCGCGCATGTTGGGCCTGACCGGCTCGGCCGAACAGGTCAAGGCCGCCAGCAAGGCCTATCGCACCTATTACCAGAAACAGGAGCCGACAGCGGGCAACGAGGAGTATTACCTGGTCGATCATTCGACCAGCACCTACCTGACATTGCCCGAATATGGCTTTGTCGAGTTCTTCCGGCGTGATACCAGCCCCGAGGAAATGGCAGATCGGGTACAGTGTTTCGTGGATGCGATGTAAGGCGCTGCGCTTGTTTGACGCACCGAATGGCGCAAGCTAGGTTTATCGCATACGAATGTGCGCGTTTGGAGGAACACTGAAATGGCCGGAACTTCGCAGGATATAGGAAACGACAGGTCGCTTCTGCTGGTCGATGACGACGAGCCGTTTCTGCGCCGTCTTGCCAAGGCCATGGAAAAGCGCGGATTCGACGTGGAAACGGCCGGGTCCGTTGCCGCGGGCAAGGCGATCGCCATGGCCCGCCCGCCCGCCTATGCCGTCTGCGATCTCCGCCTGGAGGATGGTAACGGGCTGGATGTGGTCGAAACCATCCGCGAAAAGCGGCCCGACAGCCGGATCGTCGTTCTGACCGGATATGGCGCCATTGCCACCGCTGTTGCTGCCGTCAAGATCGGGGCGACGGATTACCTGTCCAAGCCCGCGGATGCGACGGACATCACCAACGCGCTTTTGGCGGGCGATGATGAATTGCCGCCACCCCCGGAAAACCCGATGAGCGCGGACCGCGTGCGCTGGGAGCATATCCAGCGGGTGTACGAGCTGTGCGATCGCAATGTCAGCGAAACCGCGCGCCGCCTGAACATGCACCGCCGCACGCTTCAGCGTATTCTGGCCAAGCGCAGCCCCCGGTAACGGACGTTTGCGCCCCCGGCGCCGTCGGATGCCTCCGGCGGGGATATTTTTGGCAAGAAGAAGGGTGGGAGCGTCAAAGCCTGTAGCATTTCGAAATCCTGTCGACGACCTGCCCGTTTGCAAAGCGCTGGTCGGGGTGATGGGCACAGGTTTCGAAGCCGCGGCTTTGATAATAGGCCAGCCCACCGGCATTGTCGGCGCGGATGGTGGCGTTTATCCAGAGATAGCCCAGATCGCAGGCGGCCCGCCTGCTTGCTTCGAAAAGCCTTGAGCCGATCCCGATTCCGGTCGTGCCGGGCCTGATGAAGGTCGCGATATCGCAGGCCTCGGGCGGCAGGTCGGGGTGCGGTTCGATAAGCTGGACTCCGAGAATGCCGCCTCTGTCGGCTTCAGCGACATGCCAGGCGGATCGCTCCGGTGTGCGGTCGATCCAGCCAAGCATCGCGTCGCGGTCGAGTTCCCGTGTGAGCGCCGTGGTGCCGCCCTTGCGGATGATGGCGTTGAGCAGGTCTGCCAGGTCGCGGGCGTCGAGCCTCGCGGCGCGCCGAATCCCGATCATCCCATATCGTCCAGAAGCGCCGAATGCCGTGCCGTATATTCGGCGCGGGCCTCCATGGGCGGGCGCAAGAGGATCGGCAGGCCTTCGATCAATGCCGGGTCGGGATGGCCGAAGAACTTGTCGGCTTCCTGCCGTGAGAATCCGGCGATCTGCGTGGCCTCCATCCAGGCGCTGATCCTGTCGGCTTTCTTGATCTGCCGTTTGACCTGTGCCGGGATCGCGGCGGGCAGGCCGAAGCGGATGTGAATGGCCGCGGCCAGCCGCTTGTCCAGCTCATCGTATCCCGGCCCGACCGCCGCCTTGACCGGCGAGATCATGTCTCCGATCACGTATTCCGGTGCGTCGTGCAGAAGCGCCGCCAGCTTCCATTTTGCCGGGGCGCCGGGTGTCAGGCGGGTATAGAGCCGTTCCACCAGAAGCGAATGCTCGGCCACGGAATAGGCATAATCGCCTTCGGTCTGCCCGTTCCAGCGCGCCACGAAGGCAAGGCCATGGGCGATATCCCCGATCTCGATATCGACGGGTGTCGGGTCGAGCAGATCGAGGCGGCGACCCGATAGCATTTTTTGCCAGGCGCGGGGTTGTTTCATCAAAGCCTCGTTGTGGCGCGGGGCGGACGTTGCCCACAGGCGGGACCAGTGCTATCTGCAACTCAACACACAGAATTGCAAGGAGCCACCCGGATGGCGAAGGACTATATCATCAAGGATATCACTCTGGCGGCGTTCGGCCGCAAGGAACTGGATATCGCCGAAACCGAGATGCCCGGCCTGATGGCCCTGCGCGAGGAGTACGGCGCAAGTCAGCCGCTGAAAGGCGCGCGCATCGCGGGCAGCCTGCACATGACGATCCAGACCGCCGTTCTGATCGAAACCCTGACCGCGCTGGGCGCGCAGGTGCGCTGGGCCTCGTGCAACATCTTTTCCACGCAGGATCACGCCGCCGCCGCGATTGCCGAGGGTGGCACGCCGGTATTCGCCATCAAGGGCGAGACGCTGGAGGAATACTGGGATTACGCCGACCGGATTTTCCAGTTCGAAGAGGGCGGCGCCAACATGATCCTGGACGATGGCGGGGATGCGACCCTCTATATCCTGATGGGCGCGCGCGTCGAGGAAGGCGAGGAAGACCTGATCGCCAACCCCACCAGCGAAGAGGAAGAAGCCCTGTTCGCCCAGATCCGCAAGCGCATGGCCGAAAGCCCCGGCTGGTTCGTGCGTCAGCGCCACATGATCAAGGGCGTGTCCGAGGAAACCACCACCGGCGTGCATCGTCTCTACAAGATGATGGAAAAGGGCCACCTGCCCTTCCCGGCGATCAACGTGAACGACAGCGTGACCAAGTCGAAATTCGACAACAAATACGGCTGCAAGGAAAGCCTGGTCGACGGTATCCGCCGCGCCACCGACACGATGATGGCGGGCAAGGTCGCCGTTGTCTGCGGGTATGGCGATGTGGGCAAGGGCAGCGCCGCATCGCTGCGCGGGGCCGGTGCGCGCGTGAAAGTGACCGAAGTCGATCCGATCTGCGCCCTTCAGGCCGCGATGGACGGGTTCGAGGTGACCACGTTGGAAGATCAGGTTGCCAGCGCCGATATCTTCATCACCACCACCGGCAACAAGGACGTGATCCGCATCGAGCACATGCGCGAGATGAAGGACATGGCCATCGTCGGCAATATCGGCCATTTCGACAATGAAATTCAGGTCGCCAGCCTGAAGAACCACAAATGGACCAACATCAAGGATCAGGTGGACATGATCGAGATGCCCTCGGGCAGCCGCATCATCCTTCTGTCCGAAGGCCGCCTGCTGAACTTGGGCAATGCCACCGGGCACCCCAGTTTCGTGATGTCGGCCAGCTTTACCAATCAGGTGCTGGCCCAGATCGAACTGTGGCAAAGCGGCGAAAAATACGACAACGAGGTCTATATCCTGCCCAAGCATCTGGATGAAAAGGTCGCCCGCCTGCATCTGGACCGGATCGGCGTGAAACTGACCCAACTCAGCCCGGAACAGGCCGATTATATCGGGGTCAAACCAGAAGGCCCGTTCAAGCCGGAGCATTATCGTTACTGACGCAGAGTCAGGTGACTTGCCATGAAAGCCCCGGTTTACCGACCGGGGCTTTTCCTTTTTGCGCTCCGGGGAGAAGGCTCCAAGTTTTCCCTTTGTGCCCCGCTGATCTGCCGTTATCGTGACACTCAGCGCCATTCGGGGCTGATGTATCAACACGGAAAACCGGCATATTGGCCGGACAGGTGGGAGAGACAGTATGGGAAAGCGTGACGAGCTGATTGCTCAATATGCCGATGATCTTCGCAACAAATGCGGCATGACGCCGGATATGGACCTTTTGACAAAGGTGACCATCGGCTGTGGGCCGGCGATCTACAATGCGGATGCATCGACGGTGGCCGCAACCCAGGAAGCCGAACTTGAAACCGTCAAGAACAACTTCCTGATCAAGAAGCTGGGCCTTGCGGATGGCCCGCAACTGATGGATGCGATCAATCAGGCTCTCGACACCTATGGCCAGTCCGAGCGCAACAAGTACCGCGCCGTGGTCTATTACATGCTGACCAAGCATTTCGGCAAAGAGTCGGTCTACGGCTGATACCGCCCAACGTATCGTGAAACGCCCGCCTTTGCGCGGGCGTTTTCCATTTGAAGGGTATTCTAGGTATTCGGCGTTTGGTTCACGGCGCGCTTTGCCGTAATGTCATTCCAAAGGCCAGTATGGCCGGGACCTGATCCAGAGACACGTGTGGTGAGTAGGGAGCACGTGGGGTGGCGGAGGGTGTCGGCGATATATGGCCCGGCGCCCTCCGTTTATATTCAGGGTTTCACACCGGCCATGTCGCACACGATGCGCCATTCGTCTTCGGTGACAGGCTGAACGGACAGGCGCGAATTCTTCACCAGCACCATGTCGGACAGCCGTTCATCGGCCTTGATCATGTCCAGTGTGACCGGTGTCTCAACCGGGGCGATGGCCTTGATATCCACGCATTCCCAACGCGCGTCATCGGTGGTGCTGTCGGGGTGGGCCTCGGCGATCACCTCGACAATGCCGACCACGGCCTTTTCCTTCTGGCTGTGATAGAAAAAGCCACGATCGCCCACCTTCATCTCACGCATGAAATTGCGGGCCTGATAGTTGCGCACGCCGTCCCATTCCTCGCCTGCGTCGCCCTTGGCAACCTGGTCGTCCCAGCCCCAGGTCGATGGTTCGGATTTGAACAGCCAGTATCGCATCTCTCAGATCACCTTTTTCCATTCGATCAGTTCGACAGCCCCGAACAGGCCCGCCTTGGCGTATGGGTCATGGTCGGCCCAGTCCTGCGCCTGCTGCATCGTTTCGACATCGAGGATCACCAGCGATCCCGCCATGTTGCCGCTGTCGTCCAGCAAGGGGCCTGCCTGCGCGACGATGCCTGTTTCCTTGATATAGGCAAGATGCGCATCGCGGTTGTCCAGACGGGTTTGCAGGGCGCCGGGTTTGTCGCGGGCGATAAGGGCTATCAGCATCGTTCTTCCTTCAATGGTCGTGACAAAAGCATATCCATAGCCTGATCAACCTGCAATTCGCCACTGATCAGGGCGGTGATGGCGCGGCTGATGGGCATGTCGATCTCCATTTTTGCGGCTCGGTTACACACAGCGCGCGCGGTGGCCGCGCCTTCCACCGTGACCGAGCTGTCAAACGTCTCGTTTCGGCCCAAACTCAGCCCGAAACGGTAATTTCGGGACTGATCCGAGGTGCAGGTCAGCACCAGATCGCCAAAGCCCGACAGCCCCGACAGGGTTTCAGGCCGCGCGCCAAGCGCCGTTGCCATGCGCGCCATTTCCGCAAAGCCGCGCGTCATGAGGGCGGCGCGCGCGCTGTCGCCCAGCCCGGCACCGATAACCGCGCCGCACCCGATTGCCATGACGTTTTTCAACGCCCCGCCCAGTTCCGCCCCCGTCACATCCGTGGTGCGGTATATTCTCAGGTTCGGCGTATTGAGGGCCTGTTGAAGCGACTCGCCCGCAGTTTCGTCCGCGCAGGCCAGTGTCAGCGCGGTCGGCAATCCGCGCGCGATATCGGCGGCAAAGGACGGGCCGGTCAGGATGGCCGGGGTCGCCCCGGGCAGTTCGGCCCCGATGATCTGCGTCGGCCCCATCCCGGTGCTGAGTTCCATACCCTTGCAGCAGGCCACCAGCATCCCGCCGGACAGCGCGTCGGTGTAATCGGTCAGGACCGAGCGCAGGCGTTGCATCGGAACGGCCAGCAATGTCGGATGCTGATCGGAAACAGGCTCTAAATCGGCTGTAATCGTGATATTTTCGGGCAGATCGACACCCGGCAGCCGCCTCTCGTTCCGGCGGGTTTTCTGCATTTCCGTGGCATGGCCGGCATTCCGTGCCCACAGGCGCACCGGCCCCTTATGCGCCAGTGAGATCGCCAGTGCCGTCCCGAAGGCGCCCGCGCCCAGAACCGTGATCATGCCTTGGCTCCCTTCTTGCCACTGCCCAGCATGGCCGGGCTGCTGCGATCCAGCGGCCAGCGTGGCCGCGCGGCCAGGTCCAGCCCGTCGCGATGCCCGGCCCGGTACAGTTCGATTCCGGCATAGGCGATCATCGCCGCGTTGTCGGTGCACAGCGATAGCGGCGGCGCAACGAAGCCAACACCGGTTTCGTACGAAACGGCCTCCAGTTTCGTACGAATCGTACGATTTGCCGCAACGCCCCCGGCTACGGCCAATGTCGGCGTTTCGGGGGTTTCGGCCATGTAAATGTCCAGCGCCCGGCGCGTTTTTTCTGCCAGCACGTCCGAGACGGCCTCTTGAAAGCCGGCGCATAAATCGGCTCTGTCCTGCCTTGAAAGCCCGTTTTTTTCCGAGATCAACGCATCGCGCGCCCGCAGCACGGCGGTTTTCAGCCCTGAAAAGGACATGTCGCACCCCGGCCGGTCCAGCAACGGCCGCGGAAACCGAAACCGCGCCGCCTCCCCCTTTTCCGCCTCCCGCTCCACCCCCGGCCCTCCCGGTTGCGGTAAACCCAACAGGCGCGCAGTTTTATCAAAGGCTTCGCCCGGCGCATCGTCGATCGTACCGCCAAGGCGGCTGAAATCATCGCATCCGCGCACGATCAGAAACTGGCAATGCCCCCCGGAAACCAGCAACATCAGGTAAGGATAGGCAATGTTATCGGTCAGTCGCGGCGTCAGTGCATGCCCTGCCAGATGATTCACGCCAATCAGCGGCAGGCCCGACGCGGCGGCAATTCCCTTGGCGCACATGACGCCCGACAGGACGCCGCCGATCAGACCGGGGCCAGCGGTGACCGCGATGGCGTCGATATCGCTCAATGTCAGGTTCGCGTTTGTCAGAGCCTGTTTCACGCATGTATCCAGCTTTTCCGCGTGGGCCCGTGCGGCGATTTCCGGCACGACACCGCCAAAGGCGGCATGCAGGTCGGATTGACCGTAAACGACCGACGCCAGAATATCCGACGTCTCATCGGTGGAGCGGACCACTGCCGCCGCCGTATCGTCACAGCTGCTTTCCAGCCCGAGGATGGTAAGAGAGGAGCGCATGGGGTCTGCCGTTGCGTGTTGCCTTACAGGCAGGTAACACCGGAAGGGCATGCAAACAACTCTGGACAGAGAATGGTGCCCACGATCCTGATTACGCGGCCAGATCCATCAGGTGCCGCCTTTGCCGATCAGGTGCGACGCCGGTTCGGGGACACGGTGCAGATTGTTCTGTCGCCCGTTCTCAAGATCGAACGATGCGGTTCGCTGCCTGATTTGTCGCGGTTTCGGACGCTGATTTTCACGTCCCGCCATGGAGTCGAGGCTTTTGCCGCGTTGTCGGATCGCCGTGATCTTCCCGCATATGCAGTGGGCGATGCGACGGCCCGCAGCGCCCGCGACGCCGGCATGAGCGTTGTTGCCTGTGGCGGGGACGCGCCGAGCCTCGTGGCGCGCATTCTGGCCGATGAGGTGCAGGGCCCGTGTTTGCATATTCATGGTGAACATGCCGCCGGGAATATTTCCGGGGATCTGACTTTAGCGGGAATAGAGACACATGAAACCATAGTGTATCGTCAGGTTGCGGTTGATCTGAACGATATGGCCAAGGCGGCCCTGCAACGGGAAACGCCGGTGATCGTTCCCCTGTTTTCGCCACGTTCGGCACGCCTGTTCTGTCAGGGCCTGACGGCGAGGGCCCCATTGTGGGCCGTTGCGATCAGCGAAAATGCGCGCGCCGAAATACCGGCGGGGCTGGTCAGGGATGTGGTGATTGCACGGCATCCGTCCGCGCCCGCGATGCTGGATGCAATGCAGGGGCCAATAGACGCGGCCAAGCGGCTTGAGGGTGGAAACGCAGCAAAGTAAGGTCGTTTGGCGTGCGCCGGATTGGCTGGATTCGAAAGGGTGGTTCAAAGTGGCTGACAAGAAGACATCTGACAAAGGCGTTGGCGAAGAAACCCAGGCGCCAGAAGAGGATGCAAAAACCAGTCCGGACGAGGCTGACACTCCTGAAGTCGATCAAGACAAGAACGATGAGCAAGCCGAGACTGGCGAAGACGGGATAACCGAAGATGCGCCAGAGGGCGGAAACGACGAAACAGCCGAGGGTGAGGCCGCTGCCGAAGAACCCGCTCGGGACGATGAGAATGCCGGGGACCAGCCAGACGAGATAAGTGCGCCCCCTGCGCCCGTCACGACAGAACAGGTTGTGATCCGCAAGGGTGGGTTTTTTCCCATGGTATTAGGCGGTGTCGCCGCTGCGGTTATCGGGTTTGGCGTGGCGCGCTTTGTCCTGCCGGACTGGCCTTTTGCCAGCGATGACCAGGCCGGATTTCAACAGGATGTGGAGCAACGCCTGCAAAGCCAGTCCGCGGCCATTGACGGGATCGAAAGCAAGCTGAACGCAATGCCGGAAACGCCGGACACGGCAGGGATCGAGACTGCGCAGGCCGAAATCATGTCCCGGCTTGACGGGGTGTCCGATCAGGTGTCGCAGGTGACGGCGCGACTGGACGATATTGATAGCCGGTTGACCGAAGTGGAAAAACGCCCGGTGGATGAGGCCGCATCGGATGCTGCCGTGGCCGCTTATGAGCGGGAACTCAAGGCATTGCAGGATTCGATGGCACAACAGCGGGCCGAGATCGAGGCGATGGCCCAGGACGCCCGCGCCATGGAGGAAAGCGCCGAGGAAACGGCCCAGGCCACCATGCGGCGTGCCGCCCTGACACGAATCCAGACAGCGTTGGATACGGGAACCGGGTTTGCCTCGGCGCTGGCCGATCTGGAGGCTGCTGGGGCATCGGTGCCCGATGCGCTGGCCGAGGCGGCCAATAGCGGTGTTCCGACACTGAATGAGTTGCAAAACAGCTTCCCCGATGCTGCGCGCCGAGCGCTGGCCGTGTCCCGCCAGTCGACCGGGGAAGGCACAGGGGTTGGCGGGTTCCTGCGCGATCAGTTGGGCATACGATCTTTGACGCCGCGCGAAGGCGATGACCCCGATGCGGTTCTGTCGCGTGCCGAGGCGGCCACCCGCGATGGACGATTGCAGGATGCACTGGCCGAAATCGAAGCACTGCCCGAAGCCGGGCGTGCCGAATTGTCAGACTGGGCAGGACAGGTTGCGCGGCGGTTACAGGCCGTGGGCGCGGCGGAAAACCTGGCGCAGGACATGAACTGAGAGCGAGGGGCGCATTATGCTTTGGTCGATTATAAAGATTGTTGTTTTCATCGCTCTTGTTGCTGCTGCGGCGTTCGGCGCGGGACATTTGCTGGAGCTTGAAGGCGGTGTGCGCATCGTTTTTGCCGGGTTCGAGATCAATCTCACACCATTGAAAGCCGTAATCGCGTTGATCCTGCTGGTTCTTGCGATCTGGATTCTGCTCAAGCTGTTCACGTTGCTGATTGCGATCCTGAAATTCATCAACGGGGATGAAACCGCGATTTCGCGCTATTTCGATCGCAGCCGGCAGGAAAAGGGATATCGGGCGCTGTCCGAGGGAATGATGGCATTGGCCTCGGGTGAGGGCGATCTGGCGATGTCCAAGGCCAACAAGGCCGAAAAGTATCTGCGCAAGCCGGAACTGACCAATCTGATCACGGCGCAGGCGGCGGAAATGTCGGGCGATCGCGATAAGGCCGAAAAGGTTTACAAGCGTCTTTTGAAGAATGACAAAACCCGATTTGTGGGCGTTCGCGGCCTGATGAAGCAGAAGCTGTTGGATGGGGATACGGAAACCGCACTGAAGCTGGCCGAAACCGCGTTTGCGCTGAAACCCAGACACGATGAGGTTCAGAATACGCTTTTGCAGCTTCAGGCGCAGTCATCGGATTGGAAGGGTGCGCGCAAGACACTGAACGCCAAGCTGAAATACGGCACTTTGCCCCGTGATGTGCACAAGCGGCGCGATGCCGTTCTGGCCTTGTCCGAGGCTCGCGATATTCTGGATGAGGGCAACGACATCGAGGCGCGCGAGGCGGCGATCGAAGCCAATCGGTTGTCTCCGGATCTGATTCCGGCGGCCGTGCTCGCGGCGCGCAGCTATATCGAACAGGGGTCGAAAAGACACGCGGCCCGCGTCGTGCGCAAGGCGTGGGATGTGAAACCGCATCCCGACCTGGCCGCCGCCTTTGCCGAGATCGAGCCGGATGAAACGCCCGAGGAGCGACTCAAGCGGTTTGCGAAACTTCTGAAGGTGCATCCGAGCCACCGTGAAACCCGGCTGCTGGATGCCGAGCTGCATCTTGCAACCGAGGACTTTCCGGGTGCGCGCCGCGCGCTTGGCGACATGGTCGAGTCTGATCCGGACGCCCGAGCGCTGACCATCATGGCCGCGGTCGAACGCGGCGAGGGGGCGTCGGATGCCGTCGTGAAGGGGTGGCTTGCGCGCGCATTGTCCGCGCCGCGCGGGCCTGCGTGGGTCTGTGACAACTGCCACCATATTCACGCTCAATGGGCGCCTGCCTGCGAAAACTGTCATGCCTTCGATACCCTGTCCTGGACACCGCCGCCGATGGCCGCGATCACGACGTCGACGGGCCTTGAGATGCTGCCCCTGATCGTGGGAAGCCTCGAGGACAAAACAGACGACGACGAAGACGAACCGGACGAAGATGTCGTCGATGCGGAACTGGTCGATGAAAACACTGAACCGGAAGAGGCGGAAACAGCCGAAAAATAGGTCTTTCCCCCTTCGATTGGCGGTGCTATTAGCCGCTTCCACGGGGCCGCTGTAGCTCAGCTGGTAGAGCACGTCATTCGTAATGATGGGGTCGGGGGTTCGAGTCCCTTCAGCGGCACCACTTCAATTTGAAAACCAGATATATTCAGCGGGTTGTGCGCCACTGGTGGGTTTTGATCCACCTTTCCGCCCATCTGACAAATGTCGCAATCGGTAAATGTCAGGTCGTTGTACTGGTTCGTAGATGATCCGCCACAAAATCGGCGCGCGCCTCGATCCCCGCAAACGGAAGCCCGACCACCCGGTACCCAAGCCGGGTATAGGTTTCGGCCATGACCCTGCCGGTTGCCTCGGCCTCTTGCTTGTCCTGTTTCCGCTCGGCATCCTGCGTAAAGATGGCGTCCCAATACGGGGCAAGGAAAACATGCCGGTTATAGGGGTAGTGTTTCGCCGCCGCCTCGACATGAGGAGGAACGGGCAGGCCACACAGTGTGAGATAACCGATTACATCGGGGATGCCGCGATCCATTATCACCGATTCGGTCATAGCCGAAGCTTTTCGGTGCGACCGCAGTTCCCACCCCAGCATGAGTTCCGCGAAAGCGGCGCGATCCGACCAGGGCAGGGCCGTTCCGCCAATCGTGACCTGATCCTGTATGATCGCGCGGCCGCCCTCTGGCATAGTGTGAAAGCCGCGGCGCGCCAGTGCCTCGATCAGACTGCTCTTGCCGGAGCCGGGACCGCCAGTTACGACGACCATATGGTTACACATGTGCTTTCCCTGGAGTCTGTGGAAATAGGGTGGGGGGCGGGTCTTGCGGTTGAAACAGAACCGGCGCTCCCGGATCATGAGACCCGCCCAAACCGTGACTGTCGGCGGGAACAACCGGAACGCCTTCGTAAGACAAAGCATATGGCAGGCCTAGTCCATGCCTCTTCACGATAGGGTCTGCATTGCGCATTTCACCGCCTGCCGTCTCGGACGATTCTTTTCTTGGTGGTATAATATCCGTGTCGTCGTATTGTGATTGTGCGGGAACAAAAAGACGAGAACCCCGATGAGATCAGATGTATCTGCTGCGGCAGGGCGTTGTCCCGTTTTGTCTCGTGTTAGTCGGGTAAGGCGCGAAGAACTCGTTTCGCATGCCAGAATCGTCGAGTACGAAAGCGGGGACTCGCTCTATATACATGACGAACCAGCCGACAGGTGCTTTGTTTTGTTGGCGGGATGGGTCAAGCTTTATCGTGTGCGACGCACGGGAGAAGAAGCCGTGATCCGGGTTCAGACGCAGGGCGAGGCGATGGGAATCAACGACGCCATGCGAAATGGGCGATACAGCCATCATGCGAGCGCCGTCACGCCGAGCCGTGCTATTGTGTTTCCCTCGCAAGTGGTCCGCAGGGCGCTCAGGGCAGACCCGAATTTCGGCAATGTGCTGCTGCATCATTTCCTCGAGGTGAATGACCAGTTGCAGGACCATATCGAAACGCTCAAATCCATGAAGGCAATCGAGCGCCTGGCGAGTTTCCTGCAAATCCATGCAGAAGCGCAGCCGAACGAAACGGTCGTCACACTTCCATTCGATAAGGCCACCCTGGCGCGCTATCTGGGCGTTCAGCCTGAAAGCCTGTCCCGCGCCTTGAAAAAGCTGTCCGAGTATGGTGTCCGGGCTAAGCGCAGCCATATCGAGATCACTGATATTGAAGCGCTCGATGCATTGACACAAAGAGGAAAAGACACGCTGGGGTGATATGCGCCGGGCTCAGCCCGCTGCCTGACGCGCAACCCTGGCAACGTCGCGGCTGAGCGACACCTCGCTTTCGATATCCGTCAGGGAAACCCATTTCGCATCCAAAGCGTCATCGGCTGCCACCGGTTCTCCTTCTTGCCAATGGCACTGAACCGCGATCAGGACGAAATGCCGACGCAGCGCCCCATCATCCTTGTGGTCGAAGGCATCGACCGCGTTGAAGGCAAACTGCGCCTCGGCTTTGACGCCCGTTTCCTCGAACAATTCACGCTCTGCCGCGTGCAGCAAATCCTCTCCGAACTCAACTTTACCGCCGGGAAATCCCCACAGGCCTGCATCGGGTGAATTGGCGCGCTGAACCAACAGAACGGAGCCGGCGCGGATCACGACGGCGAGAACAGCAACGACTGGTTGAGTTGCGGTGAGATGAATATTGGCAGACATGGGCAATGCTTAGCCAACTCGGAAGGGTTCGGCGACAGTAAATTCGGGATATTCGGTGCGGACAGCCGCCCGGTATCGGGTGCTGTCATTTTTTCGCGTCCCGGGGATCTGGTTCGCGAAGCCATGAAAAGTCTAAACGTTAAGTCGGTGCTAACGCCTTGTCTGCTAATCCTGAATACGGGTGAGTTGAAAGGTGGTGAGAATGAGCGCGCCGGGCGGTAACGTCGCGCCAGTCATCATCAAGAAGAAAAAGGTCACGGGCGGTGACGGGCATCATGGTGGTGCCTGGAAGGTCGCTTATGCCGATTTTGTGACGGCAATGATGGCCTTTTTCCTGTTGATGTGGCTGCTGAATGCGACAACGGAGAAACAGCGAAAAGGTATCGCGGATTATTTCAATCCGACGGTTCCGATCAGCCGGATATCCGGTGGTGGAAGCGGTAGTTTCGGCGGAGACAGTATCTTTTCCGAAATGGAACTGGCCCAGAATGGAACGGGCGCCACTAACCGAAATCCGACCGAGGCCCGTCAGGCCAGAGGTGCGACCGGTGTATCGGATCGTGGCAGGACAGGGATGCAGGAGGTACAAAGCGATTTGTCCGAGGTGCAAGAGGCCTTGATGGCGAGCATCCGTGAAAACAGCGAGGGCCGGGATGCGTATCGCAATATTTTGACACGTGTAACCGACGAGGGCCTTGTAATCGAGTTGTTCGATTTGGCCGGGCGTCAATTGTTCGAGGCGGAAAGCGATCGCCCGACGCGCCTTTTGACGGATCTGGTCAGTCTGGTCGCGTCGGTATCGCAGCTGGTCGAAAATCCGGTTGCTGTCGAGGGGCACACCCGGTCCAGACCTATCGTCATGATTGAAAATCCGGTCTGGAGCCTCTCCATGCTTCGCGCCGACCGTGTGCGCCGGATGTTGAAAGGCGACGGATTGGTTGCCGAGCGGCTGCATCGCGTGACAGGTCATGCGGATCGCGAACCGGTTACAAAGAACCGGATGGCCATCAGGAATAACCGGATCGAGATCATCCTGTTGAGGTCTGACCTCTAGGCAGCGTCTGCATTTAAGCGATCCATGCCATTGTACATGCGAGGTTGACGAAGGCTTCGAATGAACTGACGGTTTTCTCGCACCTGAGCGC
>NZ_FRBR01000009.1 GCF_900142665.1 Roseovarius pacificus
GCAGACCTCTTCACTGCCGTCCCGGAACTCACAGAGAAACTCTGAGACCGGCGCCCCCGAACATCCCGAAAGGCCCGCCAGACCGGCGGGCCTTTTTCATCTCCGGGCCATGACCCCGCGCAAGGCCGGGATCAACGCCAGCGCGGCCTCCACATGGGCCGCCGGGCCCAGCAACTCCCCGGCGGCCGGGGCCTCGATTTGTGAAAACACCATGCCGCTGGTCCCGGTCCTGAGCGCGGTTGCACTGGCCGTCACCTCGATCAGATGCGCCGCCTGGCCGCGCACCGTTTCCAGCATCGGCCGCGTCACGAAGGCCGGGTCCTGCGCCACATCCGCGCCGTCGCAATCCCGCCCCGGACGGCGGGCGGCGAACCATAGCAGGATCACCGGCGGCCCGTCGCGCCCGATCAGCTCCACCATGCGCTCCACCCAGACGGTGCGCAACTCCTCGCGCACCAGATCGAACCGCTCGGGTGAGACCGCCTGCAAGCGCCGCAGCATATGGCGTGTAAAGTGGAATTCGGTGAAATCCATCTCGGGAAACAGGCGCATCAGGGCGTCCGTGGCCCTCACGAACCGGTCGTTGCGCCGCGCATGTACGCCGTAGAACCGGTTGGTCATGTTCTGCGCGCCCGGCACTTGCAGCACCACGGCCCGCGCCCCGGCCCGCGCATATGCCATGCCCGGATCGTTCAGCAACACGTCCAGCCCGGCATTGGGCCAGCCCATGTTGACGCAGGTTTCCCCCATGTGCCGCCCGATCATCGCCGGAAACGGCTCGCGTATGAACTTGCCATAGGTTTCCGTGCCGCCCAGAAAGACGATGTAATCGCCCGTCAGCGCGCGGCGCGGCCCGCGAAACGTCAGTTTCGAGCCGGGATACCGGCACGGGCAGTAGTCAAGGGGCGCCCGCCCCCCCAAGGGTTCGTAACTCATTTTCACCCACCATGTTTTGTCACCCGACAGCAGAGTCGCCGACGCATGTTGAGATTTCTCTAAGGGAAGAATTTGCATCGGATTTTAGGCATCACCGGCCCTTGCGGCCCGCCCCCGGCCACGCCTATTGTGACGCAGGTCACAGCGAAAGGCAGGCGACATGGAGATCGGTAAAATCGGCGTCATCGGCGCGGGGCAGATGGGCAACGGCATTGCCCATGTGATGGCGCTGGCCGGCTACGACGTATGGCTCAACGACATCAGCGCCGACGCGCTCGAGGCCGCGCTGGCCACCATTCGCAAGAACCTGGATCGTCAGGTCAGCCGCGACAGGATCAGCGCCGATGAGATGGAGGCCGCCCTCGCACGGATCACCACCACCATGACGCTGACCGATCTGGGCGCCACCGATCTGGTGATCGAGGCCGCCACCGAACGCGAAACCGTCAAACAGGCGATCTTCGACGAATTGCTGCCCCATCTTCAGCCGCACACGATCCTGACGTCGAACACCTCGTCGATCTCGATCACCCGGCTGGCCAGCCGCACCGACCGCCCCGAGAAATTCATGGGGTTCCACTTCATGAACCCGGTGCCGGTGATGCAGCTGGTGGAACTGATCCGTGGCATCGCCACTGATCGCGAAACCTATGACGCCTGCCTTGCCGTGGTGGAAAAGCTGGGCAAGACCGCCGCCTCGGCCGAGGATTTCCCCGCCTTCATCGTCAACCGCATCCTGATGCCGATGATCAACGAGGCGGTCTATACCCTCTATGAGGGCGTCGGCAACGTGAACTCCATCGACCAGTCCATGAAGCTGGGCGCGAACCACCCGATGGGGCCGCTGGAACTGGCCGATTTCATCGGGCTGGACACCTGCCTTGCGATCATGAACGTGCTGCATGACGGGCTGGCCGATACCAAATACCGCCCCTGCCCGCTGCTGACGAAATATGTCGAGGCCGGCTGGCTGGGCCGCAAGACGGGCCGCGGATTCTACGATTACCGGGGCGAAACGCCGGTGCCCACGCGCTGATCCCGGCGGGGTTCAGCCCCCGTCCCGGCCCAGCGACAGCGTATGTTCGCGCAGCCACGCCATGAAACCGCGCGGATCGCTTTGCAGCATCGCCATCTTGTCCGCCGGCACCGGCGGGCCCACCACCGGTTTCTGCGGCCTGTTGCAACTGTGCACGACCTCGTGCAGCAACAGCGACTGGCGCAGCGTCGGCGACAGCCGGTTGGCCACCTGATACCAGCGCGAATTCGCACCGGGGAAATAGATCGGCACCACCGTCGCCCCCGACCGGCGGATCATCTGCGCGGTGAACACGTTCCACTCGCGCTCGATCACCGGCCCGAACATCGAATCCGACGAGGCCACCACCCCCGAGGGAAACACGCTGATCAGCCCGCCCTCTTTCAGATGGGCCATCGCCTTGGCGCGCATTTCCACCGATTTGCGCTGCGCATCCGGTTCATGCGGGAACGGCACCGGGATCATGTACGAGGCCGCGACCTCGTCGATCCCCGTCAACAGGGCGCGCGTCAGGATCTTGTAATCGGTGCGCCGCCGCCCGATCAGGTCGGCCAGGATCATTCCGTCCACCAGACCATGGGGATGATTGGCCACCGCCACCACCGGTCCCTCGCGCGGGATGTGCTCAAGCTGCGCGTCGGGGGTTTGCAGATCGATCCCCATCGTGTCCAGCGCCGCGCGCCAGAACGGCTGCCCGGTGGGCGCGCCGCGCCGCTCGAACTGCTTGATCATGCGAAGGATCGACAGCTTGCCGGTGAACCATTCGATGGTCCGGATGGTCAGCGCCGTCGCCGGTGAGTCGAAGGAATTGGCATAGGTCAGGCTGCGCCGGTCATACTTGGTGAAGTTCACCGTTTCGCCGGGTTGTCCGCCACTCTGATCCTTTGCGCCGTCAACCACCTGATCCGTTCCCGTTTCGTCGCGCATCGTCGCGCCTTCGCCTTACATGTCCTCTCCGAACCGGTTCGCCACCAGCGCCTGCACCGCATCGGCCAACGCCTCGGCGTCCGCCCCCGAAGTCTGCACGTCAATAGTGGTTCCTTGCGACGCTGCCAACATCAAAAGCCCCATAATGCTGTCCCCTCCGGCAGACATTCCATCATGGCTGACTTCGGCGGTGGCGTCGAACCCTTCGACGACCTCCACCAGCTTGGCTGCGGCGCGGGCATGCAGCCCCTTGACGTTGACGATTTCCAGTCGACGCGTGATCGTATCGGACATGAACTCTTCTACCTGTCTGCTTCACTGCACGAAACGTTATGACTGTCGATATACTTGCGCCCGGCGTCCAATGCACTGCGGGCGGCCTCCTGCACCGGCAGATGGCGGCTTTTGGCCAGCTTGATCAGCATCGGAAGGTTGGCCCCGTAGAGAATGCGCCGGTCACTGGGCCGGCACGCCTTCAGCGAGAGGTTCGAGGGCGACCCCCCGAACAGGTCGGTCACGATCAGCACACCGTCGCCGGTATCCACCGCGTCGGCGGCGGCGCATATCTCGGCCTGCTTGCCTGCGCGATCCTCGGCGTCTTCCATCGAGATCGCAACAATGCCCTTCTGCTGGCCGACAACATGTTCGATCGCCCGCAGATATTCCCGAGCCAAACCACCATGCGCCACGATCACGATGCCGATCAAAGCCGTCACTCTCCTACATTGCCGAAACTGTCCTGAACCGGGGCCTGCGGGCCTGCCACTGCCCCCCTCCGTTCCAGCTCGCGATGCCTTATTGACACCGCCCAGCCGCCATCCGCAAGGGCCTTGGCCAAAGTTTCTGCCATCGTGACGCTGCGATGCTGCCCGCCCGTGCAGCCGAACCCGATCGCCAGATAGGCCTTGCCCTCGGCCTCATAGGCCGGCAGCAGCAGACCGGCCAGATCGACCACCTTGTCGCGAAACGCGGCAAAGCGCGGATCGCCCTCTACATATGCCGCCACCCTTGCATCGCGCCCGTTCAGGTCGCGCAGCGCCTCTTCCCAGTACGGATTGCGCAGAAACCGGCAATCCAGAACCATGTCCAGCCCGCGCGGCAGCCCGCGCTTGTAGGAAAACGAATGCACCGACACCGCCAGGCGGCTCTGGCCGTCCGGGGCGAACCATTGCTCCAGTTCCGCGCGCAGGTCGTGCGGCGACATCTCGGATGTGTCGATCAGCATATCCGCCCGCGCCCGGACCGGCCCCAGCAGATCGAATTCCCGCGCGATCCCCATGCCGGGGCTTTCCGCCGGAGCCAGCGGATGACGCCGCCGCGTTTCCGAAAACCGCCGCAGCAGCACCTCGGCATTGCAATCGAGATACAGAACCTGCATCGGCGTCCCCGAAAACCCGTCCATCCGGTCGATCACCTCGATCAGGGCATTGGTCGAGAAATCCCGGTTGCGCGTATCCACGCCCAGCGCCAGCGGTTTTTCCGGTGTGTCGCCTTCCAGCAGCCGGGGCAACAGCGACAGCGGCAGGTTGTCGATGGCCTCATAGCCCATATCCTCCAGCGCCCGGATCGCGGTGCTGCGGCCCGCGCCCGACGGGCCGGTGACCAGAACCAGCCGGGGCTTGCCCGTGGCCGGTGGATCTGGCTGTGCTGTACTGCTCATCAACGGCCCCCTTTCGTTCGGTCACCTCGCCCGTCAGTCGACCCGCCCATACATAAGATATAGTAATATCGCCGAAGGAAAATGGGGGTGCCCCGGATTTCCAAGGATCGGCAGCGAAATATCCAGCACCTTTTCCTCGCCCCATGGCGGCAGGCGCTCGGGCTCGGGGCGGTCCATGTCCACGATCAGCGCCAGCGGCACCGGCCCGGCTGCGGGGCAGCCCATGATACCGACGCCGCGCGCCTCGATCCGGCCCCGGATCGCCTCGGGGGCGTCCGCGATCACCTGATCGCCCGTGCGCCGCAGCCGGGTGCGATCGTCGGCCACCAGCCCCGCGCCCAGCCCGATCAGCGCCAGCGCCAGCCCCGATTTCCCGCTCCCCGAGGTGCCCCGGATCAGCGCCGCGCGGCCATTGGCCGCGACCGTGGTGGCATGCAGGATGAGTGGCCCGGCGGCGTCGGCGGAGGCTCCGCTGTCACGCCCCGTCACGGGATCAGACCGGAAGGCCCACGACGAAACGCGCGCCCAGCGGGTCCGAGGTGACATCGGCATCGGTCGGGCGGATGTTCTCGGCCCAGATCACACCGTCATGCGCCTCGACGATCTGTTTCGAGATCGACAGGCCAAGGCCCGAATTGTTGCCGAAATCGCTTTCCGCGCGCTGCGAATAGAACCGCTTGAAGATCTTGGTCAGCGCCTGGTCGGGAATGCCGGGGCCGGTATCCTCGACCACGACCAGCACCCGGTTTTCGCGCTTGCGCACCCACAGCCGGATCGCATCGCCATCCTCGCAGAAGCTGATCGCGTTGGTGATCAGGTTGACGAACACCTGCGCCAGCCGCGCCTCCAGCCCGGTGATCACGATGGCGTCGGCGGGGAAATCGGTGATGAAGTCGATCCCCTTCTTCTCGGCCTCTTCGCCCAGGTAATGGCCCAGGTTGCGCAGCATCCCGATCAGGTCGAACGGCTCCTGCTCTTCCTTGACCAACTCGCTGTCCAGCCGCGACGCGTTCGAAATATCGCTGACCAGCCGGTCCAGCCGCCGCACGTCGTGCTCGATCACTTCCAGCAGCTTCTCGCGCTGGTCCTCGCGCTTGGCCACGCGCATCGTGCCCACGGCACTGCGCAGGCTGGCCAGCGGGTTCTTGATCTCATGCGCCACGTCGGCGGCGAATTGTTCGTTGCTGTCGATCCGGTGATACAGCGCCGACACCATCCCGCGCAGCGCGCCGCTCAGGCGGCCGATCTCGTCGGGGCGCGCCGTCAGGTCGGGGATGCGAATGCGCCCGCCGCCCTTGTGACGGTTGCGGTCGCCGCCGATCTCCGCCGCCGCGGCCAGATCGGCCAGCGGGTTGGCGATGGTCGAGGCCAGGATCAGGCTCAGCCCCACCGACACCGCCGTGGCGATCAGAAACACCCGCAGCACCCATTCGTGCTCGGCCCTCACCAGCAGGTCGATCTCGCCGGTGGCGTTGGCGATGGCCACCACGGCCACCGGCGCA
Organism: Roseovarius pacificus; assembly: GCF_900142665.1. Taxonomy (GTDB): domain Bacteria; phylum Pseudomonadota; class Alphaproteobacteria; order Rhodobacterales; family Rhodobacteraceae; genus Roseovarius; species Roseovarius pacificus. Next base: position 6,062 of record NZ_FRBR01000009.1, read on the forward strand.
CCGTTTTGCAGAACCTGCGTCGCCGCCGAGAACACGGTGCGCTCGTTCACCTCGCTGGCGGCGGTCTGCGCACCCTCGCTCAGCGTCGCGGGCACCAGCCCCTGCACCTGATCCAGAACCGTCGTCGGCGCATCGCCCCCGAACAGGGCGAACGGGGCCGATACCCAATCCCAGACCCGGCTCAGCGCGTCGGTGATGATCGTGCGCTGCAACCGTTCGCGGTCCATCACGCCGGGGCGGCTGCCCACCGACTGCCCCACCAGCGCGCCGTCGGCGTCGAACACGAACACCTCGACCCCCTGCCGGATATCCAGCCCGGCCAGCGTGCCCGCCACGTCGATCCCGTCGCCGGTCATCAGGTTCACCGGCGCGCCGGCGGGCAATTGCACCTCGAACACGTCGGCGACCAGTTCGACCTCGCTGACAAGATTGCTGGCCCGCTGCAACGCCAGACTGTCGCGCGAGGAATTGAGATACAGGATTCCGGTCAGCAGCACGCTGAGCGCGACAAGGTTGAACGTGATGATCTTACGGGTCAGCGACGAATTCTTGACCGTGCGGAACCCCCTGCGCTCGCGGCGCGAACGCAGTTCCGAATCCGTGACATTGTCGGGCGACACGAAATCGTCGCCCAGAACAACATCGTCGTCCCGCCGATGCGCGGTGTCGCGCATGTCGATGCCCTCGGCCAGCGCCATTACTCTTCGTTATACCGATAGCCGATCCCGTACAGCGTCTCAATCGCCGAGAAATCGGAATCCACCATGCGCAACTTCTTGCGAAGGCGCTTGATATGGCTGTCGATCGTGCGGTCGTCCACATAGACCTGATCGTCATAGGCCACATCCATCAGCTGATCGCGGCTTTTCACGAAACCGGGGCGCTGCGCCAGTGCCTGCAACAGCAGGAATTCCGTCACCGTCAGCGACACGTCCTTGCCCTTCCAGCTGACCGCGTGGCGCAACGGGTCCATCCGCAGCTGGCCGCGTTCGATCACCTTGGTGTCTTCGGTATCGGCCACCACCTCGCCGGCCACCGCATCCTGCCGCCGCAACAGCGCGCGGATGCGTTCGACCAGCAAACGCTGGCTGAACGGCTTCTTCACGTAATCGTCCGCGCCCATGCGCAGCCCGAGCACCTCGTCGATCTCGTCGTCTTTCGAGGTCAGGAAAATGACCGGCATCGAGGTCTTCTGCCGAAGCCGTTGCAACAGGTCCATGCCGTCCATGCGCGGCATCTTGATGTCCAGCACCGCCATGTCTGGCAGTTTCTTGCTGAAGGCATCGAAGGCCTGCTGACCGTCATTATAAGTGTCCACTTCAAAACCCTCGGCCTCGAGGGTCATCGAAACCGATGTCAGAATATTCCTGTCATCGTCCACCAGGGCGATCTTCGACATGTCACCGTTCCTTGTACTGCTCTGTTTGTTGTTGTTTTTTTTCGCCAATATGCGCGGTTTCGTGCTTTACAATCAATCCCAAAGTGCGAATCGGCCCGTTCGCGCCACAATATTGAGCCAAAAAATTCTTGATAATGACTTAATTGACTCACCCGTCATACGGCACGGCTCGTATGCTTGCGCTAACACATGTCTGGTTGCGCTAACTTGGGCGTGGTTGCGCTAACTGCGCTAAAGCGTCCTGTTCTTTTACGGAAACGTCATGTTATGAGGCCGCCAGGGCATGGCATGCACTGCCATACCGGTGCCGCACCGGCACTACGGACCAAGGCCGCCGCACTGGCCGGCCACCGCGAACAGGAGCGTGAAAGACATGACATCTGGACGGGTCAACCCGCAATTCCGGCTTGAGGATCAAGGCATCACCGGGCTGGGAAATGTCTATTACAACCTCATCGAGCCCGCGCTGATCGAACAGGCGCTGAAGAACGGCGAAGGCACCCTTGGCAATGGCGGCGCACTTCTGGTGACCACCGGCAAGTTCACCGGCCGCTCGCCAAAGGACAAGCACGTCGTCAGGACCGACAGCGTCGCCGATACGATCTGGTGGGACAACAACGCCGAAATGTCGCCCGAAGGGTTCGATGCCCTGTACGACGACATGCTCGCGCATATGCAGGGCGGCACCTGTTACGTGCAGGATCTCACCGGCGGGGCCGATCCCGCCCATGCGATCAACGTGCGCATGGTCACCGAACTGGCGTGGCACGGGTTGTTCATCCGCCACCTCCTGCGCCGCCCCGACCGCGACGCGCTGGACAGTTTCACCGCCGATTTCACCGTCATCAACTGCCCCAGCTTTCAGGCCGACCCGGCCAAACACGGCTGCCGCTCCGAGACCGTGATCGCGATGAACTTCGACCGCAGGATCATCCTGATCGGCGGCACCGAATACGCGGGGGAGAACAAGAAATCGGTCTTTACCCTGCTCAACTACCTGCTGCCCGAAAAAGGCGTGATGCCGATGCACTGCTCGGCCAACCATGCCGATGGCAACCCGGTGGACACCGCCGTGTTTTTCGGCCTGTCGGGCACCGGCAAGACCACCCTGTCGGCCGATCCCGCGCGCACGCTGATCGGCGATGACGAACACGGCTGGTCCGAGCGCGGCACCTTCAACTTCGAAGGCGGCTGCTATGCCAAGACCATCAACCTCAACCCCGAGGCCGAGCCGGAAATCTACGCGACCACCAGCAAGTTCGGCACCGTGATCGAGAACATGGTGTTCGATCCCGAAACGCTCGAACTGGATTTCGACGACGATTCGCTCACCGCGAACATGCGCTGCGCCTATCCGCTCGAATACATCTCGAACGCGTCCGGCACGGCGCTTGGCGGGCACCCCAAGAACGTCATCATGCTGACCTGCGACGCCTTCGGCGTTCTGCCTCCGATCGCGCGGCTGACCCCGGCGCAGGCCATGTATCACTTCCTGTCGGGCTTCACCTCCAAGGTGGCCGGCACCGAACGCGGCGTGACCGAACCCGAGCCGACCTTCTCCACCTGCTTCGGTGCGCCCTTCATGCCGCGCCGCCCCGAGGTCTACGGCAACCTGCTGCGCGACAAGATCGCCAAGCACGGCGCAACCTGCTGGCTGGTCAACACCGGCTGGACCGGCGGGGCCTACGGCACCGGATCGCGCATGCCCATCAAGGCCACCCGCGCCCTGCTGACCGCCGCGCTCAACGGGTCGCTGAACGAGGTCGAGTTCCGCAAGGACGACAATTTCGGCTTTGACGTGCCCGTGGCCGTGCCCGGCGTGGCCGAGGTTCTGCTGGACCCGCGCCGCACCTGGGACGATCCCGAAGCCTATGACCGCCAGGCCGCCAAGCTGGTGCAGATGTTCGCCGACAATTTCGAACAATACGTCCCCTATATCGACGACGACGTGAAAGCGGCGGCACTCGGCTGACGCCACGCGGCGCGCGGCGATATCGATCTTCAAACGCTCCGGTCCGATGGCCGGGGCGTTTTTCATGTCCGGCCGCGCCTGTGGCCGTATCGTGATTTATCTCCTCTTGCCGCACCTCCGCTATCGTGACCGCCATGCGCGCCATCGGGCCGACTCGGGCGCGCAGCACCACGATGCCGGGGAAAGGTTGCAAACGGGTTAAGGGCGCGGCGGACGGCTCCCGATGCGTCCCTGATGGACGCAATTTTCCGGCACAGCCCCGATTTTCGTACAAAACGCGCGTACACCTCGTACAAAACGTACGAAACTCCCCCTGCACCGCGCCAGCTCTCTTGCCGCATCTGCAAAATTCGGCAAGCAATATTCAATCAAAATAGCAGCTATAATGGCATAATAGTTGCGCTGCACCTGCAAAATGGATAGGACAGTCCCGACAAAAAGAGGATTGATTCATGGCGCATGATGGACAGGACGCAGCAATGGCAAACCCGATCATTCTGAATGACCTTCTCGGCCTGACCGAGGCCTCCGTTTCCCCGGCGGAAACCGTTCTGGCAAAAGCCCGCGACCACCTGCGCGACATGGTCCTGGTCGAAGACCGCGTCGATGGCGCCGCGGTCGAGGCCAACCAGTTCGCAGCCCACGGGCTGGCATGGCTCGCCACCTATGTCGAGTCCCTGCGCCAGATGCAGAACTGGGCCAAGCGACTGACCGATATGGGAAAATTCGGCGAGGTGGAGCAGTTGATCCACCAGATCGCCTTTGGCGAATACCTCAGCCAGATCCGTGGCGGCATCCAGATGAACCAGGGCGAAATGGTGCGCCTGACCGATCTGGGCCTGACGCAGGATGACATGGCCGCGCTGGACACGCCGCAAACCCTCACGCTCATGCACTCCGGCAACACCCAGGCCGCGCGCACCCGTCTGGTCGAACTGATGCAGGAACGCAATGCCGATGTCACCGTCGGCCATACCGGGCTCGACGAAGAGCTCGACATGATCCGCGAACAGTTCCGCCGCTTCTCGGTCGACAAGGTCGAACCCCATGCACATGACTGGCATCTCAAGGACGAACTGATCCCGATGGACATCATCGACGAACTCGCCGGCATGGGTGTGTTCGGCCTGACGATCCCTGAAAACCTTGGCGGGTTCGGCCTGTCCAAGGCCTCGATGGTGGTCGTGTCCGAGGAACTGTCGCGCGGCTATATCGGTGTCGGCTCGCTTGGCACGCGGTCGGAAATCGCCGCAGAACTGATCCTCGCCGGCGGGACGGACGACCAGAAAATCCAATGGCTTCCGCGCATTGCCAGCGGTGAAATCCTGCCGACAGCGGTCTTTACCGAACCCAACACCGGCTCCGATCTCGGCAGCCTGCGCACCCGCGCGGTCAAGGATGAAAACGGCGACTGGAAAGTGACCGGCAACAAGACGTGGATCACCCACGCCGCCCGGACCCATGTAATGACCCTGCTGGCCCGCACCAAGCCCGACACGACCGACCATCGCGGCCTGTCGATGTTCCTGGCCGAAAAGACCCCCGGCACCGACGAGGACCCTTTCCCCACCGAAGGCATGACCGGCGGCGAGATCGAGGTTCTGGGCTATCGCGGCATGAAGGAATACGAACTGGGCTTCGACAACTTCCATGTGAAGGGCGAAAACCTGCTTGGCGGGGAAGAGGGCAAAGGCTTCAAACAGCTGATGGAAACCTTCGAATCCGCCCGCATTCAAACGGCAGCGCGCGCGATCGGCGTGGCGCAATCGGCGTTGGACGTGGGCATGCAATACGCACAGGACCGCAAACAGTTCGGCAAATCCCTGATCGAGTTTCCGCGCGTTTCCGGCAAGCTGGCCATGATGGCGGTCGAGATCATGATCGCCCGCCAACTGACCTATTTCAGCGCCTGGGAAAAGGATCACGGCCACCGCTGCGATCTCGAGGCCGGGATGGCCAAACTGCTCGGCGCGCGCGTGGCATGGTCGGCGGCGGACAATGCCCTGCAAATCCACGGCGGGAACGGTTTTGCGCTGGAATACGCGATCAGCCGCATCCTGTGCGACGCCCGTATCCTCAACATCTTCGAGGGGGCTGCGGAAATCCAGGCTCAGGTCATCGCCCGCCGCCTTCTGGCCTGACGGCCCGCCTTAACCGACACAACGAAAAAGGGCGCCCGGATGATCCGCAAGCCCCTTACCGGATGTGTGGAAGATTGCGCGCTGCCAATGGCAGCGCGCTTTTTATTCATTCTCCGAAGAGATCCCGCTCGTAGACTTTGCCCTTAGCGAGGCCGAGTTTCATCGCCGGGGTTCGTTTTGTGTCCCGTGATCCCATCCAGTTGTGGTGAAAGCGGTAGATCTCGATGATCTTGACCAGCATCTCCGGCTTGTAGAGGAAGTGCCGATCCCAGGTTCGGCCATTCGCGCTTGGCGTCGAGACTGGCCGGGATGCTGGCCGCACATTGCTGCGAATCTTGTGGAAATAGCTGTCCACGCTCCGCAGCGTGGCGAGACGCATCAATCTCGCGCATCGCTCTGTTGAGAGCTCGGGTCGGTCCGTCTTGAGATCAACGGCCCGGGAAGGTTCGGACTTCGTGTGATACGGCCAATCGAAGGGAGAGCCGATAGGCCTGCCGGCGAGACGCTTGACGATCTCCCTGTCGATTTCCTCGTTCAGCACGAACTCCGGCAGGCTGTTGAGCTGATGTGCGGTCAGGTTGAGATCATTCCGCAAGTCTCGGCGCCCTTGGGCATAGAGAGCCTCGCGTGCGTCGTTGAACTCGTATTTGGCGAAGGACACTGTTGCCACATCCACCCGACCCACCGCGACCTCCGGCGCGAAGGCTGCGAGAAAAGCCTTGCTGAGACCGGCGTCGCCGTCCTGAACGAAAAAGAAGCGGCTTTCGGATCTCGACACCATTCGGCGGAGCATCAGCGCGTGAGCAAACTGCTGGATGTCTTGGCGCACGAGGCCGCCTACATGCGGCAGTTGTAAACCCAGATCGACATCTGCGAGGATCTCGGGGTCGATCTCGACGCCTGCGGTGATGTCGTCGAGATATTTCTTGAACTCGGAGGCCGTCCAGAGACGTCCGTGGTGCCGCCAGCAGCGGTCCTTTGCCAGATCTCCATTGGCCGACATGTCGGCCTCGATCTGTCTCATATCGCCCGTAGGGTCGAACTGGAGATGCCCGAGGACGATGAAGCCGGAGTTCGCGTGCGCGGTGCAGAGGTGCTGCACGGACACGGAAGCACGCTTCTTGCGGTTGGGCCAGTTGAGGGTCAGCGTCTGGCTGTCCGTCGCAAAGCGGCGGCCATATCTCTCCCAGTCGACATCGCGGAGATCGCCTTCCCGCCGATCAGTGAACTCTCGAACCCGATCGTAGATGAAGTCGATCTTCCGATAGACATCACGCGGCGCGACATCGGCGATCTCCGTGATCTTCGACAGGGAGGTTCCGTGAACGAGCAGTTTCAGGATCTGCCCGTTCTTGGATTGGCGTCGATGATTGCGGGCCGGATGGCCAATGGTGAATGTCGATCGACATTTCTTACAGGCGTATCGCTGATGCCCAGCTTTAGTCCGCCCCGTCCTCCAGTAGAGATCAGGTCTTTTATCCACCGTTTTCCCGTGTGAAAGGCAATCAGCATTTGGGCACGACTTGCCCATACCGTGGAAGCATTGCAATCGCCGCAGGCGTGTGTATTCTTCTACGATAGCTCGGTTGTTTTTGACGACAGACTCCTGGCCGCAATATCCGCATTCGAAGTATTTGTCGTCGCCGGTGCCTCCGACTTTCCCGCGAGGAAAGTTGGCATTCACAGCCGAGAGCCTGAGGCCCCGGCCATCACGGGGATCGGGGCGAACACCGAAATGGGCGCATTGCGCGTTCCGGCAAAAGTTCACATCCACTCCGAAAAACGGGAGAGGAAGGCGCCGTTTCGGGCCTGTCGCAGATTTTTGCGAGACGGACTTCACCTGACATCTCCATTCGTGGATTCGTTCAGGTCAAGTTTCTAAGGATAAGGTTGGCCACTTTGTGGCCAACCGAAGCATTTTCTTCAACACATCTGGTAAGGGGCTTGGATGATCCGGACGCCCCTTTCCTGGACCGGGATACTCGTTAAAGCACTTGGGGAACCCGATCAAAAACTCAGGACGGTGGTGTCGTCCGCGATCAGCGCGGCAGCCATTGCCGGGGGTTTGGCGGCGGTGACGCCATCCAGCAGGGCCGACGCATCGACACCCTTGTTCGGCAGGTAGATCGCGCAAACTTCAACCGTGGTATCGGTCTTTTCCATGATCATTTTCATCAGGCCCTGCGGGCTCATGTCATTGGGCTTTTGCGGGGCGGTCGCGCTGGCCGGAGCGTCCTTGAGGGCCAGATCACCCGCCGGGCCACACAACAGGATCTGCGCCCTGGCGCCCTGCTGAACCGATTGCATGGTCAGCACCATCGACATCAGTTGGGTCTGCGCATCGGCGGTGGTGACGACCGTCACCAGTTTCTTGGCATCATCGGCCTGTGCGGCACCAGCAAAGGCGGTGGCAGCGGCCAGCGTTACGGCAGTCAGGGTCTTTTTCATCATGAACCTCTTTCAGGGTTGGGGTGAGTAACAGTTATTCGGGTTGGAACACGGCCCCCGCGATCACCGCGCGCGCGGTACGGACGATCAGGGCCGCGATGATCACGATCAGCCCCGCCAGAAGCACCATGCCCAACATCTGGTGAAATCCCGATCGGGCCGCCCCCGCATGGGCAAAGCTGGCGATGGTCACCGCCGCCACCGGGAAACTGAGCGCCCAGAAAGACATCGCAAAGGGCAGCTTCAGGATGCGCGGCAGTTGCACGGCCACGAGCAGGGTAAAGAAATAGGCTGCGTTCAGCAGGATATGGGCAAAAGGATCTATCACGCCCCCGTTCAGCCGCAGCCACGCCAGGAACCCCACCGCCGGAGGCGCGATCAGGATCACGAGGGTGGGTTGCAGACGTTCCGGCAACGGATCGTGAAAGATCAGCCGGTTCATCACCAGCGTCAGCAGGACGACCCAAAAAATCAGTCCGATGGACATGAAGTACCAGCTGATCTCGATATATCCCATCTGCGCCCCGGCAATCGGCACGATCACGTTGCCCACCGCCGGAATGAACCACGCAGGCGACAGATGCCCATGCACGAAAGAGCGCGTGCTGATCCAGCCGGTGACGACCAGAACGGTCAGCAGCCCTTGCAACAGCATACCCACCAGCCACATGCCCTGCGCCACGCCGGGAAACCGGCCCAGCATCGCCGTGGCCATCAACAGCAAAGAAATCGACACCGCCGGAAAGAATGCCAGTTTGACCGGATGGTTCCACTCCGCCGCCACCGCGCCAGGATAGCGCAGCGCCTTGGCCGCATAGGTCAGCGCGACAACGACAAACAGCGCCACCGTGGCCGCAAGCGCGACGCTTGACGTCACATCCGTCAGGCCAAGCGCCTGCTCACCCGCATGCAGAGCCAGGGTCAGCCCCGACATACCCATCACCGTGGTGAAGAAGGTGATCGGAAAATGCTCCAGTGCGGAATGCGTCTGCTCGCTCATCTTGCGGCTCCGTAAATATACATTCCGTATTCAGCATATATAGAGACCAAGTCTCGTTGATCCAGATCAAACCTTTTGGGAAAAATAGCCTTCGAAATACAATTATGACGAGAACATGCCCGGATATCCGCTCATGCGGCGCTCATTCGGCCGGTGCGATGCCCACCTCGACAGGGGTCAGCCCTTCGACCGCACCTTTCAACCGGCTGCCGGGCCGGATTGGCCCGACGCCCGCAGGCGTGCCCGTATAAATCAGATCACCGGGCGCAAGATGATAGAACCCCGAGAGATGCGCGATCAGTTCCGGGACGGACCAGACCATATCGCTCAGCCGCGCGTCCTGCACCACGGCCCCGTCATGCTCCAGCATGATCCGCTGATCACCGATCCGGCCAAACTCCGCCACCGGCGTGATCGGCGCAATCAGCGCGGCATTCTCGAAATCCTTGCCCAGATCCCACGGGCGGCGCTTGTCCTTGGCGGCGGCCTGCAAATCACGCCGGGTCAGGTCGATTCCGCAGGCATAGCCCATCACCGCCTCCATCGCCTCGGCCTTGCCGACCCGGAACGCAGGCGCACCGATGGCGACAACGAACTCCATCTCGTAATGGCAATCCCCGGTCCCCGGAGGGTAAGGGATACGCCCCCCGGTCAGGCACAGCGCATGGGCGGATTTGGTGAAATAGAACGGCGCTTCGCGATCCACCTGATTGCCCATCTCGGCGGCATGGGCCGCGTAATTGCGCCCGACGCAAAAGATACGCCGCACCGGAAAGGCGCGGTCGCTCCCGGCAACCGGAATACGGGGCGTGGCGGGCAGATCGAACAGCAGGTCATCACTCATGCTGCCATTATGCGCCCTGCTCCGCCCCCTGTCAAAGCGATCTCCGCATCCGATTGGCGCGGCATGCATCCTGTGTCATGAAGGCGTTACGCGCGTTCAGCAGAAGACAGCCCATGAATTTCAAACGCTACGCAATCTACTACCTCCCCGAGCCCGGCCCGCTGACCGAATTCGCCGCGGCATGGCTGGGCTGGGATGCGGCCAGCGGGCAGGACATGACGCATCCCTGCATTGACGGCCTGCCCCTGCCTGTCGAACACATCACCGACACCCCGCGCAAATACGGGCTGCACGCCACGATCAAACCGCCCTTCCGTCTGGCGCCCGGCACAACCGAAAATGCCCTGAACGACGCGCTCGCGGCCTTTTGCGCGGATCAGCCCGCCGTCACACTGAACGGGCTGGAACTGGCGCAGCTTGGCCGCTTTCTGGCCTTGCGCCCGGAAGGGGACGAAACCGCGCTCAACGCCCTGGCCGCAAGCGCGGTGCGCATACTCGATGCCTTTCGCGCCCCCCTGAGCGAGGCCGAACTGACCCGCCGCCGCACGGCGAATCTCAGCCCCGAACAGGACGCGCTGTTGCTGCAATGGGGATACCCTTACGTGATGGATTCCTTCCGCTTTCACATCACCCTGACCGGCAAACTGCCCAAGGCGCAGGCCCGCCAGACCGCACAGGTGCTAAAGCCGCATCTCGCCCCGCTTCTGCCGCAACCGTTCCGCATCGCGACCCTGAGCCTGATGGGCGAGGCCGACGACGGGCGCTTTCACCTGATCGCCCGGCACGAGCTGACCGGCTGACGCTCAGCCGCCGGCCAATGGCCTCGCCTCGATCACCACAAAGGCCTGCGCCCAGGGGTGATCGTCGGTCAGGGTGACATGGATGATCGCCTCGTGCCCCGCGGGCGTCATCGACGCCAGCCGATCCGCCGCCCAGCCAGTGACATGCATCCGCGGTTGCCCCGTATCCAGATTGGTCACCGCCATGTCCTTCCACGCGATCCCCATGCGCAACCCGGTGCCAAGCGCCTTGGAACAGGCCTCTTTCGCGGCCCACCTTTTGGCATAGGTGCCCGCCACATCGGCGCGGCGTTCGGCCTTGCGCTGTTCGGTCTCGGTGAAGACCCGGTTGCGAAACCGGTCGCCGAACCGCTCCAGCGTTCCGGCGATCCTGTCGATATTCGCCAGATCGGTGCCGATACCAAGGATCATTCCGTTCCGTCCCGATCACGCATCAGGGTCAGCTGGTTCCCCGCACCCAGACCGAGAAACAGCCGGTTACAGATCACATATCCCCCGGCATAGAGCCCCAGCAGGATCAGGAACTGTTTGGACAACGCGGGCGCGATGGCCAGTTTGCCGAACTCGGACGCGATCCCCGCCGCGCCATAGGCAAGCGCCATGTTCAGCCCCACCGCGATCACACCGGCCACCCAGGTAAAGCGCCACGCCTCGCCCGTATCGGGTTTGCGCCCCGTTTTGCGGGCGAACTGCTGCCCCTCGATCACCGCCGCGATCATCGCCGGGACCATCAACTGCGCCGACGATCCAAGCTGCGTATCCACCTGCGCATTCAGCCCGGCCACGGCCAGAGCCACGCCAAGCGCGACGACCAGAAAAACGATGGCATAGCGCAGGTAGTTCACGCCCGCGCCTCATCCATCAGACGGCGCATTTCGGCAATCGCGGGCCCAAGACCCCGAAAAATCGACTCGCCAATCAGGAAATGCCCGATATTCAACTCGACGACCTCGGGCATGGCCGCGACGGGCTGCACGGTGTCATAGGTCAGGCCATGCCCCGCATGCACCTCCAGCCCTAGCGAATGGGCCAGCGCCGCACCCTCGCGCAGCGCCTCCAACTCGGCGTCGCGGCGGGCAAAATCCCCCTCGGCATGGAAATCGCAATAGGCACCCGTATGCAGCTCGACCACCGCCGCACCGATCCGCGCGGCTGCCTCGATCTGGCGCGGTTCGTGACCGATGAACAACGAGACACGGCACCCGGCCTCGCGCAGGGGCGCAATGAAACCGGCCAGCCGGGTTTCATCCCCCGCCACGTCCAAACCACCCTCGGTCGTGCGCTCCTCGCGCTTTTCGGGCACGATGCACGCGGCATGCGGCCTGTGGCGCAGGGCAATCGCCTGCATTTCCGCCGTGGCGGCCATTTCAAAATTCAACGGACATTCCAGCGCCGCGATCAGCCCCTCGATATCGGCATCCACGATATGGCGGCGATCTTCGCGCAGATGCGCGGTGATCCCGTCCGCCCCGGCCTCTTCGGCCAGTTTGGCCGCGCGCACCGGGTCGGGACAGGCCCCGCCGCGCGCGTTGCGCACGGTGGCCACATGATCGATATTCACCCCCAACCGCAGCTTTTCCGTCGTCGCCATCGCACAGCCTTTCCTTGAGCGTCCCGAGTCGTCGCTCAGACTAGTCCTGATTGTTCTTGGCGTCAGCCTTTTGCGCGGCTTTTTCCCGGATCGCGGCCCATTTGGCCTTGAGCGCGCCCTTGCGGCGATTCTGATAGGCCTGGATGACCGGCAGGCTCAGGTAATACCCCGCCAGCCCGGCGATCAGGCCGGGAAGCATGCCGCCGATCAGATAGGGAAAGAACACCTCGTCATAAAACAGGTGCAGATGACTCCAATCCACCGGCGCATCCGTGAAAACGGCCCAGAGATTGTCCTTCAGGTCGCGCCCCGCATCCACGAATTTCCCGCCAAGGGAGCGATGCACCTCATCCGCGGACCCGTGATGCATGCCCAGCAGGAAATACCCGGTTTGCAACGACATCGCCCCGATCGGCACGAAGGTCAGCGGATTGCCCACGAAGGTCGCCAGCAAGGCGGCAACGATATTGCCGCGCAGGACCCAGGCCAGCGTCGCCGCATACAGGAAATGAAAGCCGAACAAGGGCGAGAAGGTCACGAAGATGCCCGCGAAAATACCCCGTGCGATCCGGTGCGGCGGATCGGGCAGACGGTGCAGACGGTGGCGAACATACCGAAACGCCCGCCCCCAGCCGCCGCGCGGCCAGAAGAAGTCTGCCACGATCTGCCAGATCGGACGTCTGTCTCGGCGTTTAAAGACCACCTGTGTGCTCCTAGCGTTCTGGGGCGCTCGACACCCCGGCTCTTTGCGGATCGCGGCGGCGTTCCACTTCGGCAACATCGCTTTCCGCGTTCAGAACCGAAATCACGCCATGCAGATGCTCGGCATCACGCAGTTCGACATCGACAAGCAGTCGAAAGAAATCCGGTTTGCGATCCACGAATGTCAGGTCCGAGATATTGGCCTTCTGCTCGCCGATCAATGTGCAAATCCGACCCAGCACACCTGCATCGTTGCCGATGGTGATATCGAGCGTCACGTCATAGGCTGCCGGATGCTTGCCCGCATGCCAATGCAGATCCAGCCAGCGTTCGGGCTGATCGTCATAAGCGGACAGCGTCTCGCAGTCGATCGCATGCACCACCACGCCGCGCCCACGATACGTGATACCCACAATACGCTCGCCCGGCAGCGGCTGGCAACAGCGGGCGCGCTCGAAGCTCTGATCGGCGGATAGACCGATCACCGCCCGGTCGCGGCCCACCTCTTCGGCATCCTTCGGCGCGAGGTCGGGATAGACCGCATGCACCACCTGCCGCGCCGTCAACTCGGCGCTGCCCAGACGGGCCAGCACCTCGTCCCGCCCCTTGACCCGCAAGGTCGTCGCCGCAGAGTCCAGCGCCTTGTCGGTGGCCTTTTTGCCAACATGCTCGAACGCCGAGCGCGCCAGTTCCCGGCCCAGCTTGATGTAACGGTCGCGATCCAGCTCGCGCAGGGCGCGGCGGATGGCCGAACGCGCCTTGCCGGTGGTGGCGATATCCAGCCATGTCGCCTGTGGCGTCTGCCCGCCGGCGGTGATGATCTCGACCGACTGGCCGTTCTTGATCCGGGTCCACAGCGGCACGCGCATCGTGTCCACCTTGGCGCCCACGGTGGCATTGCCGATCCGGGTGTGAATGGCATAGGCAAAGTCGATCGGCGTCGCGCCACGCGGCAGTTTCACCACATCCCCCTTGGGGGTAAAGCAGAACACCTTGTCGGCATACATCTCCAGCTTGACCGCTTCGAGAAAATCCTCGTGATCTTCCTCGGCATCGAATTGCTCGGTCAGGCCGGAAATCCACTTGGCCGGATCAACGGCAAACGGATTCTCCACGCGCACACCGTCACGATAGGACCAATGCGCCGCCACGCCCGATTCGGCCACGTCATGCATGGCCTGCGTGCGAATCTGCACCTCGACCCGCTTGCCGTCGCGCCCCGACACGGTTGTGTGGATCGAACGGTATCCGTTCGACTTGGGCTGGCTGATGTAATCCTTGAACCGCCCCGGCACGGCGCGCCAACGCTGGTGGATCGCGCCAAGCGCGGCATAACAATCCGCCTCACTCCGGGTGATGATGCGGAAGCCGTAGATATCGCTGAGACGGGAAAATCCCATCTCCTTTTCCTGCATCTTGCGCCAGATCGAATAGGGCTTCTTGGCGCGTCCGAACACGTCGGCCTGAATCCCGGCCTTGTCCAGTTCGTGCAGCATGTCGCCGGTAATGTGCTCGACCACATCGCCGGTTTCCTTCTGCAAGGTGATAAAGCGGCGGATGATCGAGGCGCGCGCATCCGGGTTCAGCACGCGAAACGCCAGATCCTCCAGTTCCTCGCGCATCCATTGCATGCCCATACGGCCCGCCAGTGGCGCGAAGATATCCATCGTCTCGCGCGCTTTCTGAGCCTGCTTTTCCGGGCGCATCGCCTTGATCGTACGCATGTTGTGCAGCCGGTCGGCCAGCTTGACCAGAATGACCCGCAAATCCTTGGACATGGCCATGAACAGCTTGCGAAAATTTTCGGCCTGCTTGGTCTCGGAACTGGACAGCTGGAGATTGGTCAGCTTGGTGACGCCATCGACCAGATCGGCCACCTCGGCCCCAAAGCGGCTGGCCACCTCGGCATAGGAGGCGCGGGTATCCTCGATCGTGTCATGCAAAAGCGCCGTGATGATCGAGGCATCGTCCAGCCGCTGCTCGGCCAGAATCGCAGCCACGGCGACAGGATGACTGAAATAAGGTTCCCCCGAGTGGCGAAACTGACCCTCATGCATGTCGCGGCCATAATCATAGGCCGCGCGGATCAGCGCTTCGTCACTCTTGGGGTTGTAAGTGCGGATCAGCGCGACAAGGTCATCAACCGAAATCATGCCGCCCGCAGCTCCGGAATTGTCGTCAGGCTCAGCCCTGACCCTGGGCTTCCATCAGAGCCCGCAACAGCTTTTCCTCCGACATGTCGTCGTCGGCTTCGGGCTTGTCGGGCTCACCGCCGCCCATCAGCAAGGCCATCGAATCCTCTTCGGGTTCGTCCACCTCGATCTGGGTCTGGTTCGATTCGATCAGGCGTTCGCGCAATTCGTCCGCCGATTGGGTTTCATCGGCGATTTCGCGCAAGGCCACGACCGGGTTCTTGTCGTTGTCGCGGTCCACGGTCAGCGGCGCACCGGCCGAGATTTCACGAGCCCGATGCGCGGCAAGCATGACCAGTTCGAACCGGTTGGGAACCTTGTCAACGCAATCTTCAGTGGTAACGCGGGCCATGGGACCTCCGATAAATCTCTGCAGAAGTGGTTTATCTAAGGCCTCGCGCCCGGATTTACAAGCAGAGAATCAGGCGCCGGCCCGACCTGCGGAAACCGGAGCAGGCGGCCCCCATATCCGCGCGGTTTCTCGGGCCAGACGGGCCTGTTCGACACGGTCGAGATACGCCAGCGCCGCGTTTTCGTCGCCACCCGACTCATGCAGCGCCTTGTGCCAGACACGCGCCACGGATCGCGCCGACCACGGCAGCACCGCCGCCGCCAGCCAGCGGCGCGCGGCGGGCGGCAGCCGGTCGAAATCGGCCATCGGGCTGCGCGCCACCCGGCGACGGCCAAGCGTGCTGCGGCAGTTCGTGGCCATGTCAGGCGGCCCCGGCGCGCCGCCAGTCCGGGAAAGGATCGGACAGGCCGACAAATTCCTGCGGGTCGAATGCCGTCTCCGATCCCGTCAATGCCTCGTCCAGCGCCGCGCAGATCGCCGCGCGATCCATGCCTGTGCCGATGAACACCAGCTCCTGCCGCCGGTCTCCGAACGGCTCCTGCCAGTGGCGCGCCATGTACTCCTGCGCCTGCGGATGATCCGGCCATCTCTCGGACGGGACGCTGGCCCACCAGGTCCCGAGAGGTGCCACCTTCGACAGCGCCCCGGCCAGGCTGAACTCGGCTACCCAGTCGGGACGGTTGGCCAGCCAGAAATGCCCCTTGGCCCGGATCACCCCCGGCAGCGGGCCGTTCAGAACCGCATGCACCTTTTGCGGATCGAACGGCCGCCGCGCCCGGTACACGAAAGACGTCACACCGTATTCCTCGGTTTCCGGCACATGATCGGCGAACCCGTACAACTCTTTCGCCCAAAGCGGATGCTCATGGGCCTTGTCGAAATCGAACAGCCCCGTGTCAAAGATCGTTTCGGGCCGGACATGGGCGAAATCCGTCTCGATCAGGCGCGCATCCGCATTCAGGCTGCGCACGATCTTGCGCGCTGCACTGGTTTGTTCGGGGCCTGCATCGCCGACCTTGTTCAACACGACGACATCGGCGAACTCGATCTGATCGACCAGAAGATCCACCAGCGTGCGGTCGTCGCCATCGCCCGCCACCTCTCCGCGATCGCTCAGGAAATCGTGGCTCGAATAGTCGGCCAGCAGATTCGCCGCATCCACCACCGTCACCATCGTATCCAGCCGCGCCACATCCGACAGGCTGTCGCCCGCCTCGTCACGGAACTCGAAGGTCGCGGCCACGGGCAAAGGCTCGGCGATCCCGGTGGATTCGATCAGCAGGTAATCGAACCGCCCCTCGTCCGACAGGCGCCGCACCTCTTGCAGCAGGTCATCGCGCAGGGTGCAACAGATGCACCCATTGGTCATCTCCACCAGCTTTTCCTCGGTCTGGCTGAGGTTCGCACCCCCCTCGCGCACCAGATCGGCGTCGATATTCACCTCGGACATGTCATTGACGATCACGGCCACCCGCCGCCCGTCGCGGTTGTTCAGCACGTTGTTGAGCAGCGTGGTCTTCCCCGCCCCCAGAAATCCCGAAAGAACGGTTACCGGCAGGCGTCGGTCAGGCTGTGGCATGGGTCAGGTCTCCTTCGCGCATCGCAATAAATGTAATGTTATACTATTACATTTACCGATCCGAAGAATGCAACCCCCCTTCCGACCCCGCCATGAGGTTACAGCGCCCGCACCTCGTCCCGCCTCTCGCCCGGCAAATCCGCCAGCATCTGCGCCACCGTCCGCCCCGAGACAGGATGGCGCCAGTCCGGCGCGATATCCGCCAACGGCACCAGAACAAAGGCCCGGTCCTGCATCCGTGGGTGCGGCAAAATCAGGGTTTCGGGGGCCTCCCGCATTTGCCGCTCCAGCGGCAGATCGCGCCATTCCGCATAGGTCTGGCTGTCCGGCCATACCGTCCCGCCCATGGCGATCAGGTCCAGGTCCAGCGTCCGCTGCCCCCATCTGCGCACCCGCTCGCGCCCCAGAAACGCCTCGACCTCGTGCAACAGCGCCAACAGATCTTCCGGTTCCCCGTCATAGGCAAGCCGCGCTGCGGCATTCACGTAATCCGGTCCCGCTCCGGGCGGAAAACAGGGCGTTCTGTAAAACCGGCTCACGGCATCGACCGGCACACCCAACTCGCTCAGACGCTGCAACGCAGCTCGCAAAGTCCGGGCAGGATCGCCTGCCCGAGACGGTATATTTCCACCGATGGCGATCAATGCACCCTGCTTCTGAACCATTGTTTCCTATCCTTTAGGACAAGGCCTTTTCTATTGCGTTCCCGCCCGGATATCCTAGTTTTACTGACTGTTCCGTCCGGCATCCACTCACTGAACGCTCATTGCGGCCGGAACAAGTGAATTTGAAAGGACATTCTGTATGTTTTACAAAGACGAACGGCTTGCGCTGTTCATTGACGGGTCGAACCTGTATGCGGCTGCAAAATCTCTCGGCTTCGACATCGACTACAAGCTGTTGCGCGCCGAGTTCATGCGTCGCGGCAAACTGTTGCGTGCGTTCTACTACACGGCTCTGCTGGAAAACGACGAATATTCGCCGATTCGCCCTCTGGTTGACTGGCTGAACTATAACGGCTTCACCATGGTCACCAAACCGGCCAAGGAATACACCGACAGTCAGGGCCGCCGTAAGGTCAAGGGCAACATGGATATCGAACTGGCCGTAGACGCGATGGAACTCGCGCCGCATGTCGATCATATCGTGCTGTTCTCGGGCGATGGCGATTTCCGGCCCCTGGCCGAAAGCCTGCAACGCCAGGGCGTGCGCGTTTCGGTCGTTTCCACGATCCGCAGCCAGCCGCCGATGATCGCTGACGACCTGCGCCGTCAGGCCGACAATTTCATCGAACTCGAAGACCTCAAAGACGTGATCGGGCGCCCGCCGCGCGATTTCAGCCAGTCCCGCGACGACGCTTATCAGAGCAGCGACTGATACGATTCTCCACGCGCGCGCCCGTTCACTCCGGGCGCGCACGTCACCCCTTTGCGTGCGCCTCCCCTCCGATGCAGGCCGCTCACCCCCCTCCCCGCGCCTTGCATCCGCCCATTCGCGCCTTCCCTCTGGACGCGGACGGCCCATGGTCTTACCTCTGAGCGCAACAGGAGGCCCAGCATGACCAAACCGCCCCTCACCCTATACCTGGCCGCGCCGCGGGGATTTTGCGCAGGCGTGGACCGCGCCATCAAGATCGTTGAAATGGCCCTGCAAAAATGGGGCGCACCCGTCTATGTGCGGCATGAAATCGTGCATAACAAATACGTCGTGGACGATCTGCGCGCCAAGGGGGCGGTTTTCGTCGAAGAGCTCGACGAATGCCCCGATGACCGCCCGGTGATCTTTTCCGCCCATGGCGTGCCGAAATCCGTGCCCGCCGCGGCTGCCGAACGCCAGATGCTCTATGTCGACGCCACCTGCCCCCTGGTGTCCAAAGTGCATATCGAGGCCGAACGCCACGCCGACGCGGGCCTTCAGATCGTCATGATCGGCCACGCGGGTCACCCCGAAACCATCGGCACGATGGGCCAGTTGCCCGAGGGCGAGGTTCTGCTCGTCGAAACCCCCGCCGATGTGGCAACGCTCAATGTGCGCGATCCCGGCAAACTGGCCTTTGTCACCCAAACCACCCTGTCGGTCGATGACACCGCCGATATCGTCGCCGCGTTGCAGGCCCGCTTTCCCGCCATCAGGGGCCCGCACAAGGAAGATATCTGTTACGCCACCACCAACCGGCAAGAGGCGGTCAAGGCCATGGCCCCGAACGCCGACGCGATGCTGGTGGTGGGCGCACCCAACTCGTCGAACTCCAAACGCCTGGTCGAAGTGGGCCGCCGCGCGGGCTGCGCCTATTCGCAACTGGTGCAACGCGCCACCGACATCGACTGGCGCGCCCTCGACGGCATCCGCTCCCTCGGCATCACCGCCGGGGCCTCCGCCCCCGAAATTCTGGTGAACGAGGTGATCGACGCCCTCAAGTCCCGCTATGACGTGACTGTCGAAACCATCGAAACCGCCACAGAAAACGTCGAATTCAAAGTCCCGCGCGTCATGAGGCAACCGGCCTGAGCGCGGACGTGCCGGGTGCCGGGATCGCTTGACAGTTCCGTCACGCTCAGGCCCCATGACCGCGAACCGAGAGAGATCAAAGCATGATGAGCCTGCATTTCCTTGTTACCGCACTCGTGGTCGTCATCGCGCCCGGAACCGGGGTGATCTACACGCTGGCCATCGGCCTCGGGCAGGGCCGCCGCGCGGCGTTCATGGCCGCTCTCGGCTGTACCCTCGGGATCGTGCCCGCACTTGTCGCGGCCACTCTCGGGCTCGCCGCGCTGCTGCACAGTTCGGCCCTGCTGTTTCAGATCGTGAAATTCGCCGGGGTAGCATATCTGCTGTGGCTGGCGTTCCAGGCGGTGAAATCGGACGGTGCACTGGCCGTGCGCCCCGATCGCCGGTCGGAACCGGGGCTCACCATTGCCCGGCGGGGCGCACTGATCAACATTCTCAATCCCAAGCTCTCGATCTTTTTCCTGGCCCTGCTCCCCCCGTTCCTGTCCGGCGATCCCGCAACCGCCACCACCGAGATGCTCAGCCTCGGAGCCGTGTTCATGGCGCTTACTTTCATCGTGTTCACGCTCTATGGCAGCTTCGCCGCCGCCATGCGGGATCGCCTGCTCGCCTCGGAACGCGCAATGCGCTGGCTGAACCGCAGCTTCGCGGCCATTTTCGCCACGCTCGGCGCGCGCCTCGCACTGGAAAAAACGGCATGAGCGCGATCCCCCGCGCCCCCCTGATCCTTGGCCTCGCCGGTCTGATCCCCTTCGTCTGGGGCGCGGTCACCGTCCTTCTCCCCGATCTGGCCAGTTGGACCGCCCGCACCCTCGGAGGGCGCTTTGCGGGCCCTTACGTGATGCTGTTCTACGGCGCGGTGATCCTGTCCTTCATGTCCGGCGTGCTCTGGGGCTTCGCCGCCCGTCTCGAAGGCGCACAGGCCAGTACCGGCTACGCCCTGTCGGTCATCCCCGCCCTCTGGGCCTTCTTCATGACCGGCGGCGGCCCGACCGGATCGGCGATCTCGCTGATCGCCGGGTTCATCGGCATTCTCGGGCTCGACTGGCTGTTCTGGCGTCACGGCGCCGCGCCCGAGTGGTGGATGTCGCTCCGCCTCGCCCTCACCGCCGTGGTCGTGACCTGCCTGACCATCGGCGTCTTCTTCTGATCGCCCTCTCGCGCCGATTGACACCCGCCGCCCCAGCCTGCAACAGGACCGCCATGACCGACCTGACCCTTTATTCCATGCCTTCCTCGGGCAACAGCTACAAGATACGGCTGCTGCTGTCCCTTCTGGGGCGCGATTACACCCATGTCGCCTGTGAAATGCAGTCCGCCGAAACCGCCAGCGCCAGGGCCGCAGGCCACCTTCCGCTCGGCAAGCCGCCCGCGCTGCACCTGCCCGATGGCACGATCCTGTCGGAATCGAACGCCATCCTGTGGTACCTGGCCCACGGCACCGGCTGGGTTCCTGACGATCTCCTGACCCAGTCGCAAATGCTCGCCTGGATGTTCTTCGAACAGAACCGGCACGAGCCGGTGATCGCCGTGCGCGCCTCGCTCAACTCCTACCCCCACCTCGCCGAACAGGCGACGCCCGCGCGCATGGAGAAACTGCTGGCAGACGGCCACGCGCTCCTGCAAATCATGGAAGACGCCCTCACGGGGCGCGAGTGGTTCACCGGCACCGCCCCCACCCTCGCCGACATCGCGCTTTATGCCTATACCCACACGGCGGAGTCGCGCGGCGGGTTCGACATGGCCCGCTTTCCCAATATCGCCGCATGGTGCGGGCGCGTCGCCGCCCTGCCCGGCTATCGGGGGCTGTTCGATCATGGCTGAGCTTTTCGCCTATACCGACGGCGCCTGTTCCGGCAATCCCGGCCCCGGCGGCTGGGGCGTGCTGTTGCAGGCGGTGGAAAACGGCACCGTCGTCAAGGAACGCGAGCTGAGCGGCGGCGAGGCCGAAACCACCAACAACCGCATGGAACTTCTGGCCGCGATCGCCGCGCTGGAAACCCTGTCGCGGCCCTCGACCCTGACCATCGTCACCGACAGCGCCTATGTGAAAAACGGCGTCACGGGCTGGATTCACGGCTGGAAGCGCAACGGCTGGAAAACCTCGGCCAAAAAACCCGTCAAGAACGTCGAACTCTGGCAGCGCCTGGACGAGGCGCAACACCGCCACAGCGTGACATGGGAATGGGTCAAGGGCCACGCGGGCCACCCCGAAAACGAACGCGCCGACGAACTGGCCCGCGCGGGCATGGCCCCGTTCAAACCCGGCAAGGCCGAGGCATGACAGCCCTCGCGCTGCTCGATTACGCCGCTGTTCTGGTCTTCGCCCTGACCGGCGCACTGGTCGCCTCGCGCCAGCAGCTCGATATCGTCGGTTTCGCCTTCGTCGCCAGCCTGACGGCGGTCGGCGGCGGCACGCTGCGCGACGTTTTCCTGGATCGCAACCCGGTCTTCTGGATCGGCAATCCCGATTACATCCTGATCGCCTGCGCCGCGGCGCTGCTGATCTTCTTCACCGCGCATCTGGCCGAAAGCCGCTACCGCTGGCTGACATGGCTCGACAGTTTCGCACTGGCCGTGGCCGTTCCCGCAGGCGTGGCCGCCGCGCTGCAAATGCTGCAACCGGGACCCATCGTGGTGATCATGGGCGTCGTCACCGGCTGTTTCGGCGGGCTGATGCGCGACGTGGTCTGCAACGAGGTGCCGCTGGTCCTGAAACAGGGCGAACTCTACGTGACCGCCGCCTTTGCGGGCTCGCTCGCCGCCGTCGCCCTGACCGCCCTGAGCGATGACATGACCCTGATCCTCGGCACCTGCGCCGCTCTCACATGGGGGTTGCGCGCCGGGTCCATCGCCTTCGGCTGGCGCCTGCCGGTCTACAGGGCCCGCCCGCCGAAAAGCTGACCGCGCCTTCACTTTTCCGGAAATACTCGCGCCGCAGGCATCGCCCGCAGGGCGATCTATTTTTTCGGCCCGCCACGCCCCGCGACATAGGTCTGATACAGCCAGATCAGCAGCAACGCCCCCATAACCGCGCCGATCAAACCGCCCAGCAACCCGGCAACCGTCAGCACCATGCGCAACACGAACCCGCCGATCAGCGCCCCGGCGATGCCGATGGCGATGGTGGTGACGATATCGGTTTCCAGCTTCATCAGCCGCGTGGCCAGAAACCCTGCCGCCGCGCCCACGATGACCAGATAGATCACAGCCACGGCCCTACCTCCTGCGCCGCCAATGGGTCGGCACGATCACCAGCGCCCCGATCGAAGACAGGATCGCATCCACCCCCGGCGCCCCAAAGCGAATCCCGAACATGATCCGCACGAAATAAAACAGGAACGCCCCGCCCACGCAGATGATGATGGATTGCAGATATCCGTTGCGGGTGAACCCCGTCTTTTCCGACAGGTAGCCGACGATCCCGGCCACAACCACCGTTCCGATCAGCGTGGGAAACATCGCGCTCTACTCCCTGGCTACAGCCGCACACCTGCGGGAATGCTCATCCCCCGCAGGAAGGTTTCGGCATCCTGCGCGCCCTTCCCGGCCCGTTGCAAGCGCAAAAGCCGCACGGCCCCCTCGCCACAGGCCACCGTCAGCACATCATCCAGCACCTCACCGGGCGCGCCGTGGCCTTCGGCAACGGTCGAGGCGAGCAACTTGATCCGCTCGCCATTCACCTCGCACCACGCGCCCGGAAAGGGCGAAAGCCCACGAATATGCGCATCGACCTCCGCCGCTGACCGGGTCCAGTCCACCCGCGCCTCGGATTTGTCGATCTTCTCGGCATAGATCACGCCTGCATCGGGCTGCACCTCGGGCGTCAGATCGTCCAGCCGCTCCAGCGCCTCGACAATCGCCTGTGCCCCCATTTCGGACAGCCGGTCATGCAATTCCCCGGTGGTTTCCCGCGCGCTGATCGTCGTGGCCTTGCGCAGCAGAACGGGGCCGGTATCCAGCCCCGCCTCCATCTGCATGATGCACACGCCGGTCTCACGATCCCCGGCCATGATCGCCCGGTGGATCGGCGCCGCCCCGCGCCAGCGCGGCAACAGGCTGGCATGGATGTTCAGGCACCCGCGCCCCGGCGCATCCAGAATGGCCTGCGGCAGGATCAGCCCATAAGCCACCACCACGGCGACATCCGCCTCCAACGCGGCAAACGCCGCCTGCTCGGCCTCACCTTTCAGGCTGACCGGATGGCGCACCTCCAGCCCCAATTCCTCGGCGCGGGCCTGCACTGGCGTCGGGCGTTCCTTCTTGCCCCGGCCCGCACGGCGCGGCGGCTGGCAATACACGGCGACCACCTCGTGCCCGGCCTCCACCAACGCATCCAGCACCGGCACCGAAAACTCCGGCGTCCCCATGAAGATCACGCGCATCTCAGCCCACCTTCCGCGCCTTGCGCAACAGCATGTCGCGTTTCACCTTGGACAGCCGGTCGAAATAAAGTCGCCCGTTCAGATGGTCGACCTGATGCTGCACCGATGTCGCCCACAGCCCGACGAAATCGCGCTCTTCGATCTCGCCCGCCTCATTGAGAAACCGCACCGTCACCGCACGCGGGCGTTTCACCTTTGCCGACACGCCAGGCAGGTTCGGGCTGGCCTCTTCGTGTTCGCGCAACTCAATGCTGGAATACAGGATTTCAGGGTTGGCCATACGCACCGCCTCGCCGCGCCCGGCGCTGGCATCGACCACCGCCAGCCGCTGCATCACCCCGATCTGCGTCGCCGCAAGGCCCACGCCCGGCATCGCCTCCATCGTGTCGATCATGTCGTCCCACGTTGCGCGAATATCGTCCGTCACCACCTCGACCGGCGCGGCCACGCTCTTCAGCCGCTTGTCGGGCCAGGGCAGGCAGCGCCGCACGGCCATCCGCTCAGGCCCTCGCCTTGGCCTGTTCGCGCTTCAGCTTCTGCATCTTGCGGGTGATCATCTGGCGTTTCATCGGCCCCAGGTAATCGATGAACAGCTTACCGTTCAGATGGTCGATCTCGTGCTGCACACAGGTCGCCCACAGCCCGTCGAAGGTTTCGCTCTGCTCGTTCCCATCCCGGTCGATCCAGCGCACATCCACCACCCTGGGGCGCGTCACCTCGGCATATTGCTCGGGGATCGACAGGCAGCCCTCTTCATAGACATTCGTCTCGTCCGAGGCCGCCACGATCTCGGGGTTGAACATCACCAGCGGGCGGGGGGCCTCGTTCTCGTCCTTGACGCAATCCATCACGATCAGCCGGTCCAGCACCCCGACCTGCGGCGCGGCCAGCCCGATCCCCGGCGCGTCATACATGGTTTCCAGCATGTCGTCCGCCAGGGCGCGCAATTGGTCCGACAGGTCGGACACAGGCGTGCAGACCTTTTTCAGGCGCGGGTCGGGATGGATCAGGATCGGGCGTTTCATGCGGCTTCATTTAGGTCATCGCTCCCCGATCCGCAACGCCCCTTGCACCTGACGCGCAAATCACTAGCCTGCCCGCAACGCAAGGGAGACAGCCATGAATTTCGACGACATCATCGACCGCCGCGGCCACCTGTCCAGCAAATGGGACATGATGGAAAAGAACTATGGCGTCCCCGCCGAGGACGGGCTGGCCATGTGGGTGGCCGACATGGATTTCCGCTCTCCCGATTGCATACAGGACGCGGTGCGCGCCAAGCTCGAACACGGCATCTACGGCTATCTCGGCGATTACGGCCCCTATACATCCGCCATCGCCTGGTGGATGGAAAACCGCCATGGCTGGCAGGTCGATCCCGATTGGATTCTCACCACCACCGGCCTGTGCAACGCCGTCGGCCTCGCCATCGACACGCTGACCAGCCCCGGCGACAGCGTCGTTCTGTTCACGCCGGTCTACCACGCCTTCGCCCGTGTCATCCGCACCGCCGGGCGCAACGTGCTGGAATGCCCGCTGGTCAACGAAAACGGCCGCTACCGGATGGATTTCGACGCCTGTGAATCCCTGATGACCGGCAAGGAGAAAATGATGATTCTCTGCTCGCCCCACAACCCCGGCGGCCGCGTCTGGAACAAGGACGAACTGCGCGCCGTCGCCGATTTCGCCCGCCGCCACGACCTGCTGCTCATCTCCGACGAGGTGCATCACGACCTCGTTTACCCCGGCCAGACCCACACCCCCATGCCACTGGCCGACCCCGGTATTATCGACCGGCTGATCATGCTCACCGCGCCGTCGAAAACCTTCAACATCGCGGGCACCCATACCGGCCAGATGATCGTCTCCAACGACACGCTGCGCGGCCAGCTCAAGGCGCGGATGTCGGCCCTGTCTCTCGGCACCCACGATTTCGGCATCGCCATGACCACCGCCGCCTACAGCCCCGAAGGCGCGGCCTGGGTCGATGAGCTGGTGGCCTATCTCGACGGCAACCGCAAACTGTTCGACGACGGCGTCAACGCCATTCCCGGCGTCACCTCCATGCCCCTCGAAGCCACCTACCTGTCATGGGTCGATTTCTCGGGCACCGGCATGAAGCGCGAGGAATACAAGCGCCGCGTCAACAAGGACGCCCGCATCGCGGTGAATTACGGCTCGACCTTCGGATCGGGCGGTGAAACCTTCCTGCGCTTCAATATCGGCATGCCCCGCGCGCAGATCGCCGAAGCCGTCGAACGCCTGCAAGCGGCCTTTGCCGACCTGCAATAACCCGCACGACGGGGCACCGGCGCCGCCCCGCGCTGCGCCGGTCAGTCCCGCCCGATCAACGCCACCGGCGCTTGCGGGTCGCGCTCGAAATCGACGGGCGCTTCATCACTGGCCGGGGTCACCCGCTTGAGTTCGAACCGGATCTCGCCGCCCTCTTCCTCGGAGGCGACGATCAGGCAATGCGACAGATGCCTGCTCCCGTCATAGAGATCGACCAGCCCGCGCAGATGCCCCGCCTTGTCGGCCTCCATGGCGAACCCGCCCTCCCAGGCGCGCAGCACCGGATAGGCATCCTCCCCGGCATGAACCCGCACCCGCAACCGGCGGCTTTGTCTCACGGCGCGCTTGCGGGCCTCGTCAAGGCCCGCCTGCACATCGGGCGGCAAATAGGTGGTCATGGCACTACATCCCCAGAATCATGCCAACAGTCTGTGCCACCGCACTATTACGATCACGTAAAATCTTGCGGGCTGCCGGAAATCAGCCGGAAACTGTTGCTTTCGGACGCAGCACATGGGGTTGCGCCGGATCGTAAAGCGCGCTTTCGGTGAAATCGCTGATCTCACCCAGAACCGGCCCCACCAGAATCAGCGCCGTGCGCGTGATCTTTTCGTCGCGCACCTTCAGCCGGATATCGGCCAGCGTCCCGCGAATGAACATCTGGTCCGGCCAGCCCACGCGATAGGCCACCACCACGGGGCAATCCGCCCCGTAATGCGGCGTCAATACGCGCTCGATCTCGCGCAGGGCGCGCACGCCCAGATGAATCGCCAGCGTGGTGCGTGTGCGGGCGAAATTCTCCAGCGTCTCGCCATCGGGCATCGAGGTCGATTTCATCGACACCCGTGTCAGAACGATGGATTGCGCCACCTCCGGCACGGTCAACTCCTGCCCCAGTGCCGCTGCCGCCGCCGCATAGGCCGGGACACCGGGAATGATCCGATAGTCGATCCCGTCCGCGCGCAGCCGCCGGATCTGTTCGGCAATCGCCCCATACAGCGACGGATCGCCCGAATGCACCCGCGCCACATCCTGCCCCTTGCCATGCGCCTCGCGAATAACGGCATGGGTTTCGTCCAGCGTCATCGGCGCGGTGTCCATCACCAGCGCCCCCTTGGGCGCACAGGCCACCACCTCGGCAGGCACCAGCGACCCGGCATAGAGACACACAGGGCATTCCCCGATCACCCGCTCGGCCTTTTTGGTCAGAAGCTCCGGATCGCCCGGCCCCGCGCCAATGAAATACACCGTCATGCCAAAGCCCCCGACTTCATCTTTCCAAAAATACTCATGTCCCGGCCCCTGCCGCCAGATCGCCGTCGATCTTGCGCGCATAGCCGCGCGGCGTGAACATGCGCGGCCCCTCGCCCAGTTGCGCCAGCCGCGAATTGCTCGAGCCGACCAGAACCACCGTCAGCATATCCACCTCGTCGACCTGCAACTGGTCCAGACGGCGATAGCGCACATGCTCCTCGGGGCGGCCCAGCGAACTGGCCAGCATCACCGGCGTCTCCGCCGGGCGGTGCCGCAACAGGATATCGCGCGCCTCGGCCAGAAGGGTGCGGCGGGTTTTCGACACCGGGTTGTAAAACGCGATCACGAAATCCCCCTCGGCGGCGGCATGCAGGCGGCGAAGGATATCCTCGCGCGGGGTCAGCAGATCGGACAGCGAAATCGTGCAGAAATCATGCCCAAGCGGCGCCCCCGCCCGCGCCGCCGCCCCTTGCAGGGCCGACACGCCGGGGCTGCACACCACCTCGACCCGGTGCGCCGCGTCGCTCACGCCGTGTTCCTCCGCACCCCGGTCCAGCAATTCGAACACCAGCGCACCCATCGCGTAAATGCCCGCATCCCCCGAACAGACCAGCGCCACGTTCTTTCCCTGCGCCGCCTGTTCCAGCGCATAGCGGCACCGCGCTTCTTCCCCGCCAAGCGGGAAATCGCTGCGCGTCTTGCCCGCCGCCAGAGGGCCCAACAGGTCGATATAAAGCCCATAACCCACCAGTTCCTCGGCCTCGGCGATCAGCCGCGACACCTCGGGCGTGCGCCACGCCGCCTGACCGGGGCCGATGCCCACCACGCTCAGCCGCCCGCGCGCGCGGCCCGGCATGTCGGTGATCGGGCTCTCGCTGCGGCTGACGGCACAGGTGGCATTGGCCGTCTTGCGTTTCTCCACCACCAGATCGCCACCACAGGCCAGCGCCGCGCCTTCGCTCACGCCATGACAGCCCACCTCGGCGAACACCACCTCCGACGGGTTGGCCAGCCGCTCGGCCTGCGCCTCCAACTCCCCGGCCGTGAACAGCCGCAGCGGCACGCCCAACCGGCGCGCGACCTCGTTCATCGCGGGCTCATCGGCCTTGAGGTCGATCGACGCCACACAGGCCACCGCACCTTGCGCGATCCCGGCCGCGTCCAGCGTGTCGCACACCAGCGCCCATAATTCCTCGGGGTCGGCATTGCGCGCGCACCCCACCCCAAGGGCAAAGCGTTGCGGATGATACACCAGCCGCGCCGCGCTCCCCTGCGCCGGCGCCTCACTCACCAGCAGGTCCACCGCGCCGCCCCGATCTTCGAGGTCAAAGATGTTCTCGCCCCGGATCGACACGCCCTGCCCGTCCAGCAACGCCGCCATCGCTCCCTTGGCATGGTCGGGATTGGCCAGCCGATAGCCTTCGGGCGGCGCGTCCAGCGCCACGCCCATCGCCACATCGCCCGCCGTCGTCACCGCCGCCACGGCCTCCAGCCCGTTGGCGATCTCGCTGGCCAGCCGGTTCGCCCCGCGATGCCCGCCCAGCAAAGGCACCACCACCGCCCCGTCATCGCTGACCGAAACGACCGGCGGCTCGGCCCGCTTGTCGGCCAGCAGCGGCGCGACCGCCCGGATCAGGATACCGCTGGCGCAGACACCGATCACCGGCACCCCGGCGGCGAACAGATCGCGCGCATGATCCAGCGCATTGGGAAAAACCGCATCGGCCCGCGCCACGCGCCCCGCGCGCCCATGCACCTGCGCCCCCAACAGCGCCGCCACGCGATGCGCCACTTCCTCCCCCGACCGGCTCAACGCCAGAACGACAGGTTTCACAGCCATGGATCGGCTCCCTTCGTCAGCAATATCATCGAAAAATACGGCGCCTTTTCCGGCGCCTCGGCCAGCGGGCAGACCACCTCGTCGGGCAGGCTCGCACGCTCCACGTAAACCGCCCGGTCCGTGAACCCGAGCGCCTCGATCACGCCGCGGATCTTGGCCAGATGGCGGCCCACCTTCATGATCGCCACGCTTTCCGCCCCGTCGATCCGCGCGCGCAGCTCGGGTTCGGGCAGCGGCCCCGGCAGCACCGTCAGCCGCTCGTTGCGCGCCGCCAGCGGCATGCCCGCCCGCGCCGCGCATGTGGTGATAGAGGTCACCCCCGGCACCACCTCGACCCGGAACCGCCCGGACAGCCGCGCAAACAGATACATGAACGAGCCATAGAAAAACGGATCGCCCTCGCACAGGCACACCACATCCCGGCCCGCCTCCAGTTCCGCGGCAATCGCCGCGGCCCCCGTGTCATAGGCCGCCTGCGCCGGGCCGCGCTCCACCGTCATCGGCACGTCCATCACGATCTCGCGCGCGCCCGCCGGGATCGCCCCGGCGGCAATCGAGCGCGCGAAACTCGCCCCGCCCGCAAGGCTGGGATAGGCCACCACCTGCGCCCCGGAAATCAGCCGATGCGCCCGCAGCGTCATCAGATCCGGATCGCCCGGCCCCAGCCCGACACCGTAGAGAACGCCGCTCTGCCCCCGCCCGCTCATCGCTTCACGAGGCTCCACTGGGTGACCGGCATCAACGGCCGCCAGCCTGTCAACCCGCCCACCGGCGCAGCGCGGTTGACCGACAGCTTCACCAACTGCCCGCCATGGTCCTTGTGCAACGCCACCAACAGCGCCTCGCTTTCCAGCGTCACCGCATTGCACACCATCCGCCCCAAGGGGCGCAGCGCCGCCCATGCGGCCTCAAACGTTTCCCGGCTCAGCCCGCCGCCGATGAACACAGCATCCGGCGCGGCCAGCCCCTCCAGCGCCTGCGGCACGCGCCCCTCGACCAGTTCCAGCCGGGGCACCCCGAGCGCAAGCGCATTCGCCGCAGCCATCTCGCGCCGGTCAGCGCGCGGCTCGATCCCGATGGCGCGGGCATAACGCGCGCCGCGCATCCACTCCACGGCGACCGATCCGCAACCGGTGCCGATATCCCACAGCAACGCGCCCCGCATCGGCATCAGCTTGGCCAGCGTCACCGCGCGCACCTCCTGCTTGGTCATGGTCCCGTCATGACGAAACAGATCGTCCGGCAGGCCCGGCACGCGCGGCAGCAACGCGGCATCGGGCGCGGCGATGCACTCCACCGCCAGCGTGTTGAACTCGGGCACCGTATGATTCCACGCTTCGGCCACGCCATCGATGCGCGCCTCCTCCGCACCGCCCATATTGGCCAGCACACTCATCTTCGACTGCCCGAACCCCCGCTCGGCCAGAAACGCCGCGATCCGCGCCGGGGTTTCGGCCCCCGTGGTCAGGATCAACAGCCGCGCATCGGGCTGGATAAAGGCGATCATCTGCTCCACCGGACGGCCATGCACCGTCAGCGTTTCCACATCGGCCAGCGACCAACCCATGCGCGCCGCCGCCAGCTGAAACGCCGACAGTTGCGGGTGATAGGTGATCTGCGCCGGGTCGATCTCCCGCCCGATCCGCGCACCCACCGAAAACCACAGCGGATCGCCGGTGGCCAACACCACCACACGCCGCCCGCGCAACCCCTCGAGCGTGCCGATCAGCGCATCGAACGGCGAGGGCCATGCGATCCGCTCGGCGCCCACGCTGTCGGCCAGCCTGTGATGCCGCTCGGCCCCGACGATCACCTCGGCGGCCTCCACCACGGCGCGGGTGGCGGGCAAAAGCCCCGCCAGACCGTCCTCGCCGATGCCCACGATATGCAGCCACGGATCAGCCATGATGCGCCTCCTCGGGTATCCCCGCCGCCAGGGCATTGACCGCGGCACTCGCAATCGCCGACCCGCCGCGCCGCCCGCGCAGCGCCACGAACTCGCAGCCGCGCGGGCGCGCGGCCAGTTCCGCCTTGCTCTCCGCCGCGCCCACGAACCCCACGGGAAAGCCAAGGATCACCGCCGGTTTCGGCGCGCCCTCGTCCAGCAGCTCCAGCAGATGAAACAGGGCTGTCGGCGCATTGCCGACGGCCACCACGGCCCCCTCCAGCCGGTCGGCCCACAACTCCACCGCCGCCGCCGAGCGCGTGTTGCCGATGCCCGCCGCGATCCCCGGCACGCGCGGATCGTTCAGCGTGACGATCACCTCGTTGCCCGCAGGCAGGTAGCGGCGGATGATCCCCGCGCCCACCATCTCGCAATCGCACAGCACCGGCGCACCGGCCTGCAAGGCCGCATGACCCGCCGCATATGCGTTTTCGGAAAAGGCCAGCCGGTCGGCCACCTCGACCATGCCGCAGGCATGGATCAGGCGGATCGCCAGCGCCTCCATACCGGGGCCGAAGCGCTCCAGCCGCGCCTCGCGGCGCACGGTGGCGAAACTTTCGGCATAGATGGCCGAGGGGTTTTTCTCGTAGGGGCGCAACTGCAACTCTTTCACTGGGTGGCCCCGTCGGATGCCTCCGGCGGGGATATTTTCGGCAAGAAGAAAGCCCGGCTCAGGCCCTGCTTTTCCGCGCGCTTTCCGGCCCCAGAGGGTGGTCGGCATGCGGGTATTCGGCGTGGTGATGATGGGGGTGATCATGGCCGTGATCGTGGTGGTGGTGGTGGTGATCGTGACCATGGTGATGGTGGTGATGATGATGGTCGTGACCGTGATCATGGTGGTGGTGATGATGCCCGTCGCCTTCGAGGCGGCACAAGCCGGTGCAGAACGTGTCGCACAGGGTGCAATCCGCCACGTTCGAGCCCGGCGCGCTGGCGCCCTGGCCTTCGACATGGTGGTGATGGCTTTCCTGCACCGCGCCCACCTCGGCCTCGAAGCCCAGAACCTCCGTGCGGTATTTGCACAGCACGCAGGTCGGAGGCGGCACGTCGCTGAACGCCGGATGCACCCCGGCCAGGGCACGGCGCTCTTCGGGCGTGATCCGGCGGGGGGTTCTGTCGTCAAGGGCCAGCACCTGCGTGCGGTACTGACAGGTGCCGCAATTGGGCGGCGGGTTGGCGCCCGCCTGCTCGCGCACACGCTCGGCAAAGGTTTCCAGAACCTGCGGATGATCGCCCAGATAGCCCGCCTTGACGAACTGGATACCCGGATACTCGCCCGCCACCTGATCGGTAAACCCGTAGATGCGGTCGATCAGAATGCCCGAAAACAGGAAATACGGAAATACGATCACCCGCTTGTAACCCAGCCGCGCCACATGTTGCAGGCAAGGCTCGACCAGGGGGAAGGTCACGCCGGAATAGCCCACCTCGCACCAGCCAAAGCCCATGCCCTCCTGCAACATGCGGGCGATCTTGGACACGTTGCCATTGGCGTCCGGGTCCGACGCGCCGCGCCCGATCACCACAAGGCAGGTGTCGTGCAGAGCGACCTCGCCCAGATCGTCATTGGCGCGGTCCACCGCCTCCTGCACCCGTGCACCGGCAGCGGCGATCATCCTGGGATCGACGCCCAGTTCGCGGCCATAGCGCATGTCGATCCCGTGTTTCGCGGCATAGGTATTCAGCACCGTCGGAATGTCGTTCTTGGAATGCATCGCGGCAAACAGCATCCCCGGCACCGCCAGAATCCGCTCGCAACCCTTGTCGCGCAGCCGGTCCAGACCGTCGCGGATCACCGGGTTGGCGAATTCCAGATAACCGTATTCCATCTCCCAACCGTCGGGCAGATAGGCGGGCAGTTTCTCGGCCAGCGTGGCGAATTCGTCCACCGCCGACTGGCTGCGCGACCCATGCCCGCAGATCATCACACCGGTCTTGCCCATGCTCAGGCCTCCTGCGCGTCTTCGTCGGCGGCCTCTTCGGCCTCGGCGTCCTGGGCCGCCTTGCGGCCCTTCAGCCCGGCCCACAACCCGATGGCGATCGCCGCCCCCAAGGCCGCCGCGCCCAGCCAGTGACCATGCCCCGCCACCTCGGACAGATGGCCGGGATGGGCCTGCGCACTGCCCGCGGCCAGAAGGGCGGCGATGAAACCTGCATATTTCATGGGTATACTCCCCCGTTTGCAATCCATGGTCGGCCCGCGCACGAACGACCCGGAAAGGGGCAAGGCCGCGCCACCGCGCGGCTGACGATCGCAAGACCGCAGGCCCCCGGTATGGGTCGGCCCCGTCTGCACACCTTTCCGGCCCGGCACGGGCATCGTCCCCTCCCGTATAGGCCGCGCGCGCGCCCCGCGCAAACAAAGAAACGCCGCAGCACCGTCCGGGCGCGACATGTGCGGGCGTGCACGGGACATGCGCGGCGATGGCCCTACCCGACGGGCCCGCGCGGGATTAGGTCTGGACCAAGCACAGGAGGACACCGCATGGGACATCTGGTTGACGGCCAGTGGCACGACGAATGGTACGACACCTCAAAGACGGGCGGCAAATTCGTGCGCGACACGGCGAAGTTCCGCAACTGGATCACCGCCGACGGCAGCGCAGGCCCCTCGGGTGAAAGCGGGTTCAAAGCCGAATCCGGGCGCTATCACCTCTATGTCTCGCTGGCCTGCCCCTGGGCGCATCGCACGCTGATCTTTCGTACCCTCAAGGGGCTGACGGATCATATCGGGGTGTCCGTCGTGCATCCCGACATGCTGAACGAAGGCTGGGAATTGCGCGCCGACTACCCCGGCGCTACGGGCGATACGCTCTATGGCTTGCCCTTCGCCCGCGATCTCTACACCAGGGCAGACCCCACGATTTCAGGCCGCGTGACCGTGCCGATCCTGTGGGACAGGACAAACGAGACCATCGTGTCCAACGAATCCTCGGAAATCATCCGCATGTTCAACGCGGCCTTCGATTCGATCACCGGCAATAGCGACGATTACTGGCCCGAGGACCTGCGCGATGCGATCGACCTCGTGAACGCCCGCATCTACGACACGCTCAACAACGGCGTCTACAAGGCCGGGTTCGCCACCAGCCAAAGCGCCTATGACGCGGCCATCGGCCCGCTGTTCGACACGCTCGACTGGCTGGAGGAGCGCCTCTCGCAAAACCGCTACCTGATGGGCGACCGCCTGACCGAGGCCGACTGGCGGCTGTTCACCACGCTGATCCGCTTCGATACGGTCTATCACACGCATTTCAAATGCAACCGGGCGCGGATCGTGGATTATCCCGACCTCTGGGGGTATCTGCGCGAGCTTTATCAATGGCCCGGCGTGGCCGATACGGTGAATTTCGATCACATCACCCGGCACTATTACTACAGCCACGACACGATCAATCCGCACCGGATCATCCCCATCGGCCCGGTACTGACCCTCGACGCCCCCCACGGCCGCGGCTAGGCACCCCGCCTACAGCGCGCCGACCCGTTCCAGCACGCGCCGCACAACGGCAACCTCGTCGGGGCCGAGCGCCCGTTGCGGCGGTGCGGGATCGCCGCAATCGAACCCCTGCAACTTCAGCCCCGCCTTCACCGCCCCGGCGAGGTTGAACCGCGCAAAGGCCTGATTGACCGCCCACAACTCGCGCTGCAACTCCATCGCCGCATCCCACTGCCGGGCCTCGCACAGCTCGAACAGGCGCACGCTCTGGCGCGGGATCAGGCAGGACGGCCCGGCCAGCCACCCCCGCCCGCCGATCAGCATCACGGCGGCGGTGATATGCGACGAGGCGGCAAACACCCCGATCCGCCCCTCCGTCCGGTTCAGCATCGACAACAAGCGCCCCGTATTGGTCGAGGCATCCTTGACGAACACGATATTGGGATGATGTGACAGCCGGTCGATGGCATCGAGCGACAGGTCCGAGCGCTGGAAATTCGGGTTGGTATACAATGTCACCGGCAGGTCGGTGGCATCCGCGACGGCGGTGAAATACGCCACAACGCCGTCCTCATTCACCGGGAAATAGGCCTCCATCACCGCCAGAATGCCATCGGCACCCAGTTCGGCCCAGCGCCGCGCCTGCCGGATCGCATCCCATGTCGTCGTCGCGGCAACACCCGCGATCACCGGCACCCGGCCCGCCGCCGCCTCGACCGTCGCGATCACCACCCGCTCCTTCGCGGCGAAATCCAGATAGGCGAACTCGCCCGTCGATCCCAGCGGCGTCACCCCGTGCACGCCCTCCCCGATCAGATGATCCACCAGCCGCCGCAACGCGCCCTCGTCCACCGCGCCATCGGATGTCAGCGGCGTCGGCAAATAGGGCACCACGCCGCGCAGGTTGCGAATATCTGTCATGACGGACTCCTCCGGCCGGGGCGGCACAATTGAAAACACTTACGGTCATGCCACGATTTCAAGCAGAACACGCCGGACAGTTCAACGCCCGGCGCGCGGCGGGCGCAGCCTTCTTCGCTGTCGGGACAGATGGGGTTCCCATCCCCCAACACCCGCCATTCGCCACGAGAACCGGAAGCGGCGGTCATGCCGGACAAACCTGTCATTGCCTGAGCCGCGCATCGCCTGACCGCGGGATGGCGATCAAACCGTCATTCAGCGCAGTTTATGCCCGCCAAATCCGAAAGAGATCAAAGCGGCGCACCAACCCGACCAAATCGCCAGCCCGGTCACGCCAGAGGCGTGCCAATCATGCTTGGCGCACCTCTGGTGTGACAGCGGTCTGGCGATGCGCGGCGCCTTCGGCGCTGTTTCGCGCAGGTGGAAAGACCTCTGCGGCTTCACTCCGGATAACAGCCGGACATGATGCCGATGGCCTAAATGCGGGACAGAGAGAACATTGCCTTGCCCGGACTCAAGGCGCGCCTTGCGCGCCGCCGGGCATCGCCCGACCGCCCCCCGGGCGGGCGATCCTGCACCGACAGCCCCCCGAACCACCGTTGGATGTGACCTCACCATGAATCGCCATCGAAAGACCGCCGGTCGCCCACCCGCGGTCGGACAATGCCCGGCGCACAAAGTCGTCGTCGGACTCACAGCAGTCATTCACTCCACATCCCGCAAACATCCGCTGTCCGCCCCGGTGTGGACCGCTGGCGCGCCATCCTCAACAAAACGGAAAGCCACTTCCGAAAATCGAACATCCATAGGTCACGCCTCAACACCTTCAATCACAGCCGGGCAAGCGGTGCGCGAGCAATTACCTCCGGCGTTTCTCTGGATACGCAATGCTCCCGGCTCCTCGAATACCACGTCTTCGCCACACCACCCATTGCCCGCCCCGTCAAACCATGACAAACAAAGGAAAAACCGGCTTTCCGGCGGCCTGCAAAACAGGATACGTCCGAGCGCCATCAGTAAAAAGCGGAGACCTGAAAATGCGAAACATATTTGCCGGTGGCCTGTTCCTGGCCTTGCTTGCGGGCTGCCAGACGACGACACAGGAAAGCGCGACCTCTCAATGCAAGGGTTCCCTGAGCGATTACTCGGTTCCCTCATGCGCCTATACCGCCGCCTACGACAGTGGTTTTTCAAACCCGTCGGACCGGATGGGCTGGTCGCAAGCGTTGCAAATCGCATGGTCACGCGGCGCAGCTGCCGAACAATGTGGCCTGAAATTCGACAGGGACGCATATCTCGACAAGCTTGCCCGAAACTTCCCCGAAGCGGGTCGTCTGATTCACGATCTGAACGGTCTGCAATGGCACGGGGCGCAAATTCAGAAAGCCGGACAAGCATTCTGCACCGACGCACGGCTGGCGGACGCGCGCCAACATCTCTGAACCGCCCTCGCCACGGGCAGGCTGCCGCGTGGCCACAAGGCAGAACACCGGCAAAGGGCCTTCCGCGCGGCGGCTGGCTCTTTGCAACGCCGTGCGTTGGGGCCTGTCGCCCCGGCCATCCCTGCCAGCAGGAGCGCAACGAGCCGCATTTCAATATATCTCATTTCATACACCCCGGCGTTTGTTCTGACGATGGACGATGTCATCGGGCGATCTGTGACTGCCCGCACTCAAACACATCGGTCTTGCCAAACGGTTAATCCCGCGCGCCCGGGCCCGGCCTCGGTGTCACGGTCCGGCCAACCGGCCCTGCCGCCCCCTTGCGCCGTCGCATGGCGCATCGCCGTCTCCACCCCGGATTTGCGCCCATCATGGACACACCTCTGCCCGCACCCCCCGATTTTCGTACAAAACCCGCGTACACATCGTACGTTTCGTACAAAACGCGGGGCCGACACACGGTTTGCGATTTCCCGCCCGCGAATCCCTTGACGCCCCGCCGCTTTGGACGTAAAGACCCTTCGATGAATTCGGGGCGCTGCCGCTGGCGGTGCCCGTTTGTATTGAGCAGGGGCACGACGCCCCGTGACCAACACGAGGATGAACCCATGTCGCGCCGCTGCGAACTCACCGGAAAAGGCCCGATGACGGGCAACAACTCCAGCCACGCCAACAACAAAACCAAGCGCCGTTACCTGCCCAACCTGCAGGACGTATCGCTTCAGTCCGAAACCCTGGGCCGCGCCATCAAGCTGCGGATCACCGCCGCAGCCCTGCGCAGCGTCGACCACCGCGGCGGGCTGGACGCCTACCTGGCCAAGGCCAAGGACGGCGAACTTTCGGATAACGCCCTGAAAATCAAAAAGGAAATCGCCAAGGCACAGGCCGCAAACGCCTGACGCTCCAGCGTTTCCAGGAAAGATTTCGCAGCCCTGCCCAACCCGGCAGGGCTGTTTCCTTTTGTCCCTTTACCTTTGCGCAGGCCAGCGCATATATCATGCGCTGACATGAGAACAACGCGCTCATACCTCGCACTCGCACTGGCCTTCGTGCTGGTCCTCACGGGTCAAAGCATGGCCCTGGCCCGCACCGCACCCGGCCCGGACGGGCAGATCGTGCTGTGCACCGGCACCGGCCCCGTGGCCGTTCTGGTGGATGATCAGGGGCAACCCATCGGGCCATCCCATATCTGCCCCGACTGCGCCTTGTCGCTGTTTCAGGCCCTGGCCGAAACCGCGCCCGAGATCGCCGCACCCACGTCATGGCTGCGCGCGCATCCCATTGAATTCACGTTGGTTTTCCACAGCCCGGCCCCACGCCCCGCAGTCGCCCGCGGCCCGCCACAAGCGGCGTGAATCCCAACCGGTCGAATTCAATCCAATCCCAGACAGGAGAGTTTCCATGTCCTTCAAATCCACCATTCTGGCGGCTGTTGCCGCCTCCGCTTTCGCCCTGCCCGCTTTCGCCGCCGACATCATGGTGCAAGACCCTTACGCCCGTTCCTCGGCGATGATGGCGACCTCGGGCGCAGCCTTCATGCAGATCATGAATCACGGCGAAACCGACGACCGCCTGATCGGCGCGGCGTCGCCCGTCGCGGAAATGGTCCAGTTGCACACCCACGAGGAAGACGAAAACGGCGTCATGCGCATGCTCCATGTCGAAGAGGGCTTTCCCGTTGCCGCAGGCGAAACGCTGATGCTGGCCCGCGGCGGCAATCACGTCATGTTCATGGGCATCACCGAACCGTTCGAACAGGGCGACATGATCCCGCTGACACTGACCTTCGAAAAGGCCGGCGACATCACCGTAGAGGTTCCCGTGGACCTCGAACGCCAGCCGATGCATGGCATGAAGCATCAGCACGGCAAGAGCGAATAACGCTCACAGGACACTGGCAAAGGCCGGGCAACGCGACCCGGCCTTTTCTTTTGAAATCAACTGGATAATATCCCCTTAACCCACTCCGGCACGATAACTGACGCCGGGCCGTGCCGCGCCTCGGAAAAGTCGCGTGCATTCACCGAAGCCTCCATGTTCAATTCCACCGTATGTGCCCCGGCGCGCCCGGCATGCTGCCCGAATGCCGCCGCCGGATAGACCTGCCCCGACGTTCCGATGGCCGCGAACAGATCCGCCTCATCCAGCAACTGCCAGATCCGTTCCATGTGATAGGGAACCTCCCCGAACCAGACGATATCGGGCCGCGCTGCCGGAGCGGCGCAAGAGGGGCAGCTATCGCCCGGCGCCATGACCAGCGGTGCGGGCCAACGATGATCGCAGGCCGCGCACAACGCCCCATCCAATGCGCCATGCATATGCAAGACATTGGAATTCCCGGCCTTTTCGTGCAGTCCATCGACGTTCTGCGTTACGATCCAGACCTCACCGGAATGCTGCGCCTCAAGCCGGGCCAATGCCGCATGCGCCGGGTTCGGCACCGCCTCGGCCGCCTGCGCGCGCCGGGTGTTGTAGAATCGATGCACCAGCGCCGGGTCCCGCGCGAACCCTTCGGGCGTGGCCACATCCTCGATCGCGTGTTGCGCCCACAATCCGCCTTCATCGCGAAAGGTGCCAAGCCCGCTTTCCGCGGAAATACCCGCCCCGGTCAGAATAACGATCTTTTCCATGCTGCCTCCTTGCCCTATCCCTTGATGCTCAAAGGAGCCCCCGATGACCACCCGTATCCTGTTCGTCTGCCTTGGCAATATCTGCCGCTCTCCCGCTGCCGAGGGCGTATTTCGCACATTGGCCCCGCATATCGAAACCGACAGTGCCGGGACAAGCGACTGGCATGTCGGCGAGCCGCCCTACGGCCCGATGCAACAGGCTGCCCGCGCGCGTGGGCATGACCTGTCAGACCTGCGCGCCCGGCAGTTTCACGCAGGCGATTTCGAAGCTTTCGATCTGATCATCGCAATGGACACCGCCAACCTGCACGAGATCGAGGCACAGCGCCCACACGGGAATGCAACGCCCGTCCGGCTGTTCACCGAATATGCCCCCGAAAGCGGTACAGATCACGTCCCCGACCCGTATTATACACGCGATTTCGACGGTACTCTGGACCTGATTGAACAGGCCGCACAAGGATTGCGCAAGACACTGTAACCTGCGCGGCACATACACCCGGTACATATTACGCCCAGTTTTTCGGCTTTGCCGAAGCATATCTTCAGCACCTGAAAAAAGCCCTGACCCAGCTTCGCAAATTGCTTGCCCGGCAGGCCGATTCCCCCCACCCAATTGAGGGGAAGGAGCCATGCCATGACCCTGAGCCATCTCAAAACCGCCCCCGGCCATCCCCGGCACGCCGCAGCAGACATTGCCGACACCGTACAAATCATGCTGGCCCGTATGCGAACCGGCGGAGCACAGGTCGCACTGGAATATGCCCGCTCACTGGACGGCTGGACAGGCGACATCGCCGTGCCCTCCGAGCGTATCGCACAGGCCATTGCCGAGGTTCCGCAAGACCTCAGGGACGACATCCGTTGGGCGCATGACAATATCAGCCGCTTTGCCGCCGCACAGCGCGCCACCGCGCAGGACATGGAGGTGGAACTGCGCCCCGGCCTGATTGCCGGTCAGCGACAGATTCCGCTGTCAGCGGCGGGCTGCTATGTACCGGGGGGGCGCTATACCCATATCGCAAGTGCACTGATGTCCATCGCCACCGCACGCGAGGCAGGTGTTCCCGACATCACCGCCTGTTCGCCGCCCAAGGATGCGCAGGGTATTCCCGCACCGATGCTTTATGCGATGCACGTTGCCGGGGCCACGCGCATCCTGTGCCTGGGTGGGGTACAAGGAGTGGCCGCGATGGCCTTTGGCCTGTTCGGCGCACCGCCTGCGGATATCCTCGTAGGTCCGGGCAACGCCTATGTGGCCGAAGCCAAACGCCAGTTGTTCGGTCCCATCGGCATCGACATGTTCGCAGGGCCCACCGACAGCCTTGTTCTGGCAGATGACAGCGCAGA
The DNA here is from genome assembly GCF_900142665.1 of Roseovarius pacificus. GTDB lineage: Bacteria > Pseudomonadota > Alphaproteobacteria > Rhodobacterales > Rhodobacteraceae > Roseovarius > Roseovarius pacificus. Next base: position 47,088 of record NZ_FRBR01000009.1, read on the forward strand.
CCCCGACACCGTGGCGATCGACCTTGTAGGACAGGCCGAACATGGCGCCACCAGCCCCGTGTGGCTGGCCACCACGCATGCGCCACTGGCGCGGGCGGTCATGGATCGAATTCCGGCCCTGATCGCCCGCCTGCCCGAGGCCAACCGCAGCGCAGCCGAGTCGGCATGGCGCGATTTCGGAGAGGTCGTACTCTGCGACACGCGCGAAGAGATGGCCCGGTTTGCCGACGATAAAGCACCCGAGCACCTGCACGTTCAGGCCCGCGACTTGGATTGGTGGCGTACCCGGCTGCGCACCTATGGCTCGCTGTTTCTGGGCGAGGACACCACGGTGGCTTTCGGGGACAAGGCGGCGGGGCCGAACCATGTGCTGCCCACCTCGGGCGCGGCGCGCTACACCGGCGGGCTATCGGTGCACAAGTTCCTCAAGACCGTCACCTGGCAAAAGGTGGACGAGCGCGCATTGCCCGACCTCGCCCGTGTCAGCGCCCGGATCAGCCGCGAGGAAGGGATGGAAGGACACGCCCTGTCAGCCGACATACGGCTGGACAAGATGGCCACCTCTGGCAAGATGCCTCTGAAGGCGCATGGCTAGCCCTGCGCACAGGCAACGCAAGGGCGACCGGACAGTGAAAACAACAGGTATATTGGGCGGCATGGGGCCTGAGGCCACGATCCTGCTTATGCAAAAGCTGCTGGATGCCGTTCCTGCCCGCGACGATGCCGATCACATCCCGCTGATCGTGCATCAGAACCCGCAGGTGCCCAGCCGGATCAAGGCGCTGATCGACGGCACCGGAGAAGACCCCGGCCCGGTGCTGGCGCGGATGGCACAGGATCTGGAACGTGCCGGAGCCTCCGCCCTGGCCATGCCCTGCAACACCGCGCATCACTATGCCGCTGCCGTGACCGGCGCGACCGACCTGCCCTTCCTCGACATGCTGGACCTGACCGCCGATACGCTGGCCGCATCCGGGGCGCGCAAGGTGGGCATGCTGGCCTCACCCGCAACACGGTTGACCGGCGTATTCACCACGCCCTTCGAGGCGCGCGGCCTGATCCCCGTGACCCTGGCGGATGACGGCCCCCTGCTGGACATCATCCGCGCCGTGAAAGCGGGGCAGCCACTCGGGCAACTGGCCCCGCAGCTTGCGGCACAAGCCCGCATGCTCATGGATCAGGGCGCCGATCACCTGCTGATCGCCTGCACGGAATTATCGCTTATGACCGACGCGCTACCGGATGGCGCCCCATGGAGCGACAGTCTTGATTGCCTCGTGAACGGGATCATCGATTTCTCAAAGAGCTAGGGATCAGTCCCGCAATCCCTGCAACAATTCCTGCGCGGCCACCGTGGGCGTAATTCCCCCTTCGGCGACCTTTGCTGCGAAGGATTGCATCGCCTCCCGGGCGCTCGGTGTGTCCAGCTTCGCCAGAAGTCCCTGACGCACCTCCTGCTCGAACCAGTACCGCGCCTGCGCCTCGCGCCGGGACGCGAAATGACCGTTTTCCTTGCGCCATTCGGTCAGCGCGGTCATTTCCTCCCACGACTTCTGCAATCCGTCGCGTTCAAGCGCCGAAACCATCATCGCCTTGGGAAACCCTTGCGGGTCCTGCGGGCGCTTACGCAACAAGCGCAGCGCACCGGAATAATCCGAGCAGGTCCGCGTCGCCGCCGGCTTCAGATCGCCATCGGCCTTGTTGATCAGGATGATGTCGGCGATTTCCATGATCCCGCGCTTGACGCCCTGCAATTCGTCCCCACCCGCCGGAGCGATCAGTAAAATGAACAGGTCGGACATCTCGGCCACCACGGTTTCCGACTGCCCCACCCCCACGGTTTCGATCAGCACCACGTCGAATCCGGCAGCCTCGCATACGGCCACGGCCTCACGCGTGCGCCGTGCGACGCCTCCGAGATGCGACTGAGACGGCGAGGGGCGGATAAACGCGTTGGGATCGCGGCTGAGTTCCTCCATCCGGGTCTTGTCCCCCAGGATCGAACCGCCCGAGCGGGCACTCGACGGGTCCACCGCCAGAACCGCCACCCGCAGGCCCTGCCCCGTCAGCATCTTGCCGAAGCTCTCGATGAAGGTCGATTTACCCACGCCGGGCGTTCCTGACAGGCCTATGCGGATGGCCTGCCGGCCAGCCCCCTTCAATCGTTCCATCAGTTGAGCGGCCTGATCACGATGATCGGCGCGGGAACTTTCGATCAGGGTGATCGCCCGCGACAATGCCCGGCGGTCGCCTGCAACGATCTTTTCGCTAAGTGTGTCGATATCCATGATGGTAATCGGCCCGTTACGTTCCTGTGACTCTCGGGCGCCTACATGACGTGGCCCACCCCCAAATGTCCAGAGCATGCCCTCTGCCGCGGCTATGGAAAATCACGCTCGCATGACCGATAACGTGGCCATGACCAAAAACTTGCCCATTCATGACGCCATTGCGCCGCTGATTGCCGCACTACGCGATCACGGGCGCGCCGTACTGCAAGCCCCGCCCGGCGCGGGCAAGACCACGGTCGTACCGCTGGAAATGCTGCACGCGGGGCTGACCAAGGGGCGTATCCTGATGCTGGAACCGCGCCGTCTGGCCGCCCGCGCCGCCGCTGAGCGCATGGCGCATACTCTGAATGAACACCCCGGACAGACTGTGGGCTATCGGGTGCGGGGCGATGCGAAAATTTCGAAATCCACGCAAATCGAAGTGGTCACCGAAGGTATCCTGACCCGCATGATCCAGTCCGACCCGGAACTGACAGGCGTGGGGGCCGTGATCTTCGACGAATTCCACGAACGCTCGCTCAATGCCGATCTGGGTCTGGCCCTGTGCCTGGAAGTAGCAGGGGCCTTGCGGGACGACCTGATCCTGCTGGCCATGTCAGCCACGCTGGACGCCGAACCGGTGGCCGAATTGATGGGCGGCGCGCCTGTCATCACCTCGCAAGGGCGTAGTTTTCCGGTCGAGACTCGCTGGCTGGACCGACCGGTGCCAAAACAGACCCGGTATGAGACCGCCCTGACCGATCTGGTAATCCGCGCCGTTTCGGAAACCGAGGGAGGCGTTCTGGTGTTTTTACCCGGTGAAGGCGAGATCCGGCGTGTCGAGGCGTTGTTACAAGGCCGCCTGCCCGAGGACTGCCATATTCGCCCCCTTTTTGGCGCAATGGACTTTGCCAGGCAACGCGCGGCCATTGCCCCCGCCGCCGACGGACGCAAGATCGTGCTGGCCACATCAATTGCGGAAACCTCGCTGACAATCGAGGATATTCGCGTTGTCGTCGATGGCGGGCGGGCGCGGCGGGCGCGGTTCGACCCGGGCAGCGGCATGTCACGGCTGGTGACGGAACCCGTGACCCGCGCCGAAGCCACGCAGCGCGCAGGCCGCGCCGGACGTGTGGCCGAAGGCACCTGTTACCGGCTGTGGACCAAGGGCGAAGAGGGAGCTTTGCACGCTTATCCCCCGGCCGAAATCGAAGCCGCCGATCTGGCTGGCCTTGCTCTGGAACTGGCGGTATGGCGGGCGACACCGGATGAACTCGCCTTCCTCACCCCGCCCAATCCCGGTGTCTATGCCGAGGCGCAAGCACTGCTGAGAATGCTGGGCGCACTCGACGAACAGAACCGCATCACTACCCATGGCAAGGCAATCGCCGCCCTGCCCCTGCATCCACGCCTTGCGCATATGATGGCCAAGGCGGGTCCGGAGGGCGCAATGCTGGCGGCCCTGTTATCTGATCGCGATCCATTGTCCCGTGGTGCCCCCGTTGATCTGGCGTTGCGCCTGACCGCTTTGAAAGACCTGCGCACGTACGAACAACGCCACCCGCATGCCGTCAACCGGGGCGCGTTGGAACGGATCAAATCCGAAGCCAAACGTCTTGCCCGGCAAGCAAACCCTGCCGGGCCGGTCAGCCTGAGCGACGCCGAAATGGCGGCACTTGCCTATCCTGATCGTGTCGGACTGCGCCGCAAAGGCGATGCGCCGCGTTATGTTCTGTCAGGGGGAAAAGGTGCCGTGATGCCAGAAGGCGACGATCTGTCCGGCACGCGCCTGATCGTAGCCACCGATCTGGACGGCAACCCGCGCGAAGCCCGTATCCGGCAGGCTATCGCGATCACGGAAAGCGAGTTGTGCACTCAGTTCAGCGATCAGATCGAATGGCACGATGTCTGCCTGTGGGACAAGCGTGAGCGGCGGGTAATCGCACGGCGACAGGAACGGTTCGGTGCGATCGTTCTGGATGACCGGATATGGAAAGACGCCCCGCCCGAGGAAACTGCCCGCGCCATGCTGGACGGTGTCCGCGATCTTGGCCTGAACTGGAGCGATGCAGCCAAACGGTTTGCAGCTCGGGTCGAACTGATCCGTGCGGCAGGAAAGAACCTGCCCGAGATGACGGAAACCGCGTTGCTGGACGATCTGGAACGCTGGCTATTGCCCTATCTGGGCAAGGTCAAAACCGCACAGGAATGGAAAAAGTTCGACATGCTGGACGCCCTGCGGGCGCATCTGGATTACGAACAAATGCAACTATTGGACGCCCTGGCTCCGGCATATTTCACAACGCCGCTCGGACGTAAAATCCCGATAGACTATGGCGGCGAGGCGCCCGAAATCAGCCTGCGCCTGCAAGAGATGTTCGGCCAGACAACCCACCCCCTGGTGGGGCGAACGCCACTGCGTGTGACGCTGCTATCGCCCGCCGGACGCCCGGTGCAAACAACCACCGACATTCCCGGTTTCTGGGCCAGCAGCTATGGCGATGTACGCAAGGACATGCGTGGGCGCTATCCCAAACATCCATGGCCCGAAGACCCGACACAGGCCGATCCGACACTGCGCGCCAAACGCAGAAACAGCGGCTGATTTGATATTTCCACGGATCGCGCATATATTACTTCGATAACAAAGATTTAAATAAGAGCAGACTAACGTAAACCCATGACTGATGGATTGAAAAAAGCCTGGGCCGAGGTCGTCCAGCCACTTTTGCGCCGCCCCCCGGAGTGCCAGGTCGCCGCGCTGTGCTGTCGCCAGCGAGACAACCGCACCGAGGTCTTGCTGGTCACGAGCCGCGACAGCGGTCGCTGGATCGTGCCCAAGGGCTGGTTGATGGAGGGCAAATCCGCCGCTCAGGCGGCCAGGGAAGAAGCCTGGGAAGAAGCGGGCGTCAAATCTGCCACGATCGGGCAAGAGCCAGTCGGCACCTTCAGCTATGACAAGCATCTCGACGATGGGTACGATGCCCCGGTAGAAGTACAGGTATTCCGCCTTGATGTTACCAAGATGACCGACATCTTTCCCGAAGCGCGCGAACGCCGCCGCAAATGGGTAAGCGCCGATCAGGCTGCGGAAATGGTGAACGAACCAGGCCTCAAAGCGATTTTGATGCAACTGTAACAGATTTGTAACGATTTCATGACTTCGGCCATTGAAATGAGCCCGGAGTCATTCTAGCGCTGTCCCCCGACACGAAATGACGGGAGAGAGAGCGCTGTGGCCGAGCCCTCTGACAGCAACCAGTGGAAGACACTGGACAAGGACCTTAACCGCATTTCCCAGATCGAGTACGCGACAAGCTATGTCGCGCGCCCTCTGATCGGTCCGGGCATCGCTCTGGCATTCATGGTAATCGCCGGATTTGCGGCCGCCCTTTTGTTTGGCACCTATCCCAACAACATGATTGTCGTCGCAGCAGCGGTATTCGGCGCATACATGGCGCTGAATATCGGGGCCAACGATGTCGCCAACAACATGGGCCCTGCCGTCGGCGCCAACGCGTTGACCATGAGCGGCGCGATCATCATCGCCGCCATCTGCGAAAGTGCCGGTGCGTTGCTGGCCGGGGGCGATGTGGTGTCGACCATCTCGAAGGGAATCATCGACCCAAGCGGGATGGAGGAAATACGCGTCTTTACCTGGGCCATGATGGCCGCTCTGATTTCCGCGGCGCTTTGGGTCAACCTTGCCACCAAGGTCGGCGCACCCGTCTCGACCACCCATTCGGTCGTCGGTGGCGTCATGGGGGCGGGCATCGCCGCCGCAGGGTTTACAGCTGTCAACTGGCCGACGATGGGCGCCATTGCAGCAAGCTGGGTCATCTCGCCCGTGCTCGGCGGTGTGATCGCGGCAGCCTTTCTGGCATTGATCAAGAATCGTATCATCTATCAGGACGACAAGATTGCAGCCGCACGCAAATGGGTGCCGATCCTTGTCGCCATCATGGCCGGGACCTTTGCCGCCTATCTGGCGCTCAAAGGGCTGAAACGCATCGTCAAAATCGACCTCGAAACCGCCTTGCTGATCGGTCTTGCGATTGGGGTCGTCACATATTTCACAACCCGCCCGATGATCCGCCGTCAGTCCGAAGGAATGGAGAACCGTAACAAATCTCTCAAGGCATTGTTCGGTCTGCCCCTGGTTCTGTCGGCGGCGCTATTGTCCTTTGCCCATGGCGCCAATGACGTGGCCAATGCCGTCGGCCCCTTGGCCGCGATCGTTCACGCCAATGAATTCGGCGCGTTTGCCGGCGAGGTCGCGATCCCGATGTGGGTGATGGTGATCGGTGCCTTCGGCATTTCTTTCGGCCTGTTCCTGTTCGGCCCGAAACTCATCCGCATGGTCGGCAGCCAGATCACCAAGCTGAACCCGATGCGCGCCTATTGCGTCGCCTTGTCGGCGGCGATCACCGTGATCGTGGCCAGTTGGTTGGGCTTGCCGGTCAGTTCCACCCATATCGCCGTCGGAGGGGTCTTTGGCGTCGGTTTCTTCCGCGAGTGGCACATGGAGCGCCGCCTGCGCAACAACTCCGCCAATCAGGGAAAGCCCAAGAGCATCCCTGCCGAGGAACGCCGCCGCCGCAAACTGGTGCGCCGCAGTCACTTCATGACAATCGTCGCCGCATGGATCGTGACGGTCCCCGCCGCGGCAGCAATGTCGGCGGTCATCTTCCTGCTGTTGAATGCGCTGATCCGCTGATCAATCCCACCACGGGCCATGGAACTCACCGCCCTGGCCCAGTCGTTCAAACCCGTGCCGGCCGAAAACATCGCGCTGCGCCTGAATGACATTGGCCGTCCCATACCCTTGACGCATCGTATCGTACCACGCCAACGCTGCCGACAGCGCAGGCACGGCATGACCGGAATGCACTGCGGCCGAGACCACCTCGCGCAGGGCCGGAACACAGAGCGCCAACCGTTCGGCAACGGCCGGGGCTAGGATCAGTTCCCCGGCCCGGGGTCCGGCGTGAAAGGCTGCGGCGACATCGTCCAGCAAGGCCGAGCGAATGATACACCCCGCGCGCCAGATTTCGGCAATCCGGGCCAGATCGAGCTGCCAGTCATGCTCCCGCGAAGCGGCGGTCAGAACGCGAAACCCCTGCGCATGGGCCAGAATGCGCGCCGCCATCAATGCATCGGCCAGCGACTGCACCGATAAATCCAGCCCAAGCCGCGCACCGCCAAGGGTTTCTTCAGCAATCTGGCGGGTGTCTTTCTCTGAAGACCAGCTGCGCGCACCGACGGCGGCCTCAATCGTGCTTGCCGATTGGCCAAGGCGCAGAGCCTCGATCACGGTCCAGCGGCCGGTACCTTTCTGCCCGGCGCTGTCCTTGATGACATCAAGCATCGGGTGGCCGGTTTCGGGGTCGATGCTATGGAGAATGCGAGCGGTGATCTCAATCAGGTAAGAGGCCAGCGGCCCATCATTCCAGCCATCGAACACATCGCCAATCTCGTGCGGCGGCCGACCCAGACCATTGCGCATCAGGCCATAGACCTCGGAAATCATCTGCATATCAGCGTATTCTATGCCGTTATGGACGGTCTTGACGAAATGCCCTGCCCCGTCCCGCCCCAGGTGCGCCACGCAGGGCTGATCGTTGAACCGGGCGGCGATGCGGCGCAGGATCGGGGACAATTGCCGCCAGCTGTGATCGCTGCCGCCCACCATCATCGACGGCCCATGCCGCGCGCCTTGTTCGCCTCCTGACATGCCCATGCCGACGAAATGCAACTCCTGTTCGGCCAAGGCCGCGGCACGGCGACGCGTATCGTGAAAATCGGCATTGCCCGCGTCTATGATCGTATCGCCCCGATCAAGCAGCGGTACGATCCATTCAATCATCTCATCCATCGGCTGGCCCGACGGGATCATGAACAGAACGACACGCGGCACCTGCAACCCCGCGACGAAATCCGCCAGGGTTTCATGTGGTCGAAGATGCGCGGAAAGATCGCCGCTGTCCTCCATGAACTGCGCAATCCGTTCCGGCTCGCGGTTGGTAACGGCCACATCGATGCCCTGTTCGGCCAGGTTCAACGCCAAGGCGCTGCCCATCGTGCCGAGCCCGTAGATACCAATCTGCGCCGTCGTCATATCAATCCCCGCCCTGTGTCTGTCAGGCAAGGCTATGACTTCAGACGCCCAGACACCAGCGCATCACCGCCTTTTGCGCATGCAGACGGTTTTCCGCCTCGTCCCAGATCACAGAATGCGGGCCGTCCATGACGGCACTGGTCGCCTCGTCCTCGCGATGCGCAGGGAGGCAGTGCATGAACAACGCATCGGGTTTGGCGTGTTTCATCAGCTCTTCGTTCACCTGATAAGGGCGCAACATGTTATGGCGACGTTCCTTGGTGGACTGACTGTCATGCATGCTGACCCATGTATCCGTCACCACCAGATCGGCCCCCTCGACGGCCTTGGCCGGATCGCGTTCGATCTGCACCGTGCTGCCCGCCTTGCGGGCAAGACCGACGAACTCATCCTCAGGATCGAGTTGCGACGGGCCGGTAAAGGTGAGATCAAAACCGAACTGCGCGGCGGCATGCAGGAACGATGCGCAAACATTATTCCCGTCGCCGGACCAGACCACCTTTTTCCCGGCGATCGAGCCCCGATGCTCTTCATAGGTCAGAATATCGGCCATGATCTGGCAGGGATGGGTGCGGTCGGTCAGGCCGTTGATCACCGGTACATCCGCATATTCGGCCATTTCCAGCAACACGGATTCATCGAAGGTGCGGATCATGATAAGATCGACATAGCGGCTGAGCACGCGGGCGGTGTCGGCGATGGTCTCACCATGACCAAGCTGCATATCAGTCCCGGAAAGTACCATGGTTTGCCCGCCCATCTGGCGCACCCCGACATCAAAGCTGACACGCGTCCGCGTCGAAGGTTTCTCAAAGATGAGGGCGACCATATGACCGGCAAGCGGCGTGTCATCGTCGACCGTTCCGCGTAGACGACCCTTGCGGGCTTCTTTCATCGTGCGGGCGTTGTCGATCATGCTCCGCAGGTCGGCGGGGTCGGTTTTGTGGATATCAAGAAAATGGTTCATGGTTACGGCCTTGGTTGTCGGGGTCAGGGGGCTCTGCCCCCGCCGCGCCATACGCGACTCCCCGGAGTTTTTCGGGACAGTGGAAATCAGGAATCCTGGCTGGTTTCGATCTGGACAGCGGCGGTTTCAAGGCGGGCAAGCGCCTCGGTCACCTCATCGTCGCTGAGGTTGAGTGGCGGCAGCAGGCGCACCACATCGTCGGCAGCCGGCACCGTGATCATCTGCGCGTCATAGGCGGCGCCCACCACATCAGCGGCAGGAACCTTGCATTTCAGCCCAAGCATCAGCCCCGAGCCGCGCACATGGTCGAACACCTTCGGGTGCGAGGCCACCAGCCCCTCCAGCCCCTGCCGCAACCGTCCTGCCTTTTCATTGACCGATTGCAAAAAATCCGGGTCCGACACGATGTCCATCACCCTTGCCCCGACCGCACAGGCCAGCGGGTTGCCGCCATAGGTCGATCCGTGCGTTCCTGCTGTCATGCCGCTGGCAGCGTCCTCGGTGGCCAGTACCGCCCCCAGGGGAAAACCGCCGCCGATACCCTTGGCCACCATCATGATATCCGGGTCCACCCCCGCCCATTCATGGGCGAACAGCTTGCCCGTGCGACCCATGCCACATTGAACCTCGTCGAGGATCAGCAAAATGCCCTTCTCGTCACACAGATCGCGCAGCCCCTTGAGGCATTGATCGGGCAGCGGGCGAATACCGCCCTCGCCCTGAACGGGCTCGATCAGGATTGCGGCGGTGGTCTCGTCAATGGCGGCATGCAGACCGTCATGATCGCCCCATGCCACCTGTGTGAAACCCGGCAAGACAGGGCCAAAGCCCTTGACCATCTTTTCCGACCCTGCCGCGGCGATGGCCGCATGAGACCGCCCATGAAACGCCCCTTCAAAGGCAATGATGCCGATGCGTTCCGGTTCGCCCTTTTCATAGAAATACTTGCGCGCCATTTTAACGGCCAGTTCACAGGATTCCGTGCCGGAATTGGTAAAGAACACCGTATCGGCAAAGGTCGCATCGACCAGTTTGTCGGCCAAGGCCTGCTGCTCGGGAATCTGGTAGAGGTTCGAGGTATGCCACAGCTTCCCGGCCTGTTCGGTCAGCGCCTCGATCAAATCGGAGTTCGCATGGCCAAGCGCATTGACGGCGATCCCGGCCCCCATATCCAGAAATCGGCGCCCGTCAGCCTCGATCAGCCAGCTGCCTTCGCCTTTGACGAAACTCAGCGGTGCCCGATTATAGGTCGGCAGAACGGACGGGATCATGTGCGTATCCTTTGCTAGGAAAGCCCCTTGAGTGCATCAGGTGCGGGGGCAAGTCAATATTTTCGCGAAACTGCGGCGCATGCGGCGCCAGGGATCAAACAGGCGGACGTCTCAGACGCAGGAGCGTCGACGTCGGCAGGCAATATGAGTACGGCGTTTGATCATGCACATCCCTTAGCGCCTCCGGCCCGTTACGGAAAGCAAAATCTGCACAGCGCTTTCGCGCTTGCCGCCATACGGTTTTACGGCCACAGCTTTTTACATGGAAATACCGCGCCCACAGAACCCGGCCCTTGCCGCCATGCTGACCCTGGCGGCCTCGGCCTTTGCCGCCGGAACCACCCTGTTGGCCAAGGCCCTTGGAACAGGCGTTCTCGGGCCTGAGATGCACGCATTGCAGATCAGCCATGGGCGGTTCCTGTTCGCCTTCATCGCCATCACCATGATGATCGCCGTCATGCGCCCACGCATGACGCGTCCCGATTTTCGCCTGCATGCCGTCCGTTCGGCATTCGGCTGGGGTGGGGTGACACTGATGTTCGCGGCGGCGGCGTTCATTCCGCTGTCGGACGCCACGGCGATCAGTTTCCTTAACCCTGTATTCGGCATGATGCTTGCCATCCCGCTGTTGGGCGAAAAAGTCGGGCCGATCAGATGGTCCGCAGCCCTGATCGCGCTTGCCGGGGCCGCGATCCTGACCCGTCCTGGCGGTAGCGCGATCGAGTTCGGCGCAATGCTGGCGCTAGGGTCGGCCCTTCTTCTGGGGGCCGAGTTGATCGCCATCAAGCGGCTGTCCGGACGCGAGGGACCCTATCAGATCCTGCTGGTCAACAACGGTATCGGCCTGCTCATCGCAACTCTCGCCATGCTCCCCGTCTGGCAGATGCCGACGGCGCAGCAATGGGCGGCCCTTGCCGGAGTCGGTGTGTTGATGGCCATGGCGCAAGCCTGTTTCGTCAACGCAATGGCGCGCGCCGATGCCAGTTTCGTTGCCCCGTTTTTCTATGCGGCGCTCGTGTTCGCCGCGATCTACGATGCGTTGGTCTTTCACGTATTGCCCGACACAGTTTCAGTCGCCGGAGCGCTCATCATTCTGACCGGCGCCGGGTTGCTGGCCTGGCGAGAAGGACGCAGACCCCGCGCCCCCGGCAGTGCGGGGCAATAGGGCGGGTTTGACGCTACGCCACCTTTGACAAACCGGCATGGATTTTGGCTAGATCAACGGGAGGGAGGAACATGCCATGCCGCTTGGCATTCTGGTGCCGTTGGTGATCGCCGGGATCGCAGGGATCGCGGTGCTGCTGCACATTCTGGGGCTGTCCCGCCCCGCGACACTGGCAAGCGAAGACGCTGCGCGCACGGCATGGCTGGATGAATTTCCCGACGATCCCGCGCTCCGTATCGTGCTGAGCCACGATCATACCGCTGCCCTGATCGAAACCCGCGACGGCCATGGCATCGTCTGGCCGATGGGGGCCGATACAACCGCCCGTTACCTGACAGGCGCCAGGATCGAACGAACAACCAATGGGCTTCGTATCGACCTGCCCGACTATACCGCGCCGCGCATCCGGCTTCGCCTCGCCCCGGACGAGGCAGAGCTTTGGCCCCACCTGATGGAGACCCCGGCATGACCGATCAGATCACCTTTCCCGATATTGTCAGTTGGGCAGTGCCCTTTTTCATCGCCGCCATTCTGATTGAGCTGCTTTGGATCGTGATCAAGGGCCGTGGCGGGCGCTATGAAACGCGCGATGCGCTGACCTCGTTGATCATGGGGGCGGGCAATGTCGCCTCGGGTATCCTTCTGGGGTTCATTGCCTACGGATTCTTCATGGCCTTGTGGGCGACCACACCGCTGGACCTGGGCACATCGTGGTGGGTAATCGCGCTTTGTTTCGTATTGGACGATCTGCGCTATTACTGGGTGCATCGGTTTGGCCACCGCATCCGGTGGGTCTGGGCCAGCCATGTCAATCACCATTCAAGCCAGCACTACAACCTGACAACCGCACTGCGGCAGACCTGGACCGGCACATTCACATTCATGATGATCGTGCGCGCACCGTTGATCCTGCTGGGGTTCCATCCGGCCATGGTTCTGTTCTGCGGGGGGCTGAACCTGATCTATCAATTCTGGATTCATACCGAGGCCATCGGAAGAATGCCTCGCTGGTTCGAGGCCGTGATGAACACCCCAAGCCATCACCGGGTTCACCACGGACGCAACGCACGGTACCTGGATGCCAATTACGCCGGCGTCTTCATCGTCTGGGACAAGATGTTCGGCACCTTCGTGCCGGAACTGGAACAGGAAAAACCCCGGTACGGGCTGGTTCACAACCTGGGCACCTTCAACCCGATCCGGGTGGCCTTTCACGAATGGGTGGGCATTTTTCGCGATGCCACGCAACCGGGCCTGACCTGGCGTGACCGGCTGATGTATTGCATCGCCCCGCCGGGATGGAGCCATGACGGCAGTCGCGACACGTCAGAGGAAATCAAGCGCAAGCATCTGGCTCATCATCCAGAAGACCGCGGATCGCCGGGGTTTTCCGCTACCGATTGATCCGCTCAGCCGGTTCCGACGCGATCCAGATGAGAGCGCAGTTGCTCGGCCTCGTACCGGGCCTCGCGCAGCCCGTCCATCGTGGCGGCAAGTTCAGCCTCGGTTTGTGCCAGTTGATTGGTCAGTTCGGCTTCACGCTGTTGCAGATAAGTGATCGCCTGATCGCGCGTTTCCTCGGCCTCGTGCAACTCTTGCGCCATTTTTTCGAGTTCACCCACGTCCGATTGCGCAACGCGGATGAAACGATGCACCAGCCAGTTTGCAAACCACCCCATGCAGAAAGCCACGAAAAGAATAATCGCCGTGACGATAATGAATTCAGTTCTGTTCATCTGACGTGTCTTCCTGACCTTGCTGGGCCTGATCGTCACCTTCTTCGCGCGGTTCTTCAAGGCTTTCAAGCGTTGTCTGCTCTTCTTCGACCGGCTTGGGCCGAATCAGGCGAAACTCGATACGGCGATTGGCCTCGCGGCCTTCTTCTGTATCGTTGTCCGCAATCGGCTGACTTTCACCATACCCCTTGGCGGTAAAGGACGATGTCAGAACCCGGCGTTTGCGCAACTCGTTCAGAACCGTCTGCGCACGTTCCTGACTCAGGTTCTGGTTCATGATTTCGCGGCCCTGACTATCGGTATGACCGCCGATTTCCATGCGAATATCGCCGCATTCCTTCAGGATGGTGGCGATATCGTCCATGATCGCCACCCCGGCCGCGTCAAGCCGCGACGACCCCGGTTCGAAGTTGATCTTACGCTCGGTCAGGATTTCGGCGATGTCGGCTTCACATTCGTCGGGGGTCGGCAGGCTGGCAATCGGATCGAGCTCTTCCTTATAGGTGACATCTATCGAAAACTGTTCTCCCTCGCCCAGTTTGTCCGACAGAAAGCTCGAGATCATCGCATTGGCGTCCTTACGCCCGGTATTGCCATTGACTGTCACCTCATCGGGCTTGACCATGACCGAACCGTTCGACAGGTAGCTGAGTGCTTCAACCCCTGTCAGCACACGCAGGGACCAGTCGCGCGGCAATCCCTCGACCACTCGGGCGGTTGTATGCACCGCATCCGAGGTGAACCGCGCCTTGGCGAAACTGTCGACCGTTTCCCGCGCCAGTTCACTCGCGACGCGCCCCCGGATTTGCACCAGTCCTTCAGGCGACAGCGTCGCGGTAAATTCCGGCTTGATCGTTTCCTGGTCCTCAGGCTTGGGCAAAACCGCATGCAATGCGAACACTTCGGGCAACGAGGTTTCAAGACGGCCGACGACTTCGTCGAACTGCGCCTCGGACGTACCGGTTGCCGCGATAAGTGAGATATCGGCATCCGAAAATGTCAGGCTGCCATTTCCCAGTTCGGCAAGCGCATCGATAGCCATTTCCACCGCCTGCCCCCATTTCGGGGAGGGAACGCCAAGGCCGATGACACATTCCGCTTTTTCCGCAAGGCCAGCCCTGCCCGCAGCGGTCAATATACGGTCGCGGGCCTCTTCGGTGTCGGCGGCGCAGGCATCGAACCGCGCTTGACCATCTTCGATCAGAAACCGCAAGGCAAACGGTGTGATCACGGGACGCGGAGCAGAAATATCCAATGCCAGACGAATATCGGTCGGAGCATTGCGCGCAAGATCGATCTCGAGCTGGCGTTTCGCGGCCTCGCTGTCGACCATGGCCGTGATCAGAACGCGCTCGGCATCCACGGAGATCTTTGCGCGCGGCAACAGCTTCAGGGAGTCGACCGCATATTCCAGCGCTTCTTCCCAGGCTTCGGGCTGTGGGTAATCCGCCGATTCCAGCAAATCCGACGCTGCCGCTCCATCCGCGACGTCGGTGATCTCTTCCATCAACGCGTCACGGTCGGTTGCGGCAGGGACCAGCCCGATAAGCGAGATGCCACTGTCATTTCGCAAGATTTCAATGGAAAATCTGGGCGGTGCGACATTCTCGCTGTCTGCCACCAGCATCTGGTCGATAACCCGGGCGGCGTCTACCACGGTTCCAGCAACGGACAACGCCTTGAACCTGACCGCCTCCGACGGGGCTGTGCCAGCCAGAAACACTTGTAAGCCGTTGGCATCGACCTCGGCCCATACCATGTCATTCTGGTCGAGCGTGTCACGCACGGCGGTGCGCGACGAATCCTCAATCGCGGTGACGGCGAAACGGGCCGCCATCAGACACATGGCGGCGGAAATCAGAAAAGTGGCTGCGATAACCAGTATCGTAGACAGGCGCATGAGGGTGAGGCCCGCAAGTTATTGTTGAGGCAGTGTTTAGGCCCTGCCGGAGCCGAGTTCAATCACAGCAACAGCGCGACGGCGAAAATCAGCACAGGCAGCAATCCGGCATCGCGGTTCGACCGAAACAGCCTGAGCAGCCGCTCACCATCGTCGAGCTTCAGCCGACGCAATTGCCAATGCATGTGAAGCCCCATGGCCCAAGGTGCCAGAAGCGCCACCAACAAGGCAAGCGAACTTCCCCCGATCCCGGCCAGTATCACCGCAAGCATCTGCAAAAGCATCGTCAGGATCATAAAGCCCAGCAACCAACGTGGTGTCGCATCGCCAAACAGGAGGGCCGTGGATTTCACCCCGATCAGCGCATCATCCTCTTTGTCCTGATGGGCATAGATCGTGTCATAGAACAGTGTCCAGGCGATCCCCGACAGGTAAAGCAGAACCGCAGGCCATTCCAACTGGCCGGTATGCGCCGTCCAGGCCAACAGCGCGCCCCAGTTGAAGGCCAGGCCCAAAAACACCTGCGGCCACCACGTAAACCGCTTGGCAAACGGGTAGATGGCCACAGGCAGCAACGCCAGAATACCCAGCCCGATGGCGGCCAGATTGAAGGTCAACAGGATGCAGAACGCAATCAGGGCCTGCACGACCAGCCACATCAGCGCCTGCCTGACACTGACCTGCCCCGACGGAATCGGGCGCGATGCGGTACGCGCCACACTGCCGTCGATATTCCGGTCGGTAATATCGTTCCACGTGCAGCCCGCCCCACGCATCAGCCACGCACCGATCCCACATCCCGCGAATATCCACAGATCATGCCAGCCAGCCAGCCCGTCATGCAGCATCGCCAGCAGCAAACCCCACCAGCAGGGCAGCAACAACAGCCATGTCCCGATCGGGCGGTCGGCACGAGCAAGCCGCAGATAGGGACGTGTCGAGGCCGGGGCTAATCGGTCCACCCAGTTGCCCTTGACCGCGTCGGCCACCTGACCTGTCGTGGCCTCTGGCGTCTGGTTCTTGCCGGTCATATGTTGCCCCCATGGCAGATGCGAAAATCAGGCTTTATGTAGATCACCCCCTGGGGGAAGGGCAAACGGTTCCTCTGGACCGCGATCAGGCGCATTACCTGTTCGGCGTAATGCGACGCGGCGAGGGCGATACCGTGTTGCTGTTCAACGGGCGGGATGGCGAGTGGCACGCGACAGTGCAGGCGGCCTCCAAGCGAAGTGGTCTGCTCAGGACCGACGAGCAGACGCGCGCGCAGCAAATGCCCCCCGACCTTTGGCTGCTCTTCGCCCCGATCAAAAAGGCCCGCACCGACTTTATCGTCGAGAAAGCCACCGAAATGGGCGCGGCGCGGATTCTGCCGGTACAGACCGCGTTTACCAATTCCGAACGGATTCGGCAGGACCGCTTGCAAGCGCACGCGGTCGAGGCCGCCGAACAATGCGGGGGCACCTATGTGCCCGAAGTCGCCAATCTGCAAAAGCTTGATCGCCTGCTGTCAGATTGGCCGGAAGACCGGCACCTGATGTTCTGTGACGAGGCTCTTGTCGGTGCGGCTCAGACCCTTGGAACGGTGGGTGGCAACAAATGGGCGATCCTGATCGGCCCCGAAGGCGGCTTTTCCGACGATGAGCGTACCCGGCTGAACGCCCTGCCCTTTGCCCACCCCGTCAGCCTTGGCCCACGTATCCTGCGCGCCGATACCGCTGCCGTGGCCGCCTTGACCGTCTGGCAAACGACGCTTGGGGACTGGTCATGAGTTTCGTCCGCCCGCAGGCCCGCGCCGCACTTTGGCGTTGGCGCGAAGGGCTGACCGGCGCGGCATTGCTTGCACTTGGACTGTGGTGGGCTCTCGGCACGTTTGGCATGCTGCACTGGCTGGGCTATGCCCTGATCCTGGCCGGGATTGTATTGGCCATCGCCGGGTTTCAGCGGGCCCGTTTTCGTACCATCCAGGGTGGCCCCGGCATCGTACAGGTCGATGAACGGCAGATCGCCTATTTCGGGCCGCTGACCGGCGGCGTGGTGGCCCTTGGTGAGATGACCCGCCTGTCGCTCGACCGTGCCGCCCATCCTGCGCATTGGGTTCTCAGCCAGCCGGGGCAGCCGGATCTTTACATCCCGCTCACCGCCGGCGGTTCGGATCTTCTGTTCGATGCTTTCGCCACGCTTCCGGGAATTCGGACGGAACGGATGCTGGCGCAAATGCGGCGTGACAGCCATGACTCCATCGTGATCTGGCAGAAACACACAAACGCCCTGCATTGACACCCCGCGAGAATACGGCCACTTGTGGCAGTCATTGTTGCGCGGCAAGGCAGGAGAGACGCTCATGTCCATACCCCAATCCGGAGGCGGGCCGATCGAACGGCACGAACAACTGGCGGAGTATATGGAAAGCGGCTGCAAACCGCCCGAAGACTGGCGTATCGGCACCGAGCATGAAAAGTTCGGCTATTGCAAGGACACCCTCAAGCCCCTGCCCTATGAAGGCGAGCGTTCGATTTTGGCCGTTCTCGAAGGCCTGCGCGACCGTCACGGCTGGTCCGAACTGCGCGAGGCCGACAAGCTGATCGGCCTGATGAAGGACGGTGCGAATGTCAGCCTCGAACCCGGCGGGGCACTGGAACTCAGCGGTGCACCTCTGGAAACGATCCATGAGACATGCGACGAGGTCAACGAACACCTGCGTGAGGTGAAAGACATCGCCGACGAAATCGGCGTCGGTTTCATCGGGCTCGGCGCAGCGCCGATATGGACGCACGAGGAAATGCCGCTGATGCCCAAGGGGCGTTACAAGCTGATGGATTCCTACATGCAATCGGTCGGCACCATGGGAACGTCGATGATGCGCCGAACCTGCACCGTTCAGGTCAATCTGGATTTCGGCTCCGAGGCGGACATGGTGCAGAAGATGCGTGTCGCGATCGCCCTCCAGCCCGTTGCGACCGCATTGTTTGCCAATTCGCCGTTCTTTGAAAACAAGCCCAACGGCTTCAAAAGCTGGCGCAGCCGCATCTGGCGCGATCTTGACGCAGACCGCACGGGAATGGTGCCCTTCATCTTTGACGAAGGCTTCGGGTTCGAGGCATGGGTCCAGTATGCCCTTGATGTCCCTATGTATTTTGTCTATCGCGACGGGGTTTACATCAATGCGCTCGGTCAGTCCTTCCGTGATTTCCTGAAGGGCGAACTGCCCGCATTGCCCGGTGAAAAACCCACCCTCTCGGACTGGGCCGATCACCTGACCACGATCTTCCCCGAGGCACGGATCAAGAAATTTATCGAGATGCGCGGTGCCGATGGCGGGCCTTGGCGGCGGCTGTGTGCGCTGCCCGCGTTCTGGGTCGGATTGACCTACGATCAGACCGCTCTGGACGCCGCATGGGATCTGGTCAAAGGCTGGGATGCGGAGACCCGCGAAGCGCTGCGTGTGGCAGCGGGCAAGGACGCGTTGCAGGCCAAGGTGGGCGGGATCGACATGCACGATCTGGCGCGCGAAGTTCTGGCGATTTCCGAGGCAGGCCTCAAGGCGCGTGCGCGCACGGGCGCCAACGGGATGATCCCGGACGAGACCCATTTCCTCAATGCACTCAAGGAAAGCGTGGAAAGCGGACAGGTGCCTGCCGACGAGTTGCTGGAGCATTACAACGGCGACTGGCAGGGCGATCTGACCCGGATTTACAAGGAATATTCCTACTGATCACCGGGGGCATTTTGCCCATCGGTACAACGTCGGTATCATGTCGGTATGACGTCGGTATCTGCCAGACGGGCAGGCCGGAGGATCACGGCTTATTTCTGGCCGATCTTCGGTTCGGTTCCGGCCTTCAGCCGTACGATATTCGCGCGGTGCCGCCAGAAAATCAGCAGCATCAGCAGGAAACCGAGCACCACCATTTTCCCCTGACCGAGGAAGAACATCCAGATCGTCGATGACGCTGCCGCCACGATCGCGGCAAAGGACGAAATCCGCACGATCAGGGCGGTCACCAGCCATGTCAGGCAACAGGCCAGACCGACGGGCCAGGCCAGCGCCAGCATCAGGCCCAGAAAGGTCGCCACTCCCTTGCCACCCTTGAAACCCAGCCAAACGGGATAGCAATGCCCGAGGAACGCCATCAGCGCCGCAAGCTGTGCGGCGTCTTCACCACTGACCGCCCGCGCCAGCAGAACGGCCACCGCCCCCTTGGCCCCGTCCAGCAGCAACGTGGCCGCCGCCGCCCCCTTGGAGCCGGTACGCAAGACGTTGGTCGCCCCGATGTTGCCTGACCCGATCTCGCGCAGATTGCCGAGGTTCATCGCCTTCGCCAGCACCATGCCGAACGGAATGGAACCAAGCAGGTACCCGATGACGGCCCACAGGATCAAAAGCGACTGGCTGGTTTCAAAATCAGGCATCAGGCGGCCTCGAAAACGGGGGTTCCCGCAACATAGGTCGCCAGCACCTTACCTTGCATGCGCTGACCGTCAAACGGCGTGTTCTTGGATTTCGAGCGCAGCGTCGTGCGGTCCATGACAAAGGGTTTGTCGGCATCGAACAACACCAGATCGGCAGGCGCGCCCGCCGACAGCCGCCCCGAAGGCAGGCCGAGCCGCCGCGCCGGATTCAGCGCCATGGCCCGAAACAGCGTGGGCAGGTCCAGATCGCCCGAATGATACAGGCGCAGCGCGGCAGGCAGCAGGGTTTCCAACGCCACCGCGCCGCTGGCAGCCTCTTCGAACGGCAGGCGCTTGGATTCCTCGTCCTGCGGGGTATGCATGGAACTGATCACGTCGATCAGGCCCTTGCGCACGGCCTCGATCACTGCCTGCCGGTCGTCTTCCGAGCGCAGGGGCGGCTTGACCTTGAAGAAGGTGCGATAGTCGGCCACGTCCAGTTCGTTCAGGGTCAGGTGATGGATCGAGGTACCGGCGGTGATGTTCAGCCCGTTACGCCTGGCGCGCTCAAGCGCGGGCAGCGCGCGGGCGGTGGTGATCTGGTCGGCGTGATAGGCCGCGCCCGTCATTTCCAGCAGGGCGATATCGCGGTCCAGCCCCATGCGTTCCGCCATGGGCGACACGGCAGGCAACCCGCGCAGAGAGGCGAACTTGCCGCTGGTGGCCGCCGCCCCGGCACTCAGACCCGGCTCTTGCGGGTGGGCGATGATCAACGCGCCAAGGGAACGGGCATAGGTCAGCGCGCGGCTGAACACCTTGGTGTTGGCGATCACATGATCGCAATCGGTAAAGGCCACCGCGCCCGCATCCATGAGAAACCCGATCTCGGTCATCTCGCGACCTTCGCGCCCCTTGGTCAGCGCCGCCATGGGGCGGACATGCACGGGGCCGGCCGCATTGGCGCGGCGCGCGACGAATTCCAGCGTCTCGGGGCTGTCGATGGCGGGGCTGGTATCGGGGCGGGTGACCATGGTGGTGACCCCGCCCGCCGCCGCGGCCAGACCGGCGGAACGATAGGATTCCTTGTGCCGCTCCCCCGGCTCGCACACCTTGACGCCGATATCGACGATACCCGGCGCAAGGCATTTGCCCCCGCAATCGACCATCTTGTCGGCCTCCGGCCTCTCTGCCCCCACCCCAGTTGCCGCGATAGCACCGTTTTCGATCAGCAGCCAACCGGGCGCCTCGGTGCCTTGTTCCGGGTCGATCAGGCGGGCATTGGTGAGAAGGGTTGTGGTCATTGCACGGCTCCGGTGATCGCGGTTTCGATCCGCTTGCAGGTGGCGTCGCGGTCGGATTGGTATTTCAGAAGATGCTTGTCGCCGGAGCGTGTCACGATCTGCACGGCGCTTCCCAAGGTGCGGATGGTCTGAATGTCGCGCAGGAAAACGGCGCGGGTTTGCGGCCCCAGAAGGCGGCGGTCGGTCAAATCCCACCGGGCCTGCATTTCGTCCGAGGCCACGTAAAAGGCGCGCACCGCCACCGCCGCCAGCCCGCCGACGGCCCCGGTCCAGACATGCGGATTTCCCATCCCCCACAAGATCACCATCCCGATGGCCATGGCCCCGGCGGCCAGCCACGCGTGATCGCGCCAATAGGCCGCCCTGTCCGGGTGGAAACTGTGCATAACGCGCTCGCCCTCGGCGAGGGGGGTGGTCGGCGTCATGGAATGGATCAGGCTTTCACTCATGACGCGATCCAGATGACGACCGCGACCAACAGGAACAGCACCAGCAGCGCCAGACTGGCAATGCGCCCCGACATGGCGGCATCGTTTGGGCCGGGTTTGTCACCAGTCGTGCCGCGCGCGGCCTCGGACGGCAGCGGATCGAACGACACCGGCGCGGTTTCCTCGTTGAAGCTGGCGATCAGGTGCAGGGGGGCACGGGGCGTCAACACCTGCGCTTGCCCGTCAAAGGCGCGGGAGGTCACGATCAGAACATGGCCCGCCAACCCGTCAAGCCGCGCCCGCATGCCTGCCAGTTCGGCAACGGGAATCCCGTGGCCTTGTTCCAGATAGCCGCTCAACCCCAGTTCATCGAGATCGGAGAGCGGGAACAGTTCGACATGATCGGGGTTCAGCGCTTCCGCGCCAAGCGCCTGTTGCAGCGGCCAGTTGCCGTTCCGGCGATTGAACGCCTCGACCTGATCGGGGGTCAAATCGACGGTAAACACACGGACGACGCCGTGTTCCGTCGGTTTGATCTCGATCCGGTCGCTCATACCAGCACCTCGTGCGGGCGGGCGCGCAGGTTACGCGCCAGAAGGTCCATCGCGGCCATGCGCACGGCAACGCCCATCTCGACCTGTTCCTGAATGACGCTGCGATTGATGTCGTCGGCGATCTCGCCGTCGATCTCGACGCCCCTGTTCATCGGGCCGGGATGCATGACGATCGCATCCTCCTTTGCATATCCCAGTTTCTCGGCGTCCAGACCGTAGCGGAAATAATATTCACGCTCCGAGGGGATAAAGCCGCCGTCCATCCGTTCGCGCTGAAGGCGCAGCATCATCACCACGTCCACATCGCGCAGCCCCTCGGCCATGTCGTCATAGACCTCGACCCCGAAATCGGCGATGCCGGAAGGCATCAGCGTGGGCGGGCCGATCAGGCGCACACGGTTTTCCATCTTGCCCAACAGAAGGATATTCGAGCGCGCCACACGGCTGTGGGCGATATCGCCGCAAATGGCGATATTCAGCCGGTGCAGGCGGCCCTTGGCCCGGCGGATGGTCAGCGCATCCAGAAGCGCCTGCGTCGGGTGTTCGTGGCGTCCGTCGCCGGCGTTCAGAACGGCGCAGTTCACCTTCTGCGCCAACAGGTCCACCGCGCCGGAATGCGGGTGGCGCACGACCAGGAGATCGGGGTGCATGGCGTTGAGCGTCATCGCCGTGTCGATCAGGGTTTCACCCTTTTTGATCGAACTGGCCTGCATCGCCATGTTCATCACGTCGGCCCCCAGACGTTTGCCCGCCAGTTCGAAGCTGGCCTGCGTCCGGGTGGAGTTTTCGAAAAACATGTTGATCTGGGTAAGGCCCGCCAAAGCATCGGAGTGCTTCATGTCCTGCCGGTTCAGGGCCACGTATTGATCGGCCAGATCCAGAATCTCGGTGATTTCGGGCGGCGAGAGGGGTTCGATCCCCAGAAGGTGGGAGTGTGAAAAGGTCATCCGCCGCTCCGTTCCGTGATCCTGCCCGCTTATAGGAAGGGTCGCGGTCAGGGGCAAGGTGTCGCTTTGCCCGCTTTCCACCAGCGCGACAGGGGAGTAGCCTGCGCATATCATGGAATCGGCTTTGGACTATCATACCGCAAAGGCCCTGCTGGACTGGCAGATCGAACTCGGCGTGACCGAGGCGATTTGCGACGCGCCGGTGAACCGCTATGAGGTGCCCGAAAAGGTGGCGAAACCTGCCGCCGCAACGGCCCAAACCGCGCCGCCCGCCGCCGTCCCTGCCGCCGATCCGGTGCAGGAGGCCAGGGCCGCCGCGCAGAACGCCGGATCGCTTGAGGCTTTGCAGGAAGCGATGGCCGCGTTCGAGCATTGCGATCTGAAGCGCGGCGCGCGCAACCTTGTCTTTGCCGATGGCAACCCGACCGCGCGCGTGATGATCATCGGCGAAGCACCGGGGCGGGACGAGGATATTCAGGGCAGGCCGTTCGTCGGACGCGCCGGGCAATTGCTGGACCGGATGTTTGCCGCAATCGGTATGGCGCGCGATGCGACGGATGCCGAGAAATCCGTGTATATCACCAATGTCCTGCCGTGGCGCCCGCCACAGAACCGCGATCCGAAACCCACGGAAATCGCCATGATGGTGCCCTTCGTGCAGCGCCATGTCGAGTTGATCGCGCCCGAGGTGATCGTGCTGATGGGCAATATCAGTTGTCAGGCGGGTCTGGGCAAACGCGGCATCACCCGGCTGCGGGGCCACTGGACCGAAAGCTATGGCAAACCGACCCTGCCGATGTTCCACCCCGCCTATCTGCTGCGCAGCCCGCATGCCAAGCGCGAGGCATGGGCGGACCTGTTGGAATTGCAGGCGCGGCTGAGGGGGGGATCGTGAAAATCCTGGCCTTCTCGGATCTGCACCTGTCACGGGGGCATGCCGCCGATCTGGTTGCCGCCAGCGAAGATGCCGACCTGGTGATCGGTGCAGGAGATTTCTGCAATCACCGGCAGGGGCTGAAACAGGCCATGGCAATGCTCGATGGTATCACGGCTCCGATGATCGTGGTGCCCGGCAATGCCGAAAGCGACAAGGAATTGCGCAACGCTGTGGGCACAGGCGCCACGGTTTTGCACGGGCGCGGAACGGAAGTTGAGGGGCTGCGCATTTTCGGCCTTGGCTATGGCGTGCCTGTCACGCCCTTTGACGACTGGTCATGCGATCTGAGCGAAGCAGAGGCCGAAACCCTGCTGAACGCATGTACCGATGCTGATATCCTGATCACCCATTCGCCGCCCAAGGGTGTCGCCGATGTCACCTCGCAAGGGGCGTCGGTCGGCTCGACCGCCATTCGCGCCGCGATTGAACGCCTGCACCCCGAACTGGTTCTGTGCGGTCATATCCATGACAGTTGGGGGCAGCGCGGTATGATTGGCAAAACCCAGGTGGTCAATCTGGGCCCGACGCCAAACTGGTTCGAGGCCGGCCCATGATCGTCGATCCGCTTGTCCTCTTGGCATTCATTCCGGCCGGTCTGGCGCTGAACCTGACGCCGGGGGCGGACATGATGTTTTGCCTCGGGCTCGGGCTGCGCTCGGGGCCGCGGCCAGCTATTGCCGCAAGCGCCGGAATCGCGGCGGGCGGCGTGGTGCATGTCACGCTGGCCGGGCTGGGCCTTGGCGCGGCATTGGCGGCGCTGCCGTGGTTGTTCGACGTGATCCGCTGGATCGGGGTGGCCTATCTTCTGTGGCTGGCATGGGCCGCGTTGCGCCGTCCGGCGCCATCTGTGGCAACGCCGCTAAACATCCCCGCCACGCGCGCCTTTCGTCAGGGGCTGGTGGTCAACCTGCTGAATCCCAAGGTGATCCTGTTCGTGCTGGCTTTCGTGCCGCAATTCGTGGACCCCGCGCGCGGCGCGATCCTCGGGCAGTTCCTGATCTACGGGCTGATCCTTGGCCTTGGCGGGTTCATCATCAACGGGGCGGTGGGAATGTTTGCCGGGGGCGTTGGCCGCCGTCTGGCCACCTCGGCCCGGTTTACACGCGGCCTTGGCTATGCCAGTGCCGCGATATTCGCAGGGCTGGCCGTGCGGCTCGCCCTAATCCAAAGGAGTTGACCCGCATGGGACGTATCGACGAAAGCAAGGAATTCATCCCCGTTCGCATCGCCGTTCTGACCGTCAGCGACAGCCGCGACATTTCCGAGGACCGTTCCGGCGAAGTGCTGGTGAACCGGATCGAGGCCGCGGGCCATGTGCTGGCCGACCGGATGATTGTGCGCGACGAGCGCGACCAGATTGCCGACCAGCTGCGCGAGTGGATCGCATCGGACGAGGTGGATGTGGTGATTTCCACCGGCGGCACCGGCCTGACGGGACGCGACGTGACGGTCGAGGCGCATCGCGATGTCTACGAGAAAGAGATCGACGCTTTCGGCACCGTCTTCGCCATGGTCAGCTTTCAGAAGATCGGCACCAGTGCGGTTCAGTCACGCGCCACGGGCGGCGTGGCCGGAGGCACCTACCTGTTCGCCCTGCCCGGCAGCCCCGGTGCCTGCAAGGATGCGTGGGACGACATCCTGAGCCTGCAACTGGATTATCGCCACCGCCCCTGCAATTTCGTCGAGATCATGCCCCGGCTGGATGAGCACCAACGGCGCAAGTAAACCCGGAACTTATCCCCCCGGACAACCGCGAATATCCACCGCGCGTTTTTCACCGATCACCGTGATCCGCAGCCCGGAACGATCCAGCGCAAAGGTGCCGCCGTTGACATGATACATATCGGTTTCGGCCACCAGCCGACCGTTCCGGCGCGCGGTGTCGGCCTGCGCCACCCATATCGCCGGGTTGGGCGTTTCGATTACCGCAACTTCCTGGCCGCCGGTATCGGGCAAGTCCACCTCGGCGCGCAGCCGCAGCCCGCCCTTGATCGGGCTGATCGAGCACGCCACGCGCGTTACCCCTGCCTCTTTCGCGGAAAACGGTCGCGCAGCCATCGCCGCCACGATTCGCGGGTCACGCTTTGACGGCTGTGCCGCCAGATCCTGCGAGAGACGTAAGGTGACGGGAACGCAGACATCCTTGCAAACCCCGATTTCGATCGTTCCGTCCAGCACGATGGGCTGACCCGGTGTTTCCGGTATCAAGGTCAGCGGCAAGGTCATGCTCTCGGCATAACCGATCGTGCGCACACCGCTTTGGCGAATGGTGCGCGGTGTCGGCCACGTAACCTGCACCCCCGCAAGATTGCGCGATTTGCGCCAATCGAACTGAGGGGGAATACCAGCATCTCCCGGAGCCCGCCAATAGGTTTTCCAACCGTTCTTCAGCGTCAGATGCAATGCCGAAATATGGCGGCCATCCTCTTGCCGCCAGCCGGTCAGGATATGGGCATCCACCATGTCGGGATCGGCCTGCGCTGTCTGGACCGACAGGAAAGGCGCCCACAGTACGGCAAGGAAAAGAAGGATACGAGCGTTCATATCCCTCAAATGGGCGATCCTGCCTGAAATTCCAACTCACTTTCCAGCGAGCACACCGAGAGAAATGTCGCGCACACAGGATTGCAACGCTTGAACTGTGCCTCCAGTCGTCCCATTCTTGATCGTGAACCCTGCGGAGTGCACGCTTGACCAGCCCAATCGACCTGACCGGAAAACTTCTGATCGCCATGCCCGGCATGGGCGATCCGAGGTTTGAGCATTCCGTAATCTTCATGTGCGCCCATTCCGACGAGGGCGCCATGGGACTGGTGATCAACAAACCCACCCGCGACCTGCAATTCAAAGACCTGCTGGAGCAGCTTGCCATAAAACCCGGGCCCGACCTGCCCGAAATGGCTGTGCATTTCGGGGGGCCGGTCGAACATGGGCGCGGATTCGTGTTGCATGACTATGGTTATCACTCGTCCATATCGACACTGGATGTGAATGACGATTTCGCGATGACCGCCACCCTGGACATACTCGAAGACCTGGCCGAAGGGCGCGGTCCGGCACGAGTCATCATGGCATTGGGATACGCCGGATGGGGGCCGGGGCAACTGGAATCCGAAATCGCACAGAACGGCTGGCTGACCTGCGACGCCGACCGCGGGCTTGTTTTCGACACGCCCGATCCCGAAAAATGGGAAGGCGCCCTGAACACGCTTGGTGTCAGTGCGCTGACGCTGTCCGCGGATGCGGGACGCGCCTGAAAACGAACACGCCCGCATCACACACCTGCCGAATATACTGCCGTAACGCCTTTCCGCAGGTTATCACGCACATCAAGCATGATGAGTGCGACAGCAACCACTCAGGCGAACCGGGATAAAATCGCCTTCATCTCGCCCATGATGTGGGCTTCGGAGGTAAGCTCCCGGACATGGGCCATGCGCTCGCTCGCCTCCTGCCAGGCGGGGGTGTCGTAAAGCTCCCTGGCCTTTTCCAGTCCGGCCAGAATCGTGCTCTCCTCCGCATCATCAAGCAGGAAAGGATAGTCGGGACCAAGGTAATACTCGGCATCCGCAGTGTCGCGTGTGGTCATCACATTCGCCCCCAAAGCGGCAGCGTTGAAGCCCTTGGTAAAGGGTTTGGCCATATTGCGCGCCAGAGCCGATTGTTGCCGAGGCCTCACACAATAGTGCATGTTGAAACAGCACAGCGCCGAGAACACATCCCCAATGCTTGAATCGTCGAAATAGTTCAGCAGAGACACATGCCTCGCCGCCGCTTCGGGCAGGAACAGGTTTTGGGGATGACCCATATACACTGTCCGCAGGCTGTGCAGCTTCTGCATTTCGTATCGATCAAGGCGGGGATCGGCGTGATGCGTCAAAAGTGCGACTTCGGACTGCCCCACGACTCGACTGGATTTTCCCAGATGGTCCTCGAGAATCGCGCATCCCGCATGCGAGGCCCCGATATGCACAGCGGCAAAGGGCGAGAAACTTTCGGCAACGGTGGCATCTACATAGTCGATACAAATGCCACGCGTCTTTTCGTGCAGCATCTCCATCCCCTCGGAGCCGAAGAGCTTGGCAACGCCTTTGAGCAGGATCACAATTGCGCCCTGCAAATCTTGGACCGACTGGCGCAGCATGTCGCCATCGCGCATCGGGGATTGAGACTGCACGGAGAAATCGTAAGCATTCCCGAGATGCCGCGCACATATCTGCGAAAGCTGATCGCAACGCATGATCTTGGCTCCGCTGGACACATGCCCCCGCCGGTGCAGGAACACCACGCGCTGCTTCGAACCGGTACCTGTACTGCTCTTACTCATTTTGGGATTTTGAAACCTTGCATGCTCGTACTGTCAGCTTTGGTTTACCCTATCTTCCAATGGTTTTCACATACCTCAGATCCCCTGCGCGCAATATAATGCGTTCAGCGGCCCGCAAATGTATGTCGTGCTTGGAGACTCCCCGATGTGACAGCGCCTGATCCCCTGCCAATCAATCCTGCCGCTGCCCCGATTTCCATTCCTGCCAACGGAACTTGGCCACGCGATAGGCATCCATAAAGGCGATAGCATGAATCATGAACCCACCCGCATAGCGCCCGACAAATGAATGCTCGGGCGTCGTCAGGTTGTAGCTGACCCAGGCCAGCGAAAGTGCGGTAAACGCCATCATCAGGCCCCGGTTCGCCTGCCCGTTCATGACCTGCCCCATTCCGGTCAGAACAGCAGCAACCGCCATCACGAGAGCCGGGCTCGACGGCTTGGGCATGTCAATCGGCTTGGTCATTCGGCATGTCCTTCAGGCTTTCGGCAACGGCAATGGCCTGTTGAATAAGAGGGTCCACGGTTTCGAACGGCACCTGATCCCCGTCGAACCTGGGCAGCCGGGTCATAAGGTAGTGCCCCCGGTCGCTTTCGCACAGGCGATGAACCAGACGCACACCGCGCGGGGTGATCAGCATCTCCTTGCCCCGGTTATCGGCCACGAAGGCCTGCACGTGATCCGCAACCTTGTCCAGAACGGGGCCTGCCGCCTGCGGGTCATCGGTGCGGATATTGATTTCGTTCGGCCATCCTTGCGGCAAGGGCAGCGCGACAGGCAAGTCGTTATGGGGCGAGAATATCTCGGAATTGGTGGCGCGGGTCATGATATCGACCACACCCGTGACAGGCACGGACCGCTGCACGGTCACCATCAGCCACAGCACCGGCAGTTTGCGCAGTTGAATCGTGTCCACGGCAAGACGGATTTCCACCTCGGTTCCGTGGTAGCGCCCGGTCACTTTCGGATACCCGGTCTCCTCAAGCGTCACGCGCTCGTTCTCCAGATACCCCCGGCATCCCTCGAACGAAAGAGCCCGGCGCGATTTCTCGCGCCGGTTATCCTTGACATAGAGCGTCCCCAATCCGGCCACGCCGGCGGCGACAAGGGCAAGCGTCGTCGCGCTCATACCACCGTGACCGGCGGATGATTCTGGCTGAGCACATCGTCCACGATCGAGCCGGTCAGCAAACGCCCGAACGCGGTGTGCCCGGTCGAGCCCATCACGATGTGGTCATAACCTTCGGCCATGGCATAGGCCACGATCGCATGGGCGATGTCGCGCCCCGAGATCGTCGCGCAACTGGCCTTGACCGAACTGCCGGACGCCTCGCGCATGGCATCGCCCAACTCGCGCTCGATCAATGCCTCGCCCGCGTCGAACAGCTTGGTATCCCAAAAGGGGCTGTCCGCCGCGCTGGATTGCGACACCGTCGAGACCGTGACAAAGCACAGCTCGGCATTGCATTTCTCGGCCAGGGCGATCCCGAAGGTGACGGCGCGTTGCGCCGCCTTCGACCCGTCGATTGCACACAGGATTCTGTCCATCATGGTCTTTCCCCCTCAGTAGCCCTGCGGTTTCGGCCAGTTCATCGTGAACTGATCCGACCGGCGGACGTATTTATAGCGATGCACCGAGAACCAGATCGACACGACGATGTAGAAGACCATCATCGCCAGCAACTGCACCCCAAAGCCCAGGTAAGTGGCAAAGAAGGTGGTGATGCAAAGCACCATCAGCACAATTGCTGGAATCGGGTGGAACGGATGCACATACCCGCGCCGGATCGTCCCCAGAGGCCATTTCTTGCGGAAGATCACCATATTGATCGGCATGAACGTATAGCCCAGCAGACCCGACAGGATCGAGAAGGTGATCACCTGGTCCAGCAGCCCGGTAAAGGCAAAGGACACGGCAATCGGGATCAGGAACAGAATCGACCGGTACGGCGTCCGATAACGCGGATGCACGGCCCCGAACCACAGCGGCATGTAACGGTCACGCCCCATCGAGAACCACGCCCGCGATGCGTCGTTGATACAGCCGTTGGCCGACGCCGTCGCGGCAAACATCGTGCCTACGAACAGGAAGATCTGAAGCGTGGTGCTGCCGGTCATGCGCGCGGCATCGTAAAGCGGCACAGTGGCCTGACCCAGATACTCCCACGGCAACAGCCCCGAGCAGACATACCATGTCAGCGTCGCGGCGATCAGCAGCGTCATGATCCCCGTCATCGTACCGAGCGGCAACGACCGGCTGGGGGAACGGACCTCTTCGGCGGCCTGACAGGTGCCTTCGATCCCCAGATAGTACCAGATACCGAACTGGAACGCCGCGATCACCCCGATCCAGCCATACGGCAGGTCGGTCAGAAGATCGCTGTGCTTGAGCATCGCGCCGGGCTGCCAGGGCTGAACGCCGAGGAACAGAATGATGATCGATACGAACGCCGCCGCCGTGATGATGAAGTTGAGCGTCAGCGTCATGAAGACACCGCGATAGTTCAGGAAAGCCAGAAACGCGATGATCAGGATCACGAATGGCTTGGGATCAAGCGCCTCGTATCCTGTCTGCTCGGCCAGAATGACCAGAAGGTCACCGACGATCAGCGCATCCGCCGCCTCGAGCATCGTGTAGGCCATCACAAGGTAAAGCCCCACGTTGAAAGCCATCAGCGGCCCCATGATATGCTTGGCTTGCGCATATTGCCCGCCAGCCGCCGCGACGGTCGATGTCACCTCCGAATCGATCATGGCGACGCAGGTGTACAGCAGGCCGATCACCCAACAGGCGATCAGCGCGCCCATGGCGCCCCCTTTGCCCACCGAGAAATTCCAGCCCATGAATTCGCCGACCAGAACGATCCCGACGCCAAGCGCCCAGACATGAACCGGCCCCAGAACCCTCAGCAGACCGACACGATCTTCCCTGACCGCAGCTTCGACCGCCGCCGTCGCTGAGCCATTTGCTGTTTGATCGCTCATTCTCAGTTCTCCTTCGCTTCGGGAACGTCACCGTGTTCCAGCAGTTCATCGATACCTTCGCGCGATGAAAGAAGGACATCCTCGTCAAACTCGCGGTTGACCCGCGCCGCATCCATCACCATCCACAGCAGCAACAGCGCCGCGATGGCCCAGGCTGCGTATTCCAACAAAATCCACATGATTTGTTTCCTCCCTGCCGATCAGATCACTGATCGAACTTCTCCCGGATAACCTCGCGGTATTCCTTGTCCGATACCTTCACGAGGAACACGAAATAGCCGATGATCACGATTGCGGTGATCGCCAGCAGAATCGGGTTGATCGTGTAGTCGAAGCGTGTGCTGATGATCTCGGCCGCGCTGTCAGGCGTGTAGCCCAGCTTTTCCCATTGGGCTTGCATGGTCGGGTTCTGCCCCAACGTATCCCAGTTCACCTCTTCCGGGATATGCGTGGTGCTCCCGGCCCCCGTCAGCCCCAGGATAAGCGGAATGAACAGGGCGACATAGACAAGAACCAGCAAGAAGGCCGAATCGAAAAGCTGGCCCAGTTTGCTTTGCTTGGGCGGTTCGTAATACTTTGACATTTCCGTCCCCTCAGCGATCGCGCTTGGCGCGCTTCATTTCGTCCAGGTGCCGGATATCCAGCCCATAGATGAAATCGCGCTCAGCCGCGTATTGACGGATCATGGCGAAGATCGCCGCCGTGTTGAACAACAGCACCAGTGCTCCGGCCACGATCAGCACATTGGCGATCGTGCCGCCCCCGATCGTGTCGCGGACACTGAAGTAGACGAACAACACAACCACCCAAAGAACCGCCACGAAACCCAAGGCGAATATCTTGTCGCCCCGGAACATCGCGGCAATGCGGGCTTGCATTTCCTCTGGCATTTAACTTCCTCCCTTGTTCACTTGGATTAAACTTTTTTAATTATGGTAGGGAGTCCGCGATTAAAAAATCAAGTTTTTTTTGAATTTTGCTCAAACCGTGATCGAAGTATGAACATCGCACCGTTTTTGGCGCTCAGCTTGCAGCGCCCAGAAATGTTCCCTGCCAGTAAAACAGGCATTTCCGGCGCAGAAACTCGCCCTGCCCGGTTATTCATGACTTGAGATTTCATATGCATGATCAAGGTCTTGACCATGCACGCCTTATCGCCCGGCGCACTTCGTGCACCGGGCCAGCAAGGTCAGATATCAAGCGTGTGATCACGCTCCCATTGACTGAAATGGGTAATGAAGGAATTCCATTCCTCGTGTTTCATCTTGATGTAGGCCTTGGAAAATTCCTCGCCCATCATCGTTTTCAGTTCCTTGTCCTTGTCATAGGTGCGCAGGGCATCCAGCATATTCAGCGGCAGTTTCGGGGCGCCGCGCACCTTGTGACCGTCGGCATACATGTCGATGTCATGGCGTTTGCCCGGATCGGCCTTGCTGCGGACACCGCTCAGGCCGGCGGCGATGATCACCGCCTGAAGCAGATAGGGGTTCACCGCCCCGTCCGGCAGGCGCAGTTCAAACCGGCCCGGCCCCGGCACCCGCACCATGTGGGTGCGGTTGTTGCCTGTCCATGTCACCGTATTCGGGGCCCATGTCGCACCAGAGATGGTGCGGGGCGCATTGATCCGCTTGTAGCTGTTCACCGTCGGATTGGTGATCGCGGCCAGGGCGCTGGCGTGTTTCATGATCCCGCCCAGGAAATACGTGCCCTTCTCGGACAGGCCCAACTCGCCCGCCGGACCGTTCCCCGTGTCGGTGGCAAAGACATTGGCCCTGGACTTGTCGCCCGGTGCATCCCAGACGGAAATATGCGCGTGACACCCGTTGCCGGTCAGTCCTTCGACGGGCTTGGGCATGAATGTGGCGCGGAACCCGTGCTTTTCGGCCACGGATTTTGTCATGAACTTGAAAAACGAATGCTTGTCGGCGGTGCGCAACGCATCGTCGAACTCCCAGTTCATTTCGAACTGGCCATTCGCATCCTCATGGTCGTTCTGATACGGCCCCCAGCCCAGTTCGAGCATGTAGTCACAGATTTCGCGCACCACATCATAGCGCCGCATCACCGCTTGCTGATCATAGCAGGGTTTGGCGGCCGTATCGAATTCATCCGACAATTCCCTGCCATCTGGAGTCAGCAGGAAAAACTCGGCCTCGATGCCTGTTTTGACATGCATCCCTTCCTGAGCGGCCTCATCGATCAGGCGGCGCAACACATTGCGCGGAGCCTGCGCCACGTCTTTGTCTTCCATCACCGGATTGGCGGCGACCCAGGCGACCTCGGGTTTCCAGGGCAGCTGAATCACGCTGTCAGGATCTGGCAGGGCCAACATGTCGGGATGCGCCGGGGTCATGTCCATGTATGTCGCGAAACCGGCAAACCCGGCTCCGTCTTCCTGCATGTCCGAAATCGCCTGAGCGGGCACCAGTTTGGCCCGCTGCCCGCCGAAAAGGTCGGTGAATGAGATCATGAAATACTTGATGCCGTTTTCGGCGGCAAAGGCGGCCAGATCTTTCGTCATAGTTGTTTCCTTGTTCCCTGTTGGCATGAAATGGGGCGGCTTACCGCCGCCCCTTGTGTTTTATGTTTGCGATCAGAACTGG
Source organism: Roseovarius pacificus (assembly GCF_900142665.1). Classification (GTDB taxonomy): domain Bacteria; phylum Pseudomonadota; class Alphaproteobacteria; order Rhodobacterales; family Rhodobacteraceae; genus Roseovarius; species Roseovarius pacificus. Next base: position 80,987 of record NZ_FRBR01000009.1, read on the forward strand.
GTGCCCGGTTTTCCCGGCCACCAGCTGGTGCCCGCCAGCGGCACCTGGGCCATGGCCGCGGCCTCCATCGTCAGGGCGACCAGATCTTCGGGCTCCAGATGCTGGACGTGGTTCTTGCCGCAGGCGCGGGCCAGCGTCTGCGCCTCCAGCGTCATGACCTTGAGATAGTTGCGCAACCGGCGCCCGGCCTCGACGGGATCGAGCCGTGAGGACAATTCCGGGTCCTGCGTGCTGATACCGGCAGGGTCCTGCCCTTCGTGCCAGTCGTCATAGGCATCCGCGGTCGTCCCCAGCTTGCGGTACTCGTCTTCCCACTTGGGGTCATTGTCGCCCAGGGCGATCATCGCCGCCGTGCCGATGCTGACGGCATCCGCGCCAAGCGCAAGCGCCTTGGCCACATCGGCGCCCGAACGGATACCGCCCGACACGATCAGCTGCACCTCGCGATGCATGTTCAGATCCTCAAGCGCGCGCACCGCTTCGCGGATACAGGCCAGTGTCGGAATGCCCACATGTTCGATGAACACGTCCTGCGTCGCGGCCGTGCCGCCCTGCATCCCGTCGATCACGACCACATCCGCCCCGGCCTTGACCGCCAGCGTGGTGTCGAAATAGGGCCGCGTCGCGCCGACCTTGACGTAGATCGGCTTTTCCCAGCCGGTGATTTCACGCAGTTCGAGGATCTTGATTTCCAGATCGTCCGGCCCGGTCCAGTCGGGGTGACGGCAGGCGCTGCGCTGGTCGATCCCCTTGGGCAGATCGCGCATCGCGGCCACACGGTCGGAAATCTTCTGCCCCAGAAGCATACCGCCCCCGCCCGGCTTGGCGCCCTGCCCCACGACCACTTCAATCGCATCGGCCTTACGCAGATCGTCGGGGTTCATCCCGTAACGCGACGGCAGGTACTGATAGACCAGAGTCTTGGATTCACCGCGTTCCTCGGGGGTCATGCCGCCATCGCCCGTGGTGGTCGAGGTGCCCGCAGCGGACGCCCCCCGACCAAGGGCCTCTTTGGCCTGCGCACTGAGCGCCCCGAAGGACATCCCGGCGATGGTGATCGGAATATCCAGCTTGATCGGCTTCTTCGCATAGCGCGTGCCCAACACCACATTGGTATCACAGCGTTCGCGATATCCTTCCAGCGGGTAGCGGCTGACCGACGCGCCCAGAAAGAGCAGGTCGTCGAAATGCGGAACCTTGCGCTTGGCCCCGCCGCCGCGAATGTCATAAATCCCGGTGGCCGCAGCACGGCGGATTTCGGCATTTATCTCAGGCGTAAAGGTGCTCGAGTAAACCGGCATGGTGCGCGGCACATGTTTATCGTCCTTGGCCATGACAGGTCTCCTCAGTAGGCGTTGTCGATGTCGAAGTTGTATAGCTTGCGGGCCGAGCCGTAGCGCCTGAACTCTTCCGGCTTGGCGTCCACGCCCGACCGTTCGATCAGGTCGGCCAGGATTTCCAGATGCTCGGGGCGCATCTCTTTCTCGACACAGTCCGCGCCAAGGCTCTTGACCGAACCACGCACGAAAAGCCGTGCCTCGTAGATCGAATCCCCCAGTGCATCGCCCGCATCGCCGCAGACCACAAGATTGCCCTTTTGCGCCATGAAGGCCGACATATGGCCCACATTGCCCTGCACCACGATGTCGATGCCCTTCATCGAAATCCCGCAGCGACTGCTGGCATTCCCCTTGATGACAAGCAAACCGCCATGCCCGGTAGCCCCGGCATACTGGCTGGCGTCGCCCTCGACGATCACCGTGCCGCTCATCATGTTCTCGGCCACGCCCGGCCCGGCGCTGCCCTCGACGTGAATCGTAGCCTGCTTGTTCATGCCGGCGCAGTAATACCCGGTCGAACCCTTGACGGTCACTTCGATCGGGGCATCCAGCCCGACAGCGACCGCATGAGACCCGCGGGGGTTCACAACCTCCCACGCCGTGGCATTGGTTGTCTGGCTCTGCGCCTGTAGCGCTTCGTTCAGGCCACGCAGGCCGTTGGCTTCCAAATCGAATGTCTGCATGTCAGTGCTTCCAGAAATAAACGGTTGCGGGTTCCGGCTCCCATACGCGGGCATCCTCGATACCGGGCAGGTTCACCAGCGCGCGGTATTCGCTGCCGAAGGCGACATACTGATCGGTTTCGGCCATCACGGCGGGCTTGCAGCTGATCGGATCGCGGACAACACCGAACCCGTCCTTGGTACCCACCACAAAGTTGAAGAACCCGTCCAGATCCTCGAGGCTCGCCTCCAGCGCATCGCCCAGGCTCTTGCCCTGCTGCATCTTCCACGTCAGGTAAGCGGCGGCGACCTCGGTATCGTTCAGCGTGTTCACCTTGATGCCTTCACGCGCCAGCTTGCGGCGCAGCGAATTGTGATTGCTCAGCGAGCCGTTGTGCACAAGGCACTGATCCGCGCCGGTCGAGAACGGGTGCGCCCCAAGGGTCGTCACCGCCGACTCGGTCGCCATCCGCGTGTGCCCGATCCCGTGGGTGCCATGCTGATGAGCGATATCGAAACGCTTTGCCACATCGGCGGGCAAGCCCACCTCCTTGTAGATTTCGATGACCTCGCCCTGGCTCATGATCCGCGCCTCGGGGCGCAGTTCAGCCAGTGCGGCACGGGCCTCGTCCAGCTTGGCCTCGGCCAGTTCGATCACCGCATGGGTATCCTTGACCTCGACACTGACATCGGTGCCAAGCGCCTTCGACATCTCGTCGCCAAGCCCTTCGAACCCTGCGGGGTCGTTCATTTGCACGGTCAGCTTGGCAAAGCCTTCGCGATCCTCGGAATAGATCGCAATGCCAGCGCTGTCAGGGCCTCGGTCGGTCATCGTGACCAGCATATCGGTCAGCAATGCCCCAAGCTGCGGCTCCAGCGATTTGTCCTTCAAAAACAGTCCGACGATTCCACACATCGACGCCTCCATAAATCTGTCAGAATCGAGGCTAGCGCCAAGCTGTGCAAGTTTCAATAAAAGAATTTAATTTTCCACTGAGGAATATTTTCAAGGCCGGATAGGCCTGTTTTTTCCTCATGGGAAGCCGCACCTTGAGCTAGAAACAGTTCCCCTCAGACGAATACGGCCATTTCCCAGACCGATGCCGCCATCGGTCCGGGGACGTTCTGCTGATGATTCTCATGTAGACGGGTAGACGGGGCCAACGCCCCGCTCGAACCCGGCCTGCCCGCTCAATTACCCTGCGGATACGAGATGACGGAAAGATACCGGATCGGCAGTTTCTTCAAATCGTCCGGGCCATGCGGGGCGTCGGCATCGAAAAACAGGCTGTCACCGGGCTTGAGGTGAAAACTCTGGTCGCCATACCGATAGCCGACCTCCCCTTCCAGAATATACAGAAGTTCGACGCCCTCATGCTGGAAGGTCGGGAAGACGTCGGATTCCTCGCTCAGGGTAATCAGGTAAGGCTCGACCACCACGCCACTACTATTCGCCCCCAGATGCCCCAGCAGATTGTACTGATGCCCCGCGCGCGTTCCGGCGCGCTCGATCTCAAGCGCCTCCCCCGCCCTGACGTGAACCGCCTCGCGCCGCTCCTCAAAACGGCGCAGGAAACTTGTCACCGGCACGCTCAGAGCGCTGGACAGACCTTGCAGAGTGGTCAGCGACGGCGATGTCAAACCATTCTCGATCTTCGACAACATCCCGACCGACAACCCCGCCGCAGCCGCCAGATCGGCCACCGTCATGCCCCGGGCCCGGCGCAGATCACGCACCTCACGCCCGATCGCGATCTCGAGATTCTTCTCGCGCCCTTCACGCAACTTGTGCGGGTCTTGGCTCAGCTTGCTTTCCGCCATCATGACTCCTGTCAGCACCGCCGGATCAGCGGCATCCCAAGATCAAAAATCCGGAGGGGAAATGCAAGTATCGTCAAAATTCCGCGCCATCCACACCACGAACGGCACCGATCCCAAACGGCCATCGATCCGCGCAACCAGTCAAGCGACAGAAATTTTGGTGGATGGCGGAGACGAAGTCCCCACACTATATCTCACAACGTATTAATATAAAATAAAAATCCGAAATATACTGATGAAGATACCACATTTCATACCACAGAGCCAACGGTTCTCGCTGTTTGCACATCACTTCGCCGTCCGCGAGAACGCTGAGCGAATCAGAACGGTATTTCATCATCGACGGAAGATGAGTCCGGTGGCGCATTAGAGCCAGCATCGACTTCTGGTTCTACATTGTCCTCAATCCCTAACCCCCAATCATTGATCACATCAGACAATGGGAATGCATTATCACTTTTCCAATCGACGTATGGTGCAGCCGTAGCGCTCCAAGGCTCTTTCGACGGCAGCTTCACTTGAACACGGACAGGCACATGAAACGCGCTCCCGAATACAATGGCCTCACCAGACGCAAGTACAGTTACCTGATCCAGAAGTCGTTGCGCTTGTTTAGGTATGATCCGACGAAAATGATCAATGTCATCTGGATTCTGGAGGCGATGCGAAAAGAAGTTGGCGCATTGGCTGACTATTGTAGGACTCACTTCGCTTGGTCGCTGGCTTGCAACAATAAGTGAAAGCCCGAATTTTCGTCCTTCTTTCGCTACCCTTTCAAAAGCGCGACGGGACAAGCGATGCCCCCGATCCTCGGCGCGTCCCGGCGGTCGCGCATAATTGTGAGCCTCCTCTAGAACCAGAACCCATGGATAGCGACTGCGGATCTCAGGTCGCAGCATCTCACGGGTTTCGAGCAGCAAGCGCCCAAGCAGAGCGCAAGCGAACGGCAGTACCTCGGCTGCAAGCATCGAAAAGTCCATTATGGACACGCGTGCACCATCCGATTGTGAGATTCCGAGCTTCTTGATCCAGCCTTCAAACGACCGAATGCCCTGATCTTCATAGGAAAAGAAGGATTGCCAGCGGCGGTCATCGAGGCGCGTGCGCAGCCTGAGTTTCAGGGTCAGCAGATATTGGTCGATCTTCTTGCTGCTTTCCTGATCAGGCGTGCGGTCTACAAGGTGCGGATCGCGAAACTCGTGCACGGGAACAAAACGCGGTGAGTCGGCTGTCTTCGCGAAATTGATACCTTCATGCTGCCGTGCCGAAATCGCCTCAAGCAGTTTCGCGCGTATTTGTACAAGACGATCCCGTACCGCACGGTCATTCGACACCTTGCGCCATTGATCGCTGGAATTCGGCGTCCAATTGGCGAGTCTGTTTAAACCATCCCAGTCAATGGCCGTGGCATATTGCGACGCGTGGTCGATAAAGACATCGAAACTACCTCCAGCAGGTGATCGCGGATCATCTAGCCATGCAAGAGCCGAGTCGATTTTCCCGATGGCAACTTGCAAAGGGTCGTAAGCTTCTGCTCCGGCGCGCGATGCTTTTGAAATCGACCACCAATCCTTGAGCACGGGCTCTTGCGTAGCTTCCGAGGCCTGTAACCAATCGCAGATCTCTTCCCCGTTCATCAACCAAACGGGGAGACAAAATTCTTGACCATTCAGATAGACCTTGTTCGGCTCGCGCGCGTATGAAGCGCTCTCTTGTGACAGAAACGCGTTGGCGTATTCCCCGTTGATATCGAGAATGAAGATATGGGGCTCGGCATTCTCGACGACGGTGAAGGCGCTGTGCTCAATGATGCCGCGTAAAATGCTGGCAACCGTGTAAGACTTTCCCGACCCTGTATTTCCGACAACCGCAAGTGGACGGGAAAAAAGATCGTTGAACGACGCTTTGACGTGGGTGTTCTCGTCGCCCGCTTGGTGCCCGATTTCCAGCGGATAGTCATAGTCTTCGTCGTGGTATCCAGCGGGACAGTTTCGCTTGGGAGGATAGGAAAAAATGCCCTCAAGCACATCGTGGTCGGCCACTTCGGCGGGCGTATCGAGGGTAGGAAGGACGGTTATTCCCGTATCAAATTTCCATCCATGAGGCCGTGTCTGCTTCACCGTACCCAATAGCTGTACGGACGCGATCCGGCGCGGCTTGGTGAGTTCGAGTGACAGTTCTTCATCTCGGCTCGGATCATAGCTCTCGCGTGCTTCCAAATCGCTCAAAATACCTATGGCGTGCGAACCTGCACCAAGATCGAAGGTCAGAAAGGAGTTGATCGCCACAGCCCGCTGGACGCCATCGGGTGTTGCGCGAGCAGATGATTTGGCATCCGGCGATAGTTCAACTTTCAGCCGGAAACCATTGACGGAGACAACATGGCCGATGATACGGGGTTGCTCCATCAAGCGCCTCCTGCGTCACCTTGCTGACCACGGTCATCGGTCTTCCGGATTTGCTCTTCGAACACGCGCAAGCGCCTATAGTCGTCGAGCCACTTCACATCGGGCATCACGTTGCGTGCAAAGTCGGAGAATGTCGCAGTGCCGTAGGTGCAACTCTCTCCTTCGCACAAGCGCTCGGTCAGTACGAATGCCCGTTGGCCGAGGCTCTGGTAGCGGCGAATCCGCCTCACAATCTCGCTGTCAGGGTTCGGCTCAACCACAAGCATTACGAGCGAGGGGTTCATTAGGGCCGTTTCGATGATACGTGTGACATGATCGTCGCCGAACCCGTACCCCATCACGAGAAGAAAAGTCTGCGGCTGGTTCAGGCGCGCATGGAAAAGCCGGAAGAGATGCGCGTACGGCATGCCCAATGTCTGCGTGAATTTCTGTGATGTCGGGAGGATTCCGAACGAACCGACACCCGAGAACGCTTCAGATTCAAGGGCGATAGCTTTATCCTCTGCTGACGCAGTGCGATATGAGCCAGCGAAGGAAAGATCGCGGTGACGCGCCCTGTAGATGCCCGCGTCATCGACATACCAATGAAGCGAACCATGCAACTTATAAAACTGCATGAACTTGTCGAAACGCCGGACACGCCCTTCGGCCACATCGCCAGGGTAGTAAATATCGAGGCCGTAAATTGCCGGATCAAACCGAGAACTGGTCTTGCCTGAAAATCCGTCAAAGTACTGGATACCCAACTCTTCCATCGCTTGCTCGAACAACGTGTCATAGTTGAGCGTAAAGAGGTGGGTACGACCAAGATTGGTATCGCGGGCACTCAGCTTCGCTAAGAACGGTATGTGACCGGAAGTGCCTTCCGTGCTTGCACCAGACAGCTCCTTCCGGTTGATTTGTAGCGCACATTCCGCAAAGATCGCCTTCTCGATCCGCGAACGCAGTTCGCCGAGGTCGTGATCGGAAATGCTGAGCGGGGTTTCGCCTCCCTCGGTATTCTTGCCCTTCCATTCAATGGAATGGATCGGCGATTGGTTGGATGACGTCAGGCCTGAGACGTTGAATAAATAGCTGAGCCAATCTTCAAAACCGAGAGGGCCGTAGCCGCCGTCGGGCCACTCTGACATTCTGTGTCGAATAACGGCCTTTGCCGCTTCAGGGACAGGCGTGTGCGAAATTGCATCAAGCACGAGGCATTCAAGATTGTTGGCCTTGGGTCCCGCCATAAGACGGCCGCCGCAACCGACAGAGCATCCCGCCGCGGTCAGAACGACAACGTTCTCCATCCTGAGCCAATCCGCGAGGAGCGCTTGAATACGGCGAATACCCTCTTCGGGTGTCTTACCTTTCAGAAGGTCATCGCTTTCTCCCGCCGAGACAGGCGACAACAGCTTGTACGGAGTTATTTCGGTCATGTACTAATCTCCAGCCCCGGCAGGCCGTTTACAATCCGCATCGTCTCAAGGCTCACCGTGATCACGCGTTGGAACAGTTCCAGCGGGTAGCGCGGGTCGCCAACCGTTTCGTTGGCATAGTCGTTGGCATCGTTGACGATGCCGCTGGCCTTGTCGGTTTTGACCACCTGCCGTTCCATCACCCATTCCAGCGCGGGCTTGCCGTTGACGACGTAATCATAGGCCTCCAGCGGGATGTTCTGCATGGTGATGTGTTCGTTGTAGATGACGGTGGTGCGGTCCTTTTCCTTGCCCTTGCCACCAAACTTCATCTTTTTGACGCGGTAGAATTTCTTGGGGTTCGCCTCGGCCTCGGGGATCAGGCGGTGGTCGCCTTCCTTGAACGTGACCATGTAGGGCGTGACGGATTCAAAGTTCACATGCAGATCACCAAGCGCTCGGCCTGCGTCGCGGAAGGCGGCGAAGTCGGCAAAGGTTTTGACCGCCGGGATGCGGGGGAGTTGCTTGGCGAGGTTGTTGGCGAAACGCTCGCGGTAGTCGGGCGAGTGCAGCAGGCCGTAGATGTAATAGAACAGATCTTCCTTGCTGATCTTTTCCCCCGGATAGGCGGCTTGGAAATGCGCGAGGCCTTCATCGGTGATCGCGTCGCGGCGGGTGAGGCCGCCCGCCTGATCGCCTGAGGTGGCGAAGAGGCCGTCATCGGGTTGCTCCTCTCCAAACAAGTAGAGGGGGAAACACTGGCCGGAATCGACGGTGTGTAGATTTGGCAGGGAGTTCATCATTAGCGCGGAAAATCCTGCCCGTGCTCCGATGCCTGACACCTGAATGACCAGATTATTCACGTCGTCATTTGGGAAAATGCGCGGAAGTTGACCGCGACGATCATTGAACTGTGCAGAGTAAAACGCCCATGAGCGTTCAAACGGGCGGTAAAGAGATTGCGCCGCAACCCCACTATCCGCAGTGGCGCGCGCGCCACGTTTTACGCCCGCAAACAGGTGGTCGCTCCACGAAATGCGCGTGGAGTCGTAATCGACGGCCTTCTTTATGTCGTCGATGGACTGTCCGCCCACCTGATCAACCGCCTCGTTATAGGCCTCGATCATCCGGCCCATATTGGCCGCCAGCTTGGCAGGCGAGAAATTGTAGGCCCAAGCGTCTCGCTGGGTTTTCAGGCCATTCGAGAAATCCTCGAAGATCAGGGGCTCGTCTTTATTGCGCTTGTCGCCAAGCAACATAAACTTGTCAAAACTGCTGTCCACCTGATCGAGCCAGTCGTTTTTTTCATCAGGCGTGATCGTGCTCCAGCCGCCAGCCTTGGAAATGCCATCGACCGAGGCAAAGTCGCGGATGATCTTGAGCTTCTGCGTGGTCGTCAGGTCCGGGCCGATATCATGGAAATGGATCTGCCCGTGCTTCTGTGCTTTCGGGTTCTTGACCAGCACGGCAATGGAAATACCGGTCATGCTGCCCGAAGCGAATACGTTTTGTCCCTCGCGCGCGGCGCCTTTTGAAAGCATGTTTTTGCGGATGTCACCACGAAGGTGAAAGACGTAAAGATCGCTGAACTCTTCGGCCAGACACTTTCGCATCCCGTCGGCATATGACCGTTCAATCCATGCACTGCCCGAAACAAAAGCCATGACGCCTGCGTCACCAATCCGTTCGCTCGCCCACCGAAACGCCCGAATGTAGCTATTGTAGAGCGCTGTTTTCAGAGACGCAGTTGAATGTGCGGCGTAGGTATCGCGGATGGAGCCGTCCAGCTGCGGGTAATTGACCTTCTGGGCGTTGTCGTTCGCACTTTCCTGCCCCGCCGAATAGGGCGGATTGCCGATGATAACCCGAATATCCAGCGCCTTTTGCTTGGTCCGGCGTTCCGAGTTGTCGGGCAAGAGGTTGGCGACCATGTCGCGTTCCTGCTCATACATCTGGAAGGTGTCGGTCAGCAGGATGCCCTCGAACGGGTCATAGGGCGCGTTGGCGGATAGCGAGCCATAGGCCAGTTCGTGATAGACCGTCTCAATGTTCACGGCGGCGATGTAATAGGCCAAGAGCACGATCTCGTTGGCGTGGATCTCGTGCTTGTATTTGTGTTCCAGCTCATCGGGCGCGATCAGGCCCGATTGCAGCAGGCGGGTGATGAAGGTGCCGGTGCCGGTGAAGGGGTCAAGTATATGCACGCCCTTCGATCCAAGCGTCTGGCCGAATTGCGATTTCAGCACGTCATTGACCGAATGGATGATGAAATCCACCACCTCGACCGGGGTGTAGACGATGCCAAGCCGCGCGGTGAGCACGGGGAAGGCTGTCCGGAAGAACTTGTCGTACAGCTCGGTGATGAGCGTCTGGCGGCCCTGCGCGGTTTTCACATCCGCCGCGCGGCGTTCCACGCTGGCGTAGAATTTGGCGAGGCTGTCGGATTCCTTTTCCAGATTGTGTTCATGAAGCTGGCCCAACACGATCTCCATCGCGCGGGAGACGGGATTTTCCTTGGTGAAGCGGCTGCCCTTGAAGAGCGCGTCAAAGACCGGCTTGGTGATAAGGTGCTGGGCCAGCATCTCAATCGCCTCTGCCTCGGAAATCTCGGGGTTCAGGTCGTCATGCAGCTCCTCAAGGAAGGCGAGGAAAGCGGTACGTTCCGGCCCGTCCTTGGCCACGATGGTGGTGATGCGGGTGATATGGGTCTGGGCGATCTTGGCGATGTCTTTGGCCCAGGTATCCCAATATTCGCGGGTGCCGCATTTCTCGACGATCTTGGCCATGATGGCGCGGGTGAATTCGTCAAAGACAAATTCACCTTGCTCGTTGATCGCATCGCTTTGGCGGCGTTCGAGCGTATCGCGGCCGATATCCGATCTTTTGGCGGGCTTGGCCTTGGAGGTGGCAAAGTCATCGACCACGGCGGTCAGTTCGCGCAACTCGGATTCCGAGGAGATGCGGACCAGCTCCACCTTGTCGCTGATATCCTCGCCGATCTTGGCTTGGTTGATGCGGGCGTCGAGGCGTTCATCGTGGGCGCGCAGGGCGTTGAGGATTTGCCAGACGACCTTGTAGCGTTCGTTGTCGTTCAACGCTTCTTCGGGCTTGGTATTGGGCGGGATGGCCACGGGCAGGATGACATAGCCAAGCTTCTTGCCCTCGGCGCGACGCATCACGCGGCCCACGGATTGCACCACGTCGATCTGGCTCTTGCGCGGGTGCATGAACATGATCGCGTCCAGCGCAGGCACGTCCACGCCCTCGGAGAGCACCTTGGCGTTGGTCAGGATGCGGCAGGTATCATCGCCCGCATCGGCCTTGAGCCAATTCAGCATTTCCTCACGCGCACCGGCGTTGAAGCTCCCGTCGATGTGGCGCACTTCGGTGTAGAGATGACGGGCGTCGTCGATCAGCTCGTTGCCGGTGTATTCCTCGACAACCTGCGCGAATTCGTCCTCGATGATCTTGGATTTCGCGATGCTCTGGCAGAAGGCCAGCGCGCGGCGCATAGGGCGCGGATCGAATTCCAGATCGGCGGCGAGGTCGGATTTGGTCAGCGCCTTGTAGCAGCCGATAATCTTGGTGGCGTCGTCAAGGGTCAGCTCCGCGCCGTCCTTGAGGCGGTTCTGGATGGTGGTCGAGATCAGCCCTTCATCCACGGCCAGCACGACCACCTTGTAATCGGTCAGTAGTTCGTTCTCGACGGCCCAGCCGAACCCACGATGGAAAAGGTCTTTGCCGAACTTGCTCTCATCGTCCATCGAGGCCAGCTCGGCGTCGTGGTCATCAGCCTTGCGCTTTGCTGCATCCCCAAAAATCCGGGGCGTGGCCGTCATGTAGAGCCGTTTTTTTGCAGCCACATGATCATTGCTGTGGATGCGGACGAAGTTGCTGTCGTCCTCGTCCTTAAGCGTGACGCCGGTCGTGCGGTGTGCCTCGTCACATATAACCATATCGAACTCAGGCAGCCCATATTGTTTTTGCGCCCGTGTCAGCACGTCAATCGAGTGATAGGTCGAGAAAACGACCGTCATTTTGTCGGTGGGGGCGTCATTGACCTGACGAGCCAGCCGCTCCGGGTCAGTCGTCGCGGGGAAGGCCAGATCATGGACGTTAAGATCAAGGCTGTCGGCATCGGCGTTGCGCCCGACCTTGGTATCGGAACAGGCCGAAAACGCGGTAAAATCCTCTTGGCAGTCGTTCTTCCACTCGCGCACGGTTTGCGACATGAGCGCGAGCGACGGCACCATGAAGAGCACACGTTTGCCTTTGCCCGCGATGGTTTCGGCAATCCGCAGCCCTGTAAAGGTCTTGCCGGTGCCGCAAGCCATGATCAGTTTGCCCCGATCAGCCTCGGCAAAACCATCCATGACTTCTTTCAGCGCATCGCGCTGATGGTCTCGAAGCTGCTTCTTGGGGGCAAGGCTGATCGTGCCGGTGCGGATGAACTGCGACCAGTCGATCCGGCTCGCTTCAAGCTCATTAATCCCGATCCTGTTCCAGTCCTTTGACAGCTTGTCGAGAGTTTCGCTGGCGTTCCTGCCAAACTCCTTGCGAGTGGTGTCGGCGATGATCAGGCGTGTGAACAGATCATTTGACGCCGCCGAGATGAAGCTGTCGATGTCGGGTTTCTGGATGCTGTGGTTCGGCGCGTAGAACTTGCACTGGATGGCCGCGTATCCAGAACCATCCGCGAGTGTGGCGACGAGATCAATCCCGGTGTCCGTCTTGCTCCAACCCTGCGCTTTCGCCCAATCGGCGAACGGCACCACCTCAGAGTAGTACTGCTTCTGTGTGTCGTCGTTCTCAAGGAAGACGCGAACCAACCGCTCGAAATAGTCGCCCTTCTCGCGCTCGCTCCGCGCAGATTCACGATACGCATTCAACAATTCTTGTAGCTGCATCCGCCCAAAACCCTCAAATCCCGCCTTATTCGGTGACGAGTCGTCTTACCTATTGTTATTCATTTTCTAGCGGTTTCAACGGATTGAATCCACCAGTGAATGTATCACCTTCCGGCTTCGGCACGCCCCACATCGTCTAGGATCGCACGACCATCACAGCCGATAGCTCTCACGATCTGCACGAACTCGACGACTTCCACCCTCCGCTCACCGTTCTCGTATTTCGCGACGAAGGACTGGGGCCGTTCGAGGCGATCTGCCAGCTCGGTCTGCGTCAGCCCAGCGTCCAGCCGCGCCTGCTTCAATGCCGCCATGAGGGCCAGATGCCCCGGACTGCGTAGGGTTCTTCCCATATCTTGAACTCCGAATAAATCCGGAATTCGGATAATCCCACTTGAGGATTATCCCATTTCAGGTTATTGCTTTGGCGTTTTCACACCAAAGTGCTGAGTAGCCCCATGCCTCAATGCCCCCACTACATGACTGATATCCATGAAGAGGCGCGCGTCTGCCCGTCCTGCGGCGCCAAGAAAGGTGTTCTGGGTGCGGGCTTCACCGGGCGCGTCCTCAAGGCGCGGGCGGGCATCGTAACGGCGATTGGTTTGCTACCGCTCCTCGTCGGGCTTGGCTTTCTTGTAACAGGCGACGTCATTGGCTTCATGCTGCTGGCTGGCCTTGCCGCCATCCCCTTCGCCATCGCCGCCGGGATCTTTGTCGCATCGGAGGGGCGCGAAAAATGGTATCGCTGAACCTCCACGATCCCGATGACGCGCAGCGCCGTTTGCAGGCTTTTCTCGTCCAGTTCACCGCGCCGCAATGGGTGACACAGAGCCAAACCGACGCGACGATTGAGGATCAGGAACGCGCCGCCGAGGTGCTGGACATCGTTCTGGATATCCTGCTCGATGCGCAACTCGGGCTGATGGCCGATCTGGTTCCCGCCGATGAAGAGCAGTTTTGGCACAGCCCGCGCCGCCTGCACGCGCCAGAAACGGGGGCACGGTTTGACATCCGGGTGGGCGCGCGCGGCGGCTATGATTTGCGCGTCACGGTGGGCAACACCGTGTTCACCGACCACGCGATGAGCTTTGAGGCCCTGACCATGGCGCTGCGCAGTTTCGCCGCCCTGCGCCGCGAGGCCGCCGCATGAGCGAGCAGAAACACACCTCGTTCTACATCAGCGCTGATGGCCACAAGGCCCTGCGGCTGGAGGCTATCAAACGCGGCCTGTCGATGAGCCAGCTCATCGCCCGCGCGCTGGCCGATGCGGGCGTCGATATTCCGGCAGAGGATTTGAAAAAATGAAGAATTTACTTGTTGCAGCTATCACCGCCTTCCTGCCCATTGCCGCCCAAGCCCAAGCCCAAGACCACCTGACCGAAACGTTAACGCCGGAGCCGCGCCCGTACCCCTACGCCATTCTCGACATTCAGCCGGGAACGGAGGCGATGGAGGCGAGCAGCATGTTCGGGGAGCGGATGATGCTGATCCTCGTGCCCGAACAGGTCGCTCTGCGGGTCGAGAATGGTGAGGGGCGCGCCTTTGCGCTGACCTTCGACCAGAAGCTGGTGACGCAGGGCGTGGGGCTGCACACACGCATGGGCCGCGATCCTTACGCCGAGATCAACGCCACGCTGGCCACCGAGGCCATGGGAGGGCGGGTGCTGCAAATCCGGCGCACAATCCGCGAGCCGAACGAGAACCTGCCCGAACCCGCTGCGCTGATCGCGCAGTTGGAAGAGCGCTATGGCCCGCCGTCAAAGCGCGACGGGAGCAGCGCAACATGGGCTTGGGGCGAAGGGGGTTTCATCCCCGATCTCGACGGCCAGCCGCTGCATGAGATCACCATCGTCAGCCAGTTTGGGTCGCGCAAGACGATCCAGTATCGACCCTGCTCAACGGGCTTCAGTGCCGATGCCGAATACCGTTTTCGCCAACACCGTGAAACGCCGATCATGCCTGGTTGCACGGCGCTGTTCACGGTTGGGGTTAGCGGCGGCGCGCAGCTCTCAACCGTCAGCTTTTCGCTGACCGATTTCGACCTGATCCGCCAGCATGTGGCCGAGGTGGATCGTCAAATCCTCGAAGCCTTGACCACCGACACGCCAGTCGCGCCCGCCGACATGGACCTGTGATGCCATGACAAATGGCACAGCGGAAACCCGGACCTGCCCGTTCTGCTACACTGAGATGGACGCTCGGGCAGATGTTTGCCCCAGTTGTCAGGCAATCAAGGACACGACGCCCGAATGGGCCAAGCGCCTGAAGGTCTACTGGACGGCTGCTGTCGTCATATTCATAGGGTTTGCGCTCACGTTCATAGACGGCAAGGGCATGAACTGGTGGGGGATGCCTTTTGTGGGCGTGGGCGTCTTCTTCCTGCTCAAGGCCCGCAAGGTAGACGTCTCGGATGTGATTTGGCACCGCAAGGAATAGGATAGCACTCTCATGGAAACTCATTGGATCGACAGCCCAGATCACCAAGCCGACCGCAAGGAACTGGCCGACCTCTGTGGGCGCCCCCGCACTCCGGCTGAAGACGCACGGCTTGCGGAGCTGAAGGCACGGGTGCGAGACTGGGCACATCTCAATCAGGCCGCAGAGGAGTTCGTGAACGGCGCGCCATAGGCAACTGGCCAAAACGGTTCAAACCGGCTATGAGAACCATATGATCACAGTACGCGCACATATCACCCTGATTTAGCGCCCGCGAGACAGGCGGGCGGCTTCGAGCTGTGCGCCGATAGATGATCTCCCATCACCGCAACGCCTCTGACGCCGCCGCCATCAGGCATGACGGAGGCAAGGACATGACCAACTGGTATACGGCAGACACCCATTTCGGGCATGAGAACGTCATCGCGCTGTGCGGGCGGCCCTTTCGCAATGCCGGTCATATGGACACGGTGTTGATCGAGAACCTGTGGTCTAGGGTCCGTCCCGAGGATGATCTTTGGATCATCGGTGACTTTGCCTTTGGGCCAAAGGCCAAAGAGGCCAGCTATCTGGAAACCCTTTTCGGGCAGCTTCCGGGCGCGCGTAAGCACTTGGTGATCGGCAACCACGATCTGGAGCCGACACTGGCCTTACCGTGGGACAGCATTTCGCTCCTGGCGGAGGTCAAGGATGGCCCCGACGACCAGGCGCATACCCTGTGCCACTATCCCATGATCACCTGGAACCGCGCCCGGCGCGGCGCGCTTCAGATCTTCGGGCACGTCCACAACAACTGGAAAGGGTCGCGCAACAGCGTCAACGTGGGCGTCGATGTCTGGGATTTCATGCCGGTTCGTTTCGAGGATATTGCCCGCCGCGCCAAAACCCTGCCGATGAACAGGCACTGGGCGGATGTCGAGCACAAGGCGAAGGAATTCTGACATGTCCCGGTCCTACCGGAAAACCCCGATCTGCGGGATGACCACCGCCGCGAGCGACAAAGTGTTCAAGAAAGCCGAGCACAAGCGCGCCCGCCGCGCTGTGAACGCGCGCGATCTGACGCTGGATGATGCCCCGGCGGGCAAAGAGTTTGGCAACCCATGGGGCGCACCCAAAGACGGCAAGCAGTGGATCGACCCAGAGCGCTTTCCTGAAATCATGCGGAAGTAAGCGCGATGACACGTTTTCTGTTTTGGAGCGATCTGCATGATGAATTCTGGGAAGGCTTTGATCTTCCCGACCTGTCCGCGCCAGTGGATGGGGTGCTGATCGCGGGCGACACGCATACCATGGGTCGCCATCTGGATATTCCAGCAGACGCCGCGCGCAAGTATGGCTGCCCTGTCGTGGCAATCTGGGGCAACCACGAACCTTACGGCTCGATCTGGTCGGAGCTTCTGGCCGACGAGGAACGCCAGCTTGCCGAGCTGCGCGCCGATGGACTCGATATTCGCGTGCTGCATGGCGCAACCACCGAGATCGCGGGCGTCCGCATCATCGGCGCGCCGCTCTGGACGGACTTGAAGCTCTTCCCTGAGCTGGAGGGCCTCGCATGGGGCATGGTCGGGGATTGCCTGATGGACTATCGGCGGATCGGCGTCACGCCCAAGCGCATGTTTTGCGTGCGCACGATGCTGGACCATCACGCGATGGACAAAGCGGCGATCTGGGACGCTCTGTGCCAGCCCTATGCCGGGCCGACCATCGTCATGACCCACCATATCCCGGTGCGCCAGCTCGTCCACCCAGCCCGCGAAGTGGGCAATGACAGCAAACGCGCCCTCTGTGCGGGGTTCGCCAGCGACCTATGGGGCGAGATCAAGGGCTTCGACATCCACACCTGGATCTGCGGCCACAGCCACGACAACAAGACGTGGACCGGCAAAGGCAAACACGGCCCCATCCGCTTCGTCATGAACGGGCGCGGATATCCGGGCGAAGAGGTCGAGTTCGATCCGGCATTCGTGCTGGAGGTCTGAGCGTGGCGGTATAGGGCGATAGTGCTATGGCCCTATTGGGCTGCGACCAGACATAACCCGCTAATCTTCTTGGAAATGACACAAAGCTATTGAAGATGATCCAAAAATTTAGCCGATAGCATTGGGGATTTTTGTGCTTTCACTGGCAGTAATTGGATTTCAGGCAATGATCGCCGCGTCTCTGGTCGTGGCACGAATTCTGGGGGCCGCGAACAATAAGCCCGATTGGCTTTTCTGGGCCGCATTCGGCTGGACCGCCTTCACCTTTGTCTTCGTGTTCGCGTCACCGCTCATTCTATTGCAGCTCGTGGTGATTTGGGGCGTCACCGCGTGGATCAGTCCTAAGGACAAAGATGAGCCCAGTCCTCCCAGCAAGCTGGAAACGCTGACCGCAGACGACGAGAACTGGCACCGATATTTCCAGCACCATTGCGAATCTCCGGCGGAAGTCGCCTTTCTCGACGCTATGGTCGAAGCCTTCAATCTCACACCTGAAAAGGGCCGCTTACGCGGCGGCGGGCTGACCTTGCAGATGCAGGTGCCGGTGATGAATTACCGCCTAGATTTCCTGATCGACGACGGCCTGATCGTCGAAGTCGATGGCGCACAATGGCATTCCTCGCCCGAAGCCATCGAGCGCGATGCCGAACGAGACAAAGCGCTTGCGGCGAAAGGCTATGAAATCCTGCGCATTCCCGCAAAAGTCACGCTTTACAAGCGCGATGATGCAATCAAGCAGGTTCGCGAAGCGCGCTCAGGCTGGCTCGCCCGCAAGGCGAAGGCGCGCGCCAGCCGCGCGCATGGGGCGGATGGAATGATCGCAAAACATAAGACTCAAACGAAGAGGCCAAAATTCAGCATGTCCGGACTCGCGGCCTCCGTGGAAAATGGTCTCGACAGCTTCACCGCTGGCATGAACAACATCAACGCGGAACTAAGGCAGTTCAATGAGCGCGCAGAAAAATGGGCTGAAGAAGATCGCAAGCGCGTCGCTCAGGAGGCTCATGAAAAAATGAAGCGCCTTCAAGCAAAATTGGATGCCGACCCCGAACTTGCAAAAATATACGAACAGATTTCGGCAGAGTTTGACGACAAGCGTTGAAATACGCCGGAAACCCCACAATCGCTCGATACTTGACGTCTCGCTCATGTGGATTTTCCGGCTCCCGTTGCACACCCAGCCCCACCTGACATCGCCCCTCAAATGGCAGGGGAAGGTGGGGCTGGCCTGGACGCCATCGTTTTGTTGTCTCTGGACTGTCGATTGAGAATAGATATCTTGACGTCGAGCTAAGCCCTCCACTCTTGCGCATTATGCGAAAAATACGTATATTACGGCAAGCTAGGAGGTTTGCATGTCCGACATTCAGAATTTTCCCGCCGCCGATCTGGCGCGCAAGACGGGTGACATTCTCGACGCGGCCAGTCGTGCGCCGGTGGCGATCACCAAGCATCGCAAGCCACGGTTCGTGCTGATGAGCCTTGAGCGCTACGAGGCGCTGACAGGCACAACGGATCAGCAGGCGCACACCTTGGAGGATATGTCCGCCGAGATGAAGGCCATGATGATCGCCGCTCTGGAACGAGACCTTGCCGGTGGCGCTAAGCCAGATGCGTAAGCCCGCCG
The DNA here is from genome assembly GCF_900142665.1 of Roseovarius pacificus. GTDB lineage: Bacteria > Pseudomonadota > Alphaproteobacteria > Rhodobacterales > Rhodobacteraceae > Roseovarius > Roseovarius pacificus. Next base: position 99,564 of record NZ_FRBR01000009.1, read on the forward strand.
CCGGTGACGTCTTCACCTATCCATTTCTTTGGAAGCGCCAGCAAATCCAGGGCGAAACAGAAGGCCGCAAGCCTCGCCCGGTCTGCATGGCCGTCACTACGGCAAACGCGGGCGGCAATACATTGCTGTTCATTGTTCCCATCACAACGCAGCCACCCACGGACGGGCGGATTACTATTGAAGTTCCTGAGATCGAGGCCAAACGCGCGGGCCTTGATACCGAAAAGCCCTGCTGGGTCATGCTGGACGAGTTCAACAGCGATGTGTTTGAGCGCTCCTTTGTCTTTGAGGATCGAACTCCGCTTGGTGCATTCAGTTCGAAATTCACGGCGCGGCTACAAGGCATCCTGCTAGATGCCGCCAAAGACGGCAAAGCCCGTATCGTGAACCGGCAAGACTGATCGGCTGGAAAATCATGTCCGCCGCCTGACAAGTTAGCGCGGTTCGGTGTGCTTGTCCTGCGTTCGGGGTGTTTTGGGTGCTGACGGTTCGGCCTCTTCTCCTACCGTTTCGGCGTTGCTAGCCAAATCATCCAGAAAGCCTGTGTCTTCCATTTCGCCCAATGCGCTCTGAATCTGGTCGATGATGCTTTTTCCGGTCTTCATGGTTGTGTCCTTTCGTTTACCTAGAATTTCGGGCCATTTGACAACGGCGCAGGGGCCGTGCCTCGTGGTTTCGGTTTGCTCTGCTCAGCTTCTTCCCGGTGCGCAGACCGCCGGGTCAGCCAGTCTCCAACAATCTCCGCAACTCCGCCTGCTGCCGCTCCAAGGCGGTCAAACGTTTCTCCAAGTCTGTCGCGAAACGATTGAATGCGCGATGCAAGGTCTCGAATTCTCTCGGTGAGGCGCTGGCGCTCTTCAAACCAGCCTCGAATGTCGTGTTCAGTTCTTCGACAGCGCGCAGCAATGCGGTCTCGAAGGGCGTCAACTGCGGGTGTGCCATGGTTTACCTCGTGGTTGCGGTCTCGACGCAGACTTCGCCGCCGTTCAGGTTGGGGATCGGACAATCGGCCAGCGTGACGCCGCGCGGCAGGCTCAGCACCTGGCCCAAGCCGCCAGGGCCACGGCTCACCCTCGCCCCTTCGAGGCCGAACATCGCCAGCCCCGGCTCCACCGTCGCGTTTTGCGGCTTGGGAAAGGTCAGCTGCACTGCCATCAAGAGCACCCAGAAGGTCAGCAAGACCCCAGCCAGATAGGTCGGCAGCATGGTCTTCCATGTCACTGTGCGCCATTCTTTTCGGCTGGCTTCCAGCTCGGCTGTCGCCTGCCGTATCTTGCGGGCCTGTTCCTCGACCTGGGTGGCTGTCCCGTCGTGGATAATCTCGCTCAGCTTTTGCAACTCGCGCATATCTTGCATGATTTTTTGCTGCGCGGCGCTCAACGCTTGCGATAAATGCTGCTCGAAGTCGTTCAACATCTGCTGCGTCTGCGCTTCGGTTGCATGGGTCTGCGTCTCGACCTTCGCTTGCAGGCTTTGCAGCAAAGTATTCATCTGCGGTCCAGTCTTCATGGAAAATTCGATCCTCTAATCGGAATGTGTTCTGGCTGTCCGAGGTGCCCGCGACGCGCATGGTGATGCGGGTGTCGCGTTTGCGGGGCTTGCCGCCTCGGGTCTCTTCGGCATCGGCCTTGCGACGTTTCTCAAGCTGCTTGTCAGGCAGCGGTTTGAATTCCAGGCCATCCAGTTCAGCCAAAGCGGCGCGGACATCAGCATGGTTGCTGATCTCACCAGCTTCGATCCGCTGGATGATCAGCGTCTGGATCGTTTCTTTAATGCTCTTCCGGTCTCCGAAATCGAATACCGGCTTCACCATTCGCTTGCGGGAGGGTTCCTCCGGGCTGATCCAGCCCGCGCGGGCATTCCAATAGTCTCGAAAGGCGTTGAAATAGGCCTCCGATCCCGGTGGTGCGGGGTTGAATGATAGGTTCTGGTAAAGCTCCAGTCGCGGAATCAGGAAATGTAGTTCCACGTTGCCCATATGTTTATGGCGCACCCAGAGAATATTCGCCTGATCCCTTTCCAGCCCAGCAAAGGCGGCGCGCTCGAAGTCACGCATCACAGCCGCCTGCTGTGTTTCGGTGGGATCGTCCTCCGCATGAAAGGCGACCACACCGCTGGTGTAGCGCCATTTCCGGGAGTTGCTGTCGATCAGGGCGCGGGTCAGGTCGGGGTCGCCTGACAGCACCTCCGGCAACACATCTCGGCGAACGGTCTGGCCCGCGATGCGCTTGCGGTCCTCACAATAGGCCGCGACCTCCTCGGCCAGCAAGTATTCAACCGCCGCGCGTCCGGAGCCATCGCCATGCGTGAAAAAGCGCACCATCATCTTGAGTGCTCCGCGACGATCTCGGTCAGTTGGCGATCCAGAGTCATCAGCAGAGTGCGCACCGCGATCAGGTCGATGGCGCGTCCGGCCTTGCGGTCTGTGTTGATGGCGCGAGCGATCTGGTTGAGATTATTGCCCGCACGTCCGACGGTCGCCAGCAGCACGGGATCGACCTCGGGTGGTCGCGCCCGCCGCTGCATGGGTTCGCCGGACAAAAGATGGCGGGTGTACTCGGATAGCGAACTCTCCTGAGCGCGGGCCTTGCGCAACCAGGTGACGCGCTCCTCCTCCGTGCAGCGCACCCGCAAAACCAGATCGCGCACCACACGCGGTTTTGGCTCTCGGTTACTCATACCAGCCACCTGACGCGCTCCGCGCGCCGGGCTTGGGGTGAAGGGGAAAGGGCTTGCCCATTCCCTTCCAAGGTGCATGTCGCGTAGCCACATGCGTAACCTTGCTCCTGCTTTCTGGCAGCATACGGCACACCATCAGTAGACTACTCCCGCGCGCCGCAACTCATCCTCGGAAACCAATCCGCGCAACAAGAGCTTACCAGCCTCAGCAATCGAGATATGTGCGCACATCCAGTGGTGATTTTTCACATAGTCTGCGCGCTGCTTCAGATGGTTTTCTGCTTGTTCAGCTTTCTCAATTTTTGCCTTCCGCATTTCGTCGACATGTCGCTGCCAACGCTGTTCGCGGAACCAGTTGTCTGAAAAACATACCTTCGAGCGAGTGTAGCCCGAAGTTTCAGTCGCATAAGACTTTATTGCTCTGCCAAGCTCCTCTGCCGTTAGACCTTCCTCAACTGCTTGCAGAAAATGCTGGTGACATGAGGATTTGTTTCGTCGCCGATCTGCGGGGTAGGCGTTCCATGCGGCTTCAAAATTCTTACCCATCCCCTCGGGCATTCGCGCGCGCGTAGGTGGTTTCAGGATGGTTTTAGGATTGTTTGGGGTCCGCTCTGGACCCGGTGCCCCGTCCGGAACGGACCCCGTTCCCCGTTCAGTGTGACCCCCGTCCACTCTGGACCCGGTTGGGTATCCGACTTTGTCGTATGGTTCCGAAATCAATTCGAGCGTTTGAACGATTGCGAGGTTCATGTGGTAGACGACCGTGTAACCGTGCTTACAGCGACGATGCTGCCCGGTTTCGATCAGAATACCTTCCTGGACCAGTTCGTTCACAGCGCGTTTGACCGTGCTTTCACCCAGTTCAGTGTGCCGGTGAATGGTGCCTTTAGAGCACCAAATCCCCGATCCATCATCACTGGCCTTGTCCGCTAGAAACATTATGATCTGCTTCCGCACGGGACTGCCGAATTTCCTTTCGGAACAGAGCTTGGCAACTTCCCAACTCATCTCATTCAACCCAGACCGCGTTCACCTGCAACGAACAATCAAGTTCACACATGCGAGCCAGATTCCGTCGGCAGGACACGATTTTGATCAATCCAGGCATTCAGGTCGGCACCCGCATATTTTACGCGCCTCCCGAATTTGATGAATGCAGGCCCGACGCGTCGATGCCTCCACTGAGCGCGCTTTGATTTGCCTGCGATGATGTTTAGCTCCGGGTCAGAATCGTCATAAATTCTTTTCGGATCGAATACTTCGACATCGGTGGATGACATTCAATTTCTCCCAAACAACTGGTATGAAATCGAATATGAACGGCAGAGACCGCATCCTCACGCAAAACCAACAATACAATTTTTCCAAAATTTGTCGTCATGCGGCAACGCGTTTAGCTATGCCCGAAAGTTGGTGATTGCCTGACTATCTGTCAGCCGGACTGCCTCGTCATCGCGAGGAGGCACAAACAGACCAATATTAAATTCCTACTGCCCCGGAACGACGTCAACCCCGTATGATTGGCGCACCGTTTACAAGTAGATTATGTGGCCCCTGGGAGTTGGAGGTTCCTCAACATAATGCTCTTGAAGGATATCTATGTATTTTTTCAGTTGATGATCATCCCGCGCGAGCTGTCGAGCTTCTCGCGCATAACGGTAGAAGTTGACTGGAATACCTGCCCACGAGAAAACCTCTTGCAAACACTTGCCAAAGCTACCTTCGGGAACCTGCTCAGTTATGCCGAGGGTGATGCGCTCGTCAGAATGAACTTCAAAGAGCGCCCGCACCACGATCGCTACAGTTCGTGCCCGCTGATGCCCAGAATTTCCCCCGCGCTCCTTGGCGTACTCAGAGAAAAGAACGTCGATATGATCTAATAGGCCTGCCCATTCCAAATGTGTCTGACAGGCTGCATTTTCGATCCAAAGTGAAACCGGAGGTGGAAGTCCCTTCATCCGGCGCAGTGCGCGAGCCAGTTCATCATCTGACGCACCTTTTTCTCCAGCATATTCGAGACGAATGGATTCTTTGACCGATTTTTTGGCTCTACGCGTCTGTTTGATGACGGTTCTTATGTCACCGATTTCCTGCCCCTGATCGGAGTGCATCCAAACTGGCCCTGCGTATGGGTTTAACATCAATACCGCTGGCAAAAATGTTTCGTTGTAATCCAAAGGAACTTTCAGCCATTTTTCTAAGCAGTGCGTTATCTCGTATGCCGCACGATACATTATGTAATCATAATTTGACGCACCGGATCTCAGGGCGGGAAGTTTCAATTTTCTCCCATCATTCCAAATTTCACGAGGCAACATACTCGCACCACCTTTCCATCAACTGCCGCCGTTTTTCCAACAAGTCTGACCGCGCATAGGCGCGCTCAACGTCCGACCCCACCTTGTGGGCCAAGCTCATCTCCGCCACCTCGCGGGATACATCAGGCCGCTCTGCCGCCCAATCGCGAAAGGTCGAGCGGAAGCCATGCACGGTGATCCCCTCGATCTTCATGCGCCGCAAAAGCATCAGCATGGCCATGTTCGACAAGGGCTTATGGCGCTTCTGTCCCTCAAATACCGCCTCTGATTGCAGCGCTTTCAATGGCTCCAAGATGGCGATCATCTGGGGCGTCAGCGGTACGCGGTGCTCTTCCCCGGCCTTCATCCGCTCATGCGGGATCGTCCAAAGCATCGCATCGAAATCAAACTCTTCCCAACGGGCCTGCAAGACCTCGCTGGTCCGGCTTGCGGTCAGGCAGGTGAACATCAGCGCCTTGGCCGCTGTGGCGTCCCGCGTCGCAAGGTCGGCATAGAAGGCGGGCACATCTTGCCAGCGCATCGCCTTGTGGTGCTGCACCTTTTGTTTGACGCGCGGCAACACCTTGGCATCGCGGATCGTGTTGACGGGGTTTTCGCCGGTATAGAAGCCCTTCGACTTTGCCACATCCAGCACGGCCTTGATCCGCTGCGCCACGCGCTTGGCCGTTTCGTGTTTCTCGGTCCAGATCGGAAGCAGAACCTGCAAAACCTCGGGCTGCCCGACCTCCGACACTGGCAAACGCCCGATCTTCGGGAAGGCATATTCGGCGAGCGTGTTGATCCATTGCTGCCCGTGCTTGGGGTTCTTCCATGTCGGCAGCCGCTCGATGTGAACCTGCTGGGCGATCTCTTCGAAACAAGGCACCTCTTGGCGGACATTGTAGCGCGGGTTTAAGCCTTGCTTTGCCATGCGGCGATATTCGAGGGCGCGGTCGCGCGCTTGGTTCAGCGTCACGATATCGGCGCCGCCCAAACCAAAATCGGTGCGCAGGGGTTTGCCTTCCCGATTCCGCTGCCCCTTGACGGTGACGCGCACAATCCAGCGCCGTGCGCCACTCGGGTCAACGACAAGATAGAGGCCATTCCCGTCGCCATGCCGACCGGGGCCAAGCGTTCGCACCAGATTCTTGGTCAGTTTGCCGCTATGGAGAGCCATGTATATACCACACTTTATACCACCCAATGAACAGAAACGAGTGTAATCGAAGAAATCCGAAGATCAACAACGAATGCGGATAATCAAACAAAAACAGCGCCATATGGCGCTGAATGGGTCTGAACACAACTGTATGAAAATGATGGGTGGCGGAGACGAAGGGATTCGAACCCTCGAGACCCTTCCGGGCCTACTCCCTTAGCAGGGGAGCGCCTTCGACCACTCGGCCACGTCTCCGCCGACGCGTATAGCCGGGCAAGGGTTGGATTTACAAGGCAAAAATTCAAACACTTAGCAACCTGCCGCAGACCCGTCCAAGCCCTTGAAATGGCATGGAAAGGAACGACGCGGAATAGAAAGTGGGAAAGATCTGGTCATTTCCCCAACCTGCAAAAGTGCCTTCGGCAACGCGATGGAGCCCTCACTGCAAGCCTTCAAAGCTGCGTCGCACTTCCTCAAAGCTCCGTTTCTCAGCGTGATGAAGTGAACCGATCTCCTGGATACTAAGGAGATTGACCCATGAAACCGGAAGCCCCCCACGACAAGTTTCAACATCGTTCAGCAGGCACAAACCACCCCCCTGAAGCCACGAAAGGAGAAGGTAAAACTACTCCAAGCCGAAGCGCGGCAGAAACGCGAGAGATAGCTCGTGCGCTCGCAAAGCATCCGATACCAGAGTTTACGAAGAAGACGATTTCGAAACGGTGGTCCGTTGGTGCTGATACGGTTCGGCGCTTGTTGCGCGACTCTGGTCTCAATCCCGGTAGAACGCGCGACCTCACCGTTCCGCTCACCGACCTACTCGCTATCGAAGGCGTAAGCGACCCTCTGAAGACCTGGGCACTCTCCTCGGATGACGAGCGGCTGATATTACTCGCGGACCTCCTCACGCCGGAAGACAAGCGTGATGACGATAATCGCATTTTGAAGTTGCACTTGGGCACTTATCGGCGGCACGCCCGCGAAGGGCGACTCTTCTCCATACGCATCGGTAAACAGCACCGGTTCCGGCGCGATCTGGCATCCGCGCTGTACCGGCACGAGATGCTCCGGAGCAAACCGAAATGACACCGATCCAAGAAGGAAATTCGGTTTTTATGACGCGGAAAGTGCGATCCACGCACTTTGTGACGAACCACGCCACATTGACACAAACGCCCTGTTGGACTTGGACCAAGGGCCCAACAGGGCGTCCATGTCAAACCTCTCCCCCGAACTCCGATTTGCGCACATTGCGCGTCATTGCGCACCCCCGCCCGCCCCGGTCGTAAGGGCGGCGCGGATGGCGCAACTGCTCGAAAGAATATTCAAAGGAAAACTCAAAATGACGGTCATGCATAATCCCGGCAACCATTACTCTTGCGACGCAGTCCAGATGGATCTCGCCACCGCTAAAACCCGGTTTTCCGCCGGTGTCTGCGACGAATATTGGGCCGAAACCCGGCGCCTCAAAATCCGGGGATCGGTGAACAAGGCCCTCAAGGTCTACAACGCCATGGGCATCGCGGACGCCGAGGAACTCATCCTTTGCGACCCAGACGAACCAAAACGTATATATGCCGAAATCAAGAAGACTGGGCACATCCCGAGGGGGTGCAATTTCAAAAGCCTCGCGTCAGTCAAAGTCTGGGCCAGCAATCTTTCCGCTTTTTTCGATGTCGTTTCGGGACGTCGGGCTACGATCAATGTGTTTCGTTCGGTTGACGATGACTGGGCCGCTTTGATCGACCATGTCGTTGGTCGCAACCAAGGGCCGGTACTTTTGAATACCTATGAGCGGCTTCCTCTCAATATCTTGGCAAGGGAATGCCGTCTGCGTGGTTTTTCCTTGCGCGAATTGACCAGCCTTCAGATCGAAGGGTTTGCGCGTGATCTCCTGCCAAACATCAAGGGTGCTGTGAAGCGCGGCGCCAAGCGATTGGATAAGTTGCGTGACGATGACCGTGTACCCAACTGCCTTCTCCCAATCGCGCCAATTGGCACACTTGGGCACCTGACAGCGGCTCATCAGCGCTCTACGCCTCCGATGCATCCGGATCTGGAGGCTGCTCTGGAAGATTACCTCGACCGGCGACGTCGTGGCGAACAGACCGTGGAATACGGAACAAAGAGTAGGAGCATCGAAACGGATGGTATCAGTAACGACCGCGCGAAAAACATCGCGACAGCGGTGCGCTGGTACTGGCATGGTGCGGTCGAATTGGGTTTGGTTAGCTCGGACAGGCCGTTTGATCGCGAAGCGTTCACTCAACCTGAAGTGCTGGCCGATGTCGTGAAGGTTTGCGCGGAGGGCGGGCTTGGTCCGATCTGCCAACCAGATGTTCGTCGAGCGCACGCAAATTCTGTAATCCAGTTTCTCAGTGATCTGTGTCCTCTCTACCGCGGCCGATGCCAGCCGTCGCTATTCCACGCCAGATCACTGCGTCGCCGCACCGAGGAAGAAAGCGCGACCGCGGCGTACAAGCGAGAACTCTGTCTGCGCTTCATCGATGACGAGAATTTTCAACGGCAGTTTTTCTCTATGCCGAAAGTCTTCTTCGACGAGGCCAAGCCACTGATCGCTGGTTTCGACGCCTTGAAGAACTCAAATGAACCGGGATTGAACAAGGCCCAACATCGGGCGCTGGATCTCGCAATCATGGCCGTCCATACGGTGATCGCGACGAGGTATCCCCTGCGCTTGGCAACCCGTCAAAGACTGTTGTCGGGCGGGTCCCAGCCGCACGTGGTTTTTCCTGAACATAATCGGGGTGAAAAAGAGCTCACCATCCTCGTCCCCGGCCATATCGTCAAGAATGGCTACTTTTCGGAGGGAGTACCTCTGCTTGAAACACGGGCCATATTTCCCAGGGAAATTTTCGAATGGTACCTAAAAACTGCTCACCCTCTTATCCTCAAGCACAAACCGCCCCACGCGAAATACAGGCAACCAAACGCCTTGTTCTGCGGTCTGCATATTGAGACCCTACGGCGCATTTGGCGGAACTACACTTCTGAGATTGGGCTCAACGTGGCGCCGCATATGTGCCGTCACATTGTAGCCAGTCATCTCTATGCCAATGGCGTGCCCGTTTGCCAAATCGCCGAACTGCTTGGAGATACCGAAGCCACCGTGCGAAGCGCCTACATGTTTGTCGACCGGGCCCGGCAGCTTCGGGATGTCATGCAGGCACAGGCAACCATCTACAGGAGACTGGGCGTATGACAATGAAAATACCAGCGGAATGGCCCGTCGACTTTCAGCATGTTCTTGCGAGCCGGCTGATGAAGGCATCCAAGCCGATACGCTCGCGGATCCTCCGTACCGTGAGATTGTATTGCATGTGGTCCCGGGATGAGTTCCCGGGACGTCCTGTGGTATTCGATCTTGAAGGGTGGAAGGCCTTTCGCTGTTTTTTGGGCAAGTCCCTTACCGAAGGCGTGACACCGCAGTATATGCGTGTCCTCTACGACTTGGGCACGTCAGGGCCTGACAAGGACTTGCGTGACTGGCTGTATGAAAACGAGATCGACAATCGATCCGTTAACGACATCATCGCTGCCCGGTGGTGGCCGACCGGAATGCGGCACCTCGCCAAGGATCTACGCGTACCAGAGGTGCGCCGCTACCTAAAAGAAGTCGACGCCTATCTGCGTTGCATCGACCGACTTGGAGTCTTACCTGCCGACCCTTTGCGCCACCTGTATCTCACTGAGGCGATTACAGAACGCACACGGTATCAGCGCCTCTCCCGTCTTTGCGTCGCGATGGATTTATTGGTCCCTGGTCATCCCCACCTTGTCGTGTTTCGCCACGAACAGACTGATCTTTATTCAAGAGTGTGGCCACCAAAACCATCTAAACGGCCTTCTAAAAAGCGCGTGATCGCGGACGTAGAAGCGCTTCTGAATGACCTTACATCGCGGGATACGGCGAATGATTGGAGTGCTTCAACTATTGGAAATCGCCGGAAAAGCCTGATGCTGCATCATAATTTGCTTGCTTCACAGGGGCGAGCGATCAGCTTTGAAAAGAGCGCCCTCGATATCTTTGCAGACTACGCATTGGACCGCTTGGAACTTTGGACACAAACAAACGGCGAAAAGGGCTGGTGCCGACGTAGCGTCGCCACGTACTGCGAACAGCTTCGGCCATTCATCCACGACCCAGAGGAACGCCGAAAATGGAGTCGTTTCACAAACCGGTTTTGGGCCCTCGCAGACAAAAACGGCGACCCCAAGAGGAAGGAACGGGCGCTATGTGAACGTCCGATGTCTCTCGAGGACTATTTCCTACGCGCACATAACCTTATCGATCAGGCGGATAATACAAAGAACGTACAGGTTCGAAGGGGAGTCCTGACTGTTGTAGGCGTTCTTGGAATCCTGCTTGTCTTCCCTTTACGGCGTGGTGATCTGTGCCGCCTTACCATTGGTGATCAGTTGTCTCGGAATGCTAACTGCTGGGTGCTTGATCTTGGTTGGACGAAGAAGTCAGGTACACGGGCCGAGCCTTTGGTTTTGCCTGAAGAGGTGTCTCCTTTTCTCGACGCCTGCCTGCTGCTGGGCACGGAGCCAAGGGCTTTATGGCGCGTGTATCGCGAACGCATCGGTGCGCCTTTTCTTGCGTCGCCGAAAAAACCAGGTGAGCCATATTCGCTGGACGCTCTCAGCACGCTGGTGGCGCGTCACAGCGGACATGGGCCCCACATCCTGCGAACGATATGGGCTGATACATTGGTGGCACGTGGAGCAGACCGCGAGATAGTTGCCGCAATGCTTCAACACAAGAACCCTCTATCCCAGGAAGCCTACGAGTTTCTCGCCCGGAAAATCCGATTGCGCGAAGCTGCGCAGGCATTGAGGGACTTGGCAGATCAGGTCACGCTGCCCCAAAAGGCCTTCTGAGCGGAAAGGTGAAATTAGCTGTGTATGAGACCCTGCGCGAAGTGGTGAGCGTCTTCGCTGCAAGAGGCTTGAGAACGGCGCTGTGATATGTAGGCTGGCGACTCTACCTTTGGCTGAGAGATATGAAGAAAAACACATTCTCCGAACGAGATATTTGTAGCAAGTTGATTACACCAGCGGTCGTGGAGGCTGGCTGGGATTTGCAGACACAGATCTCTGAGGAGAAAACACTCACAGACGGTCGGATCATTGTCCGCGGAAAGATGGTCGCACGTGGCAAGCAGAAGCGCGCCGACTACGTGCTTTATGTCAAGCCCAATATCCCCATTGCTGTCATTGAGGCTAAGGACAACAAGCATTCTGTCGGCGATGGGATGCAGCAGGCTCTTTCCTATGCTGAAATGTTGCGGGTCCCATTCGCCTTTTCGACCAACGGCGATCGGTTTCTGTTCCATGACAAGACTGGGCAATCGGCTTCCATGGAAACAGAAATCCGGTTGGACGAGTTTCCATCTCCAGACGAGTTGCAAAAGAAATACGAGACCTGGAAAGGCCTGTCCGATCAACAGGCGCGCGTTGCGTTTCAAGGCTACCACGATACCGGCAAAACACCGCGCTACTACCAGACCAATGCAGTGAACGCCGCCGTTGAGGCGATTGCCAAAGGGCAAGACCGGCTCTTGTTGGTGATGGCGACGGGCACGGGAAAAACCTTTACCGCGTTTCAGATCATATGGCGTCTGTGGAAATCCGGTGCGAAAAAGAGGGTCCTCTTTCTGGCTGACCGAAACGTGCTGGTCGACCAGACCATGGTCAATGATTTTCGCCCATTCATAGGGTCGATGGCCAAGCTGTCGACGCATTCAAAGACAATCGAAAAAGCGGATGGCACCACCGAGGACCTTACGCTCGCAGTCGACAAAAAGCGCCGCATCAACACGGCCTATGAAATCTACCTCGGACTTTACCAAGCGTTGACCGGGCCGGCCGAGAGCCAGAAGATCTACAAGGAACTCTCACCAGATTTCTTCGACCTGATCATCGTGGACGAATGCCACCGCGGCAGTGCCGCAGACGATTCCGCCTGGCGGGAAATTCTCGAGCACTTCTCCGGGGCCACTCAGATCGGGATGACAGCAACGCCCAAAGAGACCGAATACGTCTCCAACATCAATTACTTCGGCGAACCGATCTTTACCTACTCGTTGAAGGAAGGCATCCACGACGGTTTCCTTGCGCCCTACAAGGTCATCAAGAGTCACATAGACCGTGATGTCGAAGGATACCGCCCCGAGAAAGGTCAGCTCGATCGTGACGGGAACGAGGTTGAGGATCGCATCTACAACACCAAGGATTTCGACCGCACGCTGGTCCTTGATGACCGGACCAAACTGGTCGCCCAGCGCGTCACCCAGTTCCTCAAGGAAAGTGGTGACCGCATGCAAAAGACGATCGTCTTCTGCATCGATCAGGAACATGCCGCGCGCATGCGACAGGCGCTGATCAACGAAAACCAGGATCTGATCGAAAAGGATTCCCGCTACGTGATGCGGATCACAGGAAACGACAAGGAAGGTCTGAACCAGCTCGCGAACTTCATTGACCCGGAAGCCGACTATCCGGTAATCGTGACCACCTCCCGGCTGCTGAGCACGGGCGTGGACGCACAAACCTGCCGCCTCATCGCGCTCGACCGGGAAATCGGCTCCATGACCGAGTTCAAGCAAATCGTCGGACGCGGCACACGCGTCCACGCAGACACCGGCAAATACTACTTCACGCTCATGGATTTCCGTGGCGCCACAAATCATTTTGCCGACCCTGACTTCGACGGCGAGCCCGTCCAGATCTATCAGCCCGGCCCCGATGACTCGATGACACCGCCGGACGATCAATCCACGGAACCACCGGATGATCCGGAGGGCGGTGAAACCGTGATCATCGATCCGATTGATCCCACTCTCGCGCCACACGATCCTTTTGGCGGCGACGATCCGACGTCCAGCTCCGGTCCCCAGAAGAAAATCTACGTGGATGGAATCGGCGCGTCGATCATCAAGGAGCGCGTTGAATACCTCGATGCGGACGGGAATCTTGTCACTGAAAGTCTCAAGGATTTCACCAGACGGCACCTGACCCGCCGCTTCGCGTCAATGGATGACTTCCTGCGGCGCTGGAATGCGGAAGACCGCAAGCAGGCCATCCTCGACGAGCTGTCAGAAGAGGGCATCGACATCACCCTGATAGGCGAGGAACTGGGCCGCGACCTCGATCCCTTTGACCTGATCTGCCACATCGCGTTTGACGCCAAGCCGCTCACCCGGCGAGAGCGCGCCGAGAACGTCAAGAAACGCGATGCCTTCAACAGGTATGGCGAACAGGCGCGAGCCGTGCTTGAGGCCCTTCTGGAAAAGTACGCCGATGAGGGCGTCCTGACCCTCGACGACACGAATATCCTTCAAATCAACCCCTTCTCACACATGGGCACGCCCATTGAGCTCATGCGAAGTTTTGGCAAAAAGAACGATTACCTGCAGGCCGTTCATGACCTGCAAAATGCCCTCTACGAAGAAAGCGCCTGACAATACATGGAGGATAGCAACGAAACCCTCAGCACACTTTGTGCCAGAGTGAGAGATCATCTACGTGGCGACGTAAAGCGGCTGGAGAAATATCAGTGGTTCGGTCCGATGCAGCCACGGATGTACGACATATTAAAGCGATCAATTGTAGTGCGGCAATGGGAAGCATGTGAGGCAATCCAAGCCCTAATCGAGAGCGGTCATGGCGCCATGTGCTGTACTCTTCTTAGACCTGCCTATGAGGAGTTATTGTGGCTTCTATACCTTGAGAGAAATAAGGAGTTCGCAGCAAAGCTCACAGTTTGTTTAGGCAAAAAAGAAATATCTGATGCACATAAAATTCAAAAAAAATATCTTGGCTCATCCACTCTGCAGAAACTCGGCTTCTCAAACAAAAAAGTACAGTCTTTGGACCGAATGAGGAAACCTACTTATCGTGATTTGGATGCTATTGGAGAACAGCTGGGTTGGAAATTAAACGAAGGGCAAAAAATACCCTCAGTTTCATACATTGCGAAACAAGTTGGTAAGGACAAGGAATACCAGTATTTTTATCAAGCCACTTCTCGCAGCGTCCACTTTTCAGTGCACGAATTGCAAAGACGGGTATGGGGTAAGCCCAACAGCGTGAAGATTGGATCCAACACATTCCAGCACTTTTGGAGTGACTTTGGGTCTTACTGGAGCACCAAGATCCTCTTGGAAACAATGATGGCATCTGGCGCGCTCACCGAACTCTTCGACGACAACGGAAATAGTTCTGACGGTTTCTTGGAAGATCTATACAGGCTTCGATCAGTGCACATTCTAACCGCTTCAGAGCTGGATTGGTGGGAAAGCCCGCAGAAACGAAGCCCAAGCAAATTCGGAGGCACACTATGAGCATGAGAACCCTCGTCAAGTCCATCCAGGATGTCATGCGCAAGGATGTTGGCGTCGATGGCGATGCGCAGCGCATCTCGCAGCTTGTCTGGATGTTCTTCCTAAAGATCATCGATGACCAGGACGAGGCGCTGGAGTTCACGCGTGACGACTACACCTCCCCCATCCCCGAGCACCTGCAATGGCGCAACTGGGCGGCAGACCCCGAAGGCATCACCGGCGACGCCCTGCTTGAATTCGTCAATACCGATCTCTTCCCGACCCTGAAGGAACTCCCGGCAACCAGCCCACGGGCCCGCGTCGTCCGTTCCGTCTTCGAAGACGCCTATAACTACATGAAATCCGGCCAACTCATGCGGCAGGTGATCAACAAGATCGCTGAGGTCGATTTCAACAGCCTGTCCGAGCGGCAGCACTTCGGCGACATCTATGAACAGCTTCTGAACGACCTTCAGAACGCGGGCAACGCCGGCGAATATTACACCCCCCGCGCCGTCACCGCCTTCATGGTCCAGCAGATCGTCCCGACGCCCGGCGAAATCCTCATGGACCCCGCCTGCGGCACCGGCGGCTTCTTGACCTGCGCGATGCGGCACATGCGCGACAATTACGTGAAGCGGCCAGAGGACGAGGCGCTTATGCAATCCTCCCTCCGCGCCGTCGAAAAGAAGCCCCTGCCCCACATGCTCTGCACCACCAATATGCTTCTGCACAGCATCGAGGAGCCCAGCTGGGTCAAGCACGACAACACCCTTGCTCGCCCCCTTATCAGCTGGACCAAGGATGAACGCGTCGACATCATCCTCACCAACCCGCCCTTCGGCGGCAAAGAAGAGGACGGGATCGAAAACAACTTCCCTGCCTTCAAGACGCGTGAAACCGCCGACCTCTTCCTCGCCCTGATTATCCGCTTGCTCAAGAAGAACGGCCGCGCCGCCGTGGTCTTGCCGGATGGCTCCCTCTTTGGCGAGGGCATCAAGACCCGCCTCAAGGAACACTTGCTGACCGAATGCAACCTGCACACCATCGTCCGGCTGCCCAACTCGGTCTTCAAGCCTTACGCCTCCATCGGCACCAACCTGCTGTTCTTCGAGAAAGGCACGCCGACGCAGGACGTCTGGTATTGGGAACACCGCGTGCCCGAAACGCAAAAGGCCTATTCCATGACCAAGCCGATCCGGCTTGAGCATCTGGACGACTGCGCCGCATGGTGGGGCGGGCCGAACCGCGAAGGGCGCGAGGAAAGCGACCGTGCCTGGAAGGTGTCGATCGAGGAGATCCGCGAACGCGGCTTCAACCTCGACATCAAGAACCCGCATGTAGAGGAGGAAGACTGGGGCGACCCCGAAACCCTGCTGAATGACCTGACCAAGGCCGAAGCCTCGGTCGAAAGCCTGCGCGCCGAGCTGAAATCCATCCTGACCGAGGCGCTGGCGCGATGACACTGCAAGCCATTCCCGAAAACGCCATGGGACGCTTGCGGGCCGCCAAAGCCGCAATGCTCGACCGCAAGGACACACGTGAAATTCTGGAGGCCAAGGACGAAGTCATTGCCCGCTACAGCCCTGCCTTCCAACCGGCGAATATCGCCACGATTGACGAAGATGTCTTGCGGTCCTTTCTATATTTCGAAAATAACCGCCACTGGTCCGGCCTGAATCGTCAGGTTAACCGCGTCTGTGCTGACATGCCGACCACCCGTGCAGCCCTTGCCCATCTGGTGGACGAAACGCGACCAATCGCGGATCGTATGCAGCCGGTCACCGACATCAAGGGAATGGGTAAAGGTATCATCACCGCGATCTTGCATGTCGCCTATCCCGACCAGTATGGCGTCTGGAACAACACCTCCCATGACGGGCTGCTCGAGCTCGGCCTTCTGCCGGAGACCCCACGCGGGGCGAGCTTTGGCGAACGCTACACCGCTGTGAACGAGGTTATCTTGCAACTTGCCGCCGCGCTCGATGTCGATCTATGGAGCCTCGACGCCGTCTGGTGGTTTCTCCATGACGATGCGGAGGACGATGACACGGATCAGCCTGCCGGGACCGCACTGGATACGCCCGCCCCGGCACCGAACGCCAAGACCACGCGCTTCGCGCTCGAACGCCACTTGCATGATTACATGTTCGACAATTGGGACATGCTGGATCTCGCGAAGGAATGGGATATCTACACGCGTGATGGCGAGCCGGAAGCAGGTTATGAATTCCGAACGCCAATCGGTCGAATTGACCTTCTGGCGCGACACAGAACTGCGCCCCGTTGGCTCGTGATAGAACTCAAGCGAGAGAAATCCTCCGATGCCGTCGTGGGGCAGGTCTTGCGATACATGGGCTGGGTCAAACGGCACCTCGTTGAAGATGGCGACACGGTTGAAGGACTGGTCGTCGCCACCGAGGGCGATCCCCAGCTGCACTATGCACTCGATGTCGTGCCTTCGGTCTCCTTCAAATCGTACGAGGTGGAATTCCGGCTCAAAGATAGCCCAAATTTCAAGGAGTTCGCGAAGCCATGACCGCGGAACGGTTGCTCAAGGTTTACGAGCAGATCAGCGAGGCGCCCGACGCCATCGCGCGGCTGCGGCGTTTCGTTCTGGATCTGGCCGTGCGTGGGAAGCTGGTGGAGCAAGATGCGGGGGATGAACCGGCCACACGGCAATTGGTCCGAATTGCCGAAGCAAAAAGCCAACTGGACCTCAAAGAACGAAAAACAAAGAAGAAAGCAGTCGACCCTTCTATTACAGAGCTTGCCTTTGACCTTCCGCTTGGCTGGGATGAGGCTCGATTGTCTGACTTGGTGCGGGTCGTAAACGGGCGCGCATACAAAAAATCGGAATTGCTTTCGGAAGGCACTCCGGTGCTACGCGTAGGGAACCTCTTTACTTCGGACTACTGGTACTATTCAGACCTCGAACTCGAAGACGACAAATATTGCGACGAAGGTGATCTGATATATGCGTGGTCTGCGTCTTTCGGACCATTCATTTGGAGCGGTCCGCGTGCAATCTTTCATTACCACATTTGGAAACTACCACTATTCAGCGAAAAATACCTGAGTAAGAATTTCGTCTATCTTTTTCTCCAGCAGAAAACGCGTGAGATCAAAGACGCCGGGCACGGTATCTCTATGATCCACATGACAAAGGAGAAAATGGAGCAACTCGCGGTTCCTGTCCCTCCCATCGCCGAGCAGCACCGGATTGTTGCCAAGGTCGATGAGCTCATGGCGCTCTGTGATCGGCTGGAGGAGGCCCGCAAGACCCGCGAGGAGACGCGCGACAAGCTCACCGCCGCCAGCCTCGCCCGCCTGACCGCCCCAGACACCACGTCGGATGACTTCCCGACCCACGCCAACTTCGCCCTCGAGGCACTCCCGGCCCTCACCACCCGCCCCGACCAGATCAAGACCCTCCGCCAAAGCATCCTCAACCTTGCCGTGAGAGGGAAGCTGGTGGAACAGGACCCGGCGGATGAACCAGCGTCGGAACTACTTGAAGCTATCGAGATGAAGCGGCGTGAACTGATCAAAGCGGGTGAAATCAGAAAACAGAAGCCGATGTCGGCGCTGGAATCCAAGGAAATCCCTTTTTATGTTCCACACGCGTGGACATGGTGTCGTCTCGGGTCACTGGTTCTCAGTTCTGACGCGGGCTGGAGCCCGAGAACTGAGAACCACGCAAGACAGGGCGATGCTTGGGGCGTCCTCAAGGTCAGTGCCGTTTCCTGGGACCATTTTGATCCAGAAGCGAACAAACAAGTTCTGAAGGGAACGGAGCCGAGGCTTCAAGCACAAGTGCGAATAAACGACTTCCTCATTTCACGCGCAAATACAGCGGAACTCGTTGCGAGAGCCGCGCTTGTCATCGACGAACCGCATAATCTGATGATGAGCGACAAGATCGTGCGGCTTCGTCTTGCGGAAAACTGTGATCACCGCTTTGTCTGGCTGGTTAATAATAACGCTGATTACGCCCGTAAATACTATGCAAGCAACGCAACCGGGGTGAGTCCGTCGATGAAGAACGTTTCGCGCGCGGTTATCCTTAATCTGCCGATACCTCTCCCACCTATCGCCGAACAACACCGCATCGTGGCCAAGGTCGACACACTCATGGCCCTCTGCGACCGGCTGGAGGCCGCCCTGGCAACCACGGACACCACCCGCACCCGCCTCCTCGAAGCCCTCCTCCACGAGGCGCTGGAGCCTTCGCAGAACGCCCTGGAGGCCGCTGAATGACTTGGCTCTACGTCGATCATGATTTCAAACCGGTCGGACAGGGGTTGTTCGCGTTTGGATGTGTCGCGTTTCGTGCGATCCAAAAAGGCAAGCGGATGATGAAGATCCCTGGTCAGAAACCATCGTGGGATTTCGCTTGGGTCTACGATTGCGGAACCTCCTCTTCGAAAGCGCTCGTTCATCGTGGGATTCGTGAGATTGGAAGAACCCTTGGACGACGGCTCGATCTTGTTGTCATCTCGCACCTACATTCCGACCACATCAGCGGCCTCACCACCCTTTTGAACGAAGTTGGTGCAAGCTCAATCATGCTTCCATGGGCGCCACTTTGGCAGCGACTGGTCCTCGGCTTCGACGACGGGCTGAACGCGGATGATCCTGAAATGGGTTTTTATATTGATCCTGTAAGTTACCTGGCAACAGAGGCGCCAGACACGTTCGACCGGATTGTCTTCGTTATGCCGTCAGATGATGATGGCCCAACGGACCCAGACGAACCAGAGCCTGATTTGGGTCCAGACGATTTCGAACCGACTGGGGAAATGGATGGCAAATGGGCTATGCCTGAGGCCAGTGCACTAAACAAGCGACTTGAGCTACCGGACACCTTGGAAAACCAAAGGTTTGCGCGGGAAATGCCCCCGGGCGGACGTATAGTCGAAAAAGCGACCTGGGAGTTTGTTCCCTACAACGATCCTAAGAGTGCCCCGGCATCGCCTGAACGCCTTAGAAAGCACGTCCGCAAATTAACTCCAGAGCTGCTTGGTTCAGATCACTCAAAGCGAAAGGAAGCACTGGCTGCTCTGAAAGAGTTGTACAAAAAGGAGTTTCGAACCGGTCTCGAGAATGATCTTTCGTTGTGCCTCTATACCGGTCCAGTGCCACTTCACAGTTACCTGCCAGAACCAAGCCTCGACGGGACTTCCGCGAACATCACCGACAGTCGTGTCCCCATGCTCTACACAGGAGACGGAAATTTTTCGACAAAAAAGCATCTGGATCGCATGATCAGATTTTTTGGGGCGAAGCGGATAATGGCAACATCAACGTTTCAAGTTCCACATCATGGTTCGAAGAAAAATTGGAAGGTTGGCAGCGCATCGCGCGTTTCCCCAAGTCATAGCGTTTTTTGCTCGGACCCAAATGGTCATTACAAGCATCCAAGCCCAGAAATTTGGCGAGAGTTTTCTTCTTATGGACCTCAACAAGTAGATAAACATACTGGTCTAAAATGGGCTGAAGAACTCAATGTGAAGAAAGCGCCTTAATGCCCATAAGCCACGCCGTCTGGACCGTTTCCACCTCACCTCAGGAAATCAAACAAGGCGTCCTGCCCTCCGAGCAAATGCTCGAAGACATGATTACCGCGCAACCGCGCATTTTGTCGTCCGAATGGATGCTTATCGGGCGTCAGGTTGATACAGGCTTCGGCGGCCGGATTGATCTTTTGGCTCTTGCACCCGATGGCTCCCTCGTCCTCGTGGAGTTGAAACGCGACCGAACCCCAAGGGAAGTGGTCGCCCAAGCCCTCGATTACGCGGCATGGGTCGAAGGCTTGGCCGCAGATGACATCGTGGACATCTACAGCCGCTTCAGACCCGGGCAGAACCTGACCAGCGATTTCCGCGACCAGTTTGGGCAGCATTTGGATGACGACACGATCAACGATAGCCATCAGGTCGTCATCGTGGCCGCAGAACTCGACGCGAGTAGCGAGCGGATCGTCAGCTATCTGAATGATCGTGGCCTTGCGATCAACGTTCTATTTTTTCAGGTCTTCGATCATGAAGATACCCAGCTACTCAGCCGCGCTTGGCTCATCGACCCGGGCGAAGTTCAGGTCCAAGCCGCCAGCACCGGTCGGCGCGGAGAAAAAGAGCCATGGAACGGCGAATACTATGTCAGTTTCGGTGCCGATCAGACCCGGAATTGGGACGAGGCCGTGCGCTACGGTTTTGTCTCAGGCGGCGGCGGGACATGGTACAGCAACTCCCTCAGGATGTTGAACGAGGGCGACCACATTTGGGTAAAAATCCCAGGGAAGGGTTTTGTGGGCGTGGGCCGTGTGACTGGAAGCCGTATCGCGGCCAAGGACTTTCAGATCGACGGGAGGCCCGCACTGGAAATTCTTGAGGCTGGTTATCACCGAGAGTTTTCCGACGACCCGGAGAAATCTGAATACTTCGTTCCGGTCGAGTGGGAACACTCCGTTCGAGAAGATCAGGCGATACAGGAAGTTGGCATGTTCGGGAACCAGAACACCGTCTGCAAGCCAGTCACGCCATCATGGCGAACAACGGTCGAACGTCTGAAATCGGTACTGAAGTAGATGGCGAGTAGCTTCAAAACGCCGATATCAATGAAATTTGTGAAGTCCAAAAAACACCAATGTCAGCTTTCTGCAGCACAAGCTAACTTCTGGAAAATTCACTCTTCGGCCCGGAGAGCATCTTCTTACTGCACCACTGTTTGGTCCCAAAAAACTACAGCGACGAAACAGCGCCCGGCGAACATGAAAGAATTGCACAACCCTATAAGTTGTGTGACGGTTTTAGCAAATTTGTTCGAAAATTGCGATTGGTTCTTGCAAAGGTGTATCCATGAGAATTTCAGCACTGGAGGTCGTTGGCCTCAGGTCCATTGAAAAAGCGAATTTGACCTTCGACAACGTGACGGTACTTATCGGCGGTAACAATGCCGGAAAGTCCACGCTACTTCATGCGCTACGATTGTTCTTCGAGGCTGCTCCCAAAATAACACCTGATGATTTCCATAGGCGAGAAACTGAAAGCATCGAAATTATAGCCACGTTTGATCAGTTGACGGCAGGCGAGAACGAAGAGTTCGGCTCAGCTGTGCATGATGGGAAGCTCACAGTTTCAAGGACGCTTTCCAACGAAAAGGAAAACAACCTCACTTACAGTGTGAGAGCCAAGACTTATCCGCCTTTCGATGCGATCCGAGCCGAAACAAACAAGACAAATATGCGGACCGCATTCAATGATATTGCCGACGCCACAGAAGGTTTGGACAGAGCGTCGAATGCAGAACAAGTTGCTGAGAATATGAGGCAGTGGGAACAGGACAATCCCGACAAGCTTGAGTTTTCTTACGTTCGAGGTTTCTTCGGGGCGCCCAACGTCGCGAATGGGAAGTTGAAAAAGAAAACAAGTCTTCACTTCATACCAGCTGTGGCGGACGTTCAGGAGGAAACATCCGATGCAAAGCGAAGCCCAATTATTGGATTGCTTTCTGAAATTGCAAAACAGACCTATGAGAACCGCGAGGAAGTAAAAAACTTCATCGAGAAAACTCAGACAGACTTTGACTCACTCGTATCGCCAGACAAATTTCCTCAACTCGGCGCGATCAGTGAAAGCCTGACATCTACCATTCAAAAATACTATAGCGATTCAAGGCTCTTAGCGGACTGGAAGTCAGAAGAAGGTGTAAAGTTCAGTTTTCCGCAGCCTGCAATTAAAGTTGAAGACAGCGGTTTTTTGAGCGGATTGGAACATGTAGGCCATGGCCTACAAAGAGCCGCACTCTTCTCCGTAATTGAGTTTCTTGCGCAAAGTCAGGCAGCGACGACAGAAGAAGAATTCGACGAAGCGCAGAGCGATATTATCCTTCTCATCGAAGAACCTGAAATCTACCAACACCCACATAAACAAAAACTGGTGTCTGCGGCCTTCCGCTACATTTGTGAAGAGTTCAGCAAATCGACTGGTATCCGTTTCCAAGTCGTTTTTGCCACGCACTCTGAGAAATTCGTGGACATCGAACACTTCCACACAGCTCGCATAATGCGAAAGACTGTGTTCGATGGAAACGTTGATCACAGTATTTCCGCCTTAACAATTCGGGAGTGCTCTCAATTCTTCGCAAATCTGGTTCAGAAAGATCCAATGCCAGATCATGCCTTTCTCGCAAAACTCCACATTTTCTCCCGAGAAATTTGTGAAGGTTTCTTCGCTCAAAAAGTCATTCTGGTCGAGGGCGTCACGGACAAGGCGATCCTTGAGGGTGTCTACCAATCGCTCAACAGGGACTGCATTGCAGAAGGTATCGTCATCGTTTCCGTGGAAGGCAAAACCAAAATGGACAAACCATTTTATATATTCAACAAGTTGGGAATCCCCACCTATGCTGTTTTCGACTCAGACGCCAACAGTGGTGACAAGAAGCCCGGCACCAACAGACTGTTACAATTGATTGCAGGTATCGAAGAGCCAATTAACTATCCCTCCGGCTGTTTTGCTCGCTGTGCTGCATTTGAACGCAACTTAGAGGGTTACACCAAACAGATTTGCGGCGATCAATGGCAGCAGACTTTCCAAGAGATCGCCGATGATATGGACCTACACGTCTCTGACGTATGCAAGACTCCGCAAGCTGTAAACCGAGTGGTAGAAAATTTGCGTGCTGCAGGAACAAAGTTCCCGATGTTTGAAGACATCGTCGTTAAAGTGGACGAATTGATAGCTTGGTAGTGAGCGGCTCGACCGGCTAATCCAATCACGAAAGACTGCATTGAGCCGTAAGCGACGGGCTCCGAGGTCGTCCGGTCGCTCAACTTACCGCGCCGCCGCAAGTCCGCTTCGAGCCCCTCCATGCAATTCGGCGCCCCCGAGGCGCATCCCCAATTTCGCCATCATATCTATTTCTGCTGTTTCCGATTGAGAAAATACGGAGGAACACGGTTCGCGCGCCGCACCGCAGCGCCGGCAAGCCTCGTGAAGATCAGGAATGGACCGTTGACGGCTGTCGATCTCACACCGGCAATGGCCTGGAAAGGCCGCATGCCCGCAATTTGACATGGCAAACCCCGTGGATTTCGGCGACGGTGTCCAGATGCTGACACGCTTCACTGCGCCTCTGCAATGGTGGTGCGACGCATCTGGCAAAGGCCTTGCTGGCTGTGATGCAGGTGGTTTCTTTCGTGGATAAGTGGGAAAACACTGTAAGCGGTGCGCCGATCACACGGTCGGGGCGTAGTTCCATGGCAGGAGTTCGTCGATCCGGGATTGCTTATGTCCGTTGACAATGGCTTGGAGAGTGGCTGTCAGCCATGCGTGGGGATCGATGGCGTTGAGCTTGCAAGTTTCGATCAGCGACGCCAGCATTGCCCAGTTTTGCGCACCTGCATCGTGACCCGCGAAGAGAGCGTTTTTGCGGTTCAACGCGATGGGGCGGATAGTGCGTTCGACGGCGTTGCTGTCGATCTCGATGTGGCCGTCATCGAGGAACCGGCAAAGCCCGTCCCAGTATTTGGCGACGTATTTGAGGGCCTCGCCGAGCGGAGACTTGGCCGAGACGCGGGCGCGATGGGCGGTGAGCCAGGCCTCAAAATCATCGATAATCGGTTTTGAACGTGCTTGCCGGGCAGTCAGCCGCGCTTCGGGGTTTTGTCCCCGGAGTTCCGTTTCGATCCGGTAGAGCGCGGTGATCTGACGAAGGCCCTCGTCGGCGATGGGCGTGGTGCCGGTCCGGGCGACCTCGTGCAGCTTGCGCCGGGCATGAGCCCAACAGTAGGCCAGCCGGATATCCTGAGTGGGCCGTTTGAGCAGCCGGTTGTAGCCCGCATAGCCATCGACCTGCAGGGTGCCGGAGAAGCCTTTCAGGATATCTTCCGCATATTGTCCGGATCGCCCCGGTGCATAGGTAAACGCCACGCCGGGCGGATCTTCCCCGCCCCAGGGCTGGTCATCGCGGGCGAGTGCCCAGAAGTACCCCGTCTTGGTCTTGCGTCGCCCCGGGTCGAGCACCGGGGCCGTGGTCTCGTCCATGAACAACTTGGCTGACCGCTTCAGGTTGGCCAGCAGGGCATCGTAGACCGGCTTGATCTCGAAGGCCGCCCGTCCGACCCAGGCCGCCAATGTCGAACGGTCGAGATCGATGCCCTGGCGGCTGTAAATCTGCGCCTGCCTGTAAAGCGGCAGATGATCGGCGTATTTACTGACGATGACATGCGCCACCGCGGCCTCTGTCGGCATGCCGCCGGGGCCTGGACGATCCCGCCCTCGCAGGAGCGGCAGGCATACTTCGGACGGCGCGTGACAATTACCCTGAACTGAGCAGGGATGATATCCAGCCGTTCGCTGGTATCCTCGCCAATGACATGCCGCTCGTGGCCGCAGTCGCAGACCGTGCTTTCCGGTTCGATCACTTCCTCGATGCGCGGCAGGTGTTTCGGCAGCGATCCCAGGTTGGCCTTGCGCGGCGTCGAGGTTCGTGTCGGTGTGACCAGCGGGTTGGCCTCGCCCTCGGTCTCGACCAGGGCAATCGCGGTCTCGATATCCTCCAGCGCCAGCTCGAACTGGTCGGGATCGATCTTCTCGGACTTGCGCCCGAACATGGCCTGTTTGAAGGCGGCAACCAGAGCTTCCAGACGTGCGTTCTGCTCCTGCTGGGCCAGGATGATGGCCTTCAGGGTCTCGATGTCGTCAGGAAGATTGGCCGCCGCGTTCATGCCCGGGGTCTATCAAGTTCGGCCTTCGGTTGCCCGCTTAAACGCCCCAGTGATTCACTCTGCCGCAGTCGGCGGACGTGCCGCCAGAGCCTTCACCTTGCGCCAGTCCAACCCGGCAAACAGGGCCTCGAACTGGGCGTGATTCAGCGACATGAGCCCATCCCGGATCGCCGGCCAGGTGAAGGCCGTTTCCTCCAGCCGCTTGTATGTCATCACCAGCCCGGTGCCGTCCCAATACAAGAGCTTCAGCCGGTCAGCCCGCTTGGCGCGGAACACGAACACTGTCCCCGTAAAGGGCTCCTTCCTGAGCTCATTCTTCACCAGCGCCGCCAGCCCGTCATGGCCTTTGCGGAAGTCCACCGGCTTCGTCGCCACCACGATCCGCACCCGGTTGGACGGGAAGATCATTCGGCCAATGCCCGCACAATCTCCGCAATCCGTGCCGCCGGGGTCGCCCCGTTCAGCCGGATCACCACATCACCGCAGACGATCTCAAGCGTTGCGTCCCCGGACCCCTGCGCACGGTCGGTTAAACCTTCGACAACCATTGGCGCGAACATGGGCCCGGGATCCGCCTCGGGCTCTGGCAAAGCAGGCAGAACCAGCTTCCCCTCCCGTGCCAACCGCCGCCATTCCGAAAGATGATTGGGTCGTATGTCATAGCGCCGGGCAACCTCATTCACCGTCGCCCCCGGCTCTAACGTCTCAGCCACGATCCGCGCTTTCACATCATCCGGCCACCGCCTCTGACCGCGAGGCCCGACAATCACCTCACTGAGAAACTCCGCTGAGTGCTCCATGGAGAAAATCCCTGCAAATCTACACAACGCGGGGACTCGCAGATCACGCGCTCACAGGGAAGGTGGGGTCAGGGCACCGCTTACAAAACACTGTTTCTTTAACTTTCTGCTTCGTTTTCTCGAAAATGGCCAATCTGTTGTTCAGAAAGAAGCAAACGGCATCTCGTTTTCTATGAACACACACGGACACAAGATGATCGAATCCAAGAAAACGGCACAATAACATTACTGACGCCTTCCCCCGATCTGACCCGGGACGAAACCCGGATATTTGGAACCACACATCGGAGGTGTCATGTACGACTATCTGTTCAACAACCACGATCTTGGTGCCGACGCACAGATCGTCCTCGCCGGGGTAAGACACTTGTTCTGCGATCGATACGATGCACTCGTCAACAGCGCCGCGCTACTTGCAGGTAAAAGAGGTCAACGGCTCGTCGAGCAACTTCGGGACAGCGTTGTTTTCGAAGGTTCTCTCACGCGTCAGACGATTGAACAGCTGTTCCAGCTTCTCGGCATTCTCACCCTGCAGAATGTACACAACGAGGATCTGCCTGAGGCAGGGTATTTCGCGGCAATCGACCCCAGTGACCCTGTGGTCGAAGAAATCTGCCTTCTTGCAGACAAGTTGCGACATGCAATGGCGGCCGCAAAAATCGGCATCAAGCCATCTATCAAAGACTGAAGAAGCGCGGCGACTGACCTCCTGCGGTCGTCGCGTCTGACACCAGTACAGAAAATCGTGGCAAACGCCGCGGGCTGGATGTCAGGAGGACATATCAAGATGATGATGTGTACTACCCCGACAGCATCGAACCAACGGCAGATGGATGCCGCGTTCGACGCGCTTGCCTTCGTGCGCAAGAACGGTGCAGGTCTCTGCACTCTGATCGACGCGCTATCCGCAGAGGATGCGTTCGAGGCCCTTTGTTATCTTCATGCACAGGGAGATAGTGTCGCGCCGAACCCCGATCGGGTGGAAGACGCTCTGATGCGCATTGTGACGTCGCTTCGGAACGAAAAAACCAGCGGCATTGATGCGGCCGCCAGGGTGGCGCGCTTCGAGGTCGATACCGCGCTGCGATGGTATGGCGCGCGGCTCGACGATCTACTTGCAAGGTTCAGCAAGCACACGGGGCCTTAATCGCAATCACAGTTGGGCCCGGAGAAACCATTTTCTTTCCGGGCCCGAACAAATCAGAAAATTGGAGAAGGATGGCAAGGTCGCCTGTTGGTCGCCGTCGTGATCTGTCCCAGGAATTGCTTGAAAAATCTGTTTCTCGAACAGGCTAACCGGCATAAGTCGGAGTCGTAATCAAACATAGGCATTGCGATGCGTTGAGTGCGCTGTGGATTTTCGAAACAGATTGATTTTTATTGCTTCGAAAACACAACTTTGGGCCAATGTGTCGGGCGACAAAAAATTTGACCGACATCGGAGAGTTATTCACATGGTGCGATTTCTGCATAGTTCAGACCTCCACCTGGCCAAGCCATTCGGGCGGTTTGACGAGCTGTTGCGTGGTCGGCTTCACGAGGCCCGGTTTTCCCGGATCGAAACCCTTGCAGAGACGGCGCGGAAAAATGATTCACGCCTGATCCTTCTGGCCGGCGACACGTTCGATGCCCAGACGCCTCCACCCCAGGTGGTGCGCCAGGCAATTCGTGCCTTTGCCGCGGAGACCGATATCCACTGGATCATTCTTCCGGGCAACCACGACAGTCTCGCGGCAACCGAGCTCTGGGATCGGATGTGCCGGGAGAAACCGGAGAACGTGACGCTCGCCTTGGAGCCGGAGATTCTGCAAATCGAGGATGGTGTCTCAATTCTGCCGGCACCGCCGCAGGTCCGCCACCCGGGCCGAGACCTCACGGAGTGGATGGACACCGCCGAAACAGATCCGGGAACGATCAGGATCGGCCTTGCCCATGGCGCCGTCCAGGATTTCGGGGAAGAGGATGCGCTGGGGATCATTTCGCCCGCCCGCGCCCAGGCCGCATGTCTCGATTACCTCGCGCTCGGCGACTGGCATGGGAAGCTGAATATCGGGTCGAAGACCTGGTATAGCGGCACCCCGGAATCCGACAGCTTCAAGCATGGCATCCGCGCAACCGCCCTGATCGTGGATATCGCCGGACCGGGTAAAGACCCGGTGGTCGAACCGGTCGAGACGGGATTTTTCGAATGGATGAACCCTCGCCTGGATGTGCAGCCGGGGGAGGACGTAGCGTCTGCCCTCGAAGATATCTTCCCGACGGCGAACCGGCGCCGGGACACGCTGGTCGAGGTCGAGGTAACTGGCCGGTTGACGCTGGGAGAGCAATCGCTGTTGCGGCGCGCCTGTGCCGAGGCAGCGGATGATTTCGGGTATTTCGCTTCGGATTTTTCCGGTTTGGCCATGGAATACGACGTCTCTGACATCGATGACATCGACGCCGCTGGCGCGCTGCGTGTCGCGGCTGAAAGCCTGCGTGCGGACGGGGAAGACCCCGATCGGGATATCGACGCGAGGCGTATATCCCAACGCGCGCTTGGACGGCTTTATGCCTATGCACAGGAGGAGCGGGAATGAAACTGCGCGCAATCCACCTTACCAATGTTCGCCGCTTTGCCGGAGAAACCGCCTCGATCACCGGGATCGGCGATGGGGTTACGACTGTCTCAGCACCCAACGAGACAGGGAAATCCACGTTCTTCGATGCCCTGCACGCGGTCTTTTTCATCGATCACAAGAGCCAGGCCCAGGAAGTGAAGAGCTTGCAACCCTATTCCAAGGGGCCGGTCCAGGTTGCGGTCGACGTGGAAGATGCCGAAGGCCGGCAGTATCGCATCGAGAAGAAGTTCATCGCACAGAAGGCGGCAAGCGTGACCGACCTCGGCACTGGCCGGATCATTGCGCAGGAGGGCGAAGCGGGAGCGTGGATCGACCGGTTGATCGGGGCCGGAGATGGCGGACCCGCGGGATTGCTCTGGGTACGCCAAGGCATGACCGGACTCGAGCCCGCCGGAAACGGGGCGCGGGAAAAGAGCGAGCGCGACAAACTGCGTGATGCGCGTCAGACCCTTATGTCTTCGGTTGCGGGCCAGGTGGACAATATCACCGGTGGTCGCCGGATGGACGCGATCATGAAAAGATGCGTCGCCGATCTCGAGGCCCTTGCGACAACCAAGGGGCCAAAAGCAGGTGGCCCATGGGCCGAGGCCCGCGCTGCGGTTCAGACCCTGGAAAAGGAAGAAGAGGCACTCTCTGCGCCGATCGACGAATTGGCGGAAGCGCTCGAAGAGCGCGCCCAGCTGCGCCGCAAGGATGAGGAGGACAGCGATGTTGCGCGCGATGAGGCGCGCCGCAAGCAGGTGTCCGACGCCCGGGAAGCCGTGGAAGCGGCGCGGGCACATGCCGGAAAGGTTGACGAGGCCGGGCGGATGCTTCGCCTTGCCGAAATCGAGGTCGAACGGGCGCAGGAAAGCCTGGAGGCTGCGCGCAAGGCGCAAGAGGACGCCGGCAAGCGCAAGAAGGCTGTTGCGACGACTCAAGGCGCATTGAAGGAAGCCCAGGAGCACCTCGACCGCAAGGAGGCGGACCTTGGGAAGGCTCAGGAGCGCGTGGACGAAGCTCAAAAGATCCTTGATGCGATCACTGCGCGCGCGGCGCGCAAGCGTGCGCGTGAAGACCGCCAGCGTCTTGCAGGTGAACGAAAGGATATGTCCGAGCGCCTCGAGAAGGCGGAAGAATTGGACAAAATCCGAAAGGGCGCGGCTGCGAAACTCGAGGAGATCGCCATCACCGAGGAGATGATGACCCGTATCGAAAAGCTGGCCTCGGAAAGATCGACGTTGATTGCGCAGCGCGATGCGGCTGCCGCGTGGTTCCGTGTTTCCTATAGCGGCGATCAGCGCCTTGCCATCAGCGGCAAGGCGATCGAGGCTGAAAGGGATATCCCGATCGTCGCGGAGAGCCGCGTCGAGGTGCCGGGCGTCGGGACAATGACGTTGGGACCTCCCGCCTCGGTGGACAATGCGCGGCTCGAAGAGTGCACGCGCGACCTCGAGGATCTTCTTCGAGAGGCCCGTGCTGCCGATGTTCCGGCGGCCCGGGTGGCGATCCAGACGCGTCGAGGGGCCGAAGGCGAAAGGGCCCGCGCCGAGGATGCGATTAAGGCTTACGCGCGGGACGGCATCGCAGTCCTTCGCAGCGCGATCGAAGATTTGCCAAAGATCGAAGAGGAGGAAGGCGAAGAAGAGATATCCGATCCGATCGACGGAATCGATGCAGATACCGCGGCGCGGCAGCTGTCCGATGCCCAGGGCGATAGATCGAGCGCCCAGGCTGTCAGGAACAAGGCAGCCGAAGATCTTGCCGCTGCGCGCACGGCAGCACGCCTTGCGCAAGAAGCGTTCGACGAGATGCCGGAGGTCTCCGATGACGAGGCATTGACCCGCCTGGAAGAGACCTGGCAGAAGGCTGAAGACAAACGCGTTGAAATGGGATCGAGCCTGGAAACCTTGCGGAGCGCGGACGTGGTTGATCTTGAAACCGCGGAAGCCGAGCTCGAGCGTGTCCAGTCCGTAATGGATGGCGCGACGGCGGCCCGCGAAATGCGCAGAAACCGCATGGCCGAGCTTGATGGCTTGATCCGCGCTCGCGCGGAGGATGGAATCGAGACCCGACTGGCGGAGTGTCGGGGCGAGCTCGCGGAGGCGCGTGCCCGTGATGCCCGCTACGAGGAAGAGGTCGCGGTTCTTCGCGAGCTGAAGGGTAAGCTCGAGGTGGCGCGATCAGAAGCGCGCGAGACCTATTTCGAGCCGGTAAAGCGTGAGCTCCTACCCCTCTTGAAGATGCTGCACCCCGGCGCCGAGGTGGAAATGGACCCCGAAACCATGCTGCCGGCGAAACTGTCGCGGGACGGGGATGACGAAGATCTCGAGGCGTTGAGCGGTGGAGCCGTGGAGCAGGTGGCAATCCTGACCCGCCTGGCGTTTGCGCGTCTTTATGCGAACCAGGGGCGCCAGGTGCCGATCGTTCTCGACGACGCCCTGGTGTATTCCGACGACGACCGGATCGTGAAGATGTTCACCGCGCTCACCCGCGTCGCCAAGGACCAGCAGATCATTGTGTTCTCGTGCCGCACACGGGCCTTCGAGGACCTTGGCGGGACGCGCCCCGGGATTGACCGCATGCCGGCGTAATCCCGCCAACCGGGAAATGTGCTTTGGGTGCGTCAGGCTTTCTTCAAATCAATCTTGAGGTCTTCGCGAGCAAGTCCACCCTTTCATCTCGCGGTTCACTGCAAAATGGGGTAGGCGATCGGCTTGGATCGCCTTCGATAGGGAGGTTGCGGAGGGGCGTACCCGAAAGTCGAGTTTCCACACAGCCTTGGCCCACAGCCGACACTCGAGGCGGCGATTTTCGCCTCGGCGCAGCTTTAACCGAACCGGCCATTCATGCATTACGCAGCATTTTCACGGGCCCGATGACCGGAGTGCGGGCCTTTCTCCCGTTTGCCGTGAGTGCTCTGATGACGCCCCGACTATTCGGGCCATAAGGAAGAAGGGCAGAACAGAGACTCGCTACGCCGGAGTTAAATGGCCGGACCGACGACGGAATCCCGCATGACATGAGCGACGGCACGCGGCTGCAGCTCTCTCGGAGCAGTTCGCCGTCACTTGCTCTTG
This sequence comes from Roseovarius pacificus, assembly GCF_900142665.1. Classification (GTDB taxonomy): domain Bacteria; phylum Pseudomonadota; class Alphaproteobacteria; order Rhodobacterales; family Rhodobacteraceae; genus Roseovarius; species Roseovarius pacificus. Next base: position 131,256 of record NZ_FRBR01000009.1, read on the forward strand.
CAGCATCGATCGAGCAAGCTGAAGATGACGGGAGGCAGCGCACTATGGCTCATTGTGATAGGCTTCGCTCACCGCCGGCGAAGCAGCCAGACAGGCATTCAGAATCGTAAGGGAATGCTGCAGAAGCACCGCACTTCTTTGCGGCTCGAACCACCGGCCATTGAACTTACCGCCGTGAAAAAGATTGTTCCTCACGCGGCGCACGTAGATCAGCACCCTGTCCGACTGAAGATCAGTCTGCGGTGCTGACGCGTTCCACCCCAGAACGCCACCTTCGACGATCTGCTTTTTCGGCGGATTAGCGAGCATATAGGCGATTGCTTGCGCGAATTCCTCGCTTGCCGGCACTTCGAAGCTCGCGGCAACGGACTCGGCAAACCTGCGCCAGTTGGCTTCCGCTGCGCCCTCACCCTTGTGAAATTCAGCAGCCTTCAAAGCATACTCGAAGCGCGCGAAGGTCTTGAAGAGCTCTGCGGCGAGTACGTCCGGGTCGTTACCGGGCATCAGATGTATCGCCTGTAATCAGAGCTCACGAACTGTCCTTCACCTATATATTTGAGGACCTCGCCGACCTTGCGTGCAGCCCTGATCGGGATAGGCAGCCGCTGGTTCATCTGCGTCGAGTTCCAGTTGATCTTGGTCAGGGAAAAGACCTCCTCGGCGAGCTGGCTGATTGTGCTATCGCAGCTTTCGTGCGGGCAGAGCAGTAGCGGCCGCGGATCGTAGAGACCGGGATATGTGCCGTAGTACGGGATGCTGCCGTTCGTATAAAGAAGACCACGACCGCCGAGATCGACGAAGGTCCCGCGCAGCACCGGATAATTGCCGTCACGCAGGATTTTGATCGAGGCGGACTCCTGAACCCAGACCAGATCGCTGAGCTCGGTTCCGGCTTCCTCAAGCGCCTTCAGGACACCTTCCGCCTCTTCTTCCCGGAAACGCGATGTCTTGAGCACGATCACGCGGGCCGGAAAGTTCTTGTGGTGGTTCTTGTACTGCGAGAGCGACTTAGAGATGAGATCGTAGGCATCGTTGAAGGTCATGTAAGGGTGGCGGCCACGGCTCTCTGTCTGGGCGCGCTTGCCCTTGAGAATAAAGCCGCGCCCGCGCTCATCGAACATCTGCGCAGCGCTTGTGAAGAGCTGCTGGCCGCCGGCCTCGCGGTAGAAGCTGATACCGACATAGCAGGCCGTAAATTCGCCTTCGCGAGGCCTGCGGCGCCACGGAATGCGACCCGTGCCCTTATAGTAAAGCGTCGTGAGAAGGTTCCAGCTCCTGCCAGCCTGATCTTGGATATCGCGGGCCTTGCTCTCCTTTACCTTCTGCGAGATTTTGGCCTTATCGTCGATGACGTCCTCCCAGACGATCTGCACCGGAAAACTGAGCCCCATCGCCCGCGCCTTGAGCATGCCCCGAAAATTTGGGGCATCAGAACCGCTGCTGTCCTCTCTTTCGGTTGAGCTCTTGGCATCGACCCTCGCGCTCCAGACACGCTCGATCAAGCTGAGCGGCAGGGCGACGATCGCGACGTCCGGGCTGTGGCTGCTCTCATCGAGGGTCTCGAGCTGGGTGATGATGTCGTCGACTGCCATTTCGACGGCTTTCTTGTGATCAGGCTCTTTCCTTATCCTTTCGATCCGGCTTTGGGATAGAGCGAATGATGCGTCCTCGCAGATCTCGAAGCGGCAGCTAAAAGGATTGGCATTGCCCAGCCCCGGAAAGTCGGGATGCAGGTTTGGGTGTTTGGCGGACTTGCCCGCAAAGCCTGCCGCCGCGGCCGCGAGAAATTTTCCCGTGTCCTCGACCGTCTTGGCGCTGCCGACCACGCCGATCTTGATCACATCACCGAGCGGCGCCTGCAGTGGACCGGCCTCGATTAGCCCGAGCCGCGGGTCCGGATGGTGATGCTTGTCACCAAACTCCAGCTCCGGCTCGACGAGAATCTTGCTTTCGAAATTGATCATATGGCGAGCCTTTCCTGGTGGGCGCTTTCCTCCGCCGTCTTTTTCGGAGAGCCCCACACGTCTTCCGGCACCCGCGTATCCAGAGTGATCTTCGGCGGCTCGGCAAATGCGAGGCACTGCTCTTCAGGCTGCTCGGGCGCGAAGAGATCATTGCTGGCCCGCTCGTGCTGGGTCAGGAACCTGTGCCACATGATGACCTGCCCGCGCAGCGATCCGCTGTTGTCCAGCCGCTTCTTGCCGGACAGAAGCGCGTGCGGATACGAGTGCGGCGTAAAGCCGTTTGTCGTGAAGTAGTAGGTCGGGGTGATGACCAAGTACCATTGGTCTCCGAGCACCTCAAAGCGCGGCACGAAGGCGTGGTGACGGACATAGGCAACCTCTCCCTCGTCCTTCTTGCTGGTCACAACGTTGACGACGTCCGCATGCGTCTTGTTCTTCGCGGACTCGTAGTAGAACCGCCGGGGCGTATCGGCGGCCAGGGCCCTGAAGTAGAGCAGTGCGTTTTCCTTTTGCCAGTTCAGGTCAGCACGGACCTGGTGCTTGAGCGCGTTCTTCAGGAGGAACGCAAAATGATGCTGCTCATTCAGGTCCTCATGGAAAGCGAGGTAGTTCGTTTCCACGGCCTCGACATGATCGAGATCGACGATTTCCCGGCATGACGATGTCCGCGGGTCGTGGAACGACCAGAATGAACCGCCGCGGATCACCCAGTCGAAGCGCGCCGGCACGTCGCTGTCCAGAAGCAGCGCCGTCGCCTTCCGTCCAGAATACGGGGTTGAAGCCACGTATATTTCCGGGGGCAGAATGAGTGGCAGAATGTTTACCAGCGCCTCTTCGCCGTCGCCCAGCGGCGGTACGTAGTAGCCGGCACCGACCTTGGGAACAGTCAGTGCTGCGAGGCGGTCGACAGCATTCCGGTCGAGAACGTCCTGGTGCTTGTCGAAGTGCAGCCGGCGGTCCTCGGCACTGACACCGCGCGGAACTTCCTTCCAGTAGAAAGTCTCATCGGAGCGGCGGTAGAGAACGATGATGACAGGCAGGTTTGAGGGCCGCCAGTATTCGAAATCCTTGCTCCTGAGCAAGTAGGTGAATACCTGGTCCGTCTCGGCCGGGTACTTCGCCTCCTCCGTAGCCTTCACCTGCACGGCAATCATCTGCGCCAGCGGCTGCCCGTCGATCATCACTTCGGCGATGCCGTCGATGCCGGCCTCGAGTCTTCCGCGGCCGTCAAACTGAAAGCCCATGTCCAGAAAGCGGCGGCGCACCGCCGCCTCGCCGATCTCTCCGAGCATCTGGTTTGGTGTGAGAATCTTGGTCATAGCACCAAGTATAGAACATTTGCGGAACGTTGCACATCATATTGTGCACGCTCTCGCTACTCGGATCTGGACACTCTTGCCTCGCACCGATCTGGCGCCTGCATGCCGTCGCATCATATTCGAGCGCTCGCTCCCTCCGGCGATCGCCGCCTGAAGTTGCGCGAGCGATGAAAGGGGCGGACGTCGCGAGAGCCTGGCGGAGCTAATACGAGTTATCGGCACATGTCGGAAACCACTGCCGAAACTCGATGCTGACCAAAATCAGTGACGCGAGACTGGCGAGTCAATTTTACTCAAGCGGATTTTTCGTCTTTATGCTCATTCTTTTAACCTGGCTGACTGCGAGACGGTCTTGTCCGTGTCATATTCTTTCCCAATGCTCCACGGGAAAAAGCGGAAGAAACGCCTAACTCGCGTTCGGCAGCTTCGCGGGACAAGCACACCTTTTTTTCGCGCTTCGGCTACTTTCGTCGTAAACCGGCGCAGCTACGGCGCGAAAACAAACGGTGGTACAGCTGATTTCGAGTTTCTGAGAATTCAACTGGGCGGAGCTCCCCCACTTCACTCATGCAGGCCCCTATCGCTCCTTTCCAAAGATGTTTGCAGCCAAATAATCAATGGCTTGACTGTTTTGGCTGCCTGATCGAAACCGCCTTTGCTCTTCAAAATCTATTGATGGCAACATATGGATGAATTGATCCTCGCGATAAAGTGGCATTAAATCCTCGGGGCCTAACCCACCAGACCGCAAGCCCGTGAGGGTGTTGCCAGCTTCGATTGCAGCGCCGATCATGACATCGGCGAGTTGGACCGCAGGACTTGATTTCGACTCAACTTGCTTCACCGCTTCGAGCTTGAGCGGAAACCGCAGCGATGTGATTTCAGTAGCGCGGAATTCGACCTCTTTGTCGTGATTGATGTATCGCTGCAGGATATCGTGATAGGCTGAGAGGTTCTTGGACTGATCATGCTCAACCCGATAGGCTCCCTCCGCCATGACCTCCATGCGCGTGATCAGCGATATCAGGACCACAAGGGCAATGTCGGTGGAGACGCCAGGTGTGGCAATGGCAGAAAGGCAGTCGCGATCTGCATATTGTGCGAGCGGTCCCAGAACTTCCGGAATCTTTCCCCAATTGGTGGCGCGAGCCGCCTCAACCAGTTGCTGGAGCGATTTCGGGCTTTTGTCTTTCATCGCCTGTTGAAACGTGTCCATCAACGCCGCGAGCTCTGTCTTGCCCAGCAGGGCCGGCCCCGCCATATGCAGCATGGACGCCATCGCATAGTTCTGGCCGTTTTCGTAAAGATCAAAACCGCGCTCGTAGTAATAGGGCTCGACCGCATATTCGACAAACATGAGCGTCAGCATAAACCGCTTATCGGCCACATAGGTAACGCTATCGAAATCGCTCAGAAGATCCTTCATCAAACCAAGGAGGCGCGGGTGATTGGAGGGGCGCCGCGACAGTGCGCGATACTTGAGCTCCGGTGCTTGCAGGCGCGGAAAATGTGCTTTGATAAGCCGCGCCGCTTCGCCATCATCGATAGCAACAGCGCTTGCGCCCTGAAACCGCTGGTCGGCGTTGAGCAGATCAAATCCGGTATAGCCGCTTTCGTCGATGCGGAAACAAGTCACGGGCACATCATTCATAGTGAAGCGGGTGTGGTTCCTATCATGTTTCCTGGCGTTATCCAAACGTTGGCATCTTACAGTGGAAGTCCCGGTTTGAATGTCGCGTCTCGATAATTCGTCGCCGATCAATGTCCGCACTTGCGAAACGCGGTGAATATGTACGCGAGCGCAGCGATTGACCGCTAACCGCCGCCTTGTGTGGACAACGGCTCAATGCTACGCGGTGCATCTTAGCACTGACCAGCTTATCACACGCTTCGCTCGATGCGCCCGGGGCAACCTCGAGAATGGAGCCATAGTCGACTTTTCGAACTGGCGATGATTTCTGGAACAAGGAAATTTGTCGACTTGAGCCGAATCGGGTTCGCAGAAAGCTTCGGCGAATATGACGGATCCACAGAAATGTTCGGCTTCAGGAGAACCTCCAGGTGCGACAAAACAACGCACCGTAAAAGCTGGCCGATCGGTTTTTGCCAGATCGAGAGGCAGGGATCCTTTTGATGATCTTTGTATCTAAAAATTGGGATCATAAGTGCTTTCGATCGTTATGTTTGAGCCATGATCTGCAGCCCGAGGCTGGTGCGACCAATACCCGGCACGTATCAAAAACTTGGTCCAACATTTTCCAAGTTTCTCTTTTTCGTCCCGGCCCGCTGACCTTGCGACCAGCACTGGGAGACCCTTTTTGGTGGTATTCAGGGACGTCGCAGCGAGACTTTTTCCCCGAAACGGACGGGCGGTCCGGGATCTCTTCGAAAATCCCATCCATGTGCCAGCAGACGATGCCCCAAATCGTCAGGCGTGATCTTGCGGTAGCGATTGGCAGTATCCGACCGGTTCCAGCCTCCCTGGTCGAGCAGATCTCCCCAGTCTTTTGTCATAGAATACGCCCACGAGTGGCGCGTGTGCCTGAGAACATAGGGTGTGACGTCCTTTCCAAATCCGGCTGCGTCGCGAACCTTGTTGAAGGCGACTGCCATCTGCCCACCCCGGTTTTTTCTGAACGTGTAAGATTGCCCGTCCGGGGCCGGAAACGCCGGGCCGCTCTGCGGGATATGCCCAATAAGTTCGACAGCCCGAGTCGGCAACAGAACATAGCGGGCACGAAAGACAGTCTTGGTCCCTTCCAGCCACCATTCCCGCGTCGCAGGATTCCAATTTTCTCCCAGCGCCGACATCGTTTCGCCAGGTCCCGCGCCGGTTCCCAGCATGAAAGCGATTTTCCTCAAAGTCTGCAAATTTGGATCCCGGAGGCCAATCGCATCCGGGTTGGCTGCGACCACCAATAAATTCTCGGCTTCCTCGGGGGTTAGCCAGCGTGTGCGGCGTGTATCAGGTAATTTTTCCCGCCTCTTTCCCGCTGCGAAGTTCTGAACGGCCCGGATCGGGACACGCAATTGCCGTCGTACTGTCTCAGGCTTCGCCTGAGGGTAAATGGCACGGGCAGCACGGGCGATGTCGACATGGGAGATTTCATCAACCCGGACATGAGGGCCAAAGTGCTTCAATATTTTGTCCAGGAAGCGTTTCTCTCCACCCTCTTGGACATAAAGATCCGCTGCGTCTTTGAAACTTGGCGGGGCATCCTTGGTGCGGGGCGTCAGAGCTTCGCCCCAAGCACTCTTGTAAAGTGCCTGAGCTTTATTCAACGCCGTTTGCCGCAGGTTTTCGTCCCGGATGCCGAGCCCCCTTCGGAACCTCTTTCCTTCAACCCGGAAATCGACCATCCAGTCGTTCTTGGCTGCGGACCATGTCGGCCGCCATGGTTCATTTCTTCCCAAGCTTGCCTCCTCTATTTTGCAATCGGGAGGAAAATTGGCCACTTCGACGAAAGCCGAAGCAAAAAAGGAAACAAATTAATCGGGAGTAAAATTCACGACCCAACTCGAACCTGTTCTCACGGAGAAAGATTCCATCACTGGGAGACGCTCGACGGCGGGTCGGAAATGCCGGACCGAGGGCACCTTTAGTTACTGGCACCGCGCCGTCCCGAAGAAAGCAGATTTTTTGTTCCAAAACACCGCATGATTAGTCTCCCGGGCAGTCCGCTCTGTGGATTGAAATACCGAAACACACACTTGGATCGCTCGGTCAGTGCAAAGATTAAACATCCCGTAAATCACTGTTTTTCATCCCATTTATGACTAACTCTCGAATATCGTGAACCTGTTGACAGAGCGCTCAGCCGGTCATCTCTGTGGGTTTGTCGAATCCAGGTCACGGTCGTTGAAGCCCCAAGCCCGGACGCGGCACAGGGCCAGTAGATCCGCCCAAACGGATCTGCTGCGCCACCATGCAAGAAACGGAGCTTTGACCATGTCAGATGCCATAGACCTCAGTGAACGGCCACTTACCCGTACTGAAGCCGCAGCGCACCTTGGCATCTCCGAGCGCCAACTACTCAACCTGAGGAGGAAGTATTCACCTGCCTTTGAAGTGTGTGAGTGGAGGGGGCGAAAGCCCGTTTTTTACTTGAAGCACATCACTGATTTAAGGAACGCAATGAAATGGGAAAGCTCAAAGGAACAGCGTGCTGGTATCCGTTCTGGGATGGCCGCTCGTACTGCTTCGACTTCTATGTCGAAGGGCAGAGGTATCGCCGGTCAACGGGGGTTTGCGATATCGAGGCGGCTGAAATAGCCATTGAAGTGGCCAAGGGTGTTCACGATGCAGCGTGGGAGCGGGTGCTCTCGCCCTATCCCAGCTTCCAGGAAGCGGGACGGCTCTATGTCGAGCGCTTCGGCAAGCATGCAAAGGAGGTGGAGGAGCTCACCGACTATTTTGGGCCGTTTATCGGTGTCGACGAAATCACGTCGTTCATGTTGGATCAGGCCCTTGTCGATCTGAAACGGCCGACGTGGACCACTAACAGGACGGCGCAACGGCAGGTGCTGGTACCGGCGAACGCGGTGATCAACTTTGCTCTCGGAAAGCGGCCGCGGCAATGGGAACCCTCGCAGCGCGAGCGCACGCTCACCCTGGAGGAGGCGGAGAGTCTGATCCGCGTGGCCCAAAAGCCCGAAATGGCCGGTCTGCAGGATCCGAAACGGCGTCTTCTGAAACTGATCGCCTTCGAACTCGGCACCGGAGCCGCGCCGGGCGAGACCCATGTCGTCCGGGCCGAGGATTGCAACTGGTCGACGCAACAAGTCTTTGTGCGGGGCGTTCAGAGTGGAGCCCGCAAGACCAAATGTCGGCGGCGCTGGGTGCGTGTGCCCGACCGGTCCCTCGAACTCATGGACCCGCTGCCCGAAGAGGGCCTCATTTTCCTGACGCCGACCGGCCGCCCGATCATCACCAGGGAAAACCGCGGCACGCATCTCATCAGACCGTTCCACAAGCTGTGTGATGCGGCCGGTTTGCGCGCGCACGAGGAAATCGTTTTCTACACATTGCGCCACACCTGGGCGACATGGTTCAGTGCGCAGGTCGGCGATCTTGCCCTGCTGATCGAGCGGGGCGGATGGTCGGACTCGCAGATGGCGATGCACTATCGCAAGCAGGCCCCGGATGATCTGGGCGCCCGGCTTCTTGCCCACGGTTGGGACTTCCGGCCATGATGGGCAAAATTTGGGAATCGCGATTCTGGGCAGGGGAAAAGTCGCTGTTTTCCAGCGGCTTACCCGGAGAGTGCGCGGCCTTAGCAGGGGAGCGCCTTCGACCACTCGGCCACGTCTCCGCCGACGCGTTTATCGAAAGCCGCACGGGGGAGCAAGTCGGAATTGTCCTCCTATTTCACTCAAATCAGGATCGGAGCCAAATGCCCTTTGGCCGTGGCCGCCACGCACCAAGATCCGAAACATCGGAATCCGCGCGACCGCCTCATCGTCAGGAGGCTGATCCGCCCCTCTTACCACTCATCCTGAAACGTACGAAACGCGCGTACGCAACGTACGATCCGTCACCGAAGGCCCTGTTCATCCGCACCCGGCCTGTCGGGTGCACCGACGCGATACCGATGGAATACCGACGCGATACCGAACGCCCGAGTCCCGGCCAAAGCCCTGTTAACCAAGGGCTTGGCGCATGATTCGACGGCACGCGCCGGGATGCGGCGCGCGCTCCTGTCAGGAACGGTTAAGGAATGTCCGGCTCAGGTGTTGAACAGGAAGTGCAGAACGTCGCCATCCTTGACGACATAGGATTTGCCCTCGGCGCGCATCTTGCCGGCTTCCTTGGCGCCCTGCTCGCCCTTGCAGGCGACGAAATCGTCAAAGGCGATGGTCTCGGCCCGGATGAAGCCCTTTTCGAAATCCCCGTGAATCACCCCCGCCGCCTTGGGCGCCGTGGTCCCCACCCTGATCGTCCAGGCACGGGCCTCCTTGGGGCCGACCGTGAAATAGGTCTCGAGATTCAACAGCTTATGCCCCGCGCGGATCAGGCGGTCCAGCCCGGCCTCTTCCAGCCCCATTTCCTCGAGGAACATGGCGGCCTCTTCGGCGTCCAACTGGCTGATCTCCTCCTCGATCTGTGCCGAGATGATGACCATGGCCGCGCCCTGCTCGGCGGCCATTTTCTCGACCCGGGCCGAGAACTCGTTGCCTGACGCGGCGCTGCCTTCGTCCACGTTGCAAACGTAGAGGATCGGCTTTGTGGTCAACAATTGCAGGCCTTTCCACGCCTTGGCGTCATCCTCGGACACCTCCACCAGGCGGGCCGGCTTGCCCTCTTCCAGAACCTCCTGTGCGGCGGCCAGCAAGCGATCCTGTTGCTGCGCCTCCTTGTCGTTGCCCTTGAGTTTGCGCACCAGACCCGCACGCCGTTTCTCGATGGATTCCAGATCGGCCAGCATCAGTTCGGTCTCGATCACCTCGGCATCTTCCACCGGATCGACGCGCCCTTCCACATGGGTCACGTCACCGTCTTCGAAGCAACGCAGCACGTGGGCAATCGCATCGACTTCGCGGATATTGGCCAGGAACTGGTTGCCCAGCCCCTCGCCCTTGGAAGCGCCTTTGACCAGCCCGGCAATGTCCACAAAGGTCATGCGCGTCGGAATGATCTGTTTCGATCCGGCGATTTCGGCCAGGGTGTCCAGACGTGCATCGGGCACGGCCACCTCGCCGACATTGGGTTCAATCGTGCAGAACGGAAAATTGGCCGCCTGTGCCGCCGCCGTTTTCGTCAGCGCATTGAACAGCGTCGACTTGCCCACGTTGGGCAGCCCCACGATCCCCATCTTGAAGCCCATGACCGGCCCTCCTGAAACTGAATTGCGCGCATCTAGGGTGCGAAGCGGACAGAGGTCAAGCAGGGCATTGATTTTCACCTGCCTTTCGGCCAAACCCGTCCCGATCAAGCACAGGATGCCGCCATGACCCGTATCGACGCCAAATTCGCCGAGCTGACCGCCGCAGGGAAAAAGGCCTTTGTCGCCTATGTGATGGCGGGCGACCCGGATTATGACACCTCGCTGGAGGTCATCAAGGGCCTGCCCGGCGCGGGCGTGGACATCATCGAACTGGGCATGCCCTTTACCGACCCGATGGCCGATGGCCCGACGATCCAACTGGCGGGACAGCGTGCATTGGAGGGCGGGCAGACGCTGGAAAAGACGCTGGCCATGGCCAGCGAGTTCCGCAAAGCCGACGACACGACGCCGATTGTCATGATGGGTTACTACAACCCGATCTATAACCGCGGCGTCGACAAGTTCCTTGCCGACGCAAAAACCGCCGGAATCGACGGGCTGATCGTGGTGGACCTGCCCCCCGAAGAAGACGACGAACTGTGCATTCCCGCCCAGAAGGCCGGACTGAACTTCATCCGTCTGGCGACCCCCACCACCGACGATCAGCGCCTGCCCAAGGTGCTCCAGAACACATCGGGCTTTGTCTATTATGTTTCGATCACCGGAATCACCGGCGCGGCCGCGGCTCAGGCCGCCGATGTCGCCCCCGAAGTGGCGCGCATCAAGGCAAAAACCGACCTGCCGGTGATCGTGGGCTTTGGCATCCGCAGCCCCGAAACCAGCCGCGAAATCGCCGGGGTCGCCGACGGTGCGGTCGTGGGCTCGGCCATCGTGGGCAAGCTGGCCGATGGCGCCACCGTTCCCGAGGTGCTGGAGTTCGTTCGCGGACTGGCCGGAGGGGCACATTCCGCCTGATCCGCTCACCCCGGCCTGCATGACAGTATATGGCGCCCTGAAACAAGGGCTCATTGCGCGCGCGCGCCTTCACTGGTAACTAAACCTGACCAGTTTCCAGATGGATTCCCGCCATGCCCGTGATCACCTGCATCGACGACCTCAAACGCATCTATGAACGCCGTGTACCGCGCATGTTTTATGACTATGCGGAATCCGGTAGCTGGTCCGAGCAGACCTTTCGCGAGAACACCACGGATTTCTCGGATATCTACCTGCGGCAACGCGTGGCGGTCGACATGGACGGGCGCAGCACGGCCAGCCAGATGGTGGGTCAGGACGTGTCGATGCCGGTTGGGCTGGCCCCGGTCGGGTTGACCGGCATGCAACACGCCGACGGCGAGATCAAGGCCGCCCGCGCCGCCGAAAGATTCGGCGTTCCCTTTACGCTGTCCACCATGTCGATCTGTTCGATTGAGGATGTGGCAGAAAACACGAACAAACCGTTCTGGATGCAGGTTTATACGCTGAAGGACGACGATTTCATGCAGCGCCTGTTCGACCGGGCGAAAGACGCGAAATGTTCGGCCGCGATGATCACCGTGGACTTGCAAGTGCTTGGTCAACGGCACAAGGATCTGAAAAACGGCCTGTCCGCCCCACCCAAGCTTACCGCAAAATCAATGGCCAACATGATGACCAAGGTACAATGGGGCCTGGGCATGTTGGGCACGAAACGGCGGTTCTTCGGCAATATCGTCGGCCACGCCAAAGGGGTATCCGATCCGTCGTCTCTGACGGACTGGACAGCCAGCGCCTTTGACCCTTCGCTGGATTGGAACCGCATTCGTGAATTCCGCAAGATGTGGGACGGCCCGCTGATCATCAAGGGCATCATGGACCCACGCGATGCGCATGAGGCGCTGAATGTCGGGGCGGATGCGATCATCGTGTCGAACCACGGCGGGCGGCAACTCGACGGCGCGCTAAGTGCCATTCGCGCCCTGCCCGCAATCATGGACGCCGTGGGCGACAAAATCGAGGTGCATCTCGACAGCGGGATTCGCTCGGGTCAGGATGTTCTCAAGGCGCTCAGCCTCGGGGCCAGGGGCACCTATGTCGGGCGGGCCTTTGTCTATGGTCTTGGTGCCATGGGCGAAGCAGGTGTCACCAGGGCGCTTGAGATCCTTCACAAGGAACTGGACGTGTCGATGGCGCTGTGTGGGCGCACGGATGTCAAAACGCTCGACCGCGATATCCTGATGATTCCCGAAGGCTTCGAGGGCCGCTGGCAAAGCTGAGACAGGGCCGCAGCCGCCCCCTTTGACAGAACGGAACCCGCCACGACGGGCGCAGCCCTGTCAGAGGATCGACAGTATTGCCCCACAATACGGGGCCACCGCGTGTTTTCGGCCTTTTCATGTTGGAAAATCCGGTCTATACGCGCGGCTTCACGCGGGGTTACAGCCTTGGAGGAACCCCGCCCTAACTTATGGAGAATATCATGGCTGGAGAAATTCCTGATCTTCACGCCCAGGAACGCACGGGGACGGGCAAGGGCGCCGCTCGTGCAGCACGTCGTGCACATATGGTTCCGGGCATCGTTTTTGGTGGCGACGTCGATCCGCTTCCGATTCAGATTCCTTACAACGTCCTGATCAAAAAGCTGAGACAGGGCCGCTTCAAGTCCACCCTGTTCAACCTCAAGGTTGACGGGCACGAAGACGTGCGTGTGATCTGCCGCGACGTTCAGCGCGACATCGTCAAGGATCTGCCGACGCACCTCGACCTGATGCGCCTGCGCCGCACGACCAAGATCAACCTCTTCATCCCGGTTGAGTTCGTGAACGAAGATGCCGCACCGGGCATCACCAAAGGCGGCTTCCTGACCGTGATCCGCAACGAGATCGAACTGATCGTGACTGCGGGCGACATCCCCGAAAAGATCACTGTTGATCTGTCCGGGCTGGAAATCGGCGATACCGTGACGATCAGTCAGGTGGAATTGCCCGCAGGCACCAAGCCGACAATCGACCGTGACTTCGTGATCTGCAACATCGCGGCCCCGTCTGCCCTGAGTTCCGATGAGGACGAGGAAGAAGGCGCTGAAGATGCGGCCGAGGTTCCAACCGTCGGCGATGAAGCAGCAGCCGAGGGTGGCGAGGAATAAGGTCCTGTCCGCTTGAGAACATGTGGAAAACGCGGGTCGGAAACGACCCGCGTTTTTTCATGACCCGCGCAGTTTGCGAAAGCCAAGGATACGCCCGCGCGATGGCCCCGGATCATAGGTAAGGCCCGAGACCGACATGCAATCGACGATCTTCTTGATCGTCGTGTCGGGGTAGCGACCGGGGTGCAGTTCCATCATAACGCTGCGAACGTGTTCGGGCCACGGCGCATCGAACAGGGTTTGCTCGGCGCCTTCGATATCCATGATCACGATATCCGGGCGATAAGTGGCCAGCAGGTCGGACAGGCGCAGGAGCGGCACTTTGACAATCGTGTCCCGGTTGGAACCCTCCCTTGCGATCGACGCACCCCAAAACGCCTTTGTGCGTTCAAATTCAATGACTTCCTCACCGCCCACCTGACCGGTCACAGCGCCGTGCAGCAAGGTAACGCTCTGGAAACCATTCCGGTCCAGATTATCCCGCACCACCAGCAACATGTCGGGGTTGGCCTCGACCGTGGTCACGTTTTCCGGCCCCGCAATCGCGGCGCAGATCGAGGCGATATAGCCAAGCCCCGATCCAAGTTCCAGAACGCGGCTGCCGCCGCGCACGCGCATCAGGGCGGCTTGCGCCTCGTGGCCTTCGTAGCGGCCTTTTTCCAATTTTTCGGCGATGCGTTTGCTGAGCATGGCATCGGGAATTACCAGTTTTACGCCATTTAACTCGTATTCGGCCATTACCACCCCTTGTTCGTTGATTCCGTGCGTCATGCGGCTTAGACCACAATCACCAAAGACAGGGGCCACGGCAATGCTACTATTTGTGGGTTTGGGAAATCCCGGCACCAAATACGCGAAAAACCGGCACAATATCGGCTTTATGGCGCTGGATCGAATCGCCGAAGACCATGGATTCGGGCCTTGGAAACAGAAGTTTCAGGGCGAATTGTGCGAAGGGCGTTTGGGCGGGGAAAAAGTGTTACTTCTCAAGCCCTTGACCTTCATGAACCTGAGCGGCCAGTCGGTGGGCGAAGCGATGCGGTTCTACAAGCTAACCCCCCAAGATATAACGGTTTTTCATGACGAACTGGACCTTGCACCGGGTAAGGCGCGGGTCAAGATGGGCGGCGGGCATGCCGGGCATAATGGGTTGCGGTCGATTCACCAGCATATTGGCGAACAATATCAAAGGGTTAGATTGGGCATCGGGCATCCGGGACGCAAGGAACTGGTGGCGCATTACGTGTTGCAGGATTTCGCCAGGGCCGATGCCGAATGGCTGGACGACCTGATGCGCGGGATCGGGGATGGCGCGCCGGACCTGGCAGAAGGCAGAAAAGACAGGTTTCTCAACGCCATAGCCCAACGCATGGCCCCGGCGAAACCCGCCAATCCCAAGCCGAAGACCCAGGAAAAACCCGCCGAAAAACCGGTGGAACCACCCGCCAAAGACACCCGCAGCGCGATACAGAAGCTCGTCGATAAGTTCCGCTGAGTTTTGTACGAAACGTACGAAGTGTACGCGCGTTTTGTACGAAAATCCGGGGTCATTGCAGAATTTGCATCCATCATGGACACAACCGGCGCATTTCGCGTCGTCGCGTCACGCTGGACGCGGGCATGCGGCGGTGCTTTGCTGATCGCAAACGGGGCGAGGAACAAGCGACATGCGCATAATTTTGAAATGGGGTTTGCGGCTGGTGCTGATGGCACTGCTGGCTGCGGTCGTGGTGGGCCTGTGGAAGCGTGAAGAGATCACCCGCCTGTGGGCGGTCAACACGCTGTTCGACGAGGGGAAGATCGTCGGGAATTTCTCGAACATGGAGCGGGCCTTTCTGACGGTGCCCGTGTCGCGCGGCGACGGGCCGGTATCGGACCTGCCCCAGGGCGAGCCGATGGCCCTGCCGGAGGGGGTGACGGACTGGATCGCGGCGCGCGATCTGACCTCGCTTCTGGTGCTGGACGAGGGGCGCATCGTGCACGAGAGTTACCACAAGGGCACCGGCGCCGAAGACCGGCGCATAAGCTGGTCGATGGCGAAAAGCTATCTGTCGGCGCTGTTCGGCATATTGCTGGACGAAGGGGCGATCGGTTCCATCGACGTGCCGGTGACGGAGTATGCCCCGCAACTGGCCGGCAGCGCCTATGACGGGGCCACGATTCGCAATGTTCTGCAAATGACCAGCGGTGTGGAGTTCGACGAGGATTACCTGGACTATGACTCCGACATCAACCGGATGGGCCGGGTTCTGGCGCTTGGCGGCACGATGGACGGGTTTGCCGCCGGGCTGACGGCGCGGGCGGCGCAGCCGGGCGAGCGGTGGAAATACGTTTCAATCGACACGCATGTCATCGGCATGGTGGTGCGCGGAGCGACGGGCCGCAGCATTCCCGACCTGATGGCCGAAAAGGTGATCGCACCACTGGGGCTGGAAGCCGCGCCCTATTACCTGAGCGATGGCGAAAGCGTGGCCTTCGTTCTGGGCGGGCTGAACATGCGCACGCGGGATTACGCGCGTTTCGGCCTGATGTTCGAACAGATGGGCGCATATCAGGGGCGGCAGGTGGTTCCGGCGGACTGGGTTGCGGCATCGACCCGCGCCAGCGCCCCGACCGGGCCGGGCGAGATGGGCTATGGCTATCAGTGGTGGATGCCGGTGAACGCCCCCGAAGGCGTGTTCATGGCCCGCGGCATTTACGGGCAGTACATCTACATAGACCAGACCCGCAACGTGGTGATTGTCGTCACCGCCGCCGACCGGCAGTTTCGCGACCCCGGTGCGCATGCCGAAAACGTTGGGATGATGCGCCGCATTGCCGAAGCGCTGTAAACGGTTGACCCTGCCAGCACGCCATATTTAGTGGTGCAGGAAATTGCCACAGGAGGGCGCGATGAGTTTTATCGCAATGAACCGGTTCAAGGTGCGGCACGGGCACGAGGCGCAGTTCGAAACCACATGGGCCGAACGCGAAAGCCGGTTGAAGGACATGGAAGGGTTTCGCGAGTTCCGCCTGCTGAAGGGGCCGGATGGCGACGGGTACCGCCTGTATTCCAGCCATGTGATCTGGGAGAGCCGCGAGGCGTTCGAGGCCTGGACCAGATCGCAGCAGTTCCGCGATGCCCACAAGAACGCCGGACAATCGAAGACGAAGGACGCCCTGATGGGGCCGCCCTCGTTCGAGGGGTTCGAGACGGTGTTGCACGAGGGATGATTTCGCCGTGTATCGTGCTATCTTTTGCCAAAACGGAGGATGCGCGATGATAGGCAAGGACGATCCCGTGAACGTGCTGGGGGGCGCATTGCAAATGTGCTCGCAAGACCCTGTGACGGGGTTTTTCCGCGACGGGCATTGCAACACCTGTTCCGAAGATCAGGGCAGCCATACGGTGTGTGCACTGATGACGGCGGAATTCCTGGCCTATTCCAAATATGTGGGCAACGACCTGAGCACCCCGCGCCCCGAATTCGGCTTTGCCGGGCTGGCCCCCGGCGATCAGTGGTGCCTGTGCGCCGCGCGCTTCCTACAGGCCCATGACGAGGGTTGCGCACCAAGGGTGCGGCTGGAGGCCACGCATGAGCGCGCGCTGGACATCGTGCCGCTACAGGTGCTGCGGGAACACGCCGATCACGCCTGAGCGGGTTCGTCGGCCTGTACCCTGGGCAGGGCTTCGTGTTCGGGCACGCCGGGCAGGGCCTCGGCCATGAGATCGTCGATGAACAGGCTGAGAAGCTGGGCGCGGCCACTGACCCCGGCCTTGCGGTAGATGGCGTTGCTTTGCGCCTTGACCGTTCCGTCCGACGTGTTGCGCATGGCTGCGATTTCCGACAGCGACAGCCCCTTGACCGAGAACAGCGCCACGTCGCGTTCCGCCGGTGTCAGGCCCCATTGATCGAAGCGCTCTTCGAGCACCTGCATGAACGCGCCCGAGGCGAGGCGCAAACTGGCCTCGGCCCGGCGCTGGCGGGTGATCGCGCGCACCAGCAGCCAGCCCGACACCACGGCCCCCAGAACAAGCCCGAGCACGGCGCCGATTTCGATGAACTCGTAGAACTGCCAGCTGATCGGTGCGGCGCGCAGCCCCAGGAGATTGGCGAGGATGTCATAAAGGAACACCGCCGCGCAGGCGAATTGCACGGCGAACAGCGCCAGGTGCGACAGCGGGGCCTTCATGCCGCGCACCGTCGGTTTGCAGGCGGCATGGGATCAATCATCGTCTTTTCCGCGTTTGTAATCGTCATCCAGAACACCGCGACGGCGGTCGTCGTCATCGTCGTCGTCGCGGTCATCATCGTCGTCGTCATCATCATCGTCGTCATCATCATCGTCCAGCTCGGTCCAGTAATCGCGCAGGATCGCGCCGGTGGACGGGTTGAGGATGATCTCGCGCAGGGTATCGTCCTCTTGCGCGACGATACGGACACGGCCCAGCAGGGTATGGGTGACGGTGATCTCGTCAAAGCCCTGATCGCGCAGTTGCTCGATGATCCGATCCTGCGCAGCCCCGGCATGGGCTTGCGACCCGAGCGGAACGAGCAAGGCCAGAAGGGCAACGGTAAAGCGGCGGCGGTTCATCGGTGTCATACCTTTGCAGGCCCCGCGGCGGGGCGTGGTCGGTATCATACTAGGCACGAAAAACCCCCGGCGCCAGTGGACCGGGGGTTTAGAACAGGGGCTATAAACCGGGGTTTATGGGTCAGTCGGCATCGTCCATGTCGAACCCGAGGTGACGCGCGACGGTAAAGATATCCTTGTCGCCCCGGCCGCACATGTTCATGCAGATCAGGTGATCAGCGGGCAGGGTCGGCGCGATCTTCATCACATGGGCCAGCGCGTGGCTGGGCTCCAGAGCGGGGATGATCCCCTCTTGCTGGCAGCACAACTGGAAGGCTTCGAGCGCCTCCTTGTCGGTGATCGCAACGTATTGCGCGCGTCCGATATCGTGCAGCCAGCTGTGCTCGGGGCCGATGCCGGGGTAATCGAGCCCTGCCGAGATCGAATAGCCTTCGAGGATCTGGCCGTCATCGTCCTGCAACAGGTAGGTGCGGTTGCCGTGCAGCACGCCGGGCCGCCCGCCGGTGAGGGAGGCGCAATGCTCCATCTTGGCGTTCACGCCCTTGCCGCCGGCCTCGACCCCGATGATGTTGACCGATTTGTCGTCGAGGAACGGATAGAACAGGCCCATCGCGTTCGAGCCGCCCCCGATGGCGGCGATGAGGGTGTCGGGCAGGCGGCCTTCGGCGGCCTGCATCTGTTCCCTGGCTTCCTTGCCGATGATCGACTGGAAATCGCGGACCATGGCCGGATAGGGGTGCGGACCGGCGACGGTGCCGATGCAGTAGAACGTGTCGCGGACATTGGTCACCCAGTCGCGCAGCGCGTCGTTCATCGCGTCCTTGAGCGTGCCGCGGCCAGAGGTCACCGGGATCACCTCGGCCCCCAGAAGGCGCATGCGGAAGACGTTGGGTTTTTGCCGTTCGACATCATGCGCGCCCATGTAGACCACGCATTTCAGGCCGAACTTGGCGCAGACGGTTGCGGTGGCCACGCCATGCTGACCGGCGCCGGTTTCGGCGATGATGCGGGTCTTGCCCATGCGGCGGGCCAGGATGATCTGGCCCAGCACGTTGTTGATCTTGTGCGCGCCGGTGTGGTTCAGCTCGTCCCGCTTGAGATAGATTTTGGCCCCGCCGAGGTGTTTGGTCAGCCGGTCGGCGTAATAGAGCGGGCTGGGGCGGCCCACGTAATGGGTCCAGAGATCGTGCATTTCGTCCCAGAAGGACTGATCGGTCTTGGCGTGTTCGTACTGTTTTTCCAGTTCGAGGATCAGCGGCATCAGGGTTTCGGAAACGAACCGCCCCCCGAAATCGCCGAACCGCCCCTTTTCATCGGGTCCGGTCATGAAGGAATTGAAAAGATCGTTCATGGTATTTGCCTTCCCGTCTGGGCCTTGATCCTGACGTTCAATATGGGACGCAGGCGCGATTTTCCAGCGAAAACCGACCGGCGCAAGGGGCACATGGCCATGGGATCAAACGGCCCTGCCCTGTCGCCGGTCCGGCGTTTGCACAGCGTCGTGACATCCGGTTCAGGGCGGCCCCGGTGCCCCGGCGCCATTCCGTCCTTGTGCGACTCACGAAGGGGAAGACGCGGCGGCCAGCCGGTCCTTGCACGCCCCCTCTCCGCTCCGGCGCCGGAAGGCGACATGCACGCCGCCCTGGGGAATGAGCGTTGCGGAGGGATAGGGCTTGACCGGGTGGTCCCCGCGCCATTCGAGCGAGCCGCGCTGAAGGATCGTGACGAGCGAGAGGGTGGTTTCGAGCAGCGCGAGGCTGTTGCCGATGCAGATCCGCGGCCCGCCCCCGAACGGCAGAAAGGCATAGCGCGGGAGCCGCTGCGCAAGTCCGTCAAGCCAGCGCTCGGGGCGGAACGCCTCCGGGGTGTCATAGTACCGGGGATCGCGGTGGAGCACCCACGGGGCGATCAGGATCTGCGTGCCCCTGGGGCAGTGATAGCCCTTGATCTCGCAATCTTCCGTCGTCTCGCGCCCGAACATCCAGCCAGCCGGATAAAGGCGCATGGATTCCGTTATGACGGCCTGCGTGTACTGCAATTTCGGCATGTCGGCGCTGGTGGCGTCGCGATGACCGATCTCCGATTCGATTTCGGCGATCACCTTTGCCTGGATATCCGGATGCCGCGCCAGCAGGTAGAATGCCCATGTCATGGTCAGCGCGGTGGTTTCGTGACCCGCAAGAAGGACGGTCACCGCTTCGTCGCGTATCTGCGTGTCGGACATTGGCTGACCGCTCTCATCCCGCGAGTCCATCAGGGACGACAGGTAATCCGTGCGCCCCCGGGTGCCGTTTACGCGACGCTCTTGCAGAAGACGGTCCACCACGCCGTCGATTTCGCCGATTGCCCTGAGGTAGCGGCGGTTCGATGGCAGCGGCACCCAGTCGGGGATCAGCACCGGACGCCGGAACCGATGCGCCATTTCCTTGAGAAGAAGGGTGAGCGCGCGCTCCATGATCTCGACTTCGAATTCCGCATCGGCATCGAACATGGTGCCCGTGACGATACGGAGCATCAGGTTCATCATATGGGGGTGGATGTCGAACGTGGTCTCGTCCTGCCAGCGATCGACCTCTTTCCGGGCGAGCGACACGATCAGCGCATCGTAATCCTGCACGCGCCGGGGCGTGAAATGCGGCGCGGCGAGGCGGCGCTGATGCTGCCAGAGGCTACCGTCGCTTGAAAGAAGCCCGAATCCGAACACCGCCCTGATCTGACGCCAGATCAGGGGCGTCTTGATGAACTTGCCATGATCGCGCACCAGGATTTGTTCCAGCGCCTCCATGTCGCTGACCAGCCATGTGCGCCAGCCGGCAAGGTTGAGATCGACGATATCGCCGTATTTCCGGGTGACTTTACCCGGATAGCCCAGCTGGTTCCCGGCAAAGGCGGGCATGTTGCCGAGAAGGGGAAACCCGTCGTCCGGTCGGGGTGGAAATTTGCGAGGCTTCGTATCGGACGGCATGTCCTGTCTCGGACTGTTGTTCATGTCTCAAAGTCTCGCCATGTTCGGGATCGCACATTCGGGTGCGAGTATAGGGGCCAAACCCGGAAATCGGAAACCGTTCGGCTGCTTTAATCGCCCATATGGCGACCAGACCTGCCTGAAAATCGTTTCATGCTTGAGCGACTAGCCGCTTTCTTACACAGTTCAGGCTGTATACTTTGAATATTCCGGCAAGGGATTTTGTCGTGCCGCTGATCGAACGCGACGAGATAATTGGCGAATTGCGCGACCGTTTCGATCGCGTCACCGGGAACGGCGGGCAAATCGTTCTGGTTTGCGGCGAAGCGGGTATCGGGAAATCTTCGGTAATCGACGCATTCCTGTCCGGCCTCGCGCCTGCGGTGCCCCGCGCCATCGGTTTGTGCGACCCTCTGCACACGCCGCGCCCGCTTGGGCCGCTCCGCGATATCTGTCACGGCCTGTTCGGCACCGGACTGAACGACAATGACGAAGCCCGGTTTTTCGAAGGGTTCATTGGGCGGGCCGGTGCGCTGCGCGCGCCCGCCGTTCTGGTGATCGAGGATTTGCATTGGGCGGATCAGCGCAGTCTGGACTGGCTCAACTATATCGGGCGGCGCGTCTCTCAACTGCCCGTCCTGTTGATCGCCAGCTTTCGCGATGACGAGGTTGAGGCGGCACATCCGCTGCGCACCGCGCTTGGCGGCATTCCCGCGGCGCGGAAATCCCAACTGTTCCTGCCGCCGCTGTCCATCGAGGCGATACGCCAGATCGCCTCCGGGAGTGGCTATTCCGCCGAGCGGCTGACCGAAATTACCGGCGGCAACCCGTTCTTCGTCACCGAGATTATCAACCATCGGCAAGAGGCGGGCATCGTGCCGGTTTCGGTGGCCGACGCCGTGAACGCGCGGATCAACGCCCTGCCCGCAGCGATGCGCGAGCTGCTCGAACTTGCCGCGTGCTGTCCGGGCGAGGTGTCGCTGGACCTGTTGCAGGCGGTGACGGGCGGGGCGGCGGCATCGCTTTTGCCCGATGTCACGGACCGCCATTTTCTGGTCGGGTCGGGGCGGCATTTCAAATTCCGGCACGAACTGGCCCGGCTGGTCGCCTATGAGCGCCTGTCGCCCCCGGCCCGGAGCGATGCGCATGCAAAGATCATGGCCGCCCTGCTGGAGCACGAGACCGATCCGCCCGTGGATATGATCGTGCATCACGCGCAGGGCGCGGACAGCCGGGATGTCGTGCTGGATTATGCGCCCCGCGCGGCGGAGCGGGCGGCGACACTGGGCGCCCATCGCGAGGCGGCGATGCATCTGGAGGCGGCGCTGAAATATGTCAGTCGGCACCCAGGTCGATTACCTGCCTCTGGCGCCGTATCTTCGGACTATCGCAGATGGCGATGCGGACGCCAGCGTCACGGAACAGCTCGTGACCAGCAGCGGCGCATTCGACGGGTTCAACTTCTTTGCGGCCACGACGGCCATTGCCGACGGGACCGATACGACTGCCAGCTTTGACGCCAGCTTCCGCTACATGTTTCGGGTGCAGATGGACCCCGGTGCGCGCTTCAACCTGATGACAGGGGCGCGGCAGGCGAATGCGGTGGAGTATACCCCGCAACTCTCGCCGGTTCCCTTGCCCGCCAGCCTGCCCGTTCTGGGGAGTGCTTTTCTGATGCTTGCCGCAGTCGGGGTCAGACGCCGGAAACGCGGCTGAACGACACATGTCGCTCCACGCCCGCGCGACCGATGCCGACGCTCAGGCCGCGCCCGATTGCGCCGCCTCGACAAAGGCGCGCATCATGTCGGCGTCCTTGACGCCCGGCGCGCTTTCCACGCCCGAGGACACATCGACCTGCCGCGCCCCTGTCAGGCGCACGGCCTGCGCCACGTTTTCGGGCGTCAGCCCCCCGGCCAGCATCCACGGCACCGGCCAGCGGCGCCCCGCGATCAGGGTCCAGTCGAAGGCCACGGCATTGCCGCCGGGGCGGTCGGCCCCCCTTGGGGGCTTGGCATCCACCAGCAACTGGTCGGCCACGCGGCCATAGGTTTCGAGCTGTGGCAGGTCACCGGCATCGGCGATGCCCACGGCCTTCATCACCGGCAGGCCATAGCGGGATTTGACCCCGGCCACACGTTCGGGGGATTCGGAACCGTGCAGTTGCAACATGTCCAGCGGCACCTGCCCGGTCAGCGTATCCAGCATCGCATCGTCGGCATCGACGGTCAGCGCGACCTTCATGATGCCGACCGGGACGGACGCAGCCATGAACGCCGCAGCCTCGAGTTCGAGATGGCGGGGCGATTTCGGGAAGAACACGAAGCCGACATAGGACGCCCCCGCCAGAATGGCGGCGGGGATATCGGCGGGGTCGGTCAGCCCGCAAATCTTGATCTTGATGTCGCTGCCCATGGGGGCGGTTTAGCTGGCCTCGTCGAGAATGGCCAGCACCTCGTCCTTGCCTTCGTGTTTCTCGCCCTTGAGGCGCCGCAGCTCGGCGCGCAGGGCGCTGAGCTCGCGCGCCTTGCGCGCGGCTTCGACCCGTTCACCGTGTTCGCGAATCCATTCCCAGATCAGCCCGACGACAAGGCCGAACAGGATGCCGCCGAAGATCACCACGAAAAGCGGAACCTCGTAGCTGGGATTCAGCGCGGCGAGGCCGGACAGTTCGTCGGGCAGCACCCGGACCTGCACCATGTTGCGATTGGCCAGCGCGATCAGGATCAGGGCCAGCGCGAAGATGGCAATCGACGCATAGCGGATATAGCGCATCAGGATTTCCCGTTCAGCCGATCACGCAGCAGCTTGCCCGTCTTGAAGAACGGAACATGCTTTTCCTCGACACGGACGGATTCACCCGTCCGGGGATTGCGGCCGACACGCGCATCGCGCTTTTTCACCGAGAAGGCCCCGAAGCCGCGCAGCTCGACCCGGTTACCCTCGGCCATGGCAGACGTGATTTCATTGAAAATGGTGTTCACGATACGCTCGACGTCGCGTTGATAGAGGTGCGGATTTTCGTCGGCAATCTTTTGAATCAATTCCGATCGGATCATTGTCCCCCCCGAGGATTGGTTTGTTCGCGCATCAGATCACTGTGGTGAACTATAGTCAGGATCGTCAAAAACCGAAACAGAAAGGCAGCCCCTGACGGCCCGAAATCAGCCTATTTTTCCCGTATAAGGCGAAAAAATGCCGGGTTGGCGGCAAGTTGGGGCCGGGGGCGCATGGCCCCGGACCGTTTTTGCAGTGCAGAAAAAGTGTTGATTCGCAAAGGGAAAGCCAAGCGCCGGCACCGTGCGCCACCCCCGCACAAACGAAACGGCCCCACCGAAAAGGCGGGGCCGTTCACGCGTTCGATCAGCCGGAAGGCTTAGTCGTTGTCGCCCTTCAGAGCGGCGCCGAGGATATCGCCCAGCGATGCGCCCGAGTCCGAGCTGCCATACTGTTCGACGGCCTCTTTTTCTTCGGCGATCTCGCGGGCCTTGATCGACAGGCCCAGACGGCGGCTCTTGGAGTCGACGTTGGTGACGCGGACGTCAATCTTGTCGCCGACCGAGAAACGCTCGGGGCGCTGTTCGGCACGGTCGCGGCTGAGGTCCGAGCGACGGATGAAGGACTTGAGCCCGTCATAGGTCACTTCGATACCGCCATCCTCGATCGAGGTCACTTCGACGGTGATGATCGAGCCACGCTTGACGCCACCGATGGCATCGGCGAACGGATCGCCGTCCAGCGCCTTGATCGACAGCGAGATGCGCTCTTTCTCGACATCCACTTCGGACACGACGGCCTTGACCATGTCGCCCTTGCGGTAGTTCTGGATCGCGTCTTCGCCACGTTCATCCCAGCTGAGGTCCGAAAGGTGAACCATGCCGTCGATGTCGCCCGGCAGGCCGATGAACAGACCGAATTCGGTGATGTTCTTGACCTCGCCCTCGACTTCGGTGCCGACGGGGTGGGTTTCTGCGAACACTTCCCACGGGTTACGCTGCGTCTGCTTGAGGCCAAGCGACACGCGGCGTTTCGCCGGGTCGATTTCCAGCACCATGACTTCGACTTCCTGGGAGGTCGAGACGATCTTGCCGGGGTGCACGTTCTTCTTGGTCCAGGACATTTCCGAAACGTGAACCAGACCCTCGACGCCGGGCTCCAGCTCGACGAAGGCACCGTAGTCGGTGATGTTGGTGACGCGGCCCGTATGGACCGATCCCAGCGGGTACTTGGCGCCGACCAGATCCCACGGATCTTCCTGAAGCTGCTTCATGCCCAGGCTGATACGGTGGGTGTCCTTGTTGATCTTGATGACCTGAACCTTGACGGTTTCGCCGATCGACAGGATTTCCGACGGGTGGTTGACACGGCGCCATGCCATGTCGGTGACGTGCAGCAGGCCGTCGACACCGCCCAGGTCCACGAAGGCCCCGTATTCGGTGATGTTCTTGACGACGCCGTCCACGGTGTCGCCTTCGGTCAGCTTGGCGATGACCTCGGCGCGCTGTTCGGCACGCGATTCTTCCAGGATGGCGCGGCGCGACACGACGATGTTGCCACGGCGGCGGTCCATCTTGAGAATCTGGAACGGCTGCTTGAGACCCATCAGCGGACCGGCATCGCGCACGGGGCGCACATCGACCTGGCTGCCCGGCAGGAAGGCCACGGCGCCGCCGAGATCGACGGTAAAGCCGCCCTTGACCCGGCCAAAGATCGCGCCTTCGACGCGCTGGTCGTCGGCATAGGCTTTTTCCAGACGGTCCCATGCCTCTTCGCGGCGGGCCATCTCGCGGCTGAGCACGGCTTCGCCGCGGGCGTTTTCTGCGGCGCGCAGATACACCTCGACCTCGTCGCCGGCGGCGATTTCGGGGGCTTCACCGGGGTTTGCGAATTCTTTCAGATCGACGCGGCCTTCCATTTTGTAGCCGACATCGATGATGGCCTGGCCCGCTTCGACGGCGATGACCTTGCCTTTGACGACAGTGCCCTCGTTGGGCGTGTCCATTTCGAGGCTTTCATTAAGGAGGGCCTCGAATTCCTCCATGGATGCGTTCTGAGCCATGTGGCGTGTTTGTCCTTTACAAGTGCATTTTTCCGGCCGTGCGGTTGTCTCCGCCGGTCTTGGGGTTTCGTTGGTCAGGCGGAACGCAAAACAAAGAGGGCCGGTGATCCCGACCCTGCCCGATCTCTTTATGCGCGACGTTTACCGCCTTGTCGACGGGCCTGCATTTAGCCGCTTGCGCCTTGTATTGCAAGCCCTTCCTGTCATCCGGCCGGGAGCGGCAAGGACGTGTCGCTCAATTTTCCAGCCGCGCGGCGACCGCCTCGACCGCGGCGGCGACCGCCTGTTCGATGCTCATATCCGACGTATCCAGCGTAATCGCATCCCCGGCGGGCTTGAGGGGCGCTGCGGCGCGGGCGCTGTCGCGGGCGTCGCGGACGCGCAGATCGTCCAGCACCTCGTCAAGGGTGGTGTCGAACCCGTTCTCCTGCAATTCGCGGAACCGGCGTCCGGCGCGCACCTCGTCGCTGGCGGTGACGAACAGCTTCACCTCGGCCTCGGGACAAATCACCGTCCCGATATCGCGCCCGTCCAGAACCGCGCCGCCCGCGCGCCGGGCAAAGGCGCGCTGGAAATCCACCAGCGCCTCGCGCACCTGAGGGATGGCGGCCACGCGGCTGGCGGCCTGCGCCACGTCGGGCGTGCGCAGATCGTCCGCCTCGAGATCGCTGGCGCGAAGCGCGCGCGCCGCCTCGACCGGGTCGGTCCCGTCCAGCGTGCGCCGCCCCGTCGCCCGATAGAGCAATCCTGTATCGAGATGCGCAAAGCCGAAATGCGCGGCCACGGCCCTGGACACCGTTCCCTTGCCCGCCGCCGCCGGCCCGTCGATCGCGATGGTGAATGCCATGAGACGCCCCCTGGAGTTTCGGACCGTCAGGATTAGAGGATCGCGCCCGCCGCCTCAAGAGCGCACCGCGTTCTTCATCTTTCCCGAAAATACTCCGGGGGAGTCGCCCAACGGGCGGCGGGGGCAGCGCCCCCGAAATCGTCACCTGGGAAATCTCTGGAGCGGGTAACGGGAATCGAACCCGTAACTTAAGCTTGGGAAGCTCGCGTGATACCTTTTCACCATACCCGCCCGACAGGAGCCGTAGGTAGGGAATCCCTGATCCGTGGTCAAGAGCCTACGCGCGAGCGGACAGCAATTTACGCCCTGCCCCGGAACGACCCGCCCCGCGCCGCTTATCCACGCCGCCGCCTGCGCCGGCGACCGCCCTCTTCGCCCCCCGAATCGCCCCCGGTGTTGAAGCTGGGACTGGGCAGGGGCACGATCCTGGCCAGTTCGGGGAACGGGTCGGTCTTGTGCGGGATGGCGTTGGCGGCCACGAAGTGATCCTGAAACTTCGGCTCGATGGCGGTTTCCACCTTGGTGATCTGGCGCACGACCTTTTCGATTTCCCGCCGCGCGGCCACGTTGCACAGCGCGATCCGCGCGCCGGTGCCTGCGGCGTTGCCCGCGCTGGTCACCTTTTCAAGCGGCACGTCGGGGATCATGCCCAGAACCATGGCGTGTTTCGGGCTGATATGCGCCCCGAACGCCCCGGCCAGCACTACGCGGTCCACCTTGTCCACGCCGCGTTGGTCCATCAACAGGCGCGCCCCGGCATAAAGCGCCGATTTGGCCAGCTGGATCGCGCGAATGTCGCCCTGGGTCACGGTGATGCGCGGCCCGCCATCGGCGGTGGCATCGTGGATCAGGTAGGAATGGGTGCGCCCCTCGGGGACGGAACGGGCGGTGCCCGTCGCCTCGGCCGAACCGATCAGCCCGCTTTCGTCCATCAGCCCGGCGATACGCAGTTCGGCCACGGCCTCGATAATCCCCGACCCGCAGATGCCGGTGATTCCGGTGGCGGCGGTTTCCTCCCAGAACCCGTCTTCGTCCGACCACTTGTCGCAGCCGATCACGCGAAAGCGCGGTTCCTTGGTGTCGGGGTCGATGCGGATCGCCTCGATCGCGCCGGGGGCGGCGCGCTGTCCGCTGGAAATCTGCGCGCCCTCGAAGGCCGGACCGGTGGGCGAGGAACAGGCCAGTACGCGGCTGGTGTCGCCCAGCAGGATTTCGGCATTGGTGCCGACATCGACGACCAGCACGAGGTCCTCGGATTTGCCGGGCTCTTCGCTGAGGGCCACGGCGGCGGCATCGGCCCCCACATGCCCCGCGATACAGGGCAATACATAAGTATGGGCGCGCGGGTTGATCGCCGTCAGGTCCAGTTCGCGCGCCGGCATCGAGATGGACTCGGACGTGGCCAGCGCAAAGGGGGCCTGCCCCAGTTCCACCGGGTCGATCCCCAGCAGAAGGTGATGCATCACCGGGTTGCACACGAACACCGTTTCCACGATCAGCGCCGGGTCGATTTTCGCCTCTTTGGCGATTTCCTCGGCCAGCGTGTTCAGCGCCTCGCGCACCGCGCGGGTCATTTCCTTGTCGCCACCGGGGTTCATCATCGAATAGCTGACCCGGCTCATCAGATCCTCGCCAAAGCGGATCTGGGGGTTCATAATGCCCGAGCTGGCCTTGACCTCGCCGGTATCCAGGTCGGTCAGGTGGGCCGCGATGGTGGTGGAACCGAGGTCGATCGCCAGCCCGTACAAGCCGCTTTCGTGCAGGCCGGGCCAGATCTCGATCAGCCGGGCAACATCGTCGGTGTGGGATTTGTGCAGCGCCACGGTGACCTGGAACTTGCCCTTGCGCAGCACGGGCTGGAGTTTGGACAGCAGCGACAGGTCGGCGCGGATGCCGGGGATGTCCCATTCGCGTTTAAGCGCACGCGCCAGCCGTTCCAGATCGCCGGTGGGCTCGTGCATGTCGGGCTCGTCCACCTCGACGAAACAGAGCCGCGTCGCCGGGTCCATGTCGATCACGCGGGCCGAGGCGGCCTTGCGCACGACCTGCCGGTGGACCTGGCTTTCGGGGGGCACGTCGATCACCACGTCGCCCATGATCTGCGCCTGACAGCCAAGGCGGCGGCCCGGCTTCAGCCCGCGTTTCTGGTCATAGCGTTCCTCGACCTTGTTCCATTCCGACAGGGCATCGTCGGCCACCGTCACGCCATGCTTGGAAAACTCGCCATAGCTGGGCGTGATCTGGCATTTCGAGCAGATCCCCCGCCCGCCGCAGACCGAATCGAGGTCCACCCCCAACTGCCGGGCGGCGGTCAGAACCGGGGTGCCCTTTGGAAACCGGCCACGTTTGCCGGACGGGGTAAAGACGACAAGGGGATCTTGCGACATGGGGAATCCTCATGCTCTGGCGTTCATCTCGGCAGAACATAAGGCACTGCTGACGGGGATACAGCCTGCAACCGTCAGAAAATGATACGCGGGCGGCATATGGCGGCGCAACGCCTGCGCCGATGCCCCGGATCAGGGTTTCAATAGCCGCCGATAGAGCGTGTCGAGATACTGCCCGGCCCCTTCATGCACCGGGCGGTCCTCCATCAGCACGCGGACCTGGGCATCGAAATCGGCATAGTGCTGGGTGGTGGCCCAGATGGAAAACAGCAGGTGCCGGGGATCGACCGGGGCCAGACGCCCCTCGGCGATCCAGCCCGAAATCAGGATGGAGGTTTCGTCCACCAGCGATTTCAGCCCGCTTTCCAGATGCGGCGCGATACGCGGTGCGCCTTGCAGGATTTCATTGGCGAACAGGCGGCTTTCACGGGGGAATTCGCGGCTCATCTCCAGTTTGCGGTGAACGTAGCGCAGGATTTCCTCCAGCGGATCGCCATTGGGGTCGATCTCGCGCAGGGGGGCGAGCCAGGCGTCCATCAACTGGTTGAGCAGGGTGACGTGGATGTCTTCCTTGCCGTCGAAGTAATACAGGATATTGGGCTTGGACAGGCCCGACGCCGCCGCGATCTGATCCAGCGTCGCCCCCCGGTAGCCGTGCTGCGAAAAGATTTCGAGCGCGGCATCGAGAATGCGCGTTCGGTTGCGCAACTGGATGCGCGTGGGTTTCTTGGCGGGTGTCACGGTACTCATACAAAATCTCCGGAAACGAACGGGCCTCAAGAATGCTGCATTTTCGCGCCGGAAGAAAGACCATCCCTTCGGGCAGATCGCATTGCCCGCCCGGCACGATGCTGCGATCTTGTGCATCCGCCGCCAGCGGCGCAAGGGGTTTCCAGAAATTTCTTGACCGATTGGTCAACGTGTGGTGCGATCCATTTGCGTTTGACTTGCCGCACTGATGCGCATCCCATGACGACGCACGATCACAGGCCCGACAAGAGGCCAATTCAGCAAAGCGAAAACAGGGAGAGACTGAGATGTCTTCAGCGGGTGAGAATCTTCGAGTGAACGGAGACAGGCTGTGGGAGAGCCTGATGGAGATGGCGCAGATCGGGCCGGGTGTGGCGGGGGGCAACAA
>NZ_FRBR01000044.1 GCF_900142665.1 Roseovarius pacificus
TGGAAACCAGACGCCGATAACACCCTCATATATCTACTTTTTAGATAACAGATTTCATCCGCTAGCGACGTCACAAAAGGTATGTGACGCGTGGCGAATACAATTAGAAGCAAAGGGCAAGAGGCTTTGTGCCAGGCGTTGGTCGACGCGCGTAAAAACGCGGGTCTCGGTCAGGACGACTTGGCGGACAGGCTCAAGTGCCATCAATCTCTCGTGGCGCGCATTGAGAGCGGCGAACGCCGGATCGACGTGGTCGAGCTGGTCGTTTTGGCGCGTGCCATCGGCTTTGACCCATTCGAGGTTCTGGCGATCGTCGAAGCCGCCACGGAGCCCGACCACAGGATTTGAACCATTTGATTGATCGAAAACACCGGTGCTGAGCTCTCCCGGTGTGAAGAGCGCTATCACGAGGACAAACAGTAACCGATAATAACCAGGCTCGGCATGCGGTTGCAGCAAGCGATTTAAGATCCAGGCTGCTGTCCACAACGCCGAATTGTAGGAAGTCAGTAAACAGTGAACGAAGATGAGGTCGAAGGCGTCGCGATCGCGAATTTGATCGGGATGGATGAGCGTAGTGTTGTCGGGTGGGTGTATCGCTGGAATACGGGCGCGCTGGCGGTGATGTGGGATGTCAATGGCCCGCAGCGGGTTTCAAAGTGTCTGCCTGACCTCAGTGACGCTGAAAAGCGTGAAATCGACTTCGGTGGATTGACCCAAATTCCGAGGCGCGACAGCTGGCAAGATCAGTCATGACAACTCGAAGCCAATCGAGGGTATCTGTGCATAAAGCGGTACCCTGGGCAGAGTTGACTCGGAGAGTGTCTGCGGCGAATGACGTTTGACAGGCCACTGGAACGGGTCAGTAATCGACCTGTTCAAACCCATAGTTACCCGCGTAGTCGCGCCAATCCACGAATACCGATCGATTAAAAACGCTTGGGCAGTTCGACCCCCAGCCTTCGAGCCCGACATGAGCATCGGGTAGAGCCGTCGGCGCAGATACGGCCCATGAAAATTTGCCCTGCGTGCCGTAGGTGCCAAGATAGACCAGCGCATAGCGTCGGCATTGATTATTTTCTCCAGTTTCTTGCTGAGAGGCGAAGCGAACATCAAAAACTCGAATGGATCGGACAAAATTGAACTCTGGTCCGCTGATGTCGATATCTGCACGATCTTGAACGAGTCGCAGGGCAAGTTCGACGGGAACGAACTCGTTTGATGTTTCGTCAACGCTCCAAACGGCCGTTTTTGCCATTACTTCAGGTGCTTGACGGGTCATGGGAAATGACTGGCGTGGCCGCACATTATCAGTCCGGAAGAACGCGTCGAAGGTCCGATTTGTTCCGCTCGGTTGAGGTTCGATCTCATAGGAGGCGCCCATGGGACAGCGCCAGATTTGTAGCGGCGGTTCCACCGGCCAAGGCGTAATTCGTCGGATGAATTCGGCACGGGCCCGGGCGCAAGGGACGGACGCGGGCCAGCCGCCAGACAGGCAGAGGAGGATCGCGCAGTCGATCGGGTATGTCTGCGCGCGGGCGGGCATCGGCAAGGAAACGCCCGCAAGGGCCAGAGCAACAGCGACCGAGGGGAGGAGCTTTTTGAATGAATAACGCATGCTGAGGAGCCTTCGTGACAGGAGTTCAGCATACATACAATAATATACTATCGCAACATTAAGTATAAAGTCGCATAATGAAGTTTATGTTACGTCTCTTGCTGTATCGACATCCGCATACGGTTTGCCAAGCCAAATCTGCTAACCAGCAGAAACGTAG
>NZ_FRBR01000008.1 GCF_900142665.1 Roseovarius pacificus
ATCCGCGTAGATCACCACACCAAGCGACCTGAGAAACTCCGCCGTAGTCTCCATGGAGAAAATCCTTCCTGTTCAACAACAGGGATGACCTCGCACAAAACCAAACAGCAAAAAACGTGGGGCGCGGACACCGTTTACCAACTCCCCGAAATCGCCGGAGATTAAATTTGTGCCGCGCACAAATCCTTGAGGACGGTACCAATCTCTTTTCGAGATGTGGGCATTATGTTCTCATATCGTCCACTCTATAGTTAACGGCTGGGGTTCAATCCGCCCCGGTCCGTTCCGCCGAATTGTGCTCAAGTTCCCCAATGGCTCATGGTGCGCGATGGCGGTCTTTGGGTCGGCTGACAGTCAGTAGCGCAGGCGCGGGTCAAACACGACTGTCGGAAACGAATTTGCCGAGAGGCGCAAGCACCGCTCTGGTCGCATTGCTACCGGGATCTATCGGTCAGAAGCGTTCCGCCCGCACCGAGGGAGGCGAAGGCGGAGCGCTGTTATTTCGGGAAAGGCGTTTGAGACAGTATACCGTGCTCAGGAAACACCCGCGATTTTGCGTGCATCGATCTCAATTTTTGCGCGCTCATGCGCGGAGGCATCCAACGGCATGTCTTGGACTCTGAAGTCCGCCCGCAGCTTTTTCGCGGCATAGAGTTCAGCGGCAATGGTCTGACAAGGTGACAGGTGCACATCGCAGATGCTGCGATCGCCGGACCTAACATGTGCTTCCGTCACCTGCACCAGGAACCAATCCCGGGCTCCGCGCTCAAGGACCAGGTCTGTAGACTTCGCAGGATAACCATAAGAGCTTGCAGAGGGGCCAGCGGGCCGGCATTCGACCCGGGCCCCTTTCCATCCTGCCTTCGGCAGAATGCCCTTGAGCTTTTCTTCGGCGCGCGCGGCATAGTCCCCGAGCACTTCAGG
The DNA here is from genome assembly GCF_900142665.1 of Roseovarius pacificus. Lineage (GTDB taxonomy): Bacteria > Pseudomonadota > Alphaproteobacteria > Rhodobacterales > Rhodobacteraceae > Roseovarius > Roseovarius pacificus. The sequence continues at coordinate 925 of NZ_FRBR01000008.1, forward strand.
GTTTGTCACGGTAAAGGACTTGGCACGTTTGTTCACCAGGTCCAAAGCCGTTTGGATCTTGGTCGTGTTGGTTTCGGAAAGTTTGATGCGCATCGTTTGGTTCCTTCATGTTCAGAGTTGGCATCGCCGCGATTGCAGCGGCTGAACATGAAATCGGAGCGCTTCCAGAAGATCGGAAGAAAAATCGAAAACTTTTCTGAAAAGCTGCGCCACTTCACGACCTTGCGGAAACATCGAAAATCCCGATCTGATCGCCAGCTTCAAATTTTCGCCAGATTCCGATGTTTTCAACGCCCTATGAAAAAGAAATCTGAAAGACATTCGAATCCTGGTGTTGGGCGCTCAGCACCGGTTGGTGCTCGAGTGGAATGCCCGGGCTGCGCGGAAGGATTCGTCAAAACACGCAGCAACAAGCTTTTCTGCAGTCGTGCCTGCGCGAAAGCCCGTTCGGCACGCCTGGCATTAGAAAACGCCGACGGTGAGTTCATTGAACGACGTCGGCGTCGGAAAGCCGACGAGAACGCGCGGCTTGTCGAGAGACTTGACCAATTGTCGGCGGACTACATCGAAACAGTCTTGCGCGGACAGAAGCCGGACGATGTCAATCGATTGATGGAAGATGTTTTGGTTTCAGCGCGAAGCGGCGGTCCGTTGCGATTGGCATTGCTGAACCGGCGAATGAATGGTGATCTGCCGCGGCCCTCAGGCCTTCAGCGCGGGCGCCGCGCGTACGCGGCACGCATAGCAGGACGTCGTTTGAAGTTCGTCGCGGCACTCAGGCACCATTGCAGCAAAACGCGTGGTGTTCCGCTCGCGCGTTACCTTGCGCGACCGACAAAAGTGCGTCTGACATCTTCAAGAACGCGCCGCGTTAAAAAGAGATAATTGTCTGATACTAATTAGGTATTCGTTCCTTCCCATCATGTATTGAGCCTGACCGCTGCGCGGTAAGAGCGCGCGGCGAGTGATGATTGCGCTTCTGCGTCGATGCTTTGGCGATCGACCCCGGGTGTGGCTCGTGCCACCCGGGGTCGCCGCTGCGCATCTTTGAGGGTGGTTCATCCCAACCGCAGGAGACATCCATGAAACTCTACAGCCCCAATGAATTCAACGTTACGAGCGCGTGGCGGAGCACAGCCTGCAGCGTTGCCAGTACTTTTCCGCGATACATTTCGAACAGAGGCAACACGCTCCATTGTCGCCTGCCGCAGTGCAATGCGGACCTGCCACGCCATGACGTCAAGCCTGGCGATGTTGTTTCCTTCCAATTTCCCCACCTGGACAGCGAGGATGAACGGCTTTCCGGGTGTTTTGCCGACGCGCGACCGTGCCTGGTTGCAGAGATCGATCCGGAGACGGACAGCGCCTTGATCGTCTACGGGACCGCCAGAAATACAAATGCCAACAGAGGATTTGAAATCTGGATCAAAAGGGATCTCGACGCGTGCGGTTTGAACCGACCCACGCGGTTCATATTCTCTCGGCGTTTCCGGGTGCCGCTGAACGATCCGCGCTTCAATGTTCGCGCGCAGGGAACCCCGGTTACCGGGCGCTTGCCGGAGGTTTTGATGTCTCGACTTGAGCGATTGCACGCTCTGGTTTCAGCCAGCTATGGCGGGAACGAAAAACTCCGCCATGTGCACGAATGGATCGGTTCCAACGAAGTCGATGATTGCGACATCGTGGCTCGACTGATGTTCCGACGGTCCCGAGCTGCGTCTTGAGGATCCGACGTGAGGTGAAAGCAATCGGAGGCCATTGCGGCCTCCGATTGCTTACGGAAGAAAGACCCGCCAAATTGCGATACCCGATCCGATTGCAGTAACACCGATTATTTCTTCGTCTCGCCGTCTTCGCCGGACGGCTTTCGCCAGTTTGAGGGGATTGGGAAAGTCTGTATGATCTGTTGCATGTTCATGCCTTGAGTGATGATGCATTTTAACGTACATCTCCTGAAAATCCAAATTATCGAATGGGCTCCGGGGGAATTGCTGGCAGAGATCATGACCACACGCGTGCTGGCCATGTTTCCTGGTGAAGCGCTTCACTTTCATTGCTCTGGAATTGGTTGCTAACCGCATGAAGCTGGTTGTCTTCAAACGTTGAGATAAAGCGCAGCGATAATCGTACGGCGACAGCAGCGCAGCCGCTCATTCGGCGCCAATGTTAGGCGCCCAGCACGCGAGTTGCACGATAGACGGGTGCCATTCTGCTGGTCAATTTCCGTTCTCGCCAAGAATTGGTGTTTCTGCTCCCCCAGAGCTCGACCCATCTGTTGGACAGGGCTTCAACCCTCGTCAGACCAACAAAACGGAAATCGCTATGAGCCCAAAGTACCCACACGTTCACGTGCCGCTCACTGGTGAAGACAGTTCAGCCCCGCCATAGTCTCGCGTTGTCGCCGTGCTGCGCGGCGTGCCGGATTGCCCCAAGCCGAATGTGACGAGTTTACGCGCGCCGCATTCTCCGGAACCTAAGACGACTTGGTTGCAACGGCCATGACATGGTTCAAGTGTTCATGACCACACTTCGTAATCGCCACAGGGAAGCAATCGTGCCGAAACCGTCCAGCTGGCTGGATCGACACGTCCGCAGTCTTGCCGTCCGTCTCCGGGCCGCGTTCTGGGCGTGGAATTTGAAACCTCTCCATCCGGGGCCTTTCTCCTGCGAAAGACCAGGAGAACCGGATGCGACCTTCGACCATTTTCGAACCTGACGCCCTTCGCCTGCTCAGTCGCAGGCGGCTGTTGCAACGCTGGCAGCACGGGAGCGACGCGTTTTTTTGGCGCGCGGAACGCGACGGGCTGCTCGTCCCGCGGCGTGACGGGCGCCGGATTGGCTATGCCGAAGCGGATGTGTTTGCGTTCGAAGGCGGTCAGCCGCCGAAGGGCTTGCTCGACGCATATCGTCTCGATTTGCTGACACCGGAGGAGGTCGCGGCGCGGTGCACGCTGAAGCGGGGAACGATCCTCGAGCGTGCCCGGCGAGGTGCGCTGCCGGGCCGGAGAATTGGCGCGGCCTGGCGCTTTGTTCCCGCCGAGGTCGCAAATTGGTTGCAGACGTGGAGCTGATGCAGGCGCCATAGCGAAACGTCACATCAAACTTTCCGAGTACACTTCAATCAAAGGACCAAACCATGTCGAAACACCCCAAGCATGTCAGTGTCGCCGAGCCGACCCTGATCATCTCCAACGCTCTGCATGTCGGAGCGACATACCGTGTCGCGGCCGACAGGCTCAACGCCGATGGCTATTTGCCGGACGACGATTTCCGTCTTGCGCGCGATGTCCAGGATATTGATCGGCGTCTGCCGGACTTCAACGCCGCCTACCTTCGCGATTGCCATGGTCATGTCATGGCGCTCCGGGATGAACTCTCACCCCTGGGGCGATCTGAAACGCAGACTCTGACGTCGCTTCTTGCAGTTCACGGCAAGCTCGTAAATGCAGCCGGCCAGGGTCCGCTCAATCAGTTCGAAGGCCTCGGCGGTCTCGCGATCGTTGAAGAGGATATCGCCCTTTTGTTCAAAAAAACAGGCACTGAGCGCGCGGGTGCCGCTGCGCGGGCGGTGATCGCATATGCCGCCAATGCCTGCGACACGGCCGTTCTCAGTCGCCGGCACCAGGAGTTCGACGGCCTTGCCGGCCCGGTCGCCGCGAGGTCGGGGCTGTCTTTCACCCGGGTCGTCCACGACCTCTGGCGTCACGGGAGCATCAAGGATGACGACCCGCGGCGGAAGCTCGATCCATCCCGTGTCAAATCACATCCGCTCTTTGACGCCCCTTCGGGGCAATTCCTGGAGGAAGCCTCCGCTTCAATGCGGGATATCATGCCCGAGTTGACCGGCGCCCGAGACCACCCGATCTGGGGACGGGCCATTATCGAGAACGATATCGGGGAGTTCCAGGCCGCGGCCGAGCAGATGCGTACTCGGACCAATTCGGGTCAGAAGGTCCAGACAAAAGTACATGCCCGGGTGATGATGGCCCTGGCAAGCATGATCGAGCGGGCCGGGCTCAATGTGTCACAATTGGCTCCGGCCTCCGGGGCCACAGCGAGCTTGTTTGCGATCTGCGCCAGCGCCTCAGCCCGAAGCCATGTCTATCAGAAGCGCGCCCGCGAGCAGGCCTCGCCGACAAGGCAATCCTCCGCACGTCATTGATCCCGGCGGACGCCGGGGCAGTGGCCACAGGCAACCGCGTCGACCGGGGCGGACATGAGGTCCTCAGATCTGTTTTCCACGAGATTGTGCACTGGCAGGACAAACGGCCATGAGAGAGAAGAGATCTCGAAAAAGAAATGCGCAAAATCAATTGCTTATAAATTTCTCGGGATTTCCAGTTCCGGAAGGGTGTCGCCGAACCCTTATTTTGAGTGTCGGCAGCAGCGAAGCGAGGCCAAGGCCTTGTTACACCGCTCCGGCGCATCCGACTGGGAGATAGGGCAACTGTCTTTCCGGGTTTGCCGCCGAACAGGCGGCTGAGAAGAAAATGGCGTATACCCGCACCGTTTCACGGACAGCGTGGGCAACAATGGACCGGATGTCCGGTACCGCGCGCCAAAACAGTTTGCCGCCGCATAGGCGGCTGAGACATCGTATGCGGTCGTGAGGCCGTGGCGGCTGGCCCGGGCAACGGGCTGGCACCGGACCGGAACGTCCGGCACGGCAAGCCAAAACCCATTGCCGCCGAACAGGCGGTTCGTGTTCCAAACGTCTGGGGCACACGACCTGGAAAGATGGTCTCCTTTTGCACTTGCGGCCCGCAGGTCTCGTTCCTGCGGGTCTTTTTTCGTGTTCCGACCCGCCAATTTGAAACCGGCCCTTCGCGGAGCTTTTTCCGTCTCATGACTTCGATGAAACCCCGGAGAGCCCCATGGAAAACCCTTCCGAAAGCCGACCTCACGGCGCGCAAATGGGTGCGTCCGCGAACCGCCCGTCTGAACGGACAACCAAGCGTTTGAAGGGCATTCAGAGCCATCTGAACGAAACGCCTATCCAGGTTTACGGGCCTTATCTGCACCCCCGTTCCGTTCAGCGAGGCGTGACTGAACGGACGGCGCTGCCGATGAACACTCAACCTTCCCGATGAACGAAAGGAAAACCGATGCAAATCGAAACTCTCCAACATGTCTACCAACTGCTGCCAGATATCTACTCGGAAACCTCGCGGGACGCGTATCGCGCCGCCTTCCGGCGCGCGGAGCGCCTGACGAACAAGAAGCTCTCGCAACTTGCGGCGGACGAGCGGGCGTGGGAGCAAGAGCTCTCGAAAATCGTCTGGGCCGGCGAATTCCGCGCAAAGACTCCGGAAGCTGCCGAGCGCGCGTTCGAGACCTGGGGCGGCAAGATCCCCGCGGCGATCCGACGCGCGCGCAAACATACCGGATCGGGTCCGGCCGGCGATCGCGACGCGCAGGGCGCTTGGGACCGGATCGCGGACTATGTGTCCGACGTGGAGAACTGCTTCGACGAGACGGGCCAGAGGATTCTGCCCAACATGTCGGGCCTGTCGATCGCAAATCTGCGCGCGCGGCTGGGGCACATGCGTCCGCAAACGGTGGACACCGAAGGTGCAATCGAGGCACTGAGGAAGCTCCCAGCGGACAAGACGGAGAGCTATCGGAATGCCGTGCGGTTTTTCAACCGCTTGATCCGCGAACAGAACTGTCACGCGCCCATCGCGGACCTGCTGCCGAATTCACCGGTGGGGACGTTGCCCACGCGGCGCGATGCGCCGATCGACTGGTCACTCTTCTCGCAAGAGTTCCTCGACGCTCGTGACACCGCGCTGGACGAAGCGGTGGGGACCGAGGCCGACAAGAAAAGCTCCCGCGCCGCCCGGATTTCCGCGCGGCGTCAAAACAAGCGTACGCGCCGGCGGCGCGTCTTCAACCCGGACGCAACGCGGAAAAACTACGTCCGGTCGCTGTCCTGGCTTGCACGTCATGCCGAAGCAGAACGCGCGGATGTCTACGATGTCAAAACGCTCGGTGATCTCGTCACGGAAGAACGCGTCGAAGCGGCGGTCAACCGCTTCATTGCGCGCAGCCAGTCGGACGAGGAGCTCCGCGATACGAAACAGACGAGTTCGCTCAAAAGCTACCTGTCAGCTCTCGTGTCGCTTGTGCGCCGCAACGGAATGGACGAGGACCTGGTCTTCGCGCTCGAGGATATCGCGGATGACCCGGACTATGTCTCGGATCGTGCGGGTGAGATGTCCGCGACCCGCGAGGAGTTCATCCGTCTTGTCGATCGCGACCCGGCGATCGTGCGAGCGATCGTCGCAGGTCCGGAGACGCTCATGAAGGAGTCCCGGCGGGGTTTCGATCGCTGGGAGCGGTCGCGTGACTCTCAGCAAGCCGAAACCCTCCATCTTTCGGTCGCGTCTGCCGCGATGGCCGTGCAACTGGCGCGGCCGCTTCGGACGCGCAACGTCAACGAGTTCGACGCGGGCGGACAGGGGGCGGATCTCATCGCCCCGCGCCGCGCGGGCGCCCAGGCCTGGATCGAGATCGATCGAACGAAAGTGAAGAACCGCCGCGCGATCGAGGGCCCGGTGCCGGAGTGGCTCTGGGCGGTTCTGGAAGCCTGGCAGGACGAAGGCCGGCCGCTCTGGATCGCGCGGCACAAGAAGACCGGATGCCGCGACACCGATGCCCTCTTTCCCGGAACGCGGGGCGGCTATCTCACGCGCTCGACATTCAACAAGTGCTGGAACCGGGGCATGTCGCGCCTTGGGCTTACCGGGCTCACGCCACACATGATGCGTCACGTTGCGGCCACACTCTATCTCGCGGTGCATCCCGGCGACTATCATGTCGTCGCAGCGCTGCTCTGCGACGAGTTGAAGACCGTCGAGCAATTCTACTCTCGGGGAGAGGGACGGGCGGCCGCCGAACTCTTCGCGCAGGTGCTGGAAGACCTGCATCCCACTTTGCGCTTGCGGGGGGCCGCGTGATGCCACGCAAGCCCAAAAGCCGCGCCGCGCGCGCCGATGCGCTGCTAGTCGCAATGCCCAGTGTCCCGAGGGACGTGGCCGAACGTCTGCGCCAGGCCGCGCTCGTCAAGGATCTTGCGCCGCGGGGCATGCCCGCGGCGCTGGAGCGCTTCTTTTCCCGCCTGGCGACGGAGGGCCGCGCGCCGGAGTTCGCACAGGCAGAGGACTTTGCCGCATCGGCGCAGAGCCGGACGGTGTTCCGCACGCTCTTGACGGCGCTGTCGCGGTTCGCGCCGGAGGTGCCGACCGCGGCGGCCGTGCCGGTCAAGCGCGACTGGGACGCCTGGCTCAACGGGCGGTACAACGCCCGCACGCCGCGTCCGCGCCGCTCGCGCCGCGAAGCCCTGAGGCCCGAGGATTGGCCCGAGCCCTGGCGCGATACCTTGGCGTGCCTCGAAAAACGCGTTCGTCGCGACGGGCGGCGGTATCGTCCCCTCGCGCCGAAAACCCGGGACGCGGTGGTCCAGGCGGTCGGTCTCCTTGCGCTTGCGCGGGAGAATGTGATCGCCGAAGGCTGTGAGCCTGGCAACGGGTTCACGCCAGAGCTCGCGGAGGCGTTTCTCGGCTTCCTCGTCGACCGTGTAAACCCGGCAAGTGGGGAGTTCATCCGGTTCGGGACAATCGCTGATTATTTCGAGCGCGTGATGCGTCTTGCCGCCCGGGCCGAACTCTACGAGCCGGACGGTGAAGCCTCCTTCGGAGAGATCCTCGCAGCTTGCCGCGCGGAGGAGGCTGAAGAGACCCCGGCAAAGCGGGCCGCGATGCGCGCGTTCCGCGAGACGCACGGGCTTGAGGGCGTTCTCGAGGCCGCCGTCGCTGCAAGCGAGGAGGCGCGCGATCTGCCCGGGCATTCGGACAAGGCGGCCCGCCTGCGGCGCAAGGCGGTCGTCTTCGCGCTTCTTGTCAACGGTGCGGACCGGCAGGGAGATCTGTCCGAGTTCCGGATCGGGCGGGAAATCGTGCGCCGGGCGGACGGATCCTGGGAGCCGGCGTTCCGGCAATCGAAGACGGCCCGCTGGAAAGAGAACGGTCCGCTCTGGGGGCTGACCGGTTTGCTCATCGATGCCCATGTGCTCGAGGGCCGACCGGCCTGGTGCATCGAGACCCGCATCGCGGAGCTCGATGGGTGCAATCTCCTGAGCCTGCGGCCGGAAGGCTTCGACACGTATCACGCGTCCAAGCTGCTCCGCGAGGCGTTCGAGATATCCGGGCATCTCATTCGGACAGCTGTCACCGACCTGCTGCGCCGCCATCGCCCCGATGCCGCCTGGGCCGTCCAGAGATTGCTGGGACACTCGGTCGAGTGGATGCAGGAAAGCTATCGCAGTGAGTTCGCGGAAGTTGCCAGCGTGGAGAAATACCATGCCGCTCTGGAAATGCTTGTTCGGAAAGAAACATCTCCGGCTTCGTCGCCAAGGCGACGAAATCGCGGGTGACGCAACGACGGGTCGCCGCTGTTCTCTGTGCAAGGCAGTGGCGAGCTGTTGGTCGTGCGATCGGATCTTGGGACCACCCGCTTAGGTGCCAGGGACGCCTTGCTGCGTTGATGGAAAAACTGCAACGCCGGGCGGGGCGCCGGTCTCATGGAAGATCGAAGTGCTGGCGTCGTTGGGGTCGGTCGGTAGGCGTAGATCGGCGTTTATCCGGCAGTGCCACTCCTGGCGCAGACAAAGCCACCATCGGCATCGAACCCTACGGGCTGGCCAAGCGCACGTTTCGCAGGGCAGGGCAGCCTCGGTCCAAGCGACGAAGCGCGGATACTCAGAACTTGCGGTCGCGATATGCGAGGACGACCTGATCTTCATGATCGAGGAACGCATGTTGGTAAGACATGTGAACGGTATATCCGTGCACCCTGCGATTATCGAACCACTTCTTTGCCTGCTCCCGTTCAGCGCGCATCGCCGCGTCGTTGTCCTCTGCGAAGGCTTCATACGCCGCCAGTCGTTTCAGGCGGGCATGCGCGCTTTCCTCGGCACGGGTGTGCAACTCGAGAGCGGCCACGGCGTTGAGGAGCTGCAGCGACATCGTTTCGTCGCGGGTAAAACGCCGGCAGACGTTGTCCAATGATTCCCACAGCTGTTCCAGTGCGCTGTCGGAGAGGTGTGCAAGTTCACAATTGCCGCGAGTCGCGCGGGCTTCGGCCTCCGCTTCCGAAATATGCTCGAGCAGCGGGCCAAGTTTACCTCGGACCGAGCGTGATCCGAGGACGTCGAGATCGCATGTGAAAGTCGGCGGATTTGTCCTTGGCCGGGGTTTAACATTTGAATCGAGCCTCATCTTGCGCACGCGCATGTTCTTGTAGAACACGACGTGTCCGAGACACGGCACGCAGTAGTGAAGCGGCGCAAGTCGCTTTCGGGCTTCGTACACCTGCCATTCGTCGTACTCCCGGTAAATGGGGTCGGCGGCCTTCTGCAGCTTCGATTTAAGGCGGTCGTACGTGTTGATAGGAGGGCATATCAGCATGTCGAGGTCCTTTTCTGGGCGGTGATGCACGGGATGTTGGTCTGTTTCGTGTTTCCCGGGATCGAAAACCCGCAGGTGGCTCCAACGCCAGCGGGGCGCCTGGACCACGGTCCAAGTCTCGCGGGCGCGGGCATCCGGGCGTTGCTTTGGTCATAGCGATTGGCGCGGAAATAAGACCCGGCCGGTCCGGAAGGCACCGCAACAGCGGCGACGTTGATGTCACGCGGAGCAGGGCCAGTCAGCGGAACGACGGGCAGGCGTCCGGACGTAGCGGATTTTTGCACGGAGATGGTCATCGAGGGCTCTTCTTCGTTCGGTTCATAAAGAAGAGGTCGGATCGTTGACTTCAGCCGGAAGAAATTTCCCGAAAAAATGAAAATTGTTTCGCAGAGCCCCGGAGAAGAACGTGCTGTTGCCCATCAAGAGCGCCACTGGCATCGGTTTCACGGGGAAGGACGGTCGGGCGCCGCCCTCAGGCGCGTGCCGTCTATCCGACGGGTGCGGTCGCGATACGCAAGGACAAGCTGGTCGATCTCCTCCATAAAACCAAAAACGGACGGCAGATGGACATTGCTGCCGCGCGCTCTCCGCTCGTCCAGCCAGGCTGTCGCGTTTCGGCGTTCTTCGTTCCTGATCGCCGCGTTTTCCGAGGCGAATGCCTGGCTCGCGGCCCCTCGTTTCATGCGCTGATGGGTGCTTTCGGAGAGCCGCGCTTCCTGCTCCAGCGATACGGCCGCACGCAGGAGCTGAAGAGAAAACCCGTCGTTTCCGTTGAACCAGGCGCTCGCGTCCTGCAGCGCGCGTGCGAGGCGCGTGAGTTCCTCATCTGGAACCTCGATCAGCTCCCAGTTTCCGGCGCTGGCGCGGGCTTCCACTTCGGCTCTGGCGACATGCTCGAGGAGCGGGCCGAGCGCGGACAGGTTCCGAACGAAGCACGCGCGGAAGACATCGAAGGCGCACTGGAAGACGCAGGTCTGCGGCACCTGGGGCCGATCCGTGTATTGAACGAGCGTCACCTGGCGCACGCGCATTGTCTTGAAAAACCGCACCCGCCCGACGCACGGCACGAGAAAATGAAACCGAGCAAGCCGCCGGCGTGCGTCGTTGACGGTCATTTTCCCGTACTCACGGCAAATCGGGGCTGCGGCTTTCAAGAGCTTGATTTCAAGCCGGTCGGGCGTATTGACCGGAGGACGTATCAGCATAATGGCAATCCCTTTGATCTCGGTTGTCGATGAGAGATTGGCTCATATCGAGTTGCCCGAAATCGAAAGACCGCGGGATGACGCAACGTCAGGCAGGACCTTGAACCCGGGTCCAGTGCTCACGCGCGCGCATTTCGCCGCGGGTCAATGCAACGGAGCTTCCGTTGAACACCGCAATGGGTGGCTTGTCCGCAACCCGGTGATAGAGACGCCCGGGAAACCACGTCGTGGCGTCATGAGAGATCTTGACGCGCATGCGGATCACCGCGTCGCTCGCGAAATCCACTTCCGGGCAGAACAGGTAGCCATGCGGCAAGACGCGAGAGAGCTTGCACGCGGCGCCGATCCAGCGGCGCCGGTTCTTTGACCAGGGTGACGTGCCGGGATCGAGGCCTGGTATGTAGAATTCCGGGGCGTTGGCAGGCGCGTGCATCGCGACACGCGTGTAGAAGAGCAGCTGTGCGGAGGACGAGACGCAGGACAGCATCGACGTATCGATCATTGCGAACTGGCCGTTCTTCGGCCGGCTAGTATACGCTTCGATCACCGCACGAGGGAAGCGGAAGCTCAGATCGCGGGCACTGGCGCCGAGCTGGAAGCTTTCGATCAGCCTCGCGTCGCCGAGTTCGGACATCGCGGGCCCAATCGCGCGCAGGTCGTTTGTCGACCGTGGGAAAGCGCAGGCGATGAGTTTCCGCGACAGCACGTCGAGGGAGCGCTGCACGGGGCGTGACATCGACGTTATTTTGAAAAACGGATGCTTGTCGGTGATAAAACACAAGGCGTGAAAGACACGAAGGGCATCGAGGGAGAGATTTGCGTGCTCGACAAGCGCGACTAATTCCGCGGGGCAGAGGTATTCGTTGGATTCGGACATGATGATCTCGGTTGCGTCGGTTTCTCCGGAGATGGATCCAAAGGCCGCCCGCACAAAATGCCGAACCGGCCGTGAAACCCGCCAACATGTCCGTATGATCTTCCCACATACCCGAAAGTTTTGTCTTTTTGCCCGGAAGAGCCGCGTGTGAATTCCGGGGTTTTGGCTTTGGTATCCGGAAATCTTTGCGACCTGCCCGAGAAATATGTGCAATATTCCGATAAATGTGCCGGTCCGGCCAGACAAGCCACGAAGATCATTCGGTTATCCGGCGCGAGAAACTCTCAGAATATAGAACCTCTACAGACCCCAAACAGAATGGATGGGTGGGGGGGTGTTATGCTTCGCTTCGATCGGTTCACCGGAAGCAAGCTATGGACACAGGAATTTGGCGATCCGGGCGTAGAGAAGGATTTTCGCAACCTGCCCGCCTACTCTCCGCTGCACAACGTTGGGAGTGAGTTGGACCACCCGGCCATCCTAGTTACCACGGGCGATACCGACGACCGCGTCGTGTCGGCGCATTCCTTCAAGTATGTCGCAACGCTGCAAGCGGCGGATATCGGTTCCGGGCCACATTTGCTTCGGGTCGAAACGCAGGCTGGGCATGGTGCGGGCAAGTCGACCGAAATGCTGATCGAGGAACTGGCAGACAAGTGGGTATTCGCCGCCCACTGGATAGGTCTGCACGTGTCCAGCCCAGACTGAAACGCGCATTTAAAGCGTTTTGCATTTAATCTGAGGCATATCCGGCAGCTTTGAAGAAGTTCCAGCATTCGTCTGGATTGAACATGTCACAGTGTGCGTCGTCAGATAATTTGGGACACCTGAGCGGTTTTCCGTTTGGAGGCTCTGGCTCATCCTTGATTGAGTTTATGCGTGTTCGGTTTGATGGCGCAAGCGCCGGGTGAGCATGGTTTTCCGTTTGATCTCCTCTCGCTGTTTTAGGATCTGCTCTGCGCGCCCGAAGTAGACGTCGGCGGGCGTTAGGTTTCCAAGGCTCTCGTGGTAGCGTCGGCTGTTGTAATATTCGACGAAGGCACTGATCTGGCGCTCGAGATCTCCGGGCAGGAAGTAATGCTCAAGCAGAACACGGTTCTTCATGGTCTGGTGCCAGCGCTCGATCTTGCCCTGGGTCTGCGGGTGGTAGGGCGCGCCTCGGACATGATCCATGCCCTTTTCGTTGAGGTAATCCGCCAAGTCCCCCGCGATGTAAGACGCGCCGTTGTCGCTGAGAAGTCTTGGCTTGGCGACCACGGTTGCGCAGTCACATCCCGAGGCCTCCAGCGCCAGGTCGAGCGTGGCGGTCACGTCCTCGGCCTTCATCGTCGTGCAAAGCTTCCAGGAGATGATGTAGCGGCTGTAATCGTCCAAGATGGTGCTGAGGTAGAACCAGCCCCAGCCCAGGACCTTCAGATAGGTGAAGTCGGTCTGCCACAGCTCGTTGGGGCGCGTAGTTTTGTCCCGGAACTCATTGGCCGCCTTGATCACGATATGCGCCGGTGCCGTGACCAGGTCTTCCGCCTTCAGGATTCGGTAAACCGATGATTCCGAGACAAAATACCGCTTCTCGTCGGTATATTTCACCGCCAGCTCACGGGGCGTCAGATCCTCATGTTCGAGTGCAAACTCGATAATGTCCGCCCGGCTCTCATCCGGGAGGCGGTTCCACACAGACCCCGGATGGGACGGCGTATCCTCAAGCGCGTCAAGCCCACCCTCGGACCAGCGGTCATACCAGCGGTAATAGGTCGTGCGTGGAATGCCGAGCATGGCCAGCGTCTGACGGGCGGGCAGATGCGAGGCTTCGACGGTGCGGATGATCTCCAGCTTTTCCGATGCAGGATACCTCATGCCTCGTACTCCCCATCCCCGATCATGCTTTTTTTGAGCAGACGGTTTTCCAGAGTCAGATCAGCAACGACCTCCTTGAGCGCGGCCGATTCCGAGCGCAGCTCCTTGACCTCAGGCGATGTCGCCTGGCGGGCAGTATCCCCCGCAAGGCGTTGCTTGCCCGCTTCGAGGAATTCCTTCGACCAAGTGTAATACAGGCTCTCGCTGATGCCTTCCCGGCGACACAGCGCGGCGATACTCTCCTCGCCGCGCAGACCAGCCAGCACGATCCTGATCTTCTCTTCCGCAGAATAATGCTTGCGCGTCTTGCGCTTGATCCCTTTGACCAGCTTGTCGGCTGCGTCCTTCGATGTTCCGGATTTCTTGTTCATCTTCGCCTCTTGATAGCTGCGATGAACCAGAAATCCTCCGTTACGAAAACCTCAAATCTGTCCCATAGGCGCTGACGTCAGACAATGTCACAGATGACGCCAAGAGCTTCGAACAAGGCATCAAAGGTCCTGACACCGACCCGCCTCAGGTGAGCTTTGAGTTTGGAGAAGGCCATTTCGATCGGATTGAGATCGGGGCTGTAGGCGGGCAAGAACAGGAACCAGCAGCCTCTCTTGCGCAGTGCTTCGGCAGCGCGCGGACTTTTGTGTGTGGACAGGTTGTCGAGGATGACGACGGTTCCGAGATCAAGCGCCGGTGCCAGTTGCGTCTTGATGTAGGTGTCGAAGGCGGGACCGTTCATAGCCCCTTTGATCACCCAAGGCGCGATCAGGGCGTCCTGCGTCAGTCCAGCGATGAAGGTCTGCGTACCCCATTTGCCGAATGGGGCTGTGCCGTACAGCCGCTCCCCGACAGGGGCACGTCCGCGCAGCCGCGTGAGGTTCGTCTTGACCGCCGTCTCGTCGATGAAGACCAGCCTGTGCGGTTCCTGGAGCATGCGAGGCTGACGGCGCATGATCCAATCGTGACGGGCCTGGCGGAGCGCGGGCCGGTCACGCTCGGCTGCGATCAGTCCTTTTTTATATGACAGTCCAGCCCGTTCGAGAGCACGGTGCAGCGAGGAAAGCTGAACATCTACGCCATGTGTTTCCGACAGGGCTGCGGCCAGCTCCTTGAGCGTGATGTCCGGTTCGGCCTGCACGATTTCCAGCAGAAATTCCCGATGCGGGGCGAGTTTGCCAAACTGACCAGCGGGGCGGCCCTGCGGCTTGGGAAGCGCAGTGCCATGGTCTCGATGCTCCGCTGCAAACCGAACCGCAGTCGCCGCGCTCACCCCGAAAAGTCGCCCTGCAGACCGGCCGAGTTTCCCTTGGCAACGTATGCGCAAATCCGTTCACGAAGATCCAAAGAGTAAGGCTTGCCCATGATCCACCTCCCAGAAGAAGTGAATCAAACAAACCCCCTCATGTGAATCCCAAATCGATTCAGATCAAACGCAAACCGCTTTAGGGTCGTGGCCTAAGCCATGTCCCGCTGGACATGCTGCCAGCTTGAATAATTTAAGCGTTTCGTCTTCAACTCGGGGCATCTGTGAAAGGCGAAACGCTTCAGATCACTCTCCCGGATGATTTATCCAGCAAGGCGCCAAGACAGTAATTTCGGCCAGGTATTTATCGACATGAGTGGATGCCGCCGATGTGTGGCGCCGGTGACGATGCGCCCAAGTCAACCAAGGCAAGTCCAACCCGGTCCAGGGGCGCCCCGCTGAGTGGTCCAGAGACAGGCGGCTGCAAAGAACGAATGCAAACCAGATTGTCTTCGCTCCCCGATAATCAGCGGAACCTAAGAGGTGGTAGTAGAGGCTGCAGTGCCACGTGTTATTCAGCCGTGGCCCAAGGAGAACGCTTTTTCGTTTGTTCGGGTGTTGAGCTTGCCTCATTGCAAGAAACAGAAAACCCGATCTGTGGCTCGCTGCAAATCGACCCGAGCGCACTTGCCAGCAAGTTCACGGCAACTCGTTCGTGGTCGACGACGTTCTGGAGTAGCTTTTTATCAATCAGATAGTTCTGTGCCGCCGCTGAGACTTTTTCACGACTAAGTGGGTTCACGTGGCAAAGAAGAGTGTCGATGATAGCTGGAGCGACACCCAGTTGCTGCAGTATTGTAGCGGCGGTTCGGCGGAGATCGTGACGATGCCATCCAAAGGTTCCGCTTGCGCGGTTTATCGTTTCTTGAGTGCGATCCCAGTTGCAGAGAAGTCCGCCCGAAGATGACGGGAATACCAAGTCGTCCGGCCTCCCGTAGGTGAGACTCGGGAGGGAATTGAGGAGGCTTATAGCCGCATCCGATAGTGGAATAGTCACAGTCCGGCGGTTCGCATGTCCACGGATTCCGGGCTTGCGTCTCGTTTTAACCTGCTTCGTCCAAGTTCCAGACTGAAGATCGAAATCCTTACAACGGGCTCCGGCGACCTCCTCGCGCCGTGAAAGCGTGAGCAAGATGAACCTGAACGCAATAGGCCCATAATCTGCTTGTGGAGCTAGCTCGGGTCGCAATTGGGCGGGCGCAGGATGGATAAGAAATGGCATCACTTTGGCAAGTTCGGTTTGGCTAAGAACCCGTTCTCGCACTCCTTCAAGTGTTGGATCATCTATCGATGGATCGTAGATTTTCGATAAGTCCGGAAGCTCCAGACGCTGTTCGCGACCGGCACCTTCCTTCGTGAAGCGGCCACGGTGGCAGGCCCAGTCGAAGACAGGTCGAAGGTATGCCAGCGCCCGAGCTGATGTTCCATTAGCAGTTTTTTTACCCTTGCGTGGCCGCTTCGGCGAATAGTGCTTAACAGCTTTGGAGAAATCGGATGACTTCAATTTTGTTAACGGCTTATTAAGGAGTGCTGAGAAGACATTCTCGATTGCCGACCTAGCTTCAGGTTTGGATCGACCAAAGCGGCTGCCCGCACGCCAAGTCGACTTTGTCAAAGCAAAGATAGGTTCGACTTCATCGAGCAGATTGGTGAGGGATAAGCTTTCAGTTTCGAGTTGTGCTTTGGTAAGGCGAACCTTTTCTCGAGGGTCGTGGCCCCGCCGGATATCCGCAAGATGGTTCATTGCTATTGTTCTGGCGTCTTTCAGCGAAACAGCGGGATAAGATCCGATCGTGATCTGCATCTTATCGCCGGCCATTGATCGAGTTTGAAGAGTAAATGTTTTCTTGTTCTTTGGCGTTATTCTCAGCACAAGACCGGTGATCTTTGAGTCTCGGATTTCGGCTCTCTTACCCGAGTTGTTTTTGAATCCTCGCACAAATACATCGGTTATTTCCCGAGGTGTATTGGAGTTTTTGTTGGTCATTTTCATGCTCCTCGTTTCCAGCGAGGAGGAAGTCGGTCCGTTTGCACTCTTCACAAAAAAAATTCTGCTGGGGTGGCGCTGGGGTGGCAAAATCGCTGCGCTTGGGTGCGATCTGCTGAAACACGATGATATACGCACGACCCTATCTTCAATCAGGTAGGTCTTTGGAGATAAAAAGTTTTTTCATCTCTTCCAGTCTCATCCCATCTCTAGGTTTATCTGGTGGTAGAAGGATGCTTGCTGCATCATAATCCGCG
This sequence comes from Roseovarius pacificus, assembly GCF_900142665.1. Lineage (GTDB taxonomy): Bacteria > Pseudomonadota > Alphaproteobacteria > Rhodobacterales > Rhodobacteraceae > Roseovarius > Roseovarius pacificus. The sequence continues at coordinate 17,869 of NZ_FRBR01000008.1, forward strand.
TGTCGGGGGTTCAAGTCCCTCCTCCGCTACCACTATCCCAAACGGCGAAAAATACTTTAAAAACAAAGGCTTTGACGTCTTTTGGGGTCGCGGATTCTGCCGTTTCTGTAGGGTGTTATGATACCTCGAATTACTCGAAATTCTGGATTCTAGCATACATTGGAGTGGAAAAAGTTGGGGGCAGGGGTGGGCTGCGCGACTCAGTTTCACCGGTTAAGGATACGGGTAAGCGTGCAGCGGCGAGTTAAAGCTGTGGCGGGCGTCAAATCCGGCGGCTCATCCTGAGCGCCGAGTTCTGAAATCCAATCGCCTCATAGAATGCATGGGCTTCCTTGCGGGCGATGCCTGTGGTCAGTTCAATCGTGTCGCATCCGGCTTCCCTCGCAAGCGAGACCGCTGCATTTACCAACGCACGGCCTATCCCCTGCTTTCGCTTCGACGGTTCAACGACGAGAGTAGAAATCCGGGCTATTGGCTCTGGGTAGAAGAGTAAGGGGGCGACATGAATCGCCAATAAGCCCACAGGCGTCTCGCCCTCTTCGGCGAGAAACACGTGGTCGATTTCACCGCTGATCAAGGCCCAGCGGCGTTCTATTTCTTTCGGAGTGTGGTTGAAGCCCATGCCGATCATCAAGCGCGCGATACAGGCGGCGTCGTTTACGTCAGCTAAGCGTATCGCGAATGTAGGACACATGGCGAATATCCCGATCTGCATTTGCCGAACAGCATAGTAACAGGGCTGAGGTTTGAACACCTCAGCTTATATATGTGTCACGACAAGCCGTCATTTTCGTCGACCGCGTTAGCGGTCCCGCCGAGTCCGGCGGGTAAGATGATCGTCAGCCCACATTAGCAGTTCCCGTTCCATTGCTTCTTTATCGCCCCGTAGCGGATCGCTGCTGTCTTCCCGGAATCCTGCGGGCGTCATCCCCTGCTGTTCCCTCAGTTCTTCGAAGTCTTCGCGCCGCATGCCGGTTGGGTGCGGTGCCGGTGGTGATTTGTAGGTCATGCGTTTCGCCTCCTTATGCGTTCCGCCACAATGCCCGCAGCGCTGCCGACGGCCCATCTACAGCCAGGCGTTTCAGTGCGTTCTTGGCTGTCTGAGGATGCCACTTCCTGCCTCTTGGCGTCTCGACACCTGCGCAGCATAAGCGGCCCTCTGGCGCGCCGCTCCAGATCCGAATAGCCCGGTGACGTCAGGCCGCGCTGATTTTGCAGGTTCATGGCGCTCTCCTCTTCGTTGCAAATTCGGAGCAGAGACTCTAATTCGGGTTTGTCGTCAGCTTGCCAGATGCTTGTGCCTGAACTCCTGACAACCATGGGCCGGTGGGGCATCCCAGCCGGTCCCTTTTATTGTCGCCGGCAGATCAAAACTCCCGAGCGGCGCCGCGCCGGTCGAAAGGCGGTCCTGGCGGTCCAATGTCCCTTGAGCCGTTCGAAGATCACAATCAGGCCCGTTTCCGAGTCGACCCGCATGTACTTGCGATCAATGACCAGTGCTTTGCCGCCGCCTTTGCACTTCTGGAATTCGGACCTCTGCGACACCAACCCAGATTTCGCCGGGATCGCGGATCGCGGATCGCGTCGGCAAGGCGGCATTCAATCGGGACGTCGCACGGGGATGAGCCTCGGATAAAGGAAGCAGTCCGTGTTTGGCGACCGGCCCACCACGCGGACCTCCAGCTGGAGCGGTGCGGAACTGATCCGTGCGAGCGGCGGAGGGCGAAGGCCGAAACAATCGTAGTAGATTTGGCCCGGTTGCCAGCGGCTGGTGGGCTGCATCCAGTCGCAGGGATCATGCTCGCTACCAGGCCCCCATTCGGAGCCGTCCTCGGCCCGCCCGCGCGGGATGGCGATGTAACTGAGCCGCAGGTCTTCGGAGAGGGGGCCGGGGCTGGACCACCATGATTCGACCCAGAGCATCTGGCGGCCGGTAATGCATGGCGGTTTCACTCGTAGTCCAAGGAGCGTCAGGCCGCCGAGCGTCACCGGCGCGAGGCGCGCGTCTCCGGGCACGAAGGCGGCCTGCCCGAGGTCGGGAGCAGGGGAGTAGGCGGCGAGACGGTCCGGGCGGTAGCGGCGTCGGGACTTGACAACAGGTGGGAGCCTGCCGGTTTTTTCGTCCGGGGACGTCAATTTAACGAAGGCCCGATCCCCGTGTCGGGTGAGCGAGGTGCCGAGATTCTGGCAGGCAGTGTCATATCGGTCAATGGCTTGCTCTGCCATCTCTCCTTCGAGGCGCTGACTGAAGCCGTAGCCGATACCGACAGGCAGGTATTCAACCCAGTTCAGGCAGGTTTTGCCGAGGCCGAGGCGAAACAGGCCGCCCGTCCGGAACCAGGCTCGCGGGGCCTCGGAGAGCAGGGAGCCAGTGCCATGGATGATCGGTTTGGACTTGTAGAGCTCAATCCCGTGGAGGTGGGGGCCGATCGAGCCGAGCACGCCGTCCGCGCCTGCATCGATGAGCGCATGGGACAGGGCGCGGGCATTGCTCTCCGGGGTCGGAGTGGTCCGTGCACCCCAGTGAACTGAGACGAGGACAATATCGGCCTTGTCCTTTGCCTGAGCGATCCGCCCCGCCATCACTGTACGCCATACGTCGCGGTCCTGCGGAGAGAGGTAGGCGGTGCCGGGGGCGCTTTTGCCGGCGGCGAACCTATGCTGAGTTGTGTCGATGCTAAAGAGAGCCACGCGTGTCTCGCCCACGGTGCAGATCGTGGGGCAGAAGGCGTCTTGTTGCGTGAGGCCGCTGCCGGTGCTGGCGATGCCGAGCGCGTCGAGGATTTCCTTCTGCTGGAGCAGCGCCGTGGGCCCGTAATCGCCACTATGGGCATTGGCCACCGTGACGGCATTGATCCCGGCAGCGGTCAGGATGCCGAGCATTTCGGGCCGGGCGCGGTAGTAGAAGGGGCCCTCTTCGCCCTTGTTGACGCCTTGTTTGCCAAGCGTACTGACGACGCAGTCGAGGTTTGCGACGGAAAGGTCGGCTTGGCCCAGTTCAGGGATGTCGAGGACGTTGTCTGTGCCCAGCTGGGCGGTCCGCATATGTTGTCGCCGGCCGAGATTGATGGCGCCGCCCCAGACGAGGGTGGCATCCGCTGGCATGGGCAACTCATGCGGGGGAGGTGTTTTCGGGCGGATGCCCGGGGACGCGGCGATCGTATCTTGCGACGGTGTCTCGCCACGCAGGTAATGCTTCAGGAAGGCTACATAGCCTGAGAGATAGTGTTCGACATCGTCGATGCGGACGCGGAATGCATGGTGGCGGATAAAGAAGCTGCCGAGGATGCGTTGCGGGTTCCGGAAGTACATGGCGACCTCGGGCCAGAAGAACCCGTTTAACAGGTACCGGGCGCGGGTTTCCAGCGCGCGGTAGAACTTGTCGCGGTCGATATGTTTCAGAAGGTGCTGATGCGCTTCGCTGCGTTCGAGGCGCTGTATCATCTTGTGAGCCGCCATCATCAATTCGAGCAGGGTCGGAAAGGTGGTGATCCTGTCGATTACGAAATCGAGGTGATTGGCGAAGTTCTGAAGGCCGAAGCGGAAATACCGCTCCTCGGGGCGGTGGAGCGTCAATTCATTGACACAGTAGCTGAGCCAATGGTCGTGGGTGCGCCAATGTTCCTGCGCGATGAAATAGTCAAAGGCCTTTTCTACGACCGTCAGCCAACGCGGATCTTTTGTCAGGCCATAGAGTCGCATGAGGCCGAAGGCCGCCTCACCGTCGTAGTAGATGATCCGAAAGCGCTCCTTGACGCTGAGATCATCCTCGTTGAGGACATGCATCAGCTGTCCCGTCTCGGGGTCCTGTATGCGGGCGATGCCCTGCGCCAGCTGTTCGAGTAGCGTCAGGTAGCGCGTGTCTTCGGTAAGCTCCGTATAGGTGACCAGGGCCAGAAGGCAGACAGCGCTTCCGCCAAGCTTCACCTCGTTGTTGATGTCCTGAAGATAGGCAACCTTTTCCCCGTTGGGCAGGGTATATTGGCGGATGAATCTCTCGGTCAAAAGATGCAGGGCGCGGTCGATTGCTATCTTGAGGCCCGCGTCGCGCGTGACCTCCCATGCTTCGAGCATGGCATAGATTGTGCTGGCGTGCCGGAGTGTGTTGTAGGCGTTGATCTCGCGGTCGAAACACGGATGCATGCCGTAGACGAACTTCCCGTTGGCGTCGACCTGGGCCGCAAGGAAGCGGCTGGATTGGTCCACTATGCTTTCGACGGTGGCGGTATCGAGCGAATCGATTCTGCGGCGCCCGGTGTCGCGGCCTTCCGTGCCGCCGCTGAAACCGTGTAGCGGTATGGGGGGGCTGTCCGGCTGTATGAGGAAGGCGTCGGTGGAAAAGAGGCACACCGGATCGGTGGATGCGTCAGGCAGATGGAAGTCGTCGCCGAAGCGCCGGCGCCCATAGATGCCTGAATTTTTTCCGTTGAGCCCGCCATTGGGACGGTCGTTGCCGAGATAGAGCATCGCGTTGGCGTTCAGCTCCTGCTCCAGAAATGCCTGCGAGAAGTCTGGATCGAACGCGAGGCCGTAGCGAAAATAGTTGCGTTTGCTGCTGCGGATCGCGAGCTGACACTGACCCCAGTTCAGGGCCCATGTGCGGGTGACCCAGTCTACGCGAAGCCAGCGGATGACCGGGTTCGAGTCAGCTTGGGTGCGCCGCCATGTCTCGAATTGATCCCATATCCCGTTTAGGTCGGCGCTGGTGAAATGCACAACCAAGGCACGTTTGGTGCCGGTCCCCATTGAAAAGAACACACGCAAGGGCGCGTCGCGTTCCGCCGATCCTGCCGCGTAGGTCAGGGCCGCGCGTGTCTGGGGCAAGATCGTGGTGAGAGGAGCCTCGGGATGCGCAGCGAGTGGAGAAGCCGGGGCCCCGATCTGTGACCCGCCCCGGCAGGAGTTCTTTTTCGCCATTCAGCACACCCTTTGCACGTCTCTGTTTTCCGAACAGAACGAAACGTTCTGCCGGTGGCCCCATATCTGGAACGCTTTGAAACTATGGTGAAGGAAACCGCACCGTCTATGCCATATCGCTGTCCGAATGGCTTAATGCTGCCCGGCGATGCTGCGGGTATCCCGTGTCGCGGGTCTTCACGGCTTGTCAGATGAACTCTGTGCCTGAGCAAAATGGGCTGTGCCCTTGCAAATCCGGACGTCTGGTAGCGAACCACCGCTCCTTGACGATCGGAATACCAAAAGGGCTGCCAATAGCAGGAGTGACGACATCCCGCCGAGAGTATACGCCAACAATAACATCCAGAGGCCGGCTCCCATAACAAATGCTGTCACTGCGGTGATTGTCGCACAGACCATCCCAATCAAGACGATCCCCGAAACGGAGGGGGCATCGGAACCTGCATAGTCATGGCTCTCGTGCGGGGGGGTGGGCACGTCATACTCATAAAACATAGTCATAGGTCACCTCGCTGGATATAACTAATGTATGTATCAGCATTCATTAGTTATTTTACACAAACTAAAGTATGTTTCAAGAGCCTCGACGCCATCGGATTGATCTCAAGCGTGCTGTCGGACAGATTCCAGCCGCTCTCAGTTAGGTCAGACGCCGTCCATTATACCGCGCAAAGACCGCGCCACCCGGCGAGAGCGGCGGCGCGGTTGAGCTTGAAAACCTGTCGGCTGGAGAGGCTGCGTTCCTCATTGAAGCGGTTCAAAACCGAAGCGTGGACGGTGGCGATTTTCTGCAAGCGTCATAAACCGGCAGACGCTCTACCGGCTCTGCCGCGAAAGCTCCATACCGCCCACGTCCTCGGGGGCGATGGCGACGGTTTTGACGATGGCGTGGCAGGTCACACCCGGCTCAAGCCCCATCGCCCTGGCTGAGCGTTGCGTCACCCGCGCCAGAACCCGGCCCGCCGGGGTGGCCAGCGAGACGATGGCCCCCGGCCCTGCGCCGGGGCGGATCTGTTCGATGGTTCCGGGCAGGATGTTCAGCGCCGACAGGCCCTCGGGCCTCTTGCGGGACAGCACCACCTCCTGCGCCGCGATGCGGATGCGGATCGGCTGGCCGATGGCATGGGGCACGCGCGGCAGGAACAGCGGCACGCCCCCCGCATCCAGCTCCGACAGCCCGTCCTCGTGATGCGCCGCCACGGTGGCGGCCAGCACCGCGCCCGCCGCCCGTGCGCCAAGCGGCGTCAGCATCGGATCGCCCAGAACCTCGGCGGCGGGCCCCTGACCGGCCACGCGCCCGTCCTGGAGGGCGACGACGGTGGTCGCCAGCCGGGCCACCTCGGCGGCGGAATGGCTGACATAGAGGATCGGCACCGACACCTCGTCGCGCAGCCGCTCGAAATAGGGCAGGATCTCGGCTTTGCGGTCCTCGTCCAGCGCCGCCAGCGGCTCGTCCGCCAGAATGATCGCCGGATCGCTCAACAGTGCGCGGCCAATGGCGACGCGCTGCTTTTCGCCCCCCGACAGCGCGCCGGGACGGCGCTCCAGCAACGCGCCGATGCCCAGCATATCGACCACCTGATCGAAACTGCTGCGGCCCGTCTTGCGAAACCATCGCCCGTATTTCAGGTTCTGCCGCACGCTCAGGTGCGGAAACAGCCGCCCCTCCTGAAACACATAGCCAAGCCCCCGGCGATGCGGCGGCAGGTTCACGCCCCGCGCGCGGTCCAGCAGGGTCTGCCCATCCACGTCGATCCGCCCCTCGTCGGGCGTCAGCAGCCCGGCCACCGCGTTGATCACCGTCGTCTTGCCCGAGCCCGAGCGCCCATACAGCACGGTCAGCCCCGGCGGGGCCTCGAACGCGACATCGAGTGCGAACCGCCCCAGATCGTGTTTGATCCGCACCGACAGCGTCATGTGCCCGCCACCCGGTTCGCGGCGCGGCGCGCCAGCCACTCGGAGATCAGCAAGGCCCCCATCGCCACCACCACCGACACGATGACCAGCCGCATGGCCGACCCCTCGCCGCCGGGCACCTGCAAAAAGGCATAGATGGCCGACGGAACGGTGCGGGTTTCGCCGGGGATGTTCGACACGAAGGTGATCGTCGCGCCGAATTCGCCCATGGCCTTGGCAAAGCCCAGAATGCTGCCCGCGATGATCCCCGGCAGGATCAGCGGCAGCGTGACGGTCGTGAAGACCCATGCGCGCGATGCGCCCAATGTGGCGGCGGCCTGTTCCAGCTTCGGGTCAACCGCCTCGATCGACAGGCGGATCGCCCGCACCATCAGCGGAAAGCCCATGACCCCCGCCGCCAGCGCCGCCCCGGTCCAGCGAAAGGCCAGGACGATGCCGAAGTCCTGCAACAGCCCGCCCACCGGCCCCCTTGTGCCGAAGGTCAGCAACAGCAGGTAGCCCGTCACCACCGGCGGCAGGATCAGCGGCAGGTGCACGAGCCCGTTCAGCACCTGCTTGCCCGGAAAGGACCACCGCGCCAGCGCATGCGCCACGAGCACTCCAAGCGGCAGCGCGGCCAGCGTCGCCCAGAACGACACGCGCAGCGACAGCGCCACCGCCTCCCATTCCTGTGGTCCCAGCCAGTTCATTGCCGCCGTTTATTCCGTCACGACGACAAACCCTTGCCGCTCGAAAGCGGCCCGCGCAACCGGCCCGCGCAGGTAGTCCAGAAATTCCGCCTCGGCCCCGGTATCGCGGCCCGCGATATCGGCTGCGGGATAGACGATGGGCGGGTGGCTGTCCTTGGGAAAGGTGGCGACAACGGTCACGTTGTCATCGGCCACGGCATCGGTGGCATAGACGATCCCGTAGGGCGCTTCCCCAAGGGAAACCAGCGCCAGCGCGGCGCGCACATTGTCGGCCTGCACCACCTGCGGGGCAACAGTTTCCCACAGGCCCAGATGCTCCAGCGCGGCCTTGCCGTAAATCCCTGCCGGAACAGCATCGACCAGCGCCATCGCCAGCTTGCCGTCCGCCAGAAGGGCAGGCAGGTCCATATCGGGGCCGACCTCGACCTCGTCGGCATCCGTGCCATGCGCGATCAGGACAATGGCATTGTTCAGCAGATCGAACCGCGTGCCCGGCTCCAGCAGACCGTCTTCTTCAAGCGCATCCATCCAGCCGGGATTGGCCGAAATGAACACATCCGCCGGGGCGCCTTGCTGAATCTGACGCGCCAGCGCCGAGGACCCGGCCAGCGAAACCGACAGGTCATGGCCGGTCTCGGCCTCGAACCGTTCTTCGATTTCGGCCATGGCGTTGGTCATGCTGGCGGCCGCGAAAACCGTGATTTCCTCGGCCAGCACAGTGGCCGGGGCGCAGATCGAAAAGGCCAGTGTCCAGCCTGCAAGGCGGCGCGCCGATGTGAACAGTCCCATGTGATTCCCTCCGGAGTTTCGTTATGTCTCATCGGGAATAACGGGGTGGGGGATTATAAGGCAAGCGTTATTTCCCCTCGGGAATATCGCGCAGCATCGCCTGCAATCTTGCAATATGGTCGGCCCCGGCCTTCCGCGCGGCATCTTCCAGCCCGCGAAACTCGGCCAGAACGGCCTGTCCGGTCTCGGTCACCTCCGCCCCGCCGCCCTTGGCGCCGCCCCGCGTGCTTTCGACCAGAGGTTCGCGGAACATGGCGTTCATCGTTTCCACCAGCTGCCACGCGCGCTTGTAGCTCATGCCCATCTCGCGCCCGGCGGCGGCGATCGACCCGGTCCGCGCGATCCGTTCCAGCAATTCGGCCTTGCCCGGCCCCAGCATCTCGCCGGGGGCGAAATGCAGGCGCAGGCGGAAACGGGGGTCAGAAGGCTGGTCGGTCATGCGCACGATCTTGCGCCGAAACACCGGACAGGACAAGTCACAGCTACCCTCCGTCCCGCAGGTCCGAAGGCGTTACCCCGTATACCTGCCGTACTGCACGGCTCAGCGCGGCAGGGCTGTCATATCCGCTGCGCAGGGCGATCTCGGCCACGCTCAGCCCGGTCGTCTCCAGCATCCGCCGCGCCGCCGCCAGCCGCAAATGGCGATAAACCATGCCGGGCGGCGCACCCAGCCGGGCGCGAAACCGCCGGTCCAGCGTGCGCGGCTGGCACGACAGCGCCCGCGCCAGCGCGGCAAGGGGCAGGGGGGCCTCGACATGCTCGCGCATCAGCGCCAGCGCCCGCTGCACCAGCGGATCGCTGACCGCCTGCCGCTCGCGCCCCGCTTCCAGCGGCGGATCGCCCTGAATGAACAGCGCCTCGGCATCCAGCCGTACCGACAGGCCCAGATGATCCGCGATCAGCCCCATCGTCATGTCCATTGCCGACATCGCCCCGGCGCAGCTCCACCACGGGCCGTCGCGGATGACGCGGGCGCGTTCGGCCTCCACATCCAGAAACCGCTCGGTGAACGCATCCAGCAGATCCCAGTGCAGCGTCGCCCGCCGCCCCGCCAACAGCCCCGCCGAGGCCAGCAGCCACGGCCCCGCATCCAGCCCCACGACCGTGCGCGCCCCGGCCACCGCCGCCCGCAAGGCGCGGCGCGTGGCGGGGGTGTCATGGCAACGATGATCGTAGCCCGACAGCACGAACAGGTAGTCCACCCGCCCCATCTGTGCCAGCGCCGCATCGGGCAGCACCTGCAACCCGCTCGACGACAGGGCAGGCGCGCCCTCCATCGTCACGATCCGCCAGTCGAACGCCTCCCGCCGCACCAGAGTGTTGGCCGCGCGCAGCGGCTCAAGGCAATTGGCAAGGCACAGGTTGGAAAACGCATCGAACACCAACAGGGCGATACGCACCGGGGATTGCGCGGGTTTGGTCCATTTCTGCATGATATTTGTCTTTTATGGCAAAATGCGCAGCCCCGCCATCGCGATACGCTTCCCCGGACACACCGTTTCAGGGAGGCCCCGATGCCGCTTGCCATGACCCGAGAGGTTTTCATTACCTGTGCCGTCACCGGCTCGGGCGCAACGCAGGACCGCAGCCCGCACGTCCCCCGCTCACCGCGCCAGATCGCCGACAGCGCCATCGCCGCCGCCAAAGCCGGGGCGGCCATCGTGCATTGCCACGTGCGCGACCCCGATACCGGCGCCCCCTCGCGCGATCCGCGCCTGTTTCGCGAACTCACCGACCTGATCCGCGCCTCCGATACCGACGTGGTGCTGAACCTGACGGCGGGCATGGGCGGCGACATCACCTTTGGCGGGGTGGAACAGCCCCTGCCGCTCGATCCCGCAGGCACCGACATGGCCGGCGCCACCGAACGCGTCGCCCATATCGCCGACTGCCTGCCGGAAATCTGCACGCTCGATTGCGGCACCATGAATTTCGCCGAATCCGATTACGTCATGACCAACACGCCCGGCATGTTGCAGGCAATGGGCCGTATGATGACCGATCTCGGCGTCAAACCCGAGATCGAGGCCTTCGACACCGGCCACCTGTGGTACGCCAGACAACTGGTGGCCGACGGCATCCTTGCCCCCGACGCGCTGGTGCAACTGTGCATGGGCGTGCCCTGGGGAGCGCCGGACGACCTGAACACCTTCATGGCGATGGTCAACAACGTGCCGCCCGACTGGACCTTCTCGGCCTTTTCGCTGGGGCGCAACCAGATGCCCTATGTGGCGGCCTCGGTGCTGGCGGGCGGGCATGTGCGCGTCGGGCTCGAAGACAACCTGATGCTGGATCGCGGCGTTCTGGCCGAAAACTGGCAACTGGTCGAACGCGCGGCGGGGATCGTCGAAAACCTCGGCGCGCGGGTCATCGGCCCGCAAGAGGTGCGTAAGAAACTGAACCTGACCAAACAGGCCCCCAGCGGCTGAGCGCGGATGCCCCGATCCGCCCTCGCCCCGATTGGGCGTTGCCCATGGCCGGGCCATCGCGCAGTCTGGCGCGACACCCTGAAAGGAAGGTTCCCCCATGATCCGCCCCGCCATCGCCCTTGCCGCGCTGACCCTGCTGACGGCCTGCGCCACGACGCCCACGCCCTCCTACCGCAACACCGATCAGCCGCTTTCGGTGACCACCCGCCACGATGCCGCGCGTCTGGCCGGGGAATGGCGTGTACGCGCCGCAACCCCCGGTGATGCCTCCCTGACCGCTGTCACCTACCGCCCCGGCGGGCAAGAAGCCTTCGCCCTGACCCGCCGCATCTGCAACGAGTCCGGCGCATGCGAACCCCGGCGCAGCACCTACCCCGCCAAACCCCTGGGGCCCAACCGCTGGGCGCTGCGCGCCGCGGACGGGGCCGAGTGGCAAATCTGGGTGGTCTGGGTCGATGCCGATTACCGCACCGCCGCCATCGGCACGCCCGACGGGCGCTTCGGCTGGGTGCTGGACCGCGCCGCCACCGGCGGCGAGGACAGGATCACCGCCGCCCGCGAGATACTCGACTTCAACGGATACCAGAGCGGCGCCCTCATCCCGCGCTGACAGGAGACGGACAATGACCAAAACGGCAGCGATCATAGGCGGCGGCGTCATCGGCGGCGGATGGGCCGCGCGCTTCCTGCTCAATGGCTGGAACGTGCAGGTGTTCGACCCCGACCCGCAGGCCGGGCGCAAGATCGGCGAGGTTCTGGATAACGCCCGCCGCGCCCTGCCCATGCTCTACGATTGCGCCCTGCCGGACGAAGGCGCGCTGACCTTTCACGCGTCCATCGCCGAAGCGGTGAACGATGCCGACTGGGTGCAGGAAAGCGTCAGCGAACGGCTCGACCTCAAGCACCGGGTCTTTGCCGACGTTCAGGCCGCCAACCCGGCGGTGCCGATCGGCTCGTCCACCTCGGGCTTCACGCCCTCCGAACTGCAACAGGGTGCGGCGGACCCCGCGCGCATCATGGTCACACACCCGTTCAACCCGGTTTACCTTCTGCCGCTGGTTGAACTCGTGCCCTCGCCGGCCACCGACCCGGAGGCGGTGGACAGCTGCAAGGCCATGCTTACCTCGCTTGGGATGTACCCGCTGCGCGTGCGCAAGGAAATCGAGGCCCATATCGCCGACCGCCTGCTCGAATCCGTCTGGCGCGAGGCCCTCTGGCTGGTCAATGACGACATCGCCACCACCGAGGAAATCGACAACGCCATCCGCTACGCCTTCGGCCTGCGCTGGGGGCAGATGGGGCTGTTCGAAACCTACCGCATTGCCGGGGGCGAGGACGGCATGCGCCATTTCATCGCCCAGTTCGGCCCGACCCTGCACTGGCCCTGGTCGAAACTGACCGACGTGCCCGACCTGACCGATACGCTGATCGACAGGATCGCCACGCAGTCCGATGCGCAATCCGGCCACCTGTCGATCCGCCAGCTCGAACGCAAACGCGACGGCAACCTCATCGCCATGATGCGCGCCCTGCGCCAGCAAGACAACGCCACGGGCCGCCTGATCAATGCACACCAACAGGCCCTGCGCGCGCCCCTGTCCGACAGCGCGCCCCTGATCAGCCAGGATCGCGTGATCCCGGTGGACTGGACCGACTTGAACGGCCACATGAACGAAGGCCGCTACGGCCAGATATTCTCCGACGCCGCCGACGCGGTCCTGGCCCATGTCGGCGCGGGCGAGGATTACATCGCCTCGGGCCTCAGCTATTTCACCGTCGAGACCACGACGAAATACCTGGCCGAAACCCATGCCGGCGAACGGGTCCGGGTGCAGACCCGCATCACCGAAGGGCAGGGCAAGAAACTGCGCTGCGCCCACGAACTGATCCGCGCCGCCGATGGCGCGGTGCTGGCCAGTTGCGACCAGCTGATGATCCATGTCAGCCTGCAAACCCGCCGCAGCTGCGCGCCGGGCCCCTCCGTGGCCGACCGCGTCGCATCCCTGGCCACCCTTCACGCCAGCGGCTGAGCGCGCACCGAAAAAGATTTCATGCCTCCGGCGGGGATACTTCCGGCAAGAAGAAAAGGGGGGCTGTTACACCCCCCTTCCGAAAAAGGTCGTACCTTTCTCCTTGCACGGTCATCGGCGTCCCCGCCTGTACCACACCCACCACGTTACGGGGCGCTGGTTAAAAAGCGGTTACCGGGCTTTCTTCTTGCCAAAAATACCCCCGCCGGAGGCATCCGGCATTTCAGCCCCGAACAGCGGGAGCGGTCTGCGCGAACCGGATAGCCGGGCAAAGACAAGGCCCCGGCGGCAATCGCCGGGGCCTCGGCCCGAAGGTCCGTGAGCGGGTCACTTCGTTATGATTTCCGGCCCCATGAAGGTGTTGGGCAGGAAGGTCGAGATCGCGGGGATGTAGGTCACCATGATCAGGAACACGAACAGCACCGCGAGGAAGGGCAGGGCAGCGCGCACCACGCCCATCATCGGCATGCCCGCCACGCCCGAGGTCACGAACAGGTTCAGGCCCACCGGCGGGGTGATCATGCCGATTTCCATGTTCACCACCATGATGATGCCCAGGTGGATCGGGTCGATCCCCAGTTCGATGGCGATCGGGAACACCAGCGGCGCGACGATCACCAGAAGGCCCGAGGGTTCCATGAACTGCCCGCCGATCAGCAGGATCACGTTGACCACGATCAGGAACATCACCGGCCCGAACCCCGCGCTCAGCATGGCGCGTGCGATCTGTTGCGGGATCTGCTCGTCGGTCAGGACGTGTTTCAGGATCAGCGCGTTGGCGATCACGAACAGCAGCGTCACCGTCAGCTTGCCCGCCTCGAACAGCGTATGGCGCGTGTCGGCGTGGAAGAACGCGGTGATCAGCGCCTGCGGCTTGCGCCAGAGCGACAGGTTGCGCCCTTCGCCCCCGGTCGCCAGCGGCCCCATGTCCTTGTAGACGAAGCTGGCGATGAAGAAGGCATAGACCGCCGCCACCGCCGCCGCTTCGGTCGGGGTGAAGATGCCGCCATAGATGCCGCCCAGGATGATGACGATCAGGAACAGCCCCCAGGCCGCATCCCGCCCCGAGGCGAAGATCTCGCCCCAGCCCCGCCATTCGCCCTTGGGCATGTTGCGCAGCCGCGCCATGATATAGATCGCGGTCATCAGCATGAAGCCCGCCATCAGCCCCGGAATCACACCGGCCAGGAACATCCGGCCCACCGATACCTCGACCGCGGCGGCATAGACCACCATCACGATGGAGGGCGGGATCAGGATGCCCAGTGTCCCGGCATTGGCGATGACGCCGGCGGCGAAGTCACGGGTATAGCCCACCTGGCGCATGCCCGCGATCACGATCGTTCCGATGGCCACCACCGTGGCCGGGCTCGAGCCCGACAGCGCGGCGAACAGCATGCAGGCGAAAACCCCGGCAATGGCCAGCCCGCCATGCAGATGCCCCACGCAGGCGATGGAAAACCGGATGATCCGCTGCGCCACGCCGCCCGTCGTCATGAAGGACGAGGCGAGGATGAAGAACGGGATCGCCAGCAGGGTGAAATGCCCCTCGAACGCCTCGAACAGCGTCTGCGCGATGGACGCCATCGAGCTTTCCGAGAACCACAGCAGGAACAGGGTGGAACTCAGCCCCAGTGAAACGGCGATTGGCACGCCGATCAGCAGCAGCCCGACCACCATGAAGAACAAAAGAACCACTTCCATCAGTCATGCTCCCCCTGCTGGGCGCGGACGTTGTCCAGCTCGTCCTCGACCTCGTGACTGGCGACCAGACGGTCCACGTCGCCCTTCAGGATGCCCACCGCCGCCTGCACGAAGCGGATCACCAGCAGCAGCATCGACACGGGCAGGACCACATAGGGAATGGCCTTGGGAATCTTCTCGTAGCTTTCGCCGTAATTGATCAGCTCTTCCAGGAACCGGAACGGCGCGATCATCGGGATGTCCTGCACCTCGTACCAGCCCTGGCCGCGCGCGTTCCAGTCGAACCCGGTGGGGAACCAGCGGCCCGTGGTGGGCGGCAGTTCGGCAAAGACCGACCAGTAATCCCAGGCCCCCTTGAGCAGCATCAGCGAAAACACCAGGCAGCACGCCACCGAAATCAGCGCCAGACTGCGCCGCACCGGCGCGGACACCATGTTGAGGATCGCGTCCACCCCCAGATGGGCGTGTTTCTTCACCGCATAGGAGGCGCCCAGCAGAACCAGCCAGCCGAACATGAACACGGTGACCTCGAGCGCCCAGAGAATGTTTGAATTGAACAGGTAACGGGCGACGACATTGGCGAAGGTCACCATCGTCATCAGGCCAAGCAGCACGGCGATCACCGTCTCCTCGATCCTGTCCGTCAGGCTGTGCCCGGTCTGCATTGTTCCCCCTCCCAGCTGTGGTTGCAAAAAGGGCGGGCCATGCGGTTATGGCCCGCCCCGGTGACTGCGCTGAAACGCAGCCGGCTTACATGCTGGCGTTGATCGACTGGGCCGCGTCGATGTTTTCCTGGCCCACGTCGTCCTTGAACTGGTCCCAGACGGGTTTCATCACATCGACCCACTTGGTGCGCTGTTCGTCGGTCAGCTGGCGCACTTCGCCACCGGCGTCGACGATCGCCTGCCTGGCCTCCTGGTTCACCCTGGCCGACTCGCTGTTGCGCGCCTCGGTCACTTCGCCAAGGATGGTCAGGAACTGCTCGCGCACATCGGCGTCCAGCCCTTCCAGCCAGTCGATATTGGTCACCACCAGATAGTCGATCACGCCGTGGTTGGTTTCGGTGATACCGTCCTGCACCTCGAAGAACTTCTTGCCGTAGATGTTCGACCAGGTGTTTTCCTGCCCGTCCACGACCCCCTGCTGGAGCGCGCCGTAAACTTCGGAAAACGCCATTTTCTGCGGGCTGCCGCCGATGGCTTCCATCTGCGCCACCAGAACGTCCGAGGACTGCACGCGGAATTTCAGGCCGTTGGCGTCCGACGGCTCCAGCAGCGGCTTGTTGGCCGACATCTGCTTCATGCCGTTGTGCCAGTAGGCCAGCCCCTGCAAGCCGCGGCGCTGCATCGAGTCAAGCATCGCCTGGCCGTTGTCCGAGGCCTGGAACGCGTCCACGGCGTCGATGTCCTTGAACATGAAGGGCAGGTCGAACAGGCGGAACTGCTTGGTGAATTTCTCGAATTTCGACAGCGACGGCGCGGCCAGCTGCACGTCGCCCTGCAACATCGCTTCCAGCACCTTGTTGTCGTTGTAAAGCGTCGAGTTCGGATAGACTTCCATGCACATCGTGCCGTTCATCTCGTCGTTCACGCGCTGTTCCAGCAGCGACGCGGCGATCCCCTTGGGGTGCTTGTCGGTGTTGGTGACGTGGCTGAACTTGACGACGATCTCGCCATCGTCGCAGGCCGCGCTTGCGGCGCCGGCGGTGATGGACAGGGCCACGGCCGTGGCGGCGGCGGTCAGGAATTTCATGTCTGTCTCCTCCCATGTATTGAGACGGTTGCAATCGGCGCCCGTTACGGCGCGACGCGCGCATCGTTCCGTATGGCGGATATTCGCTCAAGTCATAACGCACAAAAAATGGTGCGTTTTGAAACTTCGTGTTAAATCAATGGCTTGACGTGTACGTCGGGAGACGAAGGAAATGCTGCGCGGCAGCATTGTGCGGGAACCCGCACAGTGACGCACCACGTTGTGCGAAAATCCGCACAACGAGTCGGGGGCGATCCGGCCATGCGCGCTGGCCTTTGGCCGCAATCTCGCGCAAAGAGCAGGCCAAATCCTCCGCAAGAGCCCCCACGCCTCACCCCCGCCGGTAATCCTCGGGCTTGATGCCATAGCGCGCCAGCTTGTCGTAAAAGGTCTTGCGCGGCAGTTTCAGGGCTTTGGCGGCTTCCGAGGCGCGCCCGTTCTGCCGCCCGAGCGCCGCCACCAGCAGCGAGCGTTCCACCCGCGCCATCTGTTCGGCCAGCCCCAGTTCGGCGGCGGCCTGGCTTTCCTCGGGCATGCCCAGAACGAACCGCATCGCCGCGCTCATCAGCGAGCGGGCGTTTCCCGGCCAGTCCTGCGCCATCAGCGCGGCCAGGTGATCGGGCGAGATTTCGGGCACCGGCAGCCCCGCCTGTTCGGCGGCCTGCGCCACGTATTGGCGGAACAGCACCGGGATATCCTCGGGGCGTTCGGACAGCGCCGGGATGCGCACCGGCATCACGTCCAGCCGGTAATACAGTTCGGCATGCATCCGCCCGGCCTGCAATTCGGCGGCCAGATCGGCGGTGGCCCCGGCAATCACGCGGGCCTCGGGGCCCTGTTCGATCCGTTCCAGCAAAGCATACTGCGCCGGACGGGGCAGGGCGGCGATCTCGTCCAGAAACAGGCTCCCGCCCCTGGCGGCGCTCAGCGCCTCGTCCAGCGCCCCGACCTCCAGCGCCGCCGCCGGGCGCTTGACGAACGGGCCCCCGGCAAAGGGCGACATCAGGTGCAGCACCTCGGCCACCCGCGACACGCCCGCGCCGGGCGGGCCGGTCACCAGCACCTCGGCCCCGGTCCGGGCCACGGCCCGGATGCGCCTGCGCAGGTCCTCGGCAATCCGCGAGGTGCCGTGCAGCATCCGCGCCGCCGGGTCGCCGGTTTCAAGCTGCACCTTCAGGTGGCGGTTCTCCAGCACCAGCGCGCGGGTTTGCAAGGCGCGCTGCAACACCGGCAGCAGATCGTCCGCCGCACAGGGCTTTTCCAGGAAATCGAACGCCCCTTGCCCCATCGCCTCGACCGCCATCGGGATATCGCCCTCGCCGGTCAGCAGGATCACCGGCAATTCGCCATCCACCGCCTGCGCATGGCCCAGCAGGTGAAACCCGTCGCGCCCCGGCATGCGGATATCCGACAGGATCACCCCCGCGAACCCGGCGGTGATGTGATCCTTGGCCTCGATGAACGACCCGGCGGCGATCACCTGGAGGTCGGCCAGTTCCAGCGTCTGGATCAGCGCCTCGCGCACCGCCGCGTCGTCATCGACGACCAGCACCGTTTCGGGTGTCGCGCTCATGCTGCGGCCTCCTTGTCGGGCCAGCGTTCCAGTTCCACCCGGAACACCGCGCCGCCTCCCGGCGCGTTGCGGCCCTTGATCTCGCCGCCGAAACTCTGCACCAGCCCGTAGGAAATGGACAGCCCCAGCCCCATCCCTTCCGAGGCCCCGACCTCCTTGGTGGAATAGAACGGATCGAAAATCTTCTCCGGCTCGTCGATGCCCGGCCCGGTATCCGCCACTTCCAATGCCACCGGATCGCCCCGATGCACGGCAATCGTAATCCGCTTTTGCGGGCTTTCGGCCATCGCGTCCGCGGCGTTCGAGATCAGGTTGACCATCACCTGCCCCAGCCGCACCTCGCCGCCCTGCACATGCACCGCCGCCTCGGGGCGCTGCCAGTCCAGCGCGATCCCGTCGCGCGCCAGCCGCGCCTCGGTCAGTTCCAGCGCCTGATCCACCACCGCCACGATATCGACCCGGCCCACCGGCTCGTTCTCCTGCTTGGCGAAGGCGCGCAGGTTGCGGATGATCCGCGCCGCCCGCGCCGCCAGATCGCCGATCCGGTTCAGGTTCTCGCCCGCCTTGTCGGCCTTGCCGCGCGCAAGGAAGGTCGCGCCGTTTTCCGCGAATTGCCGGATCGCCATCAGCGGCTGGTTCAATTCATGGCTGATCCCGGCCGAAATCTGCCCGAGCGCGCTCAGCTTGCCCGCCTGTACCAGATCGTCCTGCGCCTTCTTCAGCGCCGCCTCGGCCTCCTGCCGCTCGGCCACCTCGCGGCGCAGCGCAAGGTTCGCGCCCGACAATTCGGCGGTGCGCTCGGCCACGCGATGCTCCAGCCGCTCGTTCGCGCGGGTCAGGATGCGCCGCCGTTCGGTGGCCAGAAACAGCAGCCCGCCAAAGGCCAGACAGATCACCGCGAACACGCTGGCCTGCAACCCCGCGACCCACCGCGCCTGCCGCACATCCAGCAGGGCGTGCCCGATCATGCCGATCACCGGCAGATCCTGCGCCATGTGCAGCGCGCGGGCGGGCAGGTAATCGCCCCAGTCCATTTCCCAGACGTCATGTCCCGACACCGTATCGGCGTCGAACGAGGGCATGTTCGCCCCGCCTCCGGGTTGCAGCCCCGTACCCTCGGGCCCCGTCTGCCAGAACAGGATTTCCGAGCGGTTCGACACGAAAACCTCGCCCCGTGCATCGGTAAAGAACACCGGAGGCTGCCCGCCGATCCAGTCCCATTCCAGTTCCGCGATCTCGATCAGCACAACCAATACGCCGCGCACGCCCTCACCGGGGCCAAAGGCCGGGGCGGCATAGACATAGGCGCGCTGCCCCACCGGCCCGTAGCGGCCATAGCCCTGCCCAAGCGCCCCGTTCAGCGCCCGCTCGAAATAGGCGCTGTCGCGCAAGCTGTCCGGCACATCGCCCGCCCGCGCCAGAACCCGCCCGTCGGGCGCGGCATAGAACAGGCCCATCGCCCCGGTCTTGTCGGCGGCATCCAGCAACAGCGCCCGCGCCTCATGGCCCGGCGCATCGCCCTCGCTCAGCGCGATCAGCGTGGGATGCTCGGCCATCAGCACCGCCAGTTCCTGATAGCGGCGCAACTGCCCGGTGAACCGGTCGGCGGCCAGCGCCAGATCGGAGGTCGCCTGTTTCTCCAACTGATCCAGCGCCTGCCCGTACCCATAGCGCCAGATCCCGGCGGCACACAGGCCCACCGCCAGCATGAACAGCGCGATCACCGCGATCCGGGTACGTGTTTCAGATGTCATATCGGTGTTTTAGTCCGCCGTACCCGAAAGAGGCAACATCGCTCGACCGCTTCCCGGATAGCGCCCGTCACGCCCTTGTCCCAGGCGCGAAACAGCGCCGAAGGCGATGCGCGGCTTGTCAAATGTCGCTCCGCTCCCGCATGGGCAACCTTGGGAAAGCGCGCGATCGTTCCCCGGTCCAACCCCGGCCCCGCCCCTTGACCAGCGCCGCCTCAGCCCATCGCCACCGCGCGGCCCAGCGTGATGCCCTCGGGGCTGATCACGGTGTCGAACGCCAGCGCCTCGACCCCCGCCGCGCGCGCCGCCCCGAACGCCGCCGCATAGGCCGGGTCGATATCCTCCGCCAGCCGGAACGCCCGCGCATCCGTGCGCTGGATCAGATAGAGCATCACCGCGCGATGCCCCGCCTGCGCCATCGCCACCAGTTCCGCCAGATGTTTCGCGCCGCGCGCCGTCACGCTGTCGGGAAACTCGGCCATGCCCGCCTCGCGCATCAGCGTCACCGATTTCACCTCGACATAGGCGTCGCGCCGCCCCGCGCCCTGCAACAGGAAGTCGATCCGGCTGTTCTCGCCGTATTTCACCTCCGGGCGCACGCTGTCATACCCTTCCAGCCCGGCAACCTCCCCGGCCACCAGCGCCGCGCGCAGCGCGCGGTTGGGCACCGATGTATCGACCCCGGTGAAATGCCCGGTGTCGTGTTCCACCAGACGCCAGCCGTATTTCAGCTTTTTCTTCGGATCGTCATTGGGCTCCACCCAGATCCGCAAGCCCGGTTCGGCCAGCCCCATCATCGAGCCGGGATTGGCGCAATGGGCCACCGCCTCGCGCCCGTCCTCCAGCCGGATATCGGCCAGAAAGCGTTTATAGCGCCGGATCAGCGTGGCGGGCTCAAGAGGGGTTTGAAAGCGCATGGCGACAGGCCTATACCGATCCTGTCACCCGTTGCAAGGAGCGCTCCCATGCCCAATCCCACCGCCGCCATGCTCGTCATAGGGGATGAAATCCTGTCGGGGCGCACGCGCGATGCGAACATGAACCACCTCGCGCGGGAACTGACCAGCCACGGCATCGACCTGCAGGAGGTGCGTATCGTCAGCGACGACGCCGGGGCCATCACCGCCGCCGTGCAGGCGCTCAGCGCCGCATACGATCATGTCTTTACCTCGGGCGGGATCGGCCCGACCCATGACGACATCACCGCCGAAAACGTCGCCCGCGCCTTCGACCGGCCCATTTCGGTGCGCGCCGATGCCCGCGCCATCCTGCAATCCCATTACGACCGGCAGGGGCTGGAACTGAACGAGGCCCGCCTGCGCATGGCCCGCATTCCCGACGGGGCCACCCTGATCGACAACCCGATCAGCGCCGCGCCGGGCTTCAGCATCGAAAACGTGCATGTCATGGCCGGGGTGCCCTCGATCTTCAACGCGATGCTGGCGGGGCTCTTGCCCACGCTGACCGGCGGTGCGCCGGTGCTGTCGCAATCCCTGCTGGTGTACCGGGGCGAGGGCGATATCGCCGGTCCCCTGGGCGATCTGGCCACACGTTACCCCGATCTGTCCATCGGCTCCTACCCGTTCCAGCGCGACGGCGTGTTCGGCGCGCAGATCGTGGTGCGCGGGCAGGACGGTGCACAGGTCGATGCCGCCATGTCCGAACTCAACAGGATTTTCCCCGCATGACGCCCCAACATCTCTATGCCGTGACCGACGCCACATGGCCCGCCGCCGCAACCGAAACCGTCGGTCCCTGGACCGTCCGTGACGGGCAGGGCGGGGGCAAACGCGTCTCCGCCGCCACCGCGCGGCAGCCGGTCACGCCCGACGATCTGCCAATGGCCGAATCCGCGATGCAGGCGCTGGGCCAGACCCCGCTGTTCATGATCCGTCAGGGCGACGAGGCGCTCGACGCCATGCTGGCCGACCGGGGCTATGCGGTGATCGACCCGGTCAATCTCTATGTCGCGCCCGTGGCCGATCTCGCCGTGCCGCCGCCGCACGCCACCACCTTCGCCATCTGGGAACCACTGGCGATCCAGCGCGATATGTGGGCTGAGGGCGGGATCGGCCCCGCGCGCCTTGCGGTGATGGAACGGGCTGCGCCCCCCAAAACGACGATCATCGCCCGCGACGGCCAGCGGCCCGCCGCCACCGCCTTTGTCGGCATCCATGACGGCACCGCCATGATCCACGCGCTCGAAGTCACCCCCGAATGCCGCCGCCACGGCATCGGCAAACGGGTCGTGCAACAGGCCGCTCTCTGGGCGCAGCAGAACGGCGCCAGCCATGTCGCGGCCCTCTGCACGCAGGCCAACACCGGGGCCAATGCGCTTTATGCCGCCTTGCACATGGCGCTCGCCGGGCAGTATCACTATCGCATCAAGGAGGAGGCGAACCCAACATGAGCGATACCGACAGACCCACCGCGCTCGACCTGCCGATGGTCGATCCGCTGCCCGCCGAGACTCGGAAATATTTCGATATCTGCCAGGACAAGCTGGGCATGATCCCCAACGTGCTGCGCGCCTACGCGATTGATATCGACAAGCTGAACGCCTTCACCGGCATGTATAACGATCTGATGCTGGCCGACAGCGGCTTGTCCAAGCTGGAACGCGAGATGATCGCGGTGGTGGTCAGTTCCATCAACCGCTGCTGGTATTGCCAGGTTGCCCACGGCGCGGCCGTGCGTGCGCTCTCGGGCAAGCCCGAACTGGGCGAGGCGATGGTGATGAACTGGCGCGCCGCCGGTCTGGACGCGCGGCAGACCGCCATGCTGAGTTTTGCCGAGAAGATCACCAAGGCCAGCTCCGAAACCGTCGAGGCCGACCGTCAGGCGCTGCGCGATGTCGGCTTCTCGGATCGCGACATCTGGGACATCGCCAATGTCATCGGCTTTTTCAACATGAGCAATCGCGTGGCCAGCGCCACGGGCATGGTCCCCAACGCCGATTACCACGCTCAGGCCCGCTGAGCGCGATGCTGGCGCGTCTCGCCCTGCTGGTCGGCCTCGTGCTGCTGCCCGTCGCCGGCCATGCGCTGGACCTGTCGATTCCCGGCAACGCCAGCCTGACCCGCGAGATCAGTCAGGACAGCGACAGCTACCGCCTGCCTCTGGGTCCGTTCGAGGACGGCACCCTGCGCACCCTGCGCATCGAGGGGCCAAGCGTTCAGCAGGCCTGGCGGATCGAAGGGCAGGGCATGACCACCGCCCAGATATTCCTCCCCCTGCGCGACCAGATCGAGGCACAGGGCTTCGATATCCTGTTCGACTGCGCCGGATCGGCCTGCGGCGGGTTCGATTTCCGTTTCAACACCCGCGTCATGGCCGCGCCGGATATCTACGTGGACCTGCTCGATTACCGCTTCCTCTCGGCGCGCAAGGACGCACAGGGCGAGGCCGCCGCCGAATATGTCTCGGTGCTGGTGTCGCGCTCGGGCAGGATGGGCTATGTGCAGATCATGCAGGCGGGTCAGGCGGCCTCCGCCGCGTCGGTCGGCACGGTCACCGCCCGCCCCGCACCCGCCCCCGTGGCCACCGGGGAACTGGAGCAGGCGCTCCTGCGCGACGGGCATGTGATCCTCTCCGATCTCGTTTTCGAAACCGGAGCGTCGGACCTGTCCGACACGGAGCATGCCTCGCTTCAGGCGCTGGCGGCCTTCCTGCGCGCCGACCCTGACCGCCGGATCGCGCTGGTGGGCCATACCGATTCCGTCGGCGGGCTGGACGACAACATCGCCCTGTCGCGCCGCCGCGCGGCCTCGGTGCTGGAACGGCTGGTCAGCGCCCATGACGTGCCCCGCACGCAACTGGAATCCAACGGTATCGGCTATCTGTCCCCGATCATGGCCAACACCACCCCCGAGGGGCGCGAGGCCAACCGCCGGGTCGAGGCGGTGCTGCTCGACACCGACTAGGCCGCAGCGCAGCAAATCCGTCACGTCAATCATCCCCCCGTGTCACACAAGGTTGCGCTTTGCGCGCGGATTTGTATGTTGCGCCGCAGCGAACACGGAGCCGGGTGCGATCCCCGGCTGGCTCTTCCGGCCGCCGATCCGCCGGACAACCTGACACGAACCGCGCCACACCGCGCCGTACCACAGACCGCCCCGCCGGGGACGGCCAAAGGAAACGCTTTTCACCATGATGTCCCTGCACAGCTACCGCCGCGAATGGACCTCCAACATTCGTGGCGATCTCCTCTCGGGTCTCGTCGTCGCGCTGGCCCTCATCCCCGAGGCCATCGCCTTTTCCATCATCGCGGGCGTCGACCCCAAGGTCGGGCTCTACGCCAGCTTCTCCATCGCCATCATCGCCGCCATCACCGGCGGGCGGCCCGGCATGATCTCGGCCGCCACGGCGGCCACCGCCGTTCTGATGGTCACGCTGGTCAGGGATCACGGGCTGCAATACCTGCTGGCCGCCACGGTTCTGGCGGGACTTTTGCAAATCGGCGCCGGATTCCTGCGGCTGGGCTATGTCATGCGCTTTGTGTCGAAATCGGTGATGACCGGCTTCGTCAATGCACTGGCGATCCTGATCTTCATGGCGCAACTGCCCGAACTCGACCCGTCGAAAGTGCCGCCGCTGACCTATGCGCTGGTCGCGGGCGGGCTGGCGATCATCTACCTGTTCCCCCGCATCACCACCGCCATTCCCTCGCCGCTGGTCACCATCGTCGTGCTGACCGTGCTGACCGTGCTGATGGGCTGGGACGTGCGCACCGTGGGCGACATGGGGCAACTGCCCGACACCCTGCCGGTGTTCCTGATCCCCGATATCCCGTTCACCTTCGAAACCCTGCAAATCATCCTGCCCTATTCCATCGCCGTGGCGGTGGTGGGCCTGCTCGAAAGCCTGATGACCCAGCAGATCGTCGACGACCTGACCGACACCGGCAGCGACCGCAATCAGGAATGCATCGGGCAGGGGCTTGCCAACACCTTCACCGGCTTCATCGGCGGCATGGCGGGCTGCGCCATGATCGGCCAGTCGATCATCAACGTGAAATCCGGCGGGCGCGGGCGGCTTTCGACCTTCGTCGCCGGAATTTTCCTCCTGATCCTCTGCGTCGGTCTGGGCGATATCGTCGGCATCATCCCGATGGCGGCGCTGGTGGCGATCATGATCATGGTCTCGATCGGCACGTTTTCATGGTCCTCGATCAAAAACCTGCGCGATCACCCGCGCTCGTCCTCCATCGTGATGCTGGCCACGGTGTTCTTCGTGATCTACACCCACAACCTCGCCATCGGCGTTCTGGTCGGCGTGCTGCTCTCGGGCATCTTCTTTGCATGGAAGATCGCGCAACTGTTCCGCGTCCGCTCCGAGATCACGCCCGACGGCACCCACCGCACCTATTATGTCGAAGGCCAGCTTTTCTTTGCCTCCTCCGAGGACTTCATGAAAGCGTTCGATTTCCGCGAAGCCCCCGACAAGGTCACGCTCGACCTCAGCCGCGCCCATATCTGGGACATTTCTTCGGTTGCGGCGGTGGACATGGCCGTGCTCAAGTTCCGCCGGGAAGGGGCCGATGTGGAGCTCATCGGCATGAACGAAGCCTCGGAAACCATCGTCGATCAGCTTGCCGTCCATGACAAGCCGGGCGCGATGGATCAATTGCTGGGACACTAATCAATTGCTGGGCCACTAAGGGAGAGCCGGACAATGACAACGAACACACTGATCGCCCTGGTGGACGGCTCGGCCTATTCCGAAAGCGTCTGCCACCACGCCGCTTGGATCGCCGGGCGCACCGGCTCCAGGGTCAAGATCTATCACGTCATGGGCCGCCGCGACACGACCGAAAAACAGGACCTGTCCGGCGCGATCCGCCTCGGCGCGCGCTCGCGCCTGCTGGAAAAGCTGGCCGACCTCGACGCCGAACGCGCCAAACTGGCCCATGAACACGGCCGCGCCATCCTCGAAGACGCCAGGGCGATTGTCGAAGGCGACGGCGATATCGAGGTCGAAACCCGCCTGCGTCAGGGCGATCTGGTCGAAACCGTCACCGCCAAGGAAGAAACCGGCGACATGATCGTGATCGGCAAACGCGGCGAGGCCGCAGGCCTGGCCGCCGAGCATCTGGGCTCCAACCTCGAACGCATCGTGCGCGCCAGCCACAAACCCGTCTTCGTGGCCAACCGAGCGTTCAAGGCGCCGCAAAAGGTTCTGGTGGCCTTCGATGGTGGCGCCTCCTCGCTCAAGGCGGTGGATTACATCTCGCGCAGCCCGCTCTTTGCCGGGCTGCATGTCACGCTGGTCTTCGCCGGGGCCGAAACCGATGCCATGCGCAAATCGCTCGATGACGCCGCCGCCACCCTGCGCGCAGGCGGGTACGAGGTCGAAACCCTCATTCAGGGCGGCGAGCCGGAAAAGGTGCTCTCGGCGTTGACCGGGGATCAGGGGTATGACCTTCTGGTGATGGGGGCCTATGGGCACAGCCGCGTGCGCTCCCTCCTGATCGGCTCCACCACCACCGAGATGATCCGCTCCTGCAAGGTGCCCGTGGTTCTGATGCGCTAGATCGGGGCAGCGGGCCTGCCAAAGGTCGCTGAAAAGGGAAACGGCAGGTTCGCGCCCGACCCCGAGGGTGGGCATGATGCAGTGTGCGCAGACGTTGCTTCAGAATACCAACGTCGTGATGTGTGCAAACCGTGGAACAATTCGCGCCCGCCCTGGGGGGCGGGGTCGGGCGCGAACCGGATCGCAGGCGATCCGGGGGCTTATTTGGCCAATGCCACGCATTCGGGCTCAGGTTTCGGCACCGCCACAGGCGGCCCTGATCGGCCCATTGCGCCCCTCATGGACGCAACTCTCCCGCACACCCCCGGTTTTCGTACAAAACCCGCGTACACTTCGTACAAAACGTACGAAACTCAGCCCCCCGCGCGCTGCGGAATCAGTTGCTGCGCGATGCCCGCGAACAGCAGGTAGACGCTGGTCACCACCAGCCCCCAATGCGCCCAGCTTTCGGGGTGAAAATCCACCCACGCAGCCCATCCTGCGAAAAACGTCCAGGCAAACGCCATCGGCAGCGATATCGTCCGCCAGCGTTTGGTGCGGACCGGATGGATGAACTTCAGCGGCAGGAACATCGCCACCGACACCAGAGTCACCAGCACCAGAATGATCCAGATCGGGGGTTTGACCGCGAACAGCACCAGCACCAGCATGTTCCAGCAACCGGGAAAGCCGGAAAACGATTTGTCTTTTGTTTTCATGCCTGTATCTGCAAAATATAGGGCGCTGGTATAGGTGATGATGATGATCGCCACCCATCCTGTCCACCCCGGCAGCAGGTCGGAGCGAAAGAGCGCAAAGGCGGGGATGAACACATAGGTCAGGTAGTCGATGATCAGGTCCAGCAACACCCCGTCGAAACGCGGCGCGTTCTCCCACACCAGATAACGGCGCGCCAGCGGCCCGTCGATGCCGTCCACCGCAAAGGCCACCACCAGCCACAAGAACATCAGATCCCATTTTTCATCGACGGCGGCCAGCATTGCCAGCATGGCGAAAACCGCGCCGGTCGCGGTCAGCCAATGAACCAGTAACGCTTTGAATTGTCTCGTCATTCTTACCTCTTCATGCCACAGCGCGCGGGGTCATCGCCCTTTGGGATGCGCGTTGCGGTACACGTCCATCAACCGCGCGCTGTCCACGGCAGTATAGGCCTGTGTCGTCGAAAGCGACGCATGGCCCAAAAGTTCCTGAATGGCGCGCAAGTCCCCGCCGGCATTCAATAGATGCGTGGCAAAGCTGTGCCGCATCGCATGCGGCGTGGCGCTGGCGGGCAGGCCCAGTTGCGTGCGCGCGGCCTGCGTGACCTTCTGCACCGCGCGCGGGCTCAGCGCCCCGCCCCGCACCCCGCGAAACAACGGCCGATCGGGCGTCAGGTCATGCGGGCACAGCCGCACATACTGCTCCACCGCCGCGCGCGCCGGGGCGATGACCGGCACGATCCGCTCCTTGCCGCCCTTGCCGGTGATGCGCAGCGCCTCGGCCATCGGCAGCACGTCCGCCCTCAGCCCGAGCGCCTCGGAAATCCGCAGCCCGCACCCATAGAGCAACGTCACGACCGCCTGATCGCGCGCCGCGACCCACGGGTTTTCGCTTTGCATTTCAAGGGTTTCGATTAAATCCTGCGCCGCGTCCGGGGCCAGCGGGCGGGGCAGCTTGCGCTGAAATTTCGGGGCCCGCGCCGACAGGACGGCAGTGGCATCGAACCCTTCGCGCTCGGACAGCCAGCGATAGAAACTCTTGACCGCCGACAATTTGCGCGCCAGCGACCGCGCACCCACGTCCTTGCCCCGCGTAAAGGCCATCCAGCTGCGCATATCCGCCACGCCGACCCGCGCCAAGGCGGACAGCCCCTGCGCTTCGCCCTTGTGTTCGGTGACAAAGGCCAGGAACCCGCCGACATCGCGCCCGTATGCTTCCAGCGTGTTGTCCGCCGCACCCTTCAGCGCCTTCTGGGCGTCCAGCCACCCCTGCAAAGCATCGCGGGCGGCCGGGCTGATCATGACAACCAGCGGCGCATCGCCCGCTCGAAGACACCGGCGAAAAACGCCAGCAAATCAGTGCCTTGCTGCGGGCTGAACTGATGCGGGTCTTCGGCGCCCATGGCCAGCATGCCGGGCAGGCGCCCCTCGCCCAGATCCAGCAACAGGCAGGCTTCGGAGCGGATGAATTCGGCCTGCTGGCCGTAAATCCGTTCATCGCCCTCATGAATCTGGCGCAGGGTCACCTGCCGGGGGTCGCCATTGCGCCCGTCCATCAGGTAATCGGTGATAAAGCCCGGCTCGGCCACCGACAGGACATCGCCCAGCTTCTTGACCGCGGGATCGTCCTTGTCCTGAACGGTTTCCAGCACCAGCTTCATGCTGTCCACGCGCAGGATCTGGGCCACCTCGGCCCCGAGGTCGCGCAGGAAATACTCGAACTCGACCGGGTCCAGCATCCGCAGAATGGCGCGATGCACCTGGTTGGTGCCGGCAAGGTTCTCATAGGCCGCGGCGATGACCGAACGGTGGGTATCCTCCAGCCGGTCCAGCCGCGCCTCCAGCCGTTCCATCGCGATCCCGCGCAGATCGACGATATTGCCCCCCATGGCGCGCTCGTTCGCCGCGATCAGGGCATGCATAAGATCTTGATCTTCAAGAATAACGTCGGGCTGCGCGATGATCTTTTCGCGCAGGGTGTCGTCCATCTGTGGCTTGCCACTCATCACCGGCCTCGGTCTTGTTTTCAGGCTTTATAGCACGGGTTACAGAATTTTCTGCCCCGTTTTTTCCCAATCCTTCATGAAGGCGTCCAGCCCCTTGTCGGTCAGCGGATGGTTGGCCATCTGCTTGATCACGGCGGGCGGTGCGGTCATCACGTCGGCCCCGATCTGCGCCGATTGGAACGCATGGTTCACCGTCCGGATCGAGGCCGCGAGGATCTGCGTTTCAAACCCGTAATTGTCGTAGATCTGGCGGATATCCGCGATCAGTTCCATACCGTCGAGGTTGATGTCGTCCAGACGCCCGATGAACGGGCTGATGAAGGTCGCCCCGGCCTTGGCCGCCAGCAGCGCCTGGTTGGCCGAGAAACACAGCGTCACGTTCACCATGTTGCCTTCGCCCGACAGCACCTTGCAGGCCTTCAGCCCGTCCCATGTCAGCGGCACCTTGACCGCGATATTGTCGGCGATCTTGGCCAGCTTGCGGCCCTCTTCGATCATCGCGTCGGCCTCCAGCGCGACAACCTCGGCGCTGACCGGGCCCTCGACCATCCCGGCGATTTCCCTGGTCACGTCCAGAATGTCGCGGCCCGATTTCAGAATCAGCGACGGGTTGGTGGTGACGCCGTCCACCATGCCCAGTTCGTTCAGTTCGGCAATGGCCTCGACTTCGGCGGTATCGACAAAGAATTTCATATCAGCGGTCCCTTGGTGCGGGTTGGGGTTTTTCATCCCCGGCTTTACCCCATAGAGTGCGCTGCCGAAACCCCTGTCATGGAGCGATCAGAGTTGCCGTCACCCGCCAAGGATTATTTCGTCGAGGGCGACCTCGTGGGCGTCATGACCACGCAGCCGTTTGACCGGGTGCTGGATTATCGTGCCCCCGAAGGCGGTTGCCATACCGGCGCCTTCGTCGAGGTGCCGCTTGGCCCGCGCAAGGTGATCGGCGTGGTCTGGGGGCCGGGGCGGGGCGATTTCGACCGCGCGAAAATCCGCCAGGTGATCCGCGTTCTCGATGTCGCGCCGATGCGCGCCGAGATGCAGGCGTTTTTGCATCGCGCCGCCGATTACACCCTCACGCCGATGCCCGCCATGCTGCGGCTCGCTACCCGCGCGCCGGGGCTGGCCAACCCGCCGTCGATGCAGAAAATCTATCGGGCGGGGCAGGGCACACCCGACCGGATGACGGACGCGCGCAAACGTGTGCTTGCCGTGCTCGAGGACTTCGGCGGCCTTGCCTTTACCCTCGGTGAATTGTCCCAACAGGCCGGGGTCACCACCTCCGTCGTCAAGGGGCTGGTCAAGCAGGGCGCCGTGCTTGAGGAAGACACCCCGCGCGACCTGCCGTATCCCCGGCTCGATCCCGACCGCCCCGGCAAGGCCCTGACCGACGATCAGGCCGCCGCCGCCGACAGCCTGCGCGCCGGGATCGCCGGCGGCGATTACGGCACCACCCTGCTGCGTGGTGTCACCGGATCGGGCAAGACCGAGGTTTACCTCGAAGCGGTCGCCGAAACCCTGCGCCAGCAGCGGCAGGCGCTTGTCCTGTTGCCCGAAATCGCCCTGACCTCGGAATTCCTGACCCGGATCGAGGCCCGGTTCGGTGCGCGCCCCGCCGAATGGCATTCGGGCGTCACCATGACCGAACGCCGCCGCACCTGGAAAATGGTGGGCGAGGGCGGCTGTCAGGTGGTGGTCGGCGCGCGCTCGGCCCTGTTCCTGCCGTTCCAAAACCTTGGCCTGATCGTCGTGGATGAGGAACACGATACCTCCTACAAACAGGAAGACGGTGTTCTTTATAACGCCCGCGACATGGCCGTCCTGCGCGCCAGCATCTGCGGCGCGCAGGTGGTGCTGGCCTCGGCCACGCCCTCGCTGGAAAGCTGGGCCAATGCCGAGGCGGGCAAATACAAGCGGCTGGACCTTACCGCGCGCTTCGGCGCGGCGGTGATGCCCGACATGCGCGCCATCGACATGCGGGCCGAAACCCTGCCCGCCAGCCGCTGGATTTCCCCCAGCCTGCAATCGGCGGTGAATGCCCGTATCGCCAAAGGCGAACAGGCGCTGTTGTTCATCAATCGCCGGGGGTATGCACCGGTCACGCTCTGCCGGGCCTGCGGGCACCAGATCGGTTGCGATCATTGCGATGCGCGCATGGTCGAACACCGCTTTCAGAAACGCCTCGTCTGCCACCAGTGCGGCGAGACGAAACCCATTCCCACCGTCTGCCCCGCCTGTCAGGCCGAAGATCGCCTTGCCGCCGTCGGCCCCGGTGTCGAACGCCTGACCGAAGAGGCGCAGGCGTTGTTCCCGCAGGCGAAAATCGCCACGCTCAGTTCCGATCTGTTCGGCTCCGCCCGCGCGCTCAAGGACCAGATCAGGGAAATCGCCGAGGGCGACACCGATATCGTCATCGGCACCCAGCTGGTGGCCAAGGGGCACAACTTTCACCGCCTCACGCTGGTTGGTGTGATCGACGCCGATCTGGGCTTGCAGGGGTCCGACCTGCGCGCCGCCGAGCGCACCTTCCAACTGATGCGGCAGGTGGCGGGCCGCGCCGGGCGCAGTGACAAACCGGGCACCGCCCTGTTGCAGACCTTCCAGCCCGAACACCCGGTGATCCGCGCCATCCTGTCGGGCGACGAGGAAGGTTTCTGGCGTGCCGAGGCCGATGAGCGCCGTCAGGCCGGTGTGCCCCCCTTCGGGCGCATGGCGGGCATCATCCTGTCCTCACCCGACGCGCAGGAGGTGTTCGATTTCGCCACCGAACTGGCCCGCCGCGATGCTCCGGTGCGGGCCGTCGGCGCGCAGGTCTTCGGCCCCGCCCCCGCGCCGATCGCCCGTATCCGGGGGCGGCACCGGGTGCGCCTTCTGGTCAAGGCCCCCAAGGGCGTGGCGCTGCAAGGGGCGGTGGCGCAATGGGTCGGCCAGTTGAAACCGCCGAGCAACCTGCGCCTCAATGTCGATATCGACCCGCAGAGCTTTTTCTGAGCGGTTGCGCCCTTCTGCGTATCGGCCCTTCGCCCGATACTGCCCTATCCGATCCGAAACCCCGTCACATGACCGGGCATTTCGACCCCGTCCAGATTGCGCGGGTCCGGGATCGGGTCGCCCACCTGCATCTGCACCGGGATCACCCCAGCCCAGATCGGCAGGGCGTAATCTTCCTCGTCGTCGCCGGGATGGCCCGTGCGGACCTTTGCGCTGCCCTCGGTGATCTCCATCCCCAGAACCGTGGTCGCCTTCAGGTCCTGCGCATGATCCGGGCGCAGGGTTTCGTACCGGCCCGGAAACAGGCCGTTCACGAAATTGCCCAGCTTCTCCAGCTTTTCCTGCGGGTCTTCGACCTTGAACGCCGTACCGAACAGCGTCACGGAACGGGTGTTGAGCGAATGATGCATCCCCGAGCGCGCCAATACGAACCCGTCCAGGATCGCGACGCTCAGGCAGACCTCGGCCCCCCTGGAGTGGCGCAATGCCCGGCTGGCCGAGGACCCGTGCCAGTACACGTGATTTCCTTCGCGCCACTGCATCGTCGGCGTCACATAGGGCTTGCCGTCGATGGTATAACCCACGCTGCACATCGGCTGCGCGTCCAGAATGGCGTTGATCGTCTCACGGTCGAAATGGCCGCGCTCGTGCAGGCGGCGCAGGCGCGAGCGTTCGGTGATCTCAAGGGTGTCTGGCATGTCGGCTGTCCTCGGGTCTGTCTTGCAGGTCAACGGATAGCCGGATATTGGATATTCAGAAATGTCCAATATTGTAAAAATAAATCAGTCCAATCTGGACGCCGCCCTGCTGGGCATCGCGCTGGAGCGCACTGCGCCGGACAGCTTGCAGGCGCAACTGACCGAAGGCCTGCGCCACGCCATACTGAACGATCCGGGCACCTCCGGCGCGCGCCTGCCGGCCAGCCGCAAACTGGCCGGGGAACTGTCGGTATCTCGCACCACGGTCCAGATCGCCTATGACCAGCTGATCAGCGAAGGCTACCTGACATCGCGCAGGGGCAGCGGCACCTTCGTGGCCGACAACCTGCCGCACCTCTCGCCGCCCGTGACCAAAACCGCCGGCTTGCGGCCAGAGGCACAGCCCTGGCGCCCGTTCCACACCGGCGTCCCGGATCAGGCGTTGTTTCCCCATCAAAGCTGGGCGCGTCACCTGGAACGGGCGTGGCGTGCGCCTGAAAACGCGCTGCTGGCGCGGCCGGACCCGATGGGGTGGTATCCCCTGCGTCAGGCGATTGCCGATCACCTGTCGGCCTGGCGCGGATTGCCCTGCGATCCGGGGCAGGTGCTGATCACCTCGGGCGCATGGGAAGCGTTCGAACTGATCTGCCGCGCCCTCCTGCCGGGCGGCAGCGCCGTGGCCCTCGAAGACCCCGGCTGGTCCCCCCTGCGCGAGGTGCTGGACGCCTGCGGCGCTCGCGCCTGCCCGTTGCGGACAGATCACGAGGGGCTGAACCCCGCGGATATCCCCACCGGCGTCGCGGCGGCAATCGTCACGCCCTCGCGCCATTACCCCACCGGCGCAACGATGCCGCTCGCCCGGCGTGCCGCGCTGCTGGACTGGGCGCAGCAAACCGGCGGGCTGGTCGTCGAAGACGATTACGACAGCGAATTTCGCTACAAGGGGCATCCCCTGCCGTCGCTCGCCGGGTTGGACGGGCTGCGGCACTGCATCTATATCGGCAGCTTTTCCAAGCTGCTCAGCCCGGCCTTGCGCATCGGCTACGCGGTTCTGCCCCAAACGCAAGTGGACCCCGCCCGACACCATCTTGCACGGACAGGTACGCGCGCCTCGCTGATCCCGCAACCGGCCCTTGCCAGCTTCATGACCAGCGGAGAGTTCGCCACCCACCTGCGCCGCATGCGCCGGATTTATGCGCGTCGTCAGGAATACCTGCTGTCCGAACTGGCCCCGCTGTCCGATCTGCTCGATCTTTCCCCCGACCCGGCGGGCATGCACCTGTGCGCGCGGCTGACACCGAAACTGGCGGGCCGGATCACCGACCGGCACATCGCTGCGCGGGCGCAGGAACGGGGCGTTTTCCTGCGCGCCCTGTCGTCGCATTCGGTTCTACCCGATCCGCCGCAGGGGCTGTTGCTCGGCTATGCCGGACATGACGAGGCCGCGCTCGGCGCCGCCGCGCATACCCTTGCCCGGTTGTTGCGCGATATTGCCTGATGCCTCCGCTCAGGCCGGTTGCCGCACGCCGCGCTGATCGACCAGAACATCGGTCACCATCGCGCCGATCCACATGCACAGCAGCGCCAGCCACGCGGTTCCGGCAAAGACCGATCCGCCGGTCACGCCGTTGCCGATGGCGCAGCCCCCGGCCAGCATCCCGCCGAACCCCATGAAGGCCGCCCCGGTCAGCGCGCGGCGCATGTTGGCCTCGTCCTCGAAGCCCTGAAACCGGAACTCCCCGGCCAGCCACGACGCCAGGAACGATCCGACGAACACGCCCGGCACAAGCCCCACGTCGAATTCCAGGATCGCGGTATTGTCGAGGAAAAACATCAGCGTACTGGCCGACGGGCCGGTGAACGTGGCGCTTTCCACCGGCACCGGATCGAAGGCCACCTGCGACAGCGCATAGGTCGACACCCAGCCCACGGCCACGGCGAACCCCACGCCCGAGGCAAAGATCAGACGCCAGGCGCCGATCTTGTTGCGCGCCGCCACGACCAGCGCCAGCGCCGCCACCGCAATGCCGAAGGCCAGCCCCGACATCGGCGGCAGGCCGAGCGCCGCCAGAAGGTCCATGTTGTGCCCGCCCGAGGTGACCCAGAGCGCCGCCAGCGAATCCCGCGTCGAGGCCAGCCACCCCGACAGGCTCATCTGCGCGACCACGGCAAACACCAGCCCCGACACGACCGAACGCAGGTTGCCCGTGGCCGCCAGCACCAGCAGGCGCCCCGAACAGCCGCGCGCCAGCACCATGCCCACGCCGAACAGCAAGCCACCGATCACCGCCCCCGACCAACTGCCGGGGATCGCCATGATGCGCGCCTCCTCGGCCCGGAACAGGCCCAGGTACTGCGCGCCCTGCACCCAGACCACGGCAGTGGAAAAGGTCAGCAGCCAGACCGCCACCTTGTCGCCCATCCTGCCACGGGCGAATTCCACCGTCGCCGCGCGCAGGCAGAACCGCGATCGCTGCGCCGCGATGCCGAAGATCACGCCGGTCAACAGCCCCAGCAGGGCGGCCGCCGGAGCCTCGCCGATCCGCTCCACAAGTGTCAGAATGTCCATGTCGCGCGCCTTTCCCGTTCTGGGTGGGTGTCATCGCATGCAAAAGACTGAATGTCTTTGATTCAGATCAGGATACCACATCCGCCGCATCACATGCGGGAAATCCTATGTTTTCCGGGCCGGTCTTTCGTCCCGAAAAATGCCGCGCGCCTCTTACCAACCCTGAAATATGGGCGTACACGATCTGCATGAGAAATCCTGTCCCCCTGGCCGAGGCGCGGCATCTGCCGCTCTGGCGCCGCCCCGTGACCTTGCTGTTCCTGATGGCTGCGGCCATGCCGGTGGCTTTCGCCACATGGTCGGCGCTGCTCAATAATTTCGTGATCGAGGCCGCGGGGTTCGACGGTTCCGATATCGGCTGGCTGCATACGGTGCGCGAGATACCGGGCTTTCTGGCCGTCGGGGTGATCGCGATCATCATCTTCATGCGCGAACAGGTGCTCGGGCTGGTCTCGCTTCTGCTTCTGGGGGTGGCCACCGCCATGACGGCGCAATTCCCCTCCCTTGGCGGCATCCTGACGATTACGATGCTCAGTTCCATCGGCTTTCACTATTACGAAACGGTCAACCAGTCGCTGCAACTGCAATGGATCGACAAGCTGCGCGCGCCGCAGGTCCTGGGCTGGCTGATCGCCGCCGGGTCGGGCGCGACGCTGGTGGCCTATGTGCTGATCGTCATGACGTGGGAGGCGTTCGACCTCAGCTATAATACCGTCTACCTGCTGGCCGGGGGCTTTACCGCGCTGGTCGCGCTGTTCTGCCTGTTCGCCTATCCGCAGTTCGAAGCCCCGAACCCGCAGGTCAAGCGCATGGTGCTGCGCCGCCGGTACTGGCTCTATTATGCCTTGCAGTTCATGGCGGGCGCACGGCGGCAGATATTCGTGGTGTTCGCCGGCTTCATGATGGTCGAGAAATTCGGCTTCGAGGTGCACGAGGTCACATCGCTGTTCCTGATCAATCTCGTGGCCAACATGATCTGCGCGCCGCTGATGGGGCGGGCCGTGCATCGCTATGGCGAACGCGCGACCCTGCTGTTCGAATATTTCGGTCTGGCATTGGTTTTCATGGCCTATGGCGGCATCTACATGTTCGGCTGGGGTGTGATGCTGGCCTCGGTGCTCTATGTCGTGGATCACCTGCTGTTCGCGCTGGCGCTCGCGCTCAAGACCTATTTCCAGAAAATCGCCGATCCGGGCGATATCGCCCCCACGGCGGCGGTGGCCTTTACCATCAACCATATCGCGGCCGTGTTCCTGCCCGCGCTTCTGGGGTATCTCTGGCTGGTCTCCCCGGCGGCGGTCTTCGTTCTGGCGGCCGGCATGGCCTGTGTCTCGTTCATGCTGGCGCTGCTGATCCCGCGCCACCCCGAACCGGGCCACGAAACCAGACTCAGCCGCGCCGTTCCCACACCCGCGGAATAACGCGCCAACGAAAGGAGAGGGCCGATGCCCACCTATACCGCCCTGACAACCCTTTCCGGTAAGGACAAGGCCGAGGCCCTGGCCGAAGGTCTGGAAACGCTGGACCCGAGCCCGACCGGCGTCGGCACCTTCGAGATGGAGGACGGCTCGGGCCTGTGGGAAGTGGGCGGTTATTTTGACGAGGCCCCCGATCAGGCCGGGCTGGCGCTTCTGGCCACGATGCACGGGGCCAGGCCCTTTGCCGTGTCCGAACTGCCCGAAACCGATTGGGTCGCCAAGGTGCGGCGCGAACTGGTCCCGGTCGAGGCGGGGCGGTTCTTCGTCTACGGCAGCCACGACGCCGACAAGGTGCCCGAGGGGGCCGAACCCCTGCTGATCGAGGCCGCGATGGCCTTTGGCACCGGGCACCACGGCACCACGCTGGGGTGCCTGCGCGCGCTGGACCGGCTGGTTTCCGGCGGGTTCGTGGGCCGTTCGGTGATCGACGTGGGCTGCGGCACCGCCGTTCTGGCCATGGCGGCGGCGCGGATATGGCCGGGGACCGTGCTGGCCAGCGATATCGACGAGGTCGCGGTGGACGTGGCCCGCGCCAATGTGGCCGCCAACGGGCTGGAGGGCCGGGTGCAGTGTTACGAGGCGACGGGCCTCGATCATCCGACCACCGCCTCCGCCGCGCCTTTCGACCTGATCTTCGCCAATATCCTCAAAGGGCCGCTGATCGCCCTGGCCGATGACGTGACCTCATGCCTGGCGCCCGGTGGCATGGTGATTCTCTCGGGCGTCCTGAACGAACAGGCCGACGAGGTGATCGACGTTTATACCCGTGCTGGAAACAGTCTTGTCCATCGCGAAGAGATTGGCGACTGGACAACGACAACCATGTCCAGAAATACCTGAAAACAAAGAGGAATTAAGGGAATCTTGTGGCACATGCCCAGGTTTTGCCTTACTTTCGACTTACACTTTTCATGAACTTTGCTGGATACGCCAGAACAGGACGGTACCTATGAGTGGAACGGTTGAAGCATTCGATAAACGCCTGAAACGCATCGAGAAGAACAAGGCTCGCATGCGCGAGGGATATGTCGGTCAGGTGTCGAAAGATGGCCTGATTGTTTTCCGTCCCAAACGGCGCCGGACCGTATTTTCGGTCCGGGGTCTGGCTCTTGTCGTTCTGGGCTTCGTTGCATTCAAGGCGCTGATCATGGCGCATCTCGGTCCGAACACGTATCAGTCGCGCATCGACGCGCTGAGCGAAGGCACCGTGGTGGAACAGGCCGGGGCATTCCTGATGCAGCCCGATCCTGCCACGCAGATGGCCGCGGCAAAGTTGCGTACCTATCTGAACTAGTACTCTCGTTACCACTCTCTCAGGTTACGAAGAAAGCCCTGCGCCATGGTCCCGGCGCAGGGCTTTCACTTTGTGGTGGCCTTGAAAATGGCGCGGGCCGCCGAACGGCCCGCCCGAGTCCTCAGACGGAACGCGATACCGATTGGATGTCGCTGCGGCTCAGGCCGATGTCGTCCAGTTCGCGGTCGGTCAGTTGCGACAGCGCGGCACGGGTGACGCGCGCGTCGTTCCAGGCGCGGACAGCGTTGAGCAGGCGGGCGACAGCGTGGCGAAAACCGCCAGCATGCGACTGGGTGGAGACGATTGCAGCCATGACGATAGTCCTTCTTTGTCTTGCGGTGCGGGATAACCTTGTCTGCCGTGCAGGTATGAGGAACCACCGTTTCGAACAAGCCGCCATTTGCGCATAGTCCCTATGCAGGGTCTGCATGGCGAAAAGCCCTGCATATGCGCATTCCTCTTGGTCTTTGTTCCCGTTTCGTGCTAGTGCTGGACCAAAGCAAAACGCAAGCAGTACGGCAGGGTCAGGCAGATGCGGGTAGTGGGAATCGATCCGGGGTTGCGAAACCTCGGCTGGGGCGTGATCGACGTGAACGGCAGCCGGCTGTCTCATGTGGCCAACGGCATCTGCCATTCCGAGGGCGGCGATCTGGCCGCGCGCCTTCTGTCGCTGCACCATCAGCTCACCGAAATCTTCCATCGTTTCGCGCCACAGGCCGCCGCGGTCGAAAAGACCTTCGTCAACAAGGACGGGGCGGGCACCCTGAAACTGGGGCAGGCGCGCGGCATCGCCATGCTGGTCCCGGCGCAGTTCGGCCTGTCCGTGGGCGAATACGCCCCCAACTCGGTCAAGAAGACCGTGGTCGGCGTCGGCCACGCCGCGAAGGAACAGATCGCCCATATGGTGCGCGTGCAACTGCCCGGTGTCGATCTGGCCGGCCCGGATGCCGCCGACGCGCTGGCCATCGCCATCTGCCATGCCCATCACGCACGCATCCCGGCGGCCATCGCGCAAAAGGTGCGGGCATGATCGGGCGTCTGGCGGGCCGCATAGATTACCGCGCCACCGATCACGTCCTGATCGACGTGCGCGGCGTGGGCTACCTCGTCTATTGCTCGGACCGCACCTTGCAGGCCCTGCCGCGCGTGGGCGAGCATGTGGCGCTCTACACCGATCTCGTGGTGCGCGAAGACCTGTTGCAGCTGTTCGGCTTCACCTCGCTTCTGGAAAAGGAATGGCACCGCTTGCTGATGAGCGTGCAGGGCGTTGGCGCCAAGGCGTCGCTCGCAATCCTCGGCACCCTCGGCCCCGAGGGCGTGGGGCGGGCCATCGCGCTTGGCGACTGGAACGCCGTCAAGGCGGCCAAAGGCATCGGCCCCAAGACCGCGCAGCGCGTGGTCAACGAACTCAAGGACAAGGTGCCCGAAATCATGGCCATGGGGGCCAACACCGCCCCCGCCGCCGCCCCGGTGGCCCCCGCGCCGGATGCGGACGACGTGATCGAACCCACCCCCGCACCGGCCCCCGCCGCAGCGCCCCCCGCACCCTCGAATGCGCAGGCCGAGGCCCTGTCGGCCCTGACCAATCTGGGCTATGCTCCGGGCGAAGCGGCCGGCGCCGTCGCGCAGGCCGCCAGCGACGACGCACAGGCCGACACCGCCGCCCTGATCCGCGCCGCCCTGCGGCTGCTGGCCCCCAAAGGATAAGTCATGGATCAGCCCGACCCGACATTGCGTCCCGATCCTCTCCCCGAAGACGGCGATCGCGCCCTGCGTCCGCAGATGCTGGACGATTTCATCGGTCAGGCCGAGGCCCGCGCCAACCTCAAGGTGTTCATCCAGTCCGCCCGCCAGCGGGGCGAGGCGATGGATCACACCCTGTTTCACGGCCCCCCCGGTCTGGGCAAGACGACGCTGGCGCAGATCATGTCGCGCGAACTGGGGGTCGGCTTTCGCATGACCTCGGGGCCGGTTCTGGCCAAGGCGGGCGATCTGGCCGCGATCCTGACCAACCTCGAACGCAATGACGTTCTGTTCATCGACGAAATCCACCGCCTCAACCCCGCCGTGGAAGAGGTGCTTTACCCCGCGATGGAGGATTTCGAACTGGACCTCGTGATCGGCGAAGGCCCCGCCGCGCGCACCGTGCGGATCGAATTGCAGCCCTTCACGCTTGTCGGCGCGACCACCCGTCTGGGCCTGCTCACAACGCCCCTGCGTGATCGCTTCGGCATCCCCACGCGCCTGCAATTCTACACCGAGGACGAACTGAACCGGATCGTCACCCGCAACGCCATAAAGATGGACGCCCCCGCCGATCCCGAAGGGGCGCGTGAAATCGCCCGCCGCTCGCGCGGAACGCCCCGGATCGCCGGGCGGCTCCTGCGCCGGGTGGTGGATTTCGCCGTGGTCGAAGGCGACGGCCGCATCACACGCGATCTGGCCGACAACGCGCTGACCCGTCTGGGCGTGGACGGTCTTGGCCTCGACGGAGCCGACCGGCGCTATCTGACCCTGATCGCCGAGGCCTATCAGGGCGGCCCGGTCGGGATCGAAACGCTCAGCGCGGCATTGTCGGAATCGCGCGACGCGCTGGAAGAGGTGATCGAACCCTTCCTTTTGCAACAGGGCCTGATTCAGCGCACCCCCCGCGGGCGGATGCTGGCCTCCCGCGGCTGGCAGCATCTCGGTCTTGCCGCTCCCGCGCCCAGGGGGCAATCGGATCTTTTCGGCAAATAGGCGGTTCATGGCGCAAGCCATCGCCGTTTTTTTGCGGCATCCCGCGTATCAACCTTGAATTGATCGTCGATTATTGCTTTCATTCCTCATTGATCCGCATGTTTTTTCGGTGCGGCCGGATAGTCGTTTTGATGTTTGAATTGTTTCAGGGTTTTTTTGTCGTGATCGTTCCTCTGCTTCTGTTTCTGATGGCCTGCGTCGTTGCGGCAATGGCTTTGTTTCTTCCCGACCAGCAAGATTTGGTACTGTTGGCAATACCCGCAGCTTTGGCGGCGCTGGTGCTCCTGATAGCGGCACGCTTGCGCGCCCCGCGACGGACGAGTGTGCCAGAGCCGCGTCATGCCTCCGACAGGCGGCAATACGTGATCGTGGATGGCTCTAACGTCATGCACTGGAAGAACGAGGTTCCAAGCCTCGACACCTTGCGCGAGGTTCTGGGCGATCTGACCGCCCGCGGCCTGACGCCCGGTGTCGTCTTCGATGCGAATGCGGGCTACCTCCTTGCGAACCGCTATCTTCATCATCAGGATTTCGCCGGGCTGCTTGGTCTGCCCGTCGAACGGGTGATGGTCGTCGCCAGGGGCGCCCCCGCTGACCCCACCATTCTGACCGCTGCCCGCAACATGAAGGCCCGTGTCGTTTCAAACGATCAGTTCCGGGATTGGGCCGACAATCACCCCGAGGTGCACGAGCCGGGGCATGTGATCCGGGGGCGGTATCGCGGGGATCGTCTTGTGCTGGATCTGGGTGAAAACCCGGCCTGATCCCGGGAATGCGTCCATGATGGACACGGTCCTGTCTGAAGGGGCCGATT
Source organism: Roseovarius pacificus (assembly GCF_900142665.1). GTDB lineage: Bacteria > Pseudomonadota > Alphaproteobacteria > Rhodobacterales > Rhodobacteraceae > Roseovarius > Roseovarius pacificus. Next base: position 59,235 of record NZ_FRBR01000008.1, read on the forward strand.
TTCGTACAAAACCCGCGTACACATCGTACAAAACGTACGAAACTCCGGGGCGGCGGTACTATTTGCCTGACGGTGCCGCTCTGCTAAGGGAAGGGCCGACGCAAAAGAGGCCCGCCATGACCGTTCCCGCCCCCCTGACCGCCGACCGGATCGCGCAATTCTTTACCCGTTCCGACGGCTCATACGTATTCGCACGTTGGGGGCGGCCCATTGCGCCAATCGTATTTGGTGTTGAAGATCAGACACTTGGCATCGTCAAAGGCGCGCTCGAGGCGGTGGTGGCCATGGCCGGACACCAGATGGCCGAAACCGACCCCGAGCTTGGCGTGAACCTGATGATGTTCTTCTTTCGCGATTGGGACGAACTGCTCGAAGTGCCCGATCTCGACCGTCTGGTGCCGGATTTGGCGCCGTTGGTTAACAAACTGAAAACGGCCAACGCCAACCAGTACCGGATTTTCCGCTTCGACGAGACAGGCGCGATCAAGGCCAGCTTTGTTTTTCTGAGGATGAACAAGGACTTGAGTGCAATTCCCGCCGAAACGCTGGCGCTGTCGCAAATCGTGCAAACGGTGCTTTTATGGTCCGATACCGCCTTCCGCGACAGTTCCCCCCTGGCCCATATCCCGGAAAAGAACACCACGATCCTGCGCCCCGACATCGCCGACCTGATCCGCGCCGCCTACGATCCGGTGATGCCCCCCGCCGCCTCCGACCCCAGTCATGCCTTGCGGCTTGCCGCCCGGTTGCGCCCCGACTGATCCTGTCGTGCTCATCGGGCGAGGGCACAAAATGTGCCTTCCGCCTTGACGAAAACCGCAATATCCGCCTTATTTCCGCGTGGTGAGGGTCGTGTCATGTGTCGTGTTCTTTTCGGGTTTCTGCTGGCTTTTTTCGTGACAGGCATATCCCCGGTATCAGCCCGGGACTGCACCCGCACCTATATCGTGCAACCCGGCGAAAGCCTGTCGATGATTGCCCAGGCGCAATATGACGATGCCGCCTTGTGGGAAAAAATCCATGCCGACAATCTGGATGTGATCGGAGAAAAGCCCGATGCCGTCCGGGCCGGCATGACACTCCGGCTGGGCTGCATGGGCGATGCACCGTCAACGAACACCCCCATGCCCCGAGACGCTATCAAGGTGCTGACCGCCAGCGGGTTCGCCCCTTTCTCCGACCGTGATCTTCCGAATGGCGGATTAATGACCGAACTGGTGGACGCGGTGATGACACGGGCTGCGCCGGCAGGCGGGCATACCATTCACTGGATCGAGGACCGCGCGGCGCATCTTGATCCGCTGTTGTCCAACGCATTGATGGATATGGGTTTTCCATGGCCACGCCCGGATTGCGAGACCGCGCCGCAAACGCCGCTTTGCCGGACGGTCCTGTTCTCGGACCCGGTGTTCGAGGCGCTTGTCGTGCTGTTCACCGACGCATCCCGCCCATTGCCTTACAGCAATGAAAGCGACATCGCAGGGCGCACGCTCTGCCGGCCCAGGGGCTTCCCGACCGACGATCTGGACCGTCCCGACCGGCGCTGGACCAGTGACGGGGTCATCATTCTGATACAGCCCGACAGTATCGACGACTGCCTTTTACTTGTTCTTGAGGGGCAGGCAGATGCCATGGTCATGGATGAATTTTCGGGGCAATCCGCCGTTCGTCGTTTGAACCTGACCGGGCGCATCACGGCCCTGCGTGAGCATCCTCTGTCGATCGAAACCCTGCATGTGGTTGTCCCGCGCGCCCATCCGCAGGCGCAACAGCTTGTGGATATGGTCAATACCGCCTTGCACGATATGCGTGAAAGCGGAACCTTCCATGATATTCTGGAGGCGCATCTGATGCGTTTCTGGGGGGAGGGATGACGGTATGAGAGTTCCTTCACTCTTCATTTTATCCTGTCTTTCTGTGACCTTGGCAGTATTCCCGATGGCCGCGTCAGCATTGTGCAATGTCACCTATACCGCGCAGGACGGTGATAACCTGTCCGGCGTGGCGGAACTGCACTATGCGGACTCTGCGCGTTGGTCCTGGCTTGCCGCCGCAAATCCCGACCTTTCCGCCAGTCCCGACAGCGCCCTTGCGCAAGGGTCGCAGGTCTTCATCCCTTGCACCCCGCCGGACCCATCGGGCCAGACGGCCGCTTCGCCGGATATGCCCAAAGTGAATGTGCTGAGCATTGTAGATTTTGCGCCGTTTTCTTCCCGGACATGGCCCGCCCAGGGTATCATGGCCGAATTGATCACCGCTGCGCTTGGGGCCGGTCCAGCACCGTTGAGGCCGGTAACCGCATGGGCTGAAAACGCGGCTGACGGGGTGTCGCAATTGGCGGATAGTCGCGGAGCCGAGATTGGTTTTCCCTTGCCCCGGCCCGATTGCAGTGCCGATGAGGCGCGCGATGCCTGTGCCCGTTTGCTCTATTCCGATCCGGTGATCGAGATTCCGCTGGTTCTGTTCGTGCGTTCCGGCGGTGGGGTAACGTATCAGGATGACAGTGATCTGGCGGGCCGCCATCTGTGCCGTCCGGCGGCATACAGCATGGCCTCGCTCGACACTCCGGATCGTCACTGGATAAGTGAAAAGGTGGTAAATTTGGTCACCCCGGATAGGCCCGAGACTTGTTTTCAGATGCTGGCCGGGGGGCAGGTTGACGCCGTGATGCTGAACGCGCTTACGGGGGCAACCACCATCGCGGCGATGAACCTGAGCGAACAAGTCACGGCACTGGACAAGCCGCTGGCGCAGCATACCCTGCATGTTGCGGTGCCCAAGGTGCATTGGCGTGCAACAACCTTGATTTACCGTATCAATGCAGGCTTGCGGGCGTTGCGGGAAACGGGGGAGTATGACCGGGTTGTCGGGCGGCACATGACCCTGCTCTGGGATCGGTTGAACTGACTCATGCGACTATTCGTTGCCATAGCCTTGCCTGACGCGGTTCAGGACAGATTGGAACGGCTTCAGTCGGATCTGGGGGCGGGGCGCTTGGTGCCGCCTGAAAACATGCATGTCACGCTGGCGTTCCTGGATCAGCAGGAAGTGCCGGTCGCGGAGGCCCTGCATGATCGCCTGTCCGACATTGACCTGCCGGCGTTCGATATGCGGATTTCAGGTGTGGACGTGTTCGACCGGCGCGCACCCAGGTTGCTTTTCGCCGGGGTAGAGAGAGACGCGTCCTTGGTGGCTCTGCGTGACAAGGTTCGTGTCGCGGCCCATGACGCCGGGATAGAATTGCGGCGCGAACGGTTTCGCCCGCATGTCACCCTTGCCCGATTTCGTCATAAAATGCAGGCGCAGGAACGTGACCGCCTCGGCGCGTTCCTTGAGGCGCATGGCGATTTCTCGTTGGCCCCGTTCCATGTGGATGGTTTCGGCCTTTATCGCTCGACCTTGGGGCATGATGGGCCGATCTATGATCTCTTGGCTAACTATGCCTTGCAGTGAAACGGTGTTTTGCGGTTTCCTCCGGCCCATGGGCATGGTTGAGTGCCGCGACTGGCAAGAATGGAGGATGAGCGTGGCCAAGACAGCTTCGGACGGAACCCACCGCTTTGATATCCGTGTCTATTACGAAGATACCGACATGGCCGGGATCGTTTATCATGCCAATTACCTGAAATATATCGAGCGCGCGCGCAGCGATTGGGTGCGCCAGTTGGGGGTCGACCAGAACGCCATGCGTGAACAGGACGGCGTTGTTTTTGTCGTGCGCCGGGTCGAGGCCGATTATCTCGGTTCGGCCAGGTTCGATGACGAACTGGTGGTCAGAACCCGCACGCAGACGGTCACCGGCGCGCGGCTGGTGATGGAGCAGACAGTAACCCGCAACGAGGAAACGCTGTTTTCCGCTATCGTTACTGTCGTCTGCGTCAACGAGGCGGGCCAACCGGCCCGCTTGCCGCCGAATATCCGCCTGATGTTGCATTGACGGTCCCGGCGGATATTCGCCGGGACACTGTCGATCACGCGAATTTTGACACCGATGATGCGGAACAGGTTGGCTTTCCCCTTGGAAATCGGGTACTTTGCCGCTCAATAAGGCCGGAAAACAAGGCCGCACAACATAAAGAGCAGGCATTATGGAAGCAGAAACTCTGGCACTGGCGCAGGAGATTGATTTCTCCATGTGGGCGTTGTTTGCACGCGCCACCCTGATCGTGAAACTGGTGATGCTGATTTTGATCGTGGCATCGTTCTGGGCGTGGTCGATCATCATTCAGAAACTGATCATCTATCGCAAGGCCCGCCGTGAGGCCGAGATTTTCGACCGCCGCTTCTGGTCGGGGGACCCGCTGGACGAGTTGTTCGACGATATCGGCCCTGACCCCGCAGGGCAGTCCGAGCGGATTTTTGCCGCCGGTATGATGGAGTGGCGGCGCAGCCACCGCAATGACGGCGCCCTGATCGCCGGGGCGACGGCCCGGATTGACCGTTCGATGGACGTGGCGATCGCCAAGGAATCCGAAAGTCTTCAGAGCGGGCTGTCGGTGCTGGCCACCGTCGGGTCCACCGCACCTTTCATCGGTCTTTTCGGCACGGTCTGGGGGATCATGAACGCCTTCATCGAGATTGCCGAGCAGCAGAACACCAATCTGGCCGTTGTCGCGCCCGGTATTGCCGAGGCTTTGCTGGCCACCGGTCTGGGCCTGATGGCCGCCATTCCGGCCGTGATCTTCTATAACAAGCTGAGCGCGGATGCCGACAGGATCGTGGCCAACTACGAGGCCTTCGCAGACGAATTCGCCACCATTCTCAGCCGTCAGTTGGATTCCTGAGCCATGGGCGCGGGTGTCATTCAGAAAACGGGCGACGGCGGACGTCGCCGCCGGGGGCGTGGACGGTCGCGCCCGATGGCCGAGATCAACGTCACGCCTTTCGTGGATGTAATGCTGGTCCTTCTGATCATTTTCATGGTCGCCGCGCCGTTGATGACGGTGGGAGTCCCGGTGGAATTACCCAAAACCGCCGCGAATGCCCTGCCGGGCGAAGAGGAAGAGCCGCTGAGCGTGACGGTAACCGCCGATGGGGTGGTGATGATCCAGACAACCGAGGTTCCGCGCGGTGAACTGGTGAACCGGTTGCGCGCGATTGCCGCCGAACGCGACAGCACGCGGGTTTATCTGCGCGCCGACGGGGTTGTGCCTTATTCGGACGTGATGCAGGTGATGGGCGCGCTCAACCGTGGTGGGTTTGCCAATATCGGTCTGGTGACGGATGCTGGCGGGCCGGACATGAACGATCAGGACGGTTGAAGGCGATTGCCGTGAACACCGGTCAAATCATATCCGGGGCGGGGCATCTGGCCCTGATCGGCTGGGCTTTGTTCGGCGGGGCGTTCCGATCCGAGCCTTTGCCTTTCGAGGTGACCGAGGTCACCGCGATCTCGGCCGAGGATTATGCCGCGCTGATGGATGGGCCGCGCGCACCGGATGCCGTGGCCAATATCGACACGCCCGAGCCGCCGGCCGAGGGCGAAGGCACACCCGAACTGACCTCCGATGCCGATGCGGCGCCCGATGTGTCACAGCCCGAATCCGCAGCCGCATCGGAACCTGATTCAGCCCCCGATGTCACGGATGTTGCACCGCCCGCCGAGGCCGAGGTCAGTGACGATCCCCCGGTTCTCGACCCGCCGCAAGACGATGTTGCGGCGCTGATTCCCGAGATCGCACCACGTCCCCAACCGCGACCGGCGCCGCGCGTCGCCCCCGAGCCCGTCGCGCCACCCGAGCCGGATGTGCAGGTGGATGAGGTCGAACGCCAGGAAACCGCACCCGATGAAAACGCTGAAACGGTGCAGGAGGATACCGAAGCCTCCGCCCCCGAAGAGGCGACCACCGAGATCGTGACCGAGGCCGAGGAAAACGATGTGGCCAGCGCTGCGCCGGCCCGCTCGGTCAGGCCGCGCACAAGGCCGGCCCGGCCAGAACCCGAACCGGAGCAGGAACAGGAAACGCAAACCGCTGCGCGCCCGCAGACCGATGAAAGCGCTGTGAATGACGCGCTGGCCGAGGCAATGGGGCAGGCAGGTGGCGAAGGGCAGGGCGCGCCACAAGGCCCGCCTTTGACCGCCGGTGAAAAGGATGCGCTGCGCGTTGCGGTGCAGAATTGCTGGAATGTGGGCAGCCTGAGCTCCGAAGCGTTGCGCACCACGGTCGTGGTCGGTGTCACCATGAGCGAAGACGCCAGACCGGTGACCAGTTCGATCCGCATGATCGACGCGATGGGTGGTGGCGGTGCGGCGGCCAAACAGGCCTATGAAGCCGCGCGCCGGGCAATTATCCGCTGTGGCGCCGGTGGCTTTGATCTGCCTGTGGAAAAATACGATCACTGGCGGGATATTGAGATGACCTTCAATCCGGAGAAAATGAGGATCAAATGATGCGTTACGTACTAAGCCTCCTTGTGGCCCTCGCGTTTTGGGTTGCGCCAGTCGTCGCTCAGGATGGACCACTCCGGATCGAGATTACCGAAGGCGTGATCGAACCCTTGCCATTTGCCGCGCCGGATTTCGTATCGGATAACGCCACGGGGGCTGATCTCGGGCGCAAGATCGCGGATGTGGTCGCCGCTGACCTGACCGGAACGGGGTTGTTTCGGGAAATCCAGCCCGATGCCTTTATCAGCCGGGTCACCAGTTTCAGCAGCCCGGTGCAGTTCGCCGATTGGAAGGCGATCAATACACAGGCTCTGATCACCGGAGCGGTTACTGCCGATGGAAACGGTAAACTGGTTGTGCGGTTCCGCCTCTATGACGTGTTTGCCGGGCAGGAACTGGGGCAGGGGCTGCAACTGGAAGGCACGCAGGATGGCTGGCGGCGTATGGCGCACAAGGTGGCCGATCAGGTCTATAGCCGGATTACTGGCGAAGCGCCCTATTTCGACAGCCGCGTGGTTTTCGTGGCCGAAAGCGGACCAAAAGATCAGCGATCCAAGCGGTTGGCGATCATGGATTACGATGGCGCCAATGTCAGCTACCTGACCGACAGCACCTCGATTGTGTTGGCTCCGCGGTTTTCGCCGGATGGTAAAAGGGTGCTTTATACAAGTTATGAAAGCGGGTTTCCGCGTATTTATGTGATGGATGTCGGGGCGGTTCAGCGGCGTGTCCTGGAAAGCCAGGACGGTCAGATGAGCTTTGCTCCGCGTTTTGGCCCTGACGGGCGTGCGGTGCTTTATTCCGTATCTCGCGGCGGCAATACCGATCTTTACCGTATGGATATCGACAGCGGCGCAAGCACCCGGCTGACGACAGCGCCCTCGATCGAAACCGCCCCCAGCTTCAGCCCCGATGGCAGCCAGATCGTGTTTGAAAGCGATCGCTCGGGAACGCCGCAACTCTATGTCATGCCTGCCGGTGGCGGAGAGGCGCAGCGCATCAGTTTCGGGCAGGGGCGCTATGGCACACCGGTCTGGTCTCCGCGTGGCGATCTGATCGCGTTCACCAAGCAATCCAAGGGGCGGTTCCATATCGGGGTCATGCGCACCGACGGCAGCGAAGAACGCCTGTTGACCGCTTCGTTTCTGGACGAAGGGCCGACATGGTCGCCCAATGGCAGGGTGATCATGTTCACTCGGGAAACTCAGGGCGCGCAGGGGAGTGCAAGCCTGTATTCTGTCGATATCACCGGACGGAATCTGCGTCAGGTCGGAACGACGACCGGTGCGAGTGACCCTTCGTGGTCACCTTTGCAGGACTGATGATACGTCTGCGCATTTCAAAGGCGCGAATGCTATGGTAGAAATGGTGTAAGACTGGCACCCATAACGAGCGGGACAAGACATGACCTATCTGAGCAAGACATTGATGCTGTGCGCCGGGCTGGCACTGGCGGCCTGTTCCAGCCCTGACCGGTTTGGAGATTCAAACACTGTCGATCTGAATTCGGCGGGCGGGACCATGGCCGGGACGGCGCAGGACCCGGCCTCGCCGTTGTATTTCCAGCAAACCGTCGGTGACCGGGTCTTGTTCCAGGTCGATCAGTCCACCCTGACCTCTACGGCGCAGGCCACACTGGATGGTCAGGCACAATGGCTTTTGACCAACACGGATTATAACGCTGTAATCGAAGGCCATGCCGACGAACAGGGTACGCGTGAATATAACCTCGCCCTTGGGGCGCGCCGGGCGAATTCGGTTCACGAGTATCTTGTCAGCAAGGGCGTTGCGGGCAACCGGCTGAAGGTGATTTCCTACGGTAAGGAACGCCCGATCGAGCTGTGCAGCAACGAGGCCTGCTATGCCAAGAACCGCCGTGCCGTGACGGTGATCTCCGCCATCCCGAGCAGCTGATCGCATTTCAGGAGTGAACCAGATGCGCCTGTTTCTTGTCGTTGTGAGCTGTGTAGCATTTGCCTTGCCCGCCGTTTCGACAGCGCAGGCGCAAGAGGAAACCCTGGCCGATATCCGACAGGAACTGTCGGTGCTTTATGTCGAAATTCAGAAGCTCAAGCGCGAACTGAACACGACAGGGGCTGCCGGTCAGTTGACCGGTAGCGGCACCCTGATCGAACGTGTCAACGCCATCGAGAGCGAATTGCAGCGTTTGACCTCGCAAACCGAGCAACTGGAATACAAGGTCGAGCGCGTGGCCGAGGATGGTGCAAACCGGATCGGTGATTTGGAATTCCGTTTGTGTGAGTTGGAAGAGGGATGCGACATCGGCGCTCTTGGCGACAGCAGTACCCTTGGCGGAATTGAAACCAGTGGCGGTGGCGGCAATGCGGGCATGGTGAATCCCAGCTCCGATGACACGACAGGCAATGCAAATGCCCCCCAGTTGGCGGTTAGCGAACAAGCGGATTTCGACCGGGCCAAGGCGGCGTTGGACGCTGGCAATTACGCTGAAGCGGCAACGCAGTTCGAGACGTTCCGGCAAAGCTATCCCGGTGGTCCGATGACCGCCCGCGCCGGACTGTTGCGCGGTGAGGCCCTGGAAGGAGCGGGCGATCTCAAAGCCGCGGCGCGGGCCTATCTGGATACGTTCAGTACGGACAAAACCGGCCCCGAAGCCCCGCAATCGCTCTATCGTCTCGGTGCTGCGCTTGGGCAACTCGGGCAGACCGAGCAGGCCTGCGTTACCCTGGCCGAGGTCGGTAACCGCTTCCCAGGCGATCAGGCCGTTGGGCAAGCACAATCTGCGATGACCGATCTGGGTTGTCCGTGACATCAGACGTCGAGGCGCTGCGGGATCGGATCGCAGCGCATTTTTTGCCCGAACCCCCGGTGTCTCTGGGCGTTGCCGTGTCAGGCGGCAGCGACTCGACCGCATTGCTTGTGCTGCTGCATGAGTGGATGAAAGGTGGCGGGCCGGAGGTGCGGGCTGTTACCGTCGATCACGGTTTGCGTCCCGAGTCGGCAGCCGAGGCCGCACAGGTTGCCCGTATCTGTGCAGATTTGAATGTACCGCATGACATCTTGCATTGGGGTGGCTGGAACGGTCAGGGCAATTTGCCCGATCAGGCGCGGCTGGCACGCTATGACCTTATGGCGGACTGGGCGCCAGTTCAGGGCATTGCCGATGTCGTTCTGGGCCACACGGCAAACGACCAGGCCGAAACATTTCTGATGAGGCTCGCACGTGAATCGGGCGTTGACGGTCTGGCCGCGATGGCGCCAAGGCGCAATATCAAGGGTATCGCGTTTCACCGCCCCATGCTGGAAACCCCTCGTGAAACCCTGCGTGATATACTGCGTGCCAAATCCATTGGCTGGATCGACGATCCGACGAATGAGGACAGGCGATACGAGCGGGTGCGTGCCCGCAATGCGCTGTCGCATCTGTCCGAGCTTGGTATCGGGCCCGAGGGATTATCACGCGTGGCGCATCATATGTCCGATGTTCGGGCAACGCTGTATCATTATGCGTATACGGCTGCCCGGCAACTTGTTCATGTCGAGGCCGGGGATCTGGTGATCGAGAAGGAAGGCTTCACCGATCTGCCGCAAGAGATCGCGCGCCGTTTGATTCAGGAAGCGCTGAAATGGATCAGTGGGGCAGGGTATGGGCCGCGTGGCCGGGCCGTCGATCAGCTTTTGCATTCCATCGGGCAGGGCAGCGACATGACGTTGCACGGGTGCCATTTGGTCGTGCGAAGTGATACACTGCGGATCATGCGCGAATTCAGGGCGGTGGCCGACCTGCGCGGCGATATTGATGCGGTATGGGATGGCCGATGGCGTTTGGTGGGGCCGGGAGGCGCAGGGTTGCATATCGCGGCGCTTGGCGACAAGGGGCTGATGGCCTGTCCTGAACGGCATGAAACCGGCCTGCCGGCCTTGTCGATGAAGGTGTCGCCGGGGGTTTGGCAGGGCGAAAATCTGGTTGCGGCGCCTTGTGCCGGGCTGGCAAATGGCTGGAGTGCACATTTGGTGCGCGACGAAGCGGCCTATCTTGATGCATTCTTATCGCATTGAAGATAGCGCTGCGATCTCTATTTAAGACCGGTAGACCTTGTGATAGGTCGATGCCACCCGAACCGTGAGGAGAGCTTCCTTGGGCAACGCAAGAAATATCGCCTTCTGGCTGGTGCTGTTCCTGCTGATACTGGCGCTGTTCAACCTGTTCAGCGGCCCTGGCAACACGCTCCAGAGCAAGTCGATCAAATATTCCGAGTTCGTCTCGGCTGTCGAAGACGGCAGTGTCAGTCAGGTCACTCTCGATGGTGAGAATGTCCGCTTCCGTGGGGCCGATGGCAAGGAATATGTCACCATCAAGCCGCAGGATGCCGACCTGACCAACAAGTTGATCGATGCAGGCATTCCCGTGAATGCCGAACCGCAAGAACAATCCGGGTTTCAGACCTTCCTGATCTCATTGTTGCCCTTCATCCTGCTGATTGGCGTCTGGATCTATTTCATGAACCGCATGCAGGGCGGCGGCAAAGGCGGAGCCATGGGCTTTGGCAAGTCCAAGGCCAAGATGCTGACCGAAAAACATGGGCGCGTGACCTTTGACGACGTTGCCGGCATCGACGAAGCCAAGGAAGAACTTGAAGAAATCGTTGAATTCCTGCGCAATCCGCAGAAATTCAGCCGCTTGGGCGGCAAGATTCCGAAAGGCGCGTTGCTGGTCGGCCCTCCGGGGACGGGTAAAACCTTGCTGGCGCGCGCCATTGCCGGTGAGGCCGGTGTGCCCTTCTTCACGATTTCGGGGTCGGACTTTGTCGAAATGTTCGTCGGCGTGGGCGCCAGCCGCGTGCGCGACATGTTCGAGCAGGCCAAGAAGAACGCGCCGTGCATCGTGTTCATCGACGAAATCGACGCTGTCGGCCGTCACCGCGGGGCCGGTTATGGCGGTGGCAACGATGAGCGCGAACAGACTTTGAACCAGCTTCTTGTCGAAATGGACGGGTTTGAGGCGAACGAGGGTGTGATCATCATCGCCGCCACGAACCGCAAGGACGTTCTGGACCCGGCGCTGTTGCGCCCCGGCCGGTTCGACCGTCAGATCACCGTGCCCAACCCCGATATCAAGGGCCGTGAAAAGATTTTGGCCGTGCACGCCCGCAAGACACCGCTTGGTCCGGATGTCGATTTGCGAATCATCGCGCGTGGGACCCCCGGTTTTTCGGGTGCCGACCTTGCGAACCTCGTGAATGAGGCTGCGCTGATGGCGGCCCGTGTCGGACGGCGTTTCGTGACCATGGAGGATTTCGAGAACGCCAAGGACAAGGTCATGATGGGGGCCGAAAGGCGCTCGATGGTACTGACCGACGATCAGAAGGAAAAAACTGCATATCACGAGGCGGGTCACGCTATCGTCGGTCTGGCCCTGCCGAAATGCGATCCGGTCTATAAGGCCACGATCATTCCACGCGGCGGTGCGCTTGGCATGGTGGTCAGTCTGCCTGAAATCGATCGCCTGAACTGGCACAAGTCCGAGTGCGAGCAGAAACTGGCCATGACCATGGCCGGCAAAGCGGCGGAGATCATGAAATACGGACCTGACGATGTGTCGAACGGTCCTGCGGGTGACATTCAGCAGGCCAGCGGGCTGGCGCGTGCGATGGTGCTGCGGTGGGGCATGTCCGACAAGGTCGGTAACGTGGATTATGAACAGGCCCACGAAGGTTATATGGGCAACGCGGCAGGCGGATTTTCGATTTCGGCTCATACGAAAGAACTCATCGAGGATGAGGTAAAGCGTCTGATCGACGAAGCCTATGAAAAGGCGTATTCGATCCTGATCGAGAAAAAGGATGAATGGGAACGTCTGGCGCAAGGGCTGCTGGAATACGAGACCCTGACCGGCGAAGAGATCAACCGCGTCATCAAAGGTGAACCGCCAGAGGCCGATGATGACGGCAGCGCGCCCGAAAAGGACAATAAACCCTCGGTGACTGCTATCCCGAAAACCAAACCCAAGTCATCGTCCGGTTTGGGCGATGGCGGGCCGGAGCCCGAGCCTTCGACGTGAGCGGGCAAGCGGCAAAAGCCGACTGGAATCCCGGTGCCTATGCAAGGTACCGGGATTTGCGGTTGCGGCCCGGTCTGGACCTGCTGAATGCGGTGGGCCAGATGGGCGTGGGGGATGTGATCGACCTTGGCTGTGGCAACGGCGCGCTTGGCGAGGCCCTGCGTGCTCGTGCCGGGGGGCGACCACTGGTGGGGGTCGATGCCTCGCCCGCGATGCTCGAAAAGGCACGCCAGGCGCATGGCTATGACAATCTGCAACAGGCCGATATCCGGGAATGGCATCCGCGCCGCGCGCCGGGTCTGATTTTTTCCAATGCCGCGCTGCATTGGGTTGGCAATCATGAACAATTGATGCCGCGGCTGGCCGGAATGCTGGGCAAAGGTGGTACACTGGCCGTTCAGATGCCGCATCAGAACAAGGCGCCATCGCATCGTGTCTGGCTGAGTCTTGTGGAAGAATTGTTTCCTGGCCGAATCGAGAAGATGGGTACGCCGGGTGTCATGGCACCAGTGAAATATGAGGAATTGCTTGCGCCGCTCGGGCAGTTGCGTCTTTGGGAAACCGAGTATTATCAGCGTCTCGTTGCCGAAACCGGCAGCCATCCGGTGCGGCGTTTTACCGAAAGCACCTATGCGCGTCCGGTGCTCGAGGCGTTGGAACCGGATGAGAAGTCCGAACTGGTTCGCCGCTATGAAGATGTCATGAAGGCCGCGTATCCTGTTCGGGCGGATGGATCGGTGCTTTTCCCCTTCCGCAGGCTGTTCTTTACCCTGACGGTTTGAACCGGCGCTTATATAGAAGGTCACATTTTGTCATTTGACCGAGGCGCGCGCGACGGCAAAGCTGCGCGCGTTCATTTGGTTGAAGGATTGAATATGCCAGCCCTCATTCCCACGGATTTCACCGCGACGATAACATGGTTGGGACGCGTCGATGATCGTGCCTCCAGTCTGCGCAGCACTCCTCTACAAGAGGTCACCGCGACATTCGCGGGCGTTGATGGGGAAGAGCATGCCGGACTGACCCGTCCTTCATGCAGTCGCGTGACCAGCCAGTACCCAAAAGGCACGGAAATTCGCAATGTGCGGCAGTTTTCGGTGTTGAGCGCGGAGGAGCTTGCCGAGATTGCCGCCGGAATGGGACTGGAAAAGCTGGACCCGGCGCTGGTTGGCGCATCGCTGGTGCTTGAGGGCATCCCCGATTTTACCCATATCCCGCCTTCGTCGCGATTGCAGGTTGAGTCAGGGGCGACATTGGTTGTCGATATGGAGAACCGGCCCTGCCACCTGCCCGCAAAGCCGATTGATGAAGACACACCGGGATATGGCCGCGCTTTCAAGACGGCAGCGAAAGGGCGGAGGGGCGTGACGGCCTGGGTCGAACGTGAAGGCCTTTTGCGGGTGGGTGAGACCATGCGGTTGCATGTGCCTGATCAACGCCCGTGGTTGCATCTGGATCAGGTTCTTTCCATCTGAGTGAATTTCGCCCTCGCCGTCTGGCCCTTCGAATCTGTTTCCGATCCGAAACCATTCCGCGATCCGCCGACGCAACAAGGGCCGGATATGTCGGAATCGCATTCTGCATACCGTCGCGGACTTGCTATTGCCGAAAAGGACATCACCACGGCCGCCTGGCCAGCACGAGGGAAACCCATGAGCTACAAGTCTGATATCGAGATTGCACGCGAAGCGAACAAAAAGCCGATTCAGGAGATCGGCGATAAACTCGGCATCCCCAGTGAACATCTGCTGCCCTATGGCCACGACAAGGCGAAAGTCAGCCAGGATTTCATCAATTCGGTTCAGGGGAACGACAACGGCAAGCTGATCCTCGTGACGGCGATCAACCCTACCCCTGCCGGCGAAGGCAAAACCACAACCACGGTCGGTCTGGGCGACGGTCTGAACCGCATCGGCAAGAAAGCGGCCATTTGTATCCGCGAGGCAAGCCTCGGACCGTGCTTTGGCATGAAGGGCGGTGCTGCTGGTGGGGGGTATGCACAGGTCGTTCCGATGGAGGAAATGAACCTGCACTTCACGGGGGATTTCCACGCGATCACCACGGCGCACAACTTGCTGAGCGCGATGATCGACAACCATATCTACTGGGGCAACGAACTGGCGATCGACGAACGTCGCGTTGTCTGGCGTCGTGTGCTGGACATGAACGATCGTGCCCTGCGCGATACCGTCACGTCGCTTGGCGGTGTGGCCAACGGTTTCCCGCGCCAGACCGGGTTCGATATCACCGTGGCCTCTGAGGTCATGGCGATCCTGTGCCTCGCAACCGATCTGGACGACCTGCAGCGCCGTTTGGGTGACATCATCGTTGCCTACACGCGCAAGAAAGAGCCGATCACCTGCCGCGATATTCAGGCCGACGGTGCAATGACGGTGCTGCTCAAGGATGCGATGCAGCCCAACCTGGTGCAGACACTGGAAAACAACCCCGCCTTCGTCCACGGTGGCCCGTTCGCCAACATCGCGCATGGCTGCAACTCGGTCATGGCGACGACTACGGCGCTGAAAATCGCTGACTACGTCGTGACCGAAGCCGGTTTCGGTGCCGATCTGGGTGCCGAGAAGTTCATGAACATCAAATGCCGCAAGGCCGGCCTTGCCCCCTCGGTGGTGGTGGTCGTGGCCACCGTGCGTGCGATGAAGATGAACGGTGGTGTCGCCAAGGCCGATCTGGGCGAAGAGAATGTCGACGCGGTCAAGAAGGGGTGCCCGAACCTGGGCCGTCATATCGAGAACGTCAAATCCTTCGGTGTCCCGGTTGTCGTCGCGATCAACCATTTCGTGACTGACACGGACGCCGAGGTGCAGGCCGTCAAGGATTACGTGGCCGAGCAAGGCTCGGAAGCGATCCTGTGCCAGCATTGGGCCAAAGGGTCGGAAGGTACCGAAGAGCTGGCGACACGGGTTGCCGAAATCGCCGAGGGCGATTGGGCCAATTTCGCACCGCTCTATGCCGACGACATGCCGCTGCTGGAAAAGGTCGAAACCATCGCCAAGCGTATCTACCGCGCCGATGAGGTTCTGGCCGATCAGAAAATCCGCAACCAGCTGAAGGAATGGGAAGAAGCCGGATACGGCAATCTTCCGGTCTGCATGGCCAAGACGCAATACAGCTTTACCACCGACCCGACCCGTCGTGGTGCGCCAACTGGTCACTCGGTGCCCGTCCGCGAAGTTCGCCTGAGTGCGGGTGCGGGTTTTGTCGTGGTGATCTGCGGTGAGATCATGACTATGCCGGGCCTGCCCAGCAAACCCGCCGCCGAGGCGATCAAGCTGAATGCCGACGGCGACATCGAAGGTCTGTTCTGAGCCGAACACTTGAACCAGTGCGCTCCGTCAAGCTATGCGGGACGCACATGCGCGTTTGACCCAAACTGGGAAAGGAAAACCGATGACGGCACAGATCATCGACGGCAAGGCCTTCGCGGCCACGGTCCGGGAAAAGGTCGCAGGCCATGTGGCGCGGCTGAAAGAAGAGCATGGAATTATTCCCGGTCTGGCCGTGGTGTTGGTTGGCGAAGACCCCGCCAGTCAGGTCTATGTGCGCTCGAAGGGTAAGCAGACCGTCGAGGCCGGCATGAACTCTTACGAGCACAAGCTGGATGCCGATACCTCGGAAGAGGATTTGCTGGCGCTGATCGACAAGCTGAATACCGATCCGGCGGTGCATGGTATTCTGGTGCAGCTGCCGCTGCCGGGACATCTGAACGAGGATCTGGTGATCAACTCGATCGACCCGGCCAAGGATGTCGATGGGTTTCATATCTCGAACGTGGGTTTGTTGGGGACGGGTCAGAAATCCATGGTGCCATGCACGCCGCTCGGCTGTCTGATGATGCTGCGCGATCACCACGGTAGTCTTTCGGGGTTGAACGCGGTGGTGATCGGCCGCTCGAATATCGTGGGCAAGCCGATGGCGCAGCTTCTGCTTGGCGATAGCTGTACGGTGACCATCGCACACAGCCGCACCAAGGACATCGAGGAGGTGACCCGCCGTGCGGATATCGTGGTGGCGGCTGTTGGCCGTCCGCAGATGGTGACCGGTGACTGGATCAAGCCGGGTGCCACCGTCATTGATGTGGGGATCAACCGTATCGACGCACCTGAAAAGGGCGAGGGCAAGACCCGCCTTGTCGGGGATTGCGATTACGATAGCTGCGCCGTCGTTGCGGGCGCCATCACCCCGGTGCCGGGCGGTGTGGGGCCGATGACCATCGCCTGCCTTCTGGCCAATACCGTCACGGCATGCTGTCGGGCGAATGGCCTGTCCGAGCCCGAGGGCCTGACCGCCTGATCCCGGCTCCGTATTGATGGAAAAGCCCCGGATACCACGCCGGGGTTTTTCATTTGGAGGGCAGGGGAATCATCGTACCGGTCATCATTGCGATATGCACCTCGTCTGAGCCGGTACGGCCATATACATCGGCTTGTATGATGACCAAGCGCCTGCCCGGTTTGATCACGCGGCCTCGGGCGATCAGAAGATCGCCCTGACCGGGCGCAAGCAGGTGGATTTTCATTTCCGTGGTCATAACTTCGTGATCGTGGGGCATGATCGACAGAGCCGCGTAGCCGGCCGCGCTGTCGCCGATCGCAAAAGTCAGACCGGCATGTGCAACATTATGCTGTTGCCGACAACCGGGCAGTATGGGGGCCTGTATCTCGGTTTCACCCTTTGCAATATGGGTTAACTCGGCGCCAAGAGTTGCCATCATGGTTTGCGCGGCAAAACTTTTGCGCACTTTTTCCTCATGTTCGAATGTCATTTACGATTTGCCCGTCACAGTTCCCCACGTTAGCTTTAACAGCCTAAAGGGGTGCACTGGTCTTGTGAATACTTGGCATACACGAGAAAAACGCTATAAGCGTTCTAAGTTTCAGCGGTTGATGAGGGTCATGTTGCCACCGGGTGAAATCAGGGACGTTTTCGTAAGAACCTATTCTTCACTTTTCTCACCCTTGACCATTTTTATCTGGGTGGCCTGTATCGTACTGGCCACTCTGGCGGGGCCTTTCGGATCTTACGAGTCCATGCACTGGCCAGTTCGGTTGCTCTATTGGTTTCTCGTGGTGAGCATCGGAATGTTGTTCGGCTACGGGGCGCGTGGATTGGCGGTGCTGGTCGTCGGGTTCGAACGGCCATTGATCTTTGATGCTTTCGCATCCCTGACCGTTGGTGTGACCTTTGGGCCGATTGTGTGGATGTTGCGTAGTAATCTGGAGCCCGCGACCAGCACGATTGAGCTGTATCTGTTCGAGGTAATGCTGAACACCTTTGTCGTTTCGGCTGGAATTTTCGTGTTGCGCCGGCAGATTTGCCGTTCGGAACCCGTGGCATATCTCGTGAACCACGCCGAAGATGAAATCCCAAAACCTGACCAGCCACGCCTGTTGCGGCGATTGCCGAAGGAAAAGCGCGGCAGGGTTCTGCGGATCAGTGCGAACGATCACTACGTCGAAGTCGTGACCATGGCGGGCAGCGAGGTGCTGCGGATGCGGTTGGCTGACGCGATTGACGAAATGGAACCGGTCGAAGGGTATTGCGTACATCGTTCGCACTGGGTGACACGTTCGGCTATCGTTGGAACGGAACGCGAAAGCGCCCATAAACTGTTCGTATTATTGTGCAATGGGGACCGTGTTCCAGTCAGCAGAAAGTACCGTCCGAATCTGGAAGAAGCGGGACTGGTTTCAAAACAGCGAGGTGGCCTGGCCATTGCGGTCAAGGGCTGATCGCTTCCCAGTGTGGCGATATCACCGTACAGAAGGGGGGATGGCTGATAAGAGGTGCCCGTAGCACCCGAAAAAGTCGCGCCTCCAGCGCATAGCGGGTATGCGGAGGGCTTTCGCCGGAAACTCGTAACTGCGCCGTTTCATGGATGTCACGATCATGAAACGGAGCTTCCAATGCCCAGCCTACGCCAAATTGCCACGCCTTTGACAATCGGTGCTTTCATCTTGAGTACCGTGACCGGCGTTCTGATGTTTTTCCATTTGGATATGGGCCTCAACAAAGCCGCCCATGAATGGTTGAGTTGGGCCTTGGTAATTGGTGTCGTTCTGCATCTGAGCGTGAATTTCAGGGCTTTTCGCGGATATCTGAAACGCCCCGTTGCACGCGGTCTGATCGCTGGCTTCGTAATCTTGTTGGCGGCTTCGTTCCTGCCACTGGGCGGTGGCGGCAGCCCGGTTGCGGCTGTCATGCAAGGCTTGGGGCAGGCTCCTGTAGCGCAAGTCGTGGCATTGGCGGGGGCCGAAAGCGAGCAAGTGACAGAAAGGTTGCAGGCGGCCGGGTATATGGCGGAAGCCGAACAGACTGTCGCGGACCTTGCTGGTGGTGATCGCAAGGTGCAGGCCGAGATACTGGGTTTGATATTCCAGAAATAAACAACTTGCCCACGCAACGCACGCGTGAGCAGACCGGTGTATGCCGTTCAGTGGATGATCTTTTCTTCCTTGACGAACATATTCGCCCAGGCCCGGTCGATCAGTTCGGGGGACATCTGATAGGGGATGCCCTCGAACTCACAGATCGATACCATTTGATCGATCAGGAACGCCGGTTGATAGTTGGCATAGATGTTGTCGATGGTCGGGTACTTCACCTTGAGCAGATGCACCAGCGCGGCCTCATCCAGCGGCATTTGCTTTTTCTTGGCGACCATGGCGAAGATCTTGAGGAAGTTGGCCTGATTGGGGCCGTCGATCTTGATCTTGAAGAAAATCCGGCGCAGCGCCGCCTGGTCGAAGATTTCGTTCGGGTGGAAGTTGGTTGAGAAAATCACCAGCGTATCGAAGGGAACTTCGAATTTTTCACCCGACTGCAGGGCAAGGATATCCTTGGATTCTTCCAGGGGAACAATCCAGCGGTTGACCAGGCTTTGTGGCGGTTCGGCCTGACGGCCAAGGTCGTCCACGATGAAGATGCCGCCGGTGGATTTGAGTTGCAGCGGGGCCTGATAAGTGCGCGCCGTGGGGTTATAGACCAGGTCCAGCATATCGAGGCTAAGCTCGCCCCCGGTAATGACCGTCGGTCGCTCACAGCGCACATAACGGGTATCGAAGGTGCGCTTGCGGCGCAGGCTGCCGGGGTCGTCCACTTCGACTTCGGCCTTGGAGTGTACGATCGGATCGTAGACTGTAATCACCTGCCCGGCGTATTCGATGGCGCGAGGCACGTAAATCTTGTCCCCCATCGCATCGCGGATACCGTTGGAAATGCTGGATTTACCATTGCCGGGTGGGCCATACATCAAGATCGACCGCCCTGCCGAGACAGCCGGGCCAAGATGGTCCAGCAAACTGTCGGGCAACACCAGGTGGCCCATGGCGTCGATCAGTTCCTTGCGGGTGATCTGGATGTTGCGGATTGACTGGCGCTGAACCTGTTCACGATAGACTGACAGAGGCACGGGCATGGCGCCGAAATACTCAGACTGGGACAAGGCGTCGAGGGCGCGTGATTTGCCTGCGTCTGTAAGCTGATAGCCCATCTCGCTGCCCGAATTGGCGTTCAGCGTGCCGGTTGCCTCGATCAGGCGTTGCTCGCGGCCCATGTCGACCAGTTCCTGTGTCACGGCTCGGGGAAGGCAAATCGCTTCGGCCAACTCGCTGACAAGATCGATATTCTTGCGGAACATTGTCTTAATCAGGATGTCACGCATCATCACGAGCGGCAGCCTCATTTCGTTCAGACCGCTTGGAGGCGGTGGCGGCTGCACGCCTTGTGTCACTTGCATATTCATTTGGGATCGCCTGCGATTTGTCTGGTTCATGCTTGCCCTCGCCGAAAGACGAACGCGTGCTCAGAATGCAGTGTAATCGTGCAGAAATTGTGGAAGCGGTCGGGCAGGGCCGGGGCAAAGGAAACAGTTTGCTCTGCTATTGGCCGAACATAACCCCAAGCCACAGATAGATCACAAGGCTGCTGCCAAGCGCGAAACCCATGGGAAACTTGTTGCCACTGGTCCAGCTTTGCCAATCGGGGGCCATGTTGCGCAGTCCGGAATGCTTGATCATCCGATGTGTTGCATAGCAGGCTACCATGTTGACTGCGAAGATCACGCTGATCAGGGTGAAATCCCCTGGTGCAATGAAAGGGGCGGCTGCGGCCAGAAATTTGGAATCTCCGGCCCCCATGAGGCCTGCCGCATTAACCAGAATCCCGAACAACAAGACGATGGCAAGGTTGAGCAGGCGCCAGGGGTAGTCAGCCAAAGGCAAGGCGATGAGGCCGACCACGAGAAACACTGCCGTCAGGGCCAG
The DNA here is from genome assembly GCF_900142665.1 of Roseovarius pacificus. GTDB lineage: Bacteria > Pseudomonadota > Alphaproteobacteria > Rhodobacterales > Rhodobacteraceae > Roseovarius > Roseovarius pacificus. The sequence continues at coordinate 79,948 of NZ_FRBR01000008.1, forward strand.
AACTGCCTTGTTGGGAATGCGCATCGTGCTCAGGTCGCTCCAGACGACCCAAAGACTGATCGGCAACACAAAGGGCAGGAACCACAACGCCTGCGCAGAGGTGATATCAAGCGACATGCGGTTCCCGATGGCTTAGTTCGTTACATTGCCCTCTAGCGCGCGCAAGCTGCGCACTGCGGCCTCGAAATGTTGGGGATGAGTTTCGATCGCGTCGCGCAGCAGGCCCTTGCCGATCGTGGTGTCGCCTTGTTTCACCGCGGACAGGCCAAGCGTATACAGCAGTTGCGCACGCTCGACCTGCGTGACAGGCATGACCGGGAGCGAGTATTTCTTCTGAGCGCCACGTGCAAGAACAAGGTTGTTCTTGGCGGTGAACAGGGATTCATCTTGGCGGACGGCATCGCTGAACAGGCGTTCGGCGGCCTGAAAATCACCGCGGGTCAGTTTGGAATACCCCCAGTTGTTCATCACGCCCGCGGGCCGGGTGGTCAGACCGACGGCGGTTTCATAGAAACTGTCGGCTTTTTTCCAGTCCTGGTTGCTGTCCGCGATCATTGCTTCAAGGCGATAGCGCTTGAATGTCTCGAAGGTGGGCGGGATCGCATCCAGAACCTTGTCGGCACGTTCCCATTCATTGTTGCGGATCAGAGCATCCGCATAATCCACACGGTCATCGTCGGTTGCTTCAGCGTGCTCGGTGACCTTTTTCCAAGTCCCGACGCCTTCGGTGTAACGCTTGGCGCGGACCAGGGATTTTGCAAGACCACGTTGTAAATCTATACGGTCCGGTTTTTCACTTGTGGCCCGCTGAAAGTATGACACGGCCTCGTTTGCGTCGGCCACGTTCAACATTACATCGTTCAGATTGCTTTCATCCACGACATTCACGCCTTGAAAGGCGCGGTCTACTTCGGGGCCCTTGGATTGTTCGCAACCGGACAGGGCCATAGCACCTGCTACGAACAGGGAAAGATAGATAGGGTGGCGCATTTTTGCGTCCTTTTACTGCCTTCGCCTCAACCCGATACGCGACGGATCAGATAATCGCTGCTGCCGCGTCGTACCAGTTTGTAATCTTGCTCTTGCGCTTCACCATAATAGGATTTTTCGGATTTTTCGAGAGCTAACCGCAAATTGTCACGAATTGCGTCACTTTCGCCATTATCAAATGCATAGGCGCGTTGGAACACTTGTGCGGCTTCGGCGGTTTTGCCCTTTTCCATAAGCACTACGCCCAGATTGTTCCAGATTTCCGGGGCGTCTTCGTCACGCTCGATCGCATCGCGCAGCATTCGCTCGGCTGTCCCCAGTTGCCCCAGTCCGAGATGTGCACTGCCAAGCCCGGCCAGAACCTCGGCGCTCATTCCCTGTTCGAGAGCCGCACGTGAAAATGCGTCAATGGCCAGATCGTATTCTCCCGCTGCCATCAGACGGTGGCCGACAACCATTCCATCAACGGCTTCGCCCTTTTGTGAAATTCCGGGAGCGTAAGGGTTATCACGCGAAATGTCCTGGCTGTTGCATGCAGCCAGGACAATGCAGAAAGCGGTAAATGCCGCTGGTCGTATCATGGCGCCTCATGCCTAGCGGCCAGCCATCGCAAAGAGTTCCATGATCCCCAGAACCGATGGCCCGACCAGAATGATCAACAATGGCGGCACTGTAAGCATCATCGTGGCCAATGTCATCTTGGTTGGCAGCTTGTTGGCTTTTTCCTCGGCGCGCATGACGCGTTTGTCACGCATCTCACCTGCGTAAACCCTGAGGGCATCGGCGATCGAGGTGCCGAAAGTCTGTGACTGGATCAGAACGGTCACGAAACTGGAGATATCCTGCACGCCACAACGCTCGGCCATCTCATTGAGAACCGAGGGTTTGTCACGACCGGCTTTGATCTGGTGCGCGACGATTTCATATTCTTCGGCCAGAGCAGGATATGATACGGCAATTTCGTTGGCGACGCGGATGATCGACTGATCCAGCGACTGGCCGGCTTCGACGCATGTCAGCATCATGTCCAGGCTGTCGGGGAAACCGTCGGAAATTTCTTCCTGACGTTGCTGCTGGCGTTTTGTCACCCAGTACTTGGGCAGCATATATCCCACACCTGCCGGGCCCAGAATATAGAGTACCGCATCCTTGGCTGAACTTTCCTCGCCTGCAACGAACAGCAGGTAGTAGAGGACACCAAGGATCAACAACCCGAGTGCCAGGGCAAGCTGTGCGAAATAGTAATAGCGTACCGCATCGCGCCCGCGATATCCGGCCTGCATCAGCGTCAGTTTGATTTGCGAAAACTGCTTGTCATCCTGCGGTTCGAGGAAGTTCGCGTATTTGTCCAGCTTCTGGTTGCGCTGGTTCGTCCGGAGGCGCTGTCCTTTGTCAGGTTGGCTCAGGGATTGGCCCCGCTGATCACGCTTGAGTTTCTCAAGCGGATCTTTGGAATCCTTGATCAGGGCCGGGATCATGATCAGCACCAGAAGGATGCCGAGTGTTCCGATTGCGATGATCGGTCCGAAGGGGCCAAGTGCGTCGACCAGGCGCTCCTGGATTTGGTTCAGGAATTGCATCACGAAGTTCCCTTCAAACCTTGATATTCACAAGTGCACGCATGACAATCAGGTTGGCCACAAGGAACGTTCCCACCACCAGGCATGCGGGGATAAAGAAGGCGTGCTGCATGGCTTCGTCATAGTAATTGGGGTCGATCACCTGAATCCCGATCAGCGCAAGGATGGGGAAGCCAGACAGGAACTTGCCTGACCATTTGGCTTCGGCGGTAATCGCCTTGACCCGGCGAAACAGGCGGAAACGGGCGCGGATCACCTTGGCCAGACCATCGAGGATTTCGGCCAGGTTACCACCCGATTGCTGCTGAATGGTCACGGCCACGGCCAGAAAGCGCAAATCCTGCATGTCGAGACGCTCGGCCATGTCCTTGAGCGCCTCACCCATGTCGCGGCCATAGGCGGCTTCGTCGGCGATGACGCCGAACTCGGTTGCCAGGGGGTCGGCCATTTCATTTGAGACGATCGCGATGGCCGATGCAAAGGGATGCCCCACGCGCAGGCTCCGGACCATCAGTTCGATGGCGTCGGGAAGTTGCTCTTCCAGCATGGCCATGCGCTTGCTGGCTTTCATGTTGATCCATGTGAACACACCGCCCACGCCAAAGGCTACGGAGACCAGTGCCCGCACAGGTATGCTGGTGGCCGTTCCGATAGTCAGCCCGGCAAAAGCCATGATACTGACCCCGATCATCAGCAGGATCAGCTGCTTGGGGGTGAACGCGATGGCAGCCTTTTGAGCCTTTTCAGACAGGATCGCATAAATGGGGATGTTGCGCGCCTTGAGGTGCTGCTCCATCTCCTTGCGGAGCTTTTCCATCACCTCTTCACGGTTGCCGGATTTGTCCAGCATTTCCAGGCGGCGGTTCACCCGGTTGTTCAGGCTGATCGAGCGCCCGAATACCGTTAGATAGATACCTTCGACGACGACAAGAACCGCCACGAAGATCATTGCATAGATGATCGGCTCTGCACTGATGGACATTTGTCTTACTCCGCAGCGATGGGTTCATAGATGGTCGAGGGCAGATCATACCCCCACAGCCGGAATCGCTCGGAGAAGTTCGAGCGCACACCAGTTCCCGTGAAATGACCGATGATCTTGTTGTCGGGGGTCAGGTCGACCCGCTGGTAACGAAAAATCTCTTGCATCGAGATCACTTCGCCTTCCATGCCCGTCACTTCGGTGATCGAGGTCATCCGGCGCGAGCCATCCTGCAATCGCGATGCCTGCACGATCAGATGCACCGCCGAAGCGATCTGGCTGCGCACGGCTTTGAGCGGCATTTCAATACCGGCCATTGCAACCATGTTTTCCAGACGGCTGATCGCATCGCGGGGGTTGTTGGCGTGGATCGTCGTCATCGATCCGTCGTGCCCCGTGTTCATGGCCTGAAGCATGTCAATCACTTCTTCACCACGTGTTTCCCCGACGATAATGCGGTCGGGGCGCATCCGCAGGGCGTTTTTCAGACAGTCACGCGGAGAAACCTCGCCTTTGCCTTCGACGTTGGGCGGTCGGCTCTCCATCCGTCCGACGTGAATCTGCTGCAACTGAAGTTCCGCCGTATCCTCAATTGTCAGTATGCGTTCGGAATTATCGATGAAAGACGACAGTGCGTTGAGTGTGGTTGTCTTACCCGAACCGGTTCCGCCCGAAACAATGATGTTCAGGCGGGTGGCGACGGCGGCCTGAAGATAGGCCGCCATTTCTTCGGAAAAGGCACCGAAGTTGACTAGATCGTCAATGCCCAGCTTGTCCTTTTTGAATTTACGGATCGAGACCAGACTGCCGTCCACTGCGACTGGAGGCACCATGGCATTGAAACGCGATCCATCGGCCAGGCGTGCGTCGACGTAAGGGTTCGATTCATCCACGCGCCGACCTACGGCCGACACGATCTTGTCGATAATACGCAGAAGGTGGCGTTCGTCCTTGAACGTCACATCGCTGAGTTCCAGCTTGCCCGCCCGTTCTACGAAAATCTGATGCGGACCGTTGACCAGAATATCGTTTACGGTGTCGTCCTGAAGAAGCGTTTCCAGCGGACCAAGACCACGCACCTCGTCATAGAGTTCCTGTGTCAGCGTAGTGCGGTCTTCACGGTTCAGGACGATGCTGCGTTCTTCCAGAACCTCGGAAGTGATGGAACTGATTTCGGCGCGCAGGTCGGACTCGGAGGCAGAATCGAGTGCGCCGAGATTCAGATTGTCCAGAAGCGCACGGTGAAGATCCAGCTTGATTTCGGCAAGGCGTTCTTTGCGTTTGCGTTCCTTGTCGGCCAATTGCGGTTTGGCCGGTGCCAATTGTGTTGGCTTGCGCAGCGAGGCGCTTGACGCCTCTCCGACCGGTGCCGTTTTGGGCATGGCAGGTGCTGCCGTTGCGGCCTTGGCCGCCTTAACCTTCGTGCTTTCGGGGCCAGCTTTGCTTCCGGGCGATTTTTTGTAACGTGAGAACATATGTCTTTACCTTCTCGCCTTATGCGGCTTCTGCGTCGCTTTTCCCAAGCTCATGCAGGGAGGATGCCAGTTTGGCGAATTCCTTGCGCAGCGGGTTCTTTGCTGCGGAAGAGGCCAGCGGCACACCATGATCGCCGCTTTGGGTGATCTGACGGCCCCCATCGGGAAGCTGCAATTCGATGGAAATTTCAAGACTCTCCGACAGCCGTTTGACCCGGCTTTTGCCATTCAGGTCGGTGAACTTCGGGGCGCGGTTCAGGCAGAAGCGTACCTTTTCAATGGGCAGTTCCTCGGCCCGGAGCGCCCGTTTGAACCGTAGGGTATTCTGCGCCGAACGCATGTCGAGTTCGAGTGTGGTGAAATAGATTTGGGCATTGCTCAGAACGGTTTCTGTCCACTGCACCAGTGTAGAGGGCATGTCGACAATGACGTAATCGAACTTTGCGCGTGCCTGGTCCAGCACCCGCTGCACGTCTTCGGATGAGATCATATCGAGTGGCAAGATGTCATGGGGCGCAGTCAATACCCACAGCTTGTCGTCATAGGATGTCAGGGCCTGGCGGAAAATTTCTTCATCCAGGGCGTCGGTATCGCTCCACATGTCGTAGACGACGTCACGGCGTGGCAAATCCAGATAGGTTGCTACTGTTCCGGTCTGAAGGCCGAAATCCAGAATACAAACCCTGGGACCGTCCTTCTTTTCCACATTGGCCAGTTCCCAGGCCAGGTTTACGGCCATCGTTGTGGCTCCGGTACCGCCGGCAATCGGTTGCACTGCCAGAAGGACACCATCCGCAGGAGTGTCTGTCGAAACGAACGAATTCCTGGTCACCGCGGCCTGTTGCTCGCGTTTTTTCAAACGCTCTATGGCCGCTTCCAGTTCACCTTCGGGCAGGGGATAAGGAACGAATTCATCGGCGCCCTGCCGGAGCAACTGATGCAGCGCCGCGGGGCTGACATCCTCGGCAATCAGGATGACCTTTATACCTTTTGCATTGGCCAGAGCGATGATTTCACCCAGCATCACAAGGTCGCCCTCATCAGCGTCGTCGATTGCAAGGGCAACGAACTCAAGAGACTGTGCTTCGGGTTGATTGAAAAAGGCCAATGCTTCGGCAAAGCCCAGATCGCCCCAGCTTTCTCCCAGAACTGTTTCCATATCTTCGATCAGAAGATCGAAGTTCTGTACGTCACGGCTGATCGTACAGGCCAGGATCGGGCTTGGGTCTGTCGTCGCACTACTCGTCATCTTGTCCGTTCCATTCTTTTTTCCGCGCGACCGGTCGGGTTTGGCCCGATACCTTCAGTCTTTGCTTGGTGCGCGGCTCTGCCGGGCGCTCCGGAGATGCACTTGCCACTGCGCGACATTCCCTGAAAATCTGGGCAACATTTGGGCCAAAAAATCGTAATTGTGCGATTTGAGAAGGCAAAAAGAAAACCCGCCAAAAGGCGGGTCTTTGAGTTGGCCCGACCGAAACCGGACAGGGAGATTTTTCGGCCTACGTCACTCGACGATGCCTTCGCTGCCGCCCATCGAAAGCGTTGTCTTGGGTTGTGCGCTGTTGATATATTCGCGATAGACAACACTGGCGTATTTGCCTTGCATCACAATGGGATGCGATCCCACAAACCCGCTCACCTCGGTAACGGTCCGGCGGTTCCGGCGTTCGCGCCCCTGGGTCACGATAATCGGCTGTGTTTCACCGAACGACGCGACGGCTTCGAGACGTGACCGGCTGACACCCTGAGCGATAAGATAACTTACAACCGCATTTGCCCGGCGCAGGCCCAGTTGTTTGTTGTACGCGGCAGATCCGACCGCATCGGTATGCCCGTAAACACGGAAGCGAACCTCGGGGAACTGTCGAATCCAGTTCGCCTGTTCACGCAGTGTGTCGCGTGCTCCGGCATCCAATTGCGCCGAGTTGAAGGCAAAATTGACGGTACTCAGAACCTCGTTCGAGAAACGGTTGGCCAGATCGTAGACATAGGCCTTTTCGCCAGTCATCACGAGTTGGTTGTTCATGTTCGCGTTGCCGAAATCGCCGCTGTCCACCAATGCACCGGCTTCGGAAAAGTAAGATCTGTAAACGTTGCCATCCGTGGTGCAGGCGGTCAGGGCAAGGAGCCCCGCAGTTGCCAGAAGATGTTTCATGTGCCCCTGCCTTTCCATCAGTCCATGACGTATCCGTAAGAGCCGGTGAAGTCCTGTCTTGCGACTTCGCCTGCTGTGCCGGTCGGCCTGTTTTGCTTGGCTACGCGACCATTCAGGAACAGGTCGGCTTCGGACGGCAGTTTGACCCGGTCCGTCGGGAGGGCCAGGGCCTCGCCCCGTGTCGGTGTGACGAGATGTGCGCTTACGATGATGACGAGTTCGGTTTGCGCTCGCGCGTAATCCGCACTGCGAAACAACGCGCCAAGTACAGGAACGTCGCCCAGCCAGGGTACCTGGCCGTTACTGTCGCGGAAATCGTCTTGCAGCAATCCGGCAATGGCAAAGCTCTCTCCATCGCGCAGCGCAACGGTGGTGGAGGTGTCGCGACGACGGAAGGCATCGACCGTGAAGGTGCCGGTGTTGATACCGTTCGTCGTATCGATCGACGATACGGCGGCGGCCAGTTCAAGGTTGATGATATCTTCATCCACGACACGTGGAATGAAGTTCAGTTCCACACCGAAAGGTTTGAATTCGATTGACGTGGTGTCGTTGTCCTGGGCGACCGGAATGGGATATTCGCCACCGGCAAGGAACGTGGCCTCTTGTCCGGACAGCGCGGTCAGGTTGGGTTCGGCCAGAGTGCGAACAACGCCTTTTTGTTCAAGGGCTTGCATCAGGATTCCGATTTCGACCGAACCGATATCAAAGCCGAAGAAGGCCGCGCCGGCATTGTTGCCTGCAGCTACACCCCCAGCATTCACACCGGTCGAGGGCAGATTGCTTCCTGCCAGTGCCGCACCGTTGCCACTGACGGGACTCAAGGCATCTATCGCCAGTGAGGTCGACAATTGCTTGGACACACTGCGCTGCATTTCTGCAAAACGAACCTTCAGCATGACTTGTTGTTTGCCGGAGACAACCATCAGGTTCGAAACCCGTTCCGGCGCATAGCGCTCAGCGAGCGCAAGGGCGCGATCCATGCGGGTGGCGCTGGAAACACTGCCCGAGAGGACGATACCGTCATTCGCGGTGCGTACCTCGATCTTTTCGTTGGGCAGGATCTGGTTCAGACGTTCCTTGAATTCCGAGACATCGGTCGAAACGTGAATTTCGACATTTGTGATCAGGCGCCCGGTTTCGTCCAGCAACGTCATGGTCGTGCGCCCCGGTGCCTTGCCGAGGATGTAAATCGTGCGGTCCGAGAGCGTTGAGAAGTCCGCGATCCCCGGGTTCGCAACACTGAGTTCGGCGAAGGGTGTATCGCTTTCGACAACAATGGCGCGGTTCAATGTAACGCTCAGGTCGCGGCTGGCGCCTTTGCGAACAATTTGAAGGTTTTCAGCTTGGACGGTGTTTGCAAACGGTCCAAATACAATCGCCAGCCCAAACAAGGCCGCTTTCAAGAAGCCTGCATATTTCATGTGACCTGCCTTTCCGATCACGCCCCAATTAATCGGGTCTTGACGCCCGTGTTTCGGCCACTTTGCGCCAACTCCGATTTTTTTTCAAGAATCAACGCTAGTTTCGAAAAAAACCTTTGAACCGTGGCAGACTTACCAAAGTCAAAGAAAAAGGGTGCCGCTGAGGACACCCTTTACAGATTGAATGGCACATAACCGCGATCAGTTGGTGCAGGGTATCTGGCTGATGACCACTTCACCGCCGCGGCGGGTCTTGATCGTGCATACCTCTTTCTTCGGGGCGGGGGCCTCGACCTCTTGCTTGGAAAGGCCCAGAAGGCGCCATTGGTCAACTTCGATCACGTCTGCAACGCTTTCGTCCTGGGCCCCGACCAGCGACAGTGACAAACGCCCGGTGGCTTGCGCTTGCGCCAGCGCTGCAACCTCCTGCGGTTTGGCAGCTACGGTGACGGTACGCGCGATGATGGCCTGACGTGTGTCTTCGTTGGAGACCTGATCGACGGCAATCAGTTTGACGGCGGTCTGGATCAGCTTCGTCACGTCACCGACCGAGTTCCCCTCGGTTCGCACCTGGTTGCCACGCACCTGACCGGTCCAATAGACGTCGACACGGTCGCCCGGACGAAGAAAGCCGGACACGCCGCTGGCCACGTCAACCTTGATGGCAAAGGCGCGCATGCCCGGCCCAAGCGCGGTGGAAATACCGGCGGCTTCGCCGGGTTTTGTGACTTTAGATTTCAGAACTGCCTCGTTCTTTTCCATGGCGCGGCGGACCATGCGTTTTTCCTCGTTCTTGTTGGGAAACAGCACATCCGCCTTGGTAAAGTAACCTTCGGGCAGCGAATTCTTGGGAAATTTCGCCATACGCACCATGTTCGGCTCAAGCGTTTGACCGTATTGCAGGGGCTCGTTGGCGACGATGACATCGACCGTTTCGATCTGTGGCGCACGCTGTGCGCGTTCATGGGCAAGCTGTGCCTGATAGCCCTGAATATAACTCTTGGCCATGTAAACGGCAAAGCCGGCCAGACCCAAACCTACCATAAGCACCAGTCCAAAAACCAAACGCATGGCCAGTCCTTTCTTTCTCGCTGCTCATTCACGATGCCTGTGGCATCCGGTATCCGCATTTCTAAACACTGGATTGTGGCAGAAACAGGGAAGGGCAATGATCCTTTCTGGATCGCATGGGGTACATCGCCTGAAGTGTCATAAAATGCAGATGTTGCAATCAGCGCCTGTAAAACAATGTGTTGATGTCGTCGATGATCGGATTATCTCGTGGCGAAATCGAGTTCTGTAAGCGTTGCGGATGACATGGCCGAGCCGATATTGTCACCCAGACCCTGATTTGCGGTCATAAGTGTAAAAACTGCCGCAACGCCGATGCCGACAACCGCAGTTGTCAAAACAACCCAATCGACAGTCACCGCACCGTCTTCGTCGGCCAGGAATGTTTTCTTACCTGCGCTCATGATAGTCATCTCCGGGGCTGGATGCACGAATTGTTGTGCGTTGGATTGCGTTGTTTTTACATCCCGAAATGTGACCGTTGGTATCTCAGCACGGTACAGAAAAAAACTGGCCGCAACGCGACGTTTGCGGCCAGTTCAAGACTATACGCTCCTGTCAGGAGTGTATGGTTTAGAGTTCGGGGTCGCCGCCGCCTTCGCCGCCTTCGCCGGCAGTGCCGCCTTGACCGAGCTCACCGAGGGAAACGACGGTTGCGCTGTCCAACTGCGACTCGATGCTGCCAGCGAGGCTTTCAATACCGCCTTGAACGGCAGCAACGCCGGCAATGCCCAGGCCCACGACTGCTGCGGTCAGCACGACCCAGTCAACCGTCACGGCACCGTCTTCGTCTTTCACGAACTGGTTGATAAATTTCATCATGGTAGGTCCCTCCAAAGGATCATATCTCAGGTTTCAACCGCGTCCGGGGGGGTGATGGCCGCCTCTCTCAATGGCCGTCCCCGTTGCGGTATGGGCAGATAAAGCACCTCAATTCAGGCAGGATTTAGGCGTGAATAGATCGTTTTTCGTGAACATTCGCGGTTTTGCTGTGGTGTCTCATAACTTATTGATAAATATTGTTAAGTTTAAAAATAAGAGTGTAGGTTTATACGTGTTTAGGGATTTGGCGATCAAAATCTCCAGATGAGTGTTTCTTGGAATAATACAATTCTGGATAATTCAGCAGTCTTTTGCGACAATGATCTCCATAAAAAACGAGGCAAGGCAGTTTTCAGATGCTATCCGTTCGGATTCTGACGCTTATGGCGGCGATTTTCGCGCCGGTGGCCCTGTTGGCCGACGATCCGCCACCGTTTCCCGATTTTACCTTCAAGATGGGGAAGCCCCCGAAAAGCGGGGCTGGCAAGCGTATTACCGTTCAGATCGAACCGCCCGAAGTTGCGGTGGTTGCCCCGACGATTCCTGTCGATGAACCCGCTGCACCGGCGAAGGGCGTCTATTCCTGGTTCTGGACCGGGGTATCGCCCGATATTGGCGAAAACGCTGTTGAGCGTTTGGATACTGCCTTCGCGCATCTGATCAACGGGCCGGAAAATACGCGGGTATCGCAACCTCGACTGCAAACCCTGCAAGATATTGCGCAGGCCGAAGGGCAGCGTGTACTGCGCGCGACCATCGGTACGCAGGTCTCGCCTGCGCTGGCCCTCGCGGTGATCGCTGTGGAGTCCGGGGGGCGTGAACAGGCGGTCAGCCCCAAGGGCGCGCAGGGGTTGATGCAGTTGATGCCGGATACCGCGCGTCGCTTTGGTGTGACCGACAGCCTGTCGCCGGATCAGAATATTGCGGCAGGGGTGGCCTATCTGGATTGGCTGCTGGCCGAATTCCGGGGCGATGCGGTGCTGGCCCTGGCCGGATATAACGCCGGGGAAAACGCCGTGAAGAAACATCAGGGCGTGCCGCCCTTTGCCGAAACGCGCGACTATGTGCCCAAGGTTCTGGCCGCCTACAAGGTGGCCATCGGCCTGTGCAAGACCAAGCCCCTCCTGATCACCGACGCCTGCGCGCTTAATCTTGCCATGAAATAGTTAAAACGGGCCGCCGTGGTCGGGGGCCCGTTTCTGTTCATATTTGCTGTCCAAGGTCAGACGATGGTTGCCTCGGTCGCGGCGCGCAGATCGTCCTCGGTGACGCCGGGGGCGCATTCAACGATCTTCAATCCGCCTTCGACGACATCCAGAACGCCGAGATTGGTGATGATCCGGTTGACAACACCCGTCCCCGTCAGCGGCAGGGTGCATTCCTTCAGCAGCTTGCTGTCGCCGTGCTTGTTGGTGTGATCCATCACCACGATCACACGACCGACGCCTGCAACAAGGTCCATCGCGCCGCCCATGCCCTTGACCAGCTTGCCGGGGATCATCCAGTTCGCCAGATCGCCGTTTTCCGCCACTTCCATCGCGCCGAGGATCGCCATGGCGATCTTGCCGCCCCGGATCATGCCAAAGCTGGTGGCGCTGTCGAAATAGCTGGTATGCGGCAGTTCGGTGATGGTTTGCTTGCCGGCATTGATCAGGTCGGGGTCTTCTGTGCCTTCGACGGGGAAGGGGCCCATGCCCAGCATCCCGTTTTCGGATTGCAGCGTCACATGAACGCCTTCGGGGATGAAGTTCGGCACCAGCGTCGGGATGCCGATCCCGAGGTTTACATATGTGCCGTCTTCCAGTTCCTGTGCCGCGCGGGCGGCCATTTCATTGCGGTCCCAAGCCATGGTCATGCTCCTTTTGGGGAAATTGAGGAAGGCCGGCGGGGGCTATGCCCCGCCCGAGCCGCGATCAGGCTGCGCGCGTCGTGCGTTGCTCGATGCGCTTTTCGTGTTCGCCCTGAATCAGACGATGCACGTAGATGCCGGGCAGGTGGATGTGATCGGGGTCCAACTCGCCGGGTTCGACGATCTCTTCCACTTCCATCACACAGATCTTGCCGCACATTGCCGCCGGCGGGTTGAAGTTGCGGGCGGTCTTGCGGAAGATACAGTTGCCGGTGGTATCGGCCTTCCATGCCTTGACAATCGACAGATCGGCAAAGATGCCGCGTTCGAGAATATAGGTCTCGCCGTCGAAATCCTTGTGTTCCTTGCCCTCGGCAACCTGCGTGCCGACGCCGGTCTTGGTGTAAAAGCCGGGAATGCCCGCACCGCCGGCACGCATGCGTTCGGCCAGGGTGCCCTGAGGGTTGAATTCCAGCTCCAGCTCGCCCGACAGGTACTGGCGCATGAACTCGGCGTTTTCGCCCACATAAGAGCTCATCATCTTCTTCACCTGGCGGCTTTGCAGAAGAATGCCGATGCCGAAATCGTCAACACCCGCATTGTTCGAGGCAAAGGTCAGGTCCTTGACGCCGCTGTCCTTGATGGCCTGCAACAGCAATTCAGGAATACCGCAGAGGCCAAAGCCCCCGGCGGCAATCAGCATGTCGTCGTGCAGAATACCGTCCAGCGCCTCGGCCGCCGTACCATAGACCTTGTTCATTCCATAACCCTCCTGGATAAACCGTTTGCAACGGTATGGGGTGCGGAACGGGCCAAAGTCAACGATCAGGCCCGCTCGCAAGCGTCCATAAGGATTACTACGTAGGGCTGGCCTATTTCTTGGCAGTGGCTTTCTTGCGGGTCGTGGTCTTGCGGCCTTTGCCTTTTTTCGCGGCTTTTTCGGCAATCAGCTGCACGGCCATGTCCATGGTCACGTCTTGCGGTTCGGTTCCCTTGGGCAGGGTCGCGTTGATCTTGTCCCATTTCACATAGGGGCCATAGCGCCCGTCCAAGACATTGACCGGCCCGCCGGATTCGGGGTGGTCGCCCAGTTCCTTGAGCGGTTTGGCCGTGGCGCGCCCTTGCCCGCGCGAGGCGGCTTTCTTGGCCAGTTCCTCGACCGCGCGGTTCATGCCGATGGTAAAGACGTCATCGACCTCCTTGAGGTTGGCGTAAAGACGGCCATGTTTGACATAAGGGCCATAGCGCCCGATCCCGGCCTCGATCATTTCGCCGTCATCGGGGTGCGGGCCTATTTCGCGCGGCAGGCTCAGCAACATCAACGCCTTTTCAAGGTCCATGTCATCCGGGCTCCAGCCCTTGGGCAGGCTGGCGCGCGGGGGCTTCTTGTTTTCTTCCGTGGCTTCACCGCGCTGCACATAGGGGCCGAACCGGCCCGAACGCAGGCTGATCTCATCCCCGTCATCCTCGCCAAGAATACGATCCCCCGCGTCGTTGGCATCGCCACCTATGGGCCGGGTGTAACGGCATTCGGGATAACGCGAACAGCCGACAAAGCCGCCGGTGCGCGAGGTTTTCAGGTGCAGGCTGCCTTCACCGCAGAGCGGGCAGACGCGCGGGTCGCTGCCATCTTCGCGCGGGGGATAAAGCGTGGGGGCCAGCGCATCGTCCAGAACGTCCAGCACCTCTGTGATCCGCAATTCGGAGGTTTCCGCGATCGCCGCCGAAAAATCGCGCCAGAACCGGCTGAGCACTTCCTTATAGTCCAGATTGCCCGCGCTGACGGTATCGAGCTCATCTTCGAGGTCGGCGGTGAATTCATATCCCACGTATTTGCGGAAGAAATTCAGAAGGAAAATCGTGACGATCCGCCCCTTGTCTTCGGGGATCAGGCGGTTCTTGTCCTTCCGGACATATTCACGGTCCTGGATCGTGGTGACGATGCTGGCATAGGTCGACGGCCGTCCGATGCCCAGTTCTTCCATTTTCTTGACCAGCGTCGCCTCGGTATAGCGGGGCGGGGGCTGGGTGAAATGTTGTTCGGGCGTGACGCTGCGCTTGTTGGCCTTGTCACCTTGGGAAATCTGCGGCAGGCGCTTGTCGTCGTCATCGGCCACCTGATCGTCACGGCCCTCTTCGTAGATCTTGAGAAAGCCGTCGAACAGCACGACCTGACCCGTCGCACGCAGGCCAACCTGTCCGTCGGCACTGCCGATGTCGACGGTGGTGCGTTCCATCCGTGCACCTTCCATCTGGCAGGCAAGGGTGCGTTTCCAGATCAGATCGTAGAGTTTGCGCTGATCGGCATCGGTGGTCTTGATCGCCTTGGCATCGCGCGTCATGTCGGTGGGGCGAATACACTCGTGCGCCTCCTGCGCGTTCTTCGCCTTGTTCTTGTACATGCGCGGCGACTTGGGAACATAATTCTCGCCGAACCGGTCCTTGATCGCGTCACGGGCGGCCATCACGGCTTCGGGAGCCATGTCGATCCCATCGGTCCGCATATAAGTAATGTATCCCGCCTCATACAGCCGTTGTGCGGCGCTCATCGTCTGACGGGCACCCATGCCGAACTTGCGGCTGGCCTCTTGTTGCAGGGTCGAGGTCATGAAAGGCGGGGCGGGGTTGCGCGAGGTGGGCTTGGCCTCGACCGACAGCACGCTCAGATCACGGCTTTGGATGGCCTGCACGGCCAGTTCGGCCTGCGTGCCGTTCTCGATATCGTACTTGTCCAGCTTCTTGCCGGCCAGAATTGTCAGGCGTGCCTCGAACTCCTGACCGCGGGGCGTGGCCAGCAATGCCTTGACCGACCAGTATTCGCGAGGCTTGAACGCCTCGATCTCCATCTCACGCTCGACGATCAGGCGCAGGCAGACCGATTGCACCCGGCCCGCCGATTTCGCGCCGGGCAGTTTGCGCCAGAGCACGGGTGACAGGTTGAACCCCACCAGGTAGTCGAGCGCGCGCCGTGCCAGATAGGCTTCGACCAGATCCCCGTCCACGTCGCGCGGATTTTTCATCGCCTCGGTCACGGCGGATTTCGTGATGGCGTTGAACACCACGCGGCTGACCTTGGTGTCCTTTTTTATGGCCTTGCGTTTGCGCAGGGCCTCTTCCAGGTGCCAACTGATCGCCTCGCCCTCGCGATCGGGGTCGGTGGCGAGGATCAGGGTCTGGTCGTTTTTCAGCGCGTCGGCGATGGCTTTTACGTGCTTGCGAGAGTCGTAACCGACCTCCCATTTCATGTCGAAATCGTGTTCAGGATCGACCGAGCCGTCCTTGGCCGGCAGGTCGCGGACATGTCCATAGGACGCCAGAACCGTATAGTCGGACCCCAAATATTTGTTGATAGTCTTGGCCTTAGCCGGGGATTCGACAACGACGACGGGCATGGAAACTCCTTTCGACTCGGGACGAGACTTATGGCGGCGGACCATGTGGGGTGGCAAGGGGAATTGTCAATGTCACCTGATCAAGGGAGCGATGGACATTGTGCCGCGCGCCCTCGGAGACGGGGGAGATTGGTCCGGAGAGCAGAAATGGAGTGCAGGTATGGGGTGGTCAGGCCAGCGACAGCAAACCGCCGGGCTGCCGCCGGATGCGGCCATCCAGTTCGAGGTCGGTCAAAACCGGGGTTACCGCATTGGCTGGGGCTTGAAGGTCGCGGATCAGTTGATCCTCGGCCAGCGGTGAGGGGCCGAGACGGTCCAGAATCTGGCTGTGCAGGGCTGCGGTTTCGCGCAGGCTGCGTTTGTTGGGTGCAGGAGCGTCCGTTGGCCGCAGCGGCATTTCCTGTTGTATTTCAGGGGCCTCTTGTGTGGCTTTGCGATCCGGCAACGCTTCGACTACATCCTCGGCCTTGCGCACCAGCGTGGCTCCGTCGCGGATCAGCATGTTGCATCCGGCGGCGCGGGCATCGAAAGGGTGGCCGGGAACGGCCAGAACCTCGCGCCCCTGATCAAGCGCGGTGCGTGCTGTGATGAGAGAGCCGGATTTTGCGGCGGCCTCGACCACGATGACGGCTTGTGAAAGGCCGCTTATGAGTCTGTTTCGGCGGGGAAAATGGCGTGCCTGCGGGACCGTTCCCATGGGCTGCTCGGACAGACGGAGCCCGGTTTTGGCGATGTCATCGGCCAGACGGGTATTTTCCGCCGGGTACATCACGTCCACTCCACCGGCCATGACAGCAATGGTGCCGCTGTCCAGCGTGGCGGAATGGGCCGCGGTATCTATACCGCGGGCCAGCCCCGATACGATTACATGGCCATGCCCGGCCAGATCGGCGGCGAGACCCTTGGCCATGCGCAAGCCAAGCGACGAGGCATTGCGCGCGCCCACGAGGGCGACCAACGGGCGGGTGAGAACCGACAGATCGCCGATAGCCCAAAGGATGGGCGGAGCATCGGAAATCTGTTGCAGATCAGTGGGGTAGGTATCGCTTCCGACACAGATCATGTGTGCGCCACAGGCGCGGGCGGCTTTCAGTTCGGCATGTGCCATACCTTCGGGGCAGGGGCTGTAATTCTCGACCCCGGCGGCGCGTGCGACCTCTGGCAGCGCGTCGAGTGCGGCGCGGGCCGATCCGTGTTCGCCCATCAGCCGGTAGAAGGTGGAGGGGCCAACCCGGTGTGAGCGCAACAGGCGAAGCCACGATATCCGATCATCTTCCGTGGTGGGTGGGAGTGGGGGGTGAGTGGAAGGATGTGTATCCTCGGACATCGTGACCTCGCCGTGCTGCACGATCACTATCGGGTTGGGTGGTTAACGCTGGGTAAACCCGCGATGGGTGAGTCGGGTGTTTTTGGAGAAATTCACGTAAATTATTGATTTATAATATTAATTATTTTTCTCTCGGTTTTCGGGAGGTGTCGGTATTGCATCGGTATCACGTCGGTATCGCGTCAGTGCCGATGTCGGTCACGACACCGGACCGGTGAGTCGTGACCCGAGCGCGCGATGGGGTTACGAAATGGGAAGGGCCTGAGCGGCAGGCTGATCCGTTTGGGGGGACATCATGACTGACCAGATGGCCGGAGCTCCGAAGGATGCGTGACGCATTCGTCCGCTCATTACCGGCAGGTAAATTTGTGCGGAGGCCCGCCTTGTCACGACCCCCTGTTTTGGGTGCGCGCATACATCCCGGCGATCATTCGACTTGCGGTTTTCTCGAACAGAACGTGCGCCGTGCGGGATATGCCGGAAATTCAGGGCGTCTGGAGAACCAGCGGTGAGCTTGACTATCTCCTGAAGGCGCGGGTCGCGAGCGTTCGGGAGTATGACGCGTTTTATCAGCGGCTCATTCGCAAGGTGGGGGTTGCTGACATATCGGCGAGTTTCGTCATGGAAGAGATAAAGGATACGACAGAACTGCCCCTCGATCACATTTGAGGGCCGTTTGGTCTCTGGGCTTCTCTTCCTCTCGGCGTGGTGAGAGGAGGAAAAGCCCTGCTGTGATCAAGCCGTGTTTCCGGGGGCTTTCGTTACCCCGCCGCCGAGCCGCCCACCGTCAGCCCACCGATCATCACCGTGGGCTGGCCCACGCCAACCGGCACCCATTGGCCCGCCTTGCCGCAATTGCCCATGCCGGGATCGAGCGCCATGTCGTTGCCGAGCGCGCGGATCTGTTGCAGCGCGGTGGCCCCGTCGCCGATCAGCGTGGCGCCCTTGACCGGTGCGCCGACCTTGCCGTTTTGCACGCGATAGGCCTCGGTGCAGGAAAACACGAACTTGCCGTTGGTGATGTCCACCTGTCCGCCTCCAAAGCCCACGGCATAAATCCCGTCCTTCAGGTCGGCCACGATGTCGGCAGGATCGGCATCGCCGCCCAGCATGTAGGTATTTGTCATGCGGGGCATCGGCGCATGGGCATAGCTTTCGCGGCGTCCGTTGCCGGTCGGGTCGACGCCCATCAGGCGGGCGTTCTGGCGATCCTGCATATAGCCGACAAGGATGCCGTCCTCGATCAGGACGTTCTTGCCGCTTGGCGTGCCTTCGTCATCCACGGTGATCGACCCGCGCCGGTCGGGGATGGTGCCGTCGTCCAACACGGTCACGCCGGGGGCAGCGATGCGTTGGCCCATCAGCCCGGCAAAGGCGGAACTGCCCTTGCGGTTGAAATCGCCTTCCAGCCCGTGGCCGATGGCCTCGTGCAGCAGGATACCGGGCCAGCCGGGGCCAAGCACCACATCCATCACACCCGCCGGGGCCGGTTCGGCCCGCAGATTGACCAGTGCGATGCGCAGCGCCTCGTGCGCCTTGGCCTGCCAGTCGGCGGGGTCGATCAGACCATCCAGCCCGATCCGCCCGCCGCCGCCAGCGGTGCCGGACTCGCGCCGCCCGTCCTGATCGACGATGACCGATACGTTCAGCCGTGTCATGGGGCGCGAGTCGGAGGCCTCGGTGCCATCGGGGCGCAGAATCACCACCTCCTGATGCGAGGCGGCCAGCGTGGCCGTGACCTGCACCACGCGGGGGTCGAGGCTGCGGGCGAACTCGTCGATCTCGCGCAGGGTTTCCAGCTTGACCGGGAAGCCCGCCCCGGCGATGGGATCGGCATCCGTATACAGGTGCCGGTTGGTGCGTGGTGGGGGCGGGGCCATCGTGCCGCCACCGTCGCCCACGGCCAGGCGTGCGGTTTCAACCGCGCGGGTCAGCGCGGGTTCGGAGATTTCCGAGGAATGGGCATAGCCCGACACCTCGCCGCGCACGGCGCGCAGGCCGAACCCCTGCGCCGCATCGAACGAGGCGGTCTTGACCCGGCCATCGTCGAACACCAGCGCCTCGGACTGGCGGCGTTCGAGAAACAGTTCGCCGTCATCTGCGCCTGCGGTCGCCTCGGACAGGCGTCGCAGGGCGGCGTCGCGGTCGAGCATCGTTTCGAACGGGCGAAAGGCGGCGGTGTCGGTCATAAAGGGGCGTCCTTGTTAGGGGTGCGACACGGAATTTTGATCTAAATCAAAAAAAGCGTCCGTTTGCCGCAGTGTCTTTCTTGTCTGGGTGCTCAGAATATGGTTTCTACCTGCGATGAAACAACGGGATTCCGCCGTATGCGGGGAATTTCGTGTCCAAAACAGATACCGCTTCAACCGATCAGGGTGTAAAATGCGACTTCTTTCCAGCCTTCTGGCCGTACTGGCCGCCTTTTCTGCCCTCCCTGCGCGCGCGCAGGAGGGGCTTGAGATCATCGGCCGGCCCGAGCAGGGCGGCATCGGGTTCCAGCCGGCAGCGACCGAGTTGGCCCGCGACCTTCAGTGGCTGGACGGCATGATCCTCGTGATCATCACGGCGATCGTCATTTTCGTCTGTGCCCTGCTGTTGATCGTGATCGTTCGCTACAACAGGAAGTCGAACCCGGAATCGGCCAGCTTCACCCACAACCAGCCGCTGGAAGTGGCGTGGACAATCGTTCCGATCGTGATCCTGGTGTTCATCGGTGCGTTCTCGCTGCCGGTTCTGTTCAAGCAGCAGGAAATCCCCGAGGGCGACATCAACATCAAGGTGACCGGCTATCAGTGGTACTGGGGCTATGAATACACCGATCACGAATTCGCCTTCGACAGCTTCCTGCTGGCGCGCGACGAACTTGAGGAATACGGCTACGGCCAGGATGAATACCTGCTGGCGACCAACACCGCTGTTGTCGTGCCGGTGGACAAGACCGTGGTCATGCAGGTTACCGGCGCGGACGTGATCCACAGCTGGACGATCCCCGCCTTCGGCGTGAAGCAGGACGCGGTGCCGGGCCGTCTGGCCGAACTGTGGTTCAAGGCCGAGAAAGAAGGCGTTTATTTCGGTCAGTGCAGTGAACTGTGCGGCAAGGACCACGCCTATATGCCGATCACGGTCAAAGTCGTCAGCCAGGAAGAATACGATCTCTGGCTGCAAGGCGCGATCGAGGAATACGCCGGTACGCCGCAAAGCGTGCAGGTGGCCTCGGCCAACTGATTTGACGCGGGTGCGCTGCGGCGCGCCCGCCTGCCGCCTCCGCGATGACCCCATCGCGGCGTTTCGGCCCCTACGGAGAACATGATGAGCGACGCAAGCCTGAATACAGCCAGCACGCAGCAAGGCGACGCCGAGTTCGGCGATTATTTTGCCCTGCTCAAGCCGCGCGTGATGACGCTGGTCGTGTTTACCGCTTTTGTCGGCCTTCTGGCCGCCCCGGTGGGGGTGCATCCGCTTGTGGGCTTTGCGGCGATCCTGTTCATCGCCGTGGGCGGCGGCGCCTCGGGCGCGCTGAACATGTGGTGGGATGCGGATATCGACCGGGTGATGAAGCGCACCCGCAAACGCCCCATCCCCGCCGGCAAGGTCAGCGAGGACGAGGCGTTTGCCTTTGGCATCACGCTGGCCGGCTTTGCCGTTGTCATGCTGGGGCTGGCGACGAACCTGCTGGCCGCGGGTCTGCTGGCCTTCACGATCTTCTTTTACGTCGTGATCTATTCGATGTGGCTCAAGCGGTGGACGCCGCAGAATATCGTGATCGGCGGTGCCGCCGGGGCGTTTCCGCCGATGATCGGCTGGGCCGCCGCGACTGGAACGATCAGTATCGAATCGATCCTCATGTTCGCCCTGATCTTCATGTGGACGCCACCGCATTTCTGGGCTTTGGCGCTGTTCATGCGCTCGGATTATGACGAGGCGGGCGTGCCGATGCTGACGGTCACGCATGGCCGTCGCGCGACCCGTATTCATATTCTTGTTTACACCCTGCTGCTGGCCGGTCTGGCCATCGCCACGGCGTTCACCTCGGTCGGCGGGCCAATCTATCTGACGGTGGCCATTGTCCTGAACGCGGCGTTCCTGATCGGCGCGCTGCGCATCTGGCGGCGTGACGAAGGTATGGCCGAGGATGACAACTATGCGGTGGAAAAGAAATTTTTCCGCCTGTCGCTTTACTACCTGTTCGCCCATTTCGTGGCTATCGCGCTCGAGGCGTCGCTGGTGCCCTTCGGGCTGGGAGGCTGGTGAGCATGAGCTTTCGCGATCAGCATGACCTGCACAAGCGCCGCTTCAGCCGCAATCTGGGCCTTGGTCTGGTACTGGCCGCGTTCGTGGCACTGGTGTTCGGCCTGACGGTGGTCAAGGTCGGTGTCGAAGGCTTTGCCATGAAGCCGCAAAACGAGGTGCAGGACTGATGGCAATGGACGCGAATTCCAAAGTGGTGGTGCGCCTGGTGGGCGTCGTGCTGCTTATGGGCGGCCTCGCCTGGGCGTCGGTACCCTTGTATGACTGGTTCTGCCGGGTCACCGGGTTCGGCGGCGAAACCAGCGTGGCAACCGCCGGATCGGACGAAATTCTGGATAAAACCATCAAGATCCGTTTCGACGCCAGCAAGGCACGCGGCTTTCCCTGGACGTTCAAGCCCATGCAGCGCGAGATGGAGTTGAAGATCGGCGAAACCGGACTGGCCTTCTACGAGGCCTACAACCCGACAGACCACCCGATTGCGGGGCAGTCCAGTTATAACGTGACCCCGTTCGAGGCGGGCGGATTTTTCACCAAGATCGACTGCTTCTGCTTTACCGAGCAAATCCTGCAACCCGGTGAGCGGGTCGAGATGCCGGTCACATTCTATGTCGACCCCGAGATCGTCACCGACAGGGACGCCAAATACGTTCACACGATCACGCTGTCCTATACATTCTACGAAATCGACATGCCCGAGGAAGAGCAGGCCGCTCTTGATCGGGGCGATGAAACCGATAACACTCTGAACTGAGCCTTCCACGAGGGATAAAGACCAAGATGGCACACGAAAAGAACCACGATTATCACATTCTGAACCCCTCAATCTGGCCGCTGCTCGGCGCATTGGCGGCGTTCGTCATGCTGTTTGGCGCGGTGCTGATGATTTCGCCGCAAGCGGAAAGCAATCAGCCCTGGGTGTTCCTGATCGGCCTTGTCGGCGTGCTCTATGTCATGTTCGGCTGGTGGTCGGACACCGTGGCCGAAAATCAGGCGGGCGATCACACCCCGGTTGTCCGCATCGGCCTGCGCTATGGCTTCATAATGTTCATCATGTCCGAGGTGATGTTCTTTGCCGCGTGGTTCTGGAGCTTCTTCAAGCACGCCATGTACCCGATGGGGCCGGAAAGCCCTGCGGTGGACGGGCAGTGGCCTCCTGCGGGGATCGAAACCTTCGACCCGTGGCACCTGCCGCTGATCAACACGCTGATCCTGCTGTGTTCGGGCGCGGCGGCGACATGGGCACACCACGCTTTGGTGCATGAAAACAACCGCAAGGACATGAAGACCGGCCTGACGATCGCCATTGCACTGGGCGCATTGTTCACCCTGTTTCAGGTCTACGAATACAGCCACGCGGCGTTCGGGTTCTCGGGCAATATCTATGGCGCGAACTTCTTCATGGCCACGGGTTTCCACGGGGCGCATGTGGTCATCGGGACGATCTTCCTGTTCGTCTGCCTGATGCGCGTGATGCGCGGTCACTTCACCCCGGAAAACCACATCGGGTTCGAGGCGGCGGCATGGTACTGGCACTTCGTCGACGTGGTCTGGCTGTTCCTGTTTGCCGCAGTTTACATCTGGGGCGGCTGAACGTGGGTTGAAAACCCGGCCACAAAACGCAAGAAAGCAAAGCGCGCGGGTTTCGCGCGCTTTTCCTTTTGAACGGAGCCCGACTTGGCACGCTATATCGTTCCCCTGATCTTCGGCATTGCCGGCATCGCGGTGCTGGTGGGGCTGGGCGTCTGGCAGATGCAGCGGCTGGCGTGGAAAGAGGGCATCCTGGCCGATATCGAGGCGCGCATCGCCGCCGATCCCGTGGAACTGCCTGCTGCACCCGATCCCGAGGGGGATCGTTACCTGCCGGTGCAGGTGACGGGGCAGGTGGGCGATCAGGCCCTGCGTGTGCTGGTCAGCCAGAAACAGGTCGGTGCGGGCTATCGGGTGATTTCGGCGCTGGACATGGGGGAACGGCGTATTCTGCTGGATCGCGGCTTCGTCAAGGTGGGCCGCGATATTCCCGCCCCGCCACAGGGCGAGGTGACGGTTACGGGCAACCTGCACTGGCCGGACGACCGTAACAGTTCGACCCCCGACAATGACGTGGCGGACAATACGTGGTTCGCCCGAGATCTGGATCAGATGGCCGGGGTGCTGGATACCGAGCCGCTGTTGGTCGTCGCGCGCGAAACATCGTTTTCCGACGATCCGTTGACTCCGCTGCCTGTGGACACCAGCCACATCGCGAACGATCATCTGGAATATGCGATCACATGGTTTTCGCTGGCCGCGGTCTGGGCGGTGATGACCGGTTATTTTCTCTGGCGGATGCGCCAGTCAGCCAAAGGCGAAGGCACATGAAATATATCTCGACCCGCGGGCAGGCGCCCGTTCTCAGCTTTGAAGAGACGATGCTGACCGGGCTTGCGCGCGATGGCGGGCTGTACCTGCCCGAAAGCATTCCGCAGATGAGCGCGGGCGACATCGCCGCGCTCGAGGGGCTGAGCTATGAAGAAGTGGCGTTTCGCGTGATGCGCCCGTTCATCGGCGATGCCTTCACCGATGAAGAGTTCCAGGACATCATCGCGCGCGCCTATGCCGGGTTCGGCCATGCCGCCCGCGCGCCGCTGGTGCAACTGGACAGCGGGCATTTCCTGTTGGAACTGTTCCACGGCCCGACACTGGCGTTCAAGGATTTCGCCATGCAACTGATCGGCCAGTTGTTCGAGGCCGCGCTCAAACGCAACGGTCAGCGGGTGTGCATCGTCGGCGCGACGAGCGGCGATACCGGCAGCGCCGCCATCGAGGCGTTCCGGGGGCTGGATGCGGTGGATGTGTTCATCCTGTTTCCGCATGGCCGCGTCTCCGAAGTGCAGCGTCGCCAGATGACCACCCCGACCGAGGACAACGTGCATGCACTGGCGATGGACGGGCATTTCGACGATTGCCAGGCCCGCGTGAAGGACATGTTCAACGATTTCGCCTTCCGCGATGCGGTGGGGTTGGCAGGTGTCAACTCGATCAACTGGGCGCGGGTGCTGGCGCAGGTGGTCTATTACTTCACCTCGGCGGTCAGCCTTGGCGCACCGCAGCGCAAGGTCAGCTTTACCGTGCCGACCGGCAATTTCGGCGACATTTTCGCCGGTTACATCGCCAAGCGGATGGGCCTGCCCATCGACCGGCTGGTGGTGGCCACCAATCAGAACGATATTCTGCACCGCTGCCTGACGAGCAGCGAATACAAACCCGATGGCGTGATCCCCTCGATCAGCCCGTCGATGGACATTCAGGTCAGTTCCAATTTCGAACGCGCGCTTTATTACGCCTACGGGCAGGACGGCAACGCCGTGGCGCAACTGATGGACGAGCTGAAGGCGGGCGGGTTCAGTGTCAGCCAGGGGGCCTTGCAGGCGCTGCGCGAGACCTTCGACAGCGGTCGCTGCGACGAGGACGAAACCCGCGCCACCATCCGCGATACATGGGCCGCCTCGGGCGAGTTGCTGTGCCCGCACAGCGCCGTGGGCGTCAAGGTTGCGAACGAGGCGCGCGTTCCCGGCACCCCGATGATCACGCTGGCCACCGCCCATCCGGCCAAGTTCCCCGCGGCGGTGGAAGAGGCCAGCAATGTGCATCCCCCCTTGCCCGAACGCATGTCGGACCTGTATGAGCGGTCGGAACGCGTCAGCCGAGTCGATAACGATCTGGGCGCGATTGAAGCACTCATAAAGGAACGGACCGGGCATTGACCGTCAATCTGACTACGCTCGACAACGGGTTTCGCATCGTGACCGAGGCCATGCCGGGCCTGCAATCCGCAGCCATCGGTATCTGGGTCAACGCAGGGGCACGGCACGAACGCGCCGCGCAGAACGGCATCGCGCATTTCCTTGAACACATGGCGTTCAAGGGCACCAGGACACGCAGCGCATTGGCCATCGCCGAGGCGATCGAGGATGTGGGCGGCTATATCAACGCCTACACCTCGCGCGAGGTGACGGCCTATTACGCGCGGGTCTTGAAGGATGACGTGCCGCTGGCGCTGGACGTGGTCGCGGACATCCTGCGCAATCCGCTGTTCGAGGGCCGCGAGATCGAGATCGAGCGCGGCGTGATCCTGCAAGAGATCGGTCAGGCGCTGGATACGCCGGATGACATCATTTTCGACTGGCTGCAGGAAAAGGCCTATCCCGATCATCCGCTGGGGCGCACCATTCTCGGTCCCGAAGAACGTGTGGGGGCATTTTCCCGCGATGATCTTGTGGCCTTCGTCGATGAACATTACGGCCCCGGCCAGATGGTTCTGGCTGCGGCGGGGGCCGTGGATCACGGTGCGCTGGTCAAGGCCGCCGAGCGGCTGTTCGGAGATATGGCCCCCAAGGCGCCCTATACCCCCGATATCGCGCGCTTTGCCGGGGGGGAAAGCCGCCGGGTGAAGGAACTGGAACAGGCACATTTCGCGCTGGCCTTCGAAAGCCCCGAATACAGCCATCCCGATATCTACGCCGCGCAAATCTATGCCTCGGCGCTTGGCGGCTCGATGTCGTCCCGTCTGTTTCAGGAAATCCGCGAAAAGCGCGGCCTGTGCTATACGATCTTTTCGCAGGTCGGGGCCTATGCCGATACGGGCATGATGACGATCTATGCCGGCACCTCCGCCGGTGAAATGGCCAATCTGGCGCAGATCACGCTGGACGAAATGAAACGTGCGGCGGGCGATTTCCGCGTGGACGAGATCGAGCGCGCCCGCGCGCAGATGAAGGCCGGGCTGATGATGGGGCTGGAAAGCCCGTCGAACCGGGCCGAGCGATTGGCGCGCATGTTGCAGATATGGAACCGCGTGCCGCCACTGGACGAGGTGGTCGAAAGGATCGATGCGGTAACCCTTGGCGATGTCCGGCGTCTGGCCGAAACGACGATCAGCACCGCACCGGCGGCGATGGCCCTTTATGGCCCGGTCGAGGCCGCACCCACCCTTGCGGCGTTACAGGACAGGCGCGCCGCCTGATGTTCCTGCCGCGCCGGAAAGTTCGGATCGAAACCGAACGCCTGACCCTGCGCCAGCCCCTGCTGAACGATCACCGCGAATGGGCGACCCTGCGCAAGGAAAGCGCCGATTTCCTGATCCCGTGGGAGCCGACATGGGCGGATGATCATCTGGCGCGCAAGGGATTTTCCAATCGGGTTTACTGGGCGCAGCGGTCGATCTCTCAGGGCACGGCGTTGCCACTGTTCCTGATCCGCCGGACGGATAACGTATTGCTGGGGGCGATCACGCTCGACAATATCCGGCGCGGCCCGGCTCAGGCGGGCACCTTGGGCTACTGGATCGGCGAGCCCCATGCCCGGCAGGGATACATGCGTGAAGCGATCCTCGGTGTTGTTCATCACGCCTTTGAACGCCTTGATCTGAGCCGGATCGAAGCCGCCTGCCTGCCCGAAAACCATGCCTCGCGCGGTTTGCTGGAGAAATCCGGCTTCAAGTACGAAGGCGTCGCGCAAAGCTATTTGCAGATCAATGGCCGCTGGCGCACTCATGTGCTCTATGCCGCGTTGCGCATGGACAGGCGCGGGCGCACCGGCGTCGGCTGACCCGCCCTTTACATGTTGGCGGTTGACCGGCTCACCAATAAAGACTGACGTAAAATCGCGGATTGCCCTATCCTTGCGACGACAAGGAGGTGCTGAGCCATGATTCGACTACTCCTGTTTATGGGCCTGCTGGCCACATCCGCCACCGCGCAGGACCGTCGCCCCAGCCATTGCATCGCCGTGGCGCAAAACACACCGGGCGTCGAAGTCCTGCATAAGGCCAGCTTTCGTGATCCGGTGCCCGAGTTTTCAGTCCGGCTGCGCTATATCTCGCATGCCGCGTTTCTGTTGCAGACCGAGGATGGCCTCTCGGCGGTGACCGATTTCACGGGGTTCATCGGTAATGTGGATTTCATTCCCGACGTGGTGACGATGAACCATGCCCATTCCACCCACTGGACGGCCAACCCCGATCCGGCAATCCCCCATGTGCTGCGCGGATGGGGGGACACCAGCGCTGGAGCCGAGCATTACCTCGATCTTGGTGGCATGGTGGTGCGCAATGTTCCCACCGATATTCGTGGCTGGGACGGTGGGGGCGAACCCAACGGCAATTCGATTTTCGTGTTTGAGGCCGCGGGCCTGTGCATCGGCCATCTGGGGCATTTGCATCATGAACCGAGCGATGAACAATACGCGGCGCTTGGCCGTATGGATGTCGTCATGGCCCCGGTCGACGGCGGGTATACCATGCCGCTGGACAACATGATGAACGTGTTGCGTCGGCTGAAAGCCCGGATCGTGATTCCGATGCACTGGTTCGCCGACGGGTCGCTTGGCCGCTTTTTGGCCGGGATGGAAGGGGATTTCGAGATCGTCGAAACCGGCACGTCGGAAATCACCGTATCGTTGCGCAGCCTGCCGGAGCGCCCGACGATCATGGTATTGCGCCCCGCGCTGCTGCGGGAGGCGGAATAGGGGCGTGTCCGCGCCCAAAGAAAGGCTGGACCGTACCGCAGGGCATGCTAGCACTTGGGCATGGACCTGACCCCTGTGACGCCCGAGTTCATCGACCGCCTCCGCGCGGCCCTGCCTGCCGCCGCCTTGCGCGAAACGGCACCGCATTACCTGGAAGAGCCGCGCGGCCGTTGGGCCGGGCAGGCCGGGATCGTCGTTGCGCCGGACAGCGTCGAACAGGTCGCCACCGTCATCCGCGAGTCACTGGCGGCGCGCGTGGCCGTCGTGCCCTATGGCGGCGGTACGGGGCTGGTGGGTGGGCAGATCTGTGCCGAGGGGCCTGCGCCTGTCGTGCTCAGCCTCGAGAGGATGACAGAAGTGCGCGCAGTCTATCCCGACGAAAACCTGATGATCGTCGAGGCGGGGGCTATTCTTCAGGACGTGCACGATGCCGCCGAGGCTGTGAACCGGCTCTATCCGCTCAGTATCGCGTCCAAGGGCAGTGCGCGGATCGGTGGGCTGCTGTCGACCAACGCGGGCGGGGTCAACGTGCTGCGCTATGGCAATGCGCGCGAACTCTGTCTGGGGCTCGAGGCCGTCCTGCCGGACGGGCGCATCTGGCATGGGCTGAAACGGCTGCGCAAGGACAATACCGGGTACGATCTGCGCGACCTTCTGATCGGAGCCGAGGGCACGCTTGGTGTCATCACAGCCGCCACCCTGCGGCTGGTGCCGCGCCCCGCCGGGGAAGGCACGGCGCTCATGGCGGTGGACAGTCCCGCAGCGGCGCTGAAACTTCTGGCGATGGCGCGCGATCACATGGGCGAAGGCGTGAGCGCGTTCGAACTGATGCACCGCATGGGGCTGGATTTCCTGTCCGAAGCATTGCCCGACCTGCGCCAGCCATTCGATATCCCCCCCGAATGGTTCGTGCTGATCGACGTGGGGCTGGCGCGCGGGCTCGATCCGGCCGAAGCGCTGGAAACCCTGTTTGCCGAGGCCTTCGAGGCCGGACTGGTCAGAGACGGCATGATCGCCCAGAACGAGGCGCAGCGGCACGCGTTCTGGGAGGTGCGTGAACAGATCCCCGAGGCAAACCGCCGGATCGGTTCGATCAGTTCGCACGACATCTCGGTGCCCTTGGGCGCGATCCCCGATTTCATCGAAAAGGGAGCCAGGATACTTGCCGGGCTCGGCACGTTCCGCATCAACTGTTTCGGTCATCTTGGCGATGGAAACCTGCATTACAACGTGTTTCCGGCCAAAGGGCGCAGCCGGGACGACCATGTGAAGGATCACGACGCAATCAAACGCGCGGTGCACGATCTGGTCGACCGGATGGGCGGCTCGGTCAGTGCCGAACACGGGATCGGGCGGCTCAAGGTCGACGATCTGGAACGCTATGGCGATCCGGTCAAACTGTCGGCCATGCGCGCGATCAAGTCGGCGCTGGACCCGATGGGCGTCATGAACCCCGGCGCGGTCTTGCGCAGGTCCGGTTCATAACGCTCCGGCCCCCGTTTACCGCAAACGCGCTCCACTGTCCTAGATATCGTCCAGATCGCCATGAATGGCGAATTGCTCCAGCCCGGCCTCCTGCGCCTCGATCACGCGGAAACTTTCGCGCACGCCTGCCTCGGTCAGTTCGCGGGCGACGGTCAGAAGGGTGTTCGGGGCATGGTCCTCGCACAGCTCGCACATATGGGCGAGCTCGGCCTCGGCCACCGGCAGGGCCGTGTTCACGTCCGGCGCGCCGTAGATATCGACGAAATGCTGCGCCAGTGCCTGTGCCAGAGCGGCGCGTTCGTCGTCTTCGATCTGCGTGACCGCCACGAAGGTGACCCGGCCAAAGGTTTCCACACCCAGCCAGCCGTTGGCAAACGCCTGACGCGGCTTGCCGGTCAGGTCGGCCTCGGACCAGTTGGAAAACTCGAACCCGCCCGAGATGCACCACTCCCCGGTGCGCGCGGGGCTGGCATAGACCCGCATGTCGCTTTCGTCGAAATGGATCGCGCGGGCCAGTTTCATGCTGTCTGCTCCAATACCGTGCTGAGCGGGATCAGTTTTGTCTCGTTCCCGTCCCGCAGCAGCATCCCGAAATTCTCGTCAACGCCCAAAAACGTGCCGCTTTGGCCGTTCCGGGTGATGTCTTCGCCCATGTCATGGGCCAGTCCGCGCCATTCGGCATGTAGTGGGCGTGGGCCGTCAATCTCCCACCGGGTGATCCAGTGCAGCGTGTGCCGCGCCCAGGCTTCCAGCAGGGCGGTGGCATTCACATCGGCACAGCCCTCTTCATAGAGCGCGGTTTCGTCCGGGCGTTCCCCCGGCTGGCCACCCGCCGACAACAACGGCAGTTCCAACCCCACCACCAGCCATCCGGGCATGGCCTGCGCATCCGATGTTCCTGCCATCGTGCGCAACCGGCCACAGGCGGCGCCATTGATGCGCAGCCCGCCGCCCCATTCCAGATGCACGGCGACCTCGGGTGGGCCAAGCGCGCCAAGAGCGTTCTGGAACCCGATACCACAGGCAGGCAGCATGGCCATCGCCTGTTCCAGCGGTACCTCGGGGGCCATGACCAATGCCGCGGCCAGTCGGTTGGCGGCCACGTTGTAAACGATCAGTCCCGCGTCGCAGCCAAGCGCGGCCATGGCGCAGGCCTTTTCGAACGGGTTGATCCCGGCGTCCACCGGGTGGCCCGACATCAAAGGCGGAAAGGCCGGATCGCTCATGCCACCCCCTGCGCCACCAGTGCCTTGGCGATGTCGCGAAAGGCCTGTGCCTGCGGCGCGTCGGGGTTCGACACCACGATGGGTGCACCACCGTCCGAGGCCGTACGGATGTCGATATGCAGCGGCACTTCGGCCAGCAGCGGCACGCCCAGCTTGTCGCATTCCGCCTTGACGCCGCCATGGCCGAACACGTGTTCCTCGTGCCCGCAGTTCGAGCAGATATGCGTGGACATGTTCTCGATCATGCCCAGGATCGGCACCTTGAGCTGGTTGAACATGTCGATCCCCTTGCGCGCATCCAGAAGCGCCACGTCCTGCGGTGTCGAAACGATAATCGCGCCATCCACCACCGCCTTTTGTGACAGGGTCATTTGCACATCGCCCGTGCCGGGCGGCAGATCGACCAGCAGCACGTCGAGCGCGCCCCATTGCACCTGCATCAGCATCTGTTGCAGCGCGCCCATCAACATCGGGCCACGCCAGACCACGGCCTGACCCTCGTTCGACATCAACCCGATGGACATCATGGTGACGCCGTGGTTGCGCATCGGCAGGATGGTCTTGCCGTCCGGGCTGGCGGGGCGGCCCGAGACACCCAGCATCCTGGGCTGGCTGGGACCGTACACATCGGCGTCCAGCAGGCCCACGCGCCGCCCCTCGGCGGCCAGAGCACAGGCCAGGTTGGCCGAGACGGTGGATTTACCGACGCCGCCCTTGCCGCTGGCAATCGCGATGATGTGCTTGACGCCCGGCACCGGCTGCGGGCCCTGGGGCTCGGCCTTGCGCTGCGGTTTGAGGTCGGGCGGAGCCTTGGCGGAATGTGCTGTCAGGACCGCCGACACCTCGGCAACGCCCTCCAGCGCCTTGACAGCTGCTTCGGCACTGGCTCGGGCCGGTTCATAGGCTTCGGCCTTGGCCGGGTCGATCTCCAGAACGAACCGAACCGTACTGCCCTCCACGTTCAAACCACGCATCGCGCCGGAGGCAACGATATCGCCGCCGCGCACCGGATCGGCGATGCCTTTCAGCGCCTCGAGAACGCTTTCCCTAGTCAATGCCACGGTCACCCTTGCCCCTTGATCGTGCCGGTCACTTCATGTTCGATGTCCAGCCCGTCGACGGTCAGGACGACTTTGGCCTTGAATTCGCGCCCCTCGAGATCGCCGGCATTGCGCAGGCCCTCTTCGATCGCCTGTTGCGAGGTAACGCCAACCTGTTTGAGGAACTTGCGCATGGACATGTTGAAATCGCTGAGATCGTCGCTCATTTGTCGTGGTCCTTTCCAAGATCATTGACGCAGGGCCGGTGGGGTTTCTACCCTTGAACCATGCGCCGTTTCGTTACCATGACCTGCCTTGCCGCCATTGTGGTGCTCTGTGCGCCACGCATCGGCGCGGCGCAAGATGTAACGCTCGCCGCACCGCAGGCATTGCAGGACAGTGGCCTTTTCAAATATGTGCTGCCGCGCTTTTCGCTCAAGACCGGTGTGCGGATCGAACTGGTTGCCGACCCCGCCGGGGCAGATGTGTCCTTGTCGCCCGACGGTGCGGGGCGCGTGGTGTTCACCGGCCCGCAGGCGACATGGCGCATGACGGTCCTCGCCCGGTCCAGCGAGGGAGCGGCGCGTTTTGCCGACTGGCTGACCTCGGAGGTCGGTCAGCGCACCGTTGCCGGTTTCGAGGTGAATGGCGCGGCCCCGTTCGGCCCGCCCAAACCCACCGATGCGGAGGTTGCCGAGATCAGCTTTGATGGTGATGTCGCGCGCGGGAAAGCACTGTCCGACACGCTGTGCGGGCGTTGCCATGTGGTCAGGCAAGACAAGAAGATGGGCGATATCGGCTCGACCCCGTCGTTTTTCGTTCTGCGTGCGCTCAAGGACTGGGACAGCCGGTTCCAGAGCTTTTACGCGCTCAACCCGCATCCGGCGTTTACGCAGGTGGCCGATGTGACACCACCCTTTCACGAGGAACGTCCGCCGCCGATGATCCCCGTGGAAATGACGCTGGATGACCTTCAGGCAATCCTTGCCTATGTGGCGGCTCTGGAACCCGCCGATCTGGGCGCGCCGATCCGGCATCAGTGATCCCGGCGCTTGCTGAAATAATCGTCGGTCGTGCGTACCTGCGGGCGCTCGCCCCCGGCGAATGGGTTGTCCTTTGAATGGAATTGCGCCTTGACCCGGCAATCGTCGCACATCTGGATCATACGCGCGGCGTTTTCATTGGCGAACATGGCATGTTTGCCCGCCAGTTTCTCGGTGATCCGCTCGACGGTCGATTTCACGCCGAACAGCGCACCGCATTCGATGCAGGCGAACGGTTCTTCCTCGTTCAAAACCGTTTGCGTCAGCGCCTCGTCGCGCAGGTTGAGGCGCGGCTCGTAGCCGATGGCATTCTCCGGGCAGACATTGGCGCACAGCCCGCATTGCAGGCAGGCGTCTTCCTGAAACCGAAGCTGCGGCATGTCGGGATTGTCCACCAATGCCCCCGACGGGCACAGCGACACGCAGGACAGGCACAAGGTGCAGGCGTCGGTGTTTACCTCTACGGCTCCATACGGCGCGCCAGAGGGCAGGGGCAGGATACTGTCGGGGGCGTTCAGGGCCCTGGCTGCGAGCCGGGCAACCTGTCGGCGGCTGCCCATGGGCAGGACCGGCTGTCCGACCGGTGCGGGCACGTCCACGGGCGCATATAGCGCCTCGCACAGGGCGTCGGGATCGGCCACGTCCAGCAGGGCGATTCTGCTTTCCCCGGCAATGGCGCGGGCCAGTGGCACCTCCCGATCCAGCGCATCGCGCTCGGTGGTCGGCGACAGCAGGATCGTCACGTCGGCAAACCCCGAGGCCAGCGCGGCCAGCATCTCGGCATGGCCGAACCCCGAGACCACATCCACCTCGAGCGGGATCACATCCGCAGGCAAGCCCCGCCCGTATCGCGCGCCAAGCCGGATCATTTCGGCACCGTGGTCACGGTCGCAGACCAGCAGGCGAGGGGCATCGCCCCCGGCCTTGCGATACGCAGACGCCAGCGTATGGATGCGCCGGAAGGTCATGTCGGGTGGCGGTGCGTCGTAGGTGATCGCCCCCGAAGGGCAAAGCGCGGCACAGGAGCCGCAGCCGGCGCAGATCATCGGATCGATGCTCACATGCTCGCCTGCGGGGCTGATTGCGCCGGTGGGGCAAATATCGAGGCACCTCGTGCAACCGGGTTTTCCGGCGCGGGAATGGGCGCAGATCAGCGGCTCCATCGCCACGTAAAGGGGTTTCTCGAACGTCCCGATCAGTTGCGAGGCTTCCAGCACGGCATCGGCCACCGCCCCGATACTGCGGGGATCGGCGCGCAGATATCCTTCGCGTTTCTGCGGGGCGGGAAACAAAGGCGTGCCGCCGGTCAGGTCCAGAATAACATCGCATTCGCTCTGCCCGCCATCGCGCGGTGCGGACCATGTCAGCGCCCCCCGTCCGGCGGGGTTCACCTGTTGCAGCGCGTCGATGCGCAAGCGGAACTGTCCGAGTGCACCTTCGGCCCGGTTCAGCCGTCCGCGGATCACATCGAAGTCACGGGTGTCCGGCGGGTCGGTGTCGTCGGTCAACAAGACGGTGACCCCCAACATAGGGGCCAGTTTTTGCGCAGCATCGAGCGCCACACCCGACTCCCCAATGATCAGGCACAAGCCCTCGGATATCACGTCAACGGTCTTTTCCGGGGGCGCGGTCAGTGTCGCCTCGGCCATCAGTGCGGCCATTTTGGGTAGTTTCGGACGGGAGTCGTCGGACCATCCCGCCCTGTCGCGCAGATCGGTAAACGCCGGCTCCGGGGCCTCGGTTTCGGCGGCCAGCTCCTCGAAAACCCGCTGCTCCTGACGGCAACAAATCACTGCGTCACCGGCAGCGATTTCCTCGGCGGCGCGGTCCAGTTGGGTCGTGCAGAGGTTGGAATGCACCTGCGAGCACGTCTGCCCGGTTGTTCTTTCGATGGCCTCGGAGTCAAGCTCTTGGGTTCCAGAACAATTACAGAGAATCAATCGCTTAGCCATGGTGCCTTCTGGTATGGGATCAGTGAGTTCATGCCGGTTTGTCGCGGCGTATCGGCCCAAGAGTAGGCATGATTCGGAGCCGTGGTAAACAAGATTTACCGCGCTTCCGATCACACACGACGCCGGGCACCCGCGTCATCGATTCTGTTTTCGGGCGTGATCCTGCATGAATCGTCCAGCCGCGCAAATCGACCGATCCGGACTTTTTGTCCAATGCGGCGGATTGCCCGGCAAAGCGCCGGTCAAACTGACCCTGCGATCCGATTGTCGACCGTTGAATGCAGAATTTACTTTGACCGGTTCGGAAGTTGTACCAATCTCGAATGACCGAAACTGGGGAGGATCGGCTAGGTGCACAATCCCGCCCGATATGACAGTATGCCTCT
Organism: Roseovarius pacificus; assembly: GCF_900142665.1. Classification (GTDB taxonomy): domain Bacteria; phylum Pseudomonadota; class Alphaproteobacteria; order Rhodobacterales; family Rhodobacteraceae; genus Roseovarius; species Roseovarius pacificus. The sequence goes on from NZ_FRBR01000008.1 coordinate 114,902, forward strand.
TGGCGTAGTGCTCCGACGCACGCCGGGTGTGACCCGGTGGGCAAAATGGGCGTGGAAGGCCGTTGCCGTACTGCCCGGTGCGGCGCAGGCCGATTGGCGTGTGCTGCGCAGCGATGGCGATGTGGTGGAATATCACGCCGCCACGCCCACGCTGGAACTGCATGGTGCGGACACGGAATCGTATGTTCACGGGTTGGCGGCCCGTATCCCGGCGATCTATGTCATTTTGCGTCAGAGCGATGCGCCGGGTGGTCCGCCGCTTGAGGTGCTGTTGGTCACGGCCTCGCCCTACGAAGCGCAGGATTATGCCGACAGCGGCGAAGAGATCATCGAGAAGGTTCCGATGTCCGAGGCGCTGATCGCCTGGGTGCATGCCTTCATCGAAAAGCATCACGTCGAAGAGGAATTCAAGAAACGCCGCCGTGACAAGGTGCGCACCGACAAGGTGGAACTGAGTGTCGGCGATCCGCGCATCCGCAAGGCGGGCGATGTCTATCAGGCGCCGCAAATGCGCAAGGAGAGGATAAATTGACCCACGCTGGCGATTTCTGGTCCCGCCGCAAGGCGAGGGTGGTCGAAGAGGAACAGGCCGATGCCCGTGCGCAGGAGGCGCACGAAATGGCGTTGCGCGACGCCGAACTGGCCGGGAAATCCGACGAGGACATTCTGGAAGAACTGGGTCTGCCCGATCCCGACAGCTTGCAACCCGGCGACGATTTCAAGGCGTTCCTGGCCAGGGCCGTGCCCGACCGTCTCCGCCGCCGTGCCTTGCGGCGCTTGTGGGTGAGCAATCCGGCGCTGGCCAATCTCGATGGGTTGCTGGATTACGGGGAGGATTTCACCGACAAGGCGATGGTGATCGAAAACCTGCAAACAGTCTACCAGGTGGGCAAGGGCATGCTGAGCCATGTCGAGGAACTGGCGCAGCAGGTTGCCGAAGATGGCGATCCCCCGCAGGCCGAACCCGTGCCGCAGGAGCCGGAACTGGCGGAGACGGAACTGCTTGTCGAGCCGACACCGGAGTCCGAACCCGAGACTGCCGCGAAACCCATGGCGCAGGTGCCATCGTCCCCCGAGGATGACCCGTCGCATACGCCGCCCCGGCGGCGCATGCGATTTGCCTTCGAGGACCCGCAGGAGGCGTATACATGACCGGACAAGAGGCAGCGATGGAGCGACCGACCGTGACCAACGATATCGCGGAAGAGGACCGGCTGCGCGCCGATCTTTACGATTTTCTGGGCGTTCTGCTGGCGGCGCCGCCCAATCAGGGCTTGCTGGACCAGACCGCAAGGCTGTCCGGGGACGAAACCGATCTCGGCACGGCCATCGGTGCGCTGTCGCGGATCGCACAACACACCAAAGCCCCCGCCGTCGAGCGAGAGTTCAACGCGCTGTTCATCGGTCTGGGGCGGGGTGAATTGCTCCCCTATGCCAGTTATTACCTGACGGGCTTTCTGAATGAAAAGCCACTCGCGGCGCTGCGCCGGGACATGGCCGCGCGCAGCATGACGCGGGCCGAAAATGTCTATGAGCCCGAGGATAACATCGCATCGCTGATGGAGATGATGGCCGGGTTGATCACCGGGCGCTTCGGTACTCCGGCCACGCTGTCGGATCAGAAGACGTTTTTCAACAAGCATATCGGCCCCTGGGCCGGGCATTTTTTCACGGATTTGGAGGCCGCGAGGAACTCGGTTCTCTATGCCTCGGTCGGCGCTGTCGGCCGGGTGTTCATGGAGATCGAGGCCGAAGGTTTCCGAATGAGCGCGGGGTAATCCGCATGATCCGGCGGGTTTCTTCGATCCGCTACCAACCAGAGAGGAGGACTCTCATGTCGAAGAAAGTTGAGGACGGCACCAGCCGCCGCGATTTTCTCAAACTGGCCGCCACCGGCGCGCCCGCGGTTGCGGTCGTGACGGCAGCGACCGGCGGGCAGGCCGAAGCGGCCCAGCCCGATCTGTCATCCGAACGGATGCAGGACACCGCGCACACGCGCGCATACTTCGATTCCGCCCGGTTCTGATACCGGACGAAGTCACCCGACCCGCTGACGACCGGTTGCAATCGGCCCGACTGTTCAGCGGATAACCTTAGTACCCAGCAGGCCCTGATCCGGGGCTCAGCTCGGGAGGAGATGAAAACATGCTTAGGAAAAAGACCAACGGGGTTGCGAGACGCCCCCAGCGGGCAAGTATCCTGTCTGAGGTCGCCGGGAAATCCGTCGACCGCCGCGCCTTCCTGCGCGGCAGCGGTCTGGCCATCGGTGGCCTGGCTGCCATCGGTGCCACTGGCGGCACCGTGACCAGGGCCAGCGCGGCCTCTGCCGCACAAGGCGCGGTCGACACCGTGAAATCGGTCTGCACGCATTGTTCCGTCGGCTGCACTGTCATGGCCGAGGTTCAGGACGGCGTCTGGATCGGGCAGGAGCCCGGCTGGGACAGCCCGTTCAATCTGGGGTCGCACTGCGCCAAGGGCGCGTCGGTGCGCGAACACGCTCATGGCGAACGCCGTCTGAAGTACCCGATGAAGAAAGAGGGCGGTGAGTGGAAACGCATCAGCTGGGAACAGGCCATCGACGAGATCGGCGACCAGATGCTGTCGATCCGCGACGAAAGCGGCCCCGACAGCGTGTACTGGCTGGGATCGGCCAAGCACAGCAATGAACAGGCCTATCTGTTCCGCAAGTTCGCCGCCTACTGGGGCACGAACAACGTGGATCACCAGGCCCGGATCTGTCACTCGACCACGGTTGCGGGCGTTGCCAACACATGGGGCTACGGCGCCATGACCAACTCCTACAACGACATCCACAAGTCCAAGGCGATTTTCATTATCGGCGGCAATCCGGCCGAGGCGCACCCGGTCTCGCTGCTGCATGTCCTGAAGGCCAAGGAACAGAACAACGCCCCGCTCATCGTCTGCGACCCGCGCTTTACCCGCACGGCGGCACATGCCGATGAATACGTGCGCTTCCGTCCCGGCACTGACGTGGCGCTGATCTGGGGCATCCTGTGGCACATCTTCGAGAACGGCTGGGAAGACAAGGAGTTCATCCGCACCCGTGTCTGGGGCATGGACCAGATCCGCGAGGAAGTGGCCAAGTGGACGCCCGAAGAGGTCGAGCGCGTCACCGGCACGCCCGGTTCGCAACTGCGCCGCGTCGCACTTACCCTGGCCAACAACCGCCCCGGTACCTTGATCTGGTGTATGGGCGGAACGCAGCACACCAACGGCAACAACAACACCCGCGCCTACTGCATCCTGCAACTGGCTCTTGGCAACATGGGCAGGCCGGGTGGCGGCACCAACATCTTCCGCGGCCATGACAACGTGCAGGGCGCAACGGACCTGGGTGTTCTTGCCGACACATTGCCGGGTTACTACGGCCTTTCGGCCGGCTCCTGGGCCCATTGGGCACGGGTCTGGGAAGAGGACTTGGATTGGCTCAAGGGCCGGTTCGCGACGATGAAGGGCGCCGATGGCAAAAACAAGGCCATGATGAACCTCACGGGCATCCCCGTCAGCCGCTGGATCGACGGTGTGCTCGAGGACAAGAACAACCTCGAACAGCCCGACAACACCCGGGCCATGGTACTTTGGGGCCATGCGCCGAATTCTCAGACTCGCCTGGTCGAGATGAAGGGGGCGATGGAAAAGCTCGACATGCTCGTCGTGGTGGATCCGTATCCTACGGTCTCGGCGGTGTTGCATGACCGCACCGATGGTGTCTATCTGCTGCCCGCCTCGACCCAGTTCGAGACGCGAGGATCGGTAACCGCTTCGAACCGGTCGTTGCAGTGGCGGGAACAGATTGTCGAGCCGCTTTTCGAAAGCCTGCCCGACCACGTCATCCTGGCGAAATTCGCGAAGAAGTTCGGATTTGCCGATCGCATTTTCCGCAATATCGGCATGGATGGCGAGGATGAGCCAAACGTCGAAGACCTGACGCGCGAGTTCAACCGCGGCATGTGGACGGTGGGCTATACCGGCCAGTCGCCCGAGCGCCTCAAACTGCACATGGCGAACCAGCATACATTTGACCGGACGACCCTTCGTGCTGTCGGTGGCCCGGCGGATGGCGATTTCTACGGGTTGCCGTGGCCCTGCTGGGGGACTGCCGACATGAAGCATCCAGGCACCGCCAACCTCTATGACATGTCGATGCCGGTTGCCGATGGCGGCCTGACCTTCCGCGCGCGTTTCGGCGTGGAGCGAGATGGCGACAACCTGCTGGCGGACGGGGTCTATAGTGTCGGATCGGAAATTCAGGATGGGTATCCCGAATTCACGATGCAGATGCTGATGGACCTTGGCTGGGACGGCGACCTGACCCCCGAGGAGCGTGCTGTGATCGAGCGGGTCGCCGGCTATCAGGCGCCTGAAGATGCGGGCGAAGGCACGCAGGAGGTCGGAGAGACATCGCAGACCGGCACGGTGCCCAGCGACTATGCCGAGAAGGTCGGCGGCGTGAACTGGAAGACCGACGTTTCGGGGGGTATCCAGCGCGTGGCCATTGCACATGGTTGTGCGCCCTTCGGCAATGCCAAGGCGCGGGCGGTCGTGTGGACCTTCCCCGATCCTGTGCCGGTGCATCGCGAGCCGCTCTATACCAACCGGCGAGATCTGGTGGCGGATTACCCAACCTACGAGGATCGGCATTTCTGGCGGGTGCCGACGCTTTACGCGTCCATCCAGAAGAACGATTTCTCCAAGGATTACCCGATCATCCTGACATCGGGGCGTCTGGTGGAATACGAGGGCGGCGGGGATGAAACCCGGTCGAACCCGTGGCTGGCCGAACTGCAACAGGACATGTTCGTCGAAATCAACCCGAGGGATGCCAACAACCTTGGGGTTCGTGACGGCGCGCAGGTCTGGGTCGAAGGGCCCGAGGGCGGCAAGGTCAAGGTCATGGCCATGGTCACCGAACGGGTGGGCGAGGGCGTTGCCTTCATGCCCTTCCACTTCGGCGGCCATTTCCAGGGCGCGGACCTGAGGGACAAGTATCCCGACGGGGCCGACCCCTATGTTCTGGGGGAATCCACCAACACCGCCCAGACCTATGGCTATGACTCGGTCACGCAGATGCAGGAGACCAAGGCGACTCTCTGCAAAATTAGCGCAGCATAAGGAGAAACGGATATGGCTAGAGCTAAATTCCTCTGTGACGCCGAACGCTGCATCGAATGCAACGCCTGTGTCACCGCCTGTAAGAACGAGCATGAGGTGCCCTGGGGGATCAACCGGCGCCGGGTCGTGACCATCGAAGATGGCAAACCCGGTGAGCGGTCGATCTCGGTCGCCTGCATGCACTGTTCCGATGCACCCTGTATGGCGGTCTGCCCTGTGGACTGCTTCTATCAGACCGAGGACGGGGTGGTTCTGCACTCCAAGGACCTCTGCATCGGCTGTGGTTATTGCTTCTACGCGTGCCCCTTCGGCGCGCCGCAATATCCTCAGGCAGGCAACTTCGGCAGCCGTGGCAAGATGGACAAATGTACCTTCTGCGCCGGTGGGCCCGAAGAAAACAACAGTCAGGCCGAGTTCCAGAAATACGGACGCAACCGGATCGCCGAGGGCAAACTGCCCCTCTGCGCCGAGATGTGTTCGACCAAGGCGCTCCTGGCGGGCGATGGCGACGTGGTGTCGGCCATCTACCGCGAACGCGTCGTGGCCCGCGGCTTCGGCAGCGGGGCCTGGGGCTGGGGAACCGCCTATGAGCAAAAGGGCGGCTGACCTTCCGGCGATGGAAACGCTGCGGCGTTTCCCTGCTTTGTGACATGCGGTCGGGCGGCCAGTGCGCCGCCCGACCGTATCGCCATTCACCTGATATACTGGACAGATCGTCATGACCCGTCTTCTGTACACGCTGATCCTGTCTCTGCTGCTGGCGGCCCCCGTCACCGCGCAAGAGGCCCCGGAGGCCCCTCGAACCGACCGCTCCGCCACGGGTGGTGCAACCACGCTGGAAGACATCCTCGCCCGCCAACGCGGCGAGAAGGTCGACAACAGCTATCGCCACAACAGTGCAGATAGCAGTCCCGCACCGGAAAGCTACGCACCGGGGCTGGGGCCGCTTGGCGGCGCATCGGACGCCGACGTCTGGCGCGATTTGCGGTTCAACGAGGCCAATGTCAAAGTGTCCGCCGGCGGCGATACCGCCAAGGTGCTGGTGCAGGACGGCGGCATGGCCTGGCTGCAATTTCGTCAGGGGCCGCTGATCACCTATGGTGGCTGGGGCCTTGTCGCGGTGTTGGGTCTTCTGACGCTGTTCTACCTGATCCGGGGCCGCATTCGTATCGACGGCGAAAAGACGGGCCGCACCGTCACCCGCTTCCAGTTCATCGAACGCTTTGCCCACTGGCTGATGGGAGGCTCTTTCGTGCTTCTGGGGATCACCGGGCTGATCTCGCTCATGGGGCGCAAGTTCCTGATTCCCGCCTTCGGGCATGACGCGTTCTCGGCCATCGCCGTGGGCTCCAAATGGGTGCACAACAACATTTCCTGGGCCTTCATGATCGGGCTGGTCATGGTGTTCTTCATGTGGGTTCTGCACAACATCCCCAACAGGATCGACCTGAAATGGCTGGCTGTGGGCGGTGGGATTTTCACCAAGGGCGTGCATCCGCCGGCCAAAAAATTCAATGCCGGTCAGAAACTGATCTTCTGGTCGGTGATCGTGCTGGGCGTGTCGATCTCGGTATCGGGGCTGTCGCTGCTGTTTCCCTTCGAATTGCCGCTGTTTGCCAAGACCTTCTCGATCCTGAACGATACCGGCCTGCCGCAGGCGCTGGGCTTTGGCGTGTTGCCCACCGATCTGGCTCCGCAGGAAGAAATGCAACTGGCTCAGCTCTGGCACGCGATCGTGGCCTTTGTCCTGATGGGTATCATTCTGGCGCATATCTATATCGGTTCGGTCGGCATGGAAGGCGCGTTCGACGCCATGGGCACGGGCGAGGTCGAAGAACAATGGGCGCGTGAACACCACGGCCTGTGGCTGGAGGAGTTGCAGGAAAAAGGGCAGGCCCCGGACAAAGGCAAGGCGGCCACGCCCGCGGAATAACCGATGCGCAAGTTGCTGTATCGTCTCAGTCTCTGTTGTGTCGCGCTCGCCCCGGCATGGGCCGCCGCGCAGGAGTTCACCACGCTCAAGGGTCATGGCGGCCCGATCATGGGCGTGACGGTGAACGATGCGACGGGGCAGGTGGCGAGCGCCAGTTTCGACAACTCTGTCGGGCTGTGGCAGGGCCGCCTGCCCCTGTGGCTGGAAGGGCATGACGCGGCGGTCAACACCGTGCTGTTTCTGGGGGCGGATCGCCTCGCCTCGGCGGGGGACGACTTCACCGTGATCCTGTGGGATCGTGCGGCGGGGGGCTCCACGCATCTGACAGGGCACAAGGGCAAGATCGTCGATCTGGCGCAATCGCCCGACGGCGCGTGGCTGGCCTCGGCCAGTTGGGACGGAACCATCGGGCTCTGGCCCCTCTTCGGCGATGCCGCTGAAACGGCGCGGTTCCTGTCCGGGCACGAGGCCGGGGTCAACGCCGTGGCCTTCAGCGCCGATGGCGCGCGGCTCTACTCGGCCTCCGCCGACGGTACGATCCGCATCTGGGACATGACCAATGACGGCAGCCGCATCCTGACCGATCAGGGCTTTGGCGTGAACCGTATCGTTTCGGGACCGGAGGATGCCTGGCTGGCCTATGGCGCGGTCGATGGCGTCACCCGCGTGATCGACACCCAAACCGGCGATCAACTGGCGGATTTCTCGCTGGATCGCCGCCCGATCCTTGCGCTGGCCCATCACCCGGAAACCCATCGACTGGCGGTGGGCGACGGGCATGGCTACATCATGATCATCGATACCGATCAATGGCGCATCCTGCGCGATTTCCGCGCCATGCGCCGCGGCCCGGTCTGGGCGCTGGATTTCTCGGCCAACGGCCGGAATATCCTTGCCGGCGGGATCGAGGATATCGTCTATTCCTGGCCCATCGCACTGCTCGATGAATTCGACCCGGCGGGCGGGGAGCAACGCAGCTTCCTGCGCGATCCCGAAGACATGCCCAATGGCGAAAGGCAGTTCATGCGCAAATGTTCGATCTGCCATGCGCTCACCCCGCCGCCCTCGCGCAAGGCGGGGCCGTCGCTCTATGGCCTTTTCGGGCGCAAGGCGGGCAGCGTGCCGGGCTATCCCTATTCGGAAATTCTGACCGGGTCCGATATCGTCTGGTCCGACGACACCATCGACGCCCTGTTCGATATCGGCCCGGATCACTATATTCCGGGGTCCAGAATGCCGATGCAACGGATCACCGCGCCGGGCGACCGGCAGGACCTGATCGCATATCTGCGCCGGGCCACGGCGCCACAAAAGGAGAACTGAGATGAAAGCGATGTATACGGCCTTTGCGGCCACCGTGGTGATCTCGATTGCCGCATATTACATCCTCGGCGAAATCGGGTTTTCCAGTCAGGACCGTCTGGCAGGCGAATCCGTTCGTTTGGGTGACGCGCCCGAATGACCCATAAAACGCCCGCTCAGGACAAACCCGCCACGCAGGCGGGCAAGGACGATTACGGCGAAACGCTGGCCGCCGCCTCGATCCTCGTGGTCGATGACGAACCGGGCATGCGCAACTTCCTGACCAAAACCCTGACACCCCGCTGCAAACGGGTGGAACAGGCCCGTTCCGCCGCCGAGGCCAGCGATATTCTGGACCGGGCGCATTTCGATCTGGTCATTCTCGACAACATCATGCCGGGCACCACCGGGCTCGACTGGCTGGGCGAACAGCGCCGCGTGGGCTTCTTTGCCGAAACCATCCTGATCACCGCCTATGCCGATCTGGACACCGTCATTCAGGCGCTGCGCGCGGGTGTGGCCGATTTTGTGCTGAAACCGTTTCGCGCCAACCAGATCCTGAATGCCGTGGCCCGCACGCTGGACCGCAAATACCTGCGGCGCGAGAACTACCTTCTGAAACACGCGCTCAGCGAAAGCGGCACCACCGCACGCGGGCGGCTGATGGGCAAATCGCCCGCCATCGCCGAAATCCGCGATATGCTGAACCGGGTCGCGCCGCTGCCGACCTCGGTCCTGTTCACCGGCGCCAGCGGCACGGGCAAGGAAATCGCCGCGCGCACCCTGCACGGGCTGTCGGACCGGGCTGAAAACCCCTTTGTCGCGGTTAATTGCGCAACCATATCGCCCGATCACATCGCCGAGGAACTGTTCGGCGAGATCGAAGGCGGCGAGCGACGCAAGGACGGGCTGTTGCTGCATGCCGAGGGCGGCACCCTGTTTCTGGACGAGATCGCGCAACTGCCCGATCAGGTGCAGGCCACCCTGCTGCGCGTGCTGGAGGATCACCGCATCCGCCCCGCCGGGGCCGAACGCGAGATCCCGCTGAACCTGCGTTTTCTGTTCGCGACCAATGCCGATCTCGAACAGGCCGTGGCAGAGGGCCGCTTTCGTGCCGACCTGTTCCACCGGATCAACGTGCTCAATATCGCGATGCCCGCGCTCAAGGACCGCTCGGAAGACATCGTCGAACTGGCCGCCGTCTTCATGAGCGAATTTTCCCGCACCCTTGGCCTGCCCGCACTGGATCTGAACGAAGAGGTGCTGCTCAAGCTCAGCCGCTACGACTGGCCCGGCAATGTGCGCGAATTGCGCAACCTGATCGAGCGCTCGGTGATCCTGGGCGAATTTCCGACCGAATTTTCCGGCGCGGGCGAAGTGACCGGGGCCGAAGCCATCGAAACGCTGGAACTGGTCGAACAGCGCCATATCCTGAACGTTCTGGATGCCTGTCACGGCAACCGTGCCGAGGCTGCCCGCCGTCTGGGCGTATCGCGCAAGACGGTGGATCGAAAATGCGCCGCCTGGGGCATCTGACCTGCCTGAGTACCCGGATAGGGGCCGTCTCCGCAGGATAGCTCTGGCAATTCACAGGGGCTGATCCTAGGCTGCCGATCGATGAGATCACGAAAGGATTTTCCGATGACCGCCCGCCCCGAAGCACAGCCGCAAACCCTCACCGATACCGAAGCGCATCGCATCACCCGGTTCGATTTCACCCCCGGCGCCGAAACCGGCTGGCATGTGCATGGATTCGACTACGTGATCGTCGCCCTGAGCGAATGCAACATGAAGCTGGAAATGCCCGATGGTACGGTGAACGAGGTGCTGCTGCCGCCGGGCCGGACCTATCACCGGCCCACGGGTGTCGAGCATAACGTGATCAACGGCGGCGATGCGCCGATGGCCTTTGTCGAGGTCGAGTTCAAGCAGGGGCTCGATCTCGACCTCCTGGATCAGGGCTGATCAGGCGCGCGACAGCACGCTGGCCGGACGCGCCTTGTAAAGCGACGCGGTCAGCGCGGCGGCAAGACCGGCCTTGATCAGGTCACCGGGGATGAACGGCGCCATCGAAACGGTGGCCTGCGTCAGGCTCATGTCCAGCATCGCGGTCATGCCGAGGATGCCGGGAATATACGGCACCAGAATGCCGCCAATGATCGACGCGATCAGTGCGGCAAGGAAAACCGGCGTGTTGCGCATCTGCCCGGTGATCCAGCCGGTCACGAAGGCGGCGATGGGCCAGCCGATCAGGAAACCCACGGTCGGCCCGGCGAACACGCCCAAACCCCCGCGCCCACCGGCCAGCAGGGGCAGGCCAAGCGCCACAAGCCCGAGGAACAGCAAAACGGCCAGCGCCCCGCGCCGCGCGCCCAGAACCGTGCCGCACAGCATGATGCCCATGCCCTGCGCGGTGATCGGGATGCCCGAGGCAAGCGTGAATTTCGGCACCAGCCCCAGCACCGCGATCAGCGCGGCGAACAGGGCGATTAGGGTGATTTGACGTTCCATGGGTCGCGTTTCCTTTGTTGTGATCTTGGTCGTCACGGATCCTGCGGCGGGGTCAGCCCGCCGCGTGCGCGCAAAGCCTCGGCCACATGTTCGGCGTCGTCAATGGCAATCAGGGTGATCGGCAGGGCGATCTGCCAGCCCACGCGCCGCGCACTGCGCGCGCGCCAGGCGTCGATCAGCTTGTGCGCCTTGTCCATCAGGACGGGGATGAAGCGCACCACCAGCACGATGGCAAATCCAAGCGGCGCAGTATTCGCGCCCAGTTTGCGCAGCGGCGTCAGCAGCCACATCACCACGTCCGTCAGGTCGTCGAACCGGGTGGTCATGGTCACCAGATTGGCCAGCGCCACCGCCGCGATCAGGCGCAGGGCGATGATCAGCCCGGCCATGGTCTGCCCCATGACGGCGTGCCAGACGACGACCAGCGCCACGAAAAACCACACGGGTTTCAGCAGGGCAATGCCTTCGCGCAGAAATCGCCAGCCCGGCACAAGATAGAGCGCCGCCACCGCCGTCAGCCCGGCGGCCATGCCCGGTACGCTGTCCAGCCAGAACAGCGCAACCGTCGCCACGCAAAGCGCCGCCAGTTTCACGCCCGCCCGCAGCCGGTGATACGGCGTGCGGATGTCAGAGGTCAGCGTCAGCATCGCCCGCCTCCTGCATCGCCGCCAGATACCGATCCAGCACCGTATCGACAGGGCCATCCCCGGCAACGCGCCCCTGATCCAGCCAGATCGCCCGATCATACCCAATCAGCGCAGCCGGGTCATGGGTGACATGGATCAGCGTGGCGGGCAGGGCGTCGAGATGACGGCGCAGTGCCCGCGTCGTCGGGATATCGAGGCCGGAGAACGGCTCGTCCAGAACGATCACTCTGGGCTCCATCGCCAGAACGGCCATCAGGCAGACCAGATGCCGCTGCCCTTGCGACAGGCTGTCGACCGGCCGGTCATGCCATTCGCCGCGTCCGAACCGCGCCAGCATTGCCCGCGCGCCATCGCGCGCCTCGGCTTTGGACTGGCCCAACTGGCGCAGGCCAAAGGCCAGTTCTTCCTCGACCGTGGGAAAGATGATCTGGTGATCGGGGTTCTGGAACAGGATGCCGACGTTGCGGATCGCCGCCTTGCGGTCCTTGTAGACACCCACACCGGCGACCTGCACGTCGCCTTCGTCCGGGGCGATCAGACCGGCGATCAGGCGTGACAGGGTGGTCTTGCCCGATCCGTTGCGCCCGATGATCCCGATGCGCCGCTCGCTCAGCGACAGCGAGACATCGCGCAGCGCCTCCCGCGTGCCGAACCGGCAGGTCACGCCGGTGATCTCGATGCCTGTGCTGGGTGCGGCCTGTGCCGTCATCGCGCCTTGCCCCGCGTTGCGGCCCGCGCGGGGCCCGGTCTGGGCCGGTTCAATAGCCCGCGCGCCCCCGACATGCCAGACGAAATCCTGTGCTTAGCGCCCCTGCATGATGATACGATACCGGATCTGGTCGAAAATCACCGCCAGAATGAGCAGCGCGCCCAGCAACACCATTTGCATATAGGAACTGACCTGCGCCAGGTTCATCCCGTTCTGCACCAGCACGATAAAGAACGCCCCCAGAACCACGTTTTCCACCCGGCCGATCCCGCCGCGCAGCGACACGCCCGCAATCACGCAGGCGGCGATGGATTCCAGCGCGATCGACCCGCCAAGGTTGGCCTCGCCCGATTCCACCCGCGCGGTCAGCAGCAACCCCGTCAGCGACGCGATCAGCGCGCAGATCATATAGGCCAGCAGCAAGGTGCGCCTGGTGTTGATCGCCGACAGATGCGCGGCCTTGATATTGCCGCCCACGGCGTAAATCTGCGTGCCCAGCCGGGTGCGCGCCATCAGCACCCACATGATGACGATGCAGATCACGGCGATGATCACCGGCACGGGGATGCTCCACAATCGCCCGAACCCGAACGTGTCGGCAAATTGAAAGGGCAGGCCAGAGACCGGCACGCCCCCGGTCAGGAACAGGGCAAACCCGGCCCCCACCGACGACACGCCAAGCGTCATGATGAAGGGCGATACCTCGAAATAGGCCACGCCGATCCCGTTCACCAACCCCACCATCAGCGCCGCGCCAAAGCCAAGGAACGCACCCAGAAGGATCGCCAGCCAGATCACATCGGGGAAAATCCCCGCCAGCCACACCATGCCCATCGCCGACACCACCGAAGTCAGCGCAATCGCCGTGCCCACCGACAGGTCGAACCCCCCGGTGACCAGCGCCAGCATCTGGCCCATCGACACCAGCACCAGATACACCGATTGCCGCGCCACGTTGATCAGGTTCTGCCCAGTCAGGAACTTCGAGGACAGCAAGGTGAAGATCACCAGCGCCCCCAGCAGGAAGAACGGCAAGACGCCGACCTTGACGAACAGCCGCGTGATCCACGCCTTGACGCCGGTCGCTTGGGTGTCTGAACTCATTGTGTCGCTCCGCTTTCATCGAAGAAGTGTTTGAGGATCGTGTCCTCGGTCATCTCGTCGCCGCTCAACTCGGCGCTCAGCCTGCCATGCGCCATCACCAGCATCCGATGCGCCAGATGCATCACCTCGGGCAGGTCCGAGGAAATGACGACCACCGCCTTGCCCGCCTCGGCCAGTTCCTTGATCAGCAGGTAGAGCGCCGCACGCGTGCCCATGTCCACGCCCACCGTCGGCTCGTCGAGGATGTAGACATCCGCGTCCTGCCCAAAGCACTTGCCGAACAGCACCTTCTGCTGGTTGCCGCCCGACAGTTGCGACACCAGCCTGCTGCGGTATCCCTCGTGCAACTCCACGTAATCGGCAATCTGAACGCTGGCCTCGCGCACCGCCGACCAGTTGATCAGCCCCGTGCCGCCGCGCCCGCCCATCACAAGGTTCACCGCCAGATTGTCATTCGCGGTTTTCGCCAGATCCAGGCCTTCGCCCTTGCGGTCGGGCGACAGGTAATACATGCCGTGATGAATGATCTGCCTTGTGGGGGCGTGGGTGATGTCCTGCCCCTTCAGCGTGACGCGCCCGGCCAGCCGGGGCGCCACACCCATCATCGCGCGAAACAGGCGCGACTTGCCGCAGCCCACCAGCCCCGCCACGCCCAGCACCTCACCCGCGCGGATGTCCACGTCGGCGGCCTGTACGCCGTTGGTGCGCACCCCCTCGGCGCGCAGCAGCACCTCGCCGGGGTTATGCGCGATCTGCGGGTAAATCTCGGAAATCGCGCGGCCCGTCATCATCTCGACCAGCGCGTCGTCATCGGTCTCGTCCATGGCCACGGTGCCGATTTTGGCCCCGTCGCGCAGCACGGTCACCCGGTCGGCGATCCGCGCAAATTCCTGCATCCGGTGCGAAATATAGATGATGCCCACACCGCGCGCCTTCAGCGTTTCGATGAAATCGAACAGGTGATCCACCTCGCGGTCGGTCAGCGATGCGGTGGGCTCGTCCAGAATAAGAACCGACAGATCGCCATGGAACGCCTTGGTGATCTCGACCATCTGCTGTTGCGCGCGCGACAGGCGGCCTGTCACCTCGGTCGGGTCGATCTCGAAATCCAGTTCCTGAAACATTTCCCGGGCGCGGCGACGCATCTCGCGATGATCTACGAACGGGCCTTTCATCGGCTCCCAGCCCAGAAAGATGTTCTCGGCTACGCTCAGCGTCGGGATCAGCGAAAATTCCTGAAAGACGGTGTAAATCCCCTTGGCCTGCGCATCCGCGACCGAGCCGAAACGCATCTTTTCGCCATTCAGTTCGATTGTGCCTCCGCTCGGGCTGTTGGCCCCGGCCAGCATCGAAATCAGCGTCGATTTTCCCGCGCCGTTTTCGCCGAACAGAACGTGTACCTCACCGGGCATCAGTTCGAAATCGACTGAATCCAGCGCCAGAACGCCGGGATATTGCTTGGACAGACCCGTGGTGCGGATCAGGGGCTGGGAAGGCATTGTCATGTCTCCGGGGGAGGACCGTGCCGGGGCCATGTAGGCCGGCCCCGGCACCTGATTGTCAGAGGCGGATCACTCTACCGAAAATTCCGGACGGAACCCGTCGGGCGGCAGGATGTTTTCACGCGGCACATCGTTGATGTTCTCGGGGTCGACGACGAAAATCTTCGGCCCGACATGCTTGACGTAGTCTTGCTCTTCCAGAATGCGCACCGCCTGATCCACGGCGATCCGGCCCTGAATGACCATCGAATCCGCAGGCGCGGCCAGGATGAAGCCTCGCTGAATGCCGGTATAGACCCCCGGCGTCATGTAGAACGCCAGCAGATCGACCTCGCCCTTCAGTCCGCGCTCGCGGATCACGCCCTGCGCGGCCTCGGCGGTCACGGCGGTGCCCGCCAGATAGCGCACGTCGGGATTCGCCTGCAGCACGTCCTCGACCAGTTTCAACTGGGTTTCCTTGCCGGTATCGCCAAAGCGCGGCTCCAGCACCTCGACCGCCGATCCCTCGACCGCGCCCATGAAGCCCTCATGCGCGGCCTCGACCCAACCGGCGCCCGCCGGTCCGGGGAACCAGCCCACCTTGACCGCGTCGCTGCCCGCAGGGTGCTTTTCGGCCAGGTAGTTGCCGATCTCCGAGCCCATCGTGCGGAACGACACCAGCGATTTGGCCGCGATGTCGCCCGAGGACACGCCATTGATCACGTCAATCACCGGGATGCCCTGGCCTGCGACTTCGCTGATCACGTTGTTCAGCCCGTCATAGGAAATCGCGCCGATGATCACCGCGTCGGCCCCGCCGGAAACACAATCCTCGATCTGGCTGATCTGGGTGTTCAGTTCGGTATAGCCCCCGGCCTCGACCACGTTCAGCTTGACGCCAAGGCGCTTGGCCTCGTCCACCACGCCGTAATCCACGCCCAGCCAATAGGCGTCTTTCATGTGCGGGAAGGACACGCAGATGTTCCACGGCTGCGCTGCGGCCTCAAGCGGAGTATAGGTGACCTCGCTCACCTCGCCATCGGCGCTGAAGGCCGGGGTCACTTCCTCGGCGGGGTAGGGATACCACGCGTCCTGCGCCATCGCGCTGGCGGGCAGGGCCGTGGCCAGCGCCAGGGCGCTTGCCAGTTTCAGATGCTTGTTCATGTGTCTGACCTCCTTGTCAGTTCGGTTTTGTTTGTTTGGCAGGGCGCGCCAGCGCCCCGCTGTCCCGCAGGCGGTTATCCCAGCTCTTCGCGGATTTTCCGGATGATGGCCTTGCGATCGGCCCGGGCGGCCAATGCGGTGTCCATGTCCACATTGACGAAATTCACCTGCGTGTTGGGCTGCAACTGCCCGATCAGGTCCATGTCCGCCGAGATGATCGCGCCAAGGGTGAAATAGCCCCCGCCCGACACGGCGTCGCGGTGCAGCACGATGGGTTCCGTCCCGCCCGGCACCTGGATGGAGCCATAGGAATAGCACCCGTCCACGATGTTCGACGGATCGGCCCCCGCGCCAAAGGGCTGTTCACGTTCGACGAATTCCAGCGGACGACCGCCCTTGAAACGGTATCCCATCCGGTCGGCCTCGGCCGCGACGGTCCAGGTGTCCTCGAAGAACTGCTGTCCGGCGGTGTCGGTCAGACGGTACCAGTAAAGCCCCGTCAGCACCCGCAATTCCGCCGGATTGCCCGGCCCGCGCCGCAACGCGGCGGGCACGCTGCGCCCCTCTGCCACGGTCGGGGCATCGCCCACCGGCAATTCGTCACCGGGCTGCACCGCGCGGCCCTCGACCCCGCCAAGCGCGCCGATCGGATAGGTCGAACGACTGCCCAGATCGGGCTCGGTCGCGATACCGCCGGACACGGCGATATAAGCCCGCGCGCCCGCTTGCAGAAAGCCGAAGCTCAGAACCTGCCCCGGCTTCATGGTGAAGCTGGTCCAGGTTTCGCGCGGCTCGCCGTCCACCATCACCGGCAGTTCCGCGCCGGTCACGGCGACGCTGGCCTCCTGGGTGAACTCGATCTCGGGCCCCATGAACACGGCTTCCAGCCCGGCGGCCTCCTCGGGGTTGCCGACCAGCATGTTGGCCGCGCGCATCGACAGGCGGTCCATCGCGCCCCCCTCGGGGATGCCCAGATGGAAATAGCCGGGGCGGCCCATGTCCTGAATCGTGGTGGCGAGGCCGGATTTGACAATCTTAAGCGTCATTGAGTGCCTCCATCAGCTTGGCGTTATAGCCGGTCATGTCCTTGTTGAACTCGTCCAGATCGAACTCGACCTCGGCAATGCGCGGGGCCCATGTGTTGGCGTCCACCTCGGCAAGGATGCGGTCGTATTCGGCGCGGTCGATGGGCTTCCACTTCACGATGTCGCCGGGTTTGAAGAACACCAGGAAATCGCGTAGATAGGATGTTTCCTGCCGCGGGTCGTAGATCGTCATCGGGGTGATGCCGAACATCTGATAGCCCCCGGCGCCGCGCACCGAGTAGATGCAGGAAAAACTGCCGCCATAGCCCACCGTCTGCTTGGGCGTGTCCGTGCGTGGCCGCAGGTACTTGGGCACCTCGATCTGCTTGTCGCGCTCGACCAGCTGGTACAGGAACGGCAGCCCGGAAACAAAGCCCACCATCGACACGAACCACGGCTGCGAATGGTGCGCCTTGATGAACGCCTCCACGCTGTCATAGCCGTTGATGCGCGCCGCATAATCCAGATCGGTCCCCTCCGGGTCCTGATGGCGTTCGCGAAAGCGCATCAAGGTCTCGTGCGTCCACGGGTCCTGATAATAGACCGGCACTTCGATGATCCGCGTGGTCATCCGCTTTTCGGCCTTGTCGGCCATGTGTTCGAGATCCTGAATGCGCTTCAGCATCTCGTCGGGCGCGGTCACGTCCGGGTCATACCGCACCTGAAACGATGCGTTTGCCGGGCAGATCTCGGTCACGCCGGGAATGTCGGCCTCTCGGACGGCATTGGACATGGACAGGGACTTGAAGAACGCCTCCAGCGACATTTCCTCGTCCATCTCCACGTAGACATGCTCGTCTCCGCCATATGTGTAACGTGTCTTCACGATGCACCTCCTGTTGCTTCGGGGGTCAGGTTTCCGGCATCCAGCCACGGTTCCAGCCATTGGGTGTGGAACGCGCCCGCTTGCACATGCGGGTCGTCCGCCAGCGCCAGATGCAGGGGAATGGTTGTCTTGAGGCCCTCGATCTTCAGGGCCTGCAATGCGCCGCGCAGCCGGTCTATGGCCTCGGGGCGCGTCGGCGCATGGGCAATCACCTTGCCGATGAGCGAGTCGTAAAACGGCGGAATCCGGTATCCCTCGTAAAGGAAGTGATCCACCCGGATGCCATCCCCTTCGGGCAGGGTCAGCGCCCCGACCTGTCCGGGGAAGGGCATGAACTGCATATGCGGGTTTTCCGCATTGATCCGCACCTCGATCGCATGGCCTTGCGGGGCGATCTGATCCTGCGTCAGGCGCAGCGGCTCGCCGCCCGCGATGCGGATCATCTCCTGCACCAGGTCGATGCCGGTGATCATTTCGCTCACCGGGTGTTCCACCTGAATGCGGGTGTTCATCTCGATAAAGAAAAACTCGTTGCTGGCCTCGTCGTAAAGAAACTCCAGCGTGCCCGCGCCCTTGTAGTTCACCGCCTCGGCCAGCGCCACGGCAGAGGCGCACAGCGCTGCGCGCGTCCCGTCGTCTAGACACACCGCACCGGCCTCTTCCCAGACCTTCTGGCGGCGGCGTTGCAGGGAACACTCGCGCTCGAAACAATGCACCGCACGGGTGCCGTCGCCCAGGATCTGCACTTCGATATGGCGCGGATCGCGCACCGCGCGCTCCAGGTAAAGACCCCCGTCGCCAAAGGCCGCCTGCGCCTCGGCCTGCGCCTGCGGGGCCAGCTTGCGCAAGTCATCCTCGGTGTCGGCAATGCGGATACCGCGCCCGCCACCGCCCGCAGCGGCCTTGATCATCACCGGATAGCCGACTTCGGCAGCCACTTGCGCCGCCTCGTCCACGTTTTCGATCCGGCCTTTCGATCCGGGCACAACCGGTGTGCCCGCCGCTTCGGCGGCCTGCCGCGCCGCCACCTTGTCGCCCATCCGTTCGATGGTGTCCGCCGACGGCCCGACATAGGTGATCCCGGCGGCTTCCAGCGCGCGGGCGAACCGCGGGCTTTCCGACAGGAACCCGTATCCGGGATGCACCGCATCCGCGCCGGCCTCTTTCGCGGCGGCCACCACGCGGTCCACGTCCAGATACGAGTCTTTCGACGCCGCCGGCCCGATGCACACCGCCTCGTCGGCCAGCTTCACCGCCAGCATGTCGGCATCGGCCTCGGAATGGGCCTGAATGGTGTGAATGCCCAGCTCTTTCGCGGCGCGGATCACCCGCACGGCGATCTCGCCCCGGTTGGCTATGAAAAGGCGCTCGATGGCCATGACTCAGTCGTCCAGCGTTGCCAGAACCTGACCGGCGGTCACCGCGGCCTCGTTCCCGGCAGCATAGTCGCCAAAGGTGCCCGCGATTTCGGATTTGACCTCGATGAAGGTTTTCATCACCTCGACCAGCCCGATCACATCACCCACGGCCACTGCATCGCCCTTGGATTTGTAGGGCGCGTCCTCGGGCGAGGGGCGGTGATAGAAGGTTCCGGGAAGGGGGGATTGAATGTCTGCCATGGTGTGTCCTCCTGACGGGTTGTCGTCTCAGCTTGCTTGTTCCAGAACCGTCGCGGCGGCCGCGACGGTGATGCCGTTATCGGCCAGCCCCTTGCGAATGGCGCGGCCGATCTCCAGCGCGCCGGGCGTGTCCGAGTGAAAACAGATCGATTCGAATTCTATCCCGATGTCGTTGCCATCGACCGTGCGCACCTTGCCTTCCTTGCAGGCGCGCACGCATTTTTCGGCAATCTGCTCGGGATCGGGGCGGGCGACCTGCCGTTTGAACACGATCGAACCGCTGTCGTCGTAATCGCGGTCGGCGTAGAATTCGCGCACCACCGGGTGCCCCAGCCGCGTGGCGACTTCGTAGGTCTTGGAAACATCCATGCAGAAAATGATCGTGTCGCTGCTGATCTTTTGCAGCGTGTCCACCATCCACTGGGACAGTTCCTCGTTGACGGCGGCCTCCATGTAAAGCGCGCCATGCGGCTTCACATGTTGCAGCGGGATGCCGTAACGCCGTCCGAACTCGCGGATCGCGCCCACCTGGTAAACGATGTCGTTGACCAGTTCCTCGGCATTGGTGCGGATATAGCGGCGGCCAAACCCCTGAAGATCGTTATAGCCGGGATGTGCGCCCAGCCCCACGCCGTATTGCTGCGCCAGTTTCACCACCCGGTCCATCGAATTGGGGTCGCCCGCATGGAACCCGGCCGCGATATTGGCCGAGCTGATCAGCGACATAAGCTCCTCGTCGGGGGCTTCGCTGAGGCTCCACTGACCAAAGCCTTCGCCCATATCGCAATTCAGATCGACTATAGTCTTCATCGTCATGATCCCCGCGTTTTGGATGGGGAAAGGATCAACGCCGGATGTGTGACTTGTAAATTTCTAATATTTGCTTTTAATATATCTGAAAATCAGAACAGGTTGTGTGACTCGGGAAATTCCAACTATCTGATAAATAAAGCTATGCTGGAAATTCAGTCGATTTGTGAACAATTCTATCTGATTTTCTGATATTCAGTGTTTCGATATTCATTAGATCAAGGCTGAAAGAATGGGCAGATCGTGAACTTTCGCCATCTCAAGTACTTCGTGGCCACCGCAGAATCGGGGCAGGTCAGCCGCGCCGCCACCGCGCTGTCCATTTCGCAATCGGCCATCACCACGGCCATCCGCGATCTGGAAAGCGAACTGGGCGCAGACCTGTTCCTGCGCTCGGCTCACGGCATGGAAATGACCGACGCGGGCCGTGAATTCCTGGCCTCGGCGCAGGATATCCTGACCCGGCTGGACGAGGCCAAGAATCTCAGCCACCGCCGCTCGACCGCCGAAGGCGTGATCTCCATCGCCGCGACCTATACCGTGATCGGCTATTTTCTGCCGTATCACCTCGACCGGCTGGCGCATCTTTACCCCGGCATCGAGATCCGCCTCAGCGAGCTGAACCGCGAAAGCATCGAAGAGGGGCTGTTGTCCAACCGCTTCGACATGGCCGTGGTCCTGACCTCGAACCTCAGCAACCCCGAGATCGAAACCGAAACGCTTTTGCGCTCCACCCGGCGGCTCTGGGTGCCGTCGAACCATCCGTTCCACCGCGCGGGCAAGGCCAGCTTCGCCGATATCGCCGAAGAAGATTACATCATGCTCACCGTGGACGAGGCCGCGCATACCACCATGAAATACTGGTCCACCACCAGCTATCAGCCCAAAGTCAAGCTGCGCACCGCCTCGGTCGAGGCCGTGCGTTCCATGGTGGCCAACGGGCAGGGCGTCACCATCCTGTCCGATATGGTCTATCGCCCGTGGTCGCTCGAAGGCAAACGTATCGGCACGGCCTCCACGACGCTTGAAATCCCCTCGATGGATGTCGGGCTGGCCTGGCGCGAGGGCACCGGGATCACCGGGCCTCTGGCGCTGGTGCATGACTACTTCCGCGAATCCTTCGTCGATCCGCAAACCTGGTTCACCAGCCCCCGGCCTTGATCCCGGTCAAGTCCTGCCGCTACGCTGTGTCCTAGACTGACACCCGCCGCCCCGGCGGTCTACGGGGCAACAGGAGAGACCGGCCATGACCTCCAGACTTCCCGAAACCCTCCCGGCCTCGGCGCTTGGCGCACGTATCACCGCCGGGGATTTCGGCTTCGACACCACCGCCGACCTGCCCGCCGATCCCGGCTGGCTGGGGCAGGATCGCGCGGTCGATGCCATCCGCATGGCCGCCGGGATGCGGCATGGCGATTTCAACGCCTTCGTCCTCGGCACCCCCGGCAGCGGCCGCCACCGCATCGTG
This sequence comes from Roseovarius pacificus, assembly GCF_900142665.1. Lineage (GTDB taxonomy): Bacteria > Pseudomonadota > Alphaproteobacteria > Rhodobacterales > Rhodobacteraceae > Roseovarius > Roseovarius pacificus. Next base: position 136,694 of record NZ_FRBR01000008.1, read on the forward strand.
CGCGCCATTCTCGACGAGGCCGCGAAAAACCGCCCCCTTCCCAGCGACTGGGTTTATGTCAACAATTTCGACGCCCCGCACAAACCCCGCGCCATCGAACTGCCCGCCGGGCAGGCCAACCGCCTGCGCCACGCGATGGAACAACTGATCGACGAACTGGCCAACGACATCCCGGCACTGTTTGAATCCGAAGATTACCAGACCCGCCGCAACGCCATCGAACAGACCTTCGCCGACGCCCACGAAGAACAGATGACGCAACTCTTCGAACGCGCCCGGTCGCGCAACGTGGCGATCCTGCGCACGCCGATGGGGTTCACCGTCGCAGGTACTCATGAGGGCGAGGTTCTGACCCCCGATACCTACAACGCCCTGCCCGAGGAGCAGCGCGAAACCATCGACGCGGCGGTCGACATCACGCAGGACGAACTGGCCGAAGTGCTCAAATCCGCGCCCGCCCGCGAAAAGGAACACCGCGCGCAGGTCGAGGCGCTGAATGCCGAAATGGCCCGCAACGGGGTGGATGCGGCCATTGCCGAAGTGCAGCGCGCCTTTCCCGATCTCGACGCCGTGCGCGCCTATCTCGAAACCGTGCGCGCCGACCTGATCGAAAATGCCGCGCTGTTCCTGCTGCGCGAAGACGGCGCACAGGACGGCCCCTTTCCCGGCGCCACCTCGAAACATTACGCCAAGCCCCAGTTTCAGCGCTACGCCGTCAACGTGATCGTCGGCCAGCCCGAGGATGCCGACAGTGGCGCGCCCGTGGTGCAAGAGGCCCTGCCGACCCTCGGCAACCTGATCGGGCGCATCGAATACGCCTCGGAAATGGGCGCTCTGGTCACCAATTTCACCATGATCAAACCCGGCGCGCTGCACCGCGCCAATGGCGGGTTCCTGGTGCTGGACGCGCTGCATGTCCTGTCCGAACCGCTGGCCTGGGATGCGCTCAAACGCTGCCTGCGCACCGGCGAAATCGCCATCTACTCGCCGGGCGAACGGCTCAGCCTGATTTCCACCGTCTCGCTCGATCCCGACCCGGTGCCGCTCAGGACGCGCGTGATTCTGGTGGGCGAGCGCTCGCACTACTATCTCTTGTCCGCGCTCGACCCGGATTTCGCCCACCTGTTCAAGCTCGAAGCCGATTTCAACGATCACATGCCCGCCGACCCGGAGGATCTGACCGCCTATGCCGGGATGATCGCCGCCATCACGTGCAAGGCCGGCACCCGCCCGCTTCAGGCCGCCGGGGTGGCCGCGCTGCTGCGCGAAAGCACCCGCCTCACCGGTGATTCCGAACGGCTGACGCTGAACACCGACACCTTGTCCGACATTCTGCGCGAGGCCGATCACTGGGCCGACGGCAATGGCCATGACGCGATTGCCGAAGCCGATATCGAAAAGGCCCTGCACGAACGCGAACGCCGCGCCAGCCGTCTGCGCGATCTCAGCCACGAGGCGATCACCCGCGAAACCCTCCTGATCGACACGGACGGCACGCGCGTCGGTCAGATCAACGCGCTTTCGGTGCTGCAAATCGGCGGCTATGCCTTTGGCCGCCCCTCGCGCCTGACGGCCCGCACGCGGATGGGGGCGGGCAAGCTGGTCGATATCGAACGCGAAACCGAACTGGGCGGCCCGATCCACTCCAAGGGGGTGCTGATCCTGCAAGGCTACCTTGCCACGACCTATGCCACCGATGCGCCCATGTCGCTCTGGGCCTCGCTGGTGTTCGAGCAAAGCTATGGCGGCGTGGACGGTGACAGCGCCTCGGCGGCGGAGCTTCTGGCGCTGATCTCGTCGCTCTCCGGGGTGCCGATCGACCAGTCCTTCGCGATCACCGGATCGGTCAACCAGTTCGGGGATATTCAGGCCATCGGCGGCGTGAACGAAAAGATCGAGGGCTTTTTCGATATCTGCGCCGCGCGCGGGCTGACCGGCAGGCAGGGCGTGCTGATCCCGCAGGCCAATGTCAAGCATCTGGCGCTGCGCCGCCGGGTGGTCGACGCGGTCGAGGCCGGAACCTTCCGCATCGTCCCGATGTCCCACCTGTCCGATGCCATCGCCGTTCTGACGGGGCAGGAGCCGGGCACGCGCGGCAAGTACGGCACGTTCCCCGAGGACAGCGTCAATGCACGGGTCGAATCCCGCCTGCATGAATTCGCCGCCATGCGCCGCGCCTATATGCGCGCGGCGATGGAACAGGGAGGCACGTCATGAACGCGGCCAAACGCCCCGCGCGCGTCCTGCTGGGGGCGACATGCTATACCGATGCCGAGGGCACGATGCAGATCGCCGTTCTGGCGGCGCGCGAAATCGGGGCGGAGCTGCACGGGTTGCTGGTGGTGGACGAATCGATCCTGGCTGCGGCCTCTGCACCGCGTGCGTGCAGCGTGGGGTTTTCCGGCGCCCGCATCGCGCAAATCACCGCCGAGCAGATGCAGGCCGCCTTCCGCGCCGATGCGCGCCGCTTCCGGGAACAGCTTTTGCGTACGGCGCGCGGCGCCTCTCTGGGGGCGGGATTCCGGCAGGAACACGGGCGTCTGGCCGCCGTGCTCGAACAGGGGGCCGGGGCGGGCGACCTGATCGTTTACGGATTCCGCCGCGCGCCGCGTGACAGCGATTGCGTGATCCTGATCGCCTCTGCGACCGATCCCGCTCCACGGCTTACCGCTCTGGCCGCGCACCTGTCCGAGGGTCTGGGCAAACCGCTGATCGTTCTGGTTCCGGTGCAGGCGGGTGAGGTGCGGCCCGCGCCCCTGGCCGGGCTTGCGGGGGCGGGTATCGTCACGTTCGACTCGCCCGCGGCGCTTCTGGCCCGGCTCGAGCGTTGCCGCCCTGCGGTCGTCGTGGCGTCCGGGCCTCATGCGGCCTTGCCACCCGTCGCGCGCCTGCTGGACGCTGCGCGCTGTCCGCTCATTCTGGAACCGGATACCGCACCCCCGGTTTGAGGCATGTCATGCCCCGACGGGGCAACGGGTGCGGAACATTGGCTTGGGGGAGGCGGATGTCGGAGGCGATTTTCAGAACTCAGGGCGTGACCAAGGTCTATGACACGGGCAGCACACAGGTTCATGCGCTGGCCGGCGTGGACCTCGAACTTTACGCCGGCGAACTGGTGGTGTTGCTCGGGCCGTCCGGGTCGGGCAAGTCCACCCTGCTCAACATCCTTGGCGGGCTGGATCACGCCAGCGCGGGCCGTGTGTGGTTCCGCGATCTGGAACTGACCGCGCTGGGCGACCGGGGGCTGACGAAATACCGCCGCGATCATGTCGGCTTCGTGTTTCAGTTCTACAATCTGGTGGCCAGCCTGACGGCGCGGGAAAACGTGCAGCTCGTCACCGATGTGGCGCGCAACCCCATGCGCCCCGAGGAGGCGCTGGAACGGGTCGGCCTGTCGAAACGGATGGATCACTTCCCCGCCGAAATGTCGGGCGGTGAGCAACAGCGCGTCGCCATCGCCCGCGCCATCGCCAAACGCCCCGAGGTGCTGCTGTGCGACGAACCCACCGGCGCGCTGGACAGCCAGACCGGGGTGCAGGTGCTCGACGCGCTCAGGACGATCAACGACGAACTCGGCACCACGACGGCGGTGATCACCCATAACGCCGCCATCCGCAAAATGGCCCACCGGGTGATCTGGTTCCGCGACGGGCGCATCGACCGGGTCGAGGAAAACGACACCCGCATCGCGCCCGCCGAAATTCACTGGTAGGAGGCACAGATGGAGGCGCTCGATCGTAAGCTGCTGCGCGATTTTCGCCGCCTCTGGGCGCAGGCCGCCGCGATCGCGCTGGTGCTGGCCTGCGGTGTGGCGATCCTGATGACCAGCTTCGGCATGTACGGTGCGCTGGAAGAGACCCGCGACGCCTATTACGAGCGCAACCGCTTTGCCGATGTCTTTGCCGGGGCCAACCGCGTGCCCGACAGCCTGCTGACGGATATCCGCGCCATCCCCGGTGTGCGCGAGGCCGAACCGCGCGTGGTCGAGCATGTCATCCTCGACCTGCCCGCACGGGTCGAGACGGTGACGGCGCGCGCGATCTCGCTGCCCGAGGATGGTGCGCCGCTGCTGAACCGCCCCCTTCTGCGGACCGGGCGGCTGCCCGATCCGGCGGCCACGGCCGAGGTCGCGGTGAACGCGCCCTTCGCGCAGGCCAACGGGCTGCGCCCCGGTGACAGCTTTCTGGCCAATCTGGGCGGGCAGCAGCGCAGGCTGAGCGTGACCGGCACGGTTCTGTCGCCGGAATTCATCTATACCATCGGTCCCGGTGCGCTGATGCCCGACAACGAAACCTTCGGCATCCTGTGGATGCCCGCGCGCATGGCCGATGCGGCGTTCGACATGGACGGTGCGTTCAACGACATCGCCCTGAAGCTCGATCCGGCTGCGCAACAACCTGCCGTGATCGACCGGCTGGATGCGCTTCTGGAGCCGTATGGCGGGCTGGGCGCCTATGGGCGGGACCGGCAGACCTCGCACAGTTTCGTGGATGCCGAGATCGAACAGCTGCGCGCCACCGCCCTGATCCTGCCGCCCATCTTCTTCGGTATCACCGCCTTTCTGGTCGGCATGGTGATCGGGCGGATCATCGCGCTGGAACGCTCGGAGATCGGATTGCTCAAGGCGATCGGGTATTCCGATGTGGAAATCTGCCTGCATTATCTGATGCTGGCCGCGCTGATCGCGCTGGTGGGGGCGGTCCTGGGATGGGGCGTCGGCACCTGGTTGTCGCGGGCGCTGGCGCGGCTCTATGCGCAGTTCTTCGATTTTCCCTACCTGATCTACCGCGTGGCCTGGGACGCCTATGTGATATCCGGGGTTCTGGCCTTGCTCAGCGCGGCGCTGGGGGCGGCCCGCAGTGCGCTCAGGGCGGCGGCCATGCCACCGGCCGTGGCCATGGCCCCGCCCGCGCCGCCACGGTTCAAGCGCACCTGGTTCGACCGGTTGCTGGCGGCGATGCGCCTGTCGCAGCCGGTGATGATGATCCTGCGCAGCCTGATGCGCTGGCCGCTCCGCTCGGCGCTGACCACGCTGGGCCTGTCGCTGGCCGTGGCCGTGCTGGTGGCGTCCGGCTTCTTTTCGGATGCGCTGGACAAGATCGTGAACAGCGCCTTCTACCAGTCCAACCGGCAGGACGCGATCCTGTTGTTTGAGCCGGATATCCCCGAAACCGCCCTGCCGCAGGTGGCGAACCTGCCGGGCGTTTTGCGCGCCGAAGGGCAACAGGGCCAGGCGGCGATCCTGCGTCACGGGCATCTCGAAAAAGACGCAGCGATCGAGGCCCGCCGCCCGGGCGCCGATCTGTCGCGCGTTATCGACGGGGTGGGCAGGGCCGTCGACGTGCCCCGCGACGGGCTGCTTCTGTCCGAACGGCTGGCCATGCAGCTGGAGGCCGCGCCGGGCGATATCCTCCAGGTCGAATTCCTCGGCGGGCGCGGCGAAACGCATGCGCTGCCCGTCGCGGGCGTTGTCACGCGGTATATCGGCCTTGGCGCCTATATGGATTTTGAAACGCTCAACCGGCTCAAGCGTCAGGCCCCGAGGATCAGCGTGGCCAATCTTCTGGTCGATGACGCCCTCCTGCCGGAACTGCACGCCACGCTGAAGGAAACACCGGAACTCAGCGGCTTGATCATGCTGAGCGACATGCGCCGCAGTTTCGAGGAAACCATTCGCGAAAATGTCGTCGTCATGACCACGGTCTATATTTCCATCGCGGTGCTGATCACCGTTGGTGTGGCCTATAACGGTGCGCGCATTCAACTGTCCGAACGCGCCCGCGAACTGGCCAGCCTGCGCATTCTCGGGTTCACCCGTGGCGAGGTGTCTTTTGTTCTGATGGGCGAAACCATGGTGCTGGCGATTCTGGCGCAACCGCTCGGCTGGGGGCTGGGGGCGCTGATCGCGCAGGCGCTGGCAAGCGGCTCCACATCGGATCTTTATGCCGTGCCGCTGGTGCTGGAACCCGCCGGGTTCGCCCGCGCCAGCCTTGTGGTGCTGGCGGCGTCCTTTGTATCGTCTTTGGTGGTGCGCCGCCGTCTGGACAAGCTGAACCTTGTCGAAGTCATGAAAACACGGGAGTAACCGGAAATGGCCCTCAAGACACGTACCGTTCTTTTGTCCGGTCTCGGGCTGGCTGTCGTGGGCGGTCTTGCCTGGGTGGCGTTTCGTACCGATCCCGTGCCGGTGGATATTGCCCCGGTCACGCGCGGGATAATGCAGGTCACCATCGAGGCCGACGCCCGCACCCGGATCGCCGAGATTTACGAGGTGTCCGCGCCCATCACCGGTACGGCCCGCCGCTCGCCCGTGCGCGAAGGCGATGTCGTGACGGGCGGCGAAACCGTGGTCGCCATCGTCGAACCCTCCAGTTCCGGCCTCCTGGATGCGCGTACCCGCATTCAGGCCGAGGCCGCCGTGCGCGAGGCCGAGGCGGCGCTTTATGTGGCCCGCAGCGAGTTGCGGCAGGCCGATGAGGAACTGAACTATGCCCGTACCGATTACGAGCGGGCAAAGACCCTGGTGGATCGCGGCGTGGCCTCCGTCATCCGGCTGGAAGACGCCGAGCAGCGCCTTGCCACGGCCGAGGCCCGGGCCGAAGCCGCGGCCTCCAACCTTCAGCGTGCCAACAGCGCGTTGGACGGCGCGCGCGCCGCGCTGATTGAGCCCGGCGACGATGCGGCACAGGATAACGGGTGTTGCGTGCGCCTGACCGCGCCGGTCGATGGCCGGGTATTGCGGATCGACACGATCAGCGAACGGCCCGTCACCGCCGGGGCGCATCTCCTGTCGGTCGGGCGGCCCGAGGATATAGAAATCGTCGCCGATCTTCTGTCCACCGACGCCGTGCGCCTGGCCCCCGGTGCGCGCGCCATCGTCGATCGCTGGGGCGGTGAAAGCACGCTCGAGGCGCGCCTGACCAAGATCGAGCCATCGGGCTATACCAAGGTGTCCGCGCTCGGCATCGAGGAACAGCGCGTCGATGTGATTTTCGATCTGGTCACGCCGCTCGCGCAGCGTTCCGGCCTCGGCGACGGGTTTTCGGTTTACCTGCATGTCGTCGAATGGGAGGGGGACGATGTGCTGCAAATCCCGCTTGGCGCATTGTTCCGGCGCGGGCAGGACTGGGCCGTTTTCGTGGCCGATGGCGGTGCGGCCCGCTTGCAGGTGATCGAAACGGGCCGCCGCAACAGCAGCAGCGTTCAGGTGCTGGCGGGGCTCGAGCCCGGTCAGAGCGTCATTACCCACCCATCGGACGCGATTGCCGACGGGGTGGCGATTACCGAACGCGAGGCGCAATAACCTCCATAGCCATCGCCCGACAGCGATGAGGTCCATGGCGATATGCAGAGCGCTCCGCATGACGGTTCGACGATCCCTTTCGTGATATGCGCCCCGACCCAATCATGAAATTCTTTCCAAACTGCTAACCCCGCGTGAAATCGGTGAATTTGCGTCCATGATGAATGCACCGCGGTTACCGGGGGCCGGGTTTCGTACGAAACGCGTGTCCATTTCGTACGTTTCGTACAAAACTCCGGCTTCCGTGCCGGGGCGATTTCGGGCATGACACCTGCATGACACCTGATGATCTCGTTCTCACGCCGATGGGGCTGCGATTTCGCGGTCGCCACTATCCCTGCTCGGTCGGGCGCGGTGGGCTAACCGCTTGTAAACGCGAGGGGGATGGCGCCACGCCCATCGGGGTGCATCGAATCGTCGGCATGCTCTATCGCCCGGATCGCCTGGCGCGGCCCGCCGACTGGGCGGTGCCCATCGGGCCCGGCGACATCTGGTCCGACGATCCCGAGGATCGCCACTATAACCTCATGATTCGAAAGCCTTATTCGCACTCGCATGAGGTGCTGCGCCGGGCTGATCCGCTATATGATCTGGTGCTGATCACCGATTGGAACTGGCCGGAGACCAAACCCGGCCACGGGTCATGCATATTCTTGCACCAATGGCGCCGGCCGCATTACCCCACCGAGGGATGTATCGCCTTTCGCCGCGATCATCTGATTGATATCGCAAGGAAAATTCAGCCATCCACGCGGCTGATCGTGCGTCCTCAATAGGCGCGTTCGCCGAAAATCGCGCTGCCCACACGCACATGGGTCGCGCCAAGCGCGATCGCCTTTTCAAAATCCCCGCTCATCCCCATCGACAACCCCTCCAGCCCGTTGCGGTTGGCGATTTTGGCCAGCAGGGCGAAATGCAAACTGGCTTCTTCATCGACGGGCGGGATGCACATCAACCCTTTGACGGGAAGGTCCATCCCCTTGCAATCCTTGATGAAATCGTCGGCCTCGGCTGGCAGGATACCGGCCTTCTGCTCTTCCTCGCCGGTGTTCACCTGGATGAACAGATCGGGGCAGTGCCCCTCTTCCTGGGCCAGACGGGCAATGGTCCTGGCCAGCTTGGGCCGGTCGACCGAGTGAATGGCCTGAAACAACTCGAATGCCTGACGTGCCTTGTTGGTTTGCAAGGGGCCGATCAGATGCAGGTCAATCCCTTGAAAACGCTCGCGAAAATCGGGCCATTTTCCGGCGGCCTCCTGCACGCGGTTTTCGCCAAAGCACCGATGCCCCTGCTCCAGAATGGCTTCGACCCGGTCATTGGGCTGCTTTTTCGAAACCGCGACAAGGGTGACACTTCCGGGCGCGCGCCCGGCGGCGTCCTCGGCTTTGTGAATGCGGGTTCTGATCTCTTGCAGCCCCATGCCACGCCCTCTGTCTGATGCGGTACCGGGTGCCTGTTTGCCACAGGGCGATGCACAGGCACAATGCCTGCCGTCCAAGCCAGGACGATTTCAGTAAACTCCTTGCTCCGATCCGTTACCTTGGATAGTAGGGGAGGGAAACAATGCCGGATCGCGTAATGACCATGTACAGCATCAGAAATGCCGCACTGACCACGGTTTGCCTTGCGTTGCTTGCCTCTTGCGGGGGCTTCCGCGACGCCAAGCTCGATCCGGAGGCCTACCGCATCGAAGGCGGACGCGAATCCAAAGGGAATTTCATTGGCAGATCGTCGATATTCGACGCGTTCAAAGGCGGCGATGCCGAGGTCAAGGTCAACCGGTATCTCTGGACGGCATCTCTGGATGTGCTCGATTTCCTTCCGGTACAGACGGCCGATCCGTTTACGGGTGTTATTTCAACAGGTTATGGCACGCCGCCGGGGGGCGGACAGGCCTATCGCGCGACCATCCTGATCAGCGATCCCGCGCTTGACGCACGGTCGCTTAACGTGGCGCTGCAAACACGTAGCGGCCCGGTGGCGGGCGGAACGCAACGCGCTGTCGAGGATGCGATCCTGGCGCGCGCCCGTCAGTTGCGGATTCAGGCCGAAAGGTTCTGATTTCCGGATAAAGCAGTTCGGGGGCGTTCAGGCTCCCGCACCTGACATCACGTCATCGACCCATGACAATTGGCGCGGCAGGCAAATGCTGCGCAAATCATACCGTTTCTGGATCAAACTCCGCGCCGCCGCCCCCAGACCTTCGCGCGCCTCCTGATCTTCGAGCAGATCACAGACCTGCCCGACAAGCGCATCGCCATCGAAGAAATCCACCAGCCGTCCGGTTTCGTCCTGCGCAATGACCTCTTTGACCGGCGCGGTATCGCAGGCCACGACGGACGCGCCGCAGCTCATGGCTTCCAGAAGACTCCAGCTTAAAACAAAGGGATAGCTTAGATAGACATGCACCCGGCTGACCTGCAAAAGCCGGGTGAACTTGTCATGCGGAATCCGGCCCAGGAAATGCACGCGCTCCCAATCGGCATCGGAAATCTGGCCACGTACCTCGTCGATGAAAATCTGCTTCCAGGTTTTTCCGCCGGGCGGCCGCGCGCCATAGCTGACCTCGTCGCCACCGACGATCAGAACTTCCGCTTGGGGACGCTCACGCAGCAGGCGGGGCAGGGCGCGCATGAAAACGTGATATCCGCGATAGGGTTCTAGATTGCGATTCACAAAGGTAATCACCTCATCGTTGCGCGTCACATCGACCTGTCCGTCGATGGTCAGACGGGCATTCGGGTCAGGACGTGACAGGGCGGTGTTTATTCCGTCATGGATAACGGTGATGCGGTCGCGGAATTCACACGGAAATGTATCGGCCTGAAACCGGGTCGGGCTGATACCGGCATCCGCCATCTGGAAATGCAGATGATTGTTGATGTTCTTCATGCGGATACGAAGCCCCGACAGATCGGCATCGCCCCGGTCGAACTCGGGATCGAACCGCAGATGGGGATACTCTGCACTGTGATAAAGCTCACAATAAAGACCGATCCGAGCATCCGGCCAGACATCGTGCAGGAACAGCGATTCGCCCCAACCGGGATGGGCAAGGATCAGATCGGGGGAAAATCCGGCATCCTTCATCTTGCATGCCGCGCGATAGCACGCCTCCCCACGGGTAACCTTGGTGTCCAGATCGACCAGCCAGGGATGCGTGTTCTGTCCCTTGCGGTTGGGCAGGGCGTAAGGCAGCACGCGCACTCCGTTCCAGTTTGTCGGCTCTTTCACCCGCAGGGTCAGCGCGACACATTGATGGCCTTTCGAAGCCAGCAGCGGCGCCAGATGCTTGTATTGGCCGGGAAAGTTCTGGTGGATGAACAGGATTTTCATGGAACGCACCGCCCGATACAGTTTTTTCCGGTTATAGGCGGGGCTCTCGCCCCTGCAAACCCCCGCTTTTTGCGCCTTGCCACTGGACCCCGCGGCGTGTGGGCCCTATCACGCAGGGCAATACGAATGACCGCAAAAGGGTGTGCTGCACATGTCGCGCTATTCTGCCGCCGAGATCGAAGCGAAATGGCAAGAGGCCTGGGACAAGGCCGGAATTTTCCGCGCCAGCAGGTCCGGGGACAAGCCCAAGTACTACGTGCTTGAAATGTTCCCCTATCCTTCGGGGCGCATCCACATGGGCCACGTGCGCAACTACACGATGGGAGATGTGATCGCACGCTACAAGCTGGCCACCGGCCACAACGTGCTGCACCCGATGGGGTGGGACGCTTTTGGCATGCCCGCCGAAAACGCGGCGATGGCCATTGGCGGACATCCCAAGGACTGGACCTACGGCAATATCGACGACATGCGCGGCCAGATGAAGCCGCTTGGCCTGTCCATCGACTGGAGCCGCGAATTCGCCACCTGCGATCCGGAATATTACGGCCAGCAACAGGCGCTGTTCCTCGATATGCTGGAGCAGGGGCTGGTCTATCGCAAGAACGCCGTGGTCAACTGGGACCCGGTGGACATGACGGTGCTGGCCAACGAGCAGGTTGAAAACGGGCGCGGCTGGCGGTCGGGCGCGTTGGTGGAACGGCGCGAGCTGACGCAATGGTTCTTCCGCATCTCGGACTTTGCCGAGGAATTGCTCGAGGCGCTGGACGGGCTGGATGACTGGCCCGCCAAGGTCAAGCTGATGCAGGCCAACTGGATCGGTCGCTCGCGCGGGTTGCAGTTTGCCTTTTCGCTGATCGACGGCCCCGAGGGCCATGACCGGATCGAGGTTTATACCACCCGGCCCGATACCCTGATGGGCGCCAGCTTTATCGGGATTTCCCCGGATCATCCGCTGGCCCGCCAGATGGAAAAGGACAACGCCGAACTGGCCGCCTTCAACACCGAATGCCGCCGCATGGGCACCTCGGAAGAAGAGCTCGAAAAGGCCGAGAAAAAGGGGTTCGACACCGGCCTGCTTGTGCGCCATCCGTTCGATACCGCATGGGAATTGCCGGTTTACGTCGCCAACTTCATCCTGATGGATTATGGCACCGGCGCGATTTTCGGCTGTCCGGCGCATGATCAGCGGGATCTGGATTTCGCCAACAAGTACGGACTTCCCGTTAGCTCGACCTATGCGCCGGAAACGCCGGGTGACGATTTCACTTTGCCCGAGGACGGGGGCGAGGCATATGTCCCGCCAAAAACCGAAAAGGTGCGTTATGTCAAAGGGTTCGCGGGTGACGAGGTGCAGACCGGCGAGCAAGGGATCGATGCGGCCATCGCCTTTTGCGAAGACAACGGCGTGGGGCAAGGCGTGACCAAGTACCGCCTGCGCGATTGGGGGCTGTCGCGTCAACGGTATTGGGGGTGCCCGATCCCGGTGGTGCATTGCGACACCTGCGGCGTGGTCCCCGAGAAGAAAGAAAACCTGCCGGTGCGTCTGCCTGACGATGTTAGCTTCGATCAGCCCGGCAACCCGCTGGATCGTCACCCCACCTGGCGCGATTGTGCCTGTCCGTCCTGTGGTGCGCCCGCACGGCGCGAGACCGACACGATGGACACTTTCGTGGACAGTTCGTGGTATTTCGCCCGTTTCACCGCGCCGCGCGCCGAAACCCCCACCGACATGGCCGAGGCCGAATACTGGATGAACGTGGATCAGTATATCGGGGGCATAGAACACGCGATCCTGCACCTGCTCTATTCGCGGTTCTTCGCCCGCGCCATGCACCTGACGGGCCACCTGCCGCAAAAGGCGATCGAGCCGTTCAACGCGCTGTTCACGCAGGGTATGGTGACGCACGAGATTTATCAGACCCGCGATGAAAACGACCGTCCCGTCTATCACCTGCCCGAAGACGTGGAAGACGGCAAGCTGAAGGCGACAGGCGAGCCGGTCGAGATCATCCCCTCGGCCAAGATGTCGAAATCCAAGAAGAACGTGGTCGATCCGGTCAATATCATCGGGTCTTACGGTGCCGATACCGCCCGTTGGTTCGTGCTGTCCGACAGCCCGCCCGAGCGGGACGTGGAATGGACCGCCTCGGGGGCCGAGGCCGCGCACAAGCACCTGTCGCGCGTCCATCGCGTGGTGAGTGAGATCGCCGCCAGCGACGCGCCTGCCACCGATCAGGACGAAGGTCTGCTGCGTGATATGCACAAGGCCATCCACGATGTGACTGGCGGGGTGGAATCCTTTGGCTTCAATGCGGCCATTGCGCGGCTTTACGCCTTTACCAATACGCTGGCGAAATCGAACGCCGGGGCCGGGGCGCGCAAAGAGGCCGCCCGCGCACTGGTGCAACTGATGTCGCCGATGACCCCGCACCTGTCGGAGGAACTGTGGCAGACCTTGGGGGGCGAGGGGCTGGTGACCGATGCGCCCTGGCCGCAGGCCGACGAGGCGATGCTGGTTGACGATACCGTCACCCTGCCCATCCAGATCAACGGCAAGCGCCGAGCGGAAATTCAGGTGCCGAAGGACATGGACAAGTCCGAGGTTGAAAAAACCGCCCTGTCCAACGATGCTGTCATCAAGGCACTGGATGGGGCCCGGCCGAAAAAGATCATCGTTGTCCCCGGACGGATCGTGAATGTCGTCATTTGATCGCCGCACCTTTCTGACAGGCGCTTGCAGTGCGCTGACCGCCCCGGCCCTGGCGGGCTGTGGCTTTACCCCGGCCTATGCACCGGGAGGGGCCGCGACTCGGCTGCGCAATGCCGTTTCCATCATGGAGCCCGACGACCGTGCGGGTTACCTGATGACGCGCGAGCTTGAAGATCGTCTCGGGCGCGCGTCGATGCCGCGCTACGATCTGATCTATTCGCTGGACCTGATTTCGCAGCCGGTGGCGATCTCCACCAGCAATATCGTAATGCGTTACAACCTTCTGGGTGAGGGAACCTATGTGTTGCGCGATCGTGACAGCGGGGCCGTGGTGCTATCCGGAACTGTGGATAGCTTCACCAGTTTTTCGGCCTCTGGCAGTACCGTTGCAACACAGGCGGCTGAACGTGATGCAGAAGAGCGGCTGATCACGATTCTGGCCGACCAGATGGTGGCGCGCCTGATTGCCGGGTCTGCGGGCCTTCCGGCATGAAACTGTCGGGGCGCGATGCTCCGGGCTATTTCGCGCGGCCCGAGCCGCAGCGTACCGGGCTGTTGATCTACGGCTCCGATGGAATGCGCGTGGCGCTCAGACGGCAAGAGGTGATTGCGGCTCTTGTCGGCCCTCAAGGCGAAGAGGAAATGCGTCTGACCCGTATCCCGGCGGCGGATCTGCGCAAGGACCCTGCGATGCTGCTGGATGCGATCAAGGCGCAAGGGTTTTTTCCGGGGCCGCGCGTGGCCTTTGTCGAGGATGCGACCGACGCTCTGGCCCAGATCGTGACCGATGCCCTGATCGACTGGCGGGAAGGTGATGCGCAGGTCGTCGTCACCGCCGGGCAGCTCAAGGCCAGTTCGAAACTGCGCAAGTTGTTCGAAAACCACCCGAACGCATATGCTGTCGCAATTTACGACGATCCGCCCTCACGCGCTGAAATCGAGGCGATCCTCGCCAAATCCGGGCTCAGGGATATCGGCGGGGATGCGATGCGCGACCTGACAACCCTTGCGCGCGAACTGGACCCCGGTGATTTCCGTCAGACGATGGAAAAGCTGGCGCTCTACAAGCTGGATGATGGTGCGCCTGTCTCCTCCGAAGATATCGCGGCCTGCGCCCCCGGTTCCACCGAGGCGGACCTGGATGACGTTCTGCATATCGTGGCCGAGGCACGTTCGGGCGAGATCGGGCCGGTCATGAAGCGTCTCCGGGCACAGGGGGTGCAGCCCGTGTCACTGTGCATCAGCGCCACACGGCACTTTCGCACGCTTTACGCGGCGGCCTCGGACCCGGGCGGGGCAGCGCAAGGCATCGGGCGGGTGCGCCCGCCGGTCTTTGGCCCCCGGCGCGACAGGATGCTGCGCCAGGCCCAGCAATGGGGCGCGGATCGGCTGGAGCAGGCGCTGACGCTGCTTACCGATACCGATCTGCAATTGCGCTCGGCGGGGCAGCACGCGCCGGACATGGCGCTTGTGGAACGCACGCTGATCCGGCTGGCGATGCTGGCCGCCCGTTAAGGCGATGGGTTATTCGGACGGAGCGTAAAGCGCGAATAGCTCGGTGCCGGTCATCTTGGTCGTGTCGTCGGCAAAACTGTATCCATCGGGTTTCTCGTCGATGAAAATCTCGCTGGTCAGGGTGATGCCGTCCACATCGTCCAGCGTGCCCAGCCCGAACGCATATTGGCCCTGATGCGGTCCCGGCGCGGTGATCCGGTAAAACAGGCTGGACCCGCAAGTGGCGCAGAAACCGCGCTCGGCCCAATCGGATGAGGCATAGGTTTTGGGCTCTTCTGCTCCATTGAAGGTAACGGCATCGGCACCGACTTCGAGGCCCAGAAAAATGCCGCCGGACCACTTGCGGCACATCGTGCAGTGGCACGCCCCGACCGTCTCGGGGGGCGTCGCGATCTCGAACCTCACTGCGCCGCAAAGGCATGATCCGGTGCGTGTCATCTCGGAACCTTTCGTCTGGTCGCGGGTTTGCAGAATTACGCTAGCACGCGTTCGTATCGGCGCGCAAAGATCATGTTTCAGGTGATCGCTTGTCAGCGACATTCAACCGGGGCACTGTAATTGCCGATCCGCATCGAAAGGAAAGCCATATGTATCAGGTCATAGGAACCCGGGCGAGCCGGGCGTTTCGTGTTCTGTGGCTGTTGGAAGAGATCGGTCAACCTTATGAGCACCTTGCAGCCGCCCCCAGAAGCAAAGAAGCTTTGGCTGTGAACCCTTCCGGCAAAATCCCTGCCCTGCGTGTCGGCAATGATGTGCTGACCGACTCCAGTGCGATCATGGCCTATCTGACGGATCGGCATGGGCAGTTGGCCTGTCCCGCAGGCACGATCGAGCGCGCCCGGCAGGATGCGCTGACCCATCAGATACTCGACGATCTGGATGCCGTTCTCTGGACCGCCGCCCGGCACAGTTTCGTTCTGCCCGAGGAACGCCGGGTGCCGCAGGTCAAGGAAGCGCTGAAATGGGAGTATGAGCGCAACCTCGAGCGGCTGTCCTCTGCGTTGAAGGGGCCGTTTCTTATGGGGGACGAGATAACCGTACCGGATATCCTGTTGGCGCATTGTCTGATCTGGGCGGAAAAAACCGGGTTTCCCGCTTCGGATGAAAAGCTTGGCCAGTACAGGGCCGAGATGATGGCGCGTGAGGCGTTTCAGCGCGCGGCGGCGCTGCCCTGACCGATCAGCCGCTAAGCCAATCAACGGCGGCGCGCCCGGCCCAACGGCCCGTGGCAAGGCAGGCGGTCAGCAGATACCCTCCTGTCGGGGCTTCCCAATCCAGCATTTCGCCTGCCGCAAAGGTGCCGGGCCGGTCGCGCAACATCAGCCTCTTGTCGAGCGCGTCAAAGCGCAATCCTCCGGCGGTCGAGATCGCCTGATCCATCGGGCGCGGACCTTGCAGGGGGATCGGCAAGGCCTTGATCAAGGGGGCGGGGTCGGGCGGCAGGGGGCGCGCGAATTCCATCAGCAGCGCCTGTTTGACCGGGTCCAGTTTCAGCGCCTTGCGCAGGTGGTTCGAGAGGCTGGCCTTGCCACGGGGGCGCGACAGGCGTTGGCGCAGGGTTTCAATCTCCAGATCGGGCGTCAGGTCCAGCGTCAGCGCCGCACCATCGCGCAGCATGGCCGACAGGGCGTAGATGCCGCCCCCTTCAAGTCCTTGTTCGGAAACGATGATTTCTCCGCGCGAGACATGATCTCCGGCATGCAGCGCCACACCTTTGACCGGGCTGCCGAAATGCCGCCGCATGTGATCAGACCATGATATGACAAATCCCATATTGGCGGGCTGAAAGGTGGTCAGACTTTGTGACGGCAGATGCGCTGCCCATGCGCCGTCGGACCCAAGCCGCGCCCAACTGGCGCCTCCGCAGGCAAAGATCGTGACATCCGGTGTCAGCTCCTGCCGGCCTTGCGGCGTGTCGATCAGAACGGCCCCATTGTTCCATCCGCTCCAGTGCCAGCGGGTTTGCAGGCGAACGCCAAGGCGTGACAATTCGGCCAGCCAGCCCCGCAACAGCGGCGAGGCTTTCATCGCCTCGGGAAACACCCGCCCGGTGCTGCCCGTGAACAGGGATTGCCCCAGGCCCATGGCCCATTCCTGCACCTGTTGAGGGCCGAATTCCGTCAGCATCGGGCGCAACATCGGGGCGGCCTCGCCGTAGGCAGCGATGAAGGTTTCGAAATCCTCGTCCTTTGTCAGGTTCAGGCCCGACTTTCCCGCCATCAGCAGCTTGCGCGCGGGTGACGGTTTGGCCTCGGCCACGGTCACGGCATGCCCGGCGCGTGCCAGTTCATCCGCGGCCATCAGCCCGGCAGGGCCCGCGCCGATGATCAGCGCCTCGCTCATGTCACGGGGGGTGGGGTGCCCTTGTCGAGACCCACGTGATGCACAACCCGTTGCGGGAAGGGAATTTCGATGTTGTTGTCTTTCAATACGTTCCAGATGGCGAACAGCACCTGTGGGGTGAACTTGTTCTTGCCGTCGTCGATGCCGTTGACCCAGAATTCCACCGCGAACTCAACGCCACTGTCGCCAAAGGCGCGCAGCTCGCAATCGGGGGCTTCGGGATCGCTCAGGATGAAGGGCAGGTCGCCCACGGCCTTTTCCACCATGGGCGGGATCAGGTTGATGTCGGTGTCATAAGACACTGAAAACGGGGCTTCGTACCGGTTTGCGCTGCCCTGATCCGAGTAATTGACGACACGGGTGGTAATGAAATCCTCGTTCGGGACGACGATCCAGCGACCGTCGAAGGTTTCCAGGATCATCGCGCGGGCGGTGGTCTTGACGATGGTTCCGGCCTCGCCATTGTCCAGTTCCACATAGTCGCCCACGGTCGCCTGCCCTTCGAGCAGCAGGATCACGCCCGAGATGAAGTTCGCGGCGATCTTTTGCAGGCCGAAGCCAAGGCCGACACCGATGGCGCCGCCAAGCACCGCGAGCGAGGTCAGCGAGATGCCGAGGACGTTCATCAGAACCAGGAACGCCGCGCCGAAAATGGCGATTTCGGCGGCCTTGGCGGCCAGTTGCCTTGTGGCGGGGCGCATATCTTCTTGCGACTGGATGTAGTTGGCCGACTGGTCGTTCGACCAGCGCCCCAGCCAGAAGATCACGCCGCCCGCGACGATGGCCTTGACCAGCCACAACAGGTCGAATGACATGTTGCCCAAGGGGACGATGGTGGTGGCCAGTTTCTCGGTCACGAGGTCCAGAATGCCGAGCGCATAAAGCCCGGCGACCGGGATCAGGATGTATTTCCCAAGCAGTTTCAGGAACGGGTCGGCAAGGATGTCGCGCACCAGAATGCGCACCGCGAGGAACAGAAAAACCCTTTTGCCAAAGGCAATTACGCCGCCAGACCCAAAGATGGACCGGGTGACGCTTTCGCCTGCGCCGGTCAGGATATAGGCCAGCAGCGGCAAGAGAAGGGGCACGAACAGCAGCACCATCCGGCGGGCGCGGGCGATGACGTGATCCTGATCGGGGGGCGGTGTCAGAAGCTGGGTCAGGACGGGCCTGATGCGCCGGCTGATCACCACCGCCAGCAGGTAGGCGACGATCAGCAGGGCGAATTGCGACCACGCGGCGGGGCTGAGGAGCCAGCCCTTGGCGATGTCCCAGCCCTGCATCGCATAATCCATGGCCTGCTGCACGATCGGCGGCGGGTTGTCCCAATCCATAACGCACCTCTTGCAAAACGGTGTAACTGCGCCATCCTCTTGCCCGTTGGCGGCCACGGGATCAAGACAAAGGCGATGGAGAACGGCGAAGAAGACCCGATTTGCCCCTTGTGCCAAAGGCCGATCCCGCCGGAGGCGCGTCAGAGCCTGCATCACCTGATCCCCCGGCTGAAAGGCGGGAAGGGCGGGCCGACGGTGTTGTTGCACCAGATCTGCCACAACGAGATCCACGCCACGCTGACCGAGGCCGAACTGGCGCGGGACTATGCCACCGTGGCGGCGCTGAGGGCGCATCCGAGGCTGGAGAAGTTCATCCGGTGGGTGGGCAAGCGGCCGCCCGGATTTCACTCGAAAACCCCCGGTGCGCGGCGCAAGCGTTAACGGCTGAGTCGGACCCGGCGAAAGCCCTTTGTTAACAAGGGAAAACGCCGTTCGGTATTGCATCGGTACGACGTCGGTATTGCGTCGGTATCGGATCGGTAAATCCCGGTGGTTAACAGGGCGCACGCGTACCGTTCGTACGAAACGACCCGTGGTTTCGTACGAAACGCGATTGATGGGAAATGGCGCAGGGCCGGGTGCATCCTGTCCCGCCACGGCCCCGCTTGCCAGCGGTGGCAACTGCTGTACCATCGCCCCGGATTGCGGAGATGATCCAACAGGGGAATTGCAACATGAGACTGGAAGGAAAGACCGTCGTGATGACGGCGGCAGGGGCCGGGATCGGGCGGGCGTCGGCGCTGGCCATGGCGCGTGAGGGGGCGACGGTATATGCGGCGGATATTGACGCCGGGGCGCTGGACAGCCTTGCGGCGGAACATGCCGGTATCCGCCCGGTGACGCTGGATGTTACCGATGCCGCCGCGATCGGGGCGTTCGCCGCCGAAACCCCCACGCCCGACGTGTTGTTCAACTGCGCCGGATGGGTGCATGACGGCACCCTGCTGGAGGCCACGGATGCCGATTGGGACCGGTCCTTTGCCGTCAATATCCGCGGCATGGCCCGCATGACCGAGGCCTTCCTGCCCGGCATGATCGGGGCCGGGGGCGGGTCGATCATCAACATGGCGTCGGTCGTGTCGTCGATCACCGGCGCGGCCAGCCGATGCGCCTATGGCGCGACCAAGGGCGCGGTGATGGGGCTGACCAAATCCATCGCCACGGATTACATCAGGGACCGCATCCGCTGTAACGCGATTTGTCCGGGCACCGTTCTGACGCCGTCGCTACAGGACAGGATGGCGGCGCGGGGCGATTACGATGCGGCCTATCAGGCGATGCTGGACCGCCAGCCCCTGCGCGAGATGACCCACCCCGAGGACATTGCGCCGATGGTGGTGTACCTGGCCTCGGATGAATCCAGAGTGACCACGGGGCAGTTTTTCGTGGTCGATGGCGGCTGGACGATCTGATGGCGCAGGAGATCGGATTGATCGGCCTCGGTGCGATGGGCGCGGGCATGGGGCGCAATATTCTGGCCAGGGCGGGCGGGCTGCATGCGCTGGCCAATCGCAACCGTGCGGTGATCGACAGCCTTGTCGCGGCGGGCGCGGTGGAACATGCCAGCGCCGCCGATCTGGCCCGCGCCTGCGATGTGGTGGTCCTGTGCCTGCCCAATTCGGACGTGGTGGAGCAGGTGGTAAACGAGATGCTGCCGGTTCTGCGCCCCGGCCAGATCGTGATCGACACGGGCACCTCGGCGCTGCCCTCGACCCTGAAACTGGCGCAGACCCTCAGCGACAAGGACGTGCTGTTCGCCGAAGCGCCGCTGACCGGCGGGGCGCAGCAGGCGGAGGAGGGGCAGTTGGGCGCGCTGGTGGGGGCCTCAACCGAGGTGTTTGCCAGCGTCGCGCCGGTGCTGGACCTGTTCTGTTCCAGCGTGCAGCATTTCGGCCCGGTCGGCGCCGGGGCGAAGGCGAAATTCGTCAACAACTACATGGTGATGGGCATTGCCGCGCTGGTGACCGAGGCGTTTCACACCGCTGCCGAGGAGGGCCTCGACTGGGGGAAGTTGTATGATGTGGTGACACGCGGTTCGGCCTCGTCGGGGGTGCTGGACAGGGTGATCGGCAACGCGAAGGACGGTGATTTCATGGGCTATGTGTTCTCGGTCGAGAACGCGGCCAAGGACATGCGCTATATCGCGGACATGCAGGAGCAGCAGGGCCATGCGACGCCCCTGTCGCGCGCGGTGCATGACCTGTTCCAGCATGCGGTGGAGCAGGGCCACGGCGCGCGGCGGCTGAGCGAGCTGTTGCGCCCCGAAATCAGGACGCGGCTGTTTGCGGAGGAGTGAGGCGTGCAGCCGCCCGGCACGCTGGAAACGGAGCGCGCACCACCATTGGCCAAAGAGGCAACGGAAGGGGCGCGTCCTGCCCCGAGGACGGGCACAGTGCAACACTCCTGTAACGTGCAGTGCCTAAAAGAAGGGCGTGGACGGCATCGGGCCGCGCCCTGCCGGGTGGGGTATGGGTTGTCACTCTGGCGTGGGCTGCCCATAGTAGGTGCGTAATAATCGAGAGACGAAATGGCGGCAGGCGATAACAGACAACCGGGCCTTTTGGGCGAGACGGAAAACTATGCGCGGGTGCGCACCACGGCGTTGGTCATCATCGCCTTTGCGGTGGTGTTGTTCCTGCTGGTGCAGGCGCGATTCATCCTGATTTCGCTGGCGGTGGCGATCATCCTGTTCGCGCTGACCTCGGACGTGATCCGCCTGATCGCGCGGCAAAGGATCGGGCGGTTCGGCTTTCCCAACTGGCTGGCCTCGATCATCGCGCTGGTGCTGATCTCGGCGGCGCTGCTGGTGTTGTCGTCGATCCTGCTGGCGCAGCTCAACACGGTATTGTTTACCGCGCTGTCCTATGCCGAGCGCGCCCCCGAGGCGGTGGCCTCGTTGTTCGCGTGGATGGGCGAGGATGTGGAGCAGTCCATTCTCAATTCGCTGAGCAGCGTGCAGATTTCGGGCTATGTGCGCGCGGTGGCCGGGCAGGCGGGCAACCTGATGCAGGGCACGGTTCTGGTGATCCTGTTCGTGGGCTTTTTGTTTGCCGAACGTATCTGGTTCGACACCAAGATGCAGAATTTCTTCGGCGACGAGGCGCAGGCCGCACGGGTCAGCAAGATCATCACCTCGATCATTCACCGGGTGAACTATTACCTGCTGGTCAAGACGGTGGTCAGCCTGATCACCGGGGCGATGGTCTATGCGGTGGCGCGGTTCTTCGGGATCGAACTGGCGCTGGCGGTGGGGATTCTGACATTCATCCTGAACTACATTCCCAATATCGGCTCGATCGTGGCCACGGGCATGGTGGCGCTGGTGGGCTATGTGGAAACCGGCGAGGCGCAGACAACGGCGGCGCTGTTCCTGATCTGCGGGGCGATCCAGTTTCTGAACGGCAACGTGATCGACCCGTGGATGATGGGCCGGGCGCTGCGGCTGTCGTCCTTCGGGATCATCATCAGCCTTGCCTTCTGGGGTGCGGTCTGGGGGATACCGGGCATGTTCCTGTCGGTGCCGATCATGGTGATGTTCATGGTGGTGTGCAGCCACGTGCCGGAACTGCGCAAGCTGGCGGTGCTGCTGTCGCGCGAGGGGCTGCCCGAGGACGAGACGGAACTGGACCGGATCGGCGAAGAGATCGAGAACCGCAAGGCATCCTGAGACGCGCCTGCGGTTGGTGAGCCGGTCATGCCGGGCCGGTCAGACCCGGCACATGCCCTTGATCGTGGCGGCATGGACGTAATCGGCGGCAAGCGTGTCGGCGGCGAGGTCCAGGGTGCGCGCCATCAGGGCGTCGGGGTCGGCGATCTGATCGAACAGGCCCCAGGACAGCGCCTCGTCGGTGGTCACCTTGTGGCCGCCCATCAGGATCAGCTTGGCGCGCGCCGGGCCCATCAGTTGTGTCAGGCGTTTGGGGTCCGAGGGCTGCGGCAGGAAGCCGAGTTTCATCACCGGGTAGAACGCCTTGGCCCCGTTGGCGGCGATGCGCAGGTCGCAGGCCAGCACCATGCCCATGGCCCCGCCCGCCACCGTGCCGTTCAGCGCGGCGATGGACAGGCCCGGAAAGGTGGCGATGGCGGAACTCAGCCGCTCCCACACCGCCGATGTCGCCAGACCGGCGCGGGCGGCTTCCAGATCGGCCCCGGCGGAAAACACCTTGCCCGCCCCGGTCAGGATCAGAACGCGGGCCTCGTCATGGGCGGCTTCGGCGATGCGGGCCAGTTCGGTCAGCATCTCGGCGGTGAGGGCATTGGCCTTGTCGGGCCGGTTGAGGGTGACGGTCCAGAGTTTGCCGTCCTTGGTGAGGTCGATCATGTCAGGCCTAGCTTGTTGCGGATTTCAGGATCACGAAGCGAAATTTCCTGCCCCAGATGGGCGTCTGCCCCGGCGCCGCACATCCACAGCAGCGCCCTGGCGGGCCAGTCGGCGGGGATGTGGTCGGACCAGTCCAGTTGACTGACCGGGTTGATGCCGCTGGCCTTGATCACGTGTTGCATGTCGGTGGCCACGGTGCCGGGCGACAGGCCCATCACGCGCAGCCCGTCGGCGGCGCCTTCGGTATGGGCGCATCGCGTCAGCATCGCCGCACCGGCCTTGGAGGCGCAATAGGCGCTCCAGCCTTCCAGCGGGTTATGGGCCGCGCCGGAACTGATGGTGAGGATCGTGCCGCCGCCCTGTTTGCGCATCACCGGTATCGCCGCGCGCATGCCATGGAAGACGCCCTTGAGGTTGACGTCGATCAGCTTGCCCCATGCGTCGGGGTCGGCCCCGGACAGGGGCGCGATCGGTTCGATCACGCCGGCGTTGCCGATCAGGATGTCAAGCCTGCCGAACGCCTTGAGGCAGGCCTCGACCGCGGCTTCGACCTCCCAGTAGCGGCTGACGTCGCAGGGCACGGCGATGGCTTGTTCGCCCAGTTCCCCGGCCAGGTCCGCGATGGCGTCGGCATTGCGGGCCAGCAGCGCCACATTCGCCCCGGCCCCGGCGAAAACCCGCGCAGTGGCGGCGCCGATGCCGCGGCTGGCGCCGGTGATCAGGGCCGTCTTGCCTGTCAGGTCCATGCTGTTTCCCCCCTTTGGGCGTGTCGGCCCAAGTGGTAACGCGTGCTTTCCCTAGGGTCCAGCCAGAACCACCCTTGACCCCGCTGGCCCGAGGCCAGAGATTATGGGCGACATTGTTATGAAAGGGTTCGGTATGGCACCGCGCACACAGCTCGTCGCTTCGGCGGCAACGATTGGTTTTTTCATTTCCGGCTCGGCGGCGATGGCCGATGTGACGCCCCAGCAGGTCTGGGAGGACTGGCAGGCGTATTTCTCGGGATTCGGGTATGAGGTCGAGGCGGTCACCGAGCAATCGGGCGATACGCTGAGTGTCCGGGATCTGAGCATGAACATGCCGATGCCCGAGGCCGAGGGCGATCTGGAGATCGTGATCCCCGAACTGGCCTTTGCCGATAATGGCGACGGCACGGTGTCGATCACCATGCCCGAGACCTTGCCGATCCGCGTCATGGCCGCCGATGACGACGGGCAGGCGTTCGAGTCGGTGATCGAGTATCGCAGTTCGGGCTTCGAGATGCTCGTTTCGGGCGATGCCGATCGGATGACCTATACCTACAGCGCCACGACCAGCACACTGGAACTGACCGAGGTCACCGCCGATGGCGAGCCGGTGGATTTCGGAACCGCCAGCATGACCATGTCCGACATGGCCGGGACGTCGGTGATGAGCAGTGGCGACCTGCGTGAACTGACGCAGGAATTCACCTCGGGCGAGGTGCTCTATGCGCTGGACGTGACCGATCCCGAAACCGGCGGGCGCATGACGGCGCAGGGCAGTTACGACAGCCTGGGCTATGCCGGCACGGGCACCCTGCCGGACAACATGAACAGCACCGACATGGCCGCGATGCTGGAGGCGGGATTCAGCATGGACGGAACCTTCGAGGTGGGCGCGGGATCGGGAACGATGTCGTTTGACGAGAACGGCGACACGTTCAAGACGGTCAGCACCTCCGGGGGCGGTGATTTCGGCGTGTCGATGGATGCGGGCAAGCTCCGCTATTCGGGCGCGACGAATGACATCGAAATGACGGTGGAAACCAACCAGCTGCCCTTCCCGGTGCAGTTCGCCAGCCAGAAACTGGGGTTCGAGATGACCACCCCGGTCAGCAAGGGCGATGAGCCGCAGGATTTTGCCGGATCGTTCACATTGTCCGAGTTCACCATGTCCGAGGCCATCTGGGCGATGTTCGACCCCGCCCAGCAATTGCCGCGCGATCCGGCCACGGTGGATATCGACCTGACCGGCAAGGCGCGTTTGCTGTTCGATCTGCTCGATCCCGAACAGGCCGAAGCGCTGGAAGACATGGAAGATACCCCGGCGGAACTGAATGCGCTGACGCTGAACCGGCTGACGGTGCGTCTGGCCGGTGCGGAACTGACCGGCGAGGGCGATTTCACCTTCGACAACTCGGATCTGGAAAGCTTCGACGGGCTGCCCGCGCCTCTGGGCGCGCTGGACCTGCAACTGGTGGGCGGCAACGGGTTGCTGGACAAGCTGGTCGCGATGGGGCTGATCCCGCAGGATCAGGCCAGCGGCGTGCGCATGATGATGGGCCTGTTCGCCCGTCCGGGCGATGGCGAGGATACGCTGGTGTCGCGCATCGAGGTCAACGAGGAAGGCCATGTTCTGGCCAATGGCCAGCGCCTGAAATAAGCCCACCGGCCCTTTGGGTGGCCTGACATGAAACGCGAAACGCCCCTGCGGAGACCTGCGGGGGCGTTTTGTATGTTTCCGTCGCCCGGGGGGGCGGAACCTTGAAAAGGTTCCGGTCCGATTTCTTTTGAAGAAATCGGGGCCAGTGTCCGGCTTTTTCTTTCACCTGCCGGGCCTTGTGCCGGGGCGGGGCAGGGGCTACCTGTTGCCCGCATTCAGGAGACACGCATGACCCGACCGCTTGACCAGTTGACCGACAGTTTGCTCGACGCCGCCCGCAAGGCCGGGGCCGGGGCCGCCGATGCCATCGCCATCGAGGGGCGCTCGATCACCATCGACATGCGGGGCGGAACGCTTGAGCAGGCCGAGCGCGAGGAAGGCGTCGATGTGGGGTTGCGGGTGATGGTGGGGCAGCGGCAGGCCTGCGTGTCGGCCTCGGACGCGCGGCCCGAAGTTCTGACGGCGCTGGCCGAACGGGCGGTCGCCATGGCGCGCGAGGCCCCTGAAGACCCGTATATCGGGCTGGCCGATCCCGGCCAACTGGCGCGGGACTGGGACCTGGCGGCGCTGGAACTGGCCGATGCCACGCCCGAACCTTCGGCGCAGGAGTTGCAGGACGACGCCCGCGCCGCCGAGGCCGCGGCGCTGGAAGTTCAGGGCGTCAGCCAGGTGCAATCGGCCAGCGCGGGCTATAGCTGGCGCGCGGTGCATATGGCGGCGACCAACGGCTTTGCCGGAGGGTACGAGCGCACGGATCGCGGCATCAGCTGTGTGGCGATTGCCGGGGAAGGCTCGGGGATGGAGCGCGACCATGACGGCGACAGCCGCATCTTTCAGGCCGATCTGCGCACCCCTGACGATATCGGCCGCCGCGCCGGAGAACGGGCCGTGGCCGCTCTGAACCCGCGCAGGCCGCGCACCGGGGCCTATCCGGTGCTGTTCGACGAGCGGATTTCATCCTCGCTGATCGGGCATCTTCTGGCCGCCGGCAACGGCGCGTCCATCGCGCGCGGCTCGTCGTGGCTGATGGGGCGGCTGGGCGAACAGGTGTTGCCCGAGGGGCTGTCGGTGATCGAAGACCCGCATCGTGCGCGCGTCATGGGATCGCGCCCCTTCGATGCCGAAGGGTTGCCGACCCGGCGCCGCGCCATCGTGCAGGACGGGGTGCTGACCGGCTGGGCGCTGGACCTGGCCAATGCCCGCAAGCTGGGAATGGAGCCGACAGGCAATGCCAAGCGCGGCACAAGTTCACCGCCGAGTCCGGGAACGTGGAACATCGAACTGACCCAGGGCGGGCAGAGCCGTGACGAACTGATCGCCGACATGGGTACCGGGCTGCTGGTCACGTCGATGATCGGCTCCACGATCAACCCCAATACCGGGGATTATTCGCGCGGCGCCTCGGGGTTCTGGGTGGAAAACGGGCAGATCGTCTGCCCGGTCAACGAATGCACCATCGCGGGCAACCTGCCCGAGATGTTGCGCCGCATGGTGCCCGCCAACGATGCGCGCCCGTGGCTGAGCCGGGTCGTGCCGTCGCTGCTGATCGAGGGGCTGACGATTGCCGGCGAGTGATCTGGACCTGCTGATCGACGCCGCCCGTGCGGCGGGCGAAGAGGCCTTGCGCCATACCGGCCCCACGGCGAGACGCTGGGACAAGCCGGGTGGCCTCGGCCCCGTGACCGAGGCGGACATGGCCGTGGATGCGTTGTTGTCCGACCGGTTGCGCGCCGCGCGGCCCGGTTATGGCTGGCTGTCGGAGGAAACCGAGGACAGCGATGCGCGCCTGTCCTGCGAACGGGTGTTCATCGTCGATCCCATCGACGGCACGCGCAGTTTCATCGAAGGTTCGGGCATATGGGCGCATTCGCTGGCCGTGGCCGACCGGGGCATTGTGACGGCGGCGGTCGTCTATCTGCCGGCGCGCGACATGATGTATGTCGCCGCCGAGGGGCAGGGCGCGTTCCTGAACGGCGCCGCGATCCGTGTCAGCGACCGCAACGATCTGAGCGGCGCATCGCTGCTGGCGGCCAAGCCCAATCTCGCCCCGCAGCACTGGGTGGGCGGCACGCCGGACGTGAAGCGCGCGCATCGTCCGTCGCTGGCCTATCGTCTGTGCCTTGTGGCCGAGGGGCGGTTTGATGCGATGCTGACCCTGCGCCCCAGTTGGGAGTGGGACATCGCCGCCGGGGAACTGATCCTGCGCGAGGCGGGCGCACTCACCTCGGACCGCGCGGCGCGGGTCTTGCGGTTCAACAATGCCGCGCCCAAGGTCAATGGTGTGGTCGCGGCCAATCCGGTGCTGCACGACGCCATCTCCCGCGCACTGGCGGCGGGCTGAACGCGGCGCGCGGGGCCTGCGGCGCGACAGGGGGCTTGCCGGGGCGTCAGATCCGGGTCTAATTCCGGGAGAATCTGGCAGGGGCAGCGCGCATGGCACGATCCGACAATCTGACCGGGGCGTTTCTGATGATGGGATCGATGGCGTCCTACAGGATCAGCGACAGCTTCATGAAATCCTTGGCCGGGGATATCCCGATGTTCCAGCTGTTGTTCCTGCGCGGCATACTGACGACACTGGCCGTCGGTGTGATCGCCTGGAAAATGGGAGCGTTGCGCGCACAGGTGCCGCGCCGCGACTGGGGCGCGATCGGGCTGCGCATGGTGGGCGAGATCGGCACGGCCTATTTCTTTCTCACCGCATTATTTCATATGCCGATCGCCAATGTCACGGCGATCCTTCAGGCCATTCCGCTGACCCTCACGCTGACCGCGGCGGTGGTGTTTCGCGATCCCGTCGGCTGGCGGCGGATGTCGGCGATCCTGGTGGGTTTTGTCGGAGTCATGCTGATCGTGCGGCCCGGCACGCAGGATTTCACCGTCTATTCCTTTTACAGCCTGGCGGCGGTGGGCTTCGTCACCCTGCGCGATCTGTCAACCCGGGCGTTGTCGCGCGATATCCCGTCGATGTTCGTGACGCTGATCACCTCGGCCTCGATCATGGTGTTTTTCGGATTGGGCAGCCTGTCGGGCGAATGGGCGGCGGTGGATATGCGCACGTCGGGCATGATCGTGGGCGCGGCGGTGATGATCATCGGCGGCTACCTGTTTTCGGTCATGGTGATGCGGGTCGGCGAGGTCAGCTTTATCGCGCCGTTCCGCTATACCGGGCTGATCTGGGCGCTCGTGCTGGGCTGGGCCGTGTTCGGCGAGTGGCCTGAGCCCCTGACCTTGCTGGGGGCGGCCATCGTCGTGGGATCGGGCCTGTTCATGCTGTATCGCGAGGCGCAACTGGGGCGGAAAACACGGCTTTCACGTGATCTTCGTCCACGTTGAAGCGCTCGCGCAGCTGCGCCTGCGTGACGGAATCGATCTGCGTCAGCGCACCGGGCCTGTCGCCTGCGCCTGAATCGTTGTCGCCATGCACGGCGCGCAGGTACATCGGCCAGGTCGGCTCGATCAGGGTGGGCATCTTTTCGTGCAGCTTGTGATGGGGGTAGTTCATCACCGTCTTGGTGTCGCCCGCATTGAACATCACCGCCAGCCCGCAAGACCAGAGCGGGCTGCGCACCGTGCGGGCCTCGATCCCCGTGTCCGACAGGCGCACCATGAAACCGCTGCTGAACTCGAAGGCCATCTTGCGCCGGCCGTTGCGCAGGGGCGCACTGCGCCGGGCCATGCGCCGCAGGGCCCGGACGAAACCGATGCCCACCGCATCGTCGTCGTCCAGCCGGAACTGCATCGATTCGGTGTCGTTCTCGCCCAGTTCCTCCAGCAGCGCCGCCTGCATGGCCTGCCGGTGCTTCATCGGTTCCCGGGTGACGATACGGATTTGCGGGATATCCGCCGTCAGGTCGCTCAGCCGGTCGCGCCAGGGTTTGGGCAGGCTGTCGCCGACGAGGATCAGAAAGGTGAAATCCGCATCGGTCTGCCCGGCGATCGACGGCAGGGTCAGCGTTTCGAAATGGCGAAACCGCAACTCCATGCGTTCAGGGGCATAGAGATAGGACTCGCGGTCGGCGGTGCTGTCATGCATCCGCTTGAACCCGCCGAGGGCGGGATAGGAAAACCTGCAAATACCAATGACGCGCATGATCGTCCGTTGCGTGAAGAAGCCTGTCGTGCCATGCTGGCAAAACCATGCGACCGGAACAAGGCGAAACGCTGTTTTCAAGGCGGCATCGCTTGGGAGCAGGCTGTTGACAAGCATTCCGACTCCCCCTATACGCGCCCCATCCGGTCATGGGGGTCGCCCCGTCAACCGATATCAAAACTGAAGTGGTCAAGATCCAGGCACTTTAATTCGCCTCGATCCTCTGGGAACCAGCCGCGTCGTTCACCTCGGAATGGGAACGTTGCGGTGTTTTCGCTTTGCGGACGCGTAAGGCGTATCGAGATTAACCGCATGGGGACGGCCCTGTGCAGACACATGTGTTGAGAGACGGGGAAAGAGACCCAATGCCAACGATCCAACAGCTGATCCGCAAACCGCGGCAGCCCAAAGTCAGAAGCCAGAAATCCATGCACCTGCAAGGGTGCCCGCAAAAGCGTGGCGTCTGCACACGCGTCTATACAACGACGCCGAAAAAGCCGAACTCGGCCATGCGTAAGGTCGCCAAGGTGCGCCTGACCAACGGTTTCGAGGTCATCAGCTATATCCCCGGCGAAAGCCACAACCTTCAGGAGCACTCGGTGGTTCTGATCCGTGGCGGCCGTGTGAAAGACCTTCCCGGTGTGCGCTATCACATCCTGCGCGGCGTGCTCGATACGCAAGGCGTCAAGGATCGTAAGCAGCGCCGCTCGAAATACGGCGCCAAGCGTCCGAAGTAAGAGGAATAACAGATGTCCCGTCGTCACGCCGCAGAGAAGCGCGAAGTCCTGCCCGACGCCAAGTATGGCGATCGGGTTCTGTCGAAGTTCATGAACAACCTCATGATCGACGGCAAGAAATCCGTTGCCGAGAAAATCGTCTACAACGCCCTTGATCGTGTCGAAGACAAGGTCAAGCGCGCGCCGGTGGAAATCTTCCACGAAGCGCTGGACAACATCAAACCCGCGGTCGAGGTTCGCTCGCGCCGTGTGGGCGGTGCCACCTACCAGGTGCCCGTCGAAGTGCGCCCCGAGCGCCGCGAAGCGCTGGCGATCCGCTGGCTGATCACCGCCTCGCGCGCCCGCAACGAGAACACGATGGAAGAGCGCCTGGCCGGTGAACTGCTGGATGCAGTCAACAGCCGCGGCACCGCCGTGAAAAAGCGCGAAGACACCCACAAGATGGCCGAGGCGAACAAAGCCTTCAGCCATTACCGCTGGTAACCCCGAGAGGCCCCAAGATCATGGCACGCGATTATCCCCTCGAACGCTACCGCAACTTCGGCATCATGGCGCATATCGACGCCGGCAAGACCACGATGACCGAGCGGATCCTGTTCTACACCGGTAAGAACCACAAGATCGGCGAGACCCATGACGGGGCCTCGACGATGGACTGGATGGAGCAGGAAGCCGAGCGCGGCATCACCATCACGTCGGCTGCGACCACCACGTTCTGGCAGCGTCAGGAAGACCCGACCCCCGAAGGGACGTCGGACACCAAGACGCGCTTCAACATCATCGACACGCCCGGCCACGTCGACTTCACCATCGAGGTGGAGCGTTCGCTTGCCGTGCTCGACGGCGCGGTCGCGCTGCTGGACGGGAACGCCGGTGTCGAACCGCAGACCGAAACGGTCTGGCGTCAGGCCGACCGTTACAAGGTTCCGCGCCTCGTGTTCGTGAACAAGATGGACAAGCTGGGCGCCGATTTCTTCAACTGCGTCAAGATGATCAAGGAACGCACCGGCGGCACGCCGCTGCCGATCGCCCTGCCGATCGGCGCCGAGGACTCGCTGGAAGGCATCATCGACCTGATCAAGATGGAAGAATGGGTCTGGGCCGGCGAAGATCTGGGCGCCTCCTGGGAGCGCAAGCCGATCCGCGACGAGCTGAAGGATGTTGCCGACGAATGGCGCAGCAACCTGATCGAACTCGCCGTCGAGCTGGACGACGACGCCATGGAAGCCTATCTCGAAGGCGAAGAGCCCGATGAGGCCACCCTGCGCGCGCTGATCCGCAAGGGCACCCTGTCGCTGTCCTTCTTCCCGATGCTGGCCGGTTCGGCATTCAAGAACAAGGGTGTGCAGCCCCTGTTGAACGCCGTTGTCGACTTCCTGCCCGGACCCAAGGACGTTCCGGTGCTCAAGGGGTTTGCCCCGGACGACGAAAACGAAGAGCGCAATATCGAACGTCCCGCGGACGACGATGCGCCGTTCTCGGCCCTGGCGTTCAAGATCATGAACGACCCGTTTGTCGGCTCGCTGACCTTCACCCGCATCTATTCGGGCGTTCTGCGCAAGGGCGACCAGATGATGAACTCGACCAAAGGCAAGCGTGAACGCGTTGGCCGGATGATGCTGATGCACGCGGTCGAGCGGCAGGAGATCGAAGAGGCATTCGCCGGTGACATCATCGCGCTGGCCGGTCTGAAAGACACCACCACGGGCGACACGCTGTGCGACCCGCAGAAGCAGGTGGTTCTGGAAACCATGACCTTCCCCGATCCGGTGATCGAGATCGCGGTCGAGCCGAAGACCAAGAACGACCAGGAAAAGATGAGCCAGGGCCTTGCGCGTCTGGCCGCCGAAGACCCCTCGTTCCGCGTCGAAACCGATCTCGAATCCGGTCAGACGATCATGAAGGGCATGGGCGAACTTCACCTGGACATCCTGGTGGACCGCCTCAAGCGCGAATTCAAGGTCGAGGCCAATATCGGTGCGCCGCAGGTGGCCTATCGTGAAACCATCGGCCACGAGATCGAGCACACCTACACCCACAAGAAACAGTCGGGTGGGTCGGGTCAGTTCGCCGAGGTCAAGATGATCATCTCGCCCACCGAGGCGGGCGAAGGCTACAGCTTCGAATCGCGCATCGTCGGCGGGTCGGTTCCCAAGGAATACATCCCCGGCGTCGAGAAGGGCATCGAGTCCGTCATGGACAGCGGCCCGCTGGCCGGTTTCCCGGTGATCGACTTCAAGGTCGCGCTGATCGACGGCAAGTTCCACGATGTGGACTCCTCGGTCATGGCCTTCGAAATCGCCGCCCGGATGTGCATGCGCGAAGGTCTGAAAAAGGCCGGAGCCAAGCTGCTGGAGCCGATCATGAAGGTCGAGGTGACCACGCCCGAGGAATATACCGGGTCGATCATCGGCGATCTGACGTCGCGTCGCGGTCAGGTGTCGGGCCAGGAGCCGCGCGGCAACGCCATCGCGATCAATGCGAACGTGCCGCTGGCCAACATGTTCGGCTACATCAACAACCTGCGCTCGATGTCGTCGGGCCGGGCCCAGTTCACGATGCAGTTCTCGCATTACGATCCGGTCCCGCAGAATATCTCGGACGAGATTCAGGCGAAATACGCATAACCGTCGGTGCGCCCTGAGGGCGCACCCTACACCAACCCGTAGGGTGCGCCCTCATGCGCACCGCACGACACAGAAAGAGGGAGCCAATACCATGGCAAAGGAAAAGTTTGACCGTTCGAAACCGCACGTGAACATCGGTACGATTGGTCACGTTGACCACGGCAAGACGACGCTGACGGCGGCGA
>NZ_FRBR01000024.1 GCF_900142665.1 Roseovarius pacificus
GCGCCTCAGCGCCGCCGGTGAAGGGGTATCTACTGCTTCACCCCAAACCCCGCAACCCCTTTTTACACACAACGTCACATTTTTTTTGAAAAACCGATTTTTACCGTGTTTTCATTGGGTTGCGTGAACGTTGTTTCAAAAACAGCATCACGGACGAAAGAAATATGCGTCAACACACCCGGTAACATAGCATATTATTGCCGTATTCATAAAGCCCCCTGCAAATCACTGCGGAGTCATCGCCGAAAATGACCCGATGATGCGGGACCCGCGCCCCGACTCCCCGCAGGATCCGGCAAATCCCGGACTCGCCTCCTGCCCGTCCCGCCGGCCCGTCACACCGGACAGCGACTCGTCAGTAGTTGCCGGCCACGTATTTGGCGATCGCCGCCCCGCGCGAATTGACCTCCAGCTTCTGGTAGATCGCCTTGAGGTAATATTTCACGGTGTTCTCGCTCAGGCCCAGCCGGGCCGAGATCTGGAAATTGGTCAGCCCGTCCACCAGCAGCGCCAGGATCTCGTGCTCGCGCCGCGACAGCGAGTCCGTGGTTTCCGATGTCAGCCGCTTGAGGATATCCGTCGGCACGATGGAATGCCCCTCGACCAGCTTGCCGAGGATCTTCGGCAGGCTGGTCAGGATCTGCCCCATCATGCAGACCGAATTGGCCCCCTGCTTGATCGCGCTGCGGATGAAGGCGAATTCGCTCTCCTCGGCCACCACGACGACCATCACATGCGGATGATCCTTGCGCACCGTTCCCAGGACCTGCGTCAGGTCGCCATCGGCCAGCCGCACCCCCAGGATCAGAATCGCCGGGCCGCGCACCGCCGAAAGCAGCTTTTTCAGGCTGGCCTTGTCGGTGGCGAAGGCGCCCAGTTCCACCTCGGGGATCTGCGCCACGAGCGAGCCGATCCCCTGGCACACGATCACCTGCCGGTCGGCCACGATCACCTGCGGCACAGGCGGCGCCTGCCCCTGCGGCGGGGTTTTTGTCATGATCTGCGTCTCCTCCATCGGGCCAGTCTACACCATCCCGCGAAAAATCGAGAGCCGTCCAATGCGACAAAACATCACCCGAAACCGATGATTTTAAAGGAAAATCCGGAATACCGCCGCATACCACGGAACACCGAAGCCGCCGCGCCCCCGAACGGGTAGCCACCCCCTACCCGTTCGGTGAGCGCCCCGCGCCAATGTCCGCCATGACCATTCCAACGGGCGTTTCGCGCCGGCGCCCCATGCGCAAAGATCGTATCGGCATCCAATATCGGAGAACGATCATGCACGGTTTTCAACACCTTTATATCCCCGGCCCCACCAATGTGCCCGACCCGGTGCGTCAGGCCATGAACATCCCCATGGAAGACATGCGCGCCCCGGATTTCAGCGATTTCGTCACCCGCCTGCTGGACGATCTGAAATCCGTCTACCGCCTGAAGAGCGGGCGCGTCTTCGTCTTTCCCACCTCCGGCACCGGCGCGTGGGAGGCCGCGATCACCAACACGCTCAACGCGGGCGACACCGTATTGATGTCGCGCTTCGGCCAGTTCTCGCTCTTGTGGGCCGACATGGCCGACCGGCTGGGCCTGAACGTCGAGCTTTGCGAGGTCGAGTGGGGCAAGGGCGTCCCGGTCGAGGACTACGCCGCCAAATTGCAGGCCGACAAGGATCACCGGATCAGGGCGGTGTTCTGCACCCATAACGAAACCGCCACCGGCGTGACCTCCGACATCGCCGCCGTGCGCCGCGCGCTGGACGAGGCCGGGCATCCCGCGCTGCTGTTCGTCGACGGCGTCAGTTCCATCGCCTCCATCGAATTCGAGATGGAGGACTGGGGCGTCGACCTGGCGGTCTCGGGCTCGCAGAAAGGCTTCATGCTGCCCGCCGGTCTGGGCCTCCTCGGGGTCTCGGACAAGGCGATCGAGGCCAGCAGGTCCGCCACCATGCCGCGCTGCTATTTCAGCTTTGCCGACATGATCGCCTTCAACGACACCGGCTATTTCCCCTACACCCCGGCCACGCAGGTGCTGCGCGGGCTGCGCGTGTCCGTCGACATGATGCTCGACGCCGGGATGGAGTCCGTCTGGGCGCGCCACGCCCGCCTGGCCCAGGGCGTGCGCCGCGCCGTCGAGGCCTGGCAGGGCTGCTCGCTCGTTGCCGCCGCTCCCGAATGGTACTCCGACACCGTGTCGGCCATCTACACCCCCGACGGCGTGGATGCCCGCGACGTGATCTCGACCGCCTATTACAAATACCAGACCTCGCTCGGCTCGGGGCTGAACAAGCTGGCGGGCCGGGTGTTCCGCATCGGGCATCTGGGCTCGCTCAACCCGGTGATGCTGTGTGCGGGGATTTCGGCGGCGGAAATGGCCCTGCGCGATGCGGGCGCCGCGATCGAACCCGGCTCGGGCGTCGCCGCCGCACAGGAACATTTCCGCTCCACCACCCCCGACACCGCGCTCGCCCCGGCCAAGGCCGCCTGAGCCCACACATTATACATAAGGACCCCCTGCAATGAGCTACACCCTGCACCCGCTGAAACGCCAACGCCTGCAACGCTCGGAACTGGCCGTGCCCGGCTCCAGCCCCGCGATGATCGACAAGGCCGCCGACAGCGCCGCCGATTATATCTTCTTCGATCTCGAAGACGCCGTCGCGCCCCCCGACAAGATCAAGGCCCGCGCCAACATCATCCAGGCCCTCAACGACATCGACTGGAAGGCCAGGGGCAAGACCATCTCGATCCGCATCAACGGGCTGGATACACATTATATGTATCGCGACGTGGTCGAGGTGCTGGAACAGGCCGGACAGCATGTCGATACCATCCTCGTGCCCAAGGTCGGCGTCCCGGCAGACCTCTATACGGTCGAAACCATGGTCTCCCAGATCGAAGAGGCCTGCGCCCTGCCCCACCGGATCGGGATGGAGGCGCTGATCGAAACTGCGCTCGGCATGGCCAATGTCGAAGCCATCGCCGCCGCCCCCGGACGGCTTGAGGCGCTGCATTTCGGCGTGGCCGATTACGCCGCCTCGAACCGGGCGCGCACCGTGGTGATCGGCGGGCTGAACCCCGACTATCCCGGCGATCAGTGGCATTTCGCCCTCTCGCGCATGACCGTGGCCTGCCGCGCCTATGGCCTGCGCGCCATCGACGGCCCGTTCGGCGACTTCTCCGATCCCGACGCCTATATCGCCAGCGCCAGACGCGCCGCCGCCCTGGGGATCGAGGGCAAATGGGCCATCCACCCCAGCCAGATCGACCTGGCCAACGAGGTCTTCTCGCCCCCCGAGACGGAAGTCACCCGCGCGCGGCGCATCATCGAAGAACTCAAGAAGGCCGAATCCGAAGGCAAAGGTGCCGCCAGCCTCGACGGCAAGATGATCGACGCGGCCAGCGAACGCATGGCCAACAACGTGATCGCCGTGGCCGACGCCATCGTCGCGCAGCACGCATAAGGAAGGACACATCATGGATATCCACGAATATCAGGCCAAGGACCTGCTGACGCGCTTCGGCGTGCAGGTGCCGCGCGGCGGCATCGCCTACAGCCCCGAACAGGCCGTCTACCGCGCCAGCGAACTGTCCGGCGACAAATGGGTCGTCAAGGCGCAGATCCACTCCGGCGCACGCGGCAAGGCGGGCGGTGTGCGCATCTGCTCCTCCGAAGAGGAAGTCTCGGACGCCGCCACCTGGATGCTGGGCCGCAAGCTGGTCACCCACCAGACCGGCCCGCAGGGCAAACTCGTCAGCCGCCTCTATGTCGAAGAGGCCACCAGCATCGCGCAGGAAATCTATCTCGGCTTCGTGATGGACCGCAAACTCGAACGCGTGGTCGTCGTGGCCTCGGCGCAGGGCGGCATGGAGATCGAGGAAATCTCCGAACAGGAGCCCGAGTCGATCATTCGCTCGGTCGTCGATCCGGCGGTCGGCATGCAGGCGTTTCAGGCCCGCGAGATCGCGTTTTCGCTGGGGCTGGAACCGCCGCTGATCGCGCAGGCGGTCAAGACCATCATGGGCTGCTATCGCCTGATGGCCGAAATGGATGCCAACATGGTCGAGGTGAACCCGATGGTCGTCACCCAGGCGGGCGAGATCGTCGCGCTCGACGCCAAGGTCAGCTTTGACGACAATGCCCTCTTCCGCCGTCCCGAAATCGCCGAACTGCGCGACAAGAGCCAGGAAGACACCCGCGAAACCTATGCCGAGGATCGCGGCCTCTCTTATATCGGGCTCGACGGTGAAATTGGCTGTATCGTCAACGGCGCAGGTCTGGCGATGGCCACGCTCGACATGATCAAGATGTCGGGCGGCGAACCCGCCAACTTTCTCGACGTGGGCGGCGGTGCCAGCCCCGAACGCGTGCTGAAATCCTTCAAGGCGGTGCTGAACGATCCCAATGTCGAGGCGATCCTCGTCAACATTTTCGCCGGGATCAACCGCTGCGACTGGATCGCCGAAGGCGTGGTTCTGGCCATGAAGGAACTGGACCTCACCCTGCCCGTCGTCGTGCGCCTCTCGGGCACCAATGTCGAAGAGGGCCGCAAGGTTCTCGATGACAGCGGCCTGCCCGTCATCACCGCCGACACCCTCGCCGAAGCCGCCGACAGCGTCGTCGGCGCATGGAAAGACGCCAAATTCAAGGAGGCCTCGTAATGGCCATTCTCATCGACAGCGAAACAAAGGTTCTCGTCACCGGCTTTACCGGGCGTATCGGCAGTTTCCATGCGCAGGACATGATCAACCACGGCACCAATGTCGTGGGCGGCGTGACCCCCGGCAAGGGCGGCACCACCCATCTGGGCCTGCCGGTGTTCAACACCGTCAAGGGCGCGGTGGCCGAAACCGGGGCCGATCTCGTCATCAGCTTCGTCCCGCCCCCCTTCGCCGCGGATTCGATCATGGAAGCCGCCGATGCGGGCATCAGGACCTGCGTCTGCATCGCCGACGGCATCCCCGCCGCCGACATGATCCGAGTCAAACGCTACATGCGCCGCTACAAGGCCGAGAAACGCATGCGCCTGATCGGCCCCAACTGTGCCGGGATCATCACGCCGGGTCAGGCCTTTGCCGGGCTGATGCCGCCGCATATCTACGAACCGGGCCGCATCGGCATCGTCGGACGCTCGGGCACATTGGGCTACGAGGCCGCCAGCCAGATGAAGTCGAAAGGCATCGGCGTGTCCTCGTCCATCGGCATCGGCGGCGACCCGATCAACGGCTCCAGCTTCCGCGACATACTGGAGCTGTTCGAGGCCGATCCCGAAACCGACGCCGTGGTGATGGTCGGTGAAATCGGCGGCCCGCAAGAGGCCGAAGCCGCCGAATACATCCGCGACCACATGACCAAACCCGTCGCCGCCTACGTGGCCGGCCTGTCGGCCCCCAAGGGGCGGCGCATGGGCCATGCCGGGGCCATCGTGTCGGCCTTCGGGGAATCGGCGCAGGAAAAGGTCGAGATCCTGAAAGGCTCGGGCGTGACAATCGTCCCCACGCCGTCGTCCTTCGGCGAAACCGTCGCCCGGATGATGGCCTGACCTCC
Organism: Roseovarius pacificus; assembly: GCF_900142665.1. GTDB lineage: Bacteria > Pseudomonadota > Alphaproteobacteria > Rhodobacterales > Rhodobacteraceae > Roseovarius > Roseovarius pacificus. The sequence goes on from NZ_FRBR01000024.1 coordinate 5,545, forward strand.
TGACAGCGGGCGGCCATCAAGCCGCCCGTTTGCCCGGCCCTCCGCGCGATCCGGCCGGTCGTTGCGTCCCTCATGGACACAGCTTTCCTCATTCCCCCCGGGTTTCGTACAAAACCCGCGTACACATCGTACGTTTTGTACGAAACGCAAACCGGAGATCGCGGACCTCTGCGATCCCGTTTTCCTCACCGCCCCGCCCCCGGCGGGTCAGGTGTTGAATGCCTAAGCCATTGAAACTTTTATGACACATCTGCACACGAAACCGGGCGAAACAGTGTGTTGCCACATTTATGCCACATTTCGATGAGGAACTGGGTTAACATAAACAGGCGCCAGTCGTGCGCTAGCCGGCTGGCCTGCCTTGATAAAAGGAGCAGACCCATGGCTACAGCAGCAGCCCCCCAACCCACGGCGCCGGCCTCGACCAAGGCCGTGCCACAGATTCCAACCAAGCCTCAGACCATTTCCAAACAGGTCTTCAACGACTTTGCCAGCATTTGAGGAACGGGCGATAACGCCTTGATTTAAAATGAAAAGACCGCACCCATTTTCAGAGTGCGGCCCAATACTCGGAAGATTTGATCCGGCTCAGCCGACCAGTTCCAGACCCGAGAAGAAGTATGCGATTTCGACCGCGGCCGTTTCCGGAGCGTCCGAACCGTGAACCGAGTTTTCGCCGACCGATTCAGCGAATTCCGCGCGGATCGTCCCCGCCGCGGCATCTGCCGGGTTGGTGGCGCCCATCACGTCGCGGTTCTTGGCAATCGCGCCTTCGCCTTCCAGAACCTGCACCACGACCGGCGCAGACGCCATGAACTCGCACAGTTCGTCATAGAACGGACGTTCCTTGTGCACGGCATAGAATTCACCGGCCTGCGCCTTGGTCAGTTGAATACGCTTCTGCGCAACGATGCGCAGCCCCGCGTCTTCGAACTTGGCGTTGATCTTGCCGGTCAGGTTGCGGTTGGTTGCATCGGGTTTGATGATGCTCAGCGTGCGTTCGACAGCCATATCAGCCTCTTTCCTTTGAATGAAACCGGCGCAGGCCCTCGGCCCGCACCCCATATATCGCGGCCCCGATAGCATGGGGTCATGAGTTTGAAAAGCGGCGATTGACGGCTGACCACGATTGCGTCACACCCCTGCCCATGCTGCGCATCAACGACATATCCTATTCGGTCGCGGGCCGCCCCCTGATCGAACACGCCTCGGCCACCATCCCCGACGGGCACAAGGTGGGCATCGTCGGCCGCAACGGCACCGGCAAGACCACCCTGTTCCGCCTGATCCGCGGGGAACTGGCGCTTGAGACGGGCGACATCACCCTGCCCTCACGCGCCCGTATCGGCGGCGTCGCCCAAGAGGTGCCCGGCAACGAGGTCTCCCTGATCGACACGGTGCTGTCCGCCGATACCGAACGCGCGGCCCTGCTGACCGAGGCCGACACCGCCACCGATCCCACCCGGATCGCGGACATCCAGACGCGACTGGCCGACATTGATGCCTGGTCCGCCGAAGGGCGTGCGGCCAGTATTCTCAAGGGCCTGGGCTTTACCGACGCCGAACAGGCACAGCCCTGCAGCGCCTTTTCGGGTGGCTGGCGGATGCGCGTGGCGCTGGCCGCCGTGTTGTTCGCAGAGCCCGACCTGCTGTTGCTGGACGAACCGACCAACTATCTGGACCTCGAAGGCGCCCTGTGGCTGGAAAGCTACCTTGCGCGCTATCCGCATACCGTTCTGGTCATCAGCCACGACCGGGGCCTGCTGAACCGCGTCGTCGGCTCGATCCTGCACCTCGAAGACCGCAAGCTGACCCTCTATCAGGGGGGCTACGACACCTTTGCCAAAACCCGCGCCGCCCGCGTTGCCGCCGCCGAATCCGAGGCGCAGAAACAGGAAGCCCGCCGCGCGCATCTGCAATCCTATGTGGATCGCTTTCGCTACAAGGCCGACAAGGCGAAACAGGCGCAGGCCCGGATCAAGGCCCTTGCCAGGATGCAGCCCATCACCCGCCCGCAAGAGGCGGCATTGCGCAAGTTTTCCTTCCCCGAACCCGAGGAACTGTCGCCCCCCATCGTGCGGCTGGACGGTGCCGCCGTGGGCTATGACGGAAAAGCGGTGCTGTCCCGGCTGGACCTGCGCATAGATCAGGATGACCGCATCGCCCTTCTGGGCCGAAACGGCGAGGGAAAGTCCACGCTTTCCAAACTCTTGGCTGGCAAACTTGATGCGATGGACGGACGAATTCACACCGCGTCCAAGCTGCGCATCGGCTATTTCGCGCAGCATCAGGTCGACGAGCTGCACCTCGACGAAACTCCCATCGACCATATCCGCCGCCTGCGCCCCGATGAGGCCCCCGCCCGGCTGCGGGCCCGTCTCGGGGGCTTCGGCATCGGCGCGGAACAGGCCGAAACGCTGGTCGGCAAGCTGTCCGGCGGGCAAAAAGCACGCCTGTCGCTGATGCTGGCCACCATCGACGCGCCGCATATGCTGATCCTCGACGAACCGACCAACCACCTCGATATCGAAAGCCGCGAGGCCCTGGTCGAAGCGCTCACCGCCTATTCCGGTGCGGTGATCCTCGTCAGTCACGACATGCACCTGCTCAGCCTCGTGGCCGACCGGCTGTGGCTGGTCAAGGACGGGCGCGTAACCCCTTACGAGGGCGATCTCGACAGCTATCGCAACATGCTGCTGGCCGGAGACAAACCCGCCAAGACCCAGACCAAGGACAAGCCGACACCCAAACCCAGGCGCCCCGCGCGCGAGGCCCTGATCGCGCTGCGCCAGGACGTAAAGAAATGCGAACAGCGCGTTGATAAGCTTAATGAAATGCGCGAAAAAGTGGCGGCAAAACTGGCCGATCCGGCGATCTATGACGATACTTACGGCGTTGCGGAATGGCAGAAGAAATACGCCGAGATCGAAGACGGGCTGGCCCGCGCCGAAACCCTGTGGATGACGGCGCTGGAGCGGCTGGAAGAGGCCGGAGGCTAAGGCGCGAGGCTTGCGGATTGCCGCATAGCGCCCTACCCATGGTCTGCCGCAACCGGAGCCGAAATGGACATTCCCTTTCTGATCACCGCCTTCGTCACACTGTTCGTCATCATCGACCCGATCGGAATGACGCCGATTTTCGTTGCGCTGACCCAAGGCATGAACACCGCCAAGCGCCGGGCAATCGCCCTGCGCGCCTGCGTGACCTCGGCCCTGATCCTGATCGTCTTTGCCGCCTTCGGCGAGGCGGTTCTGGGCTTCATCGGCATTTCGATGCCCGCCTTCCGCATCGCGGGCGGTATCCTTCTGTTCATCACCGCCCTCGACATGCTGTTCGAGCGACGCAGCAAACGGCGCAAATCCCAGGCGGACGAGGCCGAAGAAGAAGATGACAACGACGATCCCTCGATCTTTCCGCTGTCCATCCCCCTGATTGCCGGGCCGGGATCGATCACCTCGGTCATCCTTCTGGCCGGGCAGAACCCCGGCCTTGAAGGCATGGCATGGGTAAGCGGGGTGATGCTTCTGGTCGTTTCGATCGTGCTGATTCTGTTCCTCATGGCCGGGCTTCTGGAGCGCGCGCTCGGCCGCGTCGGCATCAACGTGGTGACCCGCCTTCTGGGGATGCTTCTGGCCGCGCTCGCCGTACAGTTCGTCCTCGACGGGCTGCGCGGTTTCGGACTGGCCGGTTGACCTTTCCCTTGCCCTTGCGGCGGCTTATATCCCGGTCATGGATAATTTCGACACCGCCCGCCTGATCTATCTCGTCCTTCTCGGAAGCGCGGTTCTCCTGTGGTTTTTCGCCCAGAATCGCGCATCCCTTGGCAAGGTCACACAACAGGCGCTTGTCTGGGGGCTGATATTCGTCGGCGTCATCGCCGGCGTCGGACTCTGGGGGGACATCCGCCAGACCGTGCAACCCACACAAACCGTTATGGCGCAAGGGAACCGTATCGAGTTGCCGCGCGCCCCGGACGGGCATTACTATCTGACAGCCGAGGTGAACGGCACACCGATCAGGTTCGTTGTCGATACCGGCGCCAGCCAGATCGTCCTGTCCCAATCCGACGCCCGCGAGGCCGGGCTGGACTTGAGCGACCTGATCTATATCGGGCGCGCCTACACGGCCAATGGCACCGTGCGCACCGCGCCTGTCAAGCTCGACAGTATCGCCATCGGCCCGATCCGCGATCATGACGTGCGCGCTGTCGTCAACGAGGGGGCGATGGACGAATCCCTTCTGGGTATGGAATATCTGCAACGCTTTTCCAGCGTCGAGATCGGCGGCGGCAAACTGGTCCTGACCCGCTAAGGCATGCTTCTGTAAGAAGATATTTTAAGGGGCGCGAACGGGCTCCCCTCGCTTCGTCGCGCAAAGCAAGCTTACGCCTCGGCCTTCTTTTCCCACCGGCCCGATTCCTCGGACCAGTACTGCGCGGAACACCCCGCGCCGGTCAGCGCCTTCCATTGACCACGGGCTGCCTGCACGGCGTCCGGGTCGTTGCCGTCGAACACGATGCAAACCCGTTCCAGCCTCTGCACCTCGTCCGGCTCCACCCCCGCCCCATCCACTGTCATCAGGCAGGCCGCAGCGTTTGGCATGTCGGGCGCGGTGGTCAGCAATACGGGCTGGTCGGCATCATGCGGTCCACCGGCCAGCCCGTGCGGCAGAAACCCCTCTTCGGGGCCCTGCCACAGTTTCTGGTCCAGCCAGTCCATCCGCCCCGGATCGACGCCCCGGACAGCCACCCGCCACCCCGCCTGCAACGCCTTGCCCACCAACATGGGCAAGGTCGCCTCCAGCGGGCGGCGCGTCAGGTGGTAGAAATAGGCTGCGCCCATCACTCGGTCTCGAACTGCTGGGCCACCAGTCGGTTGAGCGCCATCACCCCCCAACCCGAGGCTCCCTTGGGCGCATAGGCCGTATCCGATTTCACGCTGGCCACACCGGCGATATCCAGATGAATCCACGGCACATCGTCCTGCACGAAGCGTTGCAGGAACTGCGCCGCGGTGATCGATCCGGCTGGCCGCCCGCCCACATTCTTCATGTCCGCAATGTCGGATTTCAACTGCTTGTCATAGGCCTCGGCCAGTGGCATCCGCCACGCGCCTTCGCCCTCGGTTTCTGCCGCCTTGAGAAACTTGCCGCACAACCCGTCATCGTTCGAGAAAACGCCCGCTTTTTCATGGCCAAGCCCGATGATGATCGCACCGGTCAGCGTGGCCAGATCGACGATGGCCGCAGGCTTGTAGGTTTCCTGCGCGTACCAGAGCACATCGGCCAAAACCAGACGCCCTTCGGCATCGGTGTTGATCACCTCGATCGTGTCGCCCTTCATCGAGGTCACCACGTCGCCGGGACGCGTGGCGCGGTCCGAGGGCATGTTTTCGACCAGCCCGACCAGACCCACGACATTGGCCCTGGCCTTGCGCTGCGCAAGAGCGCGCATCGTGCCGCAGACAACGCCCGCGCCGCCCATATCCATGGTCATATCTTCCATGCCGGCAGCGGGTTTCAGGCTGATGCCGCCCGTGTCGAACACCACGCCCTTGCCGACCAGCGCCAGCGGCGCGGTCCCCTTGGCACCGCCCTGCCATTCCATCACCGCCAGTTTCGACGGGCTGGCGCTGCCGTGACCCACCGACAAGAGCGCGCCCATACCCAGTTTCTGCATCGCGGCTTCGTCCAGAACGGTAATTTTCAGCCCCAGATCGGCCATGCCCTCGATCCGCCTGGCGAATTCGCTGGTTGTCAGAACGTTGGCGGGTTCGCTGACCAGATCACGGGTCATGAAAACGCCCTCGGCCACGGCAGCCAGCGGCGCATAGTCCGCGCTGACCTCGTCGGGCTTGGCCACCATCAGCCGTATTGCGCCGCGTGCGGATTTTTCAGCAGTCTTGCGTTCGGTAAATTCATACCCCCGAAGCGCCAGCCCGAACGCCAGTTCGGCGGGCCGCCGGACCGAACCGGCCAGTACAAGCAGTTCTTCGCCGTTCACGGTCTTAGCCAGTTCGACACCGGCCTTGCGGGTTTCCAGAGCGCTGGCGTTTCTCTCGAGGCACAGCACATCGACCGCCTCGGCATCCAATCCCGCAGGCCACGCCAAAGACTTGATCTCGCCGGGCTTCACCTTGCTCCAGGCATCACTGTCAACCAGCCGCTTGAGCGCCCCCTTGCACAGCCGGTTGACCCGGCGGGCGCCATTGTCCAGTTTCCCGTCCGGGGTGACGATCACGGCGACACGGCCCTTGGCCTCGGCAATCTTTTCGATATCGGTGTCGTGAAAACTGATCTCGGCTGGGGTGGTCATGCGGTGGCTCCTTTATCCGGTTCGATCCAAGTCCTAGCGTGGCTATGCCGACTTGGCCAGTTAGCAGTTTTCCCCTGCGATCAATTCCGATAGGTTGCCTGCCAAGACTGCTGCCTTGGGGGGATAACGCGTGACCAGATTCGACAGATACATGCTGTCGCAATTCATGGTTCTGTTCGGTTTTTTTGCGCTTGTTCTGGTATCCATCTTCTGGATCAACAAGGCTGTGCGCATGTTCGACCGGCTGATCGGGGATGGCCAGCCCGCGTGGATTTTCATCGAATTCACGGCGCTGACCCTGCCCGCCGTCATTGGCGTCGTGTTGCCGATCGCGGCTTTTGCCGGTGCGGTTTACGTGACCAACCGGCTGAGCACCGAAAGCGAGCTGACCGTGGTACAGGCGACCGGATACTCGCCTTGGCGCCTGATGCGTCCGGTGTTGGTTTTCGGGATTATCATCGCCGCAATGATGTCATTGCTGACGCATGTGCTGATTCCCGCCAGCCAGAGCCAGTTGAACATCCGTCAGGTCGAAATCAGCCGGAACATCTCGGCCAAACTGCTGACCGAAGGGGAATTCCTGCACCCCTCGCCCGGCGTAACCTTCTACATCCGCGAGATCACCCCCGTGGGCGAGTTGCGCGATGTTTTCATGTCCGACAGGCGGGATCACGAGGCCCCAGTCATCTACACCTCGAAACGGGCCTATCTCGTGCGCGAGGGGGGCGGCACCAAACTGGTGATGGTCGATGGTCTTTCCCAGAATCTGCAACGCGACGGAAATCGCCTGTTTACCACCAATTTCGATGATTTTTCCTATGATATCAGCCGTATCATCGTTGGTGACCGCCTGAACCTAGATTCAGTCATCTACGCTCAGACCTACGACCTGCTTGTGCATCCTGATGCCGTGGCTGACCGCACCGGCGCCAGCCCCGGTGAAATCGCATTCGAACTGCACAACCGCTTTGCCCAGCCGTTGATGTGCATCATGGCTGCGGTGATCGGCTTTGCGAGCCTGATGGTCGGTGCTTACAGCCGTTTCGGCGTTTGGCGGCAGATCGTCGTGGCGTTCTTCCTGCTGATCGGTCTCAAGCTGGTCGAGGGGGCCGTTTCGGGCACGGTGATGGCCAGTGCCACGGCATGGCCACTGATGTACCTGCCCACACTTATAGGGGCAGGTCTGACCGTGGGGATGCTCTACGCATCAGCCCGGCCCGGCATGATCCGCAACCTGTTGAGAGGCCGGTCTTCGCGCGTCGAAAAGGAACGCCCGGCATGATCCTGCATTTCTATTTTGCACGACGTTTCTTCTGGACCTTTGCGGGAATTTTCTCTGTTTTCGCCGTGCTGCTGGCACTGATCGATCTGATCAAGGACCTTCAGGATTTTCCCGACCTTCCCTTCGGCAATATCGTGGAAATCACGCTGCTGAATGCGCCGCACGCGAATTACGAAATCCTGCCGCTGATCATCATTCTGTCGAGCGTGGCGCTGTTTCTTCGTCTGGCGCGCAGTTCCGAACTGGTGGTGGTGCGCGCCTCCGGGCGATCCGCAATGCGAACGCTCATCGCACCGGTCGCCGTTGCGTCCCTGATCGGCCTGATCGGCGTCACGCTTCTCAATCCCGTCGTTGCTGCCGCGTCCAAGCGCCACAACGATCTGGTCAGTTCCCAGATGGGCAATGGCGGCCTGACTGTTCTGGCCATCGCGATCGAGGGGCTCTGGCTGCGGCAGGGCAGCGACAGCGGTCAAACCGTCATCCACGCGGAGCGCGCCAGTTCCGACTTCAGCGTGCTTTACAATACCACCTTCCTGTCATTTTCCCCCGCCGGCGACCCCATCCACCGCATAAGCGCCGCCGAAGCCCATTTGACACGGGGCGAGTGGCGGTTGAGCGATGCCAAGCAGTGGGATCTGTCCTCTGATGAGAACCCCGAGGCCGCCGCCATCGCGGCCACGACACTCGCCGTACCGTCGGAACTGACACAGGATCGCATCGCCGACAGTTTCGGCAGACCCGAATATGTGTCGATCTGGAACCTGCCCGGCTACATCAGACAGCTTGAAGACTCGGGCTTTTCGGCACGCCGTTACGCCGTCTGGTTCCAGATGGAACTGGCGCGGCCCCTGTTCCTGACCGCATTGGTCATACTGGCCGCCAGTTTCACCATGCGCCACACGCGTCTTGCCAACACAGGGGTTTCGGTTTTAGTAGCGATCATGCTGGGATTTGGATTGCATTACATTCGCAACTTCGCGCAAATCCTGGGGGAAAACGGACAAATACCGGTGCTACTGGCAGCCTGGGCTCCGCCTGTGGCCTCATTTCTTCTCGCTGTAGGAATTCTTTTGCATATGGAGGAAGGATGACCCGTCTTATCGCCCTTCTTCTGACAACCGCTCTCGTCGCTCCGGGAGTGGCCCCGAGACAGGCTGCGGCACAGGATGTAACACCGCAGGCCAGCACTGAAACAGAAAGCCCGCAACCGGCATTCCTTGTCGCCGATGACGTTCAGGTCACACCCGATGACAAGTTGATCGCAACCGGCAATGTCGAGGCCCTGTATCAGGGCCGCCGCCTCAAGGCCCACAGCGTCACCTATGATAGCAAAGCCGAAACGTTAAGCATCGTAGGGCCGATCACATTACAAGACGGCGAAAGCACCATGATCCTGGCCGATCAGGCCGAACTGGACCGTGATATGGCCAACGGCCTGCTGACTGGCGCGCGTATCGTGATGGAGACGCAGGTACAGCTTGCGGCGAATGCGATCGCCCGTGTCGAAGGCCGCTATTCGCAGCTTTACAAGGCGGCGGTTACCTCGTGCCGGATATGTGAAACCGGGCGGCCCCCACTCTGGCAAATTCGCGCCCGGCGCGTGATTCATGATCAGAAAGAACGCCAGCTGTATTTCGATGACGCGCAGTTGCGGGTACTGGATTTCCCGATTTTCTACCTGCCACGCCTGCGTCTGCCCGACCCGACACTTGAGAGGGCGACGGGCTTTCTGATTCCTTCGCTTCACAATTCGTCGCGGTTGGGCAGCGGTTTGAAGGTGCCGTATTTCATCCGCATAGACGATCATCGGGACCTGACGCTGACCCCGTTCATCACCGACAAGACACGAACGCTGGAATTTCGTTACCGCCAGGCTTTCGTCAACGGCGACATACAGTTCAAGGGCGCGATCAGCGATGATGACTTCGGCGTAAAATCCACGCGTGGCTACCTGTTCGCCGAGGGTGAGTTCGAGCTCAAGCGCGATTTCAAGCTTAGTTTCGACATTGAATACGCCAGCGATGACACCTATCTTCTGGGCTACGGTTATACGTGGAAAGACCGGCTGGAGAGCGAGGTCGCCATCGAACGCGCCCGGCGCGACGAATATATGCGCGGCGCGATCACCGTCTTCGATTCACTGCGGTTCAACGAAAGTAACAGCACGCTGCCAACGCTTGCCGGCAATGCCGAATATGAAAGGCGCCTGCATCCGGCCCGTCTGGGAGGCGAGATCCGGCTGGGGGCCGCGCTGCACGGACATCGCCGTACATCGGACCTGCGCACTGACGGGGGCGATATGGATTTATGGGCAGACGGGCGCGATATGACCCGCCTGACCGCCAGTGCCGACTGGATTCGCAACTGGACCTTGCCCAGTGGTGTTCTGGCCCGGTTTCAGACCGGCATCGCCGTGGATTCGTTTCGCATCGCCCAATCCGGTGGCCTGAGCGCATCGTCGGCCACCGAGGTTACACCCAGCACATCGCTGCGCCTGCGCTGGCCCTTGCTGAAAACAACCCGTGGCGGCGCAACGCATGTGATCGAACCCGTGGCACAGCTGTCCTGGGTCGGCGGATCGAACCCCGACATTCCCAACGACGAAAGCACCATGATCGAGTTCGACGAGGGCAACCTTTTCGCCATGTCCCGTTATACCGCACCCGATCGTCGCGAACGCGGCCTGAACGCAGCCTATGGTGTACGCTGGACCCGCTATGACCCGGAGGGATGGGAAAGCACGCTCGCCATCGGTCAGGTTGTGCGTGACGAGATCGAGCTTGAATACAGTGGACTGAACGGATTCACCACGGCGTCGGGTTTGCAGGACAATTTCTCGGATCTGCTGGTGGCGGGGCAACTCAAGCTGAATAATGGCCTGACGGTCACGGGCCGCAGCCTGTTCGACGACGGTTTCACCGCCACCAAGGCCGAGGCGCGCGCCAGCTGGCAAAACGACCTCACCAATATCGGCGCGACATATATCTGGCTGCGCAAAGACCCGCGTGAAAACCGTGCCGGAGACATCTCGGAATGGTCTCTGGATGGCAGCTACCGTTTTGCGCGGCACTGGACCGGCAGCGCACAATGGCGCTATGACGTCGCCAGCGACAGCAAGGTCTATGCCGGTGTCGGCCTGACCTACACGAACGAATGTGTGGAAATCGCGCTTAAGGCCTCGCGTCGGTACACCACTTCCACTATCCTCAGGCCATCAACCGATATCAGCCTGACCGTCGGCCTGCGCGGCTTTACCGCCAAGGCAGACGATCAAAGCTACGTCCGCAATTGCAAGAACTAGGCAAGATGAGATACAGAATGCGCAAATTCCTCGCCGCAATCACGCTTCCCGCCCTGATGGCCGCCGTGCTTGCATGGTCCGCTCATGGCCCCGCCCACGCGCAAAACCTCTTTGCACCCGCCATTCGTGTGAACGATCAGGTCATCACCGGGTTCGAGTTGCAACAGCGGGCGCGTATGCTGACATTGTTCCGCGCACCGGGGAATCCGCAGCAGTTGGCCCGGGAACAACTGATCGAAGACCGGCTCAAGCTGGACGCGGCGGAAACCGCCGGGCTCGTTCTGGAAGACGCCGATGTTCAGGTCGGCATGGAAGAATTCGCCAGCCGCGCCGGTATGACCGCCGAACAGTTCCTGCGCGCCCTTGAGGGGGCCGGGGTGGCCGAGCAAACCTACCGCGATTTCGTAAAGGCGGGCATTGCCTGGCGCGAATTGGTCAGCGCCCGTTTTACACCGCGCGTTTCGGTTAACGAAACTGACGTGGACCGTGCCCGCGTCGCCTTGGGCGGCGGCAGTGGCGGCGTCCGCGTGCTTCTGTCCGAACTCATCATGCCGGCCCCGGCGGGACAGGAACAGGCCGTGCAGGACCGCGCGGCGCGCATTGCCGAACTGTCGACCATTCCCGCCTTTGCCGCCGAGGCGCGCCGCTATTCGGCCGCCCCTTCGGCCGCGCGCGGCGGTCAGCTCGACTGGATGCCGATCACAAACCTGCCGCCGCAATTACGCCCGATCATCCTGGGCCTCGGGCCGGGCGAGGTCAGCGAGCCCTTGCCGATCCCGGGGGCCGTCGCCTTGTTCCAGTTGCGCGATATCGAAGAAACCGACGCCCCCGACCCGGAATATTCGACCATCGAATATGCCGCCTATTACATCTCCGGGGGGCACAGCCAAAAGGCTCTCGCCCGCGCCCAGCAGGTCAAGGACAATACCGATGTCTGCGATGACCTTTACGGAATCGCCAAAGGCGAACCTCCCGAAGTTCTGGAACGCGGCTCACGCGCCCCCGAGGAAATCCCGCAGGACATCGCCATTGAACTGGCCAAGCTCGACCCCGGCGAAGTGTCCACCACCCTGACCCGCTCCAATGGGCAGACCCTGGTGTTCCTCATGCTCTGTGGCCGCACACCCAAGCTCGAAGGCGAAGGCCCATCAAACGAACAGTTGGGCATGATGATCCGCAATCAGCGTCTGGATTCCTTCGCCAACGGCTATCTGGAACAACTGCGCGCCGAAGCCCGGATCGTCGATCTGGAATGACCGCTCCGGTCGCGCTCAGTTGCGGCGAGCCATCGGGCGTCGGCCCCGAGCTCGCCGCACGCGCATGGTCCGCATTGCGCGAATCCCTGCCTTTCGTTCTGATCGGCGATCCCGCCCACCTGCCCCCCGGCACCCCCGTGGCCCTGATCGATAATTTGTCTCACGCCCCCGAGGCCGCACGAAACGCGCTGCCTGTGCTGCGCCATGACTTCCCCGGTGACCTGACCCCTGGAAAACCCAATCCCGATCACGCCCAAAGCGTCATCGACGTGATCGCCCGAGGGGTCGATCTGGTGCGTTCCGGTCAGGCTTGCGCGCTCTGCACAGCACCCATCCACAAGAAAGCCCTTCAGGACGGCGCCGGATTCGCACATCCCGGCCATACCGAATACCTTGCGGCACTGGCCGGGGTCGATCGCGTCGTGATGATGCTGGCCAGCCCGGCCCTGCGCATCGTACCGACGACGATTCACATTCCACTGGCGCAGGTTCCCACGGCGCTCACCACCGATCTGTTGCGCGACACGCTGCGCATCACCCATCAGGCCCTGATCCGCGATTTCGGCCTGCCTGCGCCTCGTATCTCCGTCGCCGGGTTGAACCCGCATGCGGGCGAAGGCGGGGCAATGGGCCGGGAAGAGATCGAAATAATCGCCCCCCTGCTCGAGCAGATGCGCGCCGAAGGAATGGACCTGCAAGGTCCGATGTCTGCCGACACCATGTTCCATGATCGCGCCCGCGCGCGTTATGACGCTGCGGTTTGCATGTATCACGATCAGGCGCTCATCCCGATCAAGACACTGGATTTCGACCGGGGCGTGAACATCACCCTTGGTTTGCCTTTCATCCGCACCTCGCCCGATCATGGCACGGCGCTGGACATTGCCGGACAAGGCATAGCCAGGCCGGATTCGATGATCGAAGCCCTGAAGATGGCCCAGACCATGGGCGTGGCACGGGCCAGTGCGCCATGAGTGCAATCGACACCCTCCCCCCCCTGCGCGAAGTGATTGCCGCACACGGGCTGAGCGCCCGCAAATCGCTTGGTCAGAATTTCCTTCTGGATCTGAACCTGACCGCCAAGATCGCCCGTGCCGCGGGGGATCTGACCGGTGCCGACGTTCTGGAAATCGGTCCCGGTCCCGGCGGGCTGACCCGTGGTTTGCTGGCCGAAGGCGCGCGCCGCGTGCTGGCGGTAGAGAAAGATACCCGCTGCCTGCCCGCATTGGAAGAAATCGCACAGGCTTATCCCGGACGCCTGACCGTCCTCAACGCCGACGCGCTGGAGATCGAGCCGCTGGCGCATCTGACACCGCCGATCAGGATCGTCGCGAACCTGCCCTACAATGTGGGCACCGAGTTGCTGATCCGCTGGCTGACACCGGCTGAATGGCCGCCGGTCTGGGACAGCCTGACACTCATGTTCCAACGCGAAGTGGCCGAGCGGATCGTGGCGCGCCCCGGCTCAAAAGCTTACGGGCGGCTTGCCTTGCTGGCACAGTGGCGTTGCGAGGCACAAATCGTCATGCACCTGCCGCCGTCGGCCTTTACGCCACCTCCCAAGGTATCCAGCGCCGTTGTGCATATCAGCGCGCTGCCCGAACCGCGATACCCGGCCGATGCGGCCACGCTCGAACGGGTCGTCGCACGCGCCTTCAACCAACGCCGCAAGATGCTGCGCGCCGCCCTCAAGGGAATGGCTCCGGACATCGAGGACCGCCTGATCGCCGCAGGCATCAAACCCACCGACCGTGCCGAAACCGTGGGACTGGAACAGTTCTGCGCGCTTGCGCGGACCCTTGACGCCTGAGCCGCGTACAAAAAAAACAGGGGCCACAAGACCCCTGCTGTTTTCATCTGGCTTGTCGATCCCGCAAACCTGAACACCGGATTATTCAGCAGCTTCAGGCGCGTCCGGTTTATCATCGCCCCGCTGAGCGTCGTCATCCCCGATCGCCTCGTCGTCCTTGGGCGGCTTCTTGGCACGGGGTTTCCGCGGACGCTTGGGTTTATCGGATTGTTGCGTCTCGGGGGTTTCCACAAGCCCGCTATCGGTATCGGTTTCAGCCTCGATCAAATCGGGTTGCGGAGCCTCGGAAAGGTCGCCGCTGCCGCCATTCGCTTCGCGTTCCTGACGTTTGGCGCGTTCGCGATCCCGCTCAGCCTGACGTTCGCGGTTTTCCTTTTCCTGCTGTTCACGGCGGGCGTCCTGCTCTTTCTGGGCGGCCCCCAGAAGACGCAGATAATGCTCGGCATGTTGCTGGAAATTCTCGGCCGCCACGCGATCATTGCCCAACTGCGCATCACGGGCCAGTTGGTTGTACTTGTCGATGATCTGCTGCGGCGTACCGCGCACCTTGCCTTCGGGACCGGAGCTGTCGAAAACCCGGTTGACGATATTGCCGACAGACCGGTTGCGGCCCGACTTGTTGCGCGAACGTGACTTGGATGATCTCATTGGTTTAGCTGTTTAGCCCTGTGCTCAATGCGTCGTTTTATCCGTTTGGCGCTGTCAGCGCCCTGATGAAGTTATTCCCGGATCCGACATGTAATGGCTTGGCGTCAAGCGGATCGCCCAAGGGCGTTATCGCTTGCTTGACTAAACACCACTAAACACGCCCGGCCCTGCCTGACAAGGGCAAAGCGCAAATTTTCAGCAAATCACCTGTATTTTGACGTATTTACGCAGGTTTCAGCCGGGCCAGAACGCCGTCACGACGCGGTCACGCCCCTCCAGATCGGGCAGAACCCGCGCTTTCGCGAATCCCATCTCACGCAGCAGGGCGACAACCTCCGCCCCTTGGGTCCAGCCGATTTCCAGCACCAGCCGCCCCCCTTCGATCAGATACGCCCCCGCCTGCCGCGCGATCACACGATAGGCGCTCAAACCGTCCGCGCCATCGGTCAGCGCATGCTGTGGGTCATGGTCCCGCACCCCGCGCGACAGCCCCGCCATCTCGTCCATCGCAATATAGGGCGGATTCGATACGATCAGATCGAACTGCCCCTCGACCCGCTCGAACCAGTCCGACAGAAGGAATTCAGCCCCGGTGCAGCCGGTCGCCCGCGCATTGCGCCGCGCCACGTCCAGCGCGGCTTCGGAAATGTCGGTGCCTACCCCGCTGGCCGCCGGTCGCTCCTCCAACAGCGAAATCAGGATGCACCCCGACCCGGTCCCGAGGTCCAGCACCCGCGAAAACGGCGCACTCAGCGCTTCGGCCACCAACGCCTCGGTATCCGGGCGCGGATCGAGCACATCGCCGTTGACGAAGAACTCCCCTTTCCAGAAGGCCCGCCGCCCCAGAATACGCGACACGGGCTTGTCCCCTGCCCTCTCCCGCAGATGCGTCTCATAGATGCGCTGCACCTCGGGCGGCACGCTCTCGTCTTGCATGATCGTCAAACGCCCTGCCGGAACATCCCAGGCACCCGCCAGCAACAGCCGCGCATCCCGCGCCGCGTCTTCGACTCCGGCGTCCGACAAAACTGCAATGCCCTGTTTCAGCGCCGCGCGTACCGTCATTCCATTTCGGCCAGCATGGCCGCCTGCGCATCTGCGGTCAGCGCGTCGATCACCTCGTCCAGATCGCCCTGCATGACCTGATCCAGCTTATAAAGCGTCAGGTTGATCCGATGGTCCGTCATCCGGCCCTGCGGGAAATTGTAGGTTCGGATACGCTCGCTCCGATCTCCCGACCCCACCTGCGCCGCCCGACTGGCCGAGCGTTCCTCCGCCGCCCGTTGCCGCTCCATGTCGAACAGGCGGCTCTTCAGGACCTGCATGGCGATCTCGCGGTTGCGGTGTTGCGATTTCTCGGAACTCGTCACCACGATCCCGGTCGGCAAATGGGTGATCCGCACTGCGGAATCCGTGGTGTTCACATGCTGCCCGCCCGCACCGGAACTGCGCATCGTGTCGATCCGCAAATCGTTCTGGTCGATCTGGATATCTACGTCCTCGGCCTCGGGCAGCACCGCCACCGTCGCCGCCGAGGTATGAATGCGCCCGCCGCTTTCGGTTTCCGGCACGCGCTGCACCCTGTGTACGCCGGATTCGAACTTCAGCCGCGCAAACACATGATCGCCCGCCACCCGCGCGACCACCTCCTTGATGCCGCCGATCTCGGTTTGCGACATCTCGATAATCTCGAAGGACCAGCCTTTGCTCTCGGCATAGCGCTGATACATACGCAGCAGATCGCCTGCGAACAGCGCCGCCTCCTCGCCGCCCGTCCCCGGACGGACTTCCAGGATCGCGGGCCGCGCATCGGCGGCATCCCTGGGCAACAGCGCCAGTTGCAGCCGTTCTTCCAATCCGGGCTTGCGCGCCTCCAGGTCGCTCAATTCCTCCTGCGCCAGATCGCGCAGCTCGGGATCGTCCAGCATGGATTGCGCCGCGCCGATATCCTCCAGCACCTGCTTGTAGGCGCGGATTTCCTCGACCACCGGGCGCAGCTCGGCGTATTCACGGCCCAGCCTGGCGATGTCGCCACCACCCGCCGCCATCTGCGCTTCGAGATACTCGAAGCGTTGCACGATCTCGTTCAGTCTGTCCAAAGGCACCATGCCCCGGCATCTGCCCCTTTGTCCCGGTCTGGTCAAGGCCAAAGCCTGTGCTATTCTTCCCCCATGAAGGCGCTGACAGCAGTAATTCTGTCGGCGGGACTGACCGCACCGGCCCTTGCCGATCAGACAATCGGCGGCAGGACGGTGGATTGCTATTGCACCGATTCAAGCGGAAACCGCGTGGAAATGGGTGAGCTGATCTGTCTCACCGTCGATGGGCGCAGTTTCATGGCGCAATGCCAGATGTCGCTGAACGTCCCGATGTGGCGCGAAATCTCGACCGGTTACCTGTCATCCTCGCTGCGCGAAGGCCGCCAGCCAGCCGTCCAGCCGCGCCGCGTTCATTCCCAAGTCCGATCCCCCGAACCGCAACCGCCCGTATAGTTCCAGTTGCCGCCCCGCATGGCGCACCGTGGTATAATCGGGAAAACCGAACACGCGCGACCGGGTGACATAGGTGATCATCCCCTCACCCACCGATCCGGCTAGCACCCGCGTTCTCGGCGTGGCGCGGATGATGTCGTCCAGCCGTTTCAACCCGCCCTCACCGGCGCCGGTCACACGCATCGCGCCCCCCACGACATCGCGATCGGTCACCGCAGCGGGCATCCGGTGCCATCGCGCGGGATCGCTCGGCGCCAGCCGCACATAAAGGCTCAGCCCCACGGCCAGAATCCCGATCACCCCCAGCCCAATCGCCAACCATTTCATCGCACCATCACCCTTCTTCTTGCCCGAATAGTCTACCACATCTGAGGTGTTCTGAGAGTATAGATCATATCCGCGGAGCGCCGCATCACCCCCAGACTCAAGGCGAGATCAAGCGCTGACATCAGACAATGAAGGACCGTGTCTTGCTAGAGATTTACCACCTGCCCAGCGATCTGGAACGGCGGATCGAAGCCTTCGTCGATCATTATAACAACCGGCAATGCCATGAGAGCTTGGGCAACTTGACACCTGCTGATGCCTATCACGGACGAGGCGACAAAATCCTGAGAATGAGAGAGGAGATCAGGAAGCAGACAATCCCAAAACGACACTTGCAGCCCCAATCCGCTGCCGCCCAAACTGAAACGGAAATCGAACCAGTGCCTCCGTTACGAGAATGCTCACGATGTCCGAAAAACTCTGACGACGGACATGCATCAGCACGAACACGACCACAGTTGAGGTCAGGGATCATTGAGGGGAACCGGGCATATGTCATCGTCTTCTCCATTGGCGGCATCCCCCGACATCGGGAACATTTCTCGGGGATATCTGTTCGGCAGAGCAGCAATATTGACCGGAGGAAGACCATGCCTGCCAAATCGAAAGCACAACAGAAAGCCGCGGGCGCTGCGCTCTCGGCGAAGCGTGGCGAGACAAAGAAGAGTGAACTGAAAGGCGCCGCGCGCGAGATGTACGACTCGATGTCCGAGGACCAGCTTGAGGATTTCGCCGCCACCGATCACAAAGGCAAACCTGAACACAAGAGTTAGCATGTAGCTCCGCGCGACAGCACCGGGGTCGCCCTCATCCTGTATCGTCAAGTGAGGTTTGTTCTCTTACCGACCAGCCAGAACAACCGGGCAGCCACAATGTGCCACGTCTCAGTTTCGCGCCCAATTTTCGAGCGCATCGACCACCGCGGTGCCGACGCCGCGGGGCTTTGCGCCCTCCAGCGGACAGGGTTGCACGTGGCGATCCTCCATGTCGGCCGGGTGGAAGCCATCGGGCCGGTCGAGCCCATCCATCTCGTTCCACGTGACAGGCACGGCCACCGCTGCGCCGGGGCGGGCGCGCAGGGAATAGGGAGCGATGGCAGTAGCCCGCGCGCGTTGCGCAACCAATAGATGAACGCACGGCCCTTGCGCTTGGCCTTTGCCGTGGTGGCCTTCGGTGTCTTCGACCGGGCCACGACGCTGATCACCTTGCCGGTCTTGCTGCTGGCGCAGATCGCCGCGCATTTCCGCTTCTTCCTGCACATCGACCTGTGGAAGTTGCTCCGCGACGACCTGATGCTGATCCTCTTCACCGCGCTCATCACTCTGCTGATGGTCAGCGGGGCCCCCTGGATCCTGTTCGACGAATGGTCGCGGATGATGTAAGGCCCGGCTCAGCCCTCCGGCACACCGCCATCCGAGCCCGGCAGCGGATCGTCGTTGCGCTGCCATGGCCGCGCGAGGCCCGCCTGCCGGCAAACATCGCGCAGCGCGGTCTTCAGGCCCTCTTCCAGCACCGGGTGATAGAACGGCAGGCCCAGCATGTCCGAAGCCGTCATCTCGCATTGGATCGCCCAGGCCAGCAGGTGTGCCAGATGCTCGCCGCCCGGAGCGCAAAGTGCCGCGCCAACCAACCGCCCGTCGCTGGCGCGCGCGTATATGTGGGCCAGCCCCTGCACCCGGCCCTCCACCTTGGCACGCCCCTGATCGCCATAGTCGACCTTGCCGCAGACATGGCCGGGGCCGTCCGGGATAGAGCCGATCACCGCCCCCTCCGGCCGGGTGAAGGCGATGCTGAGTGGCACCTTGCGTGCGGTCCGGCGCAGGTCGGGCCAGGCCGCCGCGTTGCGGCCCGCCACGGTGCCCTCGTCTGAGGCTTCATGCAGCACGGGCCGGTCGTGGTTGGCGTCCCCGGCAATGAAGATCGGCGCGTCGCCGCATTGCATGGTGCCGGGATCAAAGCGCGGCGTGCCGTACTCGTCCAGCTCCAGCCCGGCTTTCTCCAGATCGAGACCGGAGAGGTTCGGCGGGCGCCCGGCGGCGACCAGCAGCTTGTCGAAACAGGCCTCTCCCCCCTCCCAGGTGAGGGCGACGCCAGCGTTTCGCTCCGATGGTTCGGGTTTGCACCCCAGACGGATCAGGAAGGCTTTGGTGAGCACCCGGTGCAGCGCCTCGCTGGCCCTGGGTGGCAGCCCGGCCAGCCGGTCGCCAGCATCGAAGACCTTCACCCGCACGCCCAGGCGGTGCATCGCCTGCGCCAGTTCCAGCCCCAGCGGGCCGGCCCCGATAACGCCGAGGCTCTCCGGCAGATCCTCAAGTTCGAAGATCGTCTCGTTGGTCAGCAGGTGATCCTTCACCGCCTCATAAGGTTTGGGCAGCGCCGGGCCGGCCCCGGTGGCGATGACCACCGCCCGCGCCTCGACCCGGTCGCCGGTATCGAGCACCAGTACGCCCGACGCCTCGAAGCGTGCGCAGGCCTTCAGGCAGGTGCCCTCCGGCAGTGCGTCGATGGACTGGCGGACGCCCCGGACGAAATCGTCACGCAGCCGGCGCACCCGCTTCAGCACCGCCCGCCCGTCGACCCTGGGCTCAGCCATAACGCCAAGATCCCTTGCCTTGCGTGCCCCGTGGGCGGCATCGGCGGCGGCAATCAGCAACTTGGATGGCATGCAGCCGACGGTGGCGCAGGTCGTTCCCGCAAAGGCAGGGTCGATCAGCAGTGTCGTGGCGCCAGCCTGGCGTGCGTGATGCTCCGCCGCTAGCCCGGCGGTACCCGCGCCGATCACCGCGACATCAGTGTTGTATGTGGCCATCTGCACCTCTCCTTTCGCCTACAGACCCAACCTCGCGCGCAAGACGAGGCTCCCCGGCACCGGCGGGGCCGGTCAGAAACAAAAGCCCGTGCCCCGCCTTCTAACCACAAGATCCCAACCCGCAGTGAGCGACCCAAGGGCCGATGAAAAGGGACACGTGAACGAAATCCTCGATGACCTGTGCGGCGGCATGTCAGTGCGGTGCAACACCTGCCCGAGGCTCCAGTCCTGCGCTTATGGCACGCGGCTGAGCATCTCTAGGTGGAAGTCGTCCGAGCCAACGATGCAGTCAAGTTTCTTCTCGCACGTCCCTGCCGCGCTGGACCGTTTTGCCATCGGACATTTTCCTCCATAAGGGCCGCGGCCACTTACAGAGTAAACAGCCCAAGCCGCGTCACGTTCCATTCCGCACTTTCCGATACGCGTATATCCGCCGCTCGTACTGGAAGTCTGGATGAGATTTTCCATCCTGCTGGAATATCCCACCAACAGCGCTGTTCAGATTCCGATACAGGTAGCGCGATCCGCTTAGGCAGTCCGAGCTGGCAAGAGAAATAGCCAGACGCTGAAAGTTCTCCAGCGTGTTCGTGATCGTCAATTGGCGACGGCGCTCCTTCCCGACGTACTAAGGCATTCAGTTCGCCGACCAGCCCCGGAACAGGAACACCGTCTATTCGCGGCAGATGTGCTTCAACATGATCCGCGAGGCCGGCGGGATCGAGCACCGGCTAATCAAGCCAAACCACCCTTGGGCCAACGGTCAGGTCGAGCGGATGAACCGAACGATCAAAGAGGCCACCGTCAAACGCTTCCACTACAATCGCCACGATCAACTCGACACCCACCTCGTCGACTCCGTCGCCGCTTACAGCTTTGCCCGCAGACTCAAGACTCTCAGCGGCCTGACGCCATACGAATACATCTGCAAGATCTGGACATCGGAGTAAGACAGATTCATCCTCAATCCGATCCACCAGATATCGGGACTGAACACCTAGCAATCCCGATCCGAGAACTTGTGATCGAAATTCGGGAGGAACCGGCTGAACTCGACAAGCGTATCACCTCTTTCAACCGCAGAATCCGAATTCTATTCCGGTCGAATAAAGCCTGCCAGCGCATCGTCCAGATCAAAGGGATCGGACGGATCACGGCGACAGCCATGTTCGCGGCAGCCGGTGATCAGAGCTGTTTTTGAAATGGGCGGGAATTCGCGGCTTGGCTCCGGCTGGTTTCAAGGCAAAGATCGAGCGGTGGAAAAGCGCGGCTCTTCGGCATCAGCAAGCGCGGAGACCGTTACCTGAGGACGTTGGCTCGGGCTGTCTTGGGCAAGGCCCGCAGTAAGACGGATGCAAGAAGTCTTTGAATCGATCGGCTGCACGAGAGGCAGCATCCAAATGTTGTAGCTGTCGCGTTGGCCAACAAGAACGCGAGGATCATTTGGTCTGCCTTGCATGGAACGAATACTACGATCCAACGCGCGACGCCGCAGTCGGCTGAGGTGACCGAGGAGACTGATCAAGAGGGCCCCCGCGCCCGAGAAATTGCAGCACCCTGGCCAGGGATGGCGAAACGGTCGCTCCCATCGCATTCCGAACCTGATATGTGGACCGGCACGACAACTGCCGATGCTCCGAGGGCATTGAAGAGAAAGCATGTGGAAATCCGTCGGGCCCACGGCGACGAAGTATCGGGCCACTCAAGGAAGCCGAATATACGTTTCTAATTGCGAAACTCGAACCCGACCAGATCAGACGGGGTCCATATACATCCAAACATGCACGCCGATTCAGATATTGGACTGACACTTCCTGCCGGCAGCAATCAGGCGACGGCAGGCTGTGCCTTGCGTGGCCAGGCCGCAAGGGCGGCCTCTGCAGCGGTGCGCGCGGCACCCGCGGCCTCGCGATTCCCCTCGTAGGCCGAGATAATCGACCCTTTCATCAGAATATGCCACATCTCGGAAAACTGCTGTGGACGCTCCAACCCGGCATCCTGCGCGAAACCGGAAACGATCGACCGGATATTGGCCAGATGACGGGCCGCCGCACGGTGAATTGGCGAATTCATCTCACACTCCAGAAGTATGTTGATAAAGCCGCACCCCTCGTAATCACGCTTGCGAAACCATTCGTCGAACACATCGAAAATCGCAAGCAGCCGCTCGGCCGGTTCCGCAGTACGCTTGCGCACCTCGGCTTCGAGCCAGTCATGAGTCCAGACATCCTCGCGCATTTCCAGAAATGCCAGAACGAGTTCCTCCTTGGACCTGAAATGTTTGTAAAGACTTGCCTTGGCACAGCCGGAATCGGCAAGGATCGTATCGATCCCGACCTGACTGGTCCCCCGGCTGCTGAACAGCCGGTACGCGGATTGGAGTATCCGCTCCCGTGCGCCCTTTGGTCTTGCTTCACTCACGTCGTTTGGCCTCTGCAACATGCCCCTGGAACGGACCTGAACACTGCGCCAGACCCTCATAGGATGAATAGGGCGGATGAACCGGAAAAACAAGTCTGTGCGCAGAATTGCCGCATATAAAGAATGACTTTTCCACATCTTCCGAACCGCACAACGCAATAAAAAAAGACCCATAACGTCAATCCTGAATGATTTGTTGCAATAATAAATAGACAGACTAGTCTGTACTTAAGAATCGGGGAGGAGGACCCCGTGCACATCAGGGAGGAGAAAACAGATGGCCGAACCAAAGCCGGTCCGTATCGGGAATTGCGTTGTGGGCGGACCGCTCGGATCGCATACCGGACTCGCAGTGGGAAGTATCTTCTATGACAATCATTCCATTGTCGAAGACGCGTTTCAGGGAACCTTCAACGCCGAAAAGGCCGCGGGCCTCATCGACCGGGTCAACGAGCTTGCCCGCCGCCACGGCATCCAGATGGCCTTCGATGTGATCGGCTCGGACCCGGATGCCTTCTGCAAGTTCATCGACTTCACCGCAGACCGCACCGACCTGCCCCTTTTGCTCAACGCCACCGAAGCCGAGGTGCGCATCGCCGGTCTCGAATTCGCCGCGAAAAAAGGCATTCTGGATCGGTCCATCTTTGCCTCTCTGAACGAGGACACCGAGGACGAGGAAATCGAGGCACTGGGCCGCCACAAACCCGCTGCCGTCATGATCCTCGCCAACGATGTCGGCGATCCGACACCGGAAGGTTCGGTCGAAATGGTGCGCTCCCACTTTCAGCCGATGCTCGACGAAATCGGCTGCGACGCACCCATTGTCGATCTCGGCGTCATGGACGCGCCTTCGGTCGGCATCGCCATGCGTGGAATTCAGGCGATCCGCGAGGAATTCGGGTATCCGGCCGGATGCGCCTTCTCCAACTGCTTCCCGCAATGGACAGGGCTGTCTTCGCTCGGCAAGGATTACGTGAACCTCTCCCTGGCCACCGCGATGGTCTGCTGTCGCATGGCGGGCGGCGATTTCCTGCATTACGGAATCGTCGAAAAATCCCGCGCGATGGCGCATGCGCTCGGCTCTGCCGAGGTCTTCCTTGGTTTCGCGGCAATGGAACTCGACGGTCATGCGCTTCCCGAGGGCCATGCCCTTCTGAAGATGTTCAAGCTGGCCGAGGCCAAAGCCGCATGACGACCCCGCCGCATATACTGGCGCGGATCATGCGTGAACGGGTGCCCGTCGATATCGGCACCACGTCGCTGACCGCGTTGCGCACCACCGCGATTCCAAACCGCGCAGCCCCCAATGTGGCGCATCCGGTCTATGAAACGCTGCCGCTTGCAGCCAGTGAATGCGCCTCCCTGGGATCTGATTTTCAACGGGTCGGGCCGCTCTGGCCCCGTCCCGACCGGCAGGATGGCGAGTTGCTGGATTCCTACGGCGTGACATGGCTGGAACACGAAGGCAATCGCGCACCTTTCCGTCACCCGCTCGAACATGCCCAATGGCGTCAGCTGGCTCGCCATCCGCGCCCCCAACTGCCGGAAAAGGCGCAGCTTGCCCAGGATGGATCGACGCTTCTGACCGTGCTCGACGCGCCCTGTCCCGGCTTGCTGGATACCTGTTTCCTGCTGCGCAACGGCTGGCAGTTCATGATGGACCTGACCGAGGATTTCCGCGTGGCAAGCGCATTGCTCGACTGGGCGCTGGATACGATCGAAACAGCCTATGACGCGGCTTTGGCCGCCTTGCCCCAAGACCCGGACGTGATCGTCTATGGTGACGACCTCGGCTTTGAATCCGGCATGTATCTGTCTGACCTCGATTTTCGCACCTTCATCTTTCCACGCCTTCAGACGTTGCTGACCCGGCTGCGCCGGAAATCCGGCGCGATGATCTGCTTTCATTCCTGTGGCGCGATCCGGTCGATTTGCGGCGATCTGGCGGAACTGGGCGTGGATATGATGAATCTCGATTTCTATGCCAAGAACATGATCCTGTCCGAGGTCCGCAAGGAACTGCCCGGGGACATGATCCTGCACGGTCCGGTCAACCTCGCCGCCATTGGGCGCGCTGTCGAAAATGCGGACGGCGCAGCGTTGGCGATCCTCTCCGAAGAGGTCGCCCGGGCGGTCCCCTGCATTGTCGCCCCGCTCGACAGCATCGCCACCTGCGAGGATATGCAGCAAAACGTCCGCGGGGCCGCCTTCGTTCGGGCGCTCTCCGCTGAAAACCTCGATGCGTTGCGCAGATACGGCCCGGTCAAACCCGTGATCGACAAGGCGGCAGCCATCGCATTGGACAGCACGATGCCGGAACTGGGCGCGCACGACATCCGGACCGGGGCAATGCCGCAACACGCCACCGGCCCCGATGAAAGAGGCGGAGCCATACACCGCCCGCGCCTCATCTGAAATCCTAAAAGGGAGGAAACGGAATGACCCGACAAATGACCAGCCGCGAAAGGCTTTTCGCCGCCGTAACGATGACCGAACAGCCCGATCAGGTGCCGGTCGTGCCCCTGCTGATGACACGCGGCATCCGCGAGGGCGGCGTCCGGGTGGACCAGGTCCTGCTCGATGGCGAGGCCCAAGCCCACGCCAAGAAGAAATCGCTCGACAAGTTCGGTGGCGACGTGATCATCGCAGGCACCGACCTGTTCACCCCCGTGGAATGCGTTCCGGGCTGCGAACTGGATTACCTGCCTTACGCGCAGCCCTCGCTGGTGACGCACCCGACACCGACCAAAGAGGCGTTCTACCGCTTCAAGGAAAAATACGAGAAGGAAGGCTTCCAGCCCTCCAAACGTGTGCTGGCGATACAGGACGAGGCCCGCACCTATGTGAAAATGGGCCTGAAGGACACCCATGCGATCCCCACGCCGGTCGGCGGCCCGATCACCACGGCACAGCTGATGACCGGCTCGTCGGAATTCCTGACGCTTCTGTCGGAAGACCCGGACTACGCGCTGGAAGTGACCGATCTGGCACTCGACATCGTCAAGAACGTCTGCCGCATGATGTTCGAGGCCGGGATAGACGTGTGCAACATTCTCGATCCCTTCAACTCCTCCGACATCCTGCCGCCCGAGGTCTACCGCAAGCACGGACTGCCCTATCAGAAGGAACTGTTCCGCTACATCAACGAGGATCTGAAGGGCATTGGCTTTACCCACACCTGCACCTTCACTCAGCCGATCTGGCGCGATATCGCGGAAAACGGTTGTTTCAACTTCAACGGTGACATGTATCCCGGCATGGACAAGGCCAAGCAGGCGATCGGCGGGCAGATTTCGCTAATGGGCACGCTATCACCTTACTCCACCCTCATGCACGGCACGACTGACGAGGTTCGCAACGAGGTCAAGAAAATCGCGGCGGAAGTCGGCTACAACGGTGGCTGCATCGTCATGCCGGGATGCGACATCGACTGGAACATTCCCGAAGAGAACATGCACGCGATGATCCAGCAATGTGCCGAAATCAAGTATCCCATGGATGTGGCCGCGCTTGGCGACCTGTCCGACGTATACCTTGCCGGCCATCCCAAGCACCCCGGCAAGCGGTCGTCGTCGGCGCAGGAGGACGAGAAGGTCGTTGCGACCGAAAGCGGCGAGACCAAGCCGGCCTCGCCCGTGGACGAGGTCAACCAGAATCTGGTCGAAGCCATCATGGAAT
The DNA here is from genome assembly GCF_900142665.1 of Roseovarius pacificus. Taxonomy (GTDB): domain Bacteria; phylum Pseudomonadota; class Alphaproteobacteria; order Rhodobacterales; family Rhodobacteraceae; genus Roseovarius; species Roseovarius pacificus. Next base: position 31,879 of record NZ_FRBR01000024.1, read on the forward strand.
ATGACGGCGACAAGGCGCGGGAATGGGTCCAGATCGGCCTGGATCGCGGCATGACCGCCCAGGAAATCGTCTTTGACGGGCTGTCCTTTGGCATGAAGATCGTCGGCGATATGTACGAACGCAACGAACGCTTCGTCACCGACATGCTCAAGGCCGCCAAGACCATGGACAAGGCGATGCCGATCCTGACGCCGCTTTTGGAAAACTCGGGCGGGGGCGACGGACCGACAGGCACCGTGGTTGTCGGGCTCGTGCGCGGCAACACTCAGGACATCGGCAAGAATCTGGTGTGCCTGATGCTCAAGGCCAACGGGTTCAACGTCATTGATCTGGGCAAGAACGTGAAACCCGAGAAGTTCATCGAAACTGCCGAAGAACACGACGCCGTCGCCATCGGCATGTCGGTGATGACGAACTCGTCCTCGGTCTATGTCGAAAAGACCAAGCAACTGCTCGAAGAGCAGGGCATAGGAGACAAGTATCTTCTGATGTTCGGCGGGGCCGCCGCGAATGTCGGGCTGGGCCGCCAGATGGGGATCGAATACGGCATCGACGCCAACGCTGCCGTAAGTCTCGTCAAGGATCACCTCTCCAAACGGCTCGCCGCCTGACCTGCCGCAGCCAAGGGGCCCCAACCCCGCCATGGTGCGGGGCTCCTCATCCGAAAGGAAACCAGATGCCGATCTACACCTTCAGATGCGACGATTGCGATGCCGGACGCGAAGTCATGGCCGAGTATCGAGAGGCCGAGGCGCTGGAACTGATGTGCTTCGCCTGCGGCGGCACGATGCGGCGGGCGCCGGTGATGACGCTCAATGTGATCGGGCCCGCCATTCAGGCCAGGAAGGCGGAAAAGGCCCACGAGGAAAAAGCCTATTTCGCCAAGGCCTGCGGTCACAAATACGCCTGTCATTGCGGCGTGAAACTGACCCGGCAGAACCCGTTCAAGCAGGACATCCGCGCCGCGCACGGCTTTACCGACGACGCCTGACACGCATCGGCGCACACAATATTTGCTTGCAAGAAGACTCGGGAAACGCGGTTGCGCGACCGCGCCCCGACAAGGAGGACTCATGGCCACCTACCCGCTCAAGGTTCACGAAAAACGCATGGAATGCGACGACACGGCAAGCCTCTGGCTCGATGTGCCGCAGGATCTGACTGGTGCCTTCACCTACCGGCCCGGCCAGTTCCTGACAGTGGAAAACGATGACGGGGGTGAGTTGATCGCACGTCAGTATTCCCTGTCGTCCTGCCCCGGCGCCCATGCCAAGCTGCGTATCACGGTGAAGAAGATCGAAGGCGGGCGCATGTCGGCCTGGCTGGTCGACCGGACGCAAGAAGGCGACTACCTGGATGTCCAGATTCCGCGCGGCCGGTTCTTCAAGGATCTCGACGCGCCCCACCATGTGCTGATGCTCGCCGCCGGGTCCGGTATCGCCCCGATCCTGTCCATCGGTCGCTGGCTGCTGGAATCCGCTCAGGGCCATGCCGTCACCATCGTATACGGGAACCGGACACCCGAAACCGTGATCCTGGCCGATGAAGTGGCGGAAATTGCCGAACGCCACGCCGATAGCTGTCGGGTCGAACAGGTGATGAGCCGCGCCGACGACAGCTGGACCGGAGCGCGCGGGCGCATCGACCGCGCCTATATCGAGGCGCGTTTCGATGACTGGCGGGCGGCATCCGACCTGCCGATGGTGGTCTATATGTGCGGCCCCGAAGGATTCATGGATAGCGCGGAAAGCGCCCTGATGGGGGCGGGCCTGCCCTCCGGCGCGATCCATCGCGAAAGCTTCGACATGATTCTGGAGGACGACGAAACCAAACCCGGCCTCGAAGTCACCGCCGAAGACGACACCGGCGAAGAGGGACCGACCTCCAGGATCGTGGCCATCGTCGGCGGCGAGGAGTACGAGGCCGACTGGCAGGAGGGCGAGGATATCCTCTCGGCGCTGCTGCGGGCCGAGGCCGACGTGCCCTTCTCCTGTCAGGAAGGCACCTGTTCCTCCTGCATCTCGAAACTGACCGCCGGAAAGGTCGAAGTGCGCCCCGGCGTCCTGCAGACCCTGCGCAAGGACGACCTTGAAGAAGGGCTGACGCTGGCCTGCCTGTCGCGCCCGCTCACCCGCAACATCCGCATCGACTTTGACGAGATCTGACCCATGGCCGACCCCCTTTTGCTGACCAACCTGCGCCTGCTGACCCTCGACGGCGACACCCCCTCGATGGAGCCGGTCCCGGATGCGGTGATCGCCGTCGACAACGCGCGCATCGAATATGCCGGGCCGAAAGACGGCTACACTGGCGACCTCGCGACGGCGCGGGACATGGGCGGCGCGCTGGCCCTGCCGGGGCTGGTGGCCTGCCACGCGCCGCTGCTCTGGACGGGCGGGACACATCCCTGCCCTGCCTCGCTCAATGCCGATGGATACCGGACACTGGTACGGCAGACGGCCCGGGCGACCACCGGCGCAGACGAGGCCACCCTGTTGTCGTTGCTCGGTGATCGCATCTCGCGCCTGCGGCGCTCGGGCGTGACGAGTTGCGAGTTGAAATCCGGTTTCGGCGCGACGGCGGAGGATGAATTGCGGCTGACCGCCCTGTTACGCCGGGCCTCCGCCGGCCTGCCGGTCCAAAGCCGCGTCACGCTCTTCATCGGGCATCAACTCCCGGAAGACAGCGATCCCGACGACGTGCTCACCGAAATCGAAACCCGGATCGTGCCGGACACCTACGCGCTCGGCTGTGCCGATTCGGTCGAAGTGTTCTGCGACGATGACGCGGCGCTCGACCTGGATCAATGCTCGACAATCCTCGAACTCTACTACAAGAAGAAAACCCCCAGCCGGGTGTCTTGCGACCGTTTCGAAGACGCGGCGGGCGCGACCCTGCCGGCCTCGTTCTATTCCCGCGCCGCAACCTTCCTGAACCACACCGACGACACCGGGCTCGAAGGGCTCGCCGGAATCGGAACCGTGGCCGTCCTGATCCCCGAGACCATCGGCCATGACGACACCGCTCCGCTGCCGCAACTGGACGCGTTGCGCATGTCGGGGGGCCAGATGGCGCTGTCGGTCCATGCCGGACCGGACGGCAACAGCTTCGACATGCTGGCGGCCATGCGCGCGGGGCACCTGCGGCTGGGCCTGACACCGGCGGAATGCGTTCTTGGCGTCACCCGCCACGCCGCCAGGGCACTGGGGCTGCAGGATAGCGCCGGCAGGATCACTCCGAACCGTCCCGCCGATCTCGCGTTTTTCGACGCTAACGACCCCGCCGACCTTCTCACCGGCGACGCCCCCTGCCTCGCGGTCGCCCGCGACGGTGCGCTGGAACATTTCGACCGACCCTCTGACAAGGATTGACCCCCGATGCCCGAAACAAGCCTTTCCGTATTGTCCGACCGCATGATTGACGGCGATATTTCCCTTGAGCTTCCACCGGGCTCCACGGACAAATTCCGGCCGGACACAAAGGTGCTGCCGCAAGGCGCAAAGGTCTTTCTCCCGCATCTCGAAGGCAAACCGCCGGAACGGCAAATCACCGCGGCGAAAACCCTGATCGAAATGGGGTACACGCCGGTGGTGCATCTCGGAGCCAGGCATTTCGAAACCGAGGCGGATTTCACCCGGCACCTGGACGCGCACAGCGTCAACGGCGTGACCCACGCATTGTTTCTCGGCGGTAATCCGAACCGCTACACCGGCCCCTTCGGGCAGGCGCTCGACCTGCTGCACCACCCGAGCCTGCCCGACAGCGGTATTCGCACCGCCTTCCTCGGCGGGTATCCCGAAGGGCATCCTGACATTTCCGAAAACGCACTGGACACGGCGCTGGACGCCAAGATCGCCCGCTGCCGGGACATCGCGATCACTCCCGGCATCGTCACGCAATTCGCTTTTGACGGCGAAACAATGGCGCGTTTCGCACAGAAAATGCAGGCCCGCCATCCCGATGTCCGAGTCCGTCTCGGACTCGCCGGGGTGACATCGCTGTCAAGGCTGATCCGATACGCCATCATGTGCGGGGTCGGCCCGTCGCTGTCCGTGCTCAGAAAATCCTCCGGCAAGATGCTCGGCGTTCTGGCGGACAAGGATCCATCGGACGTCACTGACACGATAGAGCGCTGCATGCCCGGTCACGGTGGACAGGTCGACCTGCATTTCTTCCCCTTCGGCGGATGGAAAAAAACGCTCGACTGGGTCGGCTCATACAGAAAGCTGTCATGAACACGCCTCGTCAGACCGATACCCGGCGCATGCCGCCCGTGAGCCGTTTTCTGACACGGGGCGAAATCCGGCGTTTGAAACGGCAGTGCAGGCAGGGCGACGCCCAGGCGGCCATGGCACTCCTTGACCACTCCGTCAGGTGCGGACACCGGCGGCTGGCCTTGCGGCGCTTTTTCGTCGCCTGGGACCTCGGCGCCCGACATGCCTTTGAACATCTGCATTACTGCAAAAAGGTGTCCGGGTCTTACGCGCCCGAAGAAATTGACAGGATTCGCCGCCAGGCGCGTGAAGACCTGCAGACACGTATCGGCAAGGCTCGCGATGCCATCCGATGCAATCCCGCCTGTTGACGGGCTTTCGTCGCTCCACGGCCGGTTTGCAACCTCTCGAACGCAGAGCGACGGCAAAGGAAAAGGCGCGTCATCGCGCTTGAAACGATCAGGACTCCGGGAAACGTTTTCAATGTATGGGTATCCACACTCCTTTTTCGGCACCCTGCCCCGCCCCGCCCGGGACGGTCTGCCCTGCTCGCTCCCCTCCCGCCGGAGCCTGTCCGGCGATTTCGTGTTCCTCAGCCAGGACGACAGCGTTGCCTTTGCCGCCGAGGCCTGTATCGACGTGCTGCGTTCGGCC
>NZ_FRBR01000026.1 GCF_900142665.1 Roseovarius pacificus
GTCCGGCCAGACTGGAGGCACGCCCATGACGTGGCCATCGATCTTGCTGGCCATTCGCAAGGCCATCCCCGCAATCGTCTTCGGTACCTGCTATGAGCGTTGTTTTGCGCAAGATGCTAAGATGTTGAAATTAGGTCTGTTTCGTGGGTTTCGAGGTTGCGTTGCTTGCTTGTCATGATGGGACATCAAAAGTGTCGTTAAAATTGTTGACAATTATGAAGGCTGTCGTCAAGCTGCGACCAGCACGGCCGTTGCCAGCGGGGCGGCGGGAGGGGAGACATGGGAGGCTTGTTGGGATGAATGTCCGGACACCAGCGCCGCTGAGGCGCCCGCTTGAGGGTTGTCGGGTTGTCGAACTCGGATCTACGGTTGCGGGGCCGTTCTGTGGGCGTCTTCTGGCGGATTTCGGGGCGGATGTGATCAAGGTCGAGCAGCGGAGCGGCGATGCCGTGCGTTCGATGGGCAAGCGCAACCGCGGGCGTTCGCTTTATGCCGCCTCCATCTTTCGCAACAAGCGCAACGTGTCGGTCGACCTGCAAAAGCCCGAGGGCCGTGCTCTGGTGCGGGCGTTGTGCGAAAAGGCCGATATCGTCATCGAGAATTTCAAGCCGGGCACGCTGGAGCGATGGCAACTAGACTATCCCACGCTCAGCAAGGCCAATCCCGGCCTGATTATGGTCCGTATCTCGGGCTATGGCCAGTCGGGCCCGTATTCCGGGCGGCCCGGATATGGCGTTGTCTGCGAGGCGGTCAGCGGCATGCGCGAGATCACCGGCGACCCCGACCGCCCGCCAGCGCGGGTTGCGGTATCGCTGACCGATTATGTTACCGGGCTTTATGGGGCGTTCGGCGCTGTCGTCGCTTTGCGGGCGCGGGATGAAACCGGGCGGGGGCAGGTGGTCGATACCGCGCTTTATGAGGCGGCCTTCAGCTTCATGGAGCCACATGTGCCGGCGTTCCAGCAGCTTGGGGTTGTCGCGCGCCGGGCAGGGCCGCGGCTGCCGGACAACACGCCCAATTCGCTCTATCCGACCGGGGACGGGCGCCATATCCATATCGCCGCGATTACCAACCCCCTTTTTGGGCGGCTGGTTCAGGCGATGGGGCAGCCCGAACTTGCCGAGGATCCACGGTTTGCGCAGCCGGTCGCGCGGTCTGAAAACGAAGACGAACTGGATGCGCTGATTGGTGGCTGGACATCCAGCCTGCCGGTGGAGCAGGTCGAGGCGGCGCTGCAGGCGGTCAATGTGCCGGCGTCCCGTATCTTTGACATGCGCGATATCTTCGCCGATCCGCATTATGCGGCGCGCGACATGATCGCCACGCCACCGGATGACGAACTCGGGCCGGTCGCGATGCCGAATGTCGTTCCCAAGCTTTCCGATACGCCGGGGCGCATCGACTGGGTCGGGCGAAACACCGGCGCCGATACCCGAACGATTTTCGAAGAGGAACTGGGCCTTTCCGCCGCCGAGGTGGAGCGGCTGATCGAGGCGGGCGTTCTTTTCGCCGCCGAGCCGTCCATGCCGGACGCGGCCGCCAAATCGGCAAGTACAGGAGGTCTTTGATGAACAAGATATCGAAACCCGGTGGTGATCGGGAGCTTGCCGATGATGAGCTTGCCCGCCGGGAGACGCGGGCCCGCGGGATGGGCGGCCCCGAGAAATTGCGCCGCCGGAGCGAGCAGGGCCTTCTGAACGCCCGCGAGCGTATTGATCATCTGATCGACAAGGGAAGTTTCCGGGAGATCGGTCTGCTCGGTGTCTCGACCCGGCCCGAAGACCGGGAGACGACGCCGAGGGATGGCAAGATTACGGGCTATGCGCGTATCGCGAGCCGCCCGGTGGCCGTGGTCTCGAACGATTTCACCGTCAAGGGGGCGTCGTCTAGCATGACCAACATGCGCAAGATCGCCCATGTCAAACGGGTCGCGACAGAGCGTGGATTGCCGATGGTGTTCCTTGGCGAATCCTCGGGCGCCCGCATGCCGGACAACATGGGTGCGCGGGGCATGGGGACCATGCTGGGCAACGATCCGACACAATATATCCGCGACCGCAAGACACCCTGGGCGTCGGCTGTGCTGGGTCAGTGTTTCGGCTCTTCGGCCTGGTATTCCTGCCTGTCAGATTTCACCGTCATGCGGAAGGGCGCGGTGCTTGCCGTGGCGAGCCATGGCCTGGCATCGCTGGCAATCGGACAGAAGGTCGATCCCGAAGACCTCGGCGGGTGGCAGCTTCACAGCGACCGCACGGGTCTGGTCGATCGCGTGGTCGAGACAGACGCGGAGGCCCTGGACGAGATCAAGCGCTTCCTGTCCTACCTTCCGTCGCACAGTAACGAGATGCCGCCGCTTGCCGAAGCGCCTGACGAGACTGGCGAGGAAATGCGTACAGCCGCCGAAAAAGTCGCCAACCTGGTGCCGCAAAACCGCCGTCAGGGCTATGACGTGCGCAAAGTCGTCGAGGCCCTGGCCGATCCGGGCAGTTTCTTTGAACTGAAACCACGGTTCGGCAAGGTCGCCAGTGTCGGGCTTGCCAGGATGGGCGGGCGCAGTGTGGGCTTTGTCGCCAACAATCCGATGTTCAAGGCTGGCGCCCTGGATGTGGATGCCTGTGAAAAGATCACCCGTTTCCTCGTGCTCTGCGATTCCTTCAATATCCCGATCATCATGCTGGTCGATACGCCCGGCTTTGTGATCGGCGTGGAAGGTGAGCGCCGGAAGGCACCGGGCAAGATCATGAACTTCATGACCGCGTTGCAACTGTGCACCGTGCCCAAGCTCTCGGTGATCATGCGCAAGAGCTACGGTCAGGCATATCTCAACATGGGTGGGGGGAGGAATTCCGACGAGGTGGCGGCATGGCCGAGTGCCGAGGTGAGTTTCATGGACCCTGCCTATGCCGTCGATGTCGTGACCTGGGGGCGCGATGTCGACGAGGCCGAGTGCGAACGTATCCGCGCGGCGATGGCGCAGGATTCGACGGTCTTCGGTCTTGCCGAAATCAACGCCGCACAGGAGGTCGTTCGCCCCGAGGGCACGCGCGTTTATCTGCTTGAAATGCTGGAGATTCACAGGATGCGTTTGAGCGCAGGCATCGGCCAGCATCGCATGGCCTATTGGCCGACCACCTATTGAGCATTTCCCATACCATTCCGACCGGTCGGTTCCGGTCAGGCTAAACAGAGAGAAAGAAGAGAATGGCAAATACTGAAGTAGTTTCCCCGGTGACCGGTTCCGTCTGGAAGGTCGAATGCAGTGTGGGTCAGAAGGTCTCCGAAGGGGACGTGCTGATGATCCTGGAATCCATGAAGATGGAGATCATCGTGGAAGCCACGGCCAATGGCACCATTGAAAGCCTTGCTGTCGATGAGGGTGCGGCGGTAGAGGAAGACGCCCCGCTTTGCACGATCTCGTCATGACCATGGACGGGAGCAGCGGAGAGGCCTCGGGGAAGACGGTCGAGACCAACGGCGAGCTTGAATTTCGTCGGGCCGAGGCGTTGAAGATGGGCGGGCCGGAGGCGGTCGCTCGCCAGCATGCTGCCGGTCGTCTGACAGTGCGAGAGCGCATCGCCCGGTTGGGCGATGCCGACAGTTTCCGCGAGATGGCGCAGTTGACCGGGACCGGCAGCTATGACGCCGACGAAACGCTTCAATCGGTGCAGCCGGCCCCTTATGTCGCCGGGACTGTCGAAATTTCCGGACGGCCGGTCGTGGTCGGCGGCGAGGATTTCACGATCCGTGGGGGAACGACGTTCAGCGCCCTGCGCCGAAAGGGCGGGCAGGGCGGACTGATCGAGGATTTCGCTTATCATTACCGTTTGCCCCTGGTGAACCTGATCGACGGGGCTGGCGGCAGCGTCACTTCGATCGAGAAGCGCCGGCACACGGTGCTGCCCGGCGTGCATGGCTTTGAACGCTCTGTTTCGCTTCTCGGACAGTCGCCGGTGGTCTCGGCGGTGCTGGGCACGGCGGCGGGTGGCCCTGCCGGTCGCGCAATCCTGTCGCATTTCACCGTCATGGTGCGCGGCACCAGCCAGATATTTGCGGCGGGCCCTCCGGTTGTGAAGCGTTCGCTTGGACAAGAGATCGACAAGGAAGAACTTGGCGGCGCCAAGGTCGCGGTGGACAAGGCCGGCACGATCCACAACGTGGCCGAGACAGAGGAAGAGGCGTTCGAGCAAATCCGCCGGTTTCTAAGCTTCATGCCGCAGAATGTCTGGGAAATGCCGCCGGTGACGGCCTGCGACGATCCGATGGATCGTTGCGAGGAAGCATTGGCCACGATCGTGCCGGAGCGCCGGAGCCGGGCCTTCAATATGCGCAGCCTGATCGATCTGGTGGCAGACCGGGACTCGACCTTCGAGATTCAGCCCACCCACGGCAAGGCGGTACTTGCGGTGCTGGCACGGTTTGGGGGGCGTCCCGCAGGTATCATCGCGAACAATCCGATGTTCTATGGCGGCGCCATCGATCATCTGGCAGCGCGCAAGCAAATCCGTTTCATGCAGCTTTGCGATACGTTCCATATTCCGTTGATCTTCCTGGTCGATGTGCCGGGCTTCATGGTGGGGCGGAACGCCGAAGAGAATGCCACGCTTTTGGAAGGAATGCGGGTGGTCCATGCGGCGGCGCAGCTTAGTGTGCCGACGACCACGCTGATAATCCGGAAATGCTATGGCATGGCGGGCATGGCGACCTGCAACAAAAACGGTGTCGACTACAAACTGGCCTGGCCGAGCGCCGAATGGGGGTCGCTTCCGATTGAGGGCGGTGTCGCGGCGGCGTTCCGCCGCGAGATTGCGGCGGCAGAGGACCCGGTGGCCAAGGAACGCGAAATCGAAGCGCGCCTGCGTCCGTTTACCTCGCCCTATCGTACCGCTGAGGCCTTTGCCATCGAAGACATCATTGACCCGCGCGAAACACGGCCGGTCCTGTGCCGACTGGTCGAGTTGGCCGAGACACGGCTCCGGCACGATCTGGGGCCCAGAAAGGCATTCCAGTTCGTTCCATGAAACCGACACCCGCCACCGCCAGCCAGACGGAGACGATGGCGGGTGTTACAATCAAAATTCAAAAGGGAGGAAGAAAAAATGAATGGATTAAACCGGATGATGACATCTGCTGTGGCTGGCTTGCTGCTTGCTGCGGCGCCTGCATGGGCGAAGGACCGGTTGGCCTTCGGGACTACGGCTCAAAGCTCGGTTCACTATACCTATGCGGTTTCGGCGGCGAAGGCCGTCAACGACAATTCCGAAGATCTCGACGTTACGGTGATCGCGACGGGTGGTGCCGTGGACAACCTGCACCGCATTTTGCGTGGTCAGATCAATCTGGGACTGGGCACTTTCGACACGATCTATCAGGCCTATGCCGGTATTGGTAAGTTCGAAGGCCAGGCAATGCCCAACCTGCGCGGGTTGTGGGTGCATTCGCCTGCGACGCAGGCCTGGGTCGTGCGTGAGGACAGCGGTGTGTCCACGCTGTCTGAACTGGAGGGCAAGGCGTTTACCCCCGGTCAGCGCGGATCGGCGACCGAGCAGCTTGTCATCCAGATGCTTGAAACGCTTGGAATTCAACCGGACTATCAGCGCCTGGCGCTGAGTGACGCGACTGCGGCGGTCAAGGACAACCGTTCGATCGGGTATGTCAAGGCTGGCGGGATCGGGACGATCGACGGTACGACCATGGAGATCAAGGCACAACTGCCTCTGCGTCTCCTGGGATTCAGCGAAGAAGAGCAGGCTAAGGTTCTTGAAGCCATGCCGTTTGTTACCTTCGCGAGTTACGAGGACAATGAAGTCGAAGATTTCTCCGCCTTCACCTCGCCAATCCAGGTCATTGGTGAATTCAGCACTGTCGACGGGATGACCAATGAGCAGGTGTTCTCCATGCTGACCGACATCGCTGACAACGCCGAAGTTCAGGTCGCGGCCTTTCCGAGCTTCGGGCAGATCGATGTGCTGCAGGACAGTGTCGATCTGATAAACATCCCGCTTCATGCCGGTGCGGTCGAGTTCTATCGCTCGCGGGGACTGGATGTGCCGGATCGGCTGATTCCGCCTGAGATGAAATGATCGTCATAGCGCGCTCGTCCTGAGCCGGGCGCGTCCATCTGACATTCCGATCCGGAGGCAAGTCACCATGACGTCAACTGGTCCGCAGTCGCCAAAGGCCGTGCGAGGCAAAGGCCTGAATACGGTTGTAACGGTTCTCAGTCTGATTCTGGTCGCGTTTCATATCTACACAGCGGGGTTCGGACAGTTTCCGCCGCTGATCCAGCGCTCTGTGCATGTCGGTCTGGGGCTGGCGATCGTTTATCTGATGCTTGACCGGTTTGCCGGTACTCCGATTCCGTTTCTGTCGACGCGGACGGGGCTGATACTGCGGGCGACACTGGCGGTTGTGGCCGCGCTGGCGTGTTTCTATGTCGTGACTCAAGAGACGCGCTTGACGGAATCATTCGGAGTAACCGCCACGTCCTTCGAGATCCTGAGCGCGACAGTTCTCGTCGGCCTCGTTATTTTCGTGGCCTATTGGAATACTGGTATCGCGCTTCCTCTCCTGGCGCTGGCCTCTGTAGTATATACCTCGTTCGGCGACATGATCGGAGGCAGATGGGGGCATCCCGGTTTCTCGCCCAGTTATATCGTCGAGTACCTCTATCTCGGGACGGAAGGGATTTGGGGTGCGGTTACGGGCCTTTCCGCCAACCTGATCGCGATCTTCATCATCTTCGGTGCATTCCTGCTTGCGACCGGTGCCGCCCAGAGTTTCATGGACATCGCTTTGTTGATAGCCGGGCGGCGTCCGGGCGGGGCGGCCAAGGTTTCGACCGTGTCCAGCGCACTTTTGGGCATGCTCAACGGTTCGGCGGTTGCCAATGTCGCGACCACCGGCAATTTTACCATTCCGGCAATGAAACGGCTAGGATATCGGCCGAGCTTTGCCGGCGCAGTCGAGGCGACGGCGTCGTCGGGGGGGCAGATTACGCCTCCGATTATGGGCGCGGGCGCGTTCATCATGGCCGAACTTCTGGGCGTGCCCTATATGACCATCGCCTATGCCGCGCTGATCCCCGCCTTTCTGTTCTTTGTCTGCGTCTGGTTCTCGATCGACATCGAAGCGCGGCGCGAGAACATGCAGCCATTCCGCCCCGAGGATATGCCGAGTTGGCGCGAGGTCTTTGCGCCGTTGCGTATCGCGCCGCTTGCACTAACGCTGGTGGTGACACTCGGCGCGATGTTCAGCGGCCGTACGCCAAGCCTTGCCGCCTTTTACGGCATTGTCACCAATGTCACGTTGTTCTTGCTGTTGGGCGCGTTCAGCCGTGAGGCCGTGATGACACGCTTGCGCGCCCTGTTCGATGGCGCAGTTTCGGCGGCGGCAGGCATCACAAGCATCCTCGCACTTCTGGTTTGCGCGCAGATCACGTTGTCTTTGATCGGTCTCACCGGGATCGGAATCAAGCTGACCGACAGCATCATCATGATCAATGAAAGCGGCTGGCAGGTTTTGGGCGTGGTCTTTGCGATGATCGTCGCACTGATCCTGGGCATGGGAATGCCCACGACCGCGGCGTATCTGTTGTCGGCGGCGGTTGCCGCGCCTGCGTTGATTCAGACCGGTGTCGATCCGGTGTCAGCGCATTTCTTCGTGTTCTATTCGGCGCTGCTTTCGGCGTTGACACCGCCGGTCTGCACCGCGATCTTCACCGCAGCCGTGATCGCACAGGAAAAATGGTGGCCCATCTGCCTGGAGGCGATGCGGCTGGCGGCAATGAAATACCTCCTGCCATTCTTCTTCATCTTCCGTGAGGCAATCCTGCTGAAAGGGACCGGGCCGGAAATCGCCTGGGCGGCGTTCATGGGCCTGGTCGCATCAATGCTGCTCGCGATTGCAACAGGGCGCTATTACCGACGGCCTGTGTCCCTGCCGGTCGCTCTGGTATTGCTCGCGACCGGGATATCGGTTGTTTCCGGCTATCTTGTTGCGGACCTGGTCGCGTTGGCTGCACTTGGCGGTATCATCGTAAACCAGCGGTTTTTCAAAGCCTCCGCTGCGCCTGAGGTCGGGCAAGAGAATGCCGTGGCCGACGGACCGGTGAAGGCCGGTCATGACTGACACCGTCATTCCGCGTCTGATCCTGATCCTGTGGCCGCTGGCACTTGTCGATATGATCGTTGGTACCAGTTGGCTGTCCCTGGTACTGGGGGGCGTGTTCGCGATCTATCTGATTGCAAGCCTCAGGACAGCCCACCTTGGCGACCGCCTGTTCGCGGTTGCGGTGACCGGGCTGGCGTTGCTGATCCTTACGCTGGACCGCCGTCTGGCCGATCTGCCGGCAATCTTTGCACGGACCGTGGTTTTCGCGGCCTTTGTGCCCTCGGCGCAGTTCTTGCGCAGCCTTGCCGAAAGCGATCTGCGGGTCGCGCGGTATCGCGATGCGCTGCAGCAACAACCGCAAAGCGCGCGCCCGATCTGGCTGCTGATCGGATCGGCGGTTCTTGGCAGCGTGATGACGGTCGGGGCGGTCGCGATCCTGTCGCCGCTTTTTGCCGATCTTTGCGATGAAGACAGTCGACGCGAGGATGCGGTCGCCGCGCTAACGGGTACGGCGCTTGCGATAAACTGGTCGCCTTTTTTCGTCGCCATGGCCGTGGTCACGGCCTTCTTTCCAATGGTGCCGTTCTGGCAGGCGGTTTCTGTCGGGCTGGGTCTGTCCTTTCTTGGCTTGTTCCTGGCATTCGCCATGCTGCGGATCGCCAATCCGTTTGTCACCGGGATACGTGCCTTGCGGGCGCTTGGGGGCTTCGTGCCCATGATTTGCGTCGCGGGCCTTATGGTGGTGCTCCTGCGCGTCGAGGGGGGCTTTTCGACATTGGAGGCGGGATGCCTGGCAATACCTCCGCTGGGGCTCTTGTTGGTTGCCACGGCGACGCGCAGCCGCAGCGAGGCGCGCACCCGGATCAAGCACACCCTTCAGGTCACAGGAATGCGGATCAAGCGGGTCGGGCTTGAGATCGGGATCGTGGCGCTTGCTTTTATGCTCGGATTGGTGCTGCGTGACAGCCCCACCGTCGACGCCCTGGTGATGTATTTGCAACTGGATGGCATTCCAGGTCCCTTGCTGCTGCTTTTGATTCCTGCTGCAATGATAGTTTCGGGGCTGCTCGCCGTGCACCCGATCGTATCGGCCTCGCTGTTGATGGCGTTATTTGCGGGCAATCATTCCGGCGTAAGCGATCTGGCGCTACTGGGCGCAACATTGGCCGGGTGGAGCGCCGCCGCGATGCTGTCTTATTCGGGGCTTCTCATGATGGTGACAACCTCGGTCACCGCGGTTCCGCGCAGCCGTCTTATTCTCAGCCGCAATACTCTTTTCGGGCCGGCCTTTGCCCTGGCCGCCGCACTTTTGCTCGCAACCTTAGATCGCGCCATGGTTTGACCTGGCCCTATGCATCGTTTCAGGAAAGGAATGACATGTCTCAAATCACCAAGTTGCTGATCGCCAACCGTGGCGAGATTGCCTGTCGCATCATGTCGACCTGCCAGCGGATGGATATCGCGACAATCGCGGTCCACTCCGAGGCGGATGCCGGCGCGGCGCATGTGGCGGCTGCCGACGAAGCTGTGTCGATCGGACCGCCGCCCGCCCCTCAAAGCTATCTGCGGGGGGACAGGATAATCGACGCCGCGAAGGCAACCGGCGCACAGGCCATTCATCCGGGATATGGATTTCTTGCGGAATCGCCAGACTTCGCCCGTTCCGTTCTGGAGGCCGGGTTGATCTGGATCGGACCGTCGCCCGAAATCATCGCCAGCATGGGCGACAAGGACCGCGCAAGGGCGATTGCCCAGGATGCCGGTGTGCCGATCTTGCCTGGCAGCCCGAGATTCCCCGTGGACCAGCTGGACGGTCTGGACGAGGCCGCCACGGCAATCGGGTTTCCACTATTGGTGAAGGCGGCCTGTGGCGGCGGGGGAATTGGAATGCGTCGCGTCGACAGGCTTAAGGACCTGAAGGGTGTCGTGACCGCCACGCAGTCGATGGCGGAACGGTCCTTTGGGGACGGCACCATTTATCTTGAACGTTTTGTGGCCCGCGCGCGTCACGTTGAGGTACAGGTCTTCGGTTTCGGCGACGGACGGGCGGTGCATCTGTTCGATCGCGATTGCTCGGTGCAGCGGAGGTATCAGAAGATCATCGAAGAGGCTCCGGCCCCGGCACTGTCGGAGGCATTACGCGAGGCCATGCAAGCCGCGGCTGTCAGTCTTGCGGAAACGGTGCGCTATGCCGGGGCGGGTACTGTCGAGTTCATCTACGACGTGGATCGTGGAGAGTTCCATTTCCTAGAGATGAACACGCGCATCCAGGTCGAGCATCCGGCCACGGAGATGATTACTGGGGTCGACCTGATCGAGTGGCAGATACGCCAGGCCGCGGGGATGCTGGACGCAGCCGGACAACTTGCCCAGGCTCCCGCACGTCATGCAATCGAGCTGCGTATCTACGCTGAACGGCCCGAGAAGAATTTCCTGCCTGCGCCCGGAACCATCTCGAAAATAAACTGGCCGAGCGAGGACGACAGCCTGCGCATTGATCACGCGGTACGCGACGGTGACAGTATCACGCCGTTTTACGACCCGATGATCGCCAAGCTGATCGCGCGCGGCCCCGACAGGGCATCGGCAATCGCGCGGCTGAGTGCGGCGCTGGCAGAGACGCGAATCGAAGGAGTGCCAACGAACATCGCCTTTCTGGCTTCAGTGCTGGAAACGCCCGAATTCCGCGACGGCGAATTGAGCACCGACCTGATCGCCCGCATAATCCCGCCAAAGAAAATTGCCGGACTGTAGTCGGAGCCCGATGCGGACGGAAGACCTGTCGAGGGGGGGAGCCAGAATCGAAGGGTCGGTTCTATTGGTTCACCAAGACGTTTCGGACCGTGTACATATGGCCAAATTATGTGCCGCGCATTCTTGGTGAAAACCGGCGAGGAGCGGTCAAACGAACTGCCAGAAAATGAGGCGGCGTGGATCGATCTCCTGCGCTTGATTTGCAACGGGCGTGATATCGCGTCTACGTTTAGGCGCGTGCAGGGGGTCAACAAACCTCGAGCACCGCCGCGCCGCTTGTCGGAACGTTCCGCGATCCAACCGGGAATCGCCTGACACCGTCACACAGCAGGAAAGGGGGCCGTCGCCTGCGTTATTATCTGTCCAACCGCCTGCTTTCCGGGAGCGATCCCACCGGCTGGCGCTTGCCGGCGGCGCGGTTCGAGGCCGCGGTGGCGCAGGCGATTGCGGATCATGTCGAACACGCGGCCGGGCGTCATGCGCTGCTGACCGTCCCGGATGCCGGGGCAGGGGAGGCGCTGCAAGGGTGCTGCCAGACGAATTCGAACCAGTCTCAGCAAGGGCAGGGTAGCTGTCCCTTATGCCATGCAAAGACCGCGCCACTCTGCGAGAGCGGCGGCGCGGTTCAGTTTGAAATTTGATCTTGAGTAGAGGCTGCGCTCCGAGTTGAACAGATTGTAGACCGAGGCGTGAACGGCGGCGAATTTCTGCAGACTTCGTCGCTGCCATGCAGCTGCAGGCAGTCATTTGCTACTTTCGAACAGACCTCGGTCACGAACCGCTTGGCCATCGCGCAGAACTTGGTGGCGTCGGGCGCGCCCTGGTCCAGCTTCCACGCGGCCTGCCGCAGGAAGATGCGGGCGGCCTGCAGCTCGATCTCCATATCGGCCAGGCGGAATTGGAGGGCCTGGAACTGGTTGATGGATTTGCCGAAGGCCTTGCGTTCATCCATGTATTACAGGGGCTTGGTCAGGGCCGATTGCGCGGCACCAAGCGAACAGGCCGAGATGTTCAGGCGTCCGCCATCCAGCCCCATCATCGCGTATTTGAAGCCGTTGCCCTCGGTCCCGACCAAGTTCGCGGCGGGGATCTTGTAATCGTCGAACTGCACCTAGCGGGTCGGCTGGGCCTTCCAGCCCATCTTGTCCTCAAGCCCGCCAAAGGACAGCCTATCGGTGCCGTTTTTCCACGACCACGGTCGAAATCCCCTTGGGCACGTTAGCGCTGGTGCGGCACATTACGACATAGGCATCGGAATAGCCACCGCCCGAGATGAAGGCTTTGGTGCCGTTCAGCACATAGCCTTCGACGGTCCTCTCGGCGCGGGTCTTCAGTGCTGCCGCGTCGCTGCCCGATCCCGGTTCGGTCAAGCAGTAGGACAAAATCAAGTCCATGTTGATCGCGGGCGTCAAAAAGTTGGTCTTCACTTCGTCGCTACCGAAAGTATCCAGCATCTTTGCGCACATGTTGTGAATCGACAGAAAGGACGCAACCGAAGGGCAAGACATGCTGAGCGCCTCGAAGATCAGGGTGGCATCCAGCCGCGACAGGCCTGATCCGCCCGACTCCTCGGAAACATAGATCCCGCCCAGCCCCAATGCACCCACTTCGGACCACAGCTCGCGCGGGATGGTGCCGTTACGCTCCCATTGGGCGGCGTGGGGCGCGATATGTTCTTCGCCAAAGGCGCGGGCCATATCGAAAATGGCCACCTGTTCCTCGGTCAATGCGAAATCCATGGGTTTCCTCCTAAGTTCTTCCAAAACAGCCAACTTTGAACGGCAGAAAAATCGCTTTCACTTAGCCGTGGTTGGCCATGCTGGCTCCCATAAGCGCTGCCTCTTGGAAGGCTTCGCTGATGGTGGGGTGGGCATGGATGGTAGCGGCCACGTCCTCCAGGCGCAGGCCCGCCTCGATCGCGAGAGCAAAGCCCGACACCAGTTCTGACACGCCGGGGCCCGTGGCCTGCACGCCAAGGATCAGGTGATCGGTTTCACGGGCAACGATGCGCACGAAGCCTTCGACGTCATCCAGCGTGAGCGCCCGGCCATTGGCGCGGAACGAGAATTCCTTGACCAGGGTCTTGGTATCCTCGGGTACTTCGCTGGGCAGATAGCCGACGCTGACGATTTCGGGATCGGTGAAGCAGACGGCAGGCACGCAGATGCGATCCCACACGGCGGTTTCGCCGGCCACGACATCGGCCACGATTTCCGCCTGCGCCATCGCGCGGTGCGCCAGCATCAGGCCGGGGGTGACATCGCCGATGGCATAGACCCCGCGCATCGAGGTTTGGCAGCGGTCGTCGATTTTGACGAAGGGACCGGACTGGCGCAGGTGCAGTTCTTTTAGCCCCAGGCCATCGGTGTTGGGCGCGCGCCCGATGGTAACCAGCACCCGTTCGACGGCGAGGGTGGTTTCGTCATCACCGCTTTGCAGAGTCAGGGTGGACGTATCCTCGGCCCAACCGGTGACCTTGGTGTCCAGTTTCAGTTCAATCCCGAGATCGTCCAGACGGCGGCGGACCGGGCGGGTGAGTTTTTCGTCGTACAGCGGCAGGATGCGCTGGCCTGCCTCGATCGTGATGACCTTGCAGCCGAGCTTGGCAAAGGCGGTGCCGAGTTCCAGCCCGATATAACCTGCGCCGACCACGGCAAGGCTTTTGGGCACATGGTCCAGCGCCAGCGCAGCGGTGGAATCCAGTACGCGGCCTCCGATTTGAAGCCCCGGCAGTTCCATAGGGCGCGAACCGGTGGCGATGACCACATTTTCCGCGCGGATCAGGGTGCTGCCGGTTTCGCCTCGAACCTCAACAGTTTTGCCATCGCGGAAGGTGGCCCAGCCGCTGAGGCTTTTGACGCCACTGCGTTCCAGCAGGCCGGTCACGCCCGCACACAACCGCGCAATCACATCGTTGCGCCATTCACTGGCCTGAGCCCAATCTAGGCGAGGATCAGAGACATGTACGCCATGCGCTGCGCCGGCGGCCTGTTGCACTGCGTGGTGATAGGACTGCGCGGTGTGGATCAGGGCCTTGGAAGGAATGCAGCCGACATTCAGGCAGGTGCCGCCGACGCGGTTCCCTTCGACCAAGATGGTATCGACACCCAGCCGGGCCGCACGCGAGGCGCAAACATAGCCGCCCGGCCCGCCACCGATCACGAGCAGCTTGCATCTGAGATCAGTCATCGGTCAACTCCATGAACATCATTGCCGGGGTTTCCAGCAATGTTTTCAGTTTCTGAACGAACTCAGCCGCGACCCAACCATCGACGACGCGGTGATCGAAGCTGCACGACAGGTTCATTATCCGGCGAGGGACGAATTTGGTGCCGTTCCACTGGGGGCGGACAGCGATCTTGTTGACGCCGACAATGGCCACCTCGGGGTGGTTGATGATGGGGGTGGTGGCAATTGCACCCAATGGCCCCAGTGAAGTGACGGTCAAGGTCGAGCCGGTCAGTTCCTCGGGCAAGGCACGGCGATTGCGGGCGGCATCGGACAGACGCTTGATGCCACCGGCAATTTCCCACAGGTTCTGCGCCTCGGCATGATGCAGAACGGGGACCATCAGGCCGCTGTCGGTTTGCGTGGCGATGCCGCAATGCATGGCTTGGTGACGGGTGATCAGCCCAGCCTCGTCATCGTAATGGGCGTTGATTTCGGGGTGATCCATCACCGCCTCGGACAGGGCGCGCAGCAAGAAGGGCAGCACGGTCAGCCTGCCGCGACTGTCACCGAAACGGGCGTTTAACTTGGTGCGCAGTTCTTCCAACGCCTCGACATCCACCTCTTCGATGATCGAAAAATGCGGGATGCGCGATTTCGACAGCGCCATGCGTTCCGAGATTTTGCGGCGCACGCCGGTAACGCGGATTTCCTCAGTCGCGGTGCGGGAACGCGGGCCGGTTTGGTGCAGGATTTCCGGGCCGTGGGCGAAGAACGCCTCAAGATCTTCGTGCAGGATACGGCCGGCGGGGCCGGAACCGCGCACCTGGCGCAGATCAATCCCAAGGTCCCGCGCCCGTCCGCGAACGGAAGGCGCTGCCATCGGCCGCCCGGTGGCCCCTCTTGCGAGAATAGGTGGGCCGTCACGATACGCAGTCTTAGGAGGAACTTTGGCCGTGACTTCGGGCTTTGTGGCGGCAGGTTGCGCCGCCGGGGCAGGCGCGAGATCGGTGTCAGCCTTGGGGGTTGGATCGGCGGGTTTTTCGACCGTTTCGGGGATGGCCGCGTTTTCATCTGAATCGATGCGGATCAAATCGCTGCCGATGGCCATGATTTCGCCGGGTTCGGCGCCCAGCCACATGACCTTACCGCTGACGGCGGCGGGGATTTCGACGGTCGCCTTGTCGGTGGTCACTTCGCAGATGACGTCATCCTCGCGGATGATGTCGCCCACCTTGACCAGCCAGCTTGCCAGTTCGGCCTCGGCGATGCCTTCGCCGATATCGGGAAGTTTGAACGTGTGTTCAGCCATGGTTCAGGCCTCCATGACGGTTGTGATGGCGCGTTTGACACGGGCGGGGCCGGGGAAATAATCCCACTCTTGCGCATGCGGATAGGGGGTATCCCAACCGGCAACACGCAAAACCGGGGCTTCAAGGCTGTAGAAGCATTCGGCCTGGATGAGCGAGGTGATTTCCGCGCCATAACCCGAGGTCAGTGTGGCCTCGTGCAGGACAATGCAGCGGCCGGTCTTGGTAACCGAGGCCACCAGCGTTTCCAAATCCAGCGGCAATAACGTCCGCAGGTCAATGACCTCGACATCGACATCGCTTTCTTCGACCGCCGCCAAGGCGACATGCACCATGGTCCCATAGGTGATCAGCGTTGCCGCCGACCCTTCGCGCACTACGTTGGCCTTGCCAAGCGGCACCTCGTAATAGCCAGGGGCGACCTCGCCCAGGTCATGCTTGTTCCAGGATTTCGAGGGCCGATCGAAATGGCCGTCAAAGGGGCCGTTATAGAGGCGCTTTGGTTCAAGAAAGATTACCGGGTCGGGATCGGCTATCGAGGCCAGCAACAAGCCCTTGGTATCCTGTGGATTCGAAGGCACCACGGTTTTCAGGCCCGCCACATGGGTAAACAGGGCCTCGGGGCTTTGGCTGTGGGTCTGGGCACCGAAAATACCGCCGCCGGTGGGCATGCGTACCACCATCGGGCAGGTGAATTCCCCGGCCGAGCGATAGCGCAGGCGCGCCGCCTCAGACACGATCTGATCGTAGGCAGGGTACATATAATCGGCGAACTGGATCTCGACGCAGGGTTTCAGGCCATATGCCGCCATGCCGACAGCAGTGCCGATGATCCCCAACTCACTGATCGGAGTGTCAAAGCAGCGTTCCACGCCGAAGGTCTTCTGCAAGTCGGCAGTACAGCGGAATACCCCGCCGAAATAGCCGACGTCCTCGCCCATGACCACGACATCGGGGTCTTTTCCCATGGCGACCGCGTGGGCATCACGGATCGCTTCGATCATTGTCATCCGGGCCATTTTCAATATCCTACTTCGTGACGTTGACGCACCAGATGTGGTGGCATTTCAGCGTAGACGTCCTCGAACATATCGCGTGGGCTGGGGCGGTTGCCGGAATGCAGCGTGCCGATGGCTTCGGCCTCTTTTTGCGCGGCGGTTACAGCGTCCATGATCTCGGCCTCGGCCTGTGTATGGCGCTCCTCGCTCCAAAGCCCCTTGTGGATCAGGTGCGCCTTGAGCCGCAGGATGGGATCGCCCAGAGGCCATGCATTGCCTTCCTCTTTGGGGCGGTAGGCAGCCGGATCGTCCGAGGTGGAATGCCCCCCGGCGCGGTAGGTGACGTATTCGATCAGGGTTGGCCCCAGATCGCGGCGCGCGCGTTCGACGGCCCACTGCGCCGCGGCATGTACGGCCAGGTAATCGTTGCCATCGACGCGCAGCGCGGGCAGGCCAAACCCGTGCGCCCGCGCGGCAAAGGTGCCGGCCCCGCCACGGGCAATCCCCTGGAACGTTGAAATCGCCCATTGGTTGTTGACGATATTCAGGATGACAGGCGGTTTGTAGGTCGAGGCGAAAACCAGCGCGCCGTGAAAGTCGCTTTCGGCGGTCGAACCATCGCCGATCCACGCGGCGGAAAGTTTGCGTTCGCCCTTGATCGCGGCGGCCATGGCCCAACCGACGGCCTGCACATATTGCGTGGCCAGGTTCCCTGAGATCGAGAAGAATCCATGCTCTTTCGAACTGTAGAACACCGGCAACTGGCGGCCGCGCACCGGGTCGCCGTCATTCGAATAGACCTGGCACATCATTTTCACCATCGGATAGCCCGAGGCGATCAGCAAACCGGCCTGGCGATACGTGGGGAAATTCATGTCGCCCTTGCGCAATGCCTTATGGAAGGAGCAGGAAATCGCCTCTTCGCCCAGGTGCTGCATGTAGAACGAGGACTTGCCCTGGCGCTGTGCCGTCATCATCCGCGTATCATAGGCGCGTAGGGTCATCATATGGCGCAGCCCTTCAAGCAGTTCACCGCCGCTCAGGGTGTCTGCCCAAGGGCCGACAGCCTGGCCCTTACGGTTCAGAACACGGATGATCGAGAAAGCAAGATCGCGCATTTCCTCGGGGTTTTCGCCGGGATCGGGGCGGCGCACAGCGCCAGCGAGGGGAATATCCACATGAGAAAAATCGGGCTCATCCCCCGGTCGCAACTCGGGCTCGGGCACATGAAGGCGCGGAGTGCGTTCCTTAAACATCTGCGGCCTCCTTAGTCAGGTCGATATACAGACCGATACGCTGTGTGAAGGTGTTCACTTTCTGCGCGTCGTTCTCGTCGAGTGTGAAACTCAGCGAGAAGGCCGTATCGCCTTCCTGTGCGAACTCCAGCTGGGTGAATCCCATGCCCATACGTCGGGCCGTATCCATGACGCGACAGACCGTATCCAATGGGTCGCCGCAGTTGAAAAAACCGCGCATTCCGTGTTCCTCCTGCGGTTTAGGATAGTTCGGAGATGGCCAAATTTCCTTTTATTTATTCTTGATTTTAGCGGTCATTCAAATAATTTGATTTTCAATATCGGATTTTGAAAAAGATTCATCCATATGAGCAATGCAAGCCTCGACCTGATCGACCAACGGATCCTGCGCAAATTGAGCAAGGATGGGCGAATCTCCAACACCCAGCTCGCTCAGCAGGTCGGGCTGTCGCCAAGCCCGTGCTGGCAACGGGTCCGACGGCTGGAACAGCAAGGGGTGATCACCAGCTATCGTGCGATACTGGATCAGGAGAAGCTGGGCGCAGCGGAAATTGTGATGATTGAGGTCATCCTTAACCGGCACGACGACGACACGGTGGAAACCTTTGGCAAGCAGATGCTGAAAATGCCCGAGGTACTGGAAGTGCATCTGACCACGGGCGAATATGACTACCAAATCAAGGTTGCCGTGGATGGAACGCGCGGATACGAAGAATTTCTGCGCAAAAAGCTATACCGCGTGCCAGGGATACGGCATTCACGGTCGAGTTTCGTACTGAGAACATTGAAAGATGTGCAGGCTTATCTGCCTGAAGATTGAGAGATGCAAAAAGGCTCGGGAACCCGGAAATTTCGGGGCTCCCGAGCCTGCCAGCCGTAACTTGGCACGCAAGATGCCTGCGCGGGTCAGCCGTTCGTCAAGACAGGGTCTTCTTCGGCCGATCTTTGGCCCGGCTTGGGCGCCAGGCTGCGCAGCTTTGGCCGGTTACCGTCAAAGCGCAATGGCGTCGCCACCAGCCCGAGATGCGGATCGCCCGAGGGTAGAACCATCCCGAGCGCCTTGGTTTGCGGATGGGCCAGAACCTCGCTCACCTGGTTGACGGGCGAGCAGGGCACACCCACCGCGTCCAACGCCTGGGTCCAATGATCCGAGGGGCGCGTCTGTACCACCTCCTCGATCATCGCGTTCAATTCCTCGCGGTTGGCTACACGGTCGGCGTTGCGGGCAAAGCGCGCGTCCTCGGCCCATTCGGGATGGCCCAGCGTTTCGACTAGGCGGCGGAACAGGTTGTTGTTGCCCGCTGCGATCACGATATGGCGATCCGCCGCCATGAAGGCGCGATACGGGGTGAGCATCGGAGTCTCGGACCCACTCTTGCCCGGCTCCTTGCCCGAGGCCACGGCATTGCCGATCGGCACGGTCATCCAACTCAGCCCCGTCTCGAACAACGAGGTGTCGACGCGGCAGCCACGCCCGCTGGCCGCTCGGCCCATCAGCGCCGAAAGGATGCCAATTACGCACCACATCCCGGTGCCCTGATCAATGATCGACGGCCCTACCCGTACCGGCGGCCGGCCGGGCTCTCCGGTCACCGACATGATGCCGGAAAACGCTTGCATCAAAGGGTCGTAGCCGGTGTGCCGTCGCAGCGGCCCGACATCCCCATAGGCACCTAGGTTGCAGCAGATCAGCCGGGGAAACCTGGCGCATAGATCATTGGCACCCAGCCCGTAGCGCTCCATCAGACCGGGGCGCATGTTCTGCACCAGAACGTCGCTTTCACCGATCAACGCCTCTAGGATGGCACGCTCCTCTTCGTTCTTAAGATTTACAGCCATGCTCCGCTTGTTGCGGTTAAGGCTGTGAAAGGTGGCCGCGGTGCCGTTGACAAAGGGCGGGCCCCAGTGACGGGCGTCGTCGCCCCCGTCGGGGTTCTCGACCTTGATGACCTCGGCGCCCAGGTCGGCCAGTACTTGGCCGCAAAACGGGGCAGCCACGGAATGGCCGATCTCGATCATTCGGAGGCCGCTCAGCGGCTGTTCGGGGCGTGCGGTGGCAAGGGTATCGGACAATTACAACTCCTGTTGGTCTTGGCTGGGCTCAGAGTCGAGTTAGCACCAGTGCGATGTCTGGAAAGATCCAGACTAGCGCCAGAACGGTCAGCACAATGGCTAGTGACGGCAGGGCAGCGCGGATGATGGTCTCGATCCGCTCTTCCGGCAGGATGGCTTTGAGCGCAAAGAGGTTCATGCCTAGCGGCGGGGTGATCACCGCCAGTTCCATGTTGATAACCATTAGGATGCCGAACCACAGCGGATCAAAGCCAAGCGCAACCGCGATTGGCACGAAAACGGGCACGGTGATCAGGATGATCGAAATGACCTCCAAGAAACAACCGAGGATAATCCAGACCAAGTTCATGATCAGCAGGACAATCCAGGGTTCAACGCCGGCCTCCATGACCTGTTTCGCCAGGAACTGCGGCAGACCGATCAGGGTAAGCGCCGAGCCCAGCACCAGCGCACCGACTACGATCGCCAACAGCCCGGCTGAATGGCGGGTGGCCGTGATCATCACCTCCGGCAGCTCGCGCAGGCTCAGGCTTTGGCGCAGCACAACCGTCAGTAACAGCGCCAGAACCACACCGATCCCAGCCGCCTCGGTCGGCGTGTAGATACCCAGATAGATGCCGCCCAGAACCACCACCGGCAGTGCCAAATCAGGTAGCGCCCGCAGGGTGATGCGCAGCGCAGCACGGCCCGACCAGTGAGAGCTGGCGGCATACTTTGGGCGGGGCGCCATCAGCATCGCCCAGACGGAGAGCATCGCGGCGATCAACAGACCAGGCAGCAGCCCGGCAAGAAACAGCTGCGCTGGCGACACCGAGGCCAGCGAGGCATAGATGATCAGCGGGATTGAGGGTGGAATCAGGATTCCGAGCGAGCCGCCGACCACCGACAACCCATGGCTCAGCCGCTTGGGATAACCGGCTTTTTGCATCTCGGGGATGGCAATGCGCCCGATGGTCAGTACCGAGGCCATGGAAGAGCCGACAATGGCGGCAAAGAAGGTAAAAGCCGTCACGGCTGAAACCCCAGTGCCACCGCGAATCCGGCCTATCCAGGCGTTGGCGACGTCGAACAGCTGTTGACCGACCTTGCCCCGGTACAGGATCTCGCCCATCAGGATATACATCGGCACGGCCAAAATCACCGGATCTGCCAGCGCACGCTGCAGCGTCAGCGGGATTTGCACCAGAAACGGGACACCCGAGGCGGCCGCGATGGTCGCGGCCCCGGCGAGTCCTAGGGAAAACGCAATCGGTACGCCTGCCACCAGGCAGACCAGCAGAACCCCGAGAAGGATAAAGATAATGGTGCTGGAAATCATGAGCGAACCTCCGTTTCTCCACGTTCGGTCCAGAGCTCGAAGCCGCGCACCAGCGCGCCCAGAACCAGCAAAAGGCCGCCCAGCGGAATCAGCGAATAGACGATCCACATGGGCACCTGTAGCAGCGTGGGGGACAACATGCCGCGCTCAAAGGCGCGCAGCGTATAGACGGTGCCGAACCAGACCAAAATCACGGCATAAGGCAACACCGCCAGCGCGGTGACGGTCTCGGCTAGGCGGCGCGTCAGGCCGGTTCGGTTCTCGATCCAAAAGGTGACTCGCAGGTGATTGCCACTGGTTAACAGCGCCCCTGGGGTCATGAACACCGCGAATTGCAGCAGATAGATCGAAATCTCGGTGGCCCAGATCGTAGGCGCATGAAACAGATAGCGCAGTGCGACGTCATAGGCGGTGATCAGCGGCAGCGTAAAAAGCGCCGCGGCCGACAACCCCAGAATGGAGTTCTGCACGAAGGCAAGGGCGTGTGAAACTTGGGACATGAAGTCCTCTTTTGACAGCAGTGAGCGAAAAAGGGAGTCGGCCGGCGCCTGCACAGCGCCGGCACAGCTTCAGCCCGCCGGATGGGCGACGTTGGCGGCCGCCACTGCCGCCAGTATCTTCGCCCCGGCTTCGCCGGTCTTGGCCTTGTAATCCTCCAGCAGCGGCGCGGCTGCTTCGCTCCAGGCCTTGCGCTCCTCAGGCGTCATGTCGGCAATCTCGACGCCCACCTCGCGCAACTGTTCGGTGACTTGTTCGCTGTCAGCCTTGCCTTGATCGCGTGAGGCCTTCTGCGCCACCAGCGCTGCCTCCTGTAGCGCGGTCTTCACATCTTCCGGCAGCGTGTCCCACCACATTTTCGAGGCCGAGGAAACAAAGGGCAGGCGGATCATCGAGGCGTTGGTGCCGTATTTCGTCACCTCGAACAACTTGCGGCTGAGGACCGAGGACGGGCCGGTAACGCATCCGTCGATGGTACCGCGTTGCATCGCTTGATAAATTTCCTGAGAACTCATGGTCACTGGCGAGGCCCCCAACTGGCTGAGCAGTTGCGTGGCATCGAGCCCGAAGGAACGCATCTTGAGCCCCTGCATGTCAGTCGGCATCCGAATCGGCGAGTTGCTGTAGATCTCGACCGTTCCGTAGGCCATCCAACCCAGCATCTCGTGTTCGTACTTTGCCAGCTGCGTGGCGAAGGCGTTATGCATCGCGGGGCTGTCCTCGGCGGCCCATTCGGCTTCCCAGGTCTCGTAAAGAAAGGGCATTGCCCAGACCCGCAGCAGTTCGGCATCGCGTCCGGCCATAAAGCCCAGGTTCACTTGGCCAATATGGGTCGCGCCGGTGGAAATTGCGTCCGGAAGCTGGGTGTCGTTATACAGCTGCCCGTCGGGAAAGGTCTGTGGGACCAGCTTGATCGAGGTGTCGACTGTGCGCTCTGCGATCTCTTTTGCCAGCGTCTCGAAATAGGTGCCCGTAGCGTGATGTTCCGGCAGGTTGTAGGCGATCTTAATAATCTGCTCGGTCTGAGCCCGCAAAATCGAGGGCGCGGCGATCGCAGTGCCAAGCGTCGCGGTGGACAGCGCGAGAAAGCCGCGCCGGGTCTGAGTGGTCTTGGTCAAGATAATTCCTCCCTTTCCGCCCCCATGCTCCGCTAATCGCGGCCCGAACGCGCGCCGGGGCAGAATGGCGCGCGGCGGTTTTAGGTCGACGCATCAATAGGAACGCGGCAGACCCAGAACGTGTTGACCCAGATAGGCCAGTATCAGGTTCGAAGAAATCGGCGCGATCCGGTAAAGTCGGGTCTCACGCCATTTGCGTTCCACGTTATATTCGCAGGCGTAGCCAAAGCCGCCGTGGGTCTGCAGGCATGCCTCGCCGGCGTGCCAACTGGCCTCTGACAACAGTAGCTTGGCCATATTGGCATCCTCACCGCAGGGTTGGCCCGCATCAAACAGCGCGCAGGCGCGGCGCAGCACCATGTCCGCGGCGCGCATCTCGGCATAGGCGCTGGCGATTGGAAACTGAACGCCTTGGTTGGCTCCGATGGGCTTGCCGAAGACCACGCGTTCGTTGGCATAGCGAGTTGCGGTCTCGATGAACCAGCGGGCATCGCCCAAGCATTCAGAGGCGACCAGCATGCGTTCGGCGTTCATTCCATCGAGAATGTATTTGAAGCCTTTTCCCTCTTCGCCGATGAGGCTGGAGGCAGGAATGCGCAGATTGTCGAAATAGATCTCAGTGGTGTTGTGGTTCACCATCGCCTTGATCGGCCGGATCTCCAACCCGTTGCCCCGTGCGGCGCGCATGTCGATCAGAAACACGGACAAACCGTCGGTCTTGCGTGCCACCTGATCGGCCGGCGTGGTGCGCGCCAGCAGCAGCATCAGGTCGGAATAAAGCGCCCGGCTGGTCCAGACCTTCTGGCCGTTGATCACGTAGTCGTCGCCGTCGCGCACTGCGCGGGTGCGCAGCTGGGTGGTATCCGAGCCGGTGGTAGGCTCGGTCACGCCAAAAGCCTGCAGACGCAGCTCGCCGCTGGCAATGGCGGGCAGACACTGCTGCTTCTGCGCCTCCGACCCGTGCCGCAGCAGGGTGCCCATTATATACATTTGCGCGTGGCAAGCACCAGCGTTGCAGCCCATGGCGTGAATCTCTTCCAGGATTGTCGAGGCCGCCCGCAGCGGCAGGCCTGAGCCGCCGTAGGCTTCGGGGATCAGCACGGCAAGAAAGCCGCTTGAGGTCAGCGCTTCGACGAATTCACTGGGATAGCTATCGTCCTCCTCCAGCTTCTGCCAATAGGCACCGTCGAAGGGCGCGCAGACCTTACGCACGGCGTCGCGGATTTCCGGGTAGTCCTCGCCGATTTCCATGGATACGGGCATCACGTCTGTCTGGGCCATTTTGTTTCGTTCCAATTTCATGTTCAGTTTTCGGCGCCCGCTGATGCGCCTATGTGGCTCCGCAGTTGGCTACGGAAGGCCTCGGGCGTAAGAGACTGCCCAGTGACACGTCGCCAAATGGCGAGACAATCGGCGATCTTCGCCGCGTATGCCTCGGGTGCAGCGGGGGCATCAGGCGCGCCTGGATAATGATGGACCTTGACTTCAGCTAAGGTCCGTCCGGCGCGGGTGATCCGGAGCCGCACGCTGCCATGAGCGATTCCAACCGGCATTTCGCCAACCAGCGGATCTTCGGCGGTCTCCACCTGCGCCATGATGCGGCGCAGCGCTGGGCGGTGCACCGCGGCATCCTCGAAATCCGACAGACCGACGCGGCCCTGCTCCAGCGCCGCGGCAACGCAATAGGCGGCGCAGAACTTGCCCTGCGCGCCGGTCTGCGGGTCTGTCACATGCAGCGCTCTCATGCCGCCATATGGTACTTGTATGGCGACGCGGGCATCGGTAGGCAGCCCGTCGGGCAGCGCGCTGCGGGCCTCCAGCGCGGCGGCTATCATTCGGTGGGTCAGGTAGCAGCAGGGAAACAGCTTGCGTGACACCGACAGCGTGTCGGGCGTGATGTCAATCCGGTCTGACACCGTGCCCGGGGCGGTGCGGCCATAAAGGTCGAAAAAGCCGCGCGGGCCGAAGATGTCGGGGCTGCCTCCGACCCCGGCCTCGGCAAGGAGGGAGGCGCGCAGCGCAGCGGCGGCGGCTTGGCCGGCCTGCACATGTTTCGCCTGGCTGCCGAAATTGCGCTGGAAGCCGCCGGCCTGAGCCGCGGCCAGCGCCAGCGCGCTGCGCGCTGCGGAGGCGTCGAGACCCAGCAGATGCGCCAGCGCTGCCGCCCCGGCCAGCGGACCGATGGTCGATGTCGCGTGCCAGCCGCGGTCGTAATGACCGAATCCGAGCGCCTGACCCAGCGCGATATTGGTGCCGAGGCCGATCGCATAGGCGTCGATCATGCGCGTGGCTAGTGCGGGGCGGGACTCGACCAGCGCCATCAGCGCGGGCACTAGCACCACGCTGGGATGGGTAACCGAGGTCAGGTGCACGTCGTCGAAATCAAGCGCGTGGCCGGCGATGCCATGTGCAAGCGCGGCATATTCCGCGCCCTGTACCCGACTGCCGTCGAAGAGCTGTGCGCCGGTGCCGGCAAAGACCCGACGCGCCGCGGCGGCCGAGGGCTCGGCCCAGCCGGCATAGGTGACCGCGAGCGTGTCCTCAAAGGCGGTCACCGCGGCGTCGCGTTCCGCCGCGTTCAGCGGACGGGGCATGGCGATATGGTCACAAAGACGCTGAATGAAATCCACTTCCCCCTCCCCGAAGAAACATCCGAACAAAGTCAACGCGACTGAGCGCATCGGAGCGATTTTGCTTGCGATCGCTAGATTTGTTCGGACAATACGGGAGATCCGAGTTTAATGTCAATGTGCTTTTTTAACTTGCCACGGCAATATCCGAACAATTATGATGCCGGGTATGAGTAAAAGCCTTCGCTCCAAGCAGCCATTATATCAGAAATTGCACGATCGTCTTGCCGCTGATTTGGCGGCCGGTGTTTATCCCGTGGGGGGGCGGTTCCCGACGGAGCACGAGCTTTGCGCCCGCTACAGCTTGGGTCGCCATACCGTGCGCGAGGCGCTGCGGCTTTTGCAGGAGGCCGGACTACTGTCGCGTCAGGCCGGGGCGGGAACCGTTGTCCTGGCTGGAGCGCCACCCGAGTCCTATAGCTATCGTATTGATTCCATAAATGACCTTACTGATTACGCTCGTGCTACCATCTTCGACAAGAAGCAGGAGGGGGTGGTTACTTTGCGCTCAAAGCTCGCTGAGACACTTGGCGCAGAGAAGGGCAGCCGCTGGTTGCGCCTCGCGGGTCCGCGCCACACTCAAGACAACGAACAGCCTGTGGCGTGGACCGAAATCTATATCGCCGAACCCTATGTCGACGTGCGCTACAATATCGGCGGAGTGTCTCGGGCGATTTATCAGAAATTATCCGAACAATTTAAATTCTCCATCGCACGGGTTGAACGCCGCATTGCCGCCGTCGCGATGCCGACCGACCTGGCGTCTGAACTATCCTGCGACTCGGGCTCTCCGTCGCTGATGGAGCGACGCCGCTACTGGTCGGACAAAGGTGATCTGTTTGAGATCACGCTGTCCTTCCATCCCGGCGACCGTTTTCACCAGACGATCCTGCTGGAGCGCGAAACCTAATAAAAGGAGGCCCCATGGCCCAGTACGAGACCCTGATCCGCGAAGATCTGGAGGGAGGCATTGCCGTAATCACCCTTAATCGCCCGGCCGTGGCTAACGCGCTGAACACACAGATGGGGCGCGACCTGTTGAATTTGTTCCGTAGCGTGCTGATGGACCCGGGCACTCTGCGTTGTCTGGTTCTGACCGGGGCGGGCAACAAGGCTTTTTGCGCTGGCGGGGATCTGCGCGAACGCTCGGGCATGTCAGATGCTGACTGGCAGCGCCAACATGTGATCTTCGAGCAGGCTTTCTACACGCTGATGGATTGCCCGGTGCCTGTGATCGCGGCGGTGAATGGGGCCGCCTATGGCGGTGGTACTGAAATGGCGCTGGCCTGCGATTTCGTTCACGCGACCGAGGGCGCGCGCTTTGCCCTGACCGAACCGAAGCTGGGAATTATCCCGGGCGGTGGCGGCACCCAGAACCTGCCGCGCGCGGTCGGACTGCGCCGCGCCAAGGAGTTGATTTTCTCCACTACGCCCTTCAGCGCGGCAGAGGCAGCGGAATGGGGAATGGTCAACCGGGTCTGGTCGTCCGAGGGGCTGATGCCGGGTGTGCTGGAATTGGCGCGACGGATCGCCGCCAACGGGCCAATCGCGGTGCGCCAGGCCAAGCGGGCCATGACCATGGGGGTCGAGACCGATCTGAAGACCGGGCTCGCCATCGAGATTGAGGCCTACAATCGCACCGTGCCCACCGCCGACCGGCGCGAGGGGGTTCTGGCCTTTAACGAAAAGCGCGCGCCGCGCTTCACTGGCGCCTAAGCATCTGTCAGAGAGGAAAGCCGATGACGGAACTGACTATCACCGAGGTGGGGATGCGCGACGGATTGCAGATGGAGTCCGTCTTCGTGCCCACGAACCAGAAGATTCAGATCGGCCTCGGCCTGATTGATGCTGGGCTGCAGCGGATTGAAGCGACTTCTTTTGTGTCTCCCAAGGCGGTGCCGCAACTGGCCGATGCGACCGAGGTAATAAGCGAGCTGCGTGGGCGGGGAGCGACGCTCGCCGCCCTAGTGCCCAATCCGCGTGGCGCCGAACGGGCGCTGGAGGCCGGGGTGGACGAGTTGGTGATGTTCATCTCCGCTTCCGAGACGCACAACCGCCACAACGTCAACCGCAGTGTCGCCGAGTCGCTGGAGAATATCGCCCCAATGGCGCAGGCGGTGGCCGACAGCAAGCGCAGCTTGCGCGCCGCGGTCTCGACCGCCTTCGGCTGCCCTTGGCAGGGCAATGTATCGGCCGAGGAGGTGGCGCGGGTGATTGAAGGCTTCGCCGCGCAGGGGGTGGGGGCGGTCACGTTGGGCGATACCACCGGCATGGCGACGCCGCCGATCGTGCGCCACCTTTGCGCCAAGCTGGCGGAATGGTTCCCCGAGGTGGAACTGACGCTGCATTTTCATAATACCCGCGGCATTGGTCTAGTTAACGTGATCGCCGGGCTCGAGGCTGGCATTACGCGCTATGAATCTGCACTGGGTGGGCTGGGCGGTTGTCCTTTTGCCAAGGGTGCGAGCGGTAATATCTGCACCGAAGATCTGGTCTATCTGGCCGCAGAAATGGGACTGGAGACTGGCTTAGACTTGCGTCGCCTGATTAACCTAGCAGAGCGGATGCAGGAGATCCTAGGTCATGAGTTGTCCGGTCAGGTTATGAAGGCAGGGCCGCGCCTTCCTGTAGCTTAGCAACTGTATTTCTCATGCATGATGTGCGGTCTTGTCTTTTGAGCGAATGATCTGCTTCCCTGCCTTCGCCTGAGATCAATCCGGGTGCATGCTTCGGTCCGTGGTCAGCGCGATGGCAGCCAACATGATGCACCGGATCATCTAAGCGGAAGTTGGCGCCGTCCTTCCACATTCGGTGCAAGATCACGGTAATGCGCCGCGCCAGCGCAACCATGGCGCGCTTGGCACCAAGACGGCGAGCAAGTTTCGCGGCCCAGGTTCGCAGCCAACTTGCCCGCCCGCGATGCATCATGGCTGTGACAGCCTTACAGAGCGCGCATTGATGACGGTTGCTGCAAGCGCGATTGCGGAGAGGAAGCCCTTCGTGCACCTGTCATATCGGGTTGTGACGCGCCGCCTGTCCTTGGGCCTGCCGAGCCAGTGACGTCACCGGTTCTACACCCGGACTGTTATCAAGCGCAAGCACACGGCGCCTCCCTTCACGATATCCAGAACCTTGCCGTGCAACTGGCAAAGCCCTCCCGCAATTTGCGTTTTGTATCGAGCAAAATCCTGATCATGCTTGCCAATTCCGGAAGACTCGCGACCAGGCCTAAAACTCGGTTTTCGAACCTTTCTCCCCCAACGGTTCCAACTTTCAGGCCAAAATTGCGCAGCAAGCCTCGGTGCTGCTGGCTTTCGAGGGTCTTCACATGCACGGGGCGGTACAGGTTGACCCGCATCACCTGTGCGATCCCCGCGCGTCATTGTGATCAGTCTTGTTCATCTGAGCCTTCAGAAATACCTTCGCGTGCCTGGTCTCGATGCAGGTCACCGGCAAGCCCGCCCGTGCCAGCCCTGCGACGAGCCACTGCGACACAGGCCCAGCCGCAAGTCCGATCCCCTCGGCGCGAACTCCGCTGGTGCTGCCTGCGAAGGCGAGGTCAGAGGGATGGCTCGGTACTTTCGTCTCTCAGCAGATTTGGCCGTCTTCGTCGACGACGCAAATCGCGGTCTCTTTAACCGATACGTCCAATCCGACGTAATGCTTCATGCTGTGTCTCCTTCCCTGATGTTTGTGGCTGGTTCTCCCAGATCAATTTTTGCCATCAACTCGAGGCGCAGCGTTTCTCTGAGACTGAAGCTAAAAGATGGGCGCAAGCCGAATACCCCATCTGACCCTACGCAAGCTGGGCAGTTCAAGGTCATGTTCGAGTAACCGCGGGAGGGCCTGCAGTGCGCTCCCCAACTCGGAAACCCAAATCTGAACGCCGCTACGGCATGGCATATTGCAGGGCTCTGCTTTCCCGGCTGTGCAGTCACTTTGCTTTCGTAAGGTACTGTCGCAGTCAGAATAGCTGTTGGTCAGCCGCCGCCTACCATTATTGTCTACTGATCCTGTTTGCCCTTCGCGTCGCGTTGACTGAATTTACCTTGGGCGCGCGAAATGCCATATGGCTGTGCCAGTCGACGCAGTCGGAAACACGCCAACGAGAGCCAGAGAAAGGGAAGCCTGGATGCCGGGCTTGAAAGGATAGAGAGAGCCTCATCCGGGTCCGGCGCGACAAGGAGCCTGACCATGGCCAAGACCACGACCCGAACCAAACCTACCGCCGCGAAGAAGACTGAAGCCTACGGAGCGGTTTCGCCTAACGGCGCCGCCAATATCCGCTTCTCTAATCGGGCGTTTAGGTCAAGTTCATTTCATCATTTCGTTTCCATCGTTTGGGATCACAGTCTCTCTCATCCGGGTCACGCTTCTCTTCGCAGTCATTGATGGCCCGGTTCGGTTGGACCGCTGCATGCATGTGTCGGATTGGACGTGGAGCGCCCCGCTTCGTCTCGCGCTTGTTCGTCGCAGCAGACATATTCGGCGTCATCCACGAGACCTCGTCCGGTGAGGGACGATCCCGTCATTTGGCTCTGGAAGGCTGTCAGATCATAGCTTGGCCTCCAAAGGTTCGTGACGGAACTCAGTGTTGTCGGCCCACATGCGATGCATGATGACTGCCAGCTTGCGGGCGACGGCGACGACAGCGCGGCGGCGGCCCTTACGGCGCATCAGCCGAAGACCCCAACTCTTGATCTCGGAGCTGGCCACCGAGCGCATCATCATCGCGTTCGCGGCGGCATAGAGTGTGGCGCGCACATCCCGGTCTCCGGCTTTGGATATACGGCCAGGATTGTCGGTTTTGCCGGACTGATATCTTCGAGGTGTCAGCCCGAAATGTGCAGCGACCGTGCGCGAACTGGTGAAACGTGACGGATCATCGTCGGTGGCGCGAAAGGTGAAGGCCGCGATCGGCTCCCATGCCAGGGATCGTCATGAAGCGCAGACAGATTGCGTCATGACTGGCGGCTTGCTTCACGCGCCTGTCCAACTCGCGATAGGTTTTGTAGAGCATCGCCCGCGCATCCAGCAGAGGCAAAAGTGCGCGGGACAAATCCGGATCGGCTTCGATGACAGGCCGGACCCGTTCGTCGAAAGACCCCTGATCGACACGGGACGGCAGGCGTAAATCAAAGATCCGGAACAGCCCTCGAACTTCATTGGCCAGATCAATGCACTTCTTCTGAACGGCCTTGCGGCTGCTGAGCAGTGCCCGGTAGGCATGTGCTTCACGGCTCTTGATGAACACCTTGCTGAACCAACCCGACCGCAGCACTTGCGCGATCCCTCGGGCATCAGTCTTGTCGGTCTTGTTGCGCATCGCCGAAAGCGCCGCATTTACCTGGCGAGCTTCCATGCACACCACGTCGAAGCCCGCGCACTGAAGCCCGAAATAGAGATGCTGACTCATCGCGACAGACTCGAAGCCGATCCGATACCGCCCTTGGGGAACATCGCGCAGACAGGCCGCAATGTCCTCTATCTCGCAATCAACCGAGCGCTCGAAGACGTGCTTGCCATCGGCATCAATCACGCACACAGCCACCGACCGCAGCGATACGTCCAAACCCACAAAGTAATCCATTTCGTTCTCCTAAGATTGCAGCATCTGTTGCAAGTCTATCGAGAACCCGACCCATCCATTAGGCCAGCCCGATTACTCATGCTTTGTCCTACTCGACCAGCTGGAACCCAGCGCGCTCAACGTCCGCAAGGTGGCCGCCAGTGCCAGCGACGACGCCGAGCTTCTTGCCAGCATCTGTGGGACCGGCATCAAGCAGAACCTAATCGTCCATGCGTTGTCAGAGATATGTTTTGCAGTCGGTGCTGGCGGCCGCCGCCTCAAGGCACTGAAACAGCTCGCCGCGGACGGTGATATTCCCGTAGACTACCTAGTGCCCTGCCTTGTCGAGGACGAGCGCAACGCCGTCCACACCTCCGCCACGGAAAATCTCCAGTGCGCTGCCATGCATCCGACTGACCAGTTCGAGGTCTTCGACCAGATGATCAACGAGTGGCGCAGCGAAGACGAGATTGCACTCAAGTTCGGCGTCTCGGTCGACTTGGTGCGCCGCCGGTTGAAACTCGCCCGTGTTGCGCCCGAGATCATCGAGCAATTCTGCGCGGGCGATCTGACCCTCGAATGCGTGATGGCCTTCACGCTGACCGACGATCATGATCGTCAGTTGGCGGTGTGGAACGCGGCGAAGGGCAGCTACCACATCCATCCGCAAAGCATCAAGCGTCAGCTGACCGAGACGCGCATTCGGCGAACTCGGGCCTTGGGCGCTTTGTAGGAATCGAGGCCTATGAGGCGGCGGGTGGTATTCTGCTTCGCGATCTCCTCGACGATCGTGCCAGCGCTCATATGGAGACCCCCGAGCTTCTCGAGCGCCTCGCCATCGAGAAGCTGCAGGCTGCAGCCAAACCCTTCGAGGCGGTGTGGAAATGGGTCGAGGTGCATCTCTCGGTGGACTACGGCGCGTTTCGTAGTTTCGGACGGGTCTATCCTCAAACTGTGAACCGGCGTGCAAAATTGACCCACTTGGGAGGGTTATGAGCGAGTAAAATTGACCCACCTGTTTTCGCTAACATCCGCGCAAAAGTGCGGAGGAAAGAGCAGGTGTTACTGATGGAATGAATCGTCCCGGTTTCACCGGAGACCTTTAGCTTCATTTCACGCGACCATATCGAGCACGTCGCGCTGTGCATAGAAGTTCTCTTCAGCCTCTG
>NZ_FRBR01000027.1 GCF_900142665.1 Roseovarius pacificus
TGGAAACCAGACGCCGATAAC
The DNA here is from genome assembly GCF_900142665.1 of Roseovarius pacificus. GTDB lineage: Bacteria > Pseudomonadota > Alphaproteobacteria > Rhodobacterales > Rhodobacteraceae > Roseovarius > Roseovarius pacificus. The sequence goes on from NZ_FRBR01000027.1 coordinate 22, forward strand.
ACCCTCATATATCTACTTTTTAGATAACAGATTTCATCCGCTAGCGACGTCACAAAAGGTATGTGACGCGTGGCAAAGACAATCAGAAGCACGGGACAGGTGGCACTCTGCCAAGCATTGGTCGACGCCCGCATCAAGGCGGGACTCGGTCAGGAGGACTTGGCGATCAAGCTCAAGTGCCATCAATCCCTCGTGGCGCGCATTGAAAGCGGCCAGCGCCGAGTCGACGTCGTCGAGCTGGTCGTTCTTGCGCGCGCCATCGGCTTTGACCCCTTCGAGGTTTTGGCGATCGTCGAAGCCGCCACGGAGCCCGACCACAGGATTTAAGCAATTTCATCAATCGAGAACACGGGAGCTGACTTCTCCCAATGTGAATTCGTTACCGCGAGGAAGAACAGTAACCGATATTAACGAGGCCCGGCATACGGTTGCAGCAAACGCTTTGGGATTTGAGCTGCTATCCGCAACGCCGAATTGCAGGAAGTTAATAGACAGTGAATGAAGATAAGGTCGAAGGCGTCGCGATCGCCAATTTGATTGCAGCCGATGAAGAAACCATTGTCGGCTGGGTTTATCGCTGGAACACAGGTGCGCTGGCCGTCCGGTGGGATATGCATGGCCCACAGCGCGTCTCAAAGATTTACCCGGATCTCTGCGATGCCGATAAAGCTGAAATCGACTTCGCGTCTCTCACGCAGCTGATTTGTCGCGACGACTGACATGGAAGAATATGGCCTTTATGGCCCTCGAATGTATGCTTGTGCCTGCGTTGCAGGTTTGATTGCGCAAAGGGCCTGCCCGACTCCGCTGAGACTCAACAGTCAGTAATTGACCTGCTCGAAGCCGTAATTCCCGCTATAATCACGCCAGTCTACGAAGACCGATCTTTGAAAAATACTCGGGCAGTGCTCGCCCCATCCCTCAAGACCGGCATGCGCAGCAGGCAGCGCTGCGGGTGACGACGTATTCCAAGAAAAATCGCCCTGGATCCCGTAGGTGCCGAGGACAACGACGGCACTGCGGTTGCAGTCGCCATCTCGCCCGGATTCGTGCTGTCGGGCATAACGAACGTCAAAAACGCGAATGGAGCGCACGAAATTGAATTCCGGCCCGCTGATATCGATGTCGGCGCGGTCTTCTGCGAGCTGGAGGGCGTAATCAGCCCGCACGAGGTTCCCCCAGACAGCGTCGGAGCCTTTCAGCCCGAGCATTCCGCCTGCCTCGGCTGCCTGATCGAAGAGCGGGGCTGAAGAGTTTGGTGGGGTTCCTGAACCACCATATAGGGCATCGAAGATCCGGTCCGTGGGGCGCGACCTGGCAGGCCCATCGTAAGACGCACCCATGGGGCAGCGCCAAATCTGCAGCGGCGGCTCCACCGGCCAAGGTGTGATGCGCCGGATGAACTCGGCCCGCGCGCGTGCGCATGGCACGGAAGCCGGCCACCCACCGGACAAACACAGCAGGATGGCGCAATCGATCTGATAGGTTTGAGCGCGGGCTTGCGTCGGAACTGTTGGCCCGGTCAAGGCGAGAGCTAAAAAGGCCGCCAGAGGGAGGTTTTTGAATTCGAAACGCATGGCAAGGACCCTTGATGATCTTCACTCAGCATACATACGAAAATATACTATTGCAACATTGGTGATGTGTATTGCGGTTGCGGTGGTCGGCAAGATCGCGAGCCGACAGCCTCGCCCAGCAAACCTTAGTAAAAACCATGCGTTCCAGCGATTAGCCTTGATCGCATTGATTGCGATGATTACACTCCTTTCAGGAGGATTTCATGGCAAGCATTACCATCCGGAACCTAGACGATGACGTGAAGCGGCGCCTTCGCATCCGCGCGGCCGAACATGGCCGTTCAATGGAAGAGGAGGCGCGCGAGATCTTGCGCCACGTCGTCGGCGAAGCGAAGCCCTCCCACGATCTTGCCGCGGCCATCCGCGCACGGGTCGCGCCTCTGGGCGGCATTGATCTGGACCTTCCGCAGCGAGAGGCCATGCGTGAGCCACCCGCATTCGACCGGGCCTGACGCATGATCATCCTCGACACGAACGTCATCTCCGAGCTGTTGCGCCCGGCCCCGGAGCCCAGGGTCGAGCAATGGCTGTCGGCCCAGGACGGGTTCAACGTCTATCTGACCTCGATATCGGAGGCGGAGTTGCGCTACGGTCTCGCGATCATGGGGAACGGCAAGCGCCGCGCCGCGCTGGTTGACGCCGTGGACCGGATCTTGCGCGAGGACCTGGCCGGTCGGATCCTGCCCTTCGACAGCGCCGCCGCGCTGTCCTACGCCTCCATCGCCGCTGCACGACGGTCCGCCGGGCGACCGATCGCCCAGGCCGATTGCCAGATCGCATCCATTGCCCACGCCTGCGGCGCCACGGTCGCCACACGCAATACGCCTGACTTCGAGGGTTGCGATATCGACCTCATCAACCCCTGGACTGCCGCATGAACGCCGTTGAAATCGAACAAGCCATTTCCGAACTTGCCGAGCAGCCCTTCGACGCGGCAGAGTTCCCCTATGCCTTCCTCATGGCCTTCGGCAACAAGGACACGACCATCAAGCGGCTGCGTACCGGCGCTTCGAACAAGTCCGACCTTGGCGGCGTCCTGCAGACCAACAACATCCATCTTGCGACCTGTGCCACGGGTGACATCGCGGCGACGCTCACCGCCCTTCGCGACAGCCCTGCCACCACCCGCGCAAAGGCGAAGTTCATCCTCGCCACCGATGGCATCGACCTCGAGGCCGAGGATATCACCACCGGCGAAACCATCGCCTGCCGCTACACCGATTTCCCCGACCATTTCGGCTTCTTCCTGCCGCTCGCCGGCATCTCTACCGTCAAGCAGATCCGCGAAAGTGCGTTTGACATCCGCGCCACCAGCCGCCTCAACCGGCTCTATGTCGAACTGATCAAGGACAACCCCGACTGGGGCAGCGCCGAGAAACGCCACGACATGAACCACTTCATGGCGCGGCTGATCTTCTGCTTCTTCGCCGAAGACACCGACATCTTCGTCAGCGACAACCTGTTCACCGCCACCATCGACCAGATGGCGAACCGCGACGGGTCGAACACGCACGAAGTCATCGGCGAGATTTTCCGTGCGATGAACACCGCCATCCCGAAAAGGGCCGAGGCCAAGCTGCCCCGATGGGCCGATGCCTTTCCCTATGTGAACGGCGGGCTCTTCTCGGGCAGCACCGAAGCCCCGCGCTTTTCCAAGATCGCGCAGCGTTATCTGTCCCATATCGGCAGCCTCGACTGGACGCAGATCAACCCCGACATTTTCGGCTCGATGATCCAGGCCGTCGCGGATGAGGAGGAACGCTCGGTCCTCGGCATGCACTACACGTCCGTGCCGAACATTCTGAAGGTGCTGAACCCGCTCTTCCTCGATGATCTGCGGGCAGAACTGGAGGCGGCGGGCGACAACGCCCGCAAGCTGGCCAATCTGCGCGCCCGCATGGCCAAGATCCGAGTGTTCGACCCCGCCTGCGGGTCGGGCAACTTCCTTGTGATCGCCTACAAGGAAATGCGCGCGATCGAGTATGAGATCAACAAGCGCCGGGGCGAGCCGCTGCGCCGCACCGACATTCCCCTGACCAACTATCGCGGGATCGAACTACGCGACTTCTCGGCCGAGATCGCGCGGCTGGCGCTGATCATCGCGGAATACCAATGTGACGTGACCTATCGCGGCCAGAAAGAGGCGCTGGCCGAATTCCTGCCGCTGGACGCGCAGAACTGGATCACCTGTGGCAACGCTCTGCGGCTGGACTGGCTGTCGGTCTGCCCGCCCACGGGGACGGGGGTGAAGTTTCAGGCCGAAGACCTGTTCATGTCGCCGCTGGATCAGGCGCAGATCGACTTCGCGAACGAAGGGGGCGAGACCTATATCTGTGGGAACCCGCCTTATCTCGGCTACACATGGCAGAGCAAAAAGCAGAAAGAAGAAATAAAACGGATATTTAGTGGTCGATCATCATCGCCAGGGTTTCTGGACTACGTTTCAGGTTGGTTCATGAAGGCGGCGGAGTGGCTTACTTTTTCTCCCGGTCGAGCAGCGCTCGTTTCAACAAACTCAATCTGCCAAGGGCAGTCCGTCCCTCTTATGTGGCCTGCGATTTTTTCCCTAGGCGCAGAAATTGAATTTGCGCATACTTCATTCAAATGGGCCAATTTGGCGAGCCATAATGCTGGCATAACGGTTGTGATTGTTGGCCTGTCGATAGGAAGCAGCAAAACAAAAGTGCTTTATGAGATTGGACCTGACGGGGCATCAGTTGCACGTCACGGGACAATTATTTCTCCGTATTTGACTCTGGGAACCAAGACTGTTGTTGAGAAGGCGCGCAGCCCTCTGTCAGATGTTTCCATAATGGAATTCGGCAACAAACCGAGCGACGGCGGAAATCTTTTGCTAACAGCAGAGGAGGTTGAGAACCTTCCGCTGGATCAAGCCCAGAGAGATAGATTTCTGCGTCGGATATACGGTTCGCAAGAATTCATCAGTGGGCTGGTCCGATATTGCATATGGGTCGAAGACAAACACCTTGCTGAGGCCATGCGAATTCCCGCTTTGGCCAATAGGATAGAGCGAGTTCGCGAGTTGCGGCTGGCAAGTAGGGATAAAGGAGCTAATGCGCTTGCGAGGCGGGCGCACCAACTTAAGTTAATGAGGATTGGTCAGTCGCATGCGATTGCAGTCGCGGCGATCTCGTCAGAGAATCGGGAGTATTTGCCATGTGGACTTCTTACAGCGCGTGAAACAACCACAAACAAACTCTTTGCCCTCTACGACGCCCCGCTCTGGAACATGGCTCTGATCGCTTCGCGCCTGCATTGGGTCTGGATCGGCACGGTTTGCGTCCGGATGCGAACAGATTTCAGCTATTCCAACACTCTCGGTTGGAACACCTTCCCCGTCCCCAAACTGACCGAGAAAAACCGTGCCGATCTGACAGCGGCGGCGGAAGGCATCCTTCTGGCCCGCGAGGCGCATTTCCCCGCCACCATTGCCGACCTCTACGACCCCGAAAAGATGCCCGAAAACCTGCGCGCCGCCCATGACCACAACGACGAGGTTCTGGAACGCATCTACATCGGCCGCCGCTTCCGCAACGACACCGAACGGCTGGAAAAACTGTTCGAGATGTATACGCGGATGACGACGAAGGTGAGCGCATGAGGTATCTGTCATGGCTCTAGAATACTACCGCGATCTTTTCCACATGGCTGTTTGTGACATGGCCAAGTCATCCGACAAGTTCAGCGAAAGACTTCGCGTTGCTTGGGTTAATTATCTCTACAAAATACATTGGTCAGAGCTTGAGGCGATGCTGATGGAAGAAGACCTTCCCCTCTTCAAGAAGTTGAAGAAACGACTGCGGGATGATCTGAAAAAGGATGTGGAGCGGAAAAAGAAGCTGTTGCTCGAACAGACGGCAAATGCGCCTAGGCCGCTGTCGGAGGAACAGGCTTCAAACTATGCAAATGCTGAAACCGTCATCAGGGCAATGAACGGGAAACGGGCGTCACATACAGTCAGCGTGATAGTCGATTTCTACTCTGCAATTTGTCAAACAGTGGATTATCAGCGCGAATTCTCAAAAGGGAGGCAAGGCCAGTCATGACCAAAGGTGTACCCTCCGTCTCCGTCAAATACGCCGCCAATGGCAGCTCGACCAAGTCGAACGAGCTGGGCATGCGCGCGATGCAAGAACGCGCTTATGAGAAGCACCGGTCGGGCGTGATGGGTCAGAAAGTGAACATACCATGACCCTTGACCCTATCATGAGCGCGGAACGCACCCGCAGGCTGGTGGACGATCTACGCGCCAAACCGGCGGAAACCACCTGGATCGAGTTCAAGGAAAACAACGCCGACGGACCGTTGATCGGCAAGCTGATCTCTGCCTTGTCCAATGCCGCACGGCTGGCCGATCAGCACTTCGCCTATGTGGTCTGGGGGGTGCGAGACGGCGATCATGCGGCTGTCGGCACAGTTTTTGAGCCGACAGTGAAGAAGGAGAAGGGGCAGCCGCTGGAATTGTGGATTGCGAACCACCTATCACCAAGCATCGAGTTTCGTTTCGAAGAAGTCGATCACGATGGGGGGCGCCTGATCCTGCTGACCATCCCCGCCGCCGCAACCGCCCCGGTAGAATTTGACCGTACAGCCTATTTGCGCATCGGCAGCGCCACGCCGCGCCTCTCCGACCATCCGGAACGCCTGCGTTCCCTCTGGGCCAAGTTACAGCCCTACGCTTGGGAAACAGGGATCGCAGCGCAGTTCCTAACCGGCGACGACGTTCTTGAGCGGCTGAATTACGCCAACTACTTCGATCTTACGGGCCAGCCCTTGCCGGATAACAGGCAGGGGATCTTTGACAGGCTATTGGCGGATCGCCTGATCCAGAAAGATGTAAGCGACCGCTGGAACATTACCAATCTGGGCGCAATCCTGTATGCCAAGAAACTTTCCGATTTCGGCCCCTCTGTAGAGCGCAAAGGGGTTCGTTTCGTGGCCTATGCTGGCACCGGACGTGCAGATGACGTGAGCCACCGCCAGGACGGCCAGCGCGGCTATGCAGCGGGATTTCAGGGGCTGGTGGATTACATCGACGGCCTTCTGCCCCGCAACGAATTGATTGGTAAAGCATTCCGCGAGGAGCGACCGCTTTACCCGTCGATAGCGATCCGCGAATTGATCGCCAACGCATTGATCCACCAAGACATGACAATTACCGGTGCAGGACCACTCATCGAGTTGTTCAGTGATCGAATGGAGATCACGAACCCGGGCGCCCCCTTGGTTAGCCCCGACCGGTTTTTGGACTCGCCGCCGCGTTCCCGAAATGAAGCCCTTGCGTCGTTGATGCGGCGCATGAAACTTTGCGAAGAACAAGGCACCGGCATCGACAAGGTGATCTCGGCTGTTGAGCTACACCAGTTGCCGCCACCAGATTTCCGCATGGAGGGAGACGCCGTGCGCGTGGTTCTGTTTGCACCACGCCGCTTTGCGGACATGACACCGGAAGAAGCCGTGCGAGCGTGTTACCAACATGCCGCGCTCAAATACGTAGGCGGTCAAAAGATGACGAACGCTACACTTCGGGAGCGGCTTGGCATCGACGACCAGAACGCTGCGCAGGCATCGCGGGTTATTCGCGCAACGCTGGATGCTGATCTGATCCGTCCTGCGGATGCTGAACGCCCTCGGGCCGGATATGTCCCCTCATGGGCGTGACAGGGACAACATTTGATCGGGTTTTGATTGTGCGTATGTGGGCTAGAGGGCGTAAATTGGAAAATACATATAAATCATACTGTTACGATAGGCAGGGTGCGGTATCGCTACTTGATCGGGTTTTGATTGCCTGCCCCAAAGCGAATGATTCCGCGCCCCTCAGAAGGAAAACATCATGACACAGCAGGTTCCTTCCGTCTCTGTCAATTACGCGGCCAATGGAAGCTCGACCAAATCGAACGAGCTTGGTATGCGCGAAATGCAAGAGGGTGCCTATGAGAAGCGAGGCGAGCAATACCTGCTGATCAAGTCGCCGCCGGCATCTGGCAAGAGCCGCGCGCTCATGTTCATCGCACTCGACAAGCTGCACAATCAAGGCCTGCGCCAGGCCATCGTCGTGGTGCCAGAAAAATCCATCGGGTCCAGCTTCAACGACGAGCCGCTGAGCAAGTACGGCTTCTGGGCAGACTGGACAGTGCAACCGCGATGGAACCTGTGCAACGCTCCCGGCGGGGATGACGGCAAGGTCGGCGCTGTCAGCAAATTCCTGGCGAGCGACGACAAGATTCTGGTCTGCACCCACGCGACCTTTCGGTTCGCCGTGGACAAGTTCGGGATTGAAACGTTTGATGATCGGCTCATCGCGGTAGATGAGTTTCACCACGTCTCTGCCAACCCTGATAACAAGCTGGGCACGCATCTGGGCGCACTGGTCGCGCGCGACAAGGTGCATCTGGTTGCGATGACCGGGTCCTATTTCCGCGGCGATGCCGAAGCCGTTCTGTCGCCCGAAGATGAGGCAAAGTTCGATACCTTCACCTATACCTACTATCAGCAGTTGAATGGTTACAAATACCTCAAGACGCTCGACATCGGGTATTTCTTCTATTCCGGGTCCTATGCGGACGACATCCTCAAGGTTTTGGATCCGACCGAGAAGACGATCCTTCACATCCCGAACGTGAACTCGCGCGAAAGCACCAAGGACAAGCATCGCGAGGTCGAGCATATCATCGATGCCTTGGGCGATTGGCAGGGAGCGGATCCCATCACGGGCTTTCAGCTGGTCAAGACGCCCGACGAGCGAGTCTTACGCATCGCCGATCTGGTGGACGACGAGCCATCCAAGCGTGACAAGGTTTCCGCCGCGCTGAAAGACTCCACGCAGAAGAACAACCGCGATCATGTCGACATCATCATCGCCCTGGGTATGGCGAAAGAAGGGTTCGATTGGATCTGGTGCGAACACGCCCTGACGGTGGGTTATCGCGCCAGCCTGACGGAGATCGTGCAGATCATCGGCCGCGCCACCCGCGATGCCGAGGGCAAGACCCGAGCGCGGTTCACCAACCTTATCGCGGAGCCCGACGCCGCGGCCGAAGCCGTGACCGAGGCAGTCAACGATACACTGAAGGCGATCGCTGCAAGCCTGCTGATGGAGCAGGTGCTGGCCCCACGTTTCAACTTCACGCCCAAGACCGTGAAAAGTGGCCCTGTCGAAGGGTTCGATTACGGCGAGGGCGGCTATGACCCCAACAAAGAGAACGTTGGCTTCAGCGAGGCCAGCGGGCAGTTCCAGATCGAAATCAAAGGCCTGGTCGAACCCAAGAGCAAGGAAGCCAAGCGCATCTGCCAAGAGGACCTCAATGAGGTGATCACAGCTTTCGTTCAGGACAAGACTACGATCGAACGGGGTCTCTTCGACGAAGAGCTGGTGCCGGAGGAACTGACGCAGGTCCGCATGGGCAAGATTGTCGGTGCCAGGTTCCCAGAGCTAGATGCAGAGGATCAGGAAGCGGTGCGCCAACACGCAGTTGCTGCGCTGAACCTGACCCAAAAGGCGAAAGAGATCGCGCTGTCGAACCGCGATGACACAGAAACAACCGGCAATACCGCCTTGATCGACGGGGTGCGCAAATTCGCAATGGACGTGCGCGAACTCGACATCGATCTGATTGATCGCATCAACCCGTTCGGCGAAGCCTACTCGATTCTGGCAAAGACGATGAGCGAGGAAAGCCTTCGGCAGGTCCAGGCCGTCATCTCGGCGAAAAAGGTGCAACTGTCACCGGACGAGGCGCGAGATCTGGCGAAACGCGCCGTCAAGTTCAAGCAGGAGCGGGGCCGTCTGCCTTCCATCGCATCGCCTGATCCGTGGGAGAAGAAAATGGCCGAAGGCGTCGCCTATCTCGCGCGCATGAAGCAGGAGGCTGCCAATGGCTAAGGGTTTCACCGACGAAGATGATGCCCTCCTTGCTGAGCTTGGCGTCGAGGTTGAGGTCAAAAAGCAGCTCAGCCGCACACCACGCGAAGAACGCATCATCGCAGGTTTTGAGGAAATCTTGCGATTTGCAGATGAGCATGGCCGGCCTCCCCAGCACGGGGAGGATCGTGATATCTTTGAATGCCTCTACGCCGTGCGTCTTGATCGGATCCGTGACTTGCAGGAATGCCGCGACCTCCTTGCCCCACTCGACGAGCAGGGTCTCCTAGCAAACACCCCTACGCCCTCAGCATCAGACTCCGATTACCTCGATGACGATGCCCTCCTCGCCGAACTGGGCGTGGAAGTTGCTAAATCACCCCTCACGGAATTGAAGCATGTCCGGTCAACAGCCGAGAAAAAGGCCGCCGATGAAGTCGCAAACCGCGAGAAATGCGAGGATTTCGCGACGTTCAAACCCTTGTTCGAGCAGGTCCAGAAAGAACTGGATAGCGGCTTGCGCGAAACCCGCCTGTTCGAGATGAAAGCCGAGATCGAGAAGGGACGCTTCTTCATTGTCAGCGGTCAAAAAGCCTATGTCGCGGACAAGGGCGAGACCATCACCAACGAGCAAGGTCGCACGGATGCGCGTCTGCGGGTGATTTTCGACAATGGCACCGAGAGCAACATGCTGATGCGCTCGCTCCAGCGTGCGTTGAACAAGGACGACGCCGGACGCCGGATCACTGACCCATCGGCAGGCCCGCTTTTTTCAGACCAGACAATCGATGGGGATGAAGCGAGCGGGATCATCTATGTGCTTCGCAGCAAATCCGATCATCCACTCGTCACAGAAAACCGGGAACTGGTGCACAAGATCGGTGTCACCAATATGAGCGTCGAAAAGCGGATCGCTGGCGCGCATCTGCAGCCGACGTTTCTAATGTCGAATGTCGAGGTGGTTGCGACATATGAACTCTACAACATCAACCGGTCCAAGCTGGAAAACCTGATCCATCGCATTTTCGAACCCGCACGGCTCGAAATCGAGATCATGGATCGCTTTGGACGGCCTGTGGTCCCGCGAGAATGGTTCCTCGTACCTCTCTTTGTCATAAACGACGCTGTGGAAAAGATCAGGGACGGCACAATAACCAGCTATCGCTATGATCCCCACGCTGCCGAACTCAAACAGATTTCGGGGTAGACGCCGCAATGGATGCTGCGTGTCGCTTTATGGCACCCTCGACCAGCGGGATGTTGGCGGTCCTGCTGCTCATATCGGCAAGGCCGACGATGATCTTGAAATCACGCAGCTTGAGCACGCTGCGGCTGATGACGAGCATATTGTTGTCTCCCCAGTCAGGGAGCAACCGCCCGGGAGACCCGGGCTTCGCACCAGCCATTACGTCGCTTCTAGGAACCTTCCTTGCTGAGTGCTTCCATGAGATAGCAGTCGGCCAAGAGTAAAGTCGCATAATGAAGTTTATGTTACGTCTCTTGCTGTATCGACATCCGCATACGGTTTGCCAAGCCAAATCTGCTAACCAGCAGAAACGTAGAGCAAATCAGTCCAATCCTTCAGGCCATCAATCCTGAGGGCTGTTGCCAGCATCGAAAGAAAATCCCTTCTTTCGTCTCGTCATCCAGGAGCGCGCGCCCCGGCATCTTCAAGATCCACGGATACTTCCATCGACAACACGTCGCTGGGTCTGCCGTGGAAACTGCCCGTTACTGGAGCAACCTGCTCCATCCTTCTCGCGACGGCGACGGGTACGAGATTGGTGGAGCCGACCGACCTGTTGGTGGGATCAAACGGGATCCAACCCGCTCCGGGAACGAACACCTCGACCCAGGCGTGTGTGGAACCGCTTCCCACTGTTCCGACCCGGTCCCCCGAGGGATTGAACAGATATCCTGATACAAGCCTGGCCCCGAAGCCTAGTGTCCGGGTGGCCTCGGCGAACAGCACGGCGAAGTCCCGGCAGGATCCCCAACCCCTGTCGAGGGTCTCCAGCGGTCCTTGCGTTCCCTCGGTTTCGCGGCTCTGATAGGAAATGCTGGCCGTGATGCCGTTGCTGATGTCCTTCAGCAGTGACAGCGTGTCTGTTGGCCGTGACATGACATAACTTTCAACCCACGCGGACAACCGCCCCGCGGCGTCCGCGTATTGCGGCTTCGCCAGCGAGCCGAGGTCGGTCCGGTCGTCGCTGGAATAAACAAATGGGTAGGAGGCAGCGTCGGCAGCGATCGGGAAAACCGGCCAGACAGGCGCGCTCAGGTCCACCCGCGCGCGCGACCGGATCGAAAGCGACTCCGTCATCTCGTCGAACTGAGCCGTCGCGATCGCATTGCCGGCAACGTCGTTTGACCAGTCGATGCGGGCCTCGGGACTGATCTTCAGGTCGAAAGACGTCAGACTGAGATCCCGGGTTTCCCGCGGACGCAACATCAACCGATGCGGGCCGAGTGAAACAGCGATGCGATACCGATAGCAGGTTGTGTGCGTGAGGGTGATCGATGGCATCGGTGAGACCTACGACAAACGACCGCCGGAACGTCGGCGCCCATGTCCGCTACCCTCGGAAATAGCCGCGCGCCAAACGGCAGACCCCTTGCAACGCGAACATATGCGCTCAACGAACCCCTCGCTCCAGAAGCGCGACCTGCACTTCAAACAGAAGCGCTCGGCGGCAACGTCGGCCGCTGCCCTCGGTATCTCGAGTTCCTCGTCCGCGAACTTGATCGTCATTTCCGCTCCTCGCGTTTCCTCAGTCGTTCCATGTCGCCAAGGGCCCGTTTGATTAGTTTCTGAAGGCGTTCATCTCCAGCCTCGGGGGTCGATGCGTAGCGAACAAGAAGAAAGCGCCATTTCTCCATGACTTCGACCCATGTCCGCGCAGGCTCTGCCAGCATCTGATCTTCGAGACTTCCGAGGCCAAGTTGCGACGAGAGCGTAGAGGGTGGCTGGCTGTTCGCAGGGCGCCGACGCATCTCTGTTTCGCGCTGGTCGGCAGCGGATCTGTGACCGTCGAGATTGGTCGGGTGATCGGTCAAAACCGAGCCCCTTCGATCCATTCGAACAACGCACTCGGTTGGATCGGGAAGCATCTGTCCAACAACGGCGTCATTCTCCTATGCCGGGACGAGAGCTTCCAGAGAGTGGGCCGGAAATACCTGCATCCGTCCCATTTCGTATCCCCTTCGGCTTGGAGGGGGCAACTTGCCCTGCCTGCCTATTGTCCGCCTCCGGCAAGCCGGGCCTGGAGTAAAGATGTCGCAAATGCGCCTCGGAGACGCCGTCCGCCTGCATAACGAGACGGATCATCGGGTCGGCAAGCATCTCCTCGAGGAAGAAATCCGTCAAGGCATTACCGGTCAGCTTGTCCCTCGCGCGTGCGTGGTCGAGGTCGGCAAGGGAAACAGTCAGGATTCTCTCCAGTCCAGGATGCGATGTCCGGGGATGAAGCTTCACCAAGACGGAGGCTTTCCAAGCTTCGGGGTCCACTTGATCCGGGGGAGACGCCAGTTCCGTTTCAATCTCGTACTCGCCCGCCGGAAGCGTTTCAGCAAAGCCTGGAACGGTGAACGGTCGGGAGAAAACCGCGATAGTCTTACTCGTCAGATCTTCCATTGGCGCTGTCCTTTCGCTTGTTTCTTTTGTTGCTATGGGTGGTCCGCGCCCCATTTGAGTATAAGATGCGTGGCCCGTGGACGTCTCAAGATGTCTTGGATTTCGCTGGTATGTCCTTGCCGGCAGGTTTGGACTCGTTCTCCTTGGCAAGAGTCTTAGCTATCTCCTCAGGCTTCGGATTCATTGCAGCCGCAGCCCGGTCAGTCAGGTCCTTGAAAGACATGTCATCGATCCTTTGATTGACCGACGGCAACTCCTCGTCCATGTCGGACCGGAACGCTTGGCGTCGGTATTATGTATATGGGGACTGGCGAACGGACTTACGATGTCCCGTCGCAAAAGAAACCAAGGTCAGGTCAACTCATCTGTCCAGACGTTGAATTGCGTCAGCGTATTCGGCCCGAATGTCTGGGTCAGAGGCACATCGGCGGCGTCCCGACCGCGCGCGATCAGGATCCTTCCCATGCGCGGGCTGTTGTTTCTTGGATCGAAGACCCACCAGCGACCACCCAGAAAGACCTCCATCCAGGCTGCGAAATCGTCGGGGGCGTGAGGCTCCGGTTGACCGAATTCGCTCAAATAGCCGGTGCAGTAACGCGCCGGGATGTTCATGCAGCGGCAGAAGGCGATGGCGAGATGGGAGAAATCCCGGCAGACGCCCTGCCGACCGGCCAGCGTTTCGGACGCGGTTCTGGTCGCGCTCGCCTGCATGTAATCGAAGCGGACATGCCTGTGCACGAAATCGCAGATCGCCTGAACGCGTGCCCAGCCAGGCGGGGTATTCTCGAAGCGCCGCCATGCCTCTTCCGAAAGAAGATCGGTGTCGCAGTAACGACTGCCGAGAAGGTAGACCAAGGTTTCGAAGGGCAGGTCCTGAACGGCGTGCTGCGCGGCCTCGGTCGCTGACGGATCGGGCAATCCGGTGTCGCGAAAGATCCCGTCGGTGGACAGGGTGAAGTCCCCCGCCGGCGCCACCATCCGCGTGCACCAATTGCCGAAGCCGTCGCGATAGCTTTCCAGCGGCACGCTCGGTTGCGTCACGAGATAGTCTGCACGCTCCAGATCGCCGAACCGCGAATAGTGCACATTCAGCATTGCAATGAGCGGCGTCGGCTGGGTCAGCTGGTAACGCAGGCGACAGCCTATCCGCAACCGCATGCCAGCCGTCTCGGCCGGACGCGATTTGGGGGCATTATCGTCCAAGAACGCACGCCCCGTCAGAAAGTTGAAAGCTCCGGTCGCAACGCCAGCGGTTTCCGGATCGATCGAGATGGGCATTTGCGGGCAGGTCGATCGCCACACAGGCGTTGTCCACCGCCTCGAAACCCCGTTCGCACCGCCATCCCGGACCGTAGGACTCTTGATCCAGAAAGGCGTTTGCCGGAAGCGCCACGGGATCACAGCGGCCATCGATTTCGAAGAAGCCCCTTTCACAGGCCCATTCGGCACCATAGTCGGCATTGGTGAGATAGCCGTTTTCGGGAACCGAAATCGGAACGCAGGCGCTCGCCGACGGTGTGAAACCGCGGTCGCATACCCACCCGGACCCCGACGTGTCTTCCGTGAGGTATCCATGTTCCGGAAGGACGATTGGCACGCATGTCTCACGATCCTGCCGGTATCCGCGCTCGCATTGCCAGTCGTAACCTGATGATCGCAGATAGGCATTCTCGGGCATGGGGATCGCTTCACAGGACGCATCGCCCACTTCTTCGTATCCTCGCCTGCACGCCCAGCCTGAACCATATGTCCGCCCTGTAGCATAGGCGTTGTCGGGGATGTTGAGAGCCAAGCATTCGGCACCGTCCATCCGAAAACCGAGATCGCAGTCCCAGCCCCCACCATAGTTCCGCGCCTCTGCGTTGTCTGGCATCGGTCCAGTGCCGTCTTGAGCAAAGACTGGGAAGGCCACAGACGCAATGATACCGGCCACGACAGCCAGCCTAGAGATCAGTCGTGCTAGCGAATTGTTGTTTTTCTTCTTGTCCTGTCTGATCGGCTTTTCCCTTGCAGGCCAAGCTTTGCCAGTCGCCGTTTTTTCCTTCAAAGAACCCAGGCAGTGTGTTCCAGTTTGGCTCCCGGGGCGGGTGAAGCGCGGTTGCGTATCCTCGAAATCGGGTCTTGGTGGCATGCCCTCGTTTTCTGCCGCCTGAATCGGGAAGTCTTGCGGAACTGTAAGGCGGGCGCGGTTGGTCATTTTTGGGACAACTTTATTAAAGCCGCAGCCGCAAGGGCATGTTCCTTCTGGTGGTAGTCGCTCCGGAACTTGCCATCGACCTGCACCTCCCAGATGCCGTTTCTTTCGCGCACCTGAACCCCATTGCGCTGCGTCGGCCGGTTCATGGAAGAATCTTGTGCTCCTCTGCTTTTCGGCGGCACGGGTTTCATGTCGGTCATTTCCGGCTCCCTCTCGTTTGGCGCGCGCACGTCTACGAGGAGCATCACGGCGCGAATGAATTCTTCCGCATAATCATCGGTTTCGCGGTAGTCATGTTCATGCCGCGCCATGCGCATCGGCTCGACGAACCGTTCTCTCAGATGATCAATAAATCGCGGCTCGGTGCGGGCCATGAAGGCGATCAGGGCTTGAAGCACCTTCTCATGGGCGAGCACACGCCGTTCGAGATCGGTGGTCTCTGCGGCTGTCCTGGTTAGATGTTTGACTGATGTCATAGCGTATTGTCCTCCTCGCTGCGCGGTGCGACGTTGGAAGTCGTGTCCTCGAGTGGGGGCAGGCAGGCCCTCGCCTCATCGCGATCCATCTCTTGCCATCCACCTACCAGCCAAGCGCAAATCGTGCGCTGACGCAGGTTAGGGGCACGGAAATTAAGTGGGTGTGTCTTGCTCAGAAGCGGAAAGAAACCGACCTCGGTGGTCCCGGTGTCATTGACGTGCTTCCCGCTTGATACCCTCTATTCATGCTTGAAACCCTCCACCATGAACCTATCGGCATGCTTCGACCTCCGTCTGTGTCACGATTGGCGTCGCGGGGTCTTGCGCTGGTCGGGCCCTGCCGATTGACGCCACGCCACCGTCGCTTGGAACGCTGCCTGGATCGCGGATCGGGTCTGCCTCGCCCTGCATGCCACGCAGGAACTGGAACAGATCGCTGTCCGTCGTCAGGACAAGCGTCGTGTCGTCGGAAATCATGTCGCCGTAGGCCTGCATTGTTCGGGTGAAATCGTAGAATTCGACCGAAACGGCATCAACATTGTAGGCGCCCGCATAGATTGCTGCTGCTGCGGCATCGGCGGCACCGCGGATTTCCTCGACGGCGCGATAGGCTTCGGACTGGATCTTGTTCAGATCCCGCACCCTGTTGCCTTGAATACGGGCCGCTTCACCGTTGCCTTCGGACAGGAATCTTTCGGCGATCTGCCGGCGCTCCGAGATCATGCGGTCATAGATCTTGGGTCGCACGCTCTCATTGTAGTTTATGCGCTTGAAACGAATGTCGAGAAGCTCAATCCCGAAGACGCGCACCTTCTCCGCCGCCGCCTCGAAGATCTGCTGCTCGACCAGCGCCCGCCCCTTCGTGATGGGAACCAGTGCGCCAATGTCCTGGGCAAGCTCCTGATCAGTCAGAAGCGTGTCCCGAAGCGGCGTCCGGCCCCTGGTCGTGCGCACAATCTCGATGAGTTCGTGCTTGGCGACGGCGTTCCGCGTCTCGCTACCGAGGATATCATCGAGGCGCGACTGGGCGCTGCGTTCGTCGCGCAGGCGCAGAAAGTACTGCAGAGGATCGGTGATCTTCCAGCGCGCGAAGAGATCGACCGAGATATAGAGCTTGTCTTTGGTGGGCATGTCCGATGGCGAGCCGTCCCACTCCAGAACCCGGCTGTCGATCCGGTTAACCTCCTGAACGAAGGGGAGTTTCAGCTTGAGACCAGCCTCGGTGATCGGCGCGCCGACCGGCTTGCCGAACTGGGTGATGATGGCCTGTTCGACCTCGCCGACGGTGTAGACGGCGGATGACGCAGCGACGACCCCGGCAACCGCGATCCCCGAGGCAATAAGCGAAAGGGTCTTCATCGTTGCTCTCCTGTCTGTCGATCAAGGTTCAAAAGCGGGAGGATGCTTGCCGTGGACCCGTCGACAATGATCTTGGAACCAATTCCCGGCAGAACATCCTGCAGGGTTTCGATGTAGATCCGGCGCCGGGTAACTTCGGGCGCCAGACGGTATTCCGTCAGGAGCGCCGTGAAGCGTGAAGCATCGCCCTCGGCTTCATTGATCCTCCTCAAGCGATAGCCATCGGCTTCGCGGATCCGTTGGTCCTTTTCGCCTTCGGCTAAAGGTATGACGCGGTTGTATTCACGGCGGGCCTCGTTGATGATCCGCTCTTTTTCTTGCTGCGCCTGATTGACCTCGTTGAACGAGGCCTGAACGAGTTGGGGCGGATTGATATTCTTCAGCTGCACCTGATCGATGCTGATGCCCATCGCGTATTTGGTCGCGAGCGCCTGCATCTTCAACAGGGCTTCGCTTTCGATTTCCTGGCGCCCGACGGTGATCACCTCGTCGACTGTGCGGTCTCCCACGACTTCACGCATGACGGACTCCGAGACGTAACGCAGGGTCGCGCTCGGCTCGCGCACTTCAAACAAGAACTTCCGGGGTTCGGAAATCCGGTACTGCACCACCCACTCCACGAGCGCGGCGTTGAGATCGCCAGTCACCATCTCGGTCTCGCGGCGACCGTCCGTCGGGCTCTGATAGGGATCGGAGGCACCCGGAGTCGTGAACCCGAACTCTTGTTTCAACTGGCGCTTGACCGGGACCAACGTGGTCACGTCGATCCCGAACGGGATCTTGAAGTGCAGCCCCGGAGGGACCTCGGCCGCGTACTTCCCGAACCGTTGGACAATCGCAACAGAGTCGCTCGGCACCGTGTAATATGAGGACCACGCCCCAAACGCCGCAAGCGCAATGGCGGCCCCGATTGCAAGACGCTTCACCGGTGGCAGACCGTCCGGCAGGATGCCGTGCAGCCGATCCCGGCCCCTCCTGAGAATTGCGTCAACCTCAGGGGGAACGCGGGTCTGCTTGTTTTTCCAAGGTCCGCGATGTTCCGGTCCATTGTCATCAGATGGCATCGCAAGCTCCTATCTCAGTTTTGGCACTCGGGGCGATGCCTGGCTCGCGCGTTTGACGGTGCGAACCGTTTTGCGCCATCACATCGTCGGCTCTGAACAGCATGACCTCAGAGTTCCAGTTCCTTCAGGCAGGCTTGCGCAATGTCTCGGTCTGGGGCATCGGTTCCTGGCATCGTCGCCCAGCCGGCTGTCATGAGAGCGTCGCGCCTCTGGTAGGTTGAGGCTGCCCGGATCGTTGCAAGCTTGTCCACCCGAGCCGGGTCTGACCGCGCCATGTCGAGGCAGACCGGTACCATTGAGGCGACGACATCGTTACGGGACATCGCCACCGCCCGGTCATTCGAAGTGCCGCCGGTCACCCAGCCACCCCATGTAAATCCGACGACGCCGACAAAGACAGCACCGATCACGGCACCATAGATGCCAGGTTTGAGCCATTCGGGAGTATTCATTTCAAGTCCTCCTGCGGGAAAAGCGCCGCCTCGCTGTGATTGTTCGTTTCGCTTGTGGTTGCATCCCGGCTCAGCGCCGCTTTCAGGTCGCTGTCGGAAATCGCCCGTAATTCTGTACGTCCCGCATGACCGCCCCTTCCGCGCACCGTCAGGTAGGTCGCCGTCCGGCGATACGCCTCAAAGCTGAGCCCCTGGAGAAGCTCTTCTTCGACAAGAATTTCGTAGTCGCCCGCAGGCAAATCGCCCGGGTATCCCGGCAAGGTGAAAGGGTTCGAAAACGTCACCGTCGATTTGGTCGACCGCATGGTCATCTCTGATCTCCGCGATGTTGGCAGATTCGTCGCTCATCACTGTCGAGGGCACCTTGGAGACCCGGCCTGACCAGTCGAACGCTTTAGTGTCTTGTACATCGGGATCGTCCGACTGGCGCTGACGCATGTTAGTCCCTGGTACCGAACCTGCTGCGACCTTCCCGGGGTGCAGTCGCGCGCACTGACCTGTGTAAGGGCGGGGAGACCGACCCGCGCGTATCCTTTGGCAAACAGGGGCGATCTGCGTTCCTGCAACCAAGGAATGGAAATACAATGGCCGACCCCAATGTACTCAACCCGCACCCACCCGAGTTCGAGCGATTTCTCTATGCATCGGTCGGCGAGGACCGAAACGGATATATCGTGACGGTCCTCTCCACGCTCGCGCGGCTTGGCCTCGATCCATGGAAAGAAACCGCTGAACTGGTCATGCTGGGGCGCGACGGCGCGCGGGCACGATTGGGGACGCTGCTTTCCGGATTTCGGGACGTTCCTGCGCTCGCCAGCGATTACGGCAGGATCGCACGAGACCTGAGCCAGCTGCTTCCCGAAGGACCGACATCAGGTGCCCTGCAGCGCGCTGCCTCGACGGTGGCCGATGGCCGCCCGGGAACAAGCGGAGCGATCTGGGCGGTGCTCGCGATCATCTTTGTGCTATTTCAGACGTTCATGGTTGGCGGGTCGGGGTCAGGCGAATGACCGTATCAACCGCGACCGAGAGGAGACCGGCACATGCTGCGCACAAGTCTGGTACGCTTTCTCCACACGAACAGGGCATACTCTGGGACATGGAGGAGCACTTCTGGACCAGTGGCGCCGAGAACGCGCGGGCAACGACAGCGACCAACGCCGTCATGGTGTTCCCCTATCCGCCCGGCATCCTCCAGGGCGACCAGATCTGGACCCATCTTCGGGAAAGGACAGGCTGGCGCACCGTTGTCATGGCCGAACGGCGCGTCACGCGGTGTCGTGATATCGCAATTCTCACCTATCGCGTCTCGGCAGAGAAACCCGATGTGCCGATCTACAAGGCCCTCTGTGCCTCAACCTACCTCAACGATGACGACAGATGGCTGCGGATTTCCCACCAGCAAACTGCAGTGAATTGAGAAGCGCATGGGCAACCGACCTGCCGCAGGCGTCGGGGCTAACCTGCGTCAGTGCGGCGGGGCGCCGACTCCGTTTAGGTGAGACGTGCCGCCGAACATTCGGTGGTGCATTTTTCCGAGTACCCGAGAAGCGTGTGGGCGTGTCGATCTCCAAAGGACGGCATGTCGACACGCTTCTTATTCTCGGAGCGTCCAGGAAAGGACAATTCCAATGACTCCCGAACAGAACAAGACTGCCGAGAAGATGAAGTCCGTAAAGGCCGCGTGGGACAAGGCGCCCTCCGGCCCGAAGAAAGACGCGGCGCTGAAGCACTACCAGGCAGCCGAGAAGGCCCACACGGCGAAAAACGACGCCGAGACCAACAAGGAACTCGATGCGGCGAAACACGCCCTCGCTTAACCTCCGGCGTCTGATGTGATCACCGGGGCCGCCTGCCGAGCAAGAGAGGGCGGCCCTCTCATTTCAGGAGCGGCCCGGCGGTCTGATCCAGATATGCCGGATCGAACTCGGCAAGTTCCACCAGCCCGCCATAGTCGTGAAACGTCACGCGGCCGTCCCGAAAGGTCACCAAACCACTCTCGCGAAGCTGCCGTAGGACGCGGTTCACATGGACCGCGCTCAACCCCAGCGTATCGGCGAGGTGATACTGCGTGAGCGGGCAATCGAACCCTTCCTTGCTGCCTATGCCGACCAGCGCAAGCCTCGATTTCAGTTCCAGCAAGAAATGCGCCATGCGGGCGTCCGCATCACGTCGACCGATCCCGACGAGATGCTCCACGACCATCGCCTCGTCACGCGACGCCGCCCAGAGGATGGCCGTCGCAAGACGCGGCGTCCGTGCGAAGGTACCGAGAAGATCGCTCGCCAGCACTTCGGCGGCCTCGATGTCCACGATAGGTTCGAAGCTGTGATCCGACGTGCGCAACAGGACGCTGCGCAGTCCCAGAAAATCCCCCGGCACCTGGAAATCGACGATCTGCCGGGTCCCGTCGGCCTGCAGCTTGTAGGAGCAGACCCAACCCGACGACAGAATGTATGCGGCCTGGGCCGATTGGCCCTGATGCACCATATCACGTCCCGCGACGAAGGAGCGGCGACGCTGGTGCAGTCGCTCAAGCACGGCCAGTTCGACCTCCGACAGAGCGACGAAGGCCGAGAGCTTGCGGGTCAAAGGGCTGTGTTCTGCTGATGCCATGGAGGCTCCTGGCGTGTCGCGACCCAAGAGCGGAAATCGACTCGGACACTGCTCTGGATCAGTCCAGCATAGAGCACTTCCTGCGAGAAGTACGGATGTATTTGAACCTCACATTCCCGAGGGTTCACGATATCAAGGAAGGAAACCCGGATGTCCACCGCGAGCGAACATGCAGGTCGGGCCGCCCTGTCAATCTGCGAAGCGCTCCTGCTTGCCATGAACGATCTCGGATTGCTGTCGGAGCACGAGATTGTGGGGGTTCTTCGCGACGCCGCGGCGACCCATGAGAATGCCGTTGGCACCGAACTCGAAATAGAAAGCCACCGGGCCGTCGCCGAATTGATCAACGCGATCATCGCTGGCGGAAACTCGGTTCGACGCTCGTGATGCAATACCGCGGCGGTCTTGATCCGCAATCTCGAAGAATAGCCCCACCAGGTTGTCGCCGCCTTGCGCGCATCCAAGCCGGGCATTCGAACAAGGTACTTACGCCCGACAATCCTCGACAAGGAGCACGTCGATGTCATTCACTCCCCTCCACGACCGGGTGCTCGTTCGCCGCATTGAAGGCGACGAGACGACCAAGGGCGGCCTCATCATTCCCGATACTGCCAAGGAGAAGCCTCAAGAAGGCGAAGTTGTCTCCGTTGGTGCGGGGGGAAGGCGCGAGGACGACGAGCGTATCCCGATGGACGTCAAAGCCGGCGACCGGATCCTGTTCGGAAAATGGTCCGGCTTAGAGATCAAACTCGATGGCGAAGACCTTCTGATCATGAAGGAGAGCGACATTCTCGGCGTGATCGCCTGAGTCCGAAACCTTTCACATCAACCTCAGTCTCAGGAATTCACATCATGCCCGCAAAGGAAGTTCGATTCAGTACCGACGCCCGCGATCGCATGCTTAAAGGCATCGACACGTTGGCCAACGCCGTAAAGATCACCCTCGGCCCCAAGGGCCGAAACGTCATTCTCGATAAATCCTGGGGTGCGCCGCGCATCACCAAGGACGGTGTGACCGTCGCCAAGGAGATCGAGCTGTCGGACCATTTCGAGAATATGGGCGCCCAGATGGTCAAAGAGGTCGCGCAGCGCACGAACGACGAGGCTGGCGACGGAACCACCACGGCAACCGTACTCGCCCATGCGATTGTCCGGGAAGGCATGAAGTCGGTTGCGGCCGGCATGAACCCGATGGATCTCAAGCGCGGGATCGACAAAGCCGTCGCTGCGGTCGTGGCCGAGATCAAGACCATGTCCAGACCGGTCGGCGACAGCGAAGAGATCGCCAAGGTCGGGGCCATCTCGGCCAATGGTGAAGCCGAGATCGGTCGGCAGATTGCCGACGCGATGGCCAAGGTCGGCAAGGAAGGCGTGATCACCGTCGAGGAAAACAAGGGGTTGGAGACTGAAACCGAAGTGGTCGAGGGCATGCAGTTCGACCGCGGCTATCTGAGCCCTTATTTCGTCACGAATGCTCAGAAAATGGTCGTCGAGCTGGATGACTGCGTCGTCCTGCTTCACGAGAAGAAGCTGACCTCTCTCATATCCATGGTGCCGTTGCTGGAGGCTGTGATTCAGGCCGAGAAGCAACTGCTGATCGTGGCCGAGGATATCGAGGGCGAGGCGCTGGCGACGCTGGTCGTCAACAAGCTGCGCGGCGGATTGAAGGTGGCGGCCGTCAAAGCACCAGGCTTCGGGGATCGCCGCAAGGCGATGATGGAAGACATCGCCGTGCTGACGGGCGGTCAGGTGATTTCCGTGGAAATGGGCACCAAGCTGGAGAATGTCACCATGGACATGCTCGGGTCCGCCAGAAAAGTCACGATCACCAAGGATGACACGACCATCATTGACGGTGCCGGCGACAAAGGCGCGATCGCGGCGCGCGTGACGCAGATCCGGGCGCAGATCGAGAACACCACCTCGGACTACGACAAGGAGAAGCTGCAGGAACGGCTGGCCAAGCTTGCCGGCGGCATCGCCGTTATCCGGGTCGGCGGGGCAACCGAGATCGAGGTGAAGGAGCGCAAGGACCGCATCGACGATGCGCTCAATGCCACCCGTGCCGCAGTTCAGGAAGGTGTCGTGCCCGGCGGCGGCGTGGCCCTGGTTCATGCCGGCAAGGTTCTGGCATCGCTGAAGGGCGAGAACGGCGATCAGGATGCCGGCATCAAGATCGTCCGGCGCGCGATCCAGGCACCGCTGCGCCAGATTGCCGAAAATGCCGGGGTCGACGGATCGGTCGTTGTTGGCAAGGTCATCGAGAACGACAGCCGGAGCTTCGGTTTCGACGCGCAAGCCGAGGAGTACGTCGACATGCTGAAGGCCGGCGTTATCGACCCGACGAAAGTCGTTCGGATCGCACTCGAAAACGCCGCGTCCATTGCCGGGCTATTGATCACGACCGAGGCGATGGTCGCGCAAAAACCCAAGGAGGGCGGCGCCGGTAACGAAATGTCCGATATGGGTGGAATGGGCGGAATGATGTGAAGATCTGCGTCCCTTGGTCACGAGCCTCAGGACGCGAAACCAAATTCTTGAAGGACTTGAACACGGATCAATTCGTTAAGCAAATCCAGAACTAGGAGAAACTCAAATGACCAAAGGTGACAAACGACGTGGCAACCGTGAAGCGAAGAAGCCTAAGAAGGTGAAGGAAAAGGTCGTTGCAACAGCCGACTTCACGAAGGGCAAAACCTTGACCAATCTAGGCGAGCACAAGAGGAAATAGGTAGAGGGCCAAATGATTGGCTATCACTGAATACGGAGCCTGATGGCGGCGGGACACGACGCGCATAACACTTTGGCAGAGCTTCCGCTGCGCAAGGCTGCACCTCTGAGACGAGAAGCACTGGAGATTTCTTTCATTCGCGGAGGCCCGGACGCTTGCCGCCTGAGCCGTACGCGACGCGGCTGAGGCGCCGGCAACTGCTTCTCGCGGTCAACGCATCCGCTTTGCGATGACAAAGACTCTGTCGACCCCAAAAGGTATGCTTCTCCCGTGATCGATACTCATCAAGGCCTGCCCCACGAGGCAGCAGACAGCATAACGAAACCCTTCGCACGCTTCCTGAAGATCGAAGCGGCAGCTGGTGGACTCCTGCTCCTGGCTGTTCTGCTGGCTTTGGGGCTGGCCAACTCACCTTGGCAAGAAGGCTTTCTGAGCTTCTGGGAAACCCCCATCGGTCTCACATTCGGCTCGTTGGATTTCACCCGCTCTCTGCGGCACTGGATCAACGACGGTCTGATGACCCTTTTCTTCTTCGTGCTTTCTCTGGAACTCAAGCGCGAGTTGGTGCTGGGCGAATTGCGGAACCCTCGACAGGCCGCCCTGCCGTTCGCAGGCGCCTTGGGTGGCATGGTCGTGCCGGTCTCTCTGTATCTTGCGCTGATGTCCGGCCAGCCCGGCATACATGGCTGGGGAACCGTGATGGCAACCGATACGGCCTTCGTGATCGGGTGCCTGGCGCTCTTCGGAGGCCGGATCCCGCCCACCTTGCGATTGTTCCTGCTGTCTCTGGCCATCTTTGATGACGTCGGTGCAATCCTCGTGGTCGCCTTCGGTTACGGTGAGGCGTTAAACTGGTCGGCTCTCGGATTGGGCTTTCTGGGGATTGGTATCGTCGCAGGCGCCTCGCGACTCGGGATAAGAAGCGTACCGGTCTATTTCCTTCTGGGAGCGGCAGTCTGGTTATGCTTCGACGTTTCCGGCGTCCACGCGACTATTGCAGGCGTCATTCTGGGCCTGATGACACCAACGCGCATATGGGTGAGCGATGCCCGCCTGCGTGAGATCCTTGGGCGAGTACTCGCCGTTCCGGCCGGCGATCGTCGACAAGGAGATGCCGCAAGCCACCGCGACCTGCGTCAAGCCGGCAGAGCGGTCACGGAGTCGCTCTCACCAGTCGAACGGCTCGAGATGATGCTGCACCCCTGGGTCGGCTTTGCAATCAGGCTCTGTTGCAAAGTTTTGTTCAGGCCGCGTGGGCCCCTCTTTTGGGCGCAGTTATGCTGCGGCGAGGCTTTCCTCAATGATTGCGACAGCCTC
>NZ_FRBR01000028.1 GCF_900142665.1 Roseovarius pacificus
TCCAGCGTGGTGTGCACAGATCCGTCGCTGAATTGGAGGCTGACATCATGGCCTTCATCGATGCGCATAACGATAATCCAAAACCCTACAGATGGGTCAAATCAGCCGACGAAATCCTAACCTCCGTCAAACGCTTCTGCCTCAAGACAATGAACCGAACTTCGATTCCGGGTGACTAGTTCAATCAGGTCAGATTAACTCAACAGTCCCGTCCAACTTGACCTTCGTCAGTAACTTCGCGGCATCTTCAGCACGTGCTCGGCCAGGTAGGACAGGATCAGGTTGGTCGAGATCGGCGCGACCTGGTAGAGGCGGGTTTCGCGGAACTTGCGCTCGATGTCGTATTCCTCGGCAAAGCCGAAGCCGCCATGGGTCTGCACCGCAGCCTCCGCAGCCTCCCAACTAGCCTCTGCCGCCAGCATCTTGGCCATGTTCGCCTCGGCGCCGGGGTTTTGGCCCTGCTCGTAGAGGCGCACCGCCTCGTGCACCATCAGTTCGGCGCTGCGCATCCGCGCATAGGCCTGCGCGATGGGAAAGGAGACCCCCTGGTTCTGGCCGATGGGCCGCCCGAAGACCTCGCGGTCGGAGGCGTAGGTCGAGGCCTTGTCGATCAGCCATTTGGCATCACCGATGCATTCCGACGCGATCAGGATCCGCTCGGCATTCATGCCCGACATGATGTAGCCAAAGCCGCGCCCCTCTTCCCCGATCAGATTCTCGGCGGGAATTTCCACATTGTCGAAGAACACCTCGCAGGTCGCGTGGTTCATCATCGTGCGGATGGGGGAAATGCGCAGGCCATTGCCCTTTGCCGCAGTCATGTCGAGGATGAAGACCGACAGCCCGTCAGTCTTTTTCCTGCACTCATCAACCGGCGTCGTTCGGGCCAGCAGGATCATCAGGTCGGAATATTCCGCGCGGCTGGTCCAGATTTTCTGGCCGTTGACGATATAGCGGTCACCGTCCCGGCGCGCTGTCGTCTTGATCGCCGACGTGTTGGTGCCGCTGCCCGGTTCGGTCACGCCGAAGGCCTGAAGCCGCAGCGATCCATCGGCGATACCGGGCAGATATTGCTGTTTCTGTTCATCGTTGCCGTGCCGCAGCAGCGTGCCCATCGTGTACATCTGCGCATGGCAGGCCGCCGCGTTGCAGCCCGCGCGGTGGATCTCTTCGAGGATCGCGGAACCCGCCGACAGGGTCAGGCCGATGCCGCCGTATTCCTCGGGGATGAGCGCCGAGAGATACCCCTGCTCGGTCAGCGCGGTCACGAACTCGGTCGGGTAGGCGCGCTCCTGATCCAGCTTGCGCCAGTAGGCGCCGGTGAACCCTTCGCATAATTTCGTGACTGCATCGCGGATATCCTGGTGTTTCTCGATGTCCGACATGGCTGATTTCCTCATTTGATGTTCAATTTCGGTGCCACTCGGCACGGCGCCCGGTCAGATCTCGTGCAACGCCAGGATCTGGCGCGCGCGCAACAGCATCGAGCGGTCCACCATCTTGCCCTGCACTTCGACCACGCCGCCCTCCGCCGCGTCGAGCGCTGCAACCACGCGGCGCGCCCACTCGATTTCGGCCCCGGTGGGAGCGAAACCCGCATTGACGAAAGGAACCTGCCGAGGGTGGATGCAGAGCTTGGCGGCGAAGCCCATCTGGCGCGCGCGCGACATCCGCCGCGATTTCTTCGGCGTCATCAAGCGAGACCGTGACTCCGTCGATCGGTGCGGGCAGGTCGCTCAGCCGCGAGGCGAGGACAATCTCGAACCGTGCAGGATCGAGTACCGGGCCGGTGCCGGGGATGCGTGT
The DNA here is from genome assembly GCF_900142665.1 of Roseovarius pacificus. Classification (GTDB taxonomy): domain Bacteria; phylum Pseudomonadota; class Alphaproteobacteria; order Rhodobacterales; family Rhodobacteraceae; genus Roseovarius; species Roseovarius pacificus. The sequence goes on from NZ_FRBR01000028.1 coordinate 1,807, forward strand.
ATCCGCGCCGAAATCGATATTGCCGCAGGCAATGCGCGCCACCTCGGGAAGTCGAACGGTTGCACGCAGCCGGGAGAGCCCCTCTGCCGTCTCGACGATGGCTATGAGCGCCCTCCCCGGCAGCGCTGCCGCGATCCGGGCGAGCGCATCCGGCTCGGCCTTCGGCACCATGACCTCCGCCTTTTGCTGACGCGCCTGCAGGGCGATATCGTCTCGCCACCACGGCGTGCCTTCGGCGTTGATCCGCACGATGCTCTGGCCGCCTTCGTCAAACCAGGCGGCCACGTGGTCGCGCGCCATGTCCTTGGACTCGGCCCCGACGGCATCCTCGAGGTCAAGGATCACGCGGTGCGCCCCCGACGCGACGGCCTTGGCAAACCGCTCGGGCCGGTGGCCAGGCACGAAGAGATAGTTGAATGGGTCTGTCATCTATGGTGCCTGCTCCGCGTCAGCCTTCGGTGCTGCCGGTCATGTGGATGCCGCGCGCGCTTCGGGTGTGAAAATCTCCCTCGCCTGAAGGGTCGACGCAGACCGACAGGGTATCGCCGCAGATCGCCGGGGAGACGCCCCGATAGCTGATCCGGCCGTGCGCGCGGCCGCAACGCTTCGCCACGGCATTGAGCAGCAGCGTGGCCTGCAACGGCCCGTGAACGACAAGTCCATCATAGCCCTCGACCTTGGTCGCATAGGGCAGGTCGTAATGGATGCGGTGCGATACGAAGATGATCGCGGAGTAGCGGAAAAGCAGCGCGGGGCTGGTTGCAATCTCCCACAGCACAGGCAGATCGGGTCGCTCCGCGCCAAGGCCGGGCTTGGCCGCGGGCTGCGGCTTGGCCGAGACCGGGTCGCGATAGACGACGTCCTGCCGTTCGTGGATCGCCGTGCCGCGCTTGGTTTTGTAGTCATGCTCCAGCGTCACGATCCACAAGTCGCCCGAGCGCCCGGTCTTTTGCTTCACGTCCGAGATCACGGTTTTGCGCGTAACCCGGTCGCCAACCTGCAACGGCGCGATCAGGTCCAACTGCCCACCGCCCCACATCCGGCGCGGCAGTGGCGGCGGCGGAAGATAGGGGTATTGTGCCGGGTGCCCATCCGCCCCGAGCCCCGCCATCGGTTCGCGCGTGGGAAAGAGACACCAGTGGCTGCCAAGCGGCGCCTCGCCCGCCTTGATTGGGGCAAGATAGGGGTCCATCGTGGCGCGAAAACTGTCGACCAGCCGTTCGGTCATCATGTCCTCGGACATAAACTCGCGCCCAATCCAGTCGTGGGGATCCGTCTCAGCCATGATCTTCGGCCTCGACCTCTGGTGCGGAATTTGCGATCACGCTCCAGGTCTCGAATGTCTCGTCGCCGACCCCCGCCAGCACGGTGCGGAGCGCATTGGTCATCGGCAGGGGGCCTGCCCCGTCTCCGATGGACAGGGCGAGGTTTATATCCTTAGAGATGATGGATTGCAGTGCGTCGAATTCCCCCCGCGTTCCTGCCCACGCGGCATAGGCTTCGGATGCCGCATAGGGCGTTGCAGTCAGGAAGTTACGGCCGGTCCCAGCCTCGAATACCGGGATGGCATCGGGCAGCGACAGGCCGTTCTCGATCCCGATGCGGTAGGCTTCGGCGGCGACCATTAGCATCGATATGCCCACGAGGTTGTTGACGATCTTGGTGGCCTGCCCTGTTCCCAGTGCGCCGCAATGAAAGATCTCATCGCCGACTGCCTCCGCGACGGGGCGCAAGATCTCGCAATCGTTAATCGTGCCGCCCATGATGATCGCGAGAGTGCCCGCCCGCGCCTTGACCACGCCGCCGCTTACGGGCGCATCCATGATCCTGACACCGTATGGCTCCAGATCACGGCCAAACTCGCGCATCGTTTCGGGCGAGACGGTGCCCATGATCGCGATGAGGGGCTTGGCGTTTGTCAGCCCCTCGATGACACCGCCCACGCCGAAGATAACCTCGCGCGCCTGATCCGGCGTCGCGGTCATCACGATCACGACGTCACAGGAGGCGCAATCAGCAGGCCGGTCGGTGCAGCGCAATCCCAGCGCCACGAAGGGCGCGCGCGCCGCCTCGCTTCGGTCGCACACGGTCAGATCGAGACCAGCCTCGTGGAGGTTCATCGCCATCGGCGCGCCCATCACGCCGACGCCGATCATGGCGACACGTTGCGCGCTCATTGTGCGCCTCCGTGGATGGTCACGCCGCTGTCGACAGACATGACCTGCCCGGTGACGACACGCGCCTCGTCGGACCCGAGGTAAACGGCCATCTCAGCGATATCTATCGGCTGGCACGGACCGAGCAGGTGAATGTCGGCTAAAAGACGGATTTCCTCGCGCTCCTTCATGATCCGCTCTGCGCGGGGCGTCATCACGAGGCCGGGCGCGATGGCATTCACGCGGATCTTGTCGGGCGCGTATTCCACCGCCATCGACCGGGTCATCGACGCCACGCCGCCCTTGGCCGCCGTGTAGCAATCGCGTTCTGTCAAGGCCATCAGGGCGGCCATCGACGACATGTTGACAACCGAACCGCCGCCCGCGCGCGCGATCTCGGGGATCGCGTATTTGCAGCACAGGAAGGTGCCGTAGAGGTCGAGCTTAATGACCCGCCAGAATTCCTCGTCCGGGGCTTCGGTCACGCGCCCGTCGGCGGGACTCGACCCGCCTGCGACATTGCACAGGATATGGAGTGCGCCGAACCGGTTGACCGTTGCGGCCATCGCGGCCTTGACGCTCTCGGGATCGGTGATGTCGCAGACATGGGCGTGCCCGTTCTCGCCCGCGCCCGCCTCCTTGAGACAGTCCTCCAGTGCGTCCGCATCAATGTCGGCGGCGACGATCCGCGCGCCGTCTTCGATATAGCGGCGGCAGATCGCGCGGCCAATCCCGCCCGCCGCGCCGGTGATGAACGCGGTTTTTCCCTCAAGCCTCGGCATAGTTCCCTCCTGATCCAATCATCCACCCTGCGCGCTCTCCATCGACGATGGCGTGATCCACCTGTCGCGGCGCGAGCGCGTCGCCGACGACATGCACCTCAAGTCCCAGCGCCCGAAGCGGATCCGCCAGCCCGTTGCGCGCGACGTTTCCCATCGCCAGAACGATGGCACCATCGTGATCGAGCCGCGTCTTCGCCCCGCCAAAGCGATCCTCGCAGAGCACCGCATCCGGAAGGATCCGCGTGACGAACATGGCTGGTCGCACGGCAACGCCCATGCGCGCCAGCTTGCGGTAAAGCTGCGGCGCGTGGTGCACGGGAAGGTCGGCCCCGGCGTGCATGTGCGGCGTGATGATCGTTACTCCGCAGCCTCGCGAGGCGAGCTTTTCCGCCGCCGCGGTGCCCGACAGGTGTGGGTCGTCCTCGACCACGATCACATCACCCGAAAATCGCTCGGGGTTCTGGAACGCGTCCCAGACAGTGGCGACGCGCTCGTGATATGCGCCTTGTATCCCGTCAGCCCCGGGCCGCAGTGACGTGTAGCCATCGACGCGCGGCTCGGACCCGGTCGCGACGACGGCAACGGCATAGCCCTCATCGGCAATCGCACCCGCCTCGGCCCGGGTGCCCAACCGGATGGTCACGCCAGCCCGGTCCAGCATCTCGGCCTGCCAGCGGTGGATCTCGCTATAGCCCCGACGCGAGCCTGTCTCTGCGGTCATCAGGTTCTGACCGCCCAGTGCGTCGGTCGCCTCGAATAGCGTCACGTCATGGCCGCGCTCGGCGGCAATGCGCGCGGCGGCCATGCCCGCAGGGCCGCCGCCGATGACCGCGACCTTGCGGTACCGTGCAGCGTTTCGCATCTTGCCCATGCCTAGCTGGGACTCGCGCCCGACGGCGGTGTTGTGGATACAGCCCACGCCCCGGCCGCGATCAAGCCCGACGATGCAAGTCTGGTTGGAGTAGGTGCAGAGGCGGATACCAGCACGATCGCCGCGCTGCGCTTTCAGGGGCCACTCGGGATCCGATATCAGCGCACGCGCCATGCCGATCATGTCCGCCTGCCCCTCGACCAGTACCGCCTCAGCGTCCTCGGGCGTGGCAATCCGCGACGAGACGCAGACCGGCATACCGCCTGCCGCTTCGCGGATCTGCCCCGCGTAGGGGGCAAACTGCGCGGTAGGCGCGGTGATGTCGGAAATCCAGCCCGGATAGTGCAACGAGGTGAGCCCGCTCACGTTGACATAGCTCGCCCCGCCGACGCGCAATCGCCGGGCGATCTCGGTCGCGTCGTCGATCGTCAGCCCGCCGGGCACCTCGTCGACCGCGTTCATGCGCACACCGATCAGGAAATTTTCCCCCGCCGCGGCCCGCACTGCCGTCAGCGTGTCCATCAGGAACCGCATCCTGTTATCCAGCGACCCACCGTAGGCATCCGCGCGCTTGTTGGTGACCGGCGAGAGAAATTCGTGCAGCAGATAGCCTTGGGCCGCGAAAAGCTCGACGCCAGCTGCGCCCGCCGCCTGCATATTGAGGGCGGCATGGACCATCGTGACGATGTATTCCTCGATATCGCCTTGGTCCATCTCCTTGGGGATCTCGCCCGTGCGCGGGCAGGCCAGGGGGGAGGGCGCGAAAAGCGGCAGGCCGAACTGCGTCGTGCCGGGCGAGCGAAGCTGCCGACCGCTGGCGTTGAGCTGCGCCACAAAATGCGCGCCATGCCAGGTAATCTCGGCAATCATGCGGGCGTATTCGGGCTGCAGGCTGGTATCGTTAGCAAGGTCGAGCCCACCAAACGGTGTCGTCTCAAGCGCGCCACCCCAACTGCCCATCGTTTTCCACGAATTGGGCATCAGGAAATTGGACATGATGATCAGTGCGGCACCGCCCTTGGCACGCTCGACATGGTAGGCCGCCGTGCGGTCGATTGCCGAGCCGTAGCCCCCGCCGAACATCACCGCGTGCGGCATCATGGCAATGCGATTGCGCAGCGTGACGTGACCAAGGGTCAGGGGCTCGAATAGCCGGGGATATGCGGTCTTGTCCACCATCAGATCAGAACGGCGCTTTTTTCGGGAAGTCCGGCGGGCGCTTTTCCTCGAATGACTTCAACCCTTCCTTGAGGTCGGGCCCGGAAAAACCCAGCATTTCTAGCGCAAGGGAAGTATCGAAGGTCGGCCCCGCCTGCCGCAACCAGTTGTTGAGCGCGTATTTCGTCCACTGGATGGCCGAGGGGGCGCCATTGGCCAACCGCATGGCGACCTCGAGCGCCTTGTCGTCGAGCTCGCCATCCTCGACCGCGAGGGCCACGATGCCGAGCCGCTCGGCCATTTCGCCGGTCACGGGCTCGTTCAGCAGGACGTGATACTTGGCCTTCGCCATGCCGCAAAGAAGCGGCCAGATGATCGCCGCGTGATCGCCCGCCGCCACGCCGAGGCGCACATGGCCATCCACCAGCTTTGCGGTCTTGGTAGCGATGGGGATATCAGAGACCAGTGCCGCAGCTAATCCCGCGCCCACGGCGGAACCGTTGATCGCCGACACGATGGGCTTGGAACAGTTGATGATATTGTAAACCAGGTCGCGCGCTTCGCGCCACATGTTGGCACGCTCCTCGAAGCTCTGCGCCAGCTTTTCGACGACATCGAAATCGCCCCCCGCCGAGAACGCTTTGCCTTTGCCCCGAAGGATCACCGCGCACGTGTCGGGATCACGGTCCACCACGCGCCAGATATCGGCCAGTTCCCGGTGCCCGTCGGCATCTAACGCATTGAGCCTGTCGGGCCGGTTCAGGGTCAGGCGCAGCACCCCGTCGGCAGGGCGATCCACCAGTATCGAGGGAAAGGACGAATAGGCGTCGGACATGGGGTGACTCCTCCAGGAAATCAGATTGAGCGGCGTGAGGTCAGTCCGCCGTCGATGGTGATGATGGTTCCGGATGTGTAACCTGAGCGCGGCGAAGCCAGGAATGCGAAGAGATCCGCGACCTCGCGCACGGAGGCGGGACGGCCCAGTGGATAGGCCTCCATCAATTCGGTGTAGCGGCTCTGGTCGCCCCACTGCTCGACCGCGCGCTTCTTCATGATGTTGACGATACGATCCGTCGCGACCGGCCCGGGGTTGACGCCCACGACGCGGATACCGTCACCAAGGCTCCGGCCGCCAAGCGCGCGGCTGAATCCCATCAACGCAGCATTGCCGGTCGACCCCGCGATATAGCGAAAGTCGAAATTCTCTCCACCGTTTCCGATATTGTTCAGAATGACGCCGCCGCCGGCCTCTTTCATCCGGGGATAGATCGCGCGGCAAAGGTCGATATAGCCGAAGACCTTGACCTTCCAGCCGTCGCGCCATGCGTCTTCGTCTACCTGCCATAGATCGCCACCGGGAATGGCACCGGCATTGTTCACGAGCACATCCACCTCATCGGCCGCGTCCGCGATGGCCTTGGCTGCCCCTTGCGTCGCGATGTCTCGCTCCTGACACACGACGGCGACGCCATGTTCGGAGCCCAGCCTTTCGGCCAGAGCCCTCAGCTTGTCCACGGACCGCGCCACGAGGTGCAGATCGCAGCCTTCCTCGGCAAAGACCTCGGCCAGCCCTTCGCCAATCCCCTGCGATGCCCCGGTGATGAGAACCTTCTTTCCGCGAAGTCCAAGATCCATGTTGTTCTCCTATTCAGCCTTCATGATGCGCGCGATCTCGTCGATAGCTTCGGGGTTGACGAGGGATGAAAGATCACCTGGCGGGTTGCCGGAATGAACGCTTCGGATGACGCGCCGCATGATCTTGGAACTGCGTGTCTTGGGAAGCTGCGGCACGATGTAGACGGCACTTGGCGCGAACGGCGCGCCGAGGCGGTCCTTGACACGCGCCCGGGCCACTTGCCGGATATCGTCGGGCGCCTCCTCGCATGTGAGGAACACCACGATGGTCTGCCCCTTGTCGGCATCCGTGGCGCCAATGACCGCAGCCTCGATTACCCCGTCGATCTCGACGAGTATTTCCTCGACCTCTCCCGGCCCGACCCGTTTGCCTGCGACCTTGATCGTGTCGTCCGAGCGCCCAAGCATAAAGTAATGGTCATCATCCGTGTGCAGCGCCAGATCGCCATGCACCCAAAGCCCCGGAATGGTCTGCCAGTAGCTTTCGAGATAACGCGCCTCGTCCTCCCAGAAGCTCGCCGTCATGCCGATAAAGGGCGCACGGATCGCAAGCTCGCCGACCGACCCGGTCAGCGACTGCCCATCGGGATCAATCACATCTACCGCCACCCCGGGCGACCGGACGTTGAACCCCCCCGGCAAGATGGGTTTGGTTACGACGCTCGCCAGCAGCGCGCCCGAGACCTCGGTGCCGCCGGTATAGTTGATCAACGGGCATTCTCCGCGCCCGAAATGCCGCTCGAACCAGACGAAATGCTCTGGCGCGATCGCTTCGCCCGCGGTGATGAGCACCTTGATCGACGAAAGATCCGGCGCGGTCGCTGTGGCGCCGTGCGCGGCAAGGCCCCGGATAAGCGTCGGGGCCGATCCGAAATGCGTGGCCTTGTAGCGCTCGACCAGCCGCCCCATGCGCGACCAGTCTGGGTAGTCGGGAGCGCCGTCATAGCAAACGAGGGTCGCCCCGCGCAGCAGCGCCGCACCCAGAATCAAGGCCCCTGCGATCCAGCCCATGTCGGCAGGCCAGCAGAACACATCGCCCGGCTCCACGTCGAAATGCACAGCGGAATCATGCGCGATCTTGACTGGAAAACCGCCATGCACATGCACAGCGCCCTTGGGTTTGCCCGTTGTGCCGGAGGTGAAGATCACCATGAAAGGATCGTCCGGCGACATCAGGGCCGACCGGCTGTCCGGCTCCGCGTCCTGCGGAATATCGCGCCAATCGGTGACATCGTCCGGCGCAGGTGCCGCCTCCGATCCCTTGACGATGACATGTTGCAACTCGGGGAGGTCGCGGCGCACTTTGGCCAGCATGTCGGCCGTTGCTATGAAGCGCCCGCGCCGGTAAAAGCCGGTCGTGGTGATCAGAGTCCGCGCACCGCAGGGGGCAAGCCGTGACACCACCGCATCACTCCCGAACCCGCTGAAGAGCGGCACGACGATTGCACCTATATAGGCGATGGCCAACAGCGATACGGACGCCTCGACCCCGTTCTCCATAAGCAGGCCCACGCGATCTCCACGCGCGATGCCCCGCGCCTTCAGACCGGCGGCAAAGCGGCGGACCTCGTTGGCTAGTTCCGCGTAGGTAACGCTGCGCGACGTGCCGTCCTCGCTTTCGGCGACGATGGCGATCCTGTCGCGGCCCTCGTCACGCTCAAGGATCATATCAGTCCAGTTCATCTCTCCGCCGACGAACCACGAGGGGAATGGCGCGCCACGCGAACGGTCGCAATAAGTGTCGTATTCGCGGCTGAACCGTACGTCGCAGAAATTGACCACCTCGCGCCAATAGCGTTCGGGGTGTTTCAGCGAGAAGTCATAAAGCGCATCGAAATCCGCGACACCCAGCCGCCGGGCGAGTGCGGTGACCTGCGCCTCTTCGATATAGGTCTCGGTCGGTTGCCAGATGTTGTTGCTGTCCAGTCCCATGATCAAATCCCCAGATAGGCGCGCTGCACCTCCGCGCTCTGCGCCAGCGTGTCCGCCTCGTCTCCCATGACGATGGCTCCGCCTTCTAGTATGTATCCGTAATCGGCAACCTCGAGCGCGACCTCGGCGTTCTGCTCGACCAGCAACACATCGACACCGCTTTGGGCGATGGTAGTCACGATTTCCGCGATGCGATCGACGATCGCTGGGGCAAGACCGATGGTCGGTTCATCGAGCAGAAGAACCCGCGGATCGCTCATCAATGCGCGCGCGACGGCGATCATCTGCTGCTGTCCGCCGCTGAATTTCGCTGCCTGAGTTGAAAGTCGGTCGCGCAGTTCGGGAAAGAGGTCGAGCACATGCTCGCGATTGCGCTTCACAGCCTTCTGATCGGTTCGCGAGAATGCGCCCATCTCCAGGTTTTCGAGCAAGGTCATCTCACCAAACAGGCGTCGCCCTTCGGGCACGACCGACAGCCCCTTGGCCACCAGCAGATCCGGGGACTGCCCGACGACATTCTCGCCAAAAAGACGCACCTCGCCCGCGACCGGCTTGACGAGGCCGCAAATCGTCTTGATCAGGGTCGACTTGCCCGCCCCATTGGCGCCGATGATCGTCAGAATCCGGCCCTCGCGCAGTTGGATGGACACGTCGTTGAGCGCCGGCACGACACCGTAGCGCACCGACAGGTTCGAGACCTGGAGAGGAGGAGCTTCAGTTGCCATGGCGATGCCCCAGATATGCGTTGATGACGTTTTGATCGCTGCGGATCTCGGTCGGCGTGCCGGTTGCCAGAACCTCGCCGTGATGCAGCACGACGATGCGGTCGCACACCTGCATCACCGCCTTCATGTTGTGTTCGACCAGCAGCACGGAACAGCCGAAATCGTCGCGAATACGCTCCAGCATCGACAATGTATCGGTTACTTCGGTCTGGTTGAGGCCAGTCAGCGGCTCGTCGAGACAAAGCAACCGGGGCCGCGCTGCAAACGCGATGCCGATGGAGACAAGTCGCTGGATCCCGTGCGGAAGCGTGCCCGCAGATTCCGCCAGATAGGAGGTAAGCCCAAGCATTTCGGCGGTCTCCTCGGCCCGCTTGCGCCGGGCGGCGTGACCTCTGATGCCGTGCAGCGTTCCCAGCAGGATATTTTCGTGTACCGTCATGCTTGGCATCAGGCTGCCGTGCTGGAAGGTGCGCACAAGGCCCATGCGGCTGATCACCATCGACGATCTGCCGGTGCAATCGCTCCCTAAGATCTTCAGCGATCCCGAGGACGGTTTGTAAAAGCCGCTGATCAGGTTAAACGTCGTGCTTTTGCCCGCGCCATTAGGGCCGATCAGGCCGAGAATCTCTCTAGGCCGGATCTCGAAATCAACGTCGTTTACGGCGATTAGGCCCCCGAACCGCCGGGTCAGCCCCGAGGTCTTCAAGAGCGGCTCGGTGCTGTTCTGGCTCTCAGTCTGCATTCCGCTTCCCCCTTGCCATGACAAAATCTCGTCCCTTGTGAAGCAGTCCGGTGACGCCCTCTGGCATCAACAGGACGGCCAGCACGATGGCCGCGCCATAGAAGATGTGTTCGTGCCCGCCGAGACCGAGCGCGTAGCTGCCCAGTACGACGAGTAGGATGGCCCCAACGATCGGGCCGACGATGTTGTCCTCTCCGCCGACCTTGACATAGGCGAGCGCGAAAGCCGCCAGAAGGAAACTGAAATCGCCGGGGCTGATGACGTTGTTGACCACCGCGTGCAGGCTGCCCGCGACGCCCGCGGCAAAGGACGCAATGGCAAAGCAGGCGACCTTGACGAAAAGGATATTCAGGCCAACCGTACGTGCCACGTCCTCGTTGTCTCGAATGGCGGTGAAGATCTTGCCGAAGTCGGATTTCTCGATGACGTAAAGTACGAAGATGAGCAGCGCCGCGATGGACATCACGAACGTCGGCATCCACGGATCGAAGGCGATCGGCGGGAAGATCCCGACCATGCCGGAATTTCCGCCCAACCCCATGCTCTTGGAATAGATGATGCGTACCGCTTCCGTGAAGGCAAAGCCGATCAGAAGGAAATAGGGCCCCTTCGTGCGCAAGGTCACATAGCCGAACACTACGCTGACCGCCGCAGCGGCGATGCCGCCCGAAATCATCGCAATGCCAAACGGCCAGTCCCAAATGGTGAGGACCGATCCGGTCGTGTAAGCCCCGATGCCGACGAACGCCGCGGTGGCGAAGTTCAGCTCTCCGATCAGCATCACGAACCGCAGGCTGACCGCGATCAGCGCGGCGATGGACACGAGGTTGACCACGCTCGCCACATAGGGGTCACTCACCAGGAGCGAGGCGCCGATCGCCGCGGCGATGCCGGCCGCGCAGTAAGGAAGTCTAAGAGTATCAGCCATGTCCCATCAGCCCCTTCGGACGCACCTGCAGGACAACTATCACCAGAACGAAGATCGTGATCGTCGCCGATGTCGGGTCAAGGTAAAAGGATCCCACCGTTTCGATCACCGCAACAAAGAGCGCTCCGAGGATGGCCCCCGGTATACTGCCCAGCCCGCCGATGATGACGGCAATGAACCCCTTGATCAGGTAGTCGGCGCCGATGACCGGTGTGACGATTGAAATGGGCGCGATCAGCGCACCCGCGAGCGCAGCAAGAACGGCTGCAATCATGAAACCCGCCAGTGCCAAACGACTGTAGGGCACGCCCTGCAACATCGCCGCCTCATGATCGATGGATACGGCGCGCAGCGCCTTGCCCAGCTTCGTGTAGGTCAGCGCCCAGTAGAGGGCCGCAGTGATCACCACCGCCATCCCGCAGAGAAAGAGCCGCTGCTGGGTCACCGACGCGCCGAGGATTTCGACGCTGCCTGGCAGGATCTCGGGCACGGCGCGCACGCCCCCCCCGAAAATCTCCAGGAAGATGCCATCGAGCAGAAGAACCAACCCGATGGACAGGATAAACGAGCCCACCATGTCGCGCTGGAAATACTTGAACCCGAACACGTAGATGATGAACCCGAGCGCCGCCGAGGCGGTCACCCCGGCCAGCACCGCGAGCAGATAGGCAGGCAGGATCGGTATTCCCATGCCCGCCAGCCACGACAACATCACCGCCACGAGCAGCGCCGACACGGCAAATAGATGGCCGTGGGCGAAGTTCACGATCCGCATGACGCCGAAGATTAGCGTCAGACCGAGGGAGAACAGGATGTAGACCGCACCTATCTGCAGACTCGTCAGTGTGAGTTGTATCACGGTTTGCATGACCGGAGCACCTTTTCAGTTCAGATCCAGCGAAGGTTATTTGCCGTCCGGGTCGACACGACCCAGTTCGACAAGTTCGCCGTCCTGAATCTGTGTGATGATCACCGGCAGGCGCATCTGCTGAACGGTGCCGTAGGTTTCCTCACCGTAAAAGCCGATCTCGCTGCCATAGAAGGTGCGGAAGGTCACGCCCGGCATCACGGCGGCGACTTCCTTGGGCTCGATGCTGTCGGCGGCTTCCATCGCGGCCTTGAGCGCGTAGATCGAATCGTAGAACCCGATATGGATCGCGTTGAGCGACTCGCCGATCTCGGCACGGGCCTCTTCGTTGACCTCCTTCTGGTGATCGGTGACCTCGTCGCCGACAAAGGACACGGCGGCCCCCATGTAGACGCCTTCGACCGCGTCACCGCCGGTGGCCTTGATGCCATCCGCACCGGTGCCGACCTCGACGACTTTCACGCCATCCCAGCCGATCGCGGCCAGTTCGCGGAAAACCGCACCCGCATCTGCCGGGGGCGAACCACCCAAGTCAATGATGTCCGGATTCAGCGCCGCGAGGCGCGCGGCGATGGGCTGGAACTCGGTCGTGCCGCGCTCATAGAAATCGCTGCTCAGAAGTTCGATCCCGGTGTCTTGCCAGACTTTCCGCGCGACTTCCTCAGTATCCTGGCCCGAGGCGTCGTTGGGGTTGAGCATCGCCAACGTCTTGGCGTCAGGATGCTGTTCGGCAATGAAGGGAATAAGGTTCGGTAGAATTTCGAACGGTGTGTTCATTTGCGTGAAGGTCAGGGGAAATTTTGGACCCTTGACGGTAAAGCCCCAGGCCGTGGTGAAGAGCAGAACGCCTTGCCGTTCGGTCAGCGACTGCATCGCCTTGACCGGTGCCGTGCCGAGGCTGCCGCCGATGAACTTAATGCCCTCGCGGTTCAGCAGGGTTTGCGCCACCTTGGTACCGTCGGCTGCGTTGTACTTGTTGTCATAGGCGACGCATTCGAAATTATAAGCTTGGCCATCGACGGTTACGCCGCCGGCTTCGTTGATCTCCTTGACCGCGCGCTCGCACATGAAAACAGAGCCTCTGCCCCAGACGGCCCCGCCGCCCGACAGCGGCACAGACAGGCCGAGCTTGATGGTCTCCTGCGCGCCTGCGATAGACCCCATCATGCCCATCGCGACCCCCAAGGTCGCCATTTTTAACGTTCTCAATCCAGACATTTCCGTTCTCCTCCTATTGGCGAGCGGTCTGAGCCGCCCAATTTTGCGACTCAGTCCCTAGCCGTCTGTGGTAACGTGAGTTTGTGAATCTCCTCCGGTCCGAACCCAAATCGCGTTAGTAATTCGTATGAATCTGCCCCCAGTTCGGGCGCTGGCTGCCCTGCGTTGGCCATGGCTGCGGCGGTGCGGATCGCCCCGGTTACGACCGGCAGATCAATATCAGCGCCGCCGATGCCGCAGGGCGCCGGATCGTTGCGAAATAAACCGCCATCTTTGATTTCCGGTGCGCGCAACGCAGCGGCGGGTGTCAGAGCGGGGCAACTGGGGATGCGCGCGGTCTCCAGTTGTGCCAGGCACTCTTCCATCGTGCGCCCGGCGCACCAGTCGGCCATGATCTCACTCAGCACCGCACCGTTCTCGCCCCGGCCAAGGTCAGAAGCAAAGCGGGGGTCATCGATCAGTTCCTCGCGTCCGATCAAACGCGCCCAGCGGGCAAACATCCCGTTACCGATGACCTGCACCATGATCCAACCGTCGCGCAGCTCGAACAGGTCGGATGGCCCTGCAATCGGGCTGCGATTCGCCAGCGCCTCGCGTTGCCGTGCACCCGACGCCTCCTCCATCAGCATGGGGTTAGTCATCGTGACCGCACTGCCCAGCAATGACGCCTGCACATGCTGCCCCTGCCCTGTCCGGGTCCGTTCGTAAAGCGCCGAGACGGTTGCAAAGGCCGCCGCCATTGCCGTGCTGAAATCGACATATGACACCGCGGCCCGCATCGGGCGCTCGCCGGTCCCGGTCAGGTGCATCGCACCACTCAACGCCTGGCCCGTCCCGTCAAACCCGGTGCGGTCCTTCGCGTCGCCCTCGAAACCCAGTGCAGAGATTGTGGTGAGGATGATGTCGCTTTGCAGCGCCTTGAGGCTTTCGTAGTCCAGCCGCGCCCGCTGTAGCGCGGAGGGCGGCAGGTTGACCACAACGACATCCGACTGCGCAACCAGACGCTCAAAGACTCTGCGACCCTCGTCCGCCGTGATATCCAGCGCAAGCGACTTCTTGTTGCGGTTGACCTGCATGTAGAGCGCGCCGCGCCCCTCCATGCCGATCGGCATGACGTCCCGGTCCGGTGCGCCCTCTGGCGGCTCTATGCGAATAACCTCTGCCCCCTGATCGGCCAGCAGTGCGGCGCAGTATGGTGCAGCGATGTATCGCCCGAGGTCGAGCACGCGAATCCCTGACAGCCCGGACGCTTCCGGCGCTCTCTGGGATAGGGGCTCGTCTGCTTTGGCTGTCACGTCATTGTATCCGTCTGGCTTGATTTTTTATCGTCACAGAATGGTTGAATTTCGATTTGTTATTTTTTATAGTGAACATCATTCACAGAGTTCTGAAAGCCATTCATACATGAATCAAGCCACCGATCAAGTCCCCGCTCCAAAAATCGTCGGAGCCGTCGCAAACGCATTTTCGATCTTGCGGGTGCTTGCGCAGGCGGGCGAGCCGATGGGTGTGGCGACGGTGGCAAGGGCCACGAATATGAGCGTCAGCACCTGCTTCAACATCCTTCGCACATTGGCATCAGAGCGGTTGGTGGAGTTCGATGGAGACGCCAAGACCTACCGGCTCGGCGCGGGGATGCTGGAGTTTTCCGTGCCGCTGCTCGGCGTCAATCAGATTGATCTGATCCGACCGGAGCTTCAAAGGCTTTCGGCGGATCACAACAGCCTCATTTGTCTCTGGCAGATCACGGAGACGGAGCGCGTTGTGCTCGTGGACCGCATTGCGACGGGTCGCAACGTTCGCGTGGACATGCCGCTTGGCGCGCGCCTGCCCGTCTATGTGGGTGCGGTCGGGCGATGCTACGCCGCGCTTGCGGGGCTCGAGCAACGTGATCTGAAGGAAAAATTCGAAGGGCTGCAGTGGCAGGACTCGCCGACATTCGACGACTACCTAGCCGATGTGCGACGCGCCGCAGTCGACGGCTATGCGTTCGACCTTGGGAAACTTTTCGTCGGGGTTGAGATCGCCGCGTCCATCGTCACCGATGCCAGTCGAAAGACCCGCCTCGGCATAAGCGGAATCAATATCGCGAACCAGCTGCCGCGCGACGATCTGGAGCGCCTTGCAGTTGATATCCGCAACTCAGCCGACTGGATCAGCGAGACGCTCTTTGGCGTGTCGATGGGCGTGCGCCAAGCGGATCGCCGCGCTGCCACGCCCGGGCCGGATCCCACCCCCAACCAGAGGCCGGCATCATGACAATCAAGGCCGCGACAGATGTCTGGACCTTCGCCGATTTTCGCCCCGGCCAGAGTTTTGGCGAGATGTCTATCATCCTCGACGCCAGCCGGCTTGCCAAGTGGGAAGCGATCTATGGCGGCGGATCGGAACCCGTCGTCCCGTCCCGGCCCTTGCCGCGCGGAATGCTTGTTACCTGCATGATGGAGGCCTATCTCGGCCTGATCCAGCCCCGCCCGCCGGGCAACATCCACGCCGGTCAGAGCCTCGACTTCGGTTCTGGCCATGTGCGGCTGGGCGATACGGTCACCATGACAGCAACCTGCCGGGACAAGACGGAACGTAAGGGGCGCGGCTGGGTGACCTTCGCGCTTACCGTGACTCGGGGCGCCGACACGCTCCTGAGCGGTGATGTCCGCTCCGTCTGGGCAAGGTGAGGGCAGCGCAATGACGGACCGATCCGACCACCACGCTCTGCCCGACAACCTGGATCTCGGGCAGTTGCAGACCACGCCCGAGATGACCGAGCGCTACGCAGCGCTGACAGACGACTACAACCCGATCCACCTTGATGCCGACTTCGCCTCTAAAACCGCATTTGGCGCGCCGATCATTCACGGAACCATGGGCCTCAACCTGCTCGTCGAGTCGCTTGAGACCACATTCGGTGACAGCTTTCCCGAGCTAAGGATCGACGTCCGGTTCATTCGCCCGGTCCGCGTCGGCAGCACCATAAGGGCACGCGGAAGGCTTACCGACGCTAACGCCCGCCGCTACGAGATTTTCGTCGAAACCGAGACAGGCGACCGCGCTGTTGAGGGAACATGCAACCTTGGACCGCCCGCGCCGATATCGGCACGGGACAGCGCCAAGGGGAACAACCCAGAGGACCATTCATGAGTCAGGCCATTGACGACGACACATTCCAACAGCTCCGGGACATGATCCAGCGCTTCGTGACCGAGCGGCTCGTGCCGAACGAAACCCGGCTCGAGATCGAGGATGAAATTCCCGAAGAGATCGTCACCGAAATGCGCGAGCTGGGTCTCTTCGGCTTGACCATTCCGCCCGAATACGGCGGCACCGGCTTGACCGCCCGGCAGGAAGCCCAGATCGCGCAGATCTTCGGCCACACAGCACTCGCCTTCCGTTCGCTTCTGGCCACGAACATTGGTATCGGCGCGCGCGGGTTGATCTTCGAAGGCACCGACGCGCAAAAGGAAGCCTACCTGCCCCGGCTCGCCAGTGGCGAATTGATCTGCGCCTTTGCCCTTACCGAGCCCGACACCGGCTCTGACCCCGCGAACCTCACGACGAAGGCGGTGCGCGACGGCGATGACTATCTCATTTCCGGCACCAAGCGCTACATCACGAATGCCGAGCGCGCGGGCCTCTTCACCGTTATGGCTCGCACTGATTTCGACGCCCCTGGGGCCGACGCGATCTCGGCCTTCCTTGTACCGAGCGACGCGCCCGGCCTCACCGTGGGCAAGAAGGATCGCAAGATGGGCCAGCGCGGCACGACCACGTCGGACGTGGTGTTCGACAAGGTGCGCGTGCCCTCTAGCGCCATCATCGGCGAAACGCCCGGTCGCGGCTTTCGCCTCGCCATGCGGGTGCTCGACCGTGGCCGCATCCATATCGCGGCGCTGGCGACAGGGATGTGCGACCGGCTGATCTCGGAGATGGTGGAGTATGCCAAGAACCGGCGGCAGTTCGGCAATCCCATTGCCGAGTATCAGCTGATCCAGGCGATGATCGCCGACAGCTACACCGAATATCGCGCTTCCAAGGCGTTGGTCGAGGAAACAGCGGGCATCTATGACGACACCGGCGCGGCCCGCACCGAGGCGTCGGCGGCGAAGTATTTCGCGACAGAGGCGGTGGGCCGCGTCGCCGACCGCGCAGTGCAGGTGCATGGCGGTGCCGGCTACATGAGCGAATACCCCGTCGAACGGTTCTACCGAGACGTGCGCCTGTTGCGCATCTACGAGGGCACCAGCCAGATCCAGCAGCTTCTGATTGCCCGGCAAGTCCTGAAAGGAGAGGCATGATGAACGAGGAAAAAATGCTCGACGGCAAGGTCGTTGTCGTTACCGGCGCGGGCGGCGGCATTGGGCGCGATATCGCGCTGATGGCCGGCGCGCACGGGGCGCATGTGGTGGTTAACGACATCGGCGCAAGCCTTCGCGGCGAGGGGCAGGACGAGGGGCCCGCCGCCAGCGTGGTACAGGAGATCGAGGAGGCCGGTGGCAAGGCTGTGGCCAACACCGACAGCGTGTCCGAGCCCGACGCCGCCCAGCGGATCATCGAGACGGCGATCGACACCTTCGGGCGCGTCGATTGCATCGTGAACAACGCGGGCATTCTGCGCGATACATTCTTTCACAAGATGACCGACGAGGAATGGGACAGCGTTCTTAAGGTGCATCTTAACGGGACGTTCAACGTCAGCCGGGCAGCCGCGCCGCATTTCAAAGCGCAGGGATCGGGAAGCATGGTTCACATGACCTCGACCTCGGGGTTGATCGGCAACCTCGCGCAGGGAAATTACTCGGCGGCGAAGCTGGGCATCACGGCGCTATCCAAATCCATCGCGCTCGACATGCAGCGCTTTGGCGTGCGGTCAAACTGTATCGCGCCCTTTGCATGGAGCCGCATGATCAGCTCGATCAAGGTCGACACCCCCGAACAGGAACAACGCGTCGCGCGACTCAAGCAGATGACGCCGGCCAAGGTGGCGCCGCTCGCCATCTACCTGCTGGCGGATGCCTGTGATACCTCGGGACAGATATTCGCCGTTCGGAACAACGAGATATTCCTGATCAGCCAGCCACGCCCGATCCGGTCGGTCCATAATTCCGAAGGCTGGACACCCGCGCAGATCGGCGCGCAGGCAATACCGGCCCTCAAGGCGAGCTATTACCCGCTCGAGGTGTCGGCCGATGTCTTCTCGTGGGATCCGGTCTGATGCGCCGCGCCGCCATTATCAGCCCGCTTCGTACCCCCGTCGGCCGCTTTGGTGGTGCGCTCAGGGATGTGCAGGTCGAACAGCTTGGCGCAGCCGTTGTGCGCGCCCTGCTGGAGCGCACCGGACTCGACCCCGCGCGGATCGACGACGTGGTGTTCGCCCAGTCCTATGCCAATTCTGAAACTCCCTGCGTTGGCCGCTGGATCGCGCTTGAGGCCGGGCTGCCGATCGAGGTGCCGGGGATGCAACTCGACCGACGCTGCGGTGGTGGGCTGCAATCCATCGCCACCGCCGCGATGATGGTCCAGAGCGGGGCCTGCGACGTCGTGCTTGCCGGGGGCGTCGAGAGCATGAGCAACATCGAGTTCTATACCACTGGCATGCGTTGGGGTACGCGGATGGGTAACACCGCGCTTTACGACCGGCTTGACCGGGGGCGCGAACGCTCGCAGCCCGAGCACCGGTTCGGCTTCATCTCCGGCATGATCGAAACGGCCGAAACGCTCGCCGACAAGTACGATATTCCCCGCGAGGCCGCCGACGCCTTCGCCGCGCGCAGCCATCAGCGCGCCGCCGCGGCATGGGACGAGGGCCGGATGGCGGCAGAGGTGGTGCCGATCGCGGTGCCGCAGCGGCGCGGCGATCCGGTTACGGTCGAGCGCGATGAAGGCATCCGGCCCGAAACGACCGCCGAGGGGCTCGCCAAGCTTCGTGCGCTGCAGAAAGACGGCACAGTGACAGCGGGCAACGCGGCGCAACAGAACGATGCCGCTGCCGCCTGCCTAGTGGTTGCGGAAGATCAACTGGAGGCGCTTGGCCTCACGCCGGATGCCTTTCTCGTCGGCTGGTCTGCCGCCGGGTGCGATCCCGCGCAGATGGGCATTGGGCCGGTGCCGGCGACCGAGCGGGTGATGCGGCGCAGCAGTCTTTCGCTCGATCAGATGGACCTGATCGAAGTGAACGAAGCGTTCGCGACACAGGTGCTGTCTGTGCTGAAATGCTGGGGTGACATCGATCCTGATCGAGTCAATGTCAACGGATCAGGCATCTCGCTTGGCCATCCCATTGGCGCGACCGGAGTGCGGATCATGACCACGCTGCTGCACGAGATGAAGCGCCGCGAGGTTCGCTATGGATTGGAGACGATGTGCATCGGCGGCGGTCAGGGCATGGCCGCGATCTTCGAGCGCGCCTGAGGCCTCCATGCACCAGCCAAAAGTCACAGATACGCTGAGGTTTGCCGATCTGATCCGGCCGGGCGACGTAGTGGCCTGGGGTCAGGCTTGCGGCGAGCCGTTAAGCCTGACCCGACAGCTCATGGCGCAACGTCACCAGATTGGCGGCTTTGGGGCTTTCATCGGCATCAGTCTTGCCGATAGTGCCGATCCCGAACATGCCGATTGCGTGCGCTTCCGGTCCTTCTGCGGGACGGGCCGGAACGGGCGTCTCGCGGCATCGGGCAAGCTCGAGATCCTGCCGCAGCATTACTCGCAGCTTGCAAGCGTTCTCATGCGCCAGGTGGACGTCTTGATGCTGCAGGTAGCCCGGCACCCCGATGGCGGCTACAGCCTTGGGGCGTGCTGCGATTACGTCGCGGCCCTGGTCCCTACCGCGCGCCTCGTGATCGCGGAGGTGAACCGGCAGGCCCCTGTTACCGACGCGCGGATCGACGCGCTGCAGATCGACGTGGTGGTGGAGGCGGACTACGCCCCCGCCGCAATGACGGCGCAGCCCCCCTCCCCTGCCAATCGCAGGATCGCCGCTCATGTCGCCAGCCTGATCGACGATGGCGCAACGCTCCAGTTCGGGCTTGGCGCTACGCCCGATTGCGTGGCGGCGCTGCTTCTGGATCGCAAGCACCTCGGGCTTCACGGCGGTGTTCTGTCGGATGCCGGCATGGCGCTCATGGCCTCTGGAGCGATCGACAATTCGCGCAAACCGATCGATGCGGGCCTCTCGGTCGCGGGCACGCTTCTGGGCACGTCCCAGCTTCTTGCCTTCGCGGATGGCAACGCGGCCATCGCCATGCGCCGGATCAGCCACACGCACGACAACGCCACGATCGCCCGGCTTCCGGCCTTCACCGCGATCAACTCGGCGCTCGAGGTGGACCTGTCGGGGCAGGCAAATACCGAATCGGCGGGGGGGCGGTATCTCGGCACGATTGGCGGGGCAGTGGATTTTTCGCGTGGCGCGCAGGCCTCGGAGGGCGGCAAGGCTATCCTTGCGCTCACCGCGACAGCCCAACGCCGGGATGGCACCCTCTTCAGCCGCATCGTGCCGCACCTGTCGGGTCCGGCCACGGTCGGACGCGGGGATATCGGTATTGTCGTCACCGAACACGGGATCGCCGATTTACGGGGCCAGACGCTTGATGAACGACGCCGCAGGCTTACCGCCATCGCCGACCCAGCGTTTCAGGACGACCTGATCGCGGCCGATCAATAGAGCGATACCACAAGGGAAAGACGCAAATGTTCGAACTCGACATGACAGAGGGATGGGAACCTGTTCCGGACACCACCGGCATCGCGCAAAAACCGCTGAGCGGTAATTTCGACGAAGCGAACGCGCAAGGCTATCGCACCCGCTGCGTGCGCGTGGCGCCAGGTGGTGAAACAGACGAGCCGTTCGTGCATGCCTATTGGGAAGAGGTATTCGTTCTCGAAGGCACGCTGACCTCCAAGGCCGATGGCACCAGCGTCACCGCACCGGCCTACGTCATCCGCCCGCCGGGCACGCCCCACGGCCCGATCCTGTCGGAAGGTGGCTGCGTTCTGATCGAGTTCCAGTATTTCTCGGACAGGTCCCTCGGAATGCGTGAGCATCTCGATCACATGGCTCTCGGCGAGAGCGGCGGCGCGAACTGATCGGGGCGCCTGATGCCGGGACCAGATGGTGCCGCAAAATATACCCACGCTTATAGCAAAGGACGATGTCACCATGACCGCGCCCATCACGCAACTCAAGACGATCGAACAGCAGCTCCTTTGGCTCTCGCACTGGATGATCCACCACGCTAACCACGTACGCCCCAAGGTCGACGACATAAAGGTCGGTGGGCATCAGGCCAGCAGCGCCTCGATGGTGTCAATCATGACCGCGCTTTATTTCTCTGCGCTTCGGCCCGAGGACCGGGTCGCGGTCAAACCCCATGCCAGCCCGGTGTTTCATGCCATTCAGTACCTCATGGGTAACCAGACGCGCGACCGGCTTGAAAAATTTCGCGGTCTGGGCGGCGCGCAGAGTTACCCCAGTCGAACCAAGGATACCAACGATGTGGATTTCTCGACCGGATCAGTCGGGCTGGGTGTGGCGATCACCTCCTTCGCGTCGCTCGTGCAGGACTATATCGCCGCAAAGCCTTGGGGTGAGACTCTCCCAAAGGGGCGGATGGTGGCCCTTGTCGGCGACGCGGAACTGGATGAAGGCAACGTCTATGAAACCTTGCAGGAAGGCTGGAAGAACGATCTTCGGAACTGCTGGTGGATCATCGACTACAACCGCCAGTCGCTTGATGGGGTGGTGCGCGAGGGCCTATTCGAAAGAATCGAGAAGATCTTTGATGCCTTTGGCTGGGATGTGGTCCGGGTCAAGCATGGCGTGCTGCAACGCGCGGCCTTTGCCAAACCCGGTGGCGACAAGCTTCGCAACTGGATCGATACCTGTCCGAACCAGCAATATTCAGCGCTCACGTTCATGGGGGGCGCGGTCTGGCGCAAGCGCCTGATGGACGATCTTGGCGATCAGGGCGACGTGACGGCGCTGTTGGAACGGCATAGCGATTCCGAATTGGCGGCGTTGATGGAGAACCTTGGCGGCAACTGCGTCGAGACGATGGCGGAAGCCTTTGCCAGTATCGACCATGACCGGCCGACCTGCTTTCTCGCTTACACGATCAAGGGTGTTGTCACGTTAACCTGTCGGCAATCGGCGAAGGCATCGCGTTAGTGGGATCAGGCGATGTTCGCAGCCGTTTTCCAGACATCAAGTGCCTG
>NZ_FRBR01000032.1 GCF_900142665.1 Roseovarius pacificus
ACACCGCTCCCGTCCGCCTTAACGCGAACCTTCACGTTGTAGTCAATCACGCGCTTGACAGGTACGAGTACCTTCATTGACATGCTCTCCTTCGAAATGATGGACAGCCGCGATGCGACTCTCCGGTATGCTCTCCCCGGCGTTGATAAAGGTTTGGCCCTCCGGGAAACAGGGCAAAATCGTCACGTTTGCGTCTGGCGACGTCGCGTTGCCGGTTTCATCGCAGGAATCTTGCAGGAATATTTCGATCCGTTCTCCAGCCGCGCGCTCAGGGGGGGACCCCCGTTACAGGTAAATATCACCACCGGGTGGCGGGCATCGCCGAAGGATTCGGTGCAAGGGCGCCCGAACACGCCGGGCGGGGGCTCTCCCGGAACATGGCGATGGTGGGTGCCGACATGACGTGTCCTCATACTGTCCGATACTGCCGGGACCGCCCGCCTGGACGCCGGGCGGCGCTTCGCGGCAAACTGGCATATTTCAAACGCCTGCTCCAGTGGCTATCGGGAGGAAGGCAGATGCGCCATAGGGAGCGGTTATGGCGCGTTGGCCGGGGTCAGCGGTTTGCGCCGGGCTGCCAGAGCACGTCCTTGCTGCCGCCGTCATTGGAGACGCGGGCGGCGACGAAGAACCAGTCGCTGAGCCGGTTGAGATATTTGATCGCCGCCGGGTTCATCTCTTCGATGGTGGCGAGTTCCACCGCCAGCCGCTCGGCGCGGCGCGAGACGGTGCGGCACAGGTGCAGGAAGGCGGCCAGTTCCGTACCGCCGGGCAGGATGAAGCTGCGCAGGGGCTCGAGCGCCTTGTTCATGGTGTCGATTTCGGATTCGAGGCGGGTGACCTGATTGTCGGTGACGCGCAGCGGCGTGTATTCGGCCTGAGCGTCCTTTTCCATGTCGGGGCGGCAGAGGTCGGCGCCCAGATCGAACAGGTCGTTCTGGATGCGCGACAGGGCGTCGTCGGTTTCGCCGGTGGCGTGCAGGCGGGCCAGGCCGACGGTGGCGTTCACCTCGTCCACGGTGCCGTAGGCGGTGACGCGCATCGAGTGCTTGGCCACGCGGGCGCCGTTGCCGAGGGCGGTTTCGCCGCTGTCTCCGGTTCTGGTGTAGATCTTGTTGAGCACGACCATGGTCATTGTCCTCCTTGTCCGCGGATATATACGAAGAGCAGGATCAGCAGCACCGCGACGAACTGCGCGATGATGCGCCAGCGCATCAGCTTGTTGGAGCGCATGGCGTTGTCCCTGCCTTCCTTGCCGAAGGTGGAAATGCCCAGCACAAGGATCAGGGCTACGCCAAGGCAGGCGAGGGCCACGATGATGAAAAGCGGGTCACCGAACATTTATCAGGGTCCTTCGAATCGTCTTTCGCTCCCATGTAGGGGGGCATGGGTGAAAAGCGAAAGGAATTTCTTGCCGCGCCTCAGCCTTTGGAGACGATCCAGTCGAGTGCGCGGGTCGGCAGGACGCGGCGCAGGGTGCCCATGATATAGGTCGGGGTCGTCACGTAATAGCGGGGCCGCGGGCGGCGGGCGGTAACGGCGTGGATCAGTTTGCGGGTGACCGCCGAGGGCGGCAGTTCGAACGTGTCGGGGCCGTTGCGTTGGTAGAGGCGGGCGCGCAGCTGGTCGCGGTACTGGTCGGCGCGGGCGGAGTTTTCCCAGTCGATCCATTGTTCGAAATGCGGGATCGAATTTTGCCGGATTTTCGACGTGACCGGGCCGGGTTCGATCAGGATGACGTCGATGCCGGTGTCGCGCATTTCGATGCGCAGCGTGTCGCTGAGCCCTTCGAGCGCGAATTTCGTGGCGTTGTAAGCCCCGCGCCAGCGCAGCGTGACCAGCCCCAGAACCGAGGAGCATTGCACGATCCGCCCCGAGCCTTGGGCGCGCATCACCGGGATGACCTGACGGGTCAGTTCGTGCCAGCCGAAAAGATTGGCCTGAAAGATGCTGCGCAGGGCGCCCGAGGGCAGATCCTCGACCGCGCCGGGGCAGGCGAAGGCGCCGTTGTTGAACAGCGCGTCCAGCGTGCCGCCCGTGGCTTCGAGCACCTGTTCCAGAGCCGGGGCGAATGTGGCTTCGTCCTGATAGTCGATCCGGGGGCTGGTGAAGCCCTCGGCGCGCAGGCGGTCGCAATCGGCCTGTTTGCGGCAGGCCGCGAAGACCTGCCAGCCAAGATCGCGCATCCCGTGGGCGGCGTCGTATCCGATGCCCGAGGAGCAGCCGGTGATGAGAATGGATTTCTGGCTCATGCCGCATGCTATGCCGTGCGGCGGGTGGCGATGCAATCAGTTTGCGGTGGTCACCAGCCAGTCGGCCATCCAGCCCTCGCGGCCGGTATCGACGACCCTGAGCTTCAGCCAGCCATTGCCGGGATCGCGCAGCACGGCCACCTCGGTGCCGCCGGACAGGCGGGTGACGGGGCTGTATTCGGTTCCCGGACCGCTGCGCATGTTGACGGTCGAGCCGGTGATCTGGCGAATGTCGCGTTCGGATTGCGGGACGGGCGCGGGTGCTTTGGCCACATCGCGGGCGACAGCCGCGGCGACCGCATCGGTGTCGTCCGTGGCGATGGCCGGTTCGGGCATGGGAATTTGCGACCCGTCCGCCGAACCGAGTTGCAGCCGGACCGTGCCGGTCCGGGCCTTGGCGGCAAGGCTGAGATCCGTCAGCGATGTCACCGCGCGGCTGACGGTGTTGTCAGGTGCGGTCACGGTCACGGCTGTTTGCGTTTGCGGCGCGGTTTCCACGGGGTCGGGCCATGCAAAGAGCGTGTGCCCTTCGGCCCTTGCCTGAAGGGAGTTCGGCGCCGGAGTATAATCGGCGCCCCCGCTGAGATGATAAAAGGCACTTCCCAGAAATGCGAATGTCACAAGTATAAAGCGCCACATAGCGCGATCCCCCACACAACGTTAACTTTGATTGTTTGGGCCGTTCCCCCGAACGACCGGCAGCTGATAGCACTATACCCGATTCGCGAGAGGGATTGCGGGGAATTTCCCGGAATTTGCGTATTTTTTGCAGAACGGTCGCAGGGGGCGGGCCCCGATGGCGCGCTTGCGCCCTTGACCTTTGCCCCCGTCACGCGGTTTATCTGCAAAGCGACCAAACAAGACAAACAAGCGGGTTGGCTCTGGTCCCGGAGCCTGCCCCGAGGGTATCGAGAGCAGCATGAGCGATCTGATCGACGATGGCGCGGACGCGCCCATGGAAACCGCCGAACCGCTGCGCCGTGCCATTGGCGAGCGGTATCTGACCTATGCGCTGAGCACGATCATGCACCGCGCGCTGCCAGATGCGCGCGACGGGCTGAAGCCGGTGCACCGGCGCATCCTGTACGCGATGCGCGAGCTGAAACTGTCGAGCACCGGGGGATTCCGCAAATCGGCCAAGATCAGCGGCGACGTGATGGGCAACTATCACCCGCATGGCGACGCGGCGATTTACGATGCCATGGCGCGTCTGGCGCAGGATTTCGCGGTGCGCTATCCGCTGGTGGACGGGCAGGGGAATTTCGGCAATATCGACGGCGACAACCCCGCCGCCAGCCGATACACCGAGGCGCGCATGACCGCCGTGGCCGAGGCGCTGCTGGACGGGCTGAACGAGAATGCCGTCGATTTCCGGGACAATTACGACGGTACGCTGCGCGAACCCGTGGTGTTGCCCGCGTCGTTTCCGAACCTTCTGGCGAACGGGTCGAGCGGGATCGCGGTGGGCATGGCCACCAATATTCCGCCGCATAACATTGCCGAACTGGTGGATGCCTGCCTGCATCTGATCAAGGTGCCCGATGCGCGTGACGATACGCTGCTGAATTACGTGCCCGGCCCCGATTTCCCGACCGGCGGGGTGATCGTGGAGCCGCCCGAAAATATCGCGCAGGCCTATCGCACCGGGCGCGGGGCGTTCCGGTTGCGCTGCAAGTGGGAGGTCGAGGATCTGGGCCGTGGCCAGTGGCAGGTCGTGGTCACGGAAATTCCCTACCAGGTGCAGAAATCCAGGCTGGTGGAGAAGATCGCCGAACTGATCCAGACCAAGAAAGTGCCGATTTTGGCCGATATCCGCGATGAATCGGCGGATGACGTGCGCATGGTGCTGGAGCCGCGGTCAAAAAACGTGGACCCGCAGGTATTGATGAACATGCTGTTCCGCAACTCGGACCTCGAGGTGCGGTTCTCGCTGAACATGAACGTGCTGATCGACGGGGTGACGCCCAAGGTGTGCTCGATGAAGGAGGTGCTGCGCGCCTTCCTCGATTTCCGGCGCGAGGTGCTGATCCGGCGCAGCCGCCACCGGATGAGCAAGATCGACCACCGGCTGGAGGTGTTGCAGGGGCTGATCACGGCGTTCCTGAATCTGGACCGGGTGATCGAGATCATCCGCTATGACGACGATCCCAAGGCCGCGCTGATGTACGAGGACTGGAGCACGCCGCACCAGTCCACGCTGAGCCGCGCGATGAGCGAGGCCGAGTACCGCTCGCCTCTGGCGGGGGTGGATGTGTCGGGGCTGGTTCTGGTGGCCGATCCGGGGTTGGAACCCACCGGCATCCTGGCCGAAACCGCGCCCGAACGCACCGTGCCGCACAGCTATGCGGGCCGTGAAAACGGGTTGTCGGACGTGCAGGCCGAGGCGATCCTGAACATGCGCCTGCGGTCGTTGCGGCGGCTGGAGGAAGAGGCGCTGGTCAGGGAGCGCGACCAGTTGATGGAAGAGCGCGCCGGGCTGGAGGACCTTCTGGAGGATGACGGCCTGCAATGGGAGGCCATCGCCGATCAGTTGAAAGAGGCCAAGAAAACCTTTGGCAAGGGCTATGTGCTGGATGGGCAGAATGTCGGGGCGCGGCGCACCCAGTTCGCCGAGGCGGGTGAGGTCGAAGAGGTACCTCTGGAGGCGATGATCGACCGCGAGCCGATCACGGTGGTCTGCTCGAAAATGGGCTGGATCAGGGCGATGTCGGGCCATATCGACCTGACCCGCGAACTGAAGTTCAAGGACGGGGACGAGGGGCGGTTCGTTTTCCATGCCGAAACCACGGACCGTTTGCTGGTGTTCGGCAGCAACGGGCGGTTCTATACCCTGTCGGCGGCCAATCTGCCCGGCGGGCGGGGCATGGGCGAACCCGTGCGCCTGATGGTCGATCTGCCCAACGAGGCCGAGATCGTCGATCTGTTCATTCACAAGCCGGGCCGTAAGCTGCTGGTGGCGTCCAGTGCCGGGGACGGGTTCGTGGTGAGCGAGGACGAGGTTCTGGCGCAGACGCGCAGCGGCAAGCAGGTTCTGAACGTGCGCGGCGAGGTGCGGGCGCGGGTCTGCACGCCGGTGGCGGGCGATCATGTGGCCTGTGTCGGCGAAAACCGCAAGGTTCTGATTTTCCCGCTTGGGGAACTGCCCGAAATGGGCCGTGGCAAGGGTGTGCGGTTGCAGAAATACAAGGATGGCGGGCTGAGCGATGCCACGACCTTTACCCTGGTTGAAGGGCTGAGCTGGCACGATCCGGCAGGGCGCACGCGCACCGAGACCGAACTGGCCGAATGGATGGGCAGGCGTGCCGGCACGGGCCGTATGGCGCCGCGCGGGTTTCCGCGTGACAACAGCTTCACCTAGGGCCGCTTTTGCGCCATAAAACCAATGTAAAACATCAATATTTCTGCGCCGTGACGCCGCCAGGAGCGGTCACGGCGCGCAGGTTTTCAGATTAAGGATTTAAAGCATGGTCCAGGATGTCCACGGCGGGAACATAGTTGAAGGCACGTATGCCGGTGAACGGGGGCCGCTGTTCAGGCTGGCGGTCGTTACCGCGCTTTTGTCGGTGGTGACGCTGGGCATTTACCGGTTCTGGGCCAAGACGCGCATCCGGAGATATATCTGGTCTTCGGTCAGCGGCGGGCGCGATGCGTTCGAATATACCGGCACGGGGATGGAAAAGCTGTTGGGGTTCCTCGTGGCGATCGTGGTGCTGGCGGTGTATCTGGGCATCGTCCAGATGATCCTGTTCTATTTCGGCCTGACGCTGTTCACCGAACCGCAAACGCCTGAGCAGATGCTGATGCAGATGGCGGCGATTTACATCACCGTGCTGGCGGTGGTGCCGCTGATATTCTTCGCGCAGTATCGCGCACGGCGCTACAAGCTGGCCCGCACGCGCTGGCGCGGGGTGCGGTTTGGCATGGAAAAGGGCGGCTGGGGCTATGCCCTGCGGGCGATGGGGCACTGGGTGCTGACCTTGCTGACGCTCGGTATCCTGTTGCCCCGGCAGACCTTCCGGCTGGAAAAATACATGACCGACCGGAGTTGGTACGGCAATGCGCAGTTCCATCAACAGGGCCGGTGGACCGGCCTTTATCCGGCGGCGCGGCATCTGTTCCTTGCCATCGCGATCCTGCTGGGCGGCGAACTGGTGGCGGTGATTGCCGACTCGGCGGTTCTTGCCGGGACGGTGGCGGTGGTCGGATCGGTGTGGTTCATGATCGGGATCGTGTCGTACCGGGTGAACGCCTTTCGTTACCTGACAGCGAACAAGTTTCTCGATGGCGGTATCGGATTTGAGGCGCAGCCGGAAACCGTGAACGTGGTGTCCACGGTCCTTCTGGGCGGCCTGATGGTGGGCGTGTTGAGCGCGCTGATCTTCGGTGGGCTGGGTCTGGC
The DNA here is from genome assembly GCF_900142665.1 of Roseovarius pacificus. GTDB lineage: Bacteria > Pseudomonadota > Alphaproteobacteria > Rhodobacterales > Rhodobacteraceae > Roseovarius > Roseovarius pacificus. The sequence continues at coordinate 6,652 of NZ_FRBR01000032.1, forward strand.
GGTGGTCGCGGTGATGGCCCCGGCCTCGATGATGGGGGAAGGGGCGGTGTTCCTGGGCGGCCTGGTGGTGGCGGGGCTGTATATTCTGGCGCTTGCGGTTTCGGGGTCTTTGGTTCTGGTCTGGATCATCCAGCCGGTGATCGACCATGTGGCGGGTACGTTCATCGTGCATAATGCACAGGGGCTGAACACGATACGCCAGCGCGCGCATGACAGCGGCGCGGATGCCGAAGGCTTCGCCGATGCGCTGGATGTCGGCGGCGCCATCTGATGGCAGGTGTCGCGGGGGTCTATTTCGATGGTGTGACAGCCGGTCGTCACGGTGTCGAGGTGGTGCTGGACGAGGCCGGGGGCGCGCTGGTTTTCGATGGCCCGACGCTGGAGGAGGGGCCGCTGCGCTGGCCACTCGTGCGGTTGCGCCGTCTGAGCGATCAGGCCCGTGACTCCGGCCTGACATTGACCCTGCATGCCGACACCGAAGACGAAAGCCCGCGCGATCCTGCACGGCTGAGAGTGAACGAGCCGGGGATGACTGCCCGCCTGCGCGATATCTGCCCCGATCTGGACAGGCGCGATGTTCAGAAAGGGACGTATCGCAAGCTTGCATTGCGCGCGGGGCTGGCCGTGGTTGCGGTGGTGCTGATGCTGTTCGTGATCCTGCCGCGCATGGCCGATACGCTGGCCACGCTGATCCCGGTCGAGCGTGAGATCGCCTTTGGCAAGACGGTTGTCGCGCAGATGGAACGCGCGCTGGGGGCGGCGGATATGGGGGCGTTGCGGTGCACGGGCCCCGAGGGGCGTGCGGCGCTGGACGCCATGCTGACCCGTCTGAGCGGGGGGAAGGCGCTGCAATACGATCTCGAGGTGCAGGTGTTCGACCACAAGATGGTCAATGCCTTCGCCGCGCCGGGCGGGCAGATCGTGGTGATGCGCGGATTGCTGGACACCGCGACCGGCCCGGATGCCGTGGCGTCCGTTCTGGCGCATGAGATCGGCCATGTGGAAGAGCGCGACGCGACGCGCCACGCCCTGCGCGCCGCCGGATCGGCGGGGCTTTTGTCGATGGTGCTGGGCGATGTGACGGGCGGAACGCTGGCGGTATTTCTGGGCGAGCGGCTGATTCAGTCGGGCTATACCCGCGAGGCCGAGATGCGCGCCGACCGCTTTGCGCTGGACATGCTGAACGATGCGGAGGTGAACAGCGAGGGCATGGCGGCGTTCTTCGATCATCTGCACGAGATGGCGGGCGGCAGGGGGCACCTGGCCGAATATTTTTCCACCCATCCCGCCAGCGAAACCCGCGCCGAACAGGCCCGCGCCAATGCCGAGGCGCAGGAAGGCACCCGCCCGGTGCTGAGCGAGGCGGAGTGGCAGGCGCTGAAGGGGATTTGCGGGTAATTTGCGGGTCAGGGGGAACCCTGTTGCCGGCATGAAGACAGTCAGAGCGCCGCGCCTCGATCCCGCGCCCAGGCATAAATTGTCGGGATGGCGCGTTGAGCTGGGAGATCCCCGATCAGGTCGGGGATGCCATGGCTCCGGAAGTTGCCGGTGTCATCGGCTCGGCCTCGAGCCAGACACCGCCTTCGGGGCGCAGGGTCAGGATCATCACCGGGTCGGGATCGCGCCCGGCGACGGGGGTGAAGCGGAAGCGCGACAGAAGGGTCGCCAGAACGATCACAGCCTCCTGAATGGCGAAACTGGCCCCGATGCAGATACGCGGCCCGTCCCCGAACGGCAGGAACGCATAGCGCGGAATCGCCTTGCGGTCGGCAAAGCGCTCGGGGCGGAAGGCGTCGGGATCGTCCCAGAGCAGGTGATTGCGGTGCAGCGCGTAGATCGGGATCATCACCGTGTCGCGCTTGTGCACCTCGCGCCCGCATAGCGTATCCTCGGCCATTGCGGTGCGCGAAATGATCCCCGCCGGGGGATAGAGGCGCAGCGCTTCGTCGATGATCTGGCGGATCAGGGGCAGGTGTTCGATGTCCCCGGCAGTGGCGGCGCGGCCTTGCAACACCTCTTGCGCCTGGGTGCGGGCACGGTCCTGAACCTGCTGGTCGAATGCACAGAGATAGAGCGCCCAGCCCAGCGACAATGCCGTGGTTTCATGGCCCGCGACGATGAAGGTCAGCAGGTTGTCGCGCAGCTCGGCGGTGTTCATCCGGCGTTCGGTTTCGGGGTCTTCGCCGTCGAGCAGAAGGTCCAGCAGGTCGGGCACGCCTTGGGGGCCGCGGGCGCGGCGTGCCTCGACCGCCTGATCGGCGATGCGTTTCATCTGGTTCACGGCGCCCCCGGACATGATCCGCCCCGGACGCGGCACCCAGTCGGGGAAGCCCAGAATGTCGAAAAGCGATATTTTGCCCGCCTCGCCGATATAGTCGTTGATCGCGTTATGCACGGCGCCCGCGTCGAAACTGCCATCGCCGGAAAAGGTGACATCGGCGATCACGTCGAAGGTGGTGCGCACCATGTCTGCGGCCATGTCGATGGCGCGCGGCCCGGCGGCGGCGATGCGTTCGCAACTGCGTTCGGCGGCGGCAGTCATGACCGGCCCGAGATTCATCACGTTGCGATGGGAAAACACCGGGGCGGCGGCGCGGCGTTGCCAGCGCCAGTGCGCGCCTTCGGCGATAAAGAGCGAGTCGCCGATCGCGGGGCGCAACAGGTTCTTGGTGACCAGAGACTTGGGGTAGATATCGAGCTGTTCCAGCAGCATCCGGCGGATCGCCTCGGGGTCCATGACCATGTGCCAGCGTTTGCCGGTGCGCCCCGACACCATCGGCTGACGCGTGGCGATCTCGGGGATGATGCCGAGCACGTTGCGCCGCGATGTCTGAAGGCTGGCCCAGATGCCCATCGGCCGGGTCACCAGCGGAACGCGAACGGGGGATGTGGCGGGTGTCATGGGGACCTCATCGGTTGTTCTGTTGGATATAGGCGGAGTGGCGCGTCAGGACAAATGATTGCGCGCAACCTTGCGCTGCGGTATCCGGGCGCAACGGATATCCTGAGGGGGAGCCCATGTTGCGTTTCATTGCCTTGCTGGCCGCCGGCCTGATGCTGGCCGCCTGCACCAATCCCAACGACCTTGACGAAAAGCCCGCATACCTGGGTGATTTCCACCTGGGCCACAACGTGGTGGTCGCGCCGAACCTGACCAAGGGGCCGGTTTCGCGCGAGGCCAGCAAGGAAGAATGGGTCGAGGCGATGACCAGGGCGATCGACGAACGGTTCGGGCGGTATGAGGGCGACCGGCTGTATCATCTTGGAATCAGCGTGGAAGGCTATGTTCTGGCGATGCCGGGGATTCCGGTGGTGGCCTCGCCGAAATCGGCGCTGATCCTGAACGTGACCGTCTGGGACGACGCAAAACAGCAGAAGCTGAACGAAAAGCCCGAGCAGATCACCGTGGTCGAGACGCTGTCGGGCAGCACCTGGGTCGGGTCGGGGCTGACGCAATCCAAGCAGCAGCAGATGCGAAACCTCAGCCGCAATGCCGCCAAGCTGATCCAGAACTGGCTGGTGCGTGAGAATGCCGCCAATGACTGGTTCGAAAGCGGCGAGGCCGCGACCGGCCAAGCGCAGGCCGCAGCCCGGGCGCTGGACGAGAGCGCCAAAGCGGCGGTCGAGGCCGCAGAAGGTGGCGAGGCGGAAACACCCCCGGCCGAGTAAGCGGCCACCCTGCATGAATGGGTTGATTTTCCCCGCGCAAGACAATAAATGCCGCGCGGAGTATCTAACGGGCGATTTCCGCCCCCCAACTGAACAAGGCGCCCTGAGACATGGCAAAGGAAAAGTTTGACCGTTCGAAACCGCACGTGAACATCGGTACGATTGGTCACGTTGACCACGGCAAGACGACGCTGACGGCGGCGA
>NZ_FRBR01000033.1 GCF_900142665.1 Roseovarius pacificus
AGCACCGTCAGCACCGCGCAAACCAAATCCTAATCACTCGCAGAACAGCACAAAACTTTCCGCACTATTCGACAATGTATAGGCTCAGGGGTCATTAATCGGCTTGAGGGTTGCACTGCTGCGTGATTCAAGCTCCCGAACTGATGGGGGCATGATGAGCAATCTTTTCTGGCTGACCGGCGAGCAGATGGCGCGGGTACAGCCGTTCTGTCCAAAGAGCCATGGCAAACCACGGGTCGATAAACGGCGCATTCTGAGCGGGATAGTCTGCATCAATCGCAATGGGTTACATTGGTGCGATGCGCCGAAGAAATATGGCCCTTCCAAGACGCTCTACAATCGCTGGAGTGAGATGGCGTGTTCGCCCGGATCTTCGAAGAACTGGCCACTGGGGCGACGGATCAAAAGACTATCATGATCGATGCAACCTATTTGGAAGCCCACCGCACGGCATCCAGCCTGCGGGGCAAAAAGGGGGGGCGGACGACTGATCGGGCGAACCAAGGGTGGTATGAGCATCAAGCTGCATGCTGTCACCAATACCGCCGGACGCCCCATTCGGTTCTTCATGACTGCCGGCCAGGTTAGCGAATACACCGGCGCGGCGGCGCTACTGGCCGGCTTGCCAAAGGCCGAATGGCTTCTGGGAGATCGCGGATATGAAGCGGACTGGTTCCGCGAGGCATTGAAAGACAAAGGGATAAAGCCCTGCATCCCAGGCAGGAGTTCGCGCGGCAAGCCTGTAAAAAATGACAAGCGCCGCTACAAGCGTCGCAGCCGCATTGAGATCATGTTCGGGCGCCTGAAAGACTGGCGACGGGTTGCCACCCGATATGACCGCTGCCCCGAAGTCTTCCTCTCGGCCATCGCTCTCGCCGCAACAGTCATGTTTTGGTTATGAGATGCCGTAACGGGGCCTGCGTCACGCACCGCCGTTGCCACTTGTCAGATCAGCACCGCGTTGTCGCAATACCCGTATTGAACCCAGATGGAGGATGACGGGATGAAGGTGTTTGTTGGATTGGATTTATCGCTTGCGAAGACTTCGGTCTGCGTGATCAGCGAGCACGGCAAGATCATCAAAGAGGAAGAGATTGAAAGCGAACCCAAGGTTCTGGCGCGCTGGATGGGCGATCTGGACGGTAGCATCGCGGCAATCGGCCTGGAGGCTGGGCCACTGTCGCAATGGCTGCATCGAGGACTGACGGAAGCTGGCCTTAATGCGGTGCTCATGGAAACGCGGCAGGTGAAAGGAGCGCTGAAGGCAATGCCGATCAAGACGGACAGGCGGGATGCCGAAGGAATTGCGCGCCTGCTCCACCTCGGCTGGTTCCGTCCGGTTCACTGTAAGTCTGTATCGGCTCAGGAAGTCCGCGCTGTTCTCGGCGCCCGGAAAGCCATTCAACAGGGTATGCTCGCATTGGAAATGTCGCTGCGTGGACTGCTACGGAACTTTGGTCTTAAGGTAGGTGCAATCTCTCGCGGTGGATTTGAGGCGCGCATTCGGGAATTGGCGGATGGCAATCCAATGTTGGAAACCGCGACAGCACCTATGCTGCGGGCCAGAGCATCTCTGCGACAGGAACTGGCTGGTCTCGAAAAGCGCGTGCGCCAGTTTGCCGGGGACGACTCAGTATGCCGTCGCCTCATGACGATGCCGGGGATTGGCGCGGTCGTGGCGCTGACCTTTCGTGCGGCTATCGATGATCCAAAGCGCTTTCGCTCTTCGAAGCGGGTCGGCCCTTGGGTTGGTCTGACGCCCTCACGCAACCAGTCCGGTGAACGGGACGTGTCCGGCGGCATCACGAAAGCGGGTGACGTCAATCTGAGGCGAGCATTGTGCCAGGCGGCAACCGTCATGATGAACCGAAACCGATCGACATGGCTGAGAACATGGCGGGGCCAGCTCGCGGAGCGGCGCGGGCGCAAAATCGCGATGGTTGCTCTAGCACGCCGCATTGCTGTTATCCTTCATCGGATCTGGGTGGGAGGCACGACCTTCCAGTCAGATGCAGCGCCAAACTCTGTCTGATAGCATGATCCTCCACCCGTTGCCTGCCTGATTGCAGGCTTTCGAGGTCCCGCAGGGACGTGGTTCCGATGATGCCGTGGTCAGGACTGTCGCTGGCATTGCCAAGCACGCCTATGAGATGGGCACATCGGAATTACATCGAACCAGCATCATGTTGGCAGCCATCGCGCTGACCACGAACCGAAGCATGTACCCCAAGGACCTCAGCCGGAAGCCGCGACAGAAACCAGGGCGAGAACCAAAATTATCAAAGGTACCGCTATGGCGGATCAATTGTTTTGTGCAAAACTGCTTGACTGGGACGCCCTCGTTACCGAAGTCCTGAGCCTAGTCACCCGGAATCGAAGTTCGGTTCATTGTCTTGAGGCAGAAACGTTTGACGGAGGCACCCTCAAGGAGCGCACGTTTCCAATGATGGATCATCGTCGGATGCACCCCGAACCGGCTCGCCAGCTCGGCGGCGGTCTCCTCGCCCTTCAGGGCTTCCAGCGCGACCTTCGCCTTGAACTCGGGCGCATGTTGTTTGCGTTTCGACATCTCTGATCTCCTTCTCGTCGAAGATCAGTAGACTGCAAATCATAGCTTACGTCAGTGTCCGATTTTCTGGGAGCATGTATGAACTGCCTTCCCCTGCAAGTGATTTGTTGATGCGCCGCTGACCCTGCTTCTATGTATTCGGTCTTTCTCCGGGGCTGTTCGATTTGCCCCTGACCAAGATGGTAAGTCGCGCGTCCTGTGTCTCGTTCGCTCATCGGCACTCAAGGGCCATGCCCCCGTCAGACTTGCAAGACGCCGGTCGGTCGTTGGTCCATCTCCTCCTCGCTCGCAGATTCCTTCGTCCGGTTGCGCGTTTGCCCGACTATAGGCCGCTCATGGCATTCGGCCGATATCTCTCACCCTTCGTCAGAACAGCCCAAGCAATACGTGCCATCTTGTTGGCCATGGCGACCGCCGCGACGTTCGCATGCGCTCGCTCCTTCAGAGCGTCTGCCCAAGCCGCTATTGGCGACGTCCTGTCACGCACGAGATGCAGCACCGATCGAGCTCCGTGGATGAAGAGCTTGCGCAAATATCGATTGCCGTGTTTCGAGATGCCGATCAGCTTCGCCTTGCCACCTGTCGTGATCTGCCGCGGCACCAGACCAAGCCATGCAGCAAGATCACGCCCCTTGCCAAAGCTGCTTGAGGTGCCCGTGCCGACGGCAGCCACAAGTGCCGTCGCAATCGTGGGACCGATGCCAGGTATCTCCATAAGCCGCTGCATATCAGCATCCGCCCGGGCCAGCGCCTTGATCTCGGCATCGATGGCTGCGACCCGATCATTGATCACGTCCAGTTCGGACACCATGTCAGTCACGAGCAGGAGCATTCGGGGTGAAAGATCGGCAATGCCCTCTGTGGCCAATCTGGCCAGTTCCTTTTGGAAGACGTGGCGCCCAGTGCCAACCCGGATGCCGCGTTCCATCAAGAAGCCTCGACCCTGGTTGATCAGGCGCGTCCTGTCCGACACGAGACGCTCCCGCGCACGGTGCAAAGCCTGAAGGTCCAGTTGTTCTTCCGATTTGATCGCAACGAATGACATCGTCGGACGCGTCGCGGCTTCGGCAATCGCCTCGGCATCACGGTCGTCGTTCTTGTGAACCTTGACATAGAGCGGCGACATCAACCGGGGCTCATGTCCCTTCTCAAGACAAAAACGCCCGATGTGATGCGCCCCGCCGCAGGCTTCCATCGCAACCACGCAGGGCGGTAGCGTAGCAAGAAAGTCCAGCAGTCGGTGCCGCTGGAGCCGTTTGCGAAACACAACCGCTCCCGCTTCATCCAGCCCAGCAAGACTGCAAACTGTCTTGCCAAAATCAATGCCCAGAACCTTGATATCCATCAGATGATCCTCTCTCCACCTATGACTGCCATAATAGCAGCGTTTGGCGGGAAGGCAGTTCATCCCATTAGCTCAGGCTTTGCCAGACACAAAAATCAGGACGCGGCACCGGCAATTCGGAGGCTGCATTCAGAACATACTTCAGCGCACATGCGTTTATTGCCACCACTATGGCGCCGATACTGGATATACTAGTTGCGGCGCTCGCGAATGCTTCAGCCTTTATTCTGGCGATCGGGTTTCGCGCGGTAGCCGGAAATTTCTTGTCCCCAAAATGACAAGCGCAATGGTGACTCTGGTGGCAAGGCCGCGTGACGACTGCCGGAGCTTAAAGAAGATGACCAGATTTCGTCGCCTTTGTTCTCAGATAGGCGGCATTTTCATTGCTTCTACCGACTTGCAGCGGCACACGTTCGGTCACGATGATACCGCAGCACTTCAACGCCGCCAGTTTACTAGGATTGTTTGTCAGTAGCCGAACGCGTGGAATTCCCATTTGCTTAAGGATCGCGGCACCGATTCGAAAATCCCGTTCGTCATCCTCAAAGCCAAGATGATGGTTAGCCTCGACAGTATCCAAGCCACGATCCTGTAAAGCATAGGCTCGGAGTTTATTGGCCAGCCCAATACCACGCCCCTCTTGGTTCAGATACAGGAGAATGCCCGCCTCGGTTTGCCCCAATTGCTCGACAGCCGCCCGAAGCTGCGGGCCGCAATCGCATTTCAGGCTACCCAGCACATCACCGGTGAAACATGCGGAGTGCATGCGCACCAGCACCGTAACATCGCGGTCGAATGTCCCAAATTCTACTGCGTAATGCTCTTGATCGCAATTGACGGGGCGAAAGACATGCATCCGCCCAAAGCCAGCTCGCACTAACGGTAGTTGCGCGGCTACAGTATGAACGGGCGTCGGCAAGCGGGAAAATTCGGAGCAGACCGCATTTAGGTCCAGTTGTGTCAACCCATGAATAGCGCTTAACTTATCAGCATTACGCAATGATAATAGCAAAGCGGCGGGCAGAAGCATTGCGCTTTTCAGCAAGGAAAGCGTGCCCCGCAGAAGTTCCGCTTGATCCGAGTGCAGCGGGCGAAGAGTTTTTTCCGGCCGCCCATCGTAGACCGACACCGGATCGGCCTTTGATAGCAGCCACTTACAGTCGGCGCCATTCGGCACTTTAAACTGAGCAATTGTCTCTGGACACTTCGAAAGGTCGATGTTGGACGCCAACGCCTTGGCACGGCGGGCGGAGACAATCAGGTCTGGATCACCAAGCGCGCGGAAAGCTGCCAGCCTTGCTGGGGTCAGCGTCTCCACCGCCACGACAAGTATATGAGAGTTGCGATTGGTCAGAACGATCGGAACACCCATGCGCAGGTCGCTGCGAGCGCGGGCCAGTTTCTCGCTGGTCCCAGGACCCAAGTTTAGAGTTAATGGCTGCAATTAAAAACTTCCTTTTTCCGACTATCTTTAGCGTGAAAAGATCGCTTCAAGTCTTTGACTTTCGACTTTTTGGGCGCGCATCCGATGCACATTTCTGATGCTAGGCGGTCGCTTGGGCCGTGGCTGTGTCCTATCGCTCTTCGCGTTGCGGTGCGACCTACGCGAAATGAAGATCCATCGTCTAATCCGGCTACACCCGCGCCAAACGGAAGTTGTCTCAACCAGCACCAGCGTTTGGTTGCTTTAACTCAACATACAACCCGTTGAATTTCAGATCTCGGAGCATGACGTCGCCCAGCGTGACGCAACATTGACGGGCTTATAAATTTCTATCGAAAACCTCGCAGGTGGACTTTCAGATTGTGCGATATTCCCTCGAACATCAGGCGCACGCCAAAGACTGGCCTGCAAATTAAACTGACCGCCGGTCGGAGTAGATGGCCTTTGTCTGTGTGGAAGGATGTCAAAAGGCAGAAGATGAAGATAGCCAAGGATTATTTTTGCGGTGCGCACGCCCAGTTCAATTACACGCTTTTCCTCGTGGACCACCTAGCCTTCGATTCCGTGCTGTTGACCAAGAGTTCGTGTAGCGTCGCGCGTGGCCATTCCGGCGTCTGGCGTATGAACTTCGGTGACGATGACGTCCCGCAGCAGCAGAGCTCAGGCGATATGATGACTTCGCTGTTTCTTGGAGTGTCGCGTTGCAGACTGTAAGCCCAGTGGTCATTACTGAGCGCGTAGGATTTGAGAGGGTCGGCGGGATATAGCCAGTGCCAATCCTGATATTTGTGCATGTTCCAGGTTCTCTTTGCGACGAAATTAGGCATTTCTGGCTCGTATTCCGCACCCCACCACAACGGCGGGGCTCGGAAATCTTGTCAACTGCCGCGCAAATCCGCGATATAGCGCAGGCGCAGCTGGTCAGCTACAACCGCTGCAATCAGGATCAGACCGATCACCACGGTCTGCATATAGGAGTCGATCCGGGCTAGATTCATTCCGTTTTGGACAAGGCTGATAAAGACCGCACCCAGTGCCACGCTACCTACCTTACCCACACCACCGCGAAGGCTCACGCCCGCAATCACACAGGCTGCGATTGATTCCAGCGGCATAGAGGATCCGATATTGGCTTCGCCAGTGTCCAGGCGCGCGGTCAGCAACACGCCCGCGATTGAAGCCAAAAAGGCACAGACGACATAGACTAGAAACTGAGTCTTGCGGGTGTCGATGCCTGAAAGCATAGCGGCGCGGGGATTTCCGCCGACCGCGTACAGCGCCCGGCCATAGCGTGTCATATTTACGATGCCCCATGTCAATAGTACGACCAGCGCCGCGATCCAGATTGGTACGGGGATGGACAGGAAGGTGCCAAAGCCGAAGACATTGCCAAACTCCATCGGCATGCCATAAACTGGCGTACCTCCGGTAAGCGACAGCGCGATGCCAAAACCCGTGGATGCAATGCCTAGGGTCATGATAAAAGGCGCAACGTTCAGAAATGCCACGCCAAGCCCATTTATCACGCCGACGATGGTGCCGACCGCGAGCCCGGCCAGACAACCCAGCGTGATGATCAGAAAGATGCTGTCGGGAAAAATCTGCGCCAGCGTCGCCATCGCCATCGCTGTCGCAACCGAGGTTAGCGCCAGGATCGTACCAACTGACAGGTCAAAACCTCCGGTCAGCAGCACCATCATCTGTCCCATCGACACGATAGCCAGAAACACCGACTGACGTACTACATTAGTAAGGTTGCTAACGGTCAGAAAGCTGGAGGACAAGAAAGAAAAGGTTACCAGCGCGATTACCAGAAGAAATGGCAGCACACCCAGACGGACAAAGCTCCGTTTTAAAAGTTGCGACTGGACCAAGCCTGAGGGAGTGGCGGTTATGCTTTTGGACAATAAGGTTCTCATGCTGCGTTCTCCCTTTCAAAGAAATGCTTCAAGATGGTTGGCTCATCTAACTGGTCGGCCGGAACTTCAGCTGTGACCTGCCCCTTGGCAAAGACATAGGCGCGATTGCACAGATGCAGGATTTCCGGCAAGTCAGACGAGATCAGGATCACCGCCGCGCCACTTTCGCAAAGCCCGGCGATAAAGCGATAGATCGCAGCCCGTGTACCGACATCGACGCCGACAGTGGGCTCGTCGAAAGCATAGACCAAAAATGGCCTAGTCAGGCTACGGCCCAGCATCACCTTTTGCTGATTGCCGCCTGAGAAGGCTTCGACATCTGAATCAGGGCGCATCGGGTAAAGCTCCATCTCGGTCAGCAGGCGATTGGTTTCGCGGCGCTCGGCCCGGCGGTCGATAAAGGCACCGCGCCGATAGGGGCTCTGGCGCAGAGCTGGAAGACTTAGGTTTTCTCGGCAAGGGCGCATCATAGCCAGCCCTTCAGCCCGGCGGTCAGGTGGCAGATAGATCAACCCGGCATCCAGTAGTTTTTGCGGTCGGGCGCCAGTGATTTCCTGGCCATTCAGCGTCACCCGGCCTGCGGTCAACGGCTCGATCCCAAAAGCGGCGCGGATGAGTTCCGATTTGCCTGATCCGACGAGCCCTGCCAGACCGACAATCTCACCTGCCCGCACCTCTATGCTGGCACTGCGGACGGAACCCGACCGGGTAGTCAGCCCCTCTGCTCGGAACAGCGGTTCGGCCGGGCGGTGAGTCACGGCCGGAAACACCGCGCCCATTTCGCGCCCACTCATTAGTTTGACTAGCCGGTCTTCGCTGATGCCGTGGGCCGGGACGGTAGAAATATTCTTGCCCTCGCGCAGGACGGTGATGCGGTCGGCCAGACGTTCGATTTCTCGCAGGCGATGGGTGATATAGATGATCCCTACCCCATGTGCTTTGGCATGGGCGACCAGGTCGAACAGACGTTCGGCCTCTTTGTCGGTCAGACTGGCGGTTGGTTCGTCCAGAATTAACACCGATAGGTCACCGCGAAAGGCGCGGGCGATTTCTACCATTTGCTGTTCGGCGCGCGATAGCGTAGCCACCAGCGCGTGTGGCGGAAGGTCAAAGCCAAGCCTCGCCAAAACGGATTGCACCTCAGAGCGAATTGCGCGGCGGTCGATCATGCCGCGCCGCACAGCCTCGCTGCCAAGGCAGATATTCTCCTCCACCGTCATCGTGGGGATCAAAGAGAATTCCTGAAACACTGTTGTGACGCCTCTTGAGCGGGCCTCGTTGACCGAAGCGAAGTGCACTGGCTCTCCCCGCATCCGGATCATGCCGGATGTGGGGTGAATCGCGCCCGAGATTAGAGAGATCAGAGTGGATTTACCCGCGCCGTTTTCGCCGAAGAGTACATGGACCTCGCCGGGCAGGAGAGAGAAGCTGACATTGTCTAGCGCCAAAACGCCAGGATAATGTTTTGACACTCCCTCAACCTCAAGTAGCGGCGCTGCTGTCAGGTTGCCAAATTCCATGGGTTATTCGACCGTGAAAATGGGACGGAAATCACCGGGGGCAAGAACTGCGTTCATGTCCACGATGTCCACATTGTCCTTGTTGATAATAAATATCTGCGGCGCAACGTGTTGGGTCACTCCCTTGCCCTCAAGAATGCGGACGGCCTGATCGACTGCAATGCGGCTTTGGATGACGGTAGAATCGGTAGGCGCCGCAAGCACTTGACCGCGCCGAATTCCTTGGTCGACACCAGGGGTGTAATAATAGGACATAAGCCGGACTTTATCGGTCAGCCCGTTGGAGCGCAGGACCGAAATACCGGCCTCCGCAGCTACCGCAGAGCCGGCGACATAATCAAGATCAGGATAGGTTTGCAACGCGTCCTCGATTAGTCTGGTCTGAACCTCCTTGCCTGTGTCGCCATAGCGCACCTCAACTAACTCGACTGCAGAGCCTTCGATACCCTCCTTGAAGCCGGATGTCGCATCTTCGACAAAGCCTGCCCCTGCGGGACCAGGGAACCACGCAAGCTTAACTGGATCTGAGCCAGCGGGATGCTGTTCTGCCAAATACTGACCAAGAGTACGGCCCACACTCCTCCAGGACACAATGGCCTTGGCAGCGATATCTTGGGACGACACGCCATTGATCATATCGACCACTGGGACGCCCTTCTGTTTCAACTGGCCGATGATATTGTTCAATCCGTCAAAAGAAATCGCACCAAGGATCAGCGCCTTGCCTCCTCCGGCCACGCAATCCTCAATCTGCGAAATCTGATTGTTTAGCTCAGTATAGCCACCTGCCTCGGTTATTTGCAGATTGACGCCGAGACGTCTCGCCTCCTCGACAACGCCGTAATTGACAGCCATCCAGTAGGCGTCCTTCATATGAGGAAACGACACGCAGAGCTGATGTTGCTGATCGGCTTTATCGAGTGGCACATACTCACCATCGCTTATGACGGCGTCGTCGACAAACGGCGGCTCCCAGATATTCACCGGATAAGGGAACCAGTCCTTTGCAGCCGCCGGGCTTCCAGAAAAAACCGCTATGGCCGCAGCCGCGACAGATATATTCATGTTCTTCATGTCATACTCCCTGTTAATTTTTTGATTGTCTTTTGGGGCGCATCGCGCTTCACATGACTAAATCACCCTGCTATTTGGCGTTATTGTCGTTTTGTGCAGAACAAATTGCGGGAAACTGCACATTGATATGTGGTTCAGTCCGTGGCTAGCGAAGCAATTGCGCTGTTAATGGCTAGTCACCCGGAACTGAATTTGTCATCATTGACTTGAGGCAAATCAAGGGGGCGAGCATTCGTGGACGGGCATCAGTTGCGATTGAACTCAGCGATGAGGAGCGGAGTTTTCTGGAAGCGCAGTTGCGCAGGCACAAGGCGGAGCGGTCGCTTTC
>NZ_FRBR01000034.1 GCF_900142665.1 Roseovarius pacificus
GAGGCTGTCGCAATCATTGAGGAAAGCCTCGCCGCAGCATAACTGCGCCCAAAAGAGGGGCCCACGCGGCCTGAACAAAACTTTGCAACAGAGCCGGCAGACATTGCACTGCGCCCTGACCTGCGGCTGGAAGAGGAGTTTGTCTGACCATGCAGGCCTCGCTCACCACGGTGGAACGGCGGATCGGCATTGGCCTTGCCGTCCTGCTGGCGTTGGGGGGGCTGACGATAGCTGCGGCGGCGCGGCACGGGGTGATGGCGGTCCATGGAACCATGGCGCTGGCGCTTGGGCTGGGCCTGGTATTCCGGCTGGGCGGGGCGCTTTACGATGTGGCACCTGCTGGCCTTGACCGGGCCAGCCGCTCCGACGATGGCCCAACCCGTTTCGGGATCTGGATGACGCTGACCTTGACCTGCCACTGAACTTTCATCCAGCCGCGACCGGAGCCGGTGCATCGTGCCGGCGCGGACCACCTCGCCTTAGAAGGTGCCGAACCGGTCGGTATCCAGACCCTCCGGCACCACCACCCCGATCCCCAGCGCCGAAAGCGGCGGTGCAATCACCGCCGCCTTCCCGTGCATCGTGCCAAGCGCCACGCGCGATGGCAGCATCATGCCGCCTGCCGTGCTGCGACCTCGGCGTCCCAGCGCAGGCCGGGACGATAGCGCGCGGCCACCCGCCCGCCCTCCAGCGCGAAAAGATGCAGCCAGCCATTGTCAAACAGCGCCCGCACGCCGGGATGGCGTTCCAGAACCGCCGTCATCGCATCGACCGGCGCCTCGATCATCACCGACAGCCGCAAGGGATCATGCGCCAGCGCCGCACCGTCATGCACCGCCTGCATCGGCAGGCCGGGGCGCAGCATCCCGCCATTCCCCTCCACGACCCCGATCCCGCCCACCACATTGTGGATCAGCTTGTTGCCCCCGCCGAACAGGTCCGGCGCGACCGATGATCCGTAATATTGCAGGCTGATCCAGCTTGCCACGACCACAGGCGCAGTCAGGATCAATTCCAGCGTGCCGAACCCCTGATCCGCCTGCCAGTCATAGCTGTGCAGGAAGGCGCGGCCCCCAAGGTCTGCCCCCGCCGTCACCGCGCGCGGCGCGGCGATGAAGGCGGCGCATCCCGCCAGACCCCATTCCGGCCGCACCTCGGCCCAGTTCACCGCCCGTTGCAGCAACCCGTCCCCCGTCGCCCCCGGCAACCGCGCCGCCCTTTCGCCGCGCGCCAGTTTGCCCGCCTGCGCGAACCACGCCTTCGCCTGTGCCAGATCGGCGGCATGGCTGGCCGGCAGCCCGGCGGCATAGACCGTCACCTTGTCCGTCGTCGTGTCATGCAGACCGGCGACAAAGACGGTATCTTCGGGCAGGTCGATCCCCTGCGCGGGCAGACCGGCCCGCGCCTCGGGATCGTTCAGCAGATCAGCCAGCAGCCGCGCCGAAACCTCGCCCGTCTGTCCTCCGCAGGCCCCGCAGTGATAGGCGCTTTCATGCGGATTGTTCGTCACCTGCGCCCCGTGACCCAGCAGCAGGATCAGCCGCGCATGGCCCGTCGTCATGCTCATCGCGCGCAGGACCGCCGCCGCCGTCGCGGCCTTGGCCGCCGCATCCAGCGCCGTCTCGAAACGTGGCGCAGGCTCCTGCGGTGCAGCCCCGCCCAGATGCAGCGAATCCTTCACCAGTTTCCAGCCATAGGCAGGCCCCGCCGCCTCGACAAAGGCGAAAGAGGATACCGCCGCCTGCCGGAACCGGCCCCAGGCCCGCGTGGCCCGCGCCGCAACCCGCGCCTGTGCCTCCACCTCCGGCGCGGCATGGGAGGCCGACTCCACCTTCGCGTTCAGAAGGATGGGCAGATGCGCCGCCACCTCATCCGTGCCATGCGCCTTGTGCGCCAGCGGCAGGCCGAAGAACCCGGCGAAACCGATCGTCTCGATCCCCGGATGCAGGCCCTCCAGCGCGCGGCGCATCACCTCGGACCGCACGTCGATGCAGAAGGCCGCCTGCATCGCAGGCCGCCCCGCCGCCCTGCGCGGCCCGGTCAGCTGCGCGGCAAGGCCGCGCTGCGCCGCCCGCTCTGCCGCCTCTTGCAGGATCGCATCCACCACCATGTCGGGCGTGGGCTGCGGCCGTTCGGCATGGGATGCCGCCACCCTCGCCCAGGCATCCGCCACCCCCGGCACCACCGCCAGCAGCGCCTCGTCAAAGATCGCGCGGATCGCCAGCAGGTCGATCAGCGTCGCATCCGTCTGCCCCGCCAGTTCCGCCTGCCACAGCAGCCACCGCGCGTGCTGCGCCCAGCCGCCCAGATCGACCAGCAGCCGGTGAAAGGCCGTCTCGGCCCCCGCCTCTGCCAGACCCAGCGCCTCGGCCGCGCGCAGGATCGCGCGCTCTGCCGTGTCGGGTGCCGCCTCCACATGGGCGCAGAACCCGGTCAGCCCGGCAATCTCGGGCGTCAGGTCATGCGTGGCCCAGGCCCGCCATGCGGCAAAGGCGCCCTGCCCCGGCGCGGGCGACCACAGCGCCTGCCCCCGGTCGAACCGCCCCGCCGCCCACAGCCCGATGCAGCGCGTGATGACGGCGGGCCAATCCACCCCCGTCGCCTCTGCCGCCAGTTCCGCCACCGTCGGCAGCGCCTTCACCTCCGGCGCGGGCTGCGCCGCCTTGGCCTTCAGCAGCGCAAGGTCCACCGGCTTCAACGCCGAAGGCTGCGCGATCAGCGCGGCGGCCAGATCATCGGCGTCGATCCGGCCATCCTGCACCATCGCGGCAAACTCCGCCCTTGGCCGCATCAGGCGCACGCCCGCCACGCGGGCCATGCGCGCCTGCGCGGTTGCCAGATCCTCGCCCGTCTGGCCAAGAAAGGGGTTCACCGCCACCGTGGCCGACAGGGGAAAGGCCGGCGGGATCGCCCGCGCCGCCGCCTCTGCCGCCTTCAGAAGGCCCGAGATGCGGGCCGGTGCGATCTGTGTGTGCTTCAGAAACATCGCCATCAACTCCTGTGCGTCAGAGGGATTTGGAAACCCGGAACCCGCCGATCAGCCGGTCCAGAACCGCATTCAGATAAAGTCCGTTGGCCAGATGCACCCGCAGCCCCGCCGCCGCCGGATGATTGGCCCAAAGCGGGAACAGCGCCTGCGCCACCGCGACCGTGCCAAAGGACAGCACCGCCAGCACGATCAGCGCCCATTCCAGCGCACCGGCCTCCGGTGCCGCAGGCAGATGCGGCCCCCAGACCGCCCCGGCCAGAACGTGGAACCCGAAATAGCCCACCGCCGCCGCCAGCGATGCCGCCCCGGTCCGCAACGTCAGGGCGCGCGGCGCGGCATCGGCAAGGCCCTGCGCCACCAGATAGGCCACCCCGAAGATCAGGATCGCACCAAGGGCCAGCGCCTGCTCCGACTTCGGCCCGACGAACAGCCCGAAGACCCCCGCCACCACCGCATAAAGGACAAGGGCCAGCGCAAAGGCCCGCGCCACCGCCGCCAGCCCCGGCACCGCCACGGGACCGGGCCGCCGCACCGATGCCACCGCCCGCACCGCACCGCCCGACGACAGGAAGGCATGGGCCTTGTAAAGGGAATGCGCCACGATATGCAGCACCGCCAGCGCCCAGAGACCCAGCCCGCATTGCAGCAGCATGAACCCCATCTGCGCCACGGTAGACCAGGCCAGCGCCGTCTTGACCGCCGATTGCGTCAGCATGACCGCCGCCCCGAACAGCGCCGTGAACCCGCCCAGCATCACCAGCGCGGCCATCGCGCCGGGGCTGCCCTGCACCACCTCGGCCAAGCGCACCAGCAGGAACCCGCCCCCGTTGATGATCCCGGCATGCAGCAGGGCGGAAACCGGCGTCGGGGCCTCCATCACCTCGGTCAGCCAGCCATGCAGCGGGAAGGCCGCCGTCTTCAGCAACGCGGCCAACACCAGCAGCGCCACCGCCACCTGCGCCGCCACCGGCAACCCGGCCTCGGCCGCCTGCGTCAGCCCGGCGATCCCCGCCGTGCCAAAGGCCACCCACAGCAGCACCGCCGCCAGAACCAGCGCGGCATCCCCCGCCCCCCAGACCAGCGTGAACTTCGCCGCCGCGCGCCGCGCCTCGGCCCGTTCGGGATAGAACAGCAGCAACTGCCGCAGCCCCACACCCACCGCCACAAAGGCCGCGACCAGAACGCCAAGGCTGCCGGACTGCACCAGAACCAGCACCGCCGCCAGCACCGACAGCATCAGGCCATGGAATGCCCCCTCACGCGCCTCGCCATCCAGATAGGTCCGCGAATAGCGCACCACGACCCAGCCGACAAAGGCCACCAGCAGGGCCATCGTCGCGCTGACCGCATCAAGGCGCAGCGCGAAAAGCCACGCCCCCTGCCCGATCCCCGCATCCCGCGCGCCCGTCAGGATCAGCTGCACCACCCCCCCCAGCGCCAGCAAAAGCGAAAGCCCCGCCGCCCCTTCGGCCAGCATCGGCACAGCCCCCGGTCGACGTCCGGGCCGCAAGGCCGCGATCAGCGCCACGATCAACAGCGGCAGGGGGGCAAGAAAGGTCAGAACGGGCAGGAAGGCCATGGATCGTCTCCTGTGAATATCCGATGGCGTGCAGATAGCCCTTGCCGATATTCCAGAAAATTACATATTTTCTGCCTAATCGTTCTATTTCCTGAAAGTCACGGCCCATCATGGCCCAGATCAACCTGCATCACCTCCGCCTGTTCCGCGCCGTGGCCAGCGACGGCACCCTCACCGGGGCCGCGCGCAGCCTGAACCTGTCGCAATCGGCACTCTCCACCCAGATCAAGGCGCTGGAGGCGACGCTGGGCCACGCCCTTTTCGAACGCCGGGGCCGGGGCCTTGCCCTGACCGAGGCCGGGCGCATCGCGCTCGACCATGCCGAGGCGATCTTCCGCACCGCCGATGACCTGACGGCCACCCTGCGCGAAACCGGCCGCGCCCGCCGCCCCCTGCGCGTCGGCGCACTCGCCACCCTGTCGCGCAATTTCCAGATGCAGTTCCTCCGCCCCCTGATCGGCCGCGCGGATGTCGAGGTGGTGCTGCGCTCCGGGTCGCAGGCCGAACTTATGCGCGATCTCGATGCGCTGGCGCTGGATGTGGTGCTGACGAACCTCGCCCCCGCGCGCGAACAGGGCAGCCCCTGGCTGATCCACCGCATCGCGGAACAGCCCGTTTCGCTGATCGGCACGCCCGAACGGGTCAGCGGCAACCAGCGCGATCTGGCCGATCTTCTGGCCGCCGAGCCCCTGATCCTGCCCGCCCCCGATACGGCGCTGCGGGCTGCCTTCGATGCCCTCGCCGCGCGGTTGGGCTTGGTGCCCACCATCGCGGCCGAGGCCGATGACATGGCCATGCTCCGCCTTCTGGCGCGCGAAGATGCCGGGCTGGCCGTCATCCCCACCATCGTCGTGCAGGACGAACTCGCCAACGGTATCCTCGTGCAGGTCGCGCGCATCAACGGGATGCACGAAACCTTCTACGCCATCACCCGCGAACGCCGCTTTCCCAACCCCACGCTGGCCAGCCTGCTGCGCGGGTGACCGCTTCCCCCAACTGACATGTCTGTATAGACTGGCAACAAGAGGAGGCCGCCTTTCACCTGCAGCGCACAAGATGAAGAGATTGGCTCCTGCCCAGGGTCTGGCCGACCCGTTCTCTAGGGTCCAATTCAGCTTCTGAATCGATCCATTGGGGCCGATTGCTGTGCGTGATGGCTTACGATGCCGCCGTCCAGATCCTAAACCGCCCCTGCCCTGTAATCTCGCGGACAACACCGCGCGCCGTCATCAGGTCCATGTTCCTTTGCACGGCCGCCCGACTTGCACCCACATGTTCCTGAGCCATTGGGGCGGACACCATCGGCCAGCGGGCAAAGACCTTCACCAATTCTCCCGGCGTCCGCCCAGAACAATCCGCCATTGCCTCTCGCGCACGCGCTTCCCAATCGGCCATGCGCTCGATCATCATCAGCGCGGACAGCGATGCCTGCTCGGCGCCGCGATAAAAGGCGGCCAGCCGCGCAAGAACCGTCCCCTGCCCCCGCAGCGCGGTCCCGCTGCCAAGAGCCAGCGGCAGGAACAGCGCCCCGCGCCCGAGCTTCTCCCCTGCTAGGCGTGCGGCCATGACGCCACCTTCGATGTCCCGAGCACCACGTTCTGCGCCTGCCATTCTCCAGGCATGAAACAAAAACGCCGCTTGTGTGATCGGATGCAGCGCCTCGGTTCCAGTCATCGTCTCGGCAAGATCGAGCACCGCTTCACCCTGGAAGCCGAGGAAGGCCGCGAGACTGGACACCCATCCCCCCTGCCCTTCCACCTTTCCCGGACCTGTCAGCCGCCGGACGCCCCACGCGAACTGACCGAGCAGCGCCGCGTCGTCGCCGGCCCCAATGCGAAGCGCAACAAAGAGGGATAATCGCTCCAGCCCAATACGAGATCCGGTCAGCCAGCCGAGATCCGCCATTTCCTGCAAGGCGAGGCGCAGACGCATCCCCTCCCCCGCTACAGCGAGCTTTGCGTCAAGACGCCCAAAGGCAAGACACGCGGCAGCCAGATCACCGCTGAGCGTGCCCTGCGCTGCAAGCCATTGATCGGGATCGAAGAGGCTGCCGGGTGCCACGCCCGGGCTCTGCAGTTGCGGAGTTTCCCCGTCATCGTCATCAGCATGGAACCATGCCTCTTCCTCCTCCAGACCGTCATAAAGCGACGGTGGAGTTGCGATGTCAGGTTCCGTTGCAAAGTTTTGACCATTGACCTTTGTGGCGTCAGCGCCTGTGTGGCGAACGGCATTCTCTATTTTAAGGTTGGTCCATGATTTCTTTCAAAGGTGCACAGTATCCGAAAGACGTGATCTTGTTCGCGGTCTTCTTTTACGTCCGCTACGGTGTTTCCTATCGAGACTTGGAAGAAATCATGGCCGAGCGTGGTGTTTCGGTAGACCACACCACACTGAACCGATGGGTAACACGGTATTCCGGCGCGATCGCTGAAGCCGCGCGTCGCCGAAAAGGGTCATGCGATCGTTCCTGGAGAATGGACGAAACTTATATCAAAGTGAAAGGCGCGTGGGTTTACCTCTACCGGGCCGTCGACAAACACGGCAAGACACTTGATTTCATGCTTTCTCGACGTCGAAACAAACCTGCAGCCACAAAGTTCTTTGCTCGGATGTTAGAGGTCAACGGCCTTCCGAGAAAGATTGTCATCGACAAAAGCGGCGCAAACACAGCAGGTATCAAAGCCATCAACAAAATGCTGAAGGGCTTTGGATGTCCGATCCCAATCGAGATGGTTAGGCGAAAGTACTTGAACAACATCGTCGAGCAGGATCACCGGTTCATCAAGAGACGCACTCGGCCAATGCTGGGGTTCAAGGCTTTCGATTCTGCTGCCGCAACCCTCGCTGGAATCGAAGTCGCTAACATGATCCGCAAGGAGCAGCTGGTCGTGTCTCGGAGTTGGTGGAAATTTGAAGGCGGCGTAATCTCCGGGTGAACATCCACCCACCCAACCGGCGGCGGCAACCGCCAGGGAGATC
>NZ_FRBR01000035.1:2500-7406 GCF_900142665.1 Roseovarius pacificus
GCATATTCCGATTTGACCGTAAAGCACTGTTGAGTGTTTTGCCGTCCAATCGGACGCTGTGTCCGGCGCCGCGAGGTGCGGGGACACGCCTTTGACATCGTTTAGAGAGATACAATAACGACACTGTTTGGTGTCTGCGAGTGTGCAGGCATCTCGGTTCGGTTCCACCCTCGGGTGGAAGGCATTTTGCAAGGCTGCTTCCTCAACCTTCAAGGTGTATCCCGGTCGAAACGAACGGTGTTGTCCAAGTCAAGTACACTAACCCGGGCGATCGCAAGGTCGCCCAAGTCTGGTTCCTTTCGGAACCAGGCGGGAAAGTATGACTTTTGGTTCAGAATAAGGATGGCGGTTTGTTACCAGCTTCCGCTGTCGCGACGGGCTTCGGTCTGTCTTTTTCTGGATCAAATCAAGCGCGAGAAGGGCGTTTGGTGGATGCCTTGGCAGTAAGAGGCGATGAAGGACGTGATACTCTGCGATAAGCCATGAGGAGCTGAGAATAAGCTTTGATCCATGGATTTCCGAATGGGGCAACCCACTTGATTGTTTCCAGTTATCGCGCAGCGATACCCACTCCGTGCCTGCTCAATGCAGGTTTGGGGCGGTTGCTGTGCGGTTATCTGGATGCAAAACCAAGTACTTAAAACCTGAATACATAGGGTTTTAAGAGCAAACCCGGAGAACTGAAACATCTAAGTACCCGGAGGAAAGGACAGCAACAGCGACTCCCCTAGTAGCGGCGAGCGAACGGGGACCAGCCGAGCCTTGAGAGTGACCAGAACATGTTGGGAAGCATGGCCATAGCGGGTGACAGCCCCGTATGGGAAGCTCGATGGGACGTATTAAGTAGGGCGGGACACGTGAAATCCTGTCTGAAGATCGGAGGACCACCTTCGAAGGCTAAGTACTCCTTACTGACCGATAGCGAACCAGTACCGTGAGGGAAAGGTGAAAAGCACCCCGACGAGGGGAGTGAAACAGTACCTGAAACCGAACGCCTACAATCAGTCGGAGCTTGACTGGACTCTAATGACAATCTGCTGCAACAACGTGATCGACGCATCACGGAGGGACAGCATGTCGGATCTTGCATTTATCACGGACGGAACCGTTGCGGTGATCGGCCTTATCGTCGGTCTGATCGACATGACGGCCAACCACTGCCCGAACGAGGGCTGTCTGGCGAAACGCGAGGTTCAGTCCTACACGGGGATCTCGGTCGGTGACACGGTTTTCCAGGAAAACACGGTCGGCGAAGAGGTTTACCTGCGTCGGGACACGCGACATGCCTATGGCCCCTTCCAGTTGATCTACGGGCTTTCGGCGACGTCGGATGGTGAGCTTTGGGCCGGGGTCGGCCAGGCTTATACATGGACGAACCGCCGCGAGAACATGTTCGTGCAGCTGCACGCGATGGCTGGCCTTTATGAAGAGGGCAGCGGCGCGGACCTGGGCGGCCCGATCCAGTTTCGATCGGGGGTCGAGGTGGGATATCAGAACAAGATGGGCGTACGGATGAGCCTTGGCGTCGACCACCGGTCGAACGCGGGTCTCTACAGTTCGAACCCCGGTCTTGAGACGGTGCACTTCCGGGTGTCGATCCCGACGAAGTGATCCCGAGCACGGCCTCAAGTAGCCCGAAAGGGCGGTAGGCCAACCAATCCAGATTGTTATTAGTGTCCAGTCTTGTGACGGCGTACCTTTTGTATAATGGGTCATCGACTTGGTCTATCCAGCAAGCTTAAGCCGTTAGGTGTAGGCGCAGCGAAAGCGAGTCTTAATAGGGCGTCGAGTTGGATGGATCAGACCCGAAACCGAGTGATCTAGGCATGACCAGGCTGAAGGTAAGGTAACACTTACTGGAGGGCCGAACCCACACCTGTTGAAAAAGGTCGGGATGAGTTGTGCCTAGGGGTGAAAGGCCAATCAAACTCGGAGATAGCTGGTTCTCTGCGAAATCTATTTAGGTAGAGCGTCATCCGAATACCCTCGGGGGTAGAGCACTGGATGGGTAATGGGGCCCCACAGGCTTACTGATCCTAACCAAACTCCGAATACCGGGGAGTACTGGATGGCAGACACACTGCGGATGCTAACGTCCGTAGTGGAGAGGGAAACAACCCTGACCTACAGCTAAGGCCCCCAATTCATGGCTAAGTGGGAAAGCAGGTGGGACGACCAAAACAACCAGGAGGTTGGCTTAGAAGCAGCCATCCTTTAAAGATAGCGTAACAGCTCACTGGTCTAAACAAGTTGTCCTGCGGCGAAGATGTAACGGGGCTCAAGCCATGAGCCGAAGCTTAGGAGTGCGTAAGCACTGGTAGCAGAGCGTAGTGTGACACAGGACTGATCTTTACTATCGCACGTCGGAGACGGGAGCGCAGGCAACTGTGCTCAAGTAGCCGGCAGGCGGTAGCACAAGATCGAGTCCTTTCGATGAAGCCGGGGCGTGAGCCATCCGGTGGAGAGATCACTAGTGAGAATGATGACATGAGTAGCGACAAACAGGGTGAGAGACCCTGTCGCCGAAAGTCCAAGGGTTCCTGCTTAAAGCTAATCTGAGCAGGGTAAGCCGACCCCTAAGGCGAGGCCGAAAGGCGTAGTCGATGGGAACCAGGTTAATATTCCTGGGCCAGGAGGATGTGACGGATCGTGAAGGTTGTTCAGACTTATCGGATTGTCTGGGCCGCTGATCGGTTCCTGGAAATAGCACCTCCATGAGATCGTACCCTAAACCGACACAGGTGGACTGGTAGAGAATACCAAGGCGCTTGAGAGAACGATGTTGAAGGAACTCGGCAAAATACCTCCGTAAGTTCGCGAGAAGGAGGCCCAGTTTCTACGCAAGTATTGGCTGGGGGCACAAACCAGGGGGTGGCGACTGTTTACTAAAAACACAGGGCTCTGCGAAGTCGCAAGACGACGTATAGGGTCTGACGCCTGCCCGGTGCCTGAAGGTTAAAAGGAGAGGTGAGAGCCTTGAATTGAAGCCCAGGTAAACGGCGGCCGTAACTATAACGGTCCTAAGGTAGCGAAATTCCTTGTCGGGTAAGTTCCGACCTGCACGAATGGCGTAACGACTTCCCCGCTGTCTCCAACATCGACTCAGCGAAATTGAATTGCCTGTCAAGATGCAGGCTTCCCGCGGTTAGACGGAAAGACCCCGTGCACCTTTACTACAGCTTCGCACTGGCATCAGGATTGTGATGTGCAGGATAGGTGGTAGGCTTCGAAGCAGGAACGCCAGTTTCTGTGGAGCCTCCCTTGAGATACCACCCTTCGCACTCTTGATGTCTAACCGCGGTCCGTTATCCGGATCCGGGACCCTGCGTGGCGGGTAGTTTGACTGGGGCGGTCGCCTCCTAAAGCGTAACGGAGGCGCGCGAAGGTTGGCTCAGAGCGGTCGGAAATCGCTCGTTGAGTGCAATGGCAGAAGCCAGCCTGACTGCAAGACTGACAAGTCGAGCAGAGTCGAAAGACGGCCATAGTGATCCGGTGGTCCCGAGTGGAAGGGCCATCGCTCAACGGATAAAAGGTACGCCGGGGATAACAGGCTGATACTGCCCAAGAGTCCATATCGACGGCAGTGTTTGGCACCTCGATGTCGGCTCATCTCATCCTGGGGCTGGAGCAGGTCCCAAGGGTACGGCTGTTCGCCGTTTAAAGAGGTACGTGAGCTGGGTTTAGAACGTCGTGAGACAGTTCGGTCCCTATCTGCCGTGGGTGTAGGATACTTGAGAGGAGTTGCCCCTAGTACGAGAGGACCGGGGTGAACGATCCACTGGTGGACCTGTTGTCGTGCCAACGGCAGTGCAGGGTAGCTATGATCGGACAGGATAACCGCTGAAGGCATCTAAGCGGGAAGCCCCCCTCAAAACAAGGTATCCCTGAGGGCCGTGGTAGACCACCACGTCGATAGGCCGGAGATGTAAGCGCAGCAATGCGTTCAGTTGACCGGTACTAATTGCCCGACAGGCTTGATTTGATCCAGTAGAAGACAGACTTCTGCTGACCAAAGTCAACAGACTTGGACATTCGAGGATTTTTCCCGGTTTGGTGGTCATAGCAAGAGCAAAACACCCGGTCCCATCCCGAACCCGGCCGTTAAGTGCCTTAGCGCCGATGGTACTGCGTCTCAAGACGTGGGAGAGTAGGTCACCGCCAAACCTGGTAAAATCCCCGAAACGTATCTCTCCAAAACGATGGCCCCAATCCAATACACAAAATTGGGGCACAACATCCGGCCCGACCCCCGCAAAGGGACAAGGCCAAAACAACGGTCTCAAAACGCCCACACAGGGCAAAAGACCAGACACCACGGCCTCAAGCAGCCCAAAGGGCGATAGGCCAAACACCATGGCCTCAAGTAGCCCAAAGGGCGATAGGCCAAACATAAAGCGTCGCGGGATGGAGCAGTCCGGTAGCTCGTCAGGCTCATAACCTGAAGGTCGCAGGTTCAAATCCTGCTCCCGCAACCAAAAACTTCCACATAAATCAATAACTTAGACGGTGGCTCTAAGCCGCATGCCGTGCACCCGAAATCCGCGTGGAAGCACTGTGGAAGCAATTGAACCACGTTCACGGGTGTGGCAGCAGCGCAACGCTACCGCCCGCGGCGGCACAGGCCTTCGGCGATCATCACACTCGCAATGTCGCGCCCGCTCGCCAGCCGACAGTTCCCAATCCAGCGGTCATAGCTACGCTCCCCGGTCAGGCTGCAATTGAGGCGCCCACCGGACACCAGCGCCCTCATCCGCCGCGTTGCGGCTTCTCCGGCCATGGTGCCGGACTCGGCGCAATCCAGCGCGGCAATGCGGATCGGGCGTCCGTCAACTTCGATTGTATCTCCGTCCCGAACATGGGTCACGCGGCCTGAGGTGGGGCCACCAGCCCCGCTACGCCCGGCAAT
>NZ_FRBR01000025.1 GCF_900142665.1 Roseovarius pacificus
GAGGCTGTCGCAATCATTGAGGAAAGCCTCGCCGCAGCATAACTGCGCCCAAAAGAGGGGCCCACGCGGCCTGAACAAAACTTTGCAACAGAGCCCCCGCGAGGCGGGGCTGGGCGCGCATTACTGCGATCTCGACAAGATCGGGCTGAGCGACGATGGACATTTCCTTGATGATCAAGACCGCCGCATTGCCGTCCTGTTCAAACTCTACCCATGGGAAGACCTTCTGCGCGACGACTACGCCGCACATATCCAAGGCTCGGGCTGTCTGTTTCTGGAGCCTGCGTGGAAAGCGCTTTTGTCCAACAAGGGCCTCCTGCCCGTGCTGTGGCAGATGTTCGAAGGCCACCCCAATCTGCTGCCCGCGTTTTTCGAGGCTGATGTGGCCGATGCGCTCGCCGGGCGCGGCCCCGCCGCCCCCGCCTGCGCCGACGCTTTTGACCGTGCCGCGGCGGAACTGGCCGA
This sequence comes from Roseovarius pacificus, assembly GCF_900142665.1. Lineage (GTDB taxonomy): Bacteria > Pseudomonadota > Alphaproteobacteria > Rhodobacterales > Rhodobacteraceae > Roseovarius > Roseovarius pacificus. The sequence goes on from NZ_FRBR01000025.1 coordinate 466, forward strand.
GGCGCATGTGCGCAAGCCGATCCTTTCGCGCGAGGGGGCGTCGGTCACGATCCACCAATCTGGCAAGGTGATCGAACAGTCGCAAAACTCTGATTACGCCGAGCATCCGCGCATCGTGCAGGCCTATGCCCCGCTGCCCACCTTCGACGGCTTTCGCCCGGTGATCGGCTCGTGGATCGTGGGCGATACCTGCGCGGGCATCGGCATCCGCGAAGACCGATCGCGCATCACGCAGGATTTGTCACGCTTCAAACCGCACTACATTCTGGCATAGCCCACCGCTCCGCCGCCCCTTGGCAGAAAGACGACCATTATGACCAAACGCTCGAAACGGGTTTCCATCGCCATCGTCGGCGCCGCCGCCTTCACCCTTGCTGGCTGTGAGGAGGAAAAGGTCGATGCCGCCGCCTTCCCCGACCTGCAAAGCTGTCTTGCCGATGCCGAACGTGGCGGGATGTACAGCGAGCAGGACTGCGAGACCGCCTTTGACGCGGCCCAGACCCTCCATGTGGAATCCGCCCCGCGCTACGACAGCCTTGAGGTCTGCGAAGAGCAGCATGGCGAAGGCGCCTGCGGCTCGGAAGAGGCGGCGACCCAAGGCGGATCGGGTGGCATCTTCATGCCCCTGCTGGCGGGCTATCTGATCGGCAATATGATGAGCAACCGCGCCGGTATGGCGGCGGCGCAGCCGCTTTACAAAACCTCCGATGGGCGCTTCACCAATGCCGCGCGCTCCAGCACCTATTCGACAAATCGCGGCGCGGCCAAGCTCAGCACTTCGCAATTCACCCGCCCCAGCACCACCATCGGCAAAACCCCGATGACCCGTGCCACTGCGGCATCGCGCGGCGGCTTTGGCCGGGCGGGCGGATCGCGCGGCTTTGGTGGCTGATCGGCGCTGACGCCTTACTTGCGGCGCAGCACCGCCGCGGCAAGGATCACGATCGCCAGCGACAGCATCGCCACCGCCCAGAAGGGATCGTTGCCATGGGGATGCACATGCGCGCCCTCATGCGCCGCCAACGGTGCGGCAAAGGTGGCGAGGGCGAATGTCAGTTTCTTCATCTCAATCTCCTTGTTCTATCACGGTGGACCGGGCTGGACTCAGGCCAGCCCCAGAATCTCACGCGCCTGCTGCGCGGTGGCGACGGGGCGACCGGCCTCTGCGCAGATCTCGGCCGCGCGGGTCACGAGGGCGGCATTGGAGGGGGCGAGGGTCTGTTTGTCCAGCCGGATGTTGTCCTCCAGCCCCGTGCGCAGATGGCCCCCCGCGGCGGCGCACCATGCGTTCAACTCGGCCTGATGCCGCCCGATCCCGGCGGCGCACCACGGGATATCGCCGAAGAGCCGTTTGACGGTTTTGATATAGAAATCAAAAACCTCCCGATCCGCTGGCATGGCGTTTTTCACGCCCATGACAAATTGGATATAGGGCCGGGCCGGGATCTTGCCCGCCTCCGCCATCGCCTTGGCCTGTAGGATGTGGCTGAGGTCAAAGACTTCGATCTCGGGCAGCACGCTATAGGTCATCATCTCTTCCGCCAGCCAATCGACAAGCTCGGGCGGGTTCTCATAGACGCGGTTGGGAAAGTTGTTCGACCCCACCGAAAGCGAGGCCATGTCGGGCCGCAGCGGCAACATCCCGCCCCGGTTCTTGCCCGCGCCCGAACGTCCGCCGGTTGAGAATTGCACGATCATGCCGGGGCAGTGTTCACGCAGCCCCTCTTGCAGCCGCGCGAAACGGTCGGGGTCCGCCGTGGGGGTGCCATCGGCGGTGCGCACATGGGCATGGCAGATCGTCGCCCCGGCCTCGAACGCGGCATGGGTGCTTTCGATCTGTTCGCTAATGTCGATCGGCACCGCCGGGTTGTCGACCTTGGTCGGCAGCGATCCGGTGATGGCCACGCAGATGATGGCAGGAGTATCGGTCATGGGTGTCCTCGGCTTTCTGGAAAATCAATCGACGCTGTCGCGGGCAAGGGCGATGACACGGCGCAGCGCGGCTTCCGCCGCCGCGCCATCGCCCTCCTCAGGCCAGTCGTAGAACCCCTTGCCGCTGCGTTTGCCAAGATGCCCCCGCTCGACCAATGCGGTGAGGCTGGGCGAAGGGTCGTGCCGGTCGCAAAGGTCCGGGTAGAGGTATTCGGCGATGCTCAGATGGGTGCCCAGCCCGTTCAAATCGCGCTGGCGGAACGGGCCGGAAAGCGCCATGCGCACGCCGACGGACCATTGCACGATCTCGTCGATCTCCGCCGGGCTGGCGACCCCTTGATCCACCAAATGCAGACATTCGCGCATGATGGCATGTTGAATGCGATTGGCCACGAAACCGGGCGTCGCGTTATTCAGCCGCACGGGCCGCCGCTCCAACCCGCGCAGCAGGGTCATGACCTCGGCGCAAAGCCCTTCGGGCGCGTCTTCAGCTGCGACGACTTCGACGGCGGGGATCACATCGCCGGGGTTGAAGAAATGCGTGATCACGGCGCGTTCGGGCCGGGCCATATCCGCCGTCATCTCTTCCAACCGCAGGCCAGAGGTGTTGGACAAAATCGGTGCGCCCCCCGGCACGGCCCCTTCCAAAGCGGCGAGCACACGGCGTTTCAGCGCGAGGTCTTCCGGCACGCATTCCAGCGCGAGATCGGCCTGCCCTGCCCCCTCCAACGCGGCGCAGGCGGTCGACCCCGGCACCGCGGTCAAAAATGCCTCCCGCGCGGCCTCGGTTGGGTCGACCGCTTGGACCGTCCAGCCGTGCTGGCCAAAGAGCCTGCCGATGGATTGGCCCATCGTACCCGCCCCCACGATGATGATGCCTTTGGCCATGTGATCCCCCTCCCGGATATCAGTTGTTTACTTATCACCAGTGCGTAGTGATAAGTAAACAGCGAATAGGAAAAAGGATGCCGCCCCGTGACCCAAGACCCCTCTCCGCGCCATGCGCTCGTCACCGGCGGCGCGCGCAACATCGGCCTCGGCATCGCGCGCAGGCTGCGTGAAGATGGCTGGCGTGTCTTCGTGCAGGATATCGAAGAACCGGAAGACCCCGCGCTTCGGGCGGATGCGCAGCGGGTGGATCTGACGGACATCGCGGCGACCACGGCTGCCCTCCAACACATCCTCGCGCAGGGGCCGGTCACCTGTCTGGTCAATAACGTCGGCATTGTGAAACCTGCGTCTTTCGACGCTGTCGCCCTCGACGATTTCGACTCCATCATGCATCTGAACCTGCGCCCCAGCATTCTGGCCGCGAAACTGGTCGTCCCGGGGATGCGCACGGCGGGCGGCGGCCGGATTGTGATGAACACCAGCCGCGTGACCAAGGGCAAGATCGACCGCACGCTCTATTCCGCGAGCAAGGGCGCGATCCAGTCGATGGCGCGGACTTGGGCGCTGGAACTGGCGCGCGACAGGATCACCGTGAACTGTGTCGCCCCCGGCCCCATCGCCACCACCGCTTTCTGGGAGAACAACCCCGAAGACGCGCCGGAAACCCGCGCCATCGTCGATGCGGTGCCGATGGGCCGGATGGGAACACCTGAAGATGTGGCGCAGGCGGTGTCCTTCTTTGCCGATCCGCGCAGTGGCTTTATCACCGGGCAGACGGTCTTTGTCTGTGGTGGCACGGCGGTCGGGTAATCAGCCCTCGGGGGCGAGGGCCGCAAGCAACCTGCGCAGGACCGGATTGCGCGCATCGCGCAGATAGGCCAGCCCGATCCGGCTTTGCACCTTGGCGTCACGGATCGGCAGAAAGGACACGCCCGCATCCTTCATCCGCGCGGCGGAGGCGGGGACGAAAGCCACCCCGAGACCCGCCGAGACGAAATTCACGATGGCGGTGAACTGCGGTGCGCGATGGGCCACGCGGGGGGCAAAACCGGCATCGGCGCAGAGTTGATAGGCGCAGGCGGCAAAGCCCATGTCGGGGCCAAGGTGGCTGAAAATGAAACTCTCCTCGCGCAGCGCCGCCATGGCAACGGAAGGCACCTCGGCAAGGCGGTGATCGGGCGGCACGGCTAGCAGGATATCCTCGGTATGAACCGTGCGGGTGGCCAAATCCTCCGGCACGCCGGAAAGCGGCAGGCGCACAAAACCCGCGTCGAGCCTCCCCGCCACGATCTCGGCGATTTGCAGGTCCATGTCCAACTCGCGCAGGATCAGATCCACCTCTGCCGCGCCCGCGCGCAATTCGCGCAGGAGCCGCCCGAGGATCCCGGCGTAGGAGGCCGAGCCGACATAGGCCAATTCGATCCGCCCGCGCTGACCGCTGCGCGCCGCTTCGGCCAATGCCTCGACCCGCCGGGCCTGTTGCAGCAGGGCACGGGCCTCGGGCAGCAGCGACTTGCCGAAGTCCGTCAGCATCACCCTGCGGCGGTTGCGGTCAAAGAGAAGCTCACCGCCAAAGGCGGTTTCGAGATGTTTCAGCTGCTGCGTCAGCGCCGGTTGCGCCACGCCGAGCGCGGCTGCCGCTTGACCGAAATGCAGCGTTTCCGCGATGGCGACGAAGACCTCATACTGACGCAACGTGGCGGTGAGTGGCGTGTCCATGCGGCCCCCTGAACTGACGTCAGAGGGTTTTCACACGCGGGCCGGTGATAAGCAAGTTAGATCACCGGCCCCTACCCCTCCGCCGCGCGGGCGCGGCTGCGGCGGGCATGCAGGGTCTCGGCCTCAGCCAGATCGTCGCTTTCGACCTTCACCGTCTCATGCCCACCGGGGCGCCGTGCGCGCTTGCGCCGAAGCGGCCCGCTGTCATCGCTTTCCCGCGGGAGGATCAGCCGGTCGACAAGACTGCGGCGGAGGCCGAGGGTCGAGGTCAGATCGAAGACCCGCGCGGCGACCGCCTCAGCCTCTTGCGGCTGGACCAGCAACTCAAGCCGCGTGACGGGGCGGGATTTCTTGCCCTGCCCGCTGAGCATCATGAGATCGACCACGCCCTCCATGCAGCGCAACCGATCCACCGCCGCGCCCAGTTCTTCGCCCGTCATATCGTCGATATCGCAGGCGAATTGCACGAGACTGTCCTGCGCGATGCCCGCCGCGGCGGTGTCAAAGACGCTGACCCGCAGGATATTCGGCAGGCCTTTCACCACCCGCATCCCCGCGCCCGATCCGGTACAGCGCAGCCGCCCCGGTGGGCGGCTGGCGATGGGGCTGCCGCCGGTGAGATGGGCAAGGATCGCGGCCCCCGTGGGTGTCACCCGCTCGCCCGGCACGCCGTCGTCATGCCAGTCATAGCCTTGCAAGATCAACGCCGTGGCAGGCGCGGGCACCGGCAGTTTGCCATGCGCCGTCTCGACCAAGCCGCCGCCGAGGGGCAGTGGTGCTAGCGAGACGGTCGCCCCCGCCAGCGCGGCGCAGATGCTGCCCGCGGCGGTCACATCCATCAGCGCGTCCCAATCCGCGATCTCGTGGAAATGCACCCGGTCGATGGGGATGTCATGGACCTGCGCTTCGGCCTCGGCGATCCGGTGAAGGATGGCGCAGGCGGCCTCCGCCGTGCCCTCCGACAGCGCTGCGTTCTCTAGCAAGTTGCGCATGGCGCGATAGGTCGTCTCGGCCCCGTGCCGCCTGCCGGCGTCGGGTGCTGTCAGCACCAGCTCAAACCGGCGCGACGTGATGCCCGAGGCGACATGTTCGCTCAGTTCCGCATGGCCCACCTCAGCGGGGAGCACGGCGGCGACATCGGCCAAGGCGCGCTCGGCCAGATCGGGGAAGGCATGCAACATCGCGGCGATGAACATATCCCCCGCCGCCCCGCCAACGGGATCGAGGTGTAGGTGAAGCCCCTGCCCCCGCATCAATGCCCCTCCGGCCAAGGGTTGCGCAGCAAGCCGCCGTCGAACTGCATCTCTTGCAGATCGCCAATCACCTCAAGCCCCGGGCGGTCGCGCAGTTCCGGCAGCATCGCCTCGGAGGCATAGAGATACTCAAGCTTCAACGTGTTGGGGATGCGCAGCAGCCGGACCTTGGTGATATCCTCGGCCCCGCAGGTCTTGACCGCTGTCTGGATCGCGGTGCGGTCGCAGGGCATGACCATGGGGATTTTCGATTGTTTCAACACCTGCGATGTGATGGCATTGGCGTAAACCGCCTCTCGGTCGAAATCCTGCTCCAACCGCTGCGTGATCACATCCGCCCGCGCCGCGCCATTGCCGTTGCCATTGCTGCGCGGCGAAAGGCCAAGCGCCACCAGCCGTGAGATATGCAGATGCACCTGCATCTTCTCGCTCGAAAACCGATGGGTGATATTGGGGTCCATCCCGGTGCCTGAGAACTCCTTGCCGATCTCATCCACCACCAGTACGTCCAGATCGCCCGAGGCCGAAGGCGCGTCCAGCGGCCCCAGTGGCAGACGGGGCATGTTGCGCATCGCCTCTTGCAGATAGGGGGCTTCGGCCTCCAGCATCCCGTCGCTGTCAAGCGCCACGACCTGCGCCAGTCCGTCATAGGCATTCTCAATCGTGCCAATGCCGAAAAGCACCTTGCAACGTTCCAGCTTCATGCGCGCCATTTTGGCCACGAAGATGCCGACGTTATCGATCCCGCGCGAATGGCAGGTCTCGGCCCCCGATTGCTTGCCCAACCCGATCGAGAGCATTTTGGCCAGCCCGCTTTCGTTTGGCGCGCGGAAAGAGGTATGCGGCTTGATCCGGTTGAACAGGATGATCCCATCGGCGGCATTGGCATGGCGGTCCATCCGCACCGACATGCCGTTGTCGAGCACGCCGATCTCATCGGTTTCCATCGAAGAGCGGATTTCGCAACCGAGGCTCTCTTCGGTCACGCCCAGTTTCGCCAGCAGCGCGGTTTGCCCCTCTGCGGTGGCGCCGCCGTGGCTGCCCATGGCGGGCACGACAAAGGGATGCGCCCCGCGCGCGCGGACCTCGGCCACGATGGCGGCCAGCAGTTCCGGCAGGTTCGCCAGCCCGCGGCTGCCCGCGGTGATGGCGATGGACATGCCCGGCTTGATCTTGTCCGCGCAATCGGCCTGCATCGCCTCTGCCACGGCGGCGCGCGGGTCGTCGATCTGGGTTGCGGCAAAGGTCTGACGGCAAAGCGCCATGCGCGGCAGCGGCGTATCCTCGACCAGTTTCACATAGTTCGGTTTCATCTGCGCTGTCCCCTTCGACATCTGTTACCCCGTGACCCCAATCGGCCAAGGCGCGAATTCCTCTTCGCCCACGCCGAGCGCTTCGGATTTGCTTTGCTCGCCCGAGGCGATGGCGAGGATGCGCTCGAAAATCGTTTGCCCCAATTCCTCTAGGCTTTGGTCGCCGTCGATCACGGTGCCGCAGTTGATGTCCATATCGTCCTGCATCTTGGTGAACATCGGCGTGTTGGAGGCGAGTTTGATCGTCGGTGAGGGGTAAGAGCCAAAGCACGACCCGCGCCCGGTGGTGAAGCAGATCAGGTTCGCGCCCCCCGCGATCTGCCCGGTGGCCGAGACGGGATCGAAGCCGGGCGTATCCATGAAGACCAACCCCTTTTGCGTCACGGGTTCGGCATAGCGGTAGACTTCCATCAGCCCCGTGCTGCCGCTTTTCTTGGCCCCGCCGAGCGATTTTTCCAGCACATTTGCCAGCCCGCCTGCCTGATTGCCGGGGCTGACCACGCCGTTGATCTGCGTGTCGCGGCCCTTGGTATAGTCCAACCACCAATCCATGCGTTCGACCAGCTTGCGCCCCACCTCTTCACTGCGGGCGCGCCGGGTCAGGAGGTGTTCGACGCCGAAAATCTCGGGCGTTTCCGAAAGGATCGCCGTGCCGCCGTTGCGCACGAGGATATCCGCCGCCGCCCCCAGACCGGGGTTGGCCGAGAGCCCCGAAAGCCCGTCCGACCCGCCGCATTGCATCCCGATGGTGATATGTTCCGCCGAACAGGGCTCGCGACGGACGGCATTGGCCTGATCCAGCATTTCGCGCACCGCCTCTTTGCCTTCGGCAATCGCGCGGGCCGTGCCGCCGACATGTTGCATGGTGACGCAGCGCAGCATCTTGCCCTCGGCCAACCCCTCCTCTTCAAAGAACTGGGCGAGGTTGTTGCGCTCACAACCCAGCGACAGGACCACAGCCCCGGCCAGATTGGGGTGGCGGATATAGCCCGAGAGTGTGCGGCGCAGCAGGTCCATCGGCTCGCCGGTAAGCTCCATCCCGCAACCGGATTCGTGGATGAAGGGGATCACCCCGTCGACATTCTCCCATGCCTCCATCCGCTCTTCGTCGAAGTAATTGGCGATCTTGCGCGCCACGGTGGCCGAGCAGTTCACGGTGACGAAAAGCCCGATGTAGTTGCGCGTGCCCACCCGGCCATTCGCGCGGCGGATGCCCATGAACTGGGCGCGCTCTTGCGGTGGCAGCAGCTTGGTCGGGGTATAATCGCGGGCAAAGGCATAGTCTTTGTCGACCGCATCGAACTTGATGTTATGGCTGTGCAACCAGTCGCCTGCGGCGATCTCTTCTGCCGCATAGCCGATCACCGTGTCGAATTTTAGGATCGGCGCGCCGCGCTGGATCGGGCGGATCGCGATCTTGTGACCTTGGGGCGTATCATGGTTGGCACGCAGCCCGTCTTGCGGCAATACCGCGCCACGGGGAACCGCCGCGGTTGCCACGACCACGTTATCCGTCGGTGACAGCAGCATCACCTTTGCGCGTCTGTCCTCTTGCATGGTCTGGCTGTCCATCGGATGCTCCCCCTCCCTTGGGTGTCGAAAAAACCGCTTCGGTAAGATGTCATTAACTGATATATTAGATTTAACAGCTATGGAAGAGCCCGCATGACCGCATCGAAGAAACCCGCCGCGCAGAGCGCACAGACCCTTGCCAAAAGCATCCTCGGCGGTGGGGCCGACTTGGGTCTGTTTGAGGGCGGGCCGACGGGGCGCGGGGTTTACGCCACTCTGCGCGATCAGATCGTAAGGCTCGACCTGCCGCCCGGCACGCCGCTGTTGCGTGCCGAACTGGCCGAGACCCATGGCGTCAGCCTGACGCCGCTGCGCGATGCGCTGCAACAGCTGGCCAAAGAGGGGCTGGTCAAGATCTACCCGCAATCGCGCACGCTGGTCACACCGATCGATATGTCGGCAATCCGCGAGGCGCAGTTCATGCGCATCGCGCTTGAGACCGAAGTCGTGCGCCGTTTGGCCGATGAGATCGCGCCCGAAGCCCTCACCCGTCTGCGCAGCATCGTCGCCTTGCAAAGCAGCATCTCGGACCAGCCCGGCGATGTGCCGACCTTTCAAGAGCTGGACGAGGTGTTTCACCAGACCCTCTTCGTGGCGGCGGGTCATGTGCAGAGCCAGCGCATCATGCGCAGCCATGCGGGCCACTTGGAACGCCTGCGCCGCCTGCATTTGGACGACATTGATGAGGCGGGGCGAATTCTGAACAACAAGGACGTGATCGGCGGCCACAGCCGCATCCTCGACGGGATCGAAGCGGGCGATGCGCCTGCGGCGATGGAGGCACTGCGCCAGCACCTGCAACGCACCGTCGACCGGATGACCGAGAAACGGGCGGCTTTCCCGGAGTATTTCACCCCGGAAAAGCCCTAAGTCAGCGGTTGTTGGCCTTGCGCCACGCGGCGAACTTATCAAGGTTCTCTTGCTTAGTGCCGGGGTAGAGCCCGATGATCCCGGCGCCATCCTTGACCTGCTCCACCACGAAATCCTCATAGGCGGTCATCTCGACAGCCTCATCTGCCACCTCTTTGGCGATATCCGCGGGGATGATGATCACGCAGTCGTCGTCGCCCACCACGATATCTCCGGGAAAGACCGGGGCATCGCCGCAGCCCACGGGGCAGTTGATCTCGATCGCCTCATGCAGCGTCAGGTTTGTGGGGCTGGAGGGGCGCGCGTGATAGGCGGGGATTTCCAGCGCGCCGATGGTCGCCGCATCGCGCAAACCGCCATCAGTCACCACGCCCGCCGCGCCGCGCATCATCAGCCGGGTGATCAGGATGTCACCGGCGCTGGCGGCACGCGCATCTTTGCGGCTGTCCATCACCAGCACATGGCCCTCGGGGCAGGTCTCGATCGCGACGCGCTGCGGGTGTTCGGGATTGCGGAACTCGACCAGTTGGTTGCGGTCTTCGCGGGCGGGCATATAGCGCAGGGTAAAGGCGGGCCCGACCATGTTGCGCCCCTTGGCGGCCACCGGGCCGACCCCCTGCACCACCTGATTGCGCAGCCCGCGCTTGTACAGCGCCGTCGCCAATGTCGCGACCGAGACCGCTTGAAGTTTCTCGCGTAGTTCGGGGCTCATGCCGCCTCTCCCTTCAGTTGATTGTCTTTCACGAATTGATCCAACACCGCCTGCTGCTGTTCCGTCAGCGGCCATGCGGAAGGCGGGCGCGTGGGGCCGCAATCCTGTCCGATGGCCATGAGAGCCGCTTTGACGCCGGTGACATTGGTGCCGTTATGCTCTTCCGCGCGGATGTCCTCAAAGGCACGCATCCCGGCGATGAGGCGGTTCGCTTCGCCGTAGTCGCCTGCGTCGAGTGCCGCGTGGATGGCGACCGAGCGCTCGGGCCAGACGTTGATAAGGCCCGAGGTGAAGCCCCGCGCCCCCACGGCATAGAGCGGCGGCGCCCAGACCTCGGCCAAACCGCCGACCCAGACAATGTCTTTCGGCGCCGCTTCGATCGCGCGGGCAAGGTTCAACGGGTTCGGTGTGGCCCATTTGACGCCCTTCACCCCGTCGACCTCGCACAGCCGCGCGATGCCCTCGGGCCCCATCGCGTCATTGCGCAGGTACAGCATCACCGGCAGCCCGCCCGACGCATCCCGCACCGCGCGCACATAATCGACCGTACCGCGGGGGGAGACGAAAGGATCGGGCGGCTGATGGATCATCAGCGCATCCGCCCCCGCCTCGGCGCTTGCCTTGGCCAGCGCGCAGGCATCGCGAATGCCGCGCCCGACACCCGCAAGCAGCGGCGCGCGCCCATCGACCATCTGCGCCACCTCGCGCACCATGGTGCAGGCCTCATCATTGGTCAGCGCGTAATATTCGCCGGTATTGCCGTTCACCACCGGGATATGCACCCCGGCGGCAAGTGCGCGGTCGATGATCGGTGCCAGCTTGCGCGGCGCGATCTCTCCGCCCGCGTCATAGGGGGTCACGAGGATGCCCGAGATGCCGGTAAGCGCTTTCGATAGATCATGTGTCATTGCCAGCCCCTCTCAGAAGATATCCGGCTCGCCCGCCGCTTGGCCGAAGGCAGCGGTGAGGTAGTCGAAGTCGCAGCCCTGATCGGCCTGCCCCACATGGCGCTGGAACATATAGCCCCAGCCCCGCTCGAACCGTGGCTCGGGCGCTTTCCACGCGGCGCGGCGGGCGGCGAGTTCGTCCTCATCCACCAGCATGTCGAGGGTGCGGGCCTCAAGATCCATGCGCACGATGTCCCCCGTTTTCAGCAGCGCCAGCGGCCCGCCCACGAAAGACTCCGGCGCGACATGCAGGATGCAAGCGCCGTAAGAGGTGCCCGACATCCGCGCATCCGAGATCCGCAGCATGTCGCGGTGCCCCTGTTTCAGAAGCGCCTTGGGCATCGGCAGCATCCCCCATTCCGGCATCCCCGGCCCGCCCTGCGGCCCTGCGTTGCGCAGCACCAGCACATGGTCGGGCGTCACATCGAGGTTTTCGTCGTCGATGGCGGCCTTCATCTCAGGGTAGCTGTCAAAGACCAGCGCCGGGCCTTCGTGGTGGTGGAACTTTGGATCGCAGGCCGCCGGTTTGATCACCGCGCCATTGGGGCAAAGGTTGCCCTTGAGCACGGCAAGCGAGCCTTCTTTATAGACCGGGTTCGACAGGGGCCGGATCACGTCGTCATTGTAGACAGGCGCATTCGCAATCCCCTCCTCCAGCGGTTTGCCGGTGCAGGTGATGGCCGACCGGTCAAGCTTGTCGCCCAACTGGTCCATCAGCGCCCGCAGCCCGCCCGCGAAATAGAAATCCTCCATCAGATATTCGCTGCTACCCAAGGGCCGGATATTGGCGATCAGCGGCGTGATGCGGCCCAGAGCATCGAGATCGCTCAACTCCAGCGCCACCCCGGCCCGGCGCGCCATGGCCAAGAGATGCACCACCGCGTTGGTCGAACAGCCCGTCGCCATCGCCACCGTCGCCGCGTTTTGCACGGCGGCGGGGGTGATGATCTTGTCTGGCGTCAGGTCCTCCCAAACCATATCGACAATGCGCCGCCCGCAAGAGGCGCTCATCCGTTTGTGGCCCGCATCCGCAGCGGGGATCGAGGTGGCCCCCGGCAGGGTCAGCCCCATCGCCTCGGCAATCGCGGTCATGGTGGAGGCGGTGCCCATCGTCATGCAATGCCCGTAGGACCGCGCGATGCCGCCTTCGACGCCGACCCATTCCTCGGCCGAGATCGTGCCCGCGCGGCGTTCGTCCCAGAACTTCCACGCGTCCGAGCCAGAGCCAAGCGCCCGGCCCGCGTAATTGCCCCGCAGCATCGGCCCCGCGGGCAAGAAGATGAACGGCACCCCCGCGCTGATCGCGCCCATGGTCAGACCGGGCGTGGATTTGTCACAGCCGCCCATAAGCACCACACCATCGAGCGGGTGCGAGCGGATCGTCTCCTCGGTCTCCATCGCGATCATATTGCGGTAGAGCATCGAAGTCGGCTTGGTGAAACTCTCGTCGATCGAGATCGTCGGGATCTCAAGCCCCAGCCCCCCGGCCTGCGCGATTCCCTTCTTCACGTCCTCCGCGCGGTCGCGGAAATGAAGGTGGCAGGGGTTCATCTCGGACCAAGTGTTCAGGATGCCGATCACCGGGCGGCCCTCCCAATCCTCGGGGCCCAAACCCATCTGCATCATACGCGACCGATGGCCAAAGCTGCGCAGATCGTCGGGGGCGAACCAGCGCGCGCTGCGCAGCTGATCGGCGGTTTTCTTGGTCTCGGTCATGGATTCCTCGCCAGCTAAAACATCATCACAAAAAGGTTGGAAAACACATCTTGCTCCAACTGATATATTACCGTATCACCCCAATTGTCGATACCATTTGAGGGAGGAGCCGCGAAAATGTCGGCAAAACCACTGAAACAAACGCTTCGCCCCGGCAGTCGCCTGTCGGGCTTTTGGCTCTCTCTCTGTTCCCCCACGGTGACCGAGATCGCGGCGGGCAGCGGCATCGACTGGCTGCTGCTCGATATGGAACATGCGCCCAACGACCTGAGCCAAATCACTGACCATCTGCGCGCGGCAGGCAGTGCCAATCCCGATGCGCAGATGATCGTGCGGATGCCCTCTTCCGATCAGACGATGACCAAACGGCTGCTGGATATCGGCGTGCGCAGCTTGATGTTTCCGATGATCCAGACCGCCGAGGCCGCCCGGCAAGCCGTATCATGGACCCGCTACCCGCCCGAAGGGCTGCGCGGCATCTCGGCCACGATCCGCGCCAATGATTACGCGCGGCAAACCGATTACCTCAGCACCTATGCAGAGGCGCAATGCGTGATCGTGCAGGTCGAAACCCCCGAAGCAGTGGCCGAAATCCCCGCCATTGCCGCCGTGCCGGGGGTGGATGCGATCTTTATCGGGCCGGGAGATCTCTCCTCCGCGATGGGCCATACCGGCAACCCGATGCACCCCGATGTTCAAGAGAAGATCCGCGAGGCGGTCGCGGCGATCCATGCCGCCGGGCTGCCTGCGGGCATCCTCGGCTATGGTGCCGATCTTGCGCAACGGTACTTTGACGAGGGTATCGAATTCGTCGCCATCGCGGGCGACGCTTGGCTGCTCACGCGGCAGATGGATGCGCTGGTGCAGACCATGGCGCAGCCCTCCCCCACTTTGACACAGCAAACCCATAAGGATTGATCATGACCGCGGACAGCAAGAGATTTCACCCCCACGGCAAACATCTGATCGCCGGCGAATGGGTCGGCGGCGGAGAGACCTTCGCCAATTCCCCCGCCACCGGCGAAAGCGCCCAATTCCAAAGCGGCACCCCGGCCCATGTCGACCGGGCCTGCCAAGCGGCGGAGGAGGCTTTTTGGTCCTACGCCTATGCCAGCCGCGAGACCCGCGCCGCCTTCCTCGACACCATCGCGGATGAGATGGAGGCCCGGGCCGAGACCATTACCGAGATCGGCACCCGCGAATCCGGTCTGCCCGAAGCCCGTCTTCAGGGCGAGCGGGGGCGGACAACCGGGCAGCTGCGCCTCTTTGCCGATCACATCCGCAAAGGCGCGCATTTGGACCGGCGCGTTGACGGTGCCCTGCCCGAACGCCAGCCGATGCCGCGCCCCGATATCCGCATGATCCAGCGCCCCATCGGGCCGGTGGCGGTCTTTGGCGCGTCGAACTTCCCGCTGGCCTTCTCCACCGCGGGCGGCGACACCGCCGCGGCGCTGGCGGCGGGCTGCCCAGTCGTGGTCAAGGGGCACTCCGCCCACCCCGGCACGGGGGAGATCGTGGCCGAAGCGATCCACGCGGCGATCCAGAAATGCGACATCCACCCCGGCGTCTTCTCTCTGATCCACGCCAACAGCCGCGAGGTGGGCCAGACGCTGGTGCAGCACCCGTTGATCAAGGCCGTGGGCTTTACCGGATCGCTCGGTGGGGGGCGCGCGCTCTTTGATCTTTGCGCCCAACGCCCCGAGCCGATCCCCTTCTTTGGCGAGTTGGGGTCGGTGAACCCGATGTTCGTTTTGGCCGATGCCGCCCGCAATCGCGGCGCTGAGATCGGCGCGGGCTGGGCCGGGTCGCTGACCATGGGCGCGGGGCAGTTCTGCACCAACCCCGGCATCGCGGTCGTGGCCAAGGGCGCGGAGGGCGACGCCTTTGTCGCCGCCGCGAAAGAGGCGCTGGAGCAGGTCGGCCCGCAGGTCATGCTGACCGACGGCATCGCCCAAGCCTACCGCGACGGCAAGGAACGTTTCACCGGGCGTAATGCCGTCCGCGCGCTGGTCAGCAACGACAGCGAAGGCCGCGCCGCCCAGCCGAACCTGTTTGAAACCGACGCCGATACCTACCTACAAGACCACGCGCTTGGGGAAGAGGTTTTCGGCCCCTTGGGACTGGTGCTGCGGGTGTCCTCGGGCGATGAGATGCAAGAGCTTGCCAAAGGGTTCGAGGGTCAGTTGACCGCGACGCTCCAGATGGACGAAGGCGACACCGACGCCGCCAAGGCACTGATGCCGATCCTTGAACGGAAAGCGGGCCGGGTGCTGGTGAACGGCTTCCCCACCGGGGTCGAGGTTTGTGATGCCATGGTGCATGGCGGCCCCTACCCCGCGTCGACCAACTTTGGCGCGACTTCCGTTGGCACCATGGCGATCCGGCGCTTCCTGCGGCCCGTGTCCTACCAAAACCTGCCCGAGGCGCTATTGCCCGAAGACCTGCGCGGGGCTTCGGCATGAGCGGCGGGTTGATCGGCCCCGTCGCCGTGCTCGACGCGATGCCGCAGGACATGCAAGACAAGGTGCGCGGCTATGCCGAAGGGCTCGACCTGCGCTTTGCGGCCTCCTTCTCGGAAGAAGCCTTTGCCGAAGCGGTAAAGGGGGCGGCCTATATCGTCCCACGCGGGCGGGGGCTTCCAGCTGAGGTCTTGCGGGGGGCCGATAGCGTGCGCCTCGTGCATCAATGGGGCACCGGGTATGACAAAATCCCCTTGGATGTCGCGCGCGAGATGGGTGTGCCGGTCGCGCGGAGCCCCGGGGTCAACGCGCCCACCATCGCGGATCTGACCATCGGCATGATGATCGCCGCGCTGCGCCGCATCCCGCTGCATTACAACAACACCCGCGCGGGCAAATGGATCGTGCCCGAAATCGTCCCCGGGGCGCGGGATCTCAGCAGTCAGAAGGTCGGGCTGATCGGCTTTGGCGCCATCGGGCAGCTCGTCGCGAAACGGCTGACGGGCTTTGACTGTGAGGTGCTCTACTACCGCCGGTCGGGGCCAGCCGAAGGCACCAGCGCGCGCTATGCCGAACGCGATGAAATCCTTGAGACCTGCGATATCGTCAGCCTGCACATGCCGCTGACCTATGCGTCACACCACACCATCGGGGCGGATGAACTGGCGCGGATGAAATCGGATGCGCTTTTGGTGAACACCGGGCGCGGCGGGCTGATCGACGAGGCGGCCCTGATCGACACGTTGACCCACAAGCGCATCGCCGGGGCGGCACTGGATGTCTTTACCCAAGAACCGGTGGAGCCGGACAACCCGCTGCTACGTCTCGATAATGTCCTGCCGCTGCCGCATATCGGCGGCCATAGTGAGGACAACCTCAGGCGCATGGTCAGCCATTGGGCGGGCAACATCCGCGCCTTCCACGAAGGGCGCGGCATCGACGAGGCCTGCCTCGTGACCTGAAGGCTACCCCCGGCCTGACCACTCAGGCCGGGGCGCTGCTTACTTATCGAGCGGCACGGGCATCAGGATCTTATTGGTCTGGCTCACCAAATACCCCGCCTCGGCGCTTTTCTTGAGATAGGCCTGCCACTCAGGATCCGCCGCCATCTGCGCCCGACGGGCGGCACGGTCGGCGGCGTCCTTATAGGCCCAGATATGCACGAAGGAATTCACGTCCCCCGTCTCGACCTGCGCATAGATTACCGGCTCACCCAGGATGCGGCGCTGCGCCGGGAAGCCGAATTCGGCATAGAGCGCGAGGTGTTTCTTGATCGTGCCGGGGCGGCAGCAATAGGTGCGGTGGTCGTAGATCATGGAATGGTCTTTCTGCTTGCTTGGGTCATGCGATACCGGCGTGGTCGGTGATCCGGGCCCGCGCCTGCAAAAGGTGATAGGCCATCGACACGCCTGCGACTTCGCTGTCGCCCGCGCGGATCGCTTCGAGGATTTGCCGATGTTCGCTGATCACCACGTCGATCCGCGCCTGGGAGCCTTGGCGCGTCAGCTTTTGCGCCACGTCGATCCCCTGTTCGATCGAACCGCGGGCGCAATCCAGCATCTGGACGAAGATCTCATTGCCCGAAGCCGCCGCGATGGCGCGGTGGAATTGGTAATCGGCATCAAAGGACGGATCGCGCGCCTGCATCGATGCCTCCAGCGTCTGCAGGGCTGCCTCGATCCGGGCGATATCCTTGGGGCTGGCGCGCTGCGCGGCCATGCGGGCGGTGGCCTTTTCGATCGTGATCCGCGCCTCCATCGCGCGCATCAGCCCAGCGACGGAACCCGCCGTGGCATATTCGATCAGCTTTTCCGAAGGCCGCCGCCGCACGAAGGTGCCCACGCCGCGCCGCGCCTCGACCAGACCGTCCTCTTGCAGCTTGCGCAGCGCCTCACGCACCACGGGGCGCGACACGCCAAAGGCGGTGGCGATCTGGTTCTCCGACGGCAGCTTTTCCCCCTGCACCAGCTTGTTCGACACGATCTGCTCAAGGACCTGCCCGTAGAGCTGGTCGGCCAATGTCTGGCGTTTCTTGATCTTCAGTTTCGGTGCTGTCACCGGCTACCCTCCCGCCGCGGCGCGGCGCATCATATTGGCCAGTCGCAGCGCCGATGTTGCAGCTCCATAGCCGTTGTCGATGTTCACCACCGTCACCCCCGGTGCGCAGCTGGCGAGTATCGAATCGAGCGCGACCCTCCCGCCGCGGGCGACACCATAGCCCACCGAGGTCGGCACACCAATGACCACCCCCGGCACCAGCCCGGCCACGACCGAGGGCAGCGCCGCGTCCATCCCGGCAAAGACGATCACCACATCCATCTCGCGCAGCAACTCTTCCCGCGCGAGCAGACGCCACAGCCCGGCGACACCTACGTCCGAAACCTCGGTCGCCGCCATTCCGCCATAGGCCAGCGTGCGCCGCGCCTCGGCCATGGGGGCGTAATCAGAGGTGCCCGCACTGACGAGGGCGATGCGCGGGGTGCTGGCCAAGGGCCCGATCTCCCCCAAAATGGCGGTGCGCGAGGCGGTGCAGTAATCGACCCGTTGCGCCGCGTCGGCGGGCAGGGCGGCAAACTGCTCTGCCGTCAGCCGGGTCAGCAACAGCCGCCGTTCCTCTGCCGCCGCATCGCCAATGATGGCGGCGATCTGCGCCACGGATTTATGCTCACAAAGCACGGCCTCTTCGATGCCGATACGCCCCCCGCGGCCCCGATCAAAGGTCACGTCGGGATGCCCGTCGGGGCCGGTCTCATTGATGGACAAATGCACTTCCTCTTGAATAGGCCCGCAGATCGACCGCGCGCCCGTCATCCGTGGCCCGCCGAACCTGCGTCAATATCGCTGCACGTTTCTGGGCGGAGAGGTCTTCGTAAACAGACGGATCAAGCTCCACCACCCAGCCCCCACGCAGCAGACGGCAGCGCAGGGTGATATTGCCCAACTCTGCACGCAGCAGGGTCTCTACCCGGTCGATCACCGCCAGATCCGCCGGCTCCACCCGCAGACCGGTCTCGATCCGGCTGGCCAAACAGGGGGCGGCTGGCAGTTCCGCCAGATCCCCCAGCCCGAGCGCGCGGGCCAAGGTGCGCACATCCGACTTGGACATCTGCGCCTCGACGAAAGGGTGCAGCACGCCGTGCTCTGCCGCCGCTTGCAGGCCGGGGCGGTAGTCCGACAGATCATCGGTATTGGTGCCCGCCGCCACCAGCGGCCCCATCCGCGCCAAGGTGCCATAGAGGTTCGACTTGCAGAAATAACAGCGATTGACCGGGTTGGCGCGATAGGCGGGATCGGCAAACTCCCCCGCGTCGACCAGCTTCAGCGGCAGCCCCCATTCGGTGGCGAAATCCTTCACCCGCGCGGTCGCCGCGGCCGGAACGGCGGGTGAGACCGCATGGCAAAGCGTCACGCCCGCCGCGCCGCGCACCTTGGCCGCGGCAGCCGAGAGCGTCAGGCTGTCGATCCCCCCGCTGAGCGCGATGGTCAGTGAGGGGGGGCGCGCAAGGGCGGCGTGGAGGGCGGCAGGAACGGTCACTCCGCCAGCCCGTCCTCGGTCTTGAGCTGCGCCAAGAGCCGTCCGCTCGACATCTGGAGGTGGTCGCGCATCCGCTGGCGGGCGCGCTCTGCGTCACCCTCGGCGATAGAGGCGGCGATGTCGTAGTGCTCTTGTATCGCATCCCGGCTTTCGCCGCCGCGTTTCAGCGCTTGCAGCCGACCGGCCAGCATCGTCTCGCGCAGGCTGGCAACAAGATAGTTAAACAGGCTAAGGTAGTAGCTGTTCCCCGTCGCCTCGCAGACCGCGCGGTGAAAATCGAGGTCTGCAGTGACCCCTGCCGCCACTGCAGGGCCACCGATCTTGTTGCTTTGATCATAGGCGGCGGCGGCACGCTCAATCTCTGCGCGGGCCTCGGGTGTGGCGCGGGCGGCGGCGATGGCAGCGGCTTCGATCTCAAGCCCCATGCGCAGCTCTAGGATCTGTTCAAGCTTGCGCTGGCTTTCCATGTCACGTTCAGGGATAGCAAAGCCCTGACGGGGCCGGTCGCTGGCGACAAAGGCCCCCCGGCCCTGACGGCTCGACAACATGCCTTCGGCCTTAAGGCGCGACACAGCCTCGCGGATCACCGTGCGGCTCACGTCGAAATCGCTGGCCAATGTGGTTTCGGAGGGCAGCACATCGCCCACGTTCCACACACCGTTCACCACGTTGTGGCGCAGCACCTCCGTCACCTGATCGCTTAGCGTGGCACCATCGACGAGGGGCGCGGTCGCCTGAAGATTTGCAGCCATAATAACAACTTCCTTTCGCCGATTGGACCACCTGTATGACAAGCTGTCAATAATCAGAAGGTAGGGTCATTCCCAGCATTACAACCAGAATACAACATTACAAGTAAGATGAAATCCCCATAAATTTGTATTTTTAATTGACAGGCTAGAGATTCCCCCGCAGTCTGCGGATCACGGCAACAGGATGTCAGGGGGGAGCCCGGAACCCATCCAGTAGCTGCCGACACACAGTCAAAACTCGGGAGGAGTTTCTATGTCACCGTTCTTCAAATCGATCCGCCGCACCACAGCGGCCACCATCCTTTTCGCCGTCGCAGGCGCCGCCGCCCATGCGCAGAGCTTTGTCATGGCGACCGGCCAGCAGGGCGGGTCGTGGTATCCCGTGGGCGGCGCGATCAAGGCGATTGTGGAGCGTGAGAACCCCGATATGGACATCACCGTCACGCCGGGTGCGGGTGTGTCGAATGTGGTTGGTGTAGACGCGGGCCGCTTTGGCATCGCCTTCGCCAACTCGATCTCGACCGTGGATAGCCTGTCGGGCAAAGAGCCGTTCCGCAAAGCGACGACCAATGTCTGCAACCTTGGCATTCTTTATCCGCAGTACTTCCAGATCGTCGCGCTTGAGGATTCGGGCATCAAGACCATCGCCGACATGAAGGGCAAACGGCTGACCACGCAGCAGCTTGGCAACACCGGCGAATTCCTGACACGCGAGCTTTTGTCGACCGCCGACATGACCTTTGATGACCTCGACAGCGTCGCCAACACTTCCTATTCCGACTCCGCCTCGCAGATGAAAGACGGTCAGGCCGATTTCTTCACGCTGGGGTCGTCGCTGCCGACAGGTTCGGTCATGGATCTGGCGTCCTCCCGCAAGATCCGCCTGATCGACGTGGATGAAGAGACCTTCCAGTACTTCAAAGACAAGAACGCCGCCTTCCAGCGCCGCGAAGTCAAGGCAGGCGCCTACCCCGGTTTCGATGAGACCGTGCATGCGATCAGCTACGACACCCATATGGTCGCGCCCTGCGACTATGACGGTGAGATCGTCAAATCCGTGCTCGCCGCGATTGCCGACAACAACGACAGCTTCGCCGCGATCAGCAAATCCATGGCGAACCTGACGGTTGAGGAAATGGCCACCGACATCGGCGTGCCCTTCCACCCCGCCGCGAAAGAGTTCTACGCAGAGCGTGGCGTCTCGGGGATGTAATTCCCCCCTGACGAGAAACGGGTCGGCCGGGGCCAAGCGCTCCGCCCGACCCACATCCCCATAGGCCCCACCGCCCGCGCATCGCATGCGCCGCCGCATAAGGGCCGCCTTCCACTCTAGACGCGAGAACCCCCATGCAACTGTCGATCTTTCTGGACAAGATGCCCCTGATTACCCGCATAGCAAGGCTGATCCTGATCGGCATGGCTGCTTGGCATCTCTATGTCGCCTTCGTCGGCCCGCCCAACCCCTATATCATGCGCGGCGTGCACGTCGCTCTGGCGCTTTTGCTGATCTTCCTGACCGTCAACCGCAAGGGGCTGCGCAACGATGTGCCGCGTTGGTATGACGTGGTGCTCGGGTTGGTCGCCTTGGGCGCGGCGCTCTATCCATCCTTTAACCTCAACTACATCACGCAGCGCTTTCTCTACGTCGATCCGCTGATGCCGATGGACATCGTGGTGGGGATCACGCTGGTCGTCCTGTTGCTTGAGGCCACGCGCCGGATGCTGGGGCCGATGCTGCCGATCACGGCGCTGCTGTTTCTCGGCTACGGCCTCGCCTTCACCTCGACCCTGCCCTCGGTGATCCTTGAGCAGTTGTTCATGACGCCCGAAGGCATCTTCGGCATCCCGATCGCGGTTTCCGCGACCTATATGGTGCTTTTCATCCTATTCGGTTCCTTGGTCGAGCGGATGGGCGTGGGCCAGCTCTTCATGGATTTCGCCGTGGCGCTTACCGGGCGTCAGGTCGGTGGTCCGGCCAAGGTGGCCTGTGTGACCTCGGGCCTCTTCGGGTCGGTGTCCGGCTCTGCCGTGGCCAATGTGATGACGACCGGCACCTTCTCTATCCCGCTGATGAAACGCATGGGGTTCAAACCCGCCTTCTCCGGCGCCGTCGAAGCCGTGGCCTCGACCGGGGGGCAGATCATGCCGCCCGTCATGGGGGCTGCGGCCTTTGTCATGGCCGAATACCTCGGCGTCGGATACCTCACGGTTGCGAAATACGCGCTGGCGCCCGCAATCCTGTTCTATGTGGCCCTTTTCGCCGCGGTCCATTTCGAGGCCAAGCGCAAGGGCATCGGGTCGGTCCCCAAAGAGGATCAAGTGCCGCTGAAAACCGTCCTTGTCGAGCGGGGCCACCTGTTCCTGCCGCTGGCGATCATCGTGGGCGTGCTGATGCTGGGCTATTCGGCCCCCTATGCGGCGCTTTGCGGTATCGTCTCGGTCGTGCCCGTGGCGGCGCTGCGCAAGACGACACGGCATTACGTCACCGTCGACAACATCCTCGAAGCGCTCGAAGGCGGCGCGCGCAACGTGCTGGCGATTGCCGCAGCCTGTGCCTGTGCGGGCATCGTTGTTGGCGTGATCGACATCACCGGCCTTGGCCTGACCTTCTCGAACTTCGTGATCGAAGCGGCCCAAGACACGCTGGTCATCGCGCTCTTCCTGTCGATGATCGCGGGCATCATCCTTGGCATGGGGATGCCGACCACACCGGCCTATATCGTGCAGGTCGCCCTGCTGGTGCCGGCACTGGTGAAACTGGGCGTGCAGGTCGAAGCGGCGCATCTCTTCGTGTTCTACTTCGCCATCCTGTCGGCCATCACACCCCCCGTCGCCATGGCGGTCTATGCGGCCAACACCCTGTCGCACGCCAAGATCGTCGAGGCGAGCTGGGCCGCGGTGAAACTCGGGGCCACCGGCTTTATCGTGCCCTTCATGTTCGTCTATGAACCGGCGATCCTGATGCAGGGTTCGGCCACCCAGATCACCTTGGTCCTGTTGCAGGCCACCATTGGCGTCATCCTGCTGGCCGCCGCCCTGCAACGCTACTACTTTGGCCAACTGTCGAATGTGCTGTCGGTGGTGCTTTTCGGGGCGTCGCTCTTGCTGATCTATCCCGATCTGCGGCTCACCGCCTCGGGGCTGGTCATCGCGGGCGTTATCCTGGCCTTCCAGAAGGCCAGGAACCCCAGCCCGAAAAGCCAAGCGGCCACACATACTTAAATCTCAGAACGAACGAAACGGAGCCTTCTCCATGCTGCAAAAAACAACCCTCAAGGCGCGGACCGGCGGACAGGTCCTTGTGGATCAGCTTTTGATCCACGGCGCCGACACCGCCTATTGCGTGCCCGGCGAAAGCTACCTTGAGGTGCTGGACGCGCTGCATGACGTGCAGGACCGTTTCAACCTGATCAACGCGCGGCACGAAGCCGGGGCCGCGAATATGGCCGAGACCTATGGCAAGCTCACCGGCAAGCCCGGCATCTGCATGGTCACCCGCGGCCCCGGCGCCTGCCACGCGGCCATCGGGGTGCATATCGCGCAGCAAGACAGCACGCCGATGATCCTGCTCGTTGGCCAGATCGCCCGCGACACCACCGACCGCGAAGCCTTTCAGGAAGTCGACTACCGCGCCATGTTCGGCCCCATCGCCAAATGGGCCACCCAGATCGACGACCCGGCGCGGGTGCCGGAATATATGGCCCGCGCCTTCCGCGTGGCGACCTCGGGCCGCCCCGGCCCGGTGGTGATCTCCCTGCCCGAAGACATGCTGACCGAGGTGGCTTCCGTGGCCGATGCGCGGCCCTATACGGCCACCCATGCGGGGCTATCGCCCGATAGCCTCGATATGCTCAAGACCGAGATCGCGCAGGCCGAACGGCCCCTGCTGCTGCTCGGCGGCTCCGGCTGGTCGGATGAGAGTGCGGCGGCCATCACCCGCTTTGCCGAGGCCAACAAGATCCCCGTCACCACCTCTTTCCGGCGGCAGGACATCGTGAACAACCTCTCGCCGGTCTATGCAGGCGATTTCGGCACCTCCACCGCGCCCAGCCTCTATGCGCATCAACGCGAAGCGGATTTGCTCGTGGTGATCGGCGCGCGTTTGGGCGAGATGACGACCAAGACCTACACCACCATGCAATCGCCCAACCCCGAGACCCGGCTGGTGCATCTCTACCCCGAGGCGGATGAAATCGGCCGTGTCTATTCGCCGGATTTGGGCATCGCGGCGGCGCCCGTCGCTGTGGCCGCTGCCTTGGACGGCGTCGATCTGGGCCGGGCAGAGGCATGGGGCGATTGGTGCGACAAGCTGCACGCCGATTACCTCACCGATACCGAAGCACCCAATGGCGGGGAATGGGAACTCGACATGGGGGTGGCCCTTGCGCAACTGCGCGATGAGCTGCCCGATGATGTGGTGGTCACGCTCGACGCGGGCAACCACACCGGCTGGGCGCAGCGGTTCCTGCGCTTTGGCCGTCCGGGCCGGATCGTCGGCTCCACCTGTGGCGCGATGGGCTATTCCGTGCCTGCTGCCGTGGCCGCGTCGATTGCAGACCCTGAACGGCTGACGCTCTCCTTCGTCGGCGACGGTGGCTTTATGATGAGCGGCAATGAACTCGCCACCGCCGCGCAGTATGGCGGGCGGCCCATCGTGCTGCTGTTCAACAACGGCATCTACGGCACCATCCGCATGCATCAGGAACGCGACCACCCGGAGCGTATCTCGGGCACCACCTTGCAGAACCAAGACTTCGTAAAGATGGCCGAAGGTCTGGGCGCACATGCCGAACGGGTGACCAAAACCGAGGATTTCGCCGCCGCCTTCGCGCGCGCCCGCGAGAGTGGCCGTCCCGCCCTGATCGAACTGGTGACCGACCCCGAGCAGATCTCGACCCGCACGACGATCAGCAAGCTGCGCGCCGCGGCTCAGAAAAAAGTCGACGCCGACCAGCGCTGAAGGATGACCCAGATGACGACCCTGACCGCGCCGCGCCGCGCAGATGATACGGACGCGCAAGACCACGCCGCCTTGCTCGATGCGCTGCGCGATGCCATTGGCCCAGCCCATGTGGTGACTGACGCCAAGGATTTCGACGCGCGGCTGATTGAAGACCGCGGGCTGCGGCGCGGCACGGCGCTGGCGCTGATCCGCCCCGGCTCAACCGAAGAGGTCGCCGCCTGCATGCGCCTGTGCCACGCAGCGCAGGTGCCGGTCACACCGCAGGGCGGCAACACCGGCCTTGCAGGCGGCGGCGTGCCCGATGGCGGCATTATCCTCACGACCGACCGGCTGAACCGTATCCGCGCGGTCGATCCGACCAATGCCACGATGACGGTCGAGGCGGGTTGCATCCTTGCCAATATCCAAGCGGCGGCGGATGAGGTCGACGCGCTCTTCCCGCTCTCGCTCGCCTCTGAAGGGTCTTGCCAGATCGGCGGCAATCTTTCGACCAACGCGGGCGGCACGGCGGTGCTGCGCTATGGCAATACCCGCGACCTCGTGCTGGGGATCGAAGCGGTGCTGCCCGATGGCCGGGTGCTGAATGACCTGAACGGCCTGCGGAAAAACAACACCGGCTTTGACCTCAAACACCTGTTCATCGGCGCCGAAGGCACCCTTGGCATCATCACGGCGGCGGTGATCAAACTCTTTCCCAAACCCACCGCCCGGGCCACCGCGCTGGTGGCCTGCACCGGCCCCGATCCGGCGCTCGCGCTCTATGCGCGGATGCGCGGCCAGACCGCCGACACGCTTTCAACATTCGAGTATATCGACCGGCTGGGCCTGCAAATGGTGATCGACCACGCGCCCGGCTGTAGCGATCCGATGGCCGAGGCGCATCCCGCCTATTGCCTGATCGAACTTACCGGCAATGGCGCGCAGACAGACCTCGACGCCCGGCTGGAAACCGCATTGGAAGCGGCTTTCGAGGCGGAGGAGATCATCGACGCCGTGATCGGCGCCTCGGAGGCGCAGAAAGACGCGCTTTGGGCGCTGCGAGAGAACCTGTCAGAGGCGCAGAAACCCGAAGGCGCGTCGATCAAACATGACGTTTCGGTCCCGGTATCGCGCGTGGCAGATTTTATCCGCGAGGCGACCCAAGCCTGTATGGATCACATGCCCGGGCTGCGCCCCTGCCCCTTTGGCCATTTCGGCGACGGCAACCTGCATTTCAATCTCTCGCGCCCGGTGGATATGGCGGATGCGGCGTTCCTTGCCGAATACGGGGCCTTCAACCGGATCGTGCATGATATCGTGCACCAGATGGGCGGCTCTTTCTCGGCGGAACATGGCATCGGCACCTTTAAACGCGCCGAGCTGCGCCGGTATAAAGACCCGGTCGCGCTGGAGTTGATGGCGCAGATCAAGGCCACCCTCGACCCGGGCCATTTGATGAACCCGGGCAAGGTGCTTTGACCACTTAACCGCGCCCCGCGAAGGGCATTTTGGTGGCCATCACGGTGACGAACATGGCGTTGGAGTCGAGCGACAGCTTCGCCATGTAGGACAGCGTTTCGGCCACATCGTTCACATCCATGCGCGGCTCGGACATGCGGCTGCCATTTGGTTGCAGAATGCCCTCCTTCATCCGCTCGGTCATCTCGCTGGCCGCATTGCCGATGTCGATCTGCCCGCAGGCGATGTCATGCGCCCGCCCGTCGAGCGACAGCGCGCGGGTCAACCCGGTGATCGCGTGTTTCGTCGCCGTATAGGGCACCGACAGAGGGCGCGGCACATGGGCGCTGATCGAGCCGTTGTTGATGATCCGCCCGCCCTTGGGGCTCTGCCGTTTCATCAGGGCAAAAGCCGCGCGGGCGCAGAGGAATGACCCGGTCAGATTGGTCGCGACGATGTCGTTCCACTCCGCCACGCTGAGCGCGTCTACCTCAACCGCCGAGCCATTGCGCCCAGCATTGTTGAACAGCAGATCCAGCCGCCCAAAGGTCGTCTCCACCCGCTCGAAAAGCGCGTCGACCTCCGCCTCGACGCCCACATCTGCCGCCACGGCGATATGCCCCTGCCCGTCGAGCGTCGCGCAGGCCGCGTCGATCTTATCCTGCTGCCGCCCCGTGAGCACGAGGATGAAACCGTCCTTCGCCAAACGCTGCGCACAGGCAAGGCCCACCCCGCTTCCGGCCCCCGTGATTAGAGCAATCTTTTGATCCATCTTACCATTCCATCCCTGTCATCGCCCTGCGGGCCGTTGTGTGGAATCTAATATATATGATCGCGCAAGAATAGGTTTTTTCCGCTATTTTCTGGTTTGGCGCCTCGTTCAACTTGCCCGCCTCACATTCGCGCGAGCGCACTAGACGACCGGTCTATTATTCCTTAGATGCCCCGGTATGACAGAGGCAAAGAAATCAGATCAGACGCGGCAACGCATCTTGGACATAGGGCGCAGCCTCGTGCTGCGGCACGGGTTCTCTGGCGTTGGCCTGTCGCGCATTCTGAGCGAAAGCGGCGTGCCCAAGGGCTCGTTCTACTATTATTTCGCGTCGAAAGAGGCCTTTGGCACCGCGATGCTGGCAGATTACGTCGAGGCCTATCTCGACCGTGTCGATGCGCTGATCGCGGCTCCGGGAACGGCGGGCGACAAGCTCGACAGTTTCTGGGATGCATGGCTCAGCCAATCCAGCGCCCCGGGGATCGCCAGCGCCTGTTTGGTGGTGAAACTCGGATCCGAAGTCGCCGACCTGTCGGAAACGATGCGCGAAACGCTCGATCAGGGTGTCGATGCTTTGGTCGCCCGGATTGCCCAATTGCTGCGCCAAGGCGCAGAGGATGGGACCGTCCGGGTGCTCGAAAACCCCGAGACCACAGCCCGCATGCTCTATGCGAAATGGCTCGGCGCTGCGGTGCTGGCCAAACTGGCACGCAGCGATGCGCCCCTGCGCATGGCGCGCGCGGAAACCTCTGCCCAACTCTCCCCCACCGGGGGCCAATTCCCAACCTGAAAGGAAACAGCATGTTCGCTGCCATCCACGACACATTCGGCGAGCCCGCCGAGGTTCTGACCACCCGCGAAACCGACAAGCCCGCGCCCGCCGCAGGCGAAGCGCTGCTGCGCATGGTGCTCTCGCCCATCCACAACCACGACCTTTGGACCGTGCGCGGCAACTATGGCTACAAGCCCGACCTGCCCGGCGCCATCGGCGGCTCTGAAGCGCTTGGCATTGTCGAAGCCGTGGGCGAAGGTGTTGATGAGGCGCTGATCGGCAAACGCGTCACCGCCGCTGGCTTCCACGGCGCATGGGCCGAGTATTTCACCGCCCCTGCCGCGGGCCTGCTGCCCCTGCCCGAGGCGATCTCGGACGAAGCGGGCGCGCAGTTGATCGCCATGCCCTTCAGCGCCCTGTCCCTGTTGGAAACCCTGAAAGTCGGCGAAGGCGATTGGCTGATCCAAACCGCCGCCAATGGCGCAGTCGGCAAGATCATGGTCGGTCTGGCCAAGGCGCGCGGTGTCAAATTGCTGAACCTCGTCCGCCGCGAAGGCGCCGCCGAAGAGATGCGCGACACCGGCGCCGAACATGTCCTCTCCACCGAAGATGCGGATTGGCAGAGCAAAGCGCGTGAGTTGATCGGTAAAGAGGGCGCGGTCTCGGCCATCGATTCCGTCGGTGGCGAGTTGGGCGGCCAACTGGTCGAACTGCTGGGCAAGGACGGTGAGTTGATCGTCTTCGGCACGGCGACGGGCCAGCCGCTCACCATGTCTTCGGGCGAATTGATCATGAAGCACATCACCGTCAAAGGCTTCTGGGGCTCGCGCGTGAGCGGCGAGATGGCGGCAGAGACGCGGGGCCGCCTGATTGGCGAATTGGTGCAACTGGCCGCGAAAGGCCAACTGCCCCTCGACACCGGCGGCATCTACCCGCTGGCCGAGGTGACCGAGGCGATGAAATCCGCGCTGACCACGGGCCGTGGCGGCAAGGTCATGCTGCGCCCGTGATCGGGATTTGACGACAGCGGCGGCCCTCCCTCCCCGGGGCCGCCGCCCCATGCGCGGAATGCCCAAGTTTCGGACAGCCTCCCGATTTGCTGCCCATTTTTCAGGCAAACCCGCCGCGCAGGCGGCTCCGAACCGCCTCGGCGATGACTCTCCCCCATCTCTATGGTGATTAAAAAATCATCAGACTTTACCGGGCGGAGCGTTCCTCATTCTCATCGACAGCAGCATAAACAGCCCCCAAGCGACCCCGGTGCAGCCGCGCGCTATTGGTGCTGCGATGGTCTCTGCCAAGGCTGCGCGGGGCGGGTCGACAATCGGTGAATTGCGCCAGTCGGGCGCGATGAAGCTGCTCTTCCCCCGCCCCGATCCCGCGCTGTTGCAAGCGATCGTCATCAATTCCGCAGGCGGCATCACCGGCGGCGATAGTTTTGCCCTGACCGCCCGCGCCGAAGCGCAAGCGGCGCTCAGCCTCACCACGCAGGCCGCCGAACGCGCCTATCGCGCGCAACCGGGGCAAGTCGCGGCGCTGCGCAACACCCTCACCGTCGACTCCGGCGCGACGCTGCATTGGCTGCCGCAAGAGACCATTCTTTACGACGGATGCGCCCTGCGGCGGCATCTGACGGTCGATCTGGCGCAAGACGCCTCTCTCCTGCTGGTGGAGCCGCTGGTCTTTGGCCGCGCCGCTATGGGCGAAACCCTGCGTCATGCCTATTTCCGCGACCGGATCGAGGTCAACCGCGCGGGCCAGCCGCTTTTTCACGACGCGATGACGCTCAGCGGCGATGTCACCGCGCATCTGGCGGCGCCGCACATCGCGGCCGAGGCCGGTGCCCTTGCCACGCTGATCTATGTGGCCCCCGATGCCGAAGCGCGCCTGCCCCGGCTCCGCGCCCAATTGCCCGACAGCGCCGGGGCCAGCCTGATCGGCCCTGACCTGCTGGTCGCCCGGATCCTCGCCGCAGATAGTTTCGACCTTCGCCAATCGCTCGTCCCGATTTTGGGCGCGCTGAGCGGTGACACCCTTCCCCGATCATGGATGACCTGACGTGCAACTGACCCCGCGAGAAAAAGACAAACTGCTGATCTCCATGGCTGCCGAGGTCGCCCGCAAGCGCCTTGCGCGGGGGGTCAAGCTGAACCACCCGGAGGCCATCGCCCTGATCACCGACACCGTGGTCGAAGGCGCGCGGGATGGCCGCAGCGTGGCCGATATGATGCAGGCGGGTGCCCATGTCATCACCCGCGACGACTGTATGGAGGGGGTGGCCGAGATGATCCCCGAGGTGCAGGTCGAAGCCACTTTCCCCGACGGGACCAAATTGGTCACCGTGCACAACCCCATCAGATAGGATATCCCATGCCGCGTTTTGCCCCCCTTCTTGCCCTACCGCTTATGTCGCTCGCCATGGCGGCCTTCGCCCATAGCGCGCCGCTCCCCCACAGCCACGGCGGAGAGGGTGACGGATCGCTCGCCGTCTACCTGATCGCCGCCGCGGCCTTTGCGCTGTCGGGGGGGATCCTCGTCCTGCGGCGTCTGAAGACCGCCAAAGCATGATCCCGGGAGAGATCATTCCGGCGGAGGGCCTGCTGACCCTCAATGCCGACAGCACGGCGATCACGCTGATGGTCGCCAATACCGGCGACCGCCCGGTGCAGGTCGGCAGCCACTACCATTTTGCCGAGAGCAACCCGGCGCTTGAGTTCGACCGCGCCGCCGCGCGGGGCCTGCGCCTGGACATCGCGGCGGGGACTGCGGTGCGTTTCGAGCCCGGCCAACGGCGCGAGGTCGCGCTCATCCCGATCGGCGGGGCGCGGCGGGTCTTTGGCTTTAACAGCGCGGTGATGGGAGACCTCTGATGCCTGCACAGATCAAACGCGGTGACTATGCCGCCATGTTCGGCCCCACGGTGGGCGACCGGGTGCGGCTGGCCGATACGGACCTTATCATCGAAGTCGAGCGTGACCTGACCACCGGCGAGGGCCGGGCCTATGGCGAAGAGGTTAAATTCGGCGGCGGCAAGGTGATCCGCGACGGCATGGGCCAGTCGCAGGTCACCCGCGCGGGCGGCGCCGTGGACACGGTCATCACCAATGCGCTGATCGTTGACCATACCGGCATCTACAAGGCCGATGTCGGGCTGAAAGACGGGCGCATCGCCAAGATCGGCAAGGCAGGCAACCCCGACACGCAGCCGGGGGTCAATATCATCATCGGGCCGGGCACCGAGGTGATCGCGGGCGAGGGGCGCATCCTTACCGCCGGGGGCTTTGACAGCCATATCCATTTCATCTGCCCGCAGCAGATCGAAGACGCCCTGCATTCGGGGCTGACCACCATGCTCGGCGGCGGGACAGGCCCTGCGCATGGCACATTGGCCACCACCTGCACGCCGGGCGGCTGGCATATCGGGCGCATGATGCAGGCCGCCGACGCCTTCCCGATGAACCTCGCCTTCGCGGGCAAGGGCAACGCCAGCCAGCCCGCCGCGCTGGAAGAGCAGATCAACGCAGGCGCCTGTGCGCTGAAACTGCATGAAGATTGGGGCACCACCCCCGCCGCGATTGACTGCTGCCTTGGCGTGGCCGATGCGATGGATGTGCAGGTGATGATCCACACCGACACGCTGAACGAAAGCGGCTTTGTCGAACATACCGTGAAGGCCATGAAAGGCCGCACGATCCACGCCTTCCACACCGAAGGCGCGGGCGGGGGCCATGCGCCGGATATCATCAAGATTTGCGGCGAAGAGCATGTGCTGCCCTCCTCCACCAACCCCACGCGGCCCTTCACGGTCAACACGTTGGAAGAGCATCTGGATATGCTCATGGTCTGTCACCACCTTGATAAGTCGATCCCCGAGGATGTGGCCTTTGCCGAAAGCCGCATCCGGCGAGAGACCATCGCCGCCGAAGACATCCTGCATGACATGGGGGCTTTTTCGATCATCGCCTCCGACAGCCAGGCCATGGGCCGGGTCGGAGAGGTCTTGATCCGCACATGGCAAACCGCTGACAAGATGAAAAAGCAGCGCGGACGGCTGCCCGAAGAGACGGGCGACAACGACAATTTCCGTGTGCGCCGCTACATCGCGAAATACACCATTAACCCCGCCATCGCGCATGGCATCTCGACCCATATCGGCAGCATCGAAGAGGGCAAGCGTGCCGATCTGGTGCTGTGGAACCCCGCCTTTTTCGGGGTGAAGCCCGAGATGGTCTTGCTCGGCGGCAGCATCGTCTGCGCGCAGATGGGTGACCCCAACGCCTCGATCCCCACACCGCAGCCGGTCTATTCGCGGCCCATGTTCGGCGCTTATGGCCGGGCGGTCGAGAATTCCGCCGTGGTCTTTGTCAGCGAGGCGGCAGAGGCCGCGGGGGTGGGCGGCAGCCTCGGCCTTGCCAAACAGACGCTTGCGGTGCGCAACACCCGTGAGATCGGCAAGCGCGACCTGAAGTTGAACGACGCGCTGCCCGAGGTTGAGGTCAACCCCGAGACCTATGAGGTGCGCGCGGATGGTGAATTGCTGACCTGTGAACCCGCCTCCGTGCTGCCCATGGCGCAGCGCTATTTCCTGTTTTGAAGAGACCGAGATGACCCCAATTCTTTGCCAAGAGATGCGCCGCGCCGGAGCGTGGTCCGATGCCAGTGATCGGGTCGAGCTGACCTATGACGGGCGTTTTCTGCGCCGCAAGGTGCTGACCACGGCGGACGGGCTGGCGTTTCTGGTCGATCTTGCACAGACCACCTCGCTCGACCACGGCGATGCTTTCGTGCTGGCCGACGGGCGTCTCATCGAAGTAGTGGCCGCCGACGAAGCCCTGCTGGAGGTGACCGGCCCCGACCTGCCGCGCATCGCGTGGCATATCGGCAACCGCCATACCCCCTGCCAGATCGACGCCGACCTGCTGGTGATTCAGCGCGACCATGTGATCGCCAAGATGCTCGGCCAGATCGGCGCCACCACGCGAGAGATCACCGGCCCCTTCCGCCCCGAAGGCGGGGCCTATGGCCATGGACGCACCCATGGGCATGACCATGGCCATGTTCACCACGCCGTTCACAATCACGACCACCCGCACGACCATGCGCATGGCTGACACCCTACCGGCCGACGCGCTTCTGACCTTGGTGCAGATGCTGTCGCCCTCCTACCCGGTGGGGGCCTTCGCCTATAGCCATGGGTTGGAATGGGCGGTGCAGAACGGGGATGTGACGGGGCAAGACAGC
Source organism: Roseovarius pacificus (assembly GCF_900142665.1). Classification (GTDB taxonomy): domain Bacteria; phylum Pseudomonadota; class Alphaproteobacteria; order Rhodobacterales; family Rhodobacteraceae; genus Roseovarius; species Roseovarius pacificus. The sequence continues at coordinate 33,322 of NZ_FRBR01000025.1, forward strand.
TTGGCCGATTGGCTGCACGGCGTGTTGCGGCATGGGGCGGGTCAGGCGGATGCGCTTTTCCTGGCTCTGTTGCAAAGTTTTCTTGATGAGGTCACTTTCGAGCGTGGTCAGGCAGGAGAGCGGTTGTCATGAACGATTTCAAAGGGCGTCATTTCAC
>NZ_FRBR01000029.1 GCF_900142665.1 Roseovarius pacificus
TCCAGCGTGGTGTGCACAGATCCGTCGCTGAATTGGAGGCTGACATCATGGCCTTCATCGATGCGCATAACGATAATCCAAAACCCTACAGATGGATCAAATCAGCCGACGAAATCCTAACCTCCGTCAAACGCTTCTGCCTCAAGACAATGAACCGAACTTCGATTCCGGGTGACTAGGCTCAGGCCCCATAGATACTCTTGAGGTTGCTGTGATGTGTGGACGTATATGGACCCCGCCTGATTGCAACGGTCTGGTTGGGTCAGGTTTGGTGATCACGATTGCTGACGTATATCCGGCTTCTCTGAGCGGCCCGATACATCGTCGCCGCGAGCCCCGATGGATTTCCGCGCGCTTCTCCCTCATCGGCTCCAAGGCATAGGCATCGGCCTTGCCGGTCCACACATCAGGTTCAAGAAGCAGTGGGTCGTACCCTTCACCATCTCCTGCCAAGGTGCTGCAATATTCTGGGGAAAGTCCTCCTCGTTCTGGTTATTTAGCTGCTGGCGTCAGTTCTGCGACACAGTTTCGACCGAGCGATAGGACTCGCCTCGTGACAAGATCGACCACACGATCCTGGCATTCTTGTTGGCAAGTGCGACAGCGACGATATTCGGATGCCGCCGCTCCCGCATCCTGCCGATCCATTGGCTTCTGGGATCCTCCTTGCCTCCGGCTTTGCCGAGAACGGCCCTCGCACCATGGATCATCATGGTGCGCAGATATCGGTCGCCGCGTTTGCTGATCCCGAACATACGGGACTTCCCGCCACTCGATCTTTGCCTGGGAACCAGTCCAAGCCAGGCGGCAAACTGGCGTCCGTTCTTGAAGCAGCTTCGGTCACCGACCGCCGCCACCAGCGCCGTCGCGGTAATCGGCCCGATGCCCTCAATCTTGCCGATACGCTGGCAATCTTCATTGGTTCGAAAGAGATGCCGGATCCGTCGATTATATGTGGCAATACGCTGATCGAGTTCCTCCAACTCCTGATGCACATCGCGCACCAGGTCCCGGATCAGCTCACCAAGGCCATCTGCGGCCCCGTCCACGATCTGTTGAAGACCACGCCGCAGGCGAGAGATGTCCCGGCCTATCACAACGCCATGTTCGGCCAGAAGGCCGCGGATCTGGTTCACCAACCTCGTCCGGTCCGAGACCAGCCGCTGGCGGATACGGTGAACGGCCTGGATCTCCAGTTGCTCGGAAGTTTTCTGCGGCACAAAGCGCATCGATGGCCGGCCGACGGCTTCGCAAATCGCCTCGGCGTCGTTCCGGTCGTTCTTGTTCGATTTTACGTATGGGGTTACGAACTGCGGCGAGATCAGGCGCACGTCGTGGCCGAGATCCGTCAGAACCCGCGCCCAGTAATGCGCCCCACTGCAGGCTTCCATGCCAACCAGGCAAGGCGGCAACTCCGAGAAAAACTGAGGAACCACATCCCGCCTCAGTGTCTTTTGGAGAACCGCACTGTCCTCTGCATCGACGCCATGGACTTCAAACACGTTCTTAGCCAGATCCAAGCCAATTCGTACGATCTTCATGGTATGTCTCCTTCTCCCGATTAGATATCCGAAGGTTCGCCGGTCTTGGGCGGCGGGGTCCATACCATTGGCTCTGTTTGCGCGAAGGTTGATTTGAGCTGTCAGTGATGGAAGCGGGTTGCGGGCCGTTGTAGCACCAAGTCAGAATGCCCAAACGCAAGAAGCGCCCGATGGGGCGCTAGCCTGTTGTTATATAATGCAGAATTTGGCTGAGGGGGTAGGATTTGAACCTGCGACCTTCAGGTTATGAGTCACCTCTAGCGGATTCACATGGGCTGCGCCGGATTACGCCCCTATACCCTATCTTATTGGAATCGCTCATTTTTCGTTGACGGGCATTACGCCGGAGTCCTACGCCTTACCCCGTGATTTGCTTCCACGTGCTTCCACTGTGCTTCCACAGACCGGGGCAAAACCGAGGGGATAAGACATGCCAAAGCTGACCAAGCGCCGCGTTGATAGCTTCGAAATTCGCGCCAAAGCCTATTTCGAATGGGACAGCGAGATTAAGGGATTTGGCGTGCGTATCATGCCTTCGGGCACCAAGACCTACCAAGTGCAGTACCGCAAAGGCGGGCGCACGCGCCGGGCCTCTATCGGGCGGCATGGCAATATCACCGCCGATCAGGCCCGGAACCGCGCCAAGGAAATCATGGGCGAGCTGTCCAAGGGCGAAAATCCGGTTGAAGAGATTGCACAGCATCGCCGCGCGCCCACTGTCGCGGCCCTGTGCGAGCGGTTCTTTACCGATCATGTGCAACACCGCTGCAAGGCCAGCACGCAGAGCGAATACCGCCGCGCGATTGATCTGTTTATCAACCCGGCGATTGGCAATTTCAAAGTCGTGGACGTGGAGCGGCGCGACGTGTCGGAGCTGCACCACAAGATGCGCGACAAGCCCTATCAGGCCAACCGCGTGTTGGGTGTGCTATCCAAGATGTTCAATCTGGCCGAGGTCTGGGGCCTGCGCCCGGATGGGTCAAACCCATGCCGCCACGTGCCCAAGTACCGCGAGGAGAAGCGGGAACGGTTTCTGAGCCAATACGAGCTGCAGCGTCTTGGGCAAACGCTGGCCGAGGTTGAATGCGACGGATCGGAAACCCCTTACGTGATCGCCGCCTTTCGGCTGTTGATCCTGACCGGCTGTCGCTTGGGCGAGATACAAACGCTGCAATGGGATTTCATCACCGATCAGGGCATGGAGCTGCCAGACACCAAGACCGGCGCGCGGCGCATCCCCCTGCCCCAAGCCGCCCGCGCGGTTCTCAGCGCCCTGCCCCGGCTTCCTGACAACCCTTACGTGATCGCTGGTAAGGTGCCGGGCCGCTACTGCACCGACTTGCAGCACCCGTGGCGGCGCATTCGTGCGCGCGCGGGCCTTGACGATGTGCGTATTCACGATCTGCGCCATACCTACGCGTCAAACGCGGTATCGTCTGGCATGCCAATTCAGATGGTAGGCCGGTTGTTGGGCCACACTCAGATACAGACCACCATGCGCTATGCGCACTTGGCCGATGATCCGGTGAGGCGGGCGGCAGAGGAAAACGCGGAGCGGTTGAATGGCTTTGTTAGCGGCGGGCATGTTGGCCGCCCCCCGCTCAAGCTGGTGGGTCAATAGCATAGGATATAGGGCTCGAACCCGGCGGCTAGATCAGGTAGGCCAGAAAGAAACACCCTATATAGGCTCGATATATAGGGCCTATTTATATATAGGGGATTTTCACCTTGGCGAGACGAGCGAAGCCCCGGTGGGGATGGGAACAGACACATGACACCAAGGATTTTGCGAAGCGTGAAGCAAGGGTCGACGTTGACTGGATTGCAGAGCAACTGGATTGTAAAAAAGAAAACAAACTTCAAGATATTGAGCGCTCGGTCCTAGTCATACTCTTGCAGTTCTACAGCAAACAATTCGAAGAGGGCGGCCCTTCAAACGAAGAGATTCAAGCCGCCCTAGACGAAATAGTAAAATCCGCGGCGACGCTAAGCGAGAACCTCGAACGCCTTGATGATTGGTCACAAAAGCTCCTGAGCGAGGGTTATCAGAAACTGCACGATGATGGAGACCACGGCTTTGACGAAGCCGATTTCGAACACAGTGCATATCTATTTCTTGAACACCTATCAGGCACTTCGAACGCTAGGTTCGTGTTAGCGACCCAGATACTGAAAGATGCTGTTTCCGTGCTGGACCTTCCCGCTGAAAAGAAATCACGGGGGCCTAAGCCAAAGAAATCCATCAAACGATTGATAGAAGGTGTGGCCTTCGCAATCGAGGACCACTCAGATCGAGGACCGCTTGACGGATTTTACTTCAACGCCGTCGACGAGCGATACGAGGGGCCACTTGTCGAAATCCTTGAGCATATTCTGACTAATTTCGCGCCCGAACTGGGGATAACAAATTCGGCGATTGGCGGGCAGATACGAAGGACAATTGGCGACCTGTCGCGTTAGCCAGCAAAGCGGCATTTAGACGCCGAAATTCTCTCGGTTGGCGGTCCATTACGCAGCAAGAGCATTTATCAAAAAGAGACACTTAAAATTCTGATCGACCCAGAGCCGATCTTGAACTGCCGGTGAATTTGTGGTGCGGTCAACCGCCGACGCGACCGCTTGCAACTACCGCTGTGTTAATGCTTCAAGGACGCAACCCCAAGTACTCAACATCTAAAACTTTCAAGGTTTGACCTTCAAGCGCCATCGGGTCTCATGGCATGCTGTAAATCTGTAGGTATTGTTATATATCCATGGTGTAGGGCACACTAGTGAAACCTTACACCCTCGATGGTCTTTATCTGGGAGACGCAAATGAACAATGTACCAGCGTTTAAACGCTGTGAATAAGCTGGCATTATCGAATAGCAATTCACCCGCACTCGCCCCGATTTCGCCACGCCGTGAGCTTGGGGCATACGAAGCCCTGTTCATGCAGCAAGGAGCCACGTTCAAACGTTTGGCCGAAAAGTTTGCGAGTGATCCATCGGCGCTGCCCTCAGATTTCGTAACTCCTCAAGATGCTGAGGCCGCAGCTCAAAAGGTCATAGAGAAACTCTACGCTGCAGGCGTGAGACAGTTTGGTGTGCGGATAAACAAGGCGGGCGACTATCCTGAAAAGTTACGCGACGCCAAGTACCCAGTCGAGTTGCTATACTATCAGGGCGCGTGGGAACTAAGCGAAATGCGAGGCCTGGCTGTTGTCGGGAGCCGCAAACCATCTGAGGAAGGCGCGCGCCGAGCTGCACGGCTGGCCAAGGAACTCGTGAATCGAGATTTTGCGGTCGTATCCGGCCTCGCAACCGGGATTGATTCTGCTGCCCATAATGCAGCTCTTGAGGCAGGCGGTGTCACCATCGCGGTGATAGGAACACCGCTTGGCGAATACTACCCAAAAGAAAATCGCGATTTACAGGAATACATCGCTAAGGAGCATCTGCTGATCTCGCAAATTCCTGTACTGCGCTATGAGGTCCAACCATTCCAACAAAAGCGTCACTATTTTCCAGAGCGCAACGTAACAATGAGTGCTCTGACCGAGGGGACGATTATTGTTGAAGCTGGCGAGACATCTGGAACGCTTACGCAAGCACGCGCCGCTCTCTATCAGGGGCGCAAGCTATTTATTCTTGAAAACTGCTTCAACAATCCGGCTATTACTTGGCCCGCTCGCTTTGAGAAAGAGGGGGCAATCAGGGTTCGCGAACCAGAAGATATTTGGAAAGCCCTAGACTAAATGCGCCTCTCCGAAATAGACGATCACAACAGGGGTGACCATTATTACCTAACTCCTCAAGATGAGTGTTTCTATCTTTTGGAATACACCTCTGGCCGTGATTTTAGTTTTTCACAAGCGAATCAAATCATCTCAAACCTGAAAAAGAAACCAAGTGAGCGCTTCATAAAAGGTGGCTATCACTACAAGGCACAGGTGATCCGTCAGGCTTCAAACACGCTGAGAGAGGCAATTCATCCTGACTGGCTACAAAGGAGTACATTGATTCCCGTTCCGGGATCAAAATGTGTCGGCCATCTCGATTACGATGATCGAATGGAGCAAATCTGCCGGGGCATTCAGGACGGTTTGGATGTTAGGAATTTGGTCACTCAAACAGTCTCTACAGAGGCCGCGCACGAAGCCGGGATCAACCCCCGGCCGACTGTCGAAGAACTGATTGATCTCTATCAGATTGATGAAACCCTGTGTGATCCAGCACCAACTGACATTGGCGTATTTGATGATGTTCTGACAGCAGGCACACATTTTAAAGCTATGAAAACGGTACTTAATCGACGTTTTCCCGGCGTTCGGGTCTCAGGCTTTTTCATCGCACGTCGGGTTTTTCCAACTCCTCTTGAATAGCCGTAACGGCAAACATTCCCAAACAAGTCAGGCTTCAGAAAAATCGCTTTCATGGGCCTCAAATCGATGCACTTTCTAGCGATTGCGTATGCCTTACAGCCGAAGTCATAATTCGACATCACAGAAACCAATTATGGCATTTTCAACGGGCTGCGCCCGGCTGCTATCCAACCTTCAACGCACCAATGATGCTCAGGAGGGAAGCCCTATGGAAGGCCAGAATACCCAGATTGACCCCGAACAGATGATGACCGAGGCCGATGTAGCGGACTTGCTCTGTCAGTCGATCCGCACGCTACAGAAATGGCGCGTCACTGGCTATGGCCCCTGCTTTCACAAGATCGGGCGTTCCGTGCGCTATCGCCGTGGTGACGTGCTGGATTGGACCGCTGAGCGCCGCCGCGCGCACACCTCAGCCGCATAATTGAGTTTTGCCCGTGCGGGGTTGGTAGCACCGCGCGGGATTTTGGGGCCGGACGGCTTCAACAAGGGGCGCGGGGTGTCGCCACCTCGCGCCCTCCCTTTGCCTGCCATCAACATTGAAAGGAAACATGATGATAGATGAAGACGGCATTCCCCAGGACGAGCATGTCTTGACCACCCAACTCGACGACACCGAGGCGTCAAGAATGTTGGACATTCCACCGGACCTTCTAAAGACCTTCAGGAAAATCGGGTATGGGCCGGAATTCACATCCAAACCGGACGGAACGCCGGTTTACGAGGTTCGCGAAATTTCGATGTGGTACTTCTACAAGCTGTTTGAGCCGAAGGCATATATCGAAGCGCTTGAGCACGCATTTGCCAAGAAGGGGCCATTTCAACCGGCGTCAGCCATTGAGCGCGGCGTTCGAGGTTGAACCCTACCCTATCCACTTTTCGGCCGGGCGTTCGCGCCCGGCCCCAAAACAAAAGCTACCCCGCCGGAGGCGGAAGGAGGGCGCGCAGCGCGCTCAGGAATGGCGGTAGCGGCCTAAAGAGGGGGGTCTTGTAACACCCCCCTCTACCAATACGAAATCGAAAGACAGCGCAAATGGTAGCAGAAATCCTGCACAGTGGTTTTGATGGGCTGAGACTGACGATTGAAACCGATATACCCCCGGCGTTTCGGGAACGCCTGAGCGCGGCCAAGGCCGAGGCGGTGGAAACCAACCGAGAAAGCATCTTGGACTTTGGAGGTATCGCCCTTGGCGTCCGGCGCAGCGGCGGCATGGCGTTTTCTGCCCATACCGGCGACATGGGGGCGGAATGGTACTTTCTGGACCCAGAGAACCGCCCCGCAAACAATCCCGGTATCACGGTGGATTTCCGGGCTTTCCTGTTGGCCACGGGCGGCCTCAGAGCCGCGCAGGAACATCTTGAAGCCTGCATGCGGGCCTTTGGAATTCTCTATGGTGAAAACCAAGTGCGCGTCACCCGCACCGATTTCGCAATAGACTTCCTTGCCCCGTGGTTCGAACCAGACCGCAATTACCTGGTATTGCCGCCCAAGACAAAGGCCGTGGAATTCACCGGCCCCTCGGACAGCGAAACCCACGCGTCAGGAACACGGGTAACCGGCCTGCGCGCAGGCAAAGGCGAAAGCCGCCAGCTTGTAATCTATGACAAGCGAACCGAGGTGATCGAAAAGGGCAAAGCCGGTTGGCTCAAAATCTGGAACGCCAACCGCGCCAGCATGGGCAAGCCCGCGCTGGATATAAAAGACCCGGACCAAAGCCGCGTCTGGCGGTTCGAGTTGCGTATGGGGCGCAAGCAACTGCGCGAGCGGTTCGATATTCGCGGATGGGACGATCTGAACGCACAGGTAGGAGACACCTTCACAGATTTCTGTGAGCGCATGCGCTATTGCATCCCAACCGCAGACCGCAACCGCGCCCGCTGGCCCACACACGAGCTGTGGCGGGCTGTTACACAGACCGTAGAGATTGACCTACATGAAAACATCGCAGGCGTCCTGCCACGCGACGTGAAGGACGCCAACCGCGAAGAACACATGCGCATGCTGGACCGGCAGCTTCTAGGCCTGTTCATATCCCGCGCCGCCGCGTCTGGCGTCACGGCAAGCGACTTTTCAGATTTTCTTGAAAGCCACGTAAACGCCCTACAGCGGGCATCAGATGAGCATCCGGTGCCGTTGGATGAGCGGATCGGGAAAGCAGCGGCAAAATATCGGTGGGTTTGACAGCCCTTTCCGGACTTACCCCAAGCTGAAAAACGCTGCGCTTGCAGCACACGAATCTTACATTCGCCACCTTTGCGCCGACGTATTAGTAGGACAAATACTCAGAACCTGAAGATCGCGGCGCATCACATGCCAGACGCCAAGACACCTAAACCACTTCTTAAAGAATGCCGTTCCTTTCGAGAATCGATTTGACCATCCCAGAGAACTCAGAAGGTAGCTCCGCCATATCAATGAGCTGAAGATAGTACATCTCTTTGAGTACTTCATTCCCGCAACCTTGATACAAAGTCATGAGTCGGTCCACTTCATGTATGCGTTCGATTTTCCGAATGACTAGTTGCTCTCGATTATAGCCGTGAAGCTCAAGTTTCCGAATTGCGATCTCAGCTGCCTGATCTCCATTAACCCATGACATTATCGGACCATAATGAAGAACCCGGGCCTCTACATCATCCTCAAAGGGGTTTAGAAACGGTATTTCATCGTTATCATATACGCCCTTGCGTCTGTTGCATTCAGTACATGCAAGGCCGAGGTTCCGCCAATTGAACCTGAGGTGTGGTCGCGTGGAGGATGGCTTGATGTGTTCAACATCACCAGGAGTATTATGGCCTAGCTTGCTCTCGCAATAGATGCATTTATTGTATGCCTCGTCTCTAATTGCCGCCTTGATCTCGGGATGCCTGTATCGAGTTTTCCTAGTCGCGTTGTCTGGTTCTTCTGCGAGTTGTTCAAGCCAAGCTTGTTCATTATCTGCTATAACAGCCGGCGCAATTGCCTTGGTAAGATTACGCATTCTTAAAACTCAAGATTAGAATTGTTAGAGATGCCGAGTTCACGCATCCTTCGGACAAGTCGCGTCGCGCGTTCCTGCGGAGAAAGATCGCTCGTTTCCTCTAGCTCACTCGCAATTACTTCTTCAGCCCAAACAGGCATGGTGGTTTCAAGACCTAGTATTTCCCGCAGGACCGAGCTTGCAGAACCTGAGAGGTCCTTTTCTGTGAGTTGTTGCGCTTCTACACCTTTCGTTGCCCCATGGAACAACGCGTAAACGTTTGCTTCGCGAAAACTTGAAACGATGAATGGACTATGCGTCGCGACAACGAACTTCGCGTGAGGAAATGCCAATGACAAAGATGGCAACAACGTTCGTTGCATGCTTGGATGCAGATGGTTTTCGGGCTCGTCTAACACAATTGTGTACTCAGAATTACTTAGATCAAACATATGAATTTGCCAGACGATACTAAATACAGACGAAACACCGCCCGACATTGCATCTAAGGAGAAGTCGCCGCTATTTGTCTCCAGAACCACTTCTGGCATCACCACTTTCAAGCGTTGAAACCCGAGTTCTTTTGGTAGGGTGGTCCGTAAACGGCTTTCAAACCTTCGGAAAGCATCCTCGTAGTCTTGATTTGCTACTACCGTCTTATTGCCTTCTCCAAACACTGCGAGCGAAATCAGAGCTTCCTTCTGTACAGTTCCTGGGTTCCTCATTGTCTGTTGATTTGGTTGGAAAAACTGCGCCAACAAATTTCTATAATTTTCGTACATCTGGCTAGCCTCGACAGGCTGGGTCGGAATAGTCGAGACGCTTGAGTAGACGGACTGTTGCCGATGAGAAGGAATAAATATCCCGGGTACAGCTTGCCGGTTTTGGTATTTAAGCTGGTAGTTCGCTCCTAGCAATTCAGGTACAGTCAAATCGCACCTTTGCCCGTCGCTGTACTCAACGTGACCGACGTTGTGGTGACGATTATCTTGATGTTCATCGACGTCATCTTGCGAACGGATATCCCTGAAAAGATTCTTGCGTGAGCGTTTGCTTACGTAGGGAGTAGCAGCGAAGTTGATTTTCCAGCCAAAGTGAGTACTGAGAATATTCAGAATGGATGTCTTTCCAGTACCATTGGCACCGGTTAAAACCGTCACATTCTTCGATAGGTCCAGATCGACATTCTCGAACTGCCGCCATCCGCTCAATTTCAATTTAGAAAAGGTGTTCATTCATCGATCCATGACGTCTGATCTGATCATTAGACAACATTTAAGCGGAGTATCAGATACACCGCATTGCCACTGTGTGGCTACTAGAACGCAAACGCAACGCTCGTGCCATCACCTTGTTCACTCAGCCCCTTACAGCTCTCGGCGCAAATGGACATAATAGTTCCTTCGCAATCATGTCTGCCCAGTAACTGGGTATCGCCACCGCTCTTGCAGTCCGGATCAACGAGTGAGGTCAGCAATAACGGCTTCCTCCGTTCCGCTGACCTTTTTGCGATCGTGGCGAACTTTCGCTACTCGCCCATGCTCCCCTACCGATTGCCTTTCAATCTTTCAGCGCGACGATAAAGTCGTCTTTGTCCAATCTTGGCCCCATGACGCGTGTTGGTAGACCGGGGTCAGTTTCGTGGCCTCGGTGGTGCCCTTTGACCAACACGACCTTACCATTTCGGTAGCGGCGCTCATGCTCACTCACCCAATGACGTACAGGCCCATTTCGAACCCCTTGGGTCTGTTGCTCAAATTCAAGGCGAGCCTGCCTTTCTTTCATATGCGCCGCAGCCTGCGGACCAATTCGGATTGTGAGATGGGATTTCTGAGCGCCCAGAACCCACGACTTCCCGAACTTTCGGGCTGTCTTTACATCCTTGGCTCTGAACGTTTCCGTTTCTGCGGGAATAATGCCGCCCAAGTCGGGGGATACCAACATCGCAAAGAGCGCATAAGGAATGAATAGATCGTATCCGGTATCAATACGGTGCAAGGTGCGAAGGGCTTTGATTTTTTCCTTGGAGTTTCCGATGCGCCAGCGAAAGTTGACCATCGTCCGGCTCAGGTCCTCATTAACCTTATCGTGGTTCAGCTTCCCATCCGCTGTCCGATTGACGAGCAAAGAGCAAATTGGGTCCATGACTTTGCTGCCTTCAGGGCGGCTGAACATCGTGATGCGCAGGTGATCGTCGCTCCGATCATCGATTAGATAACCTCGCAGGCCAGACCCAATCGGTTTGTCGTCATGAGCGGTCACAGGCGACCCTCGTTCGAAACGCGCAATGGCTAGGGCTCGATTATCAAATTCTACCCAATTGACATTGTTGGGAAGTTGCACCTCACCGAGAATGGCCATTGCAGGAACACCGATGGATTCGGCCTTCTCTTGGACGGCATCGTGAAGTGTATCGGTATAGTTCGCCGCCAAATGATCTAGCAAATAGACCTTGGCCTGCTGCAATGCATCGAGAGCATACTCCCGAAACAACTGCAAATCTTCTGACCACTCCAAGTGCCAAACCGGATCATCTAATGGTGCTGACTTGCCTGCTAGCGAAGCGCCGTATGTAGAAATCAAAGCCTTGTATAGCATTCTTAGGACCCGAATAATTCTTAGGACAGCTTCCGATGGGCAGAGCTGACGATCAAGTGGTTTTGACTTTGAACAGACGTAATGACAAGCGGCTCACCAATTCAGCATTCCAACGCAAGTATCGACCCAAAAACGCCAAAATCATTAACTAACGTCGGCGCATGGCATTTTGGCGCAAACTCCGGGGAAACGTCGTTCCCTTTCAAAAGCGGCGGCGCTTCCGCCGCTTTCTGTCCGCGCGACTTGTCGTCTTGACCGTCTTGGGCGCGACTGTGGCAGTTGGATATTATTCAAAACACGATAGTCAGACTCAAAGCTGGTTGGCATATGTCATCGACGCCCCGTCACAGTCCAACCAGCCCCGCGCCCTGCGCGGTGGCAATGCGATGCAATGGGGCGGCGGACAGGCTATTGCCGGGCGTAGCGGGGCTGGTGGCCCCACCTCAGGCCGCGTGACCCATGTTCGGGACGGAGATACAATCGAAGTTGACGGACGCCCGATCCG
>NZ_FRBR01000036.1 GCF_900142665.1 Roseovarius pacificus
GCCACGCGTCACATACCTTTTGTGACGTCGCTAGCGGATGAAATCTGTTATCTAAAAAGTAGATATATGAGGGTGTTATCGGCGTCTGGTTTCCATGGGCTGCAAGTCTGATGCTCCCGAGATTGCCCATCAATCCCCTACCAATTGCAAAAATCGGCCATAGTCCTCGCTGACTTCGCGCGCTTCCTCGAAGGCACGGGCGCGTTCGCTGTCGAGGCAACGGAAGTAGCTCTGGATATCCTGGATGTAGTCTTCGAAATCGCCACGGATGATGTCCGCATAGTCCCGCGCCGCCTGCGAATCGCTTGGCAGGAAAGGACGGGCCGGGGCGAAGCAGGATTCCGCCAAAACCGGCCCGGAAACGCAGATCAGAAGGACCATAGCTTGCAATGGGAGCAGGCATGTCAACCTTGGGTTTCTCAAACCTGTTATCTCCTTGATCGCAGACACTGGCCGTGACTAGTGTTTGCGTGACCAAACTACAGCTAAAGCACGATATTACATCTTGCGGTTGATAGTATACTATCGTAACTCTGGGCTTCAAGTGGGAATGCCTGGGGTCGCGCCATTGGAGAAAGCGTGAGCCGGGCCATGAACTGGGACATCGAAGCACCAAATGTGGTTACGGAAGCCAGGTTCCGCGAGCTCGTGGAAAGCGGCTATAGCGCAGAAATCCTGTGCCAGGAGTCAGCACATAAGAAAGGCCCCAGCTATTACGGGGTCTGGATCATGCGCGTTGTCTCTGATGATGGCGTGGAAAAGCTCCTCGTCACGGCCCGCACGCGGACGACCTACAACGATATCAAGATCCGCGAATTCAAGACGATCTCCGGCGTGGTGTCTTTCTTCATTGGCCTTGGCTTTGCGCATGTCGACCTGCCGCTTGAGGCGGGTACAAGCCGCACGCATAAACTCGCCCCATCAGACAAGATCGCTGACAACTAACCTCGTCTGCCTCTGGCTGGTCGCAGCACCTGCCTCAGCGCAAATGGTCCTGGTCATGGAGAGTGACGGCTCCCTGATCCCGTCCCGCTCCCAAAGCAGCTTTGCTCGAAACTACAATGACGGGATTGGTCAGGGTTCGGCCTCCGATGGGATCGCGATCTTCGGCGAGGTAGAGGCCGAGCAAGAGGGCGTCCAAGTCGCGGCCCTTGCCCGCCCGACTCCCCTGCCCCGCGCCGATGTCCTCTCCGGGATTCAGACCACGGCCTTGCGCTATGCCGGCCATCCCGGCCTGCGTCGCGCGGGGCTTTCCGTGACGGATTGGCTGGCTCTCTATCGGGCCAATATCGAGGTTGAGAGCGCCTACCGGCAGGACGCGGTCTCCAGCGCGGGGGCCATTGGTCTTGGCCAGCTGATGCCCGACACCGCGCGCGACCTCGGCGTTGACCCGCGTGACCCTCAACAGAACCTCGACGGCTCCGCCCGCTACCTCGCGATGATGCTGGAGACGTTCGGCGATCCGCATCTGGCGCTGGCGGCCTACAACGCGGGGCCGGATGCCGTGCGCCAACACGGTGGCATTCCCCCTTACCGAGAAACCCAGAACCACGTGGCCCGCGTCATGGCTGTCGTGGCCCGATTGGAAGGATCGAATTCATGAAAAAGATTTCAAACCTCTTTGTCGCCTCGCTGGCGCTATTCCTGCTGATTGCCGAACCCGCCCTCGCCCAGAGCATTGATCTCTCCCCGATCCAGAGCCTGTTACAGGGCATCGTCGATGCGCTGACCGGCCCGCTTGGTGTTGTCATCGCGACGCTGGCCGTTCTCGGGGTCTTTCTCAGCTGGTTCTTCAACATCATCGATCTGCGCCAGGCGCTTTGGGTGCTTGTCGGCATTGCCGGTGTCGCGGCGGCCCCCACCATTGTTGCCGCGGTCTTTGCCGGTGGCTGAGCGCGCGCCCCTCTTTCTCGGGCTCGTGCGCCCGCCGAAGCTTCTGGGCCTGCCCATCATGTATGCGATGGTCTGGCTCTTCGGCTCGGTGCTCTTGTTCGTCTGGGTCCAGCATATCGCGGTACTGGCTGTCGCGGCCCTGCTCTATCCGGTGCTCTGGAAGGCCGCCGATTGGGACCCGCGTTTCATCGACGTGATGATGACGGCGCTGCAGGAGACACCGCCCACGCGTAACAGGTCCATTCATGGCGGGGACAGCTATGCCCCGTGATGACGCCCGTGATGCTGCGCTCGATGCCCGCACGATGACCCCGGAATGGTATGCGCGCGAGACCCGCCTCGCGCACATGCTGCCCTATGTGAGCCTCGTTGACGACCAGACCGTGCGGACCCGGGTGAACGAACTCTTCCGGTGCATCCGGCTCGAGGGGATCAACAGCTACACGACCGACGATGCCTATCTCGACAAGTTGACGGCACTTTTTGCCCGCATCGTCGCGCAGCTCGGGCCGGAATTCAGCTATTACGTCCACAAGGTCTCCAAGGCCATCAGACCGGATCTGGACCCAATTCGTGAGGACAGCTTCGCAGGCGAGGTCGACCGGCGCTGGCGCGCGAAACTCGAGACCAGCGGGCTCCGCGACAAGACCCTGACGCTCACCGTCATTCACCGCCCGCCCCCGAAAAGCCTCCTGCCGTTCCTCAGCCGCAGCGCACCGGACCGCCTGAGAGAGGAGACGCGCAAACGCCTGCAGCGCCTGGGCGAGGCCGTGAACGTCTTCCTTTCGGGGCTTACCGAGCTCAAGCCGCGCCAGCTGTCAGCCGGATCGGGAGAGTTGGTGGGGTTTCTGGGCGCGCTTAACACGGGGCAAGAGCTGCCGCTTTACCCTGCCAATACCTACGGCTTTTTGTCCGTCAACGTCGCCAATACCCGCGTGACGTTCCACGGCGACCATTTCGAGCTTTCCGAGGGCGTCGTGGGCCACCGCTACGGCAAGAGCTTCACCATCGGAGAATACTCGGAAGGCACCTCCTGCACCATGTTCGACATGCTGAACCTGCCGGTCGACATGATCGTGACGCACTCCTTCACGCCGATCAATTCGAACCTCATGGCGGGCCGCATCAAGCGGCAAAAGCGCCAGATGCAGGCCAGCCAGGATGCGGCCCTCTCGCTCCTGGAAGCGCTCGACATCGCCGCCGATGATCTCGAGGCCAAGCGCCAGAGCTTTGGCGAGCACCACATGGTCGTGACGCTCTTCTGCGAAACGCTCGAAGAGCTGCAGACCCTCAGCGCAGAGATCGTGAATGCCGCCGCGACCGAGGGCGTGAAGATGATCGGTGAGCGGGTCGCCGCAAAGGCGCATTACCTCAGCCAGCATCCCGGCAACCAGCCCAAGCGCGTGCGTGCCAGCGCCGTCACCAATCGCAACTTCGCGGATTTCGCGGCCTTCCACCGGACACAGCTTGGCAAACCCGCAGCACTTACCCCCTGGGGCCGGGTCGTCACATATTTGCCCACGCCGGAGCAGAGCGCCTACCGGTTTTCCTATCACGAGCAGGGATCGCCCGACAAAGAACCCACCAGCGGCCATACCCTGATCATGGGGCGGCCCGGGTCAGGTAAGTCTGTGCTTTCGGCCTTTCTGATGACCCAGGCCCGCCGCGCAGGGGCGCGGATTTTCGTCTTCGACTATCGCCTCGGCATGGAGATGGCGGTCCGCGCGAATGGCGGGCGCTACGCGTCCCTGAACGCCGGCCAGCCCACGGGCCTCAACCCGCTCTGGACCGAGACGGATGCGCGCGGCACCGCCTGGCTCTCGGACTGGCTTGCCACGCTTCTTTACCGCGCCGACAAGCCGCTCACACCGGCGCAGACCAACCGCATCCAGGAGGTCGTGCGCCAGAATGCCCAGGCCACCAATCCGGCCCTGCGGAACTGGCGGGATTTCGCATCGCTTTTTGTGTCCACCGACGATGGCGGCGATCTGCACCAGCGCCTGCTCGAATGGACCGAGGACGGCCGCTATGGCTGGATCTTCGGGCAGAGCCTCGAGGACACGTTCTCGCTCAAGGGCGATGTGGTGGGCTTCGATCTGACCGGTATTCTCGACAGCGAGGCCGACAAGGAGCGGATGGCGGTCCTGTCCTATCTTTTCCGCCGGGTCGAACGCGAGATCGAGGATCGCCGCCCCACCATCATCGTGATCGACGAGGCCTGGAAGGCCCTCGACAACGCGTATTTCGCCGAGCGGCTGTCGAACTGGCTCGTGACCGCGCGCAAGCAGAACACCGTTGCGGTAATGATGACGCAATACGCCAGCCAGCTCGAGCGCACCCGAACCGGCAAGACCATCGTCGAAGCGGTGCCCACACAAATCCTGCTTCCGAACATCCGCGCCCATGCCGCCGATTACGCGATGCTGAACCTCTATGAGAAGGAACTCGATGTGCTTCTCAACACCGGCAGCGACAGCCGCCTTGCGCTCATCCGCGACGACCAGGGCTCGATCGTCGTCGATGCCGATCTGAGCGCCCTCGGGCCCAATCTCACCATCCTTGGCGGTATGGAAAAGGGCGAAGCGCTCGTCGGCCCCGATTACCGCGACCGCCCGGACTTTTGGAGGCTTTCATGATTCGTACTCTGTTTCTTCTCACCGCGCTCGGCGCTTTGGCCTCCTGCACCCAATACCGGGAGCCGCAGGCGAACTGCTTCACATTCCTCGCGTCCACGGCAACCGTCGCGCCTGATTGTGACTTCACGCCCCTTGGCACCCCGGAGGGCGACATTGAAGTCTAGCCTGCCTCATATCCTGGCGTTTTGCCTGCTGCCCGGTCTCGCCTTGTCCCAAGGTGTGCCGACCAATGACAGCGGGCTGACTGCGCGCGATATCGTCGAGACCGGCGATCGCGAAGCAGACTTGGCCCTTCAGGCCGACAAGCTTGCAGTGCGCGAACTCATCGCCGAGATCGAACGGGAGCAGCTGGAAACCCTCCGACGCATCCTCGATGCCCAGACCAGCTTCGGCGGTCAGGGATTGCCGGCTATGGTCTCGGGGCTGGAAAGCGGCAGCGGCGATCCCGACCGCGCCGTAGAAGCCGTCTATGGCACGGGCGAGATCGATCCCAATCCCGGCGGCGCACAGATGTTCGGGGATGCGGCAGAAAACATCGAGCAACTCATCATCCGCGTGGCTCAGGAGACCAGCGGCTTTGCGGGAGTTGGCCGCGCAGGGCTCTCCCCCGTGCAATGGCGCGCGTTGCTGCAAGCGCTCATCTGGCAGGAAAGCCGGTTTACCATCGGCGCGCGCTCGCCCGTCGGGGCCTTCGGCCTCACCCAGATCATGCCGGGCACCGCCAGCGATCTGGGCATCAACCCGGAATACTATGACAGCCCCTATCTGCAGGTGCATGGCGGCGCGCGCTATCTCGCGACCCAGCTCAACACATTCGATGGCAACATCATCAACGCCCTCGCGGCCTATAACGCCGGACCCGGCCGGGTTTTCGAGTATGGCGGGGTCCCACCCTTCCGCGAGACCCAGCACTACGTCCAGGTCATCCCCGAACGCTACAATCTCTACCTCAGCCGTATCGGCGGGATCGAAGCGCTCGGCACGATCGACCCCGCGCTTCTGGCCAATGCTAACCTCTCGATGACCGGGCATGGCGCGGCTTTCTATGGCAACAACTCACCCGCCGCGATCAGGCAAGCCGCCCTGCGTATTGCGGATATCGTCGAACGGATTTCCGAGACCGAGGATGTGCAGGAGAGCGTTGCGCTCAACACTTATGCCCGCGCCGAACTCGTGCGTCTCGTGGCCGCCCGCATCCGGCTTCAGGCGGCACGAACCCGCGTCCTTTCTGCCGAGGAGCTGGCCCAGGCCAGCGCCCGCATGGCCGAAGGCGCGTTCATGGATTTTACGATCAGGGAGATTGAATGATGGGACATCTGCTCTTGAGGACAGCTTTGGCCACGACACTTGGGGTTGGTCTGCATCTTGGCGCCCTGTCCCCTGCCCTCGCGCAAGGCGTGCCCGTCGTCGATACCCAGAACATCGCGCAAAACATCCAGCAACTCCGGCAGATGATCGAGGACGAGATCCTGCAAAACGAGCAGCTGACGCAGCTCCGTGAACAGCTTGCCACTCTCACGGAACAACTCGCGGAGCTGCAACGGACCTACGAAGCCCTCACCCGCCTCGCCGAACTGCCGGAAATCATCCGCACCGAGATGGAAGACGAGCTGAACGGCCTGCTCGATCAGGAGTTCGGAGACATCCTCGCCACGATTGAGGCCATCAAGACCGGAGACTTCTCCGGCCTGTCTGGTTCTGGCGCAGGCGAGATCGAAACCCAGATGGACCGGGTGCTGGCCGATCTCGGCTTCGATGAAGACACGCTCTCGGAAATGGCCACCAGCGGCAATCCCGGGGCCAACCGTGTGGCCACGCAGGCAACAACCGGCGCACTCGTCTCAGCCGCCGCCCAGAACAGCTATGAAGATGCCGGCCAATCGCTCGAGCGGGTAGACCGCCTCGTCGGGCTCATCGACGACATGGAAGAACTCAAGCAAAGCGTCGATCTCAACACGCGCGTGACAGCTGAATTGGCCATCGCCCTCGTGGCAATGTGGCAGCTGGAAGCGATTCAAACCGTGGGCGATGGCACGGGCGGCGTGATCGATGCCGCCACCATCGCCGAAGAGCAGCGCTTCATGGATTTCACCTTGCCAGACCTCCGGGCAGACTGATCGTGGGGGCATGAATGGTGGCGAGTGAACAAGAGATCATCGAGGAAGAACTGGTCTACGGCGCCCTGCGCCGTGAACGGCTCTGGCAACGCCTTGGCCTGATAGGCCTTGTCTTCGGCATCATCGGCTGTCTGAGCGCAGCAGCAGTCGCGATCCTCGATGTCGACCCGCCCCCCGTCGTTGTCCCCTATGATCCCGCTACTGGTTTTGCCCTGCCCGAGGCGTCCGTTGGGGCCACATCCGTCACCGCTAACCAGGCGATCATCGAGGCGGAGGTGTTCCGCTATGTGACCGACCGGGAGGTCTACAACCAGCTCGACAACGATCTGCGCATCCGCAGCGTTCTGCGCCGCTCGGACGGGGCCGCCGAGAGCGGGTTGCGCCAGATCTGGAACAGCGCCAACGAGAATTACCCGCCGAC
>NZ_FRBR01000013.1 GCF_900142665.1 Roseovarius pacificus
ATCAACAAGGACGAAGAGGCCCCCATCTTCCAGGTCGCCGATTACGGCCTCGTCGCAGACCTCTTCACTGCCGTCCCGGAACTCACAGAGAAACTGTGATGTCGAAACGGGCCGCGATCCATGATTGTTCGAGAGCGGTTCCGGTTGCGGAGACAACCGGAACCGGCAAGGGTTCTGAGCATCCGACACGAGCTTTTCGTGTCGGATGCTGAACTTGGCATATGAATTGCGCGGTCCTGAGTACGAGCCGGGGACCAACCAACCTCAGAATTGGTCGGCCCTGTCAATGCAACGGAGGAGGAAAACATGTTGCACAAGATTACCAAAATGATTGCGGTTGCAGGAGTCGCCCTGAGCGCATCCTTTGCCTCTGCACAGGAAACCGTGCGGATCGCACATTCCACGGAGAGCTTTGCTTTCCTTCCGCTGTTTGCGGCGGTGACCAGTGGCGCTTTTGAAGATGCGGGTGTCACGCCCGAGATCATCCGTGCTGGCTCCGGCTCCAAGACTGTTGCCGCGCTTGTCGGTCGCAGTGCGGATATTGCCGTTGGATCGACGGCAAGCGTGCTGTTTGCGCGCAAGGAAGGCCTCGATCTGCGTATGGTGTCCGGGCTGGTCACGCAATACAGTTCCAGTATCGTCTATTCCAAGGAATGGGCTGAAAGTAAGGGCGTCACTGCCGACAGCAGCTATGAAGACATGCTGACGGCCATGCGGGGTGCAAGGATCGCAACGTCCGGTCCCGGTGGTGGCGATCACATCATTCGCTACTTTGCCGGAGAGGCCGGTCTCGATCCGGATTCGGACCTGACCATTGTTTATCTGGGTAAGGATATCGGCGTTTACCAGGCGGCTATCGAAGAGGGTCGTATCGACGGTATTTCCCTGTCCGCGCCCACCCCACAGATCGCTGTCCGTGAACGGGACGCGGTTTTCGCCTTCAACACCGGGGCTGGTGAGGTCGAGGCGCTGGACGGCTTTCTTTACATCGTGGCTACGGCGCGTGGCGATTGGATCGACGACAACCCCGAGCTTGCGCAAAAGGTCATGCAGGGATTCGAAAACGGGCTGGAGCAGATTCGCAACCCGGAAACGACAAATGACACACGAGACAGTGTGTATGCGCAGTATTACTCGGACGTGGAGAAAGACCTTTTTGACGATATTTGGTCACAGTTCGCGGCAGGCACGCCGGAAAGCGCGACAATCACCCGCGACGCGATCATGCGGGTTGTCGAATTCACCAATGCCTTCGAAACTGACAATCCGATCGACCCGGCCGCTGTCGAGGGATCGTTTATTCAGTAATCGGTTATCCGGGCACTGGTGAAGGCTGAAAGGCCCGGCACCGGTAATGTAAAAAGGGCCGTCACATCGTGGCGGCCCTTTTTACATGATTGTGTCGAAGGCTTTGCCGGGTTGCCGAATGAGCGTTGGCAAGACGACGATAGCCAAATCAAAAGACCCCGGAGCAGAAGTCCGGGGCCTTGAACCGTAGCAGAAACGTCAATCCGGGCGCGTTATATCAGCGGGCTTCGGAGGTGAAGACCATCGAGATATGAGACGAAAGCAGGCCGCCCTCACCATGAACGAAGGCCGCATTGGCACCTGCCACCTGCCGACCGTCCGCCTCGCCCCGCAATTGACGAACCGCCTCGACGATACTCATCAGGCCGCCGACTGCACCGGCATGGGCATGGCTTAGCATCCCGCCATGTGTGTTGACGGGCAGCGTCCCGCCGACGGCGGCATGACCTTCCGCGAAAAAGGCGCCGCCTTCGCCGCGCGGCACCAGGCCGGTTTCCTCGATTTCGATGATCGGGACAATGCTGAAGCAATCGTAAAGCATCGCAAGGTCCATATCCGTCGGGCCGAGGCCCGCCATGTCGTAGGCGCGCCGGCTGGATTCCTCGGCGCCGAAGTCGCTGAGGCTGGGGGCCGAAGTCAGGTGTTCGTGGGTGTGACACTCACCGATCCCGGCCAGCCAGGCCGGTTTGCCGGGCAAATCGGCGGCCCGTTCCGGCGTCGTGACGATAAAGGCGCCGCCCGCGTCCGAGATCAGGCAGCAATCAAGCATGTGGAGCGGGTCCGAAATGGGTTTGGAGGACAGAACGTCATCGACCGTGATCGGCGTTTTCATATGCGCGTTCGGATGCAGCAGTGCATGGTTGCGGGTGTTCACGGCCACTGCGGCCATGTCTTCGCGCGTGGTGCCATATTTGTGCATGTAGGCCTGGGCAACGATGGCATAAAGCGACGGAATCCCGATGCCATAGGGGGCTTCGAAATAAGGGTGTCCAACGGCGGTCAGGGCGCCGACGGTCGCATCGCGGCTTTGGCCGGTGGCACGGTTTTCACCTGCACAGACAAGCACATAATTGGCCGCTCCCGTCGCAACCGCCTGTGCCGCGTGGTGCAGCATCGCCGCCGGCGATCCGCCGCCGACAGCGATCGAGGCGCAATAGGTCGGCCTGACCCCCAAGTACTCGGCCAAAACGGACCCCAGCATGAAATACGGTTCGGTAAAGGAATAGGCCGTCAACAGCCCGTCGATCTGGGAATGGTCAAGGCCCGCATCCGCAATGGCCCGTCTTGCGGCCTGCGCATTCAGACCCAGCCCGGACATATGCGGCATCTTTCCAATATCGCTTTCGCCGACCCCGACGACTACGGCGCGATTTCTCAGAGACATGGTTGTTCCTCCAGCTTGGATCGGATTCTTTCATGACGCATCCTTGCGGGTTACGCCGTTCGGGGTCTTACGGCGCAAACCACATGCCAAGTCCGTTAGCGGCGACTGGAAAAGTCATTGCCAGAATTGGTTTTGGCCTGAAACTTGCGGGTTGGTGAAGGCCTGTCAAATCATTGCGACGAACAGCGCCGGGGCGCGCGAGCCTGGCTGCGTGGGGCTGCACCATGCCCGATCACTAGGCCGGATTTTAGAAGGAGATGATACGGAATGATACGACGGATACGGTCCTTCACGCTGCTGTTTACACTCTACGCAATCGGTGCAGCAGCGGGATATCTGTTCGAGTCCATTGGTTTGCCCCTGCCCTGGATGATCGGCCCGATGGTCCTGACCGGTATCCTGACGCTGACCGGCCTGTCGAATGTGGTGGTACCCGTGGGGACGCGCCCCTATGGGCAAGCGACCGTGGCCAGCCAGGTGGCGCTGTTCTTCACCCCCGCGGCGTTCCACTCGCTGATCCTGAACGTTCCGCTTCTGGTTGGCATGGCTTTGTTGATCTGTTGCATCGCCGTGTTTGTTGCCCTGATCCTCTCACGTCTGGCGACGATCCCTTTGGCCAATGCGCTGATCGCTGTTCTGCCGACCAGCCCGGTCGAGGCCTCGGTGACCGCCGAACGGCACGGGTTCGATCCGGCCCCAATCATTCTTGCCCAGATCATCCGCATATCGACCGTCGTTATTGCGATTCCGATGACGTTGTATTTCCTTGAGGGCGTGCCGGACAGGGCGCAGGGTGTGTCACAAGGCGCATTCGATCCTGTGTCCATCGCGATTCTGGCGCTGGTGGCGTGGATCGGTGTCGTTCTGTTCAGGTTTCTCCGCATCGCCAATCCCTATTTCATGGGTCCGCTGGCCCTTGTTGCGGTTCTGAACGTGGTCGGGATGCCGTTGGAGCCTTTTCCGCCTGTCATTCTCATGATCGCACAGATCCTGCTGGGCACGTGGCTCGGGTCGACGTTCCGTCGCTCATTGTTCACTTCGGCGGGTCGCTATGTCACGTCTGCTGTGGCCTGCTCCATCCTTTTCGTCGCGACCTGTTCGGTCACGGGCGTGGCGATGTCGCATATGCTGGGTTTGCCGCTTGATCTCATGCTTCTTGCCATGGCGCCCGGTGGCGTGACTGAAATGGCGTTGACAGCCAAGGTGATGGGCGTGGATATCGCGATGATCACCGCGTTTCACCTGACGCGGCTTTTCATCATCGTGCCGAACATTTCTTGGTTCGTCGATGCGGTTGATCGTAGGGCGCGGAGCAGGGGCTAGACAGCGTTCGCGCTGCGCCGCAACAGGAACGAGGCCCTGTAGCGCGGATCGCCGGTGGCCTGTTTCAGATTGTCGAGCACACTCAGCACATGCGGCAATCCGGTCTCGCGGGCCCATGCCATCGGACCCTTGGGATAGTTCACGCCATAGCGCATCGCGGCATCTATTTCGGCTTCGGTGGCGACACCTTGCATCACCGCCTCGAAGGCTTCGTTTGCCAGCATGGCTACAGTCCGCATCGTGACAAGGCCCGGCCAGTCCGGCACTTTCGTGGCAACGATACCCTGTTGCTGCATCGTCGCTTCGAATGAACGTGCCGTCGCCTCGGGCAGATCGGGGGAACAGGCATAGGCGACCCGTTTCGCACTGCCGGAAGACGCCATGAGATCGAAAACCAGAACCGGGCGGCCAGAGTCCTGTGCCCGTGCACCTGCTGTGCGGCCATCGGTCAGCGCAATGATCGCGCCCTGTGTTTCGGTCTCGCCCAGAAGGTCCAGCGCTTCCATCTGCGGTGCATCCGTATCCGTCATATCGGTCGCGGGCGGCGCGGCAGGCCCCTGACCTTCGCCATACTCATAGAAGCCACGACCGCTCTTGCGTCCCAACCGCCCCGAATTGACCAGTTCGAGTTGCAGGATCGAGGGGCGAAAACGCGGTTCCTGAAAATAGGCGTTAAAGACGCTTACGCTGACGGCATAGTTCACATCGTTGCCGATCAGGTCCATCAGCGCGAAAGGCCCCATGCGAAAACCGCAGCCTTCGGTCAGCAGCGTATCCAGCGTTGCCACATCGGCCACCTGTTCCTCCAGAAGCCGGAGCGGCTCGGCGTAATAGGCCCGTGCGACGCGGTTGACGATGAAACCGGGCGTCGATTTCGTATGAACCGCGATCTTGCCCCAGGTTTCGGCGGTGGCAAAGGTGGTTTCGGCCACCTTGCGCGAGGTCGCGACACCGGACACGACCTCGACCAGTTTCATGACCGGGGCAGGGTTGAAGAAATGCATCCCCAGCATACGCTCGGGGTGCAACAGATCGCGGGCAATTGCCGTTACCGAAAGCGACGAGGTGTTCGTGGCAAGGATTGTTTCGGGGCCGACAATGGCTTCGAGATCGG
This sequence comes from Roseovarius pacificus, assembly GCF_900142665.1. Classification (GTDB taxonomy): domain Bacteria; phylum Pseudomonadota; class Alphaproteobacteria; order Rhodobacterales; family Rhodobacteraceae; genus Roseovarius; species Roseovarius pacificus. The sequence continues at coordinate 5,130 of NZ_FRBR01000013.1, forward strand.
CAAACAGGCCGCGCTTGATATCGAGATCCTCGATGATGGCCTCGATCACCAGTGCCGCCCCGGACAGACCGGCCAGTGCCTCGACCGGCGCGATACGCGACAGAAGCGCGTCGGTATCCTCGGCTGTCATCTTGCCCTTTGTCACCAGCCGTTCCAACGTCTGACCGATCTTTGCCTTGCCGTTCTGTGCAGCGCCTTCTCCGGCATCGAAAAGCAAAACCCGATGACCCGCCGATGCGGCGAGCTGGGCGATCCCGGCGCCCATGGTGCCTGCTCCGACGACAGCGATAGTGGCTGATGTATCCAATCCGGACATGTTCGAATTCCTCGACGTCTTGATCAATCGATCTCTGTTACGGCTGGTTTTTCCTGCCCGTGCAATTCACGTATGATGGCATCGGTATGCTCGCCAAGGCGGGGCGGAAGCGACCGCGCGACGCTGTAGGCGCCATCGACCTGAATGCCCAGGCCGATCTGCGGCTGAACCGCGCCGTTTTCGCCCTGAAGCGCATAGAACATGCCGCGTTCCTGTAAATCTGCGTCATTTGCAACTTCATCAACGCGGTTGATGGGGCCGGCGGGGATGCGTGCGCGGGCAAACCGCTCTAGCCAGGTTTCGCGCCGCTCGGCTTTCAGGAAGCTTTGGATATGGGCGACGATTTCGGACCGGTGGTCCCGGCGTGCAGCGTTGGAAGCGAATTCTTCCCGCTGCCCGAATTCCACATCGCCAACGGTTTCCCAGAAGCGGCGCCAGATGGCGTCGGACCCCAGTCCCAGTGTGATCGGCAGATCGGCTGTTTCGAACGCCTGATAGATCGCGATGACGCTATCGGTGCCGCCCGACCGTTCGGGAATTTCGCCAGAGCCAAGGTAGGACGAAATCCGGCAACTCAGGAATCGTGTCATGCTTTCGACCAGGCTGATGTCGATCAACCGCCCCTTGCCGGTGCGCATCCGGTCGCAAAGGACTGCCAGCGTTGCCATCGCGGCATCCTGTCCGGCCAGCATATCCGCCGCCGGGGCTCCGATCTTTTGTGGCGGAGCATCAGCCGTGCCGGTGATGTCCATGATACCGGAATACCCCTCGGCGATGAGGTCGTAACAGGTCATTCCCGACCGCGCACCGTTGAGACCGAAACCGGTGATCGACACAAAGACGATGTCATCGCGCATCGCCTTGACCGATTCATAATCGAGCCCAAGCTTGCGCTGCACGTCGAGCGGCTGGTTTGTGACGAAGACATCGGCGCTGGCCACCAGTTTTTCCAGGTCGTTTCGTCCGTTATTGGATTTCAGGTCCAGAACGACACTTTTCTTGTTACGGTTGACCGCCGTGAACCAAAGCGCCTGACCATCGAGGAACGGTGGCCCCCAATGGCGGGCATCATCCCCCGAGGAGCGCTCCACCTTGATGACTTCGGCGCCGAACTCGGCCAGCAACATGGTTGCATAGGGACCGGCGACAGATGTCGTCAGATCGACGACACGCACGCCGGACAGGAAACCGAAACCGGTTCCCGAAGTGACGCGTGGCAGGTCGTCAACCGGCAAGGCGCTGCGGTTGGTTTTCTGGACTTTGGTCAAAACAACTCTCCTGTACCTTGGCGATACTTGCCACGCAAAAGCCGTGCCAGATGTCTGCAAAAACAGCTTCGAATTGTTGTTTCGATCCGAGAAAGATGTCGCGTCCCTTGTCGGGCTCAACGGGTGCCGGCCGTCTTGCACCTCAGAAAGCGATCAGAAAACCGACCATTCCGTCGCGCGGCTCAGCATCACCGCGGCACGTGTCCCCGCTTTGGAATTGCCGTAGCCGTCCAATCCCGGGGACCAGATTCCGATGGATGCCTTGTGTGGGGCGACAATCAGAATTCCGCCCCCCACACCGCTTTTGCCGGGCAGGCCCACCCGGTAGGCAAATTCCCCGGAGGCGTCGTAATGACCGCAACTCATCATCAGGGCGTTCACCCGCTTTGCGTGTTCCTTGGATAATGTTCTTGGTGCGTCGGGCAACCGCGCCAACGCGCGCCCGGCTTTCGCAAGCTGTTCGGTCGTCATCTCGATTGCACATTGATGAAAATACGTTCCCAGAAGCTTTTCTGGCTCGTGCTCCAGATTTCCGTGAGATGACAGGTAATGGGCGAGGGCCTTGTTTCTTGCGCCGGTTCGTTCTTCGGACCGGGCGACGCGGTCATTGATGTAAATGTCATCCGACTCGGCCATGGCACGTATCAACCCCAGCGTTTCCGCCAACGCCTCTCGCGGTTCGCGACCGGAAAGAAGGGCGTCCGTGGTTACGATTGCACCAGCGTTGATGAACGGATTGCGCGGTCGTCCGGCGTCGGATTCGAGAATGCCGATGGAGTCGAAAGCCGTTCCCGTCGGTTCCCGCCCCACACGTGTCCAGAGCTGTTCGCCGATCCGTCCAAGCGTTGCGATCAATGCGAACACCTTTGAAATACTCTGGATCGAAAACGGGGTATTGGCCGAACCGGCGGAATGGGTGGACCCATCAGCCAGGCAAACGCTGATCGCGAACTGATCCGCCGGGATAGTGGCGAGTTCGGGAATGTACTGTGCCGGTATTCCCCAATCGGCCTCGTCCACGATACGATCGTGGATCGAGGCCAGGATTTCATCGAGTTCGACCAATTGTCTTATCCATCACGCATAAGCTGCCGGCCATCTGGGTTTCCTTTCGTCATTCTAAAGCGCCTTCGGTTCCGGGCAATATGACTTTCAGGACGGTCAGAAGCCGGCGTTCACCGTCGCGTGTCTCCCAATGAAAAGAGGCTCCTTCCGACAAGCCGATCAATGCTATTCCGATCGGTGTCATGACCGAGATCATGCCCCGCCCGATATCGGCCTCTTCGGGCAACACGGGAACCACGGTTTTTTCCTGCCCCGTGCTTTCGTCGCGGTAGATGACGGTTCTTCCCAACGCGATCACGTTCGATGGCAGTTTCCTGTCCGGAACGACGCGCGCCCGTCCCAGTTCGTCAACCAACAGATCGGCGAGATCCGGATTGCGGCTATAGGCGGCTTCGACAAGCGCTTCGAGATGTTCAAGCCCGCTTTCGGACAGGACGACGCGTGGCCGCCGTTTGGTAACTTTCCTGGGTGCGACAACTGGGGTCATGAAGGGTTCTCCATCAGGACAGCGCCGCATTTTGCGGACGCCATATTGGGTAAAGGGTATCGGTCGGATGAACCGGCTGTTTGCCGGATCTACGTATGCTCGGGCGTGTGCGGCGTTGCGACATTCAGAACAACCACTGTCCCGATGTCGCCGTCCTCGTTCAGAAGGGCGCTTTTCTGAAGGGGCTTCATGCCAAGCAATGTCGCGCCCAGAAGGGTATGAACCGGCAGTTCCCCGGCGCGACAGACCAGCCCGAGACTCAGCACGCCTTTGACGGCTCCTGCCCCGCTGATCATATAGGTGACTTCCCGCCCGCTGGTGACCAGCGACGCAGGTGCCGGGTCGGGTGCCGGACGGGAATTGCGCAGCTTATGCTGCAACAGCCCGATCAGGATCGGCGAGTACACCACGTGACTGTTTGCGGCGAAACGCAGAAAACGCTCGATCCCGATGCGGTCGGCAACGGTAAGAGAATATTCGGAACTTCGGCAATGCCCGAGAAACTGCGACGCGTTGGTGTCGGTTGCGTGGTATGTGAATTCTTTTGATACAGCCATGGTTTCCCCCGGGGTTTCCCCCACATTCTCAGTCAGTAACTTGAGAAATCCCCGAGTGGTCGCCGTACGCTAAAGCGCGCAGACCGCCCGGGGCAACGGGCGGTTCAGAAGAAGAAACCGAAAATGATTCTCATGTGAAACCATGGGGGAAAGCCTAGCATCGAAACTGTGCCAGTCAACGATCCGGGCCTAGTCATCAAATTGACCGAATTTGACTGTTTGAACAATCTCCTGATTTGCAGATACTTGGCGCGATTGTTCGAGAGTGCCCATGACGGGCCGTTTCATGGCGGATGGATTGACAATCTATTGGAATTACTGGTCACCATCGCCCGATAAAGCCGGGAAGCCGGTGGCATAATTTGCAAGGATAACGGAATGAATTTTGGAAATTTCACCAGCCGGACAAGGCAGATGGTGGCGGGATGCCTTGTATGTCTGTCATTCGCGGCCCCGGCGCGGGCCGATGCGCTTCTGGAGGAGGCGGTATCCTTCAACGGCGCCATCCTGCATTTGCAAACCGACGTGCCCGGGCTGATCCTTGGGGCGGTGCGCGGCGGCGAGGTTGCTGTTGCGGGCTTTGGTGAAACCGAACGCGGCAACGGCATCGCGCCGGATGGTGACACCGTTTTGCGCCTTGGCTCGATCACCAAGGTGTTCGCCGGGGAAATGTTGGCCCATGCCGTGGCGCGGGGCGAGGTCGGGTTTACCGATCCCGTCGCCCCGCTTCTGCCCGGCAGGCTGGGGCAGGTGGCGGGCGGGCATCCGGCCATCCGTTTGATCGACCTGGCGACCCATACCGGGGGATTGCCCCGCGAAGTGCCCCGCAAGGACAGCCCGCCCGAGGACCCGTTTGCCACGATCACCTATGATTCCTTTGCCGACTGGCTGGAAAACAACCCGTTGCAGTTCGCGCCCGGCACCAGCATCGCCTATTCCAATTTCGGCTTTGATCTTTTGTCGGCAGCGCTGTCGAATGCTGCCGGGGCGTCCTATGCCGATCTGTTGGCCGAAAGGATCACCGGGCGGGTTGGAATGGATGACACCGGGTTCGACGTGACCCCCGCCATGCAAGGCCGCCTGATGTCGGGCCATGCGCCGACTGGCGATCCGCTTCCCGATGTTCCCACCGGAGAGGTCATCACCGGGTCGGGCGGGCTGCGCAGTACGGCCAACGATCTGCTGAAATGGATGCAGTGGCATCTGGACAGCGGTCCCGAGGGCGCCGAAGTGCGTTTTCTCGATCATGCGGTTTATGTGCAGCGGGACGGGATGGAAACGGTGTTGTCGATGGATGAATCCGGCCGTATGGATGCGATGGGTCTGGGTTGGGTTGCGATGAACCCCACTGCCGAGCGCCCGTTCATCCTGCAAAAGGCCGGCGCCCTGCAAGGGCAGATGTCGTATATCACCTTCGCACCGGAACACGGCACCGCGGTTTTCGTCACGATCAACCAGTTCGATTTCGCCGCGGCCTATGCGATGACCGATCTTGCCAATGGATTGCTGGCGGACCTGAGCGGGTACTGAAAATGCTAAGCAACCCGGTTTTGGCATATCTGCTGACCAATCGGGTGGTTCACCGGACAGTCAATTCAATGTGCAATCGGTAACCGGAAACGTATATCCCAATGCCGGAAACACCCTTCGCGTTTCATATCCATCCTCCTGTGCCGCAAAGATGGCTGACGGCTCCCTGACGGCGATTGCAGCCGGTACACCGTTCTCTGCCCATGAGATCGAATAGAGTTTCACGAAAACAGAGGCACCGCCATTGTTGATCACCGCAAGATTGGCGCTCATGCATTCGCTTCTCGCGCGGCTCCTGACACATTGAACGGTTTCGGGGTTCCGGTGCGGCCAGTTGGACACAAAGATCAGGCGGTTGTCTTCGATGGTGACGGCTCCCCCGCCATTCACTTCGTCATACGGGACCGCACATTCCCAGGTTTCGGCGTGAACGGGCGCGGCCAGACAGGCAAGAAATGTCATTGGATAAAAGTGTTTCAAGATACGTCTCCTTGTCTTGTGCGGTCGCAAATTGCCCGACCCACAAATGCCAGCCCTTTGACGCTACAGGCTCATCGCGATGATAACCCGTCTGCCTTCCTGCGCAAAGCCGGGTGTTTCACCCGTGAGGGCGGGTGGGAATGTCAGTGCTTTTCAAAATGCGCTGGCCCGGTATCCTGCACCCATGCGGTATCTGGCGGTCATATTGATAAGCCTGTTGGCCTGCCTGTCCGGCACGGTCAGCGCGGCCGATCTTCGGATTCTGACATCCCTGCCGCCCAGTGTGTCCGAGCCCTATGTCGATCTTTTCATATCCCGGACAGAGAACGGCGCCGCGCAGGTGCTCAACAAGAACACCATTGCCGGGATCGACGAAATATTGCGCGGCAACGAACGCGGCTTCGATGTGTTCTGGGCGTCCTCGCCCGAGGCGTTTGAAATACTGTCGCGCAGCGATGCCTTTGCCGATGACGATATGTGCGGGCCGGACGGGCCGCCGCCGGTGGCCGCATTCGCGCTGTCCTCGGTCGGATGGGCGCGGCGTATGGACTCCGACCTGTTCATGCCTGCCGAATGGAATGACCTGACGCGCCCGCTATACCGCAATCGTCTGGCGATGGCGCGCCCCGCGCGGTCGGGGTCGACCCATATGCTGATCGAGCAGCTTTTGCAGGTCAGGGGCTGGCAGGACGGCTGGGCTTTCATCCTTGGCATGTCGGCCAACCTGTCCACACTTACGGCGCGCAGTTTCGGGGTTCCCGACGGGCTTGTGAACGACAGGTTCGATATCGGTTTGACGATCGACTTTCTGTCACAGGCCAACAGCGCCTTTTTGAGATTTCAGTATGGGCGGCCCCTTGTGGTCGCGCCCGCGCAGATCGGGATTTTGCGCAATGGCCGCGATCCGGACGCGGCCTGTGCCTTCCTGAGCGCCGTGCTGTCGCGGGAAGGGCAGCTGACCCTGCTGTCGCCCGGAATTTCACGCGTGCCCTATAACCCGGATATTCGCGCCGAGGTGAAAGACAGGCTGCCCACGGAAATCGTGGACGCGTTGAAACTGACATGGTTTGAGTACGATGCCGAAACTTCGGCGGATCGCTATTGGGCGGTGAATACCCTTTTCGATCTGATGATCACCGAACAACTGGATCGCCGCCGCACGCTCTGGCGTATGCACCATGACCTGAAACCATATGCACCGGCGGCGTCCCTTGATCGGGTTCACGAACTGCTGACCACCGTGGTCGTTACCGAAGACGAGGCCGCGCTGGCGACAGGGGCTGATGCGGGGCTGCGCAACACCTCGCTGATCCGGATGGACCCGCAGATGCGTTCGCTGGCAGAGGATTGGCGGGCGCGGGTCATTACGCAGCTTGAGGATGCGGAACGTGCGCTTTCGAACCTCCAGCAAAGGTATCTTCCATGAAGCGCCTGTTCGATCGGCTGCTGCCGAAGATCTGGACACGGCTTTTCCTGATGATCGTCACGGCGGTTCTGTTGACATGGGCGGTGATCGGGATCGCGCTGTATTGGCTGGGCAATGCCCAGGCTCTGGTGCACACGTTCAGCACCGAACATACGCCTCGTTTGATGCAAACCACAGATCTGGCCGCGCAGGCATCGGACCTGGCAGTGCTGAGCAATCGGATTCTCTATTCAAACGCCGACACGCCCAATACGTTTGAAAACGATCTGCGGGTCTCGGTGGATCAGTTGAACCAGATGCTACGCAACTTCTTCAGCACACCTGAGATGCAGGCGCAATCGCTGGACCTGCAAAGGCAACTGGCCGGGGTGATCCGGTCACTGGATCGCGCCCGCCGGTTCGAGACCACCTTGCGCGGGCAGGTCGACAGGCTGCGCTGGATCAATGTGGATATTCAGGACGAAATCACGCCGCTGGTCGCGGACTTTTCTTTCAACATCGCGGCATTGATCCGTGGCCTGACGCAGGAAAACGACCCTGCGGAACGCCGCAGGCAGGCCGAGGTCCTGATGGCCGAACAGGCGCTTTACCGCACATTCGTGGATATCGGCACCGAAGCTTCGATCGCAAGCACCCTGGCGGTGGAAGGTTCGGCCAGCATGCAGAACGAACAGCTCGAACAATTCGCCGGGCTTCTGTCGGATGCGCTGAGCCGCCTCAACGGACAGCTTCAGGAACTGCCGCTCAAGGCGGAATATATCACCTTGCGGCAGTCCATCGAAGCCTTGAACCAGATCACCGTTGGGCAGGGGAGTATCGTTTCGATCCGCCGTAACTGGCTGGAGGAGCGCAGGATTCTCAGTCAACAGCTTGAGGCCAGCCTTTCGGGCCTGTCCGCGCTTCAATCGCTTGTGCAGAATCTGTCTGCGGATCGCCGCGCCGAAATCCTCAGTACGAGCGAAGCGTTCGAAACCAGTGCGTCGCGCACGGTTCGTCTTTTGGTGGGGATGACGATATTCGCGGCATTGGCCGCGTTGATCATCCTTTTCGCGTATATCCGTCCCGCAATCATTCGCCCGCTGGATCACCTTACCGCCGCGATGCGCGCAATCGCCGAAGGGCGGCAGCCCCGTCTTGTCGATCTTCCGGCCCGCAACGATGAAATCTCACAGCTTGCCGGTGCGGTCGCGGCCTTTCGCGACTCGGTGCAAGAGCGCGACCGCGCGATCGAGCAGCTTCAGCAAACCCAGTCCGAGCTTGTTCAGACGGGCAAGATGGCCGCGCTTGGCAACCTGTCGGCGGGGTTGTCACATGAGCTGAACCAGCCGCTTGGGGCAATTCGGCAGCGTTTGCACATGACCGGGCGGGCGCTTGAGCGCGCCGATGTGGCGACGGCACAGGGCCAGACGGCAAAGATCGACGATCTGGTTGCTCGGATGGAGCGCATCATCAGCCACTTGCGGCGTTTTGCACGCGCCTCTGAATACAGGCGCGACACGGTCCGCCTCTCGCAGGTGATCGACGCGGCCTGCGAATTGCTGCGGTCACGGCTGGACGATCATGGTATCACGGTTGAAATCGACGATACCCTGAACGACATGGCCGCCACCGGCGATTTCATTCTGATCGAACAGGTTGTGGTCAATCTGGTCTCGAATGCGATTGACGCGATTGCGGTCACGTCAGGCCCACGCGGTATCGTCTTTCGGGCCGAGCCCGCAGCACCGGGCAACGTGGCCTTCTCGGTGCTGGATACCGGAGTGGGTCTGGGCGATCTGGAGCCCGAACGCGCCTTCGATCCGTTCGTGACAACCAAACCCCCCGGCGAAGGTCTGGGTCTGGGGTTGTCCATTTCCTATAACATCATCACCGGAATGGGCGGCGGCCTGCGCCTGGCGCACCGGGCACAGGGCGGCACGCGCGCCACGGTCATCTTGCCGAAAGGGACATGAGCCATGACGGATGAAAAGCTGATTTACCTTGTGGACGACGACAAGGATTTCCGCGAAGCCACATGTGAATTTCTGGAGGCCGAAGGCTTTCCGACCGTCGCATTCGAACAGGGCGACGCGATGCTGGCGCAGCTTGACCCGGAATGGAACGGCATCATTCTGTGCGATTTCAGAATGCAGAACATGGACGGGCTGGCGGTTCTCGAGGCGGCCCGCAAATCTGCGCCGGGGGTTCCGTTCGTCATGTTGACGGGTCATGGCGATCTGCGTACGGCCATCGCTGCCACCAAGGCGGGGGCGTATGATTTTCTCGAAAAGCCGGTGCAGCCCGATTACCTGCTTAGCCTGCTGCGCCGGGCGCTGAAGGTTCGCAAGCTTGCCGTGGAAAACAATCGCCTGCGACGCCGGGTGGCGCGCTACAGCGATATGCGCTCGCGTCTGATTGGTACGTCGAAGGCCATGAAGGCCTGCCGTAATGAGTTGCTGAACGTGACCCCGCTGCCCGTGACGGTCACGCTTCACGGCGAGGCGGGCACCGGCAAGGAACTCGGTGCGCGCACGATCCACGAGTTTTCCGAACTGGCGGGCGAATTTCACACCATCAATTGCGCAACTGCCACCATAGACAGCCTGCGGGCCGAACTGGGGCGCCAGACCGATCCGCAAGACACGCTGTTCATGCGGTCGCTGCATCAGATGGATGCCTTTCTGCAAAGTCATCTGGCGGAGTTTCTGCGCCGCAGCCAACGCCCGCGGGTGATCGTGTCGATGATCGGCGATCCCGATGCACATATGGCAAGCGGCGTCCTGACCAGGGAACTTTACTATCTGATAAATGTCGCGACGATCTGCCTGCCGCCGCTTCGCAGCCGTGACCGGGATATTTTTATCCTGCTCGAAAATTTCCTGCGCACCGGGGCGGCGCGATTGGGGAAAAGCCTGCCGCATGTCGATACGGCGCTGATCGAGCGCTTCAGGGCGCATGACTGGCCCGGCAATGTCCGTGAATTGCGCAATGTGGCCGATCGTTTGGTGATTGGTCTCCCGGTCGATCTCAAGGCCACGGCCCGCGATGCGGGGCTGGCCATGTCTTATGACGAGGCCATGCGCGATTTCGAGCGCAGCCTGCTGGAGCGCACACTGGTGGAAACGGGCGGGCACAAGGGCGAGGCGGCTGCGATGCTGTCGATCCCGCGCAAGCGGCTTTATCTGCGGCTCAAGGCGGTGGGACTGTCCGAATAGGTCAGTTTTGACCCAAGCGGAGTGTCAAGATCGACCTAAAACCACCCTAAAACCCCGATTTTCGCAAGAAATTTGATCGCTTGCCCGCTTGCCAACACAGTTTCCGGGCGCTGGAGGAGCGCAAGGATATCTGGGAGGGTTCCATGAAATTGAAGCATTTGTTCTTCTCGTCACTGGCCGCGACGGCGCTGGCGGGTGGCTCGGCTATGGCCGAAGGGTCGATCACGGTCATCACATCGTTCCCCGACTCGATGACAGGCCCGATCGAGGCCGCCTTCGAGGCGGCGCATCCCGAATACGACCTTGAGGTTCTGAACAAGAAAACCTCGGCCGGGGTGAAGTACATTCAGGAAATCGCGGGCGACAACACCGCCGATATCTTCTGGGCGTCGGCGCCGGATGCGTTCGAAGTTCTGAAAAGCGACGGGTTGCTGGATCAGGCACAGATCGCATCCGAAGGTATCCCCGACATGATCGGGGCCTATCCGCTGAACGATCCCGATGGGTATTACTTCGGCTTCGCCGGTGCGGGATACGGCATCATGTGGAACGAACGTTATCTCAAGGCGCACGATCTGGAGCCCGCCCGCGAGTGGGAACAGCTGGCCGATCCCAAATATCACGGCCATGTCGGCATGTCCGCGCCATCGCGGTCTGGCACGACGCACCTGACCGTCGAAACCGTCTTGCAGGGCGATGGATGGGATGACGGTTGGGCCAAATGGAAATGGATCGCCGGGAATTTCTCGACAGTGACCGAACGCAGCTTCGGGGTGCCCGACGGGGTGAACACCGGCAGTTTCGGTCTGGGGATCGTGATTGATTTCTTCGGGTTCTCGTCAAAGGCGTCGGGCTTCCCTGTCGATTTCGCCTATCCGACGATCACCGCCCTGGTTCCGGCCAATATCGCCGTGGTGAAGAACGCGCCCAATCAGCAAGGGGCAGTCGCCTTTGTCGAGTTCCTGCTGACCCCCGAAGGGCAATCCGTGCTTCTGGACCCTGCGATCATGCGGCTGCCGATCAACCCGGCGACCTATGCCAACGCGCCCGAAGGGTTCCCCAACCCGTTCGAGGATTCGACCATCGGCGCCAGCGTGAAATTCGACGTCGAGAAATCCGGCGCGCGCTACAATCTGGTCAACTCGATGTTCGACGTGATGATCACCTATCGCCTCGATGACCTGCGCAGCGCCGTGAACGCGATTCAGCAGGCCGAGATGAAACACGCGGAGGGCGACAATGCCGAGGCCAAGGCGCTGATCGCCGAAGCCCGTGCCCTGATCGAGGCCAACCCGATTGACGAAGCCACCAGCCTCGATCCCGATTTTGCCGCGATCTTCACCAAGAAGCGCCGCAAGGCGACCGACACGGTCGAGGGACGTCAGGCCGAGGTCGAACAGGAATGGGATGCGATGGTGGTCGAAAACTACCGCCGCGCCCGCGAACTGGCTGACCAGGCGGCAGCCATGTAAGCGCTCTGCCGGCCCGGTTCGGGCCGGCCTCACCCTCGCCGTTCAGCGCGGCGAGGGGTTTCGGGGAAGGTGGAAAAAATGCCAAGCATGAACAGGTCTACACCCGGCGCGACTGCCGGAATTGCCGATCGTTTGCCCAAATGGCTGGTGCCGAACCTGTCGGGTCTGCATATGGTGGCGCTGTTCATCGCGCTGCTGCTGATCGGGCTGCTCCTGGTGCCGGTCGCACAGGTGATGATCGTCGCCTTTCAGGATCCGGCAACCGGCGCGGCGACCTTGCAGAACTTTCTGGATTTTTTCCGCACGTCCCTGTTCCGTGAAAGTTTCTGGAATTCGTTCTATGTGTCGGTCATGTCGGTGGTGGTGGCCACCACGATTGCCCTGCCGCTGGCCTATATCACGACCCGGTTTCATTTTGCCGGCTCCGTCCTGATCCAGAGCCTGGGGTTCATTCCGCTGATCATGCCGCCCTTTGTCGGCGCGGTCGCGATGCAGCTGATCTTTGGGCGCAACGGCACGGTGAACCTGCTTCTGCGCGATTACCTCGGGTTCGACATTCCGTTCATGGAGGGCCTGAACGGCGTGATCCTCGTGCAGTCGATCCATTATTTCCCGTTCATCCTGATCAACCTGTCGGCATCGCTGCGCAATATCGACCGCTCGATGGAAGAGGCCGCGCAGAACCTCGGTTCGCACGGCATACGACTGTTCCGGCGGATCGTCTTTCCGCTGGCGATGCCGGGCTATATCGCCGGGGCGGCGCTGGTTTTCATCAAGGTCTTCGACGATCTGGGAACGCCCCTGCTTCTGAACGTCAACAACATGCTGGCGCCTCAGGCCTATCTGCGGATTTCGTCCATCGGGATCAGCGATCCGATGGGATACGTGATTTCTGTCATTCTGGTGGTCTTTTCGGTTCTGTCACTGTGGGCGTCCTTCCTTTTCATGCGCGGCAAGGATTACGCCACGGTCCAGAAGGGCGGCGGCGGCATGGCCAAGCGCAACCTGAAACCGGCGGAAAAGATGCTGGCCTATGGCGTCGTGATCTTCATCCTGCTGCTGGTCCTGACGCCGCATATCGGCCTGACGCTCTTGTCCTTCGGCACGATATGGTCTTTCGCGCCGTTGCCTGACGGCTACACGCTGCAAAACTACGTGACGATGTGGGAAGGCTCCAAGACCTTCATTCTGAATACCCTGCTCTATGCCGGGATCGCCGCCACAGCAGACGTGATCCTTGGAACGGCGATTGCCTATATCGTGCTGCGTACCAATATCTTTGGCCGCAAGGGGCTGGATTACCTGGCGACGGCGGCACTGGCCGTGCCCGGCGTGGTGCTGGGGATCGGGTATCTGCGGACCTTCCACAGCGTCGATGTGCCTTTCGTGGGCGAACCGCTGGCCAGCTGGTGGGTGGTCATCGCCCTTGCGCTGATGATCCGCCGCTTGCCCTATGCCCTGCGCGCCTGCATGGCGGCACTGCAACAGATCAGCCTTGCGCTGGAAGAAGCCGCCGAAAGCCTGGGCGCCACGAAAAAGCGCACCATCTACAAGATCGTCGTGCCACTGATGAAAGGCGGTCTGCTGGCGGGGTTCGTGACCAGTTTCGCCACTGCGGCTGTCGAACTGTCGGCCACCATCATGCTGGTCAGTTCCAATCAGGATGCGCCGCTGGCCTATGGCATCTACCTGTTCATGCAGACCCCATCGGGACGCGGGGCAGGGGCCGCGCTTGGCGTGGTGGCGGTGCTGCTGGTGGCGGCTGGCACGCTGGCCTCCCAGATCATTATCGAACGCGACAAAAAGGCCAAGGCTTCGGCCGATATGCACTGAAAAGGCGGAGACGGAAGAATGGACCAGACCGGCATCAAGATCGAAGACCTGCACCTGTCATTCGGCGAGACACAGGTCTTGCGCGGCGTGAACCTCGATATTCGCCCCGGAGAGTTTTTCGCCTTTCTCGGCCCGTCCGGGTCGGGCAAATCCACATTGCTGCGCGCAATTGCCGGGTTCGGCCCGACGCCGCAGGGGCGTATCCTGATCGGGGATCGCGATGTCGTGGGGCTTGACCCGTGGAAACGCAATGTCGGCATGGTGTTTCAGTCTTACGCCCTCTGGCCGCATATGAGCGTGCGCGACAATGTCGGGTTCGGCCTCAGGGAACGCCGGGTGCCCGCAAGCCAGATCAGGGGGCGCGTGGATGCGGCGCTGGATCTGGTGGGTCTGGCGCATCTGGCTGATCGCATGCCCAACCAGCTATCGGGCGGGCAGCAACAGCGCATCGCCCTGGCGCGCACGGTCGTCGTCGAGCCCGAGGTTCTGTTGCTGGACGAACCGCTGTCCAATCTCGATGCGTCGCTGCGGGTGCAGATGCGCCGCGAACTTCTGCACCTTCAACGCAAGCTGGGCCTGACGACCATTTTCGTGACCCACGATCAGGAAGAGGCGAACACCACATCCGACAGGATGGCGGTTCTGGATGGTGGTGTGATTCAGCAGGTCGGCACTCCGCAGGAACTGTACGACCGGCCCGCCAATCTGTTCGTCGCGAACTTTCTGGGCACCGCCAATATTTTTGAGGGCCGGGTCGAGATCGACGGCGAGGCCGCGCGGTTTCACACGAAAACCGGCGAGGTGCTCACGATCCCGGCCTCGGGCAATCTGGACGGCAGCAACGTGGTCTTGCGTCCGCAGAACATCTCGATGACACAGGCCCCGGAACCGGATGCCCTGAAAGGCGAGGTGCTGCACCGCGAATTTCTGGGTAGTCAGATCCGGTATCTGGTCAAGGTCGCGGGCACCGAGATTGTCGTCGATCAAAGCCACAGCGCCGGGCGGGACTGGTTCGATCCGGGGGCACAGGTACATCTGGTCGCCAATACCTCGAGCGCGGTTATTCTCTGAAACTAATACAGGCAGTCAAAATGAACCCCAGTCCCGATGTCTACCTTTTGCGGCATGGCGAAACCGTCTGGAACAAGGCGAGCCGCATTCAGGGTCAGATGAATTCCGACCTGACCGATCTGGGCCGCGAGCAGGCACAAGCACAGGCCGGTATTCTCAAACGGCTGGAGATCGGGCTGGACGATATCGGACTGTTTTGCAGCCCCCTCACCAGAACCCGTGAAACCGCCGCGCTTGCGCTCGAGGGGCGGGACTGCACCATCGACGACCGCCTGATCGAAATCGGATGCGGTGCCTGGGAAGGGCTGACCCCTGCCGAACGCGCCGCCCGCGATCCCGAGATCGTGGCGCGCTGCAAAACGGATCTCGACCTGTATTTCAACGCACCGGGCAACGAGGGGCTCCCGGCGGTTCAGGCGCGGATCGCTGCGTTTCTGGCCGACCTGACCGGCCCCGCCGTGATCGTGTCGCATAAGGTGGCGCTGATCGTCATGCGCGGCCTGTTGACGGGCCTGCCAGACGAGAGGCTATCCGAACTGACCTCCCGGCAAGGAACCGTGATCCATATCAGCGGCGGGCGGGAACGGCATTACGAGTGACCTGTGTCTGGAAGTTTGGGGCTGTTTTACAGGCAAGTTCATCACAAATCCTTGTCTTGGGGGCGGGTAAGATGCTGCCTGATATCGTTAAGAATCCGGATATGCGCCACCTGCGGTGAGAAATGAGACTGTTGCAGTTTCCGCAGGGTCGCGCCTGTCTTATCGGCATCTGCCGGATCGGAAAGGAACCGGTCGCATGAGTCGATGAATTCAGCTGCGTTTCCGGCGATTGCGAGATGATGTTCGATTTCCGGGCCATATCCACGAGAGGAATGACGCATTACCGCGACAGGCCTGCCGAACGCGCATGCCTCGATGACCTTGATCTTCGATCCGCCGCCTTCCAGTACCGGGGCGATCACAAGTCGCGCACGGGCATATTCCGCTGCAAGGTCTGGTGCATATCCAATGACATCGAACCCGTCTGACTCATGGAAGAAACGTGTTTTCTTCGACCAGTTTCCCATGCCCACCAGACGAAAGCGCGCGTTGGGGTGGCGGCGTCTGATCTCAGGCCAGCATTCGCGCAGGAACCAACGCACCCCCTCGACATTGGGTCTGTGTCCGGCAATGCCAACGAAAAGAACGTCACGCGCGGAAGAGGGCGGGGGGAGTGTTCCATTTTCCACCGTGACAAAGGATACGTTCCTGAGAACGGATGAAGGAACGATTTCGAAATCCCTGGCGTCTTCTTCCGAGGCGAACCAGGCATGTGTCGCGCCGGTTAGCCGACTGCGCATCAGCGATCGGATTCGTTTCAGAACCAGAACATCCAGGAGCCGTTGCATAAACGGTATCCGGATCGCCTGATTGACGCTGGAGCCAAGTCGCTGATCGTCGCGGTCGTCCACATCTACCATGACCAGTCGTGCGCCAGGGGTGGTGTTGGTGATGCCTGACAGGCTGAATGGCCTGAAATACCGGAAAACGACGGCTGCGGGCTGCTCGACCAGACGGTCGCGGATCATGTTATGTGTTACCGGATCATACCGGTAATTCCGGGAAACGAAAATGTATCGTCCCAACGCACCAAGCAATTTTTCCGTCATCGGGCGTTTGCTGGCCACCTCGCTTCGGGTGCCTGTCTGCCATATGCCATCATGATCGGGAAAGGTTTCTGTGATACGGGTGGGTTCGGACTTTCCCACAATCACAATACGTGTCGGCCCCATACTTTTCAGCGCCGCATACAGGATCGCGGATCGTTGTCCGGCCCCGCGTGTAGGGCCTAGGGCCGTGTCGGGAACGACCAGAACGAACGCCTCGGGCTCAGAGGCCGGGGCAGGAAGATCGTCAGGGGGTTGTGTCGCTGCCCGTTTACGCATGGTATGTTTTCAGTTGATAGGCTTTCTCCTGAATCCGATCCTGAGCGCGCGTCAGGTTGGCATCGGTGCTGAGATGCCAGTCGGGCCGGGCCAGGATGCGTTCAAAACACTGACGGGTTCGGCGCTCGACGATGGGCTGCAAACGCCATCGGTTCGCCCTGTTCAGCAACATTGGTAATATCGGCAGAGTTTCATGTATCCGGGCGTCTATGGCAAGGCTTTGCATCCAGTCGGACCATTTGAACCGGCTGGTGCGCCCTTCTTCAAGGACATTCAGAATACGGCAGCCTGTCCACGGGATGCGATAGGCATCGGCTACGATCGCGCCATGCATGGCCTCGCAGATCACATGGCTGCATGTCCGCAATTCCGACAAAAATGTCTCGACTGGCAAAGTCGTGGGGATTTCCACAAGCCCCAGATCGTCAAGCATCGCGGAGAATGCCGGAGAAGATGTTTTGAAATAAGGTACAAAGCCGATCCTGTCGGAGTGTTGCTTTGTCGGGTCGTTGAAATGGCGGGGCATCAAAATGGCCGGATCGGAAATATACTCCGCATTATATCCCATCTTTTCAAGGGCGCGTGCACTGTTGGGGCCACGAACAAAGGCAATATGAGTGTCCTTCGGCAAACGGGCCAGTCCACGGCCATTGCGCATTCCCGATCCGAATACGACAAGGCGTTGCAGGTCTTCCGGTATATGACCGTCCGTCAATATCGACCCGATGCCAAGAAAACGCTCAGTAGGGTCATCGTCGAAAAAACCTTCTCCGAAAACCCGCGGCCACAGATCGGCGTTCAGGTCGTCACCGAAATTGCCTCTCCGGGACTTCCAGTAATACAGATGCATGAAAGGTCTCCCAAAAATGCCGGACCGAAGCCCCGGTCAAAACGGTGGTGGCATCGCCGCCGGGGCTCTTATCCGACGGCCATTTTGCGGAAAGTTTCGCTGCGGTCGACCAGTTGGTCATAGGTGCCGGAGGCCTGAACATTGCCGTGTTCCATCAGGAAAATCTGATCGCAGTTGCGGATCGTAGTCAGGCGGTGGGCGATCATGATGACGGTTTTGGTATTGCGGATGCGTTGGACGGCATCCATCACGGCGCGTTCGGTCAGGTTGTCGAGGGCTGAAGTCGCCTCGTCCAGGATCAGCAGGGACGGATCGTGATAGAGCGCGCGCGCGATGCCGATCCGCTGGCGTTGGCCGCCCGAAAGGCGCACGCCTCGTTCTCCGACGATGGTGTCGTATTGGTTGGGCATCTCGCTCATGACGAAATCATGCAGCGCGGCGGTGCGCGCGGCGCGTTCCACGGCACCCATGTCGATGGCCTCGGGGGGGACGCCAAAGGCGATGTTCTGCGCAACGGTCGAATCCGTCAGGTAGATGCTTTGCGGGACGTAGCCGATGGAGCGGCGCCACAGATGCAAGTTGTCAGCTGTCAACGGTTCGCCATCGACTAAAATCTGGCCCGAATCCGGCGTGAGAAGCCCCAGGATGATATCCACCACCGTGGTTTTTCCCGCACCCGTGCCGCCGACGATGCCGATCGTGCTGAGGGCTGGGATTTCCAGATTCAAGTCCTGTACAGCGGGCCGTCCGCCAGAAACGTAGGAGAAACTGAGCTCCTTGAGAACCAATCGTTCGTTCAGCCGCAACATATCGTCCGGGTCAGTCATGCCGGGACGATCCGTGATATGAGTGACCGCGTCCATATAGTCGGTGTGGATATGGTCCAGAATGGGCTTGGCGCTGCGGATCGAGGCAAGTGCGCCATAAATCTGTTGCATCGCCGGGAGCAGTCGCATGGCGGAGGCTCCGAATACCCCGAGTGTCGGTATGACGGCGGCAAGGTTGCCTTCATTGCGCAGCAGCATAACCAGAACGATTCCGATCAGTGTTGCAAAGGTCAGGCCCTCCAGTGCGAACCGGGGTATCTGGCTCATGACTTGTGCCAAAGCTGCGTTTTGGGCCAGTGCACGGGCGGGTGGACGGAACCGTTCAACATAGCTTTGTTCCAGCGACATCAGTTTGACCTCCTTGAAGCCGCCTGTCGCCTCGTGGGTCAGGCGAAAACGCTCCTGATTGGCCTGAAGCTGGTGCTTGCCGACAAGAAGCAGTTTCTTGCGAAGGCTGATGTAAACGAGGCCATACCCCCCGCTGAGAACCAATGCGACCACCACTGCGACGACAGGGTCGATAACGATCAGGAAGCCGATGATCGTCAGCGTGAGAATGGTGTTTGCCAGTAGTCGCCCGCCGGGGCCGACGATTTTGGTGACTACATTCTGTACTTCGACCAGAACGCTTTTGGCGATATCGGCGCCATTGCGTTCCAGAAACCATTCGTAGGGTTGGTGCAGATATGCCTGCAACAGACGGCTTGAGATGGAATAGCCACGCATTGTAGCAAAGCGGGTCACCATATAGGTGCCGGCTGCTTTGATCGCGAGGCTCAGGATCATAACCAGCAGAACGGCCACGGACAGGGCGACCTGGAAGTTGAAAGTGCCGCTGAAGCCAAAGGTTTCGTAAGCCCAGCCGAGGTACTGATTTTCAAATAGTCTTTGGGGTTCGGACAAGACACGCAACAGGATCAGAAAGGTCGAAAGCCCGAAGACCTCGGCAAATGCCACGAGAATCATCATGAGGGTCAGAAGAAGGAATTTTCTTTGTTCCGCAGGGGTGAACAAAGCCATTACTTTTTTGAAAACATCAATCATATCAAGCGTCCATATCCGCAAAACCGGATAGTCGCCTCTTGTGGCTTTGATAGGGCATGCCCGTGGCAGAGCAATGCGCGTTGGAAAAGACCATGGCCGATTTCCGTAATTTGATGGAGATTAAGCGTATAAATACTGATTTCATATGTATGTAATTTAACCGAGATTGTAGCAAAGTTCACTACCAGCTTGGACCGGTTCAAATACTGTGGAAAGCTATTTAAGCATGAAATGCACTTCAGGTTCCTAATTAATGAACAAAATTCAACCAGAGCAACCAGCGGTTTCCGCTACCACGCCAGACCAAAGTCGCGAACAGCCCCGTAAGTTGTGGGACCCATCGCGCAGGTTGTTGCGCAGTATTCGAAGATATCAGGCCGCGCGGGCGCGTGGTGGTTGGCTCGCGTGGCTGATGTGCAAGGTTTATAGTCAGACATTCCGCTTTTGGACAATTATCACTCAGGCCGAATTGCCACTGAACGGCGATCTGGGCGGGGGCCTGATGCTGCCGCATCCCAATGGCGTCGTGGTTCACCCAAAGGCAAAAGTCGGTCCCAACTGCATTCTTTTTCAGCAGGTTACTCTTGGCACCTCGGGCAACGGCCCCGGTGCGCCCGTGATCGGCGGGGGGGTGGATATCGGGGCAGGGGCCAAGGTGCTGGGGCCGGTGACCATTGGCGATCATGCCGTCATAGGGGCGAATGCCGTGGTGACGCAGGACATACCCGAAGGCGCGATTGCCGCGGGTGTGCCCGCGCGCATCATCGGGAAACGCTGGTAGGCCTGTCATGAAAACGCTTGGCATGTCGCGGTAAGATCGGACAGACTTGGCCCATGATAGCGCGTGTGATGATACGGCTCCGGATTGTTCTGCTGGCGGTATTGGCCGTGGCCCCTGTGGCTGCACGGGCCGATCCCGGTGTGGTGACGATGGATGAACTGACCTCGCTCGGGAGGGCGGGATATGCGGCGGACGGGTTCGAACTGCCCGTCATGTCGCCTGCGCTGCCATTGATCGACCCCAATGATTCCTCGCCTGAGGCAACGTTGCTGCGGCGGCTGGAAAACGCCGGCAAGGCATCGGGCTTCGAGGGGGTCATTTATGACAATCGCGACAGGGGCCATTCCCTGTTGCCCGCGGGCACCTTTCCGCGACTCGCGACGCTTCAATACGGTCCGCAATTGCTGGAGCATCAGGCCGATTACGGGCTGGCCGGAAAGATCCTGCTGCCTGCCATCGTGATCGGCAATTCCTCGACCGCGATCACCCGCGGCAAGATCAATCGCAGCCAGCCGCGGCTGGCCATGTCATCGTCCAGCGGCAGTTTGCGTGCGTTTCTGACCTATGCCAGCAATCACCTCTATATTTATCCAGAGCATAAGGATCACGACAAGGTCGACCGCTTCCCGGCGAATTGGCCCTATATGGTGATTTCGCAAGGATCGTCGCGGTCAGACAAGCCGTTCCTGCGGGCCTTGCTGATGACGCTGGCCGCCTTGCCGCCCGAGACGCGCGACAGGTTGCGCGACGAAAAGCTGATCGCCCCGACCTTGCAGATGATCCTGCGGCGCTCGCAGGTGGGGGTGTATTCGCGTGAGGATTACATGACGGGCCGTGCGAACCCGGTGGTTTTCGACAAGAAGAATCTTGCACCCGAGCGGATGGTTTCGCTGGCGGCAGCCCTGAAACCCGATGAAATCCCGCCGGTGGTGAAACTGTCGGTTGAGGAGGAGGATTTTCAGGCCCATGCCGGGCTGGCAGGGGTGTCGGAAGATCTGTTTACAACGCCATCGGCCATTGCCCGACTCTGGCGCGGGCCCGAGTATTCCCGGCGCATGGTCGTTTCGGCGGAGGAGACCGAAGACCCGAACGGTCATCGGCTGCGGTTCCATTGGGTGCTGCTACAGGGCGACCCCGATCTGGTTCGTATCCGGCCAAAAGGGCAGGGCGAAACGAGCGCCGAGATCACGATCGACTGGCATGACGCGTATCGACCCTTGGGGGCGAAACAGCGCATGACCAACCGCGTCGATATCGGTGTTTTTGCCTGGAACGGCGCGCATTACAGCGCGCCTGCGATCATTTCCATCGGGTTTCCGGGGCACCAGACCCGACAGTATGAGCCCATCCCCAACGGGCCGGGCAAGCGCCTGATCTCGGTCGATTACGATGCCGAGGGGCGCGAGACCTATTACGATCCGCTGCTCTATTGGACCGCCCCCTGGGTGGACAGGATCGGCTATGACGCGACGGGCGCGATTGCCGAAATCACGCGCCAGACGGCGGAGGAAACACTGAGCCTGTCAGCGCCGGACCGGTTGCACGACGGCCGCACTGTCAGCTACCTGCCCGAAGATACGAAACAGGGCCGGTACCTCCGGATGACGATTGAACCGGATGAGTGAACGGTGTGTTCTTGTCTCGGGCTGTGACAGGCACCGTTTTGAGTTGTATTGTTCCAATTTTAAAGGATGGGATTTTTGGGACCGATGAAACCCAGAAAAGTCTTTTGCCTCGGGTTTCAGAAGACCGGCACGTCGTCATTGGGACTGGCGCTTGAAAGACTGGGGTATTCAGTTTGTGGCTACTATCCGTTTCGGGATATGGGGAGCGACAGCAATGTCACCTGGGGCGAAGTTACGGAGCGAGCGCTTGCTCTTGCCGCTGATCACGATACGGCGCAGGATACGCCGTGGCCGGTGCTTTACCGCGAACTCGATGCAGCCTTCCCGGAATCGCGTTTCATCCTGATTACCCGGAATCGCGACGCGTGGATCGACAGCGCTGTCAAGGATTTCGCCCATTATCCCAATGCGATTCACAATCTGATCTATGGATGCCCGTACCCCTTGGGATACGAAAAGGAATGGCTGGCCCGGTATGATCGCCACAACGCCGAGGTGAAGGCCTATTTTGCAGACCGTCCCGATGATTTTATCTCGCTGGATCTGAATCGGGGAGAGGTGAACTGGCAAAACCTTTGCCGGTTCCTGAATGAGCCCGATCCGGGAATTGCCTGGCCTCATTCGAATACACGGCGGTCCAAGACGCTGAAGATGAAATATTACAAGGTCATGGAAAAGCTGGGGTTGAAATCATGACCGGGGATTGTGTGCTGAAGATTTATGGTGAGCGGAATTCGGGGACGAATTACCTCCAGGATCTGGCCAGTAAAAACCTGTATGCTCAGGTGCTGTCGGGCCGGGCACCTGACCGACACCCCCAGGCCTATGTTGCAAAGGCCCTGAAACTGATCTCGAAGGACCTTGGCATGCGGTATCGTCATGCGTGGCGCGACAGATATCTTGCAAATGCTTTCGATGCGCATCTGGGCTGGAAACATGCCTGTCCCTCGCCTGAACGTCTTGGTCCGGATCGTTTGGCGAGCGTGCGATTTGCGATGATTGTCAAAAACCCCTATGCGTGGCTCCTGTCTATGTTCCGCCGACCGTATCATATCGGCGCGCAGGACAAGACATTTGAGGCATTTCTGAACCGCAAGGTGCCGGTGATGCCTGCCATGGAAAACATCGGAACCGATCAAATCGGTCCGGTTGAAGTCTGGAACAGGAAAATAGCGGGATATTTCGTCCTGAAAGATGCCGCCGCACATGCCTGTATTGTGAACTATGAGAACTTTTTGCAGGATGAAGAAGGGGCGTTGCGACATATGGCGCAGGGACTGGATATCAGGCAGCGTCCAGATTTCGTTTCGATTACGAGGGGGGCCAAAGGCGATGCCGAGGTCAACCGACAACATTACGTAGATTATTACATGCACGAACGTTGGCGCAAGAAACTGAGCCCTAAACTGGTTGACATGATCAATTCGCAGCTTGACGGTGACCTCGTATCCCGGATGGGGTATGAGGTTATTTCGCCGGATACGCTTTAACGGATATCCGGATACCCGTTTCATGGCTGTTCCCAAAATAATCCATCAGTTTTTTGCCGTCGGGTGGGATGCTGTACCCACTGAAGCGAAGAACGCGATCCGCTTGATGCGGCAACAGAATCCGGATTGGGAATATCGCTTTTACGATGCGGCGGCGGCGGAAGCGTTCATTGCGGAACGCTGTGACGAACATATGCTGGAAGTCTATCGCAGCATTGATCCTGTTTATGCGGCGGCGCGCGCCGACCTGTTTCGTTATCTGGTCTGTTATGAGGAAGGCGGGCTGTATCTGGACATCAAGTCTACTGCCCGCGCGCCGCTCGACACGGTGTTCGGTCCGAACGACCGGTACGTGCTGAGTCAGTGGTTCAGTAAGTCGGAAGCGGTGGAACAATACAAATCACATCCGGAACTGAAGGGTATCCGCGGTGGTGAGTATGTGCAGTGGTTCATGGCCTGCGAAGCGGGGCACCCCTATCTGGCAGAGGTCATCAAAACGGTTTTGCACAATATTAAAGTTTACCGCCCTTTGCGCGATGGTGCCGGTCGGCTGGGTGTTTTGCGGCTGACAGGGCCTATTGCCTACACACTGGCTATTCATCCTATTATCGCGAAGCACCCGCACGTCTTTCGGGACTATCAGGCGGATCTGAAGTTTGCCTATTCGGTGTACGGGGATATCCGTACGCACCGAACGAAACTGGGGTCGCACTACACGGCCCAGACGCGACCGATCATCAAGACAAATCTTTTCGAAACTGTCCTGTGCATGATCAGGTACGGCCCAATGGTCAAGGCGCGAAAATGGCTGTCGGGAAGAAAGCGAGGCCTGGTATCGCGTTGTCAGGCGATGGGGTCGTTTTTACGATCCAGATGATGGAGGGCAATGCTGTCTGGGGCGCAGTATTGCTTTGCTCCTGGCGCAGGCAGGTTGTCGTGGGCAAACAGATCGGGAGAAGCCATTCACGATAGCCCAGTGGACATGCTGGCTGGGCCGATGTCTTCGGCAGGACGACGTCGGACAGTTGTGCGTATATGACTGCGACCACAAAACTGTGTAAGGGGCAGGGGGCGATGCCCGCGCCTATTTTTGCTTTCGCATCGCGTCCATCAGCGCAGCCCCCAGGGCACTT
This sequence comes from Roseovarius pacificus, assembly GCF_900142665.1. Taxonomy (GTDB): domain Bacteria; phylum Pseudomonadota; class Alphaproteobacteria; order Rhodobacterales; family Rhodobacteraceae; genus Roseovarius; species Roseovarius pacificus. The sequence goes on from NZ_FRBR01000013.1 coordinate 29,503, forward strand.
TGTCCGGTTGAGCCCTGCTGGCTCTTTTGCCGGTTCTGCCCCTTGGGGCCACGGCCCGGATTTGCATTGCGCGGTGGTTTCTTGTCCGCCGGGGGCTTCGATCCCGCGTTGTCCTTGCGCATGCTCAGGCCGATGCGTTTGCGTGCCACGTCCACCTCGGTCACGCGCACCTTGACCACATCGCCGGTCCTGACCACCTCATGCGGGTCCTTGACGAAACGGTCGGCCAGTTGGCTGACATGCACCAGCCCGTCCTGATGCACGCCGATATCCACGAAGGCCCCGAAAGCGGCGACATTGGTGACCGTGCCTTCCAGCGACATGCCGGGGCGCAGGTCCTTGATGTCGTCGATCCCGTCGGCAAGGCGGGCGGTCACGAAATCCGGGCGCGGATCGCGGCCCGGTTTTTCCAGCTCGGCAAGGATATCGCGCACGGTGGGCAGGCCGAACCTGTCATCCACGAAATCCTCGGCGCGCAGCCCCTTCAGGGCCTCGGGCGCGCCCATGATGGCGCGGATGTCCCGCCCGCAGGCTTGCACGACGCGGCGCGCGACATCATAAGCCTCGGGGTGGACCGAGGTGGCATCGAGCGGCTCGGAACTGTCGCGGATGCGCAGGAATCCGGCGCATTGCTCAAAGGCTTTCGGCCCCAGCCCGGATACCTTGAGCAGCGCCTTGCGGGACGGGAATACGCCCTCTGCATCGCGATGCGCGACGATGGCCTGCGCCAGCGACGGGCCAAGCCCGGCCACACGCGCCAGCAGAGGTGCCGACGCCATGTTCAGATCGACGCCCACGGCGTTCACCGCATCTTCGACGACCGCATCAAGCGTTTGCGCCAGCCGCCGCTGGTCCACGTCATGCTGATACTGGCCGACACCGATGGATTGCGGCGTGATCTTCACCAACTCGGCCAGCGGGTCCTGCAGTCGCCGCGCGATGGACACCGCACCGCGCAATGACACGTCGAGATCGGGAAACTCCTCGGCGGCCAGTTCGGAGGCGGAATAGACGGATGCACCTGCCTCGGACACGATCACGCTGGACGGGCGCGGTGTGCCCTGCGGCAGTTGTTTCAGCGCATCGGCGACCATCCGCTCGGTCTCGCGGCTGGCGGTGCCGTTACCGATGGCGATCAGTTCGATCCCATGTTGGCGGACCAGTTCAAGCACGGCAGCCTGTGCGACCCGCAGATCGTTCTTGGGCTGGAAGGGATAAAGCGTCGCCGTCGCAAGCAGCTTGCCGGTGGCATCCACGACCGCCGCCTTGACGCCGGTGCGAATGCCCGGATCAAGCCCCAGCGTGGCGCGCGGCCCGGCGGGGGCGGCCAGAAGCAAATCCTTGAGATTGCGCCCAAAAACGGCAATCGCCTCGTCATGGGCACGTTTGCGCAACTCGCCCATCAGATCGACATACATCGTCAGGCTCAGCTTGACGCGCCATGTCCAACCCGCCACCTCGCGCAGCCATATATCCCCCGGTTCGGACCCGGTAATGCCGATGGCCGCCTCGACCATGGTCACCGCACGGGGCGCGCCGGTGTCGGGATCGGGGGCGATATCGACGGTGACGACCTGTTCCTTGGCCGCGCGCAGGATCGCCAGCGCGCGGTGCGAAGGGATGGTGGCCCATTTCTCGCGATGATCGAAATAATCCGAGAACTTGACGCCCTCGTCTTCCTTGCCCGGCTGGACACGGGCCGAGATGATCGCTTCGGCGTGCATGAACTCGCGCAGGCGGCCCAGAAGATCGGCGTGTTCGCTCAGTTCTTCGGTCAGGATGTCGCGCGCGCCGTCCAGGGCCTCCTTGGTCGATGGCACGGCCTCGGTGATGTAACCGGCAGCCAGCTTTTCGGGCAGGGCATTGCGGTTATCGAGGATGGCACGCAGCAAGGGTTCCAGCCCATTCTCGCGGGCGATCATCGCCTTGGTGCGTCGCTTGGGCTTGAACGGCAGGTAGATGTCTTCGAGCGCGGCCTTGGTTTCGGCGCCGGCAATGGCGCGGGCCAGCGCATCGGTGAGCTTGCCCTGTTCTTTGATCGATCCAAGGATCACCTCGCGCCGGGCTTCGAGGTCGCGCAGATAGGTCAGCCGATCCGCCAGCGTGCGCAGTTGCGTATCGTCCAGACCACCCGTTGCTTCTTTGCGGTACCGGGCGACAAAAGGCACCGTCGCGCCACCATCCAACAGGCCCACGGCGGCGGTCACCTGATCGGGGCGGGCGTTGATATCTGCGGCGATGCTGCGGGCGATACGATCGGCAGTTTGTGTCAAATCCGGCGTCCTCTGCTTCGTTGAACGCGCAGGAATACTCAGGGCGACAGGAAGAGGGAAGGGGGATTTGTCGCAACCCAGTTTAGAATGTGCCCCCCTAAACGGCAGGTAGGCGCATAATGATAGTTATGTTAAATAGAAAGCGGCAGGCTTTAACCCACCATTGGCCTCAGTACCCGTATTCCTTCCCATACTCCTCATGCCGGTCCAGATAGCGGCACTTGTTCAGGATGACACCGAGGACATTCGTTCGCGAGGCGAGTTCCTGCTCACATTTATCGACTTCTTCGATGGTCGTTTTTTCCGCCTCGGCGATCAGCAAGGCGCAATCGACCTGATCGAGAAATGCCATCGTGTCGTCGCCGGCGAACATCGGCGGGGTGTCGAGAATGATGATATCGGGCCGGTACTGCGCTTCGAGTTCGTCAATTACGTGGGCTGCCCGCGCGCCTTGCAGCAATTCGGCCGGGTTGCGCGCCGGGGTCTGGTTCGCCCCCAGGATCAGGTTTCGCCCATAGCGCCGCATATGCTTTTCCGGAGACGCATCGCCGCTCAGGGCGCGTGAGAACTGGCAGTCGTCTTTCAACCCGATGCTGCGCGCCATCGCGGGCCGCCGCATATCCAGTTCAAGGAGCATCGAAAACACGTCGCTTTGCCGCGACAGGCTGAACGCCAGGTTCAGGCAGGTCATGGTTTTGCCGGCCCGCGCCGAAGGCGAGGTGATCGCCACGCGCGTCCATTTGTTCTTGCGCATCTTGTGCAGAAGCTTCGTGCGCATCACGTCATAGGGCACGCTGGCGGCGCTGGCCCGATGAGCGATCAGCCTGTTGCGGTCCAATACCTTTTCCGAGGGGGTGAAGGCCGGGATGGATTTCCACGCCTCTTCCCGGTCGGCCAGCGCCATGTCCGAACTGAGAACAAGCGCTTCGCTTTCGCGGTCCTCGCGTGTATCGCGGTTTTCGACGGGAGAAACCGGGACCGGTTTGTTTTCGTGCTGTTGTTGCCCGGATCGTGTTTCGCGGGCTTTCTTCAACGCTGCCTGAATTCGTTCCATACGATTTACGACCCTGCCTAAAATGTGTTTTTGATTTGTTCGACGATGTCGGACAGACCGGCCTTCTCGAGTACCTTCTCGATAAGCAGATCCATTGGCAAATACATGACATGCAGCAGATAGAGCCCTAACGGGATGCCCACCGAAACGATCATCAATGCCAGAATAATAATAATGCGCCGTGTCCGGACCTGGCGGCGTGTCCTGATATAAGGAATCGATACAAAGGGCGTGATGCCCAGCCGGTTGCTCAGGTCCACAGGTCGGCGGATCGAACGGTTCAGCAACTCCAGAAGAAAAATGAAACCCGCGCCCAGGCCGATCCCTCCGGCGACACCGGCCGCGGCGATCTTTTTGCGCGGCGGGCTGGTGGGAGCCCGCGGGACGGTTGCCTGTTCGACAACGGTGATGCGCTGGCCGCGCGACTGCGCCTCGATCTGGTCGCCGGTGCGCGCCGCGGCCAGATCGCTGGTGGCCTGAGTGTACTGCACACGCAGGTTTTCGTAATCGCGTTCCAGCGTCCCAAGCGCGATGGCGTTCTGGGGTGTGGCGTCGATGGAAGCTTCCAGCGCGGCCAGTTCCTTTTCCAGCTGCGCTTTTTCCTGAATGATATACTCCATCTGGGAATCGAGATCGGCCAGTTGGATTTCAAAGGCCGAAAGCCCTTCGGTCCCTTCGCCTTGTTGTTCGTGTTGGCGCAGAACGATCTGTTCGGCGGCGTTCACCTGCGCCCGCAGGGCCTTGATGCGCGGGTTTTGTTCGGAATACAGCACCAGCGCCGAGGCCAGTTGGTTCCGCAGTTCCTGCAACCGCTGCATTTCGGGGCTCAGCTCTTCTTCGCTAAGCGTAACCTCGCCTGTGCGTTCATAAAGTTCGGTCAAACGAGCGCGGCGATCGCGCAAACTGGCCAGTTCGCGTTCCATCTGCAACACGCGCTCCTGAACCGAGGCCTGCCGCGAACGGCGAAAATCCAGACTGTCGGGCAACGCCCCCTGATTTTGTTTCTTGAATTGCAGGATCTTCGCGCCTTGCTCGGCGATTTCCTGATCCAGGCGCGTGACCTCCTGTTTGAAGAACTCCAGTGTCTGGCCCGTGACGGCGGTACGTAACCGGCGGTTTTCTTCGAGAATGCGGGTGACCAGCTCGTTGGCCACCTGCGCCGACAGGCGCCCCGTGTCCGATTGGAACGATACATACACGAACGAGGCCGCGTCCCTGCGCCGTGGCAGCGAAATGCCGATGCGGTTGCGCATATCGGCTACGATGTCATCGGCACTGATGTTCGGGCGGTCCTTGTAAACATCGAACTCACGCGCGATATCCAGCAGATTGGCCCGTGTTCTGACCCGTTGTGTAATGATTTCAAGAACTTCATCGGTTCCGGCCCGCACCGTTGATGATGCCAGATCGCCCGGAATCTGCGGCGATTCCACCAGCAGGGTCGCCCGCGCCGAATAACTGGGCGGCAGGGTAAAGGCGATGGTTGCGCCCACGGCGGCCACCGTCAGGGCGATCAGAAGAAAATAGTGAATTCGTCTCAGAAACAACGAAATCAGAAATTTGATATCAGGAAGCATCAAGCTGTCTCTTTACTAATCGGCGGTCTCCTGCGGAAATGTGCCCGCAGCGAAAAATGCGCCATCCTCAAGAACTTCTTCAACGGTCGCCAAGGTTACCGTTTTCTGGTTTTTCGTAAAAGCATAAACCATTGAAAGATCACAAAGCTGATTCACCAGACGCGGTACGCCTCCGGTTTGTTCATATATGAGGTGGCAGGCGGCCTCGGCAAAAAGGTTTCTGTTGGCCCCGGCCACGCGCAGCCGGTGCGCGATATAGGCTGTCACCGTCCGTTCATCCATTGCACCCAGATGAAAGCTGGCCGCGATCCGTTGCGCAAACTGCCGCAGTTCAGGGCGATGGATTATCTCGCGCAGTTCCGGCTGCCCGACAAGCACCAGCTGGAGCAACTCGTCCTTGTTGGAGTTGATATTGGTGAACATCCGCAATTCTTCAAGCGACTCGATGCTCAGGTTCTGGGCCTCGTCGAAGATCAGGATCACCCGGTTGCCCCGGGCGTATTCGGAAATCAGGTATTTCTGGAACGAGTCGAACAGATCCACATAGGTGGCGTCCCGGTCGGCGGGCTGGTCCAGCGCCATCAGCACCCAACGCAGAAGTTCGCCGCGCGATCCGTGGGCGTTCGACACCAGGCCAATCTTGACGTCGTCGCCGACCCCTTTGAGGAATTCGTGCAACAACGTGGTTTTGCCCGCCCCGACCTCGCCGGTGATCAGGGTGATCGGCGATCCGGTCAGCGTGCCGTATTCCAGCATGGTGAACGCCCGGCTATGTGCCGGCGACCAGAACAGGAAATCGGGGTCCGGCACCAATGTGAACGGGCGGTGATGCAGGCCGAAATGCTGCGTGTATATGTCAAGCGCGCCGCTCATAGGGTTGATGTAACTTGAATCACGTGCCTCATCCACTGCTTTAAGGATATTGTTTGCCGATTTGCCCTTGGCTGCCAAGGCCTTGACGGTTGGCGGGGGTGAACTTGCCACATTTTCATTCAGGGCATTCCGGGACGAGCGGACACTCTGGAAAACCGGGGTGACATCGGAGAACGCGGTTTGCCTGGTGCGGTCGGCCCGGTCCCCGTTCTTTCCGAAGACAAGAATACGTCCCCTGGCCTGCATCTGCGTGGAAGAGGGCGCCGTGCCGGGCGGCTTGTGGCCTTGGGCAAAGATGTCATCCCGATACATGGCGTCCTCATTATCGTTTCCGCACGTCCGCGCCGTTGGCCCGGTTTCATCGCACATCACTCAGGCTATGCCCGATCCTGATCGGTAAGTAAGACCTTTGGCGATATGGCGACGGCACTAAGGTGATTTCATGTCGCGGCACCGCGGAAAGAGATGATTCGCGCCCCTGCCCCTCCGACCCGCGCGGAAGCGTCCAAATTGCGCGCCTTATTTGGAACACAATCGCTGAATAAGATGAATTTTGTTTCAGGTTGAGAATGACCGCATTACCTGTGGTTGTTCCGATGGATATTTGATCTGCTTAGGCATGTATTTTATACATTAGCCTTTGATTAAGTGATTTCAGAATGTTAACTTCAGGCTAATTCAAAAAGTGGCCTAAAGCCGATATAAAAAACTGTTAATCCCGAGCAGTAAAATGAAACCTTCCCCTGGCTCGTTTTGTAAAGCCAGCGTGTATCTTGACGATTGTTTTTTTTACGTTTTTTAGCCAGGGGTATTAAGGGATTGGTTATTATTATGACGATACAAGACAAAGATATTAGTAAGAATTTCAACGCCATTCCGGTTCAGCCGCGTATCGTGATTTCAGGTCGGCGAACCCACCGCTCCTTCAGCCCGTATAGCCGCATTTTCAAACGTGTTCTGGATTTGGTGCTTGTCATCGCGGCCATGCCTATCGTTGTTCCGATGATTCTGTTGCTGGCATTTCTTGTGGCATTGGACGGTCATAATCCGTTCTATTCACAGAAACGCGTTGGCCGGAACGGCCGCGAATTCCGCATGTGGAAATTGCGCAGCATGGTCCATGATGCGGAGGCGCGGCTTCAGAACCATCTGGAAACCAATGTCGAGGCTCGTGCCGAATGGAACAGCAAGCAGAAGCTGGCACATGATCCGCGTATCACCCGGCTTGGACGGGTGCTGCGCAAAAGCTCTCTGGATGAGTTGCCGCAATTGTTGAACGTCCTGACCGGCGACATGAGCCTGGTCGGCCCGCGCCCGATGATGCCCGAACAACGTCAGATGTACCCCGGGGTCGCCTATTTCGATATGCGCCCCGGTGTCACCGGATACTGGCAGATTTCGGATCGCAATCAGACATCGTTTGCTGCCCGTGCCTCGTTCGATGTCCGCTACTACAATGACATGAGCCTTGGCACCGATCTGAAGGTGTTGACGCAAACAGTCGGTGTTGTCCTGCGTGGAACGGGATGCTGATACCACTCACTGTGTGTTAAAGCTAAGGTCGTTTGAGGTGCATGCCCCAAGCGGCCTTAGTTTATTTTTCGTCTCGAAAATGCCACGCTACACTGAAAGACCTGAAACAGTTCTCTTTTGATTTTTAGACTACGGGAAATCCTATGCGCCGACCTTCCGCTACTCTGACCGCCCTGATGTTGAGTGCCAGCCTCGCGCTTGCCGGATGCGAAAGCTCGGAAGAGCGCGCGCAGCGCCATTTCGAAACCGCCATGGAGCTGTTGGCCGAAGGCGATGTGCAGCGGGCCTATGTCGAATTCCGCAATGTGTTCAAACTGAATCCGCGCCACAAAGAGGCGCGCATGGAATATGCCATGGCGCGTCTGGAAGCGGGGGATAAATCCGAAGCCTACGGTCAGCTTCTGCGCCTGGTGGAACAATATCCCGATACGACCGAAGCGCGCATCCTGCTGGCGGAAATGGCCATCCAGACGCGCAACTGGGACGAGGCAAAGCGCCATGGCAAGGCCGCCGTCGAAATGGCGCCGGACGATCCGCGCGTGCGGGTGATCGAAACCGCCCTGGCCTATGCCGAAGCTTCGCGGCAAGAAGACAATGCCGCGCGCGAGGAACAGGCTGAAATCGCACGCACGGAAATGGAATCCGCGCCGGACAATTTCATCGCCCGCAGTATCGTCATCGACTATCTGGCCACCAACGGCCGTCTGGAAGAGGCGCTTCCGGTCATTGACGAAGGGCTTGCGCAGCATCCCGAAGATTACAACCTGCACCAGATCAAGCTTCAGACGCAGGTTCAGGCGGGCAAGATGGATCTGGTCGGTGATACGCTCCGGACGATGGTCGAAACCTTCCCCGATGACGAAGAAGCCCGCCGGTTGCTGATCACATGGTATATTCAGCAAGGCGATATGGAAGGCGCTGAAAACTTCCTGCGCGAACTGGCCGAACGTCCGGATGCCGACACGGGCGCGCACATGGCTGTCATTCAGTTCCTGCGCCGCACCAAGGGCGACGACGCCGCCCGCGAAGAAGTGCAACGCCTGATCGAAACACAAGACGATCCCACCGTGTTCATCGCCGTTCTGGCATCGATGGATTTCGATGCCGGCGACAGGGATCGGGCGATTGCCGCGCTTGAACAGCGTGTCGATGGGGTGGAAACACCCACCGCCGAGTCGAACGACGCCAAGTTCCTGCTGGTGCGGATGCTGGCCTCTACCGGCAATCATGTCGGGGCGCGGGCGCGGATCGAGGAAATTCTGGATAACGACGCATCTCATGTTCAGGCCTTGAAGGCCCGCGCAGGTTTGCGCATCGACGATGACGAACCGGGCGAGGCAATCATCGACCTGCGCACGGCGTTGTCGCAAGCCCCGGAAGACCCCGAGATCATGACATTGATGGCCCGCGCGCATGAACGTGCGGGCGACCGGGCTCTGGCTGGGGAACGCTATGCCCTGGCTGTCGAACTGTCCAATCGCGCACCGGAGGAATCGATGCGCTATGCAGCCTTCCTGATCGCCGAAGACCGCCCGGAAGCTGCCGGAGCCGTCCTGTCCGAGGCGCTGAACGAAGCGCCCCGGAATGTCGATCTGATCAAGATGGCCGCCGGTCTTCACCTGCGCAATCGTGACTGGAACGAGGTGCAGCGCGCCATCTGGAAACTGCGCAAGGAAGACACCGACGAAGCGATTGCCGTTGCCAATTCGCTCGAGGCGGAGATGCTGCTGATGCAGGATCGGCTGGATGAATCCGTGACTTTCCTTGAAAACCTCTCCAACAGTTCGGACGATATCGGCGCGCTTGCCGCACTGGTTCAGACCCAGTTGCGGGCCGGGAACACCGAAGCCGCCCAACAGCAGATCGAAGAGCGGCTTGCCGAAACTCCCGACGATCCGGCCCTGCGATTCCTGCGCGCGGGCCTGCATGTTGTCTCGGGCGAGCGCGATCAGGCCGAGACGACCTATCGGGATCTTCTGAAGGATCACCCCGGAAACAACGCGGTCATTCGCGCCCTGTTCAGCATCCTGCGTGCCGACAACCGCACCGAAGATGCGCTTGCGCTGCTGGATGAGCAGATCGAATTGGCCCCCGATGCGCTGAATGTTCATCTGTTCAAGGCCGAGATGCTGGAACGCAGCCGCGATTTCGAAGGCGCGATCGCGATCTACGAAGATATTTACAGCCGAAACAGCAACAACATCATCGTGGCCAACAATCTGGCCAGCCTGATCGCCTCGCACCGGGACGATGCGGAAAGCCTCGAGCGCGCCTATGTCGTCGCCCGGCGCCTGCGCGGGAGCGACATTCCGCAGTTGCAGGACACTTACGGGTGGATCGCCTTCCGCCGTGGCGATCTGGACGAAGCTTTGAGCCATCTCGAACCGGCGGCCAAGGGCCTGCCCGGCGATCCGCTGGTGCAATACCACCTGGCGCGCACCTATCTTGAGCTTGAACGGTTCGAAGAGGCTCGCGGGATACTGGAACGCGCGATCGAGATATCCGGCGACACCCCCCTGCCCCAGATCAAACATGCGCGTGAACTGCTGGAAAACCTGCCAGCCCCCGAAGCCTCCGGTTCGACCGAGTAATGCCTGAGTAACCTTGTCGCGCAACGCGTGGCAAGGTTGGCGATGTTCACCATGCCGGTGGTCGGCAGGGTCTCTTGCCTCGTATCAGCACGGACAAAAAATTAAGGGGCCCGAAGGCCCCTTAATCAATTTCATGCGGTGTTGAACCTCTGGCTCAGGCCGCTTTCTTCTTGCGGCGCACGGCGGCAAACCCACCAAGAGCCGTCAGCAGAAGCAGACCACCCGCCGGAAGCGGCACGACCGAGATGCGAACGACCATGTCGTCATAATCGCGGTCATTTGCTGCCCCGCTGTCATCGAAGAAAGCATAGACGGTTTTGCCGTTGTCATAAAGCTGGCTGAAACCCATCGCAGCGGTTCCGTTATACGTGCCATCGTTCGATGCAAGGGTGCCAAGGCTCGACGAGAATGAGAAGTCGAGGATGCCCGCGCCTACCGTGGTTACATAGGTGGAGCCGATGGCATCGCCATTGGATACGCTGCCCCCAAGAGAGAACGCGAGGTTGGTCGCGCCGGCTTCTTTGCCGAGGAAGGTCACCTTGAGACGAGCACTGTCGTTCAAAAGCAGGCCCGGTCCGGGGTTTCCGGCGTCAAATGTCAGCAAATCCTCGGTCAGGTTAGCGGCGGGACCACTCGGATTGTAGCAGCTCGTAATACCGGATTCACAAGTCGAATCATACGGATCGCTACCCCAGGCGACGGGCGTACCTGCGCCTGCTTGAAACGAGAGTGTAGCAGCACTCGCGGCACCAGCCGCCAACATAATGGTTGAAGCGGCAACACCTGCCGCAAGTTGCTTAAGTTTCATATTCATTTCCTCTTAATCACCAATGGCCTTATTCTTAACACATTCCCGCCACAGTGCCCAAGGTTTTTCGAGGCAACGGTCTTCCGTTTGTATTGTTAGCGCTAATGGTTAAAAATTTTGCCAATCGTTTCCCAAGAGGAAACAATCATGACGGGAGAACGTGATTTTATCATCGCTCAGAAAGGTTTCGCCGAACAGACGGCAAGCATGACTCACGCGCAGATACGCATTTTCACGTGTTTCAAGCGAATCAGTCTTCGCCACCTTCGCCAATTCGGGAGGCCGGAGTCGGCCTTTGAAACAGCGTCAGCCCTGATGGGCCTTGTGTGTCATGCTGCGTTCCTGCATCGCATCGCAAATGAACGCGCGAACCAGAACCAGAAGCAAAATCCCGATTCCAGTTACCATATAGAGGGCCAGTGCAGCCCAGATTGACGATCCAAGCATAACGGCAGCAATGCTTGCTATTATCCCGGCGACCATGGCGACAAGAATAAATGCGAGCATTTCGATAGCCTCCGTAATGAGATCACAGCGGAAAATAACCGCTATGCGTGTCCCATAAAGGGCTGTAAATGTGGGCAAATTCAATAAAAACAATGGCAATTTCGTGTTTAGCGTGCATTTTCGTCACATCTCTGCCGCTTAGATGCCACATTTGTGCCACGATGCAAGGTGGGCACACCGGATTGTTGCGTTGCTGGCACGGGGCTACACAGACTGCCATGTTTCTCATTGAAATCTTAAAAATTCCTTTCGAAACGAAATTTTAGAGCGTACTTTTAACGTCGAGAAAAATTTGTCGTCCCATAGATAGAGAGCCCGGCATGAAACGTATTATCGCCCTACTCGCCGCTTTGCTCATCATTCCTCTGATGACCCAACCTGCCAGCGCGCAGAGCAATTATCGCATCAAGCCCGGCGATGTGGTCCGTGTCGAGGTTCTGGAAGATTCCAGTCTCAATCGTGACACGCTGGTCCTGCCCGACGGGCGTATTTCCCTGCCCATGGCAGGCACGGTTTCCGCCGGGGGCCAGACGCTCGATCAGCTGCGCAGTTCGATCCGCACTCAGCTGGCGCCGAACTTCGCGTCCGAGCCGACGGTTCATGTGGCGCTCAGCCAGCTTGCGCCGCGCACAGCCGCGGTCGCCGCAGCGCCGGCAACCGATACGATCTACATCCTGGGCGAGGTTAACAACCCCGGCGCGGTCGAACTGGAAGAAGGTACGACCCTTTTGCAGGCGCTTGCAGCCGTCGGCGGATTTTCCAGGTTCGCAGCGACCAAGCGCATTCAGCTGCGCCGCACGGATTCATCGCGGGTCGAGCGCATTTACAACGTAAATTATCAGGACATTCTTCAGGGTAAAACCAGTATCGGAACGACGGTTCTGGCCTCGGGTGATGTGATTATCGTGCCGCAACGACGGCTTTTCGAATAACCAAACCCTATTCGGGGGCGCAGTGTTGAAAAAGAAAAGACTGATACAGGCAACAGTCGCTGGTAGTTTTGCATGCTCCGTCCTGCCCGCCCTGGCGCAGGACGGTCCTGGTTTGCGCATGATTTTCGGCGTGGATCAGGAATTCAGGGCCGGCGATAACCTGTCGCTTGAGATTCCGTCAGAAGGCTCCACCGTGTTGTCCACGACGACACTGTCCTTCGATCTCCTGTCCGAAACAAGCACTCAGACTTTTGCCTTGGGGCTGTCCGGCAGCCTGCGCGAAGGGGATATCCCGCGTCGCAGCGACATTTCCACCGGGTTTGTGGAACCCTCCGTCAAGCTGTCCTACAGCCGCGAAGCCGCCAGTGCGCGGTTTTCCTTCGATGGGCAGTATCGTGAATCCGACGTATCTTTCCTGGACCCGCTTTCATCGCTGATCGACGATATGGGTGTGCTGGTTCTGCCCGAAGATTTCGAAACTCTGAACGGCAGGGGAACGCGCCGTGTCTACAATGTTTCGACAAAACTGGAAACCGGCATCGACGGGCCCGTCGGTTTCGTGTTCGATGCCAGCGCCAGCGGTATTTCCTATGGCGACGGGGCCTCGGCAACACGGGACGATTCACGGCGCCACAGCTATGGGGTCGAAACACGATTGCGCTTTTCCCCGGTGACGACCGGCTTTGTCGGGTATGATCGCGACTATTACGAATCTGACGATCCGCAGAACACCGAGCATGAAACCGATGCGTTCGAAATAGGTGTAAACCACGAGATTTCCGAACGCGCGACGATCGAAGTGGCGATCGGGTATAGCGAAACGTCGGAAACCGAGAACTTCGTCACCATGAATGACGATGGCCTGACGGGCCGCGTGAGATACGATCTGGACATGCCCAACGGCACGCTCGATGCGTCATACGAGGTTACGCGCGATCAGGATGGCAAGCGTGAATTCCTGCGTTTTGGCCGGTCGCTGGAGCAGCCATTGGGCACCTTGGCCTTCAATATCGGCGCCACACGCAAAGGCAGCGGCGATCCCAAGCTGATCGGCGGGCTGAACTGGCGGCGCGATCTGCCCACCGGGCGCATTACCCTCGGTCTGAACCGGGGTGTTACCGTGAACGATGACGACGAAGAGCGGATTTCGACCACGGCGAATTTCGGCTATATTTATGAAATCAATCAGCTTTCCAGCCTTGGGTTTGACGCCTCCTATGGCCTCGCCGAAAGCAGTGTCACAGGCAACGAAACTCAGCGCACGGATTTCACGGCCAGCTACAACTACGCGCTGACGCCCGACTGGTCCCTGAGCACGGGTGTTTCCTATCGCATCCGCGACGAAGACAGGCTTGGCCGAACGGATTCGACATCGGTTTTCCTGAACATCGGGCGCGAATTCACCATTTTCCAATGATCTTCGGCCCGCGTGCCTGTATAGACCATGTCATTGCACGCGGGATTTGAGTATCGGGGGCCATGACGCATCGCCAGTCTTATCCGGGTCGCCTGCCGCTTGTCTTTGTTCTGCTGGTCCTGCCCTGCGTGGTGATCGAGCTGACCTTGCAGGCGGCGGACTGGGGGCTGATCGGGACGGCGCGCTGGCGGGCGCTGGCCTATCAGTTCGGGGCGTTCTGGCCCGGCCTGCTGGCGGGGTGGCGCCCGAACTATGAGGCGCAGCCGGTTTTGATGTTTCTCAGCTACGCGTTCCTGCATGGCGGGCTGGTGCATCTGGTCGTGAACATGATCACCCTGATTTCCCTGGGCAATGCGGTGATCTACCGGGTCGGGCAATGGCGGTTCATGGCGATCTATGCCGCCTCTGCGATCCTGGGCGGGGTGGTGTTTGCGCTGCTGGCCTCCAGCGGGTTTCGCCCGATGGTGGGGGCCTCGGGATCGCTGTTCGGGCTGGCGGGGGCGCTGATCGTGTGGAACGTGGTTCTGACCGTCAGACAGCGATCCGGCATCCTGTTGACGGCTGTCAACTTTGCCTGGCCGGTGGGGATTCTGATCGTGCTGAATGTGGTGATGTATGTCGGCACGGATGGCGCGGTGGCATGGGAAACCCATCTTGGCGGGTTTCTGGCCGGGACGGTTCTGGCTGTGTTCATGACGCCCCGGATGGACGCACCCGAGGGTTGAGGCCCTTATTCGGCCAGCACACCCATTGCCGCTGTCGCCACCGCTGCGCGGCTGACCTGTCCGGCGTCGGCGGACAGGCGATCGCGGATCATTTCCTCGTGACCGATGCCAAGAGCCACGCGCAGGTCGATATAGGCCAGCGACAGGTCGCGCAGCGCGCCCGCCTGTCTGGCGCGGGCGGATGACAGGGAGCGTTCCCGGTCGATCACGTCCAGCACGGTGGCATCGCCCCCCTCGGATATCAGGCGCCGCGACAGATCGAGCGAGCGCTGGTTCAGCGAGACGAGTTCGCGTGTCGAGCCCACGGCATCGCGTGCCGCCTGCAAACGGGCGAGGGCATTTTCGACCTCTTCCACCGCTGTCAGGACGTTCTGACGCCATTGCAGATAAGCCTGTTGCGCCCGCGATTCCGCCGCATCCGCCGAGGCCGCCAGCGCCGGTTGGGTAAAGACCGGCATGGTCAGCCCTGCCAGGATACTTTCGTTCCATGACCCGCTTTTCAGCGGTGCGGTCACCAGGCCGCTGAGGTTCAGGCTGGGATAGCGCGAGGCTTCGGCGACGCCCAGATCGGACACCGCGGCGGCATAGCGCCGTTCGGCCATGCGAATATCGGGACGGGCGCGCAGCAGATCGGCGGGCACGCTAACATCGCCCGCACCACGCGGAAGCGGCTGGCTGCCCGGATAGCCCAGATCGACCCCAAGCTGCCCCACCGGCTGCCCCAGCAGGGTTGAAATACGGTTGCGCTCAGCGACGATCCCGGCCTGGATATCGGGGACTTCGGTTTGTGTTTCCGACACCAGCGCACGGGCGCGCAGCACGTCGAGCTGGGTTGCCGCGCCCGCGTCGAGCATGGTGCGCATGTCGCGCAGGGTGCGCCGCCGCGAGGCCAGATCCTGTTGCCGGGTTTCTAGGCTGCGTTGCAGGAAGCGCATCTGAACATAGGCGGTCCCCAGTTCCGACAGAAGCAGGCGGCGGGC
This sequence comes from Roseovarius pacificus, assembly GCF_900142665.1. Taxonomy (GTDB): domain Bacteria; phylum Pseudomonadota; class Alphaproteobacteria; order Rhodobacterales; family Rhodobacteraceae; genus Roseovarius; species Roseovarius pacificus. The sequence goes on from NZ_FRBR01000013.1 coordinate 44,773, forward strand.
CTCGGTTTCGCCCAGTTGTGCGGCCTCAAGCCGTTGCTGCGCCGCGCGGCTGGCCCATTGGGTGCGCCCGGCCAGACCGAAATTCGCCTTAAGCTCGCCCGAGGCGGTATCGGGGCTGTTGGAGTTGCTGCGCGCGCTGGCGGTCAGATCGCCGGTCACGGGAACGCTGTCGCGGCGCAGAACGGCCTCGGCTTCGCGGACCCTTTCACGGGCCTCGGCGACGCTCAGATTGTCCTGCATTCCGGTATCGACCAGACGGGTCAGGACCGGGTCGTTGAAATCCAGCCACCAGTGCAAATCGGCGCGGCTGGCCTTGCTGACCGGCGCCAACAGCGAATAGCGGTCGGGAAGGTCCATTTCGGGCGACTGGTACGTGGGGCCGACGGTGCATGCCGACAAAATCAATCCCGCGCACGCGCAATATAAAATACGCATGGAGTATGCTCGTTTCTCTGCCTCGCGGACCTTATTGCACGCATTTTCGCGTATCTTTTTATGGTCCCTGGCGGGAACCTAGCAGAAATTGGTCAATTTTTCCACGGCCTTGTCGGGTTTGCACAGGTTGGCAAAGACTGTTGCGCATTTACGTCAACCGTTTTGCGGCCTTATTCGCGAAACGCGCGGTGGAAAAAGCTGGCCATCGGCTCGATCAGGTATGTCAGGGGCGAGCGTGCGCCCGTCTGGATGAAGGACTGCACCGGCATCCCCGGCAACAGCGTTTGGCCTTGCAGCTTGGTGATTTCAGAGCTTTCGGGGACGATTTCGACCGAGTAATAGGCCTCGCCCGTCGCCTCGTCGCGCAGCACATCGGCCGAGAGGCTGCGCACCGCGCCCTTGAGTTCGGGAATTCCTCGCTGATCGAAGGCCGAGAATTGCAGCGACGCCTCCTGCCCCGCATAGACCTCGTCGATATGGATGGTGTCGACCCGCGCGGAGACGATCAGGGGCTGATCCTGCGGAACGATATACATCAGCGGCTGTGCCGCCTGCACGACCGATTGCGCACCGAAGACCTGAAGGCCATAGACGATCCCGCCGACCGGCGCGCGGATGTCCAGCCTGGAGATGGTGTCTTGCAGGCTCAACCGGCGTTCGGCCAGTTCGATTTCGCGAAATTCCAGATCCCGCAGGCGCGACACCGCGTTTTCCCGGCGCTGCGTTTTAAGCTGTAGCAAGGCGATCCCGTTGCTGGTTTTCTGGCCGCGCAGTTCGGCGGACTCGGCCTCGAGCCGCCCGATCTGGCCTTTCAGCCCGGCCAGTTCGCGCATCAGTTCGCTGACCCGAGAAGCGCGCGTCAGGTTCTGGTCCAGCAGCTGGCGTTCCGAATCCAGATCGTCCTGTGTCAGGCTGGCCTGTTCGTTCAGCGCATCGAGCTGCGCCTGTAACCCGGCGATCCGGTCCTCGATCTGCTGGTTCTGTTCGTTCAGCAGGCTGACCTCCTGCTCAAGCGATTCATTGCGCGACTGGAACAGCGTGCGTTCGCCCTGCAACAGTTTGTCGACCTCGGGCCGGGAGGCGGCCAGAGCGATCAGACCGGGGTCAAAGGCGATTTCCCCGGCATTGTCGCGTTCGGCCTGAAGGCGGGCCTTGCGCGCCGAAAGTTCGCGCAACTGCGCCTCGACGATGCTCAGCTCGGATTTGGGACGGCGGCCGTCGAGCTGGATCAGGATATCGCCCTCGTCCACGCGATAGCTGTCCTTGACCAGCAAGTCCCCCACGACACCGCCTTCGGGGTGTTGCACCGCCTGACGGTTGGTTTCGACCTTGACCTGCCCCGGCGCGACCACCGCGCCCGACAGTTCGGCCCGGACCGACCACAGGCCCAGCCCCCCCACCAGGGCGACAAGCGCCAGAATACCGGCGGTCAGGGGCAGAACGCCCTTCCATTTTGGATCTTCGTCCATGTTTGCGTCGCTCACATCGCCACCTTGTTCGACTTGCCCGGCCGTGCCGTCGCCAGGCGCGGCTTGCGCGGGTCCGCGATGGTTTTCGCCAGCACCTCGTCACGCGGGCCGAGGGCGACCACCGAGCCCTTGTCGAGAACGATCAGCATGTCGCATTCGGCAATGGCGGCGGGCCGGTGGGTGGTGATGATCACCGCCTTGCCGCGTTCCTTGAAGCGCTTGACGGTCTGGTTCAGGGCGTCCGAGCCTTCGGCATCCAGCATCGAGTTCGGCTCGTCCAGGATCAGCAGGACGGGATCGCCATAGAGCGCACGGGCAAGGGCGATCCGCTGACGCTGCCCGCCGGAAAGCTGGTTTTCGTTGCCGTCGAGATAGGTATCGTAGCCGTTGGGCAATTGCATGATCATCTCATGCGCGTTGGCCTGTTTGGCGGCCTCGACCACGCCCTTGGAATCCGACTCCAGCGACATGCGCCGGATGTTTTCCGAGATCGTTCCGGCAAACAGGCTGACGGTTTGCGGCAGGTAGCCGATATGGCGGCCCAGATGCATCGGATCGTATTGATTGAGCGTCGCGCCGCCAAGGCGGACCTCGCCCGCGGCCATCGGCCAATACCCCGTCAGCACCCGCGCAAGGCTGGATTTGCCCGAGCCGCTTTTGCCGATGATGCCAAGCGCATGGCCCGGCTCCAGCGTGAAGGAGACGGAGCGCACGGTGGGTTTCTTGGCGCCGGGGGGCATGATCGTGACGCCGTTGGCCTGCAACAGCGAACCGGGTACTGGCAGTTCGGTGCGGTCCTCGGGAAGCGGCACGGCGGACAGGAACCGCTCCAGCGTTTTCCACCCGGCGCGCGCCCGTTGCAGGACGGGCCAGTTGCCCATCGCCTGCTCGACCGGGGCAAGGGCGCGGCCCAAGAGGATCGACCCGGCGATCATCGAGCCGGGCGTCAGTTCGCCCTGCAATACGAAATAGGCGCCAAGGCCGAGGATCGCGGATTGCAGGAACAGACGGAACGCCTTGGTAAGCGAGGTGAAGATGCCCGTCCAGTCATTGGCGTTCATGCTTTCGCGCAGGGCCAGATTGCGCAGGCGCTTGTAGCGGGTTTGCAGGCTGTCGCGCATGCCCTGGCTCAGCGCGACTTCGCTGGCCTCGTGGGCCTGCTCGGCAAAGGCATGGGCGCGTTGCGTCGCGATCTGAGACATGCGCACGCGATAGGCCGTGACCACCTGATTGAGCAGCGCCAGAACCACGATGATCAGCGCCCCGGCCAGCGCAACCCAGCCCAGAACCGGATGGAAGATGAAGATCGCGGCGATGAACAGCGGTGTCCAGGGCATATCCATGATCGCGGTGAGAACCGGCGATACAAAGAGGTTCTGCAAGGCGTCCAGATCGCGCAGGACGGCGGTGCAGGCCGGACGATCATGCGGGTTGGCCGAGCGTTGCAGCGTCGCCCTGAAAACACGCGCATCCAGCGCCGTCTGGAACCGCGCCCCGATCCGCGCCATCACCCGCCCGCGGGCGTAATCCAGCACCGCCATCAGCGCATAGAGCATCGTCACCAGCAGCGACAGCGCGACCAGCGTTTCCACCGATTTCGACGCCAGCACCCGATCATAGACCTGCAACATGTAAAGCGGGCCGGTCAGCATCAGGATGTTGACGAAAATCGAAAACACGAAAGCCCAGAACAACAGCCCCCGCCCCTTGCGGCGCGCCGCCTGAAGCTCAGGGAGCCCCGGTTTGTCTTCAGTTGCCATATATGCCCCAAAGCCTGTGGCTTTTCTAATGTCGACCAGAAATACCAGTTGAAGTGAACATGGAAACAATTACTGAAGATATATGCCGTTTTCCGCCAATTGTTTCCAGTAAAAACAGGGTTGCCGCGCCCAGGAGGCGGCGGAATTGAAGAAAAACGTGATTCTGATGGTCTCCGCGCCTATTTGAACGGATCGCGATAGAGGCCCAGTTTCTGTTTAAGAACCCACCACAAGAACGGTGGATCCTGGAGGATGTACCGACGCCAACGCTGACGAGGTTCCTTGATCAGGCGATAGAACCATTCAAAGCCCGCGTCGGTGACCCATGATGGAGGCCGGCGCAACGTGTCCGCTTCATAGTCAATCGTACCACCAAGCGGCAGAAACAACTGGACGTTTGGAAGACGGTCCCGGTAGCGGAAAATGAATTTCTCCTGTCTTCCGCCGCCCAGGCCGACCAGTAGTGTCTTGGCACCGGACTGGTTGATCAGGTCGATCATGTGATTGATTTCTTCGGGTCTGGTCTCGAAATCGAAAGATGGTGCGTAAGTGTCCACGACAAAAGAACGTCCCGTTTTTTCGTTCACCCGTTCAGCGGCGCGGTCCGCAACACCGGGTTTGCCACCAAGCAAAAATACCGTCATTTGCGGGTCGTCTTTGTAATGCATGTAGAATTTCGGAAAGAAATCCGAGCCAGACACCCGCTGTTGAACCGGCGTACCCAGGAACTTCAGAGCGAAATACATGATCTGGCTGTCGCAAGTGACAAGGTCGAACTGCGGCAGAAGATCATAAAACTCGCGATCCTTCTGCAGTTTGATCATCATGTCGACATGCAGGGTCAGCATCACGCCGCTTTTAAAGCCTTTGACGACCTCGTCCATGGTGACGTTATGCACGAATGCGTTCAGGAGCGGCGCCTGTTCGAGAGTGCCGCGCACTGGTTGAGGGATTTCTGAATTGGATTTGTTGGAAATTTTCTCGATCCGCATAAAAGTTCTCTCCAAAACACCATGTTTCGCTTGGGACAATATGGTTGGTGCTGTCGAGCGACCGGATGTGCTGTGGCAGCGGAACCAGCAGGCCTATCCACCGTCGCAATATGTCAATTCGATTATTCTCTGGCAAGCGAGGTGTAATTACGGTTGTCGGATGTTTTGACGTTTTCGGTCAGGAAGTAACGGCAATATTGATGCATGTTTATGACTATAGTTTGTCGCGAATTGCGCGGTTTGATGGTGGCCGATGCTCCTGTATGGTTTAAATTTGTGTAACGGGAAAAGGTCTCGGTCTGGTTTGCCTGATTTTTGACCTTTGCAGGCCGGGAAGAGAATAATTCAAATCATGTCCAGCGCCAGCTCAAGTGATTGCAAATCGATTTCAAACGATTGAAGCGAGTATTTCAGGAACGGTTCTTTCAGGTCATAGGCCGGTTGAATATGTTCTGGCTTGATCTTGCCGCGCACACCGATCCATTTGCATCCGACCTGATGGGCCATGACGCGGTAGACGTCTGTCATATGACCGCACGGGAAGAGTTCGATCAGCTTTTCCAATCGCGACTTGTCGGAGCGATACAGCAGAGGCGCCAGCGCAGCGCCGTGAATGGCGACGATGCTTTTGGCCTGTTCAAAAAGTTTGAACTGATCTGTGACCGACAAATCCTCGGGATAGATTTTGGTGTATCCCCTTTGAGTCAGAAAAGTCTCAACCCGGGTTTCATTTTCAAGGTCTCGCGTGCCACGCCGCGAAATGAAGGCTTTGTCCGGCAGATTGCCCTGATGTCCATCGCGTATATCGGCGCGGTCAAGGCAATCTTGTGCATAGGGCAGTTTTACCCAGTCGGCCCTGATGGATCTGATCCCGGTCCAGGGGTCCGAGGTGAAGTCGATGGCGTGTCCCTGAACCGGGGCATCGGTGCAAAGGGTGTCCAGCCCGAACACCCTGGCCGCGCCAAGGATATGAGGCGGGGTGTTCGCGGGCAGGATGAGCAACGCGTCGGACGGGTTCAGGCCTGTGTGATGAGCGAGTATGAAAAAGATGGGTAAATGATTGTTCAGGAAATGCGCCCAGTTCTGAGGGACGTGCGACCGAAAATCAATCAGGGTCGCGTCCTTGACCTCCTGTAGCCTGGGAACGCGCCGCAGCCGTGCAAGGCGCTGCCGAGATTTGTCTGGTGACGTGCATGTCGTTGTCCGCCGGGTAAAAGACAACTCTCCGCCGCCGGATTTTTTGGCAGGAAGCTCGATGATTTCACAATCGGGCACGAAGCGATCCACAAGATAAGACCGCGCCGTGATCAGATGGCCTGCCGGACAATCGCAGGGCGCGAACGAAATCTTATCGGAATCCTGTTTCAAGCTCACCTCACCCTTCCCGTGGCCTGCGTATATGCACGGGATAGTCCTGCGGTTCGCTGTCTCGCGGTTTGCTGGCGTGGCCTTTCGCAGGTCGCATTTCTGTTCCTGCCTTGCTCATGGCGGGATCAGTCTGTTTGGCTGTGGCCGTGGCGGTCTGGTATCGTCCCATGAGCGCCCCGGCGATGAGCCAGACAACAGGCGAAATCGTTGCATTCGGGATCAGGTCGGTCAGTGCGGCGGCCATAACGACACACAGCCCGACGCTTGCATGAGACAGGTTGAGTCGTCTTCGGTTCATTGTCAGCAGTATGATTGCCCCACCCAGAAGGCTGAATTGTGCAATATACCCCAGCCACCCGTATACACCGATGACGATAACCCAATACCCGTCTGTCGCAGTGGCATTGCCGCCCCAATCATTGTTGACGCGGTTTCTGCCCCAGCTTCCCCAACCGGCCAGTGGTTTTTCGTTGGCCCGTTCGAGCAACATATCCTCGCCTTCAAATCTGTATTCGAGTGTACCGGCCCGCACCGGATCGATCCTGGAGAAAAACGAGAGGACTTGTTCTGTCGGAATGACATCTGCACCACGTAACGTGGGATAAATCAGAACAGCCGTTGCGATTGCAGCGGCGGTCAGCATCTGAACTCTGGTTGAACACAGAAGAACCAGAAGCAACAGAACGACGGCGATCACAATGGCGCCGACCGACTTGCAAAGTACGGTAACGCCGAACAGCCAAAGCGTAGCCAGGAACCAGGAGCCAGCCTTCCTATCGGCCAGATAATGGCGCCACAACGCGGCGGCGGCAATGGTGCCGAGCGAGAACAGGATGGCCACCCAGATACCGTGATACAGAAACAGGATCGGCCTGTAGCCACCGTACCTGATATGTTGGGACCAGCTGTGGGCGAAAAAGCCATAAACATCCCTGTTGAGCCTGGGACTCATCCGCAGTTCCCAGAGCGCCAGAATGGAGTACCCCAGACAAGCGATAACCAGAACGCGGAGAAGTACGACATGACTCTCGGGTGTGGCCAGGAAACGTCGTGCAAGAAAGAACGGGGCCAAACCGACCAGCAGATCGAGATTCATCGAAAAGCTGTCATAGATTCTCATGCCGGCGACAGAACGGATTCCGTGAATGACCGGCTCAGTGTTGGAAAGCCCGGTGATGAACGGGGAGCCAAAAAGTAAGATCAGAAGCGCCCAAAACAGAACCTTGCCTCGTTTGACGTCAAAGGGATTTATCTGTCGCTGGTTATTTGCAGGTCGGCGCGGGTGCGCCGCATTTGCCCGTGATGCGGTGGGCGGGCGGTGCTGCTTGTCCGCAAGGACCAACGCGAAACACATGATCGCGGCAAACAGGCTGGGGACGAGATCCTTGTTCCATGCGGGCAACAGGGGCAAATCAAAGGCCGACACCTGCGGCAACAGCATGTACCCGCCGATGATCGACCAGGCCAAAGCCTCGTCGAGCGGTCGTTTGCGAAACAGGGCGATGACGACCAGCGGCCACAGGAAAAGGGCGAGATATGCGAAAGTCGATGGCATGAAATGAATGCTCGGTTTTAATGGCCGGTTGTTGCGGCGGGTCGTTTATATGTCCCTTCCCTGTCATTCATACGATGTTTGGGGCTGTCTAGGAACCGTGGTTTATCGGCATGCTGCGAAACCGGGGCGGGATTTTTGACAATGGCGCTTTCCTGTTGCGATTGTTTCGCTGCAAGGGACGGGGCTTTACGAGCCTGCCATGAGATTCCTATAGTCCGGGACTGACCCAGTTTTTACCGGACCTTTTCGTGGCAGATATTTCGGCGCCTTCCTCTGAAATGCACAAAGTCGTTGTTTCGATTATCAATTACCGGACAGCGGAAATGACGATCCGGTGTGTCGCCTCCGTGCTGGACGATCTCAAGGGGATCGACGGGCATGTCGTTGTGGTCGACAATCAATCCGGCGATGGCTCGGCCGAGGCAATAGAGGACTGGATCGGCAGCCTGCCGAACGCTGCCCCGGTCAGCCTCGTGCGGTCTGAGACGAATTCGGGGTTTTCCGGGGGGCATAATCAGGGGATCGGCGCGCGTGTTGCGGAGTATTATCTTGTGCTGAATTCCGATGCGATCGTGCGGCCGGGTTTTTTCGCGGCCATTCTGGACGCGGCCGGGGCGAACCCCAATGCCGGATTGTTCGCGCCCTGCATCGAATACGACGATGGCGAACAACAGGTCAGTTGTTTTCGTTTCCCCTCCCCAGCCAGCGAGTTGATGCGTGGCGCGCAGACCGGTGCGATCAGCCGGGTGTTTGCGAGGCGTGAGGTGGCGCTGAACATGCCGCCCGCTGCGGATCAGGTTGAGTGGGCGAGTTTCGCCTGCATCCTTTTGCGTGCCGAAATGGTGGCGCAGGTCGGCCCGATGGACGAGGGGTATTTCCTGTATTTCGAGGATGTCGAATATTGCTGGCGCGCACGGCAGGCGGGCTGGCGGATCGTTTATGTGCCGCAGGCCCGCGCCGTGCATTTCCGGGGCGGCAGCGGGCCGGTGAAAGCCCTTGCAAAACAACGTAAACGCCTGCCAGCCTATTACTACGCCTCGCGCACGCGGCTGTTTCGCCAGACCCGTGGCATGTTCGGCCCCGTTCTGGCCAATCTCGCGTGGTATGCGGGGCGTGGCATCGCGCGGCTTCGGCTGTTGGCGGGGAAATCCATTCCGCCCAGCAATGCGCATGAGGCGCGCGATATCTGGATCAATGTCCTGTCGCCCCTTGGCGACCGGCGCGAAAGCGGAACCTGACGGATGGCCCTGCCCGATTTCATCCTTGTCGGCGCCATGAAATGCGGCACCAGCACGCTGGCGGCGCAGCTTGGCGCGCAACCGGGGCTTTTCATGACCGATCCGAAAGAGCCGAATTTCTTTTCCGACGATGCGGTCTTTGCCAAAGGGCAGGACTGGTACGAAAGCCTGTTCGCCGACGCGCAGGGCGATATCAGGGGCGAGGCCAGCACGCATTACACCAAGCTGCCCACCTATCCCGAAACCCTGCCGCGGATGCGCGCGATGCTGGATGCGCCGAAGATCGTCTACCTGATCCGCGATCCGGTAACGCGGGCCGTGTCGCATTATATCCACGAATGGACGATGGGTGTCATGTCGGGCGATATCGAACAGGCGTTTGCCGATCAAGACGAGCTGATCGCCTATGGCCGCTATGCCATGCAGATTGCGCCCTATGTCGAAGCCTATGGCAGGGAGAATGTCCTGATCCTCAGCCTTGAAACCATGAAGTTCGCCCCGCAGGACACGCTTGAGCGGGTCTGTATGTTTCTGGGCTATGACGGCACGCCCGAATGGCGCGAAGAGCAGGCGCGGGTCAATGCCTCGGCCGAGCGTGTCAGGCGCTTTCCCATGCACAAGCTGGTGTTCGACAATCCGGTGGCCGCAACGCTGCGCCGCACGCTGATCCCGCAATCCGTGCGCGACCGGATCAGGAAATCCCGCCAGATGCAGGATCGTCCCGCCCTGACGCCCGATCTGACCCGCAAGTTGCGAGACATCTATTCCGAGGATTTCGCCCATTTGCGCCAGATGTTCCCCAAGCGTGACGACCTGCGCGCCAGCTATCCGTTTCTGACCGATGCAGGGTGACGCGATGACGGGCGCGGTGGTCATTGGCCGCAACGAAGGGGCGCGGCTGATCCGCTGTCTCGATTCGGTCTGCGGGCAGGTCGCGCATGTGGTCTATGTCGATTCCGGGTCGAGCGACGGTAGCATGGCTGCCGCCCGTGCGCGGGGTGTTCATGTGGTTGATCTGGATTTGAACACCCCTTTTACCGCCGCCCGTGCGCGCAACGAGGGGCTGGCGGCGCTGCTGGATCTGGCGGCGGTGGAGTATGTGCAATTCGTCGACGGCGATTGCGAATTGCAACGGGGCTGGATCGAAACCGCGCTGGCGTTCCTGGAGGAAACAAGCGATGCCGCCGTGACCTTTGGCCGCCGACGTGAACGGTTCCCCGAGGCATCGGTCTATAATCGTCTGTGCGATTGGGAATGGGATACGCCCATCGGTGAATCGGCGGCCTGCGGCGGGGACGCCTTGATGCGCGTTGAAGCTTTGCAGCAAGTCGGCGGGTATAATCCGCACCTGATCGCCGGGGAAGAGCCCGACCTTTGCGTGCGCCTGCGCGGCAAGGGCTGGCGCATCTGGCGGCTGGATCATGAAATGACGCTGCACGACGCCGCGATGACACGTTTCAGCCAGTGGTGGAACCGCACCAGACGCGCCGGACATGCCTTTGCAGAAGGCGCGGCCCTGCACGGGGCCGGGCCGACGCGCCACTGGGTGCGCGAAACCCGCAAGGCGGTGATCTGGGGGCTGATCCTGCCGCTGGTCCTGCTGCTGGCGGCAGTGATCGGCAGCCCCTGGGCACTGCTCGGGTTTGCCGCCTACCCTGCGCAACTGTTGCGGCTGGCCCTGCGCGAAGGCGGCGACAGGCAGGCGTGGGAGCGTGCGTGTTTCCTTGTTCTCGGCAAATTTCCTGAGGCGCTCGGCGTTCTGCAATACTGGCGCGGGCGGCTGTCCGGCAAACGCGGCGGGCTGATCGAGTACAAGTAATCAGATGCGCGCCGCGTCGCGCAACAATGCCTCATGCGGGGTGCCGCGCACGGCATCGAGGCATTCGTCGAAATTCTCGATCACGTCGTTGGCGGGGGCGCGGATGATCTTTGTCATCCTTTCCTGCGTTGCAACCGGAGGAACGCCCAGAAACGCGAACGCACCCTCCATGATCCGCTGGCGGCTCTCGGGGTCGGAAAACAGTTCATCGTAACGGACGATATATTTCCGGTTGTCGGGCAGGCGGGACAGCATGGCGTCAAGATCGGCATTCTCGGTTTCGATGTCAGTCAGCAAACCGGCGATCCGCGTGGGATCAATACGCAGGGTGCGCGTTTTGCCATCCGCCCCGCCCCGCGCTGCGACCACCCCGGTGGCCCCCAGCATTGCGTTGGAAATCATCCGGTCCACCACGTTTTCACGGATCAACCCGATCACCTTGATGTCGGGCCGGGCATCCAGATAGCCCGACAACCCGTATCGCTGGAAATTGAGCGAGAAATCCTTGACGCCGAATGTGCGGATATCGCGCAGCCGTTTGGCTGCGGTGCGGCGGCCTGTCAGGGTTTTGTTCAGCGACCGGAGTGTATTCACACTGCGCAGGAAGGCCAGAGAATACAGAATCCAATCCAGATACGCCTCGTCCGTGCGGGGCAGGAAAAACGCCTTGCGCTGGAATTTTCGTATCGTGTTCCACTCGCCCAGAACCTCGCCGAAATTCAGTATACCGGGGCTTTGGTTCAGCATGTCGCGCAGGGTGTTGCTGCCGCTGCGACCGAGGGTGAGAACGACGTGACGATCCATGATCAGACTGTGGCTCCGGTCTTGTGCAATGCTCAGCGCCCCCTGCTCCACCCTGTGTTGTCTGAACGCAGGCGCACGGCGATGTGAACGCTGGTATAGACGAGGAACGATACCGGCATCCTGACGAACAGTCTTAGCAAATCGGATCGTGTGACGCCCGGCTTGCCCTCGTTCGCGGGCAGGCCGGGGTATAGCCCGTGAATTTCGCGCACGCCCGCATCCTGCCTGCGGCGCACCTTGACCAGATTGGCAAAGCCTTCGACCATCGGCCAGTGATAGCGCGCGGGCACCTCGATGCGCTCATCGGGGGTGAACAGCAGCCGCACATAGGTGTCGTCGGAAATGATGTCGGGAAACGTATCCCAACGTCCTCGCCCCACCCGGTTGACGGCAAACAATCCCGCCCCCACCGTACCGCCCTGCACGAAAGGAAGCTGCGTCCAGAACCGGGCGTAGTGCCGGGTGACCCATGTTTTTGCGGGCGCAACCTCCAGCGTGCCGGTGGCATAGCGCGGTGTCCCGGTCTCCAACACCTGCCGGAGCTGGCCCAGAATTTCGGCGTCCAGCCGGACATCGGCATCCAGAAAAATCAGCGCCCTGCCGGTGGCCACGCTGTCTGCGGCGTTCAGCGCATTCACCTTGCCGGGCTCTGGCACATCCAGGATATTCAGCGACCAGCCGCGCGCCTCGAACGCGGGGCGGTAAGATGCCGCGACCCCGGCGGTGTCGTCGGTGCAGGCATTGGCGGCAAGGATCACCTCGACCGGTCCGGCACTGTCATCCTGATCCAGCAGCGATTGCAGGCACTCGCCGATATACCCCTCTTCGTTGCGGGCGGCGATGATGACGGACAGGGTGGCGTTTCCCCCGCGTTCGTCCCTGTCATGCCCGTTGGCCTGCGCCGCCATATGCCGTTAATCCCTTTGCCCGCGCTGCGCGCGGTGAATATCCCCTGATCAAATCGTTAGCCGTTGCAGGCATGTCTTGTCGATGGTTTAGGCCATTTTCACCCCGCCAGGGCCGAAATGTTGGACGGGCCTGCATCGCTGGTCTACAAATTCGACAGTTCCCATGCGGGCAACCCACAGGTTTCAATGTGATTTTCAAAAACAAGCATTTCCCAAATGCGGTCATAGTCTTGACAAGCACCGCGGGCAAAACGCCCACATGACGCGGATTGGCATCATCGGCACCGGCTTTGTGGCCGATCTTTACATGCGCTCGCTGGAAACGGTGCAGGGGCTGGATCTGATCGGCGCCTATGATCTGCGCGGCGCGCGCCTGTCGCAATTCTGTGGGCATTGGGCTGTGACCGGCTTTGATACCCGCGATGCGCTTCTGGCGGCCATCGGGCCGGGGGGTATCCTTTTGAACCTCACCAACCCGTCCGCCCATTGCGAGATCAGCAAGGCGGGGCTGTCTGCGGGGTGCCATGTCTACTCGGAAAAGCCGCTGGCCATGCGGATGGACCACGCAAGCGAACTGCATGCGCTGGCCAGCGAGAAGGGGCTGATGCTGGCCTCGGCTCCTTGTAGCTTTCTGGGCGAGGCCGCGCAGACCATCGGGGCCGCCCTGCGCGCGGACGTCGCGGGGAAGCCCCGCCTGATCTATGCCGAGCTGGACGACGATTTCATACCGCAGGCACCCTATGCCAGATGGCAAAGCGAAAGCGGCGCGTCCTGGCCTGCGGGCGATGAATTCAGGGTCGGGTGTACGCTGGAACATGCGGGCTATTACCTGACATGGCTGATTGCCCTGTTCGGATCGGTGCGCACGGTGGTTGCGGCCTCGGGCGGACAGGTCAGCGATCAGTTGCCGGTGGATGATCCGGCCCCTGATTTTTCCGTCGCGACGCTGTTTTTCGAATCCGGCGTGGTGGCGCGGCTGACCTGCTCGATCATCGCGCCGCACGATCATGCGTTGCGGATCATCTGTGACAAGGGCGTGATCGAACTGGACGAGGCATGGAACAACGCCGCCAGGGTCCGGTTCCGCCGCCGTTTCACCCTCCGCCGCCGTTTGGTGAACGCTCCCGTCGCCCGCCGCTTGCGGCTGCCGGGCGAGACCCACCCCAAGGTTGGAAGGTGGGGATCGGCCTCGATGAACTTCATGCTGGGGGTTGCGGAAATGGCCGACGCAATTGCACAGGATCGCCCGCCGCGCATGTCGGCGGAGCTGGCCTTGCATCTGACCGAGGTCACGCTGGCCATCCAGACCGCGGGCGAAACCACCGGCGCGCAAGTCATGCAAACCCGCTGTGATCCGATCGAGCCGATGCCGTGGGCGCAACGCCTGAAAGGGGCCCTGTGATGAGCGATGTGATCAGGTTGGGCATTGCCGGAACGGGCCGCATGGCGGCCAGCATGGTGCAGGCCGTGGCGCTGACCCCCGGTCTTGTGGTGCAGGCCGTCGCATCGGGTCAGCCCGACCGCGCGAAGTGGTTCGCGGATGCCTGCGGCGTTCAGGAGGCGATGGATACTGCGGCGCAGATGGCCGCCAGCGACAGTGTGGATGCGATCTATGTCGCCGGGCGCACCCGCGATCACGCCGCCGCCGCGCAAGAGGCCCTGCGCGCGGGCAAGCCCGTGCTGGTGGAAAAACCGCTGGCCGCCGATCCGGACGAGGCGCGCGCGCTGGTCGCTGCCGCGCGCAAGGCGGATTGCCTGCTGATGGAAAACCTGTGGTGTCTTGCCCTGCCCGCCTATCGCGCCCTTGCCGAACAGCTTGGCAGTGGCAGTTATGGCACGCCGCTGCATCTGCATTTCGATTTCGGATATCCGGTGCGGCCCGACAGTTATCCGTCGCTGTTCGATGCACAGGATGGCGGCGCGATCCTTGATCGTGGGGTCTATGGCGTGTCTTTTGCCCTGCAATTGCTTGGCCCGGTTGCACAAGTGGACTGCGTTGCACAGACCGATGGCCATGGCGTTGATTTGCTGTCCGACATCCGGCTGCGGCACGAGTCCGGCGCAACCTCGCATGTGGCGGTGGCGCTGAACGCGCTGATGTCCAACACCGCATCGCTGGCCTGCACGCATGGATGCCTCGGGCTGGGGGCGCCGGTAGTCGGGTCCGAGGTTTTGCAGGCCACGCAGATGTTGCCGCAAGCGGCGGCGCAGGCCGTACCGGGAAACGCGCCCGGACTGAAGGACCGGATCAGGGCCGCGCCCTTTGCCCGTCGCCTCAAGCGCAGGCGCGATATGTCGGGTGGTCGGTTTCTGGCTTACGGGGCCAATCCCTACCTGCCGGTGCTGGCGCATTTCACCGGCCTGATCTGGGCAGGCCAGGCCGAAAGCGATCTGATCCCGCTGGATCTGTCGCTGCGCACGCAGGAGGTTCTGCAACAGGCGCGGCGTCAGGCGTTTGGAGGATAGGCAGATGCGCATTGGCTATCTGATGAACGCCTACCCGATGACCAGCACCACCTTTATCCGGCGCGAAATTCACGCGATCGAGGATGAAGGGGGCGAGGTCTTGCGCTATGCCATTCGTCCCTGGGACGAACCGCTGGTCGATGCGCAGGACGAGGCGGAACAGAGGAAAACCTTTTACCTTCTTGTCGGGCGTGTCCCGGCCCTTCTGGGCGATTTTGTCAAGGAGACGCTGGCAAACCCACGCGGCATGGCGCGCGCGCTGAAAACCTGGTGGCGGCTCTGGCGCAACGCCGGGCGCGGGTTCGTGCCGCATGTGGCCTATCTGCTCGAGTCGGTTTCGCTCAAGCGGCGGGCGGTCAGCGACGGCATCGGCCATTTGCACACCCATTTTTCCACCAACTCCGCCGCCGTGGCGATGCTGTCGCACAAGCTGGGCGGGCCTGGCTACAGTTTCACCGCTCATGGCCCGGACGAGTTCGTGGATTGGGGCCGGTCATCGCTGGATATGAAAGTGGCCGAGGCGCGCTTTGTCGTGGCGATATCAGAGTTCTGCCGGGTGCAGATCGCCCGCGCCGCAGGCATGGATCAATGGGACAAGATCCATATCGTGCGCTGCGGCATAGACACGTTCGAGTTCGCCCCGACAGATGCGCCATTCGATGCGCAGGCGCCTTTTGTGACCGTCGGGCGGTTATGCCCGCAAAAGGCCCAGACCCTGATCGTCGAGGCCGCCGCGCGCGTGGCCCCGGCACATCCCGACCTACGCATTATTCTGATCGGTGACGGGGAAACCCGGGATCGGGTTGAGGCCGCGATTGCGCGCCACGGGTTGCAGGGCAATATCACGCTGCTTGGCTGGTGCGACAACGCGGAGGTGCGCGAAACCCTTGGCCGGGCGCGCGCCCTGCTGCTGCCGAGCTTTGCCGAGGGCCTGCCCGTGGTCATCATGGAGGCCCTCGCGCTTGGCCGCCCGGCGATCTCCACTTATATCGCGGGAATTCCCGAACTGGTCGATGACGGTTGCGGCTGGATCATCCCCGCCGGTTCGGTCGAGTCCATTGCACAGGCCATGCAATCCGCCCTCGACGCGCCCTCAGACACCCTTGCCGCCAAGGGCGCCGAGGGGCGCAGGCGTGTCGAGGAGGGGCATGATGTGATGAAGAATGCGCGACGACTGAAGGCGCTGATCGAGGAAAGCAGCAAGGGATGAGCGGAGGATTTCGATTTTCCCGGTTGTCGGATTTGCGCCTAACCTTAACCGTATATTAATTTCGTCATTGCGGGCACAAAGGGGATACGGAAATTTGAAGATCACATTTATCACCCCGCCTCCCAACTTGTCGGGGGGATCCCGCGTGATCGCGATCTATGCCGATTTGCTGACCGACATGGGGCACGATGTGACAGTTGTGGCTCAGGGCCGCAAAAAGCCCGGAAAACTCCGGCGTTTGAAACAATTCCTGAAGGGGCACAAACCCAAGGTCTGGCCAACGACCAGTCATTTCGACACCATGAACGCCCGGTTGCATGTGGTCGATGGCGCGCGTCCTATCGGGGATGCGGATGTTCCCGATGCGGATGTGGTGATCGCGACCTTCTGGACGACTGCCCAGACCGTCGCCAATTTGTCGGACTGCAAGGGCCGCAAGTTCTATTTCGTGCAGCACCACGAGGTCAATAATCCGCTGTTTGCCGATCAGGCGGCCGCTACCTATCGGTTGCCGTTCAGGAAAATCGTTGTTTCCGGCTGGCTTCGCGATGTCATGCGAGAGACCTATAGCGACGATGACGCGCAGCTCGTTCCCAATGCCGTTGATCACCGGCAATTTCGGTTCAGGGCACGGAGCAAACAGGACGCGCCGACCATCAGCCTTATGTATTCCGGCAAAGGATTCAAAGCTCTCGATACAAGCTTAGAGGCCCTCGCCCTCGTCCGGCACCGGTTGCCCGATCTCCGGGTGCTGGCGTTTGGAACGCCCACGCCGCTGGAGCGTTTGCCACTGCCCGATTACGTAACTTACGTTCAGTCTCCGGCGCAGGATGAAATTCCAAGGCTTTACGCCGCCAGCGATCTGTATCTGTTCGGTAGCCGATCCGAAGGGTTCGGCCTCCCTGTGCTCGAAGCGATGGCGTGTGGCTGTCCAGTGGTCGCAACGCGCACGGGCTGTGCGCCGGACGTGATCGAAGAGGGCAAGACAGGCTATGTTGTCGATGTGGACGATGCCGAGGCGCTGGCGGATGCGATGATCAAGCTACTGACAGCCGATGCCGATACATGGCAGACCATGTCGCGGGATGCCGCAAAGGCCGTCGACGGCTATTCCTGGGAGGCCAGCGCCAGAGCATTCGCCGGGGTACTCGGGGCATAAGCTCTGGTTCGCCGGAATGGGTTATGCTCAGTCCTGCCCGAAATACATCCGTCTTAGTCGCCAGCCCAGATAGACCATCACGACAATAAACGCCCCAAGCGGCAACAGCAGCGCAATGGCGCCGGGCAGGCCGAGCACAACGAGGATATCCTTGAGCGGGATGACGATGCCGTGGAACGCATAGATCGGCAACGCCAGCCCGCCGATCACGATCATGACCTGAAGCACTCCGCGCCCAAGGCCGTTCATGCGGTTCCACGACCTGAGGATTTGATCGAATGCGCCCACGAGAAATACCGCGGTACTGAAATAGAACACATATCCCAGCAGGCTTTGGAAAAAAGGCGATCCACTGGTGGCAAAGGGGGCCGGCGGCAGCACGTCCAGCGCGACGATCATTGACATCGCCATTCCGAAGGCCCCGGCCACGGCAAGCGTCTTGCTGGCTTCGCTCAGGCTTGTTTGACGCGAGAACCAGTACCCAAGGGCGATCCCTGAAAATACCAGTGCACAAAGCTTGAAATAGCTATAGCCCGCCACTGCAAGCAACCTTGGCCATTCAAGGATACTGTCCAACTGTCCTGGCAGGACGGCCTGCAAGAACCAGGTCACGGGCAGCGCCAGCACCACGACGATCAGCGCACGCAGCACCACATTGCCCCCGGCAGTCAGGTAACGCAGCCAGAGCGGCGCGGTGGCAAAAGCCACGACATAAAACGCCAGGATATTGTAGAATGCGTGCGCGACTTCGAGGCCACCGATATCGGCCTCCAGAATATAAAGCCGCAGCAGACGCACCACCGCCATCAAGGTCAGGCCCGACAGGACCAACAGGAACGACTGACGCAGGCGTTTGTTGACGGCGGTTGTTTCACCGATATAGCGGGGCAGGAAAAAGAACCCCAGTCCGATACCGAAGATGCTGGCGAAGCCTTCGGTGCCCATGCGGTAAACGCCGCCCAGATAGAAATCGACCTCTCTCCCGATGCCCAGCCGGGAAAAGAACCCGGGCCCCCAATGCGAGAACATGACCGCAAGCGCCATGAGGCCGCGGGTGATATTGATCGCCCATGTGGCGGTGGTACGTTCGGGCAGGACATCGGACGCGGGCGAGGTTTGCCCGGTGGCGCTCTCGGCCTGCGCAACCTCGCTCAGGCTGCGGCCCTCCAGAGTGGCGCGCACGGCGCGTCGGGTAAAGCCATGCTCCATGACCAGCCCGATCTGAACCGCGCTGAGGGAATCCCCGCCGACATCATAAAACGTATCGCACGGGCGCATGGCGACCTGTCCGACCACCTTGCGCCAGGCTTCGGCAATGCGGGTTTCGGCCGGGCTCATGCTCCCGGTCGTTTCGTGCGGCGATGCCATCTTTGCACCGGGCGGCGTTTGATTGTGCTCTTCGAACAGGGTGCGCAGCTTTTTGCGCTGTATCTTTCCCGTGCCGGTTTTCGGAATGTCCTCCACTTCGAAGACATGCACGCAGCCGCTTTGATTGACGCCGAATTTCCTCAGCGCGATATCGGCGGCCTTTTCGACCAAGGGCGCGCGCTCGGCAATGTCCTGATGGACCGCGACAATCGCCGCATCGCCGCGCAGGGGATCGGGCACGCTGCCCACGGCGATCTGCCCGGTGCAGTTGCACAGCCCGACAATCGCCTGTTCAAGGTTCTCGGCGTTCACGTTGACGCCGGCGATATTCATCTGGTCGTCAAGGCGGCCCTCGTAAAACAATTGCCCGTCGCGGATCGTGCCCTTGTCCTTGGTGTGCAGCCAGTCCAGATCGTCGGTCAGCGGATCAATCCCGCCTGAGGCATTGAGTATGCCCAGGGCCACATGTGCGCCGCGAATGCAGATTTCGCCCTCGTCCCCGATCTTCACGGCGGCGGGGGCGCTTGTGGTTCCGACGCTTTCCAGAAGCGCCTCGTCGCTGTTCGAAATATCGAGGAATGTCGTGCGCGAGGCTTCGGTCAGGCCATAGTGCTGCACGATCCGGGCCTTGGGGAAAACCCTGCGCAAGGCGGCCTTTTCCGGGCCGGACATGTACTGGCTGCCGATCTCGATCCAGCGCACGGCCTCCCCCGCCCGGCCGATCGCGTCGGGGGCCGACAGGATCACGCGCCACAGTGTCGGGACTGCGGAAATCGCGTTGATCTCGCCTCGCTCCAGCATCTCGCGGATTTCGACCGGGTCGAACCGCTCGGGCAGGAAAAATCGCCCACCGGCAGCGGACACGGCGCGAACACGCCCCAGACCGAAGGAATAGGTCACGGGTACGCCGATATATTCGCGGATCGATTCATCCGGCTCCATCGCCGCATTCAGGCGTGTGACAACGTCCGAGATATTTCGCTGGCTCAGAACGATGGGCTTTGGAAGGCCTTCCGTGCCTGACGAGAACAGGATCTGCGCGGGCGCGTCCGATGTGCCGGGTACGAACTGTTTCTGCCCCCATCCGCCGCCCGGTTTGGATGACAGGCGTTCCGTGACATGGAGCCCGGGATAAAGCGACAGATCCAGCCCGGCGCGTTGTATGGTGAACAGTGTTTCGCTGTCATACAAACGGAATGCGTGGTCTATGAAGTCGAGTGAATTGCTGGCCTCGATCGCAATTGTCCTGAGCTTGTTCGTCATTTTTCCATCTCAAAGCCGTCAAACTGTCGCTGTAACAACCCGCTACCGCTAATTCGGCCTGGGCCTGCATTGCCTGAACAAAAATCAATTCCGCCAAACACCTGAAGAGTGGCAATTTTATGAACCGGAAAGCAACAGTTCAGAAGTGGGTTTCGAAATTTATCCCGCATCGGCGGGCCCGGAACCTTGTGTAGCGGAGGCAGATCCGGGCTAATGGTCTGGATTGCCTTGGGACACATTTGATGACGCGCGATTTATTCGGAACGGAGAACTTGCAAGCATGATGGATAGCTCCAGGCTCAAGGTTCTGATCGTTGCGCCGAATGCCTCGGCGCGGATGGGGGGCGAGGCATTCCTGCCGCTCAAGTATTTTCAGCTTCTTCGGCAGCGCGGGTATCCGGCCAGGCTGATCGCGCACAGCCGCAACAGGGACGAATTGATCAAGGCCCTGCCGGATGAGGCCGAGCATATCTATTTCATCGAAGATACCCGGTATCACCGTGCGGTCTGGCGCCTTGGGAAAAGATTGCCTGTGGCGGTGCGTACGCCGCTGATCGGCAATCTCATCAACCAGATCAACGAGGTCTGCCAGAGGCGTCTGATCCGCGATTTGCTCCGCAAGGGGCTGGTCGATCTGATTCATCAGCCTATCCCGGTCTCGCCGCGTGCGCCGTCGCGGATATACGGGTTCGGTGTTCCAGTGGTGATCGGGCCGATGAATGGCAACATGTCCTATCCCGAGGGGTATGAGGATTACGAAAGCCGCGCATCCCGCCTGTTCGTTCCCGCGGCGCGCACCCTTGGGCGTCTGGCGAATGTCCTGATCCCTGGCAAACGGCGCGCCGATGTTCTGCTGGTTGCCAATGAACGGACCCGTGCGGGCCTGCCAGTGCCGAACCGGGGCCGCGCGGAGGTGCTTGTTGAAAACGGTGTCGATCTGTCGGTCTGGTCCGGTGATACACTGGCAACGACAGCGACTGCGCCCGGAGCGCTGAAACTGGTGTTCATGGGGCGGTTGATTCCGCTCAAGGGGCTGGATTTCTCCATCGAGGCGGTCCGCCTGGCGCGCCAACAGGGGGCCGATGTGACATTGGATATCCTTGGAGACGGGCCCGAGCGTGCCGCGCTCGAAGCACAGGTTGCGGCAGAAGGCCTGACCGATCACATCCGGTTTCACGGCTTCCGTTCGCAAGCCGACTGTGCCGACGTGTTGCGCGCCTCGGATGCGTTGATCCTGAATTCCTTGCGCGAATGCGGCGGGGCCGTGGTGCTTGAGGCGATGAGCATGGGCCGCCCGGTGATCGCCGCCGATTGGGGTGGTCCGGCGGATTACATCGACCCCGGTTGCGGCATCCTTGTGCCCCCCGTACCCCGGCAAGATTTCCCGGATCGTCTGGCCCACGCCATTTTGGACTTGGCGAACAGCCCCGAAACAAGGCAGACTATGGGTGAGGCAGGCATAAAGAAAATCCAAAGCCAGTTCGACTGGCAGAAAAAAATAGACCGGGTTTTGGGGATTTATCACGAGGTGGTCGAAAAGCACCGCTGATACATGACCCCATTGAGCAGGAGCAGTATCAGACATGTCGATGAAACGCTTGAGCGCCGTTGTACGGGATTCCGCCCGATTTTCGCCAATTTGTTCTGATCTTTAAGGGATCACCGGTCCGAACCTGGTTCGGGCCGAAGGTAAGGCGAGGACATCATGAACAACATCGTGCCAACGCGCAGAATGCCAAAGCACTTGCAGGGCACCCGCCGGGGATTGTTCTTTTTGCTGCAATCCACCCCGAACCTGGTGAGCGATGACGTATCCGCGATGCGGGCGCCCGTGCAGGCTGTCAGCCCTGCGCCCCGGCCAGCCGAACCCGAACCCGAAACAGCCGATACGTCCGCAATCAGCGCGTTCCTGTCCTCGGACGATTTTCATTTCAATCTTTGAGGGACGGCACAAGCGTTCTGAAGCCTGATCTAAAGGATAGGTTCTGCCGGCAAAACCCTAAAATACGGCTGCGAATTGAGCGGGAAGGTGCCTGGTTTCATGGTGATTCCCGGGGTTGGTTTGTTGCCGGTCAACGCCCCTGTTACATAAAAATCAAAACAAAGTTTGCGATGTAAATTCGCAACGCGAGGTGACGGTGGTTCGTCTCAAATCTGATCGGGGGCGGTCTGAAACGATTCAGATCTCTCTCAGGGTGTACCGGTTCGCAGCTGTGTCCTGCGAGCCTTGTTTGTGTGATCGGTCGCCAAGACAACTTTTTTGCGAGCTTGCCGGAAAGTGGTGCAATCTTAAGGGGGTATGTCCTTTGTTTCGTCCTGGGCCCGCCCTGAAATGAACAAGAACGTAGGCCAAGCATTTGGCCATTAGAGGCAGTCAGAGACCTTGGGAGCATTGAAATGCGGTTCTCGGAAATCATGCAGGCGGGTACAATTACGTCCGTCTTTCAGCCCGTCGAAAATAATATAGCCAACTACTGGGGTTCGAATATTGGTTCCGTGTTTCAACAGCCGGAACCTGTGCAGCCGACCTACTCACCCTTCGCAGGCAGTTTTCAGGGGATATTATCCTCATTTTATGATACGATGGATTGGTCGTGGCTCTGGCCCGGCGGTGCGTTTTGGAAGCCTGATACATCGACTCCGGATTCGGACGCTGATGAGAGTGAAACGGACGATACGGATGCCGTGGTGGACGCGGAGCCTCCCGAGGAAACAGACGCTCCGGCGAGTTCCGGACAGGGCCTGAACGTCAGTTATTTCGATGTTGGAAAAGGTATTCAATCCCTGTCCGAAGTCGATTTTAACGCCACCCCTGACGCTACCGAGGTGATTGGCGCGCTCGATATGTACCGTACCCGTGATGCTTGGTGGGACGGTGGCCCGAAAAACAAATTCGCAGCCCGTTACGAGGGTTATCTGAACGTGACGACGTCCGGTGAATATACCATCTACCTGACATCCGACGACGGTACGGCGCTGTATCTGGATGGCGATCAGGTCATTGATCACGATGGACGCCACAGTACATCGGAAAAGTCGGTCACGCTTCATCTCGAAGCTGGCTCGCATGAGCTTCAGCTTGATTATTTTGAAAACCTTGGCGCGCAGACTCTTGTTCTGGAATGGGCCGGGCCGGATTCCAATGGCGAACGCGTGACGATCGACGGCGACAGCTTCAGCTTTGTGCCGTTCGACACCGATGACGATGACATTGCCGATGGGTCGCATGACCATGACGATACCGTCACGGGGTCGGAAGGTGATGATACGGTCGATTCCGGTGACGGAAGTGACGACGGCATGGATATGGGCCATGGCGACGGAACCGATGACGGCATGGACCACGATGACGGAACCGATGGCGATATGGGCCATGGTGATGGCTCCGATGGCGACATGGATCACGGCGACCATGGGGATCATGACAATGCAGGGCTGGAGCAGCCCACCACCCCGGAAGAGGAAGACGCCTTTGTTCAGGCCGTCATCAGTGACCCTGACGAGGGTCACATGATGCATATGGACGACGAGTCGAAGGCGATGGAACATGGCCAGCTCCTCGATCTGGTGCCGCGCAACGAGGCCACGCATATCGCCGTTCGCGATGGCGACTGGTTCGATCCCGATACCTGGTATCAGGGCCGCATCCCGGATGCAGGCGCCAAGGTGCTGATTCCCAAGGGTGTTTCCGTTCGTTACAATGACGAAAGCGATGACTCGCTCTTTACCGTCCGCGTGGATGGGGAACTGTCATTCGCCACCGATACGGACTCGCGCCTGCTGGTGGATACGCTGGTTGTGGACACCTCGGGCCGGCTGGAGATCGGGACGGCGGACAATCCGATTCAGGACGACGTCAATGTCGAGATCGTCATCGCCAATAACGGCGATATTGATGTCGATTGGGATCCCTCCCTGCTGTCGCGTGGCGTGATCTCGCACGGACAGGTCGAAATCCACGGCGCGGAAAAAACGGGCTATACCGCCGTTGCCGAGGCCCCGATGGCTGGCGATACCGAAATCCGCCTTGCCGAAATTCCCGACAACTGGTCGGTTGGGGATACGATCGTTCTGACAGGAACGCACAAGACCGGCTGGACGCTTAATCCCCAAACTTCACAAAAGGAACATGTCGAAAGTCAGGACGAAGAGGTGGTGATCACCGCGATCGATGGCGATACCATCACCATTGACCGGGCGCTGACCTACGATCACGACGCCCCGCGTGAAGACCTTTCGGCTTATGTGGCGAACATGAGCCGCAACATCACCTTCTCCAGCGAGGATGGTGATGCGTCGGAAATCCACCACCGCGGTCATGTCATGTTCATGCATAACGATGATGTCGACGTGCGTTATGCGGCGTTCGACGATCTGGGCCGGACCGACAAATCCGAACCGGCGTTCCATGTCGATACGCTGGACCCGGCGAGTATCGAAGCCGACACCAACATTCAGGCGCGGTATTCCTTTCATTTCCACAGGACCGGCACCGAAGATCAGGACAATCCGGCAATCGCCTTTGGCAACGCCGTCAGCGGATCGCCCGGCTGGGGTTTCGTCCATCATTCAAGCCATGCCGAATTCGTGCAGAACATCGCGTTCGACGTGTTCGGTGCGGCCTTCGTTGCCGAAGACGGTGACGAAACGGGCCTGTGGTGGGAAAACATGGCGATCAAGAGCGAAGGCATCGGTTATGGCCACGCCAAGACCAAGTCGGGGGAAGATACTGCGCGTGACGATGTCGGGCGTACGGGTGACGGATTCTTCTTCGGTGGTCGCGCCGTCGAGGCGGGTCATAATATCGCTGCCAACACGACCCATGGCTTTACCTGGATGTTGCGCGCTGCCGATGCGGTTCCGACTTCGGATCAGTTGAACCAGCCGGACGCATATTATGCTCTCGAAACGCCCAGAAGCAACGATCAGATTCCGATCCAATCGTTCCACGACAACGAAGCTTTTGGCACGCAGGTCGGTCTTATCGTTGTGAAAACCAGCAGATGGCAAGGCCATGATGTGCGTACGGTCATGGATGGGTTCACGAACTGGGAAACGTCCTACGGCGTCGAACTGACCTATACGTCACACTATACTCTAAAGGATTTCGATCTTCTGGCGACAGAGAATACGGACAGAATCGCGAATGCCCAGGTCGGGTTTGATTTCGGTCCGCATACTTTCGACCTTGTAATAAACGGGCTGAAGGTCGAAGGATTCAAAACCGGCGTGAATATGGCACAACGGTTCCCGGCAGACTGGACCGATGCTGATTTCGGTCATGTCATTATTGATCTGGAGGCCAACGGAAATGGCGTCGATCTGGCCGGTTTCGATTCGAACCGCCATATGATCATGACTTCAGATCAACTTGTTCCGGGGCGGCTGCAATTTGAAATGCATGGCGAAACCACCATTGATGTCAGTGAAGGGTTGGGCCTGTTCTTTGACGGTATCAAGACCGATTCCATCGGATCGCGTGACCGCCAGTTCATCGACGATCCGCAAAAGGCATGGTTAAAGCCCTTGCTTCTGCGGGATGGGTATTTTGAAACCGAAGACGGCGATTATGTCATGTTCGTCAAGGATTTCGTTGCCGACCGTGCGACGGGTGACCTTCTTAAGTTTACCCACGTCATAACACTGGACGCGACACAAAAGGAACTGGACAGGCTGGGGGCTGTCAATAACGGTCTTGTCGACATCAACAGCAGCGCGCCGGTCGCCAATGACGATACGGCAAGTACGGCCATGGAAACCCCGATCGTGATCGACGTTCTGGCCAATGATTCCGATCCCGATGGCGATGCCCTGGCAATCGACGGGTTCACCAACCCGTTCCATGCCGACCTCACGCTTCAGGACGATGGAACACTGTTGTATCAGCCGCACGAAAACAAGGTCGGGACCGATAGTTTCGATTACTGGGTTATCGACGATAACGGCGTGTTGTCTCAAGCGACTGTCGTCGTGGAAATCTTCGACCTGTAAGAGCGGCCTCGGTCGCGGTGTTCAGAGGGCCCGCATGATGGCGGGCCCTTTCCTATTTCAAGGCCGCCGCATCCCGGTCACGTATCCTGCGCTGGCAACGGCCATGGAGCGCCGCAAGGCCGAGACGCCGCGCCAGTTTGTCGGTCACAAAAAGCGGCAACCCGTATCGCCGGATCGCTTTTCGCCAGATGCGCAGCCGGTTCACCATCCGAAGCCCCAACCGTTCGACCGAACCGGGATACACCGGATCGCCCGATGGCGAATAACCACGGCTTTGCAACAGGGTGCTGACCTTGCCCTCGACCAGCGCAACCTCGCGCGGGGTGGATTTTCGTTTCCATTGTTCGATCAGAGCCGGGTCGGGGGGGCTGTAAGTCGTTTTCTCGTGATAGTGCAGCATGCTGTCCTCGAAAGCGACGCCGAGGAATTCACAGACCCGGTGTAGTTCCCGCGGTGCGTTGTCAATCAGATCCTCGTACCTGAGATGTAGTACCTGATCGGGTTGCAGCCTGTCAGCCGTGGCCTCCCATTCACGCTCGGTGTTCATCCACTGATCGACGCCATGATACAGCGTGCCGGCCCATCCCATTCCGATTGAGGAGCGGGCCACATCCCGCGGGTCGCGCAGCATGTGGATGATTCTTACCGCGGGTAAAATCTCATGCACCCGCCCGATATTCCGATGAATATTCAGCGTCAGCACGCCATCGCCCCTGCGCCGGTATTGCCCGATGAAATCCTGCAATAGCGCGATACCGTCCAGTCCCGCAGGAATGCTCAGGCCCGAGGCCAGAAACCCCCTGCTCTCACACAACGCCGCCAGATCGTAGCGCCACCCACCTGGCTGATCCGGGTCAAGTAGCAGATGGTCGAAAAGAAAGTCGACCTCGCCGGGGTTGTTGAGCGCAGGGTGCGCGTTCAGCATCAGGCGAAACACCGTGGTGCCCGAGCGAAGGGCGCCGAACACAAAGACCGGAGCGTCGCCAGAGGGTGCATCGGTCATTCGCGGTCAAATCCCCGGCACGAAACGCGGCAGGCGCCCAAGCAGGGCATACATGCTGTCTTGTAGTCGCGCTTCGGCATCCGCTGGCTCTTCATCCACGCCGATAGGGGTGATCAGCCGGACGATGGCGCTGTCGTTGCGCCCGTTGCGCAGCTTACCCATCATCAGGTGCAGTTTCGCACTGTACATCGAGGCCGTGCGCACGCCTTGCTGCTCGTACCAGTAATAGACAAGATTGCGCTGCACGCCTTTCTGAATGATCGCCCGGTTCAGGGTGAACGGGTCCCCTGCCCTGTCGGTGGTTTCGATCTGTTCCAGCTTGGCGATCTCCCATCCGGCCCCCGGCAGGCAGACTTCGGGGGAATGCACGCCACCCTGGGTCTGATCCTTGTACCAGGCCAGGAAAATATCGACAGTCAGCGGCGTACCCGGTTTGACAAGCGAGGCCATCAGATAGTCATCGGCCCTCAGGGCATTCTCGATCGAGGAATCCAGCCGCCCGTGCTGAATGGCGCTCCAGTCGCCGACTGTGGTCGGGAACAACAGGAACGGTTCGCGCTCCACCACCACCGCGTCGCGTTTCGGCATCGCCTGCCACCCGATGGCCAGCATACCCACGATGACCGTCGTCAGGATCAGGGCCGAGGACGGGCGCACCAGACCGATGCGTTTGGCCTGTGTGCCCAACCCTTCGGTTTCCAGATCGAGCGCCTCGATCAGGCCTACCTTGTCGCGGCGCAGCTTCACCAGAACCCAGGCAAAGGCAAACAGGATCAACACGCAGGAAATGAAGATCACCCAGCCCTCGAAGAAATGCGAAAACCCTTCGACATGTTCCAGCCCGTAATTGTTCACGATCCAGCCCGCGATGGCGATCCGTACCGAGTTCATGAAAACGGTGATCGGCGCGGCCGAGATCAGCAACAGCGCCTTGTGCCACATCGGCCCCTGATAGAGCACCGCGAAGATATAGGAAAAGCTGAGGATCGGGAACAGATAGCGCAGGCCCGAACAGGCCTCGGCCACCTGAAGCTTGTAAACGCCCAGGTCGATGATGTTGCCCTCGAGGTAAACGGGAACGCGCAGCAGTTGCAGGAAATACACGCCCAGCTCCGAGGACACCCCCTGAAGATAGGTGGACAGCCCGTAGTATAATGCACCGGGAAGCGGCAGCATGTAGACCAGATGCAGGACCGGCGGCCAGAAATGCTTGCCGGTGGTCCAGCCGAAACTGATCAGCAAAATCGCCCCGACCCAGAGGATCAGGGCATAGGCCACGATGTCGGGGATCTCGATCAGCTTGCCCGCGGCGCCCATCAGAACCGCGACGATCAGCACCAGAACACCGGGCCAGCGATCATGCACATGACCGTCATTGACCGGCACGGTTTTCAACTGTCGCAGGAACAACAGGCCCGACAGCACCGGGATCAGCGGCCCGTGGCTGTATTCCGGCAGTTGCCACGCCTTCAGCAATTCGGCGATGCCTTCCTGGAAAAACAGGCCAGCCGCCACAACGGCCAGAAGCAGCCACAACATGCCCCAATGCAGAAAATCACGGGAGGCTTTTGAAATCCGGGAAACGGAACCGGTATCTGACATGGCTGTACCTTGATAATTGAATTCGAACTTTATGAGCCGATCAGGCGCTCTGAAAAAACATTAACGATATGAAGTCATACGCGATTTTGCCTCGCAATTCCACGTTAAACCAGCCTTTCCAGACATGCGAAAGCCGTTGATTTGACGATATTGGAGAACAGTCGATTTTTCGCCCGAATGATGGTATCATCAAGCATTACTTATTTATATCAGTATGTTGCATGATTTTTAACCGAAAGGTTTCACAAATTCATTGTCGCGCTTTCGGAAACCGGCCTGCGGGCGGCGTGGCAATCACAGTCCGGTGAAGGCCCTCGATGGGAATGCCGCCGTGAACTGCTTATCTGGTGTCTGGGGTGATCTATGGGTGCACTTTGATCACCATGACGATCCTCGGGATACGGTTACAGCCAGCGCCACATCCCCATACAGGTGATTCGCCCAAATATCCGTTTCCAAAAACGCGCCAATTGCTCAATTGAGAGTCTATTGTTTATATGAAATGCAACTCACGAGGGAAACGCCCGGCCTTCGTGCCGCGCAACTCTACCCAAGGCAGAACTGCTTTCTTTTCAGGCGGTTTTCCTGAAAGATGACCGAATTGTGGCGATTGCATGGCGAAAAACGATGCCTTGGGATTGCCGGCGAATTGAAGCAAGTACGTTATCAGGAGTTCCATAATGAGTCTCTTTTCAAAGACCAAAACCTTTACCGCCGCGGTGTCCTTTGCCCTGATCGCAGGTGCGTCGCATGCCGCCACCGTCGAGGTCAGCAATCAGTATTCGAACACCCACGGTTCCTATGGCCACAAATCCATGACCCTGACAGACGATCAGGCTGGCAGC
Organism: Roseovarius pacificus; assembly: GCF_900142665.1. Classification (GTDB taxonomy): domain Bacteria; phylum Pseudomonadota; class Alphaproteobacteria; order Rhodobacterales; family Rhodobacteraceae; genus Roseovarius; species Roseovarius pacificus. Next base: position 74,028 of record NZ_FRBR01000013.1, read on the forward strand.
ATTTCGGCCAGCGTGGGGGCGTTTGCGCTCAGCGCGACAGGGCTGGGAAGTTTCATCGCGTTCTGTCTGGATATCGACGATGTCCTGCGCCTGTCCTCGCAATACGATGTGACCGAAGACAGCAGCGGCTTTGTTCCCTATTCGAACACCACGGAACTGTCTCTCGAACGCAAGTCCTGGGTGCAGAAGCTTTACGATACGGCGTATTCCACGCTCGACCTGACCAGGGATGAGGATTCGGTGGGGTTCCAGCTGGCCTTGTGGGAGGTCGTTTTCGAAGGTGACGACGATATCGCCGCCAGCGGGTTCGACGCCGGTTCCGGTGATTTCTCGGCCTCGGGGTATGGGGACGGTGTTGCGCGGGCCAATGAACTTCTGGCCGGAATTCTGGGAAACACGACCCAGTCCTACAAGCTGACCTTCCTTGAATCGAACGATCAGCGCGGCAATCCGCAATACAGCCAGAACCTCGTCACGGCCTCGCCTGTTCCGCTTCCGGCGGCAGGGTTCCTGCTCATCGGTGCCCTGGGCGGTCTGGCCGCAGTTGGCCGCCGCAAGCGGGCCTGATCCCCAGGATTGCCCGCACCCGAAACGCAGAAACGCCCCGAACGTGATGTTCGGGGCGTTTCTCCATGTCCAGCAGGGCACATACCCCGGCCCGGATCAGGCGATCGTCACCATGTCGTAGGTGGTTTCGTACCCGATGTCTTCCATCGCGGCGATGCTCATCTCTGACATGTAGTTGCCCGAGTAGCGCAGATAAGGCGTCAGCAGTTCCTTGGTAAAGGTTCCGTCGTGCCAATGCGCGCCCGAGCTGTCCAGTTGAACGCCCTGATCCGACAGGGAATCCCCGCTGGCAATATCCGCGAATTCGCTGTTATAGGCCTCGATGGCATTCGCCCCGGTAAAGCGCATCTGCCCGTCGATCTGCTCCACCAAGCCAAGGGTCGAGAACAACGTGCCAAAGCCCAGGGCGTGCATCATTTCATGCGTCGCAAGATCTTCCCACAGCCCCTTGGAATCCAGCGCATCGACATCCGCCTCGTCGAAGGTCAGGACACCGGTGCTGGGAAGGTAACTGTCAGAACGCAGGCTGCGCGGCCCGCCCGTGGCCCAGGCCCCGCCGTCACCATCTATCGCCGCCTTCGTCACGGTGATCCGGATATCGTCGATCCCGTTATGGCTGGGCAGGTCGCCGGTGATGAAATCGCTGATCGCCTCGGCGGCATTCGCCAGCGCGGCTTTCTGCGCGTCGGTCCAAAGGCCGTCGAAGAGCAGCTCGATATTAAACCCGTCCGGCGTATCCAGCCCGCTGACATACACATCCGGGTTGTCGCTGCCGGTGTTGGTTTCTCCGGTATCCGTCCCGCCAGTGTCTCCACCGTCAGTGCCGCCGGTATCGCCGCCATCGGTCGTGTCGCCGCTGTCGGTCTTGTCCTTGTTCTTGCCGTTGCCCTTGCCTTTCGACCCCGAAGTGCCCCCGTCATCGGTCGAATTCTTGCCGCCGCCTGCCCAGACCGGTTTTGCCTCGGCATCTACGATCTGATCGTCGTGATCGTGATCGTCGTCGTCTTCGGCAGCGAACTCCTTCAGGGGGCGGGCACGCTCGTCCAGATCGGTCGCGGCATTTTCCGCCGCGCGCATCAACCCCTCCAGCGCGTGTTGCGCCGCATCGGGGAAAAGGCTTTCAAGGTCGGGAATTTCCGGGACGTCCTCGCCGCCATGTCGCCACACCGCTGCATGTTCGGGCGGGCCGGCGCGATCCGGCTGAGGCCCTTCGCCTCGGGCAAAGAACGTCTCTACCGTGTCAGAATCGAATTCAGGGGGCAGAACGTCTGCCAACGGGCCGTTCTGGCCGAACAGGTCATCTCGCTTCATGTCTGTCTCGCTCGATATCGCCCCCGATCGGAGCAGGTTTTTTGAGCGATAACTTGGTCAAAAATAAGGCGCCCGTAAAGGGCGCCCTATCCGAACGAGTGATGTTCTGTTTCGCTTCAGGCGGCTTTCCGCTTGCGGCGGGCGATCAATCCGCCGATCCCGAGCGCCGACAGCATCAGCGGCAGACCGGCCGGCAGCGGGATGACGCCGCCCGGGGGGGTGTTTCCGCCGCGGGCATACACAGACAGGTGGCTCAACGCATGTTGTTTGTCCTGCGTGTTGTCCTTGATGAACGAGGGCATCACGAACGTGCCGCTCTCAGCATCGGCAACAACGTTGTACAGGTAGGCAGCGAAATCGGTTGATCCCTTGAGAACGATTATGACCTGTGAATATTGTGACAGAATTCCATCTGTCATGTCCCAGCCACCGCTGGTCGCGCCGCCATCGGGTGTTGCATCAAGGCCCAACGCCGCGCCGCCGGCATCGGTGCCGCCGGGGGTGTCGTCTTTGCCCAGATAGCTCCAGTCGGTATAGCCGAACAGGCCTGTGGTGATGGTACCGTCGTCGTCAAATGTGTCGGAATTGAAATCGACTTTGTTGTCATTTTTCGGATCGGGTGACAGGCTGCCGAAACAGTCGGCGGCATTTGCCGTCACATCCGTTACCGAGCATGTCAGTTCATTGGTCCAGGTTGCCGCACTCGCAGCCCCTGCGACGGTAGACAGCGCCAGCGCCGCCACGGCAGGTATCAATTGTTTCTTCAAAATATTCATATCCGACCACCCCTCTATTGCAGCCATTCAATTACTTTACAGTCGCGACGGCACTCCTCCGGAGATTCATCGCATCGCCGGATACGTTGCCACATTTCCGCCCCAATCCCTAGTATTTCCTTTAAAATAAGGGGGTTTTTATGGCAAAAACATGTTCTGCGGGAAAATTTCAATCTAAGCGCGAACGGTACTCTCGTGACTCCCTCGACAATCGGGTGGCCAGGCCCGAATTGAGCCCCGAATCGCTACAATCGCAGGCCTGTGCATCTGCCCGCCAATGCCAATGATTCGGTAGCTTTTCCGGCTCGTGCCTGCTGCCCCGGACCGCCCCGGCACATGTGTCGCGCTCTGCATGTCTTGTGTCTGACGGGCCTCCTGCCACAAGATTGTGAATAAGTCCTTGTCAGAATCGGAAAATCCGGTCATTTAATTACGGTAACAAGCGAATAAAACGCGATTTTCCGTAACAAACGGAAAACGGATGAGGACAGAATGGCAGTGGATCAGACCCGCATCGACGCGCTGATCGGAGATCATGCAAGCAAGCTTTCCGAGCGGCTTCAGGCGCATCGCGCCCAGCTTTTTCCGCCCAATGCGCGCAAGGAATTGCGCCGCTTCACCTCGGGCGAGGCGGCCGACCTTCTGGGCGTGAACGACGCCTATCTGCGCAAGCTCCATCTCGACGGCAAGGGCCCCTCCCCCGAGGTGCGCGGCAACGGGCGGCGCTATTATTCCACCGCCGATATCCAGGCCCTGCGCGAATTTCTCGAGGACGGCGCCAAAAGCCCCGGCACCTACCTGCCGGGCCGGCGCGAGGGCGATCACCTTCAGGTCATCACCGTGATCAACTTCAAGGGCGGGTCGGGCAAAACCACCACCTCGGCCCATCTGGCGCAGAAACTGGCGCTCGATGGCTACAAGGTGCTTGGCGTCGATCTGGACCCGCAGGCCAGTTTCTCGGCGCTGCACGGTTATCAACCGGAATTCGACCTGCTGGATGGCGGCACGCTCTACGATGCGATCCGCTACGAAGACCCCGTGCCGCTGCGCGAGGTGATCCAGAAGACCTATTTCACCAATCTCGACATCGTGCCGGGCAATCTGGACCTGATGGAATTCGAGCACGACACCCCCCGCGCGCTGGCGCAACGGGATGGTAACCTTTTCTTCACCAGAGTCGGCGCCGTTCTGGCCGAGGTCGAAGGGGAATATGACGTGGTCGTGATAGATTGCCCGCCGCAGCTGGGGTTCCTGACCATGTCGGCCCTGTCGGCGGCCACTGCCGTGCTGGTCACGGTGCATCCCCAGATGCTCGACGTGATGTCGATGTGCCAGTTCCTTCTGATGACCTCCAACTTGCTGGGCGTGGTGTCCGAGGCGGGGGGCGATATGTCTTATGACTGGCTGCGCTATGTCATCACCCGCTACGAACCCGGCGACGGGCCGCAGAACCAGATGGTCAGTTTCATGCGCTCGATGTTCGGGGAACACGTCCTGAACCACCCGGTGCTGAAATCCACCGCGATTTCCGATGCCGGGATCACCAAGCAGACGCTTTACGAGGTCGAGAAAAGCCAGTTCACCCGCTCCACCTATGAGCGGGCGATGGAATCCCTCAACGCCGTCAACGGCGAGATCGAGGGCCTCATTCAGCAGGCATGGGGGCGCTAACCATGGCACGCAAGAATCTTCTCAAGGGATTGATGGAAGAGGCCACCAGGCCCCCTGCCCCGTCCGAGCCCCCCGAGGCCGGCGAAGACACCCGCGTCGATCCCGCCCGCCCGCGCTACAAGGGCGGGGCCATCGGCGCGGTCAGCCAGTCCATCGCCGAACTCAAAAGCCGCTCGGTGATCGAAATCGACCCGCATCAGATCGACGCCGGCGGGCTGACCGACCGGCTCGATGACGATGACGGCGATCATCAGGCGCTGGTCGAGTCGATCCGCGAAAGCGGGCAGCAGGTACCGGTTCTGGTGCGCCCGCACCCCGGCGATGAGGGCCGCTATCAGATCGTCTATGGCCGCCGCCGGGTTCTGGCCCTGCGCGACATCGGCCAGCCGGTCAAGGCGCTGGTGCGCGATCTGGACGATCGGGAACTGGTGCTGGCGCAGGGGCAGGAAAACGCCGCCCGCAAGGATCTGAGCTTTATCGAAAAGGCCAATTTCGCCAGACAAATGCGAGATTTGGAATATGATCGCAAGGCGATCTGTGCCGCCCTGCATGTGGACAAGACCGTGATCAGCCGCATGTTGTCGGTGATCGACCGCATCCCGATCGACGTAATCGAGGCCATCGGCGCCGCCCCGTCCGTCGGGCGGGATCGCTGGATCGCCCTGGCCGAATTGCTCGACGGTGAAAACGGCGCCACCCCGGACGAGGCCGTGGCCCTCGTCAACCTGTCCGGCCCCGCCGACAGTTCCGACAAGCGGTTTGAGGCGCTGATCAAGGCGCTCACCCTGCCCCGCCGCCGCGCGCAGGAGGACCGCCCGAAACCCGAGAAAAGCAAGCTCAGGGGGGCCGACGGCACCCCCATCGGCCATGCCACTCACAAGGAAAACGCCACCGTCCTGACCCTGCCCCACGATACGGCGGACGGGTTTGACAAATGGCTGATCGACCATCTTTCAGAAATTCACCGCGACTGGCTGGACCGTCGCGGGGAATAGCCGGTTTCACGGCTTCAACGAGGACCAGAGCAGAAAAAAGACAAGGAGGCACGAAAGGACAGGACGAAAAGGAAAGAGCCCCCCGAGAGAAACTTCCCGAGAGGCCCTTGGTTCGTGATTAAGCACCTCTGAATCTAAGGTCTCAGGTTGGCGGCTGTCAACTGGCGTCGGACTCCGGCGGGCGAAAAAGTTTTGTCTCGTGATAAGCTATGGACGTTTTGACAACGACGCCCTTTGGGCAGCGGCCGGTTTCGGCTGCTTTGATGAAACATGCGCAGGCCGCTCAGGCGCAGCCCGCCATTCCCCATATCAACAAATGGGAACTGTTTCGCGAACTCTGCACCGCCAAGGCCGCTTTCGGCGTGTCCGACCGCGATCTGACGGTATTGAACGCGCTTTTGTCCTTTCACCAGGAAACCAGCCTGTCGGACAATGACATGCTGATCGTCTTTCCCTCGAACGCCGCTCTGGGCGAACGGGCGCACGGCATGGCCGAAAGCACCCTGCGCCGGCATCTGGCCGTTCTGGTGGAGTCGGGTCTGATTCTGCGCCACGACAGTCCCAACGGTAAGCGCTACGCCGTGCGCGGTGCCGATGGCGACCTGTCGCGCGCTTTCGGCTTCGATCTGCGCCCGCTGCTGGTCAAGGCCGATCAGATCACCACAGCCGCCGCCGAGACCCGCGCCGCGGCCGAGCGCCTGCGCCGGATGCGCGAAGACCTGACCCTGATGAAGCGCGATGCGATCAAGCTGGTGGCCTACGGGCAGGACAATGCCCCTCACAGCGCCTGGGAGGCCCTCCAGAGCCGCCTTCTGACCGTTCACAAGGCCATGCGCCGCAAGCTGCCCCTGGACGATCTCCAGACCCTCTCAGCAGAATTGCGCGATGTGCTGGCCGAAACACAACGCCGTTTGGCTGTTGAGTCAGAAGAAATGAGCGGCAGTGACAGTGAAACTGAGCGTCACTATCATAATTCAAACAAAGACTCTCATGAATCTGAACTCTGCCATGAAAATGGCGAAGGCGGCGGGGATAGCCCTCCTGATCCAGAGGCTGAACATGCTGAAACAGAGTCTAAAAAGCAGGTAAACCTGCCGCTCGCTCTGGTCACCAAGGCCTGCCCCGATTTGCAGCCCTATATGCAGGACGAAATCCGGTCATGGCATCAATTGGTCGAAGGGGCCGCTTTCGTCCGTGGCATGATGGGCATCAGCCCCGACGCCTGGCTCGAAGCGCAACGCGCCATGGGCCCGGAAAACGCCGCGATCACCGTGGCCTGCATCCTGCAACGTGTCTCCGAGATCAACAGCCCCGGCGGCTATCTCAGGGCCCTGTCGCGCAAAGCACAGGATGGCGGTTTCTCACCCGGTCCGATGGTCATGGCGTTGCTCAACACTGGGGCAGCGTAAGACGATTATTGCAATGTCAGAGTCGTATTCGACTACCCGGTTCGCTGCGATGGCGGTGAGTTGACAGCTGTCAACTCCTGGGCTGGAGGGTGCTTCCGAGGCGAAAGTTGACAGCTGTCAACTCAGCGCCCTGCCCTGCCCGTCAGGTCGACAGGAACCGCACATGCCCCGGCTCGATGATCGCCGCGGTCAGGCGACCTGTCTGGAACGCCCCGGTGTCAATCCCGATCCGCCCATCGCGGAATTCCGGGGCCGTGCGGATGAAGTGCCCATGAACGACCCACAGATCGTCCTTCCGGGGTGTCGAGAACAGTTTGGGATGACCCCACAATAACCCATGTCCGCGATGCGCCTGAATGGGTTGCGTAGGATCGCCCCCGGCATGGCTGGCCACGATATTGCCGTTCCGCCAGATCAGAGGGCGATGGGCGATCCAGTCCAGCAATTCCTCCCCTGCCCTGTCGCGCAATGCGGCGCTCAGTTGGTCGGGGTTGCTGCCATCGTCAGGATCGATCCCGAAACTGCGCAAGGTCTCCCGCCCGCCATTGCGCGACCAGAGCGGCCATTTGCTATTGGGGAGGTGCAGGAAGTCGATCATCATCGCCTCGTGATTGCCCATCAGGCAAACCACGTCGCCGGGTCCCCTGCCCTGTTCGAGATCTGCCAGCCGACGCAAAACCTTGGCGCTGTCAGGACCGCGGTCGACATAGTCGCCCAGACAAACCACAGGCAAACCCGGCGCTTCGGCCTCCAGCTTGTCCAGAAGCGCCTCAAGCAGATCGTCATGGCCGTGAATATCCCCGATGGCGACAAAGCTGTGGTCCGGGTCAATCGGTGCCGAGAAGCGAAACCGCCGTTTTCCCAGCCGGGTTATGAAATCCTGAATCATCGCCATGGGTACAGCTTTAAGGTGTTTGAGAACTTCGGCAAGGGGTGGCGTGTTATTTGCGGGCCGTTAACAGATTGTGCGGGAGTTCATGGTGTTTTCGGTGCAAAGGAAATAGCGACGAGCGTTGCTGCTTTGACAGCTATCGACGTAGCGAAACGCCTGATGCGTGTCACAACCCCGCCGCTTTGGTCAGGTTTACCCGGAACCGATCCCGCCTGCGCTGATAGCGGCGGGTCATTTCGGCGGAGGTGTGGCCAAGCTGTTTCTGGACATAGCGTTCGTCGACCTCGGCGGAACTGGCGAGACCGGCGCGGAGGGAATGACCGGAGAACAGCCGCAAGCGATCCTTCTCGGGGAGGTCGGCGCGGATGCCAGCGGCGAGGACGGTTTGCTTGATCAGGCGGGCGACGTGTTTGTCGTTGAGGCGGGTTTCTAGGGCACGTTTGCCGTCGCGGGAGGTGCGGGTGAAGATGGGGCCGAAGTCGATTCTGGCGAAGTGCAGCCATTGTTCGAGCGCGTGAACCGGGCAGGTTTGTTCCGAAGACCCGCGGCCGATCTCGACCTCGCGCCAGCCGGTTTTGGCATTGAGCGTGAGCAGGGCGCCATCGCTGAAAACTTCGATCCAGCCGCCGGAGTCGGGCGTGTCGTCCTTGCCGACATCGAGGCTGACGATCTCGGATCGCCGCAGGCCCCCGGCATAGCCGATCAGCAGGATCGCGCGATCCCGCAGGCCCCGCAGATCGTGGGGCAGGGTGGCCAGCATGGCGAGGATATCCTCGGCGCCGATGGCTTCTTTCTGCACCGGGGGGCGGGCGTGTTTGCGTTTGATTCCGGCCAGCACGGTGGCGATATGGCGGTTCTTGCGGTCGAGCGTCAGGCCGCGCTGCGCGTAGTTCCAGGCGAGGCCGGAGAGGCGGCGCTCGATGGTCGAGACCGAAAGGGCAGGGGCGTTGCCAGCCGGTGCGGCAAGGTCCGCAAGGTAAAGCCCGATCATTTCCGGCGAGGGGGGCAGGGGATCGGTGCCTTTCAGACGGCACCAGCGGGTAAAATGCGCCCAGTCCCTTGCATAGGCTTTCAGCGTGTTTTCGGAGGCGGCGGCGCGGGCATAGTCGCGTGCGGTATCCACCAGCCGATCCAGCGTGCCCGACCCGGCGACATGGGAGGGCAGGGCGATGTCGTCAGCCTCGTCTTGTTTTGGAGAGGCGTGAGGATTATACTCCTTTGACATACGTATTCTCCGGGAGGTTTCGATGGGGCGTGTGAAGGTCAATCTGACGCTGGACGCGGACGTGGCGGAAACGGCCCGATCGCTGGGGCTGAACATGTCGCGCCTTGCGGAGGCCGCGATTTCCGAGGCCGCCAAGGTGGAACGCAACCGGCGCTGGCGCGAGGAAAACAGCGCGGCGATCAGCGCCTATGCCGACGAGGTGGCGCAAGAGGGCCTGCCCCTCGCGCGGTACAGAAGCTTCTGAGGCGCAGTTGCGATGGCGCAATTCGATCTTTACCGGCTGAGCGGCGGGCAACTTGTGGTGGATTTGCAGACCGACCTGATCGGCATCGAGGCCTCGCGGGTGGTGGCCCCGTTGCGTGAGGCGGGCCGGTATGCGGCCTTTCCGGGGCTGACGCCCTCTGTCGAGGTCGGAGGGGCGACATGGATCGTGCGCGTTCAGGAACTGGCCGCTGTTCCGGGGGCGGAATTGCGCGACGTTGTCGGATCGTTGTCCGAACATCGGGACGCGCTGAAGCGCGCCCTGGATATCCTGATCGACGGCGTTTGACGGGGAGCGGGCAAAAGCGCGCCGATCTCTCTGGTCGCGCTGAGCCGCGTTAAGCGTATCAGACGGGGCTGAGGCTGTTTTCCCGGTCTTTGGCGGCATCTTTTCCCTGATATCCTGCGCAAAATGGGGCTGTGACATAGCCTAATCCATTCATGTCCGATAAGGCAACATTATTGGACGTGACGGGGGACCACAAGGCGGGGCGGTTTGCACATCATATTGTGGACGAAAGCGCCGCGTCGATGTAGGCTCTTGGCATGACATATGCCCGCGACCTCCGCATCAACGGCCCTGACACGCTACCCCGGATGCCCGCCTGGGTCACCTCCGTGCGCGCCGAAACCCCTGAAACTGTGGCTTTTCGGTCGGGGGCTGCGTTCTCGGTGCTCGATCAACTGGTAACTGATCCCAGGCATGGCGTGCCGGTGAGGTTGCTTGCCAACCGGCTGGCGCTGAGCGCCGCAACCATGACCTCGAAACTGGAAGGGCGGCTGGCGCGAGAGGCGGATATCCGCGATGCCTGGCATCTGACGCCACCGGGCGAGGCGCGTGGGCCGGACGGCGATTTGCTGGAGTTCTGGCGCGGGGCGGTGCGCCTGCGGGCGGGCAGCGCTGGTGAGATCGCCGATTTGGTTGGAGGGGGTTTTGCAGGTGACGTTGGTGTCTGGCTGGACGCCGGGCAAGAACGCGCCCGGACCCATGGGCCGCTTGCGGGTTGTGTGGCTGTCCTGCGTGCCGTACTCGACGCCGACGACCGGGCGGAGCGTGTGGCCTGTCTGCTGTCCGACATCGTTCTGGCGCGGGCGCTGAACTGGAAGGTGGTGCTGCCCGTCTCGGCGCAGCGGCTCAGCAAGGGGATGCTGCGCGATCTGGCTGCGAACGGGCAGGGGGCCGGACTGGCGGTTCAGGCGCGGAGTCTGGAAAGCGTTGGGGAAACGATCCGGCTGGCGCGGGACCTTGCCCGCCGCGCGGAGGCGCTCCGTGCTGTCGCGTCGAAGCTGCGGGCGAAAGGGTCGGACGCGGCGGTCGGGCTGTTCCTGAGAGAGGATGCCGTGGCGCCTTCGACCATGCTGTCGCCGCGCATTCGGGGCACGTCGATCCCGATGAGTGACCGCGCTGCACGGCGCTTCTGCGACCGGCTGGTCGAACTCGGTGTCGCGCGGGAGTTGACCGGGCGGGCGAGTTTCCGACTCTACGGGATCGCATCATGACAACAGCGACCCGGAAACGGAAACCGGCGGATGAGGGCGGCGCCGTCTTTGACCGGGAGCTGAACGACCTGCCGCCGGAGCTGCGCTGGCGCGAATGGATGGGGCGGATCGAGGCGGTGTTGTTTGCCAGTGCCGCGCCGGTTGGCCGCGAGGATCTGGCGCGCCTGGTGGGGCAGGGGGCCTCGGTCGAGATGCTGATCGAGGATATTCAGGCCGAGTTGGGAGGCCGTCCCTATGAACTCGCGCAGGTGGCGGGTGGCTGGATGTTCCGGACCCGAACGCGGTTCGCCGAGGCGATCAAGGTGGCGGCCGATCTCGGGGAGCAATCGCTGGCCTTCACCGAGATGGAGTTGGGGGTGCTCTGCGCCATCGCCTATCATCAGCCCATCGACCGGGCGGGGCTTGCCGAGATCTTCGGCAAGGAGGTCAGCCGCGATCTGCTGGCCCGGTTGCGCACCAAGGACCTGATCGCGAGCGGGCCGAGGTCGCCCCGGCCGGGTGCGCCGCATACCTTCGTGACGACGGAGACGTTCCTAGTGACCTTCGATATGCAGAGCCTGCGGGACCTGCCGGAGTTGGAACTAGGTGCCGGAGAGTGAAGGAACGCGCGCTCACGATCGACGCAATTGTTGTTAAGGCCTGTCTGGCGGGAGAGAATCGCGACTCCCGGGGAAATCGACCGGGGCGAAGTGGGCGCCCGGCCGAGATCGGCTGGCGGAGGCGCATGTGCCAATTCCCGGTGAACCCGTCTTCCATTTGTCTGGTTCTGGCAACTTCTTCTTCTTCAAGCGAATCCGGAGCCCTGCGCCTGGTGCAATCCTGTATGCCAGCCCGTCCGATGGGCGAGGGCGCCTGCTCTGCGCGAAAACCGGCCATGTTGGGCTATGCTGCGGCAGACGGAGGCGGAAGACCAGGACAGGAGCGTGAGAATGGAAATCGGAATTGACAGGAGCCGCGGCCCGTCGCAGCTTGCGGACCGAAGGCATTCGGCAGGGTGGGGGGCTGCGATTGTCGGCGTTGCATCCGCCTCGGTGCGGTCTGTCAACGCAGGGTGCGAAGGGATCGCGTTATGACGGATCGGCAAAGTCGCAAGTCACGCACGGGGGGCGCGGTAAAGCGCGCGTCCTCGGCCGGGTCCGTAACCGCCCCTTCGCGACAGGCCGATTTCCTGTTGGTCGGCGGCGGCGTCGCGAGCGCCATGGCGGCCGAAACCCTGCGGGCGGAGGGCGCGGCGGGTTCGATCCTGATCCTGTCGAATGAACCGGTGCGCCCCTATCACCGGCCACCATTGTCGAAGCAGACGCTGATCGAGGATGCGGAAAACCGGATTTTCGTTCATTCCGAGGAGTTCTATCGCGAAAAGGCGATCGATCTGGAACTCGATACGACGGTGATCTCGGTCGATACGGAAAACCATGTGGTGACGACGGCGGCGGGCGCGCGGATCGGCTATGGCAAGCTTCTGATCGCGACCGGCGCGATGCCGAAGGACCTGTCCGTTCCGGGCGCCGACCTTGCCGGCATCCATACCCTGCGGCGGAAGGCCGATGCCGAAGAGATTCGCCGGGATGCCGCGGGGGCCCGTCATGCCGTGGTGCTTGGCGGCAGCTTCCTGGGGATGGAGACGGCGATGACGCTGCTCGGTCTCGGGCTCGATGTCACCATGATCGAAGCCGGTCCGCAGCTTCTTCCCTATCTCGAATCCGCTGAGCTGTCCGCGTATTTCAGGAGTTATGTCGAAAGCCGGGGTGTCACGGTCCTGCTGAACGAAACCGCCACCGCCTGCCACGGCGCCGAGCGGGTTCGCGCGGTCGAGACGAATTCGGGGCAGCGGCTGCCTTGCGACCTTGTCATCGTCAGTATCGGCGTCGAGCCCGCCGCCGGGTTCCTGCAGGACAGCGGCATCGCGCTGGACGACGGACACATCGTGGTGGACGCGTTTCTTTGCACCAACGCGCCGGATGTCTTTGCCGCCGGCGATGTCGCTGCCTTTTACGATCCGGTTTTTGAGCGCCGCCGCCATGTCGGGCATTGGGACAATGCGGTGAAACAGGGGCGTCTGGCGGCCCGGAACATGATCGGGCGGCGGCTGCCTTATGACGAGGTCTCATATTTCTTCTGCGAGATCGGCGAGATCGGCTTCAACATGCTCGGCTGGCCCGAGGTGGCGGAGGAGCGGATCGAACGCGGCGCACTCGAAAACCGGTCCTTCTCGATGTTCTATCTGAAGGGCGATGTTCCGTGCGCGCTGTTTTCGATTGGCCGGCCCGTGGACGAGACCCGCCGCATCGAGAGCATGATCCGCCATCGCGTGAATATCCGCGCGGTCCGGGACCGTTTGACGGACCCGAGCTTCAGTCTGGACCATGTCCCGATGCAAACCGCGCTGGTGCTTCAGGGTGGCGGCGCTCTTGGTGCCTTCGAATGTGGTGTCGTCAAGGCGCTTGAGGAAGAGCGGATATTCCCCGACATCGTCTCCGGCATATCCATCGGCGCCTTCAACGGAGCGATCATTGCCAGCCACCCGCGGTGCGCCACCGAAGCGCTTGAGTCTTTCTGGGCTGAATTGTCGGTGACCACCCCCGGCATACCCTTCGCCCTGGGCAGGCGCGCGCTTGCCGAGTTGCAGATACTGGCATTCGGGGTGCCGGGATTTTTCGAGCCTCGCTGGATGCAGCCGATGGCGTCATTCAGCAAACTGCCGTTCAACTGGACGAGTTACTACGACACCGCGCCCGTGAAAGAGCTGCTTGCGAAATACGTCGATTTCGCGGCTTTGAAGACAAGCCCGGTACGGCTGCTGCTTAGCGCCGTCAACGTCGCCACCGCAGAGCTTGTTCTGTTCGACAGCTATGTCAACGATCTCACCGCCGACCACATTCTTGCAAGCGGCAGCCTGCCGCCGGGATTTCCCTGGACGGTCATCGACGGCAAGGCCTATTGGGATGCCGGCATCGTCAGCAACTCGCCGCTGGATCTTCTCATGGATCGGTGCGGTCCGGACGGGAAACGGGTTTTCGTGGTCGATCTTTTCGCGGGCGAAAGCCCGCTTCCGGCCAATATGGCCGAGGTGCTGCTGCGGCGAGACGAAATCGTCTATACCGAAAGCATCAGGAGCGACCTGCGCCGGCGCGAGACGATTTCGGCGTATCGCAAGCTCATCAGCCATCTCGTTTCCCGGCTCGACCCCGCCGAGGCCGCTAGACTCGAGCTTTTGCCGGGATATATTCAGCTTATGGGCGACGGGGGCGAGACCACCATCACACGGTTTGCCCGGCAGAGACAGGAGGGGGCGTCGTCCGACTACAATTTTTCGACCGAGACCATCGAAGCCCATGTGGCCGAAGGTTATGCTGAAGCGAAGAAGGTTCTTGGCATGGCGGCGGGGCCTCATGACAGTTCTCATAAATGATGCGACATGCACCATGACAGGTGATGTCATGGTACAGAAATTCGCCTTCTTCGTTCGTTGCCGGTTTGAAACGGTCGGCGCCAAAGCAGATATCGCCGGGGTTCGTGAAACTCAGGGCAAGGTCCGGACAGCGCATGTCTCGGACCGATGGGACCAACGCGGCGCCCGTCAGGTTGCGCAGGCGCATGCCAGACGACGTTTGCGAACGGTGCGCCCATCTTTTCGATTTGCACTGCATTGCCCATTCCCAAATTTGAGAGACGTCCGATGAAGAAAACCTCCAAACTCAACTACTGGTATTGGCCTATCGTCTTTCTGGCCTTGCTGCTCTTCCAGTACTTCTACTCTGCCGAGACTCAGATCGCTCGTATCCCCTACAGCGAATTCTCGGCCTATCTGGAGCAGGGGCGTATCGCCGAGGTGGCGGTTTCGGATCAGTATATCCAGGGCGAGTTCATCGAGCCGGTGGATGGCAAGACGATGTTCGTCACGACCCGCGTAGAACCCGATCTTGCCCGCGATCTGGCGGCGCACGGGGTGACGGTCAGCGGCCAGATCGAAAGCACTTTCCTGCGCGATCTGCTGTCCTGGATTCTGCCGGTGATCCTGTTCGTGGGCATCTGGGCCTTTCTGATCCGCCGTATGGGCAGCGGTGCGGGCGGCATGATGCAGATCGGCAAGAGCCGGGCAAAGGTCTATGTCGAGACCGAGACCGGAACGACCTTCGACGATGTGGCAGGGGTTGACGAGGCCAAGGAAGAACTGCGTGAGATCGTCGAATTCCTGAAGAACCCGCAGGAATACGGCCGCCTTGGCGGACGGATGCCCAAGGGTGTGCTTCTGGTCGGCCCGCCGGGCACCGGCAAGACGCTTTTCGCCCGCGCCGTGGCCGGCGAGGCCGGGGTGCCGTTCTTTTCGATCTCGGGGTCCGAATTCGTCGAGATGTTCGTGGGCGTCGGCGCGGCGCGGGTGCGCGATCTGTTCGAACAGGCCCGCAAGCAGGCGCCGGCCATTATCTTTATCGACGAGCTCGACGCGCTCGGTAAGGTGCGGGGCATCGGCCCGGCCATGGGCGGCAACGACGAGAAGGAACAGACGCTGAACCAGTTGCTTGTCGAGCTGGACGGGTTTGATCCGTCCGCCGGCGTGGTGCTGCTGGCGGCGACCAACCGCCCCGAGATACTTGACCCTGCCCTGCTGCGGGCCGGGCGCTTTGACCGGCAGGTTCTGATCGACCGTCCCGACAGGAAAGGCCGGATCGACATTCTTCATGTCCATCTGCGCAAGGTGACGCTGGCGTCCGATATCGACCCGGAGCAGATCGCGGCGCTGACGCCGGGCTTTACCGGGGCCGATCTGGCCAACCTGGTGAACGAGGCGGCGCTGCTGGCGACCAGGCGCAAGGCCGACGCCGTGGCGAAACAGGATTTCGACAATGCGATCGAACGGATCGTCGCGGGGCTGGAAAAGCGCAACCGCCTGCTGAACCCCCTGGAACGCGAGGTGGTGGCCTATCACGAGATGGGTCATGCGCTGGTGGCGATGGCGCTGCCGGATTCGGATGTGGTGCACAAGGTGTCGATCATTCCGCGCGGCATCGGTGCGCTCGGCTATACCATCCAGCGCCCGACCGAGGACCGTTTCCTGATGACCCGCGAAGAGCTGGAAAACAAGATGGCGGTGCTTCTGGGTGGGCGGGTTGCCGAAAAGATCGTCTTTGGGCATCTGTCGACAGGCGCCGCAGACGATCTGGTCAAGGTGACCGACATCGCCCGCGCGATGGTGACCCGCTATGGCATGTCCGAAAAGCTGGGCCATGTCGCGCTGGAACGGCAGCAGAACACTTTTCTGGGGCAGGGCGCTGCGCCGCAGGATGTCTCCTATGGCGAGGCGACCGCCGATGTGATCGACGCGGAAGTGCGGGCGATACTTGATGCCTGTTTCCAGCGGGTCGAAGCCCTGCTGACCGATCTGAGGCCGGTGCTGGAGGACAGTGCCCGCCTGCTGCTCGAACGGGAGACGCTTGACGCCGACGCGCTGAGCGACTTCGACGCGCGGGTGAAACGTACGGTCGGCGAAGTTTCCGCGGCATGACAGGGCGTCGGATCGGCATCGCCCTTGGTGGCGGGTCCGCCAGGGGCTGGGCTCATATCGGGGTCCTCGAAGTGTTGCAGGAGGCGGGCTTCGCGCCCACGCTCGTCGCGGGCACGTCAATGGGTGCGCTGGTCGGCGGTGCCTGGGTGGCCGGCAGTATCGACGCGTTGAAGGCCTGGGCATTGCAGGTGGACCGCCGCCGGATCGCGGGGATGATCGACGTCAATCTGCGCACTGGCGGGCTGATGGACGGGCAGCGCATAAATGGCTTCCTCTGCGGCCTCGGGCTCGACAGGGATGTCGGCGAGTTGCCGACCGCCTATACGGCGGTGGCCACCGATCTTGCCGCGGGCGATGAAGTCTGGCTGAGACACGGGTCGCTGGTCAGCGCAATCCGCGCCTCGATTGCCATTCCGGGCATCATCAGCCCGTGCCGCATCGACGGGCGCTGGCTCGTGGATGGCGGCCTGGCGAATCAGATACCGATCTCGGCCTGCCGGGCGATGGGCGCGGATATCGTCGTTGCGGTCAATGTCAATGCGGGCCTGCTGGCCAAACATGCGGCCGGTTTCAGCAATGCGGAGCCCGATACCGCGCGGATCGCTGAAATTCTCGAACAGGTTCCGGCGCGGTTGTACCCGCTGGCCGATCGTGTGTTGCCACAGCTGATGGCTGGCGGACCGCAAAGACCGGGCTATTTCGAGGCCCTTGCCGCCTCTTTCAGCATCGTGCAGGACAAACTGGCGGCCGCGCGCCTTGCCGAAGCGCCGCCGGATGTCATGATCATGCCAGAGGTCGCGGCGATTTCGTTGATGGAGTTCGACCGGGCGGAAGAGGCGATCAGGGCGGGGCGCGCTGCCACCGAAGCGGTGCTGGAGAGGATCGAGACCCTGGTGGCGTGCGACGGCCCTGTCTGAGGCACCCGGTATAGTCTCAGGCCTTGGCCCCGTCCGTGTCTCATCATCCATCGCCGCGCAGGCGTCGGCGAGCGCGGACCCTGCATCGCGCCGACAGTCCCGATACTGCGCCAGATCACATATCTAAAAGTTTGGAATCGGTATAGGCTCTCACTACGTGATCCGAGTCGAATACCAAGGTTCGGACCCTACATGACACAGGAATGAGAGACGATGGAGCAATACCACGAGACTGATCCTGAGATCAGCCGCGCCGCGCGCGATGCCGTGGCAAACGGCGACGATATTCGTCGCGAGATTCGTGACATTGTCGCGGGCGCCGTGGCCCGCCGGCCGTTGGAACAGGACAGCTTGCGCCATGTTCTGAAACTCGTCCTCAAGGGGATGGCCGAAGGAATGCCTGAAAGCTCTGGCGAGATAACTGCGGCGATGCGCAAGGCAGGAGAGGGAATCGCGGATGCGATGGAGCCTGTTGCCGAAGCCCTGCACCTCGCCATCGACGAAGCCCGCAGCAGGGGCGACGAATTCACCGAAAACGATCTGAAACGCGCGACGGACGATCTGGCCGCGCTCGACCGGCTTTATATCGACACGATGCGTGACTTCGCCAAGGCGGGGGCGACCACCGCACAAAGGACAATCGGCGATCTGGCCACTCATATGGAGCGCAGCAGTGACAAGGCTGCCGGGGTCGTGCGAAGCGCTGCCGAAACCGTGGGGCAGGGCATGGCCGCTTCGGGCCGCCCTCATCTGTCGGATGTGAACCGTGCCGCGAGGGCCGGGATGGGCACGATTGCCGCGCTCGGCAGCGCGATCCTGGGCGGGATCGCAGAAGGGCTCGCCGCGGCGGACCGATCGCCGCCCGCCGATGAAACGAAAAAGGACGGCTGATGTCGGCGGGTATTCCCTTTGCGGCACAGGATCTGCGGCGGCTGGCCGAAATCTCGGGTATCCTGATCGCGCACGGCTTCGGCGATCTGGTGCGTCAGCTTGGTGCTGACAAGCTGGTCGGCGGGATCAGAAAGGTGACGCATCGGGAACCGGCCTCGCCGGATCACGGTCTGGCGCCGGAAGAGCGTCTGCGTCTCGCCCTTGAAGAACTGGGCCCGACCTTCGTCAAACTGGGCCAGATCCTGTCAACCCGTGCCGACCTGTTGCCCTCTGCCTATATTGCGGAACTCGGCCGTTTGCGCGACAAGGTGCGCACGCTCGACTGGGAGGATCTGATCGTCGAGGTCGAGGCCGAACTCGGCATTTCTCTGATTGACGCGTTCGATGCGCTCGATACCACGCCGCTGGCCGCCGGGTCGATCGCACAGGTGCATCGGGCGCGGCTGAAAACCGGCGAGGAGGTTGTGCTCAAAATCCGTCGCCCCGGCATCGTTCCGGTGATCGAGGCGGACCTGCGGCTGATCGGACGGCTGGCGAGCCTGGCCGAAGCGGAGGGGCTTGGACGGTTTCGACCGATCGAGATTGCCACAGAATTTTCCCGCTCCCTGCGCAGTGAGCTTGATCTGGCCAATGAATGCCGCAATGCGGAACGGGTCGCGACCAGTTTTGCGGACACACCTTATATCCGCATTCCCGCTGTCTATTGGCAGTGGAGTTGCGAAAACATGAACGTGCAGGATCACGTTACCGGTGTCCCCGGCAGCGATCTGGCGGCGGTCCGTGCCGCGGGGCTGGACCTGACGGTGCTGGCGCGGCGCGGGGCCGATGCTGTGCTGAAGATGATTTTTGCCGACCGGTTCTACCATGCCGATCCGCATCCGGGGAATGTCTTCTACGGACCCGGAAACGGGATTTCCTTTATTGATTT
The DNA here is from genome assembly GCF_900142665.1 of Roseovarius pacificus. Lineage (GTDB taxonomy): Bacteria > Pseudomonadota > Alphaproteobacteria > Rhodobacterales > Rhodobacteraceae > Roseovarius > Roseovarius pacificus. The sequence continues at coordinate 92,877 of NZ_FRBR01000013.1, forward strand.
CGGCATGGTCGGGCAATTGACGCGCCAGCGCCGGGACGAGGTGGTGGATCTGCTGTTCGGCGTTGTCGAAAAACGGGCCGACAAGGTGGCCGAGATTCTGTTGAGTTGGGCCCGAACCGATGACGGGGACCCTGTGCGGCTGACCGCTGAAGTCGAAAGATTCATTGACCGGGTGCATGGTGTTCCGCTCGGGCAATTGCATCTGTCGCGCATGATTTCCGATCTGGTGGCGGTGATGCGCGAGCATCGTCTGGCTCTGCCATACGATCTGACGATGCTGATCAAGGCATTCATCTCGCTCGAAGGCATGGGGCGGGAACTCGATCCCGATTTTGACATGGTCAGCGCCGCGCAGCCATTTCTGGAGGATCTGGTCTGGCAGCGCAGCGGGCCGGGGACCCTGCTGCGCCGTGCCCGAGAGGGCGTTTCGGATGGCTTTGGGCTGATGACGGAGCTGCCGCGCGATCTGCGCAAGTTGCTCGATGTCGCCCAGACCGGCCGGCTGAAACTGCATATCGAGCTGGATCAGGGCGAGCGGTATCTCAAACGGTTCGACCGCCTGATGGCGCGGCTGACGATGGGTGTTGTCATCGCGGCTCTGATCATCGGCTCGTCCATTGTGATGGCGGCTTCGGGCAACGAACTTTCCATAGGCGTTTCGGTCTTTGCGCTGCTTGGGTTTTTCGGCGCGGTGACTGGCGGGATCTGGCTGCTTTGGGCGATCTGGCGGGACAGATGAGCCGGGTGTCACATTGGCGCTCTTGCCGATCCTCTCGGAGCCTGACCTACACCCTCGCCCGGGCAAGATCACCTAAAGCAGGCAGATCCTCGACATCCGCCGCGCCGAGCGCGGAACGATGATACGCCAGACGGCATGGGCGACGATCTCGCGGGGAAACGGCAGCCTTTCAGGCGAGGCATGATCAACGGTATCTTCATCCCGGCCGCTTAAGCGGAAATCGCGGGGCAAACACATTGGCAACGGCTCCGGGACAGCCATTCTCGAAACCTATCCGTCAGAACCGAAACTTTCCTCATAGGCGTGTTCGATCCGTGCTGCTTCATCATCGGTCAATGCCTCGAACTCATTGGTTCTGACGCGACGTGAAAGGGTACCACCGTTTTGCCGCAGGAAGCGGAACAGCAAATCGATGGTGCGTTCGGGCATTTCAACGATGTTCTCGATCCGGGCGCGGAACGCATCATAGCCGTGCAGGAAGGCCGTTTCGGAAGGCAGGTCTTCTTCAATTGTCTTCTGAACGCATGAATAGAGAAATTCCGCATGTGGGGTCGCATCGAAGAAGCGGTAGAAATCACCCGTGTCATTCAAGACGCGAACATTGAACTTCTCCGTCGGTTCCCACTCGATCAGCGGCAGGAGCCGTGCTGAATAGCTCTCAAGGACCATTCGGTACTCATCGATGCGCTCAAGGATTGCGGCGGACACGGGGAAGACCATGCCTGGAGGGTTGAAGCCGCGTTCCGCAAGGACATGATGAATCAGGTAGCGGTGCAGCCGGCCGTTGCCGTCTTCAAACGGGTGGATATAGACGAAACCGAATGCGAGGATTGCCGCGGAAACCACCGGGTCCGAGTGCCGAGACGCACCCTGATCAAACGCGATCATACCGTCGGTCAGGGACGGAAGATCTTCATGCCGCGCGCTGATGTGATCAGGCAGAGGCATGCGTGTCTCGCGGTCATGCCCCCCAACAAAACCGCCCTCGTCGCGGAAACCCAGCTTAATGAAACGCGCGTCGCCTATGACCATCCGTTGCAGCCGGAGCAGTTCATCCCGGTCGAGAGGTTGGCGACCGGCTTCGCCGATGGCACGGCCCCACCGTTGAATGCGGTCTTGAGGCGGGCGTTCACCTTCGATGGCATAGCTAGAGCGTGAGTCCTTGAGCAGCAGGAATGCAGCTGTTCGTGCGAGTAAGTCTCGGGGGATGTCAGCGATGACCGCACGGGCACGGCCCGGCAGGTCCATCGCGATGAATTCTTCGAGTCGTCGCGTGCGGAAGACCAGCGGGCAAAAATCTTTGGTTCCCGGCAGGTTGTTTTTTACGCGATATCGGGGAGCGTTTTCACCTTCCGTCGCGAATTGCTGGTCGGGGTCAACGACAGGCACGTAGCGACCGCCTTTCGCATCTGGCAAATCCAACCGGCTGCCTGTCAGCCATTCATACAGAAACCAGATACGCCTTGCGTAGCTGCCGGTCGGCTTGTTGCGCACGATTTCTGCGATGGCATCGGGTCCGGTGGCCGCGAACAGCCTTGTGAGGACAGCGAGATCAAGCCCTTCGTACTTGAGTGCGAACGTGAGGTGACCATCGAGGTCTGCACTCGGGGCGTGACGTGGTGTCAGGATGCGCCAGGCATCATCCTCGACGATGCGGTGATGGTTGCCCGTCGCCGACAGTTTGCGGGGCAGGGGCACAGACAATCCGTAGGCATCTGTCAGTGCGCCGTAACCCGCCAGGGTGGCGGTCTCCGGGAGGCGACGCTCCTGAAAAATGGTCCTCGGGCCCGAAAAATGTACCTCTTGTCCGGATGGCATGAATCCTGTTCCCTGGGCGTGAATTTTCGTTGGCGAGCATGGTCTCCATGAAATTTGTTCCTATCACATGAAAAATATATGTGAAAAGAGGATTTTCGTGAAAAATAGTCCTTCGTATCCAGGAATCTGAACAAGTCAGGTCACAAATCTATCCGGGACCGACCGACGTGCGAGGATTGGCAGCGGCCCCGGCCAGCATCAGCCGCCGGATCTGTTCGACATCATCTACCGTCCAGATATCGGTCGAGAACACCCGGCCCACGCGTTCCACGCCGATTGTCGGGTCGCCAATATAGTAAATCCGGCGCTCGGCCTGGAAGGCGCCGGCAGGCACAGGGCCCTTCACCAAAGCATGGTCGCGTGATTGAACGGATACGAGCATTGTCGCATGACCTCGACCGGCGGCTTCCGAAACGGCGGGAAACAGAGCATCCGCCGGAACAGGAAGAACATAGAACGAGCAGATCAAGAGCGTCTGAAAGTGCTCTGCGGGCGGCCCCTGCCAGACCGGGCGCGAGACTTTCCGGCTCTACGGGGGTTGCGCGACGCTCAGGGAGAAATCCGGCCCGGATCTCGATCTATCTCCCTTGTGAACGACGCGGAAGACCTTGCCGCGATCCTGAAGGTACCGCCATTGTCCGGCCTTCGGGGTGTCCGCTTGCATCCCCTTGAGAGAAAAATCGCCGATCCGGGTGCCCGGATCGGCACGATGCCGCCGTGCGCAACGGAACTCGTTGGGTTCAGGGATCAGGGACATAAGTTGTTGGTTAAGTTTCCAGATCCAACTTAACAGTGAGGGTGTCATGGCTGACCATGTCAATTCGTTCAAACGTATATCCATGCTGCTGGCTGCGGCGGCCATAACGGCGCTCCCCGTCGAGGCGCAGGCCTATGTCGGTCCGGGGGCCGGACTGACAGCCATCGGAACGATGATCGCATTCGGCGCGGCGGTGGTGCTCGCGCTTGTCGGGTTCGTCTGGTATCCGATGAAGCGCTTGATGAAGGGCCGCTCCGACGCGCGGAATGCGCAAAGTTCCGCGATTGGCAGCCAGGAGCGAGGTGAGTGATCATCGCGGGCCTGGTGCTGGGGCTGGTCGCCTTTATTACGGTTCTCCGACTCCTGGAGGCAGAGGGGGCGGCCCGGCACATCGTGTCGACGGCGCAGCAATCCATTCAGGTCATCACCGATCCCGACCTCTCCGACCTGGACAAGGAGCGTCAGGTACGGCGCGCCTCGCTGTCGCTCTTCGGGAGTTTCCTGAAGATCGCCGGTATCGGCGCAGCGTCGCTCGGCGCAACCGTGCTCGTGATCTGGGCCGGTGCGGCTTTGGGCTTCTACACCGTGGATGCCGTCCTTGCGGTCGCGATGGACTGGCGGTTCCTCCTGGGATCGACCGTGGGGGCCGTCGCGCTCTGGATCCTTCTCGACCGCGTGGGCGGCCGCAGCCCGGCCCCGACATCGCGGGACACCGGCGAAGTGCCCTACGGCCCGATGGAACAGGCGCTGCACGATTTCGCCTTCGCATCGCCCCGTCGCCAGCGCCGGCTCGGGGCGATCGAGACCCGCCTGTTCCGCAGCCGTATCGACCCCGAACACGCTGCACGGCCGGTCTTTATCACCTCGCTGCCGCGCGCGGGCACGACGATCATGCTGAACGCTCTGGCGGAGTTGCCGGAGTTCGCCTCGGCAACCTATCGCCACATGCCGTTCACGCTGGCACCGCTGCTTTGGGGCAGGATTGCGCCGCTTGTCCAGAAGACCGCCGAGCGCGGCGAGCGCGCGCATCGCGACGGTATCGAGGTGTCGGGCGAGAGCCCCGAGGCGTTCGAGGAAATGCTCTGGCTGGCATTCTGGCCCGACCATTACGGGAAAGACCGCATTCAGACCTGGAGTGCCGACCAGTTCGACCCCGTCTTTGCCGATTATTTCCGCACGCATATGGCCAAGGTGGTCGCGGCCAAGCCGGGCGCGCGGCGCTATGTGTCGAAGAACAACGCCAACATCGCCCGCCTGCCGCTGCTCGACGCGATCTGTCCTGACGCGACCGTGGTGATCCCGGTGCGCGACCCCCGCGCCCAGGTCGCATCCCTGATGCGCCAGCATGCGCGGTTCCTCGACCTGCATGCGCGCGAGCCTTTCGGCCGCCGCTACATGGAAGGTGTCGGCCATTTCGAGTTCGGGGCGGCGCTTCGCCCCATCGACTTCGGCACGGATAGGCCCGCTCCCGCAAGGGAGGAGATCGGCACGGATTTCTGGCTGCGCTACTGGATCGACGCCTACGAGCATGTATTGGCGACGGCCGGCGGCAATGCGGTCTTCGTCGATCACGACGCGTTGTGCGTTGCGCCGGGGGACCATCTTCCGCTGCTGGCCGAGGCGATCGGTGCCGAGGACGTGCGGGAGATTACAGGCCTCGCAGCGAAGTTTCGCGCGCCTGCCCCGCTGCCCGAACTTGACCACGCCAGCCCGCGGCTTCTGGACCGGGCGCTGTCGCTGCATGGCGTGCTTCGCCAACGCGCGCTGGCGCCGACGGTTACACCCTTGCGCAAGGAAACATTCGTATGACCAAACCGCCGCTCCCGGAGCGACTTGCTCCGGTCGTGTTCGTCGTATCTGTCGGAGCCCTTGGCATCGTCTACGGGACAGTATCGTCATGGTGGGGCTGGTTCCCGGCACCACAGATCGGGATGGCGCACCGGACATATCTCGATATCAGTTCGAACTGGCGCAACGATATGGGGCTGGAACCGACCCGGCACCTCGTCGCGCCTGACGATGGCGATAGCGGTGAAGCGGACCCTGATCGAGGCTACGAGGTTTTTCAGCCTGACAGAATCCAGCCCGGCTATACGCTCGTGGCAGGCCTCAACAACGATCCCGATGGCACATTCCACGTGGTCCGGCTCTTCGACGCCTCGGGCGAAGAGGTGCATCACTGGCCGATCCGCTACGACGAACTCGACGGAGAAATCCGCCCGCAGAACACGATGCTGCACGGAATGGAGGTTTTCGAGGACGGCTCAATTGCCGTGACCTTCGACTCGGGGCAGGCGCTGGCACGTCTCGATTCCTGCGGCGAGCCGATCTGGAGCAATACCGGAGGCTATCATCACACGCTCACCCGAGACGGAGCCGGGAACATGCTCACCTGGCGCGAGGAGATCATCGTCTGGGTCGACGAGGAGACCGGCGAGGAGGTCCATACGCTGGACCTGCGCCGCGACATCGCGCGTGGCGACGATCGTGCGCAGCAAGGGTACCTGGACATCCGCACGATCACGCCGGAATCCCCGGAGCAGAAGGTCCGTTACGGCGTCGATCCGTTCCATCCAAACGACGCCGAACCCCTGAGGGAAGAGATGGCCGACGCCTTCCCGATGTTCGAAGCCGGTGACATCATGCTGAGTCTGCGCGAGCTCAATCTCGTTACCGTGGTCGATCCCGAAAGCGGCAGGATGAAGTGGTGGCAACACGGGCCGTGGTTCAAGCAGCACGATCCCGATTTCCAGCCCGACGGCACGATCACCGTCTATGACAACAATACCGGCACCATGCGCTCGCGAATCCTGAAGATCGATCCCGAAAGCGGCGAAGTGACCGAGCTTTATGCCGGAACCGAGGATCAGCCCTTCTACTCCTGGCGGCGCGGCAAGCATCAAATCTTGCCGAACGGGAACCTGCTGTTGACGGAGGCCGAGCATGGGCGGTTGCTGGAGGTCGATCCCGAAAGGCAGCCGGTTTGGGAAAGGCACATGAAATGGGATGCCGAGAGCAATGTAATCGTGACCGAGGCCCGTTACATCCCTGAAGATTTCTTCACGAACGGTGTCCCGAGCTGTTCGAACGAAGTCAGTGACGCCGGGAATGGCGCGCCGGGCTGACCCCCGGTGGTTTTGGCAATGGGGCGGTGTTTGCCGAGATAGGCGCCATGGCCGGGGAGTGGAAAGAGCGTGGGAATCAGGCCGCTGCAAGTTGATCGGCTGAAAGCCTTCCATCGAGGACAGCAGCTCTCACTGCCGCCACGCGGTGAGAGCCGCGCGGAGACCATCGCATCCGCTGCTTTTTGCCCATGCGGGTGTTGGCAAGGTTATTCACAGGGCCCTCGGTCCGACATGTCGATACCGCTCGTCCTTGCTGCTTCCGCTTTGCATAGTTGGCGACGGCGGAGCGGTTGTATTCAAGGTCTGTTCTCAAATCCATGGCGCGTGCAACGACAGAAAATGCCGCCTTTCGCCGGGGGCCGGAGGAGGTCTTGCGGATTTGCATTATACCTTTGTCACCACCGACCGGTTCCTTGCCGCCTTCGGCTTGGAAACCCTGCGCGATCTGCCGGACCGGGAGCAGCTGGAGGATGCGGGGGTGGTTGACCCTGCATAGGCGTTTGGGCGGCGACACGAGTTGCATTTTGGTCTTTCTGTGAAGCGGACCATTCACCGGAAGGCTTGAAGCTCATCCGAATTCCAGGGGCAGGGTAAAATCTGGTTGCGATTAGATATGTGATAACATAACAGTATCCGCGCTCCTTGTCGGGCACCGTCACGCATCTTCGACCAAAGGCAGGACCGAATTATGATCGCACGCCCTTTTCTTGCTGCATATTTTCTGACGACCGCGGCACTTGCCGTTTCATCGGAACGGGCGTGGGCCCAGGACGATGCCCCGTTCGAACTGGACCCCATCATCCTGAGCGTTACGGGGTCTCCCCAGTCTTTGCAGGATGCGCCGGGGAGTGTGAGCGTGGTGTCTGGCGAGAGCCTGCGCGACAGGCCGATTGAAAACCTGGCCGATGCGGTCGAGGGCGAACCGGGTGTGCAATCCAGCGGGGTCGGGCTGGGGCGGCGTGGCATTTCGATTCGGGGAATGTTGCCGGAACAGACGTTGATCCTCATTGACGGACAGCGGATCAGCAATTCTTCGTCGGCGGTGCAGCATTCGGATTACGAACTGGGCTGGCTTCCACCCGAAGCAATCGAACGCATCGAAGTGGTGCGTGGCCCGATGTCTTCGCTCTATGGTTCGGACGCCTTGGGCGGCGTCGTCAATATCGTCACGCGTGTGCCGACGGATCGGTGGCAGGGCACGATTTCGGCTATCGGGCGGATGACCACGCATGGTGACGGCGGTGATATGCAGGATCTGAGCGCTTATGCCAGCGGTCCGATTGTGCCCGGTGTGCTAGGCCTCAGCCTCTGGGCACAGGAAAAACGGCGTGAGGAGCTTGTCTCGGCCACTACTCCCGGCACGTCGGCGGCGGATAACGAGAAAAGCCGCATGGCGGGTGGCACGCTGACCTGGACACCCGATGACCGCCAGGTGCTCAGGTTTTCTTTCGGCTCCGGCTATCAGCGCCGATGGATGGATATGGCAACTGCGCGCGGTCCCGGTGGTTATCGTTCGACCGACACGATCCGGCGCAATCGGCTGTCGCTGTCGCATGATGCGGATTGGAGTTGGGGCAGCACCGCGATCAGCCTCTATCGCACGGAACTCGACCGGAAGAATCAGCGCACCGACGGGGTGGCGCCTGCGGGGCCGCATCGGTTTGTTGACACGGTGTTCTCAGCGCGGGCGCGGTTTTCGGCCGGGGCAGCCCATAGTTTTACCCTGGGGACGGAACTGCGCGAGGAGAAGCTGAAAGATCCGACGGTGAATGCCGCCGGTCGTGCGTCGAAAACGCATTTCGCGACCTATCTCCAGGATGAGATTACCCTTGGCGATGACTGGACTCTCGTCCTGGGGGCGCGAGCCGACCATCATGAGGATTTCGACTGGCATGTGAGCCCGCGAGCGCATCTGCGATATCAGGTGAACGATGCGCTGAGCCTGCGGGTCGGTGTGGGCTCGGGCTTCAAGGCTCCGACGATGAAGCAGCTTTCGCCCGATTATGCGGCGATTGCGGGTGGCGGACGGTTCACGATTGTCGGCAATCCCGCTCTGAAGCCCGAAGAGAATATTTCGGTCGAGGCGGGGCTCGCATACCACCGCGCGGATTGGTCGGTGGAGGCGACGCTTTTCCATAACGATGTCGAAAATCTCATCCAGGCGATCTGCACCACCAGTTGCTCGGGGGCGCCGGGGGCGACATGGAGCTACATGAATGTCGACAAGGCGCGTCTGCGCGGACTGGAACTGAGCGGCGACATCGATATTACGAACAACGTATCCCTGACGGCCAATTACACTTATCTGGACGCGACAGACCGCGAGACGGGCAAGGATCTGACAGGGCGCTCCAAACATATGGCGAGCCTGGGTATCGACTGGCGTTTCACACCCCGCACGAGTGCTGCGCTGCGCGTTAATTACGTGGGCGAGCAGGACACCAGCACGGGCTCAGGGCGTCAGCCGGCCTATACGATGGTGTCGGTCGGTGGACAGCATCGGTTCGACAACGGGGTGACGGCGCTTTTCGGTATCGAGAACCTGACGGATCAGCGTCTGGCGAACGAGAATACGGATTACGCCTTCGCCGATCCGGGCCGTCGTTTCTATGTTGGCCTGAAAAAGTCGTTCTGATCGATGCTCGGGTTGTTTTTGAAAAGCGCGCTTCTGCTGTGCTTTGCCACAGGGGCCGTGTTGGCGGACGTATCCGATCAGGGTGTGCCGGTCGTGCGTGTGATGTCCAACGATTTTGTTCTGCCGGGGAAGATACAGGCGCTGCGGCAGGTGGCCGAAGAGGCCGGGGTGCGGTTGGAACATACCTACATCGAGGAGGCGTCTTCGGACGACTGGCCGCCGGATGCGGATCTGGTGGTATTCGATGTGCCGCGACCGGGGGACCGTGCGCAGGTTGAAACGTTCTGGACGGACCGCGCCATGCCGGATGAAATATCGGTGCCCCGGATCACCGTCGGCGGCGGCCCCCCTGCGTGGGAAGGTATGCCAGCGCCCGATGCGATGAAACTGGCCGGGTATTATGGTTTCGGTGGGCAGGCGAACCTGCGTCATTTCTTTCGTGCTGTCGCCGCGTGGCATGACGGCGACAGCCTTGCGCAGTTTCCCGCCCCAAGACGCCGCGCGATGACCGGCGTCTACCACCCGGCGGCGGACCGGACATTCGACGATGCCGAGTCCTATCTGTCATGGGGTGCGGCGCGTTGGCCGGACGCGCGGGGGCGTGTACTCTTCGTGTTTCACCAAGGCGATATCGCCAGCCTGCAAACCCAGGTGATCGACGGATTGATTGCCAGAAGCGAAGCGGCGGGGCTTGTTCCGCTCGCCGTGTGGGTCGATGCGTCCGATCCCGAGGCGCTGACCCGCTTCGCCAGGCCCGCGAAGGCGGATGCCATCGTGAACCTGACCCATATGATGAACGGGACCGCCCGCAGCGCCGAGTTCGAGGCGCTGGACGTTCCGGCGATCCAGACCTTGTCCTACCGTGGCGGAACCCGTGAAGAGTGGAAAAAGGCGGATACGGGGATTCCCGCCCGGTTGAGCGCGCCGTTTCTGGCTGTCCCCGAGGCCTGGGGTATGTCCGATCCGATCGTGCTGAGCGCCGTGGAGGACGGTGTGCAGGAACTGATCCCCGCGCAGGCCGATCTGTTGATCGGCAAGCTGGTGCGGTTGGCGGCGCTGCGCCACACGCCTGCCCGCGAAAAGCGCCTGGCGCTGATGTTCTGGAACTATCCCGCCGGTGAAAAGAACCTGTCGGCCTCGAATCTCAATGTGCCGCGCAGTCTGGAGCGATTGACGCATGCTTTGGGGCAGGCGGGGTACAACGTGCCGGTTCTGCCCGAAGCGCGGATGATCGAGGCCGGGCAGGCAATGCTGGCTGCGCTCTACAGGACCGGGCCGCTGGAAAATCTTCTGGCGCGCGATCTCGCCGTGGCGATTCCGGTATCGGATTACCAGACATGGGTGGCAACATTACCGCAGGAGAAACGTCATGCCATCGGGCATCTCGATCCGGTCGGCACGCATTGGGCCGTGCGCGAGGTCGATGGCCGCCCGAGCCTGATCGTCCCCCGGCTGAGGCTCGGCAATCTCGTGGTTTTGCCGCAGATGCCGCGCGGCGGCGATCCGGGGGCGCACCTGCACGATATGACGCATCCGCCGGATCATCTGTATATGGCGGCCTATCTCTATCTGCGCCGGGAGTTCGGGGCGCATGCCCTGATCCATTTCGGGACGCATGGTACGCAGGAATGGCTGCCGGGCAAGGACCGGGGCCTTGCTGCCCTAGACGATCCGTTTCTGATGGTTGGCGATCTGCCGATATTCTATCCGTATATTCAGGACAATGTAAGCGAAGCCCTACAGGCCAGACGGCGTGGGCGAGCGGTAACCGTCAGTCACCAGACACCGCCGTTCGGGCCATCCGGCCTCTATGATGAATTGCGCGACATACATCGGCTGTTGCACGATTACATTCAGCTCGAGGCGGGGGCTGTGAAGGAAAATACAGGGCGAAAGATCGTCTCGGCGGTCGTTGCGGCCGGCATCGACAAAGATCTGGGGATTACAGAAACCGCGCTAGGGGCCGATCTGCCGGCGCATCTGCCCGCGCTGCACGATCACCTGCACGAACTGGCGCGACAGGTCATTCCGCTTGGCCTGCACGAGTTTGGCGCGCCCGCCGATCCCGAGGCGCGCCTGACCACCATGTTGCAGCAATTGGGGCCGTCTTTTGCACGTGCGGCGGGCGACGACCCCGAAGAAATGCTGACCGGGGATCAGGAGGCGCTCAGGAGGTCGCGCAGTTTCACGCTGTTGCAGGCCCATGTTCTGAACGGAGAGCCACTGGACGGTCTGGCCCCTGGGCTTGGGCCGTATCTGGAGCGCGCCCGCGCGTTCGAAGAAAACCTGCTGGCTGCGCCGGGCGAAATTGCGGCGCTGCTGAACGGTCTTGCCGGAGGTTTCGTCGCGCCCGGTTCGGGGGGCGATCCGGTGCGCAATCCCGAGATCCGTTCGGGCCGGAATCTGCACGGGTTCGAGCCTGACCGCCTGCCGTCGCGTGCGGCCTACGAGGCGGGCAAGGATGCCTTCGACAGCCTGGCCGCCACGTTGCGTGAGGAAAATCAAGGGGCATGGCCCGAAAAGATCGCGTTCAGCCTTTGGGCCTCCGAGGCGTTGCGGCATCAGGGAATTACCGAAGCGCAGGTTCTGCACGCGTTGGGGCTTCGGCCCGTCTGGAGCGAGGACGGGCGGGTGGAACGGCTGGAGATCGTTCCCGAGACCGAGATGGACCACCCTCGTGTCGATGTGGTGATCCAGGTGACCAGCGTTTATCGCGACCAGTTCGATGGGTTCATGCGTCTTCTGGCCGAAGGGATCGAGGCGCTGGCCGCGCGCGATCCGGCCGACAATATCATTGCGCGGAACAGTGGGCGTATCGCGGAGACGCTGAGGGCGCGCGGGCTTGCTGCGGACGTTGCACGGCGGCAGGCCTCCCTTCGGCTGTTTGGCAATGCGCCCGGCCAGTATGGGTCGGGCCTGTCGCACCGGGCGCTCGAGTCCACCTCATGGGACAGCGACGACACGCTGGCCGAGCTGTACCTGGATGGAAACGGCTATGCGTTCGGTCAGCAGGACTGGGGCCTGCGCAGCGAGGGAGGCAATCTTCTGGCCGATCAGTTGTCCGGGACGCAGGCGGTCGTGATGTCCCGATCGTCGAACCTGCATGGTGTGCTGTCAACGGATCATCCGTTCGATTTCATGGGCGGGCTTTCACTGGCAGTGCGTCACCTGGATGGGGGGTCGCCATCGCTTTTCGTGACCGACCTGCGCAGTGGGCCCGCCGTCACGAAACCGCTGGCGTCCTTTTTGTCGACGGAGCTTCGGGCGCGCTATCTCAATCCGCAATGGATCGGAGAAATGATGCGAGAGGGCTATTCCGGCACGCTTTCGATGCTGAATGCCACCAACAACCTGTTTGGCTGGCAAGTGGTCGATCCCGCCACGGTACGGGCGGATCAATGGCAGGCGATGTTCGAAACCTATGTCCAGGACAGCCGCGATCTGGGTCTCGATGCCTATTTCGAGACCGAAAACCCGACGGCGCAGGCGCAATTGATGGAGCGCATGGTGGAAGCGATCCGCAAGGGCTATTGGGATGCGCCGCCTCAGACCCGTAAGGCGCTGGCAGAACGCTGGCGGGAGCTTGAAACGATGCACGGGGTTTCTGCCGGAGAGGATGTGACGCGCGCGTATCTGGCGCAAATGGCCGCGGGATTCGGGCTTGCCAGCGATGTGGCGCCCGAGCCCGGCGCGACAAATACCGTACCGGACAGCGGACAAGCCGATCCGGCCGGTTCCCCTCAGGCACAGCCGGTCGAGGGGCAGACGCTTCAGGCCGTGGACGCCATGTCCGGGCAGCCCTCTCGTGACGAGGTATCGCGACTTTGGGCTGCGGGCCTTCTGCTGTTGCTCTTTCTTTCGGGGGCCGGGCTGCAATGGCAACGGGCACGTCCGGCGCGCGTGGCGGCCCTTCAGGGACAGGACCCAAGATGACACGAATGGAATTCGAACTTTTTCAACTGGCGGGCCTGTTCCTTGCGCCCGTTCTGATGCTGATCGTGGCGGCGCTCGCTTATGCGTTTTTCGCGCTCGGGATGTTCTTTCTGGAATTCTGGCAGCGCATGCGGGGAACGCATCGGCCGCTCGACCCGTCGGGCGAACTTGCTTCCGAGGATTTCGAGTTGCGGATATTGAAACGACTCGAATGGCTGCGGATCGTGTCGCGCACCGCTCCGATGCTGGGGCTGGTGGCGACGATGATTCCGATGGGTCCGGCGCTTCTGGCGCTTGGCCAGGGCGATGCGGCGGCGGTGTCGGAGAATCTTGTCGTGGCCTTCTCGGCGGTGATCCTGGCCCTCGTTGCCGCAAGCATCACCTTCTTCATCCTGACGGTTCGCCGTCGTTGGATGCTTGAGGAATTGCGCGATCATGAAAGGAGTGTCGCCTGATGCGTTTTCTGGATGGCGATGACGGTGATGACCCCGTTCTTTCCGTCGTGAATCTGATCGACGTATTCCTTGTTATCACCGGCATCCTGATGGTGCAGACCGTGGCCAACCCGCTCAATCCGTTTTCGGAGGATTCCGTCACGGTGATCGAGAATCCGGGCACGCCGGAGATGCGCATCACGATCAAAGATGGCCGGGAACTGACGCGCTATGAAGCAAACGGAGAGATCGGCGAAGGGCAGGGTATCCGCGCGGGCACGACCTATCGGCTTGACGATGGCAGGATGATTTACGTGCCCGAGGAATGACGGGAAAACATTGCAATCAATTGTGCGTTCGGCGCTTATCTGAATTGAGTTTGGGGTGATAAGGAAGCCGGGTTTTGGGGGGCCTGCGCAAAGTCTGTCCGATGGCCACTGACCTCATCAGGCAAGATATGATATATTGATATTATCCGGTTGATGTCGTCGGTTCAGGCGGACCAGGTGCCCATAGTTTCGGGTAATAATGTCGATCGAATATGTGTGCCAAAGGTCGAATGCATCGAATCTGTCGTGTCGGTAAGATGTGGCAGTGGCCTTTGCGGTCTGTCTTGCTCTGGCTCCCTGGAGACCCGGATATGCCCGGTCACGAGGCAGGAATTCATGATCCGCACTCATGAATGATAGCAATGGACGTTGGCTAATACGACGGGCAGGCAGGGTTATATTACAGGATACGGGATGCAGGGCTGAAGCTCTTGTGTCCGGATTCTGCAACGCGTGCCGGGACTGAGCAACGATATGAAGCGACTCCGAGTACATCGCCACGGTGCCAATTATCGCGCCCTGCGGGGCAAGTGCCGCTCTTCGTTGACGGTTGGTGCGAACCAGGAGTTGCCTCATGCTGAACCACAGCGCGCTGACCGCGCGAGTTCGGGAAGGCCGTACCAACCGATGAGGTTCTTCGATATGAAAGCCGATGCCCGATGCTGAACCGCCGTAGTTTTGCCGCCACCCTGCTGTCAGCCTCCGCTGTGCCATTCGTGAATCGTGCGATTGCGCAGACCGAAAGCGACATCCGCTCTGCTGTCAGGGATCTGCCCCAGTTTCATGCGATGATCGTGCAGCGCGGCGATGATATCGTTTTTGCCGAAGCGCTGCGCGGTCCGGGCCTCGACCGGGTTGCGAACATCAAGTCCTGCTCGAAAAGTATTGTCGCATTGCTTGCGGGCAACGCCATCTCGCAAGGGGCTATTGCGAGCGTGGAGGCCACGCTTGGCGTGGTGGCGCCCTCGATCATACCCTCGGATGCAACCCAGGGTGTCGCGGATCTGACCATCGAGGACCTGCTGACATTGCGCGCCGGTCTCGAAGGAACGTCGGGCCCGAATTACGGGGCGTGGGTCAATTCCGACAACTGGGTGAGTTTCGCCCTGCGACGGCCGATGATCGCCACGCCCGGCGAACGGATGATCTATTCCACTGGCACCACGCATGTTCTCGGTGCCGCCTTGACAGTTGCAACGGGGCAGAGCCTGCTCGAACAGGCGCGCTCGGTTCTCGGGCGTCCGCTGGGGATCGAGATTCCCCCATGGACCCGCGATCCGCAGGGTTTCTATTTCGGCGGCAACGAGATGGCGCTGACCCCGCGCGCCATGTTGCGCATCGCCATGCTCATGCGTGATGGCGGACGGTTCGGGGGTGAGCAAATCCTCTCGGCCGACTGGATTCGCGCGTCGATCCGGCCCCATACCCGCTCACCTTTCTCTGGACTTGACTATGGCTATGGCTGGTTCCTGACTGACAGCGGCTTCATCCTCGCCCGTGGTTATGGCGGGCAGGTTATTGCAGCACACCCGGAACGGGATCTGGCGGTTGCCATCACCTCGGACCCGAATTCTCCCGCGCGGTCGGGAGGGTATTTCGGGCAATTGATCGACCTGCTTGAGGGGCCGTTGCTGACACTGGGGTGACGGTGAAAAGGGACGCCACGGGGCCAGATACAACGAAAGGAAATCATCATGATGAACGAACGCGATAACTCACCCGAACGCCCGGAAAGCAACCGTGCCGACAATGTCAGCCGGCGCAGCGTGGTCACCGCCGGGGCCGGATTGGCGATTGGCGCCGCCGTTCCCGCTCTGATGTCGGGCACCGGTGCGCGGGCCCAGGTCACGAACGGCAGGCCGCGGACGCTGATCATCGCCTCACATCCCTATCCCGACCGCTCTGTCGTCAACAAGGCATTGTGGGAACCGGCACAGGCCGCCGAGGACACGATGTTCAAGAACCTCGAGTCTGTTTACGGTGACAATCTGCAAGGGTTCGACCGCACAGAAGAACGCCGGATTTACCGGGATATGGAGCGGCTCGTTCTGATGTTCCCGATCCACTGGTTCAACATGACGCCGATGATGAAGGCCTACATGAACGAAGTCTGGGGGTCGGGTGCGCCATCCGAACTCAGGGGGAAGGAGCTGCTGGTCGTGACGACCACCGCGGGTGGGGCGGATGCCTATCGCCCTGAAGGCCGTCTCGGCTTTACCATCGAAGAGGTGCTGACACCGCTACAGGCCAGCGCGAACTACACTGGTATGAATTTTTCGGAGCCGCTCGCATTCCTCGGTGCGGCCGGTGCAGGGGCCGATGCACTGCGACAGTATCAGGATACCTTGGCGGCAAGGCTGCGTGAGGCTCCGAGAAGGACCTGATTGGCGTGGCCGGCGGATCGACATGTTTCAATCTCGTGCAACAAGCAGCGAAACCTCCGGCAACATATCGGCGGCATCGTATGTCGGTATCCGGAATTTTCCGAACGGGTGTTGCCGGTGTCAGCCGGTGGTGGTTCACTTGCGCCGGTTGGCCCAGAGTTCGGCAGCCTCGGCACGGGAGTGATCCATTGGCGTTGCGCTAATTGACAACAGGTTTAACGCGACAGCGGCAGTTTCGATGATGGCCGCTGTCGCATCCGGGTGGGTGACGCTTCCGTCCCAGATTGCCTGCCATTTCTCCAGGCGGCTGAAATTATCGTTCGTTTCAGGATTGGCATTGCCATTGGACGCAGGGCCGAACAGCCGGTTTTGGGTGACTTCACCGTCGCGTAGCACGAACAAAGCCTGGCTTCTGTGAGGCACGATTTGTGCTGCGTCCCGGTGCCCGAGCAGGACAGCGAAGCGATCCCAGCCAAGTTCCTTCGCGGCTTCGAGTTGCAGTTTGGGGCGATCACTGCCGCGTATGCCTGCCAGGGTTGCCGGTGCTGCGCCGGGATTGAGCAGGGCCGAGACATATTGCGTTGCATTGGGCATCATGAACAGCGGGTATAGCCAATGCAGTTTCCGAAGGTCCGGCGCGAAGTTCTCGATGGGAAGATAGGCCAGGATACCGTGGTTATCGTCTGCGTGTTCTGCCTCCGGCTTTGTCAGAACGGGTAGCTGCGCATAGTCAAACGCCCGGTGGACAACACTGTTGTGCGGGCCATGCATCAGGACCCGATACCCGGCCCGTGCCACAAGCCGTGCTGCATGAATGAAGAGTGGCGCGCCTTGTGTGCGCGGTGACAGATATGCCGGCCAATCGAGGTCGAACGGTCCGGTTCCGGGGTCATCCAGGTGGCTGTGCCGACGTGCTGCACGGGTAAATCCGACCAGTTCCTGTTCAGTCAGTCCGCGGCTTTGCAGGGCAATCAGAAATGCGCCAATCTGCACATCGGCCGGTTGCCCGGACAAAAGGATGGTAAATGCGTCATCGGCTTCGGCCGCGTTCAAGGGACGTGTTTGCCCGGCAGTGTTTCCGATTGTCGCAATGTATGAGGCAAACCGAAGCGAGGCTTCGGGGTTTTTGTTCATTACCGCTATACGCTGCGCTATGTCTGTGGCGCCCGGTCCGCGATCTGGTTGGCGCCATTGGTTCAGGGCCAGCGGAGGCTGAGAGAGCAGTGAATCCCGTACCGGTTTACTGTCACATTCCGGCAGAAGCAGTGAATTTGCCTCGGCCACAAGAGCGCGGATGCGTGGGCGCAGGTTTTCGGCAAAGGCCGTGGGGACCATCCCCTTGCCGGTGCGTTCAAACAACTCCTGGCCGTAGTGTTCGCGTAACTGTCGTAAAATCCGGCTCATTGCGGACGGGGTCTTGCCCAGTTTCCCGGCGGCGCGTGCCAGCGTTCCCTCGACCAGTATCGCATCAAAGGCGACCAGAAGTTTCAACCGGTCCAGATCCTGGATCAACTCTGTCATTGATGTGTCTTCATCGGTTTTCACGCTGTCCATCACATCCTCATGTTGCACCTGGGTTAACTTAGATCGGTTCTAAAGTTTTTATATTTGCTCCCGGTTGTCCATCTTTATAACCCACTAAATAAATCAGGAATAGGGCGGCGCGAAAACTCACGAAAGCGTGAGAGCCATGTGGCTGTCTGCCCGACACTTTTAGGGATGATCGACAATGCGAGTATTATTCGGCGCGGCACTTTTGAGTGCGGTTGCAACACTGACGAACGCGCAGGACACCACCATTGAAACAGCGCAAGGTGCTGTGACGCTTGCGGGCCAGCCGGAAAAGGTTGTGGTGCTGGATCTGGGGGTTCTCGATATTTTCAACACGCTGGATATTCCTGTCGCGGGTGTGGCCGGTGGCCCCAAGCCGGACTATCTGGCCGATTACGGCAACGCGCCGATTTCTCAGCTGGGCAGCTTTTTTGAGCCGGACATTGAAAAGATCAATGCCCTGTCGCCCGATCTGGTGATCGTGGCCGGCCGGTCCCGCGCCAAGCTGCAAGAGGTGGCCAGGGTTGCGCCTGCTATCGATATGACGGTGGAAAGCACCGATCTTGTTGGCTCGCTTGAGCGGAACATGACCGAGCTGGGCAAGCTGTTCGGTAAGGAAGATCGCGCTGCCGAGGCGATGGCCGCGCTGGATGCCCGTTTTGCTGAAATGCGCGAAAAAACGGCGCAAGAGGGGACGGCGCTGGTGCTGATCACCACCGGCGGCAGGATGAGCACCCATGGCGCGCAGGGCCGTTTCGCCGTGATTTTCAACGAGATGGGATTTGCCCCCGCTATTGAGAATGTAAAAGCCGGCACTCACGGGCAGCCGATTTCAAACGAATATATCCTCGAGACCAACCCCGACTGGTTGTTCGTGGTGGACCGCGATGCCGCCATCGGGCGTGACGGACAACCGGCCAGGCAGATGCTGGACAACCCTCTGGTGCACAAAACCACAGCCTGGACCGAAGGCCAGGTCGTGTTTCTGGACCCGGCGGACTGGTATCTTGTCGGTGCGGCCGGTCCGACGGCGCTTGATCGTGCATTGACGCAAATCTCAACCGCGCTTGCAGACTGAATCTACCAATGACAGTTCGTTCCTATACTTCCACGTCCCAATGGGCGCGGGCTGTCAACTTGGTGCAGATGAAGCCCTTGCTTTATTGCTTTGTGGTGGTGTTGCTGATCGCTGCCAGCTTGCTTGTCGGTGCGACGGGGGTGGGGCTGACGAGTCTTCTGACAGATCCCGATGCGCGTGAGATATTCCTGATCAGCCGTCTGCCCCGCAGTGCGGCTTTGGTTCTGGCCGGGGCCAGTTCTGCGATCATGGGAGCCATTGTTCAGCGTCTCGTCAGCAACCATTTTGTTGAACCCTCGACGATGGGAACTGTCGACAGCGCCGGCTTCGGTTTGCTGGCTGGACTTTTGTTCCTGCCCGATGCGCCCCCGATGTGGCGCATGGTTATCGCCGCCGCCGGGGCGTGGCTGGGCACGGCGATGTTTCTGCTGCTGTTGCGGTCCGTGCCGATGCGCTCGCCCTTGATGCCGCCGCTTCTGGGGATCGCGTTTGGCGGGATCATCGGTTCGGCCACCAGTTTCATCGCTTATCGGTTCGATCTGATGCAGGCGATGTCATCATGGATGACCGCTGATTTTTCGGTGGTGCTGAGTGGCCGTTACGAACTGCTTTATGTTGCCGGGGGCATCACCCTGCTGGGCTGGTTTGCCGCCGATCGCTTTACCCTGGCCGGGATGGGGGACGATATCGCGCGCGGGCTTGGCCTGAATCCAACAATGGTGCTGGCGATTGGCATCACGATTGTGGCGGTGGTGACGGGCGCCATTGTCGTGACGGTCGGGTTCATACCGTTTCTCGGGCTGATCGTCCCCAACCTGATTGCCCGGTGGCGCGGTGACAATCTGCGCAGGTCCTTGCCGCTGGTGGCGTGGCTGGGCGCGGTGATGACGCTGGCCTGCGATATCTTCGGGCGGCTGATCTTTCACCCCTTCGACCTGCCGATCGGCGTGACCATGGGCGTGCTGGGCGCGGTCATTTTCCTATGGCTTTTGCTGAAGAGGTTCGGATGATGAGCCCCGCCGACCGTAGCATGCGTGCCCGAGTACTGATCACCGGTACAACCGCGTTATGTGCGGGGCTGATACTGGCATTCCTGACCATCGGGGCGACCGGAGATTGGGGGTTCGTCCTGTCGTTTCGGGGCGACAGGCTGATTACGATCGCATTGGTGGCCTGGGCGGTGCCGTTCTCGACGGTGTTGTTCCACACACTGTCGAACAACCAGATTCTGACGCCATCGATCATGGGATTCGATGCGTTGTTCGTCTTGATCCAGACGCTTGGTGTTTTCCTGCTCGGCTCTGCCGAGGTGGGGGCGATGGACTCCCGCCTGGTTTTCGCCGGGGAACTGGCGGTCATGACCCTGTTTTCAGTGGGGCTTTACCGGCTGCTCTATGCGCGCATGACGCGGTTATTAGAGTTGTTGTTGCTGGTCGGTATCATTTGCGGGGTATTGTTCCGTTCCGTCGCGGGGCTGTTGCAGCGGCTGATTGATCCCGGTGAATTCCTTGTGTTGCAGGATCGTATTTTCGCCAGCTTCAGCGGGGCGAGCAGTTCGGAACAGTTGAGTGCAGCTGTGCTGATCGGATTGTCCAGCGCCTGGGCCTGGTATCGTTTGCCAGCCATCGACGCGATGCTTCTGGGCCGTGACGGGAGCATTGCGGTTGGCGTGGATCACAAGCGCCTGTCGCTGGAGATTTTTCTGATTGTGACCTTTCAGGTTGCGGCCACCACGGCGCTTGTGGGGCCGATCACGTTTTTCGGGCTTCTGGTTGTCCACCTTGCCTATCGTCTTTTGCCCGGCGCACCCCACGGGATGCTGATCCCGTTGTCGATCTTGCTTGGGTCTGTGCTGCTGGTTGGCGCGCAGGTCCTGCTGGAGCGGTTGCTGGGGTTCATCGGAACCGTGAGCATGATCGTGGAATTTGTCGGTGGGGTGGTCTTTGTTCTCTTGCTGATCGGGGGACGAAGATGATCCGGGTTGAAAGCCTCACCAAGACATATGCCGGTTCAACCGTGGTCGATATCGACGCGCTACACCTGCCCCAGGGGGGAGTGACGGCGATTATCGGACCGAACGGGGCCGGGAAATCCACCTTGCTGTCCATGATTGGCCGGCTCGAGATACCCAGCACCGGGCGCGTGTTGCTGGACGGGCAGGATGTGCGCACATTTCGCAACAATACACTGGCCCGCCGCCTTGCGGTGCTGAAGCAAGACAACACACTGGCCGCGCGCCTGACCGTTCACGATCTCGTGGCGTTTGGCCGCTATCCCTATTCCAGGGGGCGGCCGACGCAGGAGGACAGAGAACAGATCGACGCGGCCCTCGATCTGGTAGGCTTGCAGGACTTCAGATACCGGTTTCTTGATGAACTGTCCGGCGGGCAGCGGCAGCGCGCCTTTATCGCCATGGTGCTGGCTCAGGATACTGAATACGCGCTGTTCGACGAGCCGCTCAACAGTCTCGACATCAACCATGCGGTTGGTGTGATGCGCTTGCTGGGCCATGCCGCTGACGAAATGGGTAAAACCGTTGTCGTGGTATTGCACGACCTGAACTTTGCCGCCCGTCATGCCGATCACATCATTGCCATGCAGGCCGGCAAGGTCGTCGAAGCGGGCCCCGTTGCCCGGATCATCCGCGAGGATCTTCTGAGGCGGCTCTACGACACGGGCCTGACCGTAACCACCAGAAACAACAGGGTGTTCGTCGATGTCTTTGGATGATCGCCCTTTTCCGTAATCCCCTTCCAGCCAAATGCCTTTCGGCCAGCAGCCAGTGATATGGGGTCTCTTCTCACTAAAGGACAGACCTATGAAAAACAGATTGAGACCACATCTGAAGATGACAACAGGCGTCGGCGCCATCGCTGCGGCCACGGCGCTGGCCACATCCGCCGCAGCCCAGGACGCTGCCGACGAAACCGTGGACCTGGGCACGATCACCATCACGGCTGGCGGGTTCACCCAGAATGTGACCAATGCGCCTGCCTCTGTCACGGTTGTGACCGGCGAGGAGCTGAAAAAAGCGAACATTACCAACCTGTCGGATGCCCTGCGCGAAGTACAGGGTGTCGTGACCACGGGTGTGGCGAATGAAAAAGACATCAAAATCAGGGGCCTGCCGGGGGAGTACACACTGATCCTGGTGGATGGAAAACGTCAGGGCACGCGTGAAAGCCGCACCAACGGGTCCGCCGGGTTCGAGCAGAGTTTTATTCCGCCTGCCGCTGCAATCGAGCGGATCGAGGTCGTTCGCGGGCCGATGTCATCGCTTTATGGTTCGGATGCGATGGGCGGTGTGATCAACATCATCACCAAGCCGGTGGCATCAGAATGGGGTGGCTCGGTCACGGCGGAAACACGTATTCCGGAGCATGACGACGACGGAGGATTGAATCAGTTGTCCTTCTACCTGAACGGTCCGGTCATCGAGGACAAGCTGGGCCTGCAAATCTGGGGGCGGCGTCTTGTGTCGGATGAGTCGGGTATTCTGGATGGCCCCCGTGAGCGGCGTGATCTGGACCTGACCGGCCGTTTGATCTGGACCCCGGTGCAGGATCACGAATTTGCGCTGGAATATGGGAAAACCACTATCGAAAGCCGTGCCACGCCAGGGGAAAGCCTGGCCCTGACGGATGACCCGTATCGTCGCGACAATACCCGCGAGGATCTGGCGCTAAGCTATTCCGGGCAATGGGGCAATGTGACCACCGAGCTGAGCTTTCAGCGCGAAGTGGGCGAGCGCACCAGCTATGAATGGATGAACAATACGCTGGTCGAAAGTCTGCGGTCGCCGGAAATCACCAACTATGTGACCGATGGCAAGGTCACGGCGCCTTTCACCTTCTATGGCGATCACACCTTTGTGGGCGGGTTCCAACATATCCGGGCCGAGCTGAAAGATCAGAACCCCGGTCTGGGCGATGGCATCGACTATACTTATACATCCGAGGAATGGGCCGTTTTTGCCGAGGACGAATGGTGGATTTCGCCTGATTTTGCCGTAACGGCCGGTCTGCGATATACCGAAAGCGATGCATTCGGAGGAGAAGTCACGCCACGCCTTTATGCGGTCTGGAATGCCTCGCCCGCACTGACAATCAAAGGCGGGGTTTCAACCGGATATCGCACGCCTTCCATTCGCCAGACGGTGCCGGGGTATTACTATACGACGCAACGCGGCGCGGGTGTGATTGTGTCGAACGCTAATCTCAAACCAGAATCCAGCACCAGTTATGAGTTGTCCGCCTTGTGGCAAAGTGGACCGGTAGAGCTGGGAGCCACCGCCTTCAGAACGGAATTCACCGATAAGATCGAGAACCGAAACACCGGTCAGCCTGTCGTGGTTAACGGAACCACCTATAACCGTTGGGAATATTATAACGTTCAGGATGCCACTATTCAGGGCCTCGAAATGACTGTCCGCGCCGATCTATCGGACAGTGTCTCGCTCCGTGGATCTTACACTTATACCGATTCAAGCCAGGATTCCGGCACCTATAAAGGCTTGCCGCTGTCGCGGACGCCGGAACATGCGGCGTCGCTTCGGTTGGACTGGCAGACTCCGATTGCCGGGCTCGATACCTGGGGGGCGGTGACCTATCACGGGGATGAGGTGAATTCCGGCGCGCGCATCGGCACCAATGGTACACCGTATGCCTATGATGCCTCGGGCAATGCGATTGCCTATAAATACGACGGGTACACCACCTTCGATCTGGGTGTGTCCTATGAGATTACCGAGGCAGCGACACTGAACGCCGCAATTTACAACGTAACAGATACATCCGTGACCGACAGCGACAACAACACCTATCAGCCCGGCCGGACACTCTGGGTTGGTTTAACGACGTCGTTCTGATCAAGGGCGTGTTCATGGGTGGCGTCAAAGCTGTTTGAGCCAGTCTGATTAAGCTGTCCTTGTACTGAATCGGTACCGCGCTATACGGAGAGCCGTGGCGCGGTATCGAATGGAGTGGTTCGGTTGCAGATCTGCAACCGCCGCCGCGGTTGCCTTGCCATTGGGCGCTCTTGTGCTGCCAGCCGGGCCGCGATCATGGCGACTGCCTTGGCCATTCTGCATGGCCCGGAGATGAAAAAGGCCCGCCGGTCTGGCGGGCCTTTCGGGATGTTCGGGGGCGCCGGTCTCAGAGTTTCTCTGTGAGTTCCGGGACGGCAGTGAAGAGGTCTGC
>NZ_FRBR01000037.1 GCF_900142665.1 Roseovarius pacificus
GAGGCTGTCGCAATCATTGAGGAAAGCCTCGCCGCAGCATAACTGCGCCCAAAAGAGGGGCCCACGCGGCCTGAACAAAACTTTGCAACAGAGCCGCGGGAAATCGAGATCCGCTCGGACAAGACCCTGCCACACCTGCACGATGCCATTCAGGCGGCTTTCCTATGGTACGACATGCACCTGTGGGACTTCGAGATTGGTGACCGGACATATCAGATGAAAAGCGAGGCCTTCTGGATCGAGCCGATGTTCGGGCCACCCGTGATGGAGGTCACTACGAAAAAGCTGGACTTTTTCCTGAACGCCAAGGTGCCACCGGTGATCTACACCTATGACTTTGGCGATGATTGGGCGCATCGCATTGAGCTCGTCTCAACACGCACGGTTGTGCCAAATGAGCCATTGCCGCGTTTTGTCGGCGGCCAATGGGCAACCCCGCCCGAGGACATTGGAGGCCCGCCCATGTACGAAGTCTTCAAGGAGGCGCAGAAGAATACAAACCACCCGGAACATGACTGGGCGAAGAAAGCAGGATACGTTGACTGGGCTCATGATGAAATCCACGCCGATGCTGTCAGTGAGCAGTTCGCGAAACTGCAGAGACAAAAGACACGGCGGACATCACGTTGGGTTATGGAGGGCTAGAGGCGTCATAATGGGTATACTCATAGTGACAACGCGCATGAACAGCGAAAGCAGCCGTTTTCCTATTCACTTTGGGTCTTTTTTAGATAATGAACAGATCACGTCAGAGGCACACCCATAATGAACACTTATCAGGCCAAAATCGGATATGCGCGCACTTCGACCGTCGAACAGAACCTCGATGCGCAGATTGCTGTCTTGAAAGAGGCCGGGTGCGGCATGGTCCGCACCGAGCAAAAGAGCGGGACCAGCCTGGAGGGACGACCCGAACTCAAGACGATCCTCGACTTCATCCACCCAGGAGAAACGCTGGTCGTCACGCGCATTGACCGGCTGGCCCGCAGTCTCAGTGATCTGCAGGCTATCGTCACTCACCTGAAATCCAAGGGCGCGCACCTGGCGGCCACCGAGCAGCCTGTGGATACATCCACGGCAACCGGAAAAGCCTTTTTCGATATGCTTGGCGTTTTCGCTGAGTTCGAAACCAACCTGCGCCGGGAGCGCCAGGCCGAAGGCATTGCCTCAGCAAAGCAGCGCGGTGTCTATCGCGGGCGCAAACCCAAAATCGATCTCGAGGCCATTCAGGCGAAGCTGATCGACGGCTGCTCGCCCACCGAAATCGCGCGAGAGATGCGGATATCGCGCGGAACCGTCTATAAAGCAAAGGCCCAAATGACCTTGAACCACAATGGCAACGGGACGGCTGCGTCATGAAAAAGAACACCCGCAAGCCAAAGGCCCCCGCGAAAAAAACGTCGGTCCAGACAAGTTCCAAAGTTTCCCCGCCGCGCAATCTGACACCAGAGCTGTGCGATCGCCTACGCCGAGACATGATGAAGGCCTGCCTCGCCGTGGCTGAAACACATGGGTTGACGGTCGAAGGCGGCGAGTTGAGCGATATCGATCTGCGTCATAGCTTCAACATCGGCTTCCGCGTCGGCATTCCGATGGAAGACGGCGCGATCTACTCGCCGGACAAAGCCATGTTCGAAGTGCTCGCACCGCATTTCGGGCTGGAGCCATCTGATTATCGCCGAACGTTTAAAACCGGTGGAGACCTTCACCGGATCGTTGGGATCAACCCCAACAGACCCAAATACCCTATCAGCACTGAACGGGTCTCCGACGGTCGAGGCTTCAAGATGCCAGCCGAGAACGTCACTTTGTATCTGCAGCGGTCAGACTGATAGAGAGTACTTTCTTTGTTCTCTCAAAAGCCCAAATATGCAGCTTCGGGCCAGCTAGGCCAATCAGAGCAGATCGGCAAACTGCTCTAGGTCAGCAACAGTTGCGACCAGCCCTTGCTGTGTCAGGATCGACAAATACTCGTCAACGCTCTTGCGCGGGTTTTTGAGGCGCGCGCGAACTTTGCGCAGCGCTGAACAAACCAGGCCAGGCGTGAGAGAAAGCTGATCCCGGAAGAAGTCATCGGGGTGCTGAGTCTCGATGCCGAACGGCGCGAGTCTCTCGGGCGGGAAGTCCTTCAGGTTCTGAGTGACGATAGCGTCACAGCGCCCGACGATGGCGGCTGAGAAAACCCGCGGCCGCGACAATGACCAGAAGGTGGAGCGCGCTTTGCATGGTCTCTCCTTTAGCCCAAACCTGGATGGCTTGAAACACGGGCGGAGTTTCGTGTGTTTTCGTCATTATCCGCCAGAGAGTTAACCTTCACATCAGGCCGTGCTATGCGCGTGCCATGACGCAGCGCACACAAGACCCCCCGATGCAGATCGCCAAGCAGCGCTTCAAGTTGCGGGGCTGGATCACCTCCAGGCTTTGGGCACAGGTGATGGCCGGGATGATCCTGGGGTTTGGGCTCGGTCTGCTCCTGAGCGAGGCAACGGGACTGGTACAGCCGGACACCGCGGAAGTGATCGGGATCTGGCTGGCGCTGCCCGGCAAGATATTTCTGGCGTTGATCGCCATGGTGCTGATCCCGCTGATCTTCTCGTCTATCGTGGGGGGACTCTCGGGTGCCGGATCGGGCGAGGAGTTGCGCTCGGTCGGGTTGCGGCTGGCGGCCTTCATCCTTTCGACGACGACTGTCGCGGCGACCATCGGCGTGATGCTGGCTCAGTGGCTCAAGCCCGGCGAGGGGCTTGCCGGTTTTTCGGCGGGGCCTGCCGATCCGGCCCTAGTGGATCTGAACGGCGCGATACCGGACGTGCCGGATCAGGAGGCGCCAGCCGCCCTGCCGGACATGATCGTCAATATCCTGCCGACCAACCCCACCGCGTCGATCGTGCAGGGGGACATGCTGGCCGTCGTCGTGCTTGCGCTGCTGGTCGGCATTTCGGTAACCCAGGTTCAGGACAAGCGCGCCGCGCCGTTCCTGGCCTTGATGGATGCGGTGCTATCGATCTCGATGAACATCGTCAAATGGGCGATGTTTCTGGCGCCTTTCGCGGTCTTCGGGCTGATGGCACAGCTGGTGATGCGCATGGGGTTCGAGACGATGCTCGGCATTTCTGGATATGTCGGCAG
Organism: Roseovarius pacificus; assembly: GCF_900142665.1. GTDB lineage: Bacteria > Pseudomonadota > Alphaproteobacteria > Rhodobacterales > Rhodobacteraceae > Roseovarius > Roseovarius pacificus. The sequence goes on from NZ_FRBR01000037.1 coordinate 3,130, forward strand.
CGTTCTGCTGGGGCTGGCCGCCCTGCTGAGCCTCTATTTCCTGATCGCGCTGCTCTTTGCGCAGGTCACGCCGGTGCGCTTAGTGAAGGCGGCGGGCAGCAACCTGTTGTTGGCCTTCTCGACCTCCAGTTCCTCAGCGGTGATGCCGGTGACAATCCAGACGGCGCGCAAGCTTGGCGTGCCGGAAAACATCGCCAACCTGGTCGTGCCGCTCGGGGCGACGATGAACATGGCCGGCACCGCGCTCTATCAGGCCGTCGCCATCCTGTTCCTCGCACAGCTTGCCGGGGTGGACCTGACCGCCGTCCAGATTTCCGTCGTCGTCGGGACGCTGGTGGCGTCCAGCATCGGCGCGCCCGGCACGCCGGGCGTCAGCATCGCGATCCTGGTCAACGTAGCGACGAACATGGGCATCCCGGTCGAGGGTATGGTGATCATTCTCGGCGTCGACCGACTGCTCGACATGTGCCGTACAGCAGTCAATGTCACCGGTGATTTGGTAGCTGCGGTGCTGCTGCGCGCCGTCGGGAGAAATCCCGTCGAAACCGCATAAGGCTAGCAATACAGTTTTAGGCAGCGGGCTCATAAAATTCGATCCACAGCCTGACCGACGCCAGTTTGATCATCGACAAGAAATTGCGTGACGTCTTCATGCCCTCGTTTTGGAGGGAAAGACTGTCGGGCGCCTGTCCGAGGCAGCAGAGCTGAAGGTGCAGGATCTGTCGCTTGCCGCCCGAAGGGGTGGCCATGATCTTGCGACCCTTCATGGAAAGGGCGGCAAGATCCGCCAGTGCCCGTTATGGCCAGAAACCGAGCGGGCTCTTGCGCACGAAATCCGGGATCGCGAAGGGGATACACCTGTCTTTGTCAGCAGGCTTGGGGCAGGGTTCACGCGGTTCGGCGTCTATCGCCTGATCGAGCGCTGCGCTGCGCATGTTCCTGCGCTCGCCGGCCGCACGATCACGCCAGATGTGATCCGACATACGACCGTCTGCCATCTTGTCCTTGCCAGGGTGGACATCAACACCATCCGCGCATGGCTTGGTGTCGCGTTGCCCTTTAATCGGCTCTGCCTCAATCTGTGTGGCGGAACGGTAGCATTCTCGCCCGCAACAATTCTGGACCGGCTCGACCGTACATGGCGCGTTTGAGCGTCTTCAGGCGATTGATCTGACCTTCTGCTTGGCCGTTGCTCCATGGCATCTCGATGGCGTTTTTGACTGCATCGAAGTCCCGGTTCAATGTGCGGGCAAAGCGCACGATGGGCGCCAGATCGGTTTCGATCGCGTTGTCGATCCATGCTGGGAGCGGGTCTGCTTGGCGGCTGCGCAGGATACCGTTGAACCGCATGGCGAGACTTCGCATCGTTGCGAAGGCGGGAGAACCGGCCTTGAGCGCGTCGACTTTCCGCGCTTGATCCGGGGTGAGCTTTCCGCGGGGTTTGATGCACAGCGCGGCTGCGATGACCGGGGAAATCGCGTGCCCCGTTTCCGGGTCCCGGACTGGCTTAAGGATTTCGTGCTCTACCTTGGAGTCGCTCCCTTGCTGTTCTGCTTTTCGCCAGCCCGCCAACAGACGCTGCAAATGCGACTGACTCCCCTCGTAACCGCGCTCTCGGATCAGACGGAACAGGGCGCTGCCAGTTCGAATGCCCTCCTTCCAGCTTTGGCTCAGGAACTCTTCAAAGTACCACGGCGATGTCGGCTTCAAAGCGGCCCGCCTGCGGTCCGGTGGTGTCTCGAACTGCAGCCATTTCGCGATGCTGCGACGCGGGAACCCTGTTCGCCGCCCGATCTCGCTGCATGAAAGCCCCTGATTTCGGAGCGCATGAATGGTGGCGAAAATCTCTTCCCGAGACGTCCTATGCGCCAGGCGTGACTTCAGAAGGCTGCCGGCTGCGGTGATGTTGTCGGCGTCGGACAGCAGCGCCCTGCCGGTCGCACGGCCGTGAAGGTTCATTTGCTCCTCGATGGCCTGCCGCAGGTTTTGTACGATATGGAACCGGTCAGCGACCTGCTTCGCCTGCGGTGCCCCTTGCCGTGCTGCCTGGGCGTAGAGACCGCAGCGATCTCTGCTGATCACTTCCACCTCGGGGTGTCGCTTCAGCCAGTTGGTGCAGCTGACGACATCTCGATCCTCAAGAATGTCGATCACCACGCGACGCTCCAGATCCACAATGATCGTGCCGTAGGTTTGCGATTTCCGCCAACTCCAGTCGTCGATCCCGATGACTGTCGGCGACTCGCCACTGTCTTGGGCACGGTTCTTCAGCTGCCTAAGCACCGTGTCATCGCTGACTCCAAGGCCCAAACGATGCAACAACCGCTCGGCTGGCCGTCCGCCGGTCGCATGCCCAAGATGGGTGACAATCTCCCCGACACGCGAAGTACGACGTGCAAATGGACGCGCAATCGAGGCGATTTGGTCTGAGAATGTCCGGCGTGGGCAAGCGGGTGCCTGACATCGCCAACGGCAAATTGCGAGATCAACCGTTACCTCGTCTCCATGCGCGGGATAATCCTGCAGCCGCCGACGCCGCCAGCCGTGACGTCGGCGTGAATGCAATCCACAGTCTGGGCAAATGCCGTTGGGAGCCAAGACGCCAGATACAATCCACCCGCCTCTTTCACTTCGCTCAACGCTTTGAACGGCAACATCGCTCCCGGGCGACCAGTGCTTCTTCGAACTCACAACTATACCTCCTGAATTTTCCAGTTTCAGGATAGTTGCGCCACACAAAGTGAGGCAGAACCGATTAAAGGGCAACGCGACAGTAGGTCTTTCGTGGTTCATGCCGTTCTCCTTTACCAAATGGAAACTGATATAGGGCTGTCGGTCTCAAAGGTCGATCCGCCTGAGGCGCAGCGCGTTGGTGATGACAGATACCGACGACAGACTCATAGCGGCGGCGGCGATCATCGGCGACAGCAACAGGCCGACAAACGGATACAGAACCCCGGCGGGCTCTGTTGCAAAGTTTTCTTGATGAGGTCACTTTCGAGCGTGGTCAGGCAGGAGAGCGGTTGTCATGAACGATTTCAAAGGGCGTCATTTCAC
>NZ_FRBR01000030.1 GCF_900142665.1 Roseovarius pacificus
GTCGATGGTGTGAAGAAGTTCGGCAAATACTCGCTGCCGATCCTGCGCCCTGAAAAGACAAAAACCTAGGCAGGAATGCGTATCGCCTCAGAAACACGGAAGATCATGGCGGCGGCCGTGCGCATGCTGGCCACGCCACCGAACCCGAAAGGAACGTACAACCATGACCCCTTATATATGTACAACTTGTGGCACCCAATTCACTGAATCGAAAAAAGCCCCGGCGGAATGCCCGATCTGTGTCGAGGAACGTCAATTTGTCCCAGAATCGGGTCAAAGCTGGACCAGCTTCGAGAAATTGCAGAAAACTCACAAGGCCGCTATCCGAATGGAAGATGAGCTGATCGGCATCAGCTCGGCCCCTGCCTTCGGCATTGGTCAACGCGCTTTGTTGGTCCGCACCCCTCAGGGCAATATTTTATGGGATTGCGTATCCTATCTAGACCCAGCCACCATAGAAATGATCAAGGGCCTGGGTGGTCTGGCTGGTATCGCCATCTCTCACCCACATTACTATACCACGATGGTGGAATGGAGCCACGCATTTGGAGACGTGCCTGTGTATCTGCATGCCGCAGACCGTGAATGGGTCATGCGCCCGGACAAATGCCTTCACTTCTGGGAAGGCGAATCTAAGGAACTGATGGCGGGTCTGACCATGGTCCGCACCGGCGGCCATTTCGAGGGGGGTTGCGTGCTGCATTGCGCAAATCTGGCAGGCGGTAAGGGCGCGTTGCTGGCCGGCGACCTGTTGCAGGTTGTGGCCGACAACAAACATCTGGCCTTCATGCGCTCTTACCCGAATTTCATTCCCCTTGGCGAGGCTTCGGTGCGCAATGTAGCCCGCCGAATTAGCCATCTGGAATACGACGCAATCTATGGCGCATGGTGGGACCGAGTTATCCACAAAGATGCGAAGAAAGCGATGGCTGTATCCGTAGATCGCCACATCGAATGGCTGCATCGTGAGGTCTAATACCTTTGATAAGGTTCTGGTCACCGGGGCGAATGGTCTGGTCGGCGGGGCGATCTGCGCGCTGCTGGCTGGCAAGGGCGTCCCGTTTGTGGCCATGGACCGGAATGCGGCGTCAGGTGTCACGGCCTTCGACATCACCGATTATGCCGCTTTGGAGGATTTCGCCCTACAACGCGGCGTGACGTCGGTGATCCATTGCGCGGCGCTGTCTGGACCTATGGTTAAGGCTGACAGACCCGCCGATGTCTGCGTCATCAATATCGGTGGCACGGTCAACCTGTTGGAACTGATGCGTAAAAACGGATTGCGGCGGTTGGTATTCTGTTCTTCGGTAAGTGCCATTGGCCCGACTGACACTGCCTCGGACGGTTACATCATCCCGGCACCAACCTCGGTTTATGGCGCGACCAAGGCCGCTTGCGAACATATCCTTGATGCCTATCGGTTGGAGCATAGCGTCGACAGCGTCAGCCTGCGCTTTTCCGCCGTTTATGGCCCACGCCGCCAGACTGATTGCCCTATTCGTACAATGTTGATCGACGCTCACGCTGGGCGCGAGACAGTTTTCGGCGAGGTTGGCGATTTCCCAACCCAGTTCATCCATGTCGATGACGCCGCACTCGCGCTTCTGGCAGCCTTGAGAGCCAATGATTTGCCTTGCCGTCGTTATATGGCCACCGGAGGCGAGTTCATGAAACTCTCTGATGTTGCGCGCATAGTGCAGGATACCGTGCCTGGCGCACGAGTACGCATTTCCCCCGGCATGCAATCGCCCTATGAGGCGCAAGAGGAATTTGATGTAACGCCGATTGCGCGGGATCTGGGCTTTCGACCCTCGATCTCGCTTCGGCATGGCATCGTGGACACATATTTGCAGATGAAGGCATCTGCCGCAATTTAGGGAATCATAATGGAAATCGACAATCCCGAGACTATTGCCGAGGTCAAGGATGCCTTTGCACGTTATGAAGCCGCGCTTGGCATCAATGATCTAACGGTTTTGCGTGAGTTGTTCTGGGACAATATGCGGACCTTGCGCTATGGTCCTAAAGAAATCCTACATGGTGCCGATCAGATCCACGCCTTTCGTGCTGGACGTCCGGACGTTTCTCGCCCGCGGCGGCTGTTTAATACAATGATCACAACCTTTGGCGATAGGTTCGCCGTCGCTAATACCGAATGTCAGTATGAAAACGACAGCCGCCATTGCCGTCAAAGCCAAACTTGGGTCAAGATGCCCGAGGGTTGGCGGATCGTGGCGGCGCATGTCTCTTTCCTGGAAACTGCCTGATGATGCTATCCAAGATTGCCCGGAGTATAAAATGTCGAATAAAGCCTTGGAATTATTGAAGATTCGCCGATCCCAATATGCTTTGGGAAAATCTCTGCCAGTTTCGAATGCCCTAGTAGACAGCACCGTCAGACAGGCGGTAACGCTATCACCGACCTCATTCAATTCGCAGACCTCACGGGCGGTAATCTTGTTTGGTGCGCAAAGCGAAAAGGCGTGGTCGCTTATATTGGATGCACTGCGCGCGGTTACTCCCGCCGATGCCTTTTCCAAGACGGAGAAGCGGATTAGCTCTTTCGCAGCGGGCAGCGGTACGGTGTTGTTCTATGAAGATGAGCTCGCTCTGCGCGATTTACAGAGCAAGTATCCTGCGTTCTCTGATGCCTTTCCGAGATTTATTTGCAATTCTGCGGGTATGGCGCAATTGTCAGTCTGGACCGCACTAGCGGAAGAAGGAGTGGGGGCCAGCCTGCAACACTACAACGGTTTGGCTGATCAGGCGCTTGCCGCGGCATTTAACGTTCCGGCAAGCTGGACTTTGGTCGCGCAAATGCCCTTTGGTTCGAACGAGGGCAGCTTCGGGGAGAAGAGTACAATTGCCGATGCAGACCGCTTTATAACGGTGGGTCTATAAGAACTGCCAGTGCAGAAGGCCCAATGAGCTTCCGGGCCCAAGTTTATTTTTTCAAAGGGCACGGAAACGAGTGTAAGCGTTAGCTGGACATCACATGCAGCTTAGCTTGACGGCGTAAAGTTCCACGGCAGCAGGTCGTTGAGGCGGCTTCGCGGATGGTCATGAGCAATGGCCGTAAGGGTCGCCTTGAGATATGCGAGGGGTCGACATCGTTGATCTTGCAGGTTTCGATCAGCGACGCGATGCGGCCCCAGGCGATGCCGCCTTCGCCATGGCCCGCGAAGAGGGCATTTTTGCGATTGAGAGCAATGGGGCGGATCAGGTTTTCGACGCGGTTGTTGTCGATCTCGACGCGACCGTCGCTCAGGAAGGTCTGCAGCCCATCCCAGTGATTGTGGATGTAGGTAAGCTTTTCACCCAGCCGGGATTTGGCGGAGATCTTGCGGCGTTGTGCCTGCAGCCAGTCGCCGAAGCAACGTATGACGTCGAAATGCGACGACCATGGCCTCTTCGGCTTCGGTGAGAACCGTCGAACGCGGCTCCTTCGGCCCGGCCTTCAAGTCCTCCACTGTCGCCCGCTTGCGCCACTTCGCGACTGTTTTGGGATTTATGCCCAGTTCCTCGCCTAGCTGCGCGAGCGAAGCTTGCGATCGCTGTATTACAGCTGTGACAGCATGCGTGGTCGCGGCGCTCCCGTGACGAACTTGTCCCAAAATGTTTCCTTCCAAGCTTGAGAAAGGACCGCACCATAAAACCGTGGGATCAAAAACCTAGACATATCGCTGCAATCTTGAAGACGGCCCCCTATAACGTATCGCCGCCGATGCTCCTCGAAGATCACACGCAGACCATTTACTTTTAGCCGCGACGGGCTCGTCATTCCCGAGTTATAGCCGCACCCTAATACAAGCAATCCCGCACTAAATGACAATCATCCGCCCTGCCTATTGTTATCCTCTATCCGTCGAGAACAAGGCACGCGTGCCCTGAGTATTCAAAACCTTGTCCAATCGCCGATCCTCGGCAAGCGGGGGGCCTTTCAAAGGACTGCAAGGCTCCCCTGTTTAAACTCGGTCATTGGCACAATAACGCAACCGACGGAGAAAATATGACCAACATCCTAGACCAGAAAGACGCCGCTGGCCTCTGCGCCCCACTTCTTGTCCCAGCCACCCGTGTCGGGCTGATCGTGCCGAGCTCCAACACCACGATGGAAACCGAGTTGCCCGCAATGTTTTCGAGTCAATCTGAGGCGAACGGCAATCGCTATACCTTCCATTCGGCCCGCGCACATATGAAGAACGTGACGCATGATGAATTGCTTGCGATGGCGGACAGCGCCGGTCAATGCGCCAAAGACCTGTCGGATGCCGATGTCAGCGTTATAGCCTATGCCTGTTTGGTTGCTGTGATGGCGCAAGGCCCCGGCGCACATCGAAAGGCTGAAGACATCATCCGCCGCGCAACCGAAGAAAACGGCTACCCGGCCGAGGTCGTAAGTAGCGCCGGCGCGCTGATTACTACGCTCAATCGATTTTCGGCGCAAAAAGTGGCGATCGTCACTCCCTATATGCGCCCTCTTACCAAGATGGTTGTCGACTACATTGAGGCCGAAGGTATTAAGGTACTGGATTCTGTCGCACTTGAGGTGCCGGACAATTTGGCCGTGGGACGGCTAGATCAATCGAACTTGCCTGGTTTGGCCCGTAACCTAGCGCGCGAAGGCGCGGATGTCGTAGTGCTGTCTGCCTGTGTGCAGATGCCTTCGCTGGCGGCCATTCAGGCAGTCGAAGATGAACTGGGGCTGCCCGTCATCAGCGCCGCCTCGTCGACCACTTACGAGACACTACGTAAATTGGGACACAAGCCGGCGATCAAGAACGCTGGGATGCTTCTTTCTGGCAGCGTGTGACAAAGCATTGACTGCCCTTGGCAATCCAACACACAGACAAGCGTCCCCCCCCCCAAAAAAACTCAAAAGGGCAAAAAGAATGGCCTCTGACACCCCAAACTCAAAAAAATACGCCGTTGAACCTGCCGAATTCCGCAAAGTGATGAGCGCCTATCCTACTGGCGTCGTGGCCGTAACTGCCATGATCGACGGCGATCCCACGGGAATGATAGTGGGATCTTTCGGCTCTGTCTCTTTGACACCGCCACTGGTATCCTTCACAGCCAGTCACAGTTCCTCCAGCTATCAAAAGCTGCGGAAGGTCAACCGCTTAATGATCAACGTGCTGGCCGCGGAACAGCTGCCTGTCTGTCAAAGCCTGTCGTCAAAAACACTTAAGAACCGGTGGAGCAATGTAAAATGGAATCTTTCGAGATCGGAACTTCCGATGATCGACGACTCCTTGGCTCATATTGAATGTAACCGCTTTGCCGTTCATCAAGTTGGCGACCACGATATAGTTATCTGCGAAGTCAGCAGCATGTCCAGCAAAGAGGATGGGCGTCCGCTAATCTTCTTGGGCAGCGAATATTCTAGCACCGTAGCTCGCTGACATCCGCCCGGCCCGATCCAGCACTCAACATTCCGAAACAGGAGACGGAACAATGGAAAAACCGCTGAAAATCGCATATGTTAAAGCTCAATGGCATGCCGATGTCGTCGATCAGAGCCTGAAAGGCTTCGAAGCTGAAATGAAGATCAGCGGTACCCCTGTGGTTATCACGGTTTTCAACGTTCCAGGCGCCTTTGAAATGCCGCTGCTCGCCAAGCGTCTTGGCCAGACTGGTAAATTTGACGCCGTCGTCGCTGCCGCTCTGGTGGTCGATGGTGGCATATATCGTCACGATTTCGTGGCGCAGGCCGTGGTGTCGGGACTGATGCAGGCGCAAATGGAAAGCTCAGTTCCAACATTCTCTGTCAGCCTTACACCGCATAACTATCAGGATACCCCTGAACACATCAGCTTTTTTTCTGAGCATTTCGTGAAGAAAGGCGCCGAGGCTGCCCGCGCAGTTATACAGATTTTCAACATTGAGGTGCCCCTAGTTTCCTAGACACCTGCCTTTTCCAGTTTGAGCTGTCTTTCTTCGAAGTCAACGGGCGACAGCATGCCATTGTTCGTGTGCTTGCGTTTTGGGTTGTAGAACAGCTCGATGTATTCAAAGACGTCTCGCCGCGCTTCCTCGCGGGTGCGATATTTTCGCCGCCTGACCTTCTCCCGCTTCAGGAGTTGAAAGAAACTCTCGGCCACTGCGTTGATGCTCTATATTTGTCAACCGGCAGGCACCTGGTCCGATGAGGCGCAGAGAGCGCGGTAGATTTCGCGGACGATGTAACGCTTTATGCAGCGCACGATTTCCCGCCTTGTTTTGCCTTCCGAAGTTCTTCGAGCAGCGTAGGCTTTGGTTCTCTCATCATCGCGCATGCGCACAATGGCGACGCGGTAGAGAGCGGCATTGGCTTGTCGGTTTCCACCTCGGTTCAATCGCATCCTGTTGGTCCTGCCGCTTGAGGCTGGGATCGGGCAGACACCGCAGAGCTTGGCCAGGGCGGCTTCGGAATGGATGCGCTCGGGGTTGTCTCCCACGAGGATCAGCATCTCGGCCACGGTCATTGTGGAGATGCCATGCGATTTCATCAGCTCGGGTGCTTTCTTCCGGACCAGCCGGTCAAGCTCTTGGTCGTGTGACTGGATTTCTTCATGCAGAGCAAGCCAGCGCCGTGCAATCGCGCGCATGGCTATTTTGGCGGATGCGATTGGGGAAGTGATCTCGCCTGGCCTCAAGGCTGCAACATGGCGCACCAAAGTGATCCTTCCTCTGAGTCCGTCGAGTGTGTCACGAAGTTCAGCTGGCGCATTCACGATCAACGTTTTCAGCGTGATCATCGCCTGAGACTTGGCTTTTACCGCGCTGTCTCGCGCAACCTTCAGGTGGCGGATCATCTCCGATGACCCGCTCTGCGTCTTGGCTAAGGCGGTGGCTTGCCCGTTCAGGACTGACCTGGCCGCGCTCTCGGCATCGAGGCTGTCTGATTTGCCATGAAGATAGCGCAGTTGGCGAAGCGGGCGCATGACGTCGAGGACTTTATGCCCCTTGGACAGCAGATCTCTGGACAGGCCCGCCCCAAAAGAGCCGGTTCCTTCTATTCCAAAGGCTTTGACATGACCGAATTGTGACGCCCAGACTTGAAGATCATGATACCCTTTTCGTGTCGTGGGAATACTCATGCTGCCCAGACGGGTGCCGTTCGCGTCGATAGCGACGGCAATGTGGTTGGATTTGTGCGTATCGACGCCAATAATAACGTGATCCATGGAAGGCCCTTTCGCTGAAATGGCCCAAGCACCGATCGAAGAGGACAGGACTGTGATGGTACGCCGACCGTCAGGCTCCTATGAAGTCACATCTCGCCCGCTGCCGGGGCAACCTGATGGTCGACAAGTCAACGCAATGACACGCAGTCAATCGTAGCATGGGTCAGGCCATCAAGCTGCAATACCACATTCACAGTCATGGCAATTGCCCCTGCGGCTCATCGAGTGTTCCAATTCATGTTCGCGCAGGAACGCGGCCCATTCACGGCTTGTGAATTGCGCGCCTTGGTCGGAGTGGATCAGCAGGCCTGGCCCGGGCTTTCTCCGCCAGATCGCCATGAGCAAAGCCTGCACAGCCAACTCTGATGTTCTGGCGAGACTGGATGGCCCAGCCGACACCACGCCTTGAGAACAGATCGATGAGCACGCAGAGATACGCAAACCCTTCGTGTGTACGAAGATAGGTAATGTCCGTCACCCAGGCCCGATCAGGCGCATTGGTGGCAAACTGACGATCCAGCGTGTTGTCCACCACGACAGAGGGCTTTCCACCATAAACGCCGGGCTTCTTCTTGTAGCCGATCTGTGCCTGAACGCCCGCAATCCGAGCCAGACGGGCAACGCGGTTCTCGGATACGACCTCGCCCATATCGATCAGGTCATCATGGATCTTGCGGTATCCATAGACCTTGCCGCTGTCTTTCCACGCCTTCTTCACCAGCTTGGTCTGACGCCGATCTTCCTGCGCACGTTGACTTAGCGGTTCCTTAACCCATGCATAGAAACCCCTCGGGTGGACGCTCAGCATCTTGCAGAGAACACGGACGCAATGTTGCTGGCGATGCGCGTCGATGAACGCGTACCTCACTTTGCATCCCTGGCGAAGTACGCGGTGGCCTTTTTTAGGATGTCGCGTTCCTCCGTGACCCGGGCCAGCTCTTTCTTGAGACGGCGAACTTCGGCCTCCTGATCAGTCTGCCTCTGCGGCTTCGAAAATTGCGCCATCCAGGTGTAGAGCGATTTGGTGCTGACCCCGAGCCGTTCGGCCACCTCCTTGACCGAATAACCCCGCTCCGTGACCTGCGCCACCGCATCGATCTTGAACTCATCCGAGTAGCGAATTTGCCCTGACATTTGCATCGTCCTTTGCTTCCAAAATTACCAAGCAAAGCGTCTACAAATCTAGGAGCACCTCACTTGGCCTTCGAACGAAAGGTCGCTTAAGTGAGCAACCGGAGCGGCAAAAAAGCGTGACAGGTCCAGAATCTCCTCTTTCATCTTTCGAGAAAATTCTACTTTCAAACACCCCTAAATTTCGAAGGGATTACCCCATGTTCGTGGAGCAGGTCCTCGACATTCCTGAGCGATAGCGGAAACCGGACATAGAGCATCACCGCCAGGCGGATGATCTTGGGGTTGGTCTTGAAGTACTTTAACGGGGAGCGTTTGGCCATCGTCAAAGGCTCCGAAAGCCCCCTGCACGGCTCAAGCCAAGTCAATCTGAGAAATCCCGCTCCTTCGCCGTGCGCGCGCGTGTTTCCCGAGGGCTTTCGCCGAAGAAACTTTTGTAATTTCGGCTGAACTGTGCCTGATCTCCGAAGCCCCAACGATAGGCAACTTCGGCGATGGTTTCCCTGCGCGATACGTCGCAAATCTCCTGCTTGGCCATTTCCAGCCGCTGCTGGCGAATCCAACTGCCCACCGTCCGCCCAGTCTGACCGAAAAGCTCGTGCAGATAGCGGACCGAAATGCCACATGCCTCAGCCACGCGTTCCGTCCCAAGATTTGGGTTCTGGATATTCTGGCGGATGTATTTCTCGATCCGGCCAATATGCGCCTGCTGAATCGTCGTCCCCCTGCTCAACAACGCGCGATCATCTGCCTCTATAGCAATACCCGCCAAATCAATGATCATATTGCCAAGCCGCCAGTAATGTTCCTCCTCAGTGTGCAAGAGTGTTTCCGGCAACGACCGGACCGAATCTAAAAAAAGTTGTCCAACACCGGAGCGCGCGTCGAACACATGGGTAAAGCAGCGCTCCACCGAGCGGACTCGTCTTTTTAATCTATCAAGCTGGATCTTCAACACAAACAATTCGTTTATATTATTATGGCCGAACTCATAGACATAATTGCCGCGTTGAACGACAAACTGTCCCTTTGTGAAGTTCAGATCGACGTTGCTCTGAGCGAAGGATGTCTCTGACGAGAGAGAGAAACTAATGAGCAACTCTTCTTCAGTCATTTCTTTTACATGCCGCTTTTCACGGTGGTATTTGATCCCATCAGTTAGAAAATGAGACAAGGTGACCGGGCCAATATCCCATGCTAGCAAGCGGCCATTAAATTTTGCCGGACTACGAAACTCTATCGACAAAGGAAAAAGAGTTGTCTCTACAGATTCCTTCCAATAAGCTATCTGACTTGATTGCCGTGAGCGTTCGATAGAATATTCTCGCATGGCATCCTCACACTACTTTGACTGGAGCATTTTCAGAGACGACGCTGAGAATCCCGAAAAACGACAGCACCCCGACATTGATCAGGCTCAGCCGGACATATTCGAACTGCTGGCGGCTGCGGCGCGCACGCTCTTCGCGCAGCATCGTCAACTCGTTCAGCATGATGTCTTTTTCGATATCCATCGCCTGCCCCGCTTGCGGCTCGTGCCCGCCATCATTGCCCCGCGCCCGCCATCCCGCAAGCCCCGGCCCGCAAAATCCGCCACAACGAAAAACGGCGCGCCCGTTTTTCAGGCACGCCGCGCGGAATTCATGGTGGGTGATTGGCTTCTCGGGATTACGCCGGTCCTGCTGAATCCAGCGGCTCAACGTCGAGAAGCCGATACCGAAATCGGCTGCCACTTGCTTACGAGGCAAGCCGCTCGTCAACGCTACGCGCACTGCCTCGGCGCGGAATTCCAGGGTTGGTTTCTGTGCCATGATGTCTCTCCTTTGTGGCAAAATACCAAGTCAAAGGAGCGGAACAATTCCGTGACAGGTCCACAATAAGTCGACTGCAGGAGATTGAAAAATGTGACGTCAGCTATTGTTGCTGCTTGAAAACGTGGCGTAATGGACCACGTCAGCGTCACCATTCAGATACTGGGCAATATGTTCAATAAATGCCGTGAAATCTGGACTGCCCACAAAATCCGTCACATGCGCTTCCATCGAAGCCCATACGATTTCAAGAATATATCCCTGATCGTCCTCGACCACGCGACCAATCTTATGCGACACATAGCCTGGCTGGAGCACTAGGATTTTCTCGGCCTCGATCCAACTTTTCTCAAAGGCTGTGCCATTTTCCTTCCCCACCGGTAGCCGGGTCAGTTCTGTAATCATAAGTTTTCTCCAGAGAATTTTTCGAATTTCGCCATAGCCTCAGCGCGGGCGACAACATCGCCATATTTGCTGTCGATATCGAACAGATTAGCTTCATGCGGTTCGGGATGACGGTCGCCAACACATTCGCGAACCACAATGACACGAAAACCATGCTGCACCCCATCCACTGCCGATGCCCGAATACAGCCGCTGGTCGAACAACCCGCCAGCACAATCGTATCTATCTCCAAGGCGTACAGCGTAGACGCCAGCGATGTGCCAAAGAACGCGCTCGCATATTGTTTTGTAAGAACCAGCTCTCCATCAAGCGGGGCAACCTCGTCGCAGAATTCGGCCAAAGGAGCACCAACCTTCATGTTCTTCATGACGGGAGATTTTTCCAGCCAGCGCCCGCCATCCCGAAAGTCAGGATCAAAATAACGGATATCGGTGTGAATAACCGGCACACCGTTCTCTCGCGCAGAGTTCAACAGATCACGGCTTGCCAACACTGCATCCACGACGCCCGGCGCGAACAAAGGCGAACCAGCTGTCGTATATCCTTTCATAAAGTCGATCATGATTAGGGACGGCCGCTTGCCGAAACCGATCGCCCCCCCCCATACACCCGCATAATTTTCGGTTGCACTTGTCATTCTTTAGATAGCTCCTCTACTTTACCCGAGCCTCTTACTGTGCGTATCGCGCAGCCCCAATTCGATGCTCTGACGCATAAGCTAAGAAGATGGATGCTCACATCACTTGACAGATTGTGCTCTAGATATTGACGGATTTCGCACAACACCCTGAAGGTTTGTGCAGACCAGACTTTTAGTCAATCGCGACCCTCAGCTTGAAGGCTGCCTCACTGATCAGCTTTAGACCTAAAGCGTTAACCACCTTGCCCGCCAACCCCCTAAGATACATACTGATTTGCACCCAACTAATATCGAATCCATTTTTTTAAAACCGTCAAGGCAACGTCGGTGATGTAAAAGCCTTTTCACCGACACTACTCTCGGACCACCGGGGTTTCTGAGGCGATACGCATTCCTGCCTAGGTTTTTGTCTTTTCAGGGCGCAGGATCGGCAGCGAGTATTTGCCGAACTTCTTCACACCATCGAC
>NZ_FRBR01000039.1 GCF_900142665.1 Roseovarius pacificus
GTGAAATGACGCCCTTTGAAATCGTTCATGACAACCGCTCTCCTGCCTGACCACGCTCGAAAGTGACCTCATCAAGAAAACTTTGCAACAGAGCCTTTCCCGCCACGGGGCGGGGTCGACATATTCAAGAGTAATTCTCAGCCGTAGGACCTGGGGTTCTTTTTTTACCATAAGCGCCCAGTTAACGTGACATCACCGTTGAATGTGTTATGATCCGCGAGAAAGACTTCAGAGGGGCGTGGATCGCGCAACCCCAAGCGCTTTGCTCTCGCCCTTTGCTGCCTGCCTTATACGGGAGGACACATCATGCGACGGGAGGCGCATCATGTAGAGAAGGTGATCCGCGTGGTCGAATCCGGGTCGGACGCGGCGCGTTCGCCTCTGGCGGCATCTTGGCGGCGCTCGATGGAGCATCACGGTCTTGATCCCGCCAATGACAAAGCGCCTTATCTGATCGAATGCAGCGAACTGGCTCGACGCCGGGACGAACTCGGAAGACTCCTCGCAATGGCGACGCCGAAGCTGGATGAGCTTTTCGCGCTTGTCGGCGCCTCGGGCTGCGGGGTTCTGTTGACCGATGCAACCGGGATCGTGCTCGACCTCAGATGCGCCGATGCGGATGCAGCAACCTTTCGCAACTGGGGTCTTCACCCCGGTGCCGACTGGAGCGAGGCGCACGAGGGCACGAACGGGATCGGCACCTGCCTGGCCGAAAAGCGCCGGATCACCATCCATCGCGAGGATCATTTTTTCGCGCGGAACACGGCCCTCAGCTGCATGGATGCGCCAATCTTCGGGGCGGATGGACACATTCTTGCGGCACTCGATGTCTCATCAGCGCGCGTTGACGAGACCGAAGGCTTCAACCGGCTGTTGTCTAACACGGTGTCCCAGTACGCTCAGGTCATCGAGAACTGTCATTTCAGATCGTCCTTCCCCAATGCGCGGATAATCATGGCAGGCCCGGACGGGATCGATGCAACAGCCCTATTGGCCGTGGACGGAGATGATCTGGTGATCGGTGCTACCCGTACCGCGCGCCGCATGTTCGGGCTTGAGCCGACTGGACAGATCAAACCCCGTCCGACAGTGGACCTTTTTGGTCGGGACGACGGCCCCACGGGCTTCAAGAAGGCTGAACGGGCTGCGGTTGTCCGCGCACTGGTCCGCGCAGATGGCAACGTCTCGCAGGCGGCACGGATGCTCGGGATCGGACGCGCCACGCTCTATCGGCAGATGCGCCGGCTCGGAATCGAAAGGTAAGACCGGCCAGCTGTCTCACTGCTGAGACACAGCGGCCCATCAGCCATACTTGGCTCTATTCGCCCCCCAATACCTCTGTGGCATGCTGATATCGGACCGGGAGGAGGTTCCGGTCAATCAACGGAGGAAAACCATGAACGAGATGAGCAAACCCGAAAGCGTCCGTGTCTCGCCCTTCAGGGACCGGTACGACAACTTCATCGGCGGCAAATTCGTTGCCCCGGTTGACGGCGCCTATTTCGACAATGTAACCCCGATCAACGGGCAGACAGTCTGTCAGGTCGCGAGATCAGGTCCTGCCGACGTGGAACTGGCACTCGACGCCGCGCACGCCGCAAAGGCGCAATGGGGGGCCACGTCCGCAACGGAGCGGGCGACCATAATTCTCAAGATCGCGGACCGGCTGGAGGAAAATCTCGATCTTCTGGCTCGGGCCGAAACCTGGGACAATGGTAAACCGATCCGCGAGACGACGGCCGCCGATATTCCACTTGCGATCGACCATTTCCGGTATTTCGCCGGGGTATTGCGGGCGCAGGAAGGCACCATGTCCCAGATCGATGCGGACACTGTGGCCTATCACTACCATGAGCCTCTCGGCGTGGTCGGCCAGATCATCCCGTGGAACTTCTCGATCCTGATGGCCGCCTGGAAGCTGGCCCCGGCCTTGGCGGCGGGTAACTGCATCGTGCTGAAACCCGCGGAGCAGACCCCCGCAGCAATCCTGGTGCTGGCCGAACTGATCGCGGACCTGCTGCCTGACGGCGTGCTGAACGTCGTCAACGGCTACGGTGCCGAGGTCGGCGGGGCGCTGGCCGAAAGCCCGCGCATCGCCAAGATCGCTTTTACCGGCTCGACCGAGACCGGCCGCAAGATCATGCAGGCCGCGACCAAGAACCTGATCCCGGTGACGCTGGAACTCGGCGGCAAGTCGCCCAACGTCTTCTTCTCGGATATCATGGCCGAGGACGACGCGTTTCTCGACAAGGCGGTCGAGGGTTTCGTGCTGTTCGCGTTTAACCAGGGCGAAGTCTGCACCTGCCCCAGCCGTGCTCTGATCCAGGAAGACATCTACGAGGACTTCATCGAACGCTGCATCGCGCGGGTGAAAGCCATCAAACAGGGTGATCCGCGCGACATGAAGACCATGGTCGGCGCTCAGGCCAGCGAGGAGCAGCGTGACAAGATCATGTCCTACTTCACCATAGGTGTCGAAGAGGGGGCCGAGGTGCTGACAGGTGGCGGTATGGCCGCCGTTTCGGACGACATAGCAGGCGGCTTCTACATCCAGCCCACGATCCTGAAGGGTCACAACAAGATGCGCGTCTTCCAGGAGGAAATCTTCGGCCCTGTCGTGTCGGTCACAACCTTCAAGGACGAAGCCGAGGCCTTGGCGCTGGCCAACGACACCATGTACGGCTTGGGTGCCGGTGTCTGGAGCCGAGACGCCAACCGCTGCTACCGCATGGGCCGCGGGATCGAGGCGGGCCGTGTCTGGGTCAACAACTATCACGCCTATCCCGCCCATGCTGCTTTCGGCGGATACAAGCAATCGGGGATTGGGCGTGAGAACCACAAGATGATGCTCGACCATTATCAGCAGACCAAGAACATGCTGGTCAGCTACAACCCAAACAAGCTTGGTTTTTTCTAAGGGAGAAGAAAAGATGTCAAAAACGATGAAAGCAGCCGTGGTCCGCGAATTCGGTGCGCCTCTCCGGATCGAGGAAGTACCCGTCCCCGAGGTCGAGCCCGGCATGATACAGGTCGCCATTCAGGCCTCCGGCGTGTGCCACACAGACCTGCACGCCGCCGAGGGTGATTGGCCCGTCAAGCCCAAGCCACCGTTCATTCCCGGCCACGAAGGGGTCGGATTTGTCTCGGCGGTGGGCAAGGGTGTGACCCACGTGAAAGAGGGCGACCGCGTCGGCGTACCGTGGCTCTATACCGCCTGCGGCCATTGCCGCCATTGCCTTGGCGGCTGGGAAACGCTATGCGAAAGCCAGCAGAACACCGGGTACTCGGTAAATGGCGGGTTTGCGGATTACGTTCTGGCCGATCCCAACTACATCGGCCACCTGCCCGACAATATCGGGTTCAACGAAATCGCGCCCGTTCTCTGCGCGGGGGTTACTGTCTACAAGGGCCTCAAGATGACCGATGCCCGTCCGGGCGACACGATCGCCATCTCGGGCATCGGCGGGCTCGGGCACATGGCTGTCCAATACGCCGCCGCCATGGGTTTCGACGTGGTCGCGGTCGATATAGACGATGCCAAGCTCGACCTCGCCCGGCGGCTGGGAGCGAAGATCACCGTGAACGCCCGCACAAGCGAGGACCCGGCGGCCGAGGTCAAACGCGAAACAGGCGGGGGCGTTCAGGGCATCCTGGTGACGGCGGTCAGTGAAAAGGCCTTCGAGCAGGCCGTTGGCATGGTGGATCGCGGAGGCACGGTTGCGCTGAACGGCCTGCCGCCGGGTGACTTCCCGCTCAACATCTTCGGTATGGTGCTGAATGGGATCACCGTGCGCGGCTCCATCGTGGGCACGCGGCTCGATCTTCAGAAATCGCTCGATTTCGCGGGCGACGGCAAGGTGAAGGCGACCATCGAGACCGCGTCCCTGGACGAGGTCAACACGATCTTCGACCGGATGAAGGCCGGCAAGATCGAAGGCCGGATGGTCATGGATCTCTCCGCCTGATCTGACCATAGCGGTCGGCCCGAGTTCTATCCGGCTGACCGCTATGATGCTGGTTTTCGGACACCATGTGCGACGTTTGGGTGACGCGGTTTCAGCGCGGCCAAGTCAATCTATGGCCGGCTACAGGGAGTGTCATGAGCTCTGTGTATCTGGCCCGGTCGGCAACATAGATCGAGGACGCACTGATCCGTTCCGCGGTCGCGGTGACAGGAAACAACAGGGCGCAGACAGCAAGCCATTTCAACATGAGGGATACGATCTGGTGGGTTGTCTGGCAACCTATCACAACCGGCAGTGGAGTGAATCACCCAAGCCAACGCAACCGTTGCCCTCATTTCTTACGTGGATTCCGCCTTGCGGCAACACCTTGATAAGCTTGCCTTATTGGACGTCAGTGGACAGGTTGAACGAGATATGTCGAAACCCATTGCGCATTGTCCTCGTCGCCGGCCCTTGCCGCGTTACACGCCGTCGATCAGGATATCGAGGGCGCGCTTCAATGGATCGCGATGCGCTGCCAAGGATCCGGCCCGCTCGCGCAACTCCGCGCCCGGAACCGCGGCAAGCTCTTGCACCCGGACGATCCACGCCGTTCCGCCAATTTCGACAGAAGGCGTCAGGCTCGGAAACGTCGTGTAGCGACCGGCCTCGCGCAAGGGAGCGACGACGCAGGTCGCCTCGATCCCGATCAGGTCGGTCTGCAGATCGACGACGAGTTGCCCGTCATCGAGACGAAAATGATCGAACTGGGCCATACCGGATCAGAAGCTGCGGTATCTGGCGAGGGGCAATCCCTCCCGCGGGACTTCTTCCGCATAGGCGTTGATTGCGGCTTGGTTTTCGGCCCGCCACAAGCGATTGCGCTCGACCTTGGCGGACTCGGCGATCGCCGAGTCCGCAAGGCGCGACATGTTCAAGCCGAGCGCGCGCGCCGATTCCGCCACGTCCGCATCCAGCGTCAGATTGACCTTCACCCGCGCCATGATTTTGGTGTGCTCGGCGCTCCCACCACGGAGTGGCTTCGTTCACTTCTAATTGTCCACAGGCGCTAGAGAGCGGCCGCCGGTGATGTCACGTTAACTGCCCTATTGTTGTTCGCGTCGCGATTTCTTCTTATCTGACTGCAATGCAGACATCGGCTATCAGCTACAAGCGCCAT
>NZ_FRBR01000040.1 GCF_900142665.1 Roseovarius pacificus
AGGCACTTGATGTCTGGAAAACGGCTGCGAACATCGCCTGATCCCACTAACGCGATGCCTTCGCCGATTGCCGACAGGTTAACGTGACAACACCCGGCGGGCCGGTGATCACGGATGTAGGTGCGTTTCTCTGCGACTGTGCACGCCGACGAGCCCCCTTTAGAAACTCGATCTCAAGTGCCTGACGGCCAACCAGCCGCTCCAGCGCCGCGATCCGCGCTTCATACTCGGGAAGCAGTTCTTCCTCCAAAGCATCGTCGTCGAACTCGCCGCGTTCGTATTTGTCGATCCAGATCGGGATCAACGTGCGGCAAACATCGTGCTTCTGGCTGAGGGTGCGCATCGACTCGCCCTGAAAATAGGCTTCGACGACTTCGCGTTTCTTGGCAGTGCTATGCCGGCGGTGTCTCTTGGTCATGGGTTCTCCTTATCAGAACCACGACCCGGTCAATATATACAAAACCTGTTGTCCACCCCCAGGGGCGCACTCCACCCGTGGCCCAATTTTACTCCGCCGTTGACATCAGCGCGACGGTTTCCATCGCCCAGGCTGCGTTGGGAGCCGCCAGAAAACCTGCCCCCACCACAAATGATGCGCCTGCCGCGGAGGCCCGCGACAACAGCTGGCGCCGTGTCAGCCCCTTGGGCTTGCTGTATCAGACATTATCGTTCGTCCTCCCCTTGATGTCATTTGAAGCGGCCACCGCGTTCCAGAACCTCGATCTGGTAACCATCAGGATCGGCCACAAAGAAAAACCGCGCGATGCGTTCACCGGCGGGTGCGAATTCAACGAGTTTTCGGGGTGCAAGGCCCTCTGCCTCGAAGCGGGCATGTTCGGCGTCAAGGTCCGCGACCGACACCGCCAGATGACCATAGCCGTTGCCAAGGTCGTAGGGCCCGGACTGCCCTTTGTTGATGGTCAGTTCGAGCTCGAATTCGGTTTCCGGGTTGCTCAGGTAGACCAGCGTAAATTCTGGAAAGTCGAGCCTGTCAGCAACCTTCAGGCCAAAGGCCGTGTCGTAGAATGCCAGAGAGCGCGCTTCGTCCAGAACGCGGATCATCGAGTGGATTTGTTTGGCCAAGGTTCCCTCCTGCAGGCAGTACGTATCGCCAGCAGGTTAATTCGGGTGGGCCGGGGCGCGGGTAGTATGCCTCTACTACCCACTGGTTTTTTTCGCCGCTAGGATTCGGGCTATTCGGCCGCGATAGCGACCGCAGGTTCAGAGCGTGTGATTTCCATGAATTTCAGGCACGCGCAGCGCAGAAGAGAGGTAAAATTTTGCGGTTCACCACGGCGTTCCAGCACTTCAGAATGCAAGGTCGAGATGAAGATCGGCGTGGTAACACCATCGCGGGCCGCGATGTCATCTAGCGTTTGCCAGAAAGCGTTCTCAAGTCGGATCGAGGTGCTTTGGCCATTCAGACGCAGACGGCGGGTCGTGCAGGCATAACGTTCCGGGTCTTGCCCGGCAAAGACTTCACACATGATCACATCCCCCAAAGTGATTGCACATGTCTTTTCGTATACGAAATACGAATTTCTGTCTAGCAACCCTCTTTTGGATGTGATTGACGTTGGACTAAAGGGGCGGAAATGGACACGATTGAGCAGCCAAAATCACTGACAGAGCAAACGCATGACATTCTGCTCAACGCGATCTGTTCGGGGGAATTTGCGCCCGGCGAACGCTTACATCAGGAAGAAATCGCAGCGCGACTTTCTGTGTCACGGGGCGTTGTTGCACAAAAGGGCGAGGGATTCACCTCGCGAATCCAATGTAGTAGCCGGAAGGTATGAGCAGACCTCCGAAGACGACCTTCAAGACCACCAACTGACAAAGCTACAATCAGGCGCTGAGGCAGCGCGGATCACTGACCGTTTGGTTCGATCCCTCGATGCATTGGGAAGCCATTCCGTCGGGGCGTCGCGGCCGTCAGCAGGCCTATAGCGATGCTGCGATCCAGGCCTGCCTCACCCTCAAGACACTCCTCGGGCTGCCGCTACGTCAAGCGACCGATTTCGTGGCGAGCCTGCTCGAACTGTCCGGGCTCGGCTGGTCCGTGCCGGACTTCAGCACTCTGTCACGTCGCCAGAAGACCTTGAACGTGACGATCCCGTATCGCGGTTCCAAGGGGCCGCTGCATCTGCTCGTGGACAGCACCGGCATCAAGGTGGAAGGCGAAGGCGAGTGGCACACGCGCAAGCATGGCGGCTCGAAACGAAGGGTCTGGCGCAAGCTCCACCTCGGGATCGATGAGGAAACGCTGGAGATCCGGGCAGTCGAGGTCACCTCCAGCAATGTCGGCGACGCGCCGATGCTGCCGGACCTGCTTGCCCAGCTGCCCCCGGATCAGGAGATTGCCACCGTTACAGCAGACGGTGCCTACGACACGCGCGCCTGCCACGACGCCATCGCTGACCGCGGTGCGGCAGCAATCATTCCGCCCCGCCGCAACGCGAGACCCTGGAAGCCGGACACGGCAGGGGCCCGAGCGCGCAGCGAGATACTGCGGACGTCAAAGCATCTTGGCCGGGCGCTGTGGCGGAACTGGAGCGGCTACCACCGACGTAGCAGAGTGGAAACGAAAATGAACTGCGTAAAGCTACTCGGACAGAAGCTGATGTCCCGCGACTTCGACCGCCAGGTTGCCGAAGTTCAGATCCGTGCGGCGGTAATGAACCGCTTCACTGCCCTCGGCATCCCGGTCACCGTGGCACTGGGATAAGTGTGTCCGGAGAAAGGGGAACTGCGGTCATCATCTGATTTGTGCAACAGCGCCCCTACACACGCGCAATCTCACGGATCAGATCATTTGTCTCTGGTCTCGTCGTTTGGTGCCGATAACGAAGAGCAGAAACAGTTCGCGAAATTTCAAGGCCGTCGATGAGTATCGAAACGAGGCCCCTGTCTGCTGGAATTGCCGTGGTTGGCAAAATCACCGCGCCTAATCCCTGCCGCGCGAGTTCGACTAACCAATCCACGCGATTTGACCGATAGGCCGCGTAGAGTTCGTGACCTTGGTCTGCACATGCCCGATGCAACGCATCGCGCATTTCGCAATTGGGTCGATCGAGCATGTCAGTTTCAGCGAGTGTCGAAAGAGAAATAGCGTTTCGTCCAGACAACGGGTGCGACTTGGACACCACAACCTTGTAGGACTCGTCATAGAGCTGGTCTATTCGATAGAGGTCTTCACTGACCGTCGCCGCTGTGACAACGACGTCAAATTCACCCTCTCGCAATCCGGCCAGAAGCTTGGAGGCAGACGCCACGATCAACTCTATTTCGGCTTGCGGCAATCGTGTACGGAAGCGTTCCACGGCGGCTGAAATCCGGTTGTGACCAATCGTTTCGCCAACACCGACAGAAATAGGAACCCGCTCTAGTCGCGTGTGGCGGACGGCTTCTGCCTTAGCTGCCTGCGTTTCGTCATGCGCTTTCTGTAGCCTTGGCTGCATGAGTTTTCCGAGTGCCGTCAACCTGCATCCCGCGCGGTCCCTGACAAACAGATCACCCCCGAGCTCGTGTTCAAGTTTCTTGATCGCGGTCGTCAAGGACGGTTGGGAAACATTTGAGGCGCTAGCGGCATGGGTGAAGTTGCGATGCTGGCAGACAGCCAAAAAATACCTGATCTGGTTCATCTCCACTGCCACAGTCTCCGTCACTTTTCGCCATGAGGTTCACCATAGCACATGTCTATCAAAGAATAGAAGTTCGGGATTGGTGCCTGAGGCATTCGGCATGAGAAAAGGGTGCATCGAAACCAAACACAACAACCTCTCAATCAGGAGGCGACCATGAAAGCCCAAATTCTCAAGACACTCGCCGCTTTGGCCTTGATCACGACATCTGCAGCCGCACAGGAAACCCCAATGGAAAATCACACTGCCAGCTACATCGCCATGCCCGCCGCTGAAGGCCAGACCGAAGCATTCGCCGAATTTCTGGCCGGAGCCGCCCCGATTGTCGCGGACACCGAACCAGGCACCGTGTTTTGGTTTGCCTTACAAGACGACGATACGCTCGCGATCTTTGATATCTTCGTGGATGAAGAAGCGCGCAATGCGCATTTCTCCGGCGCTGTGGCCGCGGCTTTGAACCAAAATGCCGACGCGCTGGTCGCCGGGGGCTGGGACGATGGTGTTGTCGCGAATATCAACAATTCCGATGTCCTGTCGGTGAGGGAACCGGTTGATCTCTACTCGGCCACGACAGCCACGTACATCACGCTCGAAGCAGCACCCGGCAGAGGGCCGGAATTGGCAGCCTTGCTGACCGCAGCTGGTCCCATCGTCGGAGAAACCGAACCCGGCACATTGTTCTGGGCGGCGCTGCAGATTGACGAGACATCCTTCGCAATCTTCGACATCTTCACCAACAATGCTGGCCGTGAAGCACACTTTGCCGGTCAAGTCGCCGGGCTGCTGAACGAACGGGCAGCGGAGTTGGTCGCTGGCGGGTGGGACGACGGTGTGGTCGCTAACGTCCACAACTTCGACATCCTCGCCATCAAGTAACGCGATGTGACAAGAACAAGAGGCGCCTGGTGCAACGCATCAGGCGCTTTGCCGAACGAATTTAGATTCACCGTGAAGCGGTCGTTCGAGTAACTGCAGCGGTGTTGTCACGTTAACCTGTCGGCAATCGGCGAAGGCATCGCGTTAGTGGGATCAGGCGATGTTCGCAGCCGTTTTCCAGACATCAAGTGCCTG
>NZ_FRBR01000041.1 GCF_900142665.1 Roseovarius pacificus
CTGCGCATCCGCAGCGTTCTGCGCCGCTCGGACGGGGCCGCCGAGAGCGGGTTGCGCCAGATCTGGAACAGCGCCAACGAGAATTACCCGCCGACGGTCTATGGCCCCAATGCGCGGCTCGACGTGGAGATCCTCAGCATCAACCGGATCGGAACCAACCGCGCGACGGTCCGCCTGCGCAAGCGCCTGACATCTATCAACGGCGTCCAAACCGGGCTTTTCACCGCCACGCTTCTCTTCGAGTTCCGCCCCGAGACCCGCCGCTCCATCGATGAGGTCTGGACCAACCCCTTCGGCTTCACGGTCCTCGAATATTCCATCCGCTCCGACAGATTGGAGAATTAATGCGTTTCTGGAATTCAATTCAAAATATCTTGTCGCCAATGTCCCGAGAGCGCGCAGCGTGGCAGGGTATTGGCGACCCAACTCATTCCGGAAACGCATGTTTGTTCCCTGCTCGACTTTTCATATTGCTGATTGCCCTGTTGCCCGGCCTTGCTTTCGCCGAAGCCATCCCGCGTGGCGGGCCCAATGACAATCGGGTGCGGCTGGCAACATATCAAGAAGGTCAGGTCTACCGGCTCAGCGTGTCGCTCACCCATGTGACCACGGTCGAGTTCGGGGAAGGCGAGAGCATCCGCTCGATCATTGCGGGCGACACGGAAGGCTTCGAGATCGACGGCGTACCCGGGGGTCAGGCCTTCGCGATCAAGCCGGTGGCGCGCGGGGTGCATACCAATGTGACCGTCTACACGAACAGGCGCAGTTATTACTTTAACGTCGAGGAGACCCGCAGTCCGACCTTTTACGTGGTCCAGTTCCGCTACCCCGAAGACAATACGCGGCCCACACGTGCCATCGCGGCCCAAGCGCCGAACTATAATTACGGTGCCAGCGCCCGGACCGAGTTCACCCCCACCCGTGTCTGGGATGACGGGACGTTTACGTATTTCGAATTTCCGCGGAACGCGCCGGTGCCTGCGATCTTCCGCTACGCCAATGGCCGTGAGCGCACGGTCAACACGCAAGCCACCGAGGACAGCGTGATCCGGGTTTCAGGCGTGAACCGACAATGGGTGCTGCGGATCGGGGAGGAGGTGGTCTGCATCGAGGCCACCCCACCTGCGGGGGTAGGCTCATGAGCGATACTGGAAACGCAGACCTCGAGAAACGCCTCGCTGCTCTAGAACAAGGCAAGGGCGCTGGTTCGCCCCCTGCCCCACGGCGCTCACCGCTGCTCGCTTTGGTCGTCGTCCTCGTGATCGGCGCGGGCGGTGCGTTGCTCTATCTCATGTCCCAACCCGAGGAAGAGGAAGTCCTTCCCACGGCCACGCCGGACGTGTTCCAGAACGAAGGCGACGGGTTCGGCGCCATCGAGACCTTGCCCCCGCCCGAGCCCGAGGTTGTGTTCGTCGCACCCGATCCGGTCGAGCCCAATGCTGAGCTTCTGGCACAGCTCGCAGCCCTTCAGGCCCAGATCGAGGAATTGCGCAACGCCCCTGAACCGGTCGTCGAGGAAGACACCGCCGCCGCAGAGGCGATCGACGCGCTGACCGCTCAAATCGCTGCGCTCCAAGCCGCCTCGGAAGCCGCACAGCAACGATTCCAGGACGAACTGACGGCGCGGGATCGCAGCCTTGAGCAACTCCGCATGGATCTGGAACTGGCCCAACTCGAGGCCAACCGCCCCCTCCCCGCACCCACCGGGCCCACCGAGGACGAGTTGCGCGCGCGGGAAGAAGAACGGCTGCGCCGCGAGGAAGAAGCACGACGGCTCGCGGAACTTGAACGCCGCGCTGCTGAGGAGCGCGCGTTTCAGGAGCGCCGCATCACCTCGCCCACCATCGCCTTTGGCGGCACGTCCGGTGCGAATGAGACGGCGCTGACCGAGCGCACCTTTGGCGAAGTGACGGATTTCGTTCTGAACGGCGCGCTGCCCACTTCGGTGACGCAAGCTGAGGTCATCGCCAACCCCTCCAACACGATCATCCAGGGCACGATGATCCAGGCCGTCATGGAAACCGCCCTCGACAGCTCTCTGCCCGGCCAGACCCGGGCCGTTGTTTCCGAAGACGTGTTCAGTTTCGACGGTTCTCGGCTCTTGATCCCGCGTGGATCCCGCCTCATCGGGCGCTATCGTTCGGGCGTTGATATCGCGCAGCGCCGGGTCACCATCGCCTGGGACCGGATCATTCTGCCCGACAACCAGACCATCCAGATCAGTTCTTTTGGGGGCGATGAATTGGGTCGCTCCGGCGTCACCGGCTTTGTCGACACGCGCTTTGACGAGCGCTTCGGCTCGGCCGCGCTGATTTCTCTGATCTCCGCCGCGCCAAGCGCCGCCGCGGCAAACGTGCAGGATGAGACCGCCGCGGACGTGCTGGAAGACGTGGGCGATGATCTGGCAGATGCCACGGACAGCGTGATCGGCGACTACCTCTCGATCGGCCCCGTCATCTACGTCGACCAGGGCGCGCGCGTCACGGTGATGGTCGACCGCGA
>NZ_FRBR01000042.1 GCF_900142665.1 Roseovarius pacificus
CTGCGCATCCGCAGCGTTCTGCGCCGCTCGGACGGGGCCGCCGAGAGCGGGTTGCGCCAGATCTGGAACAGCGCCAACGAGAATTACCCGCCGACCGTCTATGGCCCCAACGCCAGGCTCGACGTGGAAATCCTCAGCATCAACCGGATCGGATCCAACCGCGCCACCGTGCGCTTGCGCAAGCGGCTGACCTCCATCAACGGCACCCAAACCGGGCTCTTCACCGCCACGCTTCTCTTCGAGTTCCGCCCCGAGACCCGCCGCTCCATCGATGAGGTCTGGACCAATCCGTTTGGGTTTACCGTGCTCGAATATTCCATCCGCTCCGACAGATTGGAGAACTAGTTTGATCAATAGGTTCTTTGTTGCTGCCATATTTATTTTGCTGCCCGGCCTTACCTTTGCCGAAGCGATCCCGCGCGGTGGTCCAAATGACAGTCGTGTGCGGCTGGCCACCTACCAGGAAGGCCAGGTCTACCGCCTCAGCGTCTCGCTCACCCATGTCACCACCATCGAGTTTGGGATCGGTGAAAGCATCCGCTCGATTATCGCGGGCGACACGGAAGGCTTCGAGATCGATGGCGTCCCCGGCGGTCAGGCATTTGCAATCAAGCCCGTCGCGCGCGGCGTCCATACCAATGTGACGGTCTACACGAACAGGCGCAGCTACTATTTCAACGTCGAGGAGGTCCGCAGCCCAACCTTCTACGTGGTGCAGTTCCGCTATCCAGACGACGCTGCGCGCCCGACCCGGGCCATCGCGGCCCAAGCGCCGAACTACAACTACGGTGCCAGCGCGCGGACCGAGTTCACGCCAACCCGCATCTGGGATGACGGGACGTTCACGTATTTCGCCTTTCCAAGAAACGCACCTGTGCCAGCGATCTTCCGTTACGCGGGCGGCCGTGAACGCACGGTCAACACGCAAACCCCTGAGGACGGTGTGATCCGCGTCAGCGGCGTAAACCGCCAATGGGTCCTGCGACTTGGCGAAGAGGTGGTCTGCATCGAGGCGATCCCGCCCGCGGAGGCCGCCTCATGAGCGATACCGAGAACACCGAGCTGGAAAAACGCCTCGCCGCCCTTGAGAAAGGCAGTGCCCGCGCCCCCACGGCGGCGCAGCGGCGGTCGCCCCTTCTCGCGCTGATCGTGGTCCTCGTCATCGGCGCGGGTGGTGCCATGCTTTATCTCCTCTCACAGCCCGAAGAAGAGGAAGCCTTGCCGACGGCCACCCCGGATGTCTTCCAAAACGAGGGGGACGGCTTTGGCGCTATCGAGACCTTGCCCCCGCCCGAGCCCGAGGTTGTGTTTGTCGGACCGGATCCAGTCGAGCCCAACGCGGAGCTTCTGGCGCAGATCACCGCGCTGCAGGCTCAGATCGAGGAATTGCGCAACGCCCCCGAACCGGTCGTCGAGGAAGACACCGCCGCCGCAGAGGCGATCGACGCGCTGACCGCTCAGATTGCGGCGCTACAAGCCGCCTCGGAAGCCGCACAGCAACGATTCCAGGACGAACTGACGGCGCGGGATCGCAGCCTTGAGCAATTACGCATGGATCTGGAACTGGCCCAACTCGAGGCCAGCCGACCCCAACCCGCCCCAGCGGGCCCCACGGAAGATGAGCTGCGCGCACGCGAGCAAGAGCGACTGCGCCGGGAGGAAGAAGCCCGGCGCATGGCCGAGCTGGAGCGCCGCGCCGCGGAGGAACGCGCCTTCCAGGAACGGCGCATCACCTCGCCCACTATCGCATTTGGCGGCACGTCCGGAGCGAATGAAACGGCTCTGACCGAACGCACTTTTGGCGAGGTGACGGATTTCGTGCTGAACGGTGCGCTGCCCTCGACGGTGACGCAGGCCGAGGTGATCGCCAATCCCTCCAACACCATCATCCAGGGCACCATGATCCAAGCCGTCATGGAAACTGCCCTTGACAGCTCCCTGCCCGGCCAGACCCGTGCCGTGGTGTCCGAAGATGTCTACAGCGTCGATGGCGTGCGCCTCTTGATCCCCCGCGGATCGCGTCTCATCGGGCGCTACCGCGCTGGCGTCGATATCGCGCAGCGCCGGGTCACCATCGCCTGGGACCGGATCATCCTGCCCGACAACCAGACGATCCAGATCAGCTCTTTCGGGGGTGACGAATTGGGCCGCTCCGGCGTGACCGGCTTTGTCGACACGCGCTTCGATGAGCGTTTCGGCTCAGCGGCGTTGATATCGCTGATCTCCGCCGCGCCAAGCGCTGCTGCTGCAAACGTCCAGGATGAGACCGCCGCGGACGTGCTCGAAGACGTGGGCGATGATCTGGCCGATGCCACGGACAGCGTGATCGGCGACTACCTCTCGATCGGCCCCGTCATCTACGTCGACCAGGGCGCGCGCGTCACGGTGATGGTCGACCGCGA
>NZ_FRBR01000038.1 GCF_900142665.1 Roseovarius pacificus
AAAGTTTATCTAGTAGGTTAGACAAACTTTGTCTGAGAGGCGCGCATGACAGCCAACTCCAAAGCAGTTTCCGCACGCCTTGAGCCGTCGCGTAGCGGCCAGCGGGCACATGATCTGCGCCTTGGTCCTCAACCCGAATATGTCGATGAAACCCGCTCTCACCTGAACCGAACGATCATCGAGCCTCTGACATCCGCCGCCCTGCGAGACGAGTGGCACAAGGTCAAAGATCGGATCGGCAAGAAGGGCAAAATCAGGTCCAACCAGAACCTAAGCTACGCCGGGATCATCACCTTCGGTCACGCGGCTCAGAGAATCTTCGAGGGGCTGCCGAAAGAGCGGCAGGACGCTGCCTTTTTGGAAGTCGGCCAGAAGATCGCGGAACGCTTTAACACGCGATTGACCGGTATGGTCTTTCACGGCGACGAAACAGCGCCTCATGCCCACTTCCAGCTGAGGGGCATCGCCGAAGATGGGACGATGCTGTCGCAGGTCGTGAAGCGGGCCGCGCTGCGCGAGATCCAGACGATTACTGCCAAAGTCATGGCCAGCCACGCGGACGGCATCGAGCGCGGAAAGGAGAAGTGGGTCCGGATCGAGGAAGGCGAAGATTTCGCCTCGACCGTCAACCGCTCAGTCCAGCAGCTTCACGAAGACCTGCCTGCTGAAATCGCCGCGAAAGAGGCCAAGCTGGCCGAAGTCACGGCCAAACTGGACACGAACCGCAAACGGCTCACCAAAGCGGAAGCGGACCTCGCCCGCGCCATCGAGCAAATTGGGGCCGAGAGCGCCAAAGCAGAGAAGCTTCGGGAGCGCGCCGCGACCTATGAAGCCCGCGCGATGAAGGCACAGGCCAAGGCTGAACGCCTCGCCAAAGAACTTGCTGAGATCGAAGGTCGAGCCGCAGAGGCTGAGAAACGGGCTCAGGAGGCTCAGGAGCGTGCTCAGGTAGCCGAGGGGCGGGCAGAGGCACTAGAAGCCGCTGTAGCCCCTCTCAGGGACGCTGTGGCGGCTTATGATGCCTACGAGGCGGCTGAGGCCGCTCGCATCTCTGCGATTGAGACGGATGAGATACGGCATCAGGCTGAAAACGAGGTGGCTGCCGATCTGTTCGGGCAACATGTCGAAGCAACATCTCTCGCAGTGCTCTTCACCAATGGTGATTGGGATTTCTCGCAGCTACTGGCCTCCACTCCCCTCGATCCGAAGCTGCCCTTCGCGGATATGCGCCAGGCGTTGATTGAGAGCCCTGAGCTGGTTCGCTCGCTGGAATACCAGATCGAGGATAGCGCGGCTGGCGAAGAGAACGCTGAGATCGATATCGACCTCTCAGACCTTGGTCAGCGTTTGAGCGAGTCTGGAGGGGATGTTCGCCCTTTGAAGAGGGAGCAAGCGTGGCAGCGGCTCTTTGGTGACCCTGCGGCGGCCCTTCGAAAATTCTTCGACGCGATGGTCCAGAAGGTCATGGGCGAACGACTAGCCAATCTGAGAAAGCCCGCGCCAATGCCGGCCTCTGCTCAGCCTGCGGCTGCATGGCCTGAAGACCTCCGCGACCAGATACGCGCGACGAAGGGCTCTGACCCGGCTCCCTGACCTTTTCTCAGCTGCATGGCAGTTTCCTTGAGTGTCGGGTGTCGAGTGTCGCGTGTCGCTTCGCTCCCCTCGCCACCCGACACTGACACTAGGGGGCTTAAAGTGGAGGTTTCGGAGGGCTGGAGTGGAGGTTTCGGAGGGTATGAGTGGAGGTTTCGGAGGGTATGAGTGGAGGTTTCGGAGGGTATGAGTGGAGGTTTCGGAGGGCTGGAATGGTGATTGACGAGTGGAGAAACTCAAAATAATCTCTCCACATGTCAGAAATAGCCGTTCCTTCGAGCCTCATATCCATCCAAACCAAAGAGCCCATGTCTCCGGCCATGCGGTCAGTCGTTTGGGAAATCGGTGCGGCCTTAGATGAGGCCCGCATACAGCCGGGGCATCGCGAAGCAGTTTGGCTGTCGATTCCGACAAGCCGCCTTCGTGGCGAGGCCGCAAGGAATGACAACGCTCACCTCAAGGTGACACTCGCAAGGCTTACCGGGGTTTACCTGACAGGAGAACACAAGGGCGATGAGTGGGGAGCTGTGATCCTCGCCGAATGGCATCTCGAACAAGGAGGCTCGATGGCGCGCTTGTTCATCCCGCCCTCTGCTGTTGCCGCGATCCAAACTCCAAAAACCTTCGCCAAGATTGAGGCTCGCGCAGCGCATTCTCTGACCGGCCATGGGCGTCAGCTATATGTCCTGCTTTCCGACAGAAAGAACATGCGCCAGCAGCACTGGACCTACACTGTGGCAGAGCTGCGGGCACTGATGGGCTGCGAAGACAAGAAGACCTATCAGGTCTGGGCCCAATTCAACAAATGGGTGCTCCAGCCCGCCCTAAAGCAGGTGAACGATTTCGGTACTGTCTCGGTGAAGATGACGACAAAGCGCCTCGGGAGAGCGGTTGAGTGGGTGCGCTTTGATTGGAGCTGGAAAGACCCCCACGAGGCAGCCGACACCGCCCGACAGAATGAACGTCATAGCTCAACGCGGAGAAAGCAGCAGGAGCACGATGACGCCCCGCCGATGATCGAGGACGGAGAGCAGAGTGACCCAGCACTGACATGGTGGGGCAAGCTCCGGGATTCAGAACGGGACGACTGGGCTGATCGTGTCGGTCGCACCATCGAAATAGAGGGGCCCGGCGGGCAGAGCATGACGACGACGCGGAGAGAAGCGGACATTGCCCGCGCAGCGCACGCGCAACACTTGAAACAGGGGGTGTGAAACAGTGCGAGACCCCAAGAGATACACCCTTGGAACGGCGGCCAAGGCGACCGGAAAAAGCAAAACAACGATCCAGAGAGCGATTTCGAAAGGCAAGATTTCTGCTCAAAAAGACCAAGACGGCAGCTATTCCATTGACCCATCAGAGCTGCACCGGGTTTTCCCGCGGCTGACAGGTGAGACCGTCTCAAGCGACTCCAACTTGGACACTTCGAGACCCCACGATGAGACCCCCGAACTTAGGGCGAAGATCGAGGCCCTAGAAGCAATGCTCGTCCGCGAACGCGAAGCTCTGGACGAGGTCCGTGAAGATCGAGACGCGTGGAAACAGCAAGCGACCGCACTGCTAGAAGCTCCGAAAAGATCGCGTAGCTGGCGCTGGCCATGGGATCGCTAGGACAGGAGAAAATCATGAGCATCAAAACCACTCCCTTTGACGCGACCAGATACCTGAGTACCCCAGCGGCACGAGCGGAGTTCCTACGTGCCGCTATAGGAACAGGACACCCTGCATTCATCGCACACGCCAAGGAAGTGGTTGCCCGCGCTGCCGCCGCTGACCGCGATGTCTAAAGAAGCCGAACTTCACCAGCTCGCGGCACGCCTCGGCCGAGAAGTCGTCGTCGAGGATCATGGCGTCTACCTGCTGAGCCGGGGCGGCTCTGATGATGAGCGTATCGGAGGCACACCAGAGGCCGCGCGCCGAGCCCTTATCAGGCGCGTTCAGAGGCGGCAGGCAGCTATGGCCGACAGGTACGGGCAAGCGAACTGACAGGCTAGTTCTGGATCGAATATCCGCCGGAGACCCGGCATCCACCGAATAATTGCGCGCAATCCACAGAAAAAACGCCCTCTTCTGAGACAGATGCGTGTCACGCGTATAAATAGAAGTATCGGCAGTCTGATGAGCTGTCGTGCGTGGCCTAAGCGTCTTGCCAGAAGCTAAGCGGGGGGCCCCTCCTGCGACCCCAAAGCAAGGCGTTACGGGTCTGTCGTGTGTAGGCGGCAACCGATAGCGGCAAATCCACAGCCCGGCACGCAGGGAGTAACCTAATGGATGCGATCATCATCATCCTCATGGTCGCGCAGCTTGCTGTGTCGATTTATGAGGTCTGGAAGTCCTCGAAGAAGCCGTAAGGCTTTCTAAAAGGTAGGGTAAGGGCTGGGGGTTCCGGTACCTGCCCGTTCCTAGAAACGACTTCGGCCCCGTGCTCGGCAAAGCATCGGGGCCGTTTTATGTCGAGAGGTCTCTCCTCGGATAAGGTTTCACCGTCTCGGATACGATCAGGAATAAATATATAGCAAACAACACCTGGGTCAACATTTGGTTGACCGGACAGGACGGTGCCTACCCCCTTGTTTTAAGGGCGGTTCCCCATGACCCTCAAACGAGCCCAGCCCTCTTCCGGGCCAGATAGCCCCTCTTCAGAGGCTTCCAAACTGACGGCCCAAGAGCGCGAGCTGTACCAGCTCGCCTACCGAACACGATCCCTCCCGGCACATGCGTGATCCGAAACAGGCGCGCATAAAAAGGGTCAATGCCCTTCGCCATGTAGAGCTTTTTACCCTCTGGGTTGTGAGCATCAGTGACATGCAAAGCGCCATCAGGAAGGGGGGCTGACAGCTTCATCCCGGCCATAGACCTGACCCACCGAACCAGCTTCTCTTCAAACTCTGCTCTGTTCTCCGGCTGTATGTGCAACATCCAATGCACATGGTGACGACCATTCGGGGCCTCGATCACCCACGTGTCTACAGGGGTGCCGTTTTTGGGCGTGCCCGTGCCTCGTGGCTTGTACCCCGACCAGCGACCAAATTTTTGCCGCCGCATTTTCCGGAATGTTGCCGATGCCTCTTCCGCAGCAATCCCAAGCAGCCTCATGTCGATGCAAACCACCACATTCATAGGCCGCCCAATTGCTGCCGCTGTCCGGGGGCTGTGCAGCAGTGTGGTCACTGCCTTTCGACTGATGTGATGGGATGCCGATGTTGCCATGCGCGTACTTACCTCGCTCGCCTATGTCCATATGTTGATGTTTTTGTAGCAGTAGGGGCCACATTTACTAAAGATGAGCGGCGGAGGCTAGTTGGCCCCACGCCAGCCCCGTCCCTACGGCCCTTTTGATGAGAGCGGGCCGGGGCTGGCTACGCGCACCGCCCCGACGTTCGATCCAGTGCCCACGGATATTATTGATGCCTGCGCCTCTGGGTGCGCTCGATCTTCGGCACGCAGCGCCCCCACAAGGCTGGCAAGGGGCGAGG
Source organism: Roseovarius pacificus (assembly GCF_900142665.1). GTDB lineage: Bacteria > Pseudomonadota > Alphaproteobacteria > Rhodobacterales > Rhodobacteraceae > Roseovarius > Roseovarius pacificus. The sequence goes on from NZ_FRBR01000038.1 coordinate 5,070, forward strand.
ATCGGGCGTGCCCAGAGGCGATCTGTCGACGGGGTTTCCAAAGGGGCACTAGCCCCTTTTGGTCCTGCGGAAGGCAGGGGGGTTTTGAAAGGGGGGAGAGTGTGCTATCCCCCCCTTCACCGGAAGATGAACGAAAGTTTATCTAGTAGGTTAGACAAACTTTGTCTGAGAGGCGCGCATGACAGCCAACTCCAAAGCAGTTTCCGCACGCCTTGAGCCGTCGCGTAG
>NZ_FRBR01000043.1 GCF_900142665.1 Roseovarius pacificus
GCGATGGCCTCGAGGGTAGCCTTGAGATAGGCGAAGGGCTCAACGCCGTTGATCTTCGCGGTCTCGATCAGGGAGGCGATACGGCCCCAAGCTTTCCCGCCCTCGTCGTGACCTGCGAACAAGGCATTCTTTCTGTTCAAAGCGATTGGGCGGATCAGGTTTTCAACGCCATTGGAGTCGATCTCGACCCGGCCATCGTGCAGGAAGGTTTGCAATCCGTCCCAATGGTTCTGGATATAGGCGAGTTTCTCACCCAAGCGTGACTTGGCGGAGACGCGCAGACGGCTCTGCTTTAACCACTCCCCGAACTCGGCCACAAGGGGCGCGGTTCGGGCCTGCCGGGCGGAAAGCCGTTGCCCTGGTGCCGCACCGCGGATGTCAGCCTCGATCTTGTAAAACTCGGCGATCCGGCGCAGCCCCCCGGCGGCGATCTCTGAGCCGTCGCGATCGAACACTTCCTTCAGCTTGCGCCGGGCATGCGCCCAACACTGCGCAACGCGGATTGGATCCCCGCCTTGGCGGGAGGGACGCGTCAGCCGATTGTATCCCTGATAGCCATCGAGTTGCAGGATGCCGTCAAAGCCCCTCAGGAACGTCTCCGCGTTTTTGCCCTTACGATCCGGCGCGTAGAAGAACACAACGCCTGGCGGATCATCCCCGCCCCAGCTCCGATCGTCGCGTGCGAGGGCCCAAAGATAGCCGGTCTTGGTCCTGCCGCGCCCCGGGTCAAGGACTGGGGCCGTCGTCTCGTCCATGAAGAGTTTCGTCGATCCCTTCAGATGTTCGGCCAGCCGATCAACGACAGGGCCCAGGTGGAAGGCAGCCACGCCAACCCAATCCGCCAAGGTGCTGCGATGGACCTCGAGCCCGGAACGGGCCAGGATCTGGCTTTGTCGATACAAAGGAAGATGGTCCGCGTATTTGCCGACCAGCACATGCGCCATGGCCCCCTCAGTCGGCAGGCCACCCTCGATGAGATGCGCCGGGGCTGCAGCCTGGGTAATGCCATCGCTACAGGCCCGACACGCGTATTTGGGGCGCACGGTGACGATCACGCGCAGCTGCGCGGGCACAATATCCAGCCGCTCGGTCCGATCCTCACCGATTTTGTGCATCTCACCACAGCCACACGGGCACAACAGGCTGGCCGGCTCGATCACGCGCTCGATGCGTGGCAGGTCCTTGGGCAGGTTGCCGCGGTTGCGCTTGGCCACCCATTTGCGTTTCGACGTGTCATCGCTTGGCGCTTGATCCTGTTTCTGTTCCTCGGCCTCGGAGATGGCAATGTTGAGGTCCTCGAAGGCCAGTTGCCGGTCGTCCTCGTCGAGCTTCTCGGATTTCTTTCCATGCACAACGTGGTTCAACTCGGCCACCAAGTGTTCGAGACGCTTGATGATCGCCTTCAGGCTGGACGCCTCTTGCAACAGCGCAGCGACTGCATCGCGCTGGCCTTCGGGGATGGCCGAAAGGTCGATATCAGGCAGGGTCGGCATACTCCGAACATACCCTGAAACGACTGGAAATGCGCGCCTTTTCGACCGCCCGATTCATTCTGCCGCAGCTGGCCGGCGCGCTTCCAGCGCCCGGACCTTACGCCAATCCAGGCCAGCAAAAAGAGCCTCGAACTGCGCCCGGTTCAACGTCATCACACCGTCCCGAACCGCCGGCCAGGTGAAGGTCGTTTCCTCCAGGCGTTTGTAGGCCATCACCAGCCCACTCCCATCCCAAAACAAGATCTTCAACCTGTCAGCCCGCTTCGCACGGAACACGAACACCGTGCCGGTGAACGGGGCCTCCCTCAGGACAGATTGCACCAGCGCGGCGAGCCCGTCGTGGCCCTTCCTGAAGTCCACCGGCTGCGTTGCCACCAAGATACGGACATTGTGGGACGGCATCATCACGATGGTGCCCCGAGCGCATGCACGATCTCGGCAATCCGCACCGCCGGGGTGTCGGCATCAAGCTCGACCGCCACGTCACCAATCAGCAGACGCAGGCTGCCGTCCGACGGCTCCGAAAGCTGCCGCGCCAGAGGCGGCTCCGGCTCGCACATAACGAGCGGGGCGAAAACTGTCGCCTCATCTGAGGGGGCGGCCACAGGCAGAACCAGCTTGCCGTCCTTCGCCAGACGACGCCACTCGGATATATGGTTCGCGCGAACCCCATACTTCGCAGCAACCGAATTCACCGTGACGCCGGGCTCCAGCGTTTCCGCAACAATCCGTGCTTTGACCTCTTCAGGCCAGCGACGCCGGCCATCCGCGTAGATCACCACACCAAGCGACCTGAGAAACTCCGCCGTAGTCTCCATGGAGAAAATCCTTCCTGTTCAACAACAGGGATGACCTCGCA
>NZ_FRBR01000045.1 GCF_900142665.1 Roseovarius pacificus
AGTTTCTCTGTGAGTTCCGGGACGGCAGTGAAGAGGTCTGCGACGAGGCCGTAATCGGCGACCTGGAAGATGGGGGCCTCTTCGTCCTTGTTGATGGCGACGATGATCTTGGAGTCCTTCATCCCCGCGAGATGCTGGATCGCGCCCGAGATGCCGATGGCGACATAGAGGTCGGGGGCGACCACCTTGCCGGTCTGGCCCACCTGCCAGTCGTTCGGCGCAAAGCCCGAATCGACCGCCGCGCGCGACGCCCCAACGGCAGCGCCCAGCTTGTCGGCCAGCTTCTCGATCAGCGCGAAGTCCTCCTGCGAGCCCACGCCGCGCCCGCCCGACACCACGACACCCGCCGAAGTCAGCTCGGGGCGGTCGCTTTCGGCAACCTTGTCGGCCACCCATTCCGACAGCGCCGGATCGGCGGCGGCGGCGATGGTCTCGACAGACGCCGAATTGCCGGTGCCCGCGGCCTCGAAGGTCGATGTCCGGAAGCTGATAACCTTCTTTTCATCTTTCGACTTTACCGTCTGAATCGCGTTGCCGGCATAAATCGGGCGCTCAAACGTGTCGGCATCCACAACGGCGGTCACATCCGTGATCACCATCGCATCCAGAAGCGCGGCCACCCGCGGCAGGATGTTCTTGGCGTCCGTCGTCGCGGGCGCCACGATATGGCTGTAGTCGCCCGCAAGGCCGACGATCAGCGCGGAGACCGGCTCGGCCAGGCGGTGACCGTAAAGCGCATCCTCGGCGCACAGCACTTTGGCCACGCCGTCGATCGTGGCGGCCTCGGACGCGGCCGCGGCACAGCTCGCGCCCGCGCACAGAACCGTCACGTCGCCCAGTTTCCCGGCAGCGGACACGGCCTTGGCGGTGGCATCCATCGCCAGCGCCCCATCGTTGATTTCGGCAATCAGGAGTACAGCCATCACACAGCCCCCGCTTCCTTGAGTTTCGACACCAGCTCGTCCACCGAGCCCACGATCTCGCCGGCCTTGCGCGCCTCGGGTTCCGAGGTGCCCACGATCTCCAGTCGCGGCGTCACGTCGACGCCGTAATCGGCCGCCGTCTTCTCCTCCAGCGGCTTCTTCTTGGCCTTCATGATGTTGGGCAGCGACGCATAGCGCGGCTCGTTCAGGCGCAGATCGGTCGAGATGATCGTCGGCAGCTTGACCCTGATCGTCTGCAACCCGCCATCCACCTCGCGGGTGACGACCGCCGCATCGCCGTCGATGTCGATCTCGTTGGCATACATCGCCTGGCTCCAGCCCAGCAGCGCCGACAGCATCTGCCCGGTGGCGTTCATGTCGTTGTCGATCGCCTGCTTGCCCGTCAGGACAAGGCCCGGCTGTTCCTCCTCGACCACCTTGGCCAGGATCCTGGCCACGGCCAGCGGCTCGATATCGGTGTGAACGTCATCCGCCGCCTCGACCAGGATCGCCCGGTCCGCGCCCATCGCCAGCGCCGTGCGCAGCGTCTCCTGCGCCTGCTTGACCCCGATCGACACCGCCACGACCTCCTCAGCCTTCCCGGCCTCCTTCAGGCGGATCGCCTCTTCCACCGCAATCTCGTCGAACGGGTTCATCGACATCTTCACATTCGCCAGATCGACACCGCTCCCGTCCGCCTTAACGCGAACCTTCACGTTGTAGTCAATCACGCGCTTGACAGGTACGAGTACCTTCAT
>NZ_FRBR01000031.1 GCF_900142665.1 Roseovarius pacificus
GTGAAATGACGCCCTTTGAAATCGTTCATGACAACCGCTCTCCTGCCTGACCACGCTCGAAAGTGACCTCATCAAGAAAACTTTGCAACAGAGCCGTCAAGTCGCCGGGCTGCTGAACGAACGGGCAGCGGAGTTGGTCGCTGGCGGGTGGGACGACGGTGTGGTCGCTAACGTCCACAACTTCGACATCCTCGCCATCAAGTAACGCGATGTGACAGGAACAAGAGGCGCCTGGTGCAACGCATCAGGCGCTTTGCCGAGCGAATTTAGATTCACCGTGAAGCGGTCGTTCGAGTAACTGCAGCGAATTAGCGCTTTGTCTGCACACCGGAAGCCTTTCGCCGGGTCCTACGTACCTTAGGAAAGCGCACCGCGTCATGATAGTCTCGATAAAGCTCAATGATGCGGTCGGCGGCAGGATCCGGCCTGCCCGGAAAGTGCCCGTCGTTCTAGCCTGTAAGGATGTCGCCGCAACGATGCGCCGCCATATTGAACTCCGCGCGCGCCATTTTGCAGTTGCTGTTTGTCACCGAGATCGCCGAACGAGGTAACGATTTTCTCTTTTCAGGCAGCTAGCAGGGATAGGATCGACGGCGCAGTCTGATATTACTGGGCCATGACCGATTCGCGACACTCTGATCATCCGTCCAAAGTACGATCCAAGAAACGACCGATCGAAGTGCGTGAGCGCGACAGCGCCGCATCGGGTGCGCCTGCCGCCGGGTGGGCTACCGGCGACCGGTTCTCATGGGAGGAAATCCACCAGCGCTTGTTGGCGGGCGCCGACGAGGAAGTCGCGGAAAGAACCCGAGTACTGTTCTTCAGCGGCCTGACCGCGGGTTTCGCGATAACCTTGACATTTCTTGGCCTTACTACGGGATTGACAGCCTTCCCGGACAATCCGTTCCTGGCTTCGCTGCTTTATCCGATCGGCTTTCTCTATATCGTGCTAGGGCGGTACCAGCTTTTTACAGAGAACACACTGCCGCCCGTCAAGCTGGTGCTGACTAGGTTAGCGAGCCTGCCGCTGCTGCTCAGGCTGTGGGCGATTGTACTGGTGTCTAACATACTCGGCGCCATTTTTGGTGCCTTTATCCTGTCCGAGGCAGGGGTCGTTTCCGAGGCCGGGGGTGACGCAGCGGCGACCTTGCTGGAGCACAGCTTGGCGACGGGCTGGTGGTCTGTGTTCTTCAAGGCCTTCTTCGCTGGCTGGCTTGTTGCCGGTCTCGTTTGGCTTAGCTTTGCGGCGCGGGACACGATCTCGCGCGTGCTGATCATCTACTTCGTCTTCTTCACCATTCACGCGACGGGCCTCTACCATATCGTCTCTTCGGCCTGCGAAGTGTTCTTCGTGTACTTCCGCAGCGGGACCAATTTGGGCGCCGCTGCCTGGGGATTTCTGCTGCCAGTGGGTCTTGGAAATACCATAGGCGGCGTCGTCGCATTCTCGGTGGTAGGCTATGTGCAATCCGAACAGCATCGCTACCCAGAGGTCCGCGAGCTGAGCTTGCGAGACATATTGTTCAGCTGGAAGGGAGGTCGGCCTTTCGGAACGCCACGTCCGAGGACGCGGTACGACGAACAATCCACCGGTGAGGTAGACAGAGACACCCCCCCGGAGCATTGACCTAGAAGCCGCAAGTAAGGACGCAGCCCCATCCATCATGCGGTTCTCGGCTGAGTGCCTTTAAGCGGGAGGCGTCTCGAAATGGCCTTGTTTCACGAAGCCTGTCGGGGATTCACATTGGCCTGCCCTTTTGTGTGGTCCGGTTTCAATCTTAGCCTATGACGGGTCAGGGCCCTGCCTTCGCGACGTTGCGGCCACCGTGTGGGGGGCATGTAGCGGGCAACCTCGCCACCGCCCCACGGAGAACCCGACCAGCGCCGCATCCGTCGCGTCCGTTCCTGTCATTGCTGCCACAAGATTTTCTGTCATGGTGTCATAATCATAGCACCCGCCCGCATGTTCGGAATGACCGAAGCCCGGGCGACACGGGGCGATCACGCGAAAACCCGCCTCAGTCAGCGCGGCTGTCTGCTATTTCTACATGTCATGTCCCAGTGGCCGACCCTGCATCACCACAACGTCCGTGCCTTCGCCTTCGACGTGAGTGTGGAGCTCCGTTCCGTCAGCTACGGTAGTGTGGGACATCGGACATCTTCCTGTCTACAGGGTCACTCGGGCGTGAGTTCGGTCATCGCACCATGGAAAACCGCGGTATTACGCCCGTCATATCCCAGCTTCACCAGATCAGCATGCATCTGCTTCACTGTCCGCCGCTCTTTGCGTGACTTCCGCGTCTGGATTAGAAGCCAAGCTGACAGCCGATCCGCATAGGGATCCAGCTTGCTTGGACGCTTGGGCGTCTTGAACTACGGTTCCACCGCACCTTCACGCAGATACTTCTTTACCGTGTTCCGAGACAAACCCGTCCGCCGGGCAATCTCCCTGATTGGCATTTTGTCACGCAATACCCAGCGTCGAATGACACTCAAAAAACCCCATGTCGATCACTCCAAATCCCCCCAACCAAAACCGTCGGGGAAGTGTGTTCACATGGGTCAATTCTCAGTGACAATTTATGGGGCTACCGGGTCAGTTCTCAGTGACAATCAATAACTGCGACAGCCCTTTGACATCTAGGATTGCCGTCACCATATCCAATGACGATGATCATCATCATTAAATACTCAATCTCTAGGGCAGGCAGTTGCACCAATGACCGATAAGACAGTTTTTGACACCTACACGCTGGGCGGGATCACTCTCTCTAACCGCGTGGTGTTCGCGCCGCTCACACGCAACCGCGCCGGCGAAGGCCTGGTTCCGAGTGAGTTCGCAGCGGAATACTACTCGCAGCGCGCCAGCGCAGGCCTCGTGATCACCGAGGCGACACAGATTTCCAAACAGGCGCAGGGTTATCAGAACACGCCAGGCCTTTATACGCCCGAACAGATCGCTGCATGGCGCAAGGTGACCGATGCGGTCCATGCGAAGGGCGGGCGCATTTTCGTGCAGCTTTGGCACGTCGGCCGCGTCAGCCATGTCGATCTGCATGGAGGTGAAGCACCGGTTGCACCATCGGCGATCCGGGCCGAAACCAAGACCTTCGTGAACGACGGTTTTGCCGATGTGTCCGAGCCGCGGGCTCTGGAGACAGCCGAAATTGCCGGCATCGTCGAGGATTTCCGCAAGACGGCAGCCAATGCCATTGAGGCCGGGTTCGACGGTGTCGAAGTTCATGGCGCCAATGGCTATCTGCTCGACCAGTTCCTGCGCAGTTCCTCCAACGTCCGCACCGACGCCTATGGCGGATCGGTCGAAAACCGCGCCCGTCTGCTGCTTGAGGTCGTGGCGGCCGTAGCGAAGGAGATCGGCGCGGATCGCACCGGCGTTCGGCTGTCGCCTGTATCGCCCGCCAGCGGTGCCGTGATCACCGGCGAAGAGCAAGAGCAGTTCAACTACGTCGCCGAGAAGCTGAATGGCCTCGGGATCGTCTACATCCACGTGGTGGAAGGCGAGACCGGCGGCCCGCGCGATGCCGCACCGTTCGACTACGCGGCGCTGCGGAGCCGCTTCAAGAACACCTACATCGCCAACAATGGTTACGACCTCAATCTCGCAAACCAGCATCTGGCAGCTGGCGAGGCCGATCTCATTGCCTTTGGCAGGCCGTTCCTTGCGAATCCCGATCTGGTCGAGCGGTTAAAGACCGGGGCGGAACTGAACCAGATCGATCCGACGACGCTCTATGGCGGCGGCGCAAAAGGCTACATCGACTATCCGACGCTCGACGGCTGAGATCGCACCGCCAAGGGACGGCCTTGCTGCCGTCCCTCATCAGACATGGCCTTGATGATGTAACCGCCCCCGACGGCATCGCTGTGCCAAGGTGGGATCGCAACAATCCACTATGGGAGATCAATGCCGGAGAAGGCCGCAATCCCTCTGGCTTCGGCCCGTATCCCGCAGCTGCGCGACCGGGTAAGGCGTCGACAAAGCTCTCTCCCTTAATTGACAGTATGCTGTCAAAATAGGATAGGTCAAATCCTTCGCGCACTCTGTTCGGAGCGCGGACAGATCACCGCGTCACATTGATTTCCGTTTTGTACTTCACCTGTTTGAGCGCGAAGCTGGACTTGATATTTGCCACACCTTCGATGGTCGAGATCTTCTGCACGATGAAACGCTCGACCTCCGAATTGTCGCGGACAAGGATACGCACAAGATAATCGCTGTCGCCGGTCATGAGGTAGCATTCCATCACCTCGGGAAAGGCGTGCATCTTGGCCTCGAATGCTTCAAGCGCGCGTTCCACCTGCCGTTCCAGGGTGACCTGGATGAAGACGCTGACGCCCAGTCCGACGGTGTCCGGATCCACCAGCGCGACATACCGGCCGATCACGCCGGATTTCTCCAAAGCACGTACGCGGGCGAGGCAAGGAGAGGGAGACAGGCCGATCCGTTTCGCCAATTCCACATTGCTTTGCCGGGCATCTTTCTGAAGCTCGGCCAGTATTTTCGCGTCTGTTTGGTCTAGTTCTGTTCGCGGCATATCTCACTCATTTGTGTTATTTTTTCAGTCAGATATGCCGATGAGGGGGCGAAATGACAACAAGTTCAGTGACACCTGCGGTTCGTTAATTCGTATGCTTCATGAGCAAAATTGCCGGAGGAATCATGTCCGATTCAATCACTCAACTGGATGTCGATCCGGAGGAAACGCAGGAATGGCTGGACGCTTATCGCGCCGTCTCCGAAGTGGGCGGTGGCGCACGGGCAAGTTTCCTGCTGGGCAAACTGGAGGACGCCGCGCGGCGCGATGGCGTCTTTGCCGGTGGCGGGCTTCCGTATTCCTCGTACCGGAACACGATCCCTCTTGCCAAGCAGGGGGCGTATCCGGGTGATCTTGAGGTCGAAACCAAGCTGACCGCGATCATGCGCTGGAACGCGCTGGCCATGGTTGTGCGCGCGAACAAGGCCTATGGTGAGCTGGGTGGTCACATCGCCTCATACGCCTCGGCGGCCGAGATCTTCGAGACAGGGTTCAACCATTTCTTCCGCGCGCCGTCCGACGGGTTCGGTGGCGATCTTGTCTACTACCAGCCGCATTCCGCCCCCGGTGTCTATTCCCGCGCTTTCCTCGAAGGACGGCTGAGCGAAGACCAACTGGCAAACTACCGGCAGGAAACCAAGGGCGGGGGCCTGTGTTCCTATCCGCACCCCTGGCTGATGCCGGATTTCTGGCAGTTCCCGACCGGCTCCATGGGGATCGGGCCGATCAACGCGGTCTATCAGGCGCGGTTCATGCGGTATCTGGAGGGGCGCGGGCTGGCCGAAACCGCCGGGCGCCACGTCTGGGGCGTCTTCGGCGATGGCGAGATGGATGAACCGGAATCGATCGCGGGCCTGACGTTGGCCGCGCGCGAAAAGCTCGACAACCTGACCTTCATCATCAACTGCAATCTTCAGCGGCTTGACGGTCCGGTGCGCGGTAACGGGCAGATCATCCAGGAGCTGGAGAGCCTGTTCGTCGGCGCTGGTTGGAACGTCATCAAGGTGCTCTGGGGATCGGAGTGGGACAACCTGTTCGGCCGCGATACCGAGCTGGCGCTGCTGCGCCGTTTTGCCGATACGGTCGACGGCGAATATCAGGACCTTGGATCGAAAGACGGCGACTACAACCGCAACAAGTTCTTCGACCGTGATCCGGCGACCCGAGCCCTGGTGGCGCATATGACGGATGCCGAAATCCACGCGCTCAAGCGCGGCGGGCATGACTTCCGCAAGCTCTACGCCGCCTTCGCCGCCGCGAAGGCGCACAAGGGCCGCCCGACCGTGATCCTTGCCAAAACCAAGAAGGGCTATGGCATGGGCAATGCGGGCGAAAGCCGGATGACCGCGCACCAGTCCAAGAAGCTGGACATGGAGGCGCTGGTGGCCTTCCGGGATCGGTTCGATCTGCCGCTGTCCGAGCGCGATCTGGAGGAGCTGCGCTTCCTCAAGCCCGCCGCCGACAGCGCCGAGATGAAATACCTGCACGCCCGTCGAGAGGCGCTTGGCGGGTACATGCCGCAGCGGCGGCAGACCACGGACAAGGCGCGGCGCCTCACCGTTCCTGACGCCGACAAATACGCCAAGTTCGCCCGTGCCGCAAACGGCAAGGAAATGTCCACGACCATGGCCTTCGTGCGGATGCTCGGCTCGCTCCTCAAGGACAAGACCTTCGGACCGTCGATCGTTCCGATCGTCGCGGACGAGGCGCGGACCTTCGGCATGGACAACCTTTTCCGGCAGATCGGCATCTATGCACCGGACGGGCAGCTTTATGAGCCCGAGGACGCCGGGTCGATGATGTTCTACAAGGAGGCCAAGGACGGCCAGCTGCTGGAAGAAGGCATCACCGAAGCGGGCGCACTGTCGTCCTGGGCGGCGGCGGGCACGGCCTATTCGATACACGACACGCCGATGGTGCCCTTCTACATCTACTATTCGATGTTCGGCTTTCAGCGGGTCGGGGACCTGATCTGGGCCGCTGCCGACCAGCGGTCGCGCGGGTTTCTGATCGGGGCCACGGCGGGTAAAACCACCCTGTCGGGCGAGGGTCTTCAGCATCAGGACGGCACGTCGCATCTGTCCGCCAGCGCCATTCCGAACTGCCGGGCCTATGATCCGGCCTACGCTGGCGAACTGGCGGTCATCATGGATCACGGGATGCGCCGGATGATGGAAGAGCAGAAGGACGAATTCTACTACATCACCGTGATGAATGAGAACTACGCCCAGCCGGATCTGAAACCGGGGGCGGAAGGTGACATCATCAAGGGGATGTACCTGTTCGACCGGCGGGGCGACGCGAATTCCGACAGACGCATCCGTCTGGTCGGCTCCGGCACGATCCTGAACCAGGTGATTGCCGCGGCCGATATCCTTGCCAATGACTACGGCATTGCCTCGGACATCTTCAGCGCAACCAGCTGGAGCGAACTGGACCGTGACGCCCGCGCGGCAGAGCGCGACAGTCGGTTCGGCACGGACGCCCGGGAAAGCCATGTCGCGCAGATGCTCGGAGGCGATATGCCGGTGATCGCGGCCAGCGACTACGTGCGCGCTGTGCCCGGCCTGATCGCGCCTTATGTCGATGCGCCGATGACGATCCTCGGGACGGACGGCTTCGGCAGGTCGTCGAACCGCGTGAACCTGCGCGACTTCTTCGAGGTCGATACCAAGAACATCGCGCTCGCCGCCATAGCCGCCATGGTGAAGGCCGGACACATCGACGCCAAGGTACAGACGGAAGCGAGGAAGAATCTGAACGTGGATACGGGCGCGCCCGCACCCTGGACCGTGTGAGGCTTGCCATGACAAACAAGATCGAATTGCGCGTGCCCGATATCGGCGATTTCAAGGATGTCGAGATCATCGAGATCCCCATTGGTCCGGGCGACACCATCAAGACCGACGACACGGTCATCGTTCTGGAAAGTGACAAGGCGACTCTGGATGTGCCCTCGGACCAGGCGGGCAAGATCGTCGAACTGAAGGTCGCGGTCGGGGATACGGTCAGTCAGGGCAGCGTGATCGCCCTGATCGAAAGCGCTGAACAGGCTGCACCGGCCGAGCCTGCGCCTGCGCCCGAGAAACCTGCGCCCGAACCCGAGATCGCAACGCCGGAGGCCCCGAAAGCCTCTCCGTTCCCCGCTGCCGAACCCTCCGCTCTGCCCGCCGCGACGCCGACAGACCGGCTTGCCCATGCCTCGCCCGCGATCCGCAAGATGGCCCGAGAGCTGGGGGTCACGATCGGCGAGGTGCCTGGCACCGGGCCGCATGGGCGGATCACGCGCGACGACCTGACACGGTTCGTCAAACGGGTGATGTCCGGCACTGGCGCGGCCCCCGCCGCCGGACCGGGTTTTGGTGGCGACCTGCCACCCTGGCCCGAGGTCGATTTCGAAGCCTTCGGCCCGGTGGAGCGCGTGCCGCTGAGCCGCATCTGCAAGATCTCCGGTCCCAGTCTGGCGCGGAATGCGATAGTCATTCCGCATGTCACGAATTTCGAAGAGGCCGATGTCACCGAGACGGAGGTCTTCCGCAAGACCGCCAATGCCGAGGGTCCGGAGGCCGTGAAGCTGACCATGCTGGCCTTCGTGGTCAAAGCCTGTGTGTCCGCGCTGAAGGCCTATCCGGAATTCAATTCCTCGCTCGATGGCGATCATGTCGTGGTGAAGAAATACTACCATATCGGGGTTGCGGCGGATACGCCGGGCGGGCTCGTCGTGCCGGTCATCCGGGAGGCCGATGCCAAATCCCTGCGCGAGATCGCGGGCGAGATGAAGGACCTTGCCGGGAAGGCGCGGACTGGCAAACTGGGGCCGAAGGACATGCAGGGCGCGACCTTCACGATCTCGTCGCTAGGCGGGATCGGGGGCACTAATTTCACACCGATCATCAATGCGCCCGAGGTGGCGATCCTGGGCATGACCCGCGCGGCGATCCAGCCGAAATGGGATGGCGCGGCCTTCCAGCCCCGGCTGATCCAGCCGATGAGCCTGAGCTGGGATCACCGGGTGGTCGACGGTGTCGCGGCGGCGAAGTTCCTTGTCCACGTGCGCGATGTCCTGTCGGACTTCCGCCGGATCAGCCTGTGAGGGGATGACCATGACGGTTCAGGTCAAAGTCCCCGATACGGGCAATGCAAGCGATGTCACCGTGGCTGAAATTACGGTCGCGATCGGCGATATGGTGGCGGCGACGGATGACGTGGTTCTGCTGGAAAGCGACAAGGCAGTCATGGATATTCCGGCAGAGGCCGCGGGCCGCGTGGTGTCGATCGACGTGGCCATCGGTGACGTAGTGACGGCTGGCCAGAGCCTGATGACGCTGGAGGCGGCAGAGGCGCAAGCGGCCCCGAAAACGCTCCCCGATCCCGCCACCACCACCGCAGAAGGCACGGCCCAACTCGTCGTGCTGGGTGGCGGTCCGGGCGGCTATACGGCGGCTTTTCGTGCGGCGGACCTCGGGCTGGACGTCACTCTGATCGACTCGCGCCCCACACTCGGCGGGGTTTGCCTGAACGTCGGCTGTATTCCGTCCAAGGCGCTGTTGCACCTGGCGAAGATCATCGACGAGGCGAAGCACGCGGGTGAGGCCGGGCTGACCTTCGGCGCGCCGAAGATCGACCTCGACGGCATCCGCGCCTTTCGGGACAAGACCACCGGGCGGCTGACATCCGGGCTTGCCGGGCTGGCCAAGCGCCGCAAGGTGCGGGTCGTGACCGGGCAGGGGGCCTTCACCGGCCCGAACGACATCGAGGTGCGCGGCCCCGAGGGCACGCAGACGATCCTTTTTCAGTATGCGATCATCGCCTGCGGGTCCGAACCCGTGCGCCTACCCTTCCTGCCCGAGGATCCCCGGATCATGGACAGCACCGGCGCGCTGGCGCTGGAGGATATCCCCGAACGGCTGCTGATCATCGGCGGCGGGATCATCGGGCTGGAAATGGCCGAAGTCTATCACGCGCTTGGCAGCCGGATCACGGTGGTCGAGACGATGGACAAGATCATCCCCGGTGCCGATGCCGATATCACCCGACCGCTGCACAAACGCATCGCTGCGCGCTACGAAGAGGTGATGCTGAAGACCAAGGTCACCGGCGCGACGGCGACGGAGGCGGGGATCGAGGTCAGTTTCGAGACCGGCGACACGACGAGGACAGAGGTTTTCGACCGCGTCCTTGTCGCTACCGGCCGCCGCCCGAACGGCGGGGCGATCAAGGCCGAGGCCGCGGGGATCACCCCCGACGCGCGCGGTTTCATTTCGGTGGATACCCAGATGCGCACCGCGCAGCCGCATATCTTTGCGGTTGGCGACGTGGTCGGCCAGCCCATGCTGGCGCACAAGGCCGCGCACGAGGGTAAGGTCGCGGCCGAGGTCATCGCGGGCGAAAAGGCCGCCTTCGATCCGCTGGCCATCCCCTCGGTCGCCTATACCGATCCCGAAATCGCCTGGGCGGGACTGACGGAGACCGACGCCAAGGCCAAGGGCATCGCCTATGAGAAGGGGGTCTTCCCCTGGGCCGCCTCGGGCCGGTCGCTTTCCATGGGGCGCGACGACGGGCTGACCAAGATCCTGATCGACCCTGAAACCAAGCGGATCATCGGCGGGGCCATGACCGGCCCCAATGCAGGTGAACTGCTGGCCGAGATCGTTGTGGCAATCGAGATAGGCGCTGTGGCCGAAGACCTCGCCCTGTCGATCCATCCCCATCCGACGCTGTCCGAAACGGTCGCCTTTTCGGCGGATGCCTATCTGGGCACCTTGACGGACGGGTAGGGCGGGCTCTGATGATGTAACCGCCCCCCGACGGCATCGCTGTGCCAAGGTGGGATCGCAACAATCCACTATGGGAGGCGGTTATGTCGGAGATTACTACGGTCGGACTGGATCTGGCGAAGAATGTGTCGTGGACAGCACCGGCATCAAGGTGGAAGGCGAAGGCGAGTGGCACACGCGCAAGCATGGCGGCTCGAAACGAAGGGTCTGGCGCAGGTGATGTCACGTTAACTGCCCTATTGTTGTTCGCGTCGCGATTTCTTCTTATCTGACTGCAATGCAGACATCGGCTATCAGCTACAAGCGCCAT
>NZ_FRBR01000046.1 GCF_900142665.1 Roseovarius pacificus
GCTCATATCATGTCTCCCTGTTTTTTCAGCGGGTCGCGGGGTTTCTTCTTGCCGAAACATCCCGGGGGGTGAGGGGCGTCCCGGAAACGATCCGGGGGATCGTTTCAGCCCCGAACGGGCGAAGCCCCGGACACGCCGCTTGCGGCGACGGGGGCGGCGCCCTGCTACTCCACGATCTCCGCGGTTTCGACGACCGCGTGCATCAGCACATCGGCCCCGGCGGCGGCCCAGTCCCTGGTGATCTCCTCGGCCTCGTTATGCGAGAGCCCGTCGACGCAGGGGCACATCACCATCGCCGTCGGCGCCACGCGGTTGATCCAGCACGCGTCGTGCCCCGCCCCCGACACCAGGTCGCGATGCGAATAGCCCAGCCGCTCGGCCGCCGCGCGCACCGCCGCGACGCAGCCCTTGTCGAATTCCACCGGGTCGAACCCCCCGGCGGTCTCGAACGCCACCTCGCAGCCCATAGCGTCGCAAATCTCCCTCGCCGCCGCCTTCATCCGCGCGACCATGTCCTCGATCACCGCCCGCTGCGGCGAGCGGAAATCCACCGTGAACACCGCCTTGCCGGGGATCACGTTGCGCGAGTTGGGGAAGATGTCGATATGCCCCGCCGCGCCCACCGCGTCCGGCGCGTGGCTCAGCGCGATCTCCTCGACCTTCTCCAGCACCCGCGCCATCGCCAGACCCGCATTGCGCCGCATCGGCATCGGGGTCGAGCCGGTATGCGCGTCCTTGCCGGTGATCGTCACCTGCGTCCAGTTCAGCCCCTGACCGTGGGTCACCACGCCGATATCCTTGCTCTCGGCCTCGAGGATCGGGCCCTGTTCGATATGCAGCTCGAAAAATGCGTGCATTTTGCGCGCGCCCACCTCTTCCGCGCCGCGCCAGCCGATCCGGTCCAGCTCGTCACCGAACCGCCTGCCCTCGGCATCGGTCCGGTCCTCCGCCCAGGCCTGCTCGTGCACCCCGGCGAACACCCCCGAGGCCAGCATCGCCGGGGCGAACCGCGTGCCTTCCTCGTTGGTCCAGTTGGTCACCACGATCGGGTGCTTCGTCCGGATGCCCAGATCGTTCAGCGTGCGCACGATCTCCAGCCCGCCCAACACGCCGAGCACGCCATCGTACTTGCCGCCCGTCGGCTGGGTGTCCAGGTGGCTGCCCACGTAAACCGGCAGCGCGTCGGGGTCGGTGCCCTCGCGCCGGGCGAACATGTTGCCGAGGCCGTCCACCCCCATGCTGCACCCCGCCGCCGCGCACCAGGACTGAAACAGCGCCCGGCCCGCGCCGTCCTCATCGGTCAGCGTCTGGCGGTTGTTGCCCCCCGCCACACCCGGCCCGATCTGCGCCATCTCCATCAGGCTCTCCCACAGCCTGTCTCCGTTCACTCGAAGATTCTCACCCGCTGA